>NZ_JARVHF010000001.1:0-2797500 GCF_040459885.1 Bacillus cereus group sp. MG20
ATGATCAGACAATGGATGATGGACTACTGTGATGATGTATTACATGGTGAAGTTGTTGCTTGTCAGAAGCATAAACAAGCGTGTAAACGATTTTTAAGAGATATTGAGCGTGAAGGTTCTGAAGATTTTCCATATGTTTTTAAGGAAGAAAAAGCGCTTCGTTTCTTAAAGTGGATGTCTCTTTTTAAACATACAAAAGGAAAATTAGCAGGTCAGAGAATTGAACCACATTCCATACAAATTTTCGTGTTTAGCAATATTTATGGATGGGTGCACCGAAATACAGGGTTACGTCGATTTAAAAAGGCATATTGGCAAGTAGGGCGTAAAAATGCAAAGTCACAATCTTTAGCGTGCGTGGGCTCATATGAAGCAATGGCCTTTGGTGAGAATATGTCGGAAGTATATGTTGGTGCCACAAAAACAGAGCAAAGTAAAATTGTTTGGAATGAAATTAAAGCGCAAATGAATGGGTGCGAAGACCTAAAAGAAAAATTCAATATTGCGTATGGGAAAATTGAGCATCTCAAAACAGATTCTTTTATTTCCGCGCTCTCAAAAGATGCGGGAAAATCTGGGGATGGACTAAATGTTCAGTGCGGGATTATTGATGAGTATCATGCCCATCCTACCTCTGAAATTTATGATGTTCTGGTGTCAGGTTCAGGTGCTCGTCCGAATCCACTCATGATGATTATTACAACAGCTGGTTTCAACTTGAGCCATCCTTGCTATCGTGTGGAGTATCAATATGTTTCTAAGATTTTAGACCCGAACATTGATATTGAAAATGAAGAATATTTTGTGATGGTCAATGAATTAGATAAGGATGATGAAATTACGAATCCTGAAGTCTGGAAGAAAGCGAATCCTATTTTATGTAGTTATGAAGAAGGACAATCTTTTTTAAAAGGAGAACTTCAATCAGCATTAGATGTCCCAGAAAAAATGCGGAATTTCCTGACTAAAAACATGAATCGTTGGGTGGACATGAAAGAAAATGGGTACATGGACATGCAAAAATGGAAAAATTGTAAAGAAACTGTGGAATTATCCGAATTAAAAGGATTGGAATGTACAGTAGGTGTCGATTTATCAGCAAAAATTGATTTAACAAGTATTTCATTCGAGTTTAAAAAGGATGATAAGTATATCGTGTTAAGTCATAGCTTTATGCCGGAAGATACGTTAGTTGAAAAGAGACAAACGGATAAAGTGCCTTATGATTTGTGGGTACAACAAAAATGGATTACCACAACACCTGGTGCGGTAGTTGATTATGAATTTATCAAAACACATATTAGAAATATGGAAAAAGACCATAAATTTAAGATTAAAGAAATATGTGCGGATCCTTGGAATGCAACGCAATTCATGCAAGACATGGAAGCGGAAGGGTATACGATGATAGAAATACGCCAAGGGATGGCAACTTTATCAGGTCCTACAAAAGATTTTAGAGAACAAGTGTATTTAAAGAAAGTCATCCACAATAACAATCCTGTATTAAATTGGGCAACGAGTAACGCTATAACAAAACAGGATGCGAACGAAAACATTATGTTGGACAAGTCAAAAACAACAGAAAGAATTGATCCGATAGCGGCTGTAATTAACTCGCATGTTCGATGCATGCTTAATTCTGGTGAGATGGACTTAAACTCCTATATTTTAAGTCAAGATTTCTCATTCTAGGAGGAATCACATGCGATTCTTATTATTTTTCATAAGTATTTTAGAAGATATTCTATTGATTTCGGGGTTGTCCATTATTGTAGGGACGACTTTTTTTGTTAATCCGATTTATGGATGGTATCTATTAGGGATTATTCTCACAATGCTGGGGGTGGTAATGATAAGAAGATAGAAAGGAGGTGAAACATTTGATTTTTCGGCAGTTATTTAGAAATCAGGATACGACAGATTTAAAAAATCCTTCTCCTTGGTTCAAAAGTTTATTTGGATATCAAGCCGCAAGTGGTGAAAAGGTAACGGTTGAGTCCTCTTTAGGTGTTCCGACGGTTTATCGGTGCATTAACATCCTTGCAAATAGTGTTGCGATGCTACCTTTTCAAACGTTTAAGAAGACAGCGAAGGGTAGGGAACGGGATAAGGCGCATCAAGTGTCATTTGTTCTAGAAAGAAGACCAAATCCTTATCAAAGCCCATTTAAATTCAAACATTTAATTGAAACACATCGTAATACATGGGGGAATGCTTATATCAATATCCATTGGGGTGTGGATGGCAGACCGAAAGAGTTGTGGGTATTAAATCCAGCTGTTACAACTCCAACTGTTGATTTAAAGACAAATAAGTTATGGTATTTCACTAGTCTTCCAGATGGTACACCTGTAAAAATACCTGATGATGACATAATTCATCTTACTACATTGTCTACTGATGGTTTGAAGGGTAAACCACCTATTCAGATTGCAAGAGAATCAATAGGTAGCTCACAGGCGGCACAAAAGTTTAAAGGTAAGTTCTTTACAAACGGTGCAGCGCATAGTGGGATATTAAAAACACAACAAGCACTTGGTAAAGAGGCGAAAGAAGTACTTCGTGATGCATGGGAAGAGGCAAATACAGGATTAAATAATGCTCAAAGAATTGCTATTTTAGATGCTGGTTTAGAATTTGAGAAGGTTGGAATGCCTTTAAAAGATGCCCAATTTATTGAAGGTATGAAATTTGATAAGGGCGAGATTGCAAATATCTTTAATATTCCTTTGCACATGATTAATGAGTTAGATCGTGCTACTTTCTCCAATATTGAGCAACAGGCGTTGGACTTTATTCAAAATACTTTGAGCCCAATTCTTATACAGTACGAAGAAGAGTTTTCTTACAAAGCTTTTTCATTTAATGAGCAAAAACGATATTATTTAAAATTCAATCTGACAAGCTTATTACGTGCTGATTCTAAATCACGAGCGGAATTCTACAAAATCATGTTAGATGCTGGTGCTTTCTCAATCAATAAAGTATTAGAGCTTGAAGATATGGATGGAATTGGGGAATACGGTGATAAACATCGTGTTGACTTAAACCATGTATCTATTGAGATTGCCGATGAATACCAATTAGCGAAAGCTAATGGAGGGGCAATACAGAAGGGAGGTGAGGACGATTAAAGATGTATTCACTATTAAAAATCAAACGGAATCATCAGCGGATCTATTTATCTACGGTGATATTGTAAATAATACTGGCTGGAAGTGGGATGATTCGGATGTTATGCCGGATGATGTGAAAAACATTTTAGGGCAATTAGATGATAAAAGTAACCTTAATATCTATGTAAATAGTGGTGGTGGTTCTGTATTTGCTGGTTTAGCTATTTATAATATGTTAAAGCGCAATAAGGCTCAAAAAACTGTTTATGTAGATGGTGTGGCAGCTTCAATTGCTTCCGTAATCGCCCTAGCTGGTGATCGCGTTGTTGTTCCTTCTAATGCATTTTTAATGATTCATAAACCATGGACTGTTACTAGAGGTAATGCAAATGTCCTTCGTAAAATGGCAGAGGATTTGGATAACCTTGAGTCTGGAATTATGAATGTATACAAGGAAAACTTGAAAGAGGGCATCGGAATTGAAGAAATTCAACAATTAGTAGATGCTGAGACTTGGTTAAGTGGTGAAGAAGCCGAAAAATACTTCAATATAGAAGTTGTGGAAGCAAAAGAAGTTGCAGCATGTAGCAGTGATTATTTTGATAAATATCAAAAAACACCAAATAAGATTGTAGCAAAGGCTCCTTCTATTCCCAAAAAGGATAATAGCGAACAATTAAAAATACAAAACGCACTAGACCTGTTAGAGCTTTAGGTCTATTTTTTGTGCCAAAACAAGGAGGAAATACCGAATGGATAAACGTGAACAAGAGTTACGTCAAAAAGTTGCTGATTTAAAAGCGAAAGCAGAAGAATTTAACAATAGTGGTAAATATGAAGAGGCAAAGGCAAAAATTGAGGAAGCGAAAAACGCGAAAAATGAATTGGATAACTATCTAACAATGAAGCAAATTCAAGTTCCTGAGCCTGTAAATTCACAGGCAGGAGTATTACCTCCAGCATCAGTTAAAAATGAAGATCCATCATACAAAGACGTATTTATGAAAGCTATTCGTGGCCAAAGTTTGAGTCATGAAGAAGCAAGTGTTATGCAGGAATATAAAGCAGCTTTATCTGAGAATACAGGTAAAGATGGCGGTTATATTGTTCCAGAAGATATTACTACAACTATTAATCAGTTAAAACAAACAGTTGATAACTTAGAACAATATGTAAATGTACAACCTGTTTCAACAAATAAAGGGGCTCGTACATTAGAAAAGCGTGCGGCATCAACACCATTTGCGCCATTATCTGAGTATGGTAAGCCGAATGCGATGCAAGAAATTGCTTCTCCTGAATTTGATCGTTTATCTTATGCTATTGAAGATTACGCAGGATTTTTACCAGTACCAAATGATTTATTAGATGATACTGATCAAGCTTTAGAAGAATATTTACGCCAATGGATCGCTAAGAAATCTATTGCTACTCGTAACTATCTAATTTTACAAGAACTCAACAAATTGACAAAGGTTGATTTTAAGGATTATAAAGGCATTAAAACAGCGTTAAATGTTACATTAGACCCGGCATTTGCAGCTGGAGCTAATATTTTCACTAATCAAGATGGATTCAATTACTTAGATCAATTAGAAGATAAAAATGGTCGTCCGCTTCTTCAACCAGACCCAACAAATCCAACACGTAGTTTATTGTCAGGAAAACCAGTTATTACTTTATCAAACAAGACAATTGCTACAGATAAAGATGGGAAAGCACCTTTCATTGTTGGTAATTTAAAAGAAGCTATTATTCTTTGGGATAGAAAACAATTGTCTATTGATATGACTAAAGAAGGTGGAAACGCTTGGAGAACAAATACTTCTGAGTTCCGAGCAATTGAGCGCGAAGATGTTACTCCGTGGGATACAGAAGCAGTTGTATATGGACAAATTACGGTTGCACCTAAAACAGGAGCTTAATAAGGTAGGGGGTGTCCTTCTTGGTACTAACATTAGAGGAAGCAAAAAAGTATCTTCGTGTGGATGGGGATGAGGAGGACGATCTCATTACATCTTTCGTAATCGCAGCTGAAATATATATTAAAAATGCTACAAGTAAAAATGTGGATTTAAAAAGCGAGCTTGCTAAATTAGCAGCTCGTATTTTAATTGCTCATTGGCATGAAAACCGTGAAGCGGTTGGAAAAGCTGAACAATTGGCATTTAGTTTGCAGTCGATATTAGTTCAGTTGCAATATTGTGGTGGTGATTCAAGTGAATCCAGGTAAATTAGATAAACGTCTTACATTTCAAGTGAAAGACGAGGAAGCAAAGAGCCCGGACGGTGATCCAATAGAAGGTTACAAGGATTCCTTTACTGTATGGGGCTCTTTTATTTTTTTAAAGGGAAGAAAATACTTTGAAGCCGCGGCAGCTAATAGCGAAATTCAAGGTGAAACAGAAATCCGATATCGTTCTGATGTGAATGCTGATATGAAGATTAAATATAAGAACGTAATGTATGACATTGTTTCAGTTATTCCAACTGAAAAACACACCTTATCAATTATGTGGAAGCGTGGTGGAATGAATGGCTGATGGTGTTGATTTTTTAGGCTTTGATCGCTTGATATCTGAATTAGAGCAAATGGGTCTACGTGGGGAAAAGATTGAAGATAAAGCTCTTGCAGCAGGTGGAGAACCTATTCGAAAAGCTATTTCCGAAATAGCGCCAAGAAGTGATAGTCCTAAAAGAGCAACAAAAAGTGAACCGTGGCGTACAGGACAACATTTGGCTGATAATATACGAGTTACAAAAGCTAAAATGGAAGGCGGCATAAAAACTATTAAAATCGGGATAGATAAAGCAGATCGCTCTCCATTCTTTTATGGGAAGTTCTTAGAATGGGGAACATCTAAAATGCCAGCTCAACCATTTATAGAACCAGGTTTTAATTCTTCAAAAGAAGCAGCAATTCGTGCTATGACAGATATTTTGAAGAATGAAATGAGGTTAAATATATGATGAATTTACGCCCCGAAATTGTGCAAGCTCTTGAAAATAATCAGGGGCTTGTTTCTTTATTAGGTGGAAAACGTGTTTATTATCGTAAAGCCAAAAATGCTGAAGAGTTTCCACGTATTACATTTTTTGAATTAGATAATAGGCCAGATGGATTTGCAGATAATGATGAAAGCGAAAGTGAAATCACATTTCAAATCGACATTTGGTCAAAGAGTAGTACAACAGTGATTCATCAAAAAGTGAATGAAATCATGAAAAGTATTGGTTTCTCACGTTATGCGGTTGCTGATTTATATGAAGATGATACACAGATTTTTCATTACGCGATGCGATTCGCGAAAGGAGTGGAGTTATAGATGGCTGGAGAAATTATTACAATTAGTTCGACTGTCGGTGTAGATAGTCTTGTTTATGCAAAACTAGTAAAAGATGATGCGTCAGGTGTTTCATATGGAGATGTAAAAAAATTAGAAGGGGCAGTAAAGGTTAAAACATCTAAAAAAGTAGCTTCAGAAATTATGTGGAGTGATAACAAAAAATCAGAGATTGCCGAATCTGATGGAGAAGTAGAAGTTGAAATTGAAGTTCGTGGACTTTCATTATCAGCAAAAGCAGATATTGAAGGATATCCAGAAGTTACAGATGGTGTATTAGATGAAAAGCGTGAAGGTGATAAACCATATTTAGCAATCGGTTATCGTTTTTTAAAAGCAAATAGTAAGTATCGGTATGTTTGGTTGCTCAAAGGTAAGCTTTCGCAAGAGGAAGAAGAAGCCGAAACTAAGAAGGATAAACCGAACTTCCAGACTACAAAACTTAAAGGATCGTTCATTGAACGTGATTTTGATGATAGACCGAAATTTACGGCTGATGCTGATGAGCCTACGTTCACAAAAGCCATTGGTGATAATTGGTTTAAAAAGGTATATGAAAAACCAGTAACACCACCAACAGGAAAGTAAGGGGGAGCAAAAGCTCTCTCTTTTTTATTAACTAAGGAGGAATAAATTATGAAATTAACTTTACGAATCAATAAGAAAAATGAAACTTTTAATTTACCGGAGTTCATTCCAGCTCGTCTAATCCGTCAGGCACCTGAGCTTGCTGAAATTCCAAATAATCCTGGTCCAGAGGATATGGATAAGATGGTCAAATTTGTAGTGAAAGTATACGATGGACAATTTACATTAGATCAATATTGGGATGGTGTGGATGCACGTAAATTCTTATCAACTACTTCAGATGTAATTAATGCAATTATTAATGAAACAGTGGAAGCGGCTGGTGGTAATTCTGGATCTGGAGAAGAAGAAAACCCAAACGCGTAGAGGGAGGAGGGCTAACATTCAGTGAGTTTATGGATGAGCTCTACCTCTCTTTATTACGTCAAGGATATAAACATTATCACATCGATAATGAAATGGATATTTGGCATTATTTAAGGTTAAATCAGAAATACCGTGAACAAGATGAATCGAATAGCCAAAATCAGAATTCGAATGAAATTGAAGTTCCAGCAGAAAACATTATCTAGCAAGGGGGTGAGACATTGGCGAATGAAATGAATAATTTAGTAGTTAGGCTTTCCCTTGATAATGTGAACTTTCGTCAAGGTATTGCGAATTCAGGACGTGCAGTAAGGACTTTACAGAATGAATTGAAATCAATTAGTACTGGTATGGGTGGTTTTGCAAACGCTAGTGAGCAAACACGAGCCAAAACGGATGCACTTAATAGATTGATTGAAGCACAAAAAGAAAAAGTTAGAGCATTACGCCAAGCCTATGATCAAAATAAGGCTAAGTTGGGTGAAAATGATGCAGCAACTCAACGATATGCTTCACAGGTCAATAAAGCGGTTGCTGATTTAAATAGATTTGAAAATGAATTAAAACAAGTAAACCGTCAAGCTGAACAAAAAGGGATGGATAAGTTAAATAATTCTTTGAAATCATTACAGGCTGAATTTCAGTCTATTACAACAGGCATGGGCGGTTTTTCTAATGCAACAGAGCAAACACGGGCAAAAATTGATGTTCTCACTCGCATGGTGGATAAGCAGAAAGAAAAGATTAGGGAACTTCAACAAGCATATAATCGTGCAAAAACAGAAGAAGGCGAAGCAAGTCAATCGGCACAACATTATGCTGAACAAATTCATCGCGCTACAGCTGAGCTTAATCGATTTGAAACTGGTTTGCAGCAGTCAAATCGAGAATTAGAGCAGCAAGGTAATCGTTTATTGAATTTTGGTAATCGTATGGAGACATTAGGTAACCATTTGCAAAATGCAGGAATGCAAATCGGTATGGTGTTTGGCGGAATGACTTATGCGATAGGACGTGGTTTAAAATCCGCGGTTACTGAATCAATGAATTTTGAACAACAAATGGCGAACATTAAAGCAGTATCTGGTTCTACTGGAGAAGAAATGAAAAAGTTAAGTGAATTAGCTATTAACATGGGAGAAACGACAAAGTACTCTAGTGTTCAAGCAGGACAAGGTATAGAGGAATTAATAAAAGCCGGAGTTAGTTTAACAGATATTATAAATGGTGGTTTAGAAGGTGCTCTTAACTTAGCTACAGCAGGAGAGCTAGAATTAGGCGAGGCGGCAGAGATTGCATCCACAGCCTTAAATGCATTTAAAGCAGATCATCTTTCAGTAGCAGATGCAGCTAACATATTATCAGGTGCAGCAAATGCATCAGCTACAGATGTACGTGAACTAAAATATGGTTTAGCGGCATCGTCAGCAGTAGCAGCAGGGGCTGGAATGACGTTTAAAGATACAGCTACGACTCTTGCAGTATTTGCTCAGAATGGGTTAACATATAGCCCCGTTGCGGAGAGATTCGCAGCGTAAAGGACGTGAATTGCTGGGAATCTAAGGTTATATAACTATGCTAATCAGCAGCCGAGTCATTTAGGAATAAATGAAGGGTTCAGAGACTAGGGTATGGAGTCCAGAACGGACAGTAAAACCCCACGAGCGCGTCCCATCCTAACGTGTAAGGCGAGGATGATGATATAGTCCGATACTCCAGTGAAAATTGGAGAATATGAGATAAAGAGCTCATATATAACGAATGTAAAAGGGTCTGATGCAGGTACTTCACTAAAAACAATGCTTATGCGGTTAAACCCATCTACTAAAGAAGCGTATAACAAAATGAAAGATTTAGGTCTTATCACATATAACGCCCAAGCGGGTTTTGATTTCTTAGTTAAAAACGGTATTCAACCAGCTTCAAGAAATGTAGGAGATATAGAAGCTGCTTTAGAAAAATACGTAATGAAAACCGAAGGGGTTACAAAGTGGAACGATAAATGTGATACAGCATTCCGTGAGTTAGCCACGAGTTCGGCTTTCTTATCATCAAAATTTTATGATCAACAAGGGCATATTCAAAGTCTAGAAAATATTTCAGGAACACTTCATGAGTCTATGAAAGATTTAACAGACCAACAACGAAGTATGGCTTTAGAAACATTATTCGGTTCGGATGCTGTACGTGGTGCAACTATTCTCTTTAAAGAAGGGGCAAAGGGTGTTAATGAGATGTGGGATTCCATGTCGAAGGTTACAGCAGCTGATGTTGCAGCAACTAAAATTGATACTCTACAAGGACGAATTACATTATTAGACTCGGCATTTTCTACAATGAAAAAGACAATTGGTGACGCACTTGCCCCTGTGGTTAGTGCTTTTGTTGCTGGATTGCAGAAACTTGTAGATGGATTTAACTCATTACCAGGTCCAGTACAAAAGGCCATTGCAATTACAGGTGGTATTGTTCTTGCGCTAACGGCGGTAGCAACGGCAATAGGTGTAGTTCTTGCTGCAGTTGGGATGATCATGTCTGGGATTGGAGCATTGGCAACATCATTAGGGATTGTTGGTGGTGCTGCAGGTCTTGCTAGTGCTGCGGTTGGATTCTTAGGAAGTGCAATAGGTTTATTATTTGGACCAGTTGGCTTAATTGCAGCCGCTCTCATTGGAACTGGTGTTGTCGCATATAAAGCATATCAAAAAGCAACAGAGGACAGTATCGCTTCGGTAGATCGTTTTGCTACGAATACAGAAGGTAAAGTTAGCTCGTCCACAAAGAAAGTTCTTGGTGAGTATTTTAAGTTATCTGATGGTATTAGACAAAAGTTAACTGAAATTAGATTGAATCATGAAGTGATAACTGAAGAACAGTCACAAAAGCTAATCGGACAATATGACAAGTTAGCTAATACAATTATAGAAAAAACAAATGCAAGACAACAAAAAGAGATTGAAGGCCTTAAAAAGTTTTTCGCTGATTCATACGTTTTAACAGCAGAAGAAGAAAATAAGCGTATCGAGCAACTAAATCAGCATTACGAACAAGAAAAATTAAAGACCCAAGAAAAAGAAAATAAAATCAAAGAAATTCTTCAAACCGCAGCGAGAGAAAACAGAGAGTTAACAACATCAGAACGCATCTCCTTGCAAGCTTTACAAGATGAAATGGACAGAGTTGCTGTAGAGCATATGTCTAAAAATCAAATGGAGCAAAAAGTTATTCTTGAAAATATGCGCGTACAGGCTAGTGAGATTTCAGCTAGACAGGCAGCGGAAGTTGTAGAGAATAGTGCCAAAGCAAGAGATAAAGTTATTGAAGATGCGAAAAAGACGCGCGATGAAAAAATTGCAGAGGCAATTCGTCAGCGTGATGAAAATAAAACAATTACTGCTGATGAAGCGAATGCAATCATTGCTGAGGCAAAACGTCAGTATGATAGTACAGTTTCCACGGCAAGAGATAAGCATAAGGAAATTGTGAGTGAAGCAAAATCCCAAGCTGGGGAACATGCGAATCAAGTAGATTGGGAAACTGGACAAGTAAAATCTAAGTTTGAAGTTATGAAAGATGATGTTGTTCGAAAAATGAAAGAAATGGGTTCGGATGTTTCCAATAAATATGACGAGATGAAAAATGCAGCCAGTAATAAAGTAGAAGAAATCAAAAATACTGTTTCAAGAAAATTTGAGGAACAGAAAAAAGCTGTTAAAGATAAAATGTCAGAAATAAAACATGACATTGAGGATAAGTGGAATACAGTCGAAAAATTCTTTAGTACTATAAATCTACGTTCCATCGGTAAATCAATTATAGAAGGGCTTGGTAAAGGATTAGATGATGCTTCAGGCGGTCTGTTCAGTAAGGCAGCGGGAATTGCAAATGACATTAAAAAGACTATTTCTGGAGCTTTAGAAATTAACAGTCCATCTAAAGTGATGATTCCAGTCGGTAGCGCAGTACCAGAAGGCGTTGGGGTTGGTATGGATAAAGGGAAACGTTTTGTTGTGGATGCAGCAAAAAATGTAGTTGGAACTGTTAAAAAACAAATGAGTAATATGCCATCTGTTTTTGATTTGGGATTCCAAACTGCGCATTATAGTATCCCGCATAATGCACTGGGTGATTTTAATGGGTATACGCAACCACAATCACTTTATAACAACGCACCTACAGCAAAAACTATGTTCTCGGATAGATCAGGTAGAGAACAAGAACTGAATTTAACGGTAAATATGACAAACGTTTTAGATGGAAAAGAATTAGCAAACGGAAGTTACGCATATACTACAAAGCTTCAAGATCGTGACCAAAAAAGAAGAGCGGAATTTTAAGGGTGGTGAGCAAGTTGGAGAAACTCAGTTTTACTTTTAATAAGATTAGAAAAGATTATATTCAAATGCTAGTTGGAAGAAAACGCCCTTCCTGGGCTCCAGTTAAAAGAAAATTAGTAAGAGTCCCTCATCGAGCAGGGGCTCTTTTTCTTAATACAGAAACAGAGGAAAGGCGTATTGATGTTCCTCTTGTGATTAAAGCGAAAAAAGATATGGCTGATTTACAAAAGGTAAAAGAAGATTTAGCGGATTGGCTATATACAGAGCAACCAGCCGAACTTATTTTTGATGATGAATTAGATAGGACTTATCTAGCATTAATTGATGGTTCTGTAGACTTGGATGAAATAGTTAATAGAGGTAAAGGGGTTATTACTTTTGTTTGTCCAATGCCATATAAATTAGGAAAACAAAATACCCATACGTTCTCTCAAAATGGTTCTACTGAAGTTGCAACTTCTTTTACCAATCAAGGGAATATAGAAGCATCTCCAATTATTGAAGTCGAAGCTCAGAAACCAAGTACATTTTTAGATGTGTGGTTTGGTGAGCATCCATATAATCGTGATTACTTCAGAATTGGTTATCCTTTGAAAACAGAGCAATTACCTGTAGAAAGAAATCAAAGACTTATATGGGACGAAATGGCTACCACGGTAGGATGGAGTAAAGTCAGTTCAATGGAAGATGGTAATCCAGTTGGTGAAATGAAGTCAGATAAATACCAATTCTTTTGTTCTGATTTTGGTACCAGTACAGGCAAAGGATGGCATGGTGCAGCTGTTAAAAAGAACATACCTGGGGGTCCAGTACAAGATTTTATTATGCAAGCCTATGTTACATGTAAGAGTAAAAAGATTAATGAAATGGGCCGAGTTGAGATAGCGATACTCGATGAAAATAGCAAGGTTCTTTCAAAAATTGCTATGAACGATCTCTTTTGGCAAGCTGAGCAAAATTTTGGAACGATGGTTATTGGATATGATAACAAGCCAGGGAAAACAGGATTGATTTATGAGAGTGGTGATTATCCGAATACCTGGAATCAGTATTTCGGACGATTGTGGATAGCTAGAACCGGAAATGTATGGGAAGCATATATTTCAAAATTCTTGCCAGGGACAGAGAAAGATGATTCAGAACGTTTTGCACGGTGGACAGATGAAAATAACTACCATATGGAAAAAGCCGCACAACTTCAGATTAGTATTATGCAATGGCAAGAAGTTCCACCAGTAGAAGCGATGTCAGTTAGTGATTTGAAATTTTGGAAAGTGAATTTAAATACAAAAAACGATCCGCCTTACATTTTTGACACACGGGACAAAATTATTATTGATACAGAAAAAAGTCTTGTAACAATTAACGGTAAGAATGCAATTAATTTAAAAGACATTTTTAGTAATTTTCCAACTGTAATACGTGGTGAGAATCGTATCAATATAATGCCAGCAGATGTTAAAGCGACTGTTAGTTATAGGGAGAGATATAGATGAGAACACCAAGCGGCATTTTGCATATTGTGGATTTTAAAACAAATCAAATCGTTGCAGCTATTCAGCCGCAGGACTATTGGGATGATAAAAGGCATTGGGAAATCAAAAACAATGTTGATATGTTGGATTTTACAGTTTTTGATGGCACAACTCATTCGGCTACGTTACAACAACAAAACCTTGTTTTAAAAGAAGTACGAGACGGAAGAATTGTACCATATGTTATTACAGAAGCTGAGAAGAATTCGGATAAACGATCCATTACCACATATGCTTCAGGAGCTTGGGTTCAAATCGCTAAGTCAGGCATTATAAAACCACAACGAATAGAAGGTAAAACAGTAAACGAATTCATTGATATGGCCCTAGTAGGAATGAAATGGAAACGTGGAAAAACAGATTATGCAGGATTCCACACGATGACTATTGATGAATTTATTGATCCGTTAACATTTTTAAAAAAAATAGCTTCTTTATTTAAATTAGAAATCCAGTACCGAGTTGAGATTCAAGGTTCACAAATCATTGGATGGTATGTTGATATGATTCAAAGGCGTGGTCGAGACACGGGGAAAGAAATAGAACTGGGGAAAGATTTAATAGGTGTTACACGTATTGAACATTCAAGGGATATTTGTACAGCACTAGTTGGCTTTGTGAAAGGTGAAGGCGATAATGTAATTACTATTGAAAGTATCAATAGGGGACTTCCCTATATTGTTGATAATGATGCATTTCAACGATGGAATGAACGTGGTAAACATAAATTTGGTTTTTATACACCAGAAACTGAAGAATTAGACATGACTCCAAAACGTTTAATGACTTTAATGGAAATAGAATTAAAAAAACGTGTCAATTCTTCAGTTTCTTATGAAGTAGAAGCACAATCGATTGGACGTATTTTCGGACTAGCACATGAACTAATTAATGAGGGAGATACGATCCGAATCAAAGATACAGGATTCACACCTAAGTTATACCTTGAAGCACGTGTAATTGCTGGTGATGAATCTTTTACGGACCTTACACAAGATAAATATGTGTTTGGTGATTATCGCGAAATTACTGATCCAAACGAAGAACTACGAAAAATTTATAATCGAATCTTAGGGTCATTAGGCAATAAACAAGAGCTGATAGATCAGTTAGATAAATTAGTGAAAGATGCAAATGAAACAGCTAGTAATGCTAAGAAAGAATCCGAAGCAGCGAAAACACTGGCTGAAAAGGTTCAAGAGAATCTTAAAAATAACACGGTAGAAATCATTGAAGCTAAGAATCCACCGACAACGGGGATGCAACCTTATAAAACACTTTGGCGTGATATTAGTAATGGGAAGCCTGGTATTTTGAAAATATGGACAGGCGCAGCTTGGGAATCGGTTGTACCAGATGTTGAATCCGTTAAGAAAGAAACACTTGATCAGGTTAATAAAGATATTGAATCAACAAAAACAGAATTAAATCAAAAGGTTCAAGAGACACAAAATCAGGTGACGGGACAATTCAACGAAGTAAAGGACAGTTTACAAGGTGTCAACCGTACAATTTCTAATATTGAAAATAAACAAGGTGAAATTGATAAGAAAGTAACTAAGTTTGAACAGGATTCTAATGGATTTAAAACTTCTATTGAATCATTAACGAAAAAAGATACTGAAATTAGTAATAAATTAAATACTGTCGAATCAAATGCGGAAGGTACAAAAAGGGCTATTTCTGATGTGCAACAAACAACTAATGATCTAAAGAAGGCCACAACTGAAGTTAAAGAACAAGCAGGAAAGATTAGTGAAAAGTTAACAACTGTAGAAACAAAGGTTAATAGCGATAAAGCCGGTGGACGTAATCTGTTATTAGATTCAAATGCTAAATACGAAAAAACGGATTATTTAATCAATGTATTTTCGCTAACTGAAAATTTTGTTGCAGGTGAAGAATATACTTTTGTAATTAAAGGGAGTGTACCTGTAGGTCAAAAGTTTGGTATTTGGATGAATGGTGGGTCTAGTAATGTTGGATATGCAACAAGTGTTTATGCGAATGGAATTACCTATGTAACTTTTAAAGCTGTAGCAGTAACGAGTGGAAATGAAAGAAAGTTGAGCCTATATAACTTTCCGAGTAACACTACAAAAGCCACTGTAGAATGGGTCGCTTTATATAAAGGTAATAAGCCACAGGATTGGACACCAGCTCCAGAAAATCAAGTAACGAATGATGAATTCACTAAAAAAACAACCGAGATTGAAAAAAATGTGGATGGTGTAACAAATACTGTATCTAAGGTGAAGAATAGTCAAGCTGGATTCGAAAAGCGCATAACTACAGTAGAACAAACAGCAACTGGATTATCTTCCACAGTGAACGATTTAAACAATGTTGTATCAGATCAAGGGAAAAAGCTTACTGATGCAAATACAAAACTCGAACAACATGCAACAGCAATTGGTGCAAAAGTTGAGCTTAAACAAGTAGAAAATTATGTTGCTGGATTTAAGATACCTGAGTTGAAGCAAACAGTCGATAAAAATAAACAAGATTTGTTGGGCGAATTAGCTAACAAACTTGCAACTGAGCAATTTAATCAAAAAATGACTTTGATTGATAACCGCTTTATTATCAATGAACAGGGGATTAATGCTTCAGCCAAAAAGACAGAGGTATATACAAAAGAACAAGCAAATGGGCAATTTGCCACATCATCTTATATAAGAGATATGGAAACCCGTCTTCAGTTAACTGAAAAGGGTGTTAGTATATCTGTAAAAGAAAATGATGTAATCGCAGCATTCAATATGAGTAAAGAAAACATTACTTTGAATGCGAATAGGATTAACTTAAGAGGTTTTATTACAGCGGATCATATCAAAGGGCAAGTTTTAGAGGGAGTAACACTTAAAACGAGTGGAAACAGATTTGTTGAAATAAATAAACAAGACATGAAGATTTTCGATTTAGATAAGCCACGTGGTTATATAGGATTTATGGAGACAAATGATGGAAGTATTCAACCTTCATTAGTCCTTGGTTCTGATAATAGAAAATACGCTGGTACAGGATCATTTTATATTTATCAAGTCATGCCGCGAATTAATGGAGTCGATCAACCTTCTAAAGCGTATGCAAAATTTGGGGTTTCTAAAGGAGAAAATGCAGAAGGAACTAATATTTGGTCAAATTATATTCAAATGCAGAATGACGGTGGACATCTGAGCGTATATTCAGATGGACAATTTCGTTTTCAAAACTTGAATGATATTATTTTTGAATCTGAAGGATGGGCTCCAGGATATGGTTACTTCTCTGTAACTACAACTGAACCGCATATTTTTAACAATAACAAGGGACAGTTTACTTTCAAAAGAAAAGGCAGTGACTATAAAATACATTTCATAAACGGCGCCACCGATCATGATTTAATCATGGGTAATGCAATGATAAGATCAAGTTTTGTACAAGGTTATAACAACGGATTACAGATTAAAGATATGATGGGTCAAGGATGGAAAGATATAGAATTAAGAACACTACGAGCGCAAGAAAATATAAATGCTAATGGTCAAATGTGGGCGAAAGCATTTAATCCTACGTCAGCTAGAAATATGAAAGAGAATATAAAAGATATTCCTTTCTCAGCTCTTGATAAAATCATGAGTTTGGCTATAAAACAGTACAATTTCAGAGACGACATGTATGATTTGTATCAAATGCGTGTGAACAAACCAGAAGAACAAACAGAACCATATACAACAAAAGAAATTGAAACGTATTTCGGTATGATTGCAGACGATACGGACGCTATATTTACAGATAAAGAGAAACGGGCTATAAATTTATATAATACTGTTTCAATCTTTATTGTAGCTTTCCAACAGCAGTATCATCAATTTAACGAAGAGTTAACTACTGTTAAAAGTGAGAATAAACAACTAAAAGAGCAGGTTACGACCCTAGCAAGCGATGTGTCCACATTAACAGATTTAGTTCAAAAATTAATTAGTGAGAAACCAGAGCAGCTATAAGCTGGTCTTTTTTTATTGCCTAAAAGGGGTGGTCAAAGTGGAAGGATTACAAGATGTACGAAGTGATGTTCAAGAAATAAAGCAAGATATTAAGGACATTCGCTTAGAGATTAAAAGTTTAGAAATGCGGACAACAGGTAACGAGAAAGACATTATCAATATCAACAAACAGCTAGATAAAATCAGCGCCAATACTACCTGGATTTTGCGACTTATAGTTGGCGGAATTGTTGGTGGCATTCTCACTTTCTTAATGAAAGGAGGTGGTATGTAATGTTTGAAATTACTGTAATGATTGGAATTGTAGTTGGCCTTTCGCAGATCGTAAAAACAATTGGATTACAAACAAAATATGTTCCGTTATTGAATTTAACGTTTGGCATTGTGCTAGGCGTTTTATTTTTGGGCGGAGATATCAAAACAAATGTATTTCAAGGAATCATCATTGGACTGTCAGCAAGTGGATTATTTGACCACACAAAAATTATAAAAAAGGATGTTGATGCTAAATGAAAAAGACAATGAAACATATTACCTCGTTCCTTATGATTCTAGTACTTGCTGTTTCTTTTGCTACAAGTGCTTTTGCTGATAGAACGCTTATTATTCCTGATTTACCGAAACAACCTTACCGTTATGGTGTAGGTGCTTATGAGGGCGTTGTAGCGCATTCTACAGCAACTCCAGAAGCTCCAGCTATTAACATTCAAAAATATGAGTCTCGTACATGGAGAAATGCATTTGTTCACTATGCAGTCGATTGGGACGAAACAATCCAAATTGCTGATACAAAATACATTGCTTATGGCGGCGGTCCTGCTGCGAATAAGCGCTTTGTACATGTAGAGTTATGCGAAACAGCTGATTATACAAAATTCAAACGCAGCTATGACAAATACGTTAAGTTACTAGCTAAAATCTTACGTGACCGTGGGTTAGCTGTAGAAAAAGGATTATGGACACACAGCGATGTAACTCATTACCTTGGCGGTACGGATCATGAAGATCCAATTGACTACTTAAAGTCTCATGGTGTTTCAGAATCTCAATTTAGAGCAGATGTACAAAGAGCATATAATAATTCTAGTGTAGATGTTTCTGTTCCTGAGAAGCCATCTAAACCAGCGGAAGTACCAACATCCGTAACAGATGGGATTGCTTATATTGAAGGTTATAACGTTAATTTACGTAAAGGACCTGGCACAAGCTATTCTAAGATTCGTCAGTTAAACAAACCAGAGTCTTATATTGTGTGGGCTGAAAAAGAAGGGTGGTTAAATCTTGGTGGAGATCAGTGGATTAAGAACGATCCATCTTATGTGAAGTTTAACAAGAAAAGTACAGTAGATTCTTCTATTGTTGGAAAGCGCGTTATTTCAAAAGTTAACAATCTACGTTTCTATGATGCTCCATCTTGGCAGGACAAAGATGTTGCTGGTTTCGTAGATGCAGGTGAGAGATTTACAATTGATGGGAAGTTAAATGTGAACGGTTCACTACAATTTAAGGTGCACAATAGTATAGGGAAAACATATTATATTACGATAAATGAAGTTTATGTATATGTAAGATAACAGTCATACCACAGTATAGTACACTCATAGGAGGTAGTTAAGTGTTTGATAAAAATGAAATGCAAAAAACAAATGGGATATTTCAAACTAATGCATTAACCCCAAATTTAATTGGTCCCACACTCCCACCAATCCCACCATTTACTTTACCAACCGGCCCCACGGGTCCAACAGGAGGGACAGGCCCAACGGGAGTAACGGGTCCAAGAGGAGTAACGGGTCCAACAGGGATAACAGGTCCAACGGGAGTAACGGGTCCAACAGGGATAACAGGTCCAACGGGAGTAACGGGTCCAACAGGAGTAACGGGTCCAACAGGAGTAACGGGTCCAACAGGGATAACGGGTCCAACAGGAGTAACGGGTCCAACAGGAGTAACGGGTCCAACGGGAGTAACGGGTCCAACAGGGATAACGGGTCCAACAGGAGTAACGGGTCCAACGGGAGGGACTGAAGGTTGTCTGTGTGATTGCTGTGTTTTCCCTATGCAAAGCGTCTTACAACAACTTATTGGAGAAACTGTGATTCTCGGCACTATTGCAGACACACCAAACACGCCCCCACTTTTCTTTCTATTTACTATCACTTCCGTAAATGATTTTTTAGTTACAGTTACAGATGGCACCACAACCTTCGTGGTTAATATTTCTGATGTAACAGGGGTAGGTTTTTTACCACCAGGACCACCTATCACATTACTTCCACCTGTCGATGTAGGATGTGAGTGTGAATGTCGTGAACGACCAATTAGACAATTATTGGATGTGTTTATTGGATCTACAGTAAGTCTTTTAGCAAGTAATGGTTCTATTGCAGCAGATTTTAACGTGGAACAAACAGGACTTGGTATAGTGCTAGGTACATTACCTATAAATCCAACTACAACCGTTAGGTTTGCTATTTCAACTTGTAAAATTACAGCTGTAAATATAACTCCTGCTACGATATAATAGATCTCTTTCAGAAGTATCTATTTAATTTCATTGATAATGATTATGTCATACAAACATACTTTGAAAAATGAATAATAAATGCACTACCAAAAAGGCAAGCATATACCAATGCTTGCCTTTCGTTCTAACGACGATGTTCAACAAGGTCGATTACACCTAAAACGACGTGAGCTAAACCAAAACCAAATACTGTATTTGCAATCATTTTATTAGTTCCACGAGTTTGTTTAAGAGCATAACCTGCTGCTGTCACTGCTGTACCTAGAGCTGTTGGAATTAATCCTTCACGAATGTCCACAGTGATGCCTCCTTGTTCCGTAGTTAGTAAATTTGTTTTAATGCTTTGAAGTAAAGTATTAAAACAAGTATTAGTAGTTTACTTTTTAATAAAATTATGTAGAATTTCCATGTTATATAATTAGACAAATTTAACATTAATCATACAGTATATACGAAGGAGTATGTGTATTATCTGAACAAAAAAGTGCTAACAAGTTTGCAAACGAACTTGCTAACACCTATACAAAATAGACATAAATTATCGCTGATATGCCTGCCTCAATAATAGCCATAATCAACTAGAACACACTAGTACGAAACGCTCATAAAACCATTCTTAATATCAAGAATATAATCATCCAGATATTCCTTTACTTTTAAGACGAAAACGAGGCATGATATTGATTTCTACCTCAGAGTTTGCGTCAAATAATAAAAAAATACGGTTTGTAAAACTAAAAATACAACAAGCTACAACCGGCATGAAATGGATTAAGATATTTAGAAATTTAAAAGATGATTTTCAAATAGGGGGAGAGGTGGATTTAGACCATATTCTCCAATATCCGAAAGATTATATTGTAGGAGAAAATAAAAGGGTGTTATTTCCATACAATGAGAGAATTTATAAAGTTCAAGGTACTAAAATAGAACCGGGTATAACAGTAAAGGAAAGAGAGTATTTATTTAAAGAATTTCAGCGTAAATTCTCTTATTTCACAATACTTCCAGAATGTAAAAAGGTAGCAACAAATAACAAAAATGAATTATTTCCTTTATTTGCACCAAAAGGATTAGAGACATTAACATTAGAAGTTTGGTCTGAAAATATAGCGCTGGAAATAGAACAAGCATTACTTGATAGCGAAATTGTTTTGACTAAAGTTGGTGAAAATTCGTATGTATTGAATACAGATTTTCCAGTGTTATTAAAGATTGTGAGATACAATATTGAAAAGGTGTTACAAAATCCATATAAAATGCAATATTGCCAAAAATATAAAACAAATCTTGTAGATGATGTTAAGAAAGCTGTCTATGCTACCGCGGGTAAGCGCAGTGATGCGACATTAGCATTAATCGCAATGAAAAATTGTGATGGACGCGAAAAAATTGATCCAAAACAAATCATTAGAGAGGGATTTGCACGAACAAACCGTATTTCAACATTTATTAATTTATTTATAGGACAAAATGTATCTCGTAAAACAATTGTAAATAGTGTTTTTAGTCTATTAGAACAAAAAGGATTTTTGAGGCGTAGTTGGAATAAGATAAATTTACCTTGTACATATGTTAGTTTATCAATTGAACGAATATCGAAATTCGATTTCTTACCTATTTTTTCAAAAATAAAAGGAAAAGAAATTTTATATAAATTATATGGGAGTACAGAGTGGCAAACGATTGATTACGTATTATTAAATATAAATAAACATAATGCATTTTTACCACAACCATCAAAGAGAAATGATATGGGGGCTCTTTTTAAACAATATGTTTTCGAAACATTAATGGAAATTGTACAATATGCAAAAGAACAAAATGAACAAGTTTACTTCATTGTAGATGCAAATTTGAGAAAATATTGGATAAAAGAGTTACAAAATAAAGAAATTAATATAGATATTTTACCTGATATTGTTCCAGAGGTGTTAAAGGTTCCAAATTTAAATATTATTAGAATAAATACAGGTTTTGATGTACCAAGTTACGGTGTAATAGAATCTGATGATGCTCTAGATAGCATTGGCTTATATACAGATCAAAAAGGGATGTATTATAGCACTGGTGAATATTCACTTAATTGTAGTGGGATTTTTCAGCGATATATACTTGAAATTTTACCATTGGGTGTAAAACCTGTAGAAAGGGATTATATCGCTAAAATGATACATTACATGTGCTGTAATTCTAGTATGCTTTCGAAAAAGAATGTACACATTACATATTCCATGCATATGGAAAAAGTAATAAAGAGTTATATTACTGACATAGATGCAAGAGAGTTTAAAGAATTTGATGATGAATTGGATGTAGATGTAGTAAAAGTAGAAAAGAAAGATTCAATTATTCTACTTTAAATACTAGTAAACAAATCCTGCTCGTTATATCGATCAGGATTTGTCATTTTTTTATGTAAATAAGGATATCCTTTGTCAAGTATCTTTTCGTTTACATATTTACTTTATGTGCAGACAGGATTAATATGTTTTTTAGAAATACAAAAACTATTTCATATGGAAAAACGATTTTTATTAATTGAAAAAATTTGAAAGGAATGGGGAATTGTGAAGAAATTAGATGTGCTCTTAATGCTATTGAGCGGCCTCTTTCCAATTGCAGGACTTACAAAGCAAATCCCTCTAGAACAATCTATATATATTGGAGGGCTTTTATTTTTTACTAGTTTCGGTAGTTATTTTGCTAAAAAGATGTATTCACGTATATGCAGTTGGATAGCGTATGCGCCATTTATAACACTACTGTTAGTTATTTGGCATCAAGATATTGCAACAAGCTCAATCATAGCAAATGCGAAAATTGCTGCATGTGTCGCGTTAATTCCATGTTTATTCCGTTTTCGTACATATGGACTTACTTTGGGCTTATTCTCATTATGGGCCGCTTTACTATGGGATATAAAAGAAGTACAGTCGTTAGTCATACTTGAACGCATAACGAGTTTAATGACAAGCCATTATGTATATATATTACTATTAATTGGAGGACTTGTATTAGGAGGATTACTTGCGATGTTCATTCACCGCAAAGAGAAAGATAATCAAGAAAATATAAATCTACTTGGACCAAAAAAGAAACGCAAAAGATTATCAATTAAGATTCGACTTCCAAGATTGCCGAAATTAAAGATGAAACTATTTAAGTTTGGTGGGAAAGAATCTAAAAGTAAAATGCCAGAAAAGATCCATGAGTATAAGTACGAAGAACCAGTTGCAACATATGAAATGACAGAGCAAATAGATCCATACAAAGAAAATGCAGTTCAAGGTCAAACAAGGATGGAACGCCGAAGAAATAGGTATAATGCATAATGAGGTTTAATAACCCCGTAATGACTTATCTTAATATTGATAAATCATTACGGTTTTTTTATGTAATGAAATGAAGGTTGCTAATGTGGGGGGAACAGCATATTTTATAGGTGGGAACCAAAATGAAATAAGGGGAGGATAAAATGCTTATCATTACATATATATCTGCTTGTATATTATTCTTAGTTAGTTTTTTACATGTATATTGGGCTTTCGGAGGTAATTGGGGGACAAATAGTGTTATTCCAACTAAAGCAGGGGAAAAGGCGTTTACACCTCATGCCGGAATGACATTGGTCATTGCATTATTATTAAGTATGGCAGCAATAATTTTGTTGCAACAAGCAAAAATTGTTCATTTTGCAGTTCCTAATGTTATTATTCAAGTCGGTTCCTGGATTTGTATGATCGTCTTTTCTATTAGAGTAATTGGTGAGTTCAATTATTTTGGTATCTTTAAACGACAAAAAGATACACACTTTGCTAGAATGGATACCGGTTTATATATTCCACTTTGTGCATTGTTATCTTTATCTTTCTTATTAACAATAATTTTGTGAGTAAATAATAGTAGTTTCTTTTCTCAAAATACATGTAAACGTGAGAAATCTAAGAGTAAATAAAAAGGATGTAAGCGCATTCTTGTCGAAATGTAAATTATTATGAAAGGCGGTGACACTATGAAGTATGTAAAAGTTAGTATGAATGGTGGAAGTGAACACAAATTCTCAATGACTTTAGATCGGTTTGAAGAACTTATTACTACAGAGAATGGGATATTAGAAAATAAATTAGTATGTATTGAAAATGTAATGATTAATCCTACTAATATATCTTCTGTAGTTGAAAAAATTGGTGTACCGGCTAAGTTTATGGAAGCTTAAAATGTTAGATAAAAAACATCCATTGGGGATGTTTTTTAATTTATAAATATGATAATCGTACAGTAAATATTTGAGTAAATTTTATAGCAATGACTATGCATATATTAAGTACCTGAACATGTTGCATAATATATGCACGAAATAATAAGTACAAGCATATATTATGTAGTAGGACAAGATCTTCGTGTCCTATTTAATACTCAGAAAAAACCTCTAATCACATAAGAGCATCCAATTGCAGGGTGCTCTTATTTTTTATGAAAATCTACTACGAGCCTTATTTTATAGTAGGATGCAATAATAAAGGGCTATTTTGAAATAGTGTTTTTTAGCCTTTAATTTTAAATTTATCTTTAACGTTAATAAATATTAAAAATAATATGATAGCAGAAATTAAGTTAGATAGGTAGAAATCTTGATGAAACAGTAGTTCGAAGATGACATAGAAAGTAACGAATAAGGCGATAGCAGGTAGTATGCAAATAAATATAAATCTCCAATTTTTTAAGTAATGTTTATAATTTGTAAGTACTTTATCCATAAATATAGCTCCTATATTTTTGTTTTTATATAATTATACATTTAGATACAAGGATTTTCAAAGTAAAAATATTTAGCAATTCAAAAATATAAGAAGAGCTTTTGTTAAAAATCCAGATTGCTGTAGTAATCTGGATTTGACTTTAAAGAACTATACTAAAATGATACACTATAATCTACGTTATTTTTGAAATGAATAGAGGGATTTGTGTGATAGATAAAATTAAAAATGCTGTAGAGGATATGTACGAAGATGAGGCTAAAGATTTACTTCAAAGTATTCTCATACATTTAAACTTATTAGAAGAAAACTATAGTGAAGATACAATTAAAAATTTGATGGATATTCCGAAACAATTAACAAGTAATCCTACTTATAAAAGGAATGTAAAAGAAAGTACGCACGTACATATTGCTTTTGATGATTCAACGGCTGGTTGCTTAAAATATATGTTAAGTCAAGAAGAATTATTTGAAGAGAGTGTTGTTGCTTTTTCGGAATTTTTTTCAATTGGACCGATATATAGGTTGCATACGAATGAGGGGCAACTAGCAAGACAGGAGTGGTTAATAAATAACTTAACTGCTTATGATAGTTATTTTGAAGAAGAATATTTATTAAGATTTATAGCAACTATAGAAGAACTACATACTATTCCTGTTGAAACACCTATTACAATTTGGAAGGCTGATAATGCACATGAACATGTAGGCCTAAGTTTTGTAATAGCACAATTAAAGGATAAGAAAAACATTCGAGTTATTAATACGTCTGAAGCAAGTAGAGAAATATTAAAACAAGAGTATGATATTCGTGGAACGGGAGAATTACCACCTGAAAGTTTAGCTCTATTCCAAAAAAGTTTTATAAAGTTACCTTATTTAACTGAAGAGAAGCGCATGAAGTGTGAACATGAGTGGGATAGATTATCGGAAAGCATAGAATGTTTAAGAGTGTGGAAAGAAAATGAAGTGCATTTTGTACAAGAAGATTATTTTGATCAATTTATAATTGAATGCGCGAAAAGTGTGGGTGCTGATCGAGAGTTCCTCAAAGCTCCTAGAGTAATTGGTGAAGCACTTGGTCTTGTTGAACAATTGGTTGGAGATACTTTCTTAGAATATCGCTTGAAACAATTAATTAAACAAGAAGTATTTGAATTTGAAGGTTCGTTAGATGAAATGCGTTTTTATAGTGTGAAGTTAAGGAGATGATAAAAATATTCTATTTTTGAAAAACTCGTATCTTTAATAATACGAGTTTTTTAAGTTGAATTTGGGCTATACATAAGCTTCCCAGAGAGGGCATATCACATATGAATGATAAAGGTAATGAATGAAAAGAAGGTGATTTGTTAATATGTATAACCAACAAAATTATCCATATGATCAAGCGATGTATTATAATCCACAAAACTACGGGTATGAACCTACAAATGAAGTGAGAGATATTGAACAAGAAGATTACAGACCAGATGATGCGGAGGATGCTCCAACGTCACCACCACCGTCACAAGCGCCATCGTTACCGTCTACATTTGCTTCTCCAGCACAACCAGGCAATATGAAATCATGGATGTGTAACTGTTTAGGAAGATGGGGCTATTTACGTTTACATCGTCCTGGACCTTTTGGAAGGGATTTATGGTTCTTTCCGACTGAAGTGAGAAGAAGCGGAGTATCAGGTTACACTTGGCAAGGTGGTCGTCGTCGTAAAGTAAGTTATCGCTATCAACAAATTAGTAATTTTATGTGCTTCGCATAAAGAGAAGTGGGAGAGTAAAACGATTGTACTCTCTCACTTTTTTATTTTTCAATATACGAAGTAAGATTTAGATTGAAAATTTACAATTTTCGCGTTTTTATTAGAGTATAATGCATATGTTGGTTGGTTTTCAAAAACAAATGAGAGTGAGGGAATACAATGTCAATGAAAAACAAAGTTGGGTTAAGCATAGAGGATGGCATTAATTTAGCTTCAGCTCAGTTTAAAGAAGATGCGTATGAAATTTATAAAGAATCTAGAAAAATGCAACCTATCTTATTTGTGAATAAAACTGAACTAGGTGCGGAATGGCTTATCACAAGATATGAAGATGCCTTGCCGCTTTTAAAAGACAGTCGCTTAAAAAAAGATCCAGCCAATGTATTTTCTCAAGATGCATTGAATGTGTTTCTTACCGTTGACAATAGTGATCATTTAACTACTCATATGTTAAATTCAGATCCACCTAACCATAATCGTTTACGATCACTCGTACAAAAAGCTTTTACACCGAAGATGATCACGCAATTGGAAGGAAGAATACAGGATATTGCAGATGATTTGTTAAATGAAGTCGAGCGAAAGAATTTATTAAATCTTGTTGATGATTATTCATTCCCTTTACCGATCATTGTAATAAGTGAAATGCTCGGTATTCCAAAAGAAGATCAAGCGAAATTTAGAATTTGGTCTCATGCTGTCATTGCTTACCCAGAAACACCAGAAGAAATAAGAGAAACTGAAAAGCAACTATCTGAGTTTATTACATACCTTAAATATTTAGTTGATATTAAACGAAAAGAGCCAAAAGAAGATTTGGTGAGTGCTTTAATACTTGCAGAGAGTGAAGGACATAAACTTAGCGCTCGGGAACTATATTCAATGATAATGTTACTAATTGTGGCGGGACACGAGACGACAGTGAATTTAATTACAAATACGGTATTAGCACTTCTTGAAAATCCAGATCAATTACATTTATTGAAAGAAAATTCAAAATTAATTGATGCCGCTATTGAGGAAGGATTACGATATTATTCTCCAGTTGAGGTTACAACTTCAAGATGGGCAGATGAACCTTTTCAAATTCATGATCGAAAAATTGAAGAAGGAGATATGGTTGTCATTGCCTTAGCTTCTGCAAACCGTGATGAAACTGTATTTGAAAACCCAGAAGTATTCGATATTACTCGGGAAAATAATCGCCATATTGCCTTTGGTCATGGTAGCCATTTCTGCTTAGGAGCTCCACTTGCGAGGTTAGAAGCAAAGATTGCTATTACTACTTTGTTTAATCGAATGCCTGAACTAAAAATAAAAGGGAATCGTGAAGAAATTAAATGGCAAGGTAATTATTTAATGCGTTCTTTAGAGGAATTGCCTTTAACTTTCTAGAATAGTTAAAAGTAGACATGCATACATCGAAAATGATTTACATAGAGTATGTATGTGTTATTTAAATTCGAAACGGAAGGGTGAAGACATCCCAATGATCAACTAATTCTATTTGTAAGAGATCTTCGTTAAAAAACGAAATATTCTTCTGAATAGGGTTAGTCTGTACATTTATAGAAAAGGGATGTATTTCGCTCTGCGAATATATAGTCTTTTTATATGATTTGTGCTGCCTCCTGTTCAGAACATGAAATAGGAGGCTTTTTTATGTCGACGAATGTAGTAACGAAACAAAACAATGGGGTATCACAAGTATTAAAAAATCGGTTTGTACAAGGGATTTTAGCATCAGCATTATTTTTACAAATAGGAATATGGGTTCGAAACTTTGCGGTATTACTATATGTAATGGAAATGACAAAAGGTGATGCTTTTGCTATTTCCATGATTTCAGTTGCTGAATTCGCTCCAATTTTTATTTTTTCATTTATTGGCGGTACCTTTGCTGATAGGTGGAAGCCAAAGAAGACAATGATATGGTGTGAAACGTTAAGTTCCATTTCAGTATTCGCTGTCTTAATTACGCTTATGTTTGGAACGTGGAAAATTGTGTTTTTTGTGACACTCATCTCTGCAATCCTTTCACAGTTTTCACAACCATCTGGAATGAAGTTGTTTAAACAACATTTATCAACGGAACAAATTCAATTAGCGATGTCTATATATCAAACGATATTTGCAATATTTATGGTATTAGGACCAATTCTAGGGACATTTATCTTTCATAGTTTTGGAATTTATATTTCAATCATCATAACAGGTATCTCGTTTTTACTTGCGGCAGTTGTATTGTTATTTCTTCCGAAAGATCTTGAAAACGACGTAGAAAAGAAAGATATCACTCTGCTGCAGGAGATGAAGGATGGTATTAAGTATGTCAAAAAGAAAAAAGCATTAACTTTGCTAGGGCTTTGCTTTATGGCTGCAGGACTAGGTATAGGATTAATTCAACCATTAGGTATATTTATTGTGACTGAGCAGCTAGGATTATCAAAAGAGAGTTTACAGTGGCTACTAACAGTAAATGGTGCGGGAATGATTGTTGGCGGAGCATTAGCAATGGTATTTGCGAAAAACGTTGCTCCGCAAAAGATGTTAATTATCGGTATGCTTGGTCAAGCAATTGGTATTGGCATTATAGGATATTCTACAAATTTATGGGTGACACTTACAGCTCAGCTTTTTAGTGGCTTAGCTCTTCCTTGTATCCAAATTGGTATTAATACGCTTATTATTCAAAATAGCGATACCGATTTTATAGGTCGTGTAAATGGTATTTTAAGTCCGCTATTTACCGGTTCAATGGTAGTAACGATGAGTATAGCTGGCTCATTAAAAGAGATGTTTTCATTAAGTATGATGTATGAAGGGACGGCTTTACTTTTTATAATTGGATTATTGTTTATTTTACCTATATACAATTTAAAGCCAGTAATAGCGGTAGAAAGTGAAATAAGTGGTAAAGGAAGTGCTGTACAAAATGAATCCTAATCCAAATATTAAATACCCTATTGAAGGAAATCAAAACGTTCAATTTATAAAAAATACAATAACAAAACCTAATATACTTGTTGGTGACTATTCTTATTATGATGCGAAAGATGGAGAAACATTTGAAAATCGAGTATTACATCATTATGAATTTCTTGGGGATCGCCTTACTATTGGAAAGTTTTGTTGTATTGCATCTGGAGTTAACTTTATTATGAACGGAGCGAATCATCGGATGGATGGATTTTCGGCATATCCATTTAATATCTTTGGAAATGGGTGGGAGAAGTATACACCTAGTTTGTCTGATTTACCTTACAAAGGCGATACAGTTATAGGAAATGACGTTTGGATTGGTATGGACACAACTATTATGCCCGGAATAAAAATAGGAGATGGTGCAATCATTGCAGCTAAATCTGTTGTGACTAGAGACGTCGCACCATATACAATTGTTGGTGGAAATCCAGCAAATAAAATAAAAGAGAGATTTTCAAATGAAATAATAGAAGAATTATTACAAATTCAATGGTGGCATTTTGACATTGAAAAAATAACTGAAAATATAGATGTGATTGTACGAGGAGATATTGAACCATTAAGAAAGCTAAAAAGGGAATAAAAAATGCATGACAAAGAGTATCATACCTCCGAATTTTGTTAATGATAATAGAACAAGGAGGTGTGATACTATGGCACAAGACGTTTTATGTGAAGTAAATAACTGTAAATTTTGGGCGAACGGTAATAAATGTAGTGCAGAGGCAATTTACGTAGTAAGTCATAAAGGTAAACATGCATCTACAACGGAAGAAACAGATTGCAAAACTTTCGATCCAGAAGTGTAAATGTTTGAAGGGTAGCCAAATCGTGGTTGCCCTTTTATTAATTATAGTATTGATAATAAATATCATTTTCATTCATTGTTTTTAACTTTTCTTGTTATTTTTTCATATTTTTTTCATAAGTGATGTAATCCAACTCAATTCATGTTCAATTCGTGATTTACTAAATTCAATGACTTCAGTAATAAAAGATGAGGTAACATCTAGAGACTGAATAGCAGTAAGCTGATTATATAGTACGTTTTGACGTACAGTCAAAATCTCTTTTCTATCCTCATAGTCAAGTTTTTCAAATAGCGCAATACGAACAAGAAATTCTGTATTGTTTGTCGCAAGTTTTTCGGGAAACTCTCGTAACATTTCAGAAAAAATTTCTTCTCCTGTTTCTGTTATATCGTACATATTTCGGTTTGGTTTTCCGACTTGTTTATGTATTTTTTTCGTTATAGCACCCATATTTTCAAAGCGCCGAAGGGCAGGATAAAGCATGTTGTGATTTAATTCGAAATTTTCACCTAAACGATTTTGAACATTTTTTTTAATTTCATATCCATGTTTTGGTCCTGTCGTTAATTCTGCTAGTAGTAAAATGTCAACGTACATAAAAATCCCCCTTATATATTTCTCAAGTTCTCTAATGAAAAATCCCCTTTGGTATATGTTAAAATAACATATGATAGTTTATACAACTTTGGACTGCCGACCTATCACTTTTATTGTAAAAGAAAAGGGAGGAAAGAACTATGGCTTCACCTGAAAATGTTATTTTAGTTCATGAAATTTCAAAGCTGAAAACAAAAGAAGAATTATGGAATCCATATGAATGGTATCGTTTGATGAGGGATAATCACCCAGTTCATTATGATGAAGAGCAGGATGTATGGAATGTTTTTTTATATGATGATGTAAATCGTGTTTTATCAGATTATCGCTTATTTTCAAGTAGAAGGGAGCGCAGACAATTCTCAATCCCTCCTTTAGAAACTAGAATAAATATAAACTCTACAGATCCACCAGAACATCGCAATGTACGTTCCATTGTTTCTAAGGCATTTACTCCAAGAAGTTTAGAACAGTGGAAACCTCGAATACAGGCTATCGCAGATGAACTTGTACAACATATCGAAAAATGTAGTGAAGTTAATATCGTTGAACAGTTTGCTGCACCTTTACCTGTTACCGTTATTTCCGATTTATTAGGAGTCCAAACAACAGATCGTAAAAAAATTAAAGAATGGTCTGATATTTTATTTATGCCGTATAGTAAAGAAAAGTTTAATGATCTGGATGCTGAGAAAGGGATAGCATTACATGAATTCAAAGCATACCTTCTACCGATTGTTCAGGAAAAGAGATATCATTTAACCGATGATATCATTTCTGATTTAATTCGAGCTGAATATGAAGGCGAAAGATTAACCGATGAAGAAATTGTAACCTTTTCATTAGGTTTACTAGCGGCTGGGAATGAAACCACTACAAATTTAATTATTAATAGCTTTTATTGCTTTTTAGTAGATTCACCTGGAATTTATGAAGAGTTAAGAAAAGAACCTAGCTTAATTTTAAAAGCGATTGAGGAAGTATTACGCTATCGCTTTCCTGTTACATTGGCCCGGAGGATTACAGAGGATACAAATATATTTGGTCCTTTCATGAAAAAGAATCAGATGATTGTTGCGTGGGTTAGTGCAGCGAATTTAGATGAGAAAAAATTTTCACAAGCCTCTCAATTTAATGTACATCGAACAGGAAATGAAAAGCATTTAACCTTTGGGAAAGGTCCTCACTTTTGCTTAGGAGCACCACTTGCACGTTTAGAAGCTGAGATTGCATTAACTACCTTTATAAATGCTTTTGAAAAAATAGAGCTATCTCCATCTTTCTGTTTAGAAAAATGTATATTGGAAAATGAACAAACATTAAAATACTTACCTATTCGATTGAAAGCCAAATAAAAATCTTAACAAGGTGCATACATTTGCATCTTGTTTTTTGTTTCTCAATTGTGAGTTTTCGGCAATTACCTTAATATGGAATTGTATAAAACGTAGAGGAGGATTCTTATGTTGACTTGTAATGGAAGTAAATCATTTCAAAAGTTTATTAAAGGTGTTACAGATCTTATGGAAAACGGTTTATTTGAAGAAGAAATAGTGTGTGGCATTGAAAAATTACTAGAAGAACTTTTAGAAAAGAAAACATGGCTTCCGTTAGAAAAACAGAAGGCCAATTTGACCCAATATGCAAGACATTTATTGTATGAAGATCCGCTCAAACGTTTTGAAGTACTAGCTCTCGTATGGAAAGATGGACAATCTACACCTTTACATGATCATGACGGCACATGGGGAGTAGAAGGCGTTTTTTCAGGAAGGATAATGGTGCAGAACTTTATACAAACGAAACAACTTGGAAATTCACTTGTTTATTTAACACATACAGGAAATCTTTATTTGGGAGAAGGAGAAACTGATAAAGTAATTCCACCAGCAGATTGTCATATTCTTGAAATTAGCAAAAATGAAAGCGTTATTACGATTCATGTCTATGGAAAACGATTAGAAAAGTTTAAAGTATATATCCCAACTGAAGAAAAAAACGTGTACATGTGTGAGACAAAATACATTAGTTATAATTCATAGTTTAAAATCCAAAGCTTTTTTAAAAAGAAAAGCTTTGGATTTTATTTTTAATTATTTCTTGACCTGAAACGCTTTTCATAAATTATAAATAAGAAGTACCTCACGAGGATTGTATGGAAACGATACCTAATAATTAGTTAGAACTCGTGTATTTATAGAAAGTGGTGAAGAAATAATGAAATTAATCGCAATTGATTTAGATGGAACTCTTCTTTCGGGGAATAAAATGATAAGTAAAGAAAATGCAGAAGCAATTCGAACATGTCAAGAAGCTGGCCATGTTGTAGCAATTTGTACAGGACGTTCTATTGTTGACATTGAGCGATTATTGTTAGAAGTTAATTTAGAGTGTCCAATCATTGCGGAAAATGGGGCTCTTATATATAAAGATAAAAAAATGATGAAGAGATATCCAATTCAAAATATGCAGGCACTTGAAATTGTAGAATATCTTGAAGAGAATGGTTTATATTATCAGCTTTATACTGATAAAGGTGTGTACGTACCAGATTATGGAGTAGAGAGTGTACGTAATGAAATTGAGTATGTGAAGAATTCAAAAGAAAATTTCGACTTGAAAGAGTTAGAAACAATCGCAGCATTATATCTTGAGCATACAGCGTTTCATAGTACGGAAAGTTGTAAACCAATTGTAGAAACAGATATACATGTGCATAAACTATTACCATTTTCTTATGATATTGAGAAATTAAAAAAACTAAAAGAAACATTTCTTCATAATACAGATTTAGCAATTACATCTTCATATTGGCACAATTTAGAGATTAATCATCGAGATGCTCAAAAAGGGAATGGATTATATACTTTAGCAGAACATCTTAATATTCCGGTTGAAAACACTGTAGCGATAGGTGATGGACTAAACGATGTTTCTATGATGGAAAAAGCGAATATATCAATTGCAATGGGAAATGCAGTTGAAGAAATAAAAGCAATGTGTAAATACGAAACGTTATCAAATGAAGAACATGGTGTGGCACATGCTTTATATAAATATGTAATGTAATTAAAAAAAGAAAAAAGAATCCAAATGGATTCTTTTTTCTTTTTTATTAGGGGTAAGGTATTCTATGAGATTCATAGAAGCCTTATTACATTTCATTATATAGAATATATTGGAATAAATGTGTATATTTTTCATAGAAATTGTGAATATTTTATGAACTTTATACTTATTGCATGTTTATACCGCTATTAGTGACGCGTATGACTCTCAAGTGAAAATTCAGTGAATGTAAGGAGGAATTCAAGTTAGCTAGACAATAAATGAGGAATGGACGAAATATATTCTTTTCTTGTTTTAATTGAAAAATAAAATTTGTTCGAATAATTATTCTACAGCTATATACCTACACTAGCTTTCTTCGTATAATGGAGAAGTATGAATTTTAGATTTGTATTAATTTTACATATTGAGGTGAACAAAGAATGAATTCGCGGCTAATGGAACTTATTGATGTGAGTACAATAGAAACCATGGCAGAACAATTTTATAAATTAACTAACATATCACATCAACTTCTTGATGCTGAAAAAGAGTGTGTTTTTTCATTCGGAATGAATGAGATAAAAAAGAGTAAACTTCCAAAGATTGAAATCCCCATTTTCTTATACAATCAACATTTAGGATCTTTTGTTGTATGGTCCAAAAAAAGTGAAATTTTCAGTTGTCAAAAATACTTTGAAATGCTCTCAAGTTTAATTTTAGATGGTGCAATAAAGGTATTTCAAAGTAAAAATACAACGTTGCTTTCTCGGAAAGAGGAGGAACTACATACGATTTTACAAAACATGCCTGTTATGGTCGATGCGCTTGATTATAATGGAGATTTTGTTTTGTGGAACCGAGAATGCGAAATCGTAACAGGTTATACCGCTGAAGAAATAATTGGAAATCCAAATGCACTGCAATTATTGTATCCTGATCATAATTATCGCCATCAAATACAAAAGAAATTTTTAACTTGTGGAAAAAATTTCAGAGATTGGGAAATGCACTTAACATGTAAAAATGGTGAAATCAAAACAATAATGTGGTCGAATATATCAGAACAGTTTCCTGTAACAGGATATAGTTATTGGGCTGTTGGTGTAGATATTACGCATTTAAAAGCGATAGAAGAGCAGTTAAAACAACAAACATCTGAACTGGAATTAATTTTTAAAGCTTTACCAGATTTATGTTTCTTAACAGAAGATGATGGCACGATTATTGATTACAAGGCAGGATCTCCTAAGAAGTTTTACGTACCCGCAGAAGCCTTTATGGGAAAAAAGTTTTACGAAGTATTACCATCTTCAGTAGCGCAGCAGTTTCAGGAAGCCATCAATCAAGTGAAGGAAAAAGGAACGAATGTAATTGTAGAATATCCACTCACACTTAATGGAAGTATTGATTTCTTTGAAGCTAGGTGCTTACCATTATTACGTGATAAAATTATGATTATTGTACGCGACATTACAGAGCGAAAAAAGACAGAAGAATTGTTAAACAAATCAGATACGCTTGCAGCAATTGGTCAATTAGCAGCTGGCGTGGCTCATGAAGTAAGAAATCCTTTAACTGTAATTAAAGGTTTTATACAGTTATTTCAAATTAATAAAGAAGATCAAGAAAGATATTTTGATCTTATGCTTTCTGAAATTGAAAGGATAGAAGCAATCCTACAAGAATTTCTATCAATCGCTAAAACAGATGAGATAAATACAGAAAAGAAAAATATATATCAAATTTTTAAAAATGTCGTATCGTTAATGAATACAAAAGCAATTATGACAAATATTCAAGTTGAACTTTTTACGGGTGACAAAGATATAATTATTGAATGCTCAGAAAATCAATTGAAACAAGTATTTATTAATATTTTGCAAAATTCAATCGAAGCTATGCCAAATGGTGGGGGAATTTCAATTCACATAAAAGAAATAAATGATGATGGTGTCATTATTCATGTAATAGATGAAGGAATAGGAATACCTGAAGAAAGAATTAAGAGATTAGGTGAACCTTTTTATAGTACGAAAGAAAAAGGGACTGGTATTGGATTAATGTTAAGTTATAAAATTATTGAAAGTCATCAAGGGACAATTAGTATCAGGAGCGAGGTTGGGGTCGGGACAACAGTAACTATTTACTTACCGAAAGTACTAAATAAACAATCTCTTTCTAATTGTGACGACAAATGTATAGCGATACGCACTAGTAGTAATTCTTAAATCAATTAATACCCAATAACAAAGCGATTAGTGAAAACTAAGCTTTTTGTTATTGGGTATTTTTTATATTTAATTTAGTAAACTTTACCTTTTCTTTACCTTTGTTTTAATTTCTATTAAGTTTTAAATATTATATTAATATTTGTACAAAGCAATGTATAGAAATGTGATTATTATTTGGAATATTGTAAGGAGGAGATTATGACAAGGTGAAAAAGCAAGAGAAGAAAAGTGGTAGAGTAGTACCTCTCCGGTTAAATATTTTATTCCTTTGTGTATTTTTATTATTTTCTGGCATTATTATTCAGTTAGGGAAAGTGCAAATTTTTGATGGAGAAACATATAAAAATGAAGTAGAGAAGAGAGAAAATGCAACCGTGGGCCTCTCTGTACCACGTGGGAAAATATTTGATCGTGAAGGAAATCCAGTAGTTGATAATAAGTCTTTACGTACGATTACATATACAAAGGTGAAAGGTGTAAAACAAGAAGAAATATTAAAATCAGCAAGACAACTTGCAGACATTATTGAAATGCCACAAGAAGATATTGATAAGTTAACTGAGACTGATAAGAAAGACTTTTGGATGCAATTAAATCCAGAACTTGCTCAAGACTTAGTATCCAAAAAAGAAATAGATAAGTTCCGAAATAAGGATATTACCGGAAAAGAGCTAGACAAAAAAATAGAAGATTTAAAAAGGAAGCGCGTTACAGATAAAAATCTTAAAGAACTAACAGCTAAAGATATAGAAGTGTTAGCTATTAAAAGTAAAATGACCTCAGGTTTTCAAATGGCACCTCAAATTATTAAAAAGGACGTTAGTGAACAGGAATATGCGGTGATTAGTGAAAATTTAGCGAACCTCCCAGGGGTAGATGCATCAGTTGATTGGGAGAGAATCTATGTAAATGATGGTCTATTCCGTTCTGTCCTTGGTAACGTTTCAAATGCTGATGAAGGATTGCCACGTGAAAGATTAGATTATTATTTAGTGCGTGATTATAGTCGAAATGATAGGGTCGGCAAAAGTTATATCGAACAGCAATACGAAGATGTACTTCATGGTACAAAAAAAGAAGTAAGAAGCATTGCTGATAAACAAGGAAATACTATTAGAACGGAAACTGTTACTGAAGGGAAAAGCGGTAAAAATTTAACTTTAACAATAGATATGGAATTGCAAAAAAAAGTAGAGGAGAGCATAGAAAAAATATTAAAACAATATAAAGGATCAGAATCAATGTTAGACCGTGCTTTCGTAGTGATGATGAATCCAAAAAATGGTCAAGTATTATCAATGGCTGGGAAAAAGCTTGTAGAAAAAGACGGGAAAATGGAAGTAGAAGATTACGCTTTAGGCACGCTGACTAGTTCTTATGAGCTTGGATCAACGGTTAAAGGTGCGACAGTGTTAACAGGGTTTGAAACAAATGCAATAACTCCTGGAACACATTTTTATGATGCACCTATGAAGTTTAAAGGAACTAAGGAGAAGAAGTCTTGGAAAAATTTTGGTGATATAGACGATCTAAGAGCGTTACAAGTATCTTCAAACGTTTATATGTTTAATATAGCATTAAAAATTGCTGGAGTGGATTATGTGAAAAATAGTTCACTAGATATTAAACAAGAATATTTTGATAAAATGAGGTATTATTTCAGGCAATTTGGATTAGGCGTACAAACTGGTATTGATTTACCAAATGAAACTGCAGGACAAATTGGAAGAAAAGATAATCAGCCTGGTTTCTTATTAGATTATTCTATTGGACAATATGATACGTATACACCACTTCAGCTTGCACAATATATTTCGACTATCGCAAATGGAGGGTATCGAATGAAACCGCAAATTGTTCAAGAAATTAGAGAACAAACCGTTCAAAAAGATGAGGTTGGTAAAGTAGTACAATCAATAGAACCCGTTGTTTTAAATAGAATCGATATGAAACAAGAATATATTAATCAAGTAAAAGAAGGATTTAGAAAAGTATTTCAAGAAGGAGATGGAACGGGAGTAAGAGCGTTCCAAAAAGCACCATATAAACCGGCTGGTAAAACAGGGACCGCACAAACTGTATATGGTGGAGAAAATGAAATTGGGCGAAATGCGAAAGGCGATCGTAGAGAATGTTATAACTTAACATTGGCTGGATATGCGCCATATGATGATCCAGAAGTAGCATTTTCTATTGTAGTACCGTGGGTTGAAAATGATAAATCGGGCATTAACTCCGACATTGGAAAAGAAGTTTTAGATGCTTATTTTGATTTGAAAAATAAGCGATTAACTGGTGAAGCGCCAAAAACAGATAACTCTAAAGAGAATTAAAATGGACGAAACGTCTCTAGCATTAATGTGAACTAGAGGCGTTTTTATCTGGGAATAGATTGGAAATGAGGTATATATGAAGCTGTTTATTCTAAAATATTGGAGGAACATATGTAGCTACATCTTAATTATAATAGGGGTTATTTTTATTAATAAGTCATTTTTATTTTGTATGGTAGAAGGAATTTCGATGCAACCTACTTTAAATGAAAAAGATTATATACTTGTTAATAAGGTAAACGTCTGTTTATCGTCTTTTCATCATGGGGATGTTGTCATCATAAAAAAAGAAGACGAGCCTACTTACTATGTGAAACGAATTATTGGATTATCGGGGGATAATATACAATTAAAAGAGGATGAGGTATATATTAACGGTAAAAAGCGTGATGAGTCGTATATACATTTAGATATGTTACAAGTATCCAATCGTTTTTCAAATTTTAGAGAAATAAACGTTCCTACGCATAAATTATTTGTGTTAGGTGATAATCGTAATCATAGTAAAGATAGTAGGAATACACTTGGACTTATTGATGAGTCAAATATAATAGGTAAGGTAGAAATGGTATTTTATCCATTTGATCATATAAAATGGATAAAATAATTCTATTAACGATTCACATTTTATAAAATAAATCATATATTGATAGCATAGGACAAGCAGAAAAGTTTGTTCTAACCTCACAGAACACTCCTTATCACGGTTAGGCATCTACATAGGTAGATGCTTTTTTTATGTTGATGACTAAAAATTATTTATCAACATAATGTAGCAAGCATTTTAGGACTATTAGGGGACGATTACATGTACAAATAACAGTATGCTTAATTAAAACAGTGAAATATAAGGAGTGAGGAATAAGTGCGAAATATTTTAGTAGTTAATTTTCCAGCAGAGGGACATGTAAACCCTACATTAAATTTAGTAAAAGCCTTTACTGAACGAGGGGATCACGTACATTATATTACAACGGCAAACTTTAAGGATAGAATTGAAGATTTAGGAGCTACTGTACATACTCATCCAGATCTATTAAAGGAGATTTCTATTGATGCTGAAACTTCATCTGGATTAAATGCTTTCTTTCATGTGCATGTTCAAACTTCTTTATATATATTAGAAATTACGAAACAATTATGTGAAAGTATAAATTTTGATTTCGTAATTTATGATATATTTGGCGCGGGAGAGTTAGTAAAGGAGTATTTACGAGTTCCAGGTGTAGTGTCCTCACCTATATTTTTAATTCCGCCAGAATTTTTGAAGACATTACCTTTTCATCCAAATGCAGATATGCCATTCCAACCAGAGGAAATCTCTGAAAAATTACTAAATCAGATGGAACATAAATTTGGAGTAAAACCGAAGAATAATCTTCAATTTATGAATAATAAGGGTGATGTTTGTCTCGTATACACAAGTCGTTATTTTCAACCTAATAGCGAATCGTTCGGGGAAAATAACATTTTTATTGGACCGAGTATTTCAAAGCGTAAAACAAATATAAAGTTTCCACTGGAATCACTTAAAGAAAAGAAAGTTATTTATATTTCAATGGGAACACTGCTTGAAGGACTCGAACCATTCTTTAATATTTGTATTGATACTTTTTCAGATTTTGATGGGATAGTTGTAATGGCAATTGGTGATAGAAATGATATTTCTAAAATTAAGAAAGCACCAGATAATTTTATAATTGCTCCATACGTACCTCAATCAGAAATATTAAATGAAGCAGATATTTTTATTACACATGGCGGTATGAATAGCGTACACGATGCAATTCATTATAATGTCCCATTTGTAATAATACCGCATGATAAAGACCAGCCAATGATAGCGCAAAGATTAACTGAGCTTGAAGCGGCACATAGACTATTGAAAGAACATGTTAATGTACACACTTTAAAAGAGGCCGTAACAGATGTTCTTTCAAATGAAAAGTATAAACATGGTATAAGAAAACTTAATGATAGCTTTTTAGAATGTGGTGGTTCAAAAGAAGCAATTGCAGTTATTGAATCTCTTTTAAATAAAGTAAAAATTTAATTGGTGGGGCTTTACTGCCTGCAAATAGCAGGATAAATAGTCATAACTTTATACAAGCATAGAGGTTCTCACCTTTATGCTTGTATATTCTTATCCAGCAAATTGCACAGCAGTATTTGCATGTAAAAAAGCAGTATCAAAAACGGGAACAGTGAGATCATTTTGGGAGATGAGTAAAGGTATTTCAGTGCAGCCTAACAATATACCTTCAGCACCATTTTGAATTAATGATTTTGTAATTTGTAATAACTCTTCTTTAGATGTTTCTGAAATGATCCCTCTACTTAATTCATCTAATATGACATGGTGGATAAAAGTTCTTTCCTCGTCATTGGGGATAATTGTCTCAATGTTATATTTCGCTAATCGTGATTTATAGAAATCTTGCTCCATCGTTTGTTTTGTTCCTAATAGTCCGATACGTTTTATATTCTGTTCTACCATTTCTTTAGCACTTACATCACCAATGTGAAGAAGCGGGATAGATATTGCTTGTTCTACTTCCTCGGCAAATAGATGTACGGTATTTGAACACATTAATAAACATTCAGCCCCAGATTTTTCAACTTTCTTTGCAACTGTAACTAGTTCATTTTTCACTTCTTCATATTGATGGTTTTGTAATAAAGTAGTTACTTCACCAAAATCCATACTATATAAAACTAACTTTGCATTTTGATCGTATTGAGAGAGTGTAAGCGTATTAATATGTTTATAGTATAATGATGTAGATTCCCAACTTAATCCTCCAATCAAACCAATCACTTTCATAATGCATTCCTCCCGAAACGATTTTGAATTCATTATTTCACAATTCCGATAAGAATACAATGATTTAAATGCGCCATTTAACAAAAAATAAAAATAGTAAGAAAAGTGTTGAAATTTACACTTTTTAGTGCCATAATACGAATTACAAATTAATACTTATCCAGAGAGGTGGAGGGAACGGCCCTAAGAAACCTCAGCAACCCCTATACAATTTTATAGGAAGGTGCTAATTCCGCAGAGGACACGTTGTGTTTTTTGAAAGATAAGAGGATTCTTGAACGTGAAAGAAAATGACCTCTTATATAAGAGGTCATTTTTTGTTGTATAGAAAGGGAGTGTAGATGCATAATTCATTTTTAAATTAAATATAGAGTAATAAAAGTTGACTAATATGAGAGGGGAATTGTAATGAACAAATTATCAACAAAGTTAGTAGTAGCAATCGGTATTGGAGCAGCATTATACGGGATATTAGGACTTTGGGGATTTTCTATTGCACCGAATACATTTATTAAACCAGCATTAGCTATATTAACTGTTTTTGGAGCATTATTTGGTCCAGTGGCAGGACTCTTAATCGGACTTATCGGTCATACCGTAACAGATACGATTGCTGGATGGGGGATTTGGTGGGGCTGGGTTATTGGTTCAGGGATTATTGGTTTTTCGATGGGTCTTATTCAAAAAAGAGTTGGTTTTAGTGTGAAAAACGGGTCGTTTAACAAGGGGCATATTTCTTATTTAGCAATTACTGGGTTAGTTGGTATTGTCATTGCTATTATATTTGCTGGGGCATTCGATATTATTGTGATGGGAGAACCATTTGACAAAATTGTTATACAAGTATTAGGAGCAACAATTTCCGATGTTATCGTTTTCTTAGTAGTTGGATTGCCACTTACAATTGGCTTGACAAAATCTAATAAGAAACATACACATTTAAAAATTGAAAAGTAGGGATGTTAACATGAAACCAATTATTTCGTTTGAACAATTCACCTTTCAATATGGGCATGCTGCGCAGCCTACTTTAAGTGATATTACCTTTCATATATACCCTGGGGAAAAAGTACTAATTGCTGGACGAAGTGGTTCAGGAAAGTCGACATTAGCTCATTGTATAAATGGGCTAATCCCATTTTCTTACGAAGGGACTAGTACAGGTAACGTTTTAATTGCCGGTAAAGACCCGAGGGAAGGAAGTATTTTTGAACAAAGTAAGCAGGTAGGAACAATTTTGCAAGATCAAGATGCTCAATTTATTGGTCTGACAGTAGAAGAAGATGTAGCTTTTTATTTAGAAAATGAATGTGTAAAGCAAGATGATATGAAAAAGATTGTTTCGGACTCATTAAGAAAGGTGAAGATGCATACGTTTCATAAACAAAGTCCACATGAATTATCAGGAGGTCAAAAGCAAACAGTTTCTCTTGCTGGTTTATTAACAACAAATGCGGATATATTATTGTTCGATGAACCGTTAGCGAACTTAGATCCACTAAGCGCCGTACATACGATAGAACTTATGAAAGATATACATGAGCAATATAATAAAACGATTGTTATTATCGAACATAGGATAGAAGAAATTTTAAAGCTGGATTTAGACAAAGTTATATTAATTGATGAAGGTAAAGTCTTTGCAATAGGAACATCAAAAGAAATCTTAGCGTCAAATATATTGCCACGTATTGGCTTAAGAGAGCCTATTTACATCGAAGCATTAAAGAGATTACATTTTGATCGTAATAATGACGTAATATATCCAATGGAAAACCTTCAAAAAGAAAAGGTAGGCAACGTTCTAAAAGAGTGGATGGAGAAACAAGTCATATTAAAAGGTAATACTAAAAACAAGGAATTACTTAAAGTGGAGAATTTATCATTTTCATACCCTAATAAACAAAAAGTATTAGAAAATGTAAACCTTTCAATATATGAAGGAGAAATTGTGGCACTGTTGGGACATAATGGAGCAGGGAAATCCACATTAGCTCATAGTCTTATAGGCATAAACAAAATAAAAAACGGGAAAATCTTGTTAGAAGGTGAAAATATTAGTTCTTGGTCTATTCGTAAACGTGGGAAAATCATATCTTACGTGATGCAAAATCCAAATCATATGATTACACAGCCTACTGTTTTTGAAGAAGTTTCATTTACATTAACATTACATAATTTTTCTAAGGAAGAAATTAAGAATAGAGTAGAAGGAACTTTAAAAATTTGTGGTTTATATCCATTTCGTAATTGGCCAATTCAAGCACTAAGCTATGGGCAAAAAAAGAGATTAACAATCGCATCTGTATTAACAACAAATCCTAAGCTTATCATATTAGATGAACCGACAGCGGGACAAGATTATTATCATTATAAACAATTTATGTCGTTTATTAAAAAACTAGCTAAGAAGGGTATTTCATTTATTTTTATTACTCACGATATGAATCTCGCACTAGAATATGCAGACCGTGCAGTAGTTCTACATGAAGGGAAAATTATTGCGGATAATACAGTGTCTAATGTATTTGGTGATCAAGAAACGTTACAAATAGCTAACTTAAGAGAGAGTTCTTTAACCAAGCTTGTTAAATTTAGTGGGATTATATGTCCTGAAAAATTTATAGAGCTTTATTTAGACAGTAATAGGAGGGAGGAAGGTGCATAGTACATATTTTCATCGTATGGATGGGGTAGTGAAATTGTTTTTATTTATTTTTTGTATGACGCTTACTTTTTTGTTTTTTGATTTTCGGGTGTTGCTAATTTTATTTATTATTGGTTGTATTGGACTAGGCGTTGCTAAAATTCCATTTCGTAAAATTTTAATTGTTTTTAGTGTCATATTTACATTTAGTTTATTAAACTCTGTCATGATTTTATTTATTACACCAACTCATGGATCTGAATTAACTGAATCATATACCTCGTTTTTACATATTGGATATGCAACGATTACATATGAAACATTATTTTATGCAGCTACACTTTCATTAAAGTATTTTACGTTATTACCATTTACACTTCTATTTATATACACGACAGATCCAAGCGAATTTGTAAGTAGCTTAAGTAAACTTGGTATTCATTATAAGATTACATATGCAATAAATATTGCACTACGTTATATTCCTGACATCCAATCTGAGTATAAAATTATTAAACACGCGCAAGAAGCGAGAGGAGTGGCTTTTGAAAAAGGAGAAGCAAGTTTATGGGTTCGTATGAAGAATCGCGTTTTAATTTTCTGGCCTCTAATCATTCATTCTCTAGAAAGAATAGATACGGTTTCAAATGCAATGGATTTAAGAGGATTTGGAAAGAAGGATAAACGTACATGGTTTTATACAAGTAAGGCGAAACGTGAAGATTTCATCGCTTTATTTGCCGGTGTTTTCATATTCATTGTTGCGGTATATTTAAAATTAAACGTATTTCAAAACTTTTGGTATCCATTTTAAAGCACTCTTTAAACGAGTGTTTTTACTTATTTTTATGTAGACATGCTCAAAAAAGGGATATACACATAATGTATAATACGAACCAGTTAAAATGATCAACTACCTATTAGTTTTCAAACCAAAAGGAGGAGAAAATATGAGTTACGGTGGTTCTTGTGGTTTTGGTGGAGGTTTCGCTTTATTGGTTGTGTTATTCATTCTATTAATAATTGTAGGATGCAGCTGCTGGGGCGGAGGATACTAATTTTTAATTAGTCTTCACAAATGTAAACTAAAAAAACATTGAAGATACTTATGTATCGAAACAAATAAAAAAGGAGCAACTATGCTCCTTTTTTATTTGTTTAAATGCGTATTCTCACTATATTTCGGGAACGTAATCGTTAAAGTCGTTCCTTTACTAACGATACTTCGGATTTTTAAACTTCCATGCATCGTCTCAATAATCTTAACAGCAACCATCGTACCTAAACCAGTTCCTTTTGTTTTTGTACTAAAATACGGTTCACCGAATCGATGTATTTGCTCCTGTGACATTCCAACTCCGCTATCTTCAATTCGTATTTCAACTTTACTATTATTGATAGATGAGGAAATATTTAAGGTACCACCATTAGGCATTGCTTCAATACTGTTTTTTATTAAGTTTAAAAAACATTGTTGAAAGTGCTGTTTATTACCAACAATGGTTGCCTCAGAAAAATCCTGTGTAATATGTATCGTATTCATATTACACAATGGCAATATCATATTAATAACTCGATTTAACTCTTGTTTTACTGAAATTTGATCTAATTTTTCTGGAGCAGGTTTGGCAAACGTTAAGTAATCATCGATAATTTCTTGGGCACGATTTAACTCTTCAAGTATATGTTTAATATATTCGTCTCTTGATTCAGGAGTTAAATTTGGTGTTTTCAAAAGCTGTGTAAATCCTTTTACAACCGTTAAAGGATTCCTTACTTCGTGCGATATACTTGCAGCGAGTTGGCTAACAATCTCCATTTTTTCCATTTTAATTAATTTTGAGCGCATTAATACAGCATCTTTTATAACTTCATTTATATAAACAATAAATAACATTAAAGTAGTCGGTAATACCATGAAATAAATAATATACAAATTATTCACTTCAAAATCTGATAAAGTTAATACAATTACAGTTGTAAATATTGCTAGGAAAAAGGTTAAAAACATGGAAAAAGCTACTTTAAGCTTTCTATTATATGTATTAAATTTTGAAGATGCGAGTGCTGTAACGATGAACATTATTCCGTAAACAACGACTGTCAGCATATTAAAGCCATAAAATATAAATCTTGTAATTAATAAAATTGTAAACAATATGATACCGACAGGAAATCCACCATAAAGAGTACCTATTATGACCGGAATTTGTCTTAAATCATGAATACAACTTTCATCCATATAGATAGGGTATCGCATACATAAAATAAGCGGGATACTAGAACAAAGGGTAATCAGTAATATTTTGTATTTTTTCAAATAATGCCTGCTATCATATATGAAATAAAAAACAAATATACTACATAAAATGTATAGAAGATTATTTAATACGTTTTGATTAATATAAACAAAGTCCATAATATTTGCCTCGTTATTCAAAATTTACTTAACATATGTATTATACATGATAACATATGTTAAAGTGAATAAACCTTGTTAATACAAGATTTGTTTGGCTTTTTGTTATAAAATACAAACAGTTTGCAAACGTTAACTATCCAATGATACTTTTACCAAAATTTTTTACTCCCTCTTCCTGTATGTTCGATAAAACATGAGAATAAATACTAAGAGTTAATGAAATGTCAGTATGACCTAATCTCTCACTGATAATTTTAGGGTTAACTCCTTGTTTCAATAGTATAGTTGCGTGTGTATATCTTAAATTATGAGTTTTAATTTTTTTCACTGCTGCATTTTTGATTTCTTTATAAAAATTTCCCTGAAAGCATTTCTGTATAAACCCCCAACCGATTTATTACAATTAATTAAATCTAAATCTTGATAAGCAGAAACCATTCGTAATTAGAAACGTTTGGATGAGATTCTAAATAAATATAAAAATACTAAAGGAGAGTAAGCTATGAAAAAACAGGTGTTGCAAGAAAAGTGGACGCGCTAGGTCGTGTAGTAATTCCAGTAAGGGTTTATTTGGGAAGTGGCTTTAAAACTGATGTTGTCGAGTACATGCGGTAGTAAAAGGGAGATGGACATTTGAAAAAAGTAGAAATTGATGTTGGTAGCAACAAACTTTTAATAGTGAAGGGCGGAAATGTAACAGTAGTCAATCCACCAATGAGTGGATTTGGTGAGCAAGTCGCGGTTTGGATAAACGGTAAAGTTGATCGTGTAGATGTGAAGTGAAAATCGTAATAAAAAAGGGCCATGAGTGGAAAGGCTCATAGCTCTTTGTATAAGAGTAATAATTTTATAGGTAAATATTATAATATAATTCCAAAAAAATCAATTTCAGTAAAATGATTGGTATTTGATTTGGATTTTATAGAAAGAGAGCAGCTAACAACAGCTAGCGGCTCGGCAGGTTCTGTAAGACAAAACAGAAAAGAATATTAACAGAATATAGAGGTTTATCCTGGTTGTTTGAACGTAGTTAAAGAAAGAATATCACATACTATCAATGTTAATAAAAACTATCTGTGGCTTTCATTTCTTTATTTTATTCACAAATAGTTCCAGTAGCTATTCCGGTTGGAGCGACACCTACTGGGATATTAGTGATAACAGTATTCGTAGCAATATCAATAACGGAAACAGTATTACTAGCTTGATTTGTAACATATGCTCGAGTGCCATCAGGTATGATAGTTACTTGATCAGGGGATAAACCAACAGAAATTGTATCAATCACAGTATTTGTCGCCACATTTATTACAGATACATTATTGCTAACTTTATTTACAACGTATATAAGATTTCCACCCGGTGTAATATCTATACCAACAGGTTCGGTACCTACGTTAATTGTATTAATAACTGCATTGGTAGCGGTGTTAATAACAGAAACAGTATTGCTATTTTGATTTGTGACATAAGCACGAGTACCATCTAGTGTGAAGACGATTATTCTAGGACGAATACCGACAGGAATGGTAGCGATAACTGCATTGGTAGCAGTATTAATAACAGAAATTGTGTTGCTTAATTCGTTTGCAACATATGCAAAGGTCCCATTTGGTGAAACAGTGATTCCTTGTGGAGCGAGGCCAACAGGAATGGTAGTGATAACTGCATTGGTAGCTGCATTAATAACAGAAACAGTATTATTACCATGATTTCCAACATAAACCGTTGTGTTATCTGGAGAAACAGCTACACCGATTGGATCAGTTCCAACGGGAATGGTAGCGATAACAGTATTCGTAGCAGTATCAATAACGGAAACGGTATCAGAAAAAATATTAGTAACATAGGCACGAGCTCCATTTGGTGAAACCGTTACTTCAAGTGGTGCATTACCTACAGTAATTGTATTAACTACTATATTTGTTCCGGTGTTAATTACAGATACTGTATCATTTGTAGGGTCATCTATGAGTCCTGCATTTGTAGCATATACTAGGAAATTACATGCAGGTCCGGTTGGCCCAGTAGGTCCGGTCGGTCCAGTAGGTCCCGGTGGACAATCACAATCTCCGGTAGGTCCCGGTGGTCCTTCCGGCCCTTGGATTCCTTGCACACCTTGAGGTCCAGTGGCTCCTGGTGGTCCTTCCGGCCCTTGAATTCCTGGCACACCCTGAAGTCCAGTGGCTCCTTCCGGTCCTTCCGGTCCTTGAATTCCTTGTACACCCTGAGGTCCAGTGGGCCCTTCCGGTCCTTCCGGTCCTTGAATCCCTTGGATACCCTGAGGCCCAGTAGGTCCCGGTGGTCCAGGAATTCCCATTCCGGTCCCTGAACCAGTAGGCCCAGGTGGTCCTGGTGGTCCTTGAATCCCTTGTACACCTTGAGGTCCTTCCGGTCCTTCAGGTCCTTCAGGCCCCTGAATTCCTTGTACACCTTGAGGTCCTTGAGTCCCTTCAGGCCCTTCCGGTCCCTGAATCCCTGGCACACCTTGAGGTCCTTCAGGTCCTTCTGGTCCTTCAGGCCCCTGAATTCCTGGCACACCTTGAGAACCCTGAGCGCCTCTAGGTCCAGGAAATCCTCTAGGTCCAGTGGCTCCAGTCGGCCCCGGTGTTCCGATGTTACTTAATAGCGAACTATTTAAGATTCCTTGTAAAATTAAGTTGAATGTTTGCTGTAATAAGGGGTCCAATATATTTGAACAACTTATAAGTGAAGACAAGCTTTGGAATAGAAATTGGAATAATGCTGAGATTTGAGTGAGAGATGCGGTAGGTAAAGAATTAATTAATTGATTTATAGTTCTTATAACTAAATTTCTATTTGGTGTATTTGGTTGTACTGCTATTAATAAATCATTTAATGCCTGTAATGCTGATTGGAGTATTTGTATAGTTGTTGGATTTGGTGTTGTGAAAAAAGAAAGGATGGCTTGATTTAATTGATTTATTATTTGCAATAATTCTTGTTGTTGAGCATTCGAGAAAAAAACAGGTGTACAGCAATTACTTTGATCACAAGGGGATATAGAAACAAAGCAGGGTTGCTGAAATTTATCACACGAATTTGATTTTCGATTATATCTCATAAATACCTCCTTTAAAAAATTAAATGTTAAGTAATTTTTGGTAAATTATTAGCAACTGAATTTGTAGGTATATTTTTAATTGAAATGTTTTTTCCTTCAAAGTATATGCCAATAAAATTGAGGTGTTCATATGGGGGATATAGCCAATACTTGGTTGCTAGGAGGAAATTGTAATCATAGGAAAGGAAATGAAGGTTACAAAGTTTATAGAAAAACGATTGTATTTTAAAAAAGCGTTATTGTAATAAAAGTTGAAGTTTATTAAAAAGAAGGAATGAAGGAAGATGTAAAAGATTTTGAAAGATCCATAAAAAAAGAATTCAGTGAAACTCTGAATTCTTCTACACGTATTTTTATTTGTTAATCCATTTAGAAATAATAGGAATTTGTTGTGCCTATTAAAATATGTACTGTTGGTAATTATAACATGAAAATGGATTGTAATAGAATAATGCATTAAAAAGAACAAGTAATAAATTAAACAAATGCTTTATTTTGTTATAGATAAATAGGTGACTCAGCAATTGTGCTAGCCGAGTCACCTAGTACTATCGAACCAAATAATGTTCTTTTTCTATATGTAGTTATGTTGAGTTCCTAGAGGCTAGCCCAAAAAACAGTTAAAGGACAAAGAAAATCATAGTAGAGAGTTTTACATTTCATTATGTCAATGCTACAACAGCAAGAGTTAAGCCCAACGTATTTAATGTATTAGAATATGGTCCTACATTTACAGTAAGAGTACTTGTTATACCTGGAGGTGTAGTGAAAATTGCGGGGGCTGATACAGAAGTGAATCCGGCTGTATATCCTAGAGAAGTACCTGATCCAATGATTGGATTATTATTCAGATACATAGTGATACCTGCCGAATTACCTCCTGGTTGAATGATAACTTGCACTTCATAGATTGCCAAATAGGTTCTTCCACCTTCAAGTAAAACAGTTGTTGGTGGTGTGAATGAGATTGCCGTGCCATTAGAATTTACCACAGTATCTAGTGGAATCGCAGAGTTTACAGAAACTATTGATGGGGTAGTCTGAACAACATTTAAACTGTTAGCCGTGGGAGATGGACAAGAACAAGGTTTGTGAATGTTAGAGTTGTTATCATTTTGATAATTCACAAATAATCAAGCTCCTTTACTTAAGATAATTTTTTATCCTATATAAAACGTAGCTTTTTTGTATCTAAGTTATTTTTAATAAGTTTTTAAAGATAATTCGAATATTATTGGTCAGTCAACTCTTAAAAGTATTTGATACTCTGGAATTTAAAAGTGCATCTGATAAATATATATGAATGTTTTTTAAGGACATTACTGTAAGTTAGGAAACATAATAAAATCGTTATTTTAATAAAAAACGGGAAAATGAGGGGAGTAAAAGGAAAAGAACCCTTTATATAAAGGGTTTTTCTGGTGATTTAATCTATCAATTACATTCTTGGTAATATTTATCACATGAATCGTTATTATCGTTACAGCATATACAAAATGTTTTTTGAACAAATAAACTAACTACACTAGTAGAACCTTCCTGCTTTGTAAGAGTAAGACTTTGAAAATCTTCAACTTGAAATATTTTTGTTTGAACAGGTTGTAATGTAGTAGTAATTGGTACGCTAGATCTTCTTGTTAGAATAGTTACTTGAACGGGTGCACTCATACCGACAACGAATAACTGAATTAATGTTTTGTTATGATTGTTTGTAAAATCCTCAAATACAGTTTGTGGAGCGGTGGTTTCAAGGAAAACTGACACAGGTATATTTCCATTTTCATTTTCTGCAGAACCAGCTATCGTATGAGTTTCAATAAAACAGTTATTTTTTTGATTGTTGGAATGTGATTGGTTTTTATAATATTTTTTACCATCTTTATAAAAGTAATCAGCCATATGAATTTAAAGCTCCCTTCTTTTAAATATCTATATAGTCTATTTAATAAAGTGAAGTAGTGCTTGTACAACATAATAAAATCCGCTCTCGTAATGATCTAAAAATGTTATTTGGAAATTAAAGAGCGCCATTCAAGGCGCTCTCGGATAAACATTAATATTGAAAAAGAATACCACATTATATTTTATGCATGTTCTTAATAAATGTGTAGTTTTTTAGCAAAATCCTTATTTGAAAACAAGAAGCCCTAGAGTTAGGGCTCTAGGGCTTCTTATTTTGGTATTCTCACATGGTTTTTCAAAAAGAATAGAACATATTGAAGATAACATGTGAATGTTTCATAAATGTATCAAAAAAGTGAACAAAATTGCTAGTGGAGAAGAAGCAGAAATGAAGTTTCTAATACGTAAGTACGTGAAAGGTATTATTTCCAATGAATAAAATGCGCATGGGACACCTAATCATTATTTTATCGGGGGAAAAGAATATGTTATGAACTTGGTTGAATGAAAAAATGAAAATTTTACTTTTAGAGTGAAACTAAACAAAAACGCTATTTTATTAGAAAAGGAGGATGAAAATGGAGGTCCAGTTAATTCACAAATAAACATATAAAAGTCAGTATGATTTAGAAAATGCAGTAGAAAAATTCTACGATAGTCTCCCAGAAGAATTCGGAATGTTAGAGGACGAGGATATCAAGAAATTTGATCATATAAGCGGAGTATTTGAGGCGACGGCCGTAATGAAGAATGGTTTGAAATTGAAGGTAGAAATATTCTTTGCGGATTGATGCAGACGAAGATGAATCATGAGTTTGTAAAGCTTATCAAGTAGCTTAATAAAAACTTCATTTGAAAGGAAAGTAATCAAGGTGGAAGTTCAATATGATGCGCAGGGCCGAATGAAGTATCATCCCGATTACCATCCGAATCATAAGAAGCCGTATACAACGAAAGGATTAGCCTACATATATAAGTATTATGGATTCGGAAAGGTGAAGGAAATTGCTTTAGCATTAGGAAGAACGGAATTAATGATAAGGCAGCTAGTAAATACTCTCAGGAAGGAATGTTTGAAAAATATAAAACTATAGGTGAGTAATTACAATAAAAATTTCATTTTATAGAAATAAAAACCCTAGTTTCCTAGGGTAATGGTATAACAGCCAAATATATTTTATTCGTTTATATCGTAACTTAATATTACGTTAAATACATCAGGTAAATGAAACCAATTGTAGAAAATAAGAGTAGATAACAAAAACTAACTGCTCATCTCCAAGGGGGAACAAGGAGAAAATCTAATGTCATATATATTATTGACGTAATATTTAGTTTTATTCGTGAAGAATTACATTTAACTTAATGCATAACCAATGATTAAAGTTAGTGTTAAAAACACTGATAATAACAATGTTAGCAGAACTGTTACTATGCTTCTAAGCATTGTTATCCAATTACCTGCTTTAGAGAAGCCTTTAATACCAGCAAAAAAAGTTCCTATTGAAAAAATGAGTACAAAAAATAAAGGGTGAAAATAAACGATATTTATAAACGACGCATTCATTTCAGGTGTGCATATTTCAAGATATATAAGAAAAAAAGCAATGCAAATGAATGAAAAAATAAAAGACCATAGATTTATATTATGCTTCATAGGTTGCTCCTTTGTTATCAAAATATTTCTATTAAATTGTAATAGAAAATATAGGAAAAATATAGTGGTTATAAATTGGAATGAATTTTTAAACAAAATAAGCCTTTTGTTTAAAGAAAAACAAGCTACCACGTTACAATAATTAGAAATATTTTCTAAGGTATCCTTAAGAGGGTGGGAATAGAAAGAATATCTTCGAGAGGAAAGGAATTAATTTATATTAGGAAATTGGTTGGGTAAATTAAAATAACCTAAATGTATACAAAGATATAAACTTATTAATAGTCATGACAATGAAGATTTTAAAACTGGTAAGATGGGGATATTTAGTTATTGTAAATGTGAAAAGTGCTGGAATTGTTCTAAAGGAAGGAATATCTGAAATATAAATATAATTGAGGGGAGTGAAATAATAATGGAAACTAGTACTTTTTTAGGGCTGTTCTGGGGATGGATGACGGTTATCGTATCGGGAATACTTTTCGTCCGTCCATCTGTGCTACGTGACTTAAAAAAATTAGTGGTTGAAGACAGAGGATTTGGTATTATGTATGGTTTTCTATCGATTTTCCTAGGATTAGGTACTGTAATTCTACATAATGTATGGGTATTCAACTGGCAGGGATTCCTAACGGTTATTGCATGGCTTGCATTATTAAAGGGAATTTACATAATTGCATATCCTGAACCCTCCAAGAAAACAGACTTTGAAGTAAGGATACTATCAACACGTATAGTACTCGCTATCATTGGTGCTTTGGCTTTATGGATGCTTATAGTAATCTATATAAAATAATCTTTTTTTAATAAATAAAAGAGCCTGATATGAGAGAAAAGGCCTTTTCAAAAATTGCATATGAGGAAAATCAATGTCAATACTTAATACCAATAAATTAGAAATAATTCCAGGTATTAAGTATTGAGAAATAAAAAATATTTAACGCAACAAAGTGGTTAAATTTATGAGCTAACCACCTGTTCCGCAAAAGAAAATTAGGCCCTACAAGTAATAGATGTGTAATTTAAAGTTACAGTTATAGTGTAAGCGAGATTGAAAATGTTATACGAAAGTAATTTTGTTTAAAAGTTTTATTTTGTCATAAATAAAAGAGCATTTAGCCCAGCCTAACTGCTCGATACAGAGGTAATAGTCTAGCTACATAGATATTATATGCTGAGTTATTGATTTTATTTGTGTAAAACACAAAAGAGCAGCTAACAAAACCTAGCCGCTCTAAACAGTGATGTGTCTCTAGATGTAGTTGTAGTATAAACAGAACATTGAGTTTTATTCATGGGGAGATAGAAATGGGCTTGAAAATAGAATATAGTCCGGCTAGAAAACTAGAGGACACCAATTTTTAGAACTGCGATAAAATTGTTTTAAGAAATGGTGGTCTCTTTATTTTGAAAGGGGATTTAGGAAATGAAGGTATTAGAATAGAAATGGTTAATAAACGCATAGATTGATAAAAAGTAAAGGGCAAATCCCTTATGAGAATAAGGAATATTATCATTTTTGTTACTATTTTCTTCTATCTTTATATATAATTAATTTGTATTTTATATATAAATTAGGAGGGAATTTATGACTACAAATAAGGACTACATTCGTTATATCCGGGGAAAAGTAGGGCATGATTTAATATTTCTTAATTTTGCTGGAGGTATTGTTTATAACGAACGAAATGAAATTCTTTTACAAAAACGGGGAGATAGAAATGAATGGGGTCTTCCAGGTGGTGCTATGGAACTTGGAGAATCTCTTGAAGAAACCGCTAAACGAGAAATATTTGAGGAGACAGGATTAAATGTTGAAGTTGAACATCTTATAGGTGTCTATTCTAAATATTCTGGTGAGTTTCCGAACGGAGATAAAGCTCAGACTATCACTCATTGTTTTCAATGTAAGCCAATTGGTGGAGAACTTACTGTAGATGGTATTGAGACTTTGGATTTAAAATACTTCCCAATAGACCAAATACCAAAATTATTCACAAAACTACACGAAGATGCCTTAGAAGATTGGCTTTCCAAAAGAAAAGGTGTATTTAGATAAAAAACTTTCAAATTAATTATCCATAATCTTTAACTAACAGGTGCTTTAATTGAGCAAGAAAATAAAAACCTTTAACTTCCGCTAAAGATAATTATGTTAATGATCTAGTGATGGCAGTTCTCGTAAGGACAAAAAGAGGAACGTATATAAATAGAGTTGTAGAAATAGAAAGAGTGGATTCCTTGTGAGAGAGTAGGGATCCACTTTTTTCTTGCCACTGATAAAGAGACACTATATCTGACTTACATAAATATCCTATTTATTCAAATTTGTCCTTTCTAATGGTACAATTAGATTCATGGAGGGATATTATGGTAAGTTTTTATGTAACACTGTTTCTTATATTTGGTACTGCGATATTTTTATTTTTCTTGTCTGGTTCATCAAAAATTAAGGCTAAAAATCTATCATTGATAATGATCTGTTTAGGGATAAATCTACTCACAAGTCCAATGGCTTTATTTATAGGTGTGATGGCAACAGACTCTCCATATAGCACTACGCTTGATTTTTTTGGAGGATGTCTCTTTATTCAGGGAATACCGCTCCTCCTCCTACTTGCAGCTTTTTTGAAGTTTGCAATAGCAAAGAAAACAAAACAAGTATAGTATAAACTCTATATTTCTTTTAATAATTTAGGGTTATATCTTTTCTGCGTTAGCTGCTTTTAACCACGCTTCGTAGAATTCTGTAACTGATGCATACCGTTCTGCGCGATCTTTATTTACAGCACGATACGCTACCTCATATAATTCCTTACTTGCTTCCCATTTTATAAAGGAACGATCTTTTTCACCGCCTAAAAGTGAGAAAGCCATTGCTCCCATATTAAATACATTTGTTCTTTCATCAATTATAGCGTTTAGTTCAAATTCCTCTGGTGACATAAAACGGGAGGAACCCCATAGCCGGCCCATTTTATTTATGTAAGGTTTCTTACTGTATAAATCTATATCACAAATTTTTGTCTCGTTTGTATTAAAATTATATAGAATACTACCGTCATAAAAATCTATTGCTACATAGTTTTTCTTTTCTACATAAGTATGGAAAGAAAAAAGGGAATGTAAGGAATGAATTCGTTCTATAGCAGATAAATGTCTAAATTTATAAAATGGTGAGTTTGGATTTTTATATTTTTCAGGAGGTGGGAAACTCCAATGCGAATGAAGACATTCACCATCAAACCAATCGAAAATTAATACATATCCAGATTGGACTGGAAAATGATCAATTAGTCTTATGAGCGATTCATGCTTTAAATCTTCATAGATAGTAACTGAATTTTTTAGCCTTTTAATAGCGTGACCCGTTGTTCCTTCAAATGCAATTGTTTGTGCTCCTGCGTATTTGATAAATTTCTTATGCCCATCTTTTTCTACACCAAAACTTATATTACCTGAGTCTTGCTGGTCAAAAACTGCAAATACGGTCCCTAATTTAATAAGCCAATCAAAATTATGATATTCTTTTAATTGGAATGTTACGTTATTTAACTGAATTTCCACGGAATTATCTTTCATAGATTACCTCACATTTAATATAATTATGTTGTATATTCCACTATTCGACATATTTTATGGAAATCCTATGCTAATAATATAAAATTTTATAAATATAATGATAAACACTTATAAAGAGGTGAATACAATGGATCAACAAATTGTTATTAAAGCATATCAAAAAGACTGGGTTGAAGAGTATATAAAAGAAAAAGAGAAATTCTGTTCCTTGTTAGGACAAGAAATAATTGCTGTTGAACATATAGGAAGCACAGCAGTAGAAAGATTAGGAGCTAAACCTCTAATTGATATGATGATTGGCGTAACAGACTTACAAATTACTGAAAACTGGATTGAAGTTCTATCGGAAATTGGATATGAGTATGTTCCAAAAGATACAACCAATTGGCGTTTTTTTAGAAAGGGAAAATGGAGAGCGGGTACTCATCATTTGCATATTTATATTTATAATAGTGATGAGTGGAGAAACAATATTTTATTTCGTGACTTTCTAATAAGCCATGAATGGGCACGTAAAGAATATAGAGAATTAAAAGAGAGGCTTGCTATTACATATGCTTTTGATCGTGTTTCATATACAAAGGCAAAAGCGCCATTTATTCGAAAAATATTAGAATTGGCTAGAATTCAATAAATTTATAGATTCTTATCTAACTAGTTTTGAAACCTCTTCCTATACTTTTTATAGGGAGAGGATTTTTTGTTTTTTTCATGACAAAATATATAATTTCTAATTATTGGAGGCAAACTATTTTATTTATTTTGATATTTCTAGTACATTGGAAATATTAAGGGGGTATTAAGCAATGAAAGCTATTGTACATCAATATGAAAAAGGATTAGAGGGGTTAGAATATAAATTTCTACCTGAGATAAGTCCTAATGCAGGTGAAGTAAAAGTCAAGTTAAAAGCTGCAGGATTAAATCATAGGGATTTATTTATTATAAATAATAGAAAAGAAATGGATCTACCGTTAGTAATAGGGTCAGATGGATCAGGAATGGTTATAGAAATGGGAGAAGGAGTTTCAAATATTACACTACATACAGAAGTTATCATTAATCCTAGTATTGGATGGGAACATGCTACTGAAGTACCGGAGTTACCGGAAGTGCTAGGTGGACCAAAAGATGGAACGTTTGCTGAATATGTAATTGTACCGGCTGAAAATGTAGTAGAAAAGCCGGCATATCTTACTTGGGAAGAATCAGGTGTTTTATCTTTATCCGCATTAACAGCATATAGAGCACTTTTTACAAAGGGTAGATTGAAGTGCGGTGAACATGTTTTAATTCCGGGAATAGGAGGTGGTGTAGCTACATTTGCCATGTTATTCGCGAAAGCAATCGGCGCAAAAGTGAGTGTTACTTCAAGGGTAGAGAATAAAAGGGAGCTTGCTGAAAAATATGGTGCAGATATTTCTTTTAATAGTACCGGAAATTGGGAAGAGAGCTTACAAGGTGAAAAAGTAGATTTAATAATAGATAGTATAGGCCCGGCAACTTTCTTGAAATATTTTGATGTATTAAAACCAAATGGAAGAATCGTGAATTTTGGTGCAAGCTCAGGAGATAAAATTGAATTACCATTACGCGCATTATTTTATAATCAAATTGATATTATGGGAACATCCATGGGTAGCCGTGAGGAATTTAATGAGATGATAAAGTTTATTGAAAAATATCAAATCAAACCAATTATTGATAAGGTTTACTCGTTAGAAGAAGCAATTAGTGCACTAAGCCGTATGGAACATGGGGAACAATTCGGAAATATTGTACTTCAAATGAATTAAAAAATATGATTTTGCAATTAGTATATTTAAATGAATATGTTATGTATTTCAAACATGAAAAAAATACGAACCGCCTTATTATAAAGGCTTACCGGCTTTATACATAAATAGCGTATAAAATTTGTTTTATAATTGTCACATGAGTAATAGTAAAATGAGAATTAGATGAAAAAAGTTTAAGCCTATTTTCATAATGGTATTGTATACTGTGTAAATCAAGAACACTTGTATGTAAGGAGAGAGTTTAATGAATTACACAGTATTTCAGTGGTTTAATAATTTTGCTGATTCATCCAAACTATTAGATACGTTAATGATTGCTATTACAAATAGCGCTGCATACGTAGCCGTTCTATTTATGTTTATCTTATGGTTTAATAATGGAAAGAAAGAAAAGGCAATTAGAAAACAATATACAGTTTTATATACGACGCTTTCGGTTATTATTGCATTATTAGTAAATGTTCTTATACACGCGGTATATTACCATCCGCGTCCGTTCGTATCACATGATGTACATCAATTAGTACCACATGCAGCAGATTCATCATTCGTTAGTGATCATTCTGTACTTGTATTTTCAATCGCCTTCGTATTTATTCTTAGAGGAGAAAAACTGAAATATATCGCGCTATTATGGGCAGTACTAGTCGGTATATCACGTATGTACGTAGGTGTTCATTATCCTTTAGATATACTTGGTGCAGCATTCTTAACACTTATTACGAGCGCTTTAGTAATGCAAAGTACACGTATGTTTGAACCAATAGCGAAACTTGTATTCAAAATGTATGCATTAGTAGCGAGACGAATTCCTTTCTTAGCGAAATATAACCATATCGCATAATTTTCCTATAAAAATTCCCCTTTGGACATCCAGAGGGGAATTTTTTTATAGGAAATACGAAAAGAGTTTAGAGTGCTCTGTAATCAAGTTGTACTAATTAATATTCTGAAATTTCACGCACCGTATTTAAAATATATAAAATAATGACACAAAATAACAACAGTTAGTTTTGCATTGTTTTAAAGGAATTAAAAAGAAAACTTCGAAACATATAGTATCGCAAACAAAAACTACAAATTTTAAAACGGATCTTCGTACGAATCCATTCCAAAAGAGAGGAGATAAGTATGCAAAAACTCCAAACGAATAAAGGCGCTCGATATATGATGATTGCTTTTATTGTTTTGTTTCTTATTATGATTTTGCGTATATTCTATATTCAGGCAGTAGGAGTCGTGCATAATGTGAATGTAAAGGATCTCGCGAATGAACAACATAATAAAAAAGGTGTTTTAGAAGCGAATCGTGGCACTATCTATGATCAAACCGGAAAGGTGTTAGTACAAGATTCTACAACGTATCGAGTTGTTGTGAATTTAAAAGGAAAAGATAAAGTGAAAAATAAAGATGAAACCGCACAACAATTAGCCGATGCGCTTGAAATTGATAAAGAAGAAGTATTAAAAAACTTTCATGAAGGGCGTACGCAAGTTGAAATTGGGAAAATTGGCCGGAACTTATCTAGGGAAAAGAAGGAAAAAATTAATGATTTAAAAATACCAGGTGTATCTTTTATGTCGGAAAAAGCAAGAGTGTATCCGAATGAAGATTTTGCATCCTATATACTTGGTTTTGCTAGACCAGATGATAAAGGGAATACGGAAGGGAAGTTTGGGCTTGAAAAGAGTTTGGATAAATATTTGCGCTCTACAAACGGAAATATAGAATATGTGGGTACACGAAGGGGAATTCCGCTTACAAATGATATAGGTAAAGTAGAACCAGCTAAAAATGGGAATAACGTATATTTAACGCTTGATAAACAAATTAATAGTTTTTTAGAAGAAGCGATGAACAAAGCGCAAGAACATTATGATCCTTCTATGTTAATTGGCATTATTGCTGATCCAAAAACAGGAAAGGTTTTAGCGATGTCTAGTAAACCTAGTTACAATCCTAATGTAGGTGATATCGAATACTTTTTAAATGACCCGATTGCAAATGCATATGAACCAGGTTCAACAATGAAAGTTTTTACATTAGCAGCTGCCATTAATGAAGGTGTATATAACGGAAAAGAATATTTTCAATCTGGAAAATATTCCGTTGGTTCATCTGATATAAAAGACCATAATGGTGGATTTGGATGGGGATCAATTACATTTGATGAAGGATTTGAAAGGTCATCAAACGTAGCTTTTTCTATTTTAGAAGATCAGTTACTGAAACCAAATAAATTTAAGCAATATATGAATAAATTTGGATTCAATCAAAAAACAGGGATAGATTTACCTGGAGAAAGGAAAAATACTTTATTATTAAATACACAAATTCAACAGGTTACAACTTCTTTCGGTCAAGGTTCTACAGTAACTCCGATTCAATTAATCCAAGCGGCTACTGCTATAGCAAATGACGGGAAAATGATGCAACCATATATCGTTGATAAAGTTGTAAATCCAACAAACAAAGAAGTTATTATGGAAAATCAACCGAAAGAAATTGGGAATCCGATAAAAAAAGAAACAGCGGACAAGGTTAGAAGCTTAATGGAGCGTGTTATAACATCTTCAAAAGGAACTGGTACAATGTATAAAGTGGATGGTTATCCAATTGGAGGTAAGACAGGAACAGCACAAATCCCGAATCCTGAAAATGGCCGATATATGGAAGGGAAAGAGAATTACATTTTCTCCTTTTTAGGAATGGCTCCAATTGACGATCCGGAGTTAATCGTATACTTAGCTATTAAGCAGCCAAAGTTAAAAGGAGATGAGTATGGAGCTCAGCCTCTTGCTGAAATATTTAAACCTGTTATAAAAAACAGCCTTGAATATTTAAAGGTGAAACCGTATACAGAAAAACAAATAGCTGATGCAGCGAAACAATCTCAATTAAAAGTACAAAATTATGTAAATCAATCGATGGATACAATAGAGAAAAGTGTAGAAAAAGAGAAGCTACAGCCGGTAATTTTAGGAGAAGGAAAAATAATAAAACAATATCCACAGTCTGGCGAGGTAATGAGTGAAGGTGATCGTATATTTTTATTAGGGAATAACGCACAAATGCCAAATGTAAAAGGGTGGTCCATGCGTGATGTTATGTATTTCTCTAAACTTTTGAAATTAGATTTGAAAACTTCTGGTACGGGTTATGTAACGAGTCAAAGTATTGAAAAAGGACAAGATTTACAAGAAGGAGATACACTAGAACTAGAATTAGAACCGCCGTTACAACCGTTAACAGAGGCGAATACGAATTAATCCAGGCATTTGGAAGGAGCTATATGCAAATAGCTCTTTCTTTAGAGTTGCGAGTAATTTCACGCACCGTAATTTTTAGAAAAAATAATAAATAAAAGAACTAACAGTGACACGTTGTTAAATATCTGATTATTGTTTATTTACAGTTAAATGTATATGTGATAATATGGAAAAAATAAATGCAGTGAAGAGAAGAGTAAATAAAATGAATTTTTCACAGAGAGCTCCATGTAGCTGAAAAGGAGTAAAAATTCTTTATTGAACCAAGCCTCTGAGCAGCACATCGGAACCTATTATTAGGGGATGGTGTGACGGGAGCTCCCGTTATAGAGCTATGGTATAAGCATGAATTAGAATGCAGTACCTGATAAGGTTAGTATGGTGACATATTAACAAACTAGGGTGGCACCGCGATGATAAATCTCGTCCCTAAGATTAAAAGTCTTGGGGGTGGGATTTTTTTATTGTTGTAAAACAATTTTGAAAGCGGGGGCCAAAAATGAAAAATTTACTTAAAGATTGGAAATATCCTTTATTACTATTGTCCGGAGTTGGTATTGCGAATTTAGGGGCATGGATTTACTTAATAGCACTGAATGTACTTGTCTATAATATGGGTGGCTCAGCCTTAGCTGTTGCTACTTTATATGTAATAAAACCATTAGCCACTTTATTTACAAACGCTTGGTCTGGGAGTATGATTGATCGTTTAAATAAACGGAAATTAATGATTCACCTCGATATATATCGTGCGTTATTTATCGCTATTTTACCTTTACTTCCGTCACTTTGGATTGTTTATGTATTCGTATTCTTTATAAGTATGGCCAGTGCAATTTATGAGCCAACTGCTATGACGTATATGACGAAATTAATTCCAGTAGAGCAAAGACAACGTTTCAACTCATTACGTACTTTAATAGGATCTGGTGCATCATTAATTGGACCAGCAGTAGCGGGGGGATTATTAATTGCAGGTACACCAGAGTTTGCTATATATATGAATGCTATAGCATTTCTCTTATCAGGATTCATTACATTACTTTTACCTAATCTTGATAAGAAAGAAGCTTCGGATACAACAAGTAATACATTATCTCTTACAGTATTAAAAAAAGATTGGAACACTGTTATAAATTTTAGTAGAAAACATGTGTATGTCGTATGTGTGTATTTCTTATTTCAAAGTATGTTCGTATTAGCAACTGCTACTGATTCACTTGAACTATCGTTTGCGAAAGAGGTATTACTACTAACAGATAGTGAATATGGTTTTCTAGTTAGTATAGCTGGTGCAGGATTTATTTTAGGTGCCATAACAAATACAATTTTGTCAAAGAAATTAGCACATTCATTTCTAATTGGAATAGGATCATTATTCATCGCAATTGGTTATTTAATTTATGCTTTTTCAAATATATTTTTAATAGCTGCTATTGGATTCTTTATTTTATCTTTCTCTATGGCATATGCAAATACAGGATTTTATACGTTTTACCAAAATAACGTTCCCGTTCATATAATGGGACGGATCGGAAGTATATATGGACTTGTTATTGCGTTAGTAACAATCTTTATTACAATATTATCTGGTGTTGCGACTCAGTTCATTTCTATACAACTTGTAGTTATTGTAGGTTCATTGATCATGTTATTTATTACTATCGTCTTGTGTGTGTTTACTTTATTCCCATCACAATCTAAGTTGTATTCTACTGAATCAATAAAGTGAAACTTTAATCAGGGGGCATCCCCCACTGATTATCAGCCCTCACCAATCGGGCTTTTACGGGCAGCAGGGTCCCCACTTAACTTCTTTGCTTTCGCTGAATTTTAAGATGGGGGTCCTACTGCCCGCAAATAGCGGAATACATTCGAAATGAACTTTGTGTTCTCATTAATAATTTATCGTATTTAATAAGGGGAAAGAACAATACCGAAAGATAAGGGTGGTTGTTGTGATAAAAACAAAAGATGAAATTAATAAAATTGTAAAAGAAATACAAAAGAAAATAGATTTCTCTGGGGTAGTTTTAGTAAAAAAAGAAAAAGACATAATCTATGAAAAAGCAATGGGTTACGCAAACCAAAGTGAATGTATAAACAATACGATACAAACAAGATTTGGCATTGCCTCAGGATGTAAAATTTTCACTGCAATTGGAATCTGTCAACTTGTTGAAAAAGGTGTTATTTCTTTTCATACAAAATTAAAGGATTGTCTAGAGATAAAACTTCCAAACTTCGATGAAGATATTACAATACATCAACTACTAACGCATAGCTCTGGTATACCAGATTATTTTGATGAAAGTATTATGGATAACTTCGAGGATCTTTGGAAACAAACACCTATGTATCTATTAAAGAGCTTAAAAGACTTTTTACCATTATTCCAAAACAGTAATATGATGTTTGCACCTGGGAGTAAGTTTCACTACAACAACGCAGGTTTTATCATACTTGGATTAATAATAGAAGAACAGACGGGACTTAAATTTACGGAGTATATAGAAACAAACATTTTTAATTCGATTGGCATGAATGATTCTGGCTATTTTTCGTTAGATAAATTACCAAGACATACAGCTCTAGGATATATAAAGGACGAAACCAACCAAAATTGGAGAACAAACGCTTACGCTATACCAATAAAAGGAGGGGCTGATGGAGGTGCATATGTTACTGCACCAGACATGTTGAAATTTTGGGCGGCACTATTTAATAATGAAATTTTAGGAAAGGAATATACAAAGTTACTTTTAACTCCCCACATTCATGTAAATGATAAACAGTCTTACGGATATGGAATATGGATTGAAACACGAGAAAACAAGGTATTCAAATATCATGTAATGGGATATGATCCAGGCGTCAGTTTTCGCTCGGCCATATATCCAGAATTAGGAATCATTTTAGTTATTCCATCGAATAAAGGGGCAGGACCTGAAAAATTAATGACAGAAATAGAAAGAGCTTTTTAATTATATGGATATAAAAGAAGAGATACGAAAATAATTTAAACGGGTTTATGATTGTTTCTGTTCTGAAAAATATTTTAGTTAACGAGGAACCCTTTATTTATTAAATAAGGGGTTTTTGTAATTCTGCACAATTACATATGTTTATATGGATTTTTAAATTAAAAAACATTACTATATAATTGTAAATTTAAATTATTAATTCATATGAAAGGATGGGTTAACAATTTGTATATGATCAACGGTAGTTTGTTTATTATTTTAGGGGTTATTTGTTATTTAATTGTACGTGGAATATTAATTGGTACAAAAAATAAAAAACATATGATTTGGTGGAAAGAAATAATAAGTTTTTTATTCGTGGTCTACATTTGTATGGTTGTTGCAGTAACTTTATTCCCTTTACCAATCGGTTTTCCTTCTAATATTGAAAATCTGAATCGCTCGGTCAATATAATTCCATTTACATCAATTATTAAAGACATCAATCAAATTGGTAGTGCTTATGATGGGGATGCCCTATTTATGATTGGTCTAATTGTAAGAAATGTAGGCGGGAATATTTTATTATTAATGCCTTTAGGATTTTTAGCACCAATTTTATGGGATAAATATAAAAAGTTCAAAAATACTATTTTATTGGGATTTACTATATCAGTTAGTATTGAATTGCTACAATTAATTCAGTCTTTATTTAGTGGAGTGGGACGTATTACTGATATTGATGATGTGATCTGTAATGTTATAGGTTCTATTATTGGATATTCTATTTATAATATCTTTTTAAAAGCCATTAATAAATTTAACATTCGAGTGTTGGGTAAAACTAATTCTAAAGGTGTGGAATTAGTTGATAAATAGGAGTTTAAACGAGTTATTAAAGGCGTACGAGTAAAAAGTACGTCTTTTTATTTTTATAAATAATGCTTAAGGCTGATGAGAAATCACATTTTCCATCTTACACTTGAAAGTAGCTATCGTATTTCAAGTATGGAATGAAAAGAGGAGAATATAATTTTTAAAGATAAACAAGTTTATAGGAGGATTCTAAATGGATATTTTACTTGTTGTTCTTATTATTGTTTTGATGCAAAGTAAAGAACGAAAAGTGAAAATAAACCGTATTTGGCTCATTCCGGCTTTGTTGTGCTTTGTAACAATCCAGTCCATTATTCATATGGGACAAATAACTTTGCTGCAAGGACTACTGTTTGTTGTAATGCTTGGAATCGGCTTAGGTCTTGGAATTATACGAGGAAGAGCTTTAACATTTCGAGTAGATAGTGAAACAGGTCATGTACTACGAAAAGGAAATTGGGTAAGTACAATAATCCTTCTTGTTATTTTAGGAGCAAAAATTATAATTAAACAAAGTATGTTTTCTGGTAGTACGTATCAGACATTAATGGTTGTAACAAACGCCTTTTTATGTATTACATTAGGCACCGTGATTAGTAGACGTTATTATATTTGGAAAAAATATAATGAATTAACACAAAAAGCGTAAATACATTCATCCCTTGTTTAACATTGCTAAGAACGGTAATACTAATTAACATTGAACTTTTACAACAAGGGATGATAATATGATATACATTTACACAGACTTCGGCGGTACTCATACAACTTCACTTGCTGCAGCGTATCATTTAAATAAATTACCAACGGATCGTAAGTTAACGAAAGAAGAAATTTTGAATGTAGATTACTTTAATAAATTGAAAACAGAAGATATGGGAAAAATTATTTTTCATGGAATTGATGAACATGGTCATCCTGTATATACGATTGGATGTGGCGCATCAAAAGTTGTTGTACCTGCGATGAAGCATTTAGGAGAAATCTTGCAAAAACATTATCAAAGTCATGAAAAAATTATTTTTTCTAATACATCACCAACTGTACCTTTACCAATGACTTTTGGTGGTCTGTTTTCTAGAAGGTTCCATATCGATTTTATTGGCGTACCGTTACTCGTATGGGGAGCAAAAATTTGCTGTGATAATATACAAAGGCTTGTTAGTTATACAAAAGAAGCTGGAAGATTAACGAATGATTATGTTGTAATTTTAGATAATGAAACTTTTAAATAGTATATGATAAGAAGAAAATCGAGCAAATTCCTTGATTTTCTTTTTTATTTGTGAAATAGACAAGAAATAGTCACATTTAATATACATCTACTATAGCCAAAACAATAAAGTCCTGTTACTATTACAGGGATATTCTCTTTTTATAACATAAATATATAGAAAAATTAGAAAAGAGGAATTGAATTAAGGGAGGAACAACATGAAGCGTGTTGCTTGGATTACTGATAGTACAACTGCGAATTTAAAAACAGAAGGAGATAACTTTGTTATCCCAATCGAAGTTATTATTGATGGAATGTCGTACAAAGATTGTGAAGAAGGTGTACGTGAACGTGTTTATAATGCGTTAAACGAAGGTAAAACAGTCACTACTTCACAACCTAATATTGGGGAAATGGTAGAGTTATTTACGAAATGCAAAGAAGAATATGAAGAAGGATTTGCAGTTGCTATTAGCGGAAAAGTAAGTGGAACCTATCAAAATATGAAGCTAGCTGCAGAAATGGCAGGTTTTCCATTAACGGTATTAGACAGTGAAACAACAAGTTATCCAATGGATGAACTAATTAGAAAAGCGAAATCGTTATACAATGATGGTATGACTTTACAAGATATACACAAAACATTAGTAGATGAAAAAAGAAGACCTTTCCACGTATTCCCGAAAAGTTTAAAAGGCCTTTATGCAAGTGGTCGTGTAAAGGGCATTCAATTTTTACTTGGAAGTTTATTAAGTGTTAACTTAATATTAGAAGTAAAAGGTGGAGAGCTTTTACTTGAAAAGAAAGTTCGTAAAATCCAAAAATGTCGAGAATATATTAAAAATGAACTTGAAAAAGAATTACCAAAAGTACTTCACATGTTCCATGCTAATGATAAAGATGGAGCCGAGGAATGGATTGCAGATATTAGACAAGCATTCCCTGAAATGGATTTCAAATTATATCCATTACCAATTTCATTTGCGGTTCATGCAGGTGAAGGTACAATAGCAATTAGTTATTAAAGTAAAACCCGTGAATTATTCACGGGTTTTTTATTTAATTAAAACAAAATGGGATCTCGACATATCTCCATCGAACTTAGTAATATTGTATTTTTAAACCATTGCTCAGCTAACCCTATGCAAATTTACAATTTTTAATGTCAATACTTCAAACTTGACATACTTATTGAGAAAGAGTGAGAATGAAAATATAACACTTATCCGATACATTCAGGGGTTATTAGTATTGGATTTATTTTTAAGGGGGATGTTTAATGAAACCAGAAATAATTATCAGAAATTTCTTTAAATAAGTGCGTTCAGGGAGTAATCCGGATTTTTCAAATCGATATATGGCAGATAAAGTATTGGCACATCAAGTTATATCTGAAGAGGAACAAACAGTATATAGATCGCCAAAAGATTACGCTGAGCATGTAAGAGAGATGGTTGAAGTATATGGGAATTTCTCTTTAGAAATTCAAGAATTATTAGTACAAGATAGTAAAGTATATGTACGCTGGAAACAAGTAGGTACACACATAGGAGAAATAGATGGGTATGAACCTACAGGTCTCCCTATAATTCAAATAGCAAGTGCAGTGTATAGAATAGAAAACGGGAAAATTTCAGAGTATTGGATTCAAATTGATAGATCAGGAATTCAAAATCAATTAGAATACAATAAAAATATTCAATAAATTATCTTTAAGAATAATAGGAAAAAGCATAAAAACAAGATTTTTAAAACGATTATTTCTGTTACATAAAGGATACAAATCAATGTACTTTTTTACTGAAAGATTCATTCAAATTAATAAAAATAGAGCTTGTTTTAATAAATCTTTTAAAATATGCTCTCTTTTATTGTTTCTATGTGTACTGACATCAGTTTGATGTAACATTATTATACAGTAACAAGAAATATAGGCATCTGTTTATGAACCAAAAAAAAATAGCGACAATGGTTCATATGGTTTAAATTCGGTATATGCTAGTTAATAATGAAAATAATAGAATCAATTTGTAATGTCTATTTCGTTTTGCACTGTAAATCATTCATATTAAGTAATAGAATTGTAGAAATATATAATAGAATATTCGCACTAATATTTATACAGCTACAATCTATTTACATATAAGGTTATTAGGATTATATTGAAAATGAAAGAGAAAACAATAGATGGAAGGGGATGTTTTTTATGTTTAAAAAAGCAGCACTAGGGATTTCATCGTTAGCAATCACAGCGTTCGTCGGGTTAGGAATGGCAACAGAAGCTTCAGCTGGACCAGCAGCACCACTTACTTCACTAAACGTCGTACAAGTAGAGTCTGAGCTAGGCGGGGTAGAAACAATTAATCAGAACAGCTTCAGCACATCGCGTAACCACGGGGGAAAATACTTATATATTACAACGAAAGAAATGGGCTATGGCCAAAACCCATTTGCTAAAATGAATGGTTCTAATGTAAAAAGTATTGATTCCACTATAATTGGCGGAAGACCAATCGTTGGCTGGTATTATAAATGGGATGCTTCTGGACACCAACAAGGAACTTTTGAGTACCAAAAGACATCTATAAATGCACCATTTAATACAATGCGTACATCAATTTATATCCAATAATTTTGAAAGCGTTCGCACATATAGAATAGTAAAAAAGGTACTTCTAGGAGTACCTTTTTTTGATTTGAATCACGTTCATCTATATTTACAATCCTGATTTCACAGCAAGAACACTTCCCATAAAACAATATCCTAAACGTCTATGAAATTAATATGAACGGGTAGTACTAGTCCTCTACAGTTAAAGTACGTAACTTTACATATTCCAACCCAATGAAAAAGGAAAAAAACTGTCGTACTTACGCCACAGTTTTTAATTTATCCATGAACTCATAGTTTAATTTTAAGTTTTTTAGATATATAGACATAACCGTACTACCTGCTACTCTTTTTTAAAATTCAAGATTAAAAAGAGTAGCTAAACTTAAATAAGCTTAGCTTGATGGATATGTGGCGGAACTCTAAAATTAATTACATCTTTTTCATAATATAAACAATTTTATATAGGGAGATGAAAGGATTTTTTAAAATAATAAAGAAGTATGTATAAACAAATATATAAATGGTAGTGATTAGGATGAAAATCAGTAAGTTTGCAGAAGTAAATAATGTAAGTGTAGATACGATTAGACATTATATGGATCTCGGACTCGTTATTCCTGAGAAAAAAGGAAGTCACTATTTTTTTGACGAGTATTGTCAAAAGGATATAGAACTTATATTAGAGTACAAATGGCTAGGGTTTAGCTTGAATGAAATTAAAGAACTGTTTCTTTATAAAAATTTAGGGAAATCCTTAGACTATGAAAAGGATATTTTTTATCAATCTTTATTTAAAGTAAAATATGAAAAGATTGAACAAGAGATAAAAACCTTAAAGGAACGAAAAGATAAATTAAAGAAAACGTTAAATAATTTATCTATAGAAACTGAAATTTCGAGTTCAATTTTAGGGGTAGATTTAAAAGTACTTCATTTATTTAAATGTGTTAAGTGTAACGGAAATTTAATTCTTGAAGATGGCATTATTAATAAAAATCAAATTGTTGAGGGGAAATTAATTTGTAATTGTGGTGAAGAATACGCGATTACTTCCGGAGTTTTAACAGCTGGAAAATTATTTGAGGTGTATAAGAGGAAATCACTTGAAGATTCTATTTCAGATTATATCCATGAAACAGATACTGCTTTTTTGGAAAATGTTCAAAGAGGAGGAGAATGGGCGAAAAAGAAACTAATGCAATTAGATTTAAATGAAAAAATACTACTTGATTTAGGGTCTGGTATTGGGTTCTTTTTACGAAATATTTATGAAGAACTACCGGAAGAGTGTTTATATATTGCTGTTGATCGAGATTTGAATAAACTTTTACTTTTAAAAGATGTAATTGAGAGAAGAAATGTGAAAAGAAATATTGTATTTATCTGTGCCGACTTTCTAAACATACCTATTCAGAATAATTCTGTTGATATTGTAATCGATCAATCAGGTACAAGTAATTATAGTTTTGAATATGAGGAGTTCTTATTGTGTGAATTAAATTCCCTTTTTAAACACAATTGTTATTTATTAAGTTCATTTATTTTATTTAATAAATTCAGCATAAATAGCCAAATTGCACCTAGACTCAGAGAGAATTTTACATCTGCAAAAGTAACAAAAGAAATCGAAAATTTACAGTTTCAATCTATTGATGAAAGTACTTCAAATTATTTGATACGAGGGGGAAGGTACGAGGATTTCTTTGTTCAAGGAGAAGAAATTTATACATATTCATTTTTCGGAAAAAGATGGGGTTAACCCCATCTTTTATTTATTTCCCCTTAAAACTTTTCAAATAGTACATATTGCTATTGGGTTGACCCAAGAACTTACAATGTACGTAACACAAAGTTAGGTAGGGGGAAAAGTGATGGGAAGTTTACGATTACATATAGAAAATAAAAAAAGAAACCAAGAACTAAGAAATATGTGTCTCTATTCATTCGGGAAAACAGTATCAATATTTGGTAGCTCTATTTATAGTTTTGCATTAGGATTATATGTTTTACATATAACCGGATCAGCATTAAATTTTGCCATTACGCTTATTTTAGGAACTATTCCGATGATTGTTATGAATCCATTTGCTGGTGTAATTGCAGATAAAGTTGATAAAAAGAAATTGGTCATTTGTATGGATTTACTAAGTGGAAGCTTATTAATTACTGTTTATATATTTAGCAGTAATTATGGATTAGACTTATTCACCATTTATGCTACTACCTTTCTTATAACGGTATTTACAACATTTTTTGGAATAGGATTAGAAGCTGCAAAACCAAATATCGTCTCCAAAGAGAGGCTAATGAGTATTAACTCTATAAGTAAAATTATCGATTCTATATCTTTAATTCTAGGTCCTATGTTAGGTGGTATTGTTTTTGCAGTCTTTGATATTAAAATTTTTATAATTATAAACGGTATTTCATTTATCCTTTCGGCTATTTCCATATTATTTATTAACTTTAAATTGTTTGAGCAAAACATAAATGAGGAATGTTCAATTAGAAAAATTAATTTTATTGAAGATATAAAGGAGGGATACTCTTACTTAATGGAGCGGAAAAGCTTAAAAAATACGTTCAGTATTTTAATTTCACTTAATTTCTTCTTAGGGTTTGCTGTAACTGTTCCATTGCCATACATTATTAATACAGTTCTCGATCTTGGTTCTAAACAATTTGGTATGATTCAAGGGACTTTTCCAGTAGGCATGATAATTGGTGCGATTTTAGTAAAAAAGATAACCGATCGTTTTTCTTACGCTTATCTTTTGAAAAAGTTAAGCTTTATGTTGGCGGTTTTTATGATTATTTCAGGAATTCCAGTTTTATTCAAAAGTTTTGAGGTAAATGATTTTGTATACGCTATTACCTATTGTGTTGTTATGTTCTTTTTAGGACTAATTATAGTGCTTATTGATATACCTATAGCTTATTTCATGCAAAAAGAGATTCCTGATGAATATAGAGGGAGAGTTCTCAGCATTGGATTAAGTATAAGTAAAATGATGCTTCCTATAGCAATGGCGCTATCCGGTCTATTATTAAATTATATTCCAGCCTACATGATTACAATTGTAGGGGGAATCTTATATTTAATAGTAATTAAAGTTTCATCGAATTGTTTCATATTAGAAGTTCATTTGAAAGATTATAGCGCTTAGTAGATCTTAGATTATTTATATAATGGATACTGCTACATTTTTCAAGATAAGAAATGCAAATACTATAAAATGAAAAAATCGGCTAATTTCCCATGAACAATTTTGAAAAGATTACATATTCGTTTTGGAGAATACTTTAAAATTGTAGGTTGAGGGGATGAATATCGTTCCGAAATACAATAATAAAATTTAACTTTGTTGATTGACCTTCCCCTTACAGGAAGCAGTATATTTAAAATAATTAAATACAGGAGGTGAGTATTATGCTTTCAATTGGAGAGTTTTCAAAAATATCTCATCTTACAATGAAGACGCTGCGCTATTATGATGAAATTGGGCTTTTAAAACCAGCTTTCATAGACGCTAAGAATGGCTATCGCTACTATGAGATTTTCCAATTAGAAATAGCTTTATTGATTACACGATTAAAAACTTATTTATTTTCGCTGGAAGAAATTAAGGATATTTTAGAAGATCGGGAGAATACTGAATTGCTTAACTCTAAAATGAAAGGCAAACAAGAAAATCTAACACAGCAGATAACATATTATTCTTCTTTATTAAAAGACTTAAAGCTTGATATTCAACAATTAAATGAAGAGGAAAGTATCATAGGTTACTTAAATCGTATTGAGATTAATCTTGTAAATCACTTAACCTATAATATATTATCTCAGCGAAAACAAATTAATACCGCTGATTTCCTAATACACTTTAATGAGTTGTTTAGTAAAATTTTATTTGAAAATTTATTACCTAGTGCAAAACCACTTGCTATATTCCATAGTTCAGAATATGTACCTGAAAATTATGATGTTGAAATTGCGATTCCCCTTGCAGAAGCCACAAATAAAACAAAAGTGTTTAATCCCGGTCTTTGCGCAATGGCTACGCTTATTGGTTCTTACGAAGAATTACCTTTTATTCATACAAAGCTACATGTTTGGATTGAAGAAAATAACTATAAACTGAATGGAGCTCCGTTTGAAGTTTATAAAACGAATCCTTATAGCACACAGGAGGAGAATAATATCATAGAAGTTTATTTTCCTATAAAATGAATAAAGGAAGGAGCGTATCACAATGTATGGTATAAACCGGCCAACAATAAAAGAAAAAATATTAATTTTAGTTACTGAGATTATCTATCTAATCATTGCGTATTACTTACTTTTCATTACTTATTTCAAACCAGGCATTTCAATAGGGCTGTTTATAGCTTTGATTATCACCGCTTTACGATTAACGGCTATGATGTTTATATGGTTGCCTAGAGGGATTTCATGGCAAGAAGCCATTATGAACAGTATTGCTTTTGGAATTTATTATTTAGGTTTTCCAATCTTAATGATTACTAGTAATCAGGATCCTAATTTAATATTACTTACAATAGGTTGGATATTGTTTTTAGGAGGAAGTATGTTAAACACAGTTTCAGAGCTACTTAGAAAATCCTTTAAAGACAATCCTGTAAATCAAGGTAAGCTATATACAGGTGGTTTATTTAAATATGCGATTCATATTAATTATCTGGGGGATTGCCTTTGGGTGTTAGGTTTAGCATTTATCGCTAGCAATATTTATAGTTTATTTCTACCTCTAGGCTTGTTTTTTGTATTCGTTTTTGAATATATTCCAAAATCTGATGGTTACTTACAGAAAAAGTATGGAGAACAATTTACAGTCTATAAACAGAAAACAAAAAAATTAATACCGTTTATTTGGTAAATCAATTTCATAAATTATAAAAAGCGCAGGATCAGCATCCTGCGCTTTTCTATCGTAATTCAGCGGTTTTTCTAATGACAATCTTATCAATATCATCTTCTTCATCACCAATAAATAATCCGCGTTCTTTTAAATATGCTTCAAAATATAAATCTGCTTCAGCGCGTTCGTCATATGGCTTTACAGAGAGAACGAAACCTAATTTGTTTTGTTCTTCTAAGTGAGAAGTGGAGATGTAAGCCGGTACATTATGGCGTAAAAAGAGTTCTTTAACCGGAATAATCATATCTTTCATTAATTTCGTTAGCATACCCATTTCAAATTCGAAATTAAAGCGATCTATACTAGATAAATCAGCGAATACTACACCGATAAAACCTGTATTAAATACTTCTTGATATTCTACATCTTCATCATGGCCGCCATAAAAATTCTTTTCGATTAAATAATTTACAAAATAAGCAACGCCATCACTTTGTTCAAATGGTTTCGTTGAAAGAACAAAACCAATTTTCTTTTGTTTATGTAAATACACACATGACATGTATGCTGAAATGTTATGTTCTTTAAATAAAGCACTTGTTGCTCCAGAGAGACCATCTAGTACGTGATGAACAATTTGAAGTTTTTTACGAGCGAAATAATAGGATTTCTTTTGTAACTCCAATGTATCAATAAAGACAGAGCCGATAAAGCCTGTATTTGAAATAATAGGTGCTTGCTTTTTTCTTCCTCTGCGCTTTAATGGAGCCATTGTTAAAATCATCCCTTCATGTACGTTTAAAATAAAAAGAACGTTTGTTCGTATATTTATATTTTACTATTAAAACGCTATAAAGTAAAGGGTTTTTGATGAAAATATAACAAAAAAGACACCTTATAAAAGGTGCCTTAAACGCTGTAAGGGATAGGGTTTACCCTAACTATTTATATTATGATACAGAAACAATCTCTTCTGTATCTTCTACATCTAAATGACAGTCCATAGTACGAACATCTTGATCTTCATGACTTCCGAAATAAATAGTAATTTTCATATGTATCGCTCCTTTATTCTAGGAATACCTAAAATAATTACTAGTAATGTTAATATTTATTATATACCACTTTTTTCATTCCGACAACGTTATATCATTTTTAATTATTTTAAACTATAGAGCACAATTTAAAGAGGTACTTTTTATAGAAAATGGTAAATTTCTAATATGTTATATTTAATATAGAAAAATTCGAGTGTTACTTTTTATGAAAAGGAGAACTATTGATGAATTATAAACAACTACTACTAGATAACTTTGCATTTAAAACTTCATATGTTGCACAATTTGTGCCCGGAATGAGTATAAAAAAAACGAAAGATTATATTGCTGTTGATTGTGGATTACCTGCCGATACATTTAATATCATCACTCTACTAAACAATAATTTAACGGAAGGGATCGAGAAATTATATAAAGAGGTAGAATACTATTATCAAAGAAATTTTCCAATGAGTGTTTGGTTATGGGATGAGGAGCAAGAGCGGGATATAAAAAGTGAGTTAATTAAAATCGGTTTAAAAGAAGTGGAACAGAATATTGCGATGGTAGCAGACTTAAAAACAATTTCCCCAACAATAAACATGCCAGTAAGTTTTACTATTCAACAAGCATCTTCACCTGGACAAATAAATAAATTTGGAGAAACGTTAGCTGATCTATTCGGCACATCAGAAGAAGGTATACATGTACAAGCATTCTATAATCAAATTTCTAATCTTGATATATGTAACAGTGAGAATCTGAAATTATTTTTAGGGTTATATGAAGGTGAAGTCGTAACTGTTGGTTCATTGATATGTTCAAAAGATAGTATTGGTATTTATGACATAGCAACGAAAGAAGGAATGAGAGGACGAGGGTTCGGATCTGCTATGTTCAATTTCCTGCTGCAAGAAGCACATAAATTTAAAAATACGTATTGTGTATTACAAGCTTCACCCGATGGAATCAATATTTATAAAAAATCTGGATTTCAAGCTATCGGCAAAATGACTGTATTGGAAAATCGACATTTAATTGAGTAAATCATTCAAGTTAAATCGTCTTTATATAGGAGCTTATAAATCGTTATGAAAAAGATATATCTCGTTACAATAATTTGTGCCTTTATAATAATAAGTATCTTTGTTTTTCAGAAAATAAATGAACATAAGTATACTAAAGCTATTAATCAATCAAATCATATAAAAAATATCGCACATAGAGGTGCTTCTGCACATGCGCCTGAACATACAATAGCAGCATATAAATTAGGACAAAAAATGAATGGAGATTATATAGAAATTGATCTCCAAATGACAAAAGATGGGCATTTAGTGGCAATGCATGACGAAACCTTAAACCGTACAACAAATGGTACTGGGCTAGTGAAAGAGCATACATTAGAAGAAATAAAGCAACTAAATGCTGGTTCTTTTTTAAATGATAAATATCCGAACTTAGCAAAGAAAGAATTTGAAAATGCTAAAGTCCCTACATTAACAGAAATTGTTAAAACGTTTGGGCAAAATGCGAACTATTATATTGAAACAAAATCACCTAATGAATATCCAGGAATGGAAGAAAAATTATTAGAAATTATTAATCACTACGAAATACAGGATAAAGTTATTATTCAATCGTTTAGTGAAGAAAGTCTACAAAAGATTCATAGCTTAAATAGTAATATATCTTTAGTACAATTATTACCTTATAAAAAAGCAGTTCAATTAAAAGAATTAGAGATAGAAAAGTATAAAACGTACTGTATAGGTCTTGGTATGAATTACAAATATATTGATTCAGATTATGTAAATAAAATAAAGAAAAACGGATTAGAAGTTCATCCATTTACAGTAAATAATGCAAAAGATATGAAAAAGATATGAAAAAGTTACTTTCATGGGGAGTCGACGGGATGTTTACTAATTATCCGGATCGTTTACATTCAATATTGGATTTGAAAAGTCATGAATAAGAAGTGTTATTCATAAAAGGGAAATTTACACAACCTATATATTAGGATTATCAATGCAAGATGGCATGTTGCATATAAAAAGAAAATACCAAAAACCGCAACTGGAAGACCTGGCTTGCGGTTTTTTTATTGCTTCGATTTCAGTTTACAAAGTTTGAAGCTAGAAATGTAAATCTATTTAGATGAATTGGCTTCTTATGTATTTGTACTTCGGATCGTTCTAGGTATATGTACAACCCATGAGACGAGTTTTGCATATGATAATAGAAAAGGAGATGTTGCATATTGAAATACCAAACTAGAAACGTAAATAATCTGAATAAATTAGCGGATAATACGAAAGCTGCAGCTTTTAAGTGGTATCAGTACTGTATCGACAATGGAATTGAAGTATTAATTTATGAAACAATCCGTACAGTCGAGCAACAACGTGAATATGTTCGTAAAGGAGCATCACAAACGATGCGCTCATATCACTTAGTAGGACAGGCATTAGATTTTGTTCCAATTCAGTCGAATGGTACAGAAGATTGGAATGGCTATAATAAAGAACCGTGGGCTTCAGCAATTCGTTATGCTAAACAAATTGGTTTTGAATGGGGCGGTGACTGGAAAGGATTTGTGGATAGCCCGCATTTGCAATATAACTACAAAGGGTATGGAACGGATACTTTTGGAAAAGGTGCTCAAAACGTAGTGACTCCTCCCACGTCGAATGATAGTGTAGGGGTTGCTTATATTAACGGTAGTAATATAAATTTAAGAAAAGGACCTGGTACTGGATATGGCGTTATTCGTCAATTAGGGAAAGGAGAGTCCTACAAAGTATTTGGACAAACAAATGGTTGGTTAAATCTAGGTGGCGATCAGTGGGTTTATAACGATCCATCATACATCCGTTATACGGGAGGAAATGTACCAGCAACTTCACAATCATCAAACGATGGTGTAGGTGTAGTTACTATAATCGCTGATGTATTGCGTGTTCGTACCGGTCCAGGAACAAATTACGGCATTGTGAAAAACGTGTACCAAGGTGAAAAATATCAATCGTTTGGATATAAAGATGGTTGGTATAATGTTGGTGGAAATCAATGGGTTTCTGGTGAATATGTTACGTTTGTAAAGTAAAAATAAGAGCCGTCCTGTTGGGCGGCATTTTATTTTAAATATTCATAGGACGAGCATTCATAATATTATTTGTAATACATAGAGTATAATTTTTCATTCTAATAATCAGAAAGTAATCAAAATGTAATTAATTTCAACTACGCTTTTTATATTTTTTTGATACACTGGCTACGAGGGGGATACCAATTAAAGTGGGTAAAAACCAAAACCATATTGGTGGAAGTAAATTTAAAATGGGAATATGGATGCCGATATTTACTAAAAGTGCGGTGACTGCACCAATATAAGAACCTAGCATACCTCTAATGTGGTGATGGAGCCAATTTTTCCAACGTTTTTTTCGTGCAAGGTATCCATAAATCGCAAATGAATAAGAGAAGATTGCTACATAAAATAAATATGCGATTTTATCCCAGTTGATAATGGATAATATTATTGCCGTAAGGGTAATGACAACATAGGATGCATGATATATTTCGCCCCATTCGGTATGTTTTCCTTTCTTCTTTTGGGCAACCATCGCTACAATACCAGTGATTAAGCATATTGTTCCAAATAGGATGTGTATGGTTAAAAGAATGTTAAAAATGCTCATAATAATTCCTCCTTTTTTATTTTTATAGTATTGCAGTATAGGAGAAAAGTTGAAAAATATAGTTAGTTCGGCTTAATATATTGAAATAAAGGTATTCCTAGAACAAAACCCAATGATTTAAATGTTTAGTGAGATGCTTATTATGTTAAATGAAGGAGAGACTTCTATGTTTACATCTATTACATATTTACAATCGGGCAATGACAAGCAACAAAAAATATATGATGTTTTGAATAGCCTAAACATAATGGAGAATTTAGCTTTATATAATCCCGTTCTTTGCGGGACAATCCCTATAAGAATTGATACTCCTCAATCTGACTTAGATATTGTAATGGAAGTATATAACTTTGATGTTTTTGAGCAGGAAATGAGATCTTTATATGGCTCTTATGGAGGGTTCAACATAAAAAAGAAAAAAATTAAAGGTACTGAATCGATAAAGGTGAATTTTAAATTCGAAGGTTTTGAATTTGAATTATTTGCTCAACCGAAGCCAGTGCGTAATCAAAATGCATATAGACATATGATAGTGGAACACATGTTATTAATGCAACATCCCCATATAAGGGAAGAAGTTATTCGCTTAAAGGAACAAGGTTTAAAAACAGAACCTGCTTTTGCTCAAGTATTAAATATTGACGGAGATCCTTATGAAAAACTTATTTTATTAGGGCAGGAAATGAAATTGTGGTAAATAAGATACGTAAAAAAATCCTCCAAAAACAAAAGAGGATTTTTTTATGCCGTTAACTTTCGAATTAATTCACTGAGCAATTTAATCCCGTAAGTCATTTGTTCTGGTGAAGCATATCCATATGATAAACGAATGTACTGATCTGATTCTTCTTCATAAATACGTCCTGGGTTTAAAAGAATTCCTTTTGATAGAGCCTCTGAAAATAGTTTTTTCATCGGAATGTTATGTACAACCTTTAGCCATATAAAAAATCCACCACTAGGAATATCCCACGATGCAATATCTGCACAATATTTATTTAAAGCTCGTATCATTATTTGTCTTCGCTCTTTCAGGTGCATTCTTACGTTTGCTACATGTTCTTCATAAAAACCTTCATTTATCCATTCAGCAGCTACTCTTTGAGATAAAGAGCTGGATCCATAGTCTGTTTGCATTTTTATATCTGACAATCTATCAATAACAGGTTCTGGTCCGATTATCCATCCAATTCTAAGTCCTGGGCTAAGTGTTTTAGAGAGACTACCAATATATAATACATGTCCATGTTTATCCATCGACTTTAAAGGAGCTGGAGGTGATTCATCAATCCATAACTCTCGGTAAATATCATCCTCGATGATAGGCAACTGCTCTTTTTCACATATTTTTAATATTTCTTTTCTTCGCTCTTTGGACATCAATATCCCCGTTGGATTTTGAAAACAAGGGATTGAATATAAAATATTATTCTTTTGACTATATTTAATTCGTTTTAATAAGTCGTTAGGTAAAATACCGTGATGGTCCATTGATATACCGGATAAATTTATATTTGCTGATTGAAAAACATGAAGTGAATATAAGTAAGAAGGTTGTTCAAGTAAAACAGTTGATTTTCTATGTAAAAGACCAATCGATATTAATTGTAATGCTTGGAGTGCACCAGAGACTATTAATATAGAATCCGGTGATGCATGTATTCCAAATGATCTTACATATTTGCTTATTGCTTCACGTAACGGATAAAAACCTTTTTGTTCTTCGTATCCGAAATAATCTAATTCCTCACTGACGTTTTTTATTATAGATTGCATAGTTTCGAGCGGGAAAAGATGAGGTGCAAGTTCACCTTTACTAAGATGGATAAGCGTTTTATTTGCTTCTGCTTCATTTATTTCTCGCACCATTAACTTACTTGGTTTATGAATACCGGCTTTTACATATTCACTCCAATCGGGCGGAGGATTAGTTGCTAATAATGACCATGTATTATTCATTACAATTGTTCCTGCTCCGATTTGTCCTTGAATTAAACCATCTGCCATAAGTTCATCTAGCGCAGTAATTACAGTACTTCGATTTACATGAAATAATTTTGCTAACTGCCGCTGACTAGGGATTTTACTTCCAATTGGCCATTCTCCGTTTTCAATTTTTTCTTTCATATAGTCTATTATCTGCTGATATTTGGGCACTTTTTTATCGGTCGTCATATAAAAAACTCCTTCGTTTATTTAAAAGATTCAAAGTGGTTGGTTTTTCCGATAAATAACTGGTTGAAGACATTGTATCAACTATTAAATATGATGAAAAGAAATAATTGGTAATTTAAAAATGGTTGGTTTTTTAGGGAAGGAGAGAAAATATGCATAATAAAAAATGGGATTTACGCATTATATGTGCTCACGCTTTTACAATTCTTATATGGGGAACTGCTTTTCCAGCAATTCGTCTGGGGCTTGAATCTTATACGCCTGAACACCTTACTTTACTACGCTTATTAATCGCCTCATTTATACTTTTGTTATTTTCATTTATATACAAACTACGACTACCGGATTTAAAGGATATCCCAGCAATTTTCATATTTGGTGCTCTAGGATTTACTATTTATCACATCGCATTAAACTACGGCGAAAAAACAGTAAATGCTGGATCTGCAAGTTTAATAATTTCAGTCACTCCAATAGTGACGGCAATTCTTGCTTCTGTTTTTTTGAATGAAAAAATGAAATTAAATGGCTGGATCGGTGGTGTAATGAGTTTTGCAGGAATTGCCTTAATTTCATTTAGCCAGGGCGATGCTATTCAATTGAATAGCGGGGGATTATTTATATTATTAGCGGCGATTTCAGAAAGTCTATTTTTCGTTTTCCAAACATCTTCCTTAAAAAAATACGGCTTCTTACCATTTACCATATATACAATTTTGTCTAGTACTGTATGTATGCTTATTTTCTTACCCGGAGTTTATCAAGAAATACTAGTAGCTCCTCTTGAAGTTAACTTGAGCGTTATATATTTAGGTGTCTTTCCAACAGTACTCCCGTATATTGCATTGGCCTATATTATATCTCGTGCTGGTGCTTCTGAAGCAACAAGTTCTCTATATTTAACGCCAATAACTGCGTGTTTCATTGCTTGGATATGGTTAGGAGAAGTGCCAACTTTAGTTTCGATAATTGGCGGAGGAATTACTATACTTGGAATTGTGATTGCTCATATACCAGTATTAAGAAAAGAAAAACATAGGAATTTAGCAAATAATCAATCCGTATAATGTAATTCAATAATGATTTTATGATACTTTTTCATATAGTTTCTTTCTTATGTTGATAAATATAATATTTTGTATTTCAGTTAAATATTGTATGTTACATTTTATGTAGTAAGCATTTTAAAAGGAGCTGACAACATAATGAATGGAAAAAGAAAATTTTTCACATGTATTTCTATTGTAGGAATCGGACTAGCTAGTTTTTCTAATTCTAGTTTCGCAGCAAGTGTAACGGACAATTCAATACAAAATTCTATTCCCGTAGTTAATCAACAAGTAGCTGCTGCAAAGGAAATGAAACCATTTCCCCAGCAAGTTAATTATGCAGGTGTTATAAAACCGAATCATGTTACACAGGAAAGTTTAAATGCTTCTGTAAGAAGTTACTACGATAATTGGAAAAAGAAATATTTGAAAAATGATTTATCTTCTTTACCTGGTGGTTATTACGTAAAAGGAGAGATTACAGGTGATGCGGATGGGTTTAAGCCACTTGGAACTTCAGAAGGTCAAGGGTATGGGATGATAATTACAGTATTAATGGCTGGTTATGATTCGAATGCTCAAAAAATCTATGACGGATTATTTAAAACAGCAAGAACTTTTAAAAGCTCTCAAAATCCTAATTTAATGGGATGGGTTGTCGCAGATAGTAAAAAAGCACAAGGTCATTTTGATTCTGCTACTGATGGAGATTTAGATATTGCGTATTCTCTTCTTCTTGCTCATAAGCAGTGGGGATCTAATGGAACAGTTAATTATTTGAAAGAAGCACAAGACATGATTACAAAAGGTATTAAAGCTAGTAATGTTACAAATAATAACCGACTAAATTTAGGAGATTGGGATTCTAAAAGTTCACTTGATACGAGACCATCTGATTGGATGATGTCACACCTTAGAGCATTTTATGAATTTACAGGTGATAAAACTTGGCTTACTGTTATTAATAATTTGTACGATGTTTATACGCAATTTAGTAATAAGTACTCTCCAAATACAGGACTTATTTCAGATTTCGTTGTAAAAAACCCACCACAACCCGCACCTAAAGACTTCTTAGATGAGTCAGAATATACAAATGCATATTATTATAATGCTAGTCGAGTACCTTTAAGAATTGTAATGGACTATGCGATGTACGGCGAGAAGCGAAGTAAAGTCATTTCTGATAAAGTCTCTTCATGGATTCAAAATAAAACGAATGGAAATCCTTCTAAAATTGTGGATGGTTATCAATTAAATGGATCCAATATTGGTAGTTATCCAACTGCTGTATTTGTTTCACCGTTTATTGCTGCAAGTATAACGAGTAGCAATAATCAAAAGTGGGTAAATAGTGGTTGGGATTGGATGAAGAATAAGAGAGAAAGTTATTTTAGTGATAGTTATAATTTATTAACTATGTTATTTATTACAGGAAATTGGTGGAAGCCTGTACCTGATGATAAAAAAACACAAAATCTAATAAATGATGCAATTTATGAAGGATACGATAATTAATTAAATTTGAGAATGGTTACTGAAGAAAGGAATTAGCATTCGCTAGTTCCTTTTTAATGTTTTGTAAAACATTATCCATTCTAAAATTCGCATAGATATACTTGCTTTTTTCATATACATAGTTATTGATGACTCTATGTTTTTATGAAGGGAGAGTATTTCTTGGAAAAAGTATTATTTTTCGGAGACCCAGGTATTGATGACTCATTTGCCATTATGTATGGTTTACTGCATCCCGAAATTGAAATTGTCGGTATTGTAACCGGATACGGAAATGTTGAGCATATACATGCTGCACATAATGCAGCGTATATTTTACAGTTAGCAAATAGACAAGACATTCCTGTCATTAGTGGTGCAACAAAACCACTGACAGAAGAAATCACTACGTACTATCCTGAAATTCACGGAGCAGAAGGATTAGGGCCCATCCATGTTCCAGGAAATATATTATCTATTCCAATATATAATTTCGGCAGTATTGCTGCGATTCTTATAAAGTACGGAAAAGATTTAACGATTGTTGATGTAGGAAGATCTACCTCGTTAGCAATTGCTTTTAATTTATGGAATGATTTAATGCTAAATGTAAAAGGAATCTATTTCATGGGTGGTGTTTTTTTAGAAGTAGGAAACGTTACGCCATTAGCAGAGGCAAACGTGTATGGAGATCCGATAGCAAGTAAAATTGTTTTCCATCAAGCAAAGAATTTATTAATATTCCCTTTAAATGTAACAAACAAAGCTGTGTTAACACCAAATGTATTTAACTATATTCAAGCTAATACAAAGAATCCATTTCATATGATAATGAAACCAATGTATGATTACTATCTATCCGCATACCAAAAACTTAATCCATCTATGGAAGGGCCTTTGCTACATGATGTGGTTGCAATAAGTGGATTAGTAAATCCAAGTTTTTTTGAATTTGTGCATCGTACAGTAAATGTAGATACATACGGAGATACGAAAGGACAAACATTTGCTGATTTTCGCCCTAGCTCTTTATCTGAAGGAGCCCATATAGCACTAGAAATAGATGAACAAAAATTCATTCAAGATTTTATAAAAATCATGTTATAAGTTGCTGTCGAAAAAGGGAATTATTTCAATGCGTTGAATATAAAAATACATCCTCTAGATAAAGGAGCTTACAATATTGAATGTCCAGTTAAAGGTTGTTACGAGAGACAATTGGGAAGATGCATTAAAGTTACAAGTTAAAAAAGATCAAAGAAAATTTGTCCCCGCTGTATCAGTTTCACTTGCTAAAGTATATATAAAACCAGATGGTGACAATGTAGAGTACATACCATTCGCTATATACGATGGTGACCTTATGGTTGGTTTTGTTATGCATGCTGTTGTAATAGAGACATCGGATATGTATTGGATTAACGGATTTATTATTGATCAATCGCAACAAGGTAATGGTTATGGAAAAGCAGCATTACAAGAAAGTATTAATATAATAAAAAATACGTTTAAGGCGTGTAAAGAAATTAGATTAACCGTACATAAAGATAATATCTCTGCAAAGAAATTATATGAACGATATGGTTTCATATCATTAGGACAGGAGTATGATGGTGAGCAAGTATATCGTTTATTTGTTTAACTATTAGGAAGTAAAGGTGTGAAATGAAATATGCAATTTACTGAAGTGAAAATTGAAGTGTTCATTCCTGAAGAATATATTGAAACATTAAGGGATGAATTATATAAAATTGGATCATGTAAAACGGGCGAATATGACCATTGTCTTTCCTATAGTTCAGTGAAAGGATATTGGAGACCTTTAGAAGAGGCATCTCCTTTTAATGGAGAAATTGGTCAAATATGCGAAGGACAAGAATGTAAAGTTGAAATAAAGTGTAAACGAGAACTTGTAAAAGATGCTCTTGAAGTTATTAATGATATTCATCCGTATGAAACACCTATGATTTATATTATACCAATACTAAATGACTATTTTGAGAAACTATACATTAAATAACTAGGAGGAATATCAATTGAAAAGTAAATTTCATCATATTGTACGAGCAGTCATGATAAAAGATGAAAAATTATTAGTTGCTGAATATATCGGCCATCATTATTTTTTACCTGGTGGCCATGTTGAAATTGGAGAATCAGCAGAGAATGCATTAAAAAGAGAGTTAAGAGAAGAACTTGGAGTAAACTGTAGTATACAACAATTTTTAGGCGTCATAGAAAATCAATGGCAAGATAAAGAAGTTCTTCATCATGAAATTAACCACATTTTTGAAGTAGAGTCACAAGATTTACATACGGACTTAACACCGAAATCTAGCGAGTCTCATTTAGCATTTCACTGGATAGCTTATAATAAAGAAGCCTTAAATCATTATGAAATCATGCCAATGCCTTTAGTAAAGGAATTACTAGAAAGTAAGTTAAATGATGAACTCCTAAATTGTTGGATTAGTAATTTTTAAATCACTTTATTTATAGTAAATACGTCCATCGAATGAATATAAAGAAAATAGGCTGAAAAACAAGGTACATTACCTAGTGTAAGTTCATATTTTGTTGATGTACGCATTTAGTCTATAGTCTTGTTTCTACTTTGTTTAAAAGAATTTATTAACTTTAATATTTGGACGGAATTTACATTTATAAATGGAGGGTTTCATAATGAATCAGTTTCAACAAGAACTACAATCATTAAACCTTAATGATTATCAAACTGGCAATGTTGTGTATTGGGATCAACAACAAAGTCAATATCCATACTATTACATTCAAGACGATGCACGTCGTTGCGGCGGATGTGGAGGTTGTGGTGGACGTTGCGGTGGATGTGGCGGTAGATGTGGTGGTTGTGCAGGTCGTTGCGGCGGATGTATAGGATGCGCAGGATGTTTCAGTTGCTTTAATTGCTGGAACTGGTGGATTATTTAAGTATAGAAAATCCAAGTTATTTTATATGAAAGAAAGGTGTAAAAACTATTTTGCACTTTTCTTTCATGCTGTAATTTTGATGTGTATTAAGGGGGATTTATTTGTATACATATGATAAGTTGATTTCTTGGGTAGAGGATATAAAAGAAAAAAATCATAGTTCTGCTACAGCACTTTGTATTATAAAAGATAATAAAATCGTACTAGAGCATTATAGTGGTTATCACTCAAATACATCTACAAGCAAGAAAGTAACAGCATCTTCACAATTTAACGTTGCTTCTGCTAGAAAAAGTTATTTAGGATTAATGATAGCGTATGCGCTTTATGAGGGGAAAATAAACTCTATTGATGATGAAGCGATAAAATATTTTAAAGACTTTGATCCTGCATTGCTTAGTAAAACGACGATAAGACATTTAGTAACACATTCGCACGGATTAGAAGAAACGAATGACAGGACAATTTTTCGTGAATTTGCACCGGGACAATCATGGGCGTATAGAGATATTAATGTAAGAATGATGACACGTCTTATTTATCAGCTATATAACAAAAGTTTTCCTGAATTGTTAAAGGAGCGTGTGTTTAAACCTGCTAATTTTCAAGAAACAGGTTGGAGAGTTCAGCGAGATGAAAATTTAGTTGACGTTGTTAATGATCCAAATGAAGACGCAATTAGTGAAATTGGTACGGTAGATGACGGTACTGAAAAAAATTTATTTGTCTCAGCTAGAGAATTTGCGCAGTGGGGTAATCTTCATTTAAATCAAGGTATGATAGATGATAAACAAATTGTTCCAAAAGAAGTTATAAAAATCGCTACGAGTTTGCAGAGCCCAACATTTATAAACAAAGAGCTACCACAAAATGGGGTGTTTTGGTTCATCCAAAATGAGCCTGCACAATTAAGCGAACTTGGTGAACGTATTCCAAAAGGATCGTATCAAATATTAGGGATTACTGGACCGACTATTTTAGTAATACCTGAATATAATGTAGTTGTTGCAAAAATGTATAACAAAAGATATAACTACGGCGGTGATAATTACTTATATTATCTACGTGAATTTAGTAATTTAGTCGCTGATACATTTAGTAACGGTAATAGGGCATAATTACTCCTATAACAAAAAGGAGTGATTGAAAGTGAAAGATAAAGTGAACAAAGATAAAAAGCAAAATATAAAAGATGTAAATACAGAACAAAATGCGATCTATAGCGATCCTAAAGATGCAGCTAATATGCAAACTGTACCGCAGCCGAAAGATTTTGATGAAATCGAATATTAATTTTTCATCCGACTATATGATGAATGAAAAATACGTCTTAAGTCCCATCACATATAAGAAATCATTTGGTAACATATATACATAAGCATTTGAAAATGTCTTATCTTAACAAAGCTTTCTTTAGAAAAATCTGATATAACCTGCAAAAGGCACTTCTTTATGAAGTGTCTTTTTGTGTATATGAACTTAATTACCATTTTCCGTACAGTATCTTGCAATTTATGATGGATATACTAACTGTGAAAATTCATGTCAAGATAAAAGAAGGGGACAGTTAGTATGAAACAAACTTCTATAAATCCGTTACTAATTGTTCTAGGTACAATCATTGTTCAAATTGGCCTTGGAACAATTTATACATGGAGTTTATTTAATCAACCCCTTGTAAGTAAGTTTGGATGGAATCTTAATTCAGTAGCGATAACTTTCTCCATAACTAGTTTTTCTTTATCATTCTCAACTTTATTTGCAGCAAAGTTGCAGAAAAAATTAGGCCTTCGGAAACTTATTGCTACTGCAGGAATTGTTTTAGGACTCGGCTTAATACTTAGTTCACAAATTTCTTCCTTACCACTATTATATTTATTAGCTGGTGTCGTTGTTGGTTATGCGGATGGAACAGCTTATATTACATCACTATCTAATTTAATTAAATGGTTTCCAAATCGGAAAGGGCTTATTTCAGGTATATCTGTATCAGCGTATGGAATGGGCAGCTTAATCTTTAGATATATAAACGGAAATCTTATCGATAACCTTGGTGTATCACAAGCATTCTTATATTGGGGTATTATCGTGTTACTTTTAGTGTTAATCGGATCGTTCTTCTTACGTGAGGCAATTGTAAGTAATACTGTAACTGAAACATTACACAATGACTATACTCCGCGTGAAATGATGCGAACGAAACAAGTATATCTGCTATTTTTTATGTTATTCACCTCGTGTATGGGTGGTTTGTATTTAATCAGTATGGTAAAAGATATCGGCGTACAACTTGTTGGACTTAGCGCAGCAACCGCTGCAAACGCCGTTGCTATGATTGCAATCTTTAATACAGTAGGTAGAATCATTCTTGGGACGTTATCAGATAAAATCGGGCGAATGAAAATTGTCTCTGCAACGTTTATTATTATAGGATTGTCAGTCTTTACTTTAAGTTTTATTCCGCTAAATTACGGAATCTATTTTGCTTGTGTAGCAAGTGTCGCCTTTTGCTTCGGCGGTAATATAACTATATTCCCAGCTATTGTCGGAGATTTCTTTGGATTAAAAAACCATAGTACAAATTACGGGATTGTCTACCAAGGTTTCGGATTTGGTGCGCTTGCAGGATCATTCATTGGAGCGATACTTGGAGGATTTCAACCAACTTTCATTATAATTGGTGTTTTAAGTGTTATTTCCTTCATTATTTCAATATTAATCCGTCCACCAAATGTAGAAAAGAAAAAGGAACTAAAACATTTACATCGGAAAGTAGCTTAATTTTAAAAAGAGTCCTCATACTAGGGCTCTTTTTTATTCCATTAACTTTGCTTCTTTACCAACTCATTAAAGACAGGACAATATCATTTTAAAATTGAATAGATAAGTAAAAAGGAGCGTGACACTTAAAATGAAAATAGTACAGCAGTGGGTACAAGAAGATAGTGATTACATAAGAGAGAAAGTAATTGAATATAATCAAAAATATCTCGCAGATGAAGAAAAAACACCTTCAGAAAAGGTTAGTTTCATAGTAAGAAATGAAAAAGAAGAAATAGTAGGTGGGGTAACAGCAATAACTTTTTGGCACCATATACACGTTGACTTTCTATGGGTTTCTGAAGAGTATAGGCATGAAGGTTACGGAAGCAAGTTAATAAAGCTTATTGAAGAGTTTGCAATTGAAAAAGGGTGTAGGTTAATTAATTTAGATACTTTTAGTTTCCAAGCTCCTGATTTTTATAAGAAACATGGATATAAAGTAATTGGAGTAAGTGAAGATCATCCGAAAGGACATAATCATTATTATTTAGAAAAACGGCTAAAAAGTACATAGAATTTGTTAACATTAGTATTTGGAATACAAATGCAATAAGGGCGAGGTTATTATTAATTTAAGTATTAATTGAATCAATTTTCATACTAAAACTGTAAGAACGTACTTTGGATAATCTTCCTAAGGTACGTTCTTTTTTATATCAGTAGCCTATTTTTATTAACTCCATCAATAGCGGTAAAGGCAAGACTTTACTAACTTATATATATTAAAAGGAGTTAATGGTAGAATGGATAGAAGACAGAAAATTCCTTTTATTAAAAATAGAGGAGGTACATATGAAAAAAGTTAATGTTACATACGCGATTTTGTACAATAAAACTAATGAAAAGATCTTAATGGTAAAAAACAAAGGGGAAAATGGTTCTTATTATACATTACCAGGTGGCGCAGTTAAATTAGGAGAAACGTTAGAAGAAGCAGTAATTCGAGAAGTAAAAGAAGAAACAGGGTTACATATAAACGTAAAAGGGATTTGTTCTATCAGCGAAGCCTTTTTCGAGGAAAGAGATCATCATGCAATTTTCTTTAATTTTCTAGGCGAAATAATTGGTGGGGAGACATATATATCAAGACCAAAAGAAATCGAAGAGATTACTTGGATGGAATTACATATAGCAGCTCCATATTTACGCATACCAGAACATTTACTAGATTTATTACAAAGGAAAGAAACAGTACCGTACTTTTTTAACGGAACAATCGTTCATCAATCTTCATAAAAATATTATCTCATGTAAGGTGGGGAAAACATGGAGTTCATCGTTAATCACAAACAATTTACTCAAGCACTTTCAGAAGTTAACAAAGCGATATCAACAAAATCTTTAATTCCTATATTATCTGGTATAAAAATAACTGCAGATCAATCTGGAATTACTTTAATTGCAAGTAACTCGAATATTTTTATCGAAAAATTCATTCCTGTTTCAATTGAAGACGAAAAGATTGCAACTATTTTAAAGGCAGGAACTATTGTTGTACCTGCAAAGTATTTCATTGAAATAATAAAGAAAATGCCAAGTGATATAGCAATAAAAAGTAAGAATGAGCAATTAATTACGATACAATCAGAAGAAATCACATTAAGTTTAAATGGATTTCCTGCAGATGAGTTTCCGAATGTACCGCTTATAGACAATCATGCAGAAATCAAAGTAGAGACAGAGCAATTGATTGAAGTATTTAAACAAACAGTCTTTGCGGTAGCGAAAAATGAATCTAGACCTGTTCTTACTGGGGTGCATATAGAGTTATCTAATAATAAGTTAATTTGTGCTGCAACTGACTCACATAGACTAGCGATACGTGAAACGCTACTTTCCTCAGATGTAAAAGCAAATTGTATTGTACCGAGCGCAACCATTAGTGAACTTCTAAAATTAATGAACAGCAATTCGGAATTCGTATATATCTACCTTTCAGAGAGTCATATTATATTTACGTTTGGAACAACTACATTATATTCAAGACTAATTGAAGGGAAATATCCTAATATTTCTAACCTTATTCCGAACGACTTTAAAACGATTATTAACATAGATAGAAAAAAGATATTACAAGGTGTAGACCGATCAAGTTTATTAGCAAGTGAATGGGCCAATAACAATGTTAACTTAGAAATCATAAACGAATCTACAATTAAAATTTCTTCAAACGCTTCTCAAATTGGGCAAATATCCGAAACGCAACAAATAGATGCGATTCAAGGTGAAAAACAATTAAATATATCTTTCGATGGGCGTTTTATGGTTGATGCTTTAAGAGCAATAAAAGAAGAAACGATTACTTTAAGCTTTGGCGGTTCTATGAGACCGATATTGATTGAAGCAGGAGAGCAATCTGCAGCAGTACATCTTATATCACCAGTAAGAGCTTATTAGGGATAGAGGAAGGGATTACATTAGGTACAAGCAGACTTTTGTTTTATGAAATCATAAATTAATACATTATAAGAATGATGTATTAGTATAGCAAACAGTTTACTAAATCCTACATAATATAATTCAATCATAGACAAAGCAGCAATGGAAATCTGAAATACAAAGCAAAATAATAATAACCTAAATATAAAAGCCATAGATTAATCGATATGGGGTGAGTACGATGAAGAAAGTAATTGTTTTACTCATTGGTATAGTTTTAATTATTTTTGCTTTTTATCAATACAATAAAAAAGACTATGCAGCTAAAAGTACTAACTTGTATGTAGAAGACTTTAAAGGGGCAAATGATTCAATAAAAATACAATCTGCTATTAATAAAGCAGCGTCTAGTAAAATAAAAACCGTATTGCTTGATGATAAAAAGTATAAAATCACGTCACCAATCACTGTTAAAAAAGGTGTAAAATTATTATTTGGTTATGGATCACAATTTGTGGTTGAGGGAAACTTTAGAGTTCTAGAACTAGAGAAAAACGCATCCATTGAAGGAGCGTATATAGCTATTGACGATCCTAAATTTAACTCTGAAGTTATTTATTTAGACGGTAAAAATAAATATTATAACACTTGGAACAAAACACAAATAAAAGATATAAATATTATTAATTGGACGGAAACGAATAAAGGTACCGGAATTTCTTTATACTCTGCTGGAAAAGAAAATGAAATTTCGTTTGTTAACTTCGAAAACATTAAAATTGTAGGAATGGAAACCGGACTAAAATTAGTAGCAAAAAAACCGAGCACCGGACAAGCTTGGATAAATGCCAATCGTTTTATGAACTTTTCTTTAGAAGACTGTGTAAATATGATTTATATGGATAGTCAAGTAACTACGCCAAATGAAATTAGTGGGAATCAATTTACAAATCTTCAAATACAGCCTTCAAATAAAACAAAAAGCATTATACAGGTAAGTGGTCAGCATAATGAATTTCATGGGATGGTGTGGGATTTAAATAAAATAAAACATGAAAACGAACTCATTGAACTGACTGATAAGAGTATGAATACAGTGGTTGAAATGTCCAGTGTACCAGCAAATAGAGTTTTAGATAGTGGGAAATCCAATATTGTGAAATAAGTTTAAATACAGAAAAAAGAGCGAATTCTTTATAAGAGGATTCGCTCTTTTTATATTTTAAAATTAAATTTCCTTCCACCAAGTGGATGAAGGATAATTTGTAGATTTTAACGTAATAGATTCACCAATTTGAGGCGTTGTAATTTTAACTCCTAAACGGTTAGCTTCTTTCGTAACACGTTCTATCGGGTCACTCCATTCGTGTAATGCTAACGTAAAGGCACCCCAATGAATCGGAAGAAGTAATTCTCCTTTAACATCAATATGAGCTTGTATCGTTTCTTCAGGCAACATATGAATAGCAGACCACCTCGGATCATATTGCCCGCATTCCATTAATGTAAGATCGAATGGACCGTATTTCTCACCAATTTCCTTAAAGTGAGGGGCATAACCGCTATCACCACTAAAGAAAATTTTAGTCTCTTGACCAAGAATAAGCCATGAACACCATAATGAACGATCTCTATCTGTCATACCACGTCCCGAGAAATGCCTTGCAGGCGCACATACTAACTTAATATTATCAAACGTAATTTCGTCCCACCAATTATGTTCACTAATTTTACTAGGCGAAACACCCCATTTAATAAGATATTGTGCAACTCCAGTTGGAACATAAAAGTGCTTTGCGCGATCTTTTAACTGCATAATACTTTTGTAATTCAAATGATCATAGTGATTATGAGAAATGATAATCGCATCAATTTCTTGAAGGTCATCACGTTCTAAAGAAAAAGCACCACTATAGCGTTTACTATTAAACAAAGGGAATGGGGAAGAGGCATCTCCAAACATAGGGTCTAATAATAGTTTTTTACCTTCTATTTTCAAAAGAGAAGCAGAATGGCCAAACCATGTAACACTCTCTAACGATTCATTATCTTTATTTGATAAAACGATAGGCAAATCCTTTATAGGACGCAGCTTTGATTTTATTTTAAAGTAATCCGTCATTAAACTTATAATATCTTTCGATTTAAAACTCATATCAGTATGAATTTGATTTGTATATTTCTTATTCATTCGTTCTCCTTTTTACGATTAACAATTTACGTATGTTGTTTTTGTAGCTATTTGTAGTTTAAACTATATTATTTTACCTTTCATCTAAAATGCCTTGTATTTCATAAATCCGTCAAATTCATTATTTGTATCTATAAAGTACAAATCGCACAGCAGCAGCTAAGACAAATATTAAGTACATGTAAATTGTTTTTATTTAGTAAATTCCTTCTTATACGCAACAAAGAACATATGTTCCGTTGTATGTTATAGAAGAAAATATGTCTCTAATAAAAGAAAGGAAGGAGAGGATGTAAGTGCACATAGAACGAAAAAAGAAATCAAAATGTAAACTATCAAAATCTGAAATCATGCATTTGTATACTGAAGGGAAGAGCACCTCAGAAATCGCTATGCTTGCTAATGTATCTGCAAGGTATATTCGTATGGTTCTAACAGACAACAACGTTCCAAGGCGAGCTATAGGGAGCTGGAAGAGAAAGTATGACATAAAAGAAGATTATTTTAAAACTTGGTCAAATAATATGGCTTATATATTAGGGTTTATAGCAGCAGACGGTGCTATACCAAAAGAAAATCAATGTGTCAGTATATCACAAAAAGAAAGTTATATTTTAGAAGATATAAAATAAGAACTAAACACCAACCAGCCACTATATCGAAATAAAAAAACAGGCGTATATATGCTAAACATTAATAGCAAAACAATAAAAGACGACCTTATGAACATACATGGAATTATGCCATGTAAATCATTTAACATCGAATTTCCTTTTGTACCAGAAGAATATTTGCATCATTTTGTTCGTGGATATTTTGATGGGGATGGTTACGTCAAGTATGAAACTTATACAGTAAGCTTTGTAGGAGGATCATATAACTTTATGAATTCTTTAAATCAGGTACTACAAAATCAAAATTTACCAGCCGATTTACTAAATCAAAATAAACATTATCGCGTCATTTTAACCGGAAGAAAACCAATACAACTATTTTCAAAGTGGATTTATAAAGACAAAGATATTTATCTGCATAGAAAATATGAAGAATTTCAGAAAGAAAGTCTAAGTCTAGATCAATTAAAAGATCGAAAGCTAAAAAGAACTCAAGCTGCTGTTAAGCAGAGAAAACAAAATTTCCTTAAGGAATATATGAAAAATAAATGTATCGCTAAAACTTGTTCCATTTTAGAAATAAAGGAGCCAACTTTTAAAAGTTGGCTAAAAAATGATAATCAATTTAAAAAAGACTATGAAAGAATTCATTCATTATAAAAACGCAAGAAACCTTAGTATATCTATGCTAAGGTTTTTAATTTTGGATTATTAGAGGACACTCATTTTCGTTTATAGAACTTAATAAATACATAGATTTTACAATGAATTTATTAGTAAGGAAGGGAATATGAAATGCTCACTAATAATAGTCCGGAGAATATATTACATACGGCTTATGAAACTAAAATGATTTCATCTGGAGATAATTCGCCATCTATAAAAATAAAAGGAACGAAACTTCAATATTTACTTGTATTGGTTCATCTTGGTTTTGAGTCAAATGCTATAAAAATGATGCTAAATTGGACAAATGATGAATTTGAAAAGCACGTTAATTCATTAGAAGTAGAGGGGCTATTGAAACAAACAGGAGGGAGGTACTATCCAACGTGCATGGTGATAACAGCTTGTGAAGGAAAAAAACTTTATAACCTTTGTGAACCTCTAATTAAACCAACACTTAAGATCATTGAAAATCATTCAAATCAAATTGAATTTATTTCAAAAAGAATCGACACGTTTAATCATTTATCTAAAGAATCGTATAGTTTTTTACTGTATAGTGGTGTGTTATTAGATTTTGGACAAATAAATTACATTGAAGAAAACTATTTAAAAAAGAAACGACCTTTAAGAAATAAGAAACGATATTATTATGCTATTCAAGAACAAGAACTAGCAGATATAGAGGCTTTCGGGATGTATGGTAATACGTATTTAGATTTAGGAGAAGTTCAAATTGGTCTTTATGGAAATTCTCGATATTCAACATTAAATTTAATAACAGCAAATAACGAAACATTTGAAGAATATTTTCAAAACACTAATACTGATATTAATTATAAGAAAAAGCAATTAGTAAAAGGTTACGTAGCAGCAGATAGACAAATAGATTTACATTTAAATGTAGTTTATGAAAAATTAGGTTTATATCAAAATTCACAACCTATCATCCCGATGTTTAAAAAAGCAGACGTATCTAGGCTTAACGACATTGCAAACACAATCAGTAAAGATTTAGTCTTATTATTTAAAGAAAACGATAAGCCTTTAAAAGAATACTTTGCGAGCAGCAGATACTCACAAGAAATAACTTATGAAGAGTTTTTTATCTGGTGGTATCACTTTTTCTATACAAAAGTAACTGAAGAATTAATAAAACAAGGTGTAATTATAACAAGCGCACAAGAAAATCAAACGTACATAATCCATTAATAACTTTAAATTAAAGTGCTAATATACTTTTACAAATGTAGCAGCTAAATGGATAAATAATTATTAGTAAATAGAGGATAATCTGAAATTAAAATCTAACATATGAAGAAAATGAAATATTTAAAGGGGAGTAGAGCCGTGCAAAAGAAATTTATCAATCCGGAAACGATGTCACCAACTTTTGGATACTCGCATGTAGTCGAAGTTAGTAACGCTAAACGAACAATTTACATATCTGGACAAGTAGCGATCAATACCGATGGTCAAATAGTTGGTGTTGGCGATATAGCTATACAAACGCGACAAGTATTCGAAAACATTAAAAGTGCATTAGATACTTTGGAATTACAATTTAATGATGTAGTAAAATTAACATTTTTCTTAACAGATATTTCTCAAATGGCCACTGTTAGAGATATACGAGATCAATACATTGATACTAAAAATCCACCAGCAAGTTCAGCTGTAGAAGTTAGAAAGTTAATTAACGATAACTTTTTAATTGAAATCGAAGCAATTGCTGTAGCAAACTAATTTTAAAAACTTATTATGAATCATATCCATGCAATTCGTTTAATGCGTTCATTTAAAACGAATTGCATTTTTTATTGTCTTAAATATAATTTATATCTGGAGACATTATCATCAACAACTCATAAAACAAAAACAAATAAGCACACAATCGATTACACAGAATGAATCCGATGAAAAGGGGAGCGTAACAATCTGCACTAACATATAATAAGTTTATTACTTTTATCCAGTTAACATAATATATATTATAGGCAGTTGCAGAAACAAAGCAATATCAGATATCAAAACCCAAGTAAACTATACTTAATGAGACGAAATAGGGATTTTTAGTGAGATTCACATGAAATCTTATCTAAACAAATTTCTTCAGTTTTTATCGTTTTTATTTGTTATAAATTCATCACAGCAAATCTTAATCAATAATCGCTTAAGATTTAACGAATTAAAAACATTTTTGATTGGCAATAAATTTTTATACAGAAAAATTATTTCTATACAAAATATAAATTAGTAATTTTATTTTATGTTTTACTTAATGAATTTATTGCTATTTGCACATGTTTTACAACTTTACATTATTTGTTGTTATTTCTGTTATTTAGACTTGACTTTCATTACACTCATTGTTTTTTATTCTAGTTAACATAACGCTTATTTTTAACATAAAAAAACCCTCCTCACCTTCAGGAAGATTTTTTGTTTGCTATTATTTTATTTATATCTTCTAGTAACAATCCCAATTGTAAATGACATTGGAAAAATCTAGATTTAACAAATCTTCCTTACATATAAAGAAATTAGCAACCCCAGAATCGCCCCACATAATATTTAATGAATCGTCTGTATCGATTTGCAGCAATAATATGTCATGTTGCTGGTATTTTTCTTCCCATTCTCTTGGATCTGTCTGTGTGAAAAATGGATAACCACCAATTTTATGTCCTTGATCCTTACATAAATCATCATACAGTTCGCCTAATTCTGTATTATTTTCTTCATCAACAATTTCTTCCCAATCAATGTTATCACTAAAAATCATTTCAAATCGATAATCTCTTGGTGTTACTGGTTGATATGCCAACTCAAACTTTAGTTTTGCTGCTTTGGGTATGATAAAATTCTCTAAATCTAAAGTGTTTAAATAACTAAAATCAGTAATCACCTTAGTTAAATCCGCTGTGATTGTAGAATGATAAACAATTCGAAAGTCTTTTTGGACTGTTGGATGATCAAAATCTGCTCCAAAAAGATCTTCTTCAGCACTTATGAAAAACTGTAACATTCCATGTTGAGGCATATATTCAACATGCGGAATTTCTTCAAAGTTTAACTGCGCAAGTAACATCATAGGTTGTCCGTTTGAGTCTTTAGGATGCTCTTGATCTATAGGTAAATACGGATATCCACCAAACTTACTTTCAAAAAGCGTTGTCTCTGCTTGCGTTCCAGACACTTTAACATACGGTTTCACACTTTCTTCTAAAATACTACGATACTGTTCTAGTTCTTTCGGAATTTGAAGTTGATACGTATTCTTCACTACATTTGCCTCCCTTTAGTAATGAATTGAAAATGCCTAACTTAATTATATAGCAAGCGATAGCTTAATTGAAAATCGTTAAAAATCCATTTTCACCCTCATTTTTTGCGCGCTTGGTGGACAAAGTAGATTATGTTCTAAAACCTTTTTATTAATAGTTCGAATTAAGTCCGCTGCTTCTGCAGTATTTGTATTTTCTTTTAGTTTTTCTTTTAAATCATCAATTTCTTTTGAAAGCTCAATCCACCTAGGTAAAACATGATTATTTGCTAAAGTTCTATAAAGTTGCTTTTCAGGATTGTAAGAAAGATCTTTATCAAGATTAAGAGGTTTCCCTTTACCAGGTAAATTATCAAAAGCTCCTTTCTGTTCTGCTTGTTTAACGATAGAACTAATATGATCCTCATACGTATAAGACCAAACTTTCTCATCTTTTACTAAAATCTCTTGTTTTTTTAGTTTTTTATCTAGTTCTTCTTGATTCATAGATTCTCTCTCCTTTTTATTTTCTAATGTCGTTTTTGTAAATTCTAATGCCCTTAATCCATCGAATAGCTTTTCTCGCCACCATACGCTATCATGTCCGCCTTGAAACTCTTCGTAAGTGGTTTGGTGTTTCTTTTCTTCTAAAGCTTTATATAGCCGTCTATTAGCCGTTAAAAGAGGTTCGTTTTCGAGTTCACCTACTGCTATGTAAGAATGTAGATGAGTCGCATTAGAATTTATTGATGAAATTTGATTTTCAATCCAAGGACTTGTATTTTCATAATTATCCTTTTTCCAATGTACGGATCCAGACATTGACAACACATTTCCGAAAATATGTGGATTTTGAAGTGCTGCATAAAAAGCTGCTAAGCCACCAAGACTGAAACCAGCAATTGTTGTATGATTCTTTTCTTGATAAACGTGATACTTAGCTTGAATCCACGGAAGTAATTCCTTCGTTAAAAATGCATTCATTTTATCGTTATAAGTTAGCTCTTCTAATCGATCGACAGGATCTATAGCAACAGCAATACACGATGGGATTTCTTTTTCGTAAATTAAATAATTAAGTGTTTTTGTGATTGAAAGGTCATTAATGAATGAATTCCCATCAAATACAATGAGAAGTTCTTGAAGATGTAAAGCGTGAGAATAATCATGAGGCGTATAAATATGAATTTTGCGTGTGTTATTTAAAATCGAACTATAAAAAGAATATGTTTCAATCTTTCCGGATGGATAATCATTTGAAGGAAAACGACTGCTATATTGCACCTCCATTCCTATGTTTAACACAGACGCTTTATTGGTACCTTCTCCAAATGTATTTCGATTAAATTGGTCTATTTCGTACTGTTCACTACGCTTTATCCAATCATTTTCGAAAACATCGTTTACTGAAAAATAGTACGTTGAAATAAAACTCTTATCCGTCCTAAACGTTACATACCAAATTTCTGTCTGTAACAATCGTTGTAATTGATTTACAGACAAATCCCAACCAGGAAAACTACCGAATACATAAACGTTTTCAGTGTTTTGATCCCCTAACCATATATACGTTATAAGCTTATACTGATTATCTGCAGGGCATTGTTCTATTAGTGGCGTGTGATTTGACTTTATTTCATGCAAAAAAGTATAAAGAGCTTTTTCGTTTCCATTCTTTAATTGATTTTTAAGCTTCTCTAACTTAGGACTGATTATTGTAGTCACCTCTCTTCCTCCTTTGTAGTATTCTATATGTAGTTTTTTTCATTAGAATCCCTATATAAAAGTAGTCGTAAGTTATTTGTTTAGCGAAGTTATTTATTAGAAAAATAATCAATTGCCTGAATAGAAAGTTCTAATGATTTTATTCTTCTTTCTAAAAGCGTTCTTTGAGGACTCCCAAGCTTTGACTTAACGTAAATCTTTTCAATTGATGGAAGCAAACCAATTAGAACATTACGAGCTTCTGCTAAATCTTCCTGAGTATAATGATGAGTTTCTTGCTTCCAAACACTTTCTAACATAGCTAAGCCGATACTAGCTGCTTTGAGTCTTTTTTTCACTAAAGTAGTATTTGATCCTTTTTGAGTCATCTGTGATAAGGCATTTTCAAGTTTACTAATTGTTGACTGTAAAGATTTTATTGATTCTACTTTATCTATATTTGATACGTTTTTCATGTTAATGTTATCCCTTCTACGTTGCTAACTTGTTTTGTTTAATGTTTAATGAAATCCTTAAAAGCTTGATTTCACTCGAAATATTTTAACATAAATAACTAACTGTATTCGAGTTGGACAATAACTTAAAGTAAAACAGCTATTCCTCTCTCCTCCCCTGTATCATTCTATTATATTTACTTCTTTCTTCTCATTAGAATTCCTATATAAACTAGTTGTTAATATTGAATGTTTTATGAACAAAAAAACGTACAAGTAATGTAACCTGTACGTTTTCGCTTTTATTCAATAAGGTAATAAAGTAATAGCTTCCTGGTCTTCTCATAACTTATGAAATCTCTATACAAAATGGGATAATTCACAATTTCTGTTTCTAGAAAACGATATTGCGGAAACCACTCGAAAAACGATTTTCTTAACCACTTTATTTGTTGAAACGTAATGTTCTGTTCGTTTCCATTTAGTACAGAATTTAAAGTAGCTGCTGTATGCATCCAATAATGATTAAAATCAGAGTTTATACAGTCATCTTCGGTAAATTTACTTTTTAAGTCTCGCTGCAATTTTGCTGTAGCACGATAAGGAAACGGTTTATGAAGTGGACTATGCATTTTTTGCAATTCCTTAAAAATAATTCGTTTTCCTAACTTCAACTTTCCACCCCTTTATTTATCTATCCAATTTAATAAGTTTTCATAATGATATTGAGCATCGATATACCCAAGATTATATAGATTAACGAGCTTTTCCTTATTTCTTTCTATTCCGCTTATAGGAAGCTGTACACTTGGTTGAATTACATAAAAATTATCTTTTTGTTCTTCTCGATTCATATAAGATATCGTCTCATTATAAAAACGATAATGGTCTACTAAATTCTCTGCGATTTTCGGATATTTTCTATATAAAATTTTAGCCAGGCCTGAAAATTTATTTCGCTGCTTCTCATATCCTTCTGGCTTTGTCATAATGACAACGTTCTTTTCATAACCATCCTTTTGGGCTTTCAAAACTGGTATAGGGTCTATAATCCCTCCATCTAATAATTTTCGATTATTATATTCTACAGCAGGTGCTATAAACGGTACAGAGCTTGAGGCGCGAATGATTTTTAAAATATCATTTCCATGTTCTGCTTTATTATAATAAATGGCTTGTCCTGATTCGCAATCAGTCGTCCCTATGACAAACTGTTCATTACATTTTAAGAAAGTTTGAAAATCAAATGGTACAATTTTATTAGGTACTTCATCAAATAAAAAATCCATTCCGAATAATTCACGTTTTCGAATTAAGTTTCGATAAGATATATACCTGTAATCTGATACTAGCTCTGTATTTACTTTCTTATTTCTACCTTTTTGACGTGACAAATAGGTTGCTCCCATACAGGCTCCAGCTGATACGCCGACTACATACGGAAAGAATAAGTTCTTTTCCATGAAATATTCGAGTACACCTGCAGTATATAATCCTTTCATTCCTCCGCCCTCTAATACTAAACCAATATTCTTCATGTTATATCCCTCTGCTTCTTTTTTCTTAATTTCATATTAGCATAAGATTTTAAGATGAGGTTATATAAACTAATTACAACAATAACCAGAAACTACTAAAGTAATGTCATAATATCTTTGTGAGTAACATGTTACAATATAAGTAATTCATTCCACATATATTAAAGGAGGAATTTAATATGGGTTTATTTAGCGGTATTTTAGGAAATGCATCAAATACGAGTTCTGAAAGTGTAGAACGTGATTTAGAGAAGATTATGCTAGATGATGAAAAAGTAGAGCATGCTTATAAATTAATTCGTGATCTAATCGTATTTACAAATCGTCGTCTTATTTTAGTAGATAAACAAGGAGTAACTGGCAAAAAAACAGAATACCATTCTATTCCTTATAAAAATATTACACAATATAGCATCGAAACGGCTGGGCATTTTGATTTAGATGCAGAACTTAAAATTTGGGTGTCTAGTATGGAGGATCCAATTACGAAAGAATTTAAAGGTGACGATAGTATTTTAAGCATTCAAAAAGCGTTAGTAACCTTTACGACAAAGTAGTGGTTTTTGTATTTTTATTCATTTTTTAAAATTACTAACCCGAGTATTTTGGAAGAACATACATTGTTTTTGTATATTTAATCTAAAATAACATAAAAAGGTAAAGCGTATTTTATATGCTTTACCTTTCTTTTTTGTAATAAATAAGTGTAGTTTCATCATTTAATTTCTTTATAACTTCTGTTCTTTTATACTCCATCTTTTCATACAAAAAACAATTTTTCTCTTCTTCTAAAATAGTAGCAAGTTCCCAGCTCGTTGCTTCAGGAAACATTTCCTCAATTAATGTAAGTACCTTTTGGGCAATTCCTTTTCCTTGATAACTCGGGTGAATAAACATTGGACTGATCCAAAATTTAGAGGGTGTTTCTTTTTGTGAAATGCATATCGCTCCAACAAGATTCATTGCCACTATTATTTTATAGAAGCCACCGTCTACATGATTTATTCTACAAATAGTTTTTTCGATAGTTTCATTTGCTGGATTTGTTTCATAGTCTTTATATTTATGTAATAAAGGGCTAAATGAGTCTATTGGCATTTGAAATATAACTTCTGCATCACTTTCTGTCGCCTTCTCTAATGTAATCTCCATGTTACCAATTAAGTCGCTTTCTTAACGAGGTAATATGAGCAGTATGATGACGACCATGCCATGCGTATAGTCCTATTGCAACAGCAAGTTTTGTTTCACCAGTTTCAGGATGGTTAAATGTCTTTTCTAAATCTTCAATTTCTAGAGAATATAAAAGGTTAACCCATCTTTTATGTAATGAATCTAGCATTACTAGTGAAACATCTACCGGTAATTTTGAATCGGGTAACTCTGCCCACTTCTCTTCTTTATACGGCTTAATAGTGGGATTCTTTTCTGTCAGTGCTAATTTAAAGCGTATGTAGCTATTCATATGACTATCAACGACGTGATGAACTACTTGACGTACAGTCCAACCTCCAACGCGATATGGTGTATCTAACTGCTTCTGATCTAAATCTTTAATTGCCTTTGTTAGTTCATTTGGTAAATCTTCAATTTCTTGAATCCATGTATCAATCATTTCTTCAGTTATAGGACGTTTGTATGTAAATTGGCCAATTGGATAACGTAAATCATTCATGAATAAGTCCTCCTTATTATAAGCGTGAAGTATTTCTCCAAATATAGTGTACAAACTTCACATGTTCTCCATTTAATTCTACAGAAGTTGTATCTGATTCGTTTTGATAAGAAGAAAATCCGCTTTTTTCTAGTACAATTTGTGATGCGAGATTATTAGTAGTTGTTTTAGCATGAACTTCAGTAATTTCATTATTTTTCGCTACATCTAAAATTAATTTTACGGCTGCTGTAGCAACTCCTTTTTTAGTAAATTTTTCTCCGACCCGATACCCTAGCGAACTAATTTGAGTTTCCGTATCTATATCTACTAAATTAATTCGCCCTACAATTTCTTTTTCTTCATTACGAATTAAATAAAAATAAGAATCTCCATCTGCTTGTTCTATTAATAAATCGTCTAGTAGTTTTTGGAAATATTCAAATTCAAAATATTTTGAGCCACGATTTGGCACCATTGTTTCAAAAAAAGATTTATTCGTAAGTTCAAACGTAAATAAATCCTTAGCATCTTGTTTCTTTAGTTGCTCTATGTATATTTCCATCCCGTATTCTCCTTCTAGATTTACTAACTGTTATACATTCTTTTTTAATCAATTATATTCCTGCTATTACTTTCGATTAAGTAATACAGATAGTAGCACTTTCGGATGAAAAAGATGAAATGGACTACGAATTAAATTCATCACTCGTACTAACCGAATATAAACATCAGAATTACTTGCGGATAGTCGATATATTTGTTTCGTATACCATAGCTGAAATTTTTGTTTTGTAGTTAATTCTCTCTTTAGTTGCGGATGACGTGATATTTCCGTTGTTGTCATATCCCATGGGGTTTCTATTATATTAGCTGCCTTTTTATAAAATTGTTGTGTAAATGTTTTATCAAGTTGTTTTCTACCTTGCAGAAGTAATTGCAACTGGTGAGCCTCCATAGCAGCAACTGATACGCCTTGGCCGAAAACGGGATCAAAACGACATTGCGCATCTCCAACAACTAATAAGCCTTCTGGTACATTATTCACTAAATCAAATCGCCGGCGTACTTGATAGGGAATTTTGTATGTCTTTATATCAGTAATTCCCTCAGCCTTGTTTAGGAAGTCTGTAACATTAGAAATTGATAGGTTTTCAGCAAAATCATAAAACTCATCATCTGTTTGTGGTGCTTTCTCGTTTGCGTATCCACTGAAAGTAACAAAATAACGATTATCTTCTATCGTTTGAATAAGAACGCCATAAGGGTTATCAGGGAAACTCGGAGACATTAGCACATTGCAACAGTCTAATTTCTCATTTTCTTTAAGTTTGAACATTTTCGTTGCGTAAAATAAATCAATACGAACTTTCTCTTCTTGTACTTCAATTTCGTATTCTCGTAACCACTCTATACTTTTTGAGCCAAATCCACTCGCATCAACTACAAGGTCTGCATGAACTTCTTCTTGTATGTCTGTCTCTAAATATTTAACTTTTACTCCACACACTTTGTTAAGCTTTTCATCTACCAATAATCCTTTAACCAATGTTTCATATTTAATAGTAATATTTGAAATCTGATGTATTCGTTTTTGAATATGCCATTCTAGTAAAGGACGACTTTGTTGAATCATATGTACTTCCCCTATGAACGGTTGTTTCCATAGACCGAATTGATGCCATTTCAAATCACGTGTAAAGTTGTTTATAATACTACCCGCTTCTATTAATTCATTCGTAATAGTAGGAAACAATTCTTCAATTGCTTTTTCTCCACCTTTTAATAACACGTGAGGATGATTACTTTGTGGAACTCTTTTTCTTGAAGCTTTTCCATCCCATTTTTCACCGACTTCTAAAATGATTACTTCTTTAAAAAAAGTTGATAATGCTTTTGCTGCAAACTTTCCTGCCATACTTCCACCAATAACGATAGCCTTATTAAACATATTTTCCCCCTTAATAAAAAGAGATCCTGCCTTGTATGAATGAAACAGGATCTTAAACTAATTAACTTCTTTATCATTATACTTAAAATACATCAGTAAATTGCAACGTTAAAATTAAAATACCTAATCCCCATACGTAATACGCGAATACTTTTAAGGAGTGACGTTTTAAATATTGAATCATCCATGAAACGGCTATGTATCCAAAAAACGCTGCTGATAACGTTCCGACAATTAAAGATGTACTAGAAATAGATTCTGCTTTCCCTTGAAAAACGTCTGCAAATTGCAAAATGATAGCTCCAACAATAGCTGGTGTCGACAGTAAAAAAGAAAAGTAAGCAGCAGTTTCACGGTCTAATTTTCTCCATAATGCAGCGACAATTGTCATTCCAGAACGGGAAATGGCTGGAAAAATAGCAGCAGCTTGAAATGAACCGATAATTAATGCGTCTTTATATGTTATGTCATCCATTTTTTTACGACCATTCTTTTGTTTATCTGCCATGTAGAGAAAGAATCCGGTCACTAAAAACTCCCAACCGATCGTGATTCCTGTTTTTGAAATATCTTCAAAGAAGTCTTTAAACAATAAACCAATAACAACTGCAGGTATCGTCCCAACAATAAGTAATAACATGAGCTTTGAAAATGGGTTTTTAATTAAATATATAAATTCTTTTTTGTAATAAATAAACACTGCAAGTAAAGTCCCAATATGCAACATCGTATCTAAAAATAAGCCTGCTTCATCTAATTGAAATAAATGCCTTCCTAAATAAAGATGTCCGGTACTACTGATTGGTAAAAATTCTGTTAAACCTTGAATTATACCTAATATGAAAGCTTCTAACCAATTCATGATGGTCTCCTTTCTCTTTTGCTTGTACCAATATATGAGGGTTAAATTTTCGATATGAAAAAAACTATATTTCTCTATGAATTTACTTTTAGTTTATGGATATATATGTAAAGAGAATTAAGGAGGGTTATTATGTGGAAGCACACAAAATTCGGTAATGTATTACTTTGGATGGGCCCTATCCTTGTATTTTTAGGAATATGTATGACAAATGTTATTTCAGATATTCCTTTCTTTGAGGGAAACCATAAAACGCTTGGTATTGTACTTATATTTATAGGGATATTCTGTTTTATTGTGGCTAATCATTTGAAAAAAGGAGAAAGATATGAAGAATAAATCTAAATAAAAAACAATCCTGGCATATTAGCTAGGATTGTTTTTTATTAATGTTGATTATTTGTAGAATACTTTATCAACGTTATATTTCGCTTTGTATTCATTAATGATATATGTTTCGTAAATTTCTCTTTCTGTTGGATCTTCTACGATACATGCATCAATGCGGTATACTTCATCACGGTGATTTTTAATTGGTGAAACATTATCTTCAAAATGCTTCTTAATACGTTGTCTAATTTTACGAGCTTTACCTACGAAAAGTAGTTCGTCATTAATATTGTAAAACATAAAAATGCCGCCTTTATCTCTAGGGAACAAGTGGAAATCGATAAATCCATTAATTGGAGTAATGATTGGCTCGTCTCCTTTAATAACTTGTTTACGTTCAGTAATTGTAACATCAACTTCAGGGATACTAATTTTAATCAAGTTCATTCACGTCCTCTTTTATTATAAAGATAAATAATAGCATACATATGTAAGAAAAGCTACGTTCATAGGTATATTTCATTTTATAATTCAAATATTATAGGTGTATCATGTAAACTCTTCTTCCAAATCATATGATCACTTGATTCTCCCCAATAATCTTTCAGTACATAACTAGGCTCTCCAAACTTCTTTGTCCATATACTTTGCGCTTTTCTGTATCCACTATCTAAACAGAATTCTGTTATTCCTCTGCTAAGTAACGTAAGAAACATTGTATGTAGCAGTAAACTCCCGATACCCTTTCTTTGATACTCTGGAAGTATAAATACAGTTCCTATTTCATACAAATCCTTAAGTACACCACCTGTACAACTATTAATCAATGTACTTGCTGGACCAACTTCAATTGTTCCAATGATTTTATTGTTATTTGTATCAATTGCTAATAAAAAGTAACGTTTTTCTCCATTACTATCAAAATCTGTTTTCAAATATTGCTTTTTCATGTTAATTTCATTTTCTATGTCATCCAATAGTTGTGATAATCCTTCATTTTTGTATGTATTCGTAATAACGATACGGAAAAATAAATATAGTTCATCTACATCATTCAAATTCGGTCTTCTAACTGCAACGTTAGTCATGAATACATTCTCCAATCTTCATTATGCCATTGTCAATACAACACTTTACATAATCTATTCATCATTATTCTGCAAAAACCTGCATAAATCCAGCAATATAGAAAGCTCAGTATAAATATTAATAAAATAATTTTCATGTCCATAGTTGTATGAACAGTAGGACCAAGTACCGGAAAACTGAAAACATCGAGAACGATCATAATACCTATAAGTAGACACGTTGCTGAAAAAGAAACTATCCAAATTCTCCTCTTAAATTTTAAAAAGGCTAGTCCTAAGGCTAGACCTAATAAGCCTGTAGTAAAAGGAAAGATAATTAGTTCACTTGGCTCAATAATAAATAATAGAAAAATAGTAAGAATATAAGAAAGTATTCCCTCACGAATAGAATAGAAAATAGCAAAAAAAATCGGTAATGTCGAAAATGGACTAATGAGCAAACCTATACCAGGAACTAAGTTACCCGCTGCTTGAAACATGGTGGCTAATGCACTCATCAAAGCTGTAAGTACTAACTTATTCGCAAGGGACAATTTTCTTTTATGAACAAAGCTTATATCATGCTCTATCATCAGTTGATACCAATAACGTACAAACCGATTCATTAAAATCCCCCTAAAGACACCTCATTCATTACTTTCTATATTATTCATACACATACGGTTTATGAGTTACTTTCTGCAAGTTAATAGATGCTCATAAATTGAAGATTTTTAGGGGGATAAGTTAAGTCGTGCGTTTTGGGAACAGAATGAATTCCTTATATTATATTTTTAGACTGATAATTTGTATCGTATTAAGGGATAATTTCAAAAATGGTACCTTTATTAAAATCAGTTACTTTCATAGAACCGTAAACTCCTAAATATAATTTAGTTTGATTCAAATTTGTTCCTAAACTCATATAATAAGCTGCTTGCGTACCAAAATCATAATTGGTTTCAATAGCATGAAAGTCAGCATGTTTACCGTCTGTACCTGCTCTAGTATAGACTAAAACACCTTTAACTGGCGGTCGAGAATCTTCTTTCTTAGCAAGGTCAGTAAACACTACGCTACCTGTTAAATTTGGAATTGCATTTCCCATATATGGCTGAACTCCTGTAAGGGAAGTTCCTCCAAACTTATCTGTTCTAGAATCTTTATGAAAATAACTAAGTAGAGGCAGAATACGCCTCGCTGAAGTTTGTATTGTTTCATCATAATAAGTCATTGTTCTTTCATCCAAAGTCTGATTTTCGGAACAATGCCGTATAAAAGAAGTAGGTAAATCCCCTTCCCATCCTCTCCAACCAAAATTGATAAACCCATCTTGATTGGGAGTGAGCCTCATAAAATGCATTTGAACAAGTTCTGTAACCGGTATAGGTTTATATTGAACAAATGAAAAAATAGACTCTACAATATCTTGTCCGACATTTCCGGCGTATTTGATATATTGATTATAAAACCTTTGAAATGAAATGCCGGTTATATTACGTACTCCTTTTGCAATTACTGTAAGTGTTTCTTGTATAGATAAAGGAAGTTCATTAAAGCGTGTAACTACAGGAGGGTTATTTATAAATGTATTTTTACTTACATCGATTTCAATTATTTTTCCTGCTATTTCTAAATCATCTTGGCTTAAGTTAAATGGATCATAACCTGATCCGCCATCTCCATTTGTAAAAACAAGTTTTCCAGTCTCAGGTGAAAAGTTTAAACTATTGACTCCGTTATGATTAAAAAATGGTCTTCTTACATTCAGTAATGTTCGTCGCTTTTGAGCTTGACCATTAGGTTGTAAAGTCCATTCTTCCACAGTATCAATGTGATCATATTGCGTATTTCTATTAACCCACTTTAAATTTAACGTTTTAGGGTCACAAGGATTCGGTTTAAATTGTTCAGAAAGTGCACCTGGCCCTTGAGTTCCGGCTACTGAATAATGTAGATAAAATAACCTATTTTGATAAAATTGTGGATGGAACGCAAGTCCCAGCAATCCGCGTTCATCATAACCGCTACTAGAAACACCTTCTTCAAATGTACCTAATTTAATAATTAGGTAACGAATATCTAAAAATATCTTTATAACTCCATTCCCTATGTAAAAAATCTCTCCTAATTGGGTTGCGATAAATAGTCTTTCGGTCGATCCGCCTGGAAGTATTGTTGTTTTCAATACGGTTGGTAAATTTATATTATGAACAATGGGTCGTAAACTAACTTTAACTTTCGTCAATTAACTGTACACCCCTTTTTCTTCTTTTTATAGAAGAATATGATTAGAGTAGTTCTGTTAGTATCAAATAAGTCGTATTCCTTTTTATTACAATTTTGTATATAATATAATTATAAATAATATGGGGGACGAACTATGATAATCGTACTACAAATCATCTTACCACTAATTTTCGCAGTCTATTTATTTACCCTCTATCATAACGGGACGTATGGATCAGCTTCATTCATTTTAGCAGTCATGATAGGAATTTTCGGTTTAGAGAATATTTTTCAATATGCTAGTCTAACAGATCATGCTATTTATCCATATTGGGGAAGTTTGAAGGCTGTTGTTATCGTTTTATCAGTCGTATTTCTATTTAAAAAAGGTGGTTTAACAGGAAAATATTGATTTGTAATGCGTTACATATTTTCTTGTTAAATTGCTTTTATTTTATAAAAGAAGAAATATTTATGTGAAAACAAGAAGGGATGTATTTCAATAATCTCTATCATAATATGGATTGTGTTAATTACAGAACTTATAAAACCTTCAAAAGAACAGAATGGACGAAAAATAGTAACTTTAGTAACTGCTGGTTCCGTATCAACACTTATTTTGACGGTTTCATTTATTCAAAATATGCCGTTTTGGAATTGATAGTGATATTCATAACAAAAATATGTATAAATAAAAAGATTAGGATTCACTCCTAATCTTTTTATATTTTGAGGTAGCACCATATGCCCAGCAAGCTAAGGTCTTGAAGTAGCCCCTAAACAAAATTTTAAATTTTTCTAAAGTTATTTATGTGAATTCAAATCGTTTTCAGGAACATATGTGGTCCTTTTACAATTTGAATTTCTTTTTAAGTTTCTTATATTTTCTGTACGAACGTCTAACAATGTTTAACATAAAATACGGTATTTTAACGGGGAAAGGCAATTTATAAATGAAAGGAAAATAAAAGGTGAAATATGCCTTTTCTAGGTCTCTCCACTTACTATCTTCTTTTGTTTTTAAGAAATCAGATACATCGACTACATATCCCCTTCCTTTTTCCATCATCACATTTTTCCCGTGAACATCACAAGGAGTTAACCCTTGTTCCCTCGCATACTCTAAAGCCTCATTAATATCAAGTATTACTTGCTTAGGAATTTTAATACCCTTATGAATAGCATCGTATAAGGTAATTTCTTTTAAACGTTTCAATACTATGAAATTTTCCCCTTTATATATAAGCTTTGAATAAGAAGGATGATCTCCAATTCTTCGGTATACTTCTGACTCTTTTTTAATTCCTTCTCCTTCTCGCACGTAAACTTTCACTACCCAATCTTTGTATTCTTTGTGCATGAATACTGCGGCATAATTACCTGTTCCTAAACACTTCCAAAGTCTAGGAATATCTTTAACTACTACAGGCTCGAATTCATCCTCACTTCTTATACTTACCTCTTTTAATAATTCGTCATTTATCAATCCTACAAAACTATTTATACTCATCATTCCCACTCCGGTTTTGCTAAAAGGGGGCCCACCCACATTTTAACGAAAATATACACTAAGCGAATTTTAGCATAAAACGAGTCATCTTTCTTCCTAAAATAAAAAGCTAACTCATTTTATTTAAACTGTTGAATACTTAATATTTATTCCGTTATTCATAGCCAAAAACCGTACGATATAAAAATATTTCTAACTATTTTCATTTTTTCAGAGGCAAGTGTATAGGGCTTTTCTTAGTGCAAGTTCTGTTCGTTCATTACCCATGCCAAATCTATAAAACATTGTTTAGAAGTGTAGCAAGGGTTTGTTAATGGTTCAATTCTTCTTCCGCAACTATTTTTGTTAGCAAAAACTTTTATTGTTTTAATAGTCTTTTGTTTAATTCCCACAATGCTGTTTTGTTGCTATCCCATTTCAAAAGCGTTACTGCTTCCTCAAAGCATAACCATTTATAATTAAAGTGTTCTTTAGATAATGATATGTTTTTTGTAGGGACTTTAACTCCAAAAGAAAATTCTTTTATTACATAAACCTCTTCTCCCCAAAGGAATCCTCCAACTACATCTTCTACTGATAGTGAAGACACAGAATCTAATTGTATATATGGACATTCTCTTGTAATAGCAGCCTCTTCAAATGCTTCCCGTTTTGCTGATTCAATAGGAACCTCACCGTCTTCTCCGCCACCAGCTATTCCTTGCCAATAACCATAATCACTTCGGTTAAAAATGGCATATTGAATAGAATCGGCAGTTTTTATATAAGGAAATATCAATACTTGATATGGCGCTCTCATTACTTAACCTCCTCTCGAAAATAAGTTTTAAATCAATATGAATAAAGAGCCGACATCACAATTCTACATTATTAATGCAGGTTTATAATGTCGGCCCTCTATTTTTAAATAATTTTATTTTTCATAAACAGGCTTACTCTTAACAGAGGAAAAACTACTTATTCTCTGTCGAATTTGTTTAGCATGGTTTTTCATAAATGTTAGCAGTACTCCATATTATTCAATTGCGCCAGCAACGTCATAATCATTTAAATCTAATTCAATCGGTTGTCCGAGCGCTAGTTTAGCAAGTTCCGCTCCTAAGTATGGACCAGCTGTTAAACCCGAAGCCCCTAATCCATTCGCAACGAGAATTCCTTCAAAGTTAGGTAGCGGTCCGATAACAGGTAAGAATCCTGGTGTAAATGGTCTGAATCCAACTCTCGTTTCAAGCATTGTAGCATTTTCTAAGCCAGGCGCAACTGTTAATGCCTTATGAAACACTTCATGTAAACCACCTGCTGTTACACGATGATCGAAACCAGTATCATTCTCATGTGTTGCACCAATTACGACATGCCCATTGTCAAACGTTAAAATATATTGATCGTTCGGTGGCATAACAACTGGCATATTTTCTGTTGCTGTATTTTCAATTTGCAGATGAACAATTTGTCCTTTTTGGAATGTAACTAAGAAATTAATTCCTAATGGGTTCAAGATTTCATTCGCCCATGCGCCTGCAGTTACAATAACCTTTTCTGCTAAAATTGTTTCATCGTTTACTGTAACTCCAGTAATATGATTTCCTTCACGGACTAATATGGCATCGCCTTTTATAAAAGTTGCACCATGTTTTTTCGCAGCACTTATTAATGCATTGCGTAATAATCTTCCATTCACTCGTGCAGCACCACTAATATGAACAGAACTATATTCGTCTGATAATGCTGGGAATAATTTTTTTGTTTCTTCAGCTGATAAGCGAGTTATTTCACCAATCTCTGGGGCATCTTCACGTCGTTTATAAGCTCGCTCTTCCATTTGATCTAACTTTTTCTCGTCAGTATGTAAACTAATTGCACCTACACGATTATATCCTGTGTCAGTTTCACCGTCTTCTTCTAATTGCTGAATTAACGAAGAATAGTAACGTGCACCGCCTTTAACGATTTTATACCATGCTTTATTACGACGCTGTGATAGCCATGGACATACAATACCTGCTCCTGCATCAGTTGCTTGCCCTAATTGTTGGCGATCCACGATAGTAACATTCGCACCTGCCTTAGCAAGATGATAAGCAGTAGACGCTCCTAAAATTCCAGATCCAACTACAATATACGATTTCATTTCAAACACCTTTTCTCTTTTGCTAATTATATAAATATAAGAACATTCCTTAGTATAATGGAAGGAATGCTTTTTTCAATGTACTCATCACAATTAATTGTTGCAGCATTGTGACTTTCTTAATCATTATTTTTTCTTCTTACGGAATAATTCAATTGTTTTATAGCCTTGTGAAAGGATTTCTATCATTTTCTCTAGACGTTTTTCACGTGTTTTTTCTTGTTTTACAGAAAAAAGATTACGTGCCCAATCTTTCTGATATCCAGGCGTTAAACTTTGATAAAACTTAAGTTCATTCGGGTGATTTGTTAATAATGCTTCAACATCTTTAATTCGATCTGCATAATCGGCAACACATTGACTCATAGCAGATGTTTTCGTTGTTTTTTTCTTTTCACGTTTTAAACCTACAACAGTAAAGACTTCATCCATACTTACCATTCGTGCAAATTTAATATCGCTTTCTCCCACATAACCATCTTCTCCAACGTTTAATGCCGGAAACATCTCATCACGGTGAATAAACGTACTATAACGAGCATTACCTTTTTTCGGATATGCGAAGAATACGTAACCTTTTTCAATTAGTAATTCTTCATTACTTATAATAAAATTCGTTTGTTTCACCATTTCATCAAGCGTTTCTACAAATATAAAGATAGCATCGTGTTCTTTTGAGAATGCAGTTTCTTTACCTGTAAAAATGTCATAATCACTTGGTTCGTTAATAACGACCATATTTGTATACTTATTAAGTTTCAATTTATCAATAACTGACATAATAATCTTCCTTTACATTCAAAATTCATTGTACATACTTTTTCGTACTGTTCTAGTGTATTATATGTATTAAGAAAATCAAACTTTAAATCGTATTATTCTGCTGCAAAAGAACATAATTCTTTACTAGATGGGGTGGTTTTATGCCATATGTAATCCGAGATGAAGGGCTAGTTTTACAAGGGGATGATGGAAAAGAACCAATTTTTCATACATATGAAGAAGCTGAGGAAACATTAAAAACATTAACTATACCGCAGTTTCCGAAACATATTAGAAGAAAACCATTTACACCAAAAATAATAAAGATAGCCGCTTCTGAATAAGAACTGGCTATCTTTATTATTCATAACTTAATAGCAAATAAAGTATATAAAAACTCTTTATATTGATCTTCTGTAATTTCACGCTTAGTTTTTTCCCCATGAATAATTTCGGTTAAACTTGTATTCGTTAATGAAATATGGCCAGAGTTCGTCAACTTTACTGCAATTGGTCCTTTATTAAAAATAGACTTCTCATCTTCTATCACTCTTCTTTGAACATCATTTACTACTATCTCATCAATATTATGTTTATAAAAAGCATGACAAACTTTCCATTCTCCATCAGTATCTATTCTTTCTAAAACATAATTCCCTTTACTCGTATCTTTTCGTCTCACCCGGTACGAACCATTTTTTGAAGAAACAGACTTACCAGTAAAAGGTACAGGAACAAGAGGTACTAACGAAGCTATACCTACATCAATTAAATACTGTACATTATTATAAGTTAAAATAATTGTTATATGGCCATCCTCAAGTGCCCATGCATTTATATCGTTTTTATAAACCGTACCTAATGCCAGTTGTACATCATAGCCACAGTCTCTTAAAAAATAGTAAAAAAGAGTGTTTAATTCGTAGCAAAGTCCACCACGGGAACTAGTTAAAATTTTCTCTCGCAAGTTTTCCGGAGAGATTTGATTCGTATTACACGCTATAACATCTAAATTCTCAAATGGTATAGTGTGTGCAAATGCAAAGAGAATTGTATTTAATTCTTCAAACTTCACTTCAGTACGCTTTGCAAGATTCAATCTTGTAAAAAGCTTATGTTGTAGACTTGTCATAGTCAGCACCCCTTAAAATGTATAAGTTAAAATAGTATATGCTGATTGTAAATTTGATGGGGTACTGAAACAATGTACATTTCGTTTAACTGTACCGGTACAAAAAGTCTAACCGACAAGATCACTTAAGATAAGAAGCTACGAATAGAAATTTAATAGTTTATCTATAGGCAAATTATTAATATCACTTAAATCAACAAAATATTGAAGTTGCCACGTTTGGCTCTTTTTAGCTTGATTGCTAACAGTGGTATCCCAAACAGGATAAATTCTCATTGCCATTTTCCCTGTTTGACTTTGTGTTCTCAATATTTTTTCTTTAAGAAGAATCTCTTTAGGAAAAATAAATTGCCCTAGTTTATTATCAGCAATACAAGTGATTACTAATAAATCAGGAGCAGCTTCATAAGAGAAAGCTCTATTTCGCATATTTTCATCTTTCTCCCAAAAAGAAACAAATTGCCCAATTTTATTAGGAGTAACTTTTGATTTTCTAAAACGAATGGTTTTGTTATTTAAGTGGAATAAACATCCTGCATATTCTGCGTTTTGCTTTTCTTCTTTTAGATTCGTAATCATTAAATTGTTAGGTTTGTAAACTATATTGTTTAAATTTCGGATCGTATCATTAAAATTGTTCAAAAAAACTCCCCCTTTATCCATCTCTTAGTTTACCACAAACATCAGTTCTTCTATATCGTATATAATCATGAACTAAGTGAAATGGGGGAATTTAGCAGGATATAATTATTACTTTAATGTACTTAGTTTTTCAATTGCTTGTTGTTCAGTTGCTAAGTAAAAAATGTCATTCCCTTTATTACATTCATAAATAAAATCCTTTAAGCTTTTACTAGTATACATAGAGAAATCTCCAACAATAGCAATCTTTACCTTGTAGTTTATAAACTTTTGAAGGATATCGCCCGCAAGCCGTGTTTTTAGATCAAAGAAATCTTCACTTATTAAAGATTTATGGATAATAATATGTTTCGCATCTACCTCATATTGAACTGTTGCCATAATATCTAATGCAGACTGAACATCCGATATTAATACCTTATCGTTTCTAATGACCGCAATATTGATTCCATCGATTACTACTTTCTTTATTTCCATAGTCCCACCCCTTTATAATTTACACAGTATGAGTAAAATTGTTTTACAAAACTTTGTATTAATCATAGATTAAATTAGCCACAGCTATTAAAATCGCCCCTATTTTTTATTGTAAGTATATATTTTTTATTACTAATACGGTCAATGAAATTAATGATAGTTTCTCTTTTTTATATTTTTGAATATATATGAGATTACTTTTACTTGTTATAAAAATATTGTGGAGTAACATAACTTAACAAACTATCCAAAGTGTTAATCTCGGCATACGGTTGTATTTTGGTAGTATTCTTGATCTTCTGAGGGTTAAACCACACACCTTTTATATTTACATTTTGAGGACCAGCAATATCCTTTTCTAAGTCATCCCCAACAAATAAAGTATTTTCCGGTTGTAAATTTAACTTATTTAATGCTAGTTCGAATATACGTTTATCAGGTTTACTAAATCCCACTTCTTCAGAAATAATGATTGTTTCAAAATACCTATTTAAATTCGTGTTAAATATTTTAGCTTTTTGCCTCTGAGTTGAGCCATTTGTTATAATTCCAACTTTAAAGTGCTTCTTTATTTGATTTAAGAAATGAATAGTATTTTGGTCTATTGAAAAACATCTAGGGAAATTATTATTCCAAAAATCTTGGATGTAATTGCGTGGCAATCTATACTTCGGCGTGAATTCATCAAACAATGATTCTAAAACTGTCGTTTTATTACTTATGCCATATTCTCTTTTATCGTATTCTTTGAATTTCTGTAACATGTTGCTTTTAGCCGCACTATCTACATTTTCATAACACTTTTCTAAAACAATTAAAAATAATGCCTCTACTGCTTTATCCCTATCAAGTAATGTATCATCTAAATCAAACAGCATCGCTTTATAACCCATCAAATCATTTCACAACCTTTCTAGCATTATATAAATCTCTCCAAGTTTGTACCTTTAAACTTTTGGTTTAGCAAGAACATTGTTATGTAGTGATTAACGATTAAATAAAAACTAGATGAAAGAAATCCATAGTTCTTGGCACACACTCTAGTATTACAGTAGCTTCTTCTATATTGAAATTCCTTTTCCTCTTTTGGTAAAGAAGCAAAAGTATATTTTCGAGAATTTTAAGAAACTACATACAATTCACGTTATTATACATTAGTTTTTCGTAAATATTAATCGTACATCAATTCATACGATAAGTTTTTTTAAGCAATTATTTCTCCATAAAAAAGTAATATAGCTAATAATACTTTTTGATAGTAAACGTCCTATGAAGTTTACTACTGTATCTCCACATAAACTCCAGATTGTACGGCTATAATGACTACCAGAGGTGATATTATGAAAAATTATCATATCCTCGTGGTTGAGGACGATCAAGAAATTCAGGAATTAATTAAACAATTTTTAATGACACAGCATTATACAGTGGTAGTCGCTTCAGATGGACTAGAGGGTATGACACAATTTAATAAGCAATCATTTGATTTAATTCTTCTAGATGTTATGATGCCCAATCTTAATGGGTTTGAAGTTTCTAAAATGATTCGAAGTCAGTCAAACGTACCAATTATTATGCTAACTGCGTTGGAAGAAGAGGAAGATCAAATGAAAGGATTCGATCTTGGGATCGATGATTATATAACAAAACCCTTTTCATTTCATGTTTTGATTAGACGAGTCGAAGCTGTACTTAGAAGAAGTTATGATAAAAATGTAAATAATCATTTGATATTTAAAGAAGTTCGTATCGATGTGGATGCATATAGAGTGTATGTAAATGACGTTGAAATTATATTAACGACAAAAGAGTTTGAAATTCTACAACTACTATTTCAAAATGAGAGAAAAGTACTTACAAGAGAAAATATCGTAGAGAAAGTTTGGGGGTACGATTATTTTGGAGAAACACGAATAATTGATACACATATTAAAAATCTACGCAAAAAATTAGCTATCCCTTATATTAAAACAATAAAGGGTATTGGTTATAAAATTGATGAATAGTATTGTGAAACTCATGAAAATGAAGCAAATCACTTATAAACTCTTTATGACTACATCTCTCATTTTGTTATCCTTTGCAGTATTGATTTATTTAACTTTATACTTCTTTCTTCCTACATTTTATGAGCAATATAAAACAGATCAACTTCAAACAGGGATAAACGAAATCATTGATAAGTCTAAAAATCTTACGTTTCAAGATGCGATACCACTTTTTGATGAATACGCAAAAAAAAATAATGCGATGCTTTACCTTCAAAATAAAGAAGGAGTAATTATTTACTCTCCTTCATTTTCTTTTATTCAAAGTGGTACGCAAAAAACAGTAGTTACTAAAGCAACACGATTCGAGAATGCAAGTACCCTTAGCAATTCATATAACGTTACGAAACCAATTCAATTCCAAGATGGTAGTTTAACGCTTATAGTCTTTGCTACATTTCAACCGATTGATGAAGCTTCACAGGTTTTAGTACGCTTTCTCCCCTATATTAGTATCATTGTACTCGTAATTGGTATAGGGAGTGCTTATTTTTATTCCAGGTTTATTACAAAGCCACTTATTTATATTAATGAAGGTGCACAAAAGATGGCAAATTTAGATTTCTCCGAAAAAATTGAGGTTCGCTCTACAGATGAGTTAGGAGAATTGTCTAATAGTTTGAATGACATGTCTATTAACTTACAACAAGCTATGTTTGATTTAAAAAAAGCAAATGAACAATTAAAAAATGATATTGAAAAAGAAAGAGAAATAGAAACAAAACGCAGAGAGTTTTTTGCGATTGTAGCACATGAATTAAAGTCCCCTCTTACTGTAATGAAAGGCTACTTAGAAGGGATGATTTATAATATTGGCCCTTATCAAAATCGCGATCAATATTTAAAGAAAAATCATCAAATTATTGAAAGTATGGAACAATTAGTTCGTGAAATTTTAAGCGTATCGAAATTAGAACAACACACCTTCAAACTAAAAGTAGAGAAAGTTAATCCTTCAAAGTTAATAGGTACAATCACAAAAGATCTCGAATTTTTTGCTTCTCAAAAGAGCATCGAAATAATAAAAGAAATTGATTCTGATCTTTCTATTTATACAGATTGTGCTCTTTTAGAAAAAGCATGTAAAAATATTATTCACAATGCGGTTATGTATTCACCACATAATGAAAAAGTCTATATAAAGTTAAGTGAGGATTCGAAACAAGGTCAAATCGAAATGCAAATTATAAATACAGGTGTCAATATTAAAGATGAAGATTTACAACAAATTTTCAAACCATTTTATCGAATTGAAAAATCAAGAAATCGAAATACTGGAGGAAGTGGTTTGGGGTTATATATTGTTAAACAAATTCTTGAAACGCTAGATATAAAGTATTCAATAAAAAATATGGAACATAGTGTGCAATTTCGCATGAGTATTCCATTATCTAAACACAAAAACAAACAAACTCTCCTTTAAATAGGACGAGTTTGTTTGTTTTTGTAGTAAATATAAACTTATTAACAGGTTTTTCACTTAATGGACAAATGCTGTTTCTTAAATGGCGATTATCATAAGTAGTGACAAACTGTATTCAATTTACATATTTATCTTCTACTATAACAGCAAAAAAACGAAATTCCGCATAGCGCAAATTAGATTCTCTTATTTGAGATGCATTTCATCTATGAAACTAAAAAGGAGGATGAAAAATGCATATTTGCCTCCATTTTTCAGATTAATTTGGAATTCTTTTATGATAAGCTATATGTAAAGATTAAACATAAAACAAAAAGGATGATTCGTATGCAAATAAGACCAAAGGTAAGTGAATATAACTCCTATTATGCAACGTATACCAACTTAGTATCAGACGGAAATATCATACATATTCTAGAACAACAAATGAAGGAAACGAATCTTTTATTAAAGGGAATTTCTAATAGTGAGGGGCTTTTCCGGTATGCTCCTACTAAATGGAGTATAAAAGAAGTAATCGGTCATATAGCAGATACAGAACGGATTATGGCGTATCGATTGCTATCAATCGCTCGAGGCGAGACAGCAGAACTTCCAGGCTATAATGATGATATGTATGTTCTTAGAGCTGCTTTTGATAAGCAATCTATGCAAGATCTTCTTGAGAATTTAATAGTTGTTCGCCAATCTACCCTGTATTTACTTAGAAGCTTAGATAAAGAAGCTTGGTCACAAAGAGGAAATGCGAATAATTCTGAAGTTACAGTTCGTGCATTAGCATACATCATTGCTGGTCATGAGCTTCATCATCTTCAAATTATAAAAGAACGTTACCTTGGTTCTGATTTATATCCAGCAACTTAACATTTGAAGAGAATGAGTCCTATTTATGTAGGGCTCTTTTTCAGTATTTATAACGGATTAGTGCTTAGAACCATGGTGATTAAATGCATTTATTTATAAAGTCCACCACATAATATATATGCTATCCCCTTTTATTCTGTACATGAATTTCTTTAGGTTGATATACTACAAACTCAATATATCTGGAAAGGTGATGATATTATGTATGAACAGCAAAATAATAGAGATAGAGATCAAAAAATGATGTTTTCTATGCAGGGAGTTCCCTCAAATAAAATTAACATGAATCAATTACCTAAATGGATTAGAATTTTTGGCTATTGTGTGTTTGGTTGGATAATAGTATTTAGTTTAATTATGATTGTAGGTTTAATTCTGCAATAACTATGTGTGATTATCCCATGATATAGGTAACCAATTATAATAAAAAGAACTTGTAGAATATCATACAAGTTCTTTTTCAAATATTATTAAAACGGGAACAACAAACTATTTTAACATTCAGTACAGGGAGACCATTTTGGTTATGGCTTGATATTATTATAAATCAAATATAAACTTTTGAAAGGGATAGATTTTGAAAATTATGTGAATTTAATAACTACGATGTTTATATTAGATTTCATTTACGACCAACTTCTTCTTACTTAAATACACAGCACGATCTGATTTTTTTGCAACCTCCTGTGAGTGCGTCACAACAATAATGCATTTATTTTCTTTATGTGCAAGTTCTTGAAACAGTTCTATTATATCCATTGCGGTTTCCTCGTCGAGATTTCCTGTCGGCTCATCTGCAATTAGTAAATCAACATTACAAGATAGTGCTCGAGCGATTGCTACACGCTGTTGTTGCCCGCCACTTAGTTGCAGGACGTTTCGTTTCGCTTCAGCTTCTGAGAGTCCTACCCTCTCTAATAATTCTAATGCTCTTGCTGTTTTATTTTGCACTTTAACACCTGTAATTTCCATTGCTGTTAAGACGTTTTGAAGAGCGGTCATATAGGTAATTAAGTTATAAGATTGGAAAATTACAGATACATTTTGATTACGGTATCGATCCAAGCCAATTTTTCTAATATCTTTGCCATTATACAGTACATAACCATTTTTAGGGACATCTAGTCCGCAACCTAAGCTTAGAGTTGTAGTTTTACCAGATCCAGATGGTCCTAAAATCGTGTAGAAATGTCCTTTTTGAAAAGAAAAGTTAACATTATCTAGTATCGCTACATTTTTTCCGTTACTTTCATAATAATAATCCAAATTTTTAAACTGTAAAATCGTCTCCATATCGAGCCTCCTCATTCATCTTTTAAAAGAATTTGTTTTGGGTTTAAACGTAGAATAGATAATGCTGGAAGAAGCGTTGCTATTATAGCAATAGCTAGTCCAATTCCACCCATTTTCCCTACATCTTCTCCTGTTACACTTACATCAATTTTATCAATTGGATCTTCTTTTTGATTTTGTAGAGTACCACCAGGTCCAGCCATCATTACAGTACCATGTTGCGAGGTATCTGTTTCTTCGCTTGCAGTAGCAATTTCATTCGAAAGTAAATTATCCCCGATATATTGAGAAACTTTAGCTCCTGTTGTTATGGATAATCCAAACGCTAAAATAGCGACACACACTACTTCTACTACGAATTGCGCCATCAGTTTCCACTTTTTCTCTCCAATAGACAATAGAATTCCCATTTCTTTACGACGCCCTTTAATTGATAGCATAATGATTAATCCTAAAATGATCGCACCTGCAATCGATACAATATAAATGATCATTTGAGAAGTCGAAGAGATATTTTCGATAGGACCAATCATTTGCTTGTACAATGAATCATGCGCATCTAATTTATAATAATTAAAATCAATATTAGATTTTTTTGCTTCTTTTTTAAATGCATCAATATATTGTGGATCATTCAAGAAATACACGACTTGAACACTACTTATACCTTGGTCTACTTCTAATTTTTTCATAGTTGAATGCGGCATATATAGTTTATTAGCTGGATCCATAATAGGAGGAGCCTGTTGACCCATTGCTTGCTCATTTGTTTCGTAAATACCGATAATTTCAACCTCAAGGGTTTCCTTCTTATCCCCTGATTGCACTTTAACTTTGTCTCCTACTTTCAAATTGTTTAATTCCGCTAATCGTTTTTCCATTAAAGCTATATTCTGATCCTTCATTTGCTCTGTAATTGGTTTTCCATCAATGATTTTACTTTTTCCGTTTTTAAAGCTTTCTTGTAATACAGTCTTGCGAACTCCCTCAATCATAAAAGAAGCATTCATATCTATTTCTGTACCAGAGCTTGAACCGCCTCGCACAGCCGCCATTCCGGCTTTACCTTTTCCTTCTTCTTCTCCTTCTGAAGCTCCTACTAGTTTAAGTCCATCAGAAATACCGAAAGTGTTAGCTATGTAATTATAGTCTTTTACATACTTGGATTTCGCTAATTGATCTGTTTCTTTTGTATCGAGCTGCGGTGGATTTGGCATTTCTCCAGTTTCCTTAGCTTTTTGACCTAATTTGTCGAAATCAAGACCTAAAGTAACATCTGCACCAAGTTTTTTTCTCGCAGCATCCGCTGCTTTTTTTGACGCATTTTGGATTGTGAAACCTGAAAGAACCAAATTTGTAACAATCAGAAAAACTGCCATCAAAATTAATGATGTTCCTATCCTTTTTTTCATACTGAGAATTGCTCGTTTCATAAAATTCATTTTTTCTTACCTCCTTGATATCTTGTATTCTATATAGGTTATCTAGAGTTTATATGGAGCTAATCGGTAGTTTAACTAGAGATATAAGGAGTTTATGTGTAGTTATTTACCTGTTTCAGAAAAGCTAGAACACAAATTCAAAAACGCAGCCGTTTTTGAATATTGGTAAGGAGTTATTCCGTTTAATAAATTTATATAAAAGGTTAAGATTAATTTAATGTATGTAGCACAAAAAATATTTACTGTGTAATTTCTATACAATAAATATAGAGAAACCTATTTGGATATCTATAATAGGGATTAATATAGTTACTGTATCTCATACAAATCACGTCACTTTAAAAGGTGCATCTTTTAATACGAAAATAAGCAAGTTAATATTCTCTTATATGAATAAGAATATTAACTTGCTTTTTAGATTTTAGTATAATTTATTTATAGTTTTATTTTATTGCAAGCTTTATAATATGATATACAAATTTATCACCTACTATTAGGAAAAGAGAATATTTTATAATTAATTTACAACATAAATTTTGTCCATGTTTTAAACAATATGTATTTTGGAGGAGGTTAATTTGATTTTTTCAAAACTCATTGATCGGTACGCCTTATATGATTTACACAAAAAAAGAAGTGTAGCGTTTCAGTATACTTCCCTTTCTAACACTTCATTAAATATAAAGGACATAGAATCTTTTTATAAAGTAAAACCATCCTATATTCATTTTGACATTAAGCATTCAAAACAGGAAAAGGAATACATGGTTGGGCAATTCAAATATAAAAGCTCGGTTCAATCCGGTGATTCACGCAACGACTCTGTAACTGGGGAATTATTCTTACATGAAAATGAAAATGCACCTCATGTTATCTTTGTTCACGGTTGGAGAATGGATTCTAACGAACGTGTGAAAAAAATATTCCACGATCATATGACCAGCCTGAAGTGGAATATGTATTATTTCACTCTACCCTATCATTTTGAAAGAACACCCGATCAATCCTTTTTCAGTGGAGAGTATATGGTAAGTGCAAATATTGAACGAACAGTACAAGCAACTAGACAAGCGGTAGCTGATTTACGAGCTTTGATTAAATGGATTAAAGCAAATAAAAATGGTCCCCTGATTCTAATAGGAATTAGTTTAGGTGGATTTATTACTAACTTAACCTCTCTTGTTGAAGAAGAAATTGATGTGTTAGCATCCATTTTCTATGCAAATCGACTCTCTTATTCAATTTGGAATACAACTCCAGGTAAATTTATTAGAGAAGACTTGGAACATCATGGTGTAACGTATGATGATTTAATAGATTATTGGAAAATCACTGAACCGAGTCAAGCATTACCAAAAGTAAAAAAAGAAAATATTTTATTAATTTCAGGTAAGCACGATCTATATGTGCATTCTGAGGATACAGACTACTTGTGGAAATCTTGGGAAAGGCCTACACGATATATTTATACATGTGGGCATGCCGGGATAGTTCTTAAACGTAAAAAAATTGCAACTGATACTATTAATTTTATTCAGAATCGATTGAACTCCCCACATTTATCCAATGACAGGTCTTAAATTGTGAGATTACTAAGTAAGGGGTAGTACCAACATTCGTACACTAAGATTCTTTCAACATAAAGATTGTTGATAACTTGTACGTGTCAGTAATGCTGGTGTTACTTTAAATACAAAGAGCATGTTTAAAAAAATGATAATAACATGCTCTAAACTTATCTATTTATTTTTATTTCTTACAGATATCTATAGATAATATTGAAACATCCCATGTATTAAAAAGTGTTCCCTGCAGTACATTTATGTATCGATCTGCTGACTTCTGAACAGCAAGGTCCACATGCTTTGACACGACTCGATGAAAAGCATTATAAATACGGTTGAATGGTAGCCCTTTTACTATATCCGTCAGCTATTTTACTTTACTAGCAGTGGATGTAGATAACTGTACATGAAACTCACTCACTGACAGTTGGCAATCACTTGAAAAATATCACCTGTTAGCAAAATGCCTTAATATAATTTCCAACTTTCCAATGTAAAACAGTTTTTCCTTTAAAATGACCTCCAAGACGATTTAATGTAATGCCATTTGGTTAATTCAAAAGACTCACATACTTGTATACTCAAAATCCCTTTGATTTGTTTTTTGATGGTAAAACAAGTTTCTCTACTCTTCCATATAGAGTAAGCAACTTGTTGATAAAAGAAAATTTCGGTATAAACCAATACGAAAATAAAGCTGAAACACATCCTATTAAAGCCCCTATTACTACATCAAAAGGATAATGAACTCCTACCCAAATACGAGAGATTGCCACACAAAATGCAAGTATAATCCATAACCATCCAGTCTTCTTACGAACAAGCCAAAATGAAAAACAAATCGAAAAAAAGAGAATCGTATGGTCACTAGGAAATGAATTATCTATAGCATGATTGACAAGTTTATTAACATCAGGTAATACTGCAAACGGTTGATAATTCAAATGAAATTTCCCTGCTATTTTCCCGATTACCTCGGCAATTACAAAAGTAACCAGCGCTTGAATAACCATCATTCTACTTTTTCTGGACCCAGTAAACCAATAAGCTAAAATAATTAAAGCAAAAATATATACCATATATTCTGCCAAAAATACCATGGCTGAGTTTAGAAATGAATATTGTTTACCTAAATCATTAATCGCTCGAAAAATATCAATATTGAATTGAGAAAAAGACATTTCAAATCCCTCCTTTTTAGTAAGGTGTTTTACTGATTTCCATATACTTTCATTACATAAATAGTTTTGGTTATTGTATCTATCTAAAAATATCAACCTCTTATGACATCACTTTCTTCTTTTTCACTTTAATAAAAAAAGAAAAAGGAAAACATCGAACTTTCTTACAAACATTCATGCATTCTTACAGTTTTGTCATTTTCTTGTCATTTTGTAAATAGGTTCATCGTCTTGCCTTTTGCTATTTTTAAGAACTCTTATATCTACAATTATGGAAACGCTAATTTCACATAAAAAAAAGAAGAACCTTGGTGAGTTCTTCTTTTTTTGTTTATTAAATTGTAATATAATTACAGTATGTGAAATTATATTATTTTAACTTTAAAACAAATGAACTTAATGCAGGAACTTTAATTTTATTGTCATGGACAACATAAAGTGGTTTACTTCCCGCCTGCTTCCCGTCTACTAGTACTTTCCAAGGCCCATTCGATGGAAGTGTTATTTCAACCGCTTCTCTATTTGCATTGTGAGCCACCGTAAAGTATTCATTTTTATTCCCCTCTATTGTATAAGCTACCGTATTTTTCGGGGCACCTATAAATGAAACTTGTGTTTTTATTTGCTCTGCAGATGTCATTCGAAAAGCTGAGTACTTTTTGCGTAATTCTATTAAGCCCTTCATATAATCTACTTCATTATTAAACGTTGCACGGCGCAGCCAATCCATCTGGTTAATTGAATCTGGAGATTTGTAACTATTATGATCACCATATTTCGTCCGCATAAACTCTTGCCCTGCATGTAAAAATGGAATTCCTTGTGATGTTAATAAAATTGAAGAAGACAATTTGTGCATTTGTTTTCGCACTTCATCGTTGTCACCTGGATTAGTTAACTCAAGTTTATCCCATAATGTATGATTGTCATGTGCTTCCACATAAGTTAGCACCTGCTCTGGATCTTGATAGGTAGACGAATTTGTATCGTAGTCAATACCTGCCGTAATACCTTTTTTAATACGATCTTCCATATTTTCCTTTCCATTTATAAAACCATTTTCCTTCTCTTCAAATACACTACCTTTCAATCCATCACGTATATTATCATTAAAATGAGCAATCCCTTTCATTTTCTCTGCATTTTTTTGATTTGCTTTCAGCTCAGCTGCAAGAGGTGTATTTAAATCCCATCCTTCTCCGTGTAGTATAATAGAAGGGTCAATTTGATTAACAGCTTTACGTATTTCATTCATCGTTTCATAATCATGAATACCCATTAAATCAAAACGGAATCCATCTAAATTGTATTCTTTCGCCCAATATGTGACGGAATCTATCATAAATTTCCTCATCATTTTTCTTTCTGAAGCAGTATCATTTCCTACTCCAGTTCCATTTGCAAATGTTCCATCTTCATTGTAACGATAATAATAACCTGGAACTAACTTATGGAAATTAGATTCAGCAGCGTTATACATATGGTTATATACTACATCCATCACTACTCGAAGATTATTATCATGTAGTGTTTGAACCATTTGCTTCAATTCAGTTATTCGCACAGTCGGCTCATAAGGATTTGTAGAATAGGAGCCTTCTGGAACGTTGAAATTTTTAGGATCATATCCCCAGTTATATTGCGGTTCATTTAAAGTCTCTTCATTTACAGAAGCATAATCAAATATCGGTAAAAACTGAACGTGAGTAACACCGAGATCCTTTATATGATCAAGTCCTGTTTTTACACCTTCTGGCCCTTTTGTTCCTTTTTCTGTTACACCTAAATACTTCCCTTTCTGTTTAATACTACTTTCAGGTTGAATGGAAAGATCACGTACATGTAACTCATAAATAATAGCATCTTCCGGATTTTTAAATTTTGGCTTTTTGTTTGCTTTCCATTTTTTCGGATTTGTTTCTTCTAAATTAACGACTGCACCTTTATCCCCATTTACAGAAGCAGCACGCACATATGGATCAACTGCTTCTGTCCACTTATCACCAATTTTGACCTTATACGTATAAAAGAGCCCTTTTTGGTTCCCTTTTAGTTCTGCTGTCCAAGTTCCCTTTTCACCTTGTTGCATGTTTATTTCAGTACCTATTTTATCGTTCCATTTTTTATATGTAACTAACTTCGCTTCACTTGCAGTAGGAGCCCATACACGGAACTTTGTATGTTGCGCGGTATATGTATTCCCTAAATCGTTACCACTATAATAAAATAAATTATCAAATTCCTCGCTACGAATGACTTTACCAATTTCAGTATTCGTATCAGCTAAGTTTTCTATTTTAACTTTGTATGTTTGTTTTAAATCAATTTTCTGTTCCGTAATTATTTTAACCTTATTAGTAATATCTCCACTGTTTATATCATAAGGACTAATATTCTTAATTTTAATGCCTTCAATTTCAATTTTCTTTTCCCTAATATTAAATGGGACATTAGTCGTTACAGTAATTTCATGGAAACTATCAATAGTTGCTTTTTGAATTGAGAGATCTGAAGAAGGCTTAGAGTTATATACTTTTTCATCACCCGAAAGAATCCATACTTCAGCACGACCGTCCTTTATATTTTCAATCCAACGATCTCCACCATCTTTTTCCCATTCATTTGTTCGAACTATAAATCCTACACGATTATAGTCACCGTCTATTTTTATCTTAGCGTATTTTCCAAATTCATCTTCACCAGTAAATTCATAAGATGTACCATTTGCATTTTCACCCCATAACCAAAGATTCCAGTCTTTTGTATTTCCAAGCTTCTCTTTGTAATGAATGATAATTTCAGTTGTTTTCGAATTTGAAATTGCCTTCACACTCTGAAAGGAGAAAACAGATGATAACATAACGATTATGGTAAGTAATAAGAATGATTTGTTAATTAACCTTTTTGTAATTTGCACCACATACACCCTTTCTTCAAATATTACTAGCGATTTATTATGCTTACACTGAATAACACTGCTTAAATTAATCTAGAAATCTCTTTTAATTCACCTCCATATTGGCTATTTTCACGTATGTATTTCAATGACCTTTTAATACGAAAACGTTTGCATTAATGCTTAAAAAAATAGATTTGTGTATGCCCTCATATATTTGTAAATGCTAAAAGGTCAGGGAAATCATTTTAAAGCAATCGTTTGTTATCGCTTTCATTTTATAGACTTTCTATCAAGAGGTCAATATATTATTAATTTTCTGTTTTTACACACTTTAAACCTTATTTATTTGTCGCAACTTCTTACAGATAACGCACCTAATTATTGCTTAGTCAGTTTATTTCCAACAATACATTGCTAAGTAAAAAAGCAGCTAATATCCTTAAAATGATATTAGCTGCTTTTCATAATGTATTAATATATGAATGATAACTATATTTCTAAATTACTTAATTTTTGCTGCATCAAATGCCTTTTGAACTGCTTGAACTTCAGCTGTATTTGCACCATATTTATTAGTTGCCACTCGAATACATGCTGATCTCAATTCTTTGAAATTAGAAGTCATGTTTAACTCATCAGTATTTGCATAATAGAAAATATCAAACATTTTATCTTCACCAATTCCTTTAACAGTCACTCCGTTATGAGTTCCTCCTTTTGCAATGAGATACGCAACTTTATTAATAATACTTGAATTAAAATGAACACCACCTTGATCCCATCCATTAAAATCGTTAAATTCACTGTAATCATCTGGATAAGGTACTCCAAGTGAAGATGGAACAGAAGCTGGGTTTTCCATATCACGGAAAACAGATCCCGTTTGTTCTCCCATTGTCCAGTTAAAGTTTCCATTATTTACGTATTTCTCAATAGATGTTCCCATAATATCAGATAGTGCCTCATTAATCGCACCGGATTCCCCGTAATATTCAAGATTAGATTCGCTAGAAGTAACAGCATGTGTAAATTCATGTCCAGCTACGTCATATGCTTTAACAATAGGATCACCATATACAAGCATACTTCCATTATTAGCACTTAATGCATTCTGCCAATTCTTCGGATCATTCGTCTCTTCAGAATCCCAAGCGTGTACAACTGAAACTACCTTTTGTCCCTTATTATCAAAGCTATTACGCTTGTATTTATCTTTATAAAAATCAAATACTTTTGTTGCTAAGTAATGAGCACTTACTGCTTTTGGATCGTTAAATGTTGCCGAAGTACTAGTCGCTAATGTACCAGGATAATAGCTTTCTTCTTTAGTAATATCTCTGTAATTCACATCATATGTTTCAATTCCTTGCCCTCTTGTATAATCAGCAAGAGCATATTTGCCATTACTTTGTTTAGAGATACCAAATGAACGATTAATACCTAAATCATCTTTTCCTGTTCCGGTTAATGATGTAAGACTGCTTTGTTTACTTTTCTTTAAAGCGCCAACTAGTTTGTCACTGGCTTTTAAGTTAGATTCTTGTACCATATTTTTTAACATATCACCATTTTGTGCATTTACTAAATAAGTACCAGAAACATAGTTTGGTGTTGCAGCTTCAAATTTAACTTGGTATGCATTTTTAGCTTGTCCATTATTTTCATCAACAAAAATAACCTCTTTAACTTCTGGCTCAGTAATAAACTTGATATCGTTCCCGTACTTCGTATAAATAAATTGTTTTGCTTCATCTTTTGATAGATTAATAGATTTTTTCAATTCTTCTTGTTTTAAATTTTGCGCGCTATCACCAGAAACACTTTTAATAACACCATTATTATCTACGTGTGCAGTTAATTGATGACCATATACTTCTTTTCCTTCGTATGTTTGCTGCATACGTACAAGTGTAGTTCCATCATACGAACCACGTTTTTGAAGGACTTTATAATCTACTCCTGCTTCTCCATTGACTTGTTTTTTGGAGAGAGCTTGCTCTGTTTTCTCCTTAAGTGCATCCTTTACTACATTTTCTGGTGTCTTTTGTGACGGTTGTGTCAGTTCACCCGAACGGAACGATTCTTCCTGAATTTGAACTTGTAGTTGATCTGTTTCCTCTGCATGACCTACCCCATATGGTGCCACAGCTGTTAAAGCTAATCCTGTTGTTAATGCTACCTTAGTTAATGTCTTTTTGTTTTTCATTATTTCACCTCGTATAATTTTTGAAATAGAAAGCTTGTACAAAGTATACTGTCTATTTCTGTCGGAAAAAAGAGAAAATACACAATTTATGTAACATTATGCAAAATTACATAAATTGTGGGCAATATTATAAATAATGAACGGAACACATATGTACATTAATTTGAATAAAAGAGAGTCCTTATAGGCGCTCATCCAATTGGTTAGTTATTAATTATCTATATTCATTGTAATAAAAGTATACTTACCTCTAAATAACAACATAAAAACCCACTCTTTACTATTGTAAGAGTGGGTTTAATGTTATTAAAATAACAATTACTATAAGAAACCTTATAATTTATATTTTTTTAGTAATCCTACTAAGTTTTTTGTAAAATTCACCTTTCGTTTTTATATGCTTAAACTGATTTGGATTAATATTTGCTTTTTGTGAGAGTGCTACAATCTCTTCTTTTGAAATTGAGTCTTTCGTATTTATAGATGCTATATTTGTGTATTTTCCATCTTCTGTTTTTGGAATTTCTAAAATCCCTTTATTCACAAGATCAACTACAGCCTTATGCTCTGAAGAATGTAAATCTACACCAGTAATTTTCCAATTACGCATAACTTTTGGTGTGTATACACCGTTCTTTACCTCTTTTAAATATGTAATAGCAAGGTTACGAATGGTTCCACCTGTTTCTCCAAATGCATTCTCTTGTTTAGATGACCAAATTTGTTCAAACTTACGCCCCTCTAAAGCTCCTCCTTTTGCCTGAAGAGCCTCCATTCTATATGCATTCATTCCCAGCGTCATAACATCGCTCATTTTGATTGGTTTGTTTGTACGAATAGAGCGTAAATTTGTAATTCTACTTCCGTATGGTTTTGTTAAGTCAATTTCGTATTTTACGCCTCCAAAGAAATCGTTCGTACTGTATTTAGATGCACGGCGGGTTTTATCAAAGCTAACGGTTACATCTCCGGCACGAGATGAGTTAAAATATCCTGCTGCCCATTCCATATAGTCTTTTAAATCTTTTCCAGAAATCTTATATACTGTAATTTCTCCCAAGGCATATTGGTAATTATACGCGATATCTTTTTTCTTAATAGGACCTGTATCCAAACGGGCATAATCATTATCAATTTGATGGGCTACTACATCTGCTTTACTGTAGTAGAGCATGACTTCATGAAAGAAATCTGATAAAGGTGTTTCTTGAATCTGAACACTTGGGATACCCTTTATTTCATTTTCAGGAACAAGATTTCTACCCTTTAATTGAGCGACTACAACATTTGCATCTCCTCTCGCATATTCGTGAAAAGGTGTTAGTGTTTCTTCAAGTGTAGGATCAGATAATATCGTTGTTCCATCAGCATTTTTTACAGGTATAGCGGTAGCAGTTTTATCTTTTAAAACCAACTTCCCATCTTGCTTTGTAAAAGTAAGGTCAATACGTGAAATATGTGTTCCATATTTATCTGGTTCTGTAATAATTACGCCATTTACAACTTCTTTTTTTACAAGTTTATGCATATGAGCCGCAAAAATAGCACTTAGTTCCGGACAAGCATTTGCAATATCTTGAACACCAGTACCAGGGATACCATTCTCATTTTCTAGTCCCATATGCATAACTCCTACCATTACATCTACTTTACCTTCTAATTCTTTAATTGCCTTTTTTGTCTCTTCTACTGGATTTTTCACCACTAAACCCTCTAAATGATCGGTTCCTTTTTCAAAGTCACTAATCATTGGGGTATTCATACCAATAATCCCGACTTTAATTCCACCTTTTTCTACAATTGTATATGCAGGAAGAAAGCGCTCTCCATTTTCCTTATAAATATTACCTGCTAACGTTTTTCCCTTATATTGCTCACTAACTTTTTTCAATGTATCTAATCCAAAGTTGAATTCATGATTTCCAAATGCCCAGGCATCATATCCCATTGTATTCATCGCTACCATCATTGGCGATTGTGGCTTATCGTTGAATAATTCTACTGAGTTTCCTTGAATTGTATCCCCGGCATCTACTAATATGGTATTTGGATTTTCTTGACGGACCTTCTTTATAACCGTATAAAGCTGCGTCAAACTTCCACTCATATTTGCTCCATCAAGCGCATAATCCCAAGGCATAAATCTACCATGAATATCTGCAGTACCTAACAATGTAATATTAACTTCAGATTCCTCAGCCTTAGAGATAGATGGTTTGACTATTACTGCCGTTCCAAGCAGTAATAGAATTACAAAGTAACATACATAGTTCTTCCATTTCATTTTTTGCATAATAATAATATTTCTCCCCTTTTTGTACTTTCATAAAGTTGCTTGAACTTTAAAAATGTAACTTATTATTCAGGAAACTTCAACTACAAAAGATAATTTTGAAGGTGGTTCTGTTGCAAAAATAAAGAGAATAAATTGCATACATCCCCTAACAGAATTGTATTTTATCGTTTTCTGACAGAATACTCCTTCCTTAAGCGTGTGAAGTGTACTTTCAAAAAAATAACCCCGCTCTTCATTTAAGACGGGGTTACACTTATACAGAAAATCGGATAGTTTCATATTTTCTTAAGCTTATTGGTCACTTTCAACAAATTTCATTCTATTTTTGTTTTCTTCTGAATCAATATGAATCAATTGTTTTCCTTGTTTATAATACGTATCAATAAATAGGGAATAATTTTTACTTTTCAATTTCACAAAGCAATTTTATCTCTTTGATTTGTAACATATGACGCTGTTCATGCAAATAGATCAGTTCTATCCACTGATCAAGGGGCAATTCTCCAAGAGCTGGATGCATCACTGATTTTTTCGCTAATATAGATTCATCTTCTATTGTACTCAGGAAACGAATCAATTCTTTTCTTGATTCGTTTAGCATATTGAGCATTTGCTCCACTTCAAATGGTTCTATACTTGGTTCAATCATTTCTGGAGCTATAAACTTTTTCGTTCTATCTAATAAAATAGTGTGAATTTCTTTACGCTCATTTTGGGTACTATCTAACTTTTTTAACCCTGAGGAAATAACTGTTATCACTCTCTCATCTAATAAAACTAAATGATGACAAACTTGTGCAATACTCCATTTATCCTTATCTGGTTTCCTATTAAATTGAGCATCACTCAACAAAGAAATTTCCTCAACTAATTGATTTCTCGTTTCATAAAACTTGTCATTTACAAATGTATCCATGTGGATTCTCCTTTCATTGTAACCTACATACTTAATTTCTACGCTAGAAATATTATCTTCGAAAAAAGATTTTCTTTCACTACTATTCCAATTTCCTTTTAAAGCCACAAATGAAGTTATTTGTTTTTTTGTATATTTTTAATTGGCACAAATAAATCAACCTTTAACTTTCCTTCTAGATCTTCAGCAACATTATTTAAGCAAAACTCTAAATTATCTCTATCATAATCTGCATCATACTCACTATTTAGTAGCCACTCTGCATACATGTATTGATACGCTTCACTTAATTTATGAGGTTCATCATAAAACTGGTATAGACCATAGTTACCTCCATCTAACCTTTTAAATTGCACATCATGATACTTTTCTTTATCGAAGTTTTCAGGAATCGTAACACATGCATCATGCCGGCACTTATGGCTTGCAACAAGTTCAGGATTATCTAATGATATTCCGATAAATGATTGCTCTGGTGGATACAGTTTATTTTCAATTGACCAGTTCAGTAACTTTCCCCAATGATCTTGCGGTTCAAAGTAGCTACCAGTTCGTCTTATATACGCTACTTCTAATGATGGTAATTTTTTTATAACAACTTTCATTTACATCTTCTCCTCTATAAATACGTACACTGTTTATTTAGCTTTCTTTAATATTTATTCCTTCTTAAACAAAAAGAATTTTCTAATCACATAAAGTGAAACTTTAATCAGCGGGCGATGAATTTGAATTGAAATATAATTGATTACTATTACTACTAAAGTAGTATGTACTTTCATACTTTTATTTGATTTTACATTCTTTTTAAATCGATATATTAATTGTAAGAAAATAAAAAGGTGGAGGATTTTAATTGATTAAAGGAATATACGAAGCGCATTTACCAGTGAGTAATTTACAACAATCTATCGAATTTTATGAAAAACTAGGGTTGAAGTTAGCCTGGAGCGATGAATCAACAGCATTCTTTTGGATTGAGGACGGGAAAAGTTGGCTGGGATTATGGGCGGGCTCTGAATACGAAACAAAATATCATCCTTCTTTACGTCATATTGCATTTAGAGTTTCCTATGAGGATTTAAAAGAATCATTACATTGGTTACACTCACTTCAAATTAAAGCTGTTCCGTTTGGGAGTAATGAATCTATTGAACCATTTGTGCGTCCACATCAAGGTAATGCATCTGTTTATTTTATTGATCCAGATGGTAATAGCTTAGAACTTATTTGTCATATTTTTGTACCTAACGCACTAAAACATATAAATGATAAATTATCCTTTAAAGATTGGGAGACACTATTAGCTGACACATTTGAATGAATATTAGTTATAAATCATAATGGCTCGCTTTTATTTTTATAACATGTATAACCATCTTGAATAGTAATGTCCTATCAATTTATCATTAAATAAATGTAAAAAATGACCCTATTTATTCATTTTTAATGCGTATGTATGTACATTTGTTAATTTATTCGATATATTATGGGTATTGAATGATTACGTGAAGTGTATAGGTCGCTTATATAACACCTTATATTTTTATATCCGTGAAAACTACAAAGTGTATGAAAATCCATTTGTCAAATGAATTTAGTGCGGAAGGAGGTTTGTGGTTACTTCATAGGGTATAATAATCAGTTTTTTACTGATAAAAATATAGGAGGCGACATAATGTTTCGTACGATTTCAAATTTCATGAGAGTATCTGAGATAAGAAGGAAAATCCTTTTTACACTAGCGATGTTAATCGTTTTTCGAATTGGCACGTTTATTCCAGTTCCTCATACTAACGCAGAGGTATTAAAAGTACAAGATCAAGCTAACGTTCTAGGTATGTTAAACGTATTTGGTGGAGGAGCATTGCAACATTTCTCAATCTTTGCTGTAGGTATTACACCATATATTACAGCTTCCATCATAGTACAATTACTACAAATGGATGTTATACCTAAGTTTTCGGAATGGGCAAAGCAAGGAGAAATGGGCCGTAAGAAATCAGCTCAATTCACTCGATACTTTACAATCATTCTCGCATTCATACAGGCCATCGGAATGTCTTATGGCTTTAATAATATAGCAGGTGGACAATTAATAACAGATCAAAGCTGGACTACATACTTATTTATTGCGACAGTTTTAACTGCAGGTACTGCATTTTTACTTTGGTTAGGCGAACAAATTACCGCTAACGGAGTTGGTAATGGTATTTCGATGATTATCTTCGCAGGTCTCGTTGCCGCGATTCCAAATGTTGCAAATCAAATTTATTTACAACAATTCCAAAATGCTGGCGATCAGCTATTTATGCACATAATAAAAATTGTTTTAATTGGACTCGTAATTTTAGCGATAGTTGTTGGTGTTATTTACATTCAACAAGCTGTACGTAAAATACCGATCCAATATGCAAAAGCTGTTTCAGGAAACAATCAATATCAAGGAGCAAAAAACACTCATTTACCGCTTAAAGTAAATAGTGCTGGTGTTATACCAGTTATCTTTGCTTCTGCATTTTTAATGACGCCGCGTACAATTGCGCAGCTCTTCCCTGATTCAAGCGTATCAAAATGGTTAGTTGCAAATCTTGATTTCGCACATCCAATTGGAATGACACTTTATGTCGGTCTTATCGTTGCTTTCACATATTTCTACGCATTTATTCAAGTAAATCCTGAACAAATGGCTGAGAATTTGAAAAAGCAAAATGGATATGTTCCTGGTATTCGTCCTGGTAAAGCAACTGAACAATATGTAACTAAAATTTTATACCGTTTAACATTTATTGGTGCAATTTTCTTAGGTGCAATTTCTATATTACCGCTCGTATTCACGAAAATTGCTACGTTACCACCTTCTGCTCAAATTGGTGGTACAAGCTTACTTATCATTGTCGGTGTAGCACTAGAAACTATGAAGACGTTAGAAAGCCAGCTTGTAAAACGTCATTATAAAGGCTTTATTAAAAAAGTGAATTAATTATAAAAAACACACTATATTTTAAAGACATAGTGTGTTTTTTATTTTATATAAATATCGCCATTAATTCTCGATTTTAAAATCCTTATTATTGTGCATGTAAAATACCTTGAAGTACAACTTCTAATCCCCAGCGGAACCTTTCTTCTCCACCAGACAACATATCATCTTTTAAGCTTACAATCATCGGATACTTTACTACATCTAATGTTTCGTACGAAGCACGAATTGCGTCAAGTGTAGTTCCCTTTTCTTTACGTGCTGTTTGTTCAAAGGCGACTGAAGCAGCATATAACAGTAGAATATCTACTCCCCATGCTGATGATTTCGCATTTACTCCTCCTAGGTGTAATTGGTGCAAAATCTGTTCGGTAAGAGCTAACGAATTTGGTCCAATTGGAATTGTCATTAAAGCCAATTCTGCCATTCCAGGGGAATTGAACAAAATTCTGAAATATGAATATACAAGTTCAAATAATTCTTTTTTCCATGTTTCATTTTTGACATCTATTTCTTCAATGTTTCCTAGACCATAATCTAATACAAACGCTCTTAATTCATCAGCATTTTTAACATAAACATATAAAGAAGATGGTCCTGTATCTAGCACTTTTGCAATTTTTCTCATACTAAGGCCTGATATTCCTTCAGACTCCAGGAGGTTATATGCGGTTTTCACAATGATTTCTTTACTCAATGGTTCTTTTGCTGGTCGCGAACGACGGCTATTCGTTGTATTTGTTTTCTCTTCCATAGTTCTCCTTAATTACATCCAGTTTTATTGTTGTCCATGAAGTTGATTCATAAGATTGTACATTTTAATAGCAGCATCTTCTGAAAAACAAATTTCAAGGTTATCATTTGAGATAGCAGCAGATTGTGAAGAATAATCGTACATTTTTCCTTCATAAGTTTTGATTGCTTCGTTCAAATCGTCATACTTTACAATAGCTAGTGCAAGTTCTGCTGCATCACGCATAGCTAGGTTCACACCTTCTCCAGCAAATGGAGACATTAAATGAGCAGCATCACCAATTAAAGTAACACCAGGTGTACTATTCCAAGTTAGCCCCACAGGTAACATATAAATTCGTCTAGGAAAAATTGCACCATCTGCACATCTAATATAATTTTTAAGAGTTTCATCCCAGTCCTCAAAATATTGTAGAAGTTGACTCTTTGCTTCTTCTACATTTTCAAATGGAATCCCACAATTATCAAGCCATTCTTTATTAGTTCTAAAACTTAAGTATACTCGAATACTGTCATCTCCATTTAACTGTGTCAAAATACCTTTTTGATCCGAAAGTGCAAAGACTTTACCACGTCGATTAAACTCCGCTATTCCCGGATGATTTTCCGTGACATTTTGCAAATTCAATTCAATCATACTAATTCCAGTATATTGCGGTGCCGAATCTGTGACAAGTGGGCGAATTTGTGAAAAAGCACCATCTGCCGCTACAACTAAATCCACAATATCTACATGTCCATTTTCAAAATGAAGTTTATGCATACCATTTTCTAGAGAAACGGCTTTTATTAAATTATATCCCCAATGTATACATTCTGAATCAACAGAGTTTAAAAGCAAATCACGCAAAGTACCACGATCAATTTCAGGACGATTCCCGCCAGCTGAATCTGCTTCTTCATCTAAATATATTTTTCCACTTTTATCAAATAATCGAAAATCTTCTCCCTCATATCTAGCAAATTCATAAAATTTCTCTAACAATCCTGCTTCTTTTAGCGCTTCTTGACCAGTATCATGATGGATATCTAATGAACCTCCTTGTTGACGACTCATTGGGGATGTTTCTCTTTCATACACCACACTTTTTAAACCATGTTGTTGTAATATACGAGCTAATGTTAATCCTCCTGGTCCAGCGCCTATAATGGCAATTCTTTTTTTCGTATTTTTCGTTCTTTCCATCATTAATCACACCTTACATGTTTTTGAATTACTTGTTCTATTTATAACATAACGAACACTGTTCGTAAAGTACAGTGTTCGTTATTCTCTAAGAAAATTATGGTAACGGCTCCAATAAGAAAAACATGCTACAAATTAGTAATAGCATGTTTTTTGTGTCATCTATTTATTTAAGTTCTCAAAACACTTCAGTCGTTTCTATTTAAAGCTCCTTCTTTAATAGCTTCCCTTGCTTAAAATAAGCTCCAATTGTTGTACGGTTTGCTAAAAATACACCTATCAAAATGAAACAAGCCCCCATTCCCATTGTAGGATTTAAGGGTTCTCCTAATACGATATACCCTACGATAATTGCTATTAATGGTGATACATATAACCACGTCGATGGAAATACTGGGTTTGTTTTTGATAAGAGCCAGTAATATAATCCGTGTCCACCGATCGATCCGATAAATATGAGATATAAAATAGGCCATTGTACACTCCATGAAGTTAATACAGTTACATTTGGTTGTTCTACAATAATAGATGCGATTAGTAGTAAAATCCCTCCATAAAACATTTGAATTCCGTTAATAAGAAATGGTGATACATTTGATAAATCTGAAAGTATTTCTTTTGAACGAATAGAGCCTATTCCGTAAAATAACTCTCCTATAACTAAAACAATACAAGCAATACTCCATATGAAACTTACTTGTTGATGCATTCCTGGTAAAGAAACAAATATAACACCTATTAGTGCAATAACTAAAGCAACGAGTTGTTCCTTTTGTAATTTCTCCCTATTCCTCTTTGCTTGTATTAATAAAATCATCATTGGTCCCGTAGCAGAAAGAACAGCAGCTAATCCCGAAGAAATATATTGTTCTGACCAATATAAACTTGCGAATGTCATAAATGTTAAACAAAATCCAGCATACATAATACGTTTTGAAAATATATGTGGCATAATTTCTTTTCGCTTTAATTTAAAAATAATCATAAGGATTATACCCGCTAAAAAGAAGCGAATTCCTGCTGAAAACAACGGTGGCGCCCCTGCTTCAATTCCAATTTTAATCGTTAAAAATGTTGTCCCGAAAATAATACATACTAAAATGTAATTAAAAATGACCATTTTACTTCCTCCTTTTTACTCTTAAAATGAGTATAGAGGCTATGGTGTATAACAGTGTATCGGTACATATAACAGTTACTTCAAGTTGTAGTTGATTCCCTATATATTTTTCGCTTTAATTAAATTAAAAAGAAAAATAGGTGAACCTATGAAGATTGTATTGCGTAAAGAAACAAACATACCGTATTACAAGCAAATATATATGCAAATTGTTGACAGAATACAAAGTGGTATGCTTTCACATGGTGAATCTCTTCCTTCTTTACGTTGTATGGCCACAGATTTACAAATCAATGTATTAACAGTTCGTAAAGCGTATAAACAGTTAGAAACGAAAGGGTATATACGCATCGAACAAGGAAAAGGTGCTTACATATATAAACGGGTAAAGAAAGATTTCAAACCAATTCCGTATAAATGGCAACAAACGAAAACGATTAATGTTATGCGTTCTCAATATGCAATGAATAAGCACCGTAAATATTATAATTTTTCACAAGCAATTCTGTATCCTCGTCTGTTACCAAATCCATTTTTGGCAGATGAAATGCATAAATTGCTGGATAAAAATCCGATGTTGTTAGCAACTTATGGGCCAGTTCAAGGCGATTATGAATTGCGAGTTGAAATAGCAAATTACTTAAATGAACACCAGAAATTAGTGACAGACCCATCTCAATTATTAATTACAAGCGGCGCACAACAAGGAATTGATTTAATTGCTCAAACATTATTAAAACCTGGAGATATTGTATTGGTAGAAAGTCCATGTTACAGTGCTGCGCTTGATATTTTCATCAATAAAGGTGTTCAAATCATTCCCGTTTCTCTTGATAATCATGGAGTTCGCTCCGACTTAATTGATGATATTTGTCAAAGTAAAAATCCCGTTTTATTGTATACGAATCCCACCTTCCAGAATCCGACAGGTACAGTAATGAGTAAAGAACGAAGAATGGAACTTATAGAACTATCGGAGCTATATCAATTTTTTATTATTGAAGATGATTCTTTCGGAGAAATATATTTTGAGGATGCTATAATCCCGCCCCCAATCAAAAGTTTTGATAAGGATGGCCACGTAATATATATAAAAGGATTTAGTAAAACGTTAGCACCAGGACTGCGTATCGCGGCACTTATTGCCGATGGTCCTATTTTTGAATGGCTATATGCAGTAAAAGGTTCAATGGATATCGGTAGTCCTTTATTAACACAAAAGGCACTTCTACCGTTTTTACGTGCAGAGCGTATGAAAAACCATTTAGAAAAATTACGTACAGCTTTACAAATGAGACGTGATTTAACAATTGATATATTATCGCCATTAAAAGAACTACACTTTGAAATACCAAATGGAGGTTTTAATTTATGGGTGACACTACCTGATTCGATAGATCCCTTTACCTTATTACAAAAAGCAAATGAAGTAGATGTCTCTTTTTTACCAGGAACAGCTTGTCTATTAAACTACGAAACAAATGATAACCAATTAAGAATTAGCTATTCAATGTTAAACGAGAAAGATATGGAAATTGGATTAGAGAAATTACACGATACAATACGAAACAGTATTTGTTAGAAGTAATATCACAATAGCCAACAATAAATAATACCCGCAAATGAAAATGTATAGTATGGAATATTATCTATTGTTGAGCTTTTTCGTTATTCAAATCTAGTTACTCTATAAGCTGTAATCTTGATTATCATTCCACTTTAACTACAATCTTTCCTCTAACATGTTGTCCTTCACTCAAAATATGAGCTTCTCGAACTCCTGCTTCATTAAATGGCACCACTTTACTTATGATTGGTTTGATTTTTCCGTTTACAATTAAAGCTGATAATTCTTCTAATTGTTTTCCATTTGGTTTTAGCCATAAAAATCCTGATTTTATTCCTTCTACTTTTTGTAGTGGTTCATGAACAATGGAAACTAGAACACCACCAGGTTTAATAATTCGAAAACTTTTTTCTTGCACTTCGCCACCTATTGTATCTAACACAATATCAAAATCTGATACTAGTTCTTCAAATTTATCTTTTTTATAATCAATAACGAGATCCGCTCCTAAAGACTGTAAAAATTCTTTATTTTTACTACTAGCAGTCGTTGCAACAAAAGCTCCAAATGATTTTGCGATTTGGATTGCCAAACTTCCAACGCCACCAGCTCCAGCATGAATGAATACACGGTCATTTTCTTTTATTTTTGCGTAATCTACAAGACTTTGCCACGCTGTAAGTCCTGCAAGAGGAATAGAAGCTGCTTCTTCGTAACTAATATTATTAGGCATATGTGATACTAAATCTAATTGTACTGCAATGAATTCAGCATAAGAGCCGCTTCCTATATTTTCAGGTTTCGTAAACACTTTATCTCCTATATTGAAACACTCTACATCTTCTCCAACTTCTTCAATAACTCCAGCTACATCTAATCCTAAAGTGATTGGAAATGAAAAGCGTAACTGTTCTTGTAAGTCACCTTTTCTTATTTTCCAATCAACTGGATTAACAGATGTTGCATGAATACGTATTAATACCTCATTATTCTTAACAACCGGTTTTAAAACTTGTCTTTCTTTTAATTCTTCAACACTGCCATATCGATCAATAACAATTGCTTTCATTTCCTCTCCTCCTTACTGTTTATTTTAATAACATACAATTATTTCTCAAAATTTTTTGCCTTGAATTACCATATACTTATTTTTGGGGGTAATTATGCAAAAAGCATTATAAAGTAAAACTTTAATCATTCCTCACCAATCGGGCTCTTACTGCCCGGCAAATAGCGGGATGAATTTCAAAAAGAATCTTACACACATCTTAGAATTATTCAAAACTGTATTATTAATTAAATTCAAAAGAAATGGGGATAACTTTATGAGTGAAAAGATATTTATAATAAACGGTATTGATATATGTACAGAAAGCTTCGGTAACTCTAATGATCCCGCTATTTTATTAATTATGGGAGCTACTTGTTCAATGATATATTGGGATGAAGAATTTTGTGAACAGTTGGCGAACACAGGAAAATTTGTTATTCGCTTTGATAATCGCGATGTTGGACGCTCTGTTACATATGAACCTGGCACTTTAAATTATTCAGTAACAGATATGGCTGAAGATGCAATCGGGGTATTAGACGCTTATCATATTGATAAAGCCCATCTTTTTGGTATGTCATTAGGTGGTATGATTGCTCAAATTGCCGCTGTAAAACATCCCGAAAGAATTTTGACGCTAACTTTACTAGCGACTAGTGTAATAGGATCTGATAATAATACTCGCGATTTACCCCCAATGGATGAAAGGATTTTAACACATCATGTAAAGAGCGCAAGTATTGATTGGACAAATAAAAATGATGTGGCAGAGTATTTAGTTTCAGGATCTCGTCTATTATGTGGATCAGAACGAATATTTGATGAAAATAGAGTTTATACACAAGTAAAACAAGAAATAGAACGCGCAAACAATTTATTAAGTATGTTTAATCACGCTTTACTTCAAGGTGATGATGCATATGAAGGTGTACTTCACTCCATACAAGCACCAACATTGGTTATTCATGGAACAGACGATACAGCACTCCCATTTGAACATGGCCTCGCACTAATTGATGAAATTCCAAGCTCAGTACTATTAACTCTTAAAGGGGCAGGTCATGAAAATCATCCAAATGATTGGGAAAGCATAATTACTGCGGTTTCTAAACATACATCTGAAATTTAGAAAAACAAATAATTAACAGAAGGGGCACAAATTGTATTGTGCCCCCTTCCATTTACAAACAAAAACCCATCACTGTATTCGTATGTATAGTGATGGGACTTCTTATATTTTTCTATGTTTAAAAAAATGGACAATCTAATTGATCAACAGATTCCCATAATTTTTTTTTTGCATTTTCGGTGGATGTATTTGCTTCTAGTGTCATGTTTTTAAAAGGGTTTACTTCGACTTTTAATAAGGATGAAGGCTCCACATATAATGAGAAAACATGGCTGCTTGGTAAAGCTTTTGAAACGTCAATATCTCCTACTTGTTTAAATAATTGCTGCGCAGCAAAAAAGAAGAAATTAGTTGGATTTGATTGTTTATTCAGCCACGCAAGCATTTCAGGTGATACCGATTTATGAATATTGATTTTTACTCGATCACCACGTTTATATCGCCTAGATCGCATACTTCCACCAACTAACTTATCGTTAAGTTTGTAAATCCTAACTCTTTTTGCTTATGCTCTCTATATTTTGGCGAACAAGTATATACTAATAACCCTCGTGCATTTGTAAATAACGGATTATCTACAAAGATTACATTTTTGAGTCGTCCTTTTTGCTTTAAAATCATTTTTAAACTATTTTTAATAATTACTGCACCCCCGCCATAAATAAACACGTATGGATCGTCTTTCATATCATCAATTTTATTTATAATATCTGTTGCGACACGCGCTGCTAAACCTAATAGTGCCGGCTGTGATTCCTCAACTAATAAGGTATTTCTCGGATGCGTATCATTTAAATAAATTTGATTGAATTCTGTAATACTATCAATCGTCTTAGTTGGATACTTCCGGTTCCATCTCGTAATGATTTGTAGTAACGTCTCTTTTACACCATAAGATAAACCTTTACTTAGTTGCGGACGGAAATTTACCCCTAATGAAACAACTTCTTCTGTCGTCCCTGCACCAATATCAAAAGAGAGTAGAGTTTTATCTACAAAATCAATTTCAGAAACTTGATTTTGCTCACATTCTATTTTATGTTTCACAACATTTCCTTCTTCATCGTATACAATGCCCCACGTCCCAGAAGCACCCTCAGGCAGGCATTTACAATACTCAATTGAAACATTAATTGTCACATCGCGTCCGTTCGGATAATGGAAAATAACCTTATGATTTCCCATATAACGTTTTGCATTTTCAGCAGCTATTTCTTGTGTAATAAGCTGCATAGGAAGAGCGACAGATAAATCATAACGAATATTAATATGGCTAGAAGTTGGACTTTGACGCATAGCGCTTACCGCCAAACCTGATAGTATTGTAATAACCATTAACTCATCCGTTGACTTATTTGATTTCTTCTCTACCTCAGTACCTTTTAATTGATCTTGAATGACTTTTTCTCCAACGATGTATCGTACATTATTAAGCATTAACGATGGTGAACTTATAGTCACATCAATGTGGTTTTCTAATTCAGATAATGAAACATCTACCTCATCTAAGAGTCCTGTCGGCTCACCTATATATAAAGAATAAATACTCGGAATAAAAATAGGGTCTTGCCCTTTCACCATTAACTTCAAACCGTTGTTTCCTGCATCTGCACCAGCTTTTAAAAGTATAGACATAACTACCCCCTAAATTAATCTGACATCCCTTCCAAATATATGCGAGCCCATTCTTTTACATTCAAATGTATTGTAATTTTTTATTTATCATAAAACCAAAATATTGCATACTTACATATTATATGTAAAAAGTATTTGACATGATACTTTTCCGATTTTATACTTATATTTGTAAAGAGTTTTTTACAATCGAGGGGGGGCAATTATTTATTGAATACTAAAAAAACTATTTTTATAATCATTGTTTTAGCGTTAATTGCAATACTAGTACATGGCACATATAAATACATCACTGAAGGTTCTATTTTGGGTGGTACGATTTTTGCTATCTCGTTAATACTTAGTAATTTAATTAATCACATTACTTGGGGAGATCCCCACGGTGTATCAGAAGAAAGTCAAGATGAAATGGGCCAACAAATTACATATAAAAGCTTTAAAATTGCGTATTTTGTGCTTGTAGTTGTAATGTTCCTTTTATTAATCTTCTCCGAAGGATTTTCTATGGGGGCTAATTTAGATGGCGTTAAAAACCTCCCTCTGTTCATCGCAATTTGCTCTTCATTCTTTATTTATCCTATTGTCGAACTCATAGTTGCAAAACAATATAAGTAAAAAGATGAGGTTTTCTACATGTAGAAAACCTCATCTTTTTATATTTACATACTCTCTACAATTGCTTTTAATTTATTCACAGTACGCCAATTCCTAACTGTAGCTGGTGTATGTAACTTCTGAAACTGGTTCATTAATTTAGAATTTCGAATGCTATTTTTGAAAAACAAATAAGCAACCTTCTCATCTATATAGCAATCTTCAAGTTCACTTTTAAATGTAAGCAATTGACTACTTTCCTCTTCAGAAAGTACATTAGCTAAAAAAGCAACATGAACACTTTCTCCTTCTAACAATGAATGAACTTCATACGGACATTGTTTAATAATATTTATAAATTCACCATATGTTCTTAGCATGACTGGAACATCGAAATCAAATTCATTTTTTATTTCAGATTGTATTCGGTCCTTTAGAAAGTTTATATCTTCCTCAGATTCGAACACGATATTACCACTTTGTATATATGTTTTCACTTGTTTTAACCCTATTGATTCAAACACTCGTTTTAAATCAGCCATTTTGATTACTTTATGTCCACCGACATTGATTCCTCTTAGTAATGCAATATAAAGTGTCATATTATTCCCCTCACAATAAAATAAACTTATCAATTGAATCGATTTTCCCACTCATATTTCTCGGATATTTGTTTTAATTCTTCTAACATATCATGAATAGATAATACCTCAAATAAAATAATAGACTCACTTGAAAAATGGTGATGATAATGATTTGGTTTATAATCTTTTAAATCATTTTTATAACTCCAAAATTGCTTGTCTAATTCAACAATAAGTGTCAAATGTTCCTCATCAATTTCATTACAACGGTTTCTCGATATAGCAATTATAGAATGAATTGTTCGTTGTAATATTTCCCTTTCACTTTGTGACCAGTCACAAGTCTCAATTGACACTCGAGCTAAATTATCTATATGGTAAATGATTTGCTGTAATATATGAAGTTGGTCCTGCATGGTTAAAAAGCTTCTCATTTCCTTCTTTGTATGTTGATGATATTTCCAATCTTTCTGCTCATATTGAACAAATTGTATCGCCTTATGCAATAGTACAGTCAATTTAGATAAATCCTGAGCGGTCTCCTTTTTCATACCTTTTCCTGCAACTAATGCAGTAATCCATTCTTCCATAATATTTGCTGTTTTAGCAAATAGATCCTCTGTACATCCAAAAATCGTTTTCGTGTAGTGTGGTGGGAAAATGAAAAAATTCACTAAAGTAGATACTATAATACCAATAGATGTAGTAGCTAAACGAATTAAAAATGCAGTGAAATAATGATCTGCCGTAATTGGAATCATAGCTACAGCAGTTAAAGTTGCGACTAATGTTCCCGCATGTAACCTTAGTTTTTGACATGTAACGATCGTAAACATCGCAGCTAATGCATAAGAAATTGCTTGATGACCTAAGAAAAATATGAACGTCATGGCATATGCCGATCCAATTGTTGAGGCCGGAAAGCGAATAAGCCCCTTTTTTATTGAGTCTGTTGCAGTTGGTTCAATTGTAACAATTGCTGTTATTACAGCAAAAATAGTTGGAATGTTAAAAAATTCACAAACTAACACTGTAAGAAAAACTGCAATCCCAGTTTTAATCACTCTTCCCCCAACGATATTCCATTTTCTATCTTGATTCATTTTTTATATCCTTCATTTCTGTTTCATTTTATATACATATATTATATATTACATATTACTAAAATAAAAAAACCTACTACGTGAATATTCAAGAGTAAGTTTTCTATCTCATTATTTCATTATAGGTAAATGCATTATTATTTGTTGGCCAATTGGTCCCATTCTTCTAAAACCTTTATCTTCGAAGCCGACTTTTGCATATAAATTTTGTGCAGGAATATTTCTTTCATTCACAGCAAGTACAACTTCATTTTTTATTGGAAAATAGCGTTTTACAAACTCTTCTAATAATAACAATGACTTTTTAGCGAATCCTTTTCTTTGTCTATTGTGATTAATAGAAAATGACGTTAAAAGTAAAGCATCCTCATTATCTGTGAACTCCTTTACTCTATCTCCCGTTTCCAATGCGAAAAGACCCACCGGTACCCTATTGTAATCTAAAATAACAATCACATTTTTTGTACGATCACTTTTTGCTTTTTCCAGTAATGCGCTTGGATCTGCTGTAAACTGAACTTGTTCACTTGGTAAAGTAAATGTTTGTATAACTTCTTTATATTTCTCCTTATACGGAACTAATTGAATTTCCCCTGTGTGTATGTTCATGCTAAACTCTCCCATTTTTTAGCTTATTAACTTATACCTTGCTGTGCTTTTGAATGCACTCTTCCATCTAAAAAGGTAATTTCAACAAATGAATTTGGATCGTTTCCTTTCCAAGCAAAAATTTGTTTAATTTGTGTAGAATGTTCTACCCCTTCTTCTATAAGTAAATCCCCTTCAAAACCAATTAAATCTTTCACTTCTGTATAAGTCATTCCTTCATTTATGTTCGAGAAATGATTTATATTGATAGATTCTTTCTGTTGCCTTTCCATCACAGTAGAAGAAGTTGCTGTTTGATTTTTCACTTCTTTTCTCTTTTCACACGCTGTCATACTGAAACCTAAGCATAAACTAAACAATATACATGCGCTTTTTTTCATCATAACAGTTGTCCCTCCCATCATAATTAAACCATATATTCCCTTAAAAATAAACTGAATATTTAATATTATACTTAAAAACCTCGCACAATTAAGTACGAGGCTAATTTCATTTATTCAAATGATTATTTGATTGATCATCCTGTTCTTTTCTTAACTCTTGTTCTTCATCTTTTGGTAATTGTTTATCATTATCTTTAATTGGATTCGTTTCTCGATTTTCAATCATATCATTTGGAACTTGTGGCATTACTCGTCCCACAATAGCCGCTAATTCATCTAGTATACCTTCACCTGTTTTTCCTTTTTTAATTTGCTTTCCGATTTGTTTGAGGCGTTCATACGTATCAACATCTGCTACAACGACTGCATTAGCACCGTCAGGGTCATTTTTTAAACTTTCTGCAACAGAATATTTAATTGATTCAACACGAGTTCGATCAAGTTTTGCTTTTACGTCTATACCTACAATAGCATATTTTCCAACAACGACCGCTGTCGCATCATTCACACCTGGCACACTTGCTGCTAAAGATGCTAAATGATCTGCCGCTTTTTCATTTGGTTTATTTGATTTATTCGTATAATTAATATTTTTCATTGAAACATTTTTTTGTTCCGGCTTTTCGTTTGGGTTTTCTTTTGTTCCAATACTGCATCCAGTTATAACGAAGCAAAGCATTAATATATATATTAGAGTTTTCATTATTTTCACCACTTCACTTTTAAGGTTTAATCATAAATTTTTTCAACAGCTTGCATTTTCTTTACCTTTTCCTCGGCCCCGCTATTAGCATTAATGAATATTTGGTACGTATCTTTTCCTAAAGTACCTACAAATTCATAGCAAAGTACTTCATTATGCAAATCATTAACTACTACAGCTTTACGTTCTTCCATTACTTTTACATCCGGATTGATTTTCTTTCTTGCTTCTGCTGCAGTTAGCTTTGCCGATGGAACTGTTCGTTTTTGATGTGACGCTAAATATTCTTTTGCGGAGAACCCTACGATAGAACCGTCATCTAAAGCAATTTTCATTTGGATTGCTTCTGGATAAATTCGTACTCCATTTTCATTTACTACATACGTAAATACACCAACATTATCATATTGTGAGCTATCATAAAGCTCCATATTATTAAACTTATGGTCCTTTAAAAATTTTAAACCTTTACTACCTGCATCGTTTAAACTAACTTTCTGTTCTTTAATTTCGCGGTTATTCATAACCCAAATTGGATATCCGCCTTTTCCGGTAATATCCATATAGAACTCATTGTTCGTTGCTTCATCTTTAATTTTCACACTATAGAAGGATTCTTTCGCACCTTTTCCACTTTTCTCTACATCTACTTTTTCATTTCCTTTTAAATTCAAAAACGATTTGGCAATTTTCGCCGCTTCATCTTTAGAAATTGCCTTTCCTTCCGCTTCAAATCCGCCTTTTTTATTTTTTTGCGCACTTGTAAAGGTCGGTCCGAAGTTTGTAGAAGAATATGATGTTACGTTTTTCTCTACAGTTTTCAATCCATCAATAATTGTGTTATCTGCTGGATCACGATTTGATGCAAGTGCCATTTCTACATCCATCCAGCGTAAATTATTTTTCAAAACAAGATGTTGTACTTTTCTTAGTTCATCTTGTATATTTCCTGCATTTGAATATAAAGTTTGTAGCGTTTTATATTCTTGCTCATTTAACGGCTCTTTTTCTAAATCACGAATGGCTGCACGGTAACTGAAATCACCGATATTCGCTAAAAATTCTTCCGTTTTATTAAATGGCATTAATGTTAAAGGAAGTTGTCCTACATCTGAGCGAGCTTCAGATGTTAAACGCCATACATCCGCTAATGCAGGTGATAAAGATGATCGTGAATTCATCGCAAGTGTTGTGCCAATTTTATCGTGTAATAAATCGACTTCGTATGCTAAATCATGGAATGCACGTTGGTAGCTATTTTCCGCTCGAATTAAAACCGCATTTTTCTCTTGGTGCTCTTTATAGCCCCAATAGCCTGTTCCTACTACACCGACTGTTAATAATACAATGATAATACCTCGTAACATTGTCCCACCTCCGCTCTATTTACAGAAAATATGTTTACCGATTTTTTTAATTTGTGGACGAGTCCAAATCCATTTACTAGTCGCAGTATCTGGATTGAAATAATATAAAGCATTTCCTGTTGGATCCCATCCGTTAATCGCATCTAAAACTGCTTTTTTTGCTGTTTCATTTGGCGTTAAATATATTTGTCCATCGGCTACTGCTGTAAATGCTCTAGGCTCAAAGATTACACCTGAAACAGTATTTGGGAATGACGCACTTGTAACACGATTTAAAATAACGGCAGCTACTGCAACTTGTCCTAAATACGGTTCACCACGTGATTCTCCGTATACTGCGTTTGCCATAAGCTGAATATCATTTTGAGAATAACCGTTCGGAACATTTGTCCCTTTATTTTGAGGTGGTTTATTCTCTTGTGCAGTTCCGCCGCTATTTCCTTTATTCGTTGTTGTCCCTTTATTAGCAGTTGACTTGTCATACTTCGTTGCCTTCACGAGCATTTGCTTCGTTTTAGCTCCAGCTAAACCATCAACGGGTAATCCGAATTTCTCTTGAAAATTCCGAAGTGCCCAGTATGTACCCCATCCGAAAACACCATCCACTTTTCCCGTATAAAATCCGTTATATTTCAAACGAGATTGCAGTTCAATGACATCTTCGCCAGATGCTCCTCTTTGAATAACTTGATTAGAAAAAGCTTCTACATTCTTTAGTTGTATACTACTGACCATTAAAGACAGTCCTATGAACGCAAGTAAAACTGCTATTTTAAAAATAGCTTTTTGGCGCATAATTTTCCCTCCTTAATTACGGAAATGATTTCTTGGTTATGTTTTGTAAAAGCCTCGCTTTTATGTAAAGAAGACAAAAAAATCCAAACTAATATCGTTGAAAAAATATGTAAACAATATAAAAAAAGGATGAAAGGAGTTCATCATGAAGAAATCGTTAAAACGTGTCGCACTCGTCATTCTGTTCCTAACAACATGTTCAAATATATATACAGGCTCATCAATTGTTCATGCGCAGCCGCCGTATGCCAAATGGGGTAAACTTGCCGTAGAAAAGACGAAAGAACAATACCCAAAAGCAGAAATTATTGACTATCTTCATATAGGTAGAAAACCAAAAACAATTCAAATAACTGTTGAAAAATTTAAATTGTGGTTACGTGAAGATGGAAAAGAATATGGTGTTTTTGTTGATGTAGAATTTGAAACGAAGACGGAGAAATTTATAAAGTTGTCGTTTCAGAAGACGAGTAGATAAAGTGAAACTTTAATCAGCCCTCACCAATCGGGCTGCCCGTTAATGCGGGATAAAATGAAACCCCACTGTTAAAAATGGAAACAGTGGGGTTCCTTGCATTTCTAAAATTCTTTCCTAAAGTTTCGATTCCCTAAAAATCTTACCAATATACAAATAGCGCCAATTACTACAGCTATCCCTATGCTATATAAAAGTACTTTACCATATCCACCTATTCTCGGATCTAAAAACGGATATGGATACCAATTCACGATTGGACCACGTATTAAGCTATATACAACGTAAAAACACGGGAATAAGAGCCAACTTGCAGCTTGTTTCCAAGTGATTTTCTTAATAGGTGGATTTAAAATCCAATCTAAAAGCATTGCAATCGGCATGATATAATGTAGCACAGTATTTACCCATGGTATTGCCGTTTGAAGTGACTCTTCTAACCCTCTTAGTAACAAAAAATAAACGAGTCCTGTCGTAAGTATGTATACCGTTGCCGCACCACGAAGTATACTAAACTGTTCTGAGCGACCAAATGTAGCTGTTCCGATACTGCTTAAAAGGAGAATACATGCAACTAAAATATTACTTTCAATGGTGAAGAAACTAAAAAAGTTAACTGGATTAAACGGCTTCACTTGTGCCCTAATTATGAATTGCGTAACAATGGCGCTACACACTAGAAGACTTAAACATAATCTAAATAAAGATAAAATTTTTTCATCCTTCATACATTCCCTCCTTTTCTTATATATAATTAGAATTTCCCTGTACATGCTCAATAAATAGTTTTAATGGAACAAGCCCACGTTTTGGCATATGACTACTTATAATAGCTACTATTTCTAACTGAGGAATGATAACGATGTATTGTCCGCCGTATCCCATAGCAAAATATATACAATACGGTATGTGAAATCTTCCGTTATCTAATACCCACCAGTGATATCCATATGCACCGACATGTTCATATGTTTCAAATAGAGCCCTACTTGACTCTTCTAACCATTTCGCTGATACAATTTCTTTTTCATTCCAATATCCATTTTGCAAACATAACTTTCCTAATTTTAATAAATCGGTAGATTTCATTTTCATACCGAAGCCGCCGACATATATACCTTGCGGATCTTGTTGCCACTCGTATTCGTTAATTTCTAATGGATCAAATAAATATTTCTTTGCAAACCGCTCTGTCGACATTCCAGTAGCTTCTTGAATAATATAGCTCAGTAAATGAGAAGAACCTGAATTATAATTCATTTTTGTAGCGGGTTCTTCAATTATTGGCTTTTCTAATATGTACTGCACCCAGTTCTCTGATTCTACAAAGTCATTTGGGAATACTACTCCATTTCCAAACTCTTTCCAATCCTCACCAGTAGTCATTGTTAATAAGTGATAAAGCGTCAAATCATGTTTTTCCCCAGGTACATTTTCAATCCACTCTGTAATCGATGTATGTATATCATTTATATAGCTCTTATCAAGAGCAATACCAATTAATAAAGATACAATACTTTTTGTAATCGAATTTATTTTATATAAGTTATTTGCACATTCAGGTGTTTTATAGTACTCAGTTGTTAATTCCCCTTTTTGATAAACAAGAAATGTATTCACTTTTTTCTTTTCGAATTTATTTTCTAGTTGCTTGAAATCCAAAAACTTTACCTCCATTTATATAGTTACTCCATTTATTATATCTTGTTCCTTCATTTTAAACATAATTGTGCTCAAATAAAAATAAACCTGTCAGCCATAATGAACTGACAGGTTTATTTTTATAATTTCGTACGAACATTCCAAAGCTCTGGGAAGAATTGTTGATCAAGTACTCGTTTTAAATAAGAAACACCGGAGGATCCACCTGTTCCCATTTTATGTCCAATAATTCTTTCTACTGTTTTCATATGACGGAAACGCCATTGTTGTAGCCAGTCTTCAATATCAATCAATTTTTCAGCAAGCTGATATAAATTCCAATATTTTTTCACATCCGCATACACTTCCAACCATGCTGCTTCTACTGTTGCATCTTCTTCATAAGGCTGCGTAATATCACGGTTTAACACATCTTTATGAATAGGGAATCCTTCTTTTACTAATGCTTGAATCGCGACATCATATAGACTTGGTGCATGTAGCGCTTTATGAAGTCGTGCATGTAATTCTGGATCCTTTTCATAAATTTTTAATGCGTGTGGCGTTTTATAGCCAAGTGCATACTCAATCATACGATATTGATACGATTGAAAACCTGAAGCTTGACCGAGTGAATCACGAAACTCAATATATTCTGATGGTGTTAATGTCGCAAGAATATCCCAAGATTGAATAATTTGAGACTGAATTTTTGATACACGTGCTAACATTTTAAAAGCTGGTTGTAATTTATCTTGTTTAATAGATTCAATCGCCGCATTTAGCTCATGTAAAATGAGCTTCATCCAAAGCTCACTTGCTTGGTGAATAACGATAAATAACATTTCATCATGATGGTCCGATAATCTTTTTTGAGAAGATAGTAAACTATCTAATTGTAAATACTCCCCATACGTCATATTCTCTTTAAAATCCGTATGAATCCCTTTTTCCATAATTACTTTTTCATTTTCTTTCATATTAGCCAAACGCCCCTTTTATATGATTCTACTTATATTGGTCTAATAACGGCTCGAACTGGACTTCCATCTGCATCAGTTAATGCAAGTGGTAATGCAATAAGTTCATAATCACCGTCTGCTACATGATCTAGTACGACATTTTCTAAAATATGAATTCCATGTTTAAATAATTGATGATGCGCTGCTAATTCTTTATCATCTAGCGGATCAACTGATGGTACATCTACTCCGATTAAACGAATACCTTTCTCTGAAAGAAACGACGCTATGTCTGCACGTAAATGAGGGATCACCTCTGGAAATTCTTCAGCTTTTCCATGTGAAGATGTACGTAATAATAATCGTTCTACACCTTCTAAATGAAAGCTTTCTAATTCCTTTTTCCCGATACTTTCAAGATTAGAAACGTCAATAATCCGTGCTGGGCCAACATAAACTTGAACATCTAAATCCAATACTTTCTTTCCATCATTATCAAAATGAAATGGTGCATCAATATGAGTGCCTGTATGAATACTCATCGTTAACTTTCCGACATTTACTGAGCCACTTTCTTCTTTTGACCATGAAACTTCATACGAGAACGGTGTGTCTCCTGGCCACGTTGCAATATTATTATTTAGCGGTTGTGAAATATCAATCCACTCTGATGTTTTCATATTTATGCCACAACCTCTCGCTTATTTTCAAACTGCTTATACTCTTCATTTTTCATAATTTTCTTTAATATTTGTAAAGATTTCCACACTTCTTCGTATGTGTTATATAAAGCGACCGGCGCAAGTCTCACCCCATTTGGCGCCCTAAAATCTGGAATTACTCCATTTGCTTTTAGTGCTTTACATATACGTGCTGCTTCTGCATGCTCTAAATAAATGTGCCCACCTCGTTTTTCATCCTCTAATGGATTTCCAATTGTAAATTCGAAATCTTTTAATTCATGTCCAATTAAATTCAGCATGTATCTCGTAATATGTAAAGATTTCTCACGTAAACGTTCAATACCAGCATCTTTGAAAATTTCAAGTGAACCAATTAATGGTGCTGTACTTAAAACGTGCGGTGTACCAATTTGATAAGCACCTGCATGATCAGCAGCTGTTAATGTATGATCCATATCAAACTGCTTATCTTTTCTAGAACTAAACCATCCAGACAACCCTGGTAGTCTATTAAAATGTTTATTATTTACATAAATTCCTGCAACGCCACCCGGTCCTGCATTTAAATATTTATAATTGCACCAAACAGCAAAATCGACATCCCAATCTTTGAAATGATGCGGAATAGATCCTATTGAATGGCATAAATCAAATCCGATATGAATGCCGCGTTTATGAGCTTCCGTTGTTAAACGTTTCATATCCAGAATTTGACCACTTCTATATAAAACAGAAGGTAATAAAATTAAAGCGATATCATCTTCCATCGCATAAATAATATCTTCTTCAGAAAGTGTTCTACCATCTCGGCTTTTCACTCTTACTAGATGCTCATTTGGGTCTAATCCTTTTAGACGAATTTGACTTTGAAGTGCATAAATATCTGACGGGAAAGTTAATTCATCCGCAAGTATTTTTGTACGTATTCCTTTTGGTTCATAAAACGTCGCAATAACTTGGTGTATATTCGTAGTCGTAGAACCGGTTACAATAGTTTCTTCGGGTAAAGCTCCAATAAGAGGGGCTGTAAGTTTACCTAATTTCTCTGAAAGGAAAAACCACGGGTGCTCACCTTCTGTCCAGCCGTCAATGCCATACTCTTTCCAAGATTCTAGCAACGTAAGTAATGATTTCTCTGCTCTTTTTGAAAGTAGCCCTAATGAGTTTCCATCTAAATATATAGTACCTTCTTTTTTATAGAATTCAGTTTGAAAATCTTTCAGTTCATCATGTTTATCACATTCAAGCGCATACTCATAAGTTGGTTGAAATGGTTCTTTATACATGGTGTCACCTTCTCTTAATTTTCTTTTTATTCTAACTAATTGAAATATATCACCTTAATTGATACAACGTCAATGATATTGTGTCAGTTGACTTTATATATGAACTTCTTTTACAATATAGTTATATTTTCAGATATTTCAGTATAAAGAGGTGATTCTTTGAAAAACTCTACTCTTTCATCAAGAAAACACCGCTCCTTAGAAACGAAGAAGAAACTATTACACTCTGGTTACACTATTTTTATAAATAATGGATTTCAAAAAACGACAATTACACAAATTATTAAACATGCAGAAACTGGTTATGGAACAGCATATGTATACTTCAAAAACAAAGATGATCTCCTAATTAGTTTAATGGAAGATGTTATGAATCAATTTTATAATATTGCTGAGCGCTCTTTTTCTCCACAAACAAAAGAGGAAGCACGTATAATGATCCAAAATCAAGTTAGAGCATTCCTGCAATTAGCAGATGAAGAACGCGCTATTTTGCAAGTTGTAGAGGAAGCGATAGGATTATCAAGAGAAATACGGCAAAAATGGGATGAGATTCGGGAACGTTTTATAACAAGTATTAAACAAGATATTACTTACTCTCAAGAAAGTGGATTAGCACAACCTAATTTAAATAAAGAGATTGTAGCACGCGGTTGGTTCGCGATGAATGAATCGTTTCTTTGGACTATTACGCAAAATGATAAAAAGATTAACTTAGAGGAAATTGTGTATACGTTAACGGAGATGTATACGACCGGGTTATATAAATAGCACACCTTCAATAAGTAAGGTGTGTTATTTTACATCTATAAAAATATATTATCTAGGTATGGTAGCGCTAAAGTAGGCTTTTCAGAAAATGAGAAATATTGTAGTTTTAAAGATTCACCATCTATCTTTCCACTAGTAATTTCACATTCAAACACAACAACAATATATTCTACTTGATCGCCATTCGGATATATATGACGGAACCTTTCCCCTCCAAATACCCCTTTTTTTTTTTTTACTTGCACTTTCAAACCCGTTTATTCCCACACTTCACGAACTACCGCTTCTTCTGGAGTTTCTCCAGGCTCAATTGCTCCAGCTGGCAAACTCCAGTATTCTCCACCAGGATATTGAAATAAGATTTTCCCTTGCTCATTTTTAATAACAGCAGCTACACTCGGTATTAGAATTAGTTCACGGCCTAATTGCTCACGGATTTTTTTATAATATAGCGACATCGACATATAATTCTCTCCCACTCCAATAATAAACAACTGTATTTTCTGACACCTATTGTATAATAATACCAATAGCAATTTCTATATAGAAAGGATAAGAAAATTACTCCCCTTTATATCTGCTACACTAGATAATTTATACAGTTCTAAACCTCGCGTTTTCCATTCTTGTGAATCTTGTTTAATTATCTTTTTAAAATATTTTAGTAGTGGCCATAAAGCATACTCCTTATGATCTACATAACTAACAACATCCCATTTTAACTTTTCATTAATTTCACTCATAAGTTCGGGTATTACTACTTCACCATATTTTTTAAAACATTCATGAGTTTCTTCGTAATTTTAAAATAAAGTTTGATTAAAAATATCGTGTTAACCCGTATTCTATGGTAAATAAAAAGAATCCATTTTGAAAAAGATTGATCAAAATGGATTCTTATCCAGCAGGTTTATGTTTTGGTTTTATAAAAAAGTTTGATCATTTTCTATCAATGAAAACAATTAATTGACTATTTTTATTATGAAAAGGTCGGAGCAGGAAATTCATCAATTTTGATACGAAGTAAACTATAAGGTTTCTGTCGTAAGTCTTTTCCATAATGAAATCTAGGCTGTCGATGTAATTGGTTCACAATGACATACAAATATTGATCCGGACCAATTGAAAAAGTATCCGGCCACAAAATTCTCGGATCATGTGCAATAGTTTCCATTATGCCATTTGGCAATATCTTACGGATACTGTTGTTTTCATAATCTCCAGCATAAACAGTTCCCTTTGCATCAGTGATCATTCCATCAGACGCACCTTTTTCTCCCCAATACTCCACATGATAAGGTAAATTCATGTCCGATATCGTTCTGTCTCTCAGGGCTTCTGTTGAGATCGAGAACAAATGCCGACTGGTTAGTGGAGCAAAAAATAATATCTTTCCATCAGGAGAAATCGCAAGACTATCAGACGCCAATCTAAATGGAGAAGTTGAACCGTCTTTGTTTCGATTCATTAAAATTTGACCTTCTACTTTCGGTAAAAAATAGGGATCGGGTGAAGTTGAATTTGCTCCATTTAACCGTCTAAACGCGTTTCCATTTGATAAATCTACGACGATAATAGCTCCTGGTCCTCTTGAAGAAGAATCCGTTATATAGGCATAACCTGCTTTTCCAACACGAAAATCAAAACGGACATCATTCAGATAAGTTGTAGGCAGGACAACATCTTCTGTAAAGGTATATACTTTTCTTATTGTATTGGTTTCTAAATCAACAGCGACTAATTTTGCCCCCCCTTTAATAGGTTCAGGAAAATTGGGTGCCGCTGTATCTAATATCCAAAGCGTTCCCCTTCCATCAGCAACTACACTTTGGACACTGATGAAAGTCATTGGGATATTCTCGGGGTTAACCAAATTGGTTTGTAAATTAGGATAAGGCTGCAATTTATCCTCAAAAATTTCCGCCACAGTAAATTTAACATCGTCTCCCCATTTCGGAAAGCAAATGAAAATACGACCGGTTTCTGAAACAGTAACACCTGTAGGCATAGCCCCATAAAATGCATAAACTAGTTCTAAATTACCGAAATATTTTTCACTAGGTAACATAGGTTTCATAATATCCTCCTCAAGCATTCAAACGGGATATCTCCTATATATGATTTATATTTTTTCTAGTGCATGTTTCTTAATAAGTTTTTCTATACGAAAAGATGATTGAATTGATTGTTTTCGAAATTTAATAAGTCTGTCAGAAGAAAGGAAACATTTTAATTTAAAGGTCTCCAGATGAAGTAGAATTCAATTAGCAGGTAGCGAAGTTCAATATTCCCGAATCAACGTTAAGCTGGTATAAAAAATGGGGAAATTTCCCCCTTTAATTGAACAATACAACTGAAATTTAAGGGGCAAAAAAAAACCTTATATTAATACAGGGTTTTATCAATCTTTTTTATAAATTATCAAACTTTATTTTAAATCAATACCACACTTTATTCCATGTTCCATGAGTGACTAACGGGTGCTTTGAACAAGAAAATAAAGGTGAGTACATATTATACATGACTAATATGCGCTCACCTTTATTTTTTAAAGATTTTTAGCTTTTAGGTCTTGATAATAATTTTTAGTGGTTGTATTAACAATTTATATTTAGTAAAATTGCTTTTTATGAATTTGATATAAGTCAAAAGAATTTCCTGTCCAATATAACTACGCATGTTAGCCCACTTCTTCTTTATCCAGTCTACTTACAATTCCAACTATAAATTTATATTCAATCCTCCTCTTCTTAACCTTTTTAAACCTTTCTTTCGTATCAAAAATTAAACACGTTTTCCGAAACCACACTCGTACATATAAAGACTCAAAATAAATAGGTTTTATAATTCCTCGTTCTTCAAATTCAGTTCCATCTTTATTTTCAGTTTCTGTTCGAACGAACCACCTATTTCCGAAGCCAATTTCAATATACTTCACACACTAACCCCCATTAGGAAATTTCCCTTCTAACAATTCTATTATTTCCCCGGTAAGCGCACATTCCGACAGAACATGAGCCCACAAAGAAAAAGTAGATTACAAAAATCTACTTTATAACTTATATTTTTGCATTCGTTTATAAAATGTACTACGGGGTACATCTAATAGTTTTGCAGCTAATGAAACATTTCCGTTTGTCTTTTGTAATGCTTCAATCATGCTATCACGCTGTATTTTTTCGCGAAAATTCAATGTATGTTCGGTTTTATTTTCAACTTGTAACTCAAGTTGTTGTTGATTTCCCATCATTGTTTGTATCAAAAGAGCGACTTGTTTTTCGCATATTTCCCGTCCTTGCGACAAAATGTAAATGCGTTCTAATGCATTTACTAGTTCTCGAATATTTCCGGGCCATGTATGTTGTAAAAATTGATTGCAAATACTCTTCGGAAATACAACATTCCAATTCTTCTGTTCGCAAAAATGTTGTATAAAATATGGGATATCCTCTTTTCTTTCTATTAACGATGGAACATATAACGGATAAACGTGCAAACGATAATATAAATCTTGACGGAATTTCCCTTCTTCTACTAACCGTAGTAAATCTTTATGTGTGGCAGTAATAATACGAATATTTACTGGTACCTCTTTTGAACTTCCTATTGGAGTTATTGTACGTTCTTGTAAAACACGCAATAATGCTACTTGCATCTCTGGTGGTACTTCACCAATTTCATCTAAAAATAATGTTCCTCCATTCGCTTGTTCAAATTTCCCTTTATATCCTTGACGTCGCGCACCTGTAAATGCACCTTCAGCATAACCGAACAATTCACTTTCTATTAATTCTTTAGGCAAAGAACCGCAGTTAACAGCTATAAAGGGCCCGTCTTTTCTTGGACTATTTTCATGAATCGCTCTCGCGACATATTCCTTTCCCACTCCTGTCTCACCACATACATACACACTAGCATCAGTCGGTGAAACAAGCATAATTTCTTCTAGTGTGTGTTGAAATGCTCTGCTTGTCCCAGTAACTCCTGGAAAAGTAATTCCTTTTATAAATGTGAGAGCAGAATATGTATTCATTTGTTCGTTTTCCTTTAAATACATACATTTCCCAATCATTCTTTCATTACTATATACTGGTATCTCTAATTTAGTTTCTAATCCATGGTGCATTAACTCTTCAAGTTTCATTCTTGACCAATTATTTATTCGTACACGAACGCTCTTACTCGCAGAAACGATAACATCACGATGATTACAAATAACTACTTGTTCATCACTATCAATGACATCTAAAAAACGATGAATTAAGTGTAATTCATTTTGATGAACTCTTATGCTACATTCACGTTCTATCGCATGTGCAATTGAAGTTACCATACCGAGCATATATGGATGCGAAAATTCAATTGGACAGGAGAAATCTAGAACACCAATTAATTTCCCGTCATCATTATGAATGGGAGCAGCCGCACAACTCCAGTTATGAGATACCACGGAGTAATGTTCAGTACCACTTATCATAATAGCTTCTTCAATTTCTAGCGCTGTTCCTATTGCGTTTGTCCCCACAGCTGCTTCCGTCCATTTTACACCTTCAATAAAATTAATATGTTTCGCTCGCTTTAACGTTTGTTTATTTCCACTTAACGATAGAACATAACCATCTGGATCGATTAATAATGCCATCATTTGTAGTTCATCAATGGTTTTTCTCATATTTTGTATTTGAGGGATTGCGATATCTAGGAAGATTTCACTCTTTTTCTTTTGATCTTGAAAAAAATTAGAAGATAAAATTTTCTGACCTTTATTCATGTGAGGATTCACATTTGCTTGTTTACATCGATGCCATGACTCTGAAATTCTTTCGTTTATACGGTTCGAATCAAGGACTCCTTCATTAATAAACTTTTTCCATGTATGTAAGTAAAACGGTGAAGCTAACATTGTATCATCTCCCTATTCATTGTTTTGGAGATCTGTAAAAACATACTTTTATTATAAAACTGAATAAAAGCGTTTTCAATAAAACTAGAAAGACGACACAAATATGTTAATAATTTGAATATCTTAATGCACTTCTTTATTCTTTTTTAGTAGCACTATATTTTGTATAATGGAAGCAAAGAAAATACATAACCAAAACCACTTTTGTGGATTACCGTTTATAAAGAAAACAATCACGGCTATTGCAAATAAAATAGTGGATGCTAAACTAAAATATAATTTTGTTTTCATTCCTATTATCCCTCACCCCTATTACTTTACAGTACATACTAACTCTTCATTTTTCATCTCTACTATGTACTCCTGTAAAACATATTCTTTCCCGCCATGGTTTTCATACCATTCATGTATTCTTCTAATATGCCTCTCGTCACTTCTAATTTTCGATTCTATTTCTTTATACTGTTCATAACTATCATATTCCCATATGGCAAATACTTCAGACGTACCATTCTTATTATCTTTCATCCAGCGTCCTATTAGCTTAGAACCATGCTTTAATTGATTAGGTAAGTTCGTGTTATTGAAATGATCATTAAATACTTCTATGAATTCATTTTTCACTACATAGTACTTCCTTCTGTAAAACATACTTCTTCACCTCTTTTATGAAAAGTATCAGTAAACCTTCCCATCACTACCGTATTATAATACTTTCCGTCCGATAGTCTTTTGTCATTTTTCAAAACGCCTTCTACTTCAAAACCTAATTTTTTATAAAGATGAATAGCTTTCTCGTTTGTCTCTAATACTTGTAAAGATATTTTATTTACTGCATTTTCGTCAGCCCATTTAATAGATTGTTGTAATAGGCTCTTACCCATTTTATATCCCCAAAACTCTTTTATAATGCAAACGCCAAACTCCACTTTATGAGATAATCTCTTAAAATTTGATCCTTCACACCTTGAAAATCCAACGATTCGATTGTGCACTTCTGCAACTAAAAAGAGATTCTTCGTCTCTTCACTATCTGTTTTTATTATTTTTTGAAATCCTAGATTATCTATAAATCCCTCTCCAGCATCTCTATCCATATTTTCAGTTTCTCCATCAATCTGAACTCTAATTTTCGATAACTGGTCAGCATCTTTCTCAGCTGCAGAACGAATTGTATAAGTTAATCCATTTATATGAAACTCTTGCTCTTTTACAATCATGTCAAACTCCTTTCAAATGAATATAATGGCGCTATTACAACTTGTTTACCTTGTTTCTCAAAGTCCTGAACAGTTTCTTTACTAGCCTCTTCGTCAGTTATAATAATGTCAATTTTTTTTAGAGACTCTCCTCTTATAAAACAATCTATTCCAAGTTTATTATGCGGAACTAAACAAATATTTCTTCTAGCAATTTCACTTACTCTTTTACTAAAATAAGCAACTTCAGGTGTTGCGGTACTAATACCTTGTAATGAAATGCCTCCACCTGTAGAGAAATACAGATCAATAGAAAATCTACTTATCAATTCAGAGGCAAGTGTATCAGTAATATTCCCTGAAGGTTTTACTTTTCCGCCAATTAAATACGTATCAATATTCTTATATTCTCGTAGATAACCAGCTATTTCTATAGAATTCGTAATAACCGTAAATGATACTTCCGGTAAATATTTCAGCATCACATTATGAACGGAAGCCCCACCAATAAAAATTGAATCACCTTCTTGTATATAAGATACCGCAACTCTTGCAATTGTGTCCTCATATATTGAGCTATCACTATAACGTTTAGTTGGTTCCGCAGCTAAGTTTCTCACTCGCGTAAGTTCAATTGCACCTCCGTGCGTTCTTTTTAATAAACCATCCTTTTCCATAATAGACAAATCTCTTCTTATAGAATCAATAGACATATCAAATCTTTCCGCAAGATCCTTTGCTATTACTCTTCCATCTGTATTAAGTAGTTCTAAAATTTTCTCTCGACGTTCTTCAGTAAACATGTTATCACCACCGTTATTGAAGGTTCAGAAACTTAAACTTTATTTTAATTATATGCATGCCTCTTCCGTTTTACAATATTTTCAATTCTTATTTATTCCGTTTTATACAGTCTTCTCCCTCTTTCTATCCTGTTAACTTGACAACCAAATAAATGTATATCTGTATATTACGCAAAAATACTTCCATTTACCTTCCTATTGATGTGAAATTATTCCTATGTTTTACTTTTTAATACAGAAAGGGATTACTATGAAATCATTAATCAAAACGACATGTACAGCATTATTATTTACTGGAATATTAACAGGATGTAATAGCAATACTACATCAAAACAAGAAAAGAGCGCTCTCGAAAAGAATGCAATGCACTATGGAGAAATAGTTAAAAATGAATACTATAGAGCGACAGTTGAGAATGCAAAGTTTGAAAAAATAGACAAAGAGCGGCGCCTTACTACTCGTGTTATGATTAATAATGTTCGAGACGATGGACAAACTATTGATCTTTCGGAAATAAAATATTTCATACAAGATGAAAAAACTGGTGAGAAATATGAAGGTGAAGCTCATCCGATAGATGACGAGCACTATAAAAATGTTCCACACGAATTCTCTTTAACTACTGACGTTGTATTTGAACTGAAAACTTCACCAAAAGATTTAAATAATATGTATTTATACATAGATAGCAAAGCTGCGCCGTTAACAAATACATATTGGAAGCTTGATAATTTAGTATCTAAATAGAAAGACCAGTCTTATACGACTGGTCTTTTTACATTCATACATTTAACACTTTCATTAACACTTATATTAATTTTCTAATAACAACTTGAATAACATCAGCTAAACCAGTGTGCCCTTTCCCTTCAACTCGCTCTTGTTCTCCATTAAAGAAATGAATTACCTTATGTTCTTCACACCAAGTAAGGATATCAATTGGATCATACAGCATATCAACATCTTTTGGTCCACCAGTACCATAGTTTATTTGTTTTTTTGAGTAAACTTCAAACATAATTAATCCACCAGGCTTTATCGTTTGTATCATTTTACCTAATATCATTTTTTTATAATCATCATGAAAATGTCCAAATACCATAATTGCTGCATCATATTCATTTTCTGGCAAACTATCAGCTAATAAATCTACTTTTTTTGTATGCACGTTTACGTTATGCTTCTCTGCCAATTTTTTTGTCTTTTCTAATCCATCTTCCGAATAATCAATAGCTGTTACTTCGTTCCCTTGTCTTGCTAGAAATACAGCATTTCTACCTTCTCCCTCCGCAAATGCTATTACTTTATTGTGATTTGCTAAACGAAATGCTTGTTCTTTAATAAATGTATTAGGTTCTTCCCCGTAAAAATATTCATCTGATTTATATCGATCATTCCAAAAATTATTCATCATCTTCTCTCCTTCTTCATATCATTTTCTAACTACAATTAAAGATATTAAAGAGCCTTTTTATCCTTAATTAATTTAAAAATAAAAGCAGATTAAAAATCCACTTTTATTTTTTTCGCAAGATCTACGATTTTTTGATTTCTTAACTCTTCTTCCATTTTCTCTTCTGCTGCGAGCATTGCCTCATTAATTAAACATCCAGGTTTGTCATGTAAACAACAGTCAAACAATGATGTTTTGCCTTCAATTGCATGTATAATATCTAAAAATGAAATATCTTCCCAATTCTTACTAAGCGAGTAACCGCCCTTTGGACCAGATGATGAGTGTATCATCCCTTCCTTCGTCAACTTAGTTAGTATTTTAGACAAGTACGTTGGTGAAACATTTTGCATTTCTGCTAATTGGTGAACACTAACTAACTTATTTGGTGTGGCCTTTGCCAGAAAAAGCATTGTATGAAGAGCATAATTTGTAGCTTTAGAATATTTCATAGTACAGCTCCTATTGTAGACTTCATGTATCTACATTAACTTTATTTTTTTATTATGTCAAACGTTTGTAATACTCCATACAACATTATTTCTTCACAAGTAATACATCTGCTGCGCAAATCGTCACTTCTCTAAACGGAGAGTCAAATAAAACGCCAAGTTCAAAACCATCTTCAGTAAGAGCTATTTCATGATATAACCACCAAGCATTTTCAAAGTTTTCCGGCATAGAACACTGTGTTACTCCTATAAAGGTTACTTCAAGTTTATCAAATTCACTAAAAGTACCACTGCAATCTAATACGATAGACAAAGTATCTTCTGATTCTCTCTTTATTACTTTAATTACACTATCGTGTAGTGATGTCTTGTGTAACTGAGCGACATTTGACGGAAGTTTTTTCTCAATGGAATTAAAATATTCTACGTATGATTGATCTAATTGTGCCATTCTTTTCTCATAATCTGTTGTCCACTCTTGCATAAGTTTTTTCAGTTCACCTGATGGGTATTCTGAATTAATTGTTATGTTTTGTATAATTGAGTATATCGATTCAGGAAGGAATTTTAATAAATCTATTTTCCTTTCCTCTATTTCTTCCTTTAAACTTTGTATATCCATTTCCGACCATTCTTTTATAGACTCTATAAAACTTATAAATTCTAAAACTTGCATTTTTTTATACCATTCTCTTGTAAAATATTTCAATGACACCTCTCCTAAAATATCTTTACATCCAGTAAAAGCAATACATCCACTTATTATATCATTCCAATAACCATTTTTTCTAAAGAAATAATGTAAAAATGTAAATATTCCGCCTATTATTTCTAAAACTTCAGAATATTTACAAAAGTATAAAATTAGAATACATTTTAGCTGTACAAGATTCACCTGTACAAAAATTCAAACAAAAAGGGATGGTTATATGTTGAAGAAATTAGTAGCAGGGACATTAGTAGCGGGTTTTGCATTAACTGGAGGACTAGGTGCAGTAAGTGCTGAGGAAAAAAGTAACACAATTAAGTCATTTGATTATTTAAAAGTGGATGAACAAAATGTTAATTCATTTGCAAAATTAAGTGATCAGGATAAGAAAGATATCCAAATTACTATGGTATTACCAGAGCAAAATGAAAATGGAGATTGGCTAGCTTATGGTTTTACTAGCCGTGAAACATTGGATGCGTATATTGCAAAGGATAAAAAAGCAATTAAAAATAATATTAATCCTTTAGGTAGCGGTGCTGGTAGTACTGATTTTTACGAACATAAAGATAAAGGTGGTCAATATATTTACTGGAGCAGCGGCTTTAAAAACTTACCATCTAGCTGGAATGACAGAATTTCTTCTGTAAGTACAGCCTCACCTTCTGCAAGTTATTCAACGACACTTTGGGAGCACTCTTCAACACAAGGATATGGAAAAGGTGTTATATTTAAACACGCTGATTGGTATGGTAAAACTGCTAATTTAGCTCCTGATTGGAACGATATTACTTCAGCGATTGAAATTAAAAAATAATAAGATATTCTATTAATAAAAAATCAAACCACTATTCTCTTATTTGTTTAGAGAATAGTGGTTTATTATATTTCCATTTAAGCATGTACAGCATGTCCTACCGCTTGCATTAACGCTTCATGAATTGCTTCTGATAAAGTAGGGTGTGCTGCAATATAATCTCTCATTATATCAGCGGTAACTTCTGTATGAATCATTATGGTTCCTTGACCAATAAGTTCAGTTGCATGAGGACCGATAATAGAAATCCCTACAATTTCTTGGTATTTAGGTTCTACAATGACTTTTACTTTACCTACTTGTTCTCCTAAAATAAGAGCTTTTCCGTTCGCTGTAAAAGGAAATTCTCCGATGAGAATATCACCATATTGTTCTCTTGCACCTTTTTCACTTAACCCGACACTAGCTATTTCTGGAGCTGTGTATATACAACGGGGCACAGCGTGATAATTTACTTTCATGTCTTCTCCGCTTGCGTGTAATGCTGCTGTCGTTCCTTCATGGAAGGCAACATGAGCAAGCTGAATTCCACCGATCACATCACCAGCTGCGTAAATATGCGATACGTTCGTTTGCATATGTTCATTCACAGCAATCCCTTTATTTGAAAACTGAACCCCTGCCTTTTCTAATCCTAATTGTTGCACTCGTGGTTTTCTTCCTACAGAAACAAGAACAAATTCTGGAGTTACTTCATGAGTAATTCCCTCGTATTCAAATGAAGCTTGCTTCTTATAGTTATTTAAACCTTTTAAAACTGCTCCCGTAAAAATTTTCACCCCATCTTTTTCTAATTTCTCTCTTAAAGTATTCGCGATATCTTCATCTTCACCAGGTATTAATTGCGGTGCCATTTCAACTATCGATACTTTTGTGCCAAGTCTACTATAAATGCTTGCAAACTCGCATCCTATTACACCACCACCAACGATTAACAATGAAGATGGTACACTCTCAAGAGACATGGCATGGCTACTATTTAAAATCCATTTTCCATCAAACGGAGCGAATGGTAATTCTGTAGGTTCGGAACCAGCTGCGATAATAAAGCTCTCTCCATCAACTACTTCTTCTTTATTTCCTTGTACAACTCGCATACGATGATCCGTTTCGAATTTCGCTTTTCCTTTTACAACTTTAATTTTATTTTTCTTCATTAAATATTGTATTCCTTGGACGAGTTGCATTACGATTTGTGATTTCCTCGCCTGTATTTGATCCCAATCAATTGATATACTTCCTGTATTAAGCGTAACCCCATAATCATTCGCTTTTCTCACAATGTCATGTACTTCAGCACTTTCTAACAGTGATTTCGTCGGCATACACCCAACATTTAAACATGTTCCGCCAAGGTCAGCTTCATCAATAAGAGTGACATCTTTGCCATTTTGAGCCGCGGTAATTGCTGCTACATAGCCAGCAGGTCCGCCCCCAATAACAACTAATTTACTCATTCTCTCACCTTCTCTTTATAAAAGAATTGTTATAGGTTCTTCTAAATAATGTTTAATTGTGCGTAAAAATGCAGCTGCTGGTGCACCGTCTAATACACGATGATCGAATGTTAAACTTAAAGGTAACATACTTCCTTTTCTTAATTTTTTCCCTTTAAATACAGGAACATGTTCAATTGCACCTACACCTAAAATACCAGTTTCAGGTGTATTTAATACCGGTGTGAAATATTCAATACCAAAGCTACCTAAATTACTAATTGTAAATGTCGTTCCGTGCATATCATCACTACTTAAGCTACCTGCTCGTGCCTTTTGTGCCACATTCTTAATCTCTTTAGACAACTCTACTAAAGATAAATTATTTGCAAAGCGAATAGCTGGAACGACTAACCCTTTTTCTAATGCGACTGCCATGCCTAAATGCACATGTTCAAATTGATGAATTGCATCATCTATATAAGCGCTGTTCATTTCTTTATGCTCTCCAAGTGCTAATACAACAGCATGCGAGACGAAATCCGTAATAGTTAATTTATTATCATATCTTTTTTGTACAACTTCCGCTATTTCTTTATGTAAAGCAACTAAATCTGTTACATCTACTTTCATCGTTAACGTTAATTGTGCGCTATTTTGTAAGCTTGCGTGCATACGATTTGCGATTGCTTTACGCATACCAGTAACAGGAATCGCTTTACTTTCTTCTCGTTCAGATATTTCCGGAACGTTTACTCTTACCTCAAGTACTTTTAATACATCTGCCTTTGTAATCCTTCCGCCAGGACCTGTACCAACTAATGCCTTGATATCCAGATTTTCAGACTTTGCAATTTTCTTGGCTACAGGTGAAATTTTAATTCTTTGCTTCGATACTTCTTTCTCATTTGCTTCTTGATTTTGTACATTTTGTACATTTTGTACTTCTATATTAGATGTTTTTTCTTCTACAACATGTGTGCTTTCCTGCATTTCTACCTTTTCATTCGGTTTACCGATGTAGCAAATTACAGTACCAGGCGGCACTCCTTCATCTTCACTTACAGCTATATCAAGTACCGTACCATCAGCTGGCGCTTTAATTTCCGTTTCAATTTTTTCTGAATTAATACTAGCAATTAGTTCTCCTTTTGCTACATTATCGCCTGCTTTAATATTCCAGCTCGTAATAATACCTTCTTTCATCGCCATACCTAACTTCGGCATTACAACTTCTACAGCCATGTCTCTCTCTCCCTTCTCATCGTTTTATTACACATGTAATAAAGATTGGTCTCCGATCATTTCTGATACAGTTTCAATTACTTTTTCTGGTGTTGGCAAATACAACTTTTCAAGTGGTGGTGAGAACGGAACAGGTGTATGTGGTGCTGTAATTCGTTTAATAGGTGCATCTAACAAATCAAAACCTTTATCCGCTACAATTGCCGCAATATCTGTTGCAATACTACATCTAGGATTCGCTTCGTCAATGACGATAAGACGATTTGTTTTTTCAACAGATGATAAAATAGTATCTTCATCAAGTGGTGATAAAGATCGTGGATCAATTACTTCTACTTCAAGCCCCTTTTTCGATAATTGCTTTGCAGCTGCAAGCGCTGTATGAACTTGCTTTCCGATTGCGACAATTGTTACATCAGAACCTTCCCGTTTAATATCTGCTTTTCCTAATGGAATTGTATAGTATCCTTCTGGCACTTCACCTTTCATATTGTAAAGTGTTTTATCCTCAAAGAAGATTACTGGATCATCATCTTCAATTGCCGCTAATAATAAGCCTTTTGCATCATACGGTGTGGAAGGAACAACAACTTTAATACCTGGTATGCTCGTAAATAATGCGTACAAACTTTGTGAATGTTGAGCTGCTGCACTAAAACCAGCGCCATGCATCGTACGTACTGTAACGGGTACTTTTGCTTTACCTCCAAACATATAACGGAATTTCGCACCTTGGTTTAATACTTGGTCAAGACAACTACCGATAAAATCATTAAACATTAACTCAGCTATCGGACGTAACCCAGTTGCAGCAGCGGCCATCGCAGCTCCCATATAACCCGCTTCAGAAATTGGTGTATCCAATATACGATTTCGGCCAAACTCTTGTACAAGTCCTTTCGTAACACCAAGCACACCGCCCCAAGCTTCATCATCTTGCAGGTGATCAACTTGTGCACCGCCTGCAACGTCTTCACCTATTAAAATTACATTTTCATCACGACGCATTGAGATTTTCATTGCTTCATTAATTGCAGTTGACATACTTACTGTTCTAGTCATAATTTTTCACACTCCTCTTATTTGTAAGAAACGTATACATCTTTTAATAATTCTTCATCGTCTGGGTATGGACTATTTTCACTAAATTCAATGGATCTTTGTACTGCATCATCTACTGCTTTTTCCATATCAACAAGTTCAGATTCCGTTAATAAACCTTCATGAATTAAATGCTTACGGAAATTTACAATTGCATCTCTTTCGTTTAAATGTTCTTCTTTTTCTTCTGATGTTTTATATGTTTGTGCTTCACCTTCGAAATGACCATAATTACGATATGTCATACATTCAATAATTGTTGGACCATCACCATTACGTGCACGTTCCACTGCTTCTGCAGCAGCTTTATATACAGCTAGAAGATCTTTTCCATCTACTTGAACACCTGGAATATTATAAGCTTTTGCACGATCAGCAATAGAATCACAACTTGAAGCATATTCAAATGTAGTTGCTTCACCGTAACCGTTATTTTCTGCGATAAAAATAACTGGTAACTTCCAAATCGCCGCTAAATTAACCCCTTCATGAAATGTCCCTTCATTATTTGCTCCGTCACCGAAGAAGCAAACACTTACATCTTTTGTTCCTTTATATTTAGCTGTTAATGCTGAACCGCAAGCAAGTGGGAAACCGCCGCCTACAATGCCATTCGCACCTAGCATTCCTTTATCTAAATCGGCAATATGCATGGAACCGCCTTTTCCTTTACATAATCCTGTCGCTTTCCCGAAAAGTTCAGCCATCATACCATTTAAATCACAACCTTTTGCGATACAATGTCCATGACCTCTATGTGTACTTGTAATACTGTCACTATCCGTTAAGTGGGCACATACACCAACTGCTACCGCTTCTTCACCTGCGTATAAATGAACGAAACCTGGCAAAACGCCTTGCGCGAACAATTCATGCACCTTATCTTCAAACTTACGAATTTCTAACATTTTTTCGTACATCCAACGAGCTTGTTCTTTCGTAATTTCATTCCCTTTACTTTCAGTTGTTTTTAACATGTCCAGCCCTCCTATTTTCTTGTTCGTCTTTTATATTGCAAGTATTGTGCCAATTTCGAATCCTTGTTTTAATAGGTTTTCTCTATCTTTAAACAATAAAAAAGTGGACAAAATGAGACGTTTGTCTCGTTTTGTCCACTTTTGTTCCCTTAATAAGAGAATTGTTACTTTATTCATTATCAAAGCTCTTCTGTAATTTTCGGATGTAAATAATTTGACCAATATGATATGCATTATGAGTTGTTACATTCGCTAGCACTTCCCACCACTTTGCAGAAACAGGAAATCCCACTACATCACTTTCAACCTTTTCTTCATTTATGAGATTTTGCCATTGTAACAGTTTTTCTAGTAGTTTTTCCCGTAATTCATCGAAAGTTTGATTATCTGAGAGCATAAAACTTTTGTTATTATCTCCTATAGCGGGTACTGCATTCACATTTGATTCTTTATACCTAGTTTGCCACGTAGAGTTCCAATACAGTAAATGTTGTACGATTTCAGCTATACTATTACTCTCTTCATTCGGTTTCCAGAAAGCTTCCCTCTCAGATAAATCCTTAACTGCATCTGAAAATGGCATATACCAACTGGGATCATTTGCATTCGCTAATAGCTGATCTGCTAATACAGCTTTTACATGGACCATTTTTCTTCCCTCATTTCATTATCATATTAATATACACTACTCTATATACGCTGATTCCCTATAATCTCCTTTTTTACATACAAATTCATTTCATAATGAATGTAAGAATAATAGATTTTCTTATCATAACTCGTTATGATAAAAGAAAAAGAAAGCTGGCGAAAAATGAATAAAAAAATCGCAATAATTACTGGAGCCTCAAGTGGATTTGGACTATTAACTACACTCGAACTCGCAAAAAAAAATTATTTAGTTATCGCTACAATGCGAAACCTTGAAAAACAAGGAACCATACTATCCCAAGTTACTCAACTTAACTTACAGCACAATATAAAAGTTCAACAATTAGATGTAACAGATCAAAATTCTATACATAATTTCCAATTGTTTTTAAAAGAAATTAATAGAATAGATCTCCTTATAAATAATGCAGGATATGCAAATGGGGGCTTTGTAGAAGAAATCCCAGTAGACGAATATCGAAAGCAATTTGAAACGAACCTTTTTGGAGCTATATCAATCACTCAGCTTGTTTTACCATATATGAGAGAACAAAGAAGCGGAAAAATCATTAATATAAGCAGCATTAGCGGCCAAGTTGGATTTCCTGGTTTATCTCCTTATGTATCTTCAAAATATGCATTAGAAGGCTGGAGTGAATCGCTTCGCTTAGAATTAAAACCTTTCGGAATAGATGTCGCTTTAATTGAACCTGGTTCTTACAACACAAATATATGGGAGGTTGGTAAACAACTAGCTAAAAACCAATCTGATACAACATCTCCTTACAAAGAATATATGGATAAAATACAAAAACATATTAATAGCGGTAGTGATACATTTGGTAATCCGATAGATGTTGCTAATAAAATCGTTGAAATTACTGAAAAAAAGCGTACTACTTTACGATATCCTATTGGAAAAGGTGTAAAATTTATGATCTTTACGAAGAAGATTCTTCCTTGGAGATTGTGGGAATACCTTGTTTTGAGAAGCTTTAAGAAGATGTAATAAACTTTTTGAAAACTATTTTGAAAGAGGTGCTAATTAAATGTTAGGTTTACCGTATGGGGAAGTGTTTTTAGTGCCGTGGACTGAAGAATGGGAAATTGAGTTTATGAAAGAGAAACAAATCATTGAGGAACAAATTGGCGAACATATTTTAGCGATACACCATATTGGTAGTACTTCTATTCCATATTTAAGTGCAAAGCCAATTATTGATATAGCAATTGAATTAGAAAATTATACGGACGGTATACATTGTATTAAAAAGTTAGAACTACTAAACTATAAATATAGAAAAGAAGTATTACCCGAAAGATACTATTTTAATAAAGGTGAACCAAGAACTCATCAAATTCATATGTATGAACAAGGGAATACATATTTAATAGAACAATTACAATTTCGTGATTACTTAATAGACAATAAAACTGCACGCATGCAGTATGAACAGTTAAAGATTCAACTTTCACAAGCTAATCCTACTGATAAACATAAGTATGCAGAGGATAAAACTGATTTCATTACATCTATATTAACTAAAATAAATGCTTAAATAAACAAGAAACCATTTAGTAGTAAATGGTTTCTTGTTTATTAGTTATTTCATTATTTGTACTATCAAATTTTTATTATACAGCAGGTGGAAAGAAGTAAAATAGTATCGAAGTCATAAAAATAAACGTGAATACCCCAATTACCGAAAATATATATTCTTTCGATTCTTTATCATACTTCCATTCCATCAATGCTCTTAAGATTAACGTCCCACCTAAATAAGAAAAAATGACATAAGCGATATTAACACTTTCAAATTTAAAGATAAATATAAAGCTAGTTATTAAATAAATAAAAAGTAGTCCTATTTCCAATTTTTTATGTAAACTATTTACATGTTTCTTATATCCCCAAAAACCACCCTTGGGCATATTAAATTTTTTTCTTAAAAACTTATCGAGAAAGTAGACAGCTATACAAAAAACAATAGTTATAATCCAAAAAGTAGAAGCTCCCATTTTCACCCCTCCTATTATTTCATTTAATTACTTGAAATAAATTGGACTATATTACGGTTATCCCCTTCTAAATAACTTATGATGCCTTCAGGATATGTCGGCTTCTCCTGTAATTCCTCTAGACTTTTCCAAATTAATATAATATCCTCATGCTCTTTATGCCTTATTTCATTTGTAATGATTTTTTCAACAGTCCCCCAATGTATCAATGTACAATGATGACCATTTTCGTTGCCCCACTCAAAAATGTGTTCATTTACAATTGCTAACTCTTGAACATCAACTTTCAAATCGTATTCTTCTATTAACTCTCGAATCATTGCTTCTTTTGACGTTTCACCAAATTCAATAGAGCCACCTGGAAAACGGTAAAATGATTCATTCTCATCACATTGTACAAGTACTTTTGAATGTTCGTCGTTTACAATCATTATTTCAGCACGTAAACGTGGTCTTATCATTTTCTCACCCTTTATTTGTATGACCATTCATCACCAATACGTATTATAGAATACATTCAAAATAAAACCTGTAATTATTAGTAACGGAACAATTCCAAACGAAATAATATATTCTTTTGCTTTCCTATCATATTTCCACTGCATATATCCTTGAAAAATGTACAACGTCATAAAAAAGAAAATTGGTATATAAGTCATGTATATTGGATTCAAAATTGAACCTATCATCATAAGTACTACATAAGAAATAATGATAATCCATTGCCCCCATTTATGTGATTGGCTGACATATTTACTATTCCATCCAGTTTGTCTCGGTATATTTAACTTCTTCCTCACAATTTTTTCTAAAAAGAATAAAATTATAATCCATAACAATAAGACAATTAGTTTCAAAAGAAACAGAAAGGCCTCCTCCTTTACCTTTTCTCCGGCTGATTACTCGGATACGTAGCACTCTCTTTATTTTCAACGTCCCAACTAATTATAGTCGCACTATCGCGTCCGAATTGATGATGAACGTGCTCTAATACATGATGAACACTTTCTTCAAGTTTTTTATTATTTCTATTCATATTATTATACAGATTTACTGGCGTTTCAAATCGGCGTTCCCCGCATTCTAATACTCCATCTGTCACCATTACAATTCGGTTCTTTCCAGTACGTAATTCACGAATACCTGATGAATAACAAGGAACAGGTAAATCAAATGTGTTTACATTTCCAATCCATTCGTAAAAATGACGTTGATTTAATGCATATTGTCCTAACTTATGTAACTCTTCATGAAATACATACACTAAACAATCACCAATAGAAAGCCACCATATATAATTTTCTTTTCTTACACATAGTAAGCAAGCTGTTTCACCTTGTATTCTTTTGCACTTTTCCTTAAATGAAGATGACTGAAAAATTGTAAGTATATGATTTTCAACATACTGAAATACTGTATCAATTGGTTCATTCAAAATTACTCTTATATTTTCATATTCTTTTTCGATTGTATTTACTACTAAATCAACACTTTCTGCACTATTATGTCCATCTAATATAGCTGCAAATTCCCATTCACCATTTGACCAAACTAATGCACCATCTTCATTCTTTTTCGCTCCAGCACTTATATTCCCGCCATATTTACCAAGTACAATATCACCATATTGCTTAACTGAAATTTCTCCTAAACACATTTCTATATTTCCAACCCATGAATATTGTGTATTATTTGTTTTATGCATACTCATTTACCATATACTTACGTATTCTTTCGCATAGTTTTTTTATTTTTTCTTCATCACCATATGGTGCACCAGTCCATTTCGCTACTTCGGTTGGTGACCAAAATTCTTTTGGTGTATTGGGATAACGTGGAATAATGTGCATATGCATATGTGGTACACCATTTCCTGAAACAAAAGTGTAAATATGCTCTGCACCTTCGCTTTCTTTTAGCGCTTTACTTACTCTACTTGTTATAAGTCCGAACGCTTTCGCTTCTTCATCTGTTAGTTCAGCAAGGCCAGGTACATGTCTTTTTATATCTATCATTACATAACCTAAGTATGTTGCTTCACTATCCCAGTAGACATGTCCAACGTAAACGAGTTCATCTTCGTAAATAGCTCCACCTGGAACTATAATATTTCCTTTATGTTTTTCGCAAATGAAACAGTTTTGTTCTATTTGATTGTTTGTTGACATATCCATCACCTTCCTTTTCATATATAATAGCACAAAAAAAGGAAAAACAGGTTTCGTATTCCGAATTTTCATTCTTTTGATGCAACAATTTTTGAAATGAATTTACACCTCATTATTTCTTCAAAAACAAAATCCCAATTATAATCCCAATCACAATTCCGATTACTAAATTATTTGTAAAGTGCCCTTGAAATACACCGATTACAACCCCTATACCGACACCTATTACCAAAGCATCATTTCTTTTTTTATTTTTAGCCAAAATTGCATCTCCTCCCATTATTTCTCCCTAAACAACATGCATTCACTTAAATGTATTAATATACGCATTATCTCGCTTGAATCTTTTCAAATAATGCACTTTAACTTCATATATAATATTTTCCATTTTCTGTACATACTCCTTTTATAATGAAAAAATTTCAAGTAACCATTAAATATTTATAGGCATTTACTATAAGAAAGATCCGTAATTTATTGAAGGAGGAACGATTCAAATGCATCCTCATTGGAATCCAAATATAAATCAACAGTATGTGTATTCCCCCCATCCTGTAAGGAATACATTGCATCATGATTCACAATATATGATGCAGCGCATCGCTAACCTTGAAAGTCAGTTAGCTAAATTAATCTCATTAATCGAAGAAAATAATCAATTAATTAAATCCATGGAACAACAGCAAAACCAAGTTTGTGCACCAGCTGGAGGTTCTGTTATCGTTCGTATGTAAACTGGATGCAATAAAAAACACACTTTGTAGTATAAAAGTGTGTTTTTTGGTCATTATTTTCTTTTCGTATGGAACCCTTGTGTAATTCGGTCTAATATAATTGCGATTACTACGATAGCTAATCCAGCTTCAAATCCCATTCCGATATTAACTTGTGTTACCGAGCGATATACATCAACTCCAAGTCCAGGAGCTCCTACAAGTGACGCTGTTACAACCATCGATAACGAAAGCATAATACTTTGGTTCACACCAGCCATAATCGTTCCGGTAGCAAGTGGTAATTGTACTTTAAATAGTTTTTGTGATGCAGTGGATCCAAATGCATTCGCTGCTTCAATTAAATCTTCTGGAACTTGTCTAATTCCTAAGTCAGTAAAACGAATTGTCGGTGGCATTGCAAAGATTACTGATGCAATAATTCCAGGTACTACACCTACTCCGAAAAATGTGATCGCTGGAATAAGGTATACGAATGCAGGCATTGTTTGCATAAAATCTAATGTTGGTTTTAAAAATTTTGAGAAACGTTCATTTTGAGATGCTAATATACCAATTGGAATTCCGACAATAATTGAAATAATAACTGACGTAAGTACGAGTGCCAATGTTTGCATCGTTTGTGCCCAGTAGTTAATATTCAAAATAAATAATAATCCAATAAGCGTAAAAATGACTAAAGATGGTTTTCTCGTTGTGTACCAAATGAGGAAACATAAGATAATAATCATCAATATAGCAGGTATTATTGTTAAAAAATTAGTGAGTAAATCAACGAATCCACCAATAATATAAGAGAATCCTCGGAATAAGCCTTCAAAGTGCTCATATAAACTTGCAACAAATGAGTCGACCCATTCCCCTAATGGAATACGCGGTATACTATTCATCGTCTTTCACCTCTTCCTCAATGTTTCCTGCAAGAGCTTGAATGACACTTTCACGTTTAATAATTCCTCTTAGCCTTTTCTTCTCATCGATTACTGGTAACGGATATTTCATCTCCGCCATTTTTGCATACGTCTCTTCCAGTAAAGTATCTAAATACACATGCGGAATATCATTAAGTAATAAATCAGCAATCGGCCACTGTTTTTGTACTGCCTTACTCGCATCATCCGCAGTTAATATACCTAAAAATTCATACTTTTTGTTTACAACATATACAGTTGAAACACCAGCATTCCTCATAATTTGAAGGGCTACACGAGGTCCACGATCAATTAATAAAGTTTCTGGTCGTTTTAAAATAGACTCCGCCGTAATTACTTTTCCTAAATTCACGTCCGCAACAAACTTTTCTACAAATTCATTAGCGGGGCTCATCATAATTTCTTCTGGCGTTCCAATTTGAACGATTTCTCCATCTTTCATTAATGCGATACGATCTCCAATTCGAAGCGCTTCATCTAAATCATGCGTAATAAATATAATCGTTTTTTCCATTTTATCTTGCAACTCTAACAATTCATCTTGCATTTCTTTTCGAATAAGTGGATCTAATGCACTGAATGACTCGTCCATTAGTAATACATCTGGATTATTCGTTAGTGCCCTGGCGATTCCAACGCGCTGCTGCATACCGCCACTAAGTTGACTTGGATAATTATCTTTATGATGATCGAGTCCTACTAACTGTAGCGATTCTAACGCTTTTTTCTCTCGCTCTTCAACTGGAACTCCTTGTATTTCTAAACCATATGCAACATTTTGTATAACTGTACGATGCGGAAATAGAGCGAATTTCTGAAATACCATACTCATTTTCGTTCTTCTTACTCTCCGTAACTCTTCTTTTCCCATCGTTGCGATGTCTTCACCATCTATGTATATATGACCTGCAGTTGGTTTAATCAATTGATTTAACATACGAACTAGTGTAGATTTCCCGCTACCAGACAAACCCATAATAACGAAAATTTCTCCAGAGTATACTTCAAACGTTGCTTTTTTCACCCCAACGTTCATTCCTGTCTCTTTTAAAATTTCCGATTTACTTTTTCCTTCTTTTAATAAGGAAAGGGCTCTTTGCGGATGTTTCCCGAATACTTTTGTTACGTTTTCAACACGCACCTTTGTATTATCCATGTCACTACTCCTTTTCTACCCATCTATTCACATAGTGTTGCGATTTTACAAAGAAATATTACATAAAAATGACATTCATAAGATTTCTTTAAAATTCTCGTTTCCGTTCATAATAAGAATGCTTACTTATACATTTATTTTATAAGGCAAACGTTACTTAGGAGGTTTTCGATGCGAAAGAAAATTTGGTTTATATGCCTTGCATTATTTATTACTATGATTTTCACTTCATGTAATGCAACAAATGCAAATTCGAAAGGAAAAATTAAACTTGGTGTAACAAGTTGGAAAGAAAATATTGCAACTGCAAACATGTGGAAAGTTTTATTAGAAGAAAAAGGCTACAAAGTTGAGCTTATGTATTTAGAAAAAGCCGCAATTTGGACTGGTGTTGCTCGTGGCGATGTTGATGCGAATTTAGAAGTATGGCTACCAGTTACAGATAAACCGCTAAACGATCGTTATAAAGATGATATTGTCTTAAAATCAAAATGGTACGAAGGTACTGGACTAGGTTTAGTCGTCCCTTCTTATATGAAAAACATAAACAGTATCGAAGATTTAAATGCTCATAAAGATGAACTAGATAATAAAATTGTCGGTATCGAACCCGGTAGTAGTCTTATGAATTTAACGAATAAAGCAATGAAAGAATATGATATAAAACTAAAACTTGTCCAATCCTCTGAAGCTGCGATGATGAGTGAACTAAAGAAAGCATATACAAAAAAGAAACCAATCGCTGTTACGCTTTGGAATCCGCATTGGGGTTTTTCAGAATTTGACTTGAAATATTTAAAAGACCCTAAGAAAGTATATGGTGAAAAAGATGACATTTATTACTCCGTTCGTAAAGGTTTCGAAAAAGATCACCCAGATGTTATAAAATACTTTGATAAATGGAAAATGAACGATGAACAGCTCGGTACGTTAATGGTCATGTTAAATAAAACAAAAGATCCTGAAGAAGCTGCGCGAAAATGGATTAAAAAAAATCAAGCATTAGTTGATGAATGGGTAAAGGATTAATAAAAAGGCTAGAGAATTAATATGTCCTCTAGCCTTTTTCATCTTATTTTTTCGTAACAACATCGTCTACAATCCCATATTCCTTCGCTTCTTCTGCAGTCATAAAATAATCTCTTTCTGTATCATGTGCTACTCTTTCAATCGGTTGGCCTGTTTTTTCTGCAATCATTTTATTAATATCATGCTTTAACTTTAATATTCTTTTCGCAGTTATTTCAATTTCTGTTGCTTGCCCTTGTGCACCACCAAGCGGCTGATGAATCATAATTTCACTGTTAGGGAGCGCAAACCGTTTTCCTTTTGCTCCAGATAATAATAGCAATGCACCAAATGATGCCGCAAAGCCCATGCACAGCGTTTGCACATCTGGTTTAATTAAATTCATCGTATCTAATATTGCAAAACCTGCTGTCGTTGAACCGCCGGGGCTATTGATGTATAAGAATATATCTTTCTCTGCATCTTCTGCTTCTAAAAATAATAATTGAGCTACGACACTACTCGCTACTTGATCATTAATTTCTGAACCGATAATAATAATGCGGTCTTTTAATAACCTTGAATATATATCATAGGAACGTTCTCCTAATTTTGTTTGTTCTACTACATATGGAATTGCATTCATTTTAAATCCCTCCAATACTTGTTATGCTGCGCAAAGCATACAACTGTAGGAAGAAGGTTGTTTCACATTAAATAATAAGACTGGCTGTTTAGATGGTAACTTAGTAAAATCTATTGACGGAAGCAGTTTCGTTAATAATTCCGGTCTCTCTTCTCGAATAGACGTTACTACAACTTCCATATCATCTGTGAATTCGACTATCTCGACCCCTTCTTCACTTACAGTTTTCAGCCTATTTCTACTCCGAAATAAAGAAGCTTTCACTGCACCTTCTGATACAGAACACACTTTAGCAATATCAGCGATACTATATTGAAAAACATCTTTTAATAATAAAATTGCGGATTGCTGTACATTTAATGAAGACAATACTTTCCCTACCATTTCATGCAAATCTGCAATGTTCTCATGTGGTTCTTCAAAAGTGATTTGTTCTCTTATTTTTTCATGAACAGACTTAGACTTCATCTGATCTAACCAACGATTTCTTGCTATTTTATAGACGAGTGTCATACAAATATCTTTATTTCTATATTTTTGAAGCACTTTACACACTGTTTCTTGGGCGAGATCTTCCCCATCCCATTTGTTTTTCGTTAAAAAAGTACAATATCTTTTTAACTCTCCATATTGTTCAATTAAAAAGTTTATATTTGAATGATTCATATCGATACGGTTCTTTAAAACATGAGTTACTTTTGTGCACAAAATAACCACTCCTTTTCAGCGCTTACTTAATAAACGATTCAACATAAAAAAAAGTTACGGGGATATAAAAAAATAATGTTTATGTTCAATAATTCGCGGTCATAAATATGTTATGTACAATTTTACGTGAGGAGGAACAAATTTGCCAAAATTAACAATTGAAGGTGCGGGAACATTTGATGTAAAAGAAGGAACGAAGTTAGTATTAGCAATTGAAGATAGCGGTGTCAACATTCTTCATCGTTGTGGCGGGAATGCACGTTGCACAACTTGTAGAGTAGAAATACTAGCAGGTGATTTCTGTGAAGCGAGTGCGAATGAGAAACATGCAATGACGGAAAAAGGGATTGAAGATCATTTACGATTATCTTGTCAAATGCGTGTACATAAAGATATAGTCGTTCGTCCGGTACTTACAGTTGAAAATTCAGGTCTTGATGCTGGACCGCGTCCGGCGGAGTAAAGCGATGAATTTAAAACAGCTCGCTGGCGAATATGCCGCTAACTTTGTAAATGATGGCATGAAGATTGGGCTTGGTACAGGTTCTACTGTATATTGGACAATACAAAAATTAGGTGAGCGTGTAAAAGAAGGATTATCATTTCAAGCTGTACCGACATCAAAGGAAACTGAAGCATTAGCACAGCAACTAAATATCCCCCTAATTTCGTTAAACGACGTACAAAGTCTTGATCTTACAATTGATGGAGCGGATGAAATTGATTCAAATTTACAACTTATAAAAGGCGGTGGCGGTGCATTACTTCGTGAAAAAATCGTTGCCTCTTCCTCTAAAGAACTAATTATCATTGCTGATGAATCGAAACTTGTAACACATTTAGGTACTTTTCCATTACCTATTGAAATCATCCCTTTTTCATGGAAACAAACCGAAAATAAAATTCAGTCTTTAGGGTGTCAAACAACATTACGTTTGAAAAATAATGAAACCTATATAACCGATAACAATAACATGATTATCGATTGTATATTCCCTAATTATATTTCTAGTCCTGCCCATTTACACACTCAATTAAAAATGATTACTGGTGTAGTTGAAACAGGGTTGTTTATAAGTATGACGAGTAAAGTAATTATCGGCGCTAAAAATGGGATAAAGGAATTGTAATAAAAGCTAACTTTTTAAAGTTGGCTTTTTAGTATGTTCTTCTCTTAATAGCGCTTTATTATGATATACTATGAAAACACAAGCTGATTACACTAGAAAGGACTGAACATTTTGCAATCCAAACTTATAACAGAACTTGCTGATTTAGAAACTGCCTTTCATATTCGAAAAGAAGTATTTGTAAAAGAACAAGGTGTCCCTCTTGCAGAGGAATTTGATACATTCGATGAAATCGGAGAGCAATGTAAACATATTTTAGTTTATTATAATGAGCTTCCTGTAGGCACAGGGCGTATACGATTTGTTGATGGTGTCGGAAAATTAGAACGTATTTGTATTTTAAAAGATTATCGTACATACGGATTAGGTAAAGTCATCATTCAAACGTTAGAAGAACTTGCTCGTAACGAACAAGCTACAAAAGTGAAACTACACGGGCAAACACAAGCTGAAGGATTTTATAAAAAATTAGGTTATGAAACTTCTTCTGATATATTTATGGAAGATGGCATTCCGCATATACTTATGACGAAAATGTTATCATAATAAAAAGGGTAGTGTATGAATCTTATGTATTCATACACTACCCTTTATTATTAATAGAAAAGTGAATTCTCAAGATTCTCTTTTGAAATCAAAGCCCATCATCTCTTAGTTCATATCTAGGTAAAGCTTACACTGTTTTCCATAATGATAATGCATAAATCCAGTTCGGATCACCATTTCCTTGATAACTCTGGACTGCTTCATATACTTTTCCTTCGTGTAGAACTCTATCTCCCTTTTTATATGCTTTTTTTGCATCCCACGCTTCATATGAAGCGCTTTCGGTTTTTGTAGTAATTGTGAATATATCACTCTGTACGGATTCATTTCCAGCTACATCAACAGCTTTTACTACATATTTATAAGTAGTATTAGCGAGCAGATTTTTATCCATATAAGAAGTTGTATTGGATGTTGCAATCTTTTTCATTGATCCTTCTGTTTCTCTATAAATATCGTAATGGTCTACACCAATATTATCGTCAGATGGACTCCACATTAAATCCACACTTGACGCTGTCGTTCCCATACTATGTAATCCTTTTGGTTGTGTTGGTGCTTCTGTATCAGGAATCTCAACTGTTGTTTTTACTGTAAGCGCTGTACTTTCCTTCGATACATTGCCAGCTGCGTCAATTGCTTTTACAGTATAAGAGTATTCTGTGCTTGGTTGTAATTTCTTATCAATAAAATGAGTGCCTATTACTGTATCAATCATCTCTCCGTTACGGAAGATTTGATATCCTTTTACCCCTACATTATCCGTAGAAGCGTTCCATGTTAGTTCTACACTATTCGCTGTTACTTTTTGCGTCTGAAGTCCATTTGGAATACTTGGCGCTTCTATGTCTGGTTTCACATCATTAATAAGATTAACATCAATTACATTATAGAATGCATTTGCTGTATCAGCTACATCCCATACTGCTAAAATCACATGATATCCACTACGATCAGTAGGTACATTGATTTTATGAGTTAAATTATTTGAAGCTGCAGAACCATCATGTTGTACAGTTCCAATTGGTTCGAAATCTGCTCTTGTTAGCGATTTATTTGGATTCCATCCTTTTTTAGTAATATAGTAATGCCACTTACTCGTTAAGTGAGGCGCAGTATACTTCCAAGTAAATGTATTTTCCCCACCAGTGATTGTATTTTTAAACCAACGATTTGCTGTTTGTTGATCTAAAATACCACCAAATTTTCCGCCTGCTGAAGCAATTTGTCCATCTACTGGACCACCTTGTGGGAACCCTTTTGAAGCTTCTAAACTTTGTGGTTCATACATAACACTTCCACAGTTTACATTTAGCGCACCATAAGTTGGACTACATAAAGCGGATCGGCTACTAGGCTTTTCAACAAAACCGTGCGCATAAGCATTTTGAGGAATAAGTGTCGTACTAATAATTCCAGCTGTTAATACTACAGCTCCTAAACTTTTTTTGTTCATTTTCATATTTTGTAGTTGTTTTAAAAATCGATTATTCATGTTCATGTCTCCTTCTTGTTATACTTTGTAGTGGAATGTGGGCTTTGATGTAAAAGAATAACAAGAGACAAACTTGTACCGATGTATGTGTTAATTATACATACACCGCAGTGAAATTATATTTTTCTTGTGAAATATTTCACTTTATGAATATATCATGACATAGAAATTACCTGAGTATGTGCAGAAGTTGTGCAGAAACAGTGAAATTATTACTAACATGTAAAACTAAGTCCTAACATTTTAAAATACAATTTGAATATATTTATCTATCATCTTTACTTCATAATTAACAATACATTTAACTGGTTAACTTTTATTCTTATACTTATATCTCTCAGTGCCTTATTTTTAACCATACTAGATATTAAAAATAAGAATTATAAAGTTAAATAAAAAGCATCCTATTTAGATGCTTTTCTAATGTATAATTTCATTTTTTTCACTGACCTACAAATATAAAAATTTCATCAACAGCTTCCTTATATCCACCTGATTTTTGGAAAGATTCCTTCAAATTCAAAGCAACTTCTTTAAATGAACGATTATTTAATACTATTTCTACACTTTCACTTAGTTGATCCACAGTTAATCCTTGCATTTGTAATTTTACTCCTGCTCCAAGACTCTCCACTTGCTTTGCGACTACTGGCTGATCTGCACTTTGCGGTATTACAACGAGCGGAACCCCGTTATACAGTCCTTCATGCGCACTGTTCATCCCGCCGTGTGTAATAAATAGTTTCGTATATGTAAGCAGCTCAGTTTGGGGTACATAGTTTTTCACAATGAAGTTTTTAGGGATTTCGCCTAAATCACTTATTTTTGTTTTATTACCAATAGACATAACAATTGTATGCTCACTATTCTCAAAGGCCTTCATACACAGTTTATAAAAGTCAATCGCTTCATTAAAAACAGTACCTAATGAAATATAAATCGGACTTTTTTCTTCAATTGAAGTAAAATAAACGTCTCTGTTTTTCATTTGTGCAGAGATAGATGGTCCTACAAATTTATATGTTTCATCAAACGTATCACCAAAAGGCTGGAACTCCTTAATTGTATACACAATAGTAAGGGGTGCAGGATTACAGAAAACTTCATACGATGATTTTATTTCAACACCATATTTTTCAGCAATTCCCTTCGTTAAGTTTTGAAAATCATTCTGTATTTTATCATGAATTTCTACTGGGATATTTTTTGACAGATGACCTAACATTTGCTCAAAAGATTTTTCATCCTGCGCAAAAGATGTACATGAATTTATGGATGGCAATTTAAGAATTTGAGCAATTAAGTGCCCACAGCCAAACATAGAATCATGAATTATGTAATCAAAATGTTCACCTTCAATTTGTTCTAGAACGCTAGGTATTACAATATCCGCTGTATGTAGAAGGCCATTTATTCTTTCCTGCAAATAATTTCTGCCTCCAGATAGAAACGCTTTTATAAATTTTTGATCATCAATCGTTCGTACAGTAGCACCTGTCTTCTCAATCCGCTCCCTGAAAGCTTCTATTGAAAAATAAACGACCTCTTCACCACGAGAAATCAATTCATCTACAACTTGTAAAGTTGGATTTATATGTCCTTCTGATCCAGCATTAATAAATAAAACACGCGCCATAATAAACACTCCTTACGTTAAATCATTTCTATGTTGGCAAGAGTACGGATTCTCTCCATACTCTTTTCCTAGCTGTTCGTATCATGTTCCTACTAAATTGACCTAGCGAGTCTAAAACCGAGATCATCTATATGAAATGTAGGATGGCTTCGACGACGACAAGTAGCGCCGCAACCTCTCGCTGCTTCAGCCCAACTACCTCCACGAAAAATGCGGTATGTTCCGTATACTTTTTCATCATACAAATCATAGCACCATTCCCAAACGTTCCCTAACATATCATAGAGTCCCCATGCATTCGGTTCCTTTTGGCCAACGTCATGAATATGTCCATTTGAATTTTCATTATACCATGCTATATCATGAAGTTTCCCGTATGTATATCCGGTTGTACCTGCTTTACATGCATATTGCCACTCTGCCTCAGATGGCAATCGGTAGCCATTTGAATCTAACTTACATCTAACAATTTGACCACCATCACTAATAGAATAATATTCTTTTAATCCCGCTTTTTTTGAAAGTACATTACAAAACGCAATGGCATCTTTCCATGAAATATTTACAACTGGTTTATGATTATTTTCAAAATTATTTAATGTACTATTTGTAATAGCATCATATAGTTCCGTTGTTACAGCATACTTTGCAAGAAGAAATGGTTGAATTTGTACTAGCCATTCTTTTTTTATTCGATCATCTCTTAATACTACCTCTCCAGCTGGAATATTGACCATTAATGAATCGATTAGTTGAATTAAATCGTTAGTCATTTTCTATTCCTCCAAACGTTCATTTTATATGAACTTATAGTCATATACTCATTACAAAATACAATTTTCAAAATGCGTTAAATTTTTCATAATAAAAAACGATTAGTTTTATTAAACTAATCGGTAAGATCTACAAAGAATTGTTTTGTTACATTCTATTATTATATGTGCTCTAAAAATTTCCGAACCTCATTTGGAGATTTTAAAACAATAACCTTTTTCTCTTCGGGAAATTGCTCTAACCCTTTTAAAATTGTAGGTCGTTTAGCATTAGGATATTCCCATATCCATTTAAAAAATTGCAAATCAAATCTTTCTTCACATCCCGCGCCCATATCTGGTCTTGTTTTATTTCGGTATTTTACAATTCTTTTAAAAGCCCTATAAACACAAATTGTTCTATGAATATCAAGGAAGATAATTGTATCAGCTGCATTCAGTCTTATATCCATCGTCCCGCCATAATTCCCATCAATAATCCATTTCTCATCTTTAATTAAGTTATTTTGAACTGTTATTTGTTCTTCTCTCGGAACACCTTCCCAATTCGGTTTCCAAAATAATGCATCAAGATGATGCACCTTAATATTTAATTTATTCCCTAACTGCCTTGCTAATGTAGATTTTCCTGAACCACCAGAACCAATTAATATTATTTTTTTCATAAAGGGCTCCTTTTTAAAATCGATTATTTCCTCCGTAACATAAACTCACAAAGTATTCCCACTCCAACACCAATTGTATAAGCCACTAAATCACTCCACAAAAAACCGTATCCCAACACGAGTCCGCCTAAAGTCGTTGCACGAATGCTATCTATCCACTTCGCATGATACAATTGGCTCACTTCAATCCCGTAGCAAAACATTAAACTAATAAAAGCCAACTTCTTCGTCTCTGTTTTAGGAAACAAAAATCCAAAGCCAGTGAAAATCATTAATGCCCATAAAGCATCGCCTAAGTAATTATTTAATAGATGTGGTAGTGCAAAAGAAAACTTTCTTGAGCTAAGACCTAAAATAATAACAACTATAGTAAATAGTGCATATAATACTCTATTTCGTTTCGTATTCATTTTAAAGTCTCCTAATATGTAATGTAAAACTGTAAATAGCTAGTAAAACAAAGTTATTTTACTAGCTATTTATTAATTGCTTTTATGATAAGAAAATGTGGATTCATATTTAAATAATAATATGATTTTTCGTCTACTTCTTTCATCTTTTCAACTGCCTTCGGTTCCACTATCTCTTCTAATACAAAATAATTTGTAGTTTCATTTATTATGTCTTGTAGTGACCTTCTGAAAAATTCGACTTCAATTGTAATGTTCGGTTTAACCCAAGTATCTATTAATAGCTGTTTTTCAAAATAACTTTCACATGGAAACTTTGTGAAATCCATAAAAGGATGATGGATAGAATATATAAGTTCTCCACCCGGCTTCAATACGCGACGAAATTCTTGAAATACTTGATTCCAATTTTCTAAGTAATGAAGAGTTAACGAACTTACAATCACATCATACGTATTATTTTCAAATGGCAATGTTTCTTGCAGATCATGACAAAGGAACGTTGCTTCTTCTCCTATATTTTCTTTTGCTGCTTTTACCATTTCAGGACTTACGTCAATTGCTGTAACATTTGCTCCTCTTCCTATGAATTGAGAAGTATACCATCCAGCTGCACATCCAGCATCTAGTATCTTTTTTCCTTCTAGTTCCTTTGAAATAAGCTCCATCATCGCCGGTCTTTCATAATAACTGTTATATGGATTTGCGAAATCTAGATTTTCTTTATATGTACTCGCTAATTTATCATACGTATCTTTAATCGAATCTTTCATTACACACACTCCTAATGCATTTTAATTCATTAACTCCTGCTGCTTTTTCTTTGAAAATGATTGTAGTACTAAATCATACGACCAATCAATCATTTTATTTATTTGCTCCTGTTCTATACCCTTATGAATATAAACGGTATTCCAATGTTTTTTATTCATATGATAGCCTGGAATAATTGTTTCTGGATAATCTTCTCTTATTCTTAATGCGACTTCTGGATCACACTTCAATGTAATCGCAGCTTTTTCACCTTCTTCATGATTTACTATCGCAAATATTTTATTATTAAGCCTCATACATGTTGCACTCCAACCATCTGGAGAATCTTCTGTCGCTTTTCTTTTCGATAAACAGTACGCTCTTGTTGCATTCATTTTAATTGGCACCTCTTATTCTTTCCCTGTTTGATTACGATGCATCACAATTTGCTTCGTTGTTTGAAATTGTTGCTCACCATAAAACTTTATTAGCTTCTCTCCGCAAAATAGACTAACAATATCAATATGAGATATTTCTCGAAGTAATATTGTTAGCATCTTCTCTCCAATACCTTTATTTCTTACACTCTCATGTACGACAACATCTTCAATGTATGCTCGAAAAACACCATCAGAAAGGACTCTAGCAAATCCAACTAATTCATTTTCTTCCCATACTCCAATGGCTATGCTATTCTTTAATATTTTTTCAATATCGACTTCTTTTCTTTCTGGCCACCAACCGACAGAATCATAAAGTTTTTTTATTTTTTCTGCACAGATTGGTTGTTCTTGTTGCAATTTATACGTGTACATATTCTTTCTCCCATCAAACAGTATACATAATATTATTATAATCTCTTTTCAAAAAAGTGCTGACTATGACCTTTCGGGTGATCTTCAACAATACCATACTCCCTGTAACCGTGCTTTTTATAAAATTCTGGTGCTTGAAAACTAAATGAATCTAGCAATATTAATCTACACCCTTTTTCCTTCGCAATACCTTCAATTTCATGTAAAAGTTGGCTGCCATAACCGTCATGACGAACTGATTCATCAACCCATAAAAAGTCGATATGAAGGTGATAAAAATACATCGTACCTGTTACGCCCCCAAAAATTTTTCCTTCTTCATTTTTTACTACGAGGCGTACTTCTTCCATCGTCTGTCTTGCCTCATCTGTTAAGATGGACATATTATATTGAATAACTTTATTTTTAATATATTCTCCTTCAGTGCGTGTACCGTTCTTTATATGTTTCATTTATATTGCTTCCTTTCAGCTTAGTAATCTACATTTTATTTTTTCTCTTTAAAATACTAATACATACGAATCCACCATATGTAACAAAGCATGAAAAGCCAATTATACCTGGTACAGAGACATATCCTACCCTTATGTAACTTATAACCGCAAAACAAACGATAGACAATAAAATAGATGGCCAAAATATAAGAGCTGTTTTTCTTCTTCCTCGTTTCGATGTACTTTCTTTCTCTCCAGAAACACGTGTGCCAAAAAGCAATACAATACAAATAAGGATCGCTGCAAAGTAAATTGTATCTAATGACAAATTGTGATCATATAGTGCGATTCCAACTTCAAGAGCAATAATCGTTAAAATTAAAATAATGATTGTTGAAGTCTTTAAGTTTCTTTTCAATCGCTCACTCCTAGCATGCTTTCACTATATTCTTTGTATATGTACTTTAAAACTGCTGCAAAAGCTTCATCTACCTCTTTATTTTCACGTCGATTCGGTAAATCTTTTCCCCCCATCACATAAAGAAGCGGAAATTCGTTAAACATTCCTATAATACCAATATTTATTGTAGCTGTGAGTAATCCACCTGTCATATGAGCTAAATGATAATATGGGATTTCTTCATACTCTCCTTGCTGTCTTACCATGCCGCTAATAATTGGTTCCCATAATTCTGGTTCTGATTTATAACCTTGAAAGGTTTGTATGAAAAGGGCAAGAACTTCACTTAATTCTCCAACATTTTTCTCATCTCTAGCATTCTCTTGTATATAAATTTTTGAAAAGTACGTTTGTGCGTACATTTTCACAGCATCCCATCCACCACAGTGCATTACAACTGACTGTGCAACGCAACTATCATGACAAGCAATCATTACCTCTACCGCTTGACTAAGTGTTAAAGAAGTTCTTCCTTGTAAATGCGGATATAACTGCGCACTATCTTCATGCGGATTAAATTTAATGTGATGAAGTATATCATTCCAATTATGTTTATTTTCCTTCACCATTTGCGTTACTACAAATCCAATGACTAATTTTGCTGCTGATGCTAACGGAATATTTAATTCATTATTATATGAAGCAACTATCCGATTATCTTTTGTAGAATAAATTGCCATTCCCACATAATTAGATTGTACCTCTTTTATTTTATTTATAACAGTTTCCATTTCCATCCCTCTTTTTATATCGTTATATTAACTTCTAATATTTCAACATTGAATGTAAAAAAACTTTTCATTAGCTATTAAAATAATAAAAAGGTAGCATGAATTTTTTCTTGCTACCGAAAAATATTTATTCTTCTATAGGATTTTCAGGACCGTTAAGCTCCAGCTGATAAAAAGCTAAATCTAGCCATTTATTAAACTTATAACCAGCTTTTTTTATTGTCCCTGTATGAACAAATCCATAGTTTTGATGCAAGGCAATACTTTTCTCATTCTCTGCATCAATTCCAGCAATTAAGGTCATATACTCTCTTTCCTTCGCAATTCTGATTAATTCTTTCATTAATGAAGACCCAATGCCATTTTTTCTATATGCCTTATCTACATACACAGAATGTTCAACTGAATATTTATAAGCAGGCCACGCTCTAAATGGGCCGAATGTCGCAAATCCTACTACTTTATTATCTAATTCATATACGAAAATGGGATACCCTTCAGCCTTTTTTTGTTCATACCAATCTACTCTATTTTCAAGAGTTACAGGTTTATACGCATATACAGCTGTTGTATAAAGTATCGCATCGTTATAAATATCTAAAATGTATGCTAAATCTCTTTTCGTAGCTTCCCTTATCATTATTTTCTTCCTTTCATAATGTTCATCTTATTTAACTATCTTTTTAATAGTTTTATTTTATTGAAATTTCCGATTTTTATCTACATACGAATACTAGCTTTTCGGAAACCATCAAATATATTTATTGCAGCAGATAACATATATAAGAAAATTCCTCCCCCAATGAGCCACGTTTTAAACTCCTCTGGGGAAATAGTAAATGCATTTGCCAAATACGTAATAAATCCTGCGTTAAATAAATGTGGATTTACTACAATTACAATGAATACTATCGTCCCAGCTACTTGAAGAATAGCATTTCCAATCGCCAATCTTTGCGTCCATTTTCCTTGCACTAATTTATAAAGGGATATACCTATTTCAAAAACGATCATAATTACAACGATTGGCCAGTACTGCAGTAAAACATCTTGATTAAAAGTTGGCGAGACAAACTTCAGTCCATTTGCCGTACCATGATATACGCCAACAAGATGATTCGCATAAAAGTAGAGTGTAGCCCAAACTGCTGTCCACATTAAACCTCCAAAAACTTCAGACTTCGAGATTGCTTTTTTCTTTGGGATATACGAGATGTTTTTCAAATCATCTGGTGTCCATTTTTTAAAACTTGTCGTCAACGGCTGAATACCTTTGTCTTTATCTGTTCTTTCTAAAATAACAAACACAAGTGTCAACCAGAAAAATACATGAAGACCCACTTCAAAAATTTCCCCAATACCTTTACCTATCAATTGTAAAATAACATTTAATACTGCTTGATCACCACTATAGCCTATAAAATTTTCTGCAACCATTGATATGAGTGCAATGATTGCTGCGATTGGTATAATCATTTTTAACAATGTCGTATATACATCAAAATAACGTGGTCCAATTAAATGCATCGGTCTATCCAAATAACCATTAGCCAATGAAACCGGACTCCCCAATTTTTCGAGAACGCTCTTTACATCTTCTTCATTATAATCTTCAGGTAACATATCCTCTATAGTTGACCTTAGTTCAAGTGTAATATCTTCACGATTTTTTTCAGGTAATCTCTTCGCAACTTCCTGGATATAGAGATCAATTAAATTCATTCTCTTCCTCCTCCTTTAATAAGTTATAAAGTTCTTTCGAATCCTTTATCCATTCCTTTTTTAACTGCAAAAATATCTCTAATCCATATTCACTTAAAACATAATACTTACGAGGTCTACTCTCTGTTTTATCCCAACTACTCGTCACTAACTCCTGCTTTTCTAATCGGCGAAGTAGCGGATATAAAGTACTTTGATCAATTGTAATCCCTGATTGCTCCAATAACTGGACAAGTGAATATCCGTACTGCGGCGTTCTTAATTGACTTAAAACAGCTAACGTTAATGTCCCTCTTCTTAACTCAGTAATTAACGAGTTTAATAAAGTATCCATTCACTCACCTCATTTCCATTACTATATGTCATACAGTATGTGTTTTATACTATGTATCGTACAGTATTAGTGTGACAAAAACTGTGCTTTTTTTACCAAAAACAGATAATGAAAAGCGCAAATTATATGATTTGTGCTTTTTTAGCTAAGTTATATATATCTATAACACTCTAAAAGGTAGCAACCTTAACTACTAATTTTGAAATTCCAGTAATGCTATATTAAGTTACAAGTATCGTACACATATGATGTGACCATAACATATCACTATAGGAAGCTAATAAAATGGAAAATTACCATTGTTGAATGATTCCTGTTTTATTCTTTAGGCACTGTTGATTTCACACTGTTTTCAGCACCTAATCAACGTTATTTCCTTCATAAACTTCATCTTGTTCAAAATCTCTATTTTTATTTGGTTTATTAAAGTAAAATAAAAAACAATTAAATTAGGTTAATTGTTTTTCAAATGCAAAATCTTTATTTTTTTAAATAACCTATGATATTCGAAAAGACAAACTCTCCAAATGCAAGTGGTATATAAATAAACCATAACTTTAATATCGCCTTTGTTTCTTTGTGATCAGAATACCCCATTAAAACCAACCCAATCCTTTTTCTTCTAATATTTTCATTTTAATTCCAATAACAAGGAAATTATACCATTTATTAATATTATAGTCTATGTTTTCTAAAAATTAGATAAATAAAACTTTTATATTCCCTCAATATTCAGATAAATACAATATTTTTTTTACGTTTCATCTTCAAAGTCTATAATGAGTCCTGTTAGAACTGCTTCATTACCAATCGATTGGATCCCGTGACCAATAAAATCCATCTTAAATTCTTCCCACTCTAACTGCTCTTTTGTGATTCATCGTCACATTATGATGAATTACTCATACATTATCTAGAAGTAAAAACCCTAATTCACTTTTCTCTTAAAGAGCACAATTCAAATGTGCTCTTTTTAAGTCTGTTCGAATAAAATTAAAAATCCTACTGATAAACAAAAAATCTCGTTTATCAATAGGATTCATTAGCTATATATAGCGATTATAGCGAACTCCATCGCCTATTACTAAAGTCGAACTGATTTAAGTAATATAAATTCCCCTTTTTCTTTAGAAAATGGAACAACCTCTACAATCGCCTCAACATTAATTACTCCGTAAACATGCGGATATTCTTGACCGTTTGAAGCAAGTTCATATTTTACTTCTGCTTTTAATAGGGCTGGATCAATTGTAAGTAATAAAACATCTTCTTCATGCTTGAAATATTTTTCTGCAACTCTTAAAGCTTGATCTACTAATGAACAATGAATAAATCCCTCTTCTATAAGGGAATCTTCATTAATTTTTCCAATTATTTTTGCGATTTCCCAATTACTTTTCGTAATTACTTTTGTAATCATAGTAACTCTCCCTTTTTAATTTATGTAATGATATAATAACACTAAATTTTCAACACGTTCTTAATAGATTGGGGACTTATAATGGATAAACCTCTCACTACATTACAAACTATTATTATACATATGAATACAAATGAGCATTGGCATGATTTTATTTGTTACTGTCAGCATCGCGAAGCGGGACTTCGAAAATTAGCTTATAAACATTTGGAGACATTTATTTCAAATGCAAAAACATGGGAATCAAAAGATTAAGAAGAGTTTGCTATTTCGCTGTTTACTATTTTAGATGCATTAAACGAAAAAGATGAGGGCTTAACTTTCTCACTAAATAGTTTTCTAATTGACATTCTATATAGATGGACAGAAAACAACCCGATTGATTCAAGACCTTTTAGATGGATAGGAATTTATATGGACTCTAGCAATAAAGAAGACGATTTAGAAAAATCCCTTCGAAAAGCGATTGAATTAGGTGGTGATACCGAACATAAAGCCATGATATACCTAGTTTCTAATTACATCAATACTTTAAAATTTGGTACACATGAATTCCCTTCAGGTTATTGCGGAAATTTAAGCGAATGTATAGAAAAACTTCCCTATATACTTCAATTAACTAATAGAATTCAGAATAAGAACATAAAGGAGCAAAACATTGGTCAAATACAAGAACAACTACACCTTATTCTAGATTGGTTAAAACATACACAAACTCCAGTAGATGCTGTTCGTACATGGGAAAAAGAACAAACTAAGGAATTAGAAAAAAGCATCGTATATCATTTAAACAACAGCTCAAGTCATTAATTCGTCTACCATTTTAATATAAAAAAGAGGATCTTCATACTGTACTAGAAAATCCTCTTTTTATATTTATCCCACATTAGCTTGCAGTAAAACTCCCCACTGATTATAGTTCCACTTTATTTTAATCCTTTAATTAAAGGTGACGCTTCCCCACTATGGAAAATCCATAAGTCATGAAGTGATCTCGTACATCCGACATATAGTAATTTTGCATCATGTTTTGTGTTTTTGTAATGTTCTTCATCCACATCAATTAAAAGCACCGCATCAAATTCTAAACCTTTCGCTAAATAGATAGGTACTACTGATATACCACCTTCATATTTACTTTGGTTTGCTTCAATTACGTTGACCGTTAATCCTGCATTTGTTAATTTCACATATATATCACGGCATTCATCTTCTGTTCTTCCGATTACCGCAATTGTTTTCACATCTGCATTTTGCAAATGTTTTACCGTCTTCACAATTTCAGTAAATTGATTTTCTGCATGAATTACTTTCACATCTTCTCCACTGCGGAAGACTGGTGTTGCGAGTCCTACTGGGATTTCTGCATTTTTAATTATTTCATTTGCAAATTCAATAATTTCTTTTGTAGAACGATAACTTCTTGTCAATTCATAATAACCGGTTTCTTGGAATACTTCCTTAAAAGCATTCCAATCTTCAATTCCTTGGTAATCATAAATCGCTTGCGATAAATCACCTAATATAGTGAAAGAATTACCTAATGTAATTTCTTTTAATACATAAACTTGGAAAGGCGAAAAATCTTGCGCTTCATCAATAACAACGTGATGAAACTTCTGCCCGATTTCAATCCCTGTTATACGATGATGTATGTATATTAAAGCTGGTAAATCTTCTACATACACTTCTTTTTTACGACAACTCTTTTCTGTTTCTTTAACAAGTTCTTCAGGTAATACCTCAAGTATTTCTTTACTTTTTACTATTGAACTATACAGTGAAAGAGCACTCATTTTCGGCCAAAACTTCATATATGCGTTCAGTCTCTTAGTCGCTTCTTTTTTAAGTAATTTTTTCTCGTTTGTTTCCCCGAATTTTTTAAGCTCAATTTCAATCCAGCGCTTCATTCGTCCTACTAATCGTTCTCTTCTTTTCTGTAAAGGATAATGTTTATATTCAACTTGCATCCATTTTTTAATATCTTCTACTGGAATAATCGCTCTATCCCACGCCTCAAAATCTTTTGTCGGAACTAACTCATTTTCAAATTGGATCATTCTCTCTTCAATAAACGTCTTAAATTCCAACGTACCCTTTAATTTACCTAGCATTACCTTCTTTTCATCACGATTAATTGAAAATGCTTCTTTCAATTTTTCTTCTGTCTGCTTTAGTTTCACTGAATCATCTAACGTACGTAATGCCCAATCCGGAAACGTTGTTTGATTAATATTCCCTACACCTAATTCAGGAAGTACACTCGAAATATAGTCTAAAAACAGACTATTCGGCGCAAATACGATCATTCTTTCTGCTTCTAGTTGTTCACGATATTCATAAATTAAAAAAGCAAGGCGATGTAAAGCAATTGTTGTCTTTCCGCTCCCTGCAACCCCTTGAATAAGTAATGGTAAATTTCTTTCCGCTCGAATAATATCATTTTGTTCCGATTGAATCGTTGAAACAATATCCTTTAGCTTATTATCTTTATTCTCACCTAATCGATATAGAAGAAAATCATCGGCATGCGATACATCTTCATTTCCTTTTACATATGTATCAACAACACGTTCAAGTTCTCTTTTTCGAATGGAAATGTTTCGTTTTAAATACACATCACCTTCTACTAATCCATCTGGTGATTGATAAAATGCTAATTCGTCTCCACCGGTAAATGAATAAAACATACTTGCGACAGGTGCCCGCCAATCGATAATGATTGGCTTCATCGTGTCCATATCCGAAACTCCTACTTTTCCGATATAAATCGGCATAACTTCTTCTTTTCCATCTTCCTGAAAATCTAACCTTCCAAAGTACGGCTCTTGCACACCAATACGTAAGTTTTGTCTATTAGACTCCCTCATACTTTCAAGAATTTGCTCTTTAAAATCTTCACCATAATAAACTGGGATTTTTTCAAGCTTATCCAATTGCTCATCCATCGTATGTAAAGTATCCTTCATTTTTTGTAACTCATCTTCAAATATGTTGCTCATTTCGCCGATTCCCTCCTGTCCGTTCTAATTTTTCAGTCGAAGTATCATTGTATTAAAAATCCAATCATAAAGTCAATAGTTTCCATTTAAATTTTCCGAAAAAACTTACTTTTCATCTTTCTAATTTAAAAAGAATACGCAACATCTAAATCACACAAATACACATATAGTATAGTGATGCATGCAAAAGATACTACTTTCTATTTGTCTCCTATTTAATTTATCTATTAAAAAACATTGTAAAAATTAAAGACTTTAATCAATGGGCGTTTTACTGCCCATAAATAGTAGGATAAACAAAAGTAAAGGAGGCTCTTCAAATGAATGTCGCGAAAAAGAAATCACTAAAGTTATATTTACTTATTTTTGTATTAACTGTTTTGGCCAGTGGATGGATTGGGGTATTTCTAGATTCTCTTCTAACAAATCAACCTGAAGGAAATACTTTAGGTATGGGGTTATGGCTAATATTACCTTTCCTCGTAAGCATTTTACTTAGAGTTATTAGCCGAGATTGGAATGATTTTGGCATCAAGCCAAATTTGAAAGGAAACTTTATATGGTATTTCACTGCACTACTTATTTATCCATTCGTTACAGTAATAACGATAAGCATATCGCTCATTTTTGGAGTAGCTCATATTTCTAGTTTTGATATATCCACGTTATTGTCACTCATAGTCATGTCTACTATTGGTAACTTTATTAAAAATATTTTTGAAGAGTTTTCTTGGCGTGGTTATTTAACTCCAAAGTTGATTGAACTAAATCTAAACGATTGGTACATTTATATTATTTCTGGTTTAATTTGGGCACTTTGGCATGCTGCATATTATATAGTCTTTTTGCCAAATGAATATTTTGAATCTATCTCAAGATTAAATATGCTTTTATCTGGCTGTATCCTTATGGTTTGTTGGTCAATTATGTATGTTGAAATATATAGACTTACAAAATCCGTCTGGCCATGCGTTATCATGCATGCGATCGAGGATGCTGTTCCTACTGTTTTAGTCACAATAACAGGGATTATTACTCTTACAAACAGTAGTGATTTTTGGTTAAATCCTATTAGCGGGGTCGCTGCTACTGTTTTATTTCTCGGAATTGGAATCGTACTAAGAACTATAAGAATAAAAAGAGAACGACATTTATTCACACAATAAAAGTAAAAAGAGTAAGGATTTAATCCCTACTCTTTTTCACTTTTACTCGATATGATAAACATTCATTTAAAGATGATTGCTCTTTATATTTCCCAGCTTCAAAATCATACGCTCCTCCTGGGAAAATCCCAACTATACTTAAATGAGCCTCGGCACATAAATTACTAATCTCATCTACAGCATAGCAGCGTAAAGATTGTGTCACGATATCATTTGAAGAATCTATTTCCCACCAATGGTCTAGCATTCTTGCATTTTCACTATCATATTCATACTTTCGTATTGCAGAACCTATCGGCATTTCTTGTCCATTGGCTTTTTCCCAATATAACGGTTGATAAATATCAATAAGTGCACATCCATCATCTTTCAACCAGTTATTTATACGCTTTAATAAAAATAATTGTTCCTCATCTGTTCCTACACCAAATCCGTCTAAATAAATAACAACATCAAACTTTTCTTTAAAGTTAATTTTATAAAAATCGGCGCAATGAACCTCAATGTCATTAGTAGAATGTTCTTTTGCAAACATAGCTAACTCCGGTACAAGCTCAACAGTAGTCATTTTTACATTCAAATTAGACATCGCCCTTGCAAATCCGCCATTTCCAGCTCCTAGTTCTAACATCGTCTGAATTGGATATCCAACTTGTTCTTGCACTTCTTTAGCAACTTCCTGTAACCAATTTTCATTATTTATATCATAGCTCATTAGTTCAAATTGTTTTTTATAAAATTCTTTTACATTTAATTCGTTCATTATTATTCTCCTCCTGCAAATTATTTTTCTGTTACAGGTGAGAAACTAAATTTCTAATCCCCATGAAAAATCCTCCTTTTGATTTCCCTACACTTACAATTTATCAAAATAATAAGAATTTTGAAAGTGAAAGTATAAAAAATAGATAATGGATTATTCCACTATCTACTCTTTAGCTACTCTTATTTTTCTTTTTGATACTCCATCCAGTCACCAGAATCAATAACTTTCAATATCATCTTTTTATCTTGAGCGATATACACATATGCCTCAATTTCCCTATCAGCAACATATACTGTTTGCGTGATTCGATCATATAAATCAGTCTCCGCATTACCTGTATATTCTTCTAGTTCATCTAACTTATACAATATCTCATCATTTACTACATAAACTTCTCCATACACCTTTTCTTCAATCGAATAAGTCATGGCCGGATATCCTTCGTTCGTATCAAATAATTTTCCATATGTCCAAGCTCTGTCTGCAATGCATGTTGCACCTATCATATAATGAGCATTCGTTTGTCCTCTTCTTAACGTGCCATAAACGAAAACATGATACATAAATTCTTATCCCCTTTATATGTCTCTACTTTCTTATTTGTAAATAAGCACGAATCATAAAGTAACTCACTTCATTCGGAAGCTGTTCTTTAATAGATTTCAGACCACCCTCTGCATTTTGAACGGCAGTTTCAATAAGAGATTCATACTCTGATGGAACAAAACTTTGCCACTCTACTTCCATTCCATCCTCGTAGCAGCGAATTAAATGGTTTTCGATTGTTTGTCTTGATAAGTTGCGTTCTTTTGCAATCTCATTCAAATCAATACCTTGTTTATACATTTCATACGTTTCTAAATGAGAATTTGCGGACGCTTTTCCTGACTTTTTACGCTCTGAAACTACTTCTGTCTTAATCGTTTCAGCATAATTTGGATTTTCTTCAATAAAATGCTGAACTGCTTGTAAGAAGTGCGAGCCATATTTCACAAGTTTGTGTTCTCCGATACCTTTTACCGTCAACAATTCGGAATCACTTTGCGGCATTTTCACGCACATATCTTTCAATGTTTGGTCAGAGAAAATAACGAACGGAGGTACACCTTCTCCTTGTGCAATTTCTTTACGTACTTCACGAAGCACTTCAAATAAAGGATGGTCTTGAACAATTTGTCTTGTCTCTACTCGTTCTTTTCGTAAAACATTCTCTTTACCAAGTAATACTTCTTTCCCTTTTTCTGTTACTTTTAACGTCGGATAAGTGCCATGTTCAACTGCAATTAACTCATCTGAAATTAAAAACTCAATAAACTCACTGACCTCTTTTACACTACGGTTCGATAAAAGCCCATACGTTGGTAAAGTATGAAAATTAAATTCAATAACTTTCTTATTTTTCGACCCCGTTAATACTTGCGCTATCATTTGCTTTCCAAAGCGTTGGTTCGTTCTAATCATGCATGATAAAACCATTTGTGATTCCCTTGTCACATCGATGCTCTCGCGATTGTCTGTACAATTACCACAGCGTCCACAATCTTCTTTCGGTTCTTCTCCAAAGTATTGCAAAATGAATGATTGTAAACATTGTTCAGTATGACAGTAATCGGTCATATTTTGCAATTTTTCAAGTTCATTTGAAAAACGTGATTCTCCAGTTGATTGATCAATTAAAAACCGCTGTACTTGTACATCTTGAGAAGAATATAACAATATACATGTACTATCTAATCCATCACGACCAGCACGTCCCGCTTCTTGATAGTAACTTTCCATATTTTTTGGAAGCTGATAATGAATTACGTAACGAATATTCGATTTATCAATACCCATCCCGAATGCAGATGTTGCTACCATTACACTTACTTCATCTCGTAAAAAGAGTTCTTGTTGCTCATTTCGATCACTATCACTCATACCAGCATGATATTTTGATACAGAAACTCCTGCCTTCATTAAATCTTCATATAACTGATCGACTACTTTTCTAGTAGCTGCATATATAATCCCAGATTCCTTTTGATTTTGACGAATATAATCCGCCAAATATGCATTTCGATCTTGTCCTTTAATGACAGAAAACGATAAGTTCTCTCGCTCAAACGTTGTCATAATTGTATTTTCTTGATTAATTTCAAGTGTGTTACAAATATCTTCACGTACTTGCGGTGTTGCTGTTGCTGTTAATGCTAATACGAGCGGTTTTTCTGGAAGATAATCTAAAATGCGATGTATATGTAAATAACTTGGACGGAAATCATGTCCCCACTGTGAAATACAGTGTGCTTCATCAATCGCAATCATAGGGATTTTCATATCGATAAGTTGGTCAACAAACTCCATCGAATCAAGACGCTCAGGCGCCACATAAAGTAACTTGTAATGTCCTTGTTTCGCTAATTGAATTCGCTGATTGGCTTCAGCAATAGAAATAGAACTATTAATATATGTAGCTGAAATGCCATTCTGTACCAATGTATCTACTTGATCCTTCATAAGTGATATTAAAGGGGATATAACCAACGTCGTTCCTTCAAATACTAATGCCGGAATTTGATAACAAATCGACTTACCGCCACCTGTTGGCATAATACAAACTGTATCTTTCCCATCTAGTACATTTTTAATTGTTTCATCTTGTCCTCTTCGAAACGAAGAATAACCAAAGTAGGACGCTAAAAGTTCTTGTGCTTTAGTAAACAAAAAAGAGTCACCTGCTTTTCTTTATCTTTCATCTACTTCTATTATATCAATCACTTATACGACTTGAAAGGGATGAATAAATGCTTATTGTTTTTTCATTATTCTATATTTAATATGAATTAGCATCCGTGTTTTATATGTTTTACAACATTTATAACGTAAATCCAGTACACATGAAGAAAGAGTTTCAATTTAAATATTCATTTTATTTCCCTTTCTTAAATACTACTAATCGTATACATATAAATTCAGGAGGTTTCTATATGAAACATCGTAATATGAGTTCCATCACAACAAAAAAGAAAACAACACAACTCCAATTCTCTAATAATGATGCGTGGAAATATGAATCATACTATAAGTACCAGCCATTATTCTCTTATAAAAAGCTTTTACATTTTCTTTCTCAACTTTTTAGACGTTAATATATGCGCAAAAAATGTATCATTCACAGAAGTTTTCTCAATATTAAACGTATAGACTTACTACAATTCAGTTGTTACCATATATAATAATCTGTTGGATAAACCCCTTAAGTTGACCTGCTTATATTAGCAGGTCTTTTTCATGATTACATACTTCTGTGCAATTCAATCCCACTTCCAAGTCTTTTCTCCATTTTATAACTATATTTAAATCCCAACAATTAATGATAATCATAAATTGTTGGGATTTAAATTGTTCACATATAATTATGCAATTCTTCTTTCTCAATACACAAAACACATTTTACTTGTTACTATAAAAGTACTCCAGATGAGTTTTTGCTCATCGACATTATCTAGTTAATGGGGCCTGCAGCGGGAAGCAGGTCCCTTTGACTTTATGACGGTACCAATTTCATTTGGACACATTTACCAGGTTTTTTCAAAAGAATTTTATGATAACATTACGTAGTCGAGTCCGACATCTCGGCAATACCCTTTTGAGGGTCTGCAACTTCCCTTGCAGACCCTCTTTTACTTTATATTCATTTTATTCATATATACCACAACATCATTCGTTGAATTTCTCCATTTTAAATTCCCTAAAAATAATCTAGGACACGTAACTAAAAATAAATATTTATCATACTTTGAGTTATACATGTTCAAAGGAGTGTTACTATTTATGTATTCTTATTGGCAATCGTATTACTCCCCCTACCATAATCCTTATGTAAACTATGATTTATCCGTACGTAACTACCGAATTAGTAAAAACGAGAATTTTTTAAAAGGGTATATGCGTTCTTTATGGGAACAACACGTCGCTTGGACGAGATTGGCTATTATAAGTATTGTATTTAATTTACCAGATGTTAACGTTACTGTTGGACGGCTTCTACAAAACGCAACACATATGGGTCTATCACTTGAACCATTTTACGGTGAGGATGCAGTGAAAAAATATAGTGCATTAATTAAAGATCACTTAGTAATTGCAGCGGATCTTGTTAAAGCCGCAAAAGCTGGTAATCAAAATGCAGCGGCCGCTATAGAGAAAAAATGGTACGCTAATGGTGATGAAATTACTCAATTTCTTAACAGTATCAACCCATATATAGATAAAGAAGAATTTAGAAAAATGTTTTATGAACATTTAGCACTAACGAAAGCAGAAGCACTTGCCTTCCTAAACAAAGATTATGAAGCAGGAGTAAAACTTTACGATAAAATTGAAAAAGAAGCATTAGAAATGGCCGACATGATAACAAACGCAATCGTAAAACAATTCCCGCAAGTATTTCAATAAAGTGAAACTTTAATCAGAGTAGGTTACTACTCATTAATACTGGATATTTCACCTCTCCTCTTTACATTTAGCTTATATCGATATATTTTATTAATATCCGTTTTTTATAGGAGGAAATAGTTTGATTAACGCCATTGGTCTCGTTTTTATACTCACAAATAAACACGAGAAAAAAAAGAAAGTTTACCTAAATGAAAAATTTGCACTAATAGATATTATTGATTCTAAAGAAGTATTTGATGATGAAGGTAATTCTTTAGTAGAACTAACATGTAAATACAGCATATATTTAGACGAAAAATATTACTGTAAATCTCTCGATGATTATACCGGACAAGTATTTCCTTTCTTAAGTGCAAAAATAGGAAAAGGTCTTCTAAGAAACTTAAACTACTACTTTTCTTACGTTGATGCCTATGATAAGAAACCACCGGTTAAAGAAATAAGACCACTTATGAAACATGTAACTAACAGATAGCGAAAAATACAAAAAAGAAAGCATCTAACTCTAGATGTTTTCTTTTTTATTGAAAACTCATTCACCCTCATCCTCTTCTAAAAATACGTATCCAAGCATATTTTAAATTAAAAACATTGGAGGATTAGACTGAATGAAATACTCAGAAACAATTATAAGCAAACGACTTCGAATACTTAAACTGACGGGTATGTTTTTCATGCTAGTATTAATAGCATGGATTGGATATACAAAATTACTTTATGAAAACGGATTCCTTCAAGAAAAAAAGAATTCAGTAGAAGTAATGAATACTAGTATTACAGGAGAAATAGAGCAGCTTTTTCATATAAACTTGCAAGGTTATCGAAAAACAAGCCTTGATGCTGTTATAGAAGCAAGCAAAACCGATCCAAGCGAACTATCCCTAATTGAACTGGTCAACAAATCCTGCTCGCGAGATTGCATAGGCGAACCAGTAACATATGTAAACTCAAACAATGGATATATCTTTTATAAGGAATCTAATGGAACTAATGTAGCTATAACGGTTAAAAAGAAAGACACATGGGTAATTGTAAAGAAATCTGTTCAAGATGGATTATAATTCCCCCCCAAAAAAGAGTACGTATCGTACTCTTTTTTATTATTAATCCCCTTCCTCTTCATCCCTACAATGGCATTTCGGTTTTGTTTTACAATGACATTTTTCACACTCACATTTCGGTTTCTCTTTGCAACAACATTCGTGAAAATTTCTGCATTTACATCTACATCTCCCAAACATTAAATCATCCCAAAATTTATTACAATTTCGGGAATGCCCACAATGACAAGTATTCCTCATGAATATACTTCCTCCTAAATAGAATTCATCATATTCTATGTTTGAAAGTATACAAAGGCTTGTATATTAGTCTATTTTCTCCATATCATAAGTAGAGTTAGAAGATTATATAATAATTAGTCTTATCTCACATACTCATAGTACCACTTACGTGAATCTAACCAAGCTGTAAATTTATCGATATTTCCAGCCGGGTAACCATTCGTTATAGCATAACCAATGCCATCTTTCTGAACGACAATTTGTCCATCAATACCCGCATCAACCATCGCTTGAGCCAAAGCTTGTAAATTACTAAATGCTACACCGCCAGTTTTTACTTTGAGCAAATCCACTGCACCTCCTCCAGTTTGTCCTGTAAGAGCAAATACAATAGAATTAGCGATTTTATCAACATTCCATTTTGCCATGTCGGATTCATTGTCAATAAATCCTAATTCTATAAGAATAACAGGTGCTTTCGTCCCATTTAATACCGCTAAATCTGTACGCTGTTTCGCACCTCGATCACGCCATCCAATATCTTTTGCTAGTTGAACTGAGATTTTAGCCGCCAAGTCTTTCTGATCATAATACAGAACCTCAACACCCTGTCCATTTCCATTGCTCGCATTAAGATGAAAAGAAATAACTAAATCCACAGCATGGGAATTGCTTTTACGAATAATATTATTTAAATTTTGTGATTGAGTTGTCCCTACCTCGTCTGTATCGTCATAAACCGTGTGTCCCAAGGCTCTTAACTTAGCCGCCACAGCATCTTTAACTTGCCTATCCAGAACGTGTTCTCTCCGATTCCCAAAATTAGCACCTTGAACAATACTATTGTGTCCTCCGTGCAAACTATATCTGGCCATTATTCATCAACATCTCCTTTCTTAATATCCTATTCAAAACTTGTCTCATTGCTATTCCCACTTACAATCTTAACTGCACCAATACGTCATACATTTTCTAAAAGTGAAGGCAATTCGTTTTCGATTAAAAAAGAGATGTCACTTCACAAATCGGATTCTTTATTCTCTAAATTGTATTAACTTGAATGGTAACACGAACAAAAAAGCATCACCTTTTTGGCGATGCTTAAAAACTCTATTTTACTTTTAAGTTCCCTAAATAAAGTTTAAGATCATGGTGACCGAAACTATACCTATATTTCCGCCTCCTCCTTCACTGCCTCTTTTAACCTCTGCAACATATACCCAATTCCTTTACACCCCTCTAGCGGATATGTAATCATTTCTTCTGGATATAACTTTGTCACTACTTTTTTATGCTTCTTCCCTGCTAGTAAGACGATTTCGTCAAACTGTAGTAAACTTTTATCTACCATCTGTTTTTGTAATTTCTCTATACTTATTACCTCATCGCTTTTTGAATCAAATGCAAGATCATAGTTTTTTAATACAATATCATTTGGCCTTAAAAATCCATGTTTCGCTGATAATATAACCCAGTTTTCGAAAAACATGGATGCGTACGCCTGACATGCTTTTCCGAACGGACTAATATATACATCTTTTGCTTCCATCGGTCCGTAGTTTGAATGCTTATCCCAAATTTTCTTTTTTCCACATGGAATTATACATAGCCTTTTCATATATATTTCTACTCCCTTTACTTCAATAAATAAAATCCATTATTTTGTACATTTTTCTCTCGAAATACTATATAATAATTCTGAAAGTTTTAATTACACATTTTACCATATAAGTACTATAGATCACTCTCAATGCAAATATTATAATACCATAAAAATTTTTCTTTTTTTCTTCAAAATAATAAAAATAAATTGTAATATTATGATGTACGAATAAAAATTAAAAAGGAGGTTCGTAAAAATGAAAAATATTATCCCTGCACTATTAGTCTATTTTATCGTTTGCGTTATTTCCGTTATCATCCCAGCATCTGAAGGCTACAATTATGTCGGCTGGAAGTTATTTGTTGGGCAAGTGTATGCGATACCTATTTTCTTCATTACTGCGATAATCACATTTTATATAAACAAGAAAAAATCTTACGAATAAACAATTGTAAGGATAGCTAACGCTATCCTTATTTTAATTCGTTAATCAAATCTAAAATAGCCCTTGCAGTACTTTGTATCCTTTCTTCCGAAAAGTCAAACGCAACACCTGTATTTATATATATTTCCTGTATAGATAAATTCCAATCTGAACTCGCTCCCTCTTTAAAGAAAGTAATCGCTTGTTCCGGATTCTCTTGATAAATTTGAAACAATTGAATCGCTCCTATTTGTGCAATTGCATATTCAATTTTATAAAAAGGAAACTGAACAAAGTGAAATGACTCGAACCAACTAGAACCAATTTCATTCTCTACTCCTGCAATATCAACTGATGAATATTGATACCTTTTACATAGTTCAATATATTTCTCATCTCGCTCTTCTGGTGAATGATTTGGATTTGTATAAAGCCAGTGCTGGAATACATCTCCTGAAACTGACGATATTAATAACGATAAAGTACGATATAATTGAACTCGCTGTACTTCTTTATAATCATCCTCTTGCGTATAAAAAATAGTAAGCTTATCCATTAATAATAACTCCAGGCTAAGGGAATAAAGTTCCGCCACCTCTTCACGAAGGTATCTTTCCTGCATACTACTTTCATTGTTAAATTGTTTATAAAAATGTAATGCATGCCCCAATTCATGTATTAATGCATGAATTGCATAAAATGAAGGACTAAAATTAGAATAAATAAAAACGTCTTTACTATGAGGTAAGGTAAAGCAAGCAGCTCCTGATGCTTTATTTTTCCGTTCTTGTACGTCAATTAATCCCGCTTCCCTTATATGAGTAAATTCCTCATGAAAACATGAATCTGTCTTCCGAAACATTTCTTCAACCCCATCCAATAAATCAATGTAATTTTCAAATGAAGATTTTTGCAAATTACAAGGAGCAAGATCCCAAGGACGATACGTTTTTACATCAAGATTCTTTTTAAAAAGACTTCCCAACTGTTTCCAAATTGGTACAACACACTTTTCTATCGACTCATGAAACTTATAACAATCTTCAATACTGTAATCTCTATTTTTTTGTTTAAAGGCATACTCACTATAATTATTAAACCCTGCATTTAAAGCCATCTGATTCCGCAATTGTACGAGTTCCTTCATAATACAATCTATTTCTATTTTTACTATACTTCTTGCTTCGCATAAAGCGTACCAAGCTTTTTCACGAATAGCTCTATTTGGGTTATCTATCCTTGCTTTTACGTATGCATACGTCTTTTGCTCGCCTTCCCAATTAATAGATATGTTAGACATTATTTCTCTATATTTCGTAATAAGTTCTTGCTCTTTAACGGAAAGCGCTATGTTCTTTTCATTAAACATTTCACTCTTCACAAATCTTGCTTTTTTCATAAATCCATATTTCTGCTCATCTAATAAATCAGAAAACGGACAATCTCTAAATTTCTGGTCAAATTTTGCATTGTATCTTTTTAAAAGTGGCTGAATTTCATTTTGGTTATACATATGTATATCACGTATATTACTATCTTTTGTATCTCTATACATAGCGATTAAATTGATCGTTAACTCTTCTTCTATTTCTGCGTTTAAACGCAGCTCCTCCGAAAGCCAGCTCTCTAATTCTGAAACCGACGTAATATTTCGCTCTAAAAGTGACTGTAATTTACTCTCCAAATCATTCAACATACACAATCCTCCCGTTTTTAATTTTCTGTTTTTTAGAGATAAAAAAGGACAAGTAGCCAATCTGACTACTTGTCCTTGCTGTTTTTGTGTACTCAATAAAATTAAGCTTGGAATGCTTCTGTTAATACTGGTACGATTTGTTTTTTACGAGATACAACACCTTTTAAAGTAGCTGTGTTGTTTTCTAGTGATACGTTGTATGCTTTCTCAACAACGTTTGCTGCTTTACCGATCGCAAGACCGACAGAATCGTTAGTTAAGATATCAGTTACAACGAATAAGAATAGGTCTAAACCTTTCTCTTCTACTACTGCAGAGATTACTTTTTCAAGTTCCGCTTGGTGTACAAGAACGTCGTTTGTATCAACAGCGTTTACTTGTGCGATTTCAACTTTCGCATTACCCATTTGGAATTCTTTAGCGTCAAGAGAGATTAATTGCTCCATTGTTTTTCCGCTTAAGTCAGCACCAGCTTTTAACATTTCTAAGCCGTAGCTATCAGCATCTACACCAGCGATTTCCGCTAATTCACGAGCAGCTGCTACGTCTTGTTCTGTGCAAGTTGGAGATTTGAATAGTAAAGAATCTGAAATAATTGCAGATAACATTAAACCTGCAACTTCTTTACGAATTGTAACGCCATTTTCTTTGTACATTTTGTTTAAGATTGTAGCTGTACATCCAACTGGCTCACAACGATAGTATATAGGATCGCTTGTTTCAAAGTTAGCAATACGGTGATGGTCAATAACTTCTAACACACGAACTGATTCGATATCGTTAGCACTTTGTTGACGCTCGTTATGGTCAACTAAAATAACGTTGTCCACTTCGCTTGCTACTGTCTCAACAAAACGCGGTCCTTCTACTTTAAAATAGTCTAACGCAAATTGAGTTTCACCGCTGATTTCGCCTAAACGTACAGGCTCAGCATTCATTCCTAATTCTTTTTTCAATTCTGCATAAGCAATTGCAGAACAAATTGCATCTGTATCTGGGTTTTTATGCCCGAAAACTAGTACTTTTTCCATGTTTTCCACCTCTTCATGAAAAGGATATCTTAAAGAAGCAAATATGACAATATTTAAAGCATATTTTTTTATAAATAATTGCACTTTCTTCTATATTTTTCATCATTTTCATAAAAAAAATCATCTAAAATGAATTAGATGATCGAAATATATGTTTCAATTAAAATAGTGTAGGAGTTTGCACTACGTTGTTAAAAGCGAAATTTGAAGCTAAGCCATTATTCACAAGGTTTACATCTATAACTTGATAAAACGCATTTCCAGTGTCTGCAATTTCCCAAACAGCTAAAATAAGATGGTATCCACTACGGTCAGTTGGTACATTTGCTTCGTGCGTTACTGTTGTCCCTGGTCTAGCTCCACCGTCATTTTTCACATAGAATGGCACTAAATCTAAATCTGATCGCGTTAAAGGTTTATTTGGATTCCAACCTTTTTTCGTAATATAATATTTCCACTCTTTTGTACTATGAGGAGCCGTTAGTTTCCACTTGAATGTATTCGTTCCGCCATTTAACGTAACTTTCTTCCACCTATCTACAGTTTGAACATCTAAAGCGGGAAAATGACCAGCCCCTGCAATTTGTCCATCAGAAGGTCCTAGTTGCGGAAATCCACCTATCCCTTCTACACTTTGTGGTTCATATTGAATCGGTCCACAATTTACATTTACCCCTTGCTTACATAAATAAGATCGGCTCGCTGGTGATTCTACATATCCATGAGCTGAAGCCTTTTCTGAAAATCCAAATGTTAATAATCCCGTAAGTAATACGCCACCACTTAAAATAACTTTCTTCATCTTTTGTAAACTATTCTTTTTCATTCTTTCATCCCCTTCCATTAATAAAGCGAAAATAACTATAGTTGCCTAGTCATCTTCTCTACATTTATTATAAGACGAGAATCATTACTAAAAGAACCCTCTAAAAACTTTCTCAAATTCATTTAGTGCGGTAAATGGATTATATCAATAAATTTATTTAACACCGCCAGAAAAATATAGACGGTGTTAAAATAGTTTCTTATTATTCAGTATGATAACCTTTTAATCACAATTTATATGCATTTATAATAAAGAACCGTAGCATCTAACTTTCCATTCGGAGAAATTGCATACCCTGGTATTGTTCCAACTTCTTGGTAGTCTAGTGATTTATACAATTTATTGGAAGGATCTCCTTCTCTAGTATCTAATACTAAAAGAGACCTGTTTTCTTGCTTTGCTCGTTCCTCTGCTTTTTGCATAAGCGATCGTCCAATACCGTTACGTCTAAAGTTTGGATGAGTCATTAATTTACAAATCTCGGCTCTATGAATTCCGTTAGGCTTTGTAACTAATTGTAATTGAATACTCCCTGCTACTTCGTTGTTTATTTTAGCCACATACAATATCACTTCTGGCGCTAATACTGTTTGCCAATACTTTGTTGCGTCTTTTTGTTCCAGTGGAGGCAAAAAACCAATTGATGCCCCATCATTTACAACCATTTTCAAAAGTTTCGAAAGTTCTTCCATATCATTTTCTAGTTTCTTAATTTCTTCAATTACTAAATTTCGCATTACTTTTCCCCCTTTTGTTTCATTGTAACAATTTTTAAAGAAGGAATAATGAAATAATAAGATAAATTTATATTAAGATATGATTTTTTTTGAAAGGATAACGATATGAAATATATATTAGATAGAACGTACGCAAAAGAATTACTCGAATGGGCATATGAACAAAACCCGGGCCCTTGGTTTGAACATTCACTACATGTTGCTCAAGCAACTGAAAACATAATTATAGAACTTATAAAAAAAGGGTACAAGCTAGATGCTGACATAGCATATAATGCTGCCCTTTTGCATGATATCGGAAGATACAAAGGTTTTACCAAATCGGTCATTCATTCCTATGATGGTTATATGTATATGAATGATTTAGGGTATACAGGAAACGCTGTTATTTGTGTGACACACTCATTCCCATGCAAAAATGAACATATAGATATCGCAGCGGAGTGGAGTCTCGTTCCTCACCATATGAAAAGCCGGTTAGTTGCAATATTGAATGAACATAGTAACTACGACTTATATAATAAAGTAATTACTCTTTGTGACGCTCTTGCTGACGCAGATGGCTTTACTACGCTGGAAAGAAGATTAATTTCCGTTGGTTTGCGTCATGGTACAACATCTCATACATCTTTACATTGGAAAGGGTTTTATGCGATTAAGAAAGAATTAGAAGCTTTAATCGGTAAGAGTATATACACAGTTCTTCCTGATGTAGGAAAATCTATTTATGAAGATATAGAATATTAAATTGAATACAAATTGAAAACGATAAAAATTGAACCCATCCTAGATAATTTTTATACTCAAATTTAATTTCACATAAAAAACGTTTTAAACATAAAGTTTAAAACGTTTTTTATTCAATGCTTTTGATTTTTCAGTTCTGTTAAACACTCTTGCACTAAAGTTACCGCTTGACTCATCGCAGCTCCGCCAGCAAATGCTGCTGAAACACCACATGCTTCCAGAATCTCTTTATCCGAACATCCTTGATCAAGACAACCTTTTGTATGATAAATTGTACAATACTCATCTTGCGTTGCTAAACTAATTCCTAATGCAATAAGTTGTTTTTCTCTTTTTGTTAAAGCACCCTCTTGAAAACAAGCTTGCGTGAACGCATTATATGTCTCAGCGATTTCAGGAATTTGATTTGTAAAACTACCTATACCTTCTTTATAATGATGTAGAATATCATTTATCGAACTATGTTGCTCATGTTCCATCTTATTCCCTCCAGTCATATTATCCATACCTATTGTAGTATGCGGTGAAATGGAGGCAATATACCTTCTTTTAAATTGAGAATTTTCAGTTAATTTACGTTATAATTTTAAATTATCATCTACAATAACTTTTTCTCTAGAACTTTTTCTGTCAACCTCTTTACTTCTTTCCTCCCAAAATGTTAATCCTTCAATCCCCACATTTTTAGGATTAAATACTGGATCTTTCCCTTCTTTTTTCTGCGTTTCATAGTCTTTTAACACTTTTAATGCGATTTTACTTAATAATAGAATCGCGATTAAGTTTAACCATGCCATACTACCGATTCCTAAATCTCCGAGATTCCATAAAAGCGACGCTGATTCAACACTACCGATGTAAACCATAATTAAAAATCCAAATTTTAAAACTGGTTTTAACCAGCCATACTTCAATTGACGATCTAAATAAGTAAGTGTCGTTTCAGCGATATAGTAATAAGCGAGTAACGTTGTAAATGCAAAAAAGAAAATTGCAATTGAAATAAATATTGGACCAAACCCTGTCATCACAGTTTCAACTGCTTGTTGCGTATAAATTGGACCTGCTTCCACATTTCCTATGTTTTTTACAATAGCGCTTTTCCCTTCAGGTATAACATTATACATACCTGTAATTAATATCATAAGAGCTGTCGCTGTACATACGACAATTGTATCGATATATACGGAAAATGCTTGAACTAATCCTTGTTTTGCAGGATGCGATACTTCAGCAGCAGCCGAACTATACGTCGCTTCTCCGACACCAGCAACGTTTGAAAATACAGCGCGTTTTACACCCCATGCAATAGCTGCACCAACAATTCCACCAAACATTTCATTTACACCAAATGCGCTAGAGAAAATTAAAGCAAACATACTTGGAATCTCCGTTACATTCGCAATTAATATGATACATGTAACAATTACATAACCAATTGCCATAAATGGAATAAGCATTTGAGAAACGCCAGCAATTCTCTTTACACCACCAAAAATAATTGCTGCTAGTAACACGACTAAAAATATACCAGTTATATATTTGTTAATACCATTAGAGTTTTCGAATCCAACTGCGATACTACTAGATTGAATACCTGGTAATAACATGCCATATGAAAGTGTTACAACTACCGCTACAATGACTGCAAACCATTTCATTTTTAAACCTTTCTCAATGAAATATGGAGTACCGCCGCGATATTCATTCCCTACTTTACTTTTGTATACTTGAGATAATGTTGATTCAACAAACGCACTCGCTGCCCCTAACAAAGCCATTACCCACATCCAAAATACAGCTCCAGGCCCGCCGAAAGCGATCGCTGTCGCTACCCCTGCGATATTACCAATTCCAACTCTTCCTGATAAGGCTAAACAAAATGCCTGAAAAGATGATATTCCCGTCTCGGAACTCTTTCCTTCAAATAATAGTTTAATCATCTCTTTAAAATAACGAATTTGCAAAAAACGTGTTGCAATCGTGAAATATACGCCTGCCCCTAATGCAAAAACAACTAAACCGATACTCCACACTTGCCCTACTAACCATTCTACTAAATTCTCCATCCAAATCCCCCTTATCATTCTTTGGAAAAGCAATTTTGTATATAAGAAAACGGACAACTATTATCAAACTTTCTAGTTGTCCGCATCTTTCATTATTTCATCCCTCAATTTTTGTCAGTAAAACACCCTATTACTTTATATTTACCCAAACACTTTTCACTTCTGTATAATTATCAAGCGCATATGAACCTAATTCGCGGCCAATACCAGATTGTTTGTATCCACCAAATGGTGCAGCTGCATTTTCTAAGTTATAATCATTAATCCACACTGTTCCTGCTTTTAATTTATTTGCCACTTGATGACCCGTTTTGATATTTTGCGTCCATACACCCGCAGCAAGGCCATAAGATGAGTTGTTCGCTCGTTCAATTACTTCTTCTGTCGAATCAAATGGAAGTACAACAACAACTGGTCCAAATATTTCTTCCTTAACGATTGTCATATCGTCTGTAACATCTGTGAATACAGTTGGTTTAACGAAATAACCTTTTTCAAGCGCACGTTCGCCACCAGCCGCCACTGTAGCACCTTCTTTCTTCCCTTGCTCAATGTAATGTAACACACGCTCTTGTTGTTTCTTAGATACGAGTGGACCCATTTCCGTTCCTTTCTCCATACCTGCTCCAAGTTTTACGTTGTTCGCCATTTTCACAAGTGCATCTACTACAGTTTCATAATGTTTACGATGAACAAATACACGTGATCCTGCGCTACAATTTTGACCGTGATTATACATAATACCTTGGAATGCACCATTAATTGCTTCTTCCAAGTCCGCATCTTCTAAAATGATATTTGGTGATTTGCCGCCAAGCTCTAACGTTACATGCTTAATCATTTCTGCAGACTGACGCATAATATACTTTCCTGTAACAGTAGATCCTGTAAAAGCAACTTTATCAATGTCATGATGATTTACAATTGCTGCTCCTGCTTCAGGACCAAAGCCTGGTACAAAGTTTACAACACCGTTTGGAAATCCAGCCTCTTTAAAGAGTTTTGCTGTATATAGTAAGGATAAAGGTGTTTGCTCTGCTGGTTTTAATACGATCGTACAACCTGTCGCCAGTGCAGCTCCCATTTTCCAAGAAGACATAACGAGCGGAAAGTTCCACGGAATAATCTGACCTACAACACCTACAGGTTCATGTCTCGTGTAATTTAAGTAATCTTTTGAAATTGGGATTGTTTGCCCAATAATTTTTGTAGCCCATCCTGCGTAATAACGATAATTTTCTACAGTCGCTGAAATATCATCATCAAGTGCTACTTGATATGGCTTTCCATTATCTAAAGCTTCTAGTTGCGCTAATTCTTCTCTATGTTCTTCAATTAAATCTGCTAACTTATAAATAAGATGCGCTCTTTCAGCAGTAGTCATTTCTGCCCACGGACCAGATTTAAATGCAGATCTTGCTGCTTTTACTGCAGCATCAATATCCTCTTCTTGCGCTTCACATACGACTGCTAGAACATCTTCTGTTGCTGGATTGTATGTTTCAAACGTCTTTCCGCCAATAGCAGAAACAAATTCGCCATTAATAAACATTTTAATTTCTTCATTTAAAAACGCTTCCACTTTTGGTTTCAGCTCAATATTTGTCTTTAACATTATGTTCTCCTCCTTATTTAAACAGCTGCATGAGCTGCAATATTTGATAAAATCGTTTGAAGCTTTTGATCTTCGTCAACAGTTAATTCTAGTCTTGGATAGCGAGAAGGTCCTCCCGCTTGCCCATGTAATTCCATGGAACGTTTAACGATTTGAACATATTTCCCTGATCCTTCAAGAAACTCGCAAAGTGGTAAAATAGCATCGTTTATTTCCCACGCCTTTTCTAATTCACCATTTTGAAAATGCTCATACATTTTTGTAACGAGACCGGGAACGATATTTCCTGCTACTGAAACCCATCCCGAAGCACCAACTAAATATGATTCCATAACTAAATCTTCAGAACCACAGAAGACTTGGAAAGCCCCTTCACTTTGTCTTACTAAATCTCTCGCTTTTTGAATATCTCCGCTAGATTCTTTAATATGTGTAACATTTTCACACTCTTTTCCAATACGGAGCATTAGCTCTGTACTCATATCGACACCAGAAGTAAATGGGTTATTGTATAGCATAATTGGTATATTTACAGAGTTTGAGATTTCTTTAAAATGAAAATAAATCTCCTCTTCCTTCGGTTTACAATAGTAAGAGTTTATAATTAATGCACAATCCGCTCCGTGCGCTTCTGCATGTTTCGTATATTCAATTGTTTCTTTTGTGGTCTCTGCTGCAGTTCCAACAATGACTGGAATACGGCCATCAATTTCTTTCAACACAGTTTCTACCATTTTAAATCGTTCTTCTTTTGATAAACTTACAAACTCTCCTGTACTTCCATTAATGATAATACCTGCAACCTTTTGTTCGATAAAGTAATTTACATTTTGTTTTACCCCATCCCAATTAATTTCCTGAAATTCATCCATCGGTGTTATTAATACTGGAAATGCCCCTTTAATTTTTTGCATATTTATCTCTCCCTATCACATTTTATTTTAATAAGAATCCTGCCGGAAACGGATCCGTAGGGTCTAATAGAAACGTCTGCATCCCTGTAATAAATCCTCTACTTTCAAAACGGAAAATGTATCCTAGTTCCTCCTTCTTCACTTTTTCCACAGTTATAAAACTATTAAATATACTTTCATTTTTAAAAGGTTTATCCGCCATATAATCATTTTTAAATAATGCATGAACATAGGAAACGATAGTAGAAACAAAACCTGGCGAACGTACGATAAAGTTATCTTCATGAAATGTAATCGACTTTATATGGTTCTTTTCTTTTTGCGAAGGATCTACTAAAATAAGCCTTTTTATTAGCGACTGTTTTTGTATAGCCTGCAGTGTAGCTTCTCCCCATCTTTTCAATTCTGAAATGTTTTCAACACGAATTTCTGGCGAATACGCACCTTTTTCTACAACTGCATATACTTTATCTGCTTGTATGAGAGAATAACTTACATTACCAACCTGTAAATTTTCCTCAATCAAATAGCAAAGTTTGCTTTCAAACGAAACAGATATAACTTCATCATTCTCTACATACGCATGAACTAAAAATATTCCAGATAACGTTTCAATTTTGTATTGATTGGACTCTCTCTTTTTTAAATACCCACTTTCGAGTAACATCGTTATTACCGCAACAATGCCCCCATAATGAAGCGGAATCGAACCTTCATGATTAAAAAATAATACAGCTGCATCCACTTCATTATGGATAGATGGAACGACAATACACCCATTCAAACCGATAAAACCACGTGGTTCATTTAATAAAAGCTTCATCTCTTCTGCTAATTCACCTGAAAATTGTTCATTTAATTGCTCCAAACTGTAGTAGTATTTGCATGGTACGTCTTTCATTACACGAAATGCCTCGCCATTTACATGTACGTCTACTGCTGTATACATTTTTTGAATGTTCATTTTATATCCTCCGTTTCATGTTCCATCGGCGGAATTAGCAAAAATCCTTCTTTGAGTGGATCCATTTCATTGTAAAAAAATTTATGCATACCCATAAGCCAAGCTGATCCCGTAATTTTCGTTATGACAGCTTCAATATTTTCAACATGTGTCGTATTCACGACATATCCTTTAAATAAAGAACCAACGATACTCTCATGAATGAACTCTTCACCAATTTTGATTTCTTTCTGAGCGTATAATACAGCTAGCTTCGCAGATGTTCCTGTACCGCATGGGGATCGATCTATTCCGCCTGGTGGTACAACAACTGTATTTTTCACATGCGCACATTCATGAGTAGCATCTGTATAAAATTCAACATGTGTTAATCCTCTAATAAACGAATACTCTGGATGAATGATTTCAAACTTCTCATTAATTTTGTTTCTTATATGAATCGCCTTATCAATGATTGTAGATGCATTTTCTGGTACTAATTCTAGGCCTACTGACTTCGCATCAATAATGGCATAAAAATTCCCTCCATACGCAATATCAACCTCTACAGTTCCAATGTCTTTGACGTGTACAGTAATATTTTTCAATAAAAAAGCTGGTATGTTACAGAAAGATACCTCTTTTGCTTTTCCATCTTGAACAGCAATATCTACTTCCACTAAGCCAGCCGGGGTATCTAGTTTTAAAGAAGTAATCGGTTCAACTACTGGAATTAAACCTGATTCAACTAAAGCTGTACATACACCGATTGTATCGTGACCGCACATCGGTAAGTATCCACCTGTCTCTATGTATATAACACCTATATCAGCCTCAGGATGACATGGGTCTGTTAATAATGCCCCTGACATTACATCATGACCACGCGGTTCATTCATTAACAATTTTCGAATCCAATCATATTCCTTTTTCATATGTAACATCTTCTCTGCCATCGTCTCTCCAATCAACTTTGGAAGTCCGCTAATTAATGTCCTCGTTGGATTCCCGCCCGTATGTGTATCAATAGTCGTAAAGACTCTTTGTGACCTCATCCGTTTAACACCCTTTCTGTAAAACGACTCAAACGAAGTGGTTCAATAGGAATAATTGTCTCTTTTTCATTTAATAACTCTTCAATTACTTTCCCAGTAACTGCTGCAAGACTAATCCCATCCCCTTCATGTCCAGCGGCAATGAAATAATTCGGAATATGTTCCACTCGTGAAATAATCGGTAAATGATCTTCTGTCCACGGACGTAAACCAGCGTAAGAACGAATTACCATCATATCTGCCATTTTCGGATAAAAGCGAATCGCTCTATTTGCGATACATTTAATGACTTCATTGTTTATTCTTGTATGAAACCCTACAAATTCACGACTACTTCCAATTAAGAAATTTTGACTTTCAGTAGGCTCAAATACGAGCGCAACCCCGTATTTTTCAGTTAAAGCATCTACTTTTCTTTTTCCGCCAAATTTAGAAATTAAATAACCGAATTCCATTACTTTACGGCATCCTACATGTTGTTGCCTTGATGCTACTATAATATGCCCTTTTCTCGGTTCAATTGGTATATTTACATTTAACATCTGACCAATCTTAGGAGCCCACACACCGGCTGCATTTACAACTTGTTTTGCTGTAAAAGTACCATTCGTAGTTTCTACAACAAATGAACCATTCGTCTCTATTTTCATACTCTTTACTTCGGTCTGCTTAAAGGCTTTTGCGCCAAACTTTTGTGCCTCTGACAGAAGCGAGAAAGCAAGGAGATATGGATTCACAGTTGAATCCGTCGCACATTCTAAACCGCCTAATAAATCATCAGCAAAAAAAGGCGACTCTTCTCTTATATCTTGCCTATCAAGCATTCGAAACGGTAATCCAGCTTTTTTTTGCCGATTTACCCATTGCTGTGCAGCCTCCATCTCTTCGTCTGACTCACATACGAGAATACTTCCTGGTGCCCTATATTCAAATGAATGCTCTAATTCTTCACTTAAATCAGTTACTAATTTTTGACTTACTAAAGACATTTGACTATCAAACCCTGGGTCTTTATCAATAGCCAAAATATTCCCATCACACCGTGAAGACGTCCCGCTGACAAATTCTCCTTTTTCAATGATTGTTACGTCTCTTCCGTATTTTGAAGTGTAATAAGCGATAGAACACCCTATTATTCCACCACCTATAATTAAAACGTCGCAGTGCCTCACAATATACTCCTCCTTTCCCTAAACCTCTCACTTTCTTTTATGCAATTGACGTGCCAATTCTGCACATATACAATTTCCATAAATAATATTTTTATTTGTAAAAATAATTCAAATTTATAGTAAATAGGTGTATTATTTTTTTATCACTGTCAAAATTTTTATACATAACGGGAGGATATTATGGCATTTTCATTTCCGACTATACAAGAGTTTTTGGAAAGTATTTTAATCGATCATACATGTAGCCTTAATCACATTAAGCAAGTAAACGAAAGGTTTTATTATCTCCCTTCTACTACAGAAGAATATAATTGCGCCATTATTTATGTAGATGACTCATTCATTGCACTAATTGACGCTTTTTCTTATGAATTAGCTGTTATCATCCTTAATGAAAACGATGAGCCGATATGCTGTATAACTTCTCAGCAAATGATTCCATTTCTTTATAAGTCCTACAATGAACTACAGGCATTTTATGACACCGTAATACTAACAACTGACTCTTCTGTTACAGTCATTGATAGTAAAGAATGCGTTCGAACTTGGACAGATGGTGCTGAAAAAATATTTTCAGTCAACCATAATGAAATTATTGGGCAACCGATTACTCGTTTTTTTGATTATAAAGACTTGGAAATTTTACAATCTTTACATGATGGAAAAAGCATAGTCGCTCAGTTCCATCAGCCTCGTCCCGATTTATTCGTATTAATTAATTCAAATCCAGTTTATTGTAATGATGAAATTATAGGAGCAGTCGTTTCAGAAACAGATGTTACAAATCAAGTCGCTTTAAATGAAAAACTATTTAATATGTCACATGAAATGCACCGTTTAGAACAAGAAGTGGCAAAGTATAAAGATGAATCTGATCCTTTCCTTGCGATGAATGGAAAAAGTCCTGTTATACAAAGAACGATACAATTAGCTAGAAAAGTTTGTTCGGTGAAATCAACTGTTTTAATACTTGGGGAAAGCGGAGTTGGAAAAGAAGTATTTGCGAAAGCAATTCATGAAGCAAGTGAAGCAGCGAAGGCGCCTTTTATTTCGATTAACTGCGGGGCAATTCCAGAAGCGTTATTTGAAAGTGAATTATTCGGTTACGAGCGTGGGGCGTTTTCTGGAGCTAATAGTAAAGGGAAAAAAGGGAAAATTGAACTCGCACAAGGCGGTACTTTATTCCTCGATGAGATTGGCGAAATGCCGCTCGATATGCAAGTAAAACTGTTACGTGTACTACAAGAACGAAAGTATTACCGAGTTGGCGGAGAAAAAGAAATTAATATTGATTTCCGCATTATCGCTGCTACAAATCGGGATTTACAAGAAGAAATGAGAAAAGGAACTTTCCGAGAAGATTTATATTATCGTTTAAATGTAGTTAGCCTGCATATTCCACCGCTGCGTGAAAGACGAGAGGATATTATCGAACTCACATACTCATTCTTAAACGATTTTTCGATCAACTATAACCGACCAATTCGTGACCTACCTTCAAGCATTATGCATGAACTGCTTCATTACAATTGGCCAGGTAATATTCGAGAACTTCGAAACGTTGTTGAACGACTTGTGGTATTCGCGACAGACGGAATTATAAAACAAGAATATTTACCATTTCATACGACTGAAACTTTAGACAACCATACAGCTCATTCCCTATTACTCAGCAACAATAATACAATCCTTTCTTTACAAGAAGAGATGGATGAGCATGAGAAAAAAGTTATTGAAAGGGCTTTACGAATTTTAAATGGGAATAAATTAGAATGTGCAAAACAACTTGGCGTAACAAGGGCTACTTTATATAACCGTTTAAAAAAACTTGGACTTCAATAAAGAAGCAGTATGCACCGATTAGGCGTTTACAGGTAGCTCTCTCTCCTTCCTCTATATTGGCATGATTTTTGCATATATAATTTGTGCAAACCGAACTAGAGGAGGAATACACATGACCAATAAAAACAACTTAATTGTTTGTCGTTGTGAAGAGGTTACATACGGACAACTTCAATCGACAATTGCTGAATATAACTGCTCGGCAAGAGAATTAAAACTAAGGACACGTGCTGGCATGGGATTTTGCGGTGGTCGTACATGCAGAATAATGATAGATCGAATGATTGAAAATGCGAATCCTGACGTAACTCTTAATGAACTACCGTTAAAATATCAACCACCAATACGTGCAGTTACTTTTGGATCGGTAGGTGAAAGTAAATGAGTAGAATTACACATCACCCTATTTTAGGTACTTTACAAAGTAGTGAGCGTATTACTTTTCAATTTAACGGTCATCAATACGAAGCATATGAACATGAAACGATAGCTGCTGCCCTGTTAGCAAATGAAATACGGACATTAAGAGTTCATGAAGATAGCGGGACACCGCGAGGTATTTATTGTAATATCGGGCACTGTTCCGAATGCCGCGTGACAGTAAATAATCAAACAAATGTACGCGCATGCTTAACTGTTGTAGAAGAAAACATGGTTGTTGAAAGCGGGAAACAGCATCCGAATATCGTGAGAGAGATGGTGAAAAAACGATGAGTGATGTAATTATTATCGGTGCAGGGCCAGCGGGATTATCTGCTTCTATCTCTTGTGCTCGTTTCGGACTAAAAGTGCTCGTTATTGATGAATTTATGAAGCCGGGCGGGAGATTGTTAGGGCAGTTGCATCAAGAGCCTACTGGGGAATGGTGGAACGGAATAGAAGAATCGAAGCGACTTCATGAAGAAGCAGAATCACTTTCAGTACATATCAGGTGCGGTGTTTCGGTCTATAATTTAGATAAAGATGAAAACAATTGGTTTGTACATACTAATATCGGTACGTTAGAAGCACCGTTCGTACTACTTGCTACTGGTGCTGCGGAATATTCTATTCCCCTTCCAGGCTGGACACTTCCAGGAGTGATGTCAATTGGAGCAGCTCAAGTTATGACAAATGTTCATCGCGTGCAAGTTGGAAAAAAAGGAATCATTATTGGTGCTAACATTTTGTCTTTCGCCATTTTAAGTGAATTGCAATTAGCGGGAATTAAAGTAGATCACATTGTACTCCCTGAAAAAAGCGAGTTAAGTCAAAAAGCTGGTGAACCTGAAGAAGTTTTAAACTCTCTTTTAAATGCAGCACATCTCGCTCCTTCTGCTATTTTACGAATAGGTAGCCACTTTATGAAATATGATTGGATTCGAAAAGCTGGATTAACATTCTATCCAAACAGCGGAATGAAAATAAACGGAACGCCACTTCACCTTCGGAAAGCAGCTCTTGAAATTATCGGAACAGATCAAGTTGAAGGTGTACGTATTGCTAATATTGACTCTAAAGGAAATGTTATTAATGGATCAGAGAAAATATATGAAGCAGATTTTGTTTGTATTGCTGGGGGATTATACCCACTTGCCGAACTTGCAGCTGTAGCTGGTTGTCCCTTCCATTACATTTCAGAATTAGGTGGACACGTTCCTCTCCATTCCGAAACAATGGAAACCCCTCTTCCTGGTTTATTTGTAGCTGGCAATATTACAGGCATTGAAAGCGGAAAAATTGCGATGGCGCAAGGAATAGTTGCAGGTCTATCAATTGCTAAATATGCAGGTGAAAAACATGATATAGTCGACCAACAATTATATCACGCCATGCAAAACGTTCACTCTGTTCGTCAGAAAGCTGCAATTCAGTTTAATCCGATGGTAGATATCGGTAGACGAAAGATGAATGAAATTTGGCGTGATTATTCTTCTACATATGCACATACTAAAAAGAGCTGCTGAGATTATTCTCAACAGCTCTTTTCTCTACTCATCCGAGTTATTAAATTTCGCTAATGCGTAAATACCTTCTTCATCATCTAATTCAAGCTGTAATCTCGCTGCGAATGAATTGACATTATATTCTCTGTCAAGCAATAAGCGTAATGCTTCGATTAAGTTTGCTTGAATTAAAATTTGCTGGCGACCATTTACCTCTACTTCCGCAGAGAAACCGTAGTCATCGTCATACATGAGTTCAACTAACACTTCTTCTGGACCCACTTGTCTTTTTTCAGCTATATATACGCAAAGCGCATTTATTAATTCTTGTTCAGAAATTTTTATTGTTTCCATGCTACTTCATCTGCCTTCTTTTTACGTTGGTCTTTGAAGTATTTAAATGCACGAACTGCTAACATTACGATACCAGCCATTACTAACATATTTACCATAAACGCTAATACAGAACCAAGAGCTCCCATATTTGCAAATAAGCTACCCATTAGTAAACCACCAAGACCACCTAGTAATAAACCTTTCATAAAGCTTCCTTTATTACTTTTTGGTGCTGTGTTTGTTGCTTTCGTTTTTGAATCTGGAGTCGTTTTTTGAGAATTTACATTTGAGTCTTTTTTGTTTAAATCAACTTTTGACTTTTGACCTGAACTTGGTGTAAATGATTTTTTACCAGATTTGTAACTTTTCGCTGCCGCATGATCTACGAACATAAAGCTGCTAGCCCCAAAGATAACCATAAATGCTGTCATTACTGCTACAAGTTTTTTCAACATATTATATCCATTCTCCTTTTATATAGATATATGTGAAATCTATCTTTCTAGTAAATTCAGAATGATAGATTTATTTTTAAGAACATTTTAAAGGTTCTTATGAACTTATTATATGAACTTTTGTCGAAATATGCAAGTATTATTTACTTCCGACAGTTTGGTGACAAAGGAAAAATTAAGCAAAACAGAATTGACTTTAAATGAAACAAAACATATTATAAGTTCATAAGAACTTTTTATTATTTTGGAGGTGAAAAGATGGAAACATTTCATCTCACACGAAACGAAATGGCTACCCTTCTTCTATCACTAAGAGGATGGAATACGAAAAAGCCTCTCGGTATTTTACAGGAAGCTTGGGCAAAGTCACATAAAAAAGATATTGAAAGCGGACAAAGCGTTACAGCTTTTATTACTACCGCACTTTCACCTATTTTTGAAAAGCTGATTAAAATTGACGATACTGATGTCGGTTTTTCTTTAAATGAAATAGTTGCGCTTGGCAATCAGATTGAAAACACAAGTTTCTCTGTAACTGCTATGCAAAACTGGGTGAAACGAGATATAAAAGAAATGATTGGCTCTCCTCAAAAAGGGAAAAAATATTCAATTGAACAAGCAGCCTTACTATTTATTGTCGAAGATTTAAAAACAGCACTTGATTTTGAATCCATTCGTAAGCTATTACGCCTTATTGTAAATGACCCAGCCGATCGAAGTGATGATTTAATCAATCCTGTTCATTTATATGTAGCATACTCTTCTCTATTTGAAGAACTCAATCAAGGGAATTGCTTACAATTAAATGCAACAGATACCGTTCATACAATTGAAAACATTGTAAAAGAAAAAGCTGATAAAATCGCAAGCAAGTTCGATCAAATTAATAACGAACAACGCGAAGCAATTCGTAACGCTATTATTATTGCGACCCTTTCTGTACATACCGCTTATGTACAAATGTTAGCAAAGCGTTACGTAACAGCAACTTTATTTTTACAGAACTTAGATGTGAAGCCTTAAAAAATAGGAGCAGAAATGCTTCTATTTTTTTATGAGAAATTTTTAATAATCTTTTCATTAACCCTTCATGAAAACGCGGCTTATATCCATTACTATAATACTTATGAGAGACATAAAAGAATTGAAATAGCAATCCCCTATGTAAATAAGGTATAATCTACATATAGTGAACCTTTTAGGTAATTAAATAAAAGGTTCTTATACTCAAAAATTCATAAACTAGAAGGTGCAACAATGTTAAGTAGTTTTATTCATTCAGTATTAACGTTTTTTGAAGGATTAGGTTATTGGGGCATTATGCTTGGACTTATGATTGAGATCATCCCAAGTGAAATTGTCCTTGCTTATGCAGGATACTTAGTATTCAATGGAAGTATCTCATTTATAGGCGCAGTTGTATTCGGTACAATTGGCGGTGTTATTGCCCAAATCTTTATTTATTGGCTTGGACGATACGGCGGACGACCTATATTAGAACGTTATGGAAAATATATTTTCATACATAAAAAACAAATAGATGCTGCAGAAGATTGGTTTAATCGTTACGGAACTGGCGTCATTTTTACAGCACGCTTCATTCCAGTAGTACGTCATGCGATTTCAATTCCTGCTGGTATTACAAAAATGCCTTTACTACGTTTCACTACATTAACAGCACTTGCGATTATCCCTTGGTCTATTATTTTCATTTATTTAGGTGAAAAACTAGGTGAAAATTGGGAGAATATAAATGATATTGCTGGTCCGTATGTGAAATCATTCGCAATTGGTGGCGTCGTACTTATACTTTTATACTTCGTTATAAAAAAATGGACAAAAAAGCGTAAAAATCTCGCTTAAGAATATAATAAAAACCGCTATAAATTCATTCGGAATTATAGCGGTTTTTTATTTATATATGAATTAATCTTCAGGAATTATATAACACCTTTCCATCTACATTTACATGGATAAGCAACCATTTAATCATTTCTTTCGTATATTATCTCAAAAAGGAGTGATTCCCCTATGCATTGGCAGCAAAAAATACCATACTTAATCGGACGCCCTATCGGTATTTCCTTCATAAATGGGCAAGGAACTTCTGGTGTATTATGTTCAGCGCATGATGGTCAATTATATGTGTATGAATACCTTTATCAAGCCCAGTTTGCAATGAAACATTATGATTATAGACAGATTCAAGATATACATGCATTCCCAAATTGTCCTCACCAAAATCCTCTATACTAAAAAAATCGGAATGGCTCATAGCCATTCCGATTTCTATACTTTATTTCTCAGAATTAAATTTCTGCACTGCTTCATCAAAATAAATCCAACCTTTCCAGCCTAAATGAATCGTATCTTTTAAGAAATACTTATCATATTCATGACCAGAGAAATCAACTACTGGATATCCTGCTTTCTCAACCTGTTCTCGAACTTTATTATAATACACTTCACGGCGTTCTTTCGGGAAGCCAGTATAATCATACCAAGGTCCATTTACAGGTACAGAAATAAAGAGTGGTTTGACATTTTTCTCTTTAAATAAATCTAAAATAATTTGTAAATCATCGTATTCTGGTGATTCATCATATGTTTCATTTGCTCTAAAGTTTTTTAAACCTTTTAGTTTTTTCTTCAGATTATTCTTATGATAATACGGATTTTCAATTCCAAATGTATTTGTAGTAGACTCTGTTTTCCCTTCTTGTTCTGCGTGTTTACGTGCGTCTTCCCAAGAAATTGAACGAAGTCCGCTATTTGTTTTCTCTTTCATCGGTTCGATTTTAAATAAAGAGTTAAATAAATCTCTATGATCTAAAATATTTCGATGCATATAAGCAAGTGGTTTAACTAAACCTGCTTTTATGTTATGTTTCGTATCATTATATACAATACCTTCTAATGAATTTTTTAATATATCATCTTCTTGAACAACTTTATAATCTAATAGCCGTTTCGCGATTTGCTTCTTCATTTCTGGATTTATCTCATCATTAAAAATAAAATGATATGCTTGTTGTTTGGAGAAATTATTAGTGAAATCCCCTTGTGAAACACCAGTCTTTGTAAACCATTGTGGTGAAAGAACAAAGACTACTTTTTTACCTTCTAATTCATCCATAGTAGATGTCATATTTAAAATATGAGCTAAGCTTTGTGTACCGCCAGTTCCAATTAAAAACGGTGTAAAACCAGCTGGATTTACTTTGAAATAATTAGACGGATGATATGCATCCATTCGTAAAAATTCTGATGAACCGTACATCGGTAAATACTGTGAATTCTCTAACATTTTTTGCTGCAAGAAAACACTTTGTAATTTCTCTTTTTGTAAAGAAGTTGCCGCATCTTCTACCTTCTTATCACTAATAAGCGATACTAAACTTTTTGATGGGATTAGAATGATAATGAAAAAAAGCACACACGCTAAAATTATAGGACCAAAAGCATGCTTCATTTTCATCTTCTGTCCCTCTTTCTATCGTTATTAAATTGTAACCCTTGTTTTTGACACGCCATCTTTTCTCTCCTTTTTCTCTATACATGTTCCATTCTATTTGTCTATTATATACATGTATGTATTTCCTTCCTTGTTCTATTAAGCCCTATATAAATAGCGCAAGAAAATGTTTCCATAGAAACACGTTAATTATACAAGATTCTACATAAATTTCACACTGGAATTTTAGTAATAATTTTATTTTTAAGTCGTAAAAAAACATATGAAATGTCTATATTTCATTCGGAACTGTACAAAAAAACAGACTATCACATACGTGAAGTCTGTTTCCCCATTCTTTTATTTTTGTACATCTGCCCATTTTAAACTTGTAGCTGGACCAAATTGATGTACATATAAATCTTTCACATATGGTTTTTGTAAGTAAGATAATCCGCGCTGGAATACCGGTGCAATTACTGCATCATCCAGTAGCATTTTTTCAGCTTCTTGCATTGCTTTCCAGCGAGCCTTTTCATCATTACCTAATTCTGTTTTAATCTTCTTAATTAACGCATCATATTCTGGGTTTGCATATTCTGTATTATTGACGCTACTTCCAGAAAGGAATACTTCTAAGTAAGTCATTGGATCTGGATAATCCGGTAACCAGCGTGATAACGACATTTCATATTCTTTTTTCTTCTCAAGTGCTAATTTTTGCGTATGTGGCTGTAATTTCACATTCACTTTTAAGCCTGGTAAGTTTTTCTCAAGCTGCTCTTTAATGTACTCTCCAACTTTTTTAAAGTTTTCTAAGTCATAATTTAATAGTTCTAACGTCACTTCATCTGTACCTGTTTCTTGCTTTGCCTTTTCCCAATATTCTTTCGCTTTTTTTACATCAGTTTTATTAAACTCACCTGCCGTACTTCTAAAATCTTTTTTATCTGGTCCCTTTAAAAATCCTTTTGGTACGTAATAGTTTGCAGCAACCGAACCATCATTTAAAAATGAATCCGCAAGTCCTTTCTTATCAAAAACTGTACTTAGCGCAAGACGTGCATTTTTATTTTTAAGAATCGGTACATTTTCATTAAATCGGAAGAAGTACATAACTGGATCTGTATATTGTTTTAGCTCTTTATTATTTTTATATTTATCCACGAATTCTGTAGAAATAACAGCTCTATCAACTTTATCTGTTTCATATAAATTTACCGCAGTTGAAATTTCTTTTACAATTTGATAGTTTACTTCATCTAACTTCACTTCTTTTTTATCCCAATACTTATCGTTTTTCTTCATTGTAAAGCTAGCTTCGTGCTTCCACTCTGATAATGTAAACGGTCCATTATATACCGCTTTATTTGCCTCTAATCCGTATTTTTCACCTTGCTCTTTCGCATATTTTTCGTTAATTGGATAGAAGGATGGTAAAATTAATAATTTCGTAAAATACGGTACAGGATGTTCTAGCTCTACGACGAACGTTTTATCATCCTTCGCTTTTACCCCTAATTCATCTAGACCTAGTTGTTTTTTATTTATCTTCTCAGCATTTTTTACATCGTACGCAATGTATGCATATTGAGAAGCTGTATCTGGATTAATCAATTGCTTCCAAGCGTATACGTAATCATGAGCGGTTACTGGATCTCCATTAGACCATTTCGCATCACGCAACTGGAATGTATATGTCTTTCCATCTTTACTCACTTCATATTTTTGTGCGCCGGCTTCAATTACTTCATCATTTTTCGATAGTCGGAACAGTCCTTCCATTACGTTATTCAAAACGTTAAACGAGACCGCATCTGTTACTTTCCCTGAATTTAACGACGGAATTTCACCCGTTTCTAGTAACTGTAATACTTTCTTCTCATCTTTCGGCTTTGTTGCAGTTTTTTCTTTTGCGCAGCCAACTAAAAATGAAGAAGCTAATAGAGTACTAACTAATGAGTAACGAACAATTTTTTTCATTTGAAAACCCCCTCTATTTTTAAGGTAAGTAACGACGTGCACCAGCGTATTCTTCTATATATCCTGGTGTATTTAGCGGTATAATCTCTACCGACCTTTCAGCTCTTGGTGAGTGAATCATATTGCCATCACCAATATACATTGCAACGTGATGGACACTACCTTTCCCTTGATCATGTGCAAAGAAGATTAAATCTCCCTTTTGTAAGTTTTCTTTATTAACTGCAATTCCTGCTCTTGATTGCGGTCCAGAATCTCGCGGAATTGTAATGCCGTGCGATTTATAGATCGTATGCGTGAAGCCAGAGCAATCAAATCCAAAACCACTTGTACCAGCCCATATATACGGTAAACCTAAAAACATTTTCCCTGTGTTAATTAAATCATCAGCTGTCGGTTTTGGAATATCAGTTTGAGAACGGTAAACTGTTCCATCATTTTTTCGTAGCCATGCTTTCTGACCATTTGGCAACAATACACGGTATGAAATTGTGTCTTCACTTAATAGCGGCAGTCTTGTATTATAACTGACTTCAAGTGATTTATGTTTTTCAGAAGGATTTATATATAAAATCGCTGTTGGCTTTGTTATTAACACAAAAGGTTCATTTGTTTTATCTGCAAATTCTTGATTATATGTTAATTGCTTTTCAGGCATCCAGCCCGGATAACCTTCTTCATTTCGTGGTGTTGGCTGTCCATGCACTAATACCTTCACCCACTCGCCTTTCTTATCAATAACAGTTACTTCTTGACCGAGTAACGCTTGTGTTTCTAATTTATTTGCATTTGTTAACCATAGTTTCTCGTCAAGTGTCATTGATTTCGTCCATTTCCAAAGATCCACTGGATTTGTTGCACTCGGTGTATCGATTGACCTTAATGAATCAGGTGCTGTCCATAACGTTGCAGCAGATACATCTATAAATGCTTTATTATCCTTCTTTTCTTCAGCATTTGCCGATGTAAACGATGAAAATATAAATAAAGTTGTTAAAAATGCAGTTCCTGCTTTTTTCATATATATCCCCCTTAAAAAAATAGTTTACTAGTCTCTTCTCCTAAGACTTACTATTCACTGTTGATTGAAGGTTTACCTTTGATCCAGAATAAGTCATTCCTTCTGGCTCTTCCATTAACCAAAGCGGTGCATCAAGATCAAAATAATGTATATTAGGATGTGCTGCCGCTAAATGTGCAACAGCGCTAACGGAAAGTGAAGATTCCATCATGCTTCCCACCATACACTTCACACCAGCCGTTTCTGCGATATCTGCAATACGCCATGCTTCACGTATGCCACCACATTTCATTAATTTAATATTAATTAAGTCTGCGTATCTTCCTTGAACGAGCTTTAATGCATCACTTGCTGAAAATATACTTTCATCGGCCATAATTGGCGTTTGCACACGATCTTTGACATACTTTAACCCATCCCAATCTTTCGCGTGTACTGGTTGTTCAATAAATTCTATATTTAAATTACGATTTTCCATCTCTTGAATGATAGAGATCGCTTCTTTTGGACTCCAACCTTGATTCGCATCTAAACGTAATGTCGTATTTCTTGGTACCACATTTCGAATTGCCTCAATACGTTCCAAATCTAAATGCGCCTCTTTACCCACTTTAATCTTTAATGTTTGAAATCCTTTTTCTATATGTTTCTTCGCTTCTTTTGCCATTAATACAGGCTCATCCACACTCACTGTAATATCGGTATAAATTTCTTTCTTCCCGCCTAACAATGCATATAACGGCACATTTTGATATTGGCAATATACATCATATAGAGCGATATCTACCGCTGCTTTCGCACTTGAATTTCCAATACAACTCATTTGAATGCGCTGTAGTAACTGCTGAAACTGAATGATATCTTGACCAATTAAACATGAACGCATCGGTCCTAAAATCGCTTCTTCCATTCCACTGGTGAAATCACCCGTAATAACTGGCGTTGCGGCTGCAGCCCCCTTACCAATCACTCCTTCGTCTGTATGAATATAAACATCTATACTTTCAATTTCTGTTACAGTACGAAGGGCGGTTTTAAACGGTGTATGAAGTTTTATACGTCTACGATTTACTTTTACATCTGTAATTTTCATTTTGTTCATCCTTTCGTTCTCCAATGAAGTGAAATCTTAATCCACCGGAGATTTATACCCACGAATTATTAGGTAAACCTATTGAGCATTTACTCTCCTATCTCTCTACTTTGTTTTCGTTTACTTTTGATGTAGAACGATAATGTGAAATAAAAAAATCCAGCCATAAGAATGATTCTTACGGCTGGATTTTGTCTATGATTGAGTAGACAAAGCAGCAATCTGATTATATTTTTTCTGTGCATCTTTTAGCGCTACAAGTAACGCTTTTTGAGAAGAGCCGAAATATCGGTTCTTTACTTCCATTACTAACGCCGGGTCATTTATATTTTTATGTAGAAATAAATATTTAACAAATCGAGATGTTAATGCAATTGTCGCTGAGCAGTCTGCATCTACAATTTCCCCTGTATCCTTAACAAGTACAAATGCTACGAAATAGCTTTTAAACTTTTCAGTAATGGGATTATTTTGAGGTGCTTTCGCATCCCCTACGATATAAATTGTATTTGAAGCGTACACAGCTATCTTCCTTTCTTATACGAGGATAACGGGTTTCTTAATAGTCGTATGAGCGAGGAACTCAACGTTGATTAAAAAATGTATCCGCTTACCTTGTATTATAATATAATTGACAGAATTTTAACAACATTTATTTTAGTGCATATTCCATATTTATGCAAATACCTTAAACTCTTCATTTTTACAATATGTGATTGTTCCTTGTACCATGACATTCATACATAAAAAACTGCACCTCCAATTGTTAGACGGTGTCTAACAATTGGAGGTGCAGTTCAATGGCTAACTGTTTTTTTATTACTTTGGCATCACAAATATAGTTTCATTTGACTTAGAAAATTGATACTCTTTTCTCGCAAACTTCAAAATTTCTTCTTCATCGTCTGTTAAATTTTCTATGTTAGTCTTTAAAGAACCTTTATCTTTCTTTAAAGATACTAATTGTTTCTTTTGATCCGTAATCGTATCTTTCTTTTTATCAATTACTTCTTGTTGTTTCGTTAAAATATATTGAACGTACAGAGTAGTTGCCGCAATAAAAAGGACCATTAAAATAAGACGCCTTAACTTCTTTTTATTTATCTTACGCTTGTCACTAGGTTGTGATGATTGTTCTGGTATATTAGGAACATTTACTCGTTTGAGTTTCCTCATTCAAATCCCCCTAACCCATATTTTTCACTACCATCGGCACGTTTTCTTACTAAACTAAATTCTATTCTTATAAAATAAACTCCTTCACAAAAATATCCCATAAATTAACCAATTAAAGATAGCATTCGACGACATTTCTACATTTACACCGTTTTTTTTTATACATGCTGCTATAAAATAGTAGTTTCTGTAATTCTTTTTCTACTATTGTAGAAGAGTTTTTTTACACACAAAATTCCTTCCCCACATATCCATGTTATAACATGCTTACAAGGAGGGGAAATATGCATTACCGCACATTAGGTAAAACTGGAATAACTGTTTCTGAAATAGGTTTTGGGGCATGGGCAATCGGTGGTGATGAATGGGGACCTGTTAACGATATACAATCTATAACTGCTATAAAAAAAGCAATTGAGTGTGGTGTGAATTTTATTGATACTGCAGATGTGTATGGTTTAGGACATAGTGAAAAGTTGGTGGCTACCGCGATTAAAGGACATCGTAATGATATTATCCTATCAACGAAAGGTGGTTTAATCGGACACCACTACGACCCTAATGGAGTTCCTGTATATGATACTCCCGAAAAAATCATCGCCGTATTTGAAACAAGTTTACAACGTCTTCAAACAGATTATATTGATCTTTATTTTTGTCATATTTGGTGGCATAATCGTAGAGAAACAGAAGCATTTCTACGTGCATTTGACATATTAAAACGTGATGGAAAAGTAAGGGCAGTCGGTGTTTCGACTCATGATTTACAATACATTCATCATTTCAATAACAACAACGAAATTGATATCGTACAACTTGATTACAATATATTAAATCGAAAACCAGAAAAAGATATATTACCATTCTTACAAGAGAAAAATCTAGGAGCTGTTATTCGTGGTCCATTAAAAATGGGTATTTTAACTGGAAAATTCACAAATAAAACAATTTTTCCAGATGGAGATTTACGCAAAGAATGGCCAAATGAAACTTGGTTTCAAGAAGACTTACAAACCGTAGAAAAACTTCGATTGCTCTCAAATAAAAATCAGACCCTAGGGCAACTTGCACTTCGCTATGTACTCTCTCATCCGGCAGTAAGTGTTGTAATTCCTGGTGCCAAAACCGGAATGCAAGCACAAGAAAATGCAAATGCATCTGTTCGCCCTATTTTGAGTGATGAAGAGCTTAACTATATTCATTCAATATAAAAAGCCCAATCCGGGCTTTTTAATTTGGCAAACTAATATCATACTCCATTCGCTTCGCTGTGTCCTCCGCAACATGCATACCTAACAAGTTTTTCACAATATGAAATGCCATATTAATTCCAGCTGAAATTCCGGCAGATGTTATAATATGTCCTTCATCTACAAAATTTACATTTTCTATAACTTCAACATTTTGAAACTCATTTTTAAACTTTTCAATACTAGCCCAATGTGTTGTTGCTTTTAAACCTTCCAGTAAACCTGCTTTCGCCAGTAATAGCGCTCCTGTACAAACTGAAGTCATCAGCTTTACTTCTTTCATTTGTTGGCGAATCCATTTTATTACTATTTCATTTTTTATTTCATATTCTCTAGCACCTAGCCCACCCGGAATTATTAAAATATCCACTGGTGGTAAATTTTCAATACTATAATCTGGCTGTACCTTCAATCCGTTCCTTGCTGTAATCATTTCCCCATTCTCGCTAACGGTATAAACAGTAAATGGTTTTTCTTCATTCACCTCAGTTACAGAAAAAACTTCAAATGGCCCTGCAAAGTCTAACACTTCTACTTCATTAAATAAAAATATACCAACACTCCATTTATTCATCATAAGTTCACTTCCTGTTTCAAATGATGTAATAGATGATCATATCCTTTTTCTAATGCAATATCATACGCTGTTTTCCCATCATATTTCTTTATCATCTTATTAGCTCCATTTTTAAGGAGTAACATAATTATTTCTTCATTTCCTAATAATGCCGCTTCGTGAAGTCCTGTCCAGCCACCACTTTGCATAATATTTACATCTGATCCTTTTTCAATTAAGAAAGCAACAAGTTCACTTTGCTTATTCGCAATTGCTGCTTGCAAAGGCGTATTTTCATTTTCGTTTTTCGCTCTACTATGTATATCTGCACCGCTTTCTAAAAGAAAACTCGCTATTTCTTTCTGTCCAAAATAAGCTGCTAAATGAAGTGGTGTCCATCCATCTTCACTACATTCGTTAACAATACTTGGACTCGCCTTTATAAACTCCACTACTTTTTCCTTATGACCACTTAAAACAGCTTGTGCTATTGATTGTAAATGCTCCATAATAATCTCCTATCCTTCAAAATATTTAAGCATCCCCTTCTACATGTTCTATTAATTATTACATTTTCCTTTTAAAAACTTAAGTTTACATAATAATATTATAAAACACTTTTGTACTAAATGTTGAATAGCAATAATGTTAAAAATAATACCTTTAAACAATAAAGACTATGATTTCATTAGAGTTACTGAAAAAAGCAATTAAAAAAACTATACACATAGTTTTCATCATATTCGTTCAGTTACATGAACTATAACAGGTAATGTTTATTCTGCTATTCATGCTTTCAACATATCAAATAATATTATTCCAATAAAAAAACAATCCATTTTTAAAATGGATTGTTTTTTTATTTCTGTTTTATGCGGTTTATTTTATTTTAGTATTTTCAATAACGAAATAATTACACTTACAAAAATGAAATACTACTATCTTAGTCCCTTTTATAGTAAGTTTTTCGTTTGAAAACCAAAAACACATTTTCGCCTTACGATTAAAAAACATATGTAAAAATCTCTAAAACAGCTGCCTTATCATACTAATCTATAGCAATTCTGTCTTCTTCCCTTACCTGTTTCCTTTAACACATACGATTTTAAAACAAGCGCCGTTAATGAATCTGTTAATGTTTTATATGATAAATTCGATAATGCCAATAGATCGTTCGTATATAACATTCTATGCTTCTCTAATAATAATAGTACTAATCGTTCAGACGGTTTTAATGCCTCATCACTTTCTAGTATAAAGTCTATATTTTTCATTTCTCTAATTACTACTCCTTATATAAAAAAATACTTTAGGTGCTAATTTAATATAAAAATAATACATAACAAAATTTGAAATATATTAAAATAACATTGTTTTAAAACACTATTATACTATAACATATAAAAAGCATTTCCCGAAATAGGAAATGCTTTTTATATTGGTTATATAATTCTTCAAAAACTACATTTAAAAACGGTTAGTCATTCTCTAAATATGAATGACTAACCGTCTTCCAGCTTCTTCTCAATTAACATGTTTTACCTTAAATATTTCTTGCAATATGTGGCTTACTGTAATGACTTGTTCCACCGCCACCTACTACTACTTTACCACCTTTTTCGAAAATTAATAATTTACTTGAACCATCTGCAAGAAGTACTATTACTTCAGCATTATTACTTGTTGCTATATAAATTACATAACCACTCTTTGATATACAAGTTTCCCAATTCGCATCAAATTCTGATCTTACTACACGATTTGAATACACTTGATTTTCAATTCTACCTTGTTCTTCGTTTTCCAAATTTATTCTCCCCTCTTCCCTGAATAGTTATATATATTAAAATAGCAGTCCTGTTTAAAATAGTGACCGATTTTAACATAAATAGTATATGTAGTTAGTAGGAGAATGCTTGGACAATGGAAACAAGACAGTCGTTTTTGTATTGACTGCCTTGTTTCCATAGATAGTTCTCTATTTTTCGTTTCGCAGAGCTTCAAAAGTAATCATTTGATTTGCATTTGACGGTTCTTTTTCATAAACATATTCAGCAGAGCAAGTAATGTTAGAGAAACCTATACTTTCTAAAAGGAGTTTAAACTCTACTATTCCATACCAGCGCAGCGCAAAACGTTGTAACTCTGTTTGTACTAGCTGTCCTTTACTCCACTTTTCATATTTCAAATATGATACAGTAACTTGGTTCAGCCAATCTATTTCAATTGATTTATTTTCTAATGTGATTCCGTCTCCACTCGGCAAAGAAAAAGTCGATGTATGAATTTCCCCAGTCTTCCAGTCATGCGGAAGCATAATATCTACGATTAATCGTCCGCCTGGATTAAGATGTTCATAAAAACATTTCAATGCGTTTATAGAATCCACACGATTTTCAATTAAACAAAAAGATCCAGTAGGAATGATAATTGCCTCATATTTATGCGGAAGTGAAAATTGTTGCAAGCTTCCTTCATATAAATTAGGATGTAAGCCTCTCTCTTTACACCGCTTACGGCAAGAATCAAGCATTTCAGGTGAATAATCTATCCCATCCACTTTAAAACCAGCCTCTAGAAGCGGAATGATGACACGCCCTGAACCTACTGCAGCTTCGAGAATTCTACCTCTACAATCTTTTAAACGTTCTTTGTAATACTCAATATCACCATTTAAAGAATAACCGACTGGTTTTGTGTAATCATACAGTTCCGTACAAAGTGTACTATAAAAACTAAACATTTATTTTCTCCTCCGTTTTTACGTACGGAAGATTCCAATTCAACTAATCTTCTCGTACCTCTAATTTTAATGCGCTTTCGAAAGAGCTGACTGTCATAATATATCACTCACTTTCCATAGAATATAATGATATTGTATTACATAACCTTCCAATTTGAAATATAAAATTAAAAATTCAGACTATAAAACAAAAAGCTTACTTTAGTAAGCTCTTTGGAAAAAATATTTATTTCACAATCGGCAATGTCACTTCACTTAATTTCACTGTAAGTTTCGTGCCCGCTTTCGGTCTAATTGTATAATCATAGTCGCTAGCAATTAAAACGACCCCTATTTGATGTCCAGCTTTAAAGACATAATCATCTGGCTGCATGTCCCATGTAAATGTATAATCTTTGCCCGGTTGAATCGCTGTTGAATCTTCTATATTATTTAAGTTTTGTGGATCCATCCAGCCCCTCGTTACGATTTCCGGCTTCGCTCCTCCATAGTCAACAAGTAATGCTGTTAAATTTGATACAGATCGATCAATATTTCCTGTAATTGAAATCTTTGGTGTACCACTTATGCCTGTATCTTTTTGCAGTACAGGCATTGTATATACTAATCGATTGGCTACTTCTAATTCTGGGTTTGCTACTAATTGATTTGATTTGATTTGTGCATCATCTACGAATGAGAAAGCTTTATTAACCGATCCCATACTTAGTGGCAAATTGACTGATTTATTACTTAAATACATACGGATTTTTGAAGGTACAGCCGCTGGATCTGGCCAATTTTTTATCTTTTGCCACGATTTATTTTCTCTTTGCACATCAACCATTGGTTCATCCATAATTCCATTTTCAATTCCATACAACCAATAATCTAACCATTTATTTTGTGTTTGCTGCCAGTTATTACTTGATGTCCCACCGTGTCCACCTTGATGTAGCCACATTTTACGAGGTACATGATTTTCTCCAAGAGCATCCCACCATTGTGCGAACTGTTTCGTTTTAACATTCCAATCGTTTAAACCATGAACAACAAATACACTCGCTTTTACATTTTTAGTATCTTTTACATAGTTACGTTTATCCCAAAAATCATTATAATTACCTGTTTTTCGGTCTTGTCCAGCCGTTAACTCTTTTATAACTTGTCCGCAAACTTCAGGATTTTCCCTTGTCAGTACTGCTTCTGCCATATTATCTGTATCTTCTCCTTGATATCCGCCTGGCGCAATTACTGCACCATTTGCACGATAATAATCATACCAACTACTAATTGCTGCGATTGGAATAATTGTTTTTAAACCTTCAACTCCAGTAGTCGCAACAGCATTTGGTAGTGTACCATTATAAGAAACTCCAGTCATACCTACATTTCCTGTAGACCAATTTGCCTGAACTTCCTCACCTTGTTCTGTAAATGCTTTCGCGCGACCGTTTACCCAATCAATAACAGACTTTGTACCGAGTATTTCTTGTTCATCTCCAGTTGTAGGGCATCCATCTGATTTTCCAGTACCGATACTTTCGCCTAGAATAACTGCATAACCTCTTGGCACGTAATAGTTCCCATACGAACCAAGATTAACCGCTCCATACGGTTTTCCTTCATACGCATACAATTCTTCATCTACATTATATACAGGAACATCTTTTAATCCTGATCGATATGGACTCATTTCATAAATAACAGGAACCTTCACATTCGAATCTGTCTTTGGACGCATAACTTTTATCGATACTCTGTCTTTCTTACCGTCGCGATCACTATCAACTTCTGTCTCTACATATAAATTTTCGATAATGGCTTCATCGAGAGAATAAATCGGCTTTGTCATCCCATTTTCTAATTCAATTTTCGTATTTTTAGTCTCTTCTTTCTTCTCTGCATGCACATCCATAGTAAAGCTAGGTATAATTGTTGCAGATAGCATTGCTGACAGTGTAATTGCCATTTTCTTTTTACTCAAAATGTTCCCTCCCCTTATTCGTTCTCTTTTACTATATAACAAAATAACTGAAAATTCAGTTTTATTTTTATATAATAGTTGAGAAACTCAAAGATTTCTTATTAAGTAAAATTCAATACAGGTGTGAAAGTATTTTCCCACTCCCAGCTTCTATATAAAGTGAGCCCTCACCAATCGGGCGTTTACGGGTAGCGGAGCCCACACCTAACTTCTTTGCTTCCGCTGAATTTTGAGTTTTGGGGTCTTACTGCCCGGCAAATAGCCGGAAAAATAGAGAAAAAGACAACCGATATTTCTATCGATTGTCTTACATTCCATTTATTATTTTTCTAACTCTTTAAAGGTATCTTTCAAGTCTTTATCAGATACCTTTATATCTGCATTTTTAAGCAGATCTCTAGTAACTTGTTGATGGAATTGAGGATCTTGTATACGTTGCTGTTCTAATTCTTTACGAATATTCTCTTTCTCTTCCTCATACGGTTTAAGCTCTTTTTTATCCGTTAACTTAATAATATGATATCCGAAAGAAGATTTAACAGGTTCACTCAATTGACCAACTTCTAACTTATATGCAGCATCCTCAAATTCTTTCACCATCATACCTGGTCCAAATTCAGATAGTTCTCCACCTTTTTCTTTAGAACCTGGATCCTCTGAATATTGTTTAGCCAATGCCGCGAAATCTTCGCCACTATTTAATTTTTCTTTAATTTCTTTTGCTGTCTTTTCATCTTTCACTAAAATATGGCTAACTTGAAGCTTTGGCTTATAGTGATCTTTAATATCTTTTTCCGTTACGGTTGCTTTAATAGCTTTTTCAAAAGCGAAAGTAAGCTTTAATTTCTCTTTCAACTGATCTTCATTTTTCACACCATTAGATTCCATATATGTATTAAAATTATCGCCCATCTTGTCTTTTAATTCTTTCAGTTGTTTCGTTACCTCTTCATCCGTAACTTTATATTTATCATTTAATACTTTCTCTACTACCATTTCAGATAAATTCTGTTTACCATAGTTTTCTTTTAATTTTTTGTTAAAATCACTTTCTGAAATGCTTCCTGATTTTGTAGTTACAATATTATCTGATGAACCACATGCAGATAAAGATAACGTCATCCCCATTAAAATGCTACCAATTACTAATTTCTTTCTTTTCAAATCCGAATACCTCACTTCATTAAATTCAAATGTAACTATGTAAATATAACGTTTCCCTGTGAACTTCACGTGAATTTAATGAAAGTAGAACATTTGCTAATTCTCCATTTAATACATCAATTTTGAAAATTATGGTGATTCATCCTGTATCGCTAACCTCTAAAGCTGCAAAAAGGACTAAATTTTCATTAGTCCTTTTTCACATTTATATAAAATTGAATTTCTCCATTTATAGAGGAAACTCCATATTCAAAACCATGTCTTTCTAAAATACTTTTCACTATCGCTAGTCCTAATCCTGTACCTGATTTTTCTTTACTACGAGAAGATTCTAGTACGTAAAAAGGCTCCCAAATTTTCTCGATATCTTTAATTTTATCCGTATGAATGCCATTTTTTATTTGAAAATATATACTTTTATTTCTATCTTCTAAAGTAATTATTATGCTTTGATTTGCTGTATATTTTATTGCATTAGAAATTAAATTTTGAAATACCATTCTCATTTTATTTAAATCTGCATAAACGATTGTATCACCCGTATTACAGTTTACTTGTAAGTCAATTGCTTTCGAATCCAGGTCAATCTGATGCTTATCTAATATACTCTGGACCAGTGGTTCAATGGGGAATTCTTCTTTTTGTAAAATATCTCTTTCTAGTTTAGAAAATCGTAATAGTTCTTCAATTAAGTTTGATATTTGATCTGTTTGTTTAATAATTGTATCTACATAAGTCCCATCATCTAATCCATCTTTAATCCCCATAGAGTATGCTTTTACTAATGCGATCGGTGTCTTTAATTCATGCGTTACATCACCCATAAATCGTTTTAAATGTTCATTACGATCAGTTAAGTCTTGATGTGCCTCATGTAGTTTTTCACTCATGATATTAATACTATTGGCCAACTCTCCTATTTCATCATTCGTTTTCACTTTCGTTCTTTTAAACTGCAAATGTGAAATATCCTGAGCCACATCACTTAGCTCCTTAAGTGGCGTCGTTATTATTTTTGAAAGTATCCACACAAGTAAAATAATAAGAAGGAGCGAGAAACATACGATGTATAAGTAAAATGTATTTAACGTATTTATAATTTCATTTGAATTCGCAATGGAAGTCCCAATTAAAATTATCGTATCATCTTTCGCAATATATTTAGCAAAAAAACTCGCTTTTACCTTTCCTTGATCGTACAGTTTATTCGATTGCCCTTCCGTCTTCACTTTCATAACTTCGTCTTTCGTAATCCAAAGCTTATTTAAAGTTACTTTCTTTTTCGTAAGTTGCATGCGTAACGCTTCGTTCATAGCATCTTCTGACTGATTAATTGGCGTATACGCAATTGTAACGTTATTTTCACTTTCAATTGTATGAATAACATCCTCTATATTTTCCACTGTTGTATTTTGTATCTGTGTTGTAAATTTATTTAAGTTTTCACGTGTTTTATAAATATTATAGTTCGGTAAGAGGTTGTTAATGAATAATAATGAAATCATAAAGATGAGAATAACAGTTGCAGAAATACTTAAAAATAACTTTTTCCCAAGTTTATTCACTTTGTTCCTCCAAACTATAGCCCAGCCCGCGATGCGTCTTAATAATATTTTCTCCAATTTTTTTACGCAGCCTTCTTACATGTGTATCAACCGTTCTCTCTTCTCCAAAATAGTCAAATCCCCATACAATATCTAGCAATTTTTTACGAGTTAAAATCGTTCCTTTATGATTTAAAAAGCATTTTATTAATTCGAGCTCTGTTTTTGTAATTTCTAACTCTATATCATTTTTATATACTTTATTTTTGGCGAAATTTATCTTTACATCTTGTACTTGAATAATATCATCATGCTGAATAAGCTTTTTCGCTCGCGTAATTAGTACTCCTGGATGAAATGGTTTTTTCACGTACTCATCTGCCCCGCTTTGAAGCGCAGCTAATTCATCTTCGCTTTCACTTTTCGCCGTAAGCATTAATACTTTCACGCTTGAATTCTTTTTTATTTCCTGACAGACAGTAATACCACTATGTTTCGGCATCATCCAATCCAAAATTGCTAAATCAATTTTTTCATCATAAAACATTTGAAGTGCTTCCTCTCCGTCTTTCGCTAATAAAACTTCGAAGCCTTCTTTTTCAAAATAAGCTTTTAAAATTCTTAACATATCTTGTTCGTCATCTGCAATTAAAACTTTCATATTTTTTCCTCCATTGCTTTTAAACAAAAACCAATTGTATCATACAACATCTTTGTTACATGAATGTGACAGAAAAATATTTAAAGCTTTTGAGGGGATAGTAATGGTGAGGTGTTGTATTATGATAAAAAAAATCGGGGTCATTTCTCTTCTTTTATTTCTATTATCAACAAATGCATTAGCAAATACAAATCAACAAATTGAAGTGTTTGATTGTCAAAAAGAAATGGTCATTCAAAAACAATCTTTAGATCCAATAGTCCAAAAAGAAGCAGTTCAATACGCTAAAGCAATTACTGGTACATTTAAAAACTTAAATGTCGTTCCAAAAGATGGCTATATGATAAAAATCCCATTATCTAAGCCGGTTTCTATTACTAATCAATGGTTACACACTACAATAGACGAAGTACTTATACTGCTCCCACTAAATGAAAAGCCTTATATTATGCTTTATGATGATGAAAATAATCCGCATTTTTATTATGTAAAAGGTAAACCAGGATTATTATTGAAACAAATGAACGTTAAAACGTAATTGACTGAAAAGGAGTCACCTTATAAGCTAAATTTTAAAAGCTAAGGTGCTCTTTTTTATAATAACAATTTAGTAAATGAAATTATAAAAGTTGTTTTTAATATAAGGATCGCAACTTCATATATCAGCGATTTTTAAGATATATCGATTTACCAACTAAAATACCTGTCCGTCTATTCTTTTGGTAGCTACCTCGATAATACTTTGTAGTGACTAGATCCCTTATATAACCCCTCTTTTACAAATCCATTTGCAGTATAGAACGCATCTCCTTCCTTCGTGTCAGCATGTAATACAATCACTTCAAAATACTTTTCCGCATGACATAATAGTTGGTTTAATAATAAGTTCCCTAACCCTAAACGCCGATAATCCTTTGAAATATAAAATCTCCTTAACCGCCCAATCTTATTGTCTTTTGTGTACGGATCCTCATTTAAACCTCCAACTCCAATTAACATATCACCTTGAAAAATACCATATAAACATTCTCCAGTTTTATTGAATGTATTTATTTCGTTTTTATATTCACTTATTAGCCTTATTAGGAAATTAAAACCTTCTTCTTCACTGTCTTGAACGAGATGACTGAATTCATATCCCATTAAATTTTCTATTTGTTGAATATGTATATCTTTCAAGTCCATTCCCCCTAAGTACGAAAATATATAAAATGCTCGAGAATCATTTATTCTGAGCATTTTTATGGTTGTTACTTTATTTAATTCATAGCGTGCGTATTCTTCACTTCATATCTAAACCGATAATACAGTTGATTAATTTTATTATGAAAATATAAGAGCCTTGCTACAATCTAGTGTGTGATAAGGCTCTTTAAAGTTGTTTAATTCTTATCGAATTAAAGCATGTGTTTGTTTAAGTGTATACATTCACCATTTATAAATTCTCTCAAATATACTATAAGTTTATATATTTCTCATTCTTCTCTAACAGGTTCAAAATAAATTGTAATTTGTTAATCGATATGTTTGTGTAACCACTGTTCAAATATCTTTAACTGTTCTTCAGTATGAAAGTAATGTTCACCCGTCTCCATAACTTCTAATTCACAACGATGTTTTTTTGTAAAATAGTTAATAGTTTCAAATTCGCACAGTTCATCCTTGGCTCCGTACATAATATATGTATCTATATTCCATATATTAATAGGATGTTCTTTTACATAGCATAAATAATCCCAATATAACTTTTGACCAATAGGTGTCTCTATAATCATTTCTTTTTGCAAAAGCTCTGGTGTTACATTAAACCATTTCATCATATTTTCGATAATTCGTTCCATATTAACTACTGGTGATAAAAATAATGCCTTTTCTACCACATCATTTTGATAAGCTAAAAGGCTAAAATACGCTCCCATACTACATGCAAACACGTTTATTTCTTTCCAATGTTCTTTTGCATAATTCATAATTATAGATAATTCACTAACACAAATCTGTACTTGGCAAGGAGTATTATCATCTTTTCTTTCTCCATGCTCAGGTAAATCAAAGCTTAATACTTGATAACCTTTTTGTTTGGCTTCTTCAGCTAATATTTGAATAATTGTATCTTCCTTATTTGACATATTTCCATGTACTGCAATAAAAATTTTATCACTCTTATCTCCCCATAAAACCGCAGGAATATTACTAATTTTAAAATTATTTTTAATCATATTCCCTCCATAAACTAAGACATATAGGACTTGGCAAAAAACGCACACACTTTATTTACCTCTGTACAGCAGGTAATATCCCCTTCAACTCCATTAAATCATCTATTACTACATCAGCCTGAGCAAGTTCATCTTCTTGCGCAAAATCAAAATTACACCCAATTGCAAGTAAACCGTTGTCTTTCGCTGCATTTATATCAGATAGCCGGTCACCAACTACCGCTGCCTCTTTTATATCATATTTGTTCATAATACTTTTAACTAAGTCACCTTTATTTAGCGATTGTATTTGTTCAATACTAAACGTTTCAATCACCCACTTGTCTAAAGCATAATAAGTTACGATTGCTCGTAAATATTCTTTCAAACCATTACTAGCAATGTAAATGGAACAATTATTTTCTTTTATATATGTAAATATTTCTTTTACATTTGGATATAAAGCGCCTTTTCCGCTTTTTATGTTTTCAATAAGTCTATCTAAAAAATATGCATCTGTTTGTTCTCTTATTTCAATAGAATGGTCTGGTAATAAAGCTTCCCAAACTTTCGGTAACGGCACACCCATAATTTCTCTATATTTATCAATTGGTGTTACTGTATCCCATAATTGTAATGATCTTAAGTGATCAAAAGTATCATCTAATGATAATTCTAAAATTTTATCTGTTTGAAATAACGTACCATCCATATCAAAAATTAATGCTTGTAACATTCCTATCTCTCCTTTTGGACTATGGTTTTACCAGATATATTTTTAAGCATCTCAATAATAATTTCTGAGCAATAATTCGCAGCAGTTTTCGCGAAGTCATCATAAGAAATTTGAGCTTCATCATCTGCGCTGTCAGAAATACATCTTATAATGAGAAACGGTATATCATTTATATAGGCAACATGTCCAATTGCTGCCCCTTCCATTTCTGTACAATGAGGTGCGTATTCTTCTATTAATTTCGCCTTTAACTTTGAATCTTCAACAAAACATTCACCGCTGACAATTCTTCCTTCATGAACTGCAATCTGTAAACTACTACTAATACAAGCTTTACGTGCTAACTCTACCAATTCCTTACTTGCAATAAATTCCTCTTGGAACGGAAATAAGTTTTTCATTTGAGTTTTACTTACATCATGATGAGTAACATTCGTTGAAATAACTATATCGCCGACTTTTACATCTGAATGTAATCCGCCAGCAACGCCCGTATTAATGATAGAGTCTACATCAAATTTATGAATTAATGTTTGCGCGCATGCAGCTGCATTTACTTTCCCTACACCAGAACGTGTAATAATTACTTCTATTCCCATGAATTCTCCAATATAAAAAGGCATTCCCGCTATTGTCTGTTCCTCTTGTATAACTAGTTTTTCTAAAAGTAAATCTATTTCAATTTGCATTGCTCCAATAATGCCGATTCTGTTCATGTATGTAGTCTCCTCTTTATTTATAAGTCGGCCAATATATTATGTAATACACCATAATTTTCAGCTATCCAATTCATTTCATCTGCAAAGCGTGAAGGTGGTACACTATGCTGATCCATATTGGCATGGATCCACCAAGTACTCTCCATGTACCAAAGCATTTGAATTGCCCGAACAATATTCCCTACTGGAAAGTCTACTTCATTTCGGTACCCTTCTAAAAATGATGCAACAAGACTCTTATTTAATACTCCGTCACTTAATGCGCACGATATAACTACACGGCCAATATCTAACTCTACATAATCGTAATCCATGCGATCAAAATCAAGAATCGCTGATACTTTATCATTAAGAAACAAGAAATTATCTACCCATAAATCACGGTGCACCCATCCCCGTTGGCTATTATGAAATTGTTCTGTATTTACCAATTGTGTTGCTTCTTGCTGTAATTTTATATAAGGGAGAATGTGCTCTTTTCCTAGCTTCTCTACTTCTCTCATTTTTTCTTCCCAATGTTTCAATCTCGCCTCTTTAGTAGGTGGAACAAATTTAGGATTTTCTCCTTTTATTAAAGAGCCATCATTTAACAAGTTATGCATATAACCTATCGTCTGACCAAGAGAGTGAATTTCCTTTTGATTCACTTTTCCTGGTGAAACTAAGCTACCTTCCTTATGTTCTAATACTATAAATCTTTCATCACTTTTTGATATATGCATTACATTATTTTTATAAATTAATACCCTTGGACAACTTACACCATTATTATGTAATCTTTGCTGTTGTTGTAATGCTTGTATTAAAAGGTCTGAGTTATACATTTTGTACCGTTCTTGATTATATTGCTTTAATACAAAATCCCCTGCATCCGTTTCGAGTTTCCACTTCAAATTTAGCCAACCACGGTGAATAGGTATTGCATTTCGAATTTTAAATTCAAATAAAGTTTCACATTCTACTTTCAGCTCTTGAAAAATCATTGTAGCTTTTTCATTAGATAACGGCTCTATCATCTTACTTATCCTATCTTAGCTTAGCATTCCTTTCACGCTCTCTAACATAACCGACAATAAAAATTTCGGAAGTACAAGTTGCCTCTTCAATCTTTTCGGCTGTGAGAGTAACCTATACAGCCATTCAGTTCCAGTATCCCTCATCATTTTCGGTGCTCTTTTTACAGTACCAGATATTATATCAATCATGCCTCCGATACCAATAGATAGCGGAACGTTTAATGTTTGTATGTTTTCATAGATGAACTCTTCTTGTTTTGGTGAACCTAGTCCTACGAGTAGTAAATGCGGCTTGAATTGCTTAATTTTTATTTTTATTTTTTCTATTTCTTCACCATTTACAAATCCATGCTGTCCTTTAAACTGTGCTCCTAGGAACTGCTCATTTAATTTTTCTAATGCCTTTTTATTACTTTCTGGAGCGGCTCCAAAAAGAAAGACACGATATTCATTGTCGTTACAATATTTTATTAAATCGTGAGTTAAATCCGCCCCAGTAACACGTTCTTTCAAAGTTCCTTTTAATATTTTCGAGCCAATTATGACACCAATCCCGTCCGCTGTTATTAAATCCGCAGATAGTAACATCTTTTTAAACTGCTTTGATTTTTCCGTATTTTCCTTTGCAGACATAACAATTTCAGGATTTGCAGTTACTACAAACCTTGGTTTCTCTTGTTGTTCATGTACCCAACCTTTTAATAAACTTATAGCTTTTGCATATTCTAAAGTTGAAAAAGGTATACCTTTTATAAACTGTTGATCCACTATACTCTCCCCTTACATAAGCTGCAAATATTCATCAATGTCTTTAGAAATTTGAATAAAAGCCTTATTCCAAAATTCATAATTTCTTATATCTATTTCAAAATGTTTTTTCATAAGCTTCTCTACTGGAGCCTTTCCTGTTTCTCGTAAAAACTCTTTATATTTCGAATGAAAAGTACTTTTACCTTCTTGAGCTATTTCTAATAAGCTAAAACTTACTAAATATCCAAATGTGTATGGATAATTGTAAAAAGGAACATCTGCTATATAAAATTGAATATATTTCATCCATACAAACGGCTGGTATTCACTTAAAGCATTTCCATATGCTTCTTTTTGTGCCATTATAGATAATTTCTCAATTTCATCAGCACTTAATGGACCCTCTTTACATTTTTCATAAAATGTTTTTTCAAACTGATACGATGCTCGTATTGCCATTACATAATTAAAACTATTTCTTATTTTCCAGCTAAGCAATGCCTTTTTCATATCTTTACTATCCGTTGTTTCAATTAGATAATTTAAGAGTACCGTTTCAAAGAAAATAGATGCTGATTCAGCCGTACTCATCGGCAAATAATCATCTAAAAAAGATGTAGATTGTTCAAAACTCATATTATAAAAATGCCAAGCATGTCCTAATTCATGAGCGAGCACTCTTACACTATCTATACTCCCATCATAACGCATGGAGATTCTCGATTCTTTCTCACTGAAAAATGGAGCACAAAACCCACCTGGTGGTTTATTCTCTCTCGGTTCAGCATCTATCCATCCACTTTCTATCGCATTACGTGCAAATTCTGCTAATTCTTCATCAATATTCTTACATGCATCATAAACGTTTTGTACTGCGACTGAAAAAGGAATAGTAACCTCATTACTTTCCTTTACTGTCATAAGTTCATGCCATGTAATCGAAGCTTTCCCTTTCTTATACACGTTTAAAGCACTTACTAATTTATCAAGGTTTTCTTCTGTCACATTCCACATTTGTAATAATACAGTTTCTGAAATGCCATTCGCATGAAAAGATTGTGTTAAAATCTCTCTATCTTCTATTTCATTACTCTTTATATTACGCAATCTCCCTATTTGATTTAATACAGTAGCAAAGATATCTTTTTCCTTATATAAAGTACTTGTAAGTAACTCGAATACTTCTAATCTTTCCTTTTCATTATCACTATTCATTGCAATGTTATTTGCTTGTCCAAATGATAATTGTTTGTTATTGTGCGCTATTTCTATCCTATCCCGTAATTGTATGTACATATTTTCCCACGCATTAAGTTCATCTTTTATTAACTTAGTATTATCTGAAGTTTCCACTTCATTATGTTTTATTACTTGCTGTACTTCACTTTTTAGTTCCTTCACTTTCACAGTCAAATTAGTAAGGTCAGATGAAACACTTTCTTCAACCGATTGACAGTACAAATAGTATTCTGCTTTTTCAATAGCTTGTATAAGCTTTGAAAGAACCTCTACATCTTTTGTTACAAAATATTGCTCTTTCAACTCCAAAATCAGAATTAGAATATCCTCATTCAAATACAATCGATTTAAATCCCATCTAGCAATTTCTTGCATTTTTATAGCCGCCTCCTATTTTTACAAATAGTTACAGATATTTCCCCTACACAATTATATATGAAATGACAAAATTTCGATATCATTAAATATTCAGATTCCTATAAATACATTCTTATTTATACTTTTTTTCTACCATTAAGTATCATTCCACATATAAAAAATACTCCCTCTACAAGATTGCATTTGATATAGGAAAACTTCAAAGATTTTATCTTCATCAATACCATATCGACCGATTATCACAGATTAAAAAATAAAAAAGGATTGATCAAAAGATCAATCCTTTATTCTACTTCATTTAAGAAAAATAACGTTATAACTCCAGGTCCTGTATGTGCTCCGATTGCTGCACCAATTGTATTTACGATAAATACTTCACAGCCAAATCTTTCCGTAATTAATGCTTTTAATGCTTCGGCTGTTTCTAAATCGTCACCGTGAGTCATACCGATTGTTTGATCTTTAAGGTCTTTACCACGCTCTTCCATAATATCAACAATACGGCTTAATACTTTCTTTTTCCCTCGCACCTTTTCAAGTGGTACAAGTTTTCCTTCTTCCACGTTTAAGATTGGCTTAATGTTTAATAAACCACCGATAAAACCAGCTACTTTACTTAAACGTCCACCTCTAACAAGGTACTGTAAGTCAGCTACAGTGAAGATGTGCTCCATATGGTTCATTAGAAAAGCGACACGGTTTAAAATCTCTTCTTTTGATGCGCCGTCTTTTGCCATTTTAGCAGCTTCTAAAACGACAAGACCTTGACCAAGCGAAGCACATTTCGTATCAATAATTTCTAAATCTAAATCTGCATATGTTTCTTTTACTTCCTCTTTAATGACAACTGATGATTGATATGTACCAGACAGTTCAGATGAAAAGGCTAAATATATACAAGGATTACCTTCTTTTGCATAAGAAACAAATTTTTCTTGGAAAGTTTCAAGTGAAGGCAATGACGTTCTATAAACAGCGCCTTCTCTCATTTTTTGCAATAATGTAACTGACTCTAAAGTTACTCCATCTAAATACTCTGTTTCTGCTTCATCATATACACGGAGTGGAATTAAATCAATATCATATGCTTGCAGCAATTCTACTGGTAAATCCGCCGCACTATCCGTAATGATTTTAACACCCATTTTTAAACCTCTATTCTGTTATAAATATAAAATAATAAAATAAAAATAGTACTTTTAAATTATATACGTAAAACTTAAATGAAGAAAGGAAAACACTTTATATTGTATGCACTATTCTTCAAAACTTGAACTGTTAATGCAAATGATTCTATTTTAAACACCTTTTTCTTATTATTTTTCTAAAACACGAATAATTTTATAAGTATTTTGTATCATTATATTTTAATTCTTTATCTTAATATAATCTTTTCAAATTCATACTGTTTAAAATTTAAAAGCCAAATCCAATAAAGGAAATGGCTTTTAAATTTTCATAAAATAACCAAACTTTATTTTCCATCACATTGCTCTCATTATTATTTTGACGATGTTAAATATTAGTCCAGTTATGATTAATATTTATAGCCTGTACTATAATTAAAACAGTAAATATTCACCTGTAAGAATCACTAGATAAAAAACAAGTTAAACATTTTATAAAATATTTAATTTTACTAGTAAAGCTAATAAAATTTGGAGAAGAATTTGAACATTTACTGCTATGTCTGTATCCGTAGTCGTAACTGTAACATTTCTAGAATTTCTAATAACAGTTTCTTGTTTATTAATTTGTTTAATAGATGATTTTTGAAACAATTCTTGTGCTACACGGTCAGCTTTTTCACTGTCTGCTATAGAAACACTTATTATAACCACAATAGCTGCTTGTAATGCTGCTTGAATAGATAAAGCAGCTTTTGTATCTGTAGTAGTAACTTCTACATCTGCTGAATCTACAATTGTAATAGATTCTTCAGAAATTTGGTACGTTTTACTTTCTTGCGCAGCTGCTTCTGAAACGCTAGCATTTTTAAAAGACGGATGAGGATTTGAGGAATCTAATGCACTCCACTTTTTATTTTCATCTGAATGACATGTTTTGTCCATACGTTCACCCCCTTTCAATCTAAATAATTATTAACTTGTGATTGTATTTCAGAAACAATACTTTTAATTTGCTGCTTTTTTTCTGGTGATAAATTTTTTAGTTTTTCTTCATTGATCCCATGCCTATTAAAAATATCTGAGAGTAAAAGGTCTATAATTATATTCTTTTGATCCTTATCAAACTTAAAGGAAGAAAATTTATTTAAATCATCCATTTACAATGTTCACTCCTATCAGTTTCCTATAAAAATTTCAAATAACTACCAGCATTATATGCATTTAAATAAAAATTGCTTGGACAAGTAACTTAATCTTCTATTTTCACTTCTTTTTGCTAATAAAATCAAAAGCTGACTCCTAATAAGAAGACAGCTTTCCTTCACTTCACATAAATATAAGTTTCATTACTGTTAAATCATGTATTTTATCTTTATTTGTAGTTTTCCACACTTGCTTTACCATTAATCTTGAATATTAATTCAGTCTTAATAAAAAGTCCAAGCTTGTACCACGTATTACAACAAAAAACATTTACTTAGAGTGAAAACTTATAGCTAAATATCAATAGGATAGACACTTTATAAAATGTTTAGTTTAACTAATAAAGCTAATAAAATTTGAAGGAGAATTTGAATATTCACTGCAATATCTGTATCAGTAGTTGTTACGGTTACGTTTCTAGAATTTTTAATAAATGTTTTTTGTCTATTAATTTGTTTAATAGCTGATTTTTGAAATAATTCTTGTGTTATTTTATCTGCCTTTTCACTATCTGCTATAGAAATACTTACTACAACTACGATAGCTGCTTGTAATGCCGCTTGGATAGATAGCGCAGCTTTTGTATCTGTAGTAGTAACTTGTACATCTGCTGAATCAACTATTTCAATATATTCCTCAGAAATTTGATCGATTTCATCTGTTTGTATAGCTTCCTCTAAAAAATTTGCATTTTTACTAAACGAATAATAATTTAATGATTCGCAATCTTCTTTTTTTTGATCGCAATCCTCTTTTTTTGGCTCACAATCCTCTTTTTTTGGCTCATGAACTCGTTTTTTCGGCTCAAACTCCCGGTTTAATGGATCCCGATTTTTCTTTCGTCTACAAACTTCACATTCACACATAAAATCACCCCTTTTAATCTTAAAAATTAGCAATATTAAAATATTGACTAACTAATAGCATTTTATGTATTTTTTTAAAATTTGTTTGGACAAGTAACTTAATCTTCTACTTCTTTTTCTAATAAAAAAAGCTGCCTTCTAATAAGAAGACAACTTTCTTTGTGACTACTCTAGAATAGATTTCATACAATATAATTGTTCCTTCCTTATAACCTGAGTTCGTCACTTTAGTTATAAAAATGTGGGTATATCCTATAACCTTTTTTAGGGACCATCCATAATTTATTTCATAAAAAGTGCTTTGTTTTACTGAAAGGTGGTTGCGGAAACAACCGCCTTTTTATTCAGAACAAAATAAAACTTTTATATAAAAGGCCCATAATTAAATACACTTAACTTCATATGATATATTGCATCCTTTCTTTTTAGAATGAGTAGTCGTTACTGAAGGGCACTTTTCGAAGTGCTCTTATCTTTAATCTCCCTCTTTTTTAGGAAGAGTTTTTTTACTAAATCCTAATATGATTTGTATCACTAAGGCTGGTGATTACCACATTTCCTTAATAGCTTCAATGAATACAGTAGCTACTAATTAAAATACCCCTATGATTTTCTCTACACTTAAACAATCGTGCGTTATCGAACACATGAACTATTTTTTATTTTGACTATGTAACACTAAATTCACAAGATTATTATCCTATGTTTGGTGAAGCCTACATTTCAATGCCAGCAATCCCACACTTTTAACTAATAACTTAAACAAATGTGCTATCTCAAGGTTCTTTTGATATAGTATGTTATGTTCTATATAATGAAGAGAGCGCTAGTATTTCCAAGGAGGATGTATATGAGTATTCAATTGGCCACATCTAACGATTTAGAATGGGTTAATAATCAATATGACTCAATAGGATTTGTAAGAAGTGATTTAAAGAGAGATAAAGTTGCAATTATTACATATAACAATGAGTATGCAGGTGTTGGACGATTAGTCCAAATAGATGCAGATACTTTAGAAATGGGTGGAATTTTTATTCTGCCTCAATTTAGAGGGCTACAATTAGCTGGTGAGCTTGTTTCATTTTTAGTGGAAACTGCGAGAAAATCACAAATACAAGATGTATATTGTCTTCCTTTTGAGGAATTAGAAAACTTTTATAAGAAATATGGCTATACTGAAGTCGATACTACGAAAGAAGCAGTCCATCCAATTATTCTAAAAAAATATAATTGGTGTTTGGAGAACTACGAAAAACACGTTCTACTATTTAAATTGTAAATGTAATAAAGCGAAACTTTAATCAGTGGGGGTTTTACTGCCCGTTAATGCGGGATAACAAAGTATATTCTCAATCGTTTTTCTATCAGTACTCCTAATCGGAACCTAAGGATTAATTAAAGATATTTTATCTCTCCTTTTATAAATGGCTGATTAAAACTTAATGTTCCGTCAATACTATAGGTAACATGATTGTATTTCTCCATTCTCCCTTGGAGAGGAGCAGTAAGCTTTTGCTAGCTGCTCTTTTATTTTTTCAAAAAGTCACATAAATATCTTTAATTCCGAACATTCAAAAGATGAAATGTGTTAAAATTGTTATGAAGATATTTACCAACTAATAAATGCGCCCTAGACTTACGTACTAGGGCGCATTTATTTTTTAGTATGTAATTCCTTCACTCATCTATTATCCACAAAATAAGTATCATACGCTTTATCAAAAACATATCCTAACTTTTCTGCTAGGTTAGCAGATGTAGTATTCGCTGCGTCCCAGTTTGGATACTTTCCATTTTCTAAGCAATCCAATATAAGAGCTGCACTAACTACAGTTGCCAAACCTTTTCTTCTATGATTGTGATCAGTCGCAACTTCAATTTCAATTCCATCATTATAAATACTATACGAGGATGCACCGCATACAACTTCTCCGTTATATAAAATGCTATAACCTATACCACGGTTTATATAATCTTCTACCGACTGAAATTGACTTGTAAAATCTTCGGAGATCTTATGTAATGTAGGGCTATTTGCGATATGCTCATCTATTCTTTTTAACTCATATCCTTTTGGAAGTGTTGATATAAAAGATTGTAATTTTGAACGATTAAAAACTTCTGGATTTCGTTTGAATTTATAACGTAAAAACTTATCTATTTTTCTTTCATGGAATGTTTCTAGGCGTTGTTTCCACTCTTCACTATTTACGATAACTAAAATTCTTTCTGGAATATTACGTAATAACTCTTCTGTTTCTTGCACATTTGGGTCTCCAGCGTAAAATGTGAAAATTCCTACCGTAACTTGTGCTACTGTTGGATTTTCAAGATCATTTACCCAAGCAGTACCCATATGTCCTTGTAAATAAGAAAGTAAAACAACGTTATTGAAATCATCAAACATAGAAACTAGTTTTTTTCTTGTACGTATATTCGCTTCATATATCATTTACATTCCCGCCTTCTTTAAAATCAATCGTATTCTAAATATTTAAGATTCAATATATATAATTTTTCAATAAACCACTTACCATATAAGCAAACACCTATTAAACTAAAATTTTATATAATTATAAATTATTCACAAATATAAAATTATTATAACATCTAATAAAAAAAGAGTATCTCACTTTTTAAACTTTAGAATATACATCGTGTATGTATAAACCCTCAACATAATGTATGAGGATTTATCAAAAAATGCGTTATAACTCCTTCTTAGAAATAAAAGATTCCGTCTCACCGTTCTTATATACCTTAGTCAATTTAACAACCGATTTGTACGTGTTATCGTCATCCTTTATCATTTTTTTCAGCTCTTCTATTTCGATATTACCAGTTCCACTCTCTACTTTTAAACAATTTGAAATGTTTAAGTATCCACTAGATGCGAAAAGAATAATGAATGTAATATCAGGAAAATTAATGAATAGTATTCCAAACTTCAAAGGGTTCGCAGCAGTATCCGATAAAACTAATCGAAAATCTAACAGTTCAGGTACTTGAACAAAATCCTTAGAAACAATTGCTTCACCTACGATTGCAACTTGCTTTACTATATTCCCAAGTTCATCTGTAAATTCAGTACATATAGGTGCATCAATTGTTTTCGCTTGTAAAGATAAATTTAATTCTGGATTATGAAAATCGAAAAAGATTGTGCTCCCCTCTGTTAAACATTGCGGGCACACATTTCCTAGCAAGCTAAAGTCCTCTTCAATATATTTAACTTTCGATTTGCAACTACAAACTTTTCCTATTCGGATTGCATCAATTTTTGAGCAATCTACAAATATAACCTCACTGTCTTCTTGTACAAATGATACAATCCCTTTCATCACATTAAACGAAAGAAAATAGGATACAATGATTTCGTTTCCTGCTATTACAATACTTTCAACTTTAGTATACGGTTCTAGACTTTGTAAAAATTCACATATACTATTTTGGCAACATCCACAATCACGTTTCGGCTCACAATCCACTTACACTCCATCCCTTCTTTATATAGAATAGCTAATACATATATATGAAAGGAAAACAAAAAAGCTTGGACAATATAACTTTAACATAGGAATATCGTTACCTATTCATAATATTAGTAAGGGAATTACACCAATAATGAGTAATAACACATAATTTTTACTATAAATACATATAACAATTTCATCTTTCATGAAAAAAACGTTATAATGAAGTGTAGCCTCTACGATTACGTTATAAAGGAGATTAAAACAATGGCTAAAATTAAAGTATACCAAGTAAAAGAAGAAAATATGGAAGCAGTAAAAAACATCATTGATGTTGAGGAACAAAACCCAACTGCTGAAAACTTACAAAATCTATACGCATGTGTATTAGAAACTGAAGATATGGCATTGCCTGAATCATACATTGAAGAAGATATCTTAATTGATTCTATGGAAGTTATGGTTAACGCTTCTCAAAGCAAAGTAAGAGACTTAGGTACATACGATGTAATCGAAGTTCAAAACAAAGGTAAGAAAACACAAATTTTATTACTTGCAGACGAAGAATACGAAATTATCGAAGGCTAATCTAACACCATACATACGAAAAAGCTCCTTTCCAATTGGAAAGGAGCTTTTTCATTACGCTTTTGATGTTTCGCTCTTTTTATTCTTTTGTTGTTTCTTAATTACCATGCGCTCATTTCCCATAAAGAAAATGAATATGAATGCTAATCCAGCTGGTACCAATGCCCACATGAACGTTTGAACAATTGAACTAGAAAGAGCATCAATAATCTTATCTAATATTTGCGGAGGGATTTGAGATCTTGCCGATTCTGATAAAATGGCTCTTGAATCCCCTAATGTGTTTGTATTCATTCCCCCGCTCATACCTTTAAATGCTTCTTCTAATTGATCTTGGAAACCTGTTCTTTGAATCATTCCGAAGATTGTAATACCAAGTGTCATACCTAATGAACGAATGAAATTACTCGTCGAAGTCGCAGATCCGCGCTGTTCCATACCGAAGTTGTGAATAGCTCCCATACTTAGTACAGAGAATGAGAAACCGACTCCAAATCCGATAATGATCATATACACTGTTAATAATGCACGACTTGTTTCTGGCGTTAATGTGCTTAATAAAAATAGTCCAATTAGCATAATAACCGCAGAAATGATCATAATGTTTCGGTAGCTAAGCTTTGTCGTTAAAAAACCACCTAACTGCGCTGTTACGACTGAGCCTAACATCATTGGTAAAAGTAATAATCCTGAGTTTGTTGCAGTGCCACCGTATACACCTTGAATGAATAATGGAATGTATACAGTTGCTGACATAAATGCAGCTCCGTAACATAAAGCAATAATTGTACTCATTCCGAACAAACGTTGTTTAAACATCTCAAATGAAATGATCGGTTCTTCTACTTTACGTTCAATAAAAATGAATGCAATAATTAAAATAACGAATCCACCAAATAAACTTAAAATAAAGTTAGAATCCCAATCATACTTTTGTCCGCCCAGTTCAAGCGCAAACATTAAAGAAACTACTGCACCAACTAAAGTAATTGCGCCAAACCAATCAATTTTTTGCTTTCTATGAACTCGTGACTCTTTATAAAAGAATGTAATAAAAATAAGTGCTAAAACGCCAAGCGGTAAGTTAATATAAAATACCCAGTGCCAGCTTATGTAATCTGTAATATACGCACCAAGCAACGGACCAAAAATACTCGATAAACCAAATACTGCTCCGAATAAACCACCCATTTTCCCGCGCTTTTCAGGAGGGAAAATATCAAAAACGATAGTAAACGCGATCGGCACTAATGCCCCGCCGCCAATACCTTGAATGGCACGATAAATCCCTAACTGTGTAATATTTTCAGCAGTACCACAAAGCGCCGAACCAATCATAAAGACGATTAAACCGAAAATAAAGAACCTCTTTCTACCATACATATCTGATAGTTTTCCGAATATCGGCATACCTGCCATTTCTGCGACCATATAGGCAGAAACGACCCATACAAAGTTTTCAAGGCCTCCTAAATCACCAACGATTGTTCCCATCGCTGTTACGACAATGGTATTATCCATTGATGCCATTAAAATACCTAGCAATAAGCCCGCTACAACAAAGCCGAGCTTATTATTCTTTTCAACCATAACCTTGCTCTCCCTCGTACTACTTATATTTGTTTATGTTCCTTTACGACTGCATTTCCTTTTTGATTAAAACTAGTATGATATTCTACAACACTAATTTCACATCCAGGACCAATTGTAACATTATTTCCTCTTACTACTTCAGCAATCGTATGCTCTAAATAAATCTCATCTCCTTCAATGATAGACGTTTGGAGGCTTCCAGCATGATTTGTAAATGGAATAAATCTCGCTTTTTTACGAACGGTAATCTTCTTACCACCAATTTCTCTTACTTTGCTACCTTCATAACGAAGTGAAATTTCAATATTTTCAGCATTAAGTAATCCATCACTTTCAAGGCCACCAGTTAGTGACAGTTCTTCAACTTCAATATCTCCTTTTACATTTAAAGCGCCTTTCACATCTACGAAATCACCAGTTAATTTCCCCTTAACTTCTATCATACCTCTTACTTTTATTTTTTCAATATGAGCATCACTATGCATTTGTGTATTTCCGTATACTTTTACATATTCCGCATCTACATTTCCTTGTACTTCACTATCTCCATACACGACATAACTTTTCACTTTCATATTACCGCACACTTCACTCGTGCCGTACGTTTTAAATTCATTACAGCTCATGTCATTAGAAATCGTTCCTTCACCGCGAATCTTCACTTTATTATAATCTCCGCCTGCTGAACTACCAGAACCATTAACAGTAAGACTATGTTGATGTTCCATATCATTTTCTCCCTTCCATTAAATCTGCTTCATTTCTTTTACATTTGCGCTTTTATCAACAGTAAGAACACCCGTATATTCGATCAGTTCAATCTCACAGTTCGGTCCTACCGTAACATTATTTCCTCTTACCGTTCTTATGTGAGCATAATCAATATCGATATTGTCACCTTCTAATAGTTCAGCCTCTAATTGCATACCAAATACTGATTTAAACAGCCTACTAAAAGTACTTAGTCTATGTTTTACTTTAATCGTTTGACCACCAATTTCTTTCGCTCGACATGTACCGTGAATATTAATATTTATTTCATCAGCGCTTAGTAATCCACCAATTGTAAATTGTCCTTCTGAAGAAAACGTATCCACTTCACAATTACCATCAATTGTCGCTTGACCATTGACTTTAAATTCTTCACCAGTGACATTTCCACCTACCGTACCTTTTCCTGCAATTTTCAAACTGTTTGCCTTCACATCTTGCGTAATTGTTGCTTTTCCATCAATTCGCATCGTTTCAGCATGAACTGTACCGTCGATTTTACCTGATCCACTAATTCTTGCATTGCTACTTTTCAAATTTCCAGTAACGGCACCGTAACCGTTACATTCAAATTGGTCACATTCAACATTTCCATTCACAGTACCTTTTCCGTTTAATTGCACTTTATGAAACTCGCCACCATTCGATGAACCGTAACCATTTATAATCAAATTATCTGTACGCATACTTTCTCCTCCACTACAACAATTTCGTTTTTAATGCTTCGGTATATTTCATAATCGCTTCGCGTAAAACGATTTTAGTGCCTTTTTCAAAAATTAAATCTTCCACGTTTGAAACTAATAAACATGTAGAAATCCCTAACTTTCGTACAATGATTAAATCACAAGTTTTATGTTTAATTGCTTCATAATTTTCACGTAAAACTTGCAAGACCATTTTTCCTTCTTCTAAACTAATATCTCCCGATTGTAATAATTCTTCTAACATGTACACATAAAGAATATCTACAAATTGAAACTCTGCTGTTTTATTCGTTTGTTCTATGAAAAATTGTAAAACTGGTTCTGATGCAATCCCCTTACGTAAAATGTCTTCCTTTGTTAAAAGAATTTCTCTCACACTCGGTGAAAACATATTCGCTAGTTCATCAAGTGATAAATCCTCTTTCATCGTTTGGATTTTATCAATACGCTCTAATATCTTTTCTTTCGGAAAAAATGTCTCTTGACCCGTGAATGTTGACTTTCGTACAAACCAATCTTCCGGTATTAAATTTTTTCTTTTCCACCTATATAACTGTCCGTATGAAATGCCAGTTAGTTCTAATAAATCTTTTTTTGAAATCAAATCTGTACTCAACTGTATAACACTCCTTCCTGATAACAATGTAACATAACACTGTTACGCTGTAAATAGACTTTTATCACAAGTAGCGTAACAATGTGTAAAACAAACCTATTCCTACATACAAAAAAGGCTCTTACACATCTTATGAAAATGCGCAAAAGCCCTTATATATCAAGATTTAAACCAAATATTATAAAAATCAATCCAACCTTGTGAATTAATCATTATATTTTGGACTTTTTCATGTGTACTTACCTCTTGTTTATTACGATACAAAGGAATAATATGAATTTGACGTAACAAAGTATCCTCAATATCGCGTAACAATGTAACTCTTTTCTCTAATTCTTCTTGTTTAAAATAAATAGACAACTTTTCATAAAAGTCCATGTTGCTTTGTCCATGAATAAAACTATTTTTTGTAAGAAACATATATAATAGACTATCTTCTATTCGTTCGCTTATTGTGGCACTATCATGCATCATATCAGCCTTTTGTATCGTACTTACTTCCAATAGCTCTTCTATATCAAGAAAATTATTTTCTACACGAATCCCGTACTTCGCACACTCTTTTTGTATCCATTGTGCATCTTCAACATGATCTCGTCCTGTAAATGTGTAGAGCTGTAGCACTTCATTATGATAAGTACTCCTTTTAATTAAACTTTCTACATCTTCCTCAATCTCTACAATGCTTTCACCTGCTAATATTAGTTTCTTTGCCACTTCTCCACGTTCTCCGCCGAGTTCTTGAACGATTGTATAACCATGAATGATTTTATATAACGCTTTCCGAAATAACTCATCTTGCATTGGTCCTTCTTTCGTAAGATTACATGTTATATATGTCACGTTCGACTCAAGCCGAGACAATTCTTTATTATGTTTTTCTTTATCTTTATACTGCGCCTTTACTAAAACATCGTATGTACTTACACCTTGTTCTACATTCCACAACTCAACACGATCTAAAAAAGGTCTTTCACGAAAATATAAAGGATGACCTTCTAAAATGAACAGATTTTCATTACTTTTATATAATTGAAAAGACCCTGTTCCAATTAGCTCTCCTGCTTCATCTTCATTCACGATAGAACACTGTTCTGCACTTATCATATGTAAAAACATTTTATTTTCCGTTTGTAATTGAATTTCGACAACGTAGTCATCCACTGAACGGATACTTTCAACGTGTTGTAACATCCATGCGTGTGCATTATTTTCCAGCTTCATAAATCGATTCAATGAGTATATAACATCATGTGCAGTAAGTTGTTTTCCATTTTGAAAGTGAACTCCTTTTCGTAAATAAAACGTCCATATTTTTTCAGCGTCATTATATTCCCAGTGAAATGCAAGTCTTGGCTCTATAATGTTTGTATTACCGTCTACATACACGAGTGTGTCGAATATATGTTTTACCATATGACATTCTGAACGCATTGTAGCGTATACAGGATCTAATGTGATATCTAAATTCATTTGTACTTGCAACCGGAGTACATCTCTTCTCCCTTCAGATGTCATTTCAATCTTATGACCAAATATTGAATCTACCCAGCAGTGATATTCTCCCTTTACTGACGGAAAATGTGAGCTATAGCGTTCCACAAATATGCTTCCGCTTTTCACATCCCCTTTTTTCGTTATTTCTTTTCCTCTATCTAAAATTAAAGACATCGGGTGCTTTTGAAATATTAACTTAGAACGATTTCCCCTGCCGCGACCTGGAAACCACTTGATCCAATTTAACTCATCTAATTTTTTTATAATTAATTTACTATTACGCTCTGTACAAAATAATGTTTCAGATATATTTTGCACTGTTACTTCCAATCGTTCTCCCTCTTTTTTCCCTTTTCCATAAGCAATCCATAGTTCAATATATTGATCTAAAATAAACATCATAATCCCCCTAAAAGGTGAAAAATACTTCCTATTGTTTCTACCCTTTTTCCAATTCTTCTTTCATCTTATCATTTCAATATAGAAAGGAGGAATTAATATTGAATTATCTCTTACTTCGTTACAATAAACCTATTTTTATTAGACTGTGTGGTGAATTATTAACTCGAACGACTGAATCTATGCTAGCTATCATTATGATTATTTACGTTAATAAAATGTTAAACGGCAATGTAATAATAACTATGCTGATTTTCGGATTACAGCCACTTTCAGACATTTTATTTACACTTATTGCTGGAGGAATTACTGATAAATATGGCCGGAAAAAGATTATGTTACTCGGCTTATTGCTACAAAGTGTTGCAATCGGTAGTTTCGTTTCCGCTCAATCCGTTTTTATATTTGCACTGTTATATGTCATTAATGGCATTGGCCGTTCCTTATATATTCCGGCTCAACGTGCACAAATTGCTGATTTAACAAAAAAAGAGCAGCAAGCAGAAATTTTTGCTCTTCTACAAACGATGGGAGCAATTGGATCCGTAATCGGCCCTTTAATCGGTGCAAGTTTTTATAATACTCACCCAGAATATTTATTTATCGTGCAAAGTGTAACCCTTACGATATATGCCGTTGTTGTTTGGACCCAGCTCCCAGAAACCGTTCCGACTATAAGTAAGGCGAAACAAACAATTGAGGCAAGTTCACCAAAGCAATTTGTTTTTAAACATTACGCCATATTCGGTCTTATGTTTTCTACACTTCCTATTAGCTTTTTTTATGCACAAACTGAGACGAATTATCGTATTTTTGCAGAACATGTATTTCCTAATCTCGTATTCATACTCGCATTTATTTCAACATGCAAAGCCATTTTGGAAATCATTCTACAAATCTTCCTCGTAAAATGGTCTGAACGATTTTCTATGGCGAAAATCATCCTTATTTCTTACGCCTGCTATACGATAGCTGCAGTTTGCTTTAGTTATTCAACGACGATATTGTCGTTGTTCTTCACCTTACTCTTTTTAGTCATTGGAGAAAGTATTGGTTTAAACCATTTATTGCGATTCGTTTCAGAAATTGCACCTCATGATAAACGTGGTTTATATTTTTCAATTTACGGTATACACTGGGATATATCTCGAACGTGTGGACCTGTTATTGGTGCAGTTTTATTAAGTAAATTAAATGGAAGTATGCTGTTTTATATTTGTGCTAGTTTCTTATTAATTGGAGGTATTGTTCAAGCACTGTTTGTTCAAAATTTAGAACGTAAAAAAATCATGAACCAGCCTACACATAATTTATAGGTTACTACTTTTTCAGTAGATCAATATTTCTTATTGGATGAATATTAAAAAACAAAAGTGAAGTATTTCGCATATGAAAGTATGTTTTATATGGCAGGAGACGTTCCTTATTTACAACTAAAAACACCTCACTTCAATAAAGTGAGGTGTTTTTGAAATCACTTAATTTCTTATCCTGCCATTTTATTAATACTATCCTCTGGTGAAAATACAGAAATATGATCTACCTTACCAGTCGATTTTGGAATGACAAATTTCAGCTCATACTGGTTATTTACTTTGTATACATATATTTTATCTTCACCATTCCCTTTAACTGAAGATGGTTTTCCTAACGCTTTTTCAATTTCTTGTAATGTAATCGATTTTAGTTCTGCATGATATGAGCGTACATCAAAAACTTGTGACCCTTTATTAAATCCGAAAACAACATTTTTATTTGTAAAAGTTGCGTACATTCCATTCCCTGCATATTCGGTTTTGTTTGCTTTTCCCCACGCTTTTTCAATTTCTTCAATATCCCCTGTATGGGCTCCAAATGGTACATTAGGTACTTTTCCTTCTTTTGCTAGTTCAAACAAATCTTTAACGTGGTTAATTGATTTTTGATTAAGTGTTCTATCTTTCGAATCTTGCTCAGGTGATGGTTTTGTTGTTTTTTCATTACTTGGTTTTGCTTCAGGATTTTTCTGTTCTTCTGAAGAATTGCTTTGTTCATTTTTATTATTTTCCAAGGTTGGATTTGTTTCCTTTTTTTCGTCTGTCCCATTACATGCTGCTAGCGCAAACATACATGCTAAAGCCAAAAACAACATGACTATTTTCAAATACCCTTTCATCATTTTACCCCCCTATTGCATCTTATTCATTTCGATAACCAACCCATTACACTACTTTTCAAATTATGTTTGTTCCAAAAAGTCAGTGCTTCATTCTCTCCAAAGGCTTGTACAAAATATGTTACAAAAGCTGTTCCTAAAAAGTAACCAAGTCTGTTATATCCGAAGTAACTACCTCCTGATAAACGGAACCATTCTTTCTCTTTTTCATCTGTCCATCCTTCAACATAATCTTGTAAAAAACGTTTCTTTATTTTCTTTATAATATTGTAGCCATGGATCACCGTCACTATTATATGAGTAGTAAACAGACTCATTTAAATCTTTAACGATTTTTTTTGATAAATAAGTTGCAACACCTTCACGATACAAACTTACCGACGCATCGGTCCATTCAGCCCTAGTCCAATCCATTCCAGTATTTTGTAGCATAACATTATGATATATATGACCTATTTCGTGAGCAGCAATAACACGAAGATGATTCAAATCTGGAGATAATTTTTCTGCCGCAAAAAATATGTCTCCAATGATTTCCCTTTCTACAAATGCATTTGAACCAAATCCTCCAACGAATAAATGGAATTTCATATTTACATCAAAGTTATATTTATTACGATATTCATTTGTTACCTCTTGAATAATGATTGGTAATGATTCTGCAATAATACGAATATCTTCTATTTTTGCGGGATATTGTTTAATGGCATTAGAAAGATGTTCTTTCGTTTTAGGACAATGATACTTAAAGTATTCTTCAAATATCTCTGAATGCGAAGTAAAGTATCGATTAAGGAGTTCTAATTCTAAATCGTCACTTTCCCATAATTTTAAAAAACTTGGAATTATATTGTTAATCACTGTATTCATCTCCTTATTTAAACCTTCTCTTCTCAATGATAATATCCTCTATCTATAGCTGAAAATATGCCGTCACAACAGCTCCTTGAAACAGAAAAAAACCAGTAGGAAGTGATTACTCTTTTCCTACTGGTTGAAATGAAATTAAACGGTAAATCTTAGTTTCTTAAAAAATGTAGCGATAGTGCTTTTTACAGTTTCAAAATTATAAGCAAATGTATTATCTCCACTTAATGATGAAATACATGTTAAACCTGCAGCTTTAATAAAAGCTTTTACATCTACAAGCATAGAATTAGCCTCCATGAATTTAATTACAATCATTATAACAGGTGTTTTACGAAACTAACATGAAAGTAATAAATAATCCTACTTAATAAATAAATTTCTATTATTAATTTATCCCGCTATTTGCCGGGCAGTAAGATCCCCACGTCGAAGCAAAGAAGTTAGATGGGGGTAAGGGCTGCCCGTAAAAGCCCGATTGGTAGGGCTAATAATCAGTGGGGATGAACCCCCCACTGATTAAAACTTCACTTTATTTAGCTCAAAGTACACCATTTCAATGTCATATAAAAAAGCTGCCCCAAAAGGACAGCTTTAAATATGTATATTACACTTCGATTGACTTACCGTCTTCAACAATATGATAAAGTAAGTGAGCTAAATGATGAATTGGACCATATTCTTCCTCTTCCTCATCTGTTTCACCTTGGTATTCCAGATCATTTAAGTATAGTGCTAAAAATTGATAGTATAGTTTTAAATCAAATCCATAACACGCAGTTGGTTCTTCATGATCTCCTTCATATTGTAACATTAAGTATTGATCATTTCCTTCTGCATCTTCTGCATCAAAGAATACGAAGAAGCCAACGTTTGTGTCTAAATCAAATAAATGACGAGTACCTTTTTCAGTTGCTTTATTGAAGTCCTCTTCACTTAATTTATGTACTGTTGTCGCTTTTGCATTATCTTCTTGATGGAAATTTACTGTAAATGATTTCAATGCTGACACCTCCTGATTGTATAATACTAGCATAACATATAAAAAGGACTGCTTACAAATGTAAACAGTCCTGCTACATTCATTTCCGCATTGCTCGTAGTAAAAAACTCACAATGAAGATCAAAATAACCGCACCAATTAAAGCAGGAATGATTGCAAATCCGCCTATTACAGGACCGAAACTACCAAGTAATTTCGTACCAATCCAAGAACCGATAATACCAGCAATAATATTACCAATTACACCACCTGGTACATCCCTTCCAGTAATTAAGCTTGCAAACCATCCTAATAAACCACCAACGATTAAAGACCAAATCATATAATAACCTCCTTTATATTTAACCAATCAAAATATAATTAGAAACAATTGCTTATCATTAGTTATGTGACATTTTTCATAAGTTATTCATGCTGCTCAACTATAAGATTTTTGAGAATAATACACACCGATAAACTATTTTTCGAACTAACGATTTATCCGACTTGTTATTACACACATTAAGGACAATCTGGCTTCAATATTGTTCGCATAAACTCTTCTTTAAAAGCAGTATAGTTAAAACCAACAGCAATTCTCTGAATCGGCCGATCATCAAACCTTGTTGGTTCAGCTATTTTTCTAAAATCAGCTACACTTTGGCCCCTAGTCACATCATTTGTCGTACTAATCCACACTGCCGATTTTTTATATTCGAAAATACTATCGTTTATAAACGAGACAAACGGTAGTAAATCGTGTATGGGACTTCCACCAATACCTGGATATTCTTTTTTATAAAAATTCTCATAATAAAAATCAATCATTGGTTTAATGAGTTTCGCCTGTCCAGTTCCTTGTTTATCTATTATATTGGCCATTTCAGGCGTAATAAGCGCACCCTGTGTTACATTTAACGGGTATATAGTAGCGTTTTTCGCATATTTCATAACAATATTTGCTGCAATTGGATCACCATAAAAATTCGCTTCAGATACTGGTGTAACATTACCTGGAAATAGGAAAGCGCCGCCCATTATATAATACGAACAAATACGATCCATTATATTTGGATACAATAAAAATAACGTAGCAAGCGTCGTTAGTCTTCCTGTCGCCACAATTATAATATCTTCTGGACAAGGTTCGATTAATTTGATTAATTCACAAAAATTTTCTCGTTTACAAATTCTCATTTCAGGTGGAATAATAGGACCTAAACCATGATCCCCATGGATTTCAGGGAAAAACAAAGGTTCTTCAGCTGTCATCGGCCTACTCGCACCTTCAATAATTTTCACTTGTGTAGCATAGTACCTTTCTAAAAAATAAACATTTTCCGTAACGATATCTCGTGATACATTCCCGTACTCTGCAACAATACCTAGAATATCTAATTTACATGTTTTATTTGCATAAATTAACGCTACGGCGTCATCAATACCAAAGTCTCCAAAAAAGATGATTTTCTTATTAACTATTCTCACCCCTCTTCAGCATAATCTACTATTATTATTATGTGAAAAAGACAAGGCGGTGAAACAGCGCAAACTAAAAAAGCCGCCTATTTATTGGCGACTTCAATCTTTTTATAAGACAAATATGCTAGTACATTTTTACTTGAATCGTATTTCGGGTTATTTCCTTTTCTTGGCTCTCTCATATGTGTCTTTTCAAATCCAGGAATGTCTGGCATTTTCCCCATAAATTCAAGCATTTCTTCCTCAGTACCTTCAATGCGTACACGAATCATAATAACTATTCCTCAATTCACAGTTTCTCTGTACTAAGTATATCGTACTTCAGAAAGACTGCAACACATTTATCTTTTTAATGTTGTACTTTTTTTACATATAAACATAGCCATTTCAGTATAGAACGAATCTACTTTATTATTTTTAAGTTGAATATTAAAATATTCCTTCATTTCGTTTGGTGCTTTCATCATACATTCTGTTAATTTTTCACGCTTTTGTACAGGGACATCCATCATATTACACCACCAGTCAAAATCAAACTTCTTATCAAAAGTAAGACATGACTGCATTTGCAAACCGTTTTTTTCTAATAAAGTAAGACATTCTGTCTTTTTTAGAGCTCGTTCATGACTTGGGTCCCGCTTCTTTTCTATAAAATTATAAAATGTATCATATTCATTATTTTCTGGCGAAACATTATCTATTAAGATGAATAATCCATTATCCTCCAACGTACGATTTACTTCATAAATAAATTGAGCCGGATTCGTAAAATGATGGGCTGCAATCCGGCATGTAATTGTATCAAAAAAATGATCTGCAAATGGTAAATCCTCTGCGTTTCCTGCTACAAAAGATACATTTTCATGACCATTCTGCTTTATAAAACTTTTTGCTTTTTCTAACATTTGTTCTGTTAAATCAAGTGCAACTACTTCTTCAAACATAGGTGCTAACATATTCGCAACATGTCCGCCACCAGTAGCAACATCAAGAAGACGATTATTATGGCGAGATTCAACTTGTTGAACTACATGCTGTAAGTCCTGTCCTTTAGCATGTATTTTACTATTCACATACTTATCTGCATTACTGCCAAACTGTTTTTTCACAAGCTCCTCTTTACTCATTTTATCATCTTCTTTCTATTGTAATTTACATATACGATTCATATAATTATTACAATTCTCTTCATGTATTTTCAAATCCTCTTTTCATCTCACTTCTTATCGTGCTGTCCTATCATCAACATAATATAAATTTTACTTTTACTATTAAACAAAAAAGGCTACGGGAACTTCTCCCCTAACCTGATTAAATATTTATTACATTTTCATTTCTTCATATACGTCTATATAATATAAATCCTCTTTCAACTTCATAATAACATCTACTTCGTTATAAGTAGCCTCACGAGCATGTAATCCAAATTGATCCATACCAATCCATATCCATCCAGGTGTATGATATAAAACATCTATGTTAAAATAATCTAATTTAGTAAGCTCCGATGTAATAAATTTATCTTTATTAGCGATTTGTTTATCTAGTAAACCATATTCTTTTCCATTTTCAAATAGCGATATAAATTTCCCTACAATCGGATGTTCACGAACAATAAAATGATATTCCTTTTCCTCTACATTTGCCACAATCAAACGAGAAACAGATAAATCAGCCCCCGAATTCGACATATTTGTTTATTCACCTCCTTATATAGGTCTCTTCAATATAATAACAAATGAATATTCAAATCAGATTAATATAATGTAAAAAATAAAAAAGCTGACTTCCCTTTAGAAATCAGCCTTTATAATTTGATCAACTTTATACTTTTACAAATTATTATAATGTTTCTTTTTCCTCATCATTTCCGGAAACTAAACTTCCTATAGCATCTGCTGTTACTTCCACTACAAATTCACAAATACCTGCTACAACTTCTCCAATTACTTCATCCATCTTTTTACTCCCTTATTTTATGTAACTTATTTGTAGTATAGAAGAAATTGGTGAATGTAAACTATCGAAAAAGGTGACATAAACCTTACAGAATTGTAAGCTCTTTCATCCCTTTACTTCCCCCCTTTGAAACTCCAAGTATTTTTAGCAGACATATAGGCCATCATAATATGAAGCAAGTAATAATCAAGTGTCAGGAGGCGTTTAATATGTATTACGTAAAATTAATTAAAGGTCAATCGTTCTACGCTTTTGATCATCGTTTCTTAGTGTCTGAAGAAGAAAAGGTTTCAGAGAAAATCTATAATTACTTACGACGTAATGAATTTTTTGAAGTACGTAAAGAAGAATATTCCGCTTAATTACAAAAAGCATTAAGAAAAATATCATCTTATTGTGATATACTCTTAATGCTTTTATGTAAATTGCTTCTTTTCAACAATTGTTGTTGACTCTATTAAATAATCTAGTATTTGTCCAAGCTAATTCGTCACCTCCTCATATTCTAGTATATGAGGAGGTGACGAATATGACTCATATCATTGATTACCAAGCTACTCAACCTATAAGTAAAACTGGTGAAACAACTTTTGCAATCCCTTCTTCTCCAAATAAAGCAATTTTAGCAAATTTGAAATTGAGAATTTCAAGTAGAGATTCACGTAATAATCGAGTAGAATTAATCGCTACAATTGGTGTAGAAGGTATAACTGGGACTTCACAAGTTTTATTCCGAATTTTCCGTGATAACATTGAAATTTTTAATGCACAAGTAGGTATTGAATCTACAGATTCTGAACAATTTTATGTACAAACATTTCAAGCTATAGATCAAAACGTTGGCAGTGGAACACACGAATATTCATTAACTGTAGAAAACCTTACTAGTGGTGCAAGCGCAGAAGTTGTTGGCCCACTATCTTTTAGCGCTTTAGCTATTGGACAAGAGCGTAAATGTTGCTAAGTGAAATTAATTTTTAATTTTGTACTTGAGAAAAGCAAGACGTAGTTATACGTTCTTGCTTTTTTATTTTCCCTATTTTAACCATATGTCTTTTACATTTCAATTGCTTATTTCATCAATTAACGAATCAAATTTTCGGCAAATCAAAAAGATTGAAATCCATTTATGAAACACGTAATATAGACTCTGACTCTGAAAAAGTTCGTATGAAAATAATACATAAATAAGGAGGTTTTATATACGAGTTTTTCATTTTAAAAGATGGAGAGGTTTTATGTTATGTGGCGTAATAAAAACGTTTGGATTGTTTTAATTGGGGAGTTTATTGCAGGTCTAGGATTATGGCTTGGTATTCTTGGCAACCTTGAATTTATGCAAAAATATGTCCCTTCTGATTTCATGAAATCAGTTATATTATTTATCGGACTATTAGCCGGTGTTCTAGTTGGACCTATGGCTGGCCGTGTCATCGATCAGTATGAGAAGAAAAAAGTTCTTCTTTACGCTGGGTTTGGTCGAGTTTTAAGTGTTATTTTTATGTTTTTCGCTATTCAATTTGAAAGTATCGCATTTATGATTGCATTTATGGTTGCTCTTCAAATTTCAGCAGCATTTTATTTCCCTGCATTACAATCTGTGATTCCACTCATCGTAAGTGAGCATGAGTTATTACAAATGAACGGTGTACATATGAATGTTGGTACAATCGCTCGTATTGCAGGTACTTCACTAGGTGGAATTCTTTTAGTTGTGATGAGTTTACAGTACATGTATGCCTTCTCAATGGCAGCATACGCCTTATTATTCCTCTCGACTTTCTTCCTACAATTCGAAGATAAGAAATCAACAACACCAAGTAAACAAGCTGCAAAAGATAATAGCTTTATGGAAGTATTTCGTATTTTAAAAGGAATTCCTATTGCTTTTACAGCACTTATATTAAGTATTATCCCTCTATTATTTATAGCTGGGTTTAATTTAATGGTTATTAACATTAGCGAAATGCAACATGATCCTACGATTAAAGGGTTCATATATACAATTGAAGGTGTCGCATTTATGTTAGGTGCCTTCGTAATTAAACGTCTATCTGATCATTTCAAACCTGAAAAATTACTATATTTCTTCGCAGTTTGTACTGCTTTTGCACACCTATCATTGTTCTTTAGCGATATAAAATGGATGGCTCTTACATCATTTGGTTTGTTTGGGTTTAGTGTTGGCTGCTTCTTCCCTATTATGTCGACGATTTTCCAAACGAAAGTTGAAAAAAGTTATCATGGTCGCCTCTTCTCATTCCGTAATATGTTTGAAAGGGTTATGTTCCAAATCGTCTTACTTGGCACAGGGTTCTTCTTAGATACAATTGGGTTACAATATATGGTTCTCATCTTCGGAGTCGTTTCATTATTGATTATTTCTATTTCCCTTTCTAAGCAGAAACATTATGAAAAACAGCATTCGCAATCTGCGAATTTATAAAATAAACAAAGAAGTATGGATATAATATTGAAGCCATACTTCTTTGTTTTATAATACGCCTATTTATTACGTTTATTGAAATTACCTAAAGGAGTATCCCTCTTTTATTTCGAATAGATTATAAAAAGTACTCTTTATAAAAGGAGTGGTAAAATGTCTGATGGCATTGAAGTATTTATTGTCCTGCTCTTTGCAATTGCTCTGTTTAGCATCCTAAACTTTTTAGCCATTTCCTTATCTGGACGTAGTTTTAAAAAAAGAATCGTGGCAGGTTTCATATTTTTACTACTGACTCCCATTATCTTTTTGACTATCGCAACATTTGCTTCTATATTCGATAAAGCAGGATTTGGCGCAGGTACGTTAGCCTTTATGATCGCAAGCGTATATATAATAAATGGAATAGTGCTTCTGCTTTCCTCTTTATTTATCCTCAAAAAAGACATAACATAGGCTATAGTACTAGCATGAATCTGACTTTACACTAGATTCATGCTTATTTAATTTCTCCTAAATTTTTATATGAAATTAAATAATTCTTTAAAAAAATTTAAACTTTATTTATTATAATATCCCTATCGTATTCGCACGTTTATTCAAATTTAAAAGAAAGGAGCACAAAATGAAAAAGGTTCTACTTACAATTCCTATACTAATCATCCTACTTAGTGGATGCAGCAATAACGATATATACGGTTCTTGGGAAGTCGTGGACAATAAAAATGGTGAATGCCCTGTATATTATAAATTTGAAACAGTTGTCAAAAAAGAGAATAAAGAGGAAATTGTGCAAAATTTAGTAGAAATGCAAACCACAAAGAATAAAGACGATTTATATAAAGGCTCATTTGTCAAAAATTCTAATGTATATCACATTGATTATGGTAATTCATTTACATCAGAGCAAACTTTAAAAGTTGCCGACGGTACATTAAATGTATACTTTTTGACAGCTGAAAAATTATGCACGTATAAAAAGAAATGATTACATTTCAGAGGAAACGCAGAAAATATTTTCTGCGTTATTTCACTTTAGAAATCTTCCACAAATACTTAATAAAAACTATAAAATAACTTAAGTTATATAAAATGAATCCTATAATAGACATTTCAATTTACACATCTACGCTATTTACATCGATACTTTTCAAAATAGGCTAATACTTCCTCTAAATTTGTCAATCATTTTAATTTTCATAAAAAAATGATAAAATATAAACATGTGTTTTCAGAATAATTAAAAACGCAGAATGAAAGCACTGTTTTAGGAGGGGTTTTGATGACTTACACGTTAGCAACTAGAATGAAAGCATTCCAATCTTCTATATTTAGTGAATTAGGAGCCTATAAAAAAGAAAAAATTGCAGCAGGTCATAACATGATTGATTTGAGCATCGGAAATCCTGATATGCCGCCCGCTGATTTTGTAAGAGAAACAATGGTACATACAGCGAGTGAGAAAGAGAGCTACGGGTATACATTATCAGGTATTCAAGAATTTCACGAAGCTGTAACTGAATATTACAACAACACTCATAACGTTTTATTAAATGCGGATAAAGAAGTTTTATTATTAATGGGTTCACAAGACGGGCTCGTTCATTTACCTATGGTTTATGCAAATCCAGGTGATATTATATTAGTTCCTGATCCAGGATATACAGCTTATGAAACAGGTATTCAAATGGCTGGTGCAACATCTTACTACATGCCTTTAAAGAAAGAGAATGATTTCTTACCAGACTTAGGAGTCATCCCTGAAGAAATTGCCGATCAAGCGAAGATGATGATTTTAAACTTCCCAGGGAATCCCGTTCCAGCAATGGCTCATGAAGATTTCTTTAAAGAAGTAATCGCATTCGCGAAAAAGCATAATATTATCGTTGTCCATGATTTTGCTTATGCTGAATTTTATTTCGATGGTAATAAGCCAATTAGCTTCCTCTCTGTACATGGTGCTAAAGAAGTTGGTGTAGAAATCAATTCTTTGTCAAAAAGTTATAGTTTAGCAGGTAGCCGTATTGGATATATGATTGGAAACGAAGAAATTGTTCGTGCACTTACTCAATTTAAATCTAATACCGACTACGGTGTATTTTTACCAATTCAAAAAGCGGCATCTGCAGCACTAAGAAATGGCGCGGCATTTTGTGAGAAAAACCGCGATATTTATCAAGAACGGAGAGATACTTTAGTCGATGGATTCCGAACATTTGGTTGGAATGTCGAAAAGCCAGCCGGTAGTATGTTTGTCTGGGCTGAAATTCCACAAGGATGGACTTCTCTAGACTTCGCTTATGCATTAATGGATCGTGCGAATGTCGTTGTTACACCTGGTCATGCATTTGGACCTCACGGAGAAGGCTTCGTACGTATTGCACTCGTTCAAGATAAAGAAGTGTTGCAGCAAGTTGTTGAAAACATTAGAAATAGCGGCATTTTCACTCTTGAAAAATTAAATGAATTAGTTAAAAATTAGTTCCCACTCCCCTGCTTAACTTTAGCAGGGGTATTATTAATTGGAGGTACTTTCATATGCATATTAAAGACACACTTCCCCATCGTTATCCATTTTTAATGATTGATAAAGTAATAAATGTAAAACAAGATGAATTCGTTACAGGATATAAACTTATTACAAATAACGAATGGTTTATAAACGATAGTCAAAAACATATGCCTCATATGTTAATTGTAGAAGCACTTGCTCAGCTTAGTGCATTTGTACATACAAGTGATTCTGAAGGACTAGGATTCCTCTCCTCTTTAGATGGAGTTGAATTCCAAGGAAAAGCATATCCCGGTGATAAACTTGATTTACATTATGAACTAACGCGCAATCGCCGAGGTTTTGTTCTTGGTAAAGGTATTGCAACTGTAAACGACCAGCCTATTGTAACTATAGAAAAACTATTAATATATCAAGCAGATTAAATTGTTCCTTATATCAGTTGGGAATATCTATTCTCAACCAATTAAAAATAAATAGGAAAACATATTACGTAGTTAGGAGCAGGAAAATGGAACGTACTATCGGTATCGATGCTGGAGGCACATTAACGAAAATAGCTTATTTTAACGAAAAAAGGCTATTAACTTTTGAAAAATTTTATTCGCATGAACAACATAAAATAATAGATTGGATTAAAAGCAACAATGGCATAAAACAAATATGTATTACGGGTGGTAAATCGAAACTATTACAGCAACTGCTTACAGGTTCATATAAAATAATAGAGCTAAACGAATTTGAAGCTACTCTTGCAGGTGTCCAATACATATTAAAAGAAGAAAAACATGCTATACGCAATTTTATTTTAACCAATATCGGTACAGGTACTTCTATCCATTACGTTTATAATGAACAATATATTCGCGCTGGTGGAACCGGAGTTGGCGGTGGGACTATTATGGGACTTTCAAAATTGTTAACAAATATAGATCATTTTGAAGATGTAATCCCTCTAACAAAAGTAGGATCTAGAAAAGAACTAGATATTACGGTTGGAGATATTTATGGTGGTATTCTTTCCCCTATCGATAATAACTTAACTGCTAGTAACTTCGGAAAAGCAGCCATTACAGAATCAAATAATAGTAGCTCCGATATACTAGCTACTGTACAAGGACTTGTCGGTGAAGTCGTTACTGCATTAAGCCTTCAATTCGCTGAAACAAAAAACATTGAACATATTATTTATATTGGTTCGACTTTATGTAATAACGTACAACTTCAACATATTATTAGTAGCTACACCGAATATCAAAATAAAACACCCATCTTTTTACAAGATGGTGGTAATAGCGGTGCAATTGGTGCATTACTTCATGCTACGAAATAAAAAGCTGACTTTTGTCAGCTTTTTAGAAATGGCACTTCAAATTCAATAATTGATTCCCCGTTCTCTCCAATTCGCTCCACGCTTATTCTATCAATCACACAATTTAACTTCCCATGAAAACTAGGAATCTCCTTCACTACTTCAGCAGCTAACGCGACACTTTCTTTTCTTCCGACTGTTACATGCGGGATGTACGGAATGTCTTCTTTCAAAAATTGTAATAAAGGTCCTGTATATAGAATATTATGTAGTTCCTCTATTTGTTCTTTCCCCTTTTCAACTCGTAAAAACAAATATTCTCTTTCACTTGTAATTTGATTCTTAAATTCAATTTCTATATTCTGTATCGGTTTTGATACATTTATAATATGTAATTTCAGCTCATCATTTGAAATCGAACTTTCAAATGGGAATACAATTGTAATATGCGGTGGAATTAATCCAAATAAAGGATCATGTTTTTGCCTAATGTCCTCGATTTCGCTAATGAACATGTTGTTTAGAAAAAGTAAAATTGTACGCATTTTTATCCCCTCAACTTTTCCTCATTATAATATGTATCATATTCTATGATAGCCTGCCCTTCAACAACTTGTTTTGCTTACCTATAAAAATAAAAAAACTTCTCAAATGAGAAGTTTTCATATAGCATGATTATTATTTTCCCGCCAAACTTTCCTAAACTTTATATAACAGGCAATTCTCCAAGGAAAAATATACGAGACTGCAACAACATAAAATAATAAACCAATCGTTTGCTGATCTAAGTCAACAATATATTTTCTTGAACCGTATCTCAAAAAGACAAGTGCAATAAAAGTAATTAAAAAAGCTGCACTTTTTTTCGTATAAATATTCCCATCATCTCTTCGTTCATAATTTGTTAATACTATAAGCGGCACAGCAAAAAATACACCAATGAATACCGCTATAATTACTTGTAATATAGCTGGATGTACGGGACCTAAAAACCATACAATACCTGGTGTTAAAAATAGTAATGGCCATAAAATACGTTTTCCCGATCCCTTTATTGGCTTATGCATGGAGCGATAACGACGCCAAAATATTAGTAGTGCAATGCATAAAAAGACTATAATGAGTGGAGATGTATCTCCCATTTGTTATCCTTCTCTCTATAGTAATCTAATAATATTTCAAACTGTTTTTTCAAATGATACTTTACGAATAAATATACTACTAGTTATGATATAAAGAATTGTTAATCCAATTGAAATAACAATAAAATAAGGGATATCTATTAAAGATACATCATTTGTAAATAACAATCCTTTTATCCCTACTTCTCCATACAGCACACTATTTGTTGAAAGGAAAAGCGACCCACCAATCATGAGACCAATCCATTGAAATCTTTGCTTAAAAATTACTACTACTTGAAAGAAACATGCTATCGTAACATAAAATAAAAATTGTAAAATAAACTGTTGTATTAATTGCTCTCCAAAGTTAACATTTACTAAGTTATATTTTATATCTTGTAAAAACAGTATTTGAAGGAATGAAAACAATGCGGATTGCAACACAATATAGCAAATCGCTCCGATAAAATATTGTATTCTCGTTATACCAAATGAAACTGCTAAACGAAATAAATCATCTTGAACAATGAAAACACTCCCTACTATAAAAATCATAATTGCAATTGAAGGATTATTGATAATTTCGGGTAAATAACCAACTTTCGCTTCATTTAAATGAGCAGCATATAAAGCTCCTTTTATTAATAAAGCTACAATCCAAAATATTAAAATTGCTTTATAATGAAAATTTATATGTAACCTCAATTGTTTCATTAACATCGTCATTCCACTTCACCACCAGTCATGTGAATAAATAGTTTTTGTAATGTAATTCTATCAATTACTAAACCTTCTTTTTCAAGAGAGTAACAATCTTCATTAGAAAGCCCTTCCCATATAACAGCAATACCTTTATTCCCATAAATTTCTTTATTTATAACTTTTTTATTAATCAAGAACTCCTCCACTTTACCTTTTTGCCCTGAAATAATATGACCTTGTTGCAATAAATCTTCCACTGTTGATTGAACAACAAGTGCACCTTCTTTTATGATAATTACTTCTTCAATAACATGGGTTACTTCTTCTACCAGATGTGTTGATAATATAATTGTTCTGGGATACTCCCCGTAATCTTCTAGTAGTAAACTATAAAATAACTCACGATGTGCTGCGTCTAATCCTGTAGTTGGTTCATCAAAAATAGTAATTGTCGCTCTGCTTGCTAACCCTTTAATAATTCCTACAACTGTTTGCATGCCATGAGATAGTTTATGGTATTTCTCTGTTATATTAAGCTGAAATTTACCCGCCAGTTCTTCAGCAAACTTCTGATCCCAATTTTTATAAAACATGTTACATATCTTAAAAATTTCTTTTACGCTATAACTTAAATGAGACTCTTCTTTTACTCTAACGAAACAAATATTTTGCATCGCTTTACTATTTTCAAAAACATCTTCACCAAATATTGATACACTTCCACTACTTGAAGTAATTTGTCCTGCTAGTAAATTTAATAAAGTCGTTTTCCCTGCTCCGTTCCTTCCAAGCAAACCATATATTTTATTCTCTTCCAATGAAATCGTTACTTCATTTACAGCTATTTTCTTTTTATACTTTTTCGTTACATCTTTCGTTTCAAGTGCAATCATCCCTCTTTCCCCTCCTTCGTAATCTTTTGAATCATATCCATCAATTCATCTTTTGATATTTCTAGTACTTTCGCTTCTTCCCACACTTTAGGTAAATATTCAGTCATAAAAGTATTTTGTCTTTTTTTTAGTACAACTTCTTTTGCCCCTTTTGCAACAAACATCCCGATCCCTCTCTTTTTATATAAAATCCCCTCATCCACTAATACATTCACCCCTTTAGCTGCGGTAGCCGGATTTATTTGTAACATCTTCGCAAATTGATTTGTCGATGGAACTTGTTCTTCTTCAAGCAATATGTCTTTTAAAATATCAGATTCAATCGTTTCTGCAATTTGTATGTATATTAATTTATTTTGTTCTAGAGTCGGCTTCACATTTTCACCACCTTAGGTTCATAGGTTCATTACTTATGTAATTAACCATATCACATAGAATTATTTTTTTCCATAAATTTCTTTTACAAAAAAGAGAGTCATTCAATTAAGAATGTCTCTCTTTCTAAAAATTCGAAGTTTCAACTCTTGTTCTCAAATTCTTTTCATTTATACCATTTTGACAAAAATTAAACTGTTGTCCCTCAATACATTTTGTACGATCTACTACTTGCCCTAAATGATAGCTTGTATGCTCAACCAAATGTAATAGACTTTGAAGATCAATATGCCTTTTTTCTTCCCAGACCTGTATATATGCTTTGCCCCACTCATCAAATATTTCTTCAACAGTTTTTAACAAAGCTTCAGAGCTTATTTGTTTCACTGGAAAATATTCTTCAATTCCATTTTCAAAAACTATATTTGGATCCTTATAACGCCTTGTATTTCTCTGTAAATGTTCACAAATATGTAGTACGATTCCACCAATTGAATTAACAGAGGTCTCTTGTTTCCACAAATCTTCTTCACTAACGAGCTTAATTGCCTGTACTAACTTAGGTAAATAATGATCCTGCATTCTATGATAAGAAATTTTGTATACTAACTCCATCTTCTCCCCTCCATTATTTCAACTGGTTCACTTGATATTTAGCGAATAAAGATTTCCGAAAATCTTTATCTTCCACAAGCATTTTAATTTTTTCTTCATTGCCGTTAAAGAACTTTATAACTTTATTTTTATCCCATATATCTTTTTCTTTTGGAAAATCATCGAATATCCTATGCAAAATTGATAACATTTCTTCCCTCGTTATCTTAAAGTTTTTATTCTCTACCTGAAACTCATAACTTTTTGCATTTGGCACTAAAATCACTAAATATATAGCATTAAAGAAAAAATTCTTCTTCATCGTATCCTTCTCATCAAACCAATACGTCTCAATCATTTCTTCTGTAAGAGCCCCACTTTCTTTTGTGCCATAGTTCACTTTTATATTTTCATTTTCTAAACTTATACTTTGAACTGTTCCACCACCGGGTAAATGATTAACAATTGCAACCACATCTGAATTATTACCAACGTATGTCCCAGTATATTTCTTAAAATCATCTGACCTAACATCATATATATCTTTTATTCTTTCTCCGTTAGAACAAGCCGCAATGAATAAAAAAATTGTTAGCATAACGATCATGTTATGATGCATATATTTCATTTAGCATCCCCCATTTTTATCGATATTTCGTTAATTACAATATTTACTTTCAAATCCCTTTTTAAATATACGCATTTTAATCAAAATTAAAAATTTTCATTTTTTATGTTTACAATTATCCATTAATTGTATATACTTACTAACGTAAGAAAAAAATTCTAAAAGGAGGTCGAAGGAAATGATGAAATTACAATTACATGCATTAACTTTAGCGTTAACTGCACCTGTGTTTTCTGGACAATTAAATATGAATTCGACCACCCTAATGGAGAATTGAAAATCGTACTTTATTTCATTTAATTCATAAATTCGCCACAGGAGGTCGTATACTTTCCTGTGGCTTTTTCACGCCCAGCCATAGGAGAACTGTATCTTCCTGTGGTTTTTTTGCGCGATTTTTTAGTCTCTTACATTATTTTTCTAAGAAAGGAGCAACATTCAATGACTATTAGCGTATTGTTTTTAAGTATTACGATTCAAAGAAATACAATTTCTAAAGATGAAATTCTTCATAATGAGCAAATTGAAAAAGCTATGAATGATGTTAAGGAGCGCCAAGCACTTTACTGTGATCACCTGTAATTCCTTTTCGAAAGGAGGAATTCATTTTCATATTTTCTTTTTTACGACTGTACTTCAAAAACATACTTTATCTGAAACTGAAATCAATCGTAAACAACAGTTAAAACAACTGACTGATAAAATAACTGACATTAAAAGTTCATACTACACTCAAATGTATTAAAAATATATTTTAAAGGGGTAATATATTCATGAAATTTAAAGCATTCTTTTTAACAATCACCATTCAAAAACGTAAGCTTTCACAGAAAGAGATTTTACGTGAACAACACATTCAAAACATTATGGACGAAGTAAAAGAGCGCCAATCTTCTTATTACACTCGTCTTTTCTAAATCACTTATAAAGGAGTAATTATTTTATGAAATTTAAAGTATTCTTTTTAACCATTACCATTCAAAAAAATAAATTTTCCGAGTCTGAAATGCTTCATGAGCGACAAATTAATCAGGCTATGGATTCTGTAAAAGAAAGACAAAGTCATTACTGTAGTCACCTGTAATTTCTTATTACACTCGTTTTTTCTAAATCACTTATAAAGGGGCAATTATTTTATGAAATTTAAAGTATTCTTTTTAACCATTACCATTCAAAAAAATAAATTTTCTGAGTCTGAAATGCTTCATGAACGTCAAATTAATCAGGCTATGAATTCTGTAAAAGAAAGACAAAGTCATTACTGTAGTCATCTGTAATTCCAATTCGAAAGGAGGAATTCACATATGAAGTTTCACCTTTTCTTTTTAACGATTACAATTCAAAAAGAAACAATATCTCAAAATGAATTAAAACAAGAAAGACAATATAAACAAGTTATTGATGAAATTCGAGATCGTAGAAGCAAATACTACACTCACCTTTAATCGTTTAACTATATAGATTGAAAGGAGTCGATTATGATGTTGATAGCACGCTGTAAGGAAATGATTTGGATAGTTCAGAGGGATTCCACATAGTTTTATAGAGCTTATATCACACAAGTTTATCACTGAATTTGATGTATAAAAAATATATAATAAAATCAAATCAACCCGCTTTTAATTATTTATTTATAAACAAAAGATACACCACTTAAAAAGCGGTGTATCTTTCTCAGGTTTCACTATTTCCGATTACTTCTCTTTGTCTTAAACAATCTCACTAAGTTCGAAACAACAGTTTTTGTTACTGCATAAACTGGTACTGCTAAAATCATTCCGATGATTCCAGCAAAGTTACCTACCCCTAAAATTAGGATAATAATTGTTAATGGGTGAATGTTTAATTTCGAGCTCATAATACGCGGTGAAATAATATTACTTTCAAACTGTTGTACAATTGTTACGATAATAATTACGTATAAGGCTTGCATCGGAGATACGAACAGTCCTACAATAACAGCTGGTGCTGCCCCAATAAATGGCCCTAAGTTAGGAATGATGTTTGTAAATGCTGCAATAATTCCTAAAACGAAAGCGTACGGTAAATCGATAATTAAATAACCGATAAAAGTAAACGCACCTACAAATATACAAACGAGTGCTTGCCCTTGAATATATGCAGATAATGTTTCGTTCGTTTCCTTAATGATACGAAGCCCCTCTTCACGGTAAGACTCAGGTAATAAACTTACCGCTTTTCCCGGAAAGGCATGTCCATCTTTAAACATGTAAAATAAAATGAACGGTACAGTAAATACAACTAATGCAACGTTCGTGATAATACCAAATAAAGCCGTTGCACTCGACGTAATTGTATTTGGTATATCTTTTAAGTATTCAATCGCATTTTTTTCGATTGTTTCAATGGAAACGTAGTTTTGTGTAGATAACCATTCAAACAACCTATGATGTGATAATTCTTGTATGTATACTTTCCCCTCTTTTATGTAGCTTGGCATATTTTTTACTAAGTCCATTAGCTGTTGTGAAATCGTAGGAACAACTACTCCAACGCCAACCGCAGTTAATGTTATGATAAAAAGATATAACAGTAATATCGCTAAATTTCTAGGTACTTTTTTATTCTCCAAAAAGATTAATACAGGATTAAATATGAAGTATAAAAAAAGCGCGATTAAGATTGGGAAAAACAATGTTGATATGAAGATACCAATCGGTTGAAATAAAAATGATATTTTTGTGCAAATAAATATGATTCCTACAACCATTAGCACTTCTAATGTCCAAAAGTGCACTTTTGATTTCAAAAAAACGGCCTCCTTTAAACTAGCACTTCTATTCATTGTACCAAAATAAGCATGAATTTCACATAATATTTTCCTTTACAATATTCCAAAATACCGATAAATACACTACAATGAGATTACATACAAATTTGCAGGTAAAGGTGATAAAAATGACACAATGCATCATTTGCAGAAAAGATACGAAAGAACTTAGTGAACAATATGTCATTCCAGAAATATTATGTGGATATTATTTCACAAACTCAATTTGTGATACTTGTCATGAACAAATGACAACAAATATTGATCGTCCTTTAATTAGGCATAAATTGAGTCAATTTAAGATTGAACAAATGAAAAGACAAATTGATTCCCCACTCTATACGAATGAGCACGGTGAGGAACTTGCGGCTGCTGAGACTGATGTTGTCGAAGTAAGCGACGAGATTCTTTATTCTAATGCATTAATTATGAAACTATGTAAAAAGCACGATATTTCCTTACATAATGAAATTTGGAAAGAGGAACGTGTAACGAAAGTAGCGAGTTCTATTCAACGTGAATTACTATTAGATAACCGTAAATATAAAATGAGTGTATTAAAAATGGCTTATACATTCGCTGTACAAGCAGTTGATGGCTACTTTGAAGATCAAGATGCAATTGATATTTCTACCATTCTCTCAAATGCAGATTTCGTGGAACTAAAAGAAAAAAGCATTGTACGTGATTTAAGCAAAAGTTCTTTATGGAATACGCTAAATACAAGTAGTGAAAATCATTACTTTATTTTACTTAGCGATAAAGACGGCCTGTTTTGCTTCATTCGTTTGTTTGACATCTTTGATGTTGTCGTTCATTTATCAGAAAAAAGATTTGACCTCCCATCGCCGATTGTCGGTGTAAATAATGTGAATACGCAGAAATTTTATGTCCAAAGTTTAAAACAGTATATGGATGGGCTGTTTAAAGAAAAAGCACCTACTATATAACAGGAACCAGAACATACGGTCTCCTTTCTTGATGAAAAGACACTGTGTTATAATGAGTATGAAAAGAACAATACAATCACATAAACCAATTATAAATTGTATATAAATAAAAAAGACTAGTGTGCGGCTACACACTAGTCCACGTAACTTAGCAGATTGGATTGTTCATTTATCCTATTTGTTTCTTACAAACAAAACAACCCACATTCTATAAGCATAGGTGGGTTGTTATTTTTTGAGCTTGTCTATTAAAACGACGACGAACGTTAACAATGCAACGAGAAACAGTCCACCTTGCAGTAGCAACGCTATTTCACTCACGTATTATCACCCCCCTCCTACTCGGAGAAGTGATAATTGAACAACCAACCGCACCTTAAGTTACCCTTTAATTTTACCATATTTTCTAATAATTTACGATGAAAACCCGCAAGCGAATAACTTGCGGTTTTTTTATCCCGTATTAACAGGCAGTGAACAAAATAAAGCAATAAATATGTGAAACTTTATTTCTCACTATTTTTTTAATGCATATGCATCAGCAATCATTTCACCAACAATTTTATTTTCTTCTTTCTTCTCGTCTTTCAATAATGGGAATAACAATTCTGCGACCTCATACGCTTCTTCTAAATGCGGATATCCTGATAAAACAAACGTATCAATTCCTAACGATTCATATTCTTTTATCCTTTCTGCTACTGTATGTGGATTGCCTACAAGTGCAGTACCTGCCCCACCTCTTACAAGTCCGATTCCAGCCCATAAATTAGGGCTTATCTCTAACGACTCTCTCGTACCTTTATTTAAATGTGTCATCCTCTTTTGACCAACCGAATCATATCTTGCAAATGTCTTTTGAGCAAGCTCAATTGTTTCATTATCCACATATTGAATTAAACGTTCTGCCTCTTCCCACGCTTCTTCTTCTGTTTCTCTTACAATTACGTGTAATCTAATGCCAAATCGTACTGTACGCCCCTTCTCTTCTGCAAGTTTTCTTACTTCTTCTATTTTCTCTTTCACTTGCTCTGGTGGCTCTCCCCACGTTAAATATACATCACTATGTTCAGCTGCTACTTCTTTTCCAGCAGCTGATGATCCTCCGAAATATATAGGAGGATATGGTGTTTGAACTGGCGGGAATACAACTTTACTATCTGTAACTTGAATATGTTTTCCTTCTAAAGAGATCGTTTCACCTTGCAATGTCGATTTCCAAACCTTTAAAAATTCATCCGCTGCTTCATATCTTTCATCATGCTCAAGATATAATCCATCTCCTTGTAGTTCAACTGGATCTCCTCCAGCTACTACATTAATAAGTAGTCTCCCATCTGAAATTCTATCAAATGTAGATGCCATCCTCGCTGCAACTGTAGGTGACATTAGTCCTGGTCTCACTGCTACTAAAAATTTTAGTTTTTCTGTTTCAGCAGCAAGAGCTGAAGCTAACACCCAAGGGTCTTCACATCCTTGACCAGTTGGAAGTAAAACACCCGTATATCCTAAATAATCAGCTGCCGCAGCAACTTGCTTATAATAACCATATTCAGCTGCTCTTCCTCGTTTTGTCGTTCCTAAATATCGACCATCTCCATAAGCCGGAATAAACCATAATAATTCCATACCTTTACACACCCCTTATTTATTTTGAAACGTATACTAACAAATTCTATATAAATTACCCCTAATAATTTATATGTTAATTCCCAGTCTCACCTTTAAAATTATCTCGCCATCTTAAAAACTTCACTTCTAGTAAACGTACTAGAGAGTCAGAAAACTTCCCAACAAATGCAAAGATAATTATGCCGACAAATACGATATCTGTATTTGAAAATTGCCTTGCATCCATAATCATATAACCAATACCTTCTGTAGATCCCATAAGTTCTGCTACTACTAAACTCACCCATGCAACACCTAACGATAACCTTGCTCCTAGTAAAAGGTTAGGCAATGCAGATGGTAAAATTAGTTTCGTAATTAGTTTTCTTTTGCTAAACTCTAACACTCTCGCAACATCAAATAACTTTGAATCCACACCTCTAATACCTAAAAATGCGTTTACGTATAAAGGAAAAAATGCACCATCTGCAATTAATAACACTTTCGATGTTTCACCAAAACCGAACCATAATACGAAAAGCGGTGCAACAGCTAAATGAGGTACAGTTCTTAACATTTGCACAGATGGGTCTAAATATTGCTCACTTCTCGTTGAAAATCCAACAATTGTTCCTAAAATGATTCCTAAGCCCCCACCAATAAAGAAACCAGCCGCAGCCCTGAATACACTAATACTTAAATGGCCGAATAACTCTCCTGTTTTAATAAGCTCTTGGAAAGCTAGAAAAATATCTAATGGTGTTGGTAAAACTGTTTTAGAAACAAGACCGAATACGCCAGCCAACTGCCAAATTATTAATATAATAACCGGTATAGTAATCGCCCTTACTAAAACTTTTACATTTAACTTTCGTACCTTCTTTATGCCATTTTTCTTAATCGTTATACTCGCTGGTTTCATAACAGCTTTCGTATTTTCCACTTTACAAAACCTCTTTTCACTTCGCTTTCAATGCTTTTTCTACGAAAGAATTATCTACAACTTTTTCCGTCTTAATTTCTTTCTTTATAGAACCGATCTTATATTGAAAATCCGCTGTCTTTTGTTGTTCTGCTATTATTTCCTTCGTTACCGGAACTAAAATTGGTTTGTCGTGATTAAACACTTCTTTTACAATCTCTGCATCTATCTTTTTTACAGAAGTGTACACTTTTATTGCTTCATCTAAGTTAGCCTCTTGCCATACACGTGCTTTCTCATAAACTTTGAGGAATTCCTCAACTAATTCTGGATGTTCTTTCGCAAATTTTGTCCTCGTAATTAAAAATTCTGGTGAAGAGACATTTAATGTTTCACCGTCTGCAATCACCTTCGCACCTTTATTTAACGTATGTAATGATATGAAAGGGTCCCAAATCGCCCATGCATCTACTGATCCTGATTCGAATGCAGGCTGCGCTTCATCTGGTTGTAATTGAATGACATTTACCTCTTTTGCATCAATCCCTTCTTTATCAAGTGCTCGATACAATAAATTAAAGGCACTACTTCCTTTTGCTACCGCAATTTTTTTACCTTTTAACTCTTTTACACTCGCAATCTTGCTATCTTTTTGAACGAGAATTCCAGTTCCTTTTCTCGCATAACTTGTATTGGCGATTTCGGTAAATCCAATACCTGCTGCTTGCGCTGAAATGACTGGAGAATTCCCTACTTCACCAAAGTCTAATCGGTTTGATGCGATTGCTTCAAAATAAGGAGGTCCACTTTGGAACTCTGTCCATTTCACTTTAACTCCTTCTTTTTTAAACTCCTCTTCAAACCACCCCTTTTTCTTTGCTAGTAATAGCGGGCTTAACCCTTGCTGTATACCAATTTGTATTGTTACATCTTCTTTCTTACTACTTGCTGTACTTTTTTCACATCCTAATAAACATACTGATATAGCTAAAGCAAAAGAAAGAACTTTAAATTTTTTATACATATAAAATCACCCTTTTCCTATATACTTGTTTGAATCAACCCTCCATATTCAAACTGCTGTAATACTTTCGTTCGAAGTTGTTGGAACGATTGAGAAGTTTTATTTCGTGGATAAGGCAAATTATTTTCAATCACTTTATGTATTTTCCCTGGTTTTGCACTCATAATGATGATTCGGTTTGAAAGATATATCGCTTCGTCTATATCATGTGTAACGAATATCATTGTTGTTTTCTTCTGCTCCCAAATATTTAGCAATACTTCTTGTAAATGACTTCGAGTAAAAGCATCCAGCGCTCCAAAAGGTTCATCAAGTAATAATACATTTGGATCTCTTAATAACGCTCTCGCTATCGCAACACGTTGTGACATCCCGCCTGAAATTTCTTTCGGATACGATTTTTCAAAGCCATCTAACCGAACGATTTCAACCCATTCTCTCACCTTATCTTTCACATACTTATCTTTTAACGACAAATCTGCCGCTATATTTTCTTCAACTGTTAACCATGGAAAAAGCCTATGCTCTTGAAAAATAAAACCTTGTTTCTTGCTCGTTTTTAAGATAGGCTCCCCGTCAATAATAACTTCACCTTCAAAATCATTATCTAGACCTGCAACAATTTTTAGTAATGTACTTTTTCCGCACCCACTCGGACCAATTACTGTAACAAAATCCCCTTTCTCTAATTGAAAATTAATATTCTCTAGCACTTGAACCGTACCAGTTTGTTTCAAAAAATATTTTGATACCCCATCAATTGAAACAGTCATTTCTTCCCCTCCTTAAAATGATTCATATAAATGAACAGATTCAGTATTTGTGCAATAAAAAAACCAAAGGCATTTTATCTGTTGATAAAATGCCTTTGGTTTCTCCAATCAGCAATACGTTATGGAATTAAGTACATATTATACAAATATTTCCGATAAGTCAACTAGGTTTTATTAAAACATACATATGATTTGTTTGAACATTTTACTTTTGTTTATTTAAACGATATCGTTTACTTACTATTTTTTCTGATCTTTAATCCACTGTAACCAATAAGAAAACTCACACGCTAAATGCATTTGATGGGATTTAATTAGACTATTAGGACAAAGGGCTGGGAACTCAACAACTAGACTTACTTCTATCCCTGTATCAGTATCTTTAAATTGATGTCGAACTCCACCAATAGTAGTACCATCTTTCATACGTGCAACACCTGTTGATTGGTATTGATAAGATTTATCTCTCGGTGTTTTCAATTCAGTTTCGTCACCAAAAACAATGAAAAATTGAACTGGAAACGGAGAATTACCAGTAGTTTCGATAACCTCTAATTCATTTTCCCCAAAGGGCCTTAGTACATAGTGATCAGGACAAGCAGATAAATTCACTTTGTTATTTTCACGTGATTGTTCAAGCATCAAACTATCAATTCCATGTATGGCTTCTTCTGCTGTAATCCCGTCTAAATAAATACTAGTTTTTGAAAATTTTCGTCTATCGCCAGATAAAAGAGTACAGATACGCATACCTATTGCACTTAATCTAAGTTTTGATTTCAACTTTTCGTACATTTCATTGTATGTATATCGCAACTTTATTTCCGTTAGCTGTTTTATCATGACGTCTGTATCATTTATTTCAGGCTCTTTATGTCCTAATATATATAATACTTTTTTTATCCGTTCTCTTTTCCATTTTATAAGTTGCTCTTGTGAGATATTATTTCCATCGATAATAATCTTCATATACTCTCTCCTTCCTTTTGATTGTATCGTAGTGTAGTTAATACTAAATTAACCATTTCTTGTTTTGTATCTAGATTCAACTTTACTTCTGAATGAGCAATACTGCTAAGACCGTATAGAATAAACCCAGAAGCTAATAATGAGTTATCAGTATAAAAAATCCCTGTTTTCACTCCCTCTTCAATTACTTGTCTAATTAACGGTTGCATACGTGCGAATAATTTCTGTTCCAGTTGAAAATGTTGTTCCGTCTGAAACGAACTCACATTTTTATAGGGTGCTAACTTTTCAATAAATGTCCAAAATATATCTAGTGAATCTTTCATCTTTTGTATGACAGACCGTTCATTTGAAATAAGTATTTCTTCAATTAACTCCATATTTTTCACAATAAAGTCATTTAAAACTTCATCAACAAAATTCTCTTTAGACTTGAAGTAATAATAAAATAAACCCGTTGCTACACCTGCATGATTCACAACATCTTTTATGCCAAATCCTTTCATACCATTTTTCATATATAGTTCAAAACCAATATCCATTAACTCTTGGCGTCTTACATCTGGTTCTTTTGATATTCTTTTCATACGTCATCTCCTACAATGTTTTCACCACGACTGAATCTGATTCAATCATAAACGACTGAACTTGCTTCAGTCAATATTATTTCATAAATTTTAAATCCATTTAATAACTAAGCAACAAAATTTCTACCAAAAAAAAGTAATCTCAAGAAATATGCTACTAACCTTAGATTTATCAAAAAAGTTAGACCATATAACTTGAGACTACTCATTTCCATTCAAAATATTTATGTAATTAAATTTTAGTTCTTCTGCACCCTGGCTGTCTCCAAAACTATTTGTGGAAGCTCTTTTTGAATGATTTCTTTCAGTCCATAAAGAGCTTTCTTCACATAACCACCTTCGAAATTCCCTAATGATTCTGGTAATTCATCCTCATCTAATATGAAGTATTCTCCATTAGGAAGTACCATAATATCGATGATTAAATCTTCGAAGGAAACCACTTCGTCTTTTATTTGTGTATTTTTTACGATATTAAAATAGGAACCTAAATACTTCCCTTTTATATCTCTCCATACGTATAAATTGTACGGACGATCTTTCCAATAATATGCGATTGTATAACTTCCTTTTGGGATTGTTAACTTAGTATCTTTTGCAGTCATTGTAAATGAATACTGCACCTCGTGAAATAAAACGATACTTTGTGATTGCTTTTCAAGTAATAAACAATTGTGATCTACTATTGTTGAGTTATACCGGATTTTTCTTTCTATAATTTCACTTTTCGATGTAAGTAACTTATTCATTATTTTGTTTCCCCTTATACTAGTTCTATCCTCAATTATATCCACTTATCTAACGATAAAGAAGTATATAGTTTTTTATATAATGATTTATACAAGTACACAAGAAAAACTCCTTCTTATTTAGAAAGAGTTTTTCACTATCCATGTTTCATATTTTTTCACTTCTAACGGAAGCTTATTTGTTTTTATGTAACTAACAGCACTATTACTCATGTTTTAACTTTTCCTTAACCGCATCATAAAATTTTCGTTCTTCATCAACATTTAAGTGCACACGACTTACTGTTTTAGAAAATCCATATAACAACTGTACTTTCACTGGCTCTTTTAATGTTATTTCAAAAGTAGCAGGTTCTTTTATGAACTCCATAACAGTTGCATCCAATACCTGTTTCCCTTCTTTTGCCGTTAGCAATTCATCACCCTTGTAGAACGTAATATTATCAATTTGTGTAAATGGTATAACAATTTTCTTTCCTAATCCAATTTGAATGATTACTTGTTCTTCTGTTACGTTAAGTGGATTTTTACGCATCGCTTGTATTTCAGCTATAAAATAAATCATCGCGTATACATTTAAAATAAGTAAAATCCATGCTATTACTGGATTCCACTGGTGTAGCAAATAATGAAAACCAATACTTTCTATTAATGTCGCATGGATGATCATGATATATACACCTATTGCACCAGTCTTTTTGTGATATGAGTATACGTATTCACCTTCTGGTACTTTTTCACGCCACGATAAAAATGCATAATAGATTAACTTACACTCCGTTACAATGATATCTATTAATTTATTTCTTTTCATAGTAGCGTCAAACGCAGCATCAATTGCATAAGAAAATGAAGAGTACTCACTTTTATATTCTTTATATTTTTTTATTATGGTAGGAAGCTTTCTAACAATTTTATATAGAAGGAATAACTCTAAACATACAAAAGCAATTTCTCCTGCAACTATAATATAAGAAACGTATGAAAAATCTTGTAAATAGTCACTTGGAATAATAAATCTTGCAAAAATATAACCAGCTATTACAACAGGAACTATATACGTTAACGAGTACCTTTTTCGAATAATGAAGAAATACGTGATGATTGGAATGACAAACATGCAATCTAATAATGACCCAAGTACAACTTCTTTCGGCGCAGCTGGTACTATTGGAAGAGCATACAATAAATAGTTTGATAGCATAATTAAAGAGACGAGTCCAATCCAAATACCTTTTCGCCTTTGCGATAGTGTAACATTCATACGTTCACTCCTTTATTTAAAAACCTCATTTAAGTGGTCTTTATAAAATGAAATGGCACGTTCAAATTCTTTTACTTCCTCTACTTTCACGACAGTTTCAAGTAATAATTTCATCGCTGACTCGTGATCGTTTACGTTATATTTTGCTAATGATAAAAATACTTTCATCGGATCGTTCTCTGGGAATTTTTTCACCCCAGCTTCTAATACTGTAATTGCCTTTTCATATTCCCCTATACAACGATATGTACTTCCTAGACCAATATAAGCACCGCAAAGGGATTCGCCATCAAGTCCATTTGCGATTGCCTGCTCATAATACGGAACTGCTTCTGTTTCTAGCCCCATTACATCATGTATCCACGCACACTGATACAGTACTTCTGCATCCTTTGTAAAGTTTGTTAATCCTATAAGCATCTCTTTAGACTGCGCATATTTCTTTTCGTTTCTAAGTTTAATAGCTTGCTTTAATAAATGTTCCATAGAATCCACTCCTCACCAATTATTCTGTGTATAGCTCTTGATTGATATACGCTTCACATTCGTGTAAAAGTAAAATTCCCACCAATTAAAGTTTCGCTTACTTATTACTATGCGGATTCATTCTTATCTAAAAACTTAATTTTAAAAAGCAGTGACACGATTACATAATACCTCTAAGCTTTTGACAATTTCTTTCGCTGTTTCATCTTTCCCATTACAAAACTTCCCTTTACCATCTTGTCCAATTACATAATGCACAGCTCCGCGCGAATATAAAGAATGTGGTGAATTCGCAATCATTACATTCGCCCTTGCTTCTTTCATTCTATTTTTCGCTCTTTCAAACAGTTCTTCTTCATTTAAATCACTTTCAAGTTTAAAACCAACAAGTACTGTTTCTGGGTCCCATTCTTTTATTTGTTTTAATACTTTTGGAGCCTTTTGAAAGTGAATAATCGGTGCTATATCACTTGAAATTTTTCCGTCCATATTAAGAACATTACCATCTTGATCACAAATTTTCTCCACAATCCAATCTGATCCAGCCGCTGCCATAATGACTGCATCAACCTTTTCATGTGTGACGATACTTTTCATTTTATCTTGTAAATCAACAATTCCTTCAAATGGATGTAATTCTAACCCTCTATGTACATCGCTAGGTTTCTCCGCAAAATAACCGTGCAAATATATAACATGTGCCCCTTTAGCTATAAGTTCTTCTGCGATTATCCTTCCGATTGTACCTTTAGCCATATTCGTATGCCCACGTACTTGATCCCATTTTTCTAGACAACCACCGCTCGTAATTAATACCTTTTTCCCCTTCATTGTAACCATCCCTTACTAATTTTTCTTACGAAACCATTCTGTTCCAAAGTCAACTATATCACGCTGTTTCATTAGACGACACGTTGCATTCCCTATCTTTCCGTTTTTTACAGTTCCTTTTCGCTCAAACTCCACACCAATTTCTACAAACTTCTCAGATTCGTAATCCATTTCAACAAACTCTTTCCACACTCTTTCACCGTTTTCTATAATAGGTGCTCCTACTTGTATTAACTCACATGCACCAGTACGCACCTCGGATAAATGAACAGACGTATTTGAATCATATCCAACACCAATTAATAATACGTACCCGTCTAAATCGTATATTTTTCTTAATGGAGATTCTTCTCCAAAGCTCATTGATAATGAATGGTTCATTGTTATTTCTACTGCATGTTTTCCCCATGCAGCAAAACTTCCTAACGGATGATTACTACGTACTACATTCGGATATGTACGAAAACATTCAACTATTTCACCCATTCCCCTTGTTGGGGTTATACGTGAATCAAATGCAGGGACGTTATCTCGGATAATTTGCCACCAGTCTTCCGGTACAGGTGGTCTTGACCAATGTTTCGGATCGGACAAATCCGAAGATTGCGTTGGCATTATTATCGTTCCTTCTTCCGTAACAACTTTCATTAATGCTTCTACTACGGCAACCGCACCACCAGATATCCATCCGATAGAACTTAGTGATGAATGAACGATAATTGTCATTCCTTTTTCGATTCCTAATGCTTTTAAATCTTTTGTTATTGTTTCGATTGTATTTGGAAATTGTGTGCTTGCTACTATTTCATTCATTTTCATATTGGTTCCCTCACTAGCCACGTAAATTTAAACTTTTATATAAATATATTATCATATTTTTCTTAATTTTTAACTTAATCATATTCATTACTACAAAAATATGTATATGGGTGTACTGAAGCCTCAAAACTCTATTAAAATCGTAGAGAATGATAAACGAGAGTTTTATTAAATGAAGAAAAATGTAAATCTTATTTTTTCAAGCTATACTCCATATGCATATTTTTATACTATTTTTCCAAATAACAATGAAATCTTTCGATTCCCATATATTTTTCTCCTAAACCTTTAACTTGAAAACCAATTCTTTTATAAAATTCTACCGCCCCATCGTCTGTCTCTGCTTCTATATAAGTCAATTGATATATCCTTACCACTTCTTTAATCATTTGCAGTGCAATTCCTTTTTGACGATAATCTGAAGCCACTGCTATATGACATACTCGTGCTTTAGTTACTCCGATTACTTCAATACCTATACAAGCTTTTTCTTCATATCTGTACAAAGTCCCTTTATTACTTTGATAAAATATTACTGCCTTCTTTAAGCTTATTTCATTTGGACCGACGGCATATTGTAGCAAATTTAATATTGAATCTTTTTCAATTTGTTCAACACGCTGTAAATTCATATTTTCATCCCTTTCTATGAAAAAAGACTAACTCTTAATAAAAAGAGCTAATCTCATTACGCCGTTATTTTTTCTTCTTTTTTTACAACGACAGCCACATAACTATGAAGTATCATTCCAATAATAACGAGACTCATACCAACCCAAGATAAAGATGACGGAATTGGTGCAGATAACCATATCAGCTCTCCTACTAGCGCAAATAAAACTTCACCAGACTGCGTCGCTTCCACTGTTGCTAGTTTTTGTGGATCATCTTTTACAAGATCTGTTGCAAAGAAAAATAATATTGTCGCGATTAACCCAGAACTAACTGCTACAATAAAACATTGAAAAACTTGGTTACTTGACGGTAATCCGCCAGTTGATACTTCGTAACCAGATAATAAAAACCAAAATGGTAAACTTGCTAATGTCATACCGAGTACTCGCTGAAATACATCTAATTCCCCTTTACAAACTTGCATCATTTTTCGATTTCCAAGAGGATACGCAAATGCTGCAATAAGTACAGGAACTACACATAAAACGGTTTCACGAATACCTAATGAAGAAGCATGTTCTACTTGCATGAGAACAACACCGAATAAAATAATGCCCGACATAACTAATTCCTTCATCGGAAGTTTTTTATGTAGTGGATCCACCGCAAAAAATGGTGTTAACAAAATCCCTGCAACGATTGTAATTTGCCATGTTGATGCAACGAGCCAACCTGGTCCGAACGCTCCAGCAAAACTAAGCGGTGCATAAAAGAGACCAAATCCAACGATACTCCATACTAACCATTCTTTCGGATTGTTTTTCATATATTGAAAGAGTTGCTTTAAGTTCCCTCTATACATAACAATAAGTAATAGCATTGGAACCATAAAATAATACCGTAATGATGCACTCCAAATCCAGCTTCCACCTTCTAAGTCCATTGCCCGGTTTAAAACAAAGGTAAAGGCAAAGAAAAATGATGCCAGTATCCCTATAACAATTGCTTTCATTGTAAAACCCCTTGTATTTAATTTTTAATCTTTATAACATATATTTTAGTATACGCGATGAAAAATCTACATTCAAACTTACATTTCACTTTCCATTCACTTGCAATGAAAAAGATAATAATACATTCATTTATTATACTTAATATAAAAACATTAAACAGAAATAATTTTAAAAATAAGTTACTTCTATGGATGTGATAACACTGAAAATATACAGAGCCTCTATACAATCTATTTTATTTGTACTTTCTTTCGGAGTTGTTTTCCTTCTAATAAGTGTTTTATCTTTAATGGAAGAATTTGATTTACTAGGAATTATTTCAATATTTTTCTCCTTATGGCTACTAAAGTATGCCCTAACCTTATGGAAAACACGTGCAAACGATATAGGTTCCTATTGGGATGATGAAGGAATTGTAGTAGATTTGCATGGGAATAAAGTGTATTGGTATGAAATCAAGGATATTACATACCAAAATTTTCAAGGGTCAAAATCTACCTTAATCTCGACCCATTATACTCACCATGAAAATATACGAATCCGCCATAAAAGATGGCTACCAACTATTGCACATTCAATTTACTGGTTTTCTATTGAAAAACCAAAAGGTTATCATAAAAATTTAATGATAGCTTGGGAAGAAAAGCACACAAATAAAAATAAACGCCTCCTTTAATTATTATTTAGGGGCGTTTGTTCATTCAAAAATTAAAGAATATGTAGTTTATATTCTCTATATAATTTCCTCAATCGACTTATATGTGCTTGATGATACCGATTATGATCTGCTATATGCCAAACTCCCCATCTTATAGTCGCATTTTCCCCTTTTTCATACAAAACTTCCTCTCTTAAAAGAACAACACCATATGTTCATCATCACTATACACACCATTCATTTTTATAGCCCTTTTTTCAATTCCGTACGTTTTAAATCCCATTGATTCATATAATCGTTTGGCTGGTTCGTTCGTTGACACAACCCCTAAATTCAATTGCTCTAGCTTCATCTCTTTTGCCCTTTCAATTGCTTTACGTATTAAATCACGTGCAAGACCACTTCTTCGATTTTCAGTATCTACATACATTGCAACGATATGCCCTTTATGCTTATATGCGTCCTTTTCTTCTGTTAATAAAGTAACAACCCCAACTAAACGATTTTCATTATTAAAAGCACCAAATGTAAAACTACTGTTGGATGAAAGATTACTAGCAACGCGTTCAAGAGGCTTTTCTTGACGTACTGCTTCTTCATAAGTCGTTACAAATGCTTCTGGATTTACTTGTAGTGCTTGTAAACGTAACTCCCAATATTGTTTTGCATCCGCTTTTGTAAGTAATCGAATCATTTTATCTTCCCCTTTTTAATTGACATAATATTTTTATAGGTTATTATTTTTTGATTCATACTCTTCTTTTAATATACTGTAACGATAGCGATGAATGAACTTTCCCTGTCTCAATCGATCATTTCTCATTAACCCTTCGCATACAAATCCGGCATTTTCATAACTCTTTTTAGCTTGTGTATTATCTTCATCTACACGTAACCAAATTTTCTCCAATTCAAACTGGGAAAAACCTATTTGTAACATGCTGTTTAGAGCTGCCATTCCAAATCCTTTACCCCAATAGTCTTTATTTCCAATCGCAATTCCTAGTTCTGCATTTTTATTTGTTTTATCAAAATTTTTAAGGTCTACCCATCCAATATGTATACCTTTCTCAGTAACGATCGCCCTTTGTTCATAACCATTTTTTCGGCTTATACAAGCTTCAATCCAGATTCTCGTATCTCCACGAGTGAACGGAGGATATTGGTCTGGTACGACTAAATGCTTTGTTAGATCGCTATCTAACGACCATTGATAGCGATCTTCTACATCATCTAGTGTCAATTCTCTTAATTGAACATATGGTACATTCATTTTTCTCTCCCGTTTTATAAAAATGATCAAAAGCCGCTACAAATTTGTTTGCATATTGCTCATCATATCTTCTTAGCACTCTAATAAACCATTTTGAACTCCCAAGCCACCTACCATTTACTCTTAATACATATTCATGTACTAAATCCGCTAATAAATTAGCGATAAACAATTCTTCTTCTCTTTTTGTTGCACCAATAAAGTCATCTAAAGTATCCGTAATAAAATATCGCTTCTGCTTAATCGTTTCTTCGGTCCATTTAGCTGGTCCTTTATGTAGTAAATCATTCGCTTCTTTTTTTAATTTCTCAACAATTTCCTTTTCCCCTTTTAATACAACCCCTTCTGAAACTAATTGTGGTAACGACGGTCTCCCTCGATCACAATCCATTTTGAAAAAGGTTTTATATGTTGTAAAATTATGAACAAACACCTCAACAGGCCATCCATTACTATAGAAAGATTCTCTATAACAAGAAGTTAAACTTTGGTCAACTATTACAATATCAAGGTCAGATGTTTTCGTCGCTTCTCCTCGTGCAACGCTTCCACCGAGTAAAGCTACATCACAATTCGGAAATTGTGATGTAATTATGCTTTGTGCTGCTTCAATTGGTTTCATAGCCGTTCCTCTTTTCTTATTTCACTTTCTTTTTTTGAGCTCTTTCTCTCGCTTTTTTTATATAGCTTTCTGCATCTGGTGTTTTACATGATGTTGCACCGTGATCAACCTCTACTTTTCCAATTTCACGTGCAATTTCAATCGCTTGTCGCTCTAAGTCTTCATTACGAATTCCTATTGCGATTAAAGCACTATTCATCGCTTCTTTTTTTCTATTTTTTTCATTATGTATATTTTCTTTAATCTCTTCTAAGTATGGAGAGAAGAAATCATCATGTAACGCTTTATTTTTAATCGATATATTTGCTAATAAAGACCAGCCAGCTCTTCCAATCCATTCATCATTAGACTTTGTCCACTCTTCCATTCTTTCTATTGCAATTGGCGAAGTACATATAGATGTCATAAAAACATCCATTAAACAGTAATAATCAACATCCTGAACCCAACTATTAAGCTGTTCTGCTGTTATATTCTTCGGGTCTAAAATATAAGTTGCTAATATCATTGCGTCCATATTTTTCGTTTCCCACAATTCAACTGCTAAATCGTGATCTTTTTTTATTTTCTTTTTTAACAATTTTAAATTTGCAAAACTAACTCCGAATAGTGGCTCTTTCGCTCCGTGGTTTTTATACGTTTTACGATTTTGTTCTGTTCCATATTCCTCTAGTTGCTGCATTACTTCCTCAAGTAACATATACCCACCTCTTTATCTTTTATGTTGACTGTATATATGTATGTACGATATATTCTACATTACTTTTCGGTTTTCCTATATTTATTTTTAAAATACGGTATGTGAAATTTCTAAACATTGCACAGCTACACCATTAAAAAACTGTACATGTTAAACATACAGTTTTTTGATGGTATCAATTTTGCGTAGAATAAGATATAAACTACGAAAGAACTTTTAATGGTCCTCTCAATCACCTATTTTTTCAACTAAATTTTTTACATCTGACCACTCTTCTATTGACCCTGCGTCCGGAAAAACTGTAACTACATTAAAATTCGCACCTTTTTCTTTCCCAATTTGTTTAGCTGCTAATAAATTCGCTGCCGCAGAAGTTCCTATTTTTATACCAGTATCTTTGTAAAAACGTGCCATTTCATACAGGGTATCTTCATATGAATAAGTCCATTGTTTTTCTATCAAATTTTCTTCCTGTTCTATGAAATGTTGTTTCCTTCCTAAGCCGAACCCACCTGATCCAGCATATTTCTTTAAATCATTTGGTGGTTGTTCCGAACCATAAGGCAATTCAGCAGGCATTACTAAATGTAGTTCAACATTTTTTGTATAATTCTTTATTGCTGTATAGACTCCCATTAGAGTTCCACCAGTACCAGCAGATGCTACCCATGCATGTATTGGTTTTCCAATCATTTGTGCAATAATTTCTCGCCCTGTACCTTCTATATGACTTACTAGATTTGCATTATTATAATGTTGGAATAAAAAGTATAATTCTGGATTTTGTTTACTAATCTCTACTGTTTTCTCAATTACTGCGTAGAACCCTTTACATTTATCAACTAAGATTACGTTAGCACCATAACGATCAAGTTCATTTAATAGAGATTTACCGGTTCCAGAACTTAAAACTAACATGCATTGAATCCCTAAATAATTACAAATACACCCAATTGACCTCGCTAAGCTTCCACCACTATACTCTAAAATATTTTGTTTTTTGTCCGCTTCTTGTAAATATTTATTAATCATTCCAAGTGCTGCCCTATCCTTAATCGATCCTGTAGGATTGTGCCATTCACATTTAGCATAGATAGAAAGGTCCTTCGTTTCTTCGCATTTTAATTTCATGAGAGGTGTATTTCCAACATGTTTAGAAAACTCTTCAAAATAGTTTACTATCATACTTTTATACCTCCTTCATAAATTATGTTTATTACATTTGTTCTCAGCCAAAATACTTTCTACATTTTAATAACTCTCTCAATAAGATCTTCTTATATAAAAATCCCTACAAACACTGTAGGGATTTATGTCTAAATCATTTTGTTACACTCTATTTCATATGAAAATAGTTTCCTTATTCAGATGCATTCATAAGCACAATTCTCCAACCATCTGGATCCTCTATTGTGGTTCCTTTCTCTATCCAATACGGGTTTTCTGGTTCCACCTCATGATAGCCCATATTACTTAATCGATTCACTATCTTTTCAATTTCATCTTTATTAGGCATATAAAAAACTAGTAAATTATCTTTTGTCGGTGCCGGACATGGACTTCCATTAACATGTGTAGTAAACTCCAAATGATACTCTTCATCTGGTAAACCAAACATAACCCCATCATATCCTTCATGATTGTGAAATTCCCCTATACGTTTTAAACCTAATCCTGTTTCATAAAAACTTATCACTTCTTCAAATTTATCTGTTGGTCTTGCAATTCTAAATTGAACCCAATTCTTCATGCAAATCTCCTCCTTTTCATTTTCCAAAGCTTTATAGTAATTAGTATAGGTTACATATATTCCCTTTAACATCCCTCATTAGTGTGAACTTCCTAAGTTGAAAGACCTATTAGTTAATAAACAATAGGACTTTAGTATAAAATTCATATAAAATTAGTTATATAAATGTAGAGATGAATTACAAGCTATTACGTATGAAATAGTTCTCCTTGCAGGGCCTTTATATACCGATCAGCAGATCTTTGTACAGCTTTATTCGCATCTTCCACCACACCATGAAATGCATTATATAGTCGACTAAATTGGATATCTTTTACCTTCTCTGCCATATCTCTAACTTTATTCGCTGGTAATGGAATGAGATTGGGATAACTATACATAAAACTTACCCATTTTCGATCCGAAACTACTTGTATAATATCACCTGATAACAAAATGCCTTTCCCTTCATTACCGTCTTTCCAATGTATAACAGTTCCGCCCTTAAAATGGCCTCCTAAGCGATGCAATGTAAGTTCTTCCGATAATATCAGATGCTCCCCAGACCAAAATTTAATTTGCTTACTCGGACGAACCACCCACTCTTTATCATCTTCATGAATATAAATAGGTACATTGAATGTTTCCGCCCATTTAACTTGTGTAGAGTAATAATGTGGATGAGAAAGTGCTATTGCTTGAATACCACCTAAATCATATATACGTTGTATCGTTTTATCATCTAAATAACTAATGCAATCCCACATAACATTTAGAGTTTTACTTTGTATTAAAAATGCTGTTTGTCCAATCGCAAATTTAGGTTTAGTAGTAATGCTATACAAACCGCTTTCTTCTTTTATTATTTCGTTTTTGTATAAATTGCTATCTTGCATCGTTTCTAATGTTGTCCATGACTGCCCAATTGGATTAACATATTGTCTTTCCTCATTACAAATTTTACAGCGAGAAGGTGCTTCTTCATTTTCGGGATACTGTACTCCACATGTAGTGCAAATATAATTATCCATATTCCCACTCCTTTTTTCATGTAATTGTTTCTTTACCAATATTTTAATAAAAAGCAAAAATATTCGAATCAATAATTGGAATGAAAATGAAATGATACGAAAGTATGATTAGTCTCCTTTCGTTTTAAGACTTTAGCCTAAGTACTATATTTTTCATTTCTTCTTTCTGTGAAAGTTGCATATCGTTTTTAATAGAAATTCCAAGTAAATTAAACTTTTACCCATTAAATAAGTGAATACATCTTTTCAAAATAAATGAACCTATTCATAGATTTCGTCACACCTTTGACATAGTTGCACTAAGCGATACACATTAGAGGTATAGTATATTTAAAGTAACGATAAAAGAATATTCAATAATTTTATCTTCCTTATCGTTACTAGATTCAATTCGTAACAAATAAAGGAGAGGTTTTAATGGAAATCGTTATTATGCTCTATGATGGAATTACTGCATTAGATGCTATTGGTCCATACGAAGTATTTGCTGCAGAAAGCAACAACAACATAAAATTTGTTGCTAAAACGAAGGGATTAATAAAATTAGATTCGAAAATGGGCTATTTACATGCTGATTACAATTTTAATGAAATTACTTTAGCAGATATTCTTATTATTCCCGGATGTCGTCCACCAAACTTTACACAACTTATGAAGGATGAAGAAACTCTTAATTGGATTCTCCAAATACATAAAACGACAAAGTGGACTACAACTGTATGTACGGGCTCCTTAATCTTAGGTGCTACTGGTCTACTAAATGGTGTTAATGCTACTAGTCATTGGAGCTGTTTTAACTTACTTCGTTCTCTCGGAGCTATTCCAACTGAAGAGAGATTCGTGCGCCATGAAAAAATTATAACAGCTGCTGGTGTATCTGCAGGTATTGATATGGCCCTTCAGTTAATAGCTTGGGAATTTGGAGATGAAAAAAGCAAAGCAGTTCAACTCATGTTAGAATACGACCCTCAGCCTCCCTTTGATACAGGTTCTCCTAAAAAAGCGCATGCATCCTTATTAGAAGATTTAAATTTGATGATTGAAAGTTTAAATAATAAAGTTTAAATTCATCCTATTTTTCAAAACTGCAATTGATATAAAATCTTGCATACTTTTGAGTAAACTTTTTTACACTTGTAAAAAAGTTTTTTTGCATTTCCCTACCTATAATTGCTAATATAGTAGAGTAGAACTTTTATAGAGAGAAGGAAAATTATGCACAATGGAATTCGAATGACAACTTTAGTAAAAAGGGCTATGTTAGTTTGTGCGGGGGTATTATTCACATACGAAGCGGCTTTGGGATCAGTACATACTGCTCTAGCTAGTACAGAGGATGAAGCAAAATCTGTTCAACTTGTAAGTGAGATTCAAACATCTCTTGCTCCGAAAGAAGCTCCTAAACATTATAACGGGCAAGTTAGAAAAGTCGCTTATTTAACATTTGATGATGGTCCTGGAAAATACACAGCTGAGCTTTTAGATATGTTAAAGAAAGAAAATGCAAAAGCAACATTCTTCCTAATTGGTTCAAACGTAAAAGCTTTCCCTGATCTTGTAAAACGCGAAGATGCTGAAGGCCACTACGTTGGGATGCACAGTATGACTCATAACTACAAGAAACTTTACACAGAAGGTCATTACGTAGATGAAATGAAGGAAGACCAAGGCTTAATCGCTGGTGTTTTAGGTAAATCACCAGTATTAACTCGTCCATCTTACGGCTCTATGCCAGGATTAAACGAAGCTCTTCGCAACAAAGTTGTAGAAAATGGCTTAAAAGTTTGGGATTGGACAATTGATTCTTTAGACTGGAAATACAACAAAATGCAAGTTGATGCTGCATCTGCTAAAATTGTAGAGAACGTGTTACATGGTGCTACAAATCCAACAGAAGTTATCCTTATGCATGATATTCATCCACAATCAGTAAAAGCAGTACCTGGAATTATTAAAGGACTGAAAGAAAAAGGATATGAATTAGAAGCATATAATGAGAACGAACATTTCCCATTAAACTTCTGGCATGATAATCGTATGTAATGAAAAGACTTGATTCCCTTTAGCTGGGAATCAAGTCTTTTTGTCGTTTTGGGAATTACTCTTCGTATATTCGACTCAAATTCCCCCTTCTCTAATATCAATAAAAATTCAAAATCACATGTTATACTAAAATTTAGTTTAAATAAGTAGGTGCCATATGATCGTATATACAGTACAAACTGAAGAAGCTTGGAAACAATTTAAGAAACTTGGTTATTTAGAAGGTAATAAAGAATTCATCGATCCAGACGATTTATATTCATATGACTGGATGGTGCGCGTTGCTAAAACAAGATTGCCTCATTACGAAGGTAACTATCCTATTTGGGTCTGGGAAGCAAATAATTACCCAAATCGAAATCATAAAGCTTGGGGTAGAACAAATTCAAAAATGGTAATTTTAACACTAGATGTACCGAAAGAATGGGTACTATGGAGCTATTTTGACTATTGGTGCTGTGCTATGACTGATGGATCAATATATTTACATACAAAAAATAAGTGTACTTTAGATGAATGGTATACATATATGGATAAAAAATACGAGATAATATTTGATTTCGATTATTTATTATCTCATCCTGATTGGTGTCTAGATAAAGAGGATTCGTTAGAAAAACAAGGTGTTATCGGCAACATTCCCCTTTCCTTCGTAAAAAAAGTAAGGCGTTTTCGCGCTAAGGAAGATACATCTATTAATGAAATCAGAAGTGATAACTGGGATAGTAGAAAAGAAAACCGTATTAAAAAGATGAATCGAAAATTAAGAAAAAGAATCGAAAAACAAAAAAGATTGCAAAAGCGACTTATACGAAATTAAAACAGATTTATCAAAATATAGTAAGAAATTATGGATTGAATATAAAATTTCAACCCTTTTTATATTATCAACACTTTAGCACATATTAACCATAAGGAGTGATATGTATATGGAGTTTCTCTCATCTGAATATTTGTCTGCCTTGCTTGCCATCATTGTAATCGATTTAGTGTTAGCCGGAGATAATGCCATCGTAATTGGATTAGCAGCAAGAAGATTACCGAAAGACCAACAAAAAAAAGTTATTATATGGGGTACTGTCGGGGCAATCGCTATTAGAGCCCTCGCTACCTTAGTTGTCGTTTGGTTATTAAAAATACCTGGTTTACTCCTAATTGGCGGTATACTTCTTATATGGATCGCTTACAAGTTGATTGCTGAGGGTAAAAATCATGATATTAAAGCCGAAGAAGGATTTTGGTCTGCTATTAAAACCATTATTATCGCTGATGCGTTAATGGGCATTGATAATGTACTCGCTGTTGCAGGAGCTGCCCATGGTAACTTTTCTTTAGTAATCATTGGTCTATTAGTTTCTATTCCTGTAGTCGTATGGGGCAGTACATTGATTTTAAAATGGGTGGATCGTTTTCCTGTCATCATTACGATTGGAGCAGCGGTTTTAGCTTATACTGCTGCAAAAATGATTGTAGATGAGAAATGGTTTGCTGGATTTTTCGAAAGTAACCCTTTCATTAAATGGGCATTTATCATTATTATCATCGTCGGTGTAGTTTTCTTCGGAAAAGCAAAACAAAAAGCAACAGCTAGTTCTGTCTAATAATGATGGTATATTTACAAATAAAAAGCGCTATTCATATGAATAGCGCCTTTTATTATTTAGCTTCCCCTTCCGGAGTCGTTTTTACCTTCGTTTTGTTTTTATCACGATTGTTATAGTTATACTTCGAACGATCTACTGGAGTGAATCCTTCCGGTGTGTAGAATCGTAATAAGTCACCATTTACGACTTGGTCAGAGTATTTTAGTGAGTTTTGAACCATTTGTTCATTTTTCTTTATTTCATCTGTAAATTCTACAGGTTTTCCAGTTGTTGTATCATAGTATTTGCCGTTTAGTGCAGTAACAGTTGGGCTTACGTAGTTACCGTTACGGAACGCAACGACTTGTTTATGCTCTGGTGATAATAAATCTGAACCGAATTGAACATAGTTTTTCGTATCTGTACCTAGTAAGTGTAATAACGTAGGAAGAACGTCAATTTCACCGCCATATTGATGTTGTACGCCACCTTTCACTCCTGGTACACGAACGATTAAAGGCACACGTTGTAACTGTGCATTTTCAAATGAGTTCATTTCTTTACCCATTACTTTTGACATTGCTGCGTTATGATTATCTGAAATACCGTAATGGTCTCCGTACATAACGATAATTGAGTTATCATATAAACCAGATTGTTTCAAGTAATCGATGAAACCTTTTACAGATTCATCTAAATAGCGTGCTGTTTGGAAGTACGTATCTACTGATGAATCGCCTGTTGTCGCTGGTTCAATCGTTGCTTCTGCCTTATCGATTGGATAAGGGAAATGGTTCGATAACGTAATAAACTTCGTATAGAACGGTTGTTTCAACGTTTGTAATAACGGAATAGATTCATTAAAGAACGGTTTATCTTTTAATCCGTAGTTTACTACATCTTTTTCATTCATATCATAGTATGACGCATCAAAGAATTTATTAAAACCAAATGATTTATAAATATCGTCACGGTTCCAGAATGTTTTGTAGTTACCGTGGAATACTGCTGATGTGTATCCTTGTTGTCCTAAAATAGCTGGTGCTGATTGATACGTATTATGAGATTTCGTTGTAAAGACAGAACCTTGCGGTAAACCAAACATTGAATTCTCTAACATAAACTCCGCATCAGATGTTTTCCCTTGTCCTGTTTGATGGAAGAAGTTATCAAAGTATAGTGTATTCGCATCTTTTGTAAATGAGTTTAAGAACGGTGTAACTTCTTGACCATTTAATTTGTAATCGATTAAGAAGTTTTGGAATGACTCTAAATGAATATAAATTACGTTCATTCCCTTTCCTTTACCAAAATACTCAGGATTTGGACTTGCATAAGTTGATGTTAAATAATTTCTTACTTCTGTCATATTATCCCCATCAGCTAATGCTCGTTCTGTTGATGCTTTCGCACTTTGAATACCATCGTAAATTGTGTAGTTGTATGCCCCTAAATATTTCACAATATAATTTCTATCGAATGTTCTTGTTAATAATTCAGGACGGTCGGATTCTGCAAGACCTAAGTTAACACTGAATAATAAAATACCTGCTACAAATACTAGAGATAATTTATGCTTCGCAACACGAATTGGTTTTGGATTTGCAAATTTTGTTGCGACTAACACAATTAATATAATCGTGTCTAAGAAGTATAGTGGATCATAAAGATGTAGCAACGCAAGAATACTACCACCTAAATCTCCAAAGTTATTCGTTTGTGTTAATGTCGGGAACGTAATAAAGTCACTGAAAAAGCGATAGTATACTACGTTTGCGTATAAAAGAATCGACAATAACAAGTTGATGACAATTAGCCAAATATAAGATCGTTTCCCTTTTGCAAATAATGCAAGTCCTAAAAATAGAACTGCTGAACTAAGCGGGTTAAAAAACAGCAAGAATTTTTGGATTGTGTTTGAAATTCCTAAATTAAATTCCGTTACATAGGCTGCATACGTTTTGAGCCACAATAAAATAACGGCAAACAGAAAGAATCCAAAATGATTGCTTAACACACTTTTGCTCTTTAATAAGAACTGTTTCATTTCTCCACCTCTTTTAATCATCCAAGGCTTATTTTTTATAAGTCTGTCTCTCTATTCAAATTTTCTTCTTCAAATAGATTATCTTTATTTAACTATATGAAGAATATTAGTAATTATAATTTGAAGCTAGTATTTATTCAACTATTTCTTTTTAAACATTTTGACCTTGGTTTCTATTTAACAAAATAAATTTGTAACATTTCCTGTTTGCTCCCAAGATTCATCCACTAATTATGACATCCCATACTATATACCTTTATAAACTCATTCGCAAACTATTCTATCTCCAATTTTGGTACATATTTCACATGACAAAATAATGTTATTTAATTATATTGCTCACCTTACATTCCCCTGCTTCAACTAAATCTTAAAGTCATTACATCTCTTCCATACATGAAAAATCCTCATGTTCACTAATATTATATTTGAATAATTATTCATTTACCCCAGCAGTGGTGTTATGTTTTCTCGACAAAAAAACTCGCTCTAAAAAGAGCGAGTTTTTTCATGATATATTATTGACCTTTGTACATTGCATCTACTTGTTTTTGAAGTTCTTCATTTTCTAAGTACTCATCGTAAGTTGCCTCTTTATCGATTACACCGTTTGGTGTTACTTCGATAATGCGGTTTGCAATTGTTTGTACGAACTGATGGTCATGAGATGTGAATAACATTGTACCTTTGAAAGCAATTAAACCGTTGTTTAATGCAGTGATAGACTCAAGGTCTAAGTGGTTCGTTGGATCGTCAAGTGTGATTACGTTCGCACCACTTAACATCATTTTAGATAACATACAACGAACTTTTTCGCCTCCAGATAATACAGAAACGTTCTTCTTAACTTCTTCACCTGAGAATAACATACGGCCTAAGAAACCACGTAAGAAGCTTTCTGACTCATCTTGTGGAGAGAATTGGCGTAACCAATCAACTAAATTATAGTCACTGTTCTCAAAGTACTTAGAGTTATCTCTTGGGAAGTAAGATTGAGATGTTGTAACACCCCATTTGAATGAACCGCTATCTGGCTCCATTTCACCCATAAGGATTTTAAATAATGTTGTCATCGCGATATCGTTACGACCGATAAATGCAACTTTATCACCTTTATTTAAAGTGAAGTACACATTATCTAGCACTTTTTCGCCATCAATTGTTTTAGAAAGGCCTTCAACAGTTAATAAGTCATTTCCTATTTCACGCTCAGGTGTGAAGCCAACGAATGGGTAACGACGTGATGATGGTCTAATATCATCTAATGTAATTTTATCTAATAATTTTTTACGAGAAGTTGCTTGTTTCGCTTTAGATGCGTTTGAGCTAAAGCGTGCAATGAAGTTTTGTAACTCTTTTACTTTCTCTTCTTTTTTCTTATTAGCATCTTGTGTTAATTTTAAAGCTAATTGGCTTGACTCATACCAGAAGTCATAGTTACCAACATAAAGTTGAATTTTACCGAAATCAAGATCAGCCATGTGCGTACATACTTTATTTAAGAAGTGACGGTCATGGGATACAACGATTACTGTATTTTCAAAGTTCATTAAGAAGTTTTCTAACCATTGAATCGCTTTTAAGTCCAAGTGGTTGGTAGGCTCATCTAGTAATAGAATATCAGGTTTACCGAATAATGCTTGAGCAAGTAATACTTTTACTTTCTCTGCACCAGTCAATTCTGATAATTTTTTGTCATGAAGATCTTCACCAATACCAAGACCTTTTAGAAGGATTGCAGCTTCTGACTCAGCTTCCCAACCGTTAAGCTCAGCGAACTCACCTTCAAGTTCTGCAGCACGCATTCCATCTTCATCACTAAAGTCTTCTTTCATGTAAATAGCATTTTTCTCTTGCATTACTTTGTAAAGTTGCGTGTGACCCATAATTACTGTTTCTAATACTGGGAACTCTTCATATTCGAAGTGGTTCTGTTTTAATACTGCTAGGCGCTCACCTGGCGTAATATGTATATCACCTGTTGATGGTTCAATTTCTCCAGATAAAATCTTTAGAAATGTTGATTTACCAGCACCGTTTGCTCCGATTAAACCGTAGCAGTTACCTGGCGTGAATTTTATGTTAACATCTTCAAATAATTTGCGATCCGCGAAACGCAAACTAACGTTACTTACTGTAATCATTTGTGTCCTCCTACTAATACCGCTTATTTCAGCGTTTTCTCACCGATTGTCTTAAAAAATCGCATATTACGACTCAATTATTGTAGACTATAGCTATTATATAGTAGAAGCTGGATGAATAGCAACGGTTGATTACCTTTCTATAATGAAATCGGATAGTTTTTATCCATTCCCCTAGCTATTGTATGTATATCATCGACCTCTTTCTCATATAACCATTCACTTCTCATTCTGTAATACATTGGATTCATTTTTCATTCGAAATTTTATATATAGAAAAACTGTAGAGAAATCATCCCCTACAGTCTTCACTTATTTCGTATTTATTATCTTTTCTTTATAACTCTTCAATTTACTCGTTAATCCCATTAAAGCAGGTAACAATATCGGCATCACGATTAAAGCTAATAGTAATAGTGCAACGCCAACAACTGATGCTACTTGTATAAGTGTTAATACACCTGAAGGGATTAATGCTGCAAATGTCCCTACTAAAATTAGCGCCGCTGATAATACAACTCCTCCTATATGACGAGATGCAGTTATAATTTTCGTTACCGAATCCCCTTCTACCTCGTTATAGCGCATCATTACGAAAATACTATAATCCACTCCTAAAGCGACAATCATAATGAAGCTAAAGAATGGAACATTCCAGCTTAATGACTCTACATGTAATACATGTGCACTAATTTGTTCGCTTATACCAAGCGATGCAAAGTACGCTAATAGTAATGAGCCAATAATAAATATTGTATTTAATAATGAACGTGTAATTACAAGTAATACAATCGCAATTCCAATTAACATAATCGTAGCTGTACGTAAGAAATCTTGCCCCGTTACTTCTTTTAAATCAACGTTTCTAGCTGTTGTTCCGCCAATTGCTGTTTTCGCATCCTTTAATTCCGTTCCCTTTACAGTGCCCTCGATTGTTTTATTGATTTCTTGAATAATCGGCATTGCTTCTTTTGAATACGGATTTACATCTAAAATGATGGTCATTTTAGCAATCTTTCTATCTTGTGACATGTACGTGTTCAATGCTTTTTGGAAATCGTCTCCCTCTAACACTTCTTTTGGAATATAAAACTTCTCAGAGCTTTTCGATTCATTGAGCTCCCCTAAATATTTCTGCGCGTCATGCAGGCCATTGCTTACTTTTCCAAGCCCTTCTGTACTTTTAGATAAACCAGATTGTAATTGCCCCATCTTTTCCTGCAGGTCTTTAAGGCCCGTTAAAAGTTGCCCTTGCCCATCGTTTATTTTCGTTAATCCAGATTGTAACTCAGCTGATTTATTCGCAATTTGTTTTGAACCTGCAGAACCTTCATTTAATCCATTTTTAAGATCCGCTGCTCCCTTTTGTAACTTATTAATTCCATTGTTCATTTCTTTTAAGCCGTTATCCACTTTCAGTAACGATTGATTCGCTTCTTTAAATGAACTCATCGCTGCTTTATGCTGCGTTGCTAATTGATTTAATTCTTTTGAAAGTATATTTAATTGTTTTTGAGCTTCTTTAGCAATCCCTATCGTTTGTTGTATGTTTGAATCATTCGCTAGTTCTGGTTTCGTTTGAACGAAATTGGTCATTAACATTTCAATTTGTTCATATCCCTTTTTCGCACCATCAATTGCTTGAGAAATACTTCCGAAGTATTGATCGTAAGAGCTTAAACCTTTTTCTAACTGTGCATAACCAGCATGCAGCTGCGACGTTGCATTAGATAGAACATTTATATTTTCGTTTACTGAAGCTAAGCCACTCTCAATTTGCTGTGCCCCTTGTGCACCGTCGTTTATGCCATTTGATAATTGATGTAAAGCTGTTCCTAATGCTGATACCCCGTTTTTCGCCTCGTTCGTTCCATCAATTAATTTTTGAACATTCGCAAGACTATTTGAATCATTACTTCCCATTTTATTTTTCGCATCCGTTAATCCATCATTAATTTCCTTTATGCCACCATCGGCATCTCCTAATCCTGTATTCAATTCTCCCGCTTGCTTATTTAAATATAATTCTTTTATCTTCTCACCAGTTGGACGTGTTGGTGCATATACTTCTGATACACCTTTAACTTTCAAAATTTTATCAGTTAATTCGTCTAAAATTTGTAGAGAAGTTCCTTCATCCAGCTTTTTATCAGATTGAATGACTAATGTACTCGGTGAAGAGAAACCAGGCGGAAAATGATCCTCTATTACGTTAATACCCATCTTTGATTCATACTTATTATCTACTTCAAATAAATCATTGTAATTTAGTGTATTAGAGTATTTTAATATGAAAGGAATCGATATTACAAATACGATGATTAAAGCGACAAATGGCCTTACTACTGAGTTTTTCGCAAAGAATCCCCATAAGCGACTATCCTGATGACCTTTAAATGTTTTAACTGGATAAAACATTCCTTTTCCTAAAAGCACCATGAAAAATGGATTTAAAGTCGTTAATACGAGTAGTAATACTAAAACACCAATTGCTACCGCTGAAGTAGATTGATATAATTTAAAATTTGCTAACGCAAGTGATGCAAAACCAATTAGCACCGCTATACCGCTATATAATACGGTTTTACCTGCCGATTTAAATGTTTCTTTCGTGGCCCAAAATGCATTTTCTTGTTTACTTAATTCTTCTTTAAACCTCGTATATAATAAAATATTATAATCTGTTCCTACTCCAAAGAGGACGACGACTACGAACACTTGTGTAAAGTTTGAAAATGGGAAATTAAATTGATCTACAAGCTGAGCAATAATCCCCATTGAAACTAAATACGACACACCGACTGTAAGAAGAGAAACAATCGGAACAACTGGTGAACGAAATACGAGGATTAATACTACAAGAATGAAAATGATTGAAATAACTTCTGTCTTTTTCACTCCCTCTTGAGAGGATTTAAGAAAATCACCCGCTATTAAGTCACTTCCTGTTAAATACGTTTTTACTCCTTTCGTTTGCACCTTTTCATGCAGATTATTTGAAACCCTTGATATTTCACCATGTTTTTTATCTATCGATATTTGCGTTAAAATAGTCGTATTATCTTTAGAAACTAATTGTTTCTCCAAGTCTTTATTATCTAAATGCGAAACAACTTCCTTAATTCCTAATTGCACTTTTTCATTTTGCAGGGCGTTGATCGTTTTTGTTATTTCCTTCTTTTGTTCATCTGTTAAAGCTGCCTTATTGCCACTATTAAAAACGGCTATAATTTCATACTTTTCAACCCCTTCTTTATCCATCTCTTTAATCATCTTGTCAGCAATGCTGCTTTGTTCTGTATTAGGGATTGTAATTTTCCCTTTTTCCTTCACTAATTTATCCATATTAGGCATCGTTACGACCATTGTAATAGTAATAACTATCCATAATAGAAAAGATAAACTTCTCCAACTTTTTAACTTGCTCATTTGAATCATCTCCCATTATAAAATTCACATGTGGAATGAATATTCATTCCTAATCTTTTGAAAACACTTTCCAGAATGAACGTTCATTCCTATCATTCTATTAATTTATTAATTAACTTTATTAAACTAGGTGAATCGGAATGAATATTCATTCCTTTAGTTATAAAGAGTTATCATCTCCTGTTATTCTTTTTCATACCTCTCTCGGAATGAATGTTCATTCCTATCCTTATAACGCTATAGAATCAAATGATTCTAATAGCATTCCAACAACTTTCTTCCAATTCCTTTACCAATTCATCTGTATATTCTAACTGCCCTGTTTCCATTACTTTAATTAATTTTTCAATTGGTTGATATACAATAATAATTAAAGCAATTGGTGGTAATGGACGAAGCAAACCTTTTTCGATTCCATCTTCAATCAAGTTCATGAAGAAACCCATGAAGTCCTCGAATATTTCATTGCTATGTTCATCTAGAAAATAACTATCACAGTGAGAATTTGTAAAAAGAAAAGCATCTGCATTTTGTCTCGCAAATTCAAATAAACGGTTGTATGTATGGCTAAACTGTTCACGAATATTTGCATCGACCGGGAAATCATTTTTTATTAATTCTGATAGTTGTAAAACACTTTTCGTAAATAAAGAATTAACAAGCGCTTCTTTATTTTCAAAATAACGGTAGATCGTACCTGCGCCTACTTTTGCTTTTTCAGCAATCATCGGAATTGTTGTACCATCATAACCTCGTTCTGCAAAAAGTTGTATTGCAGCATCAAAAATATCCTCTTGTTTGTTTTTAGCCATTTTTCCACCTCAATTTCCAGGAATGAAAATTCATTCCGTTTTTTTATTATAAATTACATGAATTAAAAGTCAAGTGCGTGACAAAGTATAGCTGTGATTTTTTATCCTCTATTTGTGAATGAAATTATATGAACGACTTTCTGGATATATTGGCACAACTCTAATTATATCAGCGATTTTCATGATATATTGACTTACCGAAAGAAATTCACAATATAAGAGGAAGCTATCCCGAAATTCCACTTAGGATAGCCCACCTTCATACATATAAATTAAAAGAAATCATAAATAAATGGCTTACGCACTGGTACTAGATTCTCAATTGACCGTATTGCCTCGTCACTTCCACTAATTAATTCAAGTTCATTTAGTTCTAATGGGCGTTTATAACCAAACATTATTGCCGATAGTGCATTTATATCCAGTTTTATTCCTTTTTCCGTTGTTTCTTCTACAATTGTTATTTCATGATTTGCAAGTCTCACTGTTACGTTATTCCACGGAGCAAATGCGTCTGTAATGTGTAGGATCACTTCTTGCTGTACATTGTTCCAATTCAACTCATATTGTTTTAAGAACTGCTCTACATCTACAATTCTTCCCATAAAATATGGTTTTATTTCTGTCTTCACGCGTGGCTCTTGCAATGAATATAACAACGGTTCGTTTTCACTTACTGTCATTTCAAGTTCTTTAATCATAGAATCATGCTGGCAAATAAAGTTCCACAGACCATTTCGTGCTTCATTATGTAGTGGTACAAATTCTTCTACTGTCATTTTATAGTTTTCTATTTTGTATAACATGTAACCTGCTGCCTTTTTATTTTCATCATAGTAAATCGCTAATGTTAAATCATCATAAACCGCTTGTAACCACCAGTTCTTCTCTCGAACTAGCATACCTGAAAAACGTTCTGCAAATACTTCATAGAGCTTTTCGACCTCTTCTGGATGCTTTTCTTTATTGAAACGTTTCACAGTGCCATTTACTTGTTTTTTCATCACTAAATCGCTCTTAGTCATATGACATATGACTAAATTCGCACAAAGTTCCCAGCCGTATTTACGGTAAAATGAAACCGCAAATGGATGTAACATAGAGACTGTATAGCCATCTTTTTTCATTATTTGAAGTGAATGTTGAAGTAGCTCTTTTACATACCCACTTCTTCTATACTCAGGATACGTCGCTACCCCTGCAACGCCACCCATTTTAAATTTTTCTTTACCTATGTAAATATGAAACGGAATAAGATGTAGTTTTGCTGCTAAGTCTTCCCCTTCCATAATGCCGTATATTTCATGACTTTCCTTCATCTTTGTAAGTTGCTGCTGTAATCGTTCCTCATCTACTTTATATTGAAAAGCGTATTCTGATAAACGTAATGCTTCTCTGGACTTATCTTCTTTTAATTGTATGACATTCATATAATTCTCCTCCATTCCCTGTTTGAATTGTATCACAATTCTTTCTATTATAGTTCGGTAAGTGAAATTAGAAAGACGTTTTAACAAAAAAAGCAGATACATCACGTATCTGCTTTCCATCCTTATTATTTAGCTAACTTTTGAAGTTCATCAAAGAATGTAGGATATGATACACCTACTGCTTCTGCATCTTCAATAATTGTTTTTCCTTCTGCCAGGCAGCCAGCAATCGCAAGCATCATTCCGATGCGATGATCACCATAACTATTTACTGTATTGCCTTTTAGAGCTGATTTTCCGTAAATGATCATGCCGTCATCAGTTGCTTCTATGCGAGCTCCTAGTTTCGTTAACTCAGCAACGACTGTATCAATACGATTTGTTTCTTTTACTTTTAATTCGTGTGCATCTTTAATTACTGTAATTCCTTCCGCTTGCGTTGCCGCTAATGCGATTACAGGAATCTCATCGATTAATCTAGGGATAATATCTCCGCCAATTTCAATTCCTTTTAATGAAGATGTTTCAATTGTAATATTTGCAGCTGGTTCTGATGCCCCTTCGTTAATTAGATCTACAGTGAACGTAGCACCCATTTTCTCTAAAACATCAATAATACCTGTACGAGTTGGATTCATTCCTACATTTTGTAATACTAGTTTACTATTTGGGATGATTGCACCTGCTACTAAGAAAAATGCTGCTGATGATACGTCACCTGGCACTTGAATGTCTGTTGCTGTTAATTTTTGTCCACCTGACAGCTTCACTGTTTTCCCTTCGCGAGTTACTTTAACACCAAATGCTTCAAGCATTCTTTCCGTATGGTCGCGTGAAATATGTGGTTCTGTAACAGCTGTTACACCTTCTGCACGAAGACCTGCAAGTAAAATAGCTGACTTTACTTGTGCACTTGCAACAGGAGAAATATATTCAATTGCTTTTAAATCTCCGCCACGTATTGTTAGCGGTGTAAATGTTCCTTCTTCTCTGCCGTCAATGTTTGCACCCATTTGTTTTAATGGGTTTGTTACACGCTTCATCGGTCTTTTTGCGATAGACTCATCACCTTGTACGCAAGAGAAAAATGGTGTGTTAGCTAATATACCTGACATTAATCGAATTGTTGTACCAGAATTACCAACATCTAATACAGCTTTCGGTTCTTGTAAACCTTCTAATCCTTTACCAACTACAGTAACTTCATCACCGTTTTGCGTAATTTCTACTCCCATTTCTTTAAAACATGAAATAGTACTTAAACAGTCTGCACCGGGCAAGAAACCTTTAATTGTTGTTTTCCCTTCTGCAATCGAACCGAACATAACAGCACGGTGTGAAATGGATTTATCACCTGGGATTGTAATATTGCCATTCAATCCGTTATTAACAGGTTGTATTGTTCTTTCTTTCACGTTTTTCACCTTCTCATTTAAATTGTTTCATAAGTTTGGTATTCTTCTTCTCCAAGCGCTAGCTTTGCTTTCATACGATCTTCTTCCCTTTGGAAACTAATACGTAATACCCCAAGCAGTCCTTCACGCGCTTCTAATATTTGCAAGTTCGTAATACTAATTTCCTCGCGCGCTAAAATACTCGTAATATGAGCCAATGCCCCCACCTTATCTAATACATCAACGTATAAGTCGTGATAGGCAGGAATTGCACCACTCTTTCTTACTGGTAAAGAATCACGGTATTCTTTCGCATCTGCAAAATAGTTTTGAATCTCGCCTGCATCTCCGGTAGAAACTGTCTTATATAAACCTTCCATTTCAGAGATCCACTCTTTTAATAATACCATTAAATGCTCTCGATTTTGCTTTACAATATCACTCCACATTTTCGGACTACTAGATGCGATACGTGTAATGTCTTTGAAACCTCCCGCAGCGAGTTGATGAATGAGCGGATTATCTCCTGCATGTTTCTCAACTTGCTTTACTAAACCTGCTGCGATAAGATGCGGGAAATGACTAACAATCCCTGTTACATAATCATGTTCTTCTGTATTTAAAACAAGAAAATGAGATCCTGTTCCTTTTAACCATACTTTAAGGTCTTCCACTTGTTCATTTGGTATATGATTCATCGGTGTTAAAATGTAAAATGCATTTTCAAATAAATGCGCCTTTGCGCTTTCAACTCCCGTTTTATGAGAACCCGCCATCGGATGTCCCCCAATGAAAGAAACTTCCTTTGAAAATAAAGCTTCCGCTTCGTTCATAATAGACCCTTTTGTACTACCAACATCAGTCACTATAACATCTTCTCGTAAACGGAATGACGCAAGTTTGTGTAATAGCTTCTTCGTTTCTTCAACTGGAGAAGCAAAAATAATTAAATGTGCCTCTTCACATGCATGTTGTAAATCAACTGCTACTTCATCTACTACATGTAATTCTTTTGCACGCTCTACTTGCTCTTGAAATATATCGTACCCTGTTATCGTTACATCGTGCTCTTTCTTAATTGCTAAGGCGAGAGAGCCTCCTATTAAACCTGTTCCAATTAATACTACCTTTTTACGCATTTGCCTCATCTCGAGACTTACTTTTTTTGTTTTCAAAGTGTTGTTTTAACACTGAAATCACTCCTTCATTTTGCTCCCTTGTTCCAACTGTAATACGGACACCATTTGGGAATGGACGAATAATAAACCCTGCATGTGCACAAGCTTCATAAATCTCTCCAGCATTCTCTACCGGTAAGAAGATGAAATTAGTTTGTGACGAATAAAATGGTATTTCGTTTTCCTTACAGAAACTCTCGTATTGCTGTAATCCTTCTGTATTCACGTGAACTATTTCTTCAATAAACTCGTTATCACCAAAAGCAATCGTAGCTGCTTTTTGCGCTAATGAAGATACGTTAAATGGTAAACGTACGACATTTAATTTCTCAATTAGCTCTTCCTGTCCGATCGCATATCCAACGCGGAAAGAAGCTAATCCGTATGCTTTAGAAAACGTTCTAAGTACAAGAATGTTTTTATGTTTTTCTAAAAGCGGTAATGTCTCAGGGAAATCTTTTGCTGTTACGTATTCATAGTACGCTTCATCAATGACAATTAACGTATTTTCACTAATGCCTTCAATAAATTGAGTTAATTTTTGCTCATTCACATATGTGCCCGTCGGGTTGTTCGGATTACAAATCCATACGATTTTCGTATTATTATTTACCGCTGACAAAATTTCGTCTAAATCGTATACACCATTATTTAAAGGAATTTCTTTCACTTCACAGCCTTCAATAATCGCATGATGACGGTATTGCGGGAATGTTGCACCTGCTGTTACAATGTTATCTCCCGCTCGTAATACGGCGCGGCTTATTATTTGAATGATTTCATCTAAACCACTACCACAAAGTACTTGTTCCATTTGCACATGCAACTTATCCGCGATTGTTTGACGGAGCGTCGTAGCACCTCCGTCAGGATATAAAGCATGTTCCAACCAAGATTTTTGCAACTCTTCTAAAACTCTCGGTGAACAACCGAATGGATTTTCATTCGATGCTAATTTCACAAACGAATGATCTCCGTACACTTCTTTCATTTGTTCTGGTGATTTACCTGGTTTATATGGTTGTAATGATGATAGTTGATCTTTTACTTGCACGTTAAACCCACCTTTTTATTAAAATTCTTTTGCGTAGTTATTGTGTTGCATAATGTTTTGTTTTAATAATTCCATACGATCTTTTCCGAATTGTTCGACTAGTGCATCTGCAAGTTCCCATGCTACAACAGATTCAGCTACTACACCCGCTGCTGGTACTGCGCAACTATCAGATCTTTCAATACTAGCTTGGAATGCTTCCTTCGTATCAATATCAACGCTTGCTAACGGTTTGTATAATGTAGGAATTGGCTTCATAACGCCTCTTACGACAATTGGCATACCTGTTGTCATACCGCCTTCTAAACCGCCGGCATTATTCGTTTTTCTCGTGTATCCTTTTTCTTCATCCCACAGAATTTCATCATGCACTTTACTTCCTGGTTGTCTTGCCGCTTCAAAACCTACGCCAATTTCAGCACCTTTAAATGCATTTATACTCATAATTGCACCAGCAAGTTTTGCATCTAATTTACGATCGTAATGAACGTAACTACCAACGCCAATAGGCATACCTTCTGCAATAACTTCCACAATACCACCGATTGAATCTCCGGTACTTTTTGCGTTGTCAATCGCATCCATCATTTCTTGCTCTACTTCTTTATCTAAACATCGAACTGGTGAGTTTTCAGTTATCGTTTGAATTTCTTCAATCGGTAAGTTTGAAATATGTTTTGCTTTTACTCCACCAATTTCAAGAACATGTCCTGCAATTTTTACGCCTAATTCGCTTAAAATTTGTTTTGCAACTGCACCAGCAGCTACACGAACTGTCGTTTCTCTTGCAGATGAGCGCTCTAATACGTTTCTTATATCACGATGACCATATTTAATTGCTCCATTTAAATCCGCATGTCCTGGACGTGGTTTTGTAATTGTACGTTTCATGTCTTTACTTTCTTTTTCAGAAATTGGCTCAGCACCCATTACTTTCGTCCAATGTTTGAAATCATCATTTTTTACGATTAACGTAATCGGTGATCCAAGTGTCATCCCGTGACGAACACCACTTACAATTTCAACTGTATCTGTTTCAATTTGCATGCGTCTTCCGCGTCCATGACCTTTTTGTCTTCTTAATAATTCTTTATTAATATGTTCCGCCGTAAGTGTCAAACCTGCTGGTACACCTTCTAAAATAACTGTTAACTGCGGTCCATGTGATTCTCCAGCTGTAATGTATCTCATTTCTCTTGCCCCTTTACTATTTTTTTGTACAAAAAAGTCCCTACTGAGCGCTCAGTAGGGACGATGTTTATCGCGGTACCACCCTAGTTGTAGACAACTGTCGTCTACCTCTCTTCTTCTTTAACGATCGTTTGACCGTCTTCCCCTCCATAAGTTGTCGAGAAAGATGCTCCAAGGCTGTAATTCATGCTTACCTTTGTACTGATTCACACCAGCCATCAGCTCTCTTTAACAGTGAGATAAGCACTACTGTTTCCTCTTCAACGCATATATGATATGGAATTAAGATAATTTATTTTTGAAACCTTTTAACTCATCCATGAATCTATGGAATTCTGGAATGTCCATTTGTTGTGCAGAATCTGACAATGCAACTGCTGGATCTGGATGAACTTCAGCCATTACTGCATCTGCGCCAATTGCAAGTGCCGCTTTCGCTGTTGGTAATAATAAATCTCTGCGTCCAGTTGAATGTGTTACATCAACGATAACTGGTAAATGTGTTTCTTTCTTTAAAATTGGTACTGCAGAAATGTCTAATGTGTTACGTGTTGCTCTTTCGTATGTGCGGATACCGCGCTCACAAAGAATAATTTGATCGTTACCTTGCGCAATGATGTATTCCGCTGCGTTAATGAACTCATCAATTGTTGCTGCTAATCCACGTTTTAATAATACTGGTTTGTTAACTTTACCTACAGCTCGTAATAAATCGAAGTTTTGCATGTTACGTGCGCCAACTTGAATTACATCAACGTAGTCTAATGCCATTTCAACATCGTTCGGATTTAAAATTTCACTAATAATCGCTAAGTCGAACTCGTCTGCTACTTGACGTAAAATTTGAAGTCCTTCTACTCCTAAACCTTGGAAATCGTATGGAGATGTTCTCGGTTTGAATGCACCACCTCGCATTAATTTTAAGCCTTGGTCTTTCATCGCTTGCCCTACTTGACGAACTTGCTCTAAGCTTTCTACTGCACAAGGTCCCATGATGAACGTTTGTGTTCCGTTTCCAATCAATTCACCTTTTACATCAACGATTGTATTTTCTTGTTTCTTTTTACGTGATACTAGTAACGCTTTACGGTTATCATCTTCTTGTAACTCTAAGCTTGCTTTGAAAATCGTTTTGAAAATATGTTGAACTGTTGATGTTTCGAATGGTCCTTCGTTATGCTCTGCAATCATATCAAGTACTTCACGCTCACGTACTGGATCAAAGCGTTTCGTACCTTGTACTTGCTTTTGCTCTCCAATTTTTTGAACGATTTCACCACGTTTGTTTAAAAGGTGTAATAGTTGTAAGTTAATTTCATCTACCTGTTTACGTAATTGATCTAATTCATGATTTGCCATTTGGAAATCCTCCTCTAATGTTTTAAAAGTATAGTAAGAGAATAAAAGATTCTCTATTTTCTGAACTGGTTAATTATACAAATTTATAGTGGAATCGATACCTCTTCTTATTTTAAACTAATAATTCGTACAAAGACATGAACTACTAGTTAAAAAGCCACTTTTTTGTACAAAAAAGCCCTACTGATCCAATCAGTAGGGACGATATTTATCGCGGTACCACCCTAGTTGTAGACTTCTTTCGTCTACCTCTCTTCATTGTTAACGATCATCTGACCGTCTTTCCCTTCATAAAGACAATACTATCTTTACTACGAAAAAGATGCTCCAGGACTGTAATTCGCTCTTGTTTTTGTACTGGTTCGCACCAACCACCAGCTCTCTGTTACAGGGAAACAACAACTACTGCTTTTCCTTTCAATGCATGACTATTTTATTTTCAAGTTGGACCACTAAAATACAAAAAGTCCCTACTGAATAAATCAGTAGGGACGATATTTATCGCGGTACCACCCTAGTTGTAGACTAACTTTCCGTCTACCTCTCTTCACTGTTAACGATCAATTGACCGCTTTTTCCTCATAAAGACAAACTATCTTTATTACGAAAAAGATGCTCCAAGACTGTAATTCATGATTATCCCTGTACTGGTTCACACCAACCACCAGCTCTCTGTTACAGTAAGACTAACCACTACTGTGATCTCTTCATTGCACTTTGTTTATTCAAATGTTTTTGAAATTGAATAAGTATGATTCGTATTATAGAACGCTTTTCAAAACACTGTCAACAACTTTTTATATATTTTTTAATTTTCCACTTTCGTCCTATAGTTCTTCTTGTAAATCACCCATTACAATTCCTATGCGAATTATTTCGTTTTCCAGTAAATGCAAAACACATTCCTCTACTTCATACTGAACTAATAATTCTTTTATTTGTATGATTTCTTTTTCAAATAAAACGGCTTCTTGACATGTTTGTAGTAAAATAAAAAACACATTTGCAAACATTTCTTTATGCGCTTTCATACTTTCTTTTTTATGAAGCATTTCAATCAATAACTGCTTCATTTCCTCACCTGTACATTTACCATTTACACTTGAAAATGCACGAGACATAATACATAATCCTTTTTCTAATATTTCATCCATGTATAAAATAATACGCAAAAGCATTACATATTCTCTCGCTGTTATCTCACCCATTTTTGGTCGTTCTCGCAAAAATACACTGAGCCAAGCTGTCCAAAATTTTTGTTGTTCTTTTACACTTAATGTTTTGACGTAATAGCATAAAAACTGCATAAATTTAATTTTATTTTCTTCATTTTCTAGTATGAGTAAAGGGTATAACCAATCTGTTTTTTGCTCCCAATATAGTACACATTTAATAAATACAAAGCTAAGCCACTTCAAGAAAGCTTCCCTCGTATGCGGATGTAATACTTCCAAATGTTCTATCGCATACTTAATAAAACGCTTCATTTCTGTAAATAAAGGTAAATTTATTTGCGTGTAACATAAACCAGCCCATGCATATTCCGTAATTTCATTTTGTTTTTTTAAATCTAAGTATGGTAACAAATATTTTCGGCACCATTGCTTTTCAATATGATATAGAAATGTAATATCTGCTATTAAACGAGCAAACATAAAGTTTGTTCGTACTGAATTAACTCTTACTTGTTCTTCAAATAAAAATAAATATTCATATACATTACGATCGTATAAATGATCATATGATAACAACTTTAATAATACAGCCGTCATTTTTCCAACAGGATGCTGAATTGATTCATTGTAAAAATCTTGTTTTCCAAGCTTAAAATCCGTATCACTCTTCATAACTTGAGGAAACACTGAAAAAGCAAAGCGTTTTACAACACGTATACTATTCTCTTCTAACTCTTCTAGTCGATTACTAATTTCATATAGAAAACTACTAATTAACCAATGAAAAGCAGTATTTCTAACAAATTTCTGCAATAACGGAATAATTTTTTGGATTTGATCATTTGTCAATCCTCTGTTATTTCGCCATTCTCTAATACAAACAAACCATACTTCATTACTTATTTCTTGCACTCCTACTAATTGATATGCGAATGAAATACTCCACTCTGTATTCAATTTACATGCTTTTGATAACATCTCTAAAAAATGGCGTTGTTCAAAAACACCGTCTTGCGAAAATTGCCGAACTTGCTTCATAATTTCAACATCTTTCAGCTGCAATAATCCGTCAGCTGTTACATTACAAGTAATACTTTGCGCTGTATCCTCTTTCTTTTGTACACTGTATCGTTCAGAATGAAAATGAGGATGCTTTTGCTTCATTAACTCATACCCATTTGCCGTAGATGGACTATTTGAATCACACTTGAATAATAAGTCTAATACGAGACATGCATCAAATACCCTCTCTTCTGTAAGACGCTTTATTACAGTTCGAGTGACTTCTTCTTTTGTTTTTTCTAAACAATGTGCATAATGACTTTTTAAAAGTTGGAATACTTCGTGTTTATAAGTGAAATCTAAAAGAAGTCCTTCCTGTAACAACCATTTCATTTTGTCATCTACACGAACAAAAATATTTTTATTCATCGCATCAATTGCAATTCGCTTTTGAAGTACACTGTTCGCTTCTATCATTTCTGTAATATAATAATCCGCTTTTTTCTCATTATTTTCACATAAATAAGTTAGACACTCTTTTACAATTTGTATTAAAAATGCAAGATCATTTTGATGAAATTCTTTTTCTACATCTTCCTTATTTCTCTTTTTCAGTGCCATTTGTCTTAACGACAACATTCTCAATTTTTCTAATCCGATCATCATAATTGGAACAGCATAATAGGCGATATATGGCCTCATCTTTTCTTTCCAAATTTGCTCCACATGAGAAAATGTAGATACTGGTAAGCGACTCGATTCCTCGAGTTCTATTGATTCTTGCGTATCATTTCCCCATTTTCTTACACGTTTCAACTTCAGCTTTCCGTCTAAAATAAAAGTTAGTAACAATAACGCAATTTCCTTATGCTCAGGAAAAGAACATTTTTGCAGTAACTTAGAAATCTTTTCTATAGAGCTACTATCTTTTTCAGCAGTTTCTAATAAAAGGAGTGTCCACCTGGCAAACAACAATGGGTCCATCTTACTCTTCGCTTCGTTTAAGTAGTTACAAATTGTTCTCCATAATAACGGTGATATTTTAGAATAGTTTTTATAAATTAATTGAAATAATTCTATCTGATGACTAAAAAGAAATTGTTCCACTAACCATTCTGCAAGTAATTCATCTACTTCATTATAGTTTGGCGTAAGCATAAACAAATTTTGTAATTTACCTTCTGCTTCTAACCATTCGACCCATTCATAATCGTGAGCAAATTCCACAAAGTAACGAACTGTTTCAATTTTTTTAATTGATTGCTTTATGTATGATAATTGTTCCTGTTCTACTGACGGGGGAACCGTTACAATATCCCGAATACGCATTCTTTTCGTAATATAATTATCACCCATTAATTCCGCCCAGCGTTTTACCGCTTTTACGAGGGATTGATGATTATTCACTTTATTCGGATACACAATCGGTCTTATCCCCAAATGTTCCCAGTGGTACGTATTTTCTCCTTGTGCGACGAAAGCAAATCGTCTTGTACTTGGTGGTAAACCAGTTGCTAAATATTTCATTACTGGGTCATTATGACTATATCCAACGAATAAAACGGTGTAATTTGAGAATAGATCGACTAAAAATCTTCTCGCCCACCCTTCCGTTAAGTAAGCCCTTCCAAAATCACCGTCTGTTAAAATTAAAGCCTCTTTCTCCTGTTCTACATTACCATGTATATAAGCAAGACCTTTAAAAGCTCTCCCAGTCGGTAAAGCTGGAGCGTAATAAACATTGATATCTCTATTTATTTCTTTAATTGCAGTTGTAAAATGTTGATCAAAATTTGTTGTTACAATGCGGATATCTGTATCTAAAGGAAATAACCTTGGAATTGCATAATGTAATGGATTCGGTTTTGATTTCTCTATATGAACAAGATCTCTTGCGACTTGATGTACATCTTTTGTTTTCGCAATTTTACCAAGATAATAATCATGTGGTTCTGTTATTTCACGCCTTTCGACATATAACGTTTTTGCAATTTCATCAACTAAATCATCAAAATTTGGTAAGTTTGATTTCCCTTTCATAGAAACTCCCGCTCCAACAAATAACACTAACTTTCCTTGCTCAATGTGATCAATTAACTCATCTGGAATTTCTACTTCTGAAGTAATCCACATCCTGGATTCCCCCTTACCTAAAAATGTCATACACTCTCATTTTACTATAACATTTTTTCGTTATTTTTATAATATTTAGACTAAATTCCGAACATGAAAAAGTTTTATGTAAATAAATCCGTTACAATGTATGAACTCCAGAATTTATTGCAAAACTATGTATAAATCGGAGGTGTAAATTTTGAATGATTTCACAGTAGTGCTTATCAAGTTTATATCGTGCATTATCGCATTTAGCATTGGGCTTGCTTTATTTTTCCCTGCAACGTTTGTTCAAATTATTTCATTCAGTCTCTTTGTTACAATCGTATCCTACATGTTCGTTGATAAAATTATTTTAAATCGAATTGGCAATACTGGTGCCATTATGTCGGATTTCTTATTAACATATTTAAGCGTATGGATTTTCGGTAATATTTTATTAGACAACTATATGCAAATTGCATGGGGCAGTATCCTTTCTGCCATCGTCTTCACTTTATCTGAAGTAATCGTTCATCGCTTCTCTAACTCTCATACAAGGCACAACAATGATAACATTCGTATTAATCGCCGCTTTGCATATGGTACGGAGTTTGCTGAAGAACAAAATATATTGGATAAAGACAAGAAAAAGTAGCATTTTAATGCAGGAGCACCCTTTTTAATTATGTGGTGCTCCTTTTTTGTATATTTTTATTATGGTACGTGAAATTATATAAACGATTATTTCAAAATATCGACTTACCAACAATATTTGACGCTATTTTTCTAATAAAAAAACTGCCTCTTATTTAGAGGCAGCCACTTTCAAGTCTTTTAATGCAACAACATCCGCAAACGCTCCCAATACTGCGTTATGATGTTTCACAATATCTTCAGCACGTAACACTTCTGCATCAAATGTACTATGCGCATCACTAACTAACGTTACTTTATATCCTTCACTACATGCTCTGCGCGTTGTCGTATCTACACAATACTCTGTTTGCATTCCCGAAAGAATAACGTGTTCAATTCCTTTCTCTTGTAACACTTCGCTTAAGTTTGTCTTATGGAATGAATCTGGCGTCGTCTTTTCAACAATATCATCCCCTTCTTGCGGAGCGATTGTTGCATGGATTCGCCATCCATCCGTACCTTTTTCTAACGGATGGTCTTTAGGACCGTTATGTTGGACATAAATAACTGGAATATCATTTGAACGACATTCCCCAATAAGCTCTTGCAATGTTTGTAAAAACTTTCCCCCATTATGTACTGGCATTCCAGCTGTATACATACCGGCTTGCACATCAATTACGATTAATGCTTTTTTCATTTCACACAGCTCCCTTCGTTTATATAAGCCATTGCATATTCATTATAATTGTTTGTATTCCATCATCCAACAATCTTCTAGTTCCCCCTCATGCAGCTCATGTTCCTTTAAAATCTTTACTTTTTTAAATCCGCATTTTTCATAACACTTTATCGCTCGTTCATTATTTACTTTCGGATCCATTGCGATTGCTTCTGCTCCCATTTCACCCATAATGTATGTAATTGCTGCCTGAACGAGTTTTTGTCCAATTCCTTTTCCCCAATAGACTGGTTCACCGATAAATTGATCCATTCCCCATACATTTTGTGATTCTTTATAGCCATATATCGCTTTCCACTCTGAATCAACTGGGTACATTTGTATGTAACCAATCGGAACGGTATCAAATTCTATTAAACATCTATTTTCATTACTGTTTGGATTATGCATAAAATGATCAAGCACCTTTTCTACAGATTGCGGATTATCTCGCCCTTCGTAATACCGCAGGACTGCTGGGTCCGTTAACCATTTAGAAATGATAGCTGCATCATTTTCCATTACGTATCTAATCAATAAACCTTCTTTTTGAAAAAGCATATTATACCTCTATTATTCCTTTATATTTTTTCTTGATGTTACATCTTTCATTGCACCTACTAATGCATATGGTAGTAATGTAATCGCAAAAAATGCTGTAAATACGTTAAATTGCGGGATTGTATAGAGTGTGAACCATTCAGTGAAAAATTGAGAATTTAATATTCTATTAAAAAACTCTCCGCCTGGCCTAAAGTTTGGTGCCCACGCAGTTATTTCACACAAAATAAACAGTAACTGAACAATAAAAAATGCCCCTAGATAACGAAACCAAGTCCGTTTCCATATAGGTTGTGCATTTTTTAATATATCCCCCATCTAATCCCCTCCTTAAATATTCATCATATTAATTATACACTTTCCTCACTTTATTTGTTAAAATTTTCTATATAATTAATACCGTTGGGGGAATACATTATGTCTAAACCTATACTTACATCCACTTTAATCATTCTTAGAGGAAACTCCGCAAGTGGTAAAACAACGATTGCAAAGCAACTACAAGAACATTTCGGACAAGGTACACTTTTAGTCTCTCAAGACGTCGTGCGTAGAGATATGTTAAGAGTACACGACACGATGGGGAACTTATCTCATGATCTACTATTTGAAATTACGAAGTACGGAAAAGGAAAATGTAAGTTTGTTATTTTAGAAGGTATTTTAAACAATCGTAGATACGGTGATATGTTGAAAGAATTAATTCGTTATTTTGATGGAAATGCATATACATATTACTTTGATTTATCACTCGAGGAAACCATTAGACGACATAACACAAGGGACAAACGACATGAATTTGGTGAATATTCCCTTCAAAAATGGTATAATCCGCACGATACAATTGAAGTTGCTAGTGAAACTATTTTTACAGATAATTTTACACAAAAAGATATATTTGATGCGATTCTTAACGATGTTGCGATACAAAAACAAGACTAATATAATATGTTAGTCTTGTTATGTACTTTGTGTTTCCGTTTTTATAATTGAACAATCTTTACATAAATAAAAATAGATATTCATTTCCCCAAACTGGAAATCAACTACTGAAATAAGTTCACGTTCCTCGATATCTTGTGTAATTGTAGCAACATACTTCATCTCTTTAGAACAAGTTGGACACGCCAAATCCTCTGGAAGATCCGCATATAATGGTGCCCCTAATAATCTACATACATATTCAGAACCGAACAAGTCAAAAGCTTCCCAGTAACTATCTTCATCTGTAGGTATATCTTCATTTTTCATATTTATAAGCTTTACCGTTGTTTTTGGTAATGAAACTGGTAACTTATCTTCCTCTTCCATTATCCATTCTTCTGTATTTTGCTGCTTTATGATTTGAACTGTTTTACCTCCATCACTTAACTGAAAATATTGCGGTTCCCACACCATCGCGCAGTTCAAGCATGAAACGAATGGTAAAATATTTAGTTCATTACTTTTAAGTTCAGCAAGTCTCCCATCTTTTAAATCAAAACAGAGAATTTGATGCATCTTCTCACCGCATAACTTACATACTGGCAAATTACAATCTTGACCGCCAAAGTAATGATTATATGAACCTCTTCCTTCAATTACTCTATACCCTTTCCGCTCATTACAATGTGCGCCATATAATTCTATTGTCATATTCTATCCTCGCCTTTTATAAGAATGATTCACAAAATGATAATAATTAAGACTAAAAAACATCGTCTTCCTGAATAGTTTCCATAATAAATTCTTTTAAACTCGGAGATATTTCTTCCATTTCGTCATCCGCGTGATACCAAATATATATTTTATCATCCGTTTTTCCATTATTTATTTTAAAGCACAATTTATCCCCTGAACCATCGTCACCAATTATGATAAGATTTTCTGGTATAGACTCATCTCTCATGTCAATGTTTTGTCTAACAATATCATCCCAAGTTTTCGTTACATTTCTATTATCTTTAATCGGATATAGTATCCATTCCCCTATTTCAGCATTATTAACTAATTTAATAAGATCCCTATATTGATTTGGGAAAGCAACACCTAGCTTTTCTTCCGTTTCTTTTATTTGCAACTCCAATACACCTTGTTTCTTTGTTTCAATATATTCTCTTACTTCTTTCATGAAATACACCTATCCTTTGAACTTAATTACACTATTATGAGTGAAAGTGTTTAGTAAACGATTTGATCCGATTTATATATTTCATTATACGTTAACCCTTCGTTTTCAACATACTATTCTTCTCTACTTCTCAATAACCTTCTGTTCTACTTCCTTACCACATTCTTAATAGTTTTTCTAAACATGAGACAATTTTTATGTTTTATTACAGGTTTATTAATAAGTCATTTAAAAATCCTATTATACTTCCACTAAAAAAATAAAAGCCAGCCTCAATAAAGAGAACTGACTTCTATTTGGATCATTATAGTTACTATAAAATTTTTACTTTAACAGTTTTTCTTCCCCAATTCATAGCTTTACTTTTTGACCCCATTAATACATCAATACGATTACCTTTAATTGCGCTTCCAGTATCACCAGCGATAGCTTCTCCATAACCTTCTACCCATACTTTAGATCCTAATGGGATTACTTTCGGGTCAACTGCGATAATTCTCATATTCGGATTTGCAGTTAAATCATGCCCCATCGCAGTTAAAACGCGTCCACCATATGTACCATTTTCACTTGGATCAGCAGTATACGCTGTCGCTACTACCGTTAATTCACGTTTAGCAGACTGTATATTGTTTTGTGATACTTCTTTCGCTCTCTCTTCTTCTTTAGCCTTTGCTATTTCTCTTGCTCTTTCTTCTTCCTTAGCTTTTGCTATTTCTCTTGCTTTTTCTTCTTCTTTAGCTTTTGCTATTTCTCTTGCTCTCTCTTCTTCTTTTGCTATTTCTCTTGCTTTCTCTTCTTCTTTTGCTTTTGCTATTTCTTTTGCTTTCTCTTCTTCTTTAGCTCTTGCTATTTCTCTTGCTTTCTCTTCTTCTTTTGCTTTTGCTTTTGCTATTTCTTTTGCTTTTTCTTCTTTAGCTTTTGCTATTTCTTGCGCTTTTTCTTCTTTAGCTTTTGCTATTTCTTGCGCTTCTTCTTCTTTAGCTTTTGCTATTTCTTGCGCTTCTTCTTCTTTTGCTTTTGCTATTTCTTGCACTTTTTCTTCTTCTTTAACTTTTGCCTCTTCTTTAGGCTTTACTATTTCTTGCGCCTTCGGTTCTTCTTTAACTTTTACTTTCTCTGATACTTTCGCCTCTTCTTTAGGCTTTACTATTTCTTGCACTTTCGGTTCTTCTTTAACTTTTACTTCTTCTTTAACTTTTACTTCTTCTTTAACTTTTGCCTCTTCTTTAGGCTTTACTATTTCTGGTGCTTTCGGTTCTTCTTTAACTTTTGCCTCTTCTTTAGGCTTTACCATTTCTTGCGCTTTCGGTTCTTCTTTAACTTTTACTTCTTCTTTGACTTTTGCCTCTTCTTTAGGCTTTACTATTTCTGGTGCTTTCGTTGTTTCTTTCACTTTTGCTACTTTCTGCGTCTTTACTTCTTTCTTTTCTTTAACTGATTTTTGTACTTTCGTTACTTGCTTTGCTTTCTCTTCGGTTTTCTTTTCAGTTGGTGCTGTACTTGATAGGAAAGAAACGTTTGCATAAGCAGTTTTTCCTTTATACTCAAATTGCAGCCATCCGTCTTTTACTTGATGCGTTGATTCAATTACATCATCTTTTTTTAGTCTGCCAAGAATTTCTGAATCTGTGTTTGCTTCGGTACGTACATTTAACAAATTCGCCGTTACATGATACACATCTTTTGTAAACTCCGAACTTACAAACACTTCTTTACCGTTCAATTCAATTTTTGACCAGCCATCTTCGGTATTGATGACTTTTAACTCTTGCCCATTCTTTACTTTTTCGACCACTTTTGATTCTGTAGTCGGTTTTTCACGTACGTTAAGTACATCTGCTGTTACGATTGTTTCTGCGGTAGCAGTTGTGGTAAACGCCCCCAATCCAAAAATAGTTGCTGTTGCTGCGCCAATTACTTTTTTCATATTAGCCTCCATTATATTTTTTTGAATTTTATCAAATGTCTCTGTAAAATTGTATAATTTTACATAATATCAAAACATTTGCAACAGTATATTAATACGGCTTAATATACTGTTATTAAAACTCCTCACTTCAATACTAACAAATTCTTATTTCTAATTCTATATATTATAAATCTCCTTATCTTTTATAAAAGCTTCATGCCCTTCTTCACACTAAATAGTTGTTGCAATTCCCGCCAAAAATAAACTTACGATTGCTAAAATTTGAGTAGCGACTATAGCCCCTCTTAAATGAAACTTATAATCTTTATATCCTTTCATACCTGCCGTACTAGGAATCACAACAAACCTTGGAGTAATCCAGCAAAAAATTAGCCAATCAATTATAAGTAAATCTACTAAATTGAAAATCATTAAAATACCAAAAGTGTGTAAATAAGCATCCATATACATTAATTTTTCATGCTTATGTAATATATATGTAGAAACGAAAGGACAACCGAAAAGAATAGCATTGTATACAATATTAAAGTAAATGGTTTGCTTTTTTTCATGAATCGATTTTGGAAAAACTACTTTTTGAATATCTTTTGGATAATCAGTTAATGAAAGTCGAGGATTATAATATAAGGACCCTAAAATCATTACGGATAGTACAATAGACATGATGACACCAACGTACATCATTTGCTCAAATTGATTCATACGCTTCATTCACCCTTTTCTGTAATTACTATGTTAATCATTCACTTAATTACACATTGTATGTACGTACATAATCAAAAATTAACAACTAGCTTTAATAGCGAGGCAAACAGATGTAAACGTACTAAAAGCAATGATCGATCCAAATAATATCCCTTCTCGCAAAATTGTACTAAGCGTAGGTTTTACATCGGAGAAAGTTTGTGAGATTGATGGATTACCTGGGGAAACTTTGAGCACATACATATAATTACAAAAAGCCAGTGCTACTTATGTAGCACTGCCTTTTTCTTTATTGGAATAATCCTCTTCCTTTATTCATTTACTTATAAAGTATTGTCAGTTCTTCTTTATGTTCTGTATTTCCACATTATAAATATTTCACGTCAAGGAGAGATGACTGAAATGAATAATCAAAAAATTGAACTTACTGGTCGTATCGTTACACCTAATGATCCTGATTATAATTCAGCGCGTGAAGAATTCAATACATTCTTCAACAAATTTCCGTTAATCATTGTTTTTGCTCAAAATACACAGGATGTAGTAAACGCCGTTCGCTGGTCAAGGCTACATAACGTTCCTATACGCATGCGCTCTGGACGTCATAATTATGAGGCATTATCCGTTAGTAATGCTGGTCTTGTAATTGATGTAAGTGAAATGAAACAATTAGAAATAGATCACAATAATGGAACTGTAACTATTGGGACAGGATGGAGAAATATTTCTTTAATTGAAACACTTGCAGCTGAAGGGTTAGTTGTACCGAGTGGTGTTTGTCCTACTCCCGGGATTGCAGGTGTTACTTTAGGTGGCGGACATAGTATTCTCTCTCGTCCGTTTGGATTAACTCTCGATCATTTACTTGAATTAGAAATGGTAGACGCGAATGGTTGTATAATACGCGCTAACGCCAAGTGTAACTCTGATCTCTATTGGGCTTCGCGCGGTGCTGGCGGTGGTAACTTTGGAATATGTACTTCGTTTAAGTTTCGAACACATAAAATTAATACGGTAGGATTTGCAGAAATAAGCTGGGGGATATCAGATTTAAAACCTGTATTAACCTCTTGGCAAGAATATACGCTACCTTGCGCTAATAAACGACTTACAACTACTCTTTTTATGTCTGCAGGATTAGAACCATCATTATTAATGCAAGGTGTATTTCTCGGTTCTGTACAAGAATTGCAGTCGCTACTACAGCCATTACTAGAAGCCGGTTCACCACTGCAAGTAACTATCGAAGAAATACCATGGGCAGAAGCAGCAGCGAAAATAGCTGAGAAGCAACCTGCAACACCTTTACCATTTAAAAGTGTAGGTCCATATGTGTATGAACTACTACCAGAAGAAGGACTATCCATTATCGATCACTTTATTAATAATCTACCTCCCTTTTCCACTACCTCTGTATTTTTCCACGGATTAGGCGGTGCTGTTGCTGAGGTGCCAAATGAGGCGACTGCTTATTTTTACCGAAAAGCACTATCAAACATGTCAATATTCGCTACTTGGGAGCAACCAGAAGGTGCTGGCGGAAGTATTCGATGGGTTGAAGACTTCCGTTTGGCAATGCTTCCATTTACAAAAGGTGTCTATGTTAATACTCCTGACCTATCCATTAAAAATTGGCCAGATGCATACTTCAGTTGCAACTTTGACCGATTAATGGAAGTAAAAGCAAAATATGATCCGAAAAATGTCTTTAACTTTCCGCAAAGTATTCCGCTTTTTTAAACTATATATTCCACCTAATATATCAAAATATAAAACATCCATTTTTTAAATGGGTGTTTTATATACTAAGTTTACATAATATAATTATTAGTTACTTTTTTTGCTAAATATCTATTCAACAATCCAAAGTAACACTTTCTCAAACTCTTTTTTGGGCAACATACTTTCTTTTATATAGCCATTCTTTTAATTGTACTTCATCCAAAGTTTCGTTCCCCTCTCGTGATCTTTCACACTATATTCGCTCGTTTTTCACAAAAGGTACATTTTACATGAAAATTTATTTATTACAATAAAAATATAAGGTATATTTTTAAGAAAAGGAGGATTTCAAGAATGAATCAAGAGGATAAAATTTACGCTGAAAAAGTGTTGAAAAATCTATTCATCGGATCACAAGTTGATGGATTACAATTTGGTATTTCTCCAGCCGCTATAAAGATTCATTTCACAAACTTTCACGACTCAGTTGATTATGACGGACAATTATATATCAATATCGAATCCAAATGGTGTTTATTTAATAAACCTCAAAAAAGATACCCATTAAATGAAGATGAATTTGAAGTTTATTCTGAGGAAGAAGAATATGAAAGAATATTTAAGATAAGAAGACAAAAAGTTACCGATATACGACTCGGCTTAGAAAGCCCTCATTTAATTATTACATTAGAGAGTTGACAAATTATTTTTGTAAATGGTTTTCATGATTATTATGAATGTTGGCAATCTGGTGTTCTATGTGAGCAATGGCTTGTAGTCGCTGCACCTGGGAATGAAATCGCCACTTGGGCTCCCGATGAGTTTATCGATAAATAAACTGTCTTCACGAAGAAGAACCGAAGATATTTTATGAAGCAGTTACATCTTCAAAGTTCTTCATAAATTCTGATGAGCTGAATGAGTTAGCTTCAAAAATTGAACAAGCTACAGCAGAACAAAAGTACATGATCCATTATGGGGTTTAAATGTAATACAAAAAACGCTTAGGATTTCTCCCAAGCATTTTTTGTATGGTACTAATAAATTTATTCCTTAGTCATTTAGTTAATGCTTGAACCTTTTACAAGTGAGAGCACCCATATTAATCTAAATAAGCGTCTCATTTCCAATCTTCCAGCTAAACCATCTCCCATGCCCTTCTGTTTCTCCAACCGTTTCACGATATTCGTTTCCGTTAATATAATAATCAATATGAAGGTCACGATCCCACATGTTGTTATAAAGGTGGAATACATCACGTTTTGCGCCAATTTCTTGTATTTGTTTTTCTAACTTATGTTTTACTTGTTCTGGTATTTGATTTGCGACGTGTGTATGGAAAATACAAATAACAGCTTCTTCACTTATTTGTTCAATAATAGATGATAATAGCTCTACACCGTCTCCTTCTATGAATTGGACAGATTCATTTTTCACTAAAGATGCAGCTTGATCAAACATCTCAAGCCTTTCTTTATGTTCTGGCCAAATTAAAGCACGTAACCATAAATAATCTTCCTCATTATGTAAATCATTCACATGTAAGTCCAGTCCGATTCTTTCTACGACAGATGGGCTTTCTTTTAGAAAATGCGGTACATTCTCCCCTCTTATTTCAGAAGTTACATGCACATTTGAATTTATATTTCCGTACATTTCATCCGTCCCGTACGAATAACTATATTGGTCCCAGAACAGTTGCAACCCAGAACTTGTCCCAATTTCAATTAACGCTAACGGCTTCTTCACTTTGTTAAATATGTAGCAGAAACTTGGGTATAAGTATGCACACCGTCTTACTTCATTCGTTTGAACGAGTTTCGTTTGTAACAATGTAATGATTTCTTCTCGGTACTCTTTACAGAAATCTTTAAAATGATCAAAAGCTTTATTTAAATTTGTATCGGCATTTTCAACTAAACTACTATAATACGTTTTTAAATGATGTTCTTTCCCTGCTAACAATAAATAATGTACTGCACCTAATAGTAAGTTTGGGACTGGTTGACCTACCTGAGCAGAGGACGATAGTGTAAGTACTTCCTCATCTTCAGCAATTTTCATTGATAAATATTCATATAAATCACTTGACCCTTTACATTCCTTTATTGAAAAGTTTCGAAATAAGTTTGAAATTTGTTCTTTTGTACACATTAGAGTCCCTCCTTTTTATTTTTCAGAATAATCTTACCATTACAGAAAGAATAATCCCATAAAAAGGTACTCGATTTAGTCACTTAAGGATACGTAAGCTTTTTCGAGATAATTTCAAACTGTAATTTTTTTCTATTTATCACCTTAAAAGAGCTTGTTAAATAAGATTTTTAGCGAATAAAACGTTAAATAGTTTAAAATTATCAGATAACACTAGATATTTTAGTCTATTAATTATTATAATAGAGTATGAGATGGTTATATAATTGAGACAAAAAAGGTATACACCTAGGTGGGGCCTAGGCGGTGTTTCTCTTTTACGGCTTAGACATAGAAAACACCTACACTTTTTTGCCAATATAGGGGATGGAGAGATTATCATGAGCAACATGCAGCAAAAAACAGACGTTATCTTAATTGGTGCAGGAATTATGAGTGCAACGTTAGGCTCATTACTAAAAGAATTAGCACCAGAATGGGAAATTAAAGTTTTTGAAAAACTCGCAAGTGCCGGGGAAGAAAGCTCTAACGAATGGAATAATGCAGGTACAGGGCATTCTGCGCTATGCGAACTGAACTATACTTCCGAAAAATCTAACGGATCTATAGATATTAGTAAGGCTGTAAAAGTGAATGAGCAATTCCAGCTTTCAAGACAATTTTGGGCATATCTTGTAAAGAGCAAATTAATTCGTAATCCACAAGATTTTATTATGCCACTACCTCATATGAGTTTAGTACAAGGGGAAAGAAATGTTGAGTTTCTAAAAAAACGTTTTGAAGCGCTTTCAAAAAATCCACTGTTTCAAGGAATGGAATTTTCTGATGCTCCTGAAACATTAAAAAAATGGCTTCCACTCATTATGGAAGGCCGCACATCTAATGAACCGATGGCGGCAACGAAGATTGACTCTGGAACAGATGTTAACTTCGGTGCATTAACACGTATGTTGTTTGATTACTTAAAAACAAAAAATGTCGAGCTAAACTACAAGCATAGTGTCGAAAATATTAAGCGCACGAAAAATGGTTTGTGGGAAGTAAAAGTACACGATATGAATAGTGGTAAAATTGAGCATCATACTGCTAAATTCGTCTTTATTGGCGGTGGTGGCGGTAGTCTACCTCTACTTCAAAAGACGGGTATCCCTGAATCAAAGCATATCGGAGGATTCCCGGTAAGTGGACTATTTATGGTATGTAAAAACCAAAAAGTTGTAGAGCAACATCATGCGAAAGTATACGGTAAAGCTAAAGTTGGCGCTCCGCCAATGTCTGTACCTCATCTAGATACGAGATATATAGACAATAAAAAAGCTTTACTGTTTGGACCATTCGCAGGCTTCTCACCTAAATTCTTAAAAACTGGCTCAAACCTTGACTTAATCGGTTCTGTAAAACCGAATAACGTCTTAACGATGTTAGCTGCTGGTGTAAAAGAAATGGGACTTACAAAATACTTAATTCAGCAAGTTATGTTATCGCACGAAAAACGTATGGAAGAATTACGCGAATTCATTCCGAACGCGAAAAGTGAAGATTGGGATATTGTAGTTGCTGGACAACGTGTACAAGTAATTAAAGATACTGATGCTGGCGGTAAAGGAACACTTCAATTTGGTACAGAAGTAGTAAGTGCAGCTGACGGCTCAATCGCCGCATTACTAGGTGCATCACCAGGTGCTTCTACTGCTGTTCACGTCATGCTTGAAGTATTAGAAAAATGTTTCCCAAGCCGCATGGTAGAATGGGAAGAAAAAATAAAAGAAATGATTCCTTCATATGGCATTTCACTAACTGAAAATCCAAGATTGTTCCAAGATCTTCACACTTCGACTGGTCGTACACTTGGATTAAACGAAAAAGAAACTGTTCATAATTAATGAAGAAATAAAAAAAACGTCCGATATATTCGGACGTTTTTTTTGTCTACTAAAAATTATACTTATCAATATTATCTTTCGTAAATACAACTCGTTCTGGCAATACGATAATTCCGTTTCCTTCTGCCTCATAATCATATCCTTGAATGGAGTTTGGCTCTACTTTCACTTTTCCGATTCCTTTTACTTCAAAGCTATCCCCTACTTTTAACTTCTTTCCTTTTACAACAATCTCATTTGCTACATAAGTTGCCAACGCACCTTGCTGTTTGACATCCCATAATCCGAATTGTTGTACTGTTCCTCGTTTTACATAATCACGCATAACGTTCGGTGTAGAAAATCCAGTTACCACTACTTTTTTATCCATTTTTAAATTTTCAGCTGCTTGTGCCATTGCCGGAAGTGCCGTTGCATCTGGACAAATAACTGCGTTAATATCTGGATACGTTTTTAATATGTTCTCCCCTACGGATAAAGATTTTTGTGCATTATTTTCACCATACTGCGTCGTTACAATTTCCCAGTTCGGATATTTCTTTTTAATAATTTCTTTCGCTTTCGTTACCCATTGGTTTTGATCCGTTACTGTTGGACTAGAATAAAAGAACGCTACTTTCCCTTTATCTCCAATTTGCTTGGAAGTCATTTCAATTAATAAGTTAGCAAGTTGGTCTGGTGTCCCTTGACTTATATAAAAAGAACGGTCTTTGGGATTCACATCAGAATCCCACGTTAAGACAGTCATTCCTTTTTTCTTAGCACGTTGCAATGATTGCGATAAACCATCAACTGATGTAGAGGAAACCATAAGTGCATCATAATTTTGGTTAATAAAATTATTTATATACTTTACTTGCCCTGATACACTCGCTTCAGACGGCCCATCATATTTCACTTGTACGCCTAGCTTATCTCCCATCTCCTTTGCTCCTTCACCGCCCGATGTAAAGAAGCCAACTCCAGTTAATTTCGGGATAAATGCAAATTTCACATCATCCGCTTTTTTCTTATCTGCCGTTTGACTGGAACAAGCGATTAAACCTATTAAACAAATACATACAATCAATACAATCCCCAGTTTTCTCTTCATGACATTTCCCCCTTATGCCAACTCTGTCTTTTCCCCGCTAAAAATTGATGTAATTTGAAATGTCTCATAATAACTGAAAGAATAAGGATAATACCTATTACGACATTTGATTGTTCATTTGTTAAGCCTGTCATTTGTAGGCCATATTGCATAAGGCCTATAAAAATACTTGCAAGTACAGTACCGAAAATACTTCCTTTTCCACCTGTAATAAGTGTCCCGCCTAATACGACTGCTGTAATGATTGGTAATATTGTTTCACTTCCTATATCAGCACGTGCAGAACCGAAATATGCAGTTAAGAAAGCACCTCCTAATCCACCTCCTAACCCAGAAAGTATGTAAGCGATAATGACTACTTTTTTCGTTTTAATCCCGGTGTATTTTGCTGTATTTTCGTTCGCACCTGTTAATTTTACATGGCGCCCGTATATAGTTCGGTGAAATAATACAGTATATAAAACTGTTAATACGATCAGTAGCCATAATAAATTCGGTATTCCTATAAAACTACCGTTTGCCAGTTGTACAAATGTGTCAGGTAAACCGCTTATTCCTTCATACCCAGAAGCACCTGCTCCTCCTGAAATGACGAGTGCAATTCCTCCGTATAAAAACATCGTTCCGAGTGTAACGACGAGTGGTTCTACATCTGTCATTTTTATAATGAGTCCATTTAAAGCTCCTGCTAAACAACTAATTATTAGGGCGATTATGACAGCAAACAAAATAGGTATTCCGTTCATCCAAAGTACACCAATCAAGATCGAAGTGAGCCCCATTATTGATCCGACCGATACATCAATTCCTCCTGTTACAATAACGAAAGTCATTGGTATCGCCGCAATTGCGATAAATAAGAAATCATTTGTGCTAAAAAGGAGATTACTAATATTTAAGAAATCACTATTTATAAAACTAAAAAGGATGAATTCTATAAGAAGTAATACAATTAGAACCCCTTCCCATCTATATAAATACTTCATAGATTCACCCTCTTTTTTGCCTTCCACTTTTTCATAACACTATCTAATATGATGATGAGTAATAATAAAAAGCCTGAAATGGCATTATTCCAAAATGCTGGTATTTTTAAAAAGACGAGTGAGCTGCTTATCACTTCTAGAAACAATGCTCCTAATGCGGCTCCAAATATAGAACCTGTTCCTCCTTTTAAATGAATTCCTCCTAGTACAGCGGCTGCGATTACTTGTAATTCTAATCCTGTACCTGTTTGATTTGGGACGAACCCGATATTCATAACAAATATGCAACCAGCGAGCGCAGCGCTTATGCCTGAAATCATAAACGCATATATCTTCACTTTATTAACAGGTATACCAATAAGCCTCGCGCCATCTTCATTATCACCTACCGCATAAAAGTATCTTCCCAATGGCACTTTTCTTAAAAAGAAGTATAGTAGTAGTAAAATAATAAAAACGAACCATACAGTTATAGGTAAACCAAGAATGATGATAGATGACAGCTGCTTAAAATCGTTTGGAATATCTTCAATCCACTTCCCGCCTGTGAAGATTAACATTGCACCTCTAACAATTCCTAGCATCCCTAATGTCACAATAATGGCTGGTACCCGAAACTTCGCAACGCCAATCCCGTTTATGAAACCGATAATAGCACCAAGCATTATCGCAGCAAGAATTGACATGAATGCATTATACCCGTTCGTTAACAACATCCCGCAAACTGCCGCGCTTAATCCCATAATTGAGCCAACTGATACGTCTATATTTTTCGTAAATAAAACGAACGATTGGCCAATTGCTAGAACGACTAAAATAACGCTTGATTTCATCATTAATGATAATGAGTTAAACTGAACAAAATTAGGATTTATTATCCCGACAATAGCTATATAAATTAGTAGTAACAGTATGATAGACGTTTCGTGCACTTTATACATACGTTTCATTCCATTACACCTCCGTATGCAAGACGTGTAACTTCTTCTACACTTATTTGTTCTTTCTCCAAATGAGAAACAAATTGACCATTTCGCATGACGTATACACGGTTAGCTAATTGGACAATTTCCTCAACATCTGAAGAAATTAATAATATGGCGAGTCCTTCCCTTTTCATTTTTTCTATCGTCTCATACACTTCAAGCCTCGCTTTTGCATCAATTCCGCGAGTTGGTTCATCAAGAATAATGATTTTTGGATTACACGCGAGATATTTCGCAAGTACGACTTTTTGCTGATTACCTCCCGATAAAGATGTAAGTTCTTCATTCATACTTGATACAACAATTTGGAACTTTTCTATAAATGACTTCACTAAAGCGCTTTCTTTTTCTTGATTTATAAAAAAGCGATTATTTTGATATAAACTTGCTGCTGTAATATTTTCTTTAACAGAAGCAATTGAGAAAATTCCATTTCTCGCCCTATCTTCCGGCACATAAACGAGCCCTTCACTTAGTCTTTTATGCAAAGAACATGTATCAATTGATTTTCCTTCTAATAAAATAGAACCTGATTTTATAGCTTTCAATCCGAATATCGCTTCCGCTAATTCCGTTCTGCCAGATCCTATAATGCCAGCAACACCTACAACCTCACCCGCATGTACAGTGAATGATATATTTTCGAATGCGTGACCATTTATATCAACCACTTCTAATATTTTTTTCGTCCTTGCTGTCTCTTGAACTACTTCTATTTTCTCTTTCTGTTTATATCCTTTTGGCAATAGTCCCTCCATTAGCATGTCATATGTATAGTCACATACATCACCTTGGCTTACAATCATTCCATCACGTAGTATTGCTACTTTGTTGGCAATTTCAAAGATTTCTGGAAAGCGATGCGTAATATAAATCATCCCAATTCCTTTTTCTTGTAAACTTTTCATCAACACAAAAAGACTCTTAATTTCATGAGTTGTTAATGTCGATGTTGGCTCATCTAGAATAAGAATCTCGGCTTCTCGTATTAATCCTCTAACGATTTCTACTAACTGTTGTTGCGCAATCGATAATGTTCCTCCTAGTTTATTAAGGTCAATATCCCATCCTAAGCTGCTAATCAATTGCTGAATCTGTACTTTTAGTTTCTTTTTCTTTTCTTTTAACCCGATACATATATTTTCTTCAATGGTCATATGCGGAAAAATGAGCGGTTCTTGTGGTATTAAATAAATCCCTTCTTGGTGTGCTTCTTTTGGATTTACAAACTGCTGTCTCTTTCCTTTCACATACATTTCTCCACTATCATACGAATATAACCCCGTTAATATTTTCATTAATGTCGATTTCCCGGCGCCATTGCCACCAACTAAAGCGTATATATCACCATGCTCTACTTGTAAGTTCACTTCCTTTAGCACAAGTTGATTCGAAAACGCCTTACTCATTTTCTTCACTTGTAATAAGGGCACATTCTCCACATGATGTCACCTGCCTTTATCCAGAACATTTTTTGAGAAAATGATTATTTGTTCTACTTGTTTTGTAGCATTGTATATTCCTTTTTTCATATCTAGAACACTTTTTTCAATGTACTATTAATCGTTTCAACTGGAATAAACAAAATATGTGACACATATGTTTAAGCATTGGTCAATTGTTGAAAGGGATGAAGAGTATGTCACAGCTGAACTTTGAAGAAAATTTATTAACTAAAGTAGCCTGGTACTATTATAAAGATCAATTAACACAACAAGAGATTGCTTCACTTCTTCATATTTCAAGAAATAAAGTCGTCCGGTTATTAGATAAGGCACGCAGTGAAGGTATCGTTACATTTCATGTAAAAGGAACCGGTTTGCATTGCTTGAGCATTGAACGTGACTTAATGAAAAAGTTCCACTTGAAAGATGCCTTTATTATCCCTACTCCAATAGACAATTATGCTACTTCTCTAGGAAAAGCCGCTGCACAATATTTAGAGACTCATCTCCAACAAGGTGATTTACTCGGCATCGGCTGGGGTGAAACAATAAGTAAAATGCTAGAAAACATTCATTTTGAAAGTTCTATTAATCTTTCATTCGTAACGCTAACAGGCGGAGTAAACCACTATCTTCCAAGAAAACAAAACTATTTACACTACATGCAAGGTGATCTTCATATTATTCCTACTCCTTTTCTAGCATCTTCTACTGAAATGGCACAAAGTATTTTATCAGAACCAAGTGTGAAAGATATGCTTCATGTCGCTTCACTTGCACATACGGCAGTTGTCGGTATTGGCGGGTTATCTCAAGACGCTACGATTGTAAAAAAAGAAAAATTAACGCTACGTGAAATGACATATATTCGAAGTCAAAACGGGGCGGGCGATATTTTAGGACAGTTTTATAATACGAATGGTGATTTATTAGAGCTCTCGCATCATAATCGTCTAATTGGCACACCACTTACGATTCTTCGCAGTATGAAGCATGTCATTGGTGTGGCTGGAGGTACTCAAAAGATAGATGCCATATATGGGGCTTTAAAAGGGAAATTTATTCATACATTAATTACTGATGAAGAAACTGCGCTCTCCTTATTAAGAAAGGAAGGTGATTCTTAATGTCTACTTTATTAGCTTTCGATGCTGGTACAGGAAGCATTCGAGCTGTTCTCTTTGATTTACATGGCAATCAAATTGCAGTAAGCCAAAAAGAATGGGTTCATAAAACTGATCCTCGTTACCCCGGTTCTATGAATTTTGATGTAAAAGAAAACTGGCAATTTGTACAACAGTGTACGAAAGAAGTTCTGCAAAAAAGTAATATACTTCCCTCTTCTATTCAAGCTATTAGCGCTACAAGTATGCGAGAAGGTTTTGTTTTATATGATAAAAATGGGCAAGAAATATGGGCATGTGCAAATGTTGATGGCCGTGCATCCGCTGAAGTTAGTGAGCTAAAAGAAATCCGCTCACATCTTGAAGAAGATTTATACAGAAAATCTGGGCAAACTTTTTCATTGGGTGCTTTACCACGTCTACTTTGGATTAAAAAAAATGAACCAGACGTCTACAACAGTATTCAATCCTTTTCGATGTTAAATGATTGGATTTTGTATAAATTAAGCGGCGTACTGCAAATCGATCCTTCCAACGGTTGTACGTCCGGAATCTTTGATTTACAAAATAGAAATTGGGATAACGAAGTCGCTAAAGAATGTGGTATAACGTTGCCATTTTCACCAAAAGTAAATGAAGCTGGCACTGTGATTGGTAATGTTACAAAAGAGTGTGCAGCACTAACTGGTTTACTTGAAGGAATTCCTGTCGTCGCTGGTGGCGGTGATGCTCAAATGGCAGCACTCGGGACTGGAGTCGTAAAGCCAAATCAAACTTTAATATGCGGCGGCAGCTTTTGGCAACAGGAAGTGAATATTACAGAGTCAACAACGGATTCAAATGCTACAATTCGAGTAAATTGTCACGTCGTTCCGAACCTTTGGCAATATGAAACGATTGCCTTTTTCCCTGGCCTCGTTATGCGTTGGTTTCGAGACGCTTTTTGCCAAGAAGAAAAAAAGTTCGCTGAAAAACTCGGTGTAGACGCTTATGAATTATTAGAAGAACAAGCGAAAGACGTACCTGTCGGTTCATATGGTATTATCCCTACTTTTTCAAACGTTATGAACTACATTTCTTGGCGTCATGCCGCACCTTCATTCTTAAATTTAAGTTTAGACGCTGACAAATGCGGAAAAAAGGAAATGTTCCGTGCTATTGAAGAAAATGCGGCCTTCGTTACACTTGGAAACTTAAAACTAATTGAAAATCTTACTGGTACATTCCCTTCTGAAGTTGTTTTTGCTGGCGGTGCCGCTAAAGGGAAACTATGGCCACAAATTCTATCAGACGTACTCGGCATTCCTGTAAAAGTACCAGTTGTGAAAGAAGCAGCTGCTTTAGGAACTGCAATTGCTGCTGGAGTTGGCGCTGGCATATATTCATCTATGGAAGAGACTGCCGAACAATTTGTACAGTGGGAAAATACATTTGAACCAATCACTGAAAATCACGAGCTATACAAAGAATTCTATGAAACATGGAAAACCGTGTATAGCAGTCAGCTCGCTTTAGCTGATAAAGGACTTACAACACATATGTGGATTGCACCTGGTGCACTGTAACTCATTTACATAAAGGAGTGAACTGTATGTTAAAAGCGAATGAAAATGATTTCTCCTATCGCTTCGGTGATAACGGGCCGAAATATTTAATACAAGGCCCGAATATTGATCTTGGTCTTGTTGTCATTCAGCCTGGGCAAGAATTTCAAAATCATTACCATACAACGTGTGAAGAAGTTTTTTATGCGTTAGAAGGTGAAATAGATTTCTATGTGAATAATGAAAGAGTTCCAATTAAACAAGGTGATGTCCTGCAAGTTCGTCCTCATGAATCTCACTATCTGATTAACCATTCTGACAAACCTTTTAAAGCTGTTTTTATTAAGTCACCACATTTACCAAATAAAGATACTGTACAAACGGAAAATCCAACATTAACGAAGGAGTGATTTGGAATGACTTGGGGATTTAAAAATCGATTAAATACAATTTTACCTGATGGTAGAGCGGTTATGTTAGCAATAGATCACGGTTATTTCTTAGGACCAATTCACGGACTAGAACAACCACTTGAAACAGTTAAAAACTTACTTCCTTATACAGACTCCCTCTTTTTAACGCGCGGTGTACTTAGCTCCTGCATTCCTGAAAACTGCAGCACACCGATGGTTATGCGTGTATCTGGCGGCGCTACTGTCGTCGGTAAAGATTTAGCGAATGAAACAATTGTTACACCTGTGAAGGAAGCAGTGAAGCAAAACGCAATTGGCGTTGGCGTTTCTGTTTTTGTCGGATCAGACTATGAAACACAAACTGTTACAAATCTCGCAAATGTAGTTTCTGAAGCTCATGATTACGGCCTACCAGTACTCGGCATTACCGCAGTCGCAAAGGAATTACAAAAACGTGAAGCTCGCTTTCTAGCACTTGCTTCCCGCGTATGTGTTGAAATGGGTGCTGATATTATTAAAACGTATTACTGCGAAGGATTCGAAAAAATAACGAGCACATGCCCTGCCCCAGTCGTCATCGCGGGTGGCCCAAAACTAGATTCAATTGAAGACGCATTAAACATTACGTACAATGCATTGCAAGAAGGCGCTATCGGAGTAGACATGGGCCGGAACATATGGCAATCCGAGCACCCAGCTGCGATGATTCAAGCAATACATGGTATTGTGAAAAATGGATTGAATGTGAAAGAGGCACTTGAACTTTATGATGATGTGAAGAATTAATGTGAAAAGACAGACTATTTATTAGTCTGTCTTTTTTGTTAAAATAAAGTAAAGGAGGAATGATTATGCGAAGAATGACTTTCGAACGTCCTACCGATCATTACGATGAACGCTTATACTCTATTGATGAAAAAATTTGCGCCCTATTAAAAGAACGAAAAGAACTTTCAGGTGATGACCCAGGTTTTCCACATAATGAAGCGATTTATAAATGGGCTAAGCAATACGAATTCTATCCAGACTATCTAAACTCATTATTCTCTTCCATGATGGATGAAGAAGAATTTAAACCTCGCGTTGAACCAACTGGCTTCAAAAAACATGTACCTGTTTTTAAAACTTATGAACATAATGGCGTCATGTATACTGTAACTTTTATTCGGCAATATGCAAATGCTAGTGTAGTTTATTTATATAGCGATTGGGATTCCACGGATGAAGATTTTATTGAAAATAAGCCTCATAGTTTCTTCCAATTATCAATAGATGATACATACGATTGCTGGTCAGAAGGTGGTGGCGGCACCGATGGACATATGAATCATCAATTCGTTATATCTCCTGTCCTTCCTGATAATTTGTCTGGAATAAGCTTACGATTTAAAGAACTCAGTATGCCGTTTAGGAAAGATCAAGCTGTGCTTGAATTTGAAATTCAGATAGACAAATAAAGTGAGACTTTAATCAATCCACAAATAGTAAGATAAATAAGGTAATAAAATAAACAAGCCCCTTTCCAAACTGGATAAGGGGCTAAATATACACCTTCAAATGATTACTCTTGGTGATTACTATTAAGCTTTGAAACTTTCTTACCTTCTCTATAATCAAGACAAGACACTTCAATTAATAAGCCATTAAATACTGTAAAATAAAAACCATAACTACTACCTCGCATCGAATAAGGTTCCTTATCTATTTCAATGCCGCCTGCTACTAAACGATTATACGCTTGATCAACTTCATTTGAAGTATCCACTAAAAAACCAATATGAAAAGCTTCCGGATACGTAACTTCCTTATTCCCTTTAAATGCTTTTGGATCACTTAGCACAAGTATAAATCCACTCTCATCACTCATAACTACAAGTGCTTTCCCTTTTTGTTCCAAAAATTGGAAATCAAAAAATGTTTCAAAGAAATGTCTCGCTTCTGATAAGTCATCAACACATAAATTTAAATGATTCAGCTTCATGTACTCATCTCCTTTTAAACAGAAGGTATATAGACTCATTTTCATAACACTTAAATATGTAAGGCAAGATATTCAAGCGTTCCATCTAAGACTATGCTTTATAAGTCTAATATTTTTTTCTATAGCCTAGAACGTTTTTTAAATGAATGAAAGATTTTCTATCATTCCCATCCCCCCAGTAATAAAAAAAGAGGATACATGTTTGCTTTTACAACATGTATCCTCTACTTATATATTACGACTGCTGATAAGCCGCTTTCGATGATTTTACATAATAAACTGCATGATCCACATTAATAATATGATCTGGTTTTGGTTTACCACGGCCTGCTCTATGTCCAGCTAAGTGTTCTTCACTTGTTTCCCAGTTTTTCCATGCTTCTTCAGATTCCCAGCGAATCATTACGACAACTTCTTCGTCGCCGCGTCTTACTTTTTTCACAAGAACACTTAAATCGATGAAGCCTTCAAATTTTTCAATAATACCTTCTCCAGTGAAACGTTCTACAACTATATTTGATGTACCTTCTTTTACTGTAAATGTTTTCGTTTCGATAAACATATATCCCACTCCCTCTTTGTTATACGAATACTAGTATTCTTCTATTATAATTGATTATGATAATTATTTTCAATTGTAAAGTTTTAATTTTTTGAATTATGCTGATTTCTTTTCTATCGCCTCATCTAAAAATTTGAAATATGGAAGTAACATCCCTATTAAAGATGTAACACATATAATTGCACCGATGATTACATATAGCGCTCTTACTCCCCACATTTCACTCAATATTCCCCCTACTAACACACCTAATGGCATAGCGGATCGTATAAAAAATAAACGCACTGAAAATACTTGTCCTATCATATTATTTGGGACGGTTTGTTGGCATATTGTCGTGTTATGAACATTGAAAAATGCAATACAAATCCCTGCTATTACTTCAATTATTATTGCAATGATAATACTATGATTGAATCCTAATGAAATGTATGTGAGTCCCCCTATAAACAATCCTCCGAGCATAAGTATACGCCGGCTTTTATATGTTACTTTTCCGACTAGTATAGATCCAACTACATAGCCAAGTGGGAATCCGGCCATAAAATAACCATATTCCGCATATCCCGCTGATAGCTCGTCTTTTATATAAGGAAGATTTGTGACCATCGTTACCCCAACTCCAAATTGCACGAAAGTAAGAAATATACCGAGCCAAACGATGATTGGTTTTGTGAAAAAATATGTAAAACCGTGAAGAAATTGTTCTAGCCACGTTTTCCGAATAGGTTGCGACGTTCTATTTTCTTTTATATAAAATAAGAAAGCACCACTAACAAATAGACAAATACATACGAAAGATAATGTAAGTTCTGTTCCAATCAAATGAATGACTACTCCGCCTAATACTGGCGCAAGAAACATCATAAGGCGAGTCATTCCATCAATGTACGCATTTGCATCTTGAAGTTGTTCTTTCCCTACAATGCTCGGTGTAATTGCTTGACTTGCAGGTGTATAAAGTGGTGTAATAAGTCCCACTACAATTTGAACAACATAAATGTGCCAAACTTCTATACTACCTGTAACTAGCATCACCAAAGGTAATAAAAATACAGACGCTCGTATCCATTGTGAAAATATCATAATCCACTTCCGGCTCCATTTATCAATAAATGGGCCACTTATTAATTGCAATATGAGTGATGGGATGAAATATAATAGCCACATACTACTTAAAGCCATTTCCGATCCTGTTAATTCATATACTAGAATTGAATTACATAACGTTCCGAAAGCCCCTCCTAATTCTGAGATTGCACTACCAATCCACATAAAAAAGAAAGAACGATTTTTCAATACACTCTTCACTATAGCTCACCAACTTTTCTCTTAAATTCCTCCCTTTATGTACATTCTTGTTGCATATTATCTATTCAAAAACGCTTCTAATTCTTTTGCTAACGACTGTACTGCTTTCTTCCTTAATACATATTTTCCGTCATGTATATCAACTAACTTCGCTGCACGTAACAATTTCAAATGATGGTGTACTGTCGATTTACCAAGCTGCAATCTTTCCGTTATTTCCTGTAAAGTACGTTCTTTTTCAAACAACATTTTTACAATTCGCAATCTCGCTTCATCCCCAAGAGCCTTATGTTTTTGAACTAAAAAATAATTCGGTTCATACGAATCTTCAGGATGAATGCTTTCATTCGCAACTGGATAATGAAATACTTTCGTATCTTCAATATCTGCTTCAATATTCCACGGTCTGTACGTCATTTGCGGAATAAGAAGTACGTGATGAACACTTGGCTCTGGCATATAGTTCACTCCGCCAGTTGCCCACTCGACAAACTCTTCCGGTTTCATCTTTTTATTCATTTCATTTTTTGCTTCATAATCTCGTTTTAATATAGAAAGTATTTCTTCTTCCTCTTTCTTAATTACACTCTCATACCAACCTGTCATAACAGCAATTAAATGAGATTTCAGCACTTGGACATCAACATCACATATAAAACGAATATACGTAGAGAAAAACTGATGTTCTTGTGTCAGTTCCATTAGTTCATGTATTGCAGTTACGTTTCCACTTGCCGCTAAAGTTCTTTTTTCTTGGTACTTCTCTCCTAAAAACGGTAAACATATATACTTCAAACCTTCTTCTGAAAGTAAATCAATTTTAAAATTAAACTGCGATAAATCTTGAAAATCCTCTTCATACAACAACTGAAGCAATGCTTTCCACGTATTATGTTCTTCTACAAACTGTAAGTGTTCTCTCATCTCATTTGTTAATGATTGTCTAATTCCTTCCCATTCACTTTCAGTCTTTTCAAGTGTATCAATTAACCTTTTATGAGTAATTGCTGCAATGCCAAGTGCACATTCGAAAAGTATCGAATATTTCACCTGAACGTTGTATGTTTCCCTCTTTTTACTCTTTATGTGATAGACCTCCATTTTTATCCCCTCCTTGTTTGCTATGTATTAAATTCTATTTTTATCGAATTTTACCTTCTATTCTTTTAGAATTTACAAAAATATAAATTAAACCACATTCATTCTAAATTAAGAAGAATAAGAGCTTTTTTATATACAAATAATAAAGCTCAAGGAGTGGTTGACATGCATTTCATATTAAATATGTTAGGGATTTTCGTTGTCATATTAATCGTTTTCTTATGTTCGCCTAATAAAAAACATATAAAATGGAGACCAATTGTAATCCTCATCATATTGGAGCTTTTTATTACGTGGTTTATGTTGGGCACAAAGCTAGGCAGTATTATCATTAATAAAATTGCGTCATTTTTCAGTTGGCTACTGGCATGTGCGAATGAAGGAATTCGATTTGCATTTCCTTCCGCTATGGACAGTCCACACATTGATTTCTTCTTTAGCGCGTTACTTCCTATCATTTTTGTTATCACGTTCTTTGATATTCTTTCTTATTTTGGAATCTTAACTTGGATTATTGATAAAGTAGGTGCAGTTATTTCAAAGATTTCTCGTTTACCAAAGTTAGAAAGTTTCTTTTCGATTCAAATGATGTTTTTAGGAAACACCGAAGCACTTGCGGTTGTTCGTGATCAATTATCTGTTTTAAAAGAAAATCGATTATTAACTTTTGGAATTATGAGTATGAGTAGCGTTAGCGGATCCATTCTTGGTGCTTATTTATCAATGGTTCCAGCAACATATATTTTCAGTGCAATCCCATTAAACTGTATTAACGCATTAATTTTAGCCAATGTATTAAATCCTGTGGAAGTTTCGAAAGAAGAAGACGTTGTTTACACACCTTCCAAACATGAAAAAAAGGATTTCTTTTCTACTATTTCAAACAGTATGTTAGTCGGGATGAATATGGTTATCGTTATTTTAGCCATGGTAATTGGATATGTAGCTTTAACAGCATGTTTAAATGGGATTTTAGGCTTTTTTGTAACGGGGTTAACAATTCAAAAAATCTTCTCCATTATCTTTAGTCCTTTTGCATTTTTACTCGGTTTATCAGGCAGTGATGCTATGTACGTAGCTGAATTAATGGGGATCAAAATAACGACGAATGAATTTGTTGCAATGATGGATTTAAAATCAAACTTAAAGTCGCTACAACCGCATACGGTTGCGGTTGCAACGACATTTCTAGCTTCTTTTGCTAACTTTAGTACAGTAGGTATGATTTACGGAACTTACAATTCATTATTTGGCGGAGAAAAATCATCAGTCATCGGTAAAAATGTTTGGAAGCTTCTTGTTAGCGGGATGGCTGTTTCTTTATTAAGTGCTATGCTCGTTGGGCTATTTGTATGGTAAATAATTTTTATAATAAAAGACACTCAGGCCAATTGAGTGTCTTTTATTATTATTTTCGAATTTGTCCATTTCCACGAATCACATATTTTGTAGAAGTTAATGCTGGAAGCCCCATTGGTCCTCTTACGTGTAACTTTTGTGTACTGATACCAATTTCCGCTCCGAATCCAAATTCGGATCCATCTGTAAAACGAGTCGATGCATTATGATAAAGTGCCGCGGCATCTACAGAAGTAAAAAACTTGCTGACGTTTTCCTCGTTTTCAGTAATAATTGCTTCAGAATGCATAGATCCATACGTATTTATATGATGAATCGCTTCTTCAACAGTGGAAACCACTTTCACTGCTAGTGTAAGAGATAAAAATTCTGTCCCCCAGTCTTCTTCTGAAGCAAGTACAATTGAAGAATCCATTGCAAATGCTTTTTGATCACCATGTAGCTCCACGCCTCTACCCTTCAAAGAAGAAAACAACTCGCTACCATATTTCTCTGCCCACTTCTCATGAAGAACAATCGTTTCAATCGCATTACATACAGATGGACGCTGCGTTTTTGCATTCACAATAATATCCAATGCCATTTGTTTATCCGCTGTTTCATCAATGAAAATATGACAATTTCCCGCACCTGTTTCAAGTACTGGAACAGACGCTTCTCTCACAACAGTATCGATTAATTGTTTGCCACCTCTTGGAATAAGAACGTCTAGATAATCCTTCATTGTAAACAACTGCTTTGCGCTATCTCGCGTTGTATCTTCTATAAGCTGGACGCTTTCTTGAGGTAAGCTTGTTTGTTTGAGCGCCCTGTGAATAACGGCAACGATCGCTTTATTAGAATGAATAGCAGAAGAACTACCACGTAATATGACTGCGTTTCCTGTTTTCAAACAAATTGTAGCAGCATCCACTGTTACATTCGGTCTTGCCTCATAAATCATCCCAACAACACCAAGTGGTACGCGCATTTCCTGAATAGATAGTCCATTTGGCCTTTCCCATGCACTTACACATTCTCCTACAGGATCACGTAATTCAATTAGCTGCTTAATCCCTTCTGTCATATCAACAATACGCTGTTCATTCAGCATAAGGCGATCAATGAGAGAATCAGAAAACCCTTTTGCCTTACCTTCTTCTATATCCCGTTTGTTTTCCTCTAAAATATAAGCTGTTTCACTTATTAATTGATTTGCAATTGCAGCAAGTGCTTCGTTTTTTTGATTTGTAGATTTTAGTACAAGTTCCCTAACAACCTCTTTTGCTTTTATCCCCTTTGCCAACACTTCATTCATTTTTATTTCCTCCTTTTTAAAGTGAAACCCAATGATCCCTATGGATGACTTCATAACTATGTCTCTCGCCTCTTGACTGAATATCTTGGCTTTGCATACCTTTTACATCTCTTAATTCCTCTGCACTATATGTGCATTGTCCTTTTCCTATTACGCGCCCTTGTTGCGTTACAACCTCTACAACTTCACCCACTTGGAAAAATCCTGATACATTCGTAACACCAGCTGGAAGTAAACTCTTACCATGCTGAATGATGGCAGTAGCCGCCCCAGCATCTACTTCAATTTGTCCGCTAACAAGCGAATGCAAGGCAATCCATTGCTTGTTCATCTTCATTTCTTTTTGAGGAGCATTACCGACATACGTTCCATCCCCCTTACCCTTCAAAACATCTACAAACTTTTCCTGTCCACGTCCTGTTCCGATAAATACACTCACACCAAGAGAGAGTGCTGTCTTTGCAGCATCGATTTTTGATTTCATACCGCCAGTCCCAAGTTTTGAGCCAGCATCTCCTGCAAGAGAAGAAATTTCTTCCGTAACTTCAGGAAGAAAATAATATTTTTTTGCATCCGCATTTTTCTGAGGATTTTTGTCATATAACCCGTTCACATCCGTAAAGATCATAAGCATATCCGCCGAAACAAGCCCGCTTACTAAAGCTGACAGCATATCATTATCACCGAACGTCAGCTCCTCTAAAGAGATGGAATCATTTTCATTAATAATTGGAAGAGCGGAACGGTTTAATAATTCTCCTAACGTAGCGTAAGCATTACTATACTGTTCTTTTCTAGAAAAATCACTTCTCGTCAACAAAAGTTGCGCAGTAACGATGCCATATTTACGGAATTCCTCCGTGTACGCCTGCATTAACAAACTTTGTCCGACAGCTGCTGCAGCCTGTTTCCCTTTAATCGTTACAGGTCTGCTAGGATATCCTAGCGCTGAAAAACCTGCAGCGACGGCTCCAGATGTAATTAACACAACCTCGTGCCCATCTTCTTTCAACCGAGCCAATGCGGCAACGTGATCTGAAAGCTGTTCTGTAGAGATGCCTCCGTGACTATCTGCCAAGGAACTACTCCCAATCTTTACAACAACTCGTTGTTTTTTCACTTTTTTATCCCCCAAGTCTAAAATCAAAGTTTTTTATAAATTACACTTCATTCACTTTGTAACTATATCTATTCTCATCAATGCTGCACTGAAGTATTTAAGAGCAAAATAAAAATGACCGCTTCGCCCTTAATAAAATAAAAAGGACGAAACGGTCATTGTTCCGCGGTACCACCTTAATTGATATACATAGATATCCACTTGGTGCCTATAACGCAGGCGAACGCCTAAACTTTCATTTAAGACTCAGGGATAGGTTCGATATATTCTATACGAGGAATCTTTCAGCCGGTGAATTCCACTCTCTTTCGCAAGAAGACATATGTACTAATTCCCTTCAACGATTTTCAATCTAATTTTTTTATATTATGCGATATAGTTCGATTCGGTGTCAAGAGGTATTTTTAAAAATAAATAGAGCCGCAAGTTATTTGTATGAAATTATCGCCCTACTGAATGAAAATACAAAATGATATAAGTTTAACTCATATTCATAAACATAAAATCTTAAATTATAGTGTATATATTTACATAATGTCGAATATAATTAATTTTTATCTTTTAGTGTTGCAAAAAGGAATATATTCTCTTAGAATGTTTCTTTATATTGCACAGGGATGTTATTCTTATTCTAAGAAAATAATATCAAACCGATATAATTGATTATAAAAGGAGCAAGATTGAGTTATTATGGATAAACAAATTGGATTCATCGGTTGCGGAAATATGGGAATGGCTATGATTGGCGGAATGATAAACAAAAATATAGTGTCTTCAAATCAAATTATTTGTTCAGATTTAAACACTGCTAATTTAAAAAATGCTAGTGAAAAATATGGGCTAACTACAACTACCGACAACAATGAAGTAGCTAAAAATGCTGATATTTTAATTTTATCAATCAAACCAGACCTATACGCGTCAATAATTAATGAAATAAAAGAAGTAATCAAAAACGATGCTATCATCGTTACGATCGCTGCTGGGAAAAGTATTGAAAGTACTGAAAATGCATTTAATAAAAAAGTAAAGGTTGTAAGGGTAATGCCTAATACTCCTGCTCTTGTTGGAGAAGGAATGTCTGCATTATGCCCGAATGAAATGGTGACAGAAAAAGATTTAGAAGATGTACTAAACATTTTCAATAGTTTTGGTCAAACAGAGATCGTAAGTGAAAAATTAATGGATGTTGTCACATCCGTAAGTGGTTCTTCACCAGCTTATGTATATATGATTATAGAAGCGATGGCAGATGCTGCTGTACTAGATGGTATGCCAAGAAATCAAGCATATAAATTCGCTGCTCAAGCTGTGTTAGGCTCTGCAAAAATGGTACTAGAAACAGGAATACATCCAGGTGAATTGAAAGATATGGTTTGTTCTCCTGGTGGAACGACAATAGAAGCTGTAGCAACATTAGAGGAAAAAGGATTACGAACAGCAATTATTTCAGCTATGCAACGTTGTACGCAAAAGTCTGTTGAACTATCTGGTCAAACTAAAAAATAAAACTATAAAAGAGATTACGTTAGCTATGAATTCACATAATTTTAATTAAAAATTCACTACATGATAAACGGCCAAACTCATATAAAATTGAGCTTGGCCGTTCCGCTTTTTAATTATATTAAAATAATTTAATTCAAATCTTCTTTAAAGGTTCTATTTTATCCCTTACCTATTCCCTACTATGATTGTGTAATTTTATTAGAAACTAATAATTTTTCAATGCATTTCGGTAACATATCTATTAGTGTTTCAAATGCGTAGTTTACATCTAGACGTTCTGTCCATTGATGTGCATCTTTTCCTACCGGCCCCATATTTAATACTGGAACATCAAACTCTTCTAATTCCTGAAGCGGAATTGAATAACCTTTATCCCATAATGGCATATTGTCTACAAGCGAACTCATTGAATCCAGTGGATACTGCAAGCCTACATAGCTTAAATCTGAAATCCCCCCAAAATAATTTTGGTTTTCAAATGTAATCTTATGATTGTAGTGTGCATACTTTTCCATTTCTACAACTACCTCTTTTATTAAAGGATTGTTGCGTGAACTCACAGCTGGATAGTACGGCGGAGCGAAGAAAAGTACAATCATCGGTGCCTTTTCTTTACATAAAATCGCTAATTTATCTACTAAATCAATCGTTACCGCACGATCATCTTTATCTTCTCTATTTTTTATAATATTAGATTGAATATGATTTATTTTTTCTTGTCCATGTTGCTCAATTGCATATGTGATAAGCTCTTCATAAGTTAATACATTTACTTTGAGATTAGGTGGTATAAATGGATTATATTTAGAAAAACGATATGCATGTTTTTCATACGACTCTTCTATTTTCTCTGCTACTTTCGTTACTTTTTGACGTAACAATGAAACTACATCTGTCATTGATTTTTCTAATAAAAACAAATTAAATAATGTAACTGCACGATGCGGAATTTGTACAGAATAATCCTCTTTTAAGTCCCTTTGAAGTAAGTTAGTTGGCGGAGGACTCGCTTCCCCTTCTACAATGTCACAAAGGTCTGTGTTTAACTCTAATTCTGCTGTTATTAATGAGGCCATATAACTCCCATTTAAGCCTGCAAAAGGTTCACCTACATGTGTCTCTTTTCCATAGCAAAGAAAACCAGGTAACACTTTACCAATAGAGCCAGTGTAAATATACTTATTTTGGTCACCAGGATGTCTTGAAAACATAGGCTCTGAGTTTAAGACCGTTTTATAATCTAAGTTATGCTCTCTTGCTAAATCTAACAATCTCGGAACAGCCGCCCTCATCCCTATAGAATTCACTTCTTCATCTGGTACAGCCAATAAAAGAACATTCCCATCGAATCTTCCTTCACATGCTTGTTCAATCATCGCCATTTGTAATGCGAGGCCGCATTTCATATCCATTGTCCCTCTACCAAACAGCCATTCTCCATGTTCTATATCTTCACGTACATGGTCTGGAAGTTCATCTTTATGAGAATAAAACATAGATGTTAACTTTTTAGGATTAAATGCATCTTCTTTCCACACTCCGTAATCTTGTACATCTACAACATCAAAGTGACTTACTAGAATTACAGTATTTTTTGTACTATCGCTTTTCTTTACTAGTGCTGTAACAAAATATCGTCCGTCCCCTGTCGGATTTTTTTGTAAATGATGCGGGTTTTCTTTGAAGTACTGTAAATCAGATAACTGTTCCACAACAAAGTCTGGCAATATTACTTCAGCTTCTGAACCGGTAATACTAGGAATTTCAACAAGACCGCTTAATAATTGAATCAATTGTTCTTTTGATTGCCACTTTGACATATAAATCCCCCTATTTTTCCGCATTATGAAAACTAATTCCATTATATGAATAAAAAAATGACGACAGCTATCAAAATTATAGTTCTGATGTACTGCCGATTTTTATTGATATTTCATGAGCCGCTTGTTTTACCTTGCTAATAAGAAAAGATAATCGATCATCATTAATACGATGACTAATTAACCCAACACTTAATGCTCCTACTACTTTATGATTAAATCCGATAATAGGTGCAGCTACTGAAGCTGTCCCTTCTGTTTTTTCACCATAACTGACAGCATATCCTTCATTTTTTATTTGCTTTATTTGATTAAGAAGAATTTGCTTTTGTTCTGGTAATGAAGAAAGTAAATTTTCTACAATATGTTCCATTTCATTCGTTTTCATATTGGCAAGCATCGTTTTATTTGCGGCACCAATTGAAAGTGGAATTTGTTCCCCTAGATTATCGATAACTCGAATTTTTAAAGGACTATCAATTCTTTCAATGATAATAGAATGTGTTCCGTTTGGAATATTTAAATAGACACTTTCCTCCACTTCAGCAGCTAAACGTTTCATCACTTCTCTTGCAACAGATCTGTAGTCTACCTTCTCCAATTGACGTAACCCTATTTCCATCCACATTGGTCCAATTTTGTACTGTTTTGTCTCTGAAATTTGTGTAACTAACCCATGCTCCATTAAAGAGTTAAGTAATCTATGTACTGTACTAACCGGGAGATGTGTTCCATCAGCTATATCAGAAATAGCCCAATACTCTTTTTCATTTGTAGAATTCAATAATTTAATAATACTTATCGCTCGATCAATGGACTGTACCATAACTCGCCTCAACTTTACTCGTAATATGTTAGTATGCTTAATTAACTATCAATTTAGCAAACATTCGAAATGAAATCAATCTATTTATTTAATTTTCTAACAATAAAAAACGTACCACTAACAAAGAATTGAAAACGCAAACAAAAAATTATTGACTTTTCTTTTTAATTATCTGAAAATTATAACAAGATTTCACATCACGGAATACATTCCATAATACGGAAAAACATCAAAATTTATTCTATCAACTATGAAAGTGAGGAAAACAATGGCGCAAGTAAGCAATACAAACAATGAATTAAAACGGACGATGAAAAGTAGACACTTATTCATGATTGCACTCGGTGGTGTGATTGGAACGGGGTTATTTAACGGATCTGGCTTTATTATAAGTCAAGCTGGACCTGGCGGATCCGTACTTGCCTTTATGGCCGGTGGATTATTAATGTATTTCGTTATGCTATGTCTTGGTGAACTTGCTGTAGCCATGCCTGTTTCAGGTTCTTTCCAAGAATATGCCACTAAGTTCATCAATCCTGCAACTGGCTTTACAATCGGATGGTTGTATTGGTTAAGCTGGGCGAATACGACCGGTCTTGAATTTACAACTGCCGGCATTACAATGCAGCGCTGGTTTCCTGATATTCCTGTTTGGGTTTGGTGTTTAATATTTGGCGTTACAATCTTCACTATTAATGCATTATCTGCTCGTAGTTATGCAGAAACAGAATTTTGGTTTTCAAGTATAAAAGTATCTGCCATTATCGCTTTCATTATTCTTGGCGGCGCCGCTATGTTCGGTTTTATTGATTTAAAAGGTGACGAACCCGCTCCGCTATTATCAAATTTCGTAAATCATGGTGGTTTATTCCCAAATGGACTTGCTGCTATTCTTTTAACAATGGTTACAGTCAATTATTCCTTCCAAGGTACAGAGCTTGTCGGAATCGCAGCAGGTGAAAGTGAAGATCCAGCAAAAACTTTACCTCGTTCTATTAGAAATATTATATGGCGCACGATGTTTTTCTTCGTCTTAGCAATCTTTGTTCTTGTTGCTTTAATTCCTTGGGAAGAAGCTGGATTAACAAAGAGCCCATTCGTTGCTGTTTTTGATAATATCGGTATTCCATATGCAGCTGATATTATGAACTTTGTTATTCTTACTGCTGTTCTTTCTGTTGCAAACTCAGGACTATACGCTGCTACTCGAATGCTTTGGTCTTTATCAAAAAACGAAATGGCTCCAGCCTTTTTAAAGAAATTATCATCACGTGGGATTCCTCTCAACGCTTTAATCATGACGATAGCTATTTCTGCTTTTTCTCTTTTGACAAGCGTAGTAGCTGCTGAAACTGTTTACTTGTGGCTCATTTCAATTTCCGGAGTCATTACCATTATTGTTTGGATGTCAATTTGTGTTTCTCAATTCTTTTTCCGCAAACATTATTTAGCAGACGGCGGAAAATTAGAAGACTTAAAATTTAAAACGCCACTTTATCCACTCGTACCAATTCTTGGTTTTGGATTGTATGGCATTATATTAATCAGTCTTATTTTTATCCCAGAACAACGACTTGGAATCTATTGCACTGTCCCATTTATCATCTTTTGCTACACTTACTATCACTTTAAAGTTAAGAAAAGAAATTCTACTAACACTCATAGTGAAACTAAAATTAGCGAGACTTCGTAATATTTGACGATACATAAAAGACCACACATGGCGTTTCACTTCATGTGTGGTCTTTTATCGTTCCTTCTCTCATTTCCCCCTACTATTGAAAGAATTATTTATAACACTTTAAGTTCTGGATTGCTCAGGTGAACTTTGGGTTGAAAAATGAGCATTTCTATACCTTTCCCGAAATTTCAAGTTCTGCTAATGATGTTGTAGAAAGTGTTAATGTAGTAAATACTATAATACTAACAATTACTATTTTTACTATTCATAAGTTGATGATTCTGCTTACTATTACTGTTTTGTTTTGATATATTTAATATATATTTAAAGACAGACAGGAGTTAGATACGATGATAAAAGGTTTTGGAGGAATATTTTGGAGAACTAAGAATCTTGAAGTTATAAAAAAATGGTACAGTGAAGTGTTGAAACTTGATATAGAAGATTGGAATGGAACTGTGATTAAACCCCAGTTAGGAAATGAGACAATCTTTTCTTTCTTTACAGAGAATGACAATTATTTTCCAAAAGAACAACAAGTGATGTTAAATTTCGAAGTACATAATCTAAACGAGACTATAAAGCATCTTGAGAATATTGGTGTACCTCTTGAGAAGAAAGAAGAAATCAGTGAATTTGGACAGTTTATTTGGATTAAGGATCCTGAAGGCCGATTGATCGAACTTTGGGAGAAATAGTGGATTCTACTTATTTACTATTAAGTTAACAGCTGCGTTAATACATCAAGGTAAATAAAAAAGTCGATTCCTTTAACTCCACAGGAAATCGATTTTTTTTGGAGTTAAACTTCTTAGCTTTGTAAATCCTCATTTTTCAAATTCTACCTATGGCCACCAACTTAAAAACATAAAAAAACGCTATTCTTACGAAAAGAATAGCGTTTTTCATTATTTAAATATGATTTCATCTGAATTTAATAGATATATCCCCTCTCCTACAAAAGTAGTAGAGTGTTCATTTAAACACTTACTACTTCAGTGGGATTTATCACATTCCAATTTCAATATAATAGTAAATAGGTATATCGGATATAGATGTACATTACTAGGCTTATACATGTTTCAACTTTAGAATTACATTCACTATTTAATTGGTAGTTACCAATAAAGAAAGGAATGATCATAATAATACAGAACATATACGAAACTCATTTACATGTAAGAAATTTAGAAAACGCAATAAATTTCTATCAAAACAAGCTAGGATTAACGTTAGCAAGAAAACTCTCCAAAAGAAGAGTGGCTTTCTTTTGGGTCGGAGAAAATAAACAACAAATGCTTGGACTATGGGAAGTACATAACATTGAAGACTTTGAGCCGAGACATTTTGCTTTTGGTGTAAATTTAGAGTTTTTAATGACTTCTAAAGCGTGGTTAGAGGAACGTGGAATAGCAGTGATAGGAAGTCAAGGAAAAGGAAATCAAGAGCCAATTGTCCAAAGGTGGATGCCTGCTGCAAGTGTATACTTTCTAGATTGTGATGGAAATAAATTAGAATTCATTTCTATGTTACATGAGAATCCAGATGAACTAGAATATGCATCCTATTTAAGTGTATGGAATACGGAACACCAAGAAAAATGAATGGAATTTTCGTTCAAGTCTTTTCTTATTTTTGGATATAATGTTGTACGATTCCCCTTTTGCTATTAATTTTCTTCGGATTTATGAACAGTTTTCGTAATGGAAAATTCATGATAACTCCATTTGTTAACATAATGTATTTATTGTCATCTTATATTTGTACTTACGTACGAGCAATTCCTAATCTGCTTCAATTACAATTTGAATTATGTAAATTTTCTTCTTATCTGGCATCTACTCTTTAAACAAAAACTCCCCTTAAATCGAAAATGATTAAGGGGAGTTTTATATACGATGCAATTATAGTTCAGATTTCACTCGAACAGAAACATTATTTTTAATTATATTTTTGACATCTTTAAAGCTAACAAAATTGTTACTTTTCTCATCCCAAAGACGGAAACGTAGTGATTGTAAGCTTGTAGCAAGCGTAATCGTTGGTACATTTTTTAACGGAAGCGTATTATTGTGTGCCTCTTCTAGTTTATAGTTAGGTACTCTTGGGCTTAAATGGTGAACATGATGGAATCCAATATTACCAGTTAAGAATTGCAAAATTTTAGGAAGCTTATAAAAAGAACTTCCTTCCACTGCCGCTTTCACATATTCCCAATCTTTATCCTCTTCAAAATAAGAATCCTCAAATGTGTGCTGTACGTAAAACAACCAAATACCTATTGAACCTGCTATTAAAAATATAGAACCATGTACTAAAAGAAACGATTGCCATCCAATTGCCCAGCAAAGCATTCCTATAATAGCAACGATTAAAATATTCGTTAAATAAGTGTTCATACGTTCTTTTTTTCTAGCACCTTTTCGGTTAAATCTATTTTTAAGCAGGAAAACATAAATCGGACCTAATCCAAACATAACGAATGGATTGCGATATAAACGATATGCTAAACGGAGTCTAAATGGTGCTGCTACATATTCATCTACTGTAAGCGTCCAAATATCTCCTGTACCCCTTTTATCCAAATTACCACTCGTAGCGTGGTGAATAGAATGCTCATGCCCCCACTGATCAAATGGGAATAATGTTAAAACACCCATACACGTTCCAACTATTCTATTTGCACGTCGACTTTTAAAAAACGAATAATGGGTGCAATCATGAAAAATAATGAAAATCCTTGTCATAAATCCAGCGGCTAACAATGCTGGAACTAATGTTAACCAATAAGAAACTGACAAACTTTTATAAGCAAGGTACCATAAAATAATAAATGGCACGATTGTGTTGATCAGTTGCCAAACACTTTTTTTAATCGTTGATTTTTCAAAAGGAGCAACTTGTTTTTTTAAATTTTTAGTATTTTCTAAGGTCATTGTTCTAATTCCTTTCCTTTTTGTTGCTAATTCATATTATAACACACTATTAGTATCAGGTGTTAAAAGTAGCTATAATAAATATTTTATACTATGAAAATCTCTTTTTTCTTACTCATTACTTACAAATTTCTTACGTCCAAAATAGCTTCTATAATTGGACAGACGGAGCATTTTATGTATCAAAGAAACTTCGAATTTTTCCAATAAGTACATAAAAAAACAGAGAGTTTTTTCACAAGAAGAAAAGAGCTGTCATAAGTCAGTTTCACCGACTTGTGGCAGCTCCTCTTCGTTTTACCTTATTTTATCGATGAAGCCAAACCGCACCTGCAGACTTGTCTTCAGCTTGGCCTACTACTTCAAACTTCAGTCCTAGTTTCGGCAACTTACGTCCTGCATCAGGAATGATGCTGTTGATATATTGCTTAGAATCATCAAATTTCGCCACTCCTGGTAATCCTTTATAATCAAAAATACCGCGAGTTGGTGAATTTACTTTCCATGCTGGCGTTTGATCAAATGAGAATGCCGCATCGGCAATTTGATAACGCGTACTGCTCTTCACAGTAGGTTGTCCGTTTAATGTCCCTACAATTGCCTCTGGATGAGAATCTACTACTCCTAAGAACCCTTCACCTGGATGAACGCCTACCCAGTTATCTGTAAAGCTTTGATCCGCATACCATACAACCATTCCTGTATTAAATACTGGTCCACGTGCATGTTGTAACGCAGTGTCAGAACCAGCGTAATTTCTCCACTCTACATAGTAATTATGTTTTTTCTGTTCAAATCCGTTAGACACAGTAAAGCCTTTTAACGTCATTGCTGGCTGACCTTCCGCATCATCAGAGAAAACAACTTTTCCATCTACAGTTAAGGCTGCATTATCTAACGCAAATCCTTTATAAGCTACTGCAATATCTGTTAAGTACTCAAATTGCAGTTTTACTTTTTTTCCTTTGAATTGGCTTAGATCGTATGATTTATCAACCCATTTACCATCAGTTGTATCCGCGCCGCCTTTTACATCTTTTTCGCCCATTCTATCAATGCGTGTCTTCGTTCCATCTTCTGCAATCGCATATACGTCAAGGAAATCATACTTCGCTTCAAGTTCGTAAAATGCCTTATAATCGAACTTAGCATCCTTTGCATTTGTTAAGTCAAATACTGGTGTCTCAAGTGTTGTATGAATGTCATTTCCTTTTGTACTATAATAGAACTTCTTACCAAACGCCGATTCGATATTTTTTATATCTTTGTCCGGCAAGTTAACACGAACGATTCCAGGTCGTTTAGATTTTGTAGTACTTTGATCTACATATGTCGCAACACCGATGCCTTTGCTAAGTTTGTCATAATCTACTTCAAGGATATTCGCCCAATTCCCCTTCATATTCTTTTGGAAAAACTCTTTATTTTGTGGTGAGAAACTCGTTGGCTCTGTTCCTGCAATTTTTCCAGCCCAGCTACCACCACTCATAATAGACCATGACTCAACAGGTTCACCTTGTCCTGAGTACTTTGTATCATATTCATCTGGTAAACCTAAATCATGACCATACTCATGCGCAAACACACCAACTGCTCCGTCTTCAGGCTCGATTGTATAATCATATGCAGCCATCTTTCCACCCCAGTTCGAAACAGAAGATTTCGTGCCATCAATTGCATATGGTTTTGAACCTAGTTTTGAACGATGTGACCAAATCGCATCATCTTTCAATTTACCGCCGCCAGCTTCTTGACCAACGCCAGCATGTACAACCATTAAATGATCAATAATGCCATCTGGCTCATTTTTATTTCCATCACCATCTTGATCGTATTGATCAAATTGGTCATAGTCTGCTAAATTGATTCCTTTTGCTACTGCTGCTTTTAATGCTTCTTTCACAAAATCTTTTGGTCCTAAAGGCCCCTTGTTATCATGCCCAGTACCCGCATCAGCACCATAATCTGATGCTTTTCCTGGAACAGTAAGCCATTCTGTTACAGTCCCATCAACTGTATAGCTACCACCAGATTGTTCTTCATAATATTGCTTAAATGTGTTAATCTTCGATCCATCAAATAAAGTGAATGGTTCATCACCAAATAACATTTTTTGATAATGTTCACGATTAAAGTCCTTAGAATACATGTATCCTGGCTCTTGATCAATATTGTTATGCTTAAAATCGCTAAATTCTACAAGTAAAACAAGTACTTTATCTTTTCGAACAGCTCCATTGTATTCTTCTTGCTTCGCTGATGTAGTAGGTACTTTTCCATTTAATTTCCCTGGATTTAATGCTGCACCTTGTCCAGCTACTGGGCCTACTTCAGGCTGCTGTGCCTGTTCATTTCCCTTCATTTTTGCATCTTTTACTTTTTTCATAAAATCAGAAGCTTCTTGTGTAAGACTATCTCCTGTTAAGATTTCTTTCCCAGGGTTTTCCCCTTTCTTTTTCTCAACATATTTTTCGACAGCTTTTGACGTCTCGGCTTGTGATGCAGATTGATCAATTACCCCCCGTTGTTTTAGCGCTTCTGCCAAACGCTCCTCCGGTATTAAGTGCTCATCTATTGGTAGAGATGATGTTGGTGTCTCAGCATACGCTGCGTGACCTCCAAAAGCAAACGTACTACTTAGTACCGCTGCTGTTGTTAATACCGCTAATGGTTTTAATTTCTTTTTCTTTTTCAATGTATTTCCTCCCCAGTGTCTGCAAATTATCGTTTTTTGCCGATAACAACATAATATTCGTTATAATACGAATATTCAATCTTTTTCAACAAATAAAATGTTGAGAAATATTTTTTTATGCAGAGTGAAATACAAAAGATAGAAAAACAAACAGGCTCTCCAATAAATAACAGTGAACTTTTATATGTTCTTAGTTACAATCAAAATCCAGTAAATCTGAGATTTATATTTTTTTAATAAAAATAAGAATTAAATATTTTCTATACTATTTAATCTATGGATTATCATATTACTCACTATTCTCATTATTACAAGCTAATAGTGGTTCATACATCATTATAGCGTGATTCTCCGTTACATATTGATCTTCTATTAACTGTTTCTGTTGATTATATACTTTACGTTGAATCACATTATGTCGTATATAACCGCCCCAGTATGCAGGTTGAATTGAGTGTTCTTTCTCATACACTTCATATTGATAAAGTTGCGGATAGACTGTTCTCCATTCACCAACTAAATATTCATCTGTCATATAAAGGTGAAGTTGATACGGTTGGTCCGTTTCATTTTTAATTTGTAAATCCAAATAGTTATAGGAACAAGTCGCTCCACTCCCAAACGGTTGAGTTCGCCTAGAATCAGGAAAGACATCAAAGCTATGACGATATCGTTCTGTTACTGTCAGTGGTGTATGTAAAGTCATCCAATATATTAAATTCGAAAGCTGACAAAGACCTCCTCCAATACCTGTTTTAAAAGATCCGTAGTGTAATACCATACCTTCTACATACCCTTTTTTCCTCGTAGGCTTACCTATTAAACGCCAGTAAGAAAATGTTTCTCCTGGTCTAATGACGATACCATTTAGTTTTTCAACAGCAATTTTCAAATTAACAACCTTATTCTGTTGATACCACATATCTACATCTTTGAGCTTACGAAGTAATATCGTTCGGTGCTGAATTGCTGTACAAGGTAGCTTTTCTTGTTGAAGCCTTTTTGCATATGTTTTTCCGTCTACTAACCACTGAATGTATCTCTTTGTAGAGTAATACCACGTCCCTAGCATAATGCGATACTTAGACCGCTGTTTAGGACGTAAGTGCACTATATTCATTTTATTCCCTCTCTCTTTCTTCAACTAAATTCTAATATACCTCTAATTCAATGAACTACAGTTTTCTTAGCTGCATAATAATTTTCGTAAATAAAGTGAAACTTTAATCAGCCCTCACCAATCGGGCTTTTACAGGCAGCCCGATTCCCACCTAACTTCTTTGCTTTCGCTGAATTTTGAGGTGGGGGTCTTACTGCCCGGCAAATAGCGGGATACAAAAGACGCAAAAAAATAATAAATTTACTCTAGTGAAGATTTTATTTTGATGATTGCTTTATAATTATATGAAACTGCGCTACAATACGATAAATTGAAATAAACATATTATAAATATAACGAATAATATTAAATAAAAAATAACGAAAATTAAAGAAATTCTAAAGTATTAATATATTTTTCATAAATATTAATTGATAATACATTAGACTTTACTATATGTATAAATTCTCTATTCTACAAAACGAAATTTTTTAATGTAAGAAAAAAATATAATTCCCCTTTCACATTTATACAAGTCTCATCTGGAAAACTTTCCAAAACAATCCGAACCCTTATATTTAGAATAAACACAAAAAAATTGCCACCAGTTAGCTTAACTGGTTGGCAATTTTTTAACGAGAATGCTTTACAAATAGTTGAATTGCTTCTTCTGGTACATAGCACTTTCCATTACTCTCTACAATAATACTTCCTAATTCATACCCTTTACCATTGATACGAATTATATTTTTGTTACCAAATAATTGTGCTTCTACTTTATTATGTTTTACTACGAGTAACGGGTTTGCTCCTTCGGTTTTGTCGGCTGTTACAGTTGCACCGATTTTCTTAAAGGCTTGTTCACTCTCTAAAAATATTTTATTCGTTACTTCTTCTAAGTTAAAGCCCATCGCTTTCGCCATCGTCTTCGCAATGTCTGTATTTTGGATTAAGCCTTCTGGTTTTTGAGGTCCATAAGAATGTAAAAATACATCCTCACCTGTATGTCCTCCTGTCGTAAAGCCGATATTTGCACGATTAGCCAATAATGTAGTAAGAATTCGTCCTACATCCATTTTCTTTTTTGCCGCTTTTAATTTTTCTTTTTCATCATGAGTTAGATTATCCAAACCGTATAGTTTAGCTACATCTTCTACATTTGATAAATCAGATTTCAGTTTATTTATAGTTCCTTCAAGTGTCATTTTCGCCTTTTTCAATGAATCAATGTATGCAGAAACCGGTGTAGTATTGTATCCTTTTGTCGTATTTCTATTCCCTATAGAGATACCGCTGTTACCATGATCAGTTAAAGCTATGAGCATCGTATCCCCATCTTTCTTCGCAAATTGTAACGCCTTTGCTACCGCTTCATCAAATGCCAATACATCACTAATCATCCCAATTGGATCATTAGCATGAGCTGCCCAATCAGGCTTACTACCTTCTACGAATAAAAAGAAACCATCTTTGTCTTTTGATAATGTTTGAATTGCTTTTTCTGTCATTTGAGAAAGTGTTGGTTGTTCTGGATTTGTTGCTATACGATCTATATCAAACGCAAGAGCATGATTTGAGAAAGAGCCCCAAATTTTATTAGATTTGGAGTTCAATAACGCATCTTTCGTTTCAACAAAATCGTATCCTTTGTCTTGAATCACCTTTACTAAATTTTCACCATCTTTTCGGATTCCATTACTTTTCATAGGTAGCAGCGCCGCTTTTCCCCCGCCTAATACGACATCTATATTTTGATATACTTGCTGCTTCGCAATTACGTCAAATTGCTTGCGATTGACATGGTGAGCCGAGAATCCCGCCGGAGTAGCATGCTGAATTTCAGATGTAGCAACAATTCCAGTTGCACGACCAGTACGTTTTGCACCTTCCAATACGTTTGCGACCGGCCGTAACTTGTCCTCTTCTTTTATTTGCTTTAAGTTAGGTGAATTTACAATAGAAGGTAGTACGCCTACATATCCTGAATTCGATTTATTTCCAGTTGCTAATGCTGTTGCTGCTGGCGCTGAGTCTGTAATAGCTGATTCTGCAGAATATGTACGAACACCTCCTGTTACAATTTGATCTAACGTAAGCGGTGCCCCTTTATACCAGCGAGCCAATGTTGTCGCCGTTGAACTTGTTCCGTCCATAACCATCATAATTATATTTTTAGGCTGGTGTTCTACTTTTTTCACCTTAGCTTTGGCCGCATGATAATTCATCATACTTTCCGTACTTAATACGCTTACTATTATAGCTCCCACTAATAGTAACTTTTTCATCTTCACACCATAATTCAACATGATTGTTCCTCCATAAACTTTGCATTCATTTCAATACACCTTATTTCCTTTCTCATTCCACAATCTACATATGTTTTATTAGTTCCCAATTCTCATAAAGCTAACAATAGTTACTTTCTATTTCTTTCATTAATTAAATATCGGTATGTGTCATCTATCTTATAAAAAAGATTTAGCATTCATTTCATTAATTACTTGTTTAACAATAAATCCTCGATTAAAAGAAATAAAATTTTATTGTTAAACAATAAATTTCATGTTAAATTAATAAGATATTAAATAAATGAGGTGCTTTTTATGAAACAAGGATCCACACTCTTTTTAAAGACCGTTGTGATTCTGATCGGAATCCCCGTTCTTGCTATGTGCATTTTTTTAGTTCCTAAAATAGGAAACTTCGCCGCAGAATTATATCCGGATATTGCATATATTAAATACCTTGTATTTATCAACTTATACGCAACAGCAATACCTTATTACTTCGCTTTGTACCAAACATTTAAGCTTTTAAACTATATTGATACAAACAACGCATTCTCTGAGTTATCTGTTAAAGCTTTAAAAAATATTAAGTACAGTGCATTGGCAATTAGTGTATTATATGTATTAGGTATGCCACTTTTCTATCTCGTGGCAGAGAGAGATGACGCCCCTGGCATTATTATTATCGGAATGATTATGATTTTTGCTTCAATGGTAATCGCGGTCTTTGCTGCCGTTCTCCAAAGACTATTAAAAGATGCTATAGATATAAAATCAGAAAATGATTTAACGGTCTGAGGTGAATAATATGGCAATTATTATTAATATTGATGTAATGTTAGCAAAAAGAAAAATGAGTGTAACAGAACTTTCGGAGAAGGTTGGAATTACAATGGCTAACCTTTCTATCTTGAAAAATGGAAAAGCAAAAGCAGTCCGTTTTTCAACTTTAGAAGCAATATGTAAAGCATTAGAATGCCAACCGGGGGATATTTTAGAATATCAACCTGAAGATACCGAATAAAAAGAGTCCTTCATACGAGTAATGGGTTCAGTTTAGGAAGAGAAAAATGCTAATAAACATTAGAAATAACAAACTAAAACGCTCAGAAAATATTCTGAGCGTTTTTTATTTCCTTCTTCAACTAAAGCACCAGTTAGTGTAAAAAGCTATTTCACCATTTGTATGGCTAACTTATCTTTTAACATTGACCTATATGAGTCAATTTCATATTTTGTATTATTGATTGTTTCTTTTTTCATTTTTAACATATCGAATATTTCTAATTCTAAATTCCTTCTAGCTTCAAGAACTTTTATCGCTCCTTCTACACCTGAATGGTGATGTTCTTTCCCATAGCCTTGGTTAGTGTAATAGTCGATAATTCCTGTGGACCATTCTGGAGTTCTTTCTTTTAACGCCTTCCTAAATGAAAATTCAAGATTATCTTGTTCTACATACAATAACATTGGGTTTAAATTCTCTATGATTTTTGCAACTTTCATTACATAATTTATTATTTTTTCTTTTTGTTCACCATATTTAATCATCCCAATAGTTAATGGATTTTGTATGAAACAACATTCAAAGATATAAACCTTATTGTCTTCTAGAGCGATTTCAGCAAAGTCATTCCATTTGTCAGCAATTAATTCAACATTTTTATCGAATGGTAATTCGTATATATCATTTTTTAAAATAATGTTAAATAATTCGTCCGAAAACTGGTCACCAAACTCATTTTTCATCTTTCTGTATGGTAATAAATAATTGCTTCCTTTTTTTAGAACTTTCTTAAGGAGCACTTCTTTAAAATCTCCACTGTTAGATAATAATCTATTGAACTCAAATTTATTAAAACAAGATACACCATCATAGTCGGCTGGGTGGTTCAAATTTCCCTCTAAAAATAGTTCAACTTCAATTTTATTTTGGCTTAGAATTTCATTTATTAGCTTTGCAGTGGTTGATTTTCCAAATCCAGGTAACCCTTCTACTATTATTAGTTTTGTATTCATAGTTATAAACCCCTATCTTCAAAGTATTTAACCAAGATTAAAAAAATCACTTAATCCACTACAATCACCCCTTCAAAATATGATATTTACCATTTCCTTTGAAAAAACCTTCTTAAAGTAATCTGAACGCTAGTTTAAGAACATTTTTTCACAATCTCTATAATTATTTTAACATAAATTTTCCATTTATCTTATTATTTAGAACGCTATTTAACTATATGAAAGCGCTTAAACACTGAAATAACAATAAAAAAAGGGATGCTAAATCATAAGTGATTTACATCCCTAATTTGTATGTTATTTTATATTTTCACTCCCGTAACTATACCCGTTATCATACGAAAAGGACTCTTTTTATTACACATTACGGCGCAAAACTAATTTGACCAGTAAACAATAGGATAATTGCTATGATCCAAAATATAAAAAATGATGAGGACAGTATTAATGAAAGAATAGCAATCCCCTTCTTCTCTGTTTTTTTCGTCATTGTTATTATAGAAAGCATAATACCTACACCTGTCAGAGCAATTGTAATATAATCTCCAACTATATTACCTGCATTCGCTATCCTTGTTGGCGTTATAAAAACGAATAGAAAACACAAAATGCCGATGAGTAAAGATATATAGCTTATTATACTGTACTTCTTTTTAGGAACTATTTCTGTTTTCATACTAATCCCACCCCTTCTATATAGCTATGAGTTTATATTAGCATGAATAACCATAATTTGGTTACAATAAAAAAACAGATACAGTGGAAACTTCCACTGTATCTGTTTTTTTATTTAATAAATAACCCTGCTATTTCTTCTTTTTCATTATAAGTTATAATAAATGTCCGTTGTTCTTTACTATATTTCGCTACAAGAATAACTGTATATAAACCATTTTTTTCTTCAATCGATTGTTTTTCAATTTTTTCGAACGTACCAGCTTTCTCAATTACAGGTGTAAGATCTTTCATTTTTTCTTCTGGTAATTCAGCTTTCATTTTACTATCAAATTTTTCATGCACTTCTTTATACTTTGCCTCATTTAATAATGATACAATTTCTTCCGCCTTCGGAATAAATTTTTTTGACGTACTTTCATCTACTTTATTACCGGTACAAGCTGCGAGCGCGAACGCCGCGATAGCACTTATAATAATAAGTAACATTCTTCTCATTTTAATACACCCCTTCTTTTTAATATGAAACTATGGCTAAAAACAAGTACAGCAGAAATTGCGATTGAAACTTCTACAGCAATGATCCCATTTGTTCCTGGTACATATAGTGGTATAATACCTGCTAATGTATTTACAGCTCCATGAATGAGTATAGCGAAAACAACATAATGAAATTTCTTTTGGACTACAGCTTGCAATACAATGAAAGAAAGCCCAATATGCAATACCATCGCAAAGATACGCTCAATACCGCCGAAATAATAACTATCACCATTTTGGATGACTGTTTGTGACAATAATAAGGATATTACCGGGATACCAACTATCAATACTGCCTCAATACCACCATGCCCTGCTCCAAATAAAAAACCAGATTGCCAATCTCGTTGTTTCATAAAATAGCGCATTGCGATAAAACGAGCTATCTCTTCAAAAATACCTGCTGATAAACTAAGCAAAAGTACAAATAGTACAGGCTGCGTAGCAGAAAACATTTGAAAATCTGTGCTAGTTCCATTTAAATAATTCAGTATTGGTATGCGAATTAATATTTGTGATACAACAAAAGCCAATACACCTAACATATATGGAAAATAGCGTTTCTTCCAAAAAGCATATAAAAGTACTACAAGCGGTAAACCAAAGCTAATCATTGTTGTAAAAATAAGACCATTCATCTCGCTTCACCTCTTACTTGAAGTGTATAAAAATAAGTGAAGGAAGTATGTAGTTATTTCTTATTCGGTTTCATTTTCATCATAGATGGTCATTTTATCTCTTTTAATATGAATGTTTGGGTGAAATAAGGACTTACATAAGTTGTTTCTAATGTCGCGTTATTTGTTTTGTTCATGATTCTTTTTAACGAGAATAACCCGTATCCTCTCGCCCCTTCTTTACTGGAATGGTTTTTCTCATAAATTTTTTGCAAATTAATCACTTCACTCTTTGAACTATTACGTACAATAAAATACTGCCCTGAATCCATTTCAAAGAATGCGATTTGCAATATCTTTTCCTCGCTATGTACTGCTTCTTCAATTGCATTGTCTATTAAAACCGAGATGATGCGAATAAATGAAATGATCGTCATCGAAATACTTTCAATTTTCTCCGGTATATCAAGCATTACTTTTAGGTTTTGTTGCTGGGCAGTGCCAACTTTCGCTCTTAATACACTTCTCACTTCAGGAATATGTATGCGAGATAATTTCGCAATATCAAGTTCATGATCATTTATTGTTTTTAATGTAGGAGCTATAACATCATAATACACTTGCTCAATTTCCTTCACATTTTTTGTACGTATTCCCTCTTCTAACGCTAGTAATACATTCATATAATCATGACGGAAACTAGCAAGCTCATCATGCATATCCTCTAATTTCTCCACATAATCTAATAACTCCTTATCTAAACGTTTTTCATGCTCTTCTCGTAATTTTTCTTTCGATAGGTGTGAGCTTATTAGTACAATGATTATTAATAATAAAAATACAATAATCGCTGAAATATAACTTACTTCACTGTATTGTTGATTTAATTGCGCTAAAAACTCAGTAGATGGCCTAGTTAAAATTAGTTCAATAACGAATCCGATAATTAATAATATATAAGTTACATAGTATAGCGGACTACCTACTATATATTGAGCAATTTTTCGTATTCTTTTACGAGCTACTAAAATACCGATAAAAGTAAGGATTGATACAATATGATGAATCATACTACCTGTCCATAAATATAAATTGAATGGCGTTAACATAAAGATTTTCATTCCTAAATCGAAAAGCAACATTTTCACTAACGTTATTATCACCATACTAACTAGTGCAAAATATAAATTATGCTTAAATTTCAATTCATGTTGCATTAACCCTAAACTTATTAGAAATAACACAATGGTACTATTCAACTCTGGGTATCTTGTTACTGTTACGACAATAGCAAGTAGAATAATGAATACCGTACTTAAAGCTATTAACATTCTAACTGACAATCTGTTGTACCGGATTAATTGAATGTATAAAAATGTATGGCTCATACTAGTAAGCAATATTGCAAATAAATCATAAATATACATTACATCTCACCCTTTAACATATTACGTACTTTACTCACTAAACGACGTGATACTGGAATACGCTTCCCGCTTTTTAAAACTATCATTTTTTGCTTCACATCGTAAGAAGACATTTGCTTCGTATTCACGATATATGATTGATGACAACGAAATAAACGTTCATCTATTAATTCAATTTCCTTTAAAGTCCCGTAAAAATAAACGATTCGATCTAACGTCACTAATGCTAGACGATGCGGTTCATCGGTCATAACATATTCAACTTCTTGAAATGGAACTCGCACAGTCGCATTACTATTTTCAACGATAAAATCATCGGATGGAATGAACTGCTTATTACGTGCTTCATATTGAAGTAAACATTGTTCCAAAACCATATATCGCTCTTCGTATGGTAACCCTTTATCAATAAAAGTTAAAGCTGATACCATATATTGATATGAAATAGGTGCAAATTCAGAATGTGTCGTTACAAACACAATAATCCCTTGCGTATCATACTTTCGTATTTCTTGCGCCACTTGTAAACCTTTACGCTCTTCTCTTTTTATCTCTATATCTAAAAAATAAATTGGTACATATGTTACCTTTGAAATGTTATTAATTATGTTTTCACTTTTACTAGTTACTTCGATAAAGTCAAAAGGCAATATGTACTTCTCACAAATCTCCTCAACTAGTTGTTTCATTTGCTGCGCTTGTATGACATCATCTTCTAAAATGAAAATACTCATGTTATCACTCGCTTTATTGAAATCTTTTCATCTATAGATTTATCTATAACTATATAATTCAAATTGTTATACGAATTTCCTTCCCAATACTTACAAAATAATTTACGATAACATAGAATAACCTCAACTTTTCAAGCAAAAAGCTGAGGTTTTCTTCAAATCATTTAATGACTAAATCCGCCCTATTCCTCGGCGATTCCATTTCTAAGTAATAATCCTCTGCTTTCCAATACCTATTTTCAAACTTTGAAAGGTTTTTCTGTGTCTCCTCACTCTCACGTAGAAACCTTGTCTCTCTTGGACAGTCCAAATAGACCATATAATGAAAGAAATCTCTCCATTCTTTTCGCTGCAGAAAAACTCCTTCAATAACAATTACGCCTACAATAGGAATCTGCACTTTTTTCATTTCACATGAGTCTGTTTCCTCTTGATAAAAAGGCAAAGTTAATTTTGTCTCATGTTGTAACTTCTGAAAAAACTTCTGCCTCAAGTATGTAATATCCCACTGTAAACAATAATACTCATACCATTCTTCATGGTTTGTATAATAGCGTCGATTACGCTCTACTATATGATCATCAATATGGAAAATATGAAACGGAATGCCTTCTTGTTTCATATTTTCTTTTAAATTTGCTACGAATGTTGTTTTTCCTGAACGACTTAAACCATCTATACCTAAAATGAATCTATTTTCCCTATGATTCTTCATAATCGTTATAAGTTCGTTTGTACTCATTACTTCTTCCACTCTTCTTTTAATAAAGAATATAAAATGGTATCATGAGCAACTCCATTTTGAATCATATGTTTTCGAAGTAATCCTTCTTCTTGAAATCCTGCTTTTATTAACAACTTTTGAGAAGCTTTATTTTCTACATATACAACCGCTGCGATTCTTATCAGTTGCAGCATTTCAAATCCGTAAGCTAAAATCGCTTGTAATGCTTCCGATGCATATCCTTGTCCCCAATATGTATCATCTAATTCATAACCAATTTCAGCTCGTTTATGAATATTATTAATTAAATGAAATCCGCACGTTCCGATTAATTGGCCCGTCCCTTTTTTCTCGATTCCCCAGCGAAATACACTGCCCTCTTCATAACGATTGTTAAACGTTTGAATCGTTGTTTTCGCTTGCTCAATATTTTCAAAAGAATCCATTCCGAAATAACGTATAACTGATTCTTTCGAAAAATATTGGAACATCGTTTCTGCATCTAATAGTGTAAGTTCTCTTAAGAGTAAACGTTCTGTTTCTAGTTTTGGAAATCCCATCTCTCTTTCTCCCTCTATTCTAATGAACTGCAAATTTCAATATAATTTCCATCTGGATCAGCAATGTAAGCAATTGTTTGTCCCCACGGTTTTACAATAGGTTCAACTAAAATCTTGATTCCTTGTTCTCTAAATTGCTCAATCGTTTTTTGTACATTCTCAACAACGAATCCTAATTCAAAATGAGAAGACTGTAATTCACCTTCTGTAAGCGGTAGTCCTGTTAATTCTTTCACATCTTGCCGCGTATTCATCGCTAAAATGGTAGTTCCAGTATTAAATTCAATATATGTACCGTGCTCTGCTTTTATAGGTAACTGTAAAATATCTTTATAGAATTTTAAACATTCTTCAAACTTTTCTACATATAAAATGATGTACTTCATTTTCAAATCCATTTTACATCCCCCTTTATATCTATCCCTAAAATTTCGACAAAAGTCTCATAAAAACCTTGTTCTTTGTTGTAATGAGCAAAAAAAATGAGGCCGATTTCTCGGCCCCCCAGCTTATTGGCATAAAACAGGAGATTTGGTTTGGACATAACCAGTTCGTACTTTTATTATATTTTATTTTTTCTGAATTTTAAATACATTAAACACCTATTTATATTGAGAAAGTTTTTTGCTTGCATAAAATTAAAGATTTTAAGAAATGATACAAATGGAGGTGTATACATATGGAACCAATGCTATGTCCAAGCTGTAAAACGAACCGTACTCGCTTTAATATTCTTGAACAACAAGTAAAACCAGTCAAATTAAATCCACAAACTGGTCAAGTAGAAGAAGAATACACAAATGAAACGATGAATGCTTTTCATATGGCCTATCAAGGACCTACATACCGCGTCCAATGCGCTGTATGTGGGCTTGTTGAAAACCCTGAACAATTTATTAAACCTGCTCAAAATCAGTCTTTCTAACAATGTCATTACTATCCCTTTTAGAAATAGATTTTTTCTATAAGGGATTTTTCCATTTAATAAGTTAATTAAAGATGTATTTCTTCCTTATTATATATTAAAATCCACACCCTTTTGGTAATATTTACATAAGGGGGGGATAACAAATGATTTTAAATAAAAAGATAATGCTTCCATCAACATTTCTACTAGTAACTTGCCACATAGTCATCTTTTACTTTTGGATCTTCGATTTTGAAAAAATAACGACTCCTTACGGTCTAACAATATGGATTGTTTCTACTATTTGTGGTCTTTTACTTTATTACCATTTTAAAAATCAAAAATCTAATAAAGTGATATTTATTGCTAATTCTTTATTATTAATTATTTCTTCTTCATTTATGATTTTTTTAGGTATTGTTACTGGTATTATCTTTGTAACTGTTAATTCTATGAATTAAAAAGGTAGTCTTTTATTATGTAAAAAAGAATGAACAAAATAAATATATATAAAGATTAGAGAAGATGATTTCCCAATATATCTTCTCTAAGAATATCACTCTTTGTTAAAATATTTCCTTTTTCAATTTTTTAAGCTTTCTAAATAAATTAATAAACGCATATGAATATATACAAACTAAAAACCCTACCATACCTCTATATAATCCTGATTCTGATACTCCAAGAAAACATAAGTAAAGCACTGGAATTAACGTTACAAACATAATTGCAACGAACTGTATCAATTCAACAAGTTTTTGTATCTTCGTTTCTTTGTCTGAATAAATATCAGGTAACTCATTTTCCTCGTCTACTTCTTTACAGAAATAATTCCATTTCGCAAAACTCGTTACATGTTTCCAGCCACACATTTCATATATATCAATATATTCTAGTTGTTTTTCTTTCGAATCTTTATAATCCAGTCTAAAATCCGCTTTATATATTACATCTTTCGGTTCAGTTTTCTTAAACGTATACATTACATTATACTTTTGTAAAGCCCATCCTTTTTGATGCATTTTTCTTAAAAAAGCTTCTTCTTTTTCCAAGCTCCATATCGCGAAAGGTTTGAATACCTTCTTTGTCTCCATATTCCATTCACTCCCCTAATATACTATTCCCATTCCTTACAGATCTCTGTAACCTGTTATACTCGAGCTCTAACACTTCTCTCCCAAACGTTGTTAACTCATAGCACTTCTTTCTATCTGTAGAGGCAACTTCAACAATTAATTTTTCTTTTAGTAATTTCGTCGTATTCCCGTATAACGTACCAGGACCGAGTTTTACTTCTCCATTTGTCATCTCTTCTACCATTTGCATAATTCCATAACCATGCATTGGCTTTACAAGTGACAATAATATGTAGTATGTCGCCTCAGTTAACGGAATATATTTTTGCGCCTTTGCATTCATTATAACTACCTCCGATACATCGTCTTATGATATATCGACTTACGATACATCGTATACCGATATTGTATAATCATATTCCAAAATATGCAAGCTTAATTTAATAATTAAATATCTATTTCTTTGAATTAAAAAATCATACTAATTTTCTGAATAATTTGTTAAAATATAGAAATATTAGCTCTTTTATACTGAAAGGAATGGTACATATGATAAATAAATTGAAAGAAAACATAGGATCTGTGTTTGTTGGTAAAGAAAATGTTATTGATCTACTGCTTGTTTCACTGCTTGCTGATGGACATGTACTACTCGAAGACGTGCCTGGTACTGGGAAAACGTTACTGGCGAAAACCATTTCAAAAAGTATTGGCGGTAGTTTTTCTCGTGTTCAATTTACCCCTGATGTACTTCCAAGTGATGTAACAGGTATTGAATACTTTAACCCAAAAACAAGTGAATTTGAGTTAAGAATTGGACCCGTTATGACAAACATTTTGCTAGCAGATGAAATTAACCGTGCAATGCCGAGAACACAATCTAGTTTGTTAGAAGCGATGGAAGAGCGACAAGTGACGCTTGAAAAACAGTCTACTCCTCTCCCAAAACCGTTCTTTGTTATTGCAACACAAAACCCAATTGAATCACAAGGGACTTTCCCTCTTCCAGATGCACAGCTTGATCGCTTTTTAATGACGATTTCAATCGGTTATCCAACTCCTGAAGATGAGTTACAAATGATGCGACGTTTTCGTAATGATATACCGCTAGAACGTGTCACACCTGTTATCTCTTTAGAAGATATATTAGAATCACAGAAACGAATAAAAGAAATTTTCATATCAGAACCGTTAGAACATTACATAATTAAACTTGCACAAGCTACTCGAAATCACGATTACATCGCTAACGGTGTAAGCCCACGTGCCACACTTTCTTTAGTGCGCGCAGTTCAAGCATTAGCCTTCTTACGCGGGAGAGAATATTGCACCCCTGAAGATATACAATTTTTAACTCCTTCTGTTTGGAATCACCGTATTGTCTTATCAATGGAAGGTGCCCTGCGCACGACTAAAAATGATATAATGCAAAGTATTTTAAAAGAAGTTGACGTACCTGTGGAGATTGAGCAAGTATGAATGGACAGCGTGTTGTAACTGTACCTTTATTTTTTCAACTCCATATTATTCAACTAACTGTGCCAGGCGCTATACTATTTACGTTTTTTATGCCGCAACGAATTATAATGTTTCTCTTTTTCTCCTATTATTTATTTGCGATTTTCATTTATAAATATGTCGCTTACATAGAGAAAAAATTTGAAGTTATAAACGAGAGACAAACAACTCGGCTTTTCCCTGATGAATCTGGAAAGTTTTTTATTCATTTGAAAAACGGTGCACATATCCCTCTCGTTAATGGTGTTTGTTATTTTCATTTAGATTCGTCTCTTATACAGCATAAAGATCAAGGAATTGAACGAATATCAAAAACGTTATTCTCTTTTCCATTTTCACAACCTGCACATTCGGCGCAAAAATGGGATTTAACATTAACCGCAACGAAACGTGGTGTGTTTCAAATTGAACAGTTCGAATGCGTTTTAAAAGATCCTTTTCATTTATTAAATGTACACTTACCTGTTTTCGATAAGTTAAAAACTGAAATTATTGTGTATCCTTCTCCTAAAGAAGTAGCAGGTTTGCAAGAACTTCAGCAACTTCTAACTGGTTCTTATCGAACTAATTTTTCTTTTTACAATGATGAAACATCTATTATCGGTGTAAAGCGATATGAGCGTGAGTCTTTCCGCTCTATTCATTGGAAGGCATCTGCTAAAATGCAAGAATTACAAGCGAAGCAATTTGAACCTGTAAAAAATTATAGTTGGACGATTTGTCTTTCTTTAGCTGCCGATCGTGGATTTGGTTGGAAAGATAATGTTGAAGATTTAATTTCATTCGCAACATACATTTGCCAATATGCAACGAAGCATCACATACCGTTTGAATTATTTATTAGTGTATTAGCAGAAGGTGGTGCATTACATTTATCGTTACATGAAGGGCAAACACAATATGCAAAAGCTTTAGAAGAATTAGCACGTGTTTCAGATGATAGTACGTTACTGCCGAAACAAGGATTCCTTCATTATGTAATGAGAAAGAGAGAACGTTCGTCTACAATGATATACATTGGTTTACAGAAAAATGAACTCCCTCTTCTCTCGCAGCCAACGTTCCTCATTAATAGCGAAGGGATGGTGGAATCGATTGAAAACTTGGCTCTATCACGTTAATGACTTTATTTTGCTTCTCCTCCTTTCATTATTAACAGAAAGGGATGACCTTGTTGCTATTTCCATATTTTTAGCAACAGGCTATGTAGGCGTATTTCTTCTTCATAAATTTATGAAGAAAAAAACAACAGGATTTGTCATACTGTTCATTACTCAAATAATTGGTTGTTCTTTCCTTCTCCCATTCTCTCTATTTGGCACAATTATGTTACCGCTTTTCTTCTTTATCGTACATGTAGTCGGACCAGGATATCCAGTTCAAAAATCGTTAGGCGGTATTGTTTGGTTTAGTATTTCAACCATATTTTATGCGCCCTTTCCACCTTTGTGGAAGCTGTTACTATTAGTTATACACATTATGATTACATTTTGGTTAACTGGGGCAAATCGGAATCAACAGTTATTACGTTTCATTTCTATCATTACGATTGGTGTAATGAGTATAGTACTTGTTCAAGTGTTTCCTTTCATTCGACTTATTTTTTCCTATATCATAGAAACAGTTGCATTAGGATTCGGATACGCTATCAATCCGTTATTTTCAGCAGCTGAATTAAAAGAAACTGATGATTTTTGGTCGAATAAAGGGAATTTAAAGGATCCTCAAATTAAGGATGTGTTTGGACAGCGTGCTTTTGACCCCACACTCATAAATAGCATTACCATAATAGTATGTACAACCATTGCTATTTACGTTGTTTGGAAAATAATAAAAAGACGAAAACAATTCAGTTTACCAAATATGCCTGCCTTCGAATCTACTATCATTACTAATAAAGAAGGAACGAACCAAAATCGTTTTAAACGAAATAAACCGCCGCATAACGAAATTCGGAAGGAAATTTTCAAGCTAGAGAGTAAGTTAACCCCTCCTTTAAATAGAAAACGGGGAGAAACTGTTGAGGCTTGGCTAGAAAGAATAAATGATGAAGAAGATGTAAATATTCAAAGTGATATTATTATAGATGCTTATAATACGGTGCGTTATTCAAATGGTAAAAGCATTGTACTTCTGCATGAATTTAAGGAAGAGATTCATAAGCTTTATGCCTATCAGAAAAGTTTGAAGAAACGAAAGAAATAACGTAACAAAAAGACTCCTATATTCATAGGAGTCTTTTTATACTTCTACGTTGCTTTTTAAATGGAAGCATTCTTCCCTGCTTCAATTTCTAATGACTCTTCATGCCACCAAAGTGTTTCTTCAGGGTCTTCTTTAGCGATTAGGTGTGCTTCTTTTTTCGTTTCTACTGTAGGATATGAACCTTTTAGCGCACGCCCTGAAGTCGTAACAAATAATACACTAAATACAACTAATCCAATAATACTTACACCCGTCAAATAAAATGCTGGCGCAAGCGGGTTACCAGTTGCATGAACTAAGTATGAACATACGAGCGGTGTTGTTCCACCGAATATCGATACAGAAATATTAAATGAAATCGAAAGTGCTCGATAACGTACATCAGTGAAAAAGAGTGATGGTAATAATGAAGGTAATGTTCCTTCATATACACTTAAGAAGAAACCTAGTACGAAAATACCTGCAAATATAGCTGCAATATGTCCGTTACCTATTAGTAAAAATGCTGGAATTGCAAATACAGTTAAACCAAGTAAACCAATTTGCACGACGCGTTTATTACCAATTTTATCACTTAATTTACCAAAATATAGTGCTAGTGGAATCATAAGTGCCATCGTAATAGAAATAATTAATAAGCCCGTTGTTTCTTTGACTTTAAGTACTTGAGTTAGATAAGAAGGAATATACGAAAGAATCATATAATTCGTAATATTAAAGAAAGCGACAATTACTGTGCTTAATAAGAAGTCTTTTTTGTGATATTTAATAATATCCATAAATGAAAATTGTTCATTGTCTTCAGATTCCTCTTGTGCTTTTTCCATCTCTTCAAAGATTGGAGATTCATCTAGATGACGGCGTAAGTATAAACCGACCAAGCCAATTGGTGCAGCTACTAAGAACGGAATACGCCATCCCCAGCTGAGCATTTGCTCATCTGTTAACAATAACGTCAAAATGGTAACAATTACCGATGCAGCAATGTAACCTGAGAGTGTTCCAATTTCAAGACCACTACCGAGTATACCACGCTTTTTATCTGGAGAAGATTCTGCGATATAAACCATTGCTCCTGAATATTCGCCGCCTGTAGAGAAGCCTTGAATCATTCGGGCAACTAAAAGTAGTATTGGTGCCCATACACCAATTTGTTCATAGGTTGGTAGTAATGCGATGAATAATGTAGAAAGTGCCATTAAAATAATAGTAGTACTTAACACGATTTTTCGGCCGTACTTATCTCCTATTCTACCAAAGAATACACCTCCGATTGGTCGAACGAGAAAGGCTGCTGCAAATGTACCGAATGTAAGTACAAGTTGCAATCCACTATTATCAACACCTGAGAAGAATAATTGACTTAAGATAACCGCTAAATACGCGTATAATCCGAAGTCAAACCACTCCATTGCGTTTCCTATACCAGTAGCAATTACTGCTTTCCTGGCTTGTTTAGGATTGACAATATTAACGTCTTGAGGTTCAAAATTTAAATCATTATTTTGTTGCATATAATAAAACAGCTCCTTTTTAATTTAACTTCTTTAAGCACACCTTCTCTTATTGAATAAAATTAATTCGAAGCACTTAAGGAAAATTAACGTCTCCTTATCTGTTATTATTGTTTCACATAATTAATTATTTGTCCAATGAGATGCTCTCTAGGTTAAGTAATTTACTATTTTAAAAAGCTGAAGAAGCCGCTAAAATAGCGCCTTCTTCAGCTTTTTATATTTTTTTATATTTTTTTAAATACTTGCTGTAGCAGCTATGTTATGAATACAGGAAATAAACTCATAAGTGAATGCGTCAATTTCCTCTTTCGTAATAATATACGGCGGAAGTAATCGAATAATATTCCCTTGTGTTACATCGACTAACATCCCTTTATTCATTAACTCAATCTGTAATTTCTTCACATTTTCTTTCGTGTCATTCACACTTATCCCAAACATCATCCCCGCATGACGTACTTCCTGAATATAATAAGCATTTTCTTTCTGAATATCTTGCAGTTTGTCATTCAAATATAGTGACGTTTTATAAGCTTCTTGCATTAACCCATCATCAAGTAATGTATTTAATACAGTTAAACCTAAAGCTGTTCCCATTGATGAATGAGCAAATGTTGTCCCGTGATCTCCTGGTGAAAATACATCACATAACCTTTCACCTACAATAATTCCTCCTAGCGGTATCCCGCCTCCTGCTCCTTTACCAATTTGAATAATGTCCGGTGTGATATTAAAATTTTGATAAGCAAATAATTTTCCCGTTCGACCCATACCACTTTGAACTTCATCAACGACAAGAAGTACATTATATTTTTCACATAAATTTTGAACACCATGTAAATATTCATTTGATAAAGGATAAATCCCCCCGCTACCTAAAACAGGCTCTAGCATAATTGCAATTGGATTTTCTTTAATAATGGTTTCTTCTAATTGGTCTATATTCTCGCGCTCTACTTCATATACAGGAATAGATGTTTTAGGGAAATTTTGATATACCTTTTCTTGTCTCGTAAAATGCAGTGCCCCTAACGTCCTCCCGTGAAAACTATCTTTTAACACAACTACTCCATCACGCTCTTCATTCGCAATAAATCTATATTTATCAATTAATTTTAATGTCGTTTCTGTCGCTTCCGTACCAGAGTTTGTAAAAAAGACTTTTCCGCTTTTTAAAGTACAATCTACTAATTTCTTTGCATACTCAATTGCAACTGGGTTTAAAAAATGAAACGGTAAATGCAACGATTTCGTAACTTGCTCCATTGTCATTTGTACAATTTTAGGATGATTGTATCCTAATACATTTACTCCTACGCCAGAAAATAAATCTAAATACTCTTTACCATCTACATCATACAGTTTACACCCTTCTCCTCTTTCCATTGCAACCTCTGTACGACAATATGTAGACATCATATATTCTTTATCTAATTGAAACCAATCCGACATGTTAAATTCCTCCTAGTTATTTTCCCTTTTTTAACGTTCATTCTCTATATAATCGTTTATAAATTAAGTTTTAAGATTGAAATTTTAATAGTGGTTTTCTTCCACATTTTTAGTAAAACGTGTGCTTTCTCTTCCCGATATTCATTTTTCCATAATTTCTTCTATTTCAACAGGTCCACTACATATGTGTTTTTTTCATCTAGCGGTATGTTACTGCTTTGAACTGTGCGTGTCATACATAATTAAGGCTATAGAATCATATTTAGTAACAATGGACAAAAAAGATTTGGAGGCTATATCGATGGATGAAAACTATGATAAACAGGGGCAATCTATACTAGGGAAAGACTTTAATGAAAATGACGAACGTAATGAACAAGCTAAACTTCACTCTCAAACAGTTGGTTCACGTGGACCCGTACTAGAGCAAGATAGTGTACTGCATGAGTCATTACAAGAATTTATTCATGAAAAAATTTTAGAAAGACCTGTTCATGTAAAAGGATTTGGTGCGTTCGGTTATTTTCAAACGATATATTCGATGTCTGAACATACTAAATTAAGTTTTTTACAAAATTCTAATGAGAAAGTTCCTGTTATGGTGCGATTTTCGTTAGCTGTTAGTACGAAAGGAACACCGGATACTGCTAGAAATGTACGCGGTTTTTCTACAAAATTTTATACAAAAGAAGGAATTTTTGACCTTTTATGTAATCACATTCCTGTTTTTTCTGTTCGTGACCCAATGCGTTTCCCTGAAACGATTCAAGCATTATTGCCTTCACCTAAAAATAACTTAATAGACCCTAATAGATTTTGGAATTTTGTCGCTAAAGCACCTGAATCTATTCATTTTGTTGTCCGTTTATACTCTAATAATGGTACGGCCAAAAGTCTTCGCCACATTCCAGGACATAGTGTTAATACATATGTATGGAGAAATGCGGAAGGTAATCGAAAGTATGTAAAGTATCATTGGTACCCATTTGAAGGTGTACAGTACATTACTAATAAAGAAGCAATTAAACTAGCTGCTGAAAATCCTGATTATAGCGGGAAAGATTTATATGATGCTATTGAAAATGGTAAACCAGTGGAGTATGGTTTATACGTCCAGCTCATGGATCCGAAAGATGAAGCTTACCTATCTTATGATCCTTTAGATGACACAAAAGTATGGGATGAACAGGCGTATCCTCTCATACCAGTCGGGAAAATGGTATTAAATAAAAATCCTGAAAATTTTATGGAACAAGTAGAGAAAGTCGCATTCTCCCCTTCTAATTTACTGGATGGTGCAGAACTATCAGATGATAAAATGCTGCAAGGGCGCGCTAACATTTACAGTGATTCACAAAGAAGAAGAATTGGTCCCGAATTTCGCAAATTAACGATTAACCAACAGCAAGATTGGACACCCGCTAATCAAATTACAAGCGGTGACGGAAGGTACGTTGAAGGTAAACTTGAAAGAACTTCTATAACAAAACAGAATGACTTTACGCAGGCTGGTGAATTTTATACGAAGTTAGAACCGATAGAAAAAGAACATCTCGCTGAGAACTTAGCTAGTGATTTGAAAGTTATATCCGATGATATTAGGGAGATCGTTTTGGGGTATTTCAATCAAGTATCAACTGATTTGAAAACAAGCATTGAGACAAAAATGAAAGAGCATTAAGAAGATTAAAGTATTCTTTACGAATGAGAATTCAAATCTATATTAATTATTTTCTTGTCAAAATCCAATGAGATTATTTAATTTAAAAATATAAAGCCAATATATCCCTGTTCTATAATTAGAACAGGGATATATTGATATAGTTTAATTTTTAACATTACATACTTTATTTTGCTAAAAAATGCAATAAGTTTCCTTTCAAAATAAATTATAGTAAACTATTTTACTTGTACCGTATAATTCCCTGTTCCACCACCATACTTATATACACTTAAGTAATATTTCCCTGGCTTTGCATTATAATTTCCAAGCAATTTGTTTCCATCACGTTTTGTTGCATAAGCTACATAATTATTTAGATCTGATTCAGAATATAATACCCAGTTCAGTCCAAGATTTTGTTCGTTCGTAACAGAAATTTGTAAATCTTTTTGATCCTTTACATCAATAACAAATTTATCCCCCTGATCTTGATCGCTCAAGGTTCCTCTTAACAAAATATTCAAAGATAGTGGGTTTGCTGTTTCAAATGAATTATTTGGTTCTTTTTCTACAGCCGTACCTTCTTCCGTATTCACTCCGCTAAACACAACATCATATTCATATTGCCCAGCATTATTTACACGGTAATTTACAAAATAAGCAGTCAATGTTTTATATCCAGTCCACTCTTTTCCTGAAAGACGTTTCAACATATCATTTGTTGCTTCATTCATCACTTTCCAGTCCTCAACTTCTCCTTTAGCCGCACTTCCTGTATATGTCCCCTGTAGTGTAAATGTATTAAAGAATTGTGATTTATTCTTTGTTACTTTCACATCTTTTAATTTCGCTTCATTTGTAATATCTGAAGTAATGTCGGAAAGCGATTTTGGATCATGCTGAGTTAAATACTCATCTGATACTTGTGGAATTGTATACTTATCGCGATTATCAATAAGCATTTGCATATAAGATTGATATTCTTCATTTAACTTATTATCTTTGCTTAATGTAGCACGGTATGCATCGTAACTTGAAACATCATTTGCGCGAATCAAATCATGCACTTTATCGAACATTTCAGGGCGCTTATTATACATATATGATTGCAGCGCAAACGAATAATTATAAAAATCCCACGTTCCATATTTCGCATTTAATGTTTGTGATGCTGTATAACGTTTTGCAGGATCATTAGATAACCCACCAATTATACTTTTTCGCGGTACTACACTATCTAATCGCGTTGCACCTGCAAAGAACTCTGCGTTTCCTTCTTCAAACCATGTTAAACGTTCATTTTGATACATTTCTCCTTGTCCCCATAATCCCTGAACTTCGTACCTTCCCTGTAAGTAGTGCGTAAATTCATGGCGGAATAATTCTTCCAAACTATAAATACTTTGCTCTGGTGTACGTTCATATGTAAAGAAAGTCCCTGTCCCTTCAATATAAATCCCACCATTATTCGTTTCATATCCGTACAGTTGACGATTAAATTGATACTCATCTGGGCTATTATAAATAACCATCGTTAACACATCATCAGCATGTCCACTTTCAAGTGGTTTATCGCTACCAACTGCACGATAAAATTGAGAACGCACTTCTTTTGCCGCCCAGTATAGACGTTTAATTTTCTCTTCGCTAACTTTATCCCCAGCTTTAAAGACAATTGCTCCATCATCAAACGTATACGTTTTCGGTAAATATTTCTTTTTACCCTCTTCTCGAATTTGATCTAAATTTACAGTTTTTCCGTTTGCATCTATTCCTCCATAATTTGTAGTAATTTGTTCTGCCGCAACAAAGTATTGCTCTCCTAAATATGGATAAATTCGCATTGCATCTGTAACAACTTGTTGTCCTTTTGTCGGCGTGCTATGAAGCTTGCCCAATCGGCCAGCATAGTAAATTCCATTATTAATTAACCATCCGTTTTTATTTGTTACTGTACCAAGTAGTGCAAAACGATTTACTTCATTAATAAAGTTATCAATATTTCGAAACCACATCGTATCTTTAGGCTCTTTTCCAGTCGTGTACATATCCGTCTGAATATCAAAGTCAATTCCCTTCATCAACTCATATATAGCGTCTCCTTTTGTTCGGTCTTCAATGAAAGTTGCAAGATTATCGTTATATTGTTTAAAAATTTCACCTGCATATAAAACCGTTTCAACATCTGCTGATGCATTTCCAATTAATTTTCCATATGATGCAATTACTTTATTTTGTTCTGATGTACCAAGTTTGAAATTTGGATTTTTTGCAATTGTTTTTAAAGCTGGTAAACATTTATCATGGTAGCTACGCTCATTTAGTTTGCTTAATTCATCATGGTAAAAACCTAAATAAAATGCTGCACGTAGAGCTTCTACTAATGTTTCAATCCCTTTTGAATCATCTTTCGTATAAGCTTGTCCTTGTTCTGCTAGTTTATTAATAATTGCTTGCATTCGACTATCATCTTGATAGAATTTAAGACTATCACTATTAAACTGAAATAATTCTGGAATTTGATACCATTTAATTGTCACAAGAAGATCAGTTAATTGTTTATTATTTAATTGATTTAACTCAGCCATTGAATACTTTTTTTCTTCAGCTAACGGTTTAATATTATCGTTTGGTGCTAGTGGACGCTGCGAAAAATCCGCTAATTTTAACCGTTTTGTAAAAGATGCATTTTCTTGTACTTTTGAAGGGTGCGCCAATTCATCAACAGATTTCTGTATTCCTACCGGCTCCATTTGTAATACGTTCTTCAGATTTTTCTCTTTTGTCTCTGCTTGAATTTGCAAACCATTACATGTTATTGTCACTAGTCCAACACCAAGAATCCACTTAGAAATTTTCGAATATTTAACCATACCATTGCCCCCTAATAATTTAAAAGAAAATTCAGAATTTTTAAAACGAAAACCTACTTATTTGTATGTATTTACAGTTCCGCTATAAATACAACTATGATTAATAATGCAATAGTAGCTTGTTTTATACTATTACGAGTACAGATTCCTTACATACAATCTCCCTTCCTTACATTTAATACAAGCAAAAACTGTGCCAATCATATTTCTTATGCATGGCCAATATTCTTTTATAAATACTGTAGAATAAAATATACATAGGTGGTTCGGCAATGTATAAATCATTTGACACAAAATCTAATGTTTATGAAGAACAAATTCATTGAATGTTATAAGTTCATTAGCCAGTACATAATTTCCAACTAAAAACATCCCCAATTTTTAAATCTCTCAAAAAAAGGTAAACAAACATATTCCATAAAGCTAATATGTTCGTTTACCTTTTTCTATTTCAAATCAACAGCAAAATATCGTTGAATAAAAACAGCATGAATAAGTATTTTGTTATTCATTTCTCTTTTTCATATAATCTTTTTCACATTGCAAAGGCTTGAATTTCACTTTTTTCCCTTTCTTCTTTTTCGTTTTTATAACGAGCCATTCCCCTTTTTCAACGTCTAGTTTTAGGCGTTTCATTACATTGATATTATCTTTTTCTTTATAAAGTAAAAATGCTTCTTGCGCCCTCACAAATAAGCTGGGCTGTTCGCTAAATCCACCACTATCATAAATTTTAGTTAGCGAATTATAATAAGAATCATTTTCCTTTCCACCATACATCAAATGGGCAGCCTCCAGATCTCTTTTACTTACTTCCCAAAAACTATGTTCATCAATATTTAAATTAAATGTGGATTTAATGTCCTGTATTATATTCTTCACATACTTTTCATCTCGAACTTTTCTTTCTTCGAGACAATCCGAAGATAACCTTGGTGCATCTGATTGGGAATGTACAACGTGTTGTATCGATACACACAGAATAAATATGCTTAAAATGTAAAATATTTTTTTCATATTTACATATCACCTCAAATGATTTAGATACTATATCATTTGAGGCTTACAATATTCTTATACTAATAATGTAAAAGGCCCTATAATTTAGACTATTATAGGGCCTTTCCTTTTAATATTGCTTTATTAAATTCACCGGTGAAGCCAGTACCTTACTACTTTTTACATCATATAATCCTATAGGTGTTACTCGTATAAAAGGCAAGTGCGTCGCAGAAAAGAATAAAATTGTAAATGCTGGATCATCATACGCGTAGCCACGCTCTTGTAGTAATTTCACCATCTGTTTCTCTTCCTGTATTAATTCACTCATTTTTAAATTAGACATAATCCCGAGCAATGGTAATGCTATTTCGTGTAACACTTCATTGTTTTCTGCTACGACCATTCCACCACCGAGCTCTTTTACTCTACGAAAAGCTGTAAGCATATCTTCTTTACTTTTTCCAATGAGAATCATATCACCTGTGCCGGAATAAGAACTAGCAAGACCACCTAATTCTTTCGCAAAACCTTTTACAACTGTATTTACTCGCCAAGTACCATCACGAGCAATCATCATGAGGAAGCATTCATCATGATCCGTGGATAATTCATCACAGTCTATATTGATTTCACTAGTATATGGTTTTGTAATAACGTTATTTAATAAGTGTATCCCCGTTTTATTAGAGAAAATCATATCCTCTTTTTCTATTGACCAATCTAATGATAATGGAGTTACTTTATATTTACTCCAGTCTATATGTAATGCTTCATGCGTATTTACACCGTCACGCTTCACCCATTTCCCCTTTGCAAGGACACTAATTGGTACTGGGTTTTCTTTACTTTCTAAAATATTGATATTAGCAATTCTACCTGTCGCAATCGAACCATGTACATGTTCCATATTATAATAGCGAGCAATATTATAACTTGCCATATGGTATGCATCTATTACTGGCACTCCTTGTTTTATCGCGGTAGAAATCATTACGTTTGTCATTCCATTTTCATAAAACGAAGGATGTGAGCCGTCTGTAGTAAGTATAAATCTATCAAACTGTTTCACGCCTAATTCCAACAATTCTTTTAATAAAACTTCTAAATCCGGTCTAATGGAAGAATTTCTAAGAGAAACGGTGTAACCTTGCATAAGACGAGTGAAAGCTTCCTGCCCTGTCATCGCTTCATGATCACAATCTGTACCTAACAGTTTTAACTTCGCTAAAGTCGTTTCAGATGCACCTGGAAAATGGCCTTCTACTTTCTTCTGCAATCGCTTCGTTTCCTGCATCCAAGTTAACATTTCATCATCACCATGTAATAATTTTGGCCATGCTGTTAACTCCCCACCTTGAAGAACAGCTTCTTGTTTCAGCCATTCTATTATTTCTTTACTATTAAACAAAGATTCCCCGTTTTGCAATTCAGTCTGTCCATCAAAACGGCACCACCAATACATAGTAGCTGGAATCTTTTTAAATTCCTCTAATAAACGAAATGATTCTTCACGTTTTAATGTGAAAAATAGAGTTAAATTATCACTAATAAAAGTCGTTGTCCCAAATTGCATCGCATGATTTGCTAGCGTCTCTGGGTTATACAACTGATATGGATGTGCATGCGGTTCTATGTAACTGGGAACGACATACTTTCCATCACAATCAATGACTTCACATTTATATAGTTGCTCTGGCAACTTTTCTCCTACATATATAATACGGTCATCATAAATCCAAATATTTGCTTGCATCCATTCACGTATATAGGAATTTAAGTATGTTGCATTCTTTAATAATTTGTGTGGACTTCTTGTACCGTCTATTATTTCTACATGTTCTCGTAATTGCTTGTTACTCCATCTAAACTGATTTTGTCCCAATGTATTTCACTCCAAATCAATTTACTTTTTTATTAAAACAAAATAATTAACAAACTAAAGTATTATCCATTCATAACTCCCCTGTATAGCCCCTATACCTCTCATTATATGGAATACTCTCAAAAATAACAATTTTCAAAACAAACAACACCTCTTTGTCTCACAACAAAAAGGATGTCATACAACTGACATCCTTTTTATACTAAACTATAAGATTGAATTGCACTTTGAAATACACTTGTATCATATTTATGTTCTACATATACTTAATACCATATTATGAATGTTAATACTGTCCTTATTTGTGAAATTTAAAAAGCATCTCTTTTATTTACAGCTATTGCAGAAACCTATTCGCTTTTTCTTCATCTATTTATTAAATTCAACTTGCATCATTTTATCAAACTGTGTAAGAATATCAACCGGACCTAAAGAATTAACATTGACAGCAAATGTATGCTTGCCTCCAATTACTCCACCAGCAAAAGTCATAAACCCAGGAATTGATCCTCCGTGCCCCCATACTGAGACACCATTTGGAAGTTTAGTCTCATAGATTCCAAGACCATATCCATCCCCAACCCCTTTTCCTTCTACAGGAACTGTAGTAAGCATTTCTTTTAGCTCGCGTTCCTTCAGTAACTTACCACCGAGTAAAGATGAAAAAAATTTGTTTAAATCATCCGCATTAGAAATCATATCTCCAGCTGCATTAGCTAAACTCGGATTATAATACGTAATGTCTTTCAACTCGCCTGTTTCTTCCATTTTCACATATCCACGAGCATGATTCTTTCCTGGGATGACGGGTGAATTCCCTGGTAAAAACGTATTTGGCAAGTCCAGAGGTTCAATAATTCGCTTTTCAATTTCTTCCGCATAACTATTACCAGTTATTTTTTCAATAAGCATTCCCAATATTACATATCCTGTGTTTGAATACAACCAGTCTTTGCCCGGCGAGAAATCTGGAGGCAGAGAAAGGCCTATTTTCACTATTTCTTCTGCTGTATACGTTTTTTTCGAATTCATTACGTCAGCGTCTTTTGACTTTAAATATTCAGCGATACCACTCGTATGATTCAAAAGTTGTCGTATCGTAATTTGATTTCCATCATACCCATTTCCTTGCACGAGACCCGGCAGCCACTTTTCAATTGGATCGTCAAGTTGTACGCGATTTTCTCCTACTAATTGAAGAACAGTCGTGGCGGTAAAAGTTTTCGTCACACTACCAATCCGAAAGCGAAAATCCGATTTCACCGGTTTCTTTGTAATTAAATCCGCCACGCCAACAGTATAACTATTAACTTTCCCTTTATTAGACGTCTTAGCTAATACCCCTGGTGCCCCAATTTGTATTGTTTCCTGCATTACTTGTTTCCATCCATTCCGATTCTTTTGATTAGGTTCTTGTGACGAATTAGAAATATTTTGAGTAGACTCTGCTTTCACAGTAAAACCAGGTGTAAATAGAGTAGTACCCGCTAATAAAACTGCTAAACTGGCCAACTTAATTTGATTACGTGTTTTCATAAGGCTTTCTCTCCTCTATTAATATCGTATTGATTCGAGCTATACTTTCATCCTATACGATAAACCTCTCTTTTTTCTTATTCATTCCTTACAAAATACTTACGTTTAAATTTAAATAGGGTAAACTGAGGTAGAGTTATGCATGCAAATAAAAAGAGAACATGTTTTCACTTTTTATGTAAACATGTTCTCATAAACATTTAAAATTCTATATCAGCTTTTCATCCTATTCTTTACACAACTAATCTAAATTCCTTTTTACCAGCCTGCACTAGCATTCATACCATTTCCAATAATAGAAAGTAATAACGGCCATAATACTGGTCCTAATGTAAGAAATACATTTAGAAGTATGAGCATTCTATATCCAACGGTGAAATTGTGATTTTTACGATTAACAAATACTAAACTGATTAATGATATTATAGTCGTTAAAAATAATACTAACATTAGCAACCAATACCACACCATTAAACTAAGACTCCATGGTGTTAATAGCTCATGTATGATGCAAAATGAGATTCCTAATACTGCAAAACTAAAGCTAGTCACCGCTGTTTTTATAAGCCATTTATTTAATTTTTTATCGTATGTATTTTTACAGTATAAATCTATTAAAGTATATAAAGATAAATATGACATTAATACGCCTATCCAAGATAATAACCAATCACCGTCCCCTTGAAATAATAAGAACAGCAACCAACACATACCTACTGCTGAAAAAACAAAGGAAATAAGTATGCTTTTTAATACCGATTTCATTATAGTTCACACCCTTAAAAAATTTAAAAATAAATTATAAGTTATTATTTACATGCTGACCGTGTAACTTTTAACTCTAATACATTTCTTTTTCTTTCTATTTTAATAAAACAAGGATAAATACATTAAAAAATTAAATATACATTAACACAAAATTAAGTATAAGTAAAACGAATTAATTTACACTTAATTCACTTCACTTATTTAAAGGTGATTACATACATGAAGAAGAAGAATAATAATGTTGATTAAAAAATTGTAACAGAATTAACTAATATAACCATTTCAACCTTAAATTGAAATAAAAAAGATGACCTCAGCCACACGCTAAAGTCATCTTTTTCTACCTTCTTATTTTACTAACTCTCCATTATAAGCTTTTATATTAAGCGGAGCAGTTAAAAATTGTGCTGCTTTACTAACGAAAGATGTGAAGTGTTCACTCGTATTATGGCTCGCAACTGCTGCTTCATCTTTCCATACTTCTACCATCGTATAAACACTTTCTTTTTCTGTATCTTTATATAAGTCATAAGATACATTTCCACTTTCTTCTCTTGAACCGTGAATGAGTGGCTGAATTTCTTCTAAAAATGCTTGTTGTTTTGCTGGATCTACTTGAAATATTGCGTGAATAATAATCATGGTGTTTCCCCTTTCATATTCCACTTATTTCTTTAAAATTACTTCCACTCTGCAACTTTTTCAATTGGAAGACGTACTGATTGGTAACCACTGTCAGCAGCTTTTCCGATTGAAATTAACATAACTGGTACGTGACGGTCTTTATCTAGTCCGAAAGCTTCTGCGATTTGATCTTTCTCAAAACCACCAATTGGACAAGTGTCATAGCCGTGAGCACGAGCTGCTAACATAAATTGCATTGCTACAAGACCACCGTCAATTAGTACTGTGTCTTTCATTACTTCTGGTGTAACCATTGAGAAATAAGCTGAAAGTTTTTTCATTTGATCTTCTTTTACTTCAGCTGGCATAAGTCCGCGCTCTACTGCTGTACCATAAATTTCTTCTGCGTTATCAAAGTTGTTTAAGTCACCGAATACAGCGATCATTGCTGAAGATGTTTCTACTTGAGATTGATTGAATTTCGCAAGTGGTGCAAGTGTTGCTTTTGCTTCGTCACTTTCAATCACAAGGAATCTCCATGGTTGCATGTTTACTGAAGATGGTGCAAGTGTTGCTTCTGTAAGAATTTCTGTCATTTCTTCTTTGCTAATTTTCACTGAAGGGTCGTACTTACGAATTGAACGACGTCCTGTTAAAATTTCGTTAAAATCATTTGTTTTTACTGAGTTAGTCATAGTTGTATTCTCCCTTTTTTATAATTCTTTTATATTTTCTTGAATGTGGTTTAACATATTTAAAAGATTGTCGCGTTCTTCTTCACTTAATCCTTTAAATGCAGATGCTGCAAAACGTTCTTTTTCCTCTTGAAACGCTTGAATTTTATTTCGTCCCTCTTCAGTAAGAGAAACTAACGTAATTCTGTTATCATCTGGATTTTTACGTCTTACAATCATCTCATTGGCCTCAAGCTGCTTTAAATGCCTCGTTATCGCAGCATTATCAATATTCACTTCTTGCTGAAGTGCTTTTTGACTAATTTCACCTACTTCATATAACTGAAGTATAAGCTCTAATCGAGACTGGCTCATACCCGTACACCCTTCAAATTTCGAACTTACTTCTTTATTTAGAAAGTGTAATTTATATAAAATAATCGCTTCTTTTGAGCATGAACTTGTCAAATTACCCCTCCTTTACAATCAAAATGAAAACATTTGATGTATCAATAGTTGATATGTCAATTAATATAATCTATATCGATTTAGAATGCAAGCATTTTGTTTTCATTTTATTTTTTCCAAATTAAGGCGCTTTGTAGCGTTACAAATAATGTTAATTGCACTATAATAATACTAATTTAAAGAACTGGAGAGTGATTGATAATGCGGCAATACACAAATAGAAATGAGGAAATGAAAATGGAAAATGAAATGAGGATATTGATATATGACAACAATAAATATAGGGATTGTCGCGCACGTAGACGCTGGCAAGACGAGTTTGACTGAGCGTATTCTTTATGAAACGAATGTGATTAAAGAAATTGGCCGAGTAGATAGTGGTAATACACAAACTGACTCAATGGAATTAGAAAGACAACGCGGAATTACGATTAAAGCATCTGTCGTTTCTTTCTTTATTGATGATGTAAAAATAAATGTCATTGATACACCTGGACACGCTGATTTTATAGCTGAAGTGGAGCGATCATTCCGCGTTCTAGACGGTGCGATTTTAGTTATCTCTGCCGTTGAAGGTGTGCAAGCACAAACAAAAATTTTAATGCGAACATTACAGAAACTAAACATACCGACAATTTTATTCGTTAATAAAATTGATCGTAGTGGAGCAAACACTGAAAAAGTTATGAAACAAATAAAAGAGGTTCTTTCAAATGAAGCATTCCCCTTCTACTCTGTTCTAAACGAAGGAGCGAAAGAAGCCCGGATCATTGAATATAAATCATATGACGATTGTATGGAACTGTTAGCACCATTTAATGAATCATTACTTGAGTCATATGTAAATAACGAAATAATACCGGACGCACTATTAAGAGAAAAACTAGAACAGCAAATACAGCAAGCAAGTGTGTATCCAATCTTTTTCGGTTCAGCAATGACAGGTATAGGAGTAACAGAACTACTTGACAAACTTCCGGCCCTAATGCCAGCTCTTACATCGGCACAAGAGGAACCATTATCCGGTGTTGTTTTTAAAATTGAACGTGAACCTTCTGGAGAAAAGGTTGCTTATATAAGAGTTTTTTCAGGTAGCTTACATGTTAGAAAATATGTTGATATACAGCGCGATGAGTCTCTACCACATAAAGAAAAGATTAAAAAAATGTGTATGTTTCATAGCGGAAATGCTGTTCAATCTACTATCGTTCCTAGCGGAGAATTTTGCAAAGTGTGGGGACTGAATGATATAAAAATTGGTGATATTATTGGTGAACGTACGGATTATATAAAAGATATTCACTTTGCCGAACCACAAATGGAAGCTTCCATTGATGCAGTATCAAAAGAAAGAATTCATGATTTATACGCTGCACTTATGGAGCTATGTGAAGAAGATCCACTTATTATAGTGTGGAAAGATGATGTTCATAATGAACTATACATTCGCCTTTTCGGTGAGGTACAAAGAGAAGTAATTGAAACAACACTTTATGAGAAATATAATTTGCAAGTTACTTTTTCAAATACGCGAGTTGTATGTATCGAGAAACCAATTGGCTTAGGCAATTCTGTTGAAGTAATGGGTGAAAAAGAGAATCCATTTTACGCAACAGTCGGATTCAAAGTTGAACGTGGTGAACTTAACTCTGGCGTAACATATCACTTAGGGGTTGAACTCGGATCACTACCTTTAGCATTCCATAAAGCGATTGAAGATACGGTATTTCAAACGTTAAAACAAGGATTATATGGATGGGAAGTTACAGATATTATCGTCACGTTAACACATACTGGTTATGCTAGTCCTGTTACAACAGCAAGTGACTTTAGAAATTTGACACCGATCGTATTAATGGATGCTTTAAAGCAAGCTGAAACATATGTATATGAACCAGTAAATGAGTTTGAATTAACTGTACCGGAGCACGCAATTAGTACTGCAATGTATAAACTCGCTGCCGTTCCAGCAACTTTTGCAGAGCCTATATTCCATTACAATTCTTATCAGTTAACAGGATCATTACCTGTTGCGAAAACAGAGAGTTTCAAACGAATACTACATTCATTTACAGAAGGAGAAGGCATATTTACAACGAAGCCAGCTGGTTTCACAAAGCTTATGGCTCCCTTCCCTACTCGAAAACGTGTTGATTATAATCCGCTGAACCGAAAAGATTATTTGCTTCATGTGTTGAAGGCTTATTAAAAGTAAAAGAGGTGCAATTCGCACCTCTTTTTGCATGTATTGATAAGTTATTTTTTCCTAACAACTTCTTTAAGCTTTTCTATTATATTTGCTATCGCTTCAATTGAATTCTCTGTTTCATATTCCCCAACATTTACAGAATGATTTGCATTTTTGACAACGTCGATCGTTAAATTCGTTTTATATAACTGATCAATTTGATTTGCATTATAATGGTGATCTTTATCCCCAATAACTAAAAGCCCTTCGTGACTACTATGTAAAATAGATTCAAAAATAGATTCAAAAGTTAGTAAAGGTGTAAGTACTATCATTTTTGACTGTAAAAAATCGTCTCTCCTCATTAAATCATTTGCAATCGGAATTGTTCCGAGTGATTTCCCTAAAAACAAAGTCTCGTTGTATTGCTCATCTTTTAATACTTCTTTCATTATAGGATGAATATCATCCATCATTACTTTCGTTACTTCTTCCATTGGTTTATTCATTAATTGTCCATCAAAGGAATAATGAATATGTATAACATCTATTTTATGTTCAAGCATTAACATCGTTGCATAATAAAATAACGGTTTATCGTAATTGTATCCTGAACCTGAGAACATAAAGCAAATCCTACTAGAACCTTTTTCGATATGTGTGTAACGAATTACTTTATCATCTATATGTATTTCTTTTTTAGTCCCCTTCACCCTTTTCCCCTCCGAATACATTTAATTTTGTAAAACGATATGTTCTGTATGAACTGCTATATCCTTTACTTTCTCTTTTATAAATGCAGGCTGTAAGTTATATGCATCTAACTCTTCTACCGGCACCCACTTAAACAAATACGTTCTACCCTCTTCTTCCAAAATATATTGATCCGCTCCATTCGCAGGTAATTCATGTAGCTCTACTTCATAATAAAAACTAATCTCATGAAACTTTCGCTCAGAAAGTGTAAAGAAATTTTCTACTGTCCATATTAATCTCTTCTCTTTCATAGGAACAGCTAGTTCTTCTGCAAGTTCTCGTTTTAACGCAGCTTCACTATTTTCTAGCATTTTCACTCTTCCGCCTGGTACATACCAATAATCTTCCCCTTTGTTTTGAAGAATAAGTATTTTATTATCCTGTTTACAAATTGCTCCAACGCGGTAATTAAAACATGTTTCCTCAACTTTAAACGTAAGATCCATCCGTAATGCCCCCTCATATAAATATCGAATTATTACAAAACAATTATGTAATTACTGTACAAATAAGGTTACTAAATTTATTCACTTCATTCAATGATTTTCGAATTTTCTAAACTATTATTTTTCATCATTACAAGTGTATATACATATGTTACAATCATATTGCACACTAGAAAACATTATGGGGGTACGGATGGAAACGTTATTAATCCAGCAAACTGAGAAATCAAATAAGTTTTGGAAAATCGTTGTGAAAGAAAAAGACTATGTTGTGTTTTACGGAAAAATTGGCACAGCTGGCAGTGTGAAAGCGAAAGAGTTTGAAACAGAAGAAGAATGTATGAAAGAAGCTAATAAACTAGTTGCTTCCAAACGTAAAAAAGGATATATAGACCCTATTCAAGGGGAAGATTACATAAAAGAAAAGACGATAACCGAAGAAGAATTTTGGGAACTACTTCATCGGGCAAAAACGAAAGGTGAGGACCAAGAAGAACAAATAGAATGGCTTACTTCCCACCTTGCTAAACGTACAGTACATGAAATTGTAGCTTTTGATACGCATATGCATCGCCTTTTGAAAGACTCCTATACCTCCCGTTTATGGGCAGCAGCCTATATTATTATGGGTGGCTGTTCAGATGATACTTTCGATTACTTCCGCGGATGGTTATTATATCAAGGAAAAGAGACATACGAAGCTTGTATTGAAAATCCAGAACGATTAATTCCTGTATTAGAAAACTTGAGTGAGTATGACGTCCCAGAGATTGAAGAACTTACTCTATATTTCGGGCAAGAAGTTTACATGGAGAAGACTGGGGATGAAGATGATACATACTTTACACTATACCACGTCTTAACAAATGAAGAGTTTGAGGAAGTTGATATCGAGTTAGATTGGGATGAAGACGATGAAGAAGGTTTAAAAAAGATGTTTCCTAAGCTATGGGAGATGTACGGAGAAGAACCAATTGAGTGGTAGATTTATATTAGGACTCTGTTTATTCAATAAACAGAGTCCTTTTTTCACAAGATTCTTATTTAAACTCTCTTTCTTTCATACCACTTATCCAATAACACCTTTTCTCTTTCCCCTGAAATACCTGCTTTTAATTCCCATTCTTCCGTACTCTCCATCCACTCATACACATCTGTAACTGTCTCTTCTATTCTTCTAAAAGTAAGCCCTTCATTAACCGCACTTTCGATACAAATAGAAAACCCGCCTCTCCACGGCTTCGTCTCACCATCTAATGGGAAAGTTTCTGGAATCCACAAAGGCATTTCTGTCCAAGGCTGCACATTATGTTCACTCATAAATGATTCGTCTACCCAAACAAATTCAGCATCGCTATTCGTAACCTTTTTACACGTATTTAATAGCTCTTCCATCGTCAATTCATCATTCGGACCTGTTATATTAAATGTTCCTGCTTTATTATGTTCTGCCATATTTAGCCCCCATCTCGCGACATCTTTTATATCAACTAATTGCACGGGACGAATTTTTCTTCCTGGTACTAATACTTTCCCACCCTTTGCTACACGCCCGATCCAGTATGGAAGTCGATCTGTATAATCGAACATTCCTGAAAGAAGTCCTGCTCTTACGTGTAATACACGCCCCGGCCAATACTTCTCTGCTTCTTTTTCACATAATACTTTCAGTGCACCATAATACTCATAAGGTGAAACTTCACCATTCTCTACAGCCTTTATTTGATCACCCGTAAGTTCGGGTTGTAATATATAATCTTCTTTAATATCATGCGGAATCCAATCTTTATATACGGAGAGACTTGAGATGAATATATAATGCTTTATATTATTTTGTAAGACTTCTCCGACATTTCTAATGTGATGCGGAGAAAATCCACACGTGTCGACTACCGCGTCCCATTTTCGATTTTCTAAACTTGATACATCACCATTTCTGTCACCGATAAGCTGCTCCACTTCAGGAAAAATTTCTTTGTTTGTTCCGCGGTTAAATAATGTAACTTCATGCCCTCTGTTCAAAGCCTCTTCTACAACAGCTCTTCCCAAAAATCGTGTACCACCTAGTATTAAAATTTTCATGGTTCTCCCCCATTCATCATTAAAAATCCTTTCTTTTGTTAAACGAATTTCTGTTATAAAAAGTTACGGGAGGATTTGTTATTTTACTTTAATCCTACAAATAAAAAGAATCCATTTTGAAAAATTAATCAATACGGATTCTTAAATTAGATATAATTATTGAATTACTAACTCCGCACAACTTCCCCATCAACTAACTCAATAATTCTATTACACTTATTCGCTACTTCAATATCATGCGTTACAATAATAATCGTTCGGCCTTCTTCATTCAGTTGTAATAGCAAATTCATAATTTCTTCTCCTGTTTTTCTATCTAAATTTCCGGTCGGTTCATCAGCCAATATTAATTCTGGTTCACCTACTAACGCTCTAGCAATTGCGACGCGCTGCTGTTGTCCACCTGATAGCTCGTCCGGTGTTTTATGCATATGTTCTTTTAAACCTACTTTTTCTAAATAGAACTTCGCCTTATTTTTTCTTTCCCGTTGCTTTAGCTTTCTATATGTGAGTGGTAGCGCTACATTATCCAGTACAGTATGTTCTTTTAACAATGCAAAGTATTGAAAAATAAATCCGATCATTTCATTTCTTGTTTTATGAACTTTATTTGCTCTAATTTCAGTTAATGTTTTTTCATTTAACGTATATTCACCCTCATTTGGCAAATCAATTAACCCTATAACATTTAATAGCGTACTTTTCCCTGAGCCTGACCGACCCATTATCGCTATAATTTCGCCCTTATTTATCGTTAAGTTTATACCGTTTAACGCGAACGTGTTATGGTTCTTGTTACTATACACCTTCTTAATGTCTTTCAATACAATTAAACTCATTATTCCATCCCACCTATTAATGTTTTTGGTTCAAGCTTTCTAATAAATAAGAAGACAATTACATTTGAGACAACGATGATCAATAATAAGAATAGAAATACTAAAAATAATATAGGCATATTCAATTTAAAGTCTAATACCGTTGATTCCTTTAAATCCTTCGACATTTGTAATAGAACCCCATATCTCCATGAAAAGTAAACTAGTGACATCCCTAAGCCAACTATTGCTACAATAATGTTCTCTAGAACAATTTGAATAAACATTCCAAATTTACTTTCGCCAAAAGCTATTTTTATACCAAATTCCCGCTTTCTCATCAAGATAGAAATAATAGTCGTTACTACAATTCCGACGATTGAGAATAAAATAAATAAGATTCCGACTATCAATTGAGGTATTTCAGAATAGCTGTTAAAAGTAACATCTTCATTTATTTCATCACCCAAATTTTTTAAATAAAACGTACCGCCGTTTCCTTTAAGTTGAATTGATTCTTCTAGTTTCTTTACATCTGCATCTTTTCGTAAATATAAAACTGTACTTTGATGTAGTCTTAAAAACATTGCTTCATATTTTTCAACTCTATTAGATGACATAGGTATTATCATTACGTAATCCAACTTCGAATATGCGTTCGTCGTATTATTATTTACGATAAATTTATTCTCCGGCAAAAAGCCTGTAATTGTATATTGATTATTAATTGTATCTCCAACTTGAAAATATTTCTTAAAGTATGAACCCATTAAAACCTTTGTTTTCTCTTCACTATTTTTTTGAAAATCTTCATGCAAGAAACCTTCTTCAGATTTTAAAGGTAACTGTAACATTTTATAGTAATTTTCATCTACAAAAATTGTTGTAATAGTAGGTCTGTCATCGCGAAACGTTTTATGTTTCAAATCAGTAATCATACTATTTTGAAATGGTCTATTACTTGACTCTATTTCAATAACTCTCGTCTCGTATGTACCATACGAAATCACATCTTTATTTTGTTGAAACGTTTTATAAACTTCTTGAATTTGCTCTTTATTAAATTTATTGCTTTGTAACTTATCTGTCGTCATTTCAAAAGTAACTAAATATGTTTTATCCGCATTTAATACCGAGCTGGATTTATCATTCAGATGGTGTAAATTATAAAATACATTAATTGAACTCGTTATAGTTGCTAATCCAAATGTAATCTGTATTAGAAGAAGTACCGAAAATAGAAATCTCTTTTTTAATGCTAGGAACGCACTTTTTATTCTCATCATGTTTACTCCTTTAATGCTTTAGCAGGTTCACTTTTAATCACATATACAAATGGTATTACAGAGAGGATAAAAGCTATAGTAAGTGAAAGAAATACACACATTACAATATGAGTAGATTGTAAACTAATGCTATAACTTGTAAACTCTAAAATATTTCCACTCAAAGTTTTAAAAATCCATTGAATGCATATTGCACAGACTGATGCAGCGATTGCACATAAAAACAATTGACTAAATATAAAAATAAAAAGATTTACATTACTTGCTCCCAAAGCTTTCCTTAACGACAAACTCTTTTTCTTCGTATAAATCCAATAATAACTGACTATTATACTGGTAATTAAAGCTATACATAAAAGCCTATTTGGAAAACTGAGTAACTCTTCTACGGCTTCACTAGAGTTTTTTTCCTTCTCATAGTTCTCTTTTTCACTAATCACTTTGGCATTTATATCTGTATTGTTCTGCTTTAAATGCTGTATGAAAGTTTCTATCTCTTCTTTAGGGTTTTCGTTAGAACGAACGATCATTTGGAATGTCTTTTCATTTTGTATCACTTGTTTCACTTCATCTGGCATGTCATTTAGAGAGACATAAATTTTCATATTATACTCATATTCGGTACTTACTCCAGATACGCCTTTAACTGTATATTCCTTATTAAATAGTTTTATTGTTTCCGTATTTTTATAAATTTTCTTCCCGACTATTACACTATTTTCCTCATGTTGTTCTATCTGAGAACCTTTTAGCAATGGTGGAGACCAATTTTTATTAAGGAGACCATTCATTGTTACTCGGCCGATACCTGGAATAGTAGTACGAATATCATTTGTAATAACGCTAGCGTTTTTAAAATCAGATTCTACTAACGTCTGAAATTGTTTGAAATTGAATTCCCCCATATTAGTAAGTTGAACGGAATAGTAATAATTAAAATAACCATTTTTACTATCATAAAATCTTTCATCATAATAATCTTTCGTCGACATTGCGATAAGTATCGGCCATATTGTCAATACAAACGTAATAAATAACATAATGAATATCGCTTTGTTCACCACTATTTCTTTTATTACTAGATTCATATATCCTCCTCATTTTAAAAACCGTGAAAAAAGTATATATCCTTTTTCACGGTTTTGTTGATTTTTATTTAATTACCATTTCCTTAGAAGTGTACGCACTATCCCCTACCATTATCCATTCATGACCCGAATAACCTCTGGTCACCGGTCCTTTGGATGCAACGCTAACGTTTATACGATCTGAAATTTTAGCATCATACAATGCTAACTCTTTAGAAGTCCCATCATCAAAGCTAGCTCTTACAGTCATCTTGTAAAAATGAGGTTCGTTCTTTTTCGCAGTATAGGCAGTTGCCTTAGCTTTTGCTCCGCTTCCTGTCCACGTTGCATTATTATCCCAACTAATCGAAGCAAATGAAACGGAAGAAACCATACCTAATAAAGAAGCAGTTAATCCTGTAACAGCTAAAGTTTTTTGAAGTAAGCTTTTCATATATCCTTAATCTCCCTTTTTAAAATATTCACTTAAATATTTAAGTATTTTTAGGCCTTGTCCTCATTATACATAAAAAAATAATCACATATCGATAAAACTTAATATTTACATTTATTAACACAATTCTTACATTCCCCTGAACTTTCCGTCATAAAACAAAAAGATGGTATGAAACTCCAATTCACACCATCTTTTTGCTATCATTATTGATTTGACTGTATACAAGGAAGAATATATTTCACAATCAATTCCCATCTATCCCGTGCATTCGGCATAATTTCAGAAGCAATTACTATAACCAAATCCTTCTCCGGAATACAACAAATCATATTCCCACCATCACCCATTGCACAATACGAATAGACACCCTCTTCTTCTCGTAACCACCATAAATAACCATATTGATTTTGGTTCATTTCTGTCGATTCTTTTATCCATGATTTTGATAGTATTTGTTTTCCATTATGAATACCTTCATTCAAATAAATCTGTGCAAACTTCGCCATATCTCTAACCGTTAACGTTAGTCCCCAGCCGCCCGTCGAAATACCATTTGGGTCGTGAACCCATCCTTTCACATCTTTTCCGAATAAGTCATCAAATCCAAATGCTTTCATATTATAGTTTGGAATTTCTCTTATGCCCAGTAGCTGAAATAAGTATTCATTCGCAAATTCACGCGCATTTTTTCCTGTTGCGTTCGTTATGATCGCTGATAGTATATGAGCTCCTGCAGATGAATATTTAAAAGATCCAATTTCTCCGCCGCTTCCTATCCTATTTAACGTATATTGTATCCAATCTTGTTGTGTACATAGTTCTTCTAACGGTTCCTGCCAGTCTACGAATGGATGTGGAGCTGTCATCGTTAGAAGATGGCTTACTGTTACTTCAGATGAATTAACGTTATATTCCGGGAAAAATTCTATTACTCTTTGATCAACGCTTTTTATATAGCCCTTATCTATACATATCCCAATTAGCGCAGAGATTATCGTTTTTGTGACTGACGCTATGTGAAATGCATCATCTGGACCGTAACCGTTATAATATTTTTCAAAAATAACATTACCTTTCTGCACTACTAACATACCATTCATATTTTCATATTCTTCTTTTATAATCTGATCTAACTTTTCAGCAGTTTTCATTATTCCTTCCCCTTTAACCAATAATTAAAAAGGTTCGATAGGTACATATATATCAACTAAATGTTTATGCTTTGGATGCTGCTTTGGATGCTGCTTTGGATCATTTCTATATACTTCAAAAGGATACGAGTCTCTCGGTTTATATCCGCTATTTGGCAGCCATTCACCGTATAAGAAATCCCATGCTCCTTTATATTCATCTTGGAATATTTCAAAATGTCCTACTGCATATTTTCCAGAAGGTATTACCATTATTCCAACGTCGTTCGTTTCTACTGTGGATTCATCTGAAATTGTTACACATAGACTTGTTCTTAAATGATAGTCCTCAGTAAATTCATGATGATCGTGGTAAATGGTTAATACTTTCGTATCCTCAAATACATGATAGTTTTCCTCTGCTGCGTAATGAAATAATTTCTCTATCATGTTTGGAAAAGCTAGCGTTAACTCTTCATATGTACCGATATGTCTTATGTATGCGACGTTTATATCGTCCGCTGTTACAATTTCAACATTTCCTCGAACCTTCTTACATTCATTGTATTGAGGAATTCCCCTTACGTCTTTGCAATTCTTGCTATTGTGATTTCGATATTGAGACGGACTTACTCCGTAATAATTTTTAAATGTACGGGAGAAAACTGCTGAATCTGTGAAACCAAAATGGTAAGCGATATCCGTAATCGTCATATCCAATCGATATGTAAGAAGGTTTGTTGCCCTTTCTAACTTCAATCGATTTACATATCGTGATAACGGCTCGTCTACTATTCCTTTAAAAATTCGATGAAAATGAAACTTTGAAAATCCTGCTATATCCGCTAGCTCTTCAATGGATAGTAAACTGTCTATGTTTGATTCTATATAATCTTGAACTGTATGTATGCGTCTTACATACTCATTTCTACTTTGTTTATTCTCCATACTTTTATCTCCTCATCACAAAAAGACTAACAACACGTTAGCCTCTCTTTACACATTTTTCAAAAATAACACTCTACTCCCGCCGTTCCCATCATAATTTGTATGTACCGATACACCCTCTATCTCATCATCCCCAGCCTCAATTTGAAAGCCAATCTCCCTATGAAACTGTATTGATTTTTTATTTACTGGTGACGTGATTGCTTTTACAACTTTACGGTTATTTGCACGAGCGATATCAAAGAAATAAGAATACAATGTCGATGCAATTCCTCTTCTTCTATACTTCGGATTCACACCGATAAAATGAACGTATGCTTCATCTTTATATGTTTGTGAAAAAAAACCGCATAAGAAACCTAACGTTTCTCCCTCTTCTTCAATAATAAAACTCGTTTCTTGAAAGTGAATGAAGAACAATTTTGGCAACATGGCAGCCATGTCTCTCCCGCCCCACCAATCATTTAAAACAGAATGAATCTTTACATAATCTTCCCCTTGGATGTTTCTTACTCGCATATGTTTCTCCCTCTCACTCACTTCATTTTTTCATAAATTTTAATGACTGTTTCTACTAATAGGATGAATACCCATATCCCGCAAAATACGAGAACTGACTGAAATATAGAACCTAGCATAACAATACTTATTAAACCTAATTCTGATCCTGAAATGGACATTTCATCAAACCCCAGGTTATGTATAAATGGACCAGTTGAAAAAGCCATTAAAATAGATCCTATTAAATAAATCACACTCATTATTTTTAATATTTTTATAGAAAGATACGAAGTTTGTTTTTCTTCCACTTGTGATAATTCGATTTCTCCACTCGCAATTCCTTTTTGCAAACAGTCCTCACATAGAAATTCTTCCTTAATTTTTTTACCACCGTGCAATGTACCTGTAATTTCTTTACAGCGTGAACACTTTCGATTTATCATTTTGTTATCACTCCAATCTCGTAAGATTATACTTATACAATTCTATTTTTACCTTATTATTCCTTTTGTGTATTTTATAGAGAGGTGACGTGTTTTATGATATCTAAACTTATTTTTGGTTATAAAAAGCCTACTGAGCAATATGTATTACGGCCTAGTTGTTATGCAATTATTTTTAACTCAACTTCTTCAAACATTGCTATTATCCAAAAAGAAGACCGTTATTTTTTACCTGGTGGCGGTATGGAAGGTACCGAAACAAAAGATGAATGCTTACATCGTGAACTACTAGAGGAATTAGGATGGGTAATTGAAATTAATCAATATATCGGTAATGCAATGCGATATTTTTATTCGGAAAAAGAAGATACTTATTATTTAAACGATGGGTTCTTTTATATTGCGAACATGGTGCAGACACAAACTGAAAACTGTGAGGAAGATCATGTTTTGCGGTGGATGTCTCCTTTACTTGCTGTAGAGCTTCTCATTCATGATCATCAAAAATGGGCTGTTGAACAAGCGCTTTTATTACAAAAACCAAAAGGATCTCCTTCTATATGAAAGAGATCCTTTTTATTGTTAACTTACTTTTTTCAAATTGAGAGCTGGCTTTTGAATTCCACCCTTTTTTACAACATATAAACCGATAAAGATTATAAGTCCGCCAACGAGTTGCATCATGTTGATTTGCTCTCCGATAGTTACTGCCGCGAAGATAACTGCGAACAATGGTACAAGATACATATAAACCATTACTTTCGTTGAGCCTATTTTACTAATACCGACATACCACATTGCAAGTCCGAAGATTGTCGCGAAGACGATTGAATATGCTAGAGACCCCCAGCTTGGCATGTCTACTGGCCACGTTAATGTATTTACGTTGAATAAACAATATACAACGAGAGGTACAATTCCAATTAAAGTTGACCAAGATGTGACTCTCATTGCGGAATATTTTGTTATAAGAGGTTGCGCTAATATTGGGTACCATCCCCACGCAATCGCTGCGACTAATCCAATTATGTTTCCGAGCCACGCATATTCGTAAGTAGCTCCTCCTGTATGCCCTGTTAATAAAACGAATGCTGCACCAACAAAGGCCACTATTGAACCAATTTGTACTTTCATCGAAAAACGTTCTTGTTTGTGCAATACTGCTAATATCCCTGTAAAAATAGGTGACATTGCAATTAATAATGAGGCGTTTGTTGCTGAAGTATATTTCACAGATAGCATAAACATCGTTTGATACATTGTTGTACCAACGATACCGACTGCTACTAATCGTAACCAATCTTTTCTTTCAATACGTAATGAGCGTTCCATCATAAAAGTGATAAGTAATAATACCGGTGATGCTACTAAAAATCGTAAACTATTAAATTGAATGGATGACATAAATGCCACTCCATACTTTCCTATTGTATAATTTGCTCCCCATACTAATGCAACTGATACTAGGAGCCATTCCATTTGCCATCGTTTCATCCGAATCTCCCCTTCCCTATTTAGCATAGTAAAATTGGCTGGATATAACACCGTCCAATTGGCTGTTTTTTTACCCAGCCAATTTGCTATACTTGATGTATATAAGAGATACGGAGGCGTTTTTTATGGAATGGAAACTAGATAGTGACAGTAAAATCCCTATTTATCAGCAAGTTGTTGACTTTATTGAAAAACGTATTACATATGGAGAACTTCCTCCAGGAAGCTTCCTCCCTTCAGAACGGAAATTAGCTACGCAGTTAAATGTAAACAGAAGTACAGTAACGACTGCTTATAATGAACTACGTGCTATGGGAATTGTAGAGAGTACGACTGGTAAAGGAACACGAGTGAGTACACATATGTGGGGTGTTTCTCCAACATTAACGCCGAACTGGAGAAATTTCGTAGAAGGTGGTACTTTTTTACCAAACTTACCACTACTTCGCCATATTCGGGCAGAAGTACAACAAAATGAAAATATTATTGATTTTGCAAACGGAGAGCTCGGTTGTAATCTTTATCCCCACGATCAACTACAAGCGATTTTACGTGAACAACCGTTAACGCATTCATTAAGTTACGATCATCCGCAAGGCTATCTCCCGCTAAGACAAGCGGTCGTAAAATATATGAAGGAATATTTAAAAGTTGAGGCGACTGAACAATCCATTATGATTACATCTGGCGCACAGCAAGCACTTCACCTTATCGTGCAATGTTTATTAAATCCAGGTGATGCTGTTGCTTTCGAAAGTCCTTCACACTGTTATTCCCTGCCTCTATTCCAATCAGCAGGTATTCGTATTTTCCCATTACCTGTTGATGAACATGGGATTAACCCAGATGATGTACAGGAGTTATATAGAAAACACCGTATTAAAATGATTTTTTTAAATCCAAATTTCCAAAACCCTACGGGGACGATGCTTCATCCAAACCGTAGAAAAAAACTATTATCACTTTGTGCAGACTTACGAATTGCGATTGTGGAAGATGATCCGTCTAGTTTACTTACGCTAGAAAAGAAACAACCTTGCCCTACTTTGAAATCAATTGATGAAAATGGAACTGTCATTTATGTACATTCTTTATCAAAAATGATTGCACCAGGCTTACGAGTTGGTTGGCTCGTTGCCCCGCAGTCTGTAGTAGAAAGGTTATCCGACGCAAGGCACCAAATGGAATTAGGTATGAGCATTTTCCCACAGTGGCTTATGCAACAATTTTTTGAAACTGTACCATTTCAGTCGCATATCGTACCGTTACGAAAACAACTAGCAGAAAAAAGAGACGTTATCGTTCGTGCCCTAAACAAGCAACTTCATGATAAAATCTCTTTTTCAAACCCTACTGGTGGTATATACATTTGGGGGAAATTAAAAGAACCTATAAACGAAAAACAACTCATTATGCAAAGTTTAAAACAAGAAATTGCTTTTATGCCAGGGAGTATTTTCGGCGCGAAAGATGGTTATATTCGTTTATCTTATGGAAAAGTGAATATTGATCAAATTGAGGAAGGGATTTCTCGTTTACGTGAGGCTATTTTGGTTTGTGGGAAATAAAATAACTTTTTAATACATTTAAAACTTCTTTATTCATTAACTCCAGATAATAAGTAAACAAAAAATAATGAAAAGAAGCTTCATTCCAAAATTAAATTATAAGAAAGCTCCTGATGATTGATACAGGGGCTTTCTTTTCGAAATTTTTCGTTTTTCTTTATCTTTCTTCCCTACTTCTAAGAATGATTCTTATAAATTGTAACTCATTATGATTAATTCACCTTTCCGCCCCATCCTTCTAACCCCATTATCACAAAAACCACATTTTTCATATAAAGATTGTGCAGCTACATTTTTAACGTTTACTGCTAAAATAATTTCATTTATACCTAAGAAGTTATTTCGGACAAAGTCAGGTAATATCTTTAAAGCTTGTTTTGCATATCCTTTCCCTTGATGGTGAAAATCTGTTGAAAATGCTCTTATTAAAATAGATTTTTCATTATTTGTATATGGTTTAACCCCGTCATTTTTATGTAAAACAAAAAACGTTACAAGCTCATTATCTTTCATAGCTAAAATTGAATGCCGATCTGAATCCTCACTCGATAGTTTTACAAGCTTTTTAGGTAAACCTGTATAACAAAGCTGCTCTTCTGACAATGTATATTGATTTATTATATTTCTGAAGTTTTCATTATAAAAATATAACTGCATATAAATATCGCTCTCCTCAATAAATGGTCATTTCTATTTCGTTGTCTACAAGTTAAATAATAAAACTCATTCCCTATTTTCTGTAAAATATTCCTCTTTAATATCCTTAACTACATATCTATTATAAATACAGAAAAGCAACTCTCCATTCTCACAATCTAGCTGTATACTTAATAAATACTATGGGATTTGAAGTTTTTATCTCCACATTCTCACCCTCAAATATATACATTTGTTTATTTTCGATATCAATAAACACCATAAGTCCATTCTCATTATATGCTTCTGAATATTCACCATCTATTTTTATTCTTTCAAAAGAAGAAAAAGGGGAATGTACTACTTGATATTCGGAAAGCTTCATTATTCGCTTTTCTTCCGGTACGTGCACAATTTTTGGATCATCATCAGGTAAATATTCTAGCCCAATTTTATTCGGCGCAACGAAAATTAATAGATGCAAGGGTTCTGTTTCATTATTTTTATAGCCATGTATATGGTTCTTCCACCCAAACACAATCTCTCCTTTTGATGCACGAATCATTATTTTATTTGAAATATAATAATCCAAATGACCTGACAACACAACCGCACAATCTTCTCCAAATGGATGGCTATGAGGTGGTATGCCTTCATGCGATTGAAAAATCACTTCATACACCCAATACTTATTATCATTCGTTTTATAAATAAGATCATTTTTTGATATATTAATAGTTGTTTGTGATAAATCAAAACTCCTCATTCGGCCCTCCTGATTAATTTCAGACTTACTTATCTTTTGAAACCATTGCATAGAGCAGTAACATGAAATGATCCTCTAATTTAAAATACATTTTATTTATATATATTCTATTGCTATTTTATCCAAATAAACACTATTAAAAATCAATCCGCAGAATGAAATTCAAATAAAACTTCCTAATACTTTCGTATTAAGAAATTTTCACATCACTACATATAACCACTTATTAAAATCTATAGTACATTCGTTATTTAGTTCGAAATATCCGTTTATTTTATAAAAATACATACGTATTAAATTGAGGAAGATATTACTCATTTGACAAAACCTAAATCTACCATTATTATCAACACGAACCTAGTTATAGGAGTGATAAAAATGAAAATTTACGTTGATGCAGATGCTTGTCCTGTAAAAGATGTAATTATTTTTGAAGCTACGAATGCGGAAATTCCTGTTACACTCGTTACTAGTTTTTCTCATTATTCTAATGCAGAGCAGCCGAAAGGTGTGGAAACAATATATGTTGATTCCGGAGCAGATGCTGCTGATTACCGAATTATGCAGTTAGCAAAAAAAGAAGATTTAATCGTAACACAAGATTACGGTCTTGCTTCGCTCGCTTTAGCAAAAGGCTGTATCGTACTACACCATAAAGGCTATAAGTATACGAATGATAACATTGAACAATTGTTACAAACACGATATTTAAGTGCAATGGTTCGAAAAAGTGGTAAACGTACAAAGGGACCGAAACCATTTACAGCAGAAGATAAAGAGAAATTTAGAGCGCTCTTTAAAAGTATGATCGCACTTTAAAAATGAATCGTCTATTTGCTAGGAAAACTTCGCAAAACAAAGAAGAGAATATCGTAATGAACATTCTCTTCTTGAGGTTTACCCGTTTAAAATGAAGGTAAATTATCTAAGTTATTTTCTTTTATTCCATCCGGTTCACTACGTATAATATCTCTGCCATACTTATGAAATACGTCCACATGAGCTAACTTCCCTGATTTCGCTTCATTAAGAGCCGTCATATAATCTAACTCTCTCCCGCTACTTGTTTTAAAAGCAATCAAATCACCTTCATCATTTTTACGAACAGCAACAATTTGTTCTGCTCCTGAAGTAACTTCCTGAGCTATTTCAAATTGAGCTTGCTCTTCCCCTTGATGTAAATAATCATTATATACTTTTTCAAAGTCTTTTTTGTCCATTAAACTCACCTCCAACACATTTTATTAGTATGGTTGGGAGATGTTGATTTTATGTAATTTGCTCTAAACTTTAGTATTTTCAAATGAAAACATTGTCCCCTCACTATTTGATTGTAAAGTGTATTTTATATCGAACATCTTTGATATATCTTCAATATTTTTCAAACCAAGTCCCGTTCCTTTACTATTTATATCAAACCCAATCCCATTATCTCTAAAAGAAACAACATCTTCATCTATAATGATTTTGAGTTTTTTAGCTTCTGAATGTTTAAGGACATTTTGAAAAATATTATCAAATAGCCTTTGAATCCATAACTCATTACTATTCCATATCAACTCTTTATCTTGTGGATTATATACTAATTCAATTTTATGAATGCTATACAAATAGCTCCATTTTTTAATCATATTTTCTATTAAATTGTGTATATTCACTTCATCATGCACAATATAAGTATTCTCTAAGATTTCTGTAGATTGAATATTAAATTCGTTAGTTAAATCACTTATATATTGTATCTGATCATAAAGTGATTCAATTACTGGTACTTGTTCCTTGTACTCACCTTCTAAATAATATAATTGTAATCTGACCGCTGTTAAGGGTGTATTAATATCATGCCGTAATTTATTTAATAGTTCCTTTTTTATTTGTTCCTGTTGCTGTAGTTCCAATTCTCGATAAGTTGTTCTTTCTATAAGTAAGTTTACTGATTTAATCAGTTCTCCCATTTCATCATCGCTTTTAACATCTATTATATTAGGGATTTTTTTATCACTAGCTAAATCTCGAATTGTTTGATTTAATATATTAATTTTGTTTAATACAGTGTTAATCGACTTTGAAAATACAAAAGCTAATACTAATAGTGTTAATAAAAATATGATTAACATAGTAGGATATGCATAGGATTCGTGAAAAGGGATGTTCTTATTTTTAGTTTTAAAGACAACATTATAAATAACTGATACAAAGATACTAATCGACAACAATAACAGTGGTACGCTAATAATAGCGGAGAATAGTAGTAACTGATATTTTTTCTTTAAGTTCATTTCTTTATGTAGGTATTTAGTCTATAACCTTCTCCATATATGTTCTGTATGATATCACCTGTTTTATCATCAATTTTGGTCCTAATTTTCTTTATATGTACGTTCATGATATTTTGATTTCTATCTTCGAGTTGCCATAGGTAATCATAGAAATGTTCTTTCGATAAAATTCTATCTCTATTTTCATATAAATAGAAGAATATTTTACGTTCAATTGCTGTAAAAGCAACTTCATTACGCAAACCATTTATAAAAACTCTTTTATATTCTGCATCTATAAATAAATGGTTAATTTGCGTGAAGGTACCATATTGATTATCTAACATTTTTTGAATCCTTAACAACAACTCTCTAGGGTCAAAAGGTTTTATCATGTATTCTTCTCCAATAGTCAAACCTTTTAGTTTACTATCCATATCATTCCGAGCTGATAGAAATATAATCGGAATATTTAACCCTAGATTTTTTATTTTTTTTGTAATTTGATAACCATCTTCGCCTGGTAACATAACATCCATTATGACTAAATCTATTTCATGAATTACACCAAGAACTTTCCTTCCCTCTTTCTCCCAATGCACATTATACTTCTCGCGCTGCAAAATTTTTTGTAATAAATCTCCTATAATTAAATCGTCTTCAACAATTAATACGTTATATGCTTTCATTATGTAGACCTTTCATTGCTATCATAGCAATAGCTTAGTTCTTCACTACTTTATTATTAATAAAATTCATAGCAAATTTGTATATTTCATCAGGAGCGTATAAATAAATACTATGTGTGCCTTCAATTATTTTCACATCAGCTCTTAATAACTCGCTAGCAAACTCCCTATAATCTTTATTTTTTTGCTTTGTATACTTTGAATCTTTATTTTGCCTAGCAATTGCATCTATAAATAAAATAGGTGTTTCTTTTGGGATTGATAAGGAATTTGATTTTTTACTGTTATTATAGCTTTGTAAAAGTTCTTGCTTCATATCATCATTAAAAGCCCTTTTGTATGTAAGCGCTTTATAAATTTCTTTTTCTTGTTCGTTTAAAAAGGATTGCTTAATGACCTGGGGATTATAAGTAATAGAGGGAGCTAATCTCTGAAAACCAATTTTCGTTAAAATATTCATCCCTTTTATTTTTAATGAATCCACCATGCCTATTTTATGAGTTACGTACTGTTTAGGTAAACCAATATCTAATGCAATAATCCCTTTTACTTCACCCGGATATTTTTGTGCCCAATAAATAGCCTCTATACCCGATAGAGAGTGTGGTACTAAGATGTATGGTGGTTTATTTCCACTTCGAATAAGCGCTTCTCTTGTTTGTTCTAATATCGTATCAATATCTCTCTCATCTTGAAAAACATCACTGTATCCATAACCAGCTCTCTCAATTACAGAAATCTTGTTTTCTTTCGAAAATTTACTATATAAGCCTTTCAATTCATAAACAGGAGCGGCAATTCCAGATCCGGCCATAAATACAAACGTATCCTCCCCGCTCCCCTCATTATAAACATTCAATTTTTTATTATCGAAATTAACAAGTTCGCCTTCATTGTTCATTAATTCCGATTCCATTTTTAATTGATAGTTATGATATATAAATACAGCTCCTGTTCCAAAGAAAATCATACTAATACATATTAAAAATATTATTTTCACTGACTTTAATAATTTTTTCATTTGACACCCCTTTCAGCCTATACTAAAAGGGTACAATGTAAAAATAAATTTCTAATAAATTTTTCAAAATGAACATGTATTCTTTGTTTCTAATTATGGATTATTTTAATATCTACGCAAACCCTTCAAAGTCTCCAATATATCATCTGTAAAGGCTGTACTACCCTCTGTCTCTAAAACTCTGAAATATAAACTTCTTAAGAACGATCTAATATTTTGTACTAAAATAGCATGCTGCGGATGTCGGATGTCCTCAACAGTTGCTATACTATGTAGCCAATTGCTCCACTCTTCTTCAGTTAAAAGCTTTTGGTTATGTAACGACATAATTGGCTTTACTAATCTCTCATCCTCAAAGTGTACATATACGTAATCACTCAATCGAACCTTCTGACGAACAGCCGCAAGAATCGCATATGAAAACTCACGATTTTGAATTGTACGTGCTAACGCATCGAGCGCATCTGCTGCATGTGCAGTAGAGTGTGCCCAGCCTTTTCCTTCTACGTAGCCCCTTACATCTTCTTCTAAATATACATATTCCAACACTTGTTCTGCCACACTGTACAATTGTTCTTCCGATAACAACGGTTCTCTTTCATGAACAGATAAAATAAGTGGTGGAATTAATACGGAGAATGCACGTTTAAATACAGAGTCTGTTCCCTTTTCACCAATTTTATAAAATAAATAATCAGGACTAATTGCTTGTAACATTAATCCTCTTAACTCTTTTTGTCTAAATACATCATTTGTAATCCATGTGTGAAGCGTACTATAAATTAAATCATCACGTAATTCAGCATCAGGTGATCCGATATAATCTAGCATCCACTGCGCATATGGATATGCATCTACGTCTTCTGGTACAGCATAATTATTATTTTTAATTTGTATTAGTTCTTCTTTTAGTTCTAGTACTTCTGTCATTTTTTTATCCCCTTTAAATTTCTCTTCCTAAATTATTCCCTATTAGTATCATAAAATTAAACCCATTCTTAACGCAATATAAAATGGAATCATTAATTATCTTCACTATGTAACAGTTCTTCCAATGTTGCTTTAACTTCTTCTTCTAATTCATTAATCGTTCCGCTATAAAGTGTTCCTATGCTACTACTTTTTCGATATCCTTGGTAATAATACCAAAGCGAAATAGTACAGACTTCCCATGATTTTGAAGCATCATATTCAAAATTAATTTCTGATCTATATTCATACTCTAAACAATTCTTAGATGTTAGTTCTTCTAATTCATCACCGTCTATATCTCTTTTAATTGACAGCTTCAAATTTAATTTACCATTTTGCGCAAAACGTTCTTCATATATTTTTTGATACTTACTGCAAATGTCTTCACTTATACTCTCTAGTTCCATTATTTTTTGTTTTAACTGTTCATTTATCTGTTCATTTTTGATTTCTAAATATTGTCCATCCTTCTCTTCATTCACTTTATTATTTTTTTGAAACCATCTAAACAAATGTTCATTCCCCCTATATAAACTGTATTAATGTCTTTTAAATAGAACTACTGGATCATCAAATTTACTATTTTCAAATAAAACATCTGCAAGTTCTTTCGGATTATGCTCATCTATATACATCTTACAGGCCGCATGATATCTGTTCAAAAACATCTTCTCTGCTTCTTCATAACTTCCAAAAGCTTCAGTTTCCCGCTTCGCACCACGTTTTCTCGCAATCTCAAAATTTGTATCTACAAAGATTTTGTAATCAAATAAATACGCAACGTCTTTTTTCAATAGAAACGTTCCATCTACTATTAATATCATATTTTGCGTGGCCAATAGCGGCTCATTATGTACAGACATATCCGTTATTAAGTTATGAGAAATCGTTTCATACTGTAAAGTCCCGTTAGGTCCTAAAGGCATTAATAATCTTTCTTTGAAAGCTGTATAATCGTGTGCATCTTCATAATACCCTCTTGCAGATTCTTTTCCTTTTGCATAGCGAATCACTCTTGGATTATGAAAATCATCAATGCTTGCGCGTGTTACTGGTAATCCTCGTTTTTTTATTTCTTCCGCTAATTCGTTTGCAAATGTTGTTTTTCCTGATGCTGTAATACCACTTACTCCAACTCTTGTTGGATAGGTTAAGTTTAGCTTTACAATATGATCTGCAATTTCTTTGATTCGTTGTTTTCGGTTCATGATATCTTCCTTTATAATTAGTTTACATAATATAATTATAAGTAACAATCTATGTCACTATTTGACGGTAAATTGATATCCTTTGTCGAATCGTTGATATATTTTAAGTTATGATAGATATATTTGAAAAATTGTTGATATATTATTAGCTTACTTCCCCTTAACCCCCCGATATAAGGCCGTCCGTAACTCTTGCTTATACTCTTCAATTTCTGGCATTTCGAGTTCTTCTGCTAATCTGATAGCTAATTCAATATCATACGGTACTCGTACAAGTTGAATAGAAAAGCTCGCCGCTTCTTTTTCATTATATGTTCCTTCAAATATTAAATAGGAAGCTTGCGTTATTTCAAGTGGGTTTCCTACGCTACCGGCATTACATAACGTTTTCCCTCTGAAATTTTGAACGAACGCTTGGTGAACGTCACCGTAACAAACGACATCTGGTTTTCTTTCTCCTTCTATATTTTCTGTCAGATCACTATTTTCGAACATACTAATACGCTCTTCTCTTGAAGCGTGTGGTTGAATTCTTTCATATAAACTTCTTGGTGAGGCGTGGAACATACGAATGAGTTTTCCACTCATATAAAACTCGATTGAAAATGGTAAGCTTCTTAAATAGTCGTTTTGTTCTTCCGATAATTGTTTTTGATGCCATGTTAATGCTTCAAATTCAGTCGGCTTTGTAATAAAATCATCCCAGTTTCCCATTACGACTACTTCACATTCTTTACGAATGATTTCAATTGCTTCACTGGAATGAGGTCCTTTTCCTACTAAATCTCCAAGACAAATAATGCGCTCGATTCCTCTTAATTTAATATCATTTAACACGGATTCTAATGCTTGAATATTACCGTGAATATCTGAAATTACTGCTATTTTATCCATATAAATTACTCCTTTATTTATTAAATTCACTTGATTGATACCATTTTGGAATATAAGATGAAAAATGATTATGATCTTCTAAAATTCCATTTAATCTTTCCTTCATCTCATCTACTAAATGCGGCGTACTTCGATTCGTCCAAACTATATCCGCTGGGAATGTCATCGCGGCGTACAATGTATACAGTTTCCAAAAATGAAGCGATGGTTCGCCTCCGCAATAACCGTGAAATTGTCCAACCGCAAATGATTTACTTATTCTTGTAGTAAAAATCGCTACGTTATAAAAATCGTGTATTGGATCGCCAAAATCATATCCACCAAAATCAATAACGATAAACTCCTTATTATGAATCATACTATTTGCTGGATGGAAGTCATCATGTAAAAATCTTATTGGACGATTTTTCAATAAATCTTTATGATTTTCTACAAAGGTTAATACTGGCTTCAAATCCAGAAAATTCACCTCGTAATCTGCTAGTGCCTCTATGTATCTTTCGTATTTATTCCATCTAGATGTTTCCCATTTATTACTTGCACTTTCTCTTTCAATTGAGTGAATTCTCTTTAATACTTCCCCTGCTTTTCTTCCTGCATTATACTGTTCTTCCACCGTTAGCTTCGTTAAACCTTCTTCACCATTTATACCTCGGGTCCATTCAAATACTTGAACACATTTATTTAATTTCTCAAGTATTATGAAATGAATTAACTTGGGTGTTGGAATATGTAATGACTCTAATTGTTGCATATACGTATATTCTTCTTGTTTACGTTCAAAATGAACAGCATCACATATTTTTACAAAATAAGTTTCTTGATTCTTTAATTCAATTTTATACTTCTCTTCATGTGAAAAACCTTTTGAAATAGCTGTACACTTTGCAATACGAGGCCATTCTAGTTTTCTCTCTATCTCTCTAAGCATTTCTTCCACAACATTCACCTCTATTAATATATGTACAAACTACCTAGCACTTCATGCTCTCGTTTATTTCCACCTGTAAACTCTACTGCAAATGGATTTTCGCCATTCTTATTCAAATGTTCTAGCACTAGCCCTTCTTCAATCGGTTCACAAAACTGTACATGAATATCTCCAAACACTACACTTTGACACTCAGCATTCCATTTTTCATTTTTCACAACTGAGCTTGTAGATAGTCCCATTACTTCTTTCCATTTCCGCACCGTTTCTCGAACGTTTTTCACTGCATAATGGATCGTTTCAATTTGTTGTACTTTGTTTTTATGTTCCGTAATCGTTCCAATGTTACGTAAATCGTTTCTTCTTTCTTCGTCCGTTTCATTCCACTGTATAAAGAAAGGTAATTTCAGTCCGTTCTCTTCTTGCTTAACAAATAACATTTTCCATTCTAAAAGCCGGCCATCTTTTCTCATGCGTTTCCCTTCAAATGGCCCTATCGTATGTAAGCCGTGCTTCTTAAAGTTAACTACTAGCTCCTCAATTGCATCTGTTCGGATTGCGATTTGTAGCATTCCTTCTCCATTTTGTAGTTTCACCACTGTTTCTTGTACTAATGGATTTTCTGCTTCTTTCGCTTTTTCTTCATGTTGAACTGCTAAAAATTCTATATATGATAAATCAAAATAACTTAAACTATTCCAAGTACCCCAATTCGTATGCTCTCCGCCTAGTGCGGTATGAAATCCAAGTTCCTGCATTTGTTTTGCCGCTTCCTCCGGTGTACCATGAACTGTGTGAACGAGATGATCAAATCGTAACATGTCTTTCTCCCCTTTCTCTCCATCCTTTTATTGTATATTTTATTTTTCTTTCATTCAATTCAAAAACTTTAAAACCTAGTTGATTTATACGATTAATATGTATTATAATGAAACAAATTTAATTATTGCTGATTGGAAAAACCAAAGGCACTTTTCTCATACGGGAAAAGTGTCTTTTTCATTTATTATTACAGGGGGAATATTTATGCAGAAATTAATTGTCTTTGCTATTATTGGATTTTTCGCTCAATTGATCGATGGAGCACTCGGAATGGCGTATGGGGTAACGTCTACTTCACTATTATTAATGTTTGGTATTGCACCGGCTGTAGCTTCCGCATCGGTTCATTTAGCTGAAGTCGTTACAACTGCAGCTTCTGGCGCATCTCATATCAAATTTGGAAACGTTGATAAATATACAGTTTCCAGGCTTACATTACCTGGGGCAATCGGCGCATTTGTTGGGGCATGTTTTTTAAGTAATTTGCCTGGCGATGTAATCAAACCGTACATTTCCGTATTTTTATTTACTTTAGGGGTTTATATTTTATTACGATTCATCATTCAAAAACAAATTGTCACTTCAAATAAGCGTATGTCTGCAAAACAACTTGTGCCGCTTGGTTTATTCGCTGGATTCGTTGATTCAACTGGTGGCGGTGGTTGGGGGCCGATTACGACGCCTGTTCTTCTAGCAAGAGGAAATGAAGCTAGAAAAGTTATTGGATCTGTAGATACGAGTGAATTTCCTGTTTCACTCGCTGCAACAATTGGCTTCTTCATCTCACTTGGTTGGGAACAAGTAAGCTGGGTTTGGGTATTTGCGTTAATGCTTGGCGGTATTGTCGCAGCTCCAATTGCTGCATGGTTAGTTCGTATCGTTCCAGCACATTTACTTGGGGTATTAGTTGGCGGTCTTATTATCTTTACGAATATACGTACACTGCTTACTACATTTAAAGTGGATCCAACTATTATTTCACTTTCTTACGTTGCAGTTGGTCTTGTCGTTATTATTTCTATTTTCATCGCTGTTCGAAATCATTCCAATCGTCCTAACGCATCAACCGCTGAGTATCCAAATGATCAGAAGCAAATGCTACCATAACTATAAAAAATACCGCCCAATTTAGAGCGGTATTTTTTATTTTTCTATTTTCCAATTAATCATCGTTTCTGTAGCATTTACTCTCTTCATATGTAACTTTTCTAAAACACGAATCGAACTATAATTATCTAGAAGTGTCTCTGCAATTATTGTTTCTACCTCTCCTGTTTTGAAAGCCCAATCGATTAGTTCTCTTACAGCTTCTGTTGCATAGCCCATATTCCAATATTTCTCAATAAATCCATAGCCAATTTCCACTGTTTGATTCTCGTTTGGTCCACCTTTAAATCCAATATCACCTAAAACGCTATCATCTTCTTTCCGAAGAACATACCACGCCCCCCATGGTAATAAAGCCACATCTTGTTTTACATTCTTTACATGCCCTACAATATGCGGACCGCTATTGTATCCTTGCTCGTTAGCAATTTGAATTCTCTCTTCTGTACACGGCACTATATAGAGCCTTTCTGTTTCTAATTTCATATTGATTTCCCCTTTTCAATTAAACAATACCTCAATTTCACTAAAAACAAAAAGAATATTCATCCTATTCGTTAAATTTATACTTATTCTTTGAAACGAATTTAAGGAATAATCCTCTTTTGATAGTTATGTCGAATTATATTTTTCTGAATTTTCTTTTAATTTAGAGGGTTTTTCAATATTTTTTGCGAAACATTTGTATAACAATTTTTTCTTTGTTTATTGCTACATAATAGTAGGTTCGGGTGGAGTTTTGCAAGCGTTTCCTATACAATAACCGATATTTTTTGACTTTTCCTAACAAAATATCTTGCAATATATTCAGAAAGTCATTACAATTGCCATATATTAAAAATCTTAGCAATATATAAATCCTCATCAATCCGATGAGGTAGAGGTTGCGACTTTTAATAGTAAAACGGACGAGACACAGAGAATGTCAGCTGACTCCGTTTGAAAGGAAAAGTTGCCGAAGTTTATATTTCTTCTCTGGAAATATGAGCTGGGGCTGTCTCCGAAAGGAACAGAACTGTCACGTTTACAAAATTACCGTGTAAACGTGGGGTGCTATCTTAACGGAAGGGTATGATGGGGTGGTTATTTGTGAAACGTTCCGCCAAATTCCTTTGGCGGTTTTTTGTATTTTTCTCCCCCGCTCCTTCCTAACCTACAAGAAAAGGAGTGTTGAACATGAATAGCGCAACAAATCAATCTACCTCTAAAACGCAAACTACACAAGGACAAGGTGAATTAAAACGCGGATTAAAATCTCGTCACCTTACGATGATTTCTCTCGGTGGTACAATTGGTACCGGACTATTTCTTGCCAGCGGTGGTGTCATCCATACAGCTGGACCTGGTGGCGCATTAATTGCATACGCCGCAATTGGAATTATGGTTTATTTTTTAATGACAAGCTTAGCTGAACTTGCAGCTTACATGCCTGTTACTGGATCTTTTAGCACGTATGCAACAAAATTTGTTGATCCATCACTTGGCTTTGCACTTGGATGGAACTATTGGTATAACTGGGCAATTACGATTGCTGCTGAACTTGCAGCCGTAACATTAATTATGAAATTTTGGTTCCCAGATACCCCTTCTCTTATTTGGAGCGGATTATGTTTAGCTATTATTTTCCTTTTAAACTATTTATCTGTTAAAGGGTTTGGTGAATCTGAATATTGGTTCGCACTTATTAAAGTAGTTACGATTATTATCTTTTTAATTGTTGGTTTCATGATGATTTTTGGAATTATGGGCGGTGAAACGGTTGGATTTAAAAACTTCACTGTTGCAGATGCACCATTTAACGGCGGTATCATGGCAATTATCGGTGTGTTTATGGCAGCTGGTTTCTCATTCCAAGGTACTGAACTATTAGGAGTAGCTGCTGGTGAAACGTCTGATCCAGAACGTAATATCCCAAAAGCAATTCGTTCAATCTTTTGGCGTATTCTTTTATTCTATATCCTTGCGATTCTCGTTATCGGTTTATTAATTCCTTATACAACTGAAAGCCTTGCTGCAAGTGATGTTACAGTAAGTCCGTTTACACTTATTTTTGAAAAAGCGGGCGTTGCCTTTGCTGCTTCTGTTATGAACGCTGTTATTTTAACTGCTGTACTATCTGCTGGTAACTCTGGTATGTATGCATCAACTCGTATGCTTTGGGATTTAGCACGCCAAGGAAAAGCACCAAAGTTTCTTGGTAAATTAGATAGCCGCGGTGTACCTGTTAACGCGTTAATCGTAACGTCAATTGTTGGTAGTATTGCTTTCATTGCTTCTTTATTCGGTGATGGTGTTGTATACATTTGGTTATTAAACGCATCCGGAATGTCTGGTTTTATCGCATGGGTTGGAATTGCAATTAGTCATTACCGTTTCCGTAAAGCATATATCGCACAAGGAAAAGATTTAAATGACTTACCATATAGAGCAAAATGGTTCCCATTCGGTCCAATCTTCGCATTTACACTTTGTATCATCGTAATTTTAGGACAAAACTACGGCGCATTTATGGGTGAAGCAATTGATTGGAACGGTGTACTCGTTTCTTACATCGGTTTACCACTCTTCTTAGTACTATGGTTAGGTTATAAATTTACGAAAAAAACAAAAGTGATTCCACTTGATAAATGTGAACTAAAATAAAGTGAAACGAGCAAACAAATTTGTTTGCTCGTTTTTTGTTGCAAACCTCTTTACTTCCCTATTGCTCCTGTTTTTGCAATAATAAAGGAAATATAAATAAAGGTTGGGATACAATGAACATTCGCATTACTGATGAAGCGAAAGCAGCTATACATAGATTAGAACTTGAAGATAAAAAGATCGTTCGCATTAGAGGAACAATGACGAACTCTTGTAGTATTTTCGTTGATGTCGATTTAATTTGGGATACATATAACGCAGATGATGTTGTATATGAAGATGCAGAGCTTATCGTACAAATGGATTCATTCACGAAAGACTACACTGGTGATACGGTGAAACTTGATTATAAGACGACAGGTTTTAGTATTACGACTCCGAGTGAGACTTTGGTTTATGGATTGTCGATTAAAAAATAAAAATTGTTTTCATTTGACCACCGAGGTGAAAAAATGGGTAAATATGTTCCGTTAAAATTTTTATTTAATGAAGAATTAGCAGAAAAAATAGCTGATTCTATTTGTAAACACGATCCTTGTTTCTCTAAAAGCATCTTTGTAGATTCTGTAGCTTGTAAAGTTGAAAATTTAGAGTTAAAACAGCGTATTGAAGTAATTGCAGATGAATTACACAATGCTTTACAAAAAGATTTTAATGCCGCAATACATATATTACTGAAAACATTAGGACCAGAAAATACAACAGAAGTAGGCACATTTACAAATGGATATATGTACATGCCTGTTGCAAAATACGTTGAAAAATATGGGCTTAACGATTTTAAAATCTCGTTTAATGCAATGTATGAAATAACGAAAAGGAATACTGCTGAATATGCCATTCGGCCCTTTCTTGAAACATACCATGAAGATACACTAAACATATTACAACAGTGGATTCATGACGAAAACAGCCACATTAGGAGATTAGTTTCTGAAGGTACAAGACCAAGGCTTCCTTGGGCTAAAAAAATAGGAGCTCTAAAAGGTGATTTTAAGTACAATTTACAACTTCTTGAACCATTAATGAATGACCCTTCTAAATATGTTCAAAAATCTGTAGCCAATCATATTAACGATATTACGAAAGAAGATAAAGAACTCGTTTTTCAATGGTTACAGCAATTACGTGATAAACAGCATCCTATTAATCCTTGGATTATAAAACATGGGTTAAGAACAGTTATTAAAAATGGTACTTTACCAAAAGATTTTTGTTTTTGAGTATATTAAACAAAAACGCTATCTTTTCCTATGATTCTAGAAAAAGAATAGCGTTTTTTTACTCGTCCAGTATTTAGTAGGTATAACTTTTTATATTTCAAAAGACTTTTCTCTCTAAAAATATTTTTCATACAAATTTTCACATTCTAAAAAATCTATAAATTTCTTATAATGTGTCACTGTTCTTTCTAAAGCAATCATTAAAACAAAAATAAAATAAATTGCTTGGATTCCATTCATATAATTAAAGAGTGATTCAAATATATATACAATACTTGCAATCATAGAACAAAACCATAAATAAAACTTCATTTTCAGCTTTTTAATTTTTTGCTTAGTTGTCTTACAATACTGGCCATGAACTCTTATAAACAAATAAATTGCTGTATGTAAAATAATAATTGAAAATTGAAAACTTCGATTGTCCTCCGAACTAAATTCAGAAAAATCTATTTCTAATGAATGTAATACTATCCAAATAGAAAATAAAGATAGCAGAAATACATATAAAAAACCAATTAATAATTCAAAAATAAAGAGCCAAGGTTTATTTATGATTGAGTAAAATGGATTTAGATATTTTATGGTTAATAAAAATTTTCTCACTAAATCAGTAATAATAATTGATGTATTAGTTATATTCATATAGAAAAGTAATGTTATTGGAACTAATAACATTATAGTGATGCCCCAAACAGTAATCTTAATGCCTGATAAAAAGAAAACAGCTCCATAAATTATAACTGAAAAAATAAAAGTTGATACTGGAACAAACATTAAAAATGTAAAAGTTCTTATTAAGATTAAATCCCCTAAAAAATCTTTTATTATGGAAACGTGTATTTTTTCCTCCTTGTATTTTTTCACAGTATCAACTATTTCTTTCTCAGATAAAAGAAAACACTTCAATCTATTAAACATAAAAAAAACCCTTTATATTAAAAAGATTAAAATATATACCAAACTGTTATTAAAATTTCATAAAAATAATTGTAAATTTTGTATAAGTATTTTTTTCACTTTCAACTGTAATTAAGGCGTGATGTGCCTCTATAATAGCTTTGACAAGTGCCAATCCAATTCCGGTCGATCCGTGCTTTTTAGAACTACTTGATTTATAGAATCGTTCAAAAATATGAGGTAATTCTTCAGCTGAAATTCCCTCTCCAAAGTCTTGGATTACTAGTTCTGTATAGATTGGAGAATTTTTGGCCTGAATCATTATTTTACCACCGGGTTTAGAATGTTCGATTGCATTCTTCAACAGGTTTAACAAAGCTTCCTGCATCCATAATTTGTCGTGAATAACGACTATTTCTCTTGGTGCATTCCAATCAATCAAAATATTTTTATCACTTATCATGCTTTGCAAGCGATTTAGTACTTCCTCAGTCGTATCTACTAAATTCCCTGGCTCTTTATCAAACGAAATCGCTTTTGCATCAATTTTTGCTACTTTTAACAAATTCTGAATTAAGACATTCATTCTAGAAATCTGAATATCATTATTTTGTAGTAATTGAGCTTGTTGCTCTCGGGATAGTTTCTCATTTAACAACATTTCATTATAGATAGAAATAGTTGAAAGCGGCGTTTTTAACTGATGAGATATATCCTGCAACATTTCTCCTAAAAACCGTTTCTCTTCAAGCAAATCATGCATATTTTTTCTAATGATATCCCTCATTGAACGAAATGAAATCGCCAGTTTCGCGAAATCCCCCTCTTTATTTTCATTGATGACAACCGAGTAATCTCCCTCGATTATCTTTTTTGCAGCTCTAGTAAGCTGGCTAATCTTATTGAAAATAATTTTTTGTTGCATGTAGTTTGCAACAAAAAGTAAAAATCCAAAAGCAATCAATCCCCACATCATAAATTGATTGTGATTAATAATTAGATTATTTAAGTGAGGAAAAAATTTTGAATCCAAGTCTTCATATAATCCATATTGCTTTAGGATCTCTGTCCCTTTTTCCTGATATTTACTTGAGTGAGACGAATGACTTGATAAGACTTTCATAATTTCCGCTTCATTTTCTGGATTCTGCTCTACCAACCTAGCTGTAATTTCCCCCCATGTTGCAATAGAGTCTCTTTTCAAATGATCATAAAATAATTGTTGAATAATAAATTGGTAAATCACAAATATAGATAAAAGGACGGCTAGTATCGTCATATAGCTTTTTAACTCGGTATTTTTCATTATCTTGCTCACCCAATCACGTCCTTGCTCCAACGATAACCATATCCTCTTTCGGTAACGATAAACTGTGGTTTTTGAGGATTGTCTTCAACTTTAGCTCTTAAACGCTTTATGTATACAGATAACGTGTTTTCATCAAAAAAAACATTTTCTCCTTCTGTTATTTGTTGTAGGAGTTCATCTCTTTTTAATGCTTTGTGAGAATTCTTCATGAAATTCAATAGCAGCTTGTATTCTAAATTCGTCAATGTAATACTTTCACAATTTTTATAAACCTTGACTAGGTTCGTATCGATTCTTATATTCTCAGATCTTAAAATTTGAGATGGCGTTTCTAGCGACGCTTGTTTACGCAATTGTACTTTCACTCTGGCCATGAGTTCCCTAACCCGAAAAGGTTTGGTTATATAATCATCACCGCCTATATCCAGCCCCATTACCACATTTGCTTCTTCATCTAGTGCAGTTAAGAAAATAATAATCGAATTCTCGTTTTTCTTTTTAAAATACAAACATAAGTCATAACCATTACCATCTGGTAGGCCGATATCAAGGATGGACAAATCAAATGTATTGTGAACAAACTGGTGTTTAGCTTCTTTTACACTGGACGCTCTAATCACCTCATAACCTTCATTTCTCAATGAAAATTCGATGGCTATGCCAAGAGCTTCATCATCTTCAACTAGTAATATTTTTTTATTCAAGTATGCCCTCTCCTTTTTTCCCCTAGCTTATACTCCAATTACAATAGCCTGGCTATAATCTAGCCAGGCTTATAATATTATTGTTCTCTGATATTATCAATAATATTATCTTGTTGAATTTTTTTCAATGGATTTAAGACTGATAAATAACTAATTATTAAAGCTGAAACAAACGTAATGATACAAGCCTCATAGGGAATCGTCCATGTCATTTTCAACATATCAGATATAGCTAAATATATAATATAAGACAATATACAGCCAAAAAAGATTCCTTGTAAACTTCCAGAAAAACCGTAAATCAAAGCTTCATAGGTAATCATTTTTTTCAAATCCTTTTGTGACATACCAATGGATTTCAAAGCGGCCAATTCTTTTCGTCTAGTCATGATACTTATAGTTATAGTATTGAGGATATTAACGCTACTAATTAAAGAAATGACTGTGATGAAACCATATGCAAGCACTTGTAAAGTAAGTTTTTCTTCTTTTTTTGTTTTATTTTCTTGATAATTATTTACGATTGTAATGGTATAGCTTTTTCCAATCGTGTTTTCTATTTCCTTTACTGTCGCGGAAGATTGAGTTACATCCTTTAATTTAGTTTCAAAGCTATTCTGCTTTTTTTCGTATACTTTAGATATATTTTCAAGTGATTTCAATTGATGCAAAACTTGTTCACTTTCAGCTAAATGATCTGGATTATTATCCACTATCTTAATTGTAATATCCGATTTAACAGATAACTTATCAAAAGATTTAGATGCAAATGCAACACTCATTAAATACGAGAAAGTAATAAATAACACACTACTTATAATAATTGATAAGATTGTAATGGTATAGCGATTTTTATTTCGCTTAACATTTTTCATAGCCATGCTCAAAGGAATAGATAAAGGTTTTTTCACCATGGAATTCTTTTGTTTTTTGATTTGTTCCTTTTTAATTGACAACCTGCTACTAATTGCCAACAAAGGGGAGATTTTCCCTGCAAAATAAGCTGGGTACAAACTTGACGCTATTACAGAAAGCAAGGTAATAATCGAACTTACCAGTAAAATATTCCAATCAACATAAAATATCGAGACCGCTTTACTATTTTCCATTAAAAGTGAAAAAGTGAACTGCAGAGAGGCAAGTGCTATTAGGCTACATATAATTCCAATTGGTATAGCGATAACAGCCAGAAAAGTAGCTTCTCTCAGAACGATTTGTCTAATTTGCTTTCGTGTTGCACCAATGCTTCTCAACAAGCCAAACTGCCTCGTTCGTTCTACGACACTGATTTGAAAAGCGTTGTAAATCACAACAATTGTCGCTATCACAACAATGCTGATTGTAATAATTAGCGTAGCCATAATCGAATTATTGTAACCTGGTTTCTCTAATTGAATTAATTCATTACTTATATTAATATTATTTTCTCCGGAAATGGTCTTGAGTCCCTCTAAAACCTCATTAAAGTTTGCTTTTGAGCTAATTCCAACTAATATTTTTCCTTCACCAGCGCTAAACTTACTCTTATAGGTTAGTAACCGTCCCACCTTATTTTCCTGTGTATATGTACTATCACTTAGAAAACCAACCAATTTGTATTTTTTTTCATTTAATTCGAATGAATCACCTATTTGAATATTTTCTTTTATATAAGGTAATACCCAGGGATCAACAGCAACTTCTTGATCATTAGATGGCAATCTGCCCTTAATAATACTGTATTTTAAAAATTCCAAGGCGTTATCATCAGCAAAATTCATTTTTACAGCAGCCTCTCCAACTTGGACTGTTTCTCCCTGTGACATTAAACCAAATGATTCAATTTGCGGGTTATATTTAATTTTTTTCAATATCGATTCATCGTAATTTAATACAACGGCATGAAAAGAATACCCTTGCCTCTTTTTCGTATTCTCGATTTGAGAAATCTGAGTACCGTTCATAAATAGGCCGATTGTAGAAATTAACGATACAGAGAGTACGATTCCTATCAAAGTTAAAATTGTTCGTTTCTTATTTCCCTTTAAGTATCTCCTGCTTAATTGTTTATAATTACCAATCAAGATTAGTTTCCTCCCGTCTTAGGCTTATTCGTGGATAGCCACTGATCGGAAATGATTTGGCCATCTTCAATTGTAATAATACGGTCAGAAGTTGATGCAATTTTTAAATCGTGAGTAATCAATACAATAGTTTGATTATATTTTTTTGCTGTCAATCTTAATAAATCCATGACTTCTTTTGTGTTTTGAGTATCCAGATTTCCTGTAGGTTCATCAGCTAAGATTAAATGTGGGCGATTTATAAGTGCCCTCCCAATCGAAACCCGTTGTTGCTGACCTCCTGATAATTCAGATGGTAAATGATTTCGTCTTTCATGAAGTCCCAGAATTTCAATAATTTCGTCCATATAAGGATTATCTACAGGTTCATTATCTAGTAAAGTGGGCAAAGCTATATTCTCTTGCACATTCAATACAGGAATTAAATTAAAGAACTGAAATATAAAACCAACTTTTCTTCTTCTAAATATCGAAAGTTCATTATCTGAATAATTATAAATATTGTTCTCTCCAATAAATACTTGTCCTGAACTCGGACGGTCCAATCCTCCCAAAATATGCAACAATGTACTTTTACCTGAGCCAGAAGCTCCTACGATTGAAACAAATTCCCCTTGCTGTATAGAAAGATTTATGCCCTTCAAAGCATCTACCCTACTATTTCCTTCACCATAACTTTTGACTACATTTTCTATTCTTACGATTTCCATTTATATCACCTTATTTTCATTTTAATTTAGTCTTGTACCTCTACAAAGTTTATTTTATTCTGATTATTCGAAGAGAGCTTATCAATCTGTTGTAAAACTTTGTCTACTTCTTGTTTGTTTTTATAATCAAAATTACGTTTTTGAAATTGAATCAATTTCATTATTGACTCTGATTCAGAAATTGTATTATAGTCTTGGTCGTTTAGAATAACAAGGTTCATTGGAACATACCCAATCCAAATTTGCTGTTTAACATACTGGGCAGATACCATCTTACCGTTCAAATTCAACTGGTTATTTTCAAAATTAGCAACCGTTGAATTATCAACCGCATAAGAAAATAATAGATTCTGATCACTAGATACTTTATTTTTATCTTTCACCCTCTCAGAAATAATAGATGCTAAATTTGGATTTTTTCTAGCTCTTAGAAGTCCCTTATTAAATAATTTTACCGCGGTAGAACTATTAATAACTGCATATTCTGTAGTGTTGATTTCAAATTCTTCATTTGTATCATTTTGTTTCTTATCTTCTTCTGATAATGGAATCCTTTTTGTTGTTGTGACGTACTTTACCTTATAGTCTATTGATTGTTTAGTGTCATCTTTAAACTCTTGTTTAACTTTTTCTACGTCAGTTGCAGTACCACTAACTAGAATCCCATCGACTGGTTGTCCTGGACCTTGCACATAACGTTTTACTCCTAATCCTATTCCTATAAAAATAGCAATAACAACTGTATAACTTATAATTTTTTTCATTAGAATACTCCTTTAGTAAATGATTTATATCTGGATTATAGATGAGTTTTTTTCATAAGTTAATGACTTCTATCTAACTATGTGACTTCTAATCTTACAATTTTGTAAGATTAGTATTCCCCATGCTCAACAAGCTAAATTTATATAATAATAATCTTATACGTTATTATTCTCTTTTTTATTGAAACGGGTCGAATCACAGGCAATAACCCGACCTATAATGATTAATGTTACAGATAATAACTTAAGGCCCGTCTTATATATAATCTAAATCTTTAAAATAAACAAAGGATATTACTCCTAATACAGCACCAACTATCCCTAGCATCAAACCCTTATACTTTTGTATAAACATCTTATTCCTCTTTTCGTACAAATAAATTATTCCATATATAACAATACTAAATTATGGAATGTTTCCAAAGAATTAAAACGTTTTTATATTCAGTTTATACGTCTACTTCTTTACTTATCCCATAGATAAGTAAATCCAAAGGGATACAAAAACGTCACTTCTTTTATAAACAGTACGACTTTATTGTTACTTAATAGTAGTGAGAAATATCACATATCTCATAAAAGGGCTGGGCGGAAATTTAAGTTTACTAAATACCTTTTCTAAAGTTTGAGTGCACCCTTTTTCTGTACACTCCATCCAATCTTTCATCAAACAACTACCTTCTCCCATAATTTTAAAGGATTCCCACTCGATTATCCCGAATATATAAATTACTATTCTCACAAGGAGCGAATTTATATGAATCTATTCGAACACGAAACGTAAAACCGTTCCCCTTTCATAAGAGGTCCTCCTTTTTTCTTTTCTCACCATATCATTTACTTACAAAATAGGAGGATACAATTATGAAACGTGATCCATTATTTTTAACTTTATTAGAAAGTGCTAATACAAATTTTAGCGGTTGGGATTTTTCTTTCATTTCAGAAACGGGTCGAATGAAGAGTGAGCCTTTATCGTGGTCATATGGCAGTACAGCTTTCCAGCTTATGCAGCATGCAGAATCAATGCTCGATATGGGTACTGGCGGCGGAGAGTTTTTATCTATGTTACAACCGTTCCCGTCAACTATTTATGCTACTGAGGGCTACGCTCCAAACGTGCCAATTGCTCGAAAGAAATTAGAGCCTTTAGGGGTTACTGTTGTAGAGGTGAACGATGATACTTCATTGCCATTTCAAGATGGTCAGTTTAATCTAATCCTAAACCAACATGAATCATATGCTGCTTCTGAAGTAAAAAGAATCCTTTCTCCAAATGGAACATTTCTTACACAACAAGTTGGCGGTCTCGATTGCGCGGAACTTAATGACCAATTTGACACACCACTAAATAGTGAATTTGCAAGTTGGTCGCTTGAAGCGGCATGTAATGAACTACAGGAAAACGGATTTACTATCTTAGAAGCAAAAGAAGAATTCCCTTTCCAACGCTTTTATGATATTGGCGCTATCGTCTATTATTTAAAAGCAATTCCGTGGCAAATTCCTGATTTCACTGTCGAAAGGTACTATGAGGAGTTATATCGTATACATGAGATTATCTTGCAAAAAGGATATTTTGATGTGAAGCAACATCGATTTATGATTAAGGCGATTCGTGACTAACGGAAAAGAGGTGGCAAAGCCACCTCCTTTTTTGTTCCGTTTACGTATGTTCTCTACTCTTTCACCATAAGAAAAGTTATATCATACATATTACAATTATGACCAATGAATTGTATTTCTGAAACTTATAATCACCTCGCATATATAACGAGAGCAAAAACGTGATTTTTCACTTTCCTCTTCTATTGAGAAACAAGTTGTTTTTCATATCGCTTGTTCGCATCATCTTCTTTCAAACATGCAGTTGTGTAATGAATAATATTCCGGTTATCGTACGTGAATATATGTTTTAACTTATTTTCTTCTGTTAATACTGTGGGTAAGTATTTTGGTAAATTGCTAACTACTCCTCTATTATCACCATCTAATATCCAATCAATTTCTTTCCATTCTAATAAGCCTTCAGCCGTACGTAATGGTGTATTCATTTGCATTCCATCTGGCAAATCAGCAACGAACACATACATTCCTTCACTAGCCTGGGGCTCACCTTTACCTTTAAAACCAACAGTCCCTTTATACGTTACACTTGAAAGTTCTATGCCCGTTTCCTCAAACGTTTCTCTAATTATTCCTTCGTATGGCGTTTCATTCTCTTCTATTTTTCCTCCAACACCATTCCACATCCCCATATTCGGCTTTTTATTTCTATTTAATAGCAGTATTTTATCGCTTTTTCTAATAAAGCAAATTGTGTATTTGTACATACGATCATTTCCTTTCATTTTCCACATGAGTTATTTGGCTTATTTTCAAGTAAAAACACTCGCCTTACAATTCCTTACTACATAATATATAGTACAACTTTCATGCGTAAACACTTTACGTCAAACGAGAGAATCCTTTTTAGAAAGGAGAATTTAAAATCGATACTATAAGCAATGAATTTCTAAAACAATATTACGACAGCCTCGTGTGGTTAAACGATACACAATGGTTTGGAGTTCCAATCTGTAAACTTCCCTCTGATCTCTTTTTGTATCAAGAAATCATTTATGAATTAAAGCCCGATTTAATTATTGAATGCGGGACTTTTCACGGTGGCAGTGCACTGTATTTAGCTTCTATGTTAGATTTAATTGGAAAAGGTCACGTACTTACTATCGATATAACTCCGCAGCCAAATCGGCCATCACATAATCGGATTACGTATTTAATAGCATCTTCTGTTTCTGTGCAGGCCATCCAAACAATAGTAAGTATGCGCAAACCTGATGATGTGATTTTAGTTATTTTAGATTCTGATCATAGTAAAGAGCATGTTTCCAAAGAACTCTTGCTATATAAATCTATCGTCACTACTGGCAGTTATATAATTGTAGAAGATACCTCCATTAACGGAAATCCGCTTCTTCCCGATTGGGGTCCTGGCCCAATGGAAGCTGTGGAAGAGTTTTTAACTAAAAACAATAACTTCATAATCGACGAGTCTAAACATAAATTTTTCATATCATTTAATCCAAAAGGTTTTTTAAAGAAAATAAAGTGAAACTTTAATAAGTGGGGTTTTGCTCATCCCCCACTTATTCTATCATTTTCATTTTTGAAAAAGGATAATATACGAATTCCACCTTGCCAATTATGTTATCTTCTTTAATATATCCTAAGCCATTGCGACTATCTCTACTTACTTCGCGGTTATCTCCCATTACAAATAACTTATTTGGTGGAATTTTTGTCTTTTGAAAGTTATAAAACACTTGTGTGTTGTTAAATAAATCTTTGTTCGTATATGGTTCTTCTTGCTTTTTATCGTTCACATATACCTTTCCATTCGTTATGTTAATTACATCACCAGGAAGCCCTATTACACGTTTCACATAATATTTCGATTCATCCTCTTCTTTTATAATGACAATTTCTCCGTGTTGTAAATTAGAAAGACGTACTACCGCTTTATTTACAAATACGTAGTCTTCTTCATATAAAGTCGGCTGCATCGATTCCCCTTCCACCTTACATAAAGTAAAAGAATGGTAGCCTATGACTATCACCAATATAAATAGTATGTACTTTCCCCAGCCTCTCTTAATCTCCTTTTTCATATCCATTCCCACCTTATAAAGCGCTTTTTAACTCAAAAAATATATCACTGCACAATATGTTTCCATGCAGTGATACTATTTTTACTGTGCCTTGTTCGGTTGTTCTACTGGAATTGAATTTGTATTTGATCTATTTGTTTTTAATTCAAAATACGCATCCAAAATCTCTTTACCAATCGCAGAATTAATTCCTGATTTATCATCATTCACCCATGGTACAACAACTGAAAAAGCTACTTCAGGATCCGCATCATATGGTGCATAACCGGCAAGAGTTAAATTATAACATTTTTTTCGGTTGTTGTTCTCATCTCTTCCAATATCACTTTCTCCACCATATACTGTCTCAGCTGTTCCTGTTTTTCCCGCTGGTTTATATGGTAGACCTTTAAATGTTCCGGTTCCGGTTCCGTCAGCTTCTTGAAAAACTCTTCTAAATCCTTCTTTTACATGATTAATGTACGAAGTTTCCATATCCACTCTATTTAATACAACTGGTTCAATCGACCGAACGACTTTTCCTGCATCCTCTGGTCTATTCGGTTGCTCTCTAACTTCTTGTACAATTTGTGGTTTCATTCGGTAACCGCCATTTGCAATGGTTGAAATATATTGCGCAAGCTGAAGCGGCGTATATGTATCATACTGTCCAATCGCGTAATCAAGTAAAAATCCGGGTATGTTATCAGTTCTACCTATTTGACCGATCGATTCATTTGGCAGGTCAATACCAGTCGACACACCTAGGCCAAATTGTCTAAAATAGTAGCGCATTTTATTAAATGTTTCTTGTTTAATATCTAATGGATTGTTTGGAACATAATTAATGCCTGCCATTTTTAAAGCTGTATTAAACATATAAACGTTCGATGACACTTGCAAAGCTCTTAAATCATCAATATCCCCAAATTCTTTCCACGATTTCTTCGGCTTAGAACTTCCTTTAAAATACATTGGCGCATCAAAGAAGTGTGTATACGGCTTAATCGCTTCTGTTTGATATCCAGTTAATAAAGTAGCCCCTTTTACAGTTGACCCTAACTCATAAGAACTTGTCATCGTTCCTAATGCATAATCTTCTATTTGCATACCGCCATCTTTATTTACAATTTTCTTTCCTGCCATTGATAAAATTTGACCGTTTTTCGGATTCATCATTACTACGAACGCACGATCCATCATCGGCTCTGCAGCATGAAAGGCTCGTAAATTCTTTTCAAGGCTTCCCTCTACTCTTTTCTGTAAATCCATATCGACTGTTAACATCAAGTTATTTCCACTTTTTCCTTCAGTCACTTTTTCTGTTCGAACAATCTTCCCTGCTTTATCCATAATATTTTTAGACTGTTCTTTCGTTCCATGTAGTGCATCTTCGTATTGTTTTTCGATGTAACTTTTACCAATACGGTCGTTTCGATTATAATCACGAACTAAATAATAATCTAATTGTTCTCTTGGCAACCCTTCATTTTCATTAGAAACGCTACCTAGTATAGAGCGCAGTATTTTATCATTTGGGTATTCACGTTCCCAATCTACTGTTGTATCCACTCCCGGTAAACTTGCCAACCTTTCACTAACGACAGCATATTCATTTTCACTTACATCTTTTTTAACGATTTGCGGCGTCATTTTATATCCCGCATTCATTTTGCTTTTAATTACTAATACTTCTATATCTTCCTTTGAAAGCTCATTTAATTCTTCTTGTGTAATTCTTTCCCGGCGCAGTTCTTCTACTTTTTTATCTAACTCTTTTCCTTCTATTTCTTGCTTTCTAAATTTACTCTCATCTTCTTTCGTTACTTTCGCTGCTGCCCGCTTTTCATTTAACTGCATCCAAAAATCTTTTTTATCTGTCTCTGTTAACTTATCCATGTCCTCTTGCGACATTTCAATTAGCTTAGCTAAATCTCTTGCTACTTGTAAAACTTCTTTCGAGTCCACTCCTCTCATTTTCGTATATGTAACGGTTCGTAATGGTTTATTATTTACAATAACGTGACCTTGTCGATCAAACATTTTCCCTCTAGGAACGGGAGTACTTACCGTTACATCTTCCTTTTTGTTTACTTCATTTCTATACGTTTCTCCATCAATGATTTGTACTTTACCTAATTGAATTATAATAGCTGAAAATAAAAGAAAGACAATAAAAAATAGTACATTTAACCGAAATGGAATATGAGTCTTTTTCTTTTTCGATTGTTTTTTCTGCTCCTTTTTCTGTCTCATTTCGCTCCCTCGCTTCATTCTATTAACATTTCTACGCAAAATCATTATGTATCAAATTTATTTATATGATATATATAGAATTTTATATTAATTACTAAAGAAATAAAAGATTTAATTTTCAGTTTTTTAATTTTATAACCTATTTATTACCATTCCCCTTCATACGTCATAACATGAATTTTATTCAAACAAAAAACTGAGGTGTTCTCTATACACCTCAGTTTTTCATAAAAATAATAACTTATTTAACCGACGATAACCCTTCAACAAACTCACCAATCTTATTTTGAAAAACAAATTCAAAGTTATATTCCTGTCCTGTTAACTCTTCATTTACTAAAATAGTTGTTGCTCCCACTTCCCTCTTTGCAATTTGCGGGAATGAAGCGACAGGCTGTACTTTTAGTGACGTTCCCATAACGATAAGCACATCTGTTTCATATAAACGTTTGATAGCATTTTGATATTGCGGCAATGTATCTCCGTATAAAACAACGTCTGGATTTAAAATGAAATTACACTTCTCACAACGCGGTACTTCATGATCAATCATATACTGTAAATCATAGCCTGATTTACATTTTGGACAATGTGCTGTTTGAAGTGTTCCATGTAAATCGATGACATGCTTACTGCCACCTAATTGATGTAAACCGTCAATATTTTGCGTTAAAATCGTAATATCTTTCCCTTGTTCTTCTAGCGCAGCTAAAAAGCGATGTCCACGATTTGGTTTATATTGATGGAACGTATTAATTTGAAAGATTTCTTTATAATGCTTCCAAAACTCTTTCGGACTTCGATTATAATACCCTCTTGATAAATACATCTCCACATTCGCATCAGCATACAACCCATTTGCTGAACGAAAATCTGGAATACCACTTTCCGTACTTGCACCAGCGCCTGTTAATACTGTAATTTTCTTCGCTTTTTCTAAAATTGAACGTACTTCTTCAAATTGTTGCACAAAAATCACCTCTATGTATTTTCCTATTCTTATTATACCAGTTGTTTACAGGAGGTGTTGTACAATTCATTTTACTTAATGCGTTGCGCCCCCAACCTCTACAATATCTACTTCAACTGTCGTCGTTACTTCGATTGCCAATTCTATCCCTTTACGAATAGTAGAAAGTGACATACTTGGTTGACCTGAATACTTGCTCGCTTGTTCTGGTAAAAACGGTATATGAACAAATCCGCCTTTTATTTTCTGATCCTGTTTCTCTAGTTCATGCATGAGACCATAGAATAAATGATTACAAACGAACGTACCTGCTGTTTGTGAAACGGAAGCCGGTATACCTTCTTCTTGAAGTTTTTTTACAATTGCTTTCATCGGAAGTGTAGACCAATATGCAATCACTCCTTCTTCTACAACTGGTACATCTACCGGCTGATTGCCTTCATTATCAGCAATTCTTGCATCATCAATATTAATTGCGACACGTTCTATCGTAATATCTGGTCTGCCCCCAGCTTGTCCGATACATATAATAATTTCCGGCGCTAGTTCTTCTATATACTCTTTTAATACGCTTATTGATTTATGAAATACAGTTGGTACTTGTTTGCTTATTATCTTGTATTCTCCAATTGTTTTTTCATGCAAACCTTTTGCTACTTCCCAAGCTGGATTGATATTTTCTCCGCCAAACGGATCAAACCCTGTTAATAATACTGTTTTCATAGTTTTATCCTCCTAATTAGAAACGATATACAAGGCCGTACATAATAAACATATTTATGATAAAAATTGAAAGAGCAATTGGTACTTGCGCTTTAATAACCGCATTTTTATCCTTTAGCTCTAAAAGCATCGCAGGTACGATATTAAAGTTTGCTGCCATTGGTGTAAGCAGCGTTCCGCAATATCCAGCAAACATACCGAGTGCTGCCATAATTGCTGGGTTTCCGCCGTGCATTTGAACTATTAAAGGTAAGCCAATTCCGCCAGTAATAACAGCAAACGCTGCGAATGCATTTCCCATTACGACTGTAAATAGCATCATGCCTAAACAGTACGCCATAACAGCAACGAACGGATACTCTGTCGGTAGCACTTGTCCAACTAAGTCTGAAACAACTTGTCCAACGCCAGACTTCGCGAATATACCGCCAAGTGCTGCTAACATTTGTGGCAAAATAACAGCCCAGCCGACAGCTTGTAATAGTCTGCTTCCTTCTTGTACAGGCGTTGTTATTTTTGATTTTGTAATACGCATCGCCGCAACGAATGCGAGTAATGCACCAAGCGCTAATGCAACTAATGTTACTTTATCTGGATCAACAAGAGAGACATTTCCCCATTTAATTTTCCCTAACGTCAACGTACCGATAATTGTAAAAATAGGAATTAATAGTGCAGGCATAAAAATTTTATTTTTTAATTTCTCAGCATGTTTCACACGTTCTTGTACTGGAACTTCTTTTTCCTCTGATTTTGTTACTTTATTTAGTGAAGCTAAAACGACCATAGCGAGCACTATACAGCCAACGTAAAACGAAGGAATTACATTTCCGAATAAAAATGTAACTGCAAACAATGCCCAAAATAAACTAGAACCGAATCTGTTTGGATGTTCACGATCGAATGCGATACGAACAGCGATAAAAGCAACGATTATCCCTAATACATAATAGATTGTATCCATTGTGATGATGTTCATATTAAATTGCCTCCTTCTCTTCTTTTCCTTCTGCCTTCATTGTTTTCTCTATATATTTATCAAACCTTCTAAATCTAATCCAGCTTACAATAAGTGCAGATATTGCAGTTGGAATGCCCCAAAGTGCCATATCCCATACTCCGACATGCATACCTACTGAATCGAAGAATCCTTTCATTAATAAAATAGCTCCAGTTGCGATGAAAATATCTTCTCCGAAAAACCAAGCTGTATTTTCAGCAGCTGCTGCGTTTGCTTTAATCTTTTCTCTTAATTTTTCAGGAAGTTTACCGTATTTACCTTGCGCGGCCCCTTCTGCCATCGGTGCAACGAGCGGTCTTACCGTTTGTGCATGCCCACCAATATTAAGCCCTAGTGCTGCTGATGATTCTCTTATCGTAAAATATGACATTAATACTCTTCCAGTTGTTGCTCCTTTTGATTTCGTTATAAGTGCTTCTGCTCTTTCTTTTAAACCGTAACGCTCTAAAATTCCGATTACCGGTAAAGTTAATATAATTGGCATAGACATATATCTATTTTCTATGAAAAATTTACCGAACATGCTGATCACATCATAAAAACTTAACCCTGAAACCATCCCTGTAACAATACCTGCAACCATAACTACTAAAAGTGTATTTAATCTAAATAAAAAGCCCACTGCAACAAGTAGTATTCCGATTAATTTAATCATTTCTAGCACTTCCTCTCATTTTTTATTTCGGTGCACAAATAGAAATCCCATTAAGTTTGAATGTTCTGTATATTCTTTCTGCAAATTGCACTGCTTTTTCCCCATCACCGTGTAAACAAATTGTTTGCGCCTGAACTGCTACTTTCTCTCCATTGACCGCATTTACATGGCCTTCTTTCACCATTTGAAGTACTTGCTTTATCGCTTCGTCTTCATCTTTTATAAGCGCATTTTCTTCTGTACGGCTCGTTAATGTACCATCTTGCTTATATGTACGATCCGCAAAAGCCTCTTGTACAAGAGTTACTTTGTATTTTTCTGCAGCCTGTATAAACGCCTCGCTATTTGCTAATCCATAAAGTAATAGACTTGGATTTATATGATAAATTGCCTTTGCAATTGCATCTGCAATTTCCGGATTAGACGCCGCCATATTATATAAGGCACCGTGCGGCTTTACATGCTGCATTTTCCCGCCTGCCGCTTTCACAAATGCATCTAATGCGCCTGTTTGATATAGAACATAATCGTATACTTCACTTGCTGAAACATTCATGTTTCTTCTACCAAATCCAATTAAATCAGGAAATCCAGGATGCGCCCCTATTGCTACGTTATGCTCCAAAGCTTTTTCAACAGTTTGACGCATAATAGACGGATCACCCGCATGAAAACCGCAAGCAACGTTTATAGAGGAAACGAACGGAAGAATCTCATCATCATTCCCCATTTTATAAGCGCCAAAACTTTCTCCTAAATCACAGTTTAAATCGATTGTAGTCATAATGTATTCCTCCTAATTTCAGCTTCGTAAAGCGATGAATTTCTTTAATAAATTCATATTTACTTCTTGTTCTATGTACAATTGTTCCGCTTCTTCAAGCGTAATTTTCTCAAAAGAAACATAGTCCCCCGGCTTTAGCTGGGCAAGAAGAGGTAAATCTACTGAAATGATATTTCCCATTCTCGGATAGCCACCTGTCGTTTGCCTATCTGCCATTAATATAATCGGCTGTCCACCATTAGGAACTTGAATGGTTCCAAATGTAACAGGACTCGATAAAATCTCTTTTTCTTCAATCCTATTTAAAACTTCTCCCTCAACCCTATAGCCCATACGGTCAGCATAATTAGATACCTTATACTCTTTCGTAAAAAATGCCTTTCTACTTTCTTCTGTAAATTGATTATATTCAAAGTCAGCTATGACACGAAGCTTAGGATGTTTCTTATACTTTGGTAGTACGCTGTTGCTAATTGCCCACTTCGTTTTTATACACTCATCTTTTTGTAAGTCTTGAATGAAACGATTCGCCATTTCTGGTTGTGCACCAATTTGGAAGTAGTCACCCTTTTTCAGCATTCTTCCTTCTATACCACCAATCGCAGCACGTATGTACGTACTTTTGCTTCCCATTGTACGCTCAATATGTATACCACCCGCAAAAGTTACATACGCTCTGCAACCACTTTTCACTTTTCCAAAACAAAGCATACTACCTTCTTCCGCTAAAATGGGACGCCATAACGGGATACGTTCTCCATTCAATAACGGTTCCATATCTGCTCCGCCAATCGCAAGTAAAGTCGTTTTCTTTATTAACAATTTAGGTCCCATAATCGTCATTTCGAGTCCCGCTTCATTCTCCTCATTACCAACTAACATATTGATCATCCGAAGTGCACTTTGATCCATAGTCCCGCCAACTGGTACACCGTATTGTTGATAATGAGATCGCCCTAAATCTTGGACTGTTGTAAACATTCCTGCATGCAAAACCTCTACATCCATTCTTTAGCCCCCTCAAGTGATACGTACTCTTCCTTCGTTATTGGGATAAATCGTAAATACATACCGCTTTGAATAAAGGTTGGTGTTTCTTCTTCCGGATTAAATAAGGAGATTGGTGTTCGACCAATAATATTCCATCCACCCGGTGTTTCAAGTGGATAAATACCTGTTTGATTTCCGCCGATTCCTACCGAACCAGGTGAGATTTGTAACCGCGGTATTTCTTTTCTAGGTGTTTCTAATTCTTTTGATAGTCCTCCTAAATACGGGAACCCTGGTGTAAAACCTAACATATATACAAAATATGTAGTTTCACTATGTATTCGAATCACATCTTCTACTTGTAAACCTTTATAATGTGCAACCTCTTCTAAATCAGGTCCATATTCTCCCCCGTAGCACACTGGTATAGAAATATGTTTCACATCCTGTTTTACTTCTTCTTTATAAGAATCACACAGCTCCTTTATATACTGGCGAACGTAATCATATGACCTTTCACTTCTCTTATTTCTCTTCCATACTTCGTATACATTGTAGTAAACAGCTAATGAAGTAAACGACGGAACGCACTCAATCATTCCTGCAAACGGATGTTGCTGCAGTGCTTGAAATAACCGCTGTACTTTCTCATATATATCCATCTTAATTTCTTCACCAAATGTAACAATAATTGCTTGATCCCCTAACGCAGAAAATTTCATCCTACTCCCTCTTTCTATGCCAAAAAGCCGAGTTCTTTCGAAATGCGATGTGCTGTTTCTTTCACCTTAGCGATAAAATATGAAATGTTACTTTCGCTGTACTCAATTGCTAATCCCGAAATACTCATACCTGCTACAACCGTTCCATCACTTGCGTAAATGGGCGCTGCTATTGCGGCTGTATGATTTTCTAACTCAGAATAACTAATTGTGTAGCCTTCCTTTTTTGCCATTTGCAACACTTCTAGCAATTGTTCCTTATCCACAATTGTTCCATCTGCAAACTGTTTTAAATCCACTTCCTCTATGTATCTCCGTTTCTCTTCCTCAGAAAAATACGATAGTAAAATTCTCGGACATGCACCAGCATAAAGCGGTGCTCTTCTTCCAACCGCCGTATACACGCGTACTGGCTGAACACCTTCCATCTTTTCAACATAAATTGCGTCATTACCATCTTGAATTATTAAATTAACTGCCTGTCCTAAACTATCTCTAAGTTCTTTCATATAAGGAATTGCTATATTCCTTACTGATAATCGTTGTGAAACAAGTTGACCGAACCGTAAAAATACGATCCCTAAACGATATTTCCCCTTTTCGTTTTTTTGTAAAAACTCCATCTCTTCTAACGAGCCAATTAAACGATAAACAGATGTTTTCGGCATATTTGTAAGCTGAACCATCTCAGTTAAACTTAGCTCTTCATGCTCATAAAACAACTCTAAAATATCCATTGTCTTAACTGCCGTTTTATTTATACTCATTCTATCTCCCTTTCGTTCCGAATTACGGAACTTAAATTCCGTTTTTCGAAACAAACATATAATTTAAAATTATAAAATATTCTTTCAATTCTATCAATATTTTTTTCACGTACATAATCCGATATATTTTGTCCGCTATTAAAAAAAAAATAATATGTGATTTATATAAAATGAAAGGCTCTTGGATGATTGAAAAAACTTTAACACGTGAAGAATGAACTATTAGTGAATGTAATTTATATTGGAGTGATTCGCTTCCTGACAGTGAATATAAAATTAACCCTAGAAATCACGACGGTTCAATTTCTAACGTTCACATTGCTACAAACCTATTAGAATAAAAGCTGCAATAAAAAAGTAAATATAAAGAGCATGTATTGATCAATACATGCTCTTCTCATAGTTATTCAAATTATTCTTTTTTAACATGATTGAATGTCCCTTCGTACAACTACTGAGTCTATTAGTTGTATATTACTTATTTTTCAAAATCGTTCTTTTAGCTTTTTTAATAATTCTACTAGTTGATTTTATGTCAGCATCCTTTTCCCATTCTTTACACAGGTTCATTACCCAATCCGGTTTAGTTTTACTTGCATCATTTAACCAGTTTCCAACCGAATCTTGTACATATTTTGATGGATCTGATTTAAGTAAATTAAGAATAGGAAGTGCTTTTTCAGGTTCTTGTTTTAATATTTCAATATGTTTACTCCATACACCTCGAGGACGAATAGATTCTACAGAGAACCTGCGAATATTCTCATCTTCACTTTTTGCCCATTCTACTAACAATTCCACACTTTCTTCTATATTTTGTGAAAGTTCTTCTCTAATAGACATCCAAGCAATTTCTCGAACACCAAAATGATGATCCGCCGCAAAAGGTCGAATGTATGTTAATGTATCTTTTAATGTATCATTTGATTTTTTATTCATAAACGCTGCCCAACATCGTACACTATCTGAAATATGATTAGATAATTTTAACAGTACGTCTTCCTTATTTCTATCATTCTCTTTGAGTATAATTTCATCCAATAAAGTCCCTGTTATTCGTATGACTTTCATTCCTGTTTCAACGTTCTGTTTTTCTAATTCAGCTACTATACATTCCAAACTATTCTTGAGTCCTATTGAAGGTAAGACATTTTTAAGTAGTTCAATATGATTTATAGCTAGCCATTCTGTTAGATTAACACTTTCTACTTTCCCTTGCTGTAGTAATTGTAAGACCTCTTTAGGAATTTCGTTTACTTTCCTGGCTCCTTTCCTGTTTAAGATAATTTCTGATTCTTTCTTTATCATTTAAATTCCCTCCTTGCAATACTATCTTCAAATAAACAGAGGCCATTTTGAAAAGTAATAATCAAAATGACCTCTGTCTTTCTTAATTGAACATTCGGTTTTACAAAAAAATGTAATTTAAATCCACCGGAAGAATATTTCTCCCATACTTTTTCTTTATAACGCTCTTACTTGTTCCAACGGCCAGAAAACAGCTTGTCCTTTTCCGACAATTTCATCTTCTGAAATAAAGCCAAACATGCGACCATCCTTAGAAACTTCACGATTATCCCCTAAAACAAATACTTGGCCTTCTGGCACTTTCGTTTTCCCAGTGATTTGTTCTAACGTAAAGTCTGGAGTTAATACACGGCCTACTGCTTTTTCTTTAAACTTTTTTAAATATGGTTCTTCCATCGCTTTTCCGTTTACATATAAAACATCATTTTTATACTCAACTGTATCTCCTGGCAAACCAATTACTCGTTTTACTAAATCGTATCCTTCTTTTCCGTGGAAGACGATAATATCAAAGCGATCTAATCCACTTATACTATAACCAATCTTATTCACTAGAACTCGTTCGTTATTTTTTAAAGTGGGCATCATTGATTCACCTTGCACTAAAGAAGGTGTAAATAAAACACCGCGAATAATAGCAATTAATACAAGGGTAAAACCTATCGTTTTAGCCCAAGAGAATAATTCTTTCTTCGTATTTTCCTTCATCATTTCTCCTCTTTCTTAAGCACTTATTTTATGATTTTAACTAATTCTTGTACTAAATTAGGGTCTATTTCAGAAAAACATGATTTTCCTTCTCTTACCGCTGTACCGACATGAGCTTGCGAAATTCCAGTTTCATCTAGCAATCGCTTTATATTTTCTTTCGTCACGCCAGCTCCAGCTACAAGCTGAATTTGACCATCGCTTACCTTTTGCATTTCTGTAAGCACCGGAATATTCTCTACTATATTTCCTTGTCCACCTGAAGTTAGAACGTGAGTCACTTTATGAAACTTCTTTAAAGTGTTCATTGCTTCTACTGGATTTTCTATATCATCTATCGCACGGTGGTACGTTACATTTATTCCATCTACAACAGATAGTAAGTCCGCTAATTTCTCTTCATCCACTTCATTTCGTTCGTTTAATACGCCTAATACTACACCAGCTGCTCCTAACTTCTGCGCAACTATAATATCTTCTTTCATCATTTCAATTTCTTCTTCCGTATATGTAAAAGACTTCGCATGCGGACGAATCATAACATGAATTGGTATACTTACCGCTTCTACCGCTTTTTTTATAAAAGCATAACTCGGTGTTAAACCACCTTCTGTATAAGATGAAATTAATTCAATCCGCTTCCCGCCAGCGCTTTCAATTCGTTTTACATCTTCTAAACATGTTGCAATAACCTCTAGCATGAGATGACCTCTTTTCGTGCTTTTTTCTTATTATAACATTAGTAAAAATAAGAAGCCTAGCTTTCTCCTTTAAAACTTAAAAAAGAAGAATAAAAAGAAAGATTTTTTATTGGCAACGATTATTGGTAACATCCTATTATTCATGTACACTCCTACCATAATGAAAAAAGCCCTTCATTTTGACGGACTTTTCTAATTTCAAGCTTTTCTTTCCTCAGTTTTCATATCAATGCCTAATTGATCTTCCAATAAATTTACACCTTTCTTTGTAAGATGGACAGCTCGGTTCTTATCCGTTTTCGTAATCCATCCCTGTTCAAAAAGCAGTTTTGCAATTGCAGACCCTAACCAACCAGAAATATGGTAACGCCGTTCACTCCAATCAAGGCAAGGTTTTGCAAATACCCTACTTTTTGTATCTGCCTCATCAACATTTATTCCAAAATTCAGAAACCATTTCTTACCTTGTTCCGTTACAATGTATTCTCCATCCTCTAAAATTATAAATTGCCTATCTAGTAATTTTTCAGTTATCTCTACACCGAGTTTGCCTGCAAGATGATCATAACAAGTTCGAGCATAACGAATTTGTTTTAGTTGGCTTGATTGTTTTAAAGAGCGAACTTGAACTGTTGGTGCAATTGTCCCTAACTTTTCAAGCACTTCTGCAACTTCTTGATTAGCAAGTCGATAGTAACGATGTCTACCATGTTGTTCAACTGTAAGTAAATTCCCTTCTACTAATTTAGAAAGATGCGAACTAATTGTTGGATGTGACACTTTTGCCATATAAGCCAATTCACTAGCAGGTAGTGCCTGATTATTCATTAGACAATCTAAGATGATTGCTCTTGTAGGTTCAGCAATTAGTTTAGCTATATATGAGATATTCGGATATACATTCATATTTCGATGATACCCTAACTATTAAATTGATACAATTATTTTAAGTTTAATAGTAAAGGAGAATGTATTATGAATGCAATTGATCTTAGTATATTAAATTTAAAAGAAACGAGAAGGCGCTCAGAAAAATTATGGAATTCTCTTCCCGATAATTTTCTTAATTGGAAGCCTGATCCTGAGGCTATGTCCTTTGGTGAAATGATTCGTCACGTATGGAGCTCAACTTTTTACTATCATATGATTATAAAAAACAACGGTTCAATAAACGACATACGTACCCCGTATGATGACGAGCCAATTACTTGTGTAAAAAAAGAAATTGAATTGGCACAAGTATACTTTACTGACTTCATAGAACATGTACAATCAATAAGCATAGCCGAGCTAGATTCAACCCTTATTGATCGAAGCGATGTTGGCTATCAACGATATTTAGGCGATATGCTATTACGAATTGCCTATCATGATGCGGTCCATGCAGGTCAATTTTTACAATATTTACGAATGGTTGATTTGGAAAGACCATTGATTTGGGATTAAATTCAGTAATTATTTACAAAGGTTCCAAACTGGCATTGCGATAAGAATTTTTCAACAAGAAACAATCACAAAACCATGATAACCACTTATATTAAAAACCTACATCTCAACTTGGTACGTTCCTGCACATAAAAAGCACGCGTTCGATTACTAATCAAACACGTGCTTTCAAAACAACTATATTGTACATAGACAATAAAATTCAAGCTAAAAAACCTACGACCGAAACGCCGCATCCGCCAACATAGATAGTGTTGCATCATCCATCGGTGGATTGTGTAGTCCTGCTCTAACGTTTAAATAATAACGGTGAAGCGGATTTTTTTCTGATAAACTTTTTGCTCCTACAATGCGCATTGATTTATCCACTATGGATATCGCCGCATTTGTTACGGCGTATTTCACTGCCGCTAATTCTGCTTGCAGTGACAGTTTATCTTCTGCCTCATCGTATTTTTTCGCAATTTGATATAAAAAGACGCGAGCTTGCATAAGCTCGAGTTCTAATTCTCCAACTAATTTTCTAACATTCGGTAATAAACTAATAGAATGGTTTAAACTATTTGGCTTGTATGATCCCGCAAATTGAACTGCATAATTTCTTGCTGATTGTGCAATTCCTAAATAACATGCTGGTATATGTAGCAACCAGCCAATACCCTTTTGTTTTACTTTTCCGCCCTTCACATCCGTAAAAAAGCGGCTTTCTATCTCTACATTTTGTAAGACAAGGTCGTGGCTAGCAGTCCCTCTCATTGCAACGCTATCCCACGTTTCTTCAATAGATACACCGAGTGTATTTCTTGGAATGACAAACTCACCAACTTCTTCTTGGCCTTCCATACTTGCTGAAATAATAAAATAATCAAGTACTGGCGCCATCGTTGTAAAAGTTTTTCTTCCATTTATAACCCAATTCTCGCCTTGTTGAACCGCTATTGTTTCTGGTTTGCCGCCACGCGTCGGACTCCCTGTTTTCGGTTCTGTTGCTGCCCTGTTAAAGAGCGCACCATTACGTACTTCTTCGCAAAACCATTTGAACATCTCATCATTCCAAGAGTGATTTTCCGCTAGCTCCTTCACAATGCCAAGATGCCAGCCAATCGATAATGCAGTAGCTCCGCAGCCTTCCGCGATTTTCTCTTGAAATAAAACGAAGTCATATAAAGAAATCGCACTACCACCAAATTCCTTCGGTAACGTTAATTTCGTATATCCAATATCTTTCAAATCATTTATATTTTCATACGGAAATGATCCTAATTCACTTAGCTGATGCTCCCTTTCCATGAACTTCGGAATCAATTTATTTATTTTCTCAATAATTAAAGACTGTTCTTCTGTTTCAACAAATGAGAGTGCCATACTATAATCTCCTTTATGCTCGATTCATAAACCGTTCATTTTGTCATTATGATTATATGAAGCTACCTCTCTATTGTTTCACTATTCCGATAAAAATACAATGTTTTTGACTAATAAGAAAAGTTCCTATTTAAGGATAGATCCTTTTCTTATATTAGTCCCCCTTCAATGCTTTTAACGGCAAAGAGGTTACATATCCAATATACGAGAATAATTCTTTAAAGAAGAATGGTATTTCTGTATCTAACGTTTTATATGCTGATGTCGGCGTTGGTGAAGCATACGCTTCAATATTAATATGTTTTGCGATTCTCATTGCGCGTTTCATATGAAGTGGATCACTTACAATCGTGTATGTTTGTATACCGTTCTCTATTCCAACTTGCTTCGCATTTTTTAAATTTTCTTCAGTGAAAAGGGATTTAGTTTCAATTAAAATATCTTCCTCTTTTACACCTTGTTTCATTGCATATACTCTTGCAGTACGTGCTTCTTCAAGTTCTGCCTCGAACTTTGTACCACCTGTAAAAATAATCTTTTTAATATTTCCGTTCCTATATAAAGAAATCGCATGATTAATTCTTTCTTTAAATACAGGAGATGGTTTTCCGTTCCATGAAGCTGCGCCTAGTACGATACCAGCATCCGTTTTCACGTCATCATTTGCTTTAAAACGATAACTCCAAATATCGTAAGCTGCATAACTTACATATAAAATAGCAGAACAAATCATTAGTAAAAATACTTGAAAGATTCGTCTTTTCTTACTCTTCTTATTTTCTTTCATTTGTAATTGCCTCCGTACATCATCCATACTTCTATAAAAAACATTTATATCAAATCGTTTTGTTTGAGTTTATTTAAAAGAAGGAACTTTACTTGTTATTTATGTATAAAAGGGTTTTCATTTAAAATTGAGGATTATCAATTCATTTTCATTTGCGGTTTTCATTACATTTTTTAAATTCATAAGTTTATTACCATACAACTACATTGTAACGAATTTTTTCTCAGAAGGGAACGATGAAACAAAAGGAATTAAAATAAAGTAGCATTTTGTAAGAAAAAAGGTATATTTTTCATATCTCACGAACAATATACCTTTCAAAACACGAATTATAACTTTTCTTTATACAACTCTAATTTTTCTAACAATTGTTCTTTTACGCCTGGCCATTCACTCGAGATAATACTGTACACCACCGCATCTCTCACATAACCATTCGGTAATTTTCTTTCATTTCGAAGCACACCCTCTTTTACTGCGCCTAACCTTTCAATTGCTCGTTGTGCTTTTTCATTTCTTGCATCCGTCTTAATTTGCACTCTCAGCATATGCAATTTTTCAAAAGCATACTGAAGAAGCATATACTTACACTCTGTATTTATACTCGTACGTTGCACACTCGGATGATACCACGTTTGCCCTAACTCAACTGTCTTATCTTCTACTGAAATATTATATAAACGTGTACTTCCTACAATCTTATTCGACTGTTGATCTACGACTATGAAAGGTATTTGAGTACCTCTTCCGTAACCCTTTATCGCTTTTTGAACGTATTGTTGCATATCTTGCACACTATCCATTTTAGAGATTAAATACGCCCAAATATCCCGATTTCCTTCTACAATCGAAAACAAAGTTTCCACATCAGTATTATCCATTAACCGCAACTTTGCTCTTTCGTGAATAATTTCCATTTTTAAGCCCCCTTTGTTGTTACTATAACATACCATTAACATCGTTTTATTAATATATAAATAAAAATAAATTCACACCATAAACATATAGTACATCTAAAAATTATAAGTGCGATGCCTTTATTCAAGCATCGTACTTATAATTTTGCACTACCTACGATTTTACGATAAATATTCATTTACACAATTTAGTAAACGCCATATATTTAGAACTTACATTATAGTTCAAAGCAACAAATAAGCAATCGGCGTAATAATAAGTAACGTTAAAATCGTTCTCTGCACATACAGAATAATAAGTTCAGATACTTTTAACGGAATATCTGTTGATAATATACAAGGAATGGAAGCGGAGAAAAACAAAATAGATGATACGGAAACAACTGCAATGACAAACTTTGTCACAAGTGGTGCACTTACAACTAATAATGACGGTAAAAACATTTCTGCAATACCAACTGATGCGGCTTTAGCAGCTAATTCTGCTTCCGGTAATTGTAATAGCCATATAAATGGATAGAAAATATAACTGATCCAATCAAATATTGGCGTGAACTTCGCTAAGACGATACCAATTAATCCTACTGACATAATAGATGGTAAAATTCCCATCGTCATAATAAATCCATCTTTTAAATTCACTGCAATGTTTTTCATAATGCTCGGTGCAGATTTTGATACTTCTAACGCATCTTCCCAAGCACGTTCTAACATTTTCTCTTTATAAACAGGCTCTGGGAACCCTTCTTCTGTTACATATGTATCTGGTTTTCTACTAAGGGGTGGGATTCTTACGGTGATAGCAGTCACGATGAATGTTACAACAAGCGTAGTCCAAAAATAAACATTCCATAAATGCATAATATCTAATGTTTTTGCGATGATGATCATAAATGTAGCGGATACTGTAGAAAATCCTGTAGCGATAATCGCCGCTTCTTTTGTCGTATACTTTCCTTCTTTATACACGCGGTTCGTAATAAGAAGGGCAAGCGAATAACTTCCAACGAAGGACGCAACTGCATCAATCGCCGATCTCCCCGGCGTATTCCATAATGGCCTCATAATCGGACGACAAAATGTACCGATAAATTCAAGCAATCCATATCCGACTAATAACGCTAAAAACGCCGAGCCAATTGGAACGAGCAAACTTACTGATATGACTAGCTTCTCATACAAAAACGGCCCAACATCTGGCGCAAAGAACCAAGCTGGTCCTACTTTTAAACAATATAATATACCAAAAACAACGCCAACTACTTTTAAAATAGAAAAACAAATGTCTACGATAGATGCATTCCATTTCTTCGTATAAAATGGATAAATCGCACCAATTGCCATAACAAATAATGCATAATAAGGTACTATGCCAGGAACGGAAGCCCTAATCCACGATACGATATGATCAATCATAATAGACGATGCACCGTTTATCGTAACAGGAACGAAAAACATAAACACTCCAACGAGACTAGCAAGTATAAACCGAAGAATAATCCCCTTCTCTCGCCCTGTCTTAATTACATTACTCTTTAATTCAATTTCACTCAAAATTCGACACCTCCTATTATCTAAATATTCTGTATAATTATGTTATATTCCTTCCATTTCTACTATTTAATCATATGAAAAAGCCTATTTTAAAATAGGCTTTTCTATTACCTCTCATAATCATCCACAATCACTTGAATGATACGATACGATTCTTCTGCTACTTTTTCATTACTATCCCTATTCGCATCATATGTAATTAACGCCTTCCAAAGTGCCCATCCTCTCGCTCTATTCCACGTCTCTTCATCCATGCGTAATACTTCTTTAAATACATTTCTACTATTTTCATCAAAAAACGTCCACGCCATCGCTGCATCACAAGCAGGATCTCCTACACCTAAAATACCAAAATCAATTACAGCACAAAGCTTTCCATCTTTAACGAGTAAATTCCCTGGCGCTACATCTCCATGAACCCAAACTGGCTTACGATGCCATGTTGAACTAAGTGCTAAATTCCAAAGGTGCTTTAATAATGCCTCGTCAAAAACATCCTTATTATTTTCAATAGCAACTCTCGCCTCTTCATCATATACAGATATAAGTCCGCCCCTGTAAAAATTATGTGTTCCAGCTAAAGGTCCGTTACTCGCATTAATAGATTGCAATTCTACTAAAAAAGATCCTAAGTCCGCCGCAAATTCATTTAAATCCCGAACGTTTTGTTTCGTAACTGTTTCTCCCTCTATCCACTTATTAATAGACCAAGGCAATGGATACGCTTCAGACGGATTTCCTTTCGCAAGTGGGGTAGAAATCGATAAAGAAAGCCCCTTACTTAATAGTGGTAACCACTTATTTTCTTTCTCTACTTGCGGTGCATATGCCGCGTCACTTGGCAATCTTACACTCATCTCATCCCCTAGATGAAATGTTCTATTATCATGACCACTAAACTTTACAGGTTTCACTTCTAAATGGACCCATTCAGGAAACTGTTCCTGTATTAACTTTTCAACTAAACTTACGTTAATTGGATGCATTCACATTCTCCTTTTCTTTTGAAACTTACTAAGCCCATCCGTACTCCCAACATATTCAAACTCATTTTTCTTATAAAAATCATTCAACGTACGATTATGCACCACGCAATCTAACTTCAAATACTCTTTGTCATGTTGTACATTCTCTTCTACCCACCGTAAAATCCACTCTCCTATTCCATTTCCCTTATACTTCCGTTTCACCGCAAATCGATGAATGTATAAAGAATTAGAAACTTCCTCCTTACCAAAAATACGCTCATCCCATTCATTTTGTTTAGGAGAAACTGTAACCGTACCAACTATTTCAGCTTCTTTCAGAACAACATATGTACATTTTTCTCTTATACATTCTAGTATTTCAGCCGTAGCTTCCTCTCCTAAAAGATACTGCCACTGATCCACTTCTTTATATTGTAGCCATTGTGCTACCTCTTTTAATAAAAGGATAATACTATCACTTTCATTTTCAGTAGCAATTCGAATTGCATATTCTTTACTTATATTTCTCTCCATATTGCCTTTCCCCTTTCAAATTGCTACCATACTGACAAACGAGTCCTTCCATCATTTTCATCTGTAATATATTCTACATAAAATCCTTGATTCACTGCGTTTTCATACATCATTTCAATCTCTTCTTGGTTTTTCGCATAAATTTGTATGTATTGAGCATCCACCGCTAATACAACTACCTCACACTTGCTTTCCTTAAACTCTTCGTATGTTTCAATATCTATCGCTATTTCTCCTTTAGGATATGCTTTTAAATCTGCAAAAATAAGATAATATACGTTGTCTTTAACTAATTTTTTCAACGCTAACCCTTCCACTACACTTGGTTCTTCTGGAAATAATGCCTCATCCAATTCACCACGTGCTATTAAATAGGACTCTTCATTCCTCACTCGCCAATCAAATACAGCAATATCAATAGACTTTAACACTTTCCAAAGTACATTGCTGTATTCATTTGGAATATCTACAAAAATCCCTCTTTTCATATGCTTGCTCCTAACTTATTCATTTTCGTTTCATACATTATATATCAAATGTAATTACTATATTTTGTCGATACATATGTACATCATAAAAAAACCGCTCCACTACTAGCGAAACGGTTTCCTTCTGCTTATATTTACATATCTTATTCAATTGTTGCGCTACGTTTTAAAATGTTTTTTAATATATGCACCACATCAGTCGTTCATTCTTAATGCTCACTTCGACTTCACGAAGTAATATAAAAACCATACTGCATGATTTTGTTCATCCGCAGCTATTCTCCGTAGCAACTCTTTCAAATGTGCATCCGATGTCTCATCTGAAATTTCCAAATAAAAATCTACTGTTTTTTGTTCATCTTGTATAGCGAACTCTAATCCTTGTAAATACGTATTTGGGCAGTCTTCAGTAATTTGTGGTTTTGGCTGCCTACCAGTTAAGTTCGTATAAATTTGTACAAAGTTTTGGAAATGCTTTATTTCATCATTACGAATTTCAAGAATTTGTTTTTGTTCTACTTGATTTGGAGCCATATTCGCTAATTTTGCATAGCAGCTTATAGCGCTATACTCTCCGTTTATAGCTTTTTCAATATCACTAATCAACTTATCATTTTGTCTATACCAATCATAATAATTCGAATTATACATCGTATCCCTCCATACTTTCGCTTAACATTTTATGCATTTAGAAATGGTAGGAGCCTGTGTATATAACGGGACGACTTTAGATTGAAAGTAAAGTTTGAGAAAAGGGTCTATTTTGCAAAGGAATTGCTTATTCATAAAGTGAAACTATAATCAGTGGGGATTTTACTACACGGCAAATAGCGGATAAAATATCACTATTTTTTGTACGCTGTTGCTATAAATTCGCGAATGAATCAGGTTTCCAACCAGATGTGGTGTTGAGATGCGAAGCTATTATGAATCCAATCATATAACTAGGAGGTACCACTATGCCATCTTTATTTAAACCTATGGCCTTCCAGCTGAAAACCGAAAGACTTGAGCTTAGTATGTGGGAGGAATCCGATTCCGTTTGGCTGAGCAAATTAATTGGCGAACGTGGTGTGGACATTCCAGCCGTTGATTCCGTTCGTAACCGGCTCATTGAGATGCGCAAGAAGACAGAGGAAAATGGCATTTCCCTTCTCACTATTCGAAGGCGCAATGAAGGTGATTTCATCGGATACTGTGGCTTAATTATTGGACGTTCCACACTTGAAGAGCCAGAGATTGCATACGAGTTGTTCCGCAGCGCTCATGGTAAAGGTTATGCGACTGAGGCGGCATCTGTTGTGCTGGACGCGGCGATTGCTACTGGACGCCAAAGACTTTGGTCGACTGTAGGCGCTTGGAATATCGCTTCCCTCCGGGTACTAGAAAAGATAGGATTTAAGCGGCATCACAGTACGTGGGATGACGAACGTGGTGAAATTGTTTGGAACGTACGCGATCTTTAGAGATTCCGACTTAATTCTAAGGCGACAACAGCAGATACTCATTCTTCAGCTTTTAGATTTCATCACAAAAAAGCCGTTTCACTAATTTAGTGAAACGGCTTTTTTTTAAGCGTTCAATTCTGTTTTATGCCCTTTTACTACACTACGTTTGAATGCAGTTGCTAATATAGTAATCATACTTACTATACCAATCCAAACGAGTACAGTAACAGGTGTATTCCAGCTTAACCCTTTTCCGAAGAAGAAGATTTCTCTTAGGCCTTCAATCATAAATTTCATTGGTAACCATGAGTAAACCCAGTCTTGATAAAACGGAGACAACATCTCAGGTGCTAATGATAATAACGGCGCCCCGAAGAATAGTAATAAAGCGAATAAACCGATTCCTTTTAGCCCAACTAATGAAAGTACCGCAGATATCATTAAGAAGAAACTAAAAGAAGTAATGGATAAGAATAGAGCTGTATCCGTGAAGTTCGAAATATTTAATCCTACCATCCCATCTGCAATCCATGTAAGACCAAATCCAATTACAAGTGCCGCAATAGCTCCTGTTACGATTTGTTTTACTTTCAATATAAAGTTTTCTTTTCGTGAACTTACCGGTATTTTACTAATCGCAATAAAAATAATCGCTGCGCTCGCTAAACTTGCAATCCATAACGGCTGGAACAATGATATTGGTGAATTACCGTTCGCACTATTTTTGCCGACCTCATTCACATTTTTCACGTTCTTTACAATAGGTGTTACTAATTTCTCAGCTTGATCTGTTGTTACAGTAGCTCCTTTTGTTTTCAACCCTTCTAATATTTGTGTACGAACAGTATTGTTCATATTATCAACCACGCCATTTAATATTTGTCCTGCCATAGTTGATGCAGCCGTATTCATTCCTTGATTAATATATATTTCTATCTCAGGTGAAGATGGCTGTGGTGTGCGTAACGATGCTTGTTTTGCACTAAATTCTTTCGGGATGACTAATGCCGCGTAATACTCTTTATTGTTTAATCCCTTTTGAACGGCTTCTTTATTTTTTACTTCTACCCACTTCACTGCGGGTTCTTCCTCTGATTTCGCTGTTTTTTTCATGTTATCAACGATCGTTTGCCCCATATTCATTTTCGGTTGATTTGGAATTTCTACACCTTGATCCTCATTTACAATTGCAATTGGCAAGTTTTTCGACTGCGGTTGAACAGTTGGAAATAACGTTAATGAAAAAATAAAAACAACAAGTAGTGCAATAACTGGTGATAACAATAAAAGTTTATTTTTAAACATCTTCTTTTCTCCTCCTTTAATTTGATTTATAATAATCAACAACGTGTTGTTTATTTATATTTTGAATTATATGTTCGAGTTGAACCTTATACAATAATCAAAAATCGTGAATGTGTCGGTTATAAGACACATTTTCTAAATGTGTTGAGTAAAATTAAGGAGGGACATGCGTTGCGCGATAGTAATTTAGATTTACGCGTCATTCGTACGAAAACTGCCATACGAAATGCATTGGTGGAATTAATTGAGGTAAAAGGTTTTGACGCCATTACAGTAAAAGATATTACAACGAAAGCAAATATTAATCGCGGTACTTTTTATGCGCACTATCAAGATAAATTTGATTTAATGACAAAATGCCAAGAAGACATTATGTACGAGTTTTCTAACATTGCTAAACAGAAATTCCCGGAAGTTATTGCTGACCTTGGATCAAATCCTTCTCCAACAATGCCATTTATACTTATCACTTCTATTCTTGAATTTCTAAATGAAAATAGTGATTTTATGAAAGCTGTACTAAGTCCGAAAGGCGATTTATCTTTCCAAACAAAACTGAAAGACTTTATGTGGAAAACATTATTTGAAGATACGAATGGTCCTCTCATTAATAAGGAGAATTTACTTGTTCCAAGCGAATACTTAACTTCTTATATGGCATCTGCACATATAGGTGTCATCCAGCAATGGTTAAATAATGGACAAAAAGAAACACCTGAGGAAATTGCTCGCTTTTTATCAACTATTGCAGTTCATGGACCTTTTTATGCAGCTGGCTTAAAGAAATAAGCCAGCTTGCTTAGTAATTTCTATTATTTTATTAATAACTTGAAATTTATATTTCTGTAAAAAAAAGCTGTTGAAAGGACTCCCCTTCAACAGCTTCTACATTATTAACGATATAAACGAACTGCACCTGCAGAATTATCATCTGCTTGTCCAACTACTTCAAATCTCAATCCAAATTTCGGTAATTTTCGTCCTGCATCTGGGATTAAATCATTTATATACAATTTAGAATCATCAAACTTCGTTACACCTGGTAATCCTTTGTAATCATATGTTCCACGTGTTGGAGATACGACTTTCCATGCTGGCGTTTGGTTAAGGGAGAACGCAGCATCTGCGATTTGGAATCGTGTACTATTTTTAACAGTTGGTTTTCCGTTTAGCGTTCCAACAATTGCCTCTGGGTGAGAGTCAACAACTCCTAAGAAACCTTCACCTGGATGTAAACCAACCCAATTATCTGTAAAGCTAGAGTCTGCATACCATACTAGAAGACCTGTATTATACGGTACACCACTGCTATATTTTAACGCTTGATCAGCACCAGCATAGTTTCTCCACTCTAAATAGTAGTTATGCTTCTTTTTATCAAAACCGTCTGATACAACGAAACCATTTAATTTAAATTTCGTTTCTCCTTCTGCATCATCAGAGAACACAACATTTCCATTTACAGTTAATGTAGCATTATCAAAAGTAAAACCAGTCGGTGCTAAACCACCATCTGTAATATATTCAAATACTAATTTTACTTTTTGGCCTTTGAATTTGCTTAAGTCATAAGACTTATCTACCCATTTACCATCTGTTGTGTCTAGACCATTTTTTACATTCTTTTCACCAATTCGATCCACTAACGTTTTTGTACCATCTTCTTTCACTGCATGTACTTCAAGGAAGTCATAATCCGTTTCGATTTCATACATTGATTTGTAATCAAACTTCGCATTTGTTGCATTTGTTAAATCAAACACTGGCGTTTCTAATGTTGTATGAAGGTTATCACCTTTTGTACTATAGTAGTACTTCTTACCGAATGCAGGCTGAATACCTTTCACCTCTTTATCTGGTAAGTTAACACGAATCAGACCAGGACGATTTGATTTCGTTACACTTTGATCTAAATACGTCGCATAGCCAATACCACGATTTAATTTATTATAGTCAACCTCTACAATATTGGCCCAGTTTCCACCTATGTTCTTTTGAAAGAACTCTTTGTTTTGCGGAGAGAAACTCGGTGGCGTTGTTCCTGCAATCTTACCAGCCCAGCTACCGCCACTCATAACAGACCAGGAGTTAATTGGCTCACCTGCTCCTGTGTACTTCGTATCATACTCATCTGGAAGACCTAAATCATGACCAAATTCATGTGCGAATACACCAACTGCTCCGTCTTCTGGCTCAATTGTGTAGTCGTATGCTGCCATCTTACCGCCCCAGTTATCAACTTTTGCTTTTGTTCCTTCAATTGGATATGGTGTTCCAAGGTGCCAACGATGTGACCAAATTGCATCATCACCTAGTCTACCACCGCCCCCATCTTGCCCAACTCCAGCGTGAATGACCATTAAGTGATCAATCAGACCATCTGGTTCATTTTTATTGCCATCACCATTATTGTCATATTGATCGTATTCGTCAAATTCAGATAAATCAATACCACTTTCTACAGCCGCATTTAATGCCTCTTTTACAAAATCACGAGGTCCTTTTGGTCCCATATTATCATGACCGCCATCTCCTGCATCTGCGCCATAATCTGCCGCATTACCAGGAACTGTCAACCACTTTGTTACTGTGCCATCTACTGTATAACTACCACCAGATTGCTCTTCATAATATTGTTTAAATGTTGGTACTTTTGAACCGTCAAAGAGTGTAAATGGCTCATTACCAAATAACATTTTTTGATAATGTTCTGGATTAAAATCATTTGAATACATATAACCTGGTACTTGATCAATATCGTTATGCTTAAAGTCAGCAAACTCTACTAGCAATACGAGAACTTTATCTTTACGAACATCACCGTTATATTGTTTTTGCTTCGCTGAAGTAGTTGGTACTTTGCCGTTTAATCCCCCTTTAATCGGCTCTTGTCCCACTACTAGACCACTAGCGGGTTGATCTACTTTTTCTTTCTCATCTGCTTTTGCATCTTTAACTTTTTTCAAAAAGTCAGCAGCTTCTCTCGTAACACTATCCCCCGCTGCTGGTTCTTTTCCCGCATTTTCTCCTTTTTTCTTCTCTACGTATTTTTCAACAGCTTTTAATGTGTCTTCTTTCGACGTAGATTCATTAATTACACCGCGTTTCTTGAGCGCATCTGCTAAACGCTCCTCTTGAATTAAATTTTCATCAATCGGACTTAAAGTTCCTCCATTAGACGGCGTTGCCGCATAAACAGATTGACCCCCATACCCAAATGTGCAACTAAGCACAGCTGCCGCCGCAAACGTAGACAGCACTTTAAAAGGCTTTTTCTTCATCCCCATTCCTCCCTAATATTAAATACGATACAACGTTTATATATTACAGAAAATTCAGATAACAATCAATTCATTGTCTTGATTTGTAATATTTTTGAAAAAATCCTTTATTTTAGATGAACATACATTCTGATTCATCAATATTTCAGAAAATATTGATGAAAGTTGATAAAACTATTAAAATCATAAAGAAATCGTCCACTATATTTAGTGGACGATTTCTTTATTTATCTAAAATACAACTACAGCACTTCAATATACCCTTCTGTTCCATGTACCCGAATTCGTTGCCCATCTTTTATTAATTTCGTAGCGTTCTCTACTCCAACAACTGCTGGCAGGCCATACTCACGAGCAATCACTGCTCCGTGCGTCATAAGCCCGCCGACTTCAGTGACTAACCCTTTTATAGAAACAAACAAAGGCGTCCAGCCAGGATCAGTAAATGCCGTAACTAATATATCTCCATCTTCCAAATTCGCGTCTTCCATGTTTAAAATAACGCGTGCTCTCCCCTCAACCACTCCAGAAGAAACAGGCAAACCTACAATTGCTTCAGCCGGGAGATTTTCACGTTTGTACTTACCTGTAATGATTTCTCCATCAGACGTGATAACACGCGGAGGTGTTAGTTTTTCATATAATTTGTACGCATTTTTTTGTTTATGAATAATCTTGTAATCTAGTTTATTTGTGCGGACGACTTCGTGAAGTTCTTCAAAAGTTAGATAGTATATATCTTCTATTTCATCCAGAACATTATTTTTCACAAGTTTCTCTGCTTCTTTCAGTAATGCCTGCTTATATATGAAATAACGATGAATCATGCCGTATTTCGGATATTCACGATAACCGATGGAATTGCGGAGGTTACGAATCATTCTCTTCGTCTCTTCTACTTTTTGTTCCCCATCCGGCAAGTGCTGCAATCGCTCTAACAGCTCTGCTTCTTTTTTCAAAGCTTCCTGCAGCCCTTCTTCAAACTTCCGTTTACTAGCACCATATTCAAAGTCCCTTATATGATTTAAAATCATCGGTATAATTGTAGCTGGCTGTTCACTCCAGCGAGTTTTCGTAATGTCAATTTCTCCGCTGCATCTCATTCCATATTTATTTAGAAAGGCATCGATTGCATCCCGAACTTTTTCCCCGCCTTTAAACTGAATTAATTCATCTAAAAATCTGTCATCTTCTACATGCTGTAAATACGCAATGACTTCCGGATACGGCCGGATCACATCTGCCACATCCAATAACGCTAGCCCCATTTCTGACGTAATATTATGTTGTACAGATTGTGAAAGTACATCTGCTGCATTCTTTTCCCCTAGCCATTGTTCTATTTTTTCATTGATCCATGATAAAGCATTCATACCTGCCATAATTACAGCCATACTTTGCGGATGAAATAATATTTTCTTTAATTGCTGGATATCTTCTAAAATAAAACTAAGTACATCTGATCCTGATTTCATTTGAATGTTTTGTTTTAACTCTTCGATCGATGCTTCACTATTCTTTATTAAATCCGTAACGATTGCTGGATCATTTTCGATTTGTGGTTGTGAGCCTGCAGGCGGCATTCTCTTACTATTTTCTTTTTCATCATCCGGTAACAATTTGATAAAATTATCTCGCTCTATTACAGTCATTAATGCATCTTTAATAAGCGGCTCCGACTCACCTATTGTATTTAATAAAAACTCCCTACTTGCAGGTGAAGCCAATCTTTGTGCAACATCAACAAACAGCCTTCCCCCAGCTTGAAACCTTGGTCCGAAAGATGTTAATTGAAATAAAGACATTCCTAATGGCTTCAAAGGATCAGTCATCATTTGCTGGTGACCAACCGATACATACACGTGATTTTCCCCATCATTTACTTCTGGAATTGGATATAAAGTCGTAATCGGCCTACTTTGGACTATATAAATTGCATCATCAACTAAGCACCATTCAATATCTTGCGGACAACCAAAATAAGCTTCGATTTGTCTTCCGATGCGTGCTAGTTGTAAAATCTGTTGTTCAGTAAGTGTTTGAACTTTTTGGTGATTAGGAGCAATTTTCTTTGTCACTGTTCCGCCTTCTTTTCGTCCATAGATGGCTAATTTTTTCGTTGCGATGACCTTTTCGACGATTTCGTCTTCTTTTACCTTATAATTATCGGCAGAAACCAATCCAGATACTAGCGCCTCGCCAAGTCCAAAGCTGGCATCGATTGATAACACCTTCCTATTCGAAGTAATCGGATCCGCAGTAAATAAAATCCCTGAAGCCTCAGGGAAAACCATTTTTTGAACGACAACACATATAGAAACTTGATTATGATCAAAACCGTTTTGCATTCGGTATATAACCGCTCGATCTGTAAATAAAGAAGCCCAGCATTTTTTAATATGCTGCAAAATGTTTTCTTTTCCAATAACATTTAAATACGTATCTTGTTGACCAGCAAACGAGGCATACGGTAAATCTTCAGCAGTAGCACTCGAACGCACAGCATATGCATGTTCATCGCCAAAGTGCGAGAGATAATGAGCTACTGATTCCACTACATCAACTGGAATTTCCACCGCCATAATGACTTCTCTAATCTTCTTACTAATTTCACCAATTTGATCTCGTTCCTCAATTTTTAGCATTGCTAATTGATTCAATAAAGTTTGAAACGCTCCATTTTTTCCGATGGCCTGTTCATACCCTACCGTTGTAACACAAAATCCTTCTGGCACTTGTATCCCTTGAATATTGGATAACTCCCCTAAATTCAATCCTTTTCCACCAACGAGAAAAAGCTGCGTTTTTTCTATTTCCTGAAAATCGAGAACGAAAGAACTCATTTGGCACCTCTCCTTACTATTCATGTGTTCTTGATTGTAACAGTAGTAAATGAGAAGAAACAGTCTATTTCGAACGTAAATTACATGATATAATTAAGTTAGGAAGAGATTATCACTTCTATTTCCCCTCTAATTCACTTCAATTACATCACCAAACTTAAACATTCTTTGATTATGAAAAGCAATCATTAGACATAATGGATTTCTATCGACATTTGTTATGTATTTTTTATATAAATCCATATTGTAATATCTTTATAAATCTTTTATTAAGCCATAAATTCGCCTCAAAAAATAGTAGAATCTGTGACTTTAAAAGCAATATTTTTGTTTGCACTTTATATAAATTGATATGAATCCCTCTTAATTCTAGGACTAAATTATTGTTTTTTAATCCCATATTAATTCTTTTCTAAAATTCGTCAAAATGAATTTTCAAGATTAGGGAACTATAATGTCGTATTAAAATATATTAAGGGGGAGAAAAATTGGACAATGAAATGAATTATGGAAGTGATTACAAGTTTATTCCAGCAACTTCAATTGAGAGTGGTCACGGCATCGAAGTATTACGTGATTTATTTTGTTACACGATTCAAATCGTCAATATATGCTTTGTTGGAAATCCTAAGACCAATGATTTTGTTTTAGTTGATGCTGGAATGCCTAAATGTGCAAATGAAATTATCTCTATCGCTAAAGATCGATTTGGTTCCAATAGTCGCCCAAAAGCAATTATTTTAACTCACGGGCATTTTGATCATGTTGGGGGAATAATTGAACTCATCAAATATTGGGATGTTCCGGTCTATGCCCATCAAATGGAGATACCGTTCCTGACTGGACAACAAAGCTATCCAGAACCAGACCCTACAGTTGAAGGTGGTATGGTAGCGAAAATGTCTCCTCTGTTCCCAAACGAACCAATTGACTTAGAAAATAATGTAAAAGCGCTACCTACCGATGGAACTGTTCCCCATATGCCAGAGTTTAGATGGATTCATACACCAGGACATACTCCAGGGCATATTTCATTATTCCGAGAAAAAGACCGAACTTTAATTGCTGGGGACGCTTTTGTTACAGTAAAACAGGAGTATCTGTATAAAGTAATAACTCAAGAACAGGAAATAAGCGGTCCACCTCGTTACTTAACAACAGACTGGAAAGCTGCTAAAGAATCCGTCATTAAATTAGAAAAATTAAAGCCTCTAGTCACTGTTACTGGACATGGAATACCAATGTCAGGTGAATTGCTATCAACAAGCCTCAAAACACTCGTTCAAGAATTTGATAAAATTGCTGTACCTGATTACGGAAAATATATAGATAAAAAGATGCATTAAACGCGAAAATACTTTGTTTATTTTTATATTACTGAATCAGAATATGATACAAAATCAAAACACCAAAAGATATTAAGTTTAATATGAAAAAAACTGTACTTAGGCAACCTCTCTATTATAAGAATGGAACTACCCTTTGTGAATAAAGCTCGATATTCCGCCAATACTATCCATAGTATAGGCCTGCTTCTTACCCAGGTTGTACTTCTTACCATTAAAGGGTGATTAAAACGGGTTACGCTATATAAAAGCATAATCCGTTTTTAATGAAATATTTTATTCCATATACGTTTAAACAATGGAGGAAAATGATGAAACATATTGTTGCTTTATTAATTAAATATACAGCGATAACTGCAGTATTACTAATCATACTTAGTATCTTTAAAGGCATTTCAATTCCTAAAGTATTACTAATTTCTCTTTTCCTTACAGGAGCTGCCTATTTAATTGGAGATCTCTTCATTTTACCTAAATACGGAAATATGATTGCTACAATAGCAGATTTAGGCTTAAGCTTTTTTGGAATTTGGTTACTAATATCCTTGTTTACTGATTTAGATGCTACTCGTAATATTGGAGTTTCTTCATTTATAGCTGCTTTAATTATTGGTGGAACAGAAGTTTTCTTCCACATTTATATGAAGAGGCTAGTACTGCATAACGATGATAATTTAAAAAATCACAATCATATTCGCCATGATAAATATGCTATGGAAATGTCAGATGAATATATAGATTCTTCTAAAATAAATAGATCCAAGCTTGATGATACATCTAAAAAATAAAAAAGTGACCAACGCCACTTTTTTATTTTTGTTTATTACGCTTGATCAGAATTTCTTACATGTAATGGAGGTGGAACTACCCATCCCTTTTTCTTACTTAAACGTAGCAGAGTTACACCTGCCTGTGCTTTTTTCATATGAAATTGTCCAAATAACATGCCTACATCTTCTCGAAGACATTTTCCCATTACTTGACTACATGTCACAAGTCCAGCTGCTAATCCTGTAGAAACAGCAGCAGCAATTTCAGCATCATTAATACGTGCTCCAGGAGGAATGTCTTCGATAGATGCAACTGGTCGTTCTGGAGGAGCAGGCGGTAAAGCTACGCCATTCACCTTTAAAAGAGTTTTTAACTCTTCTATTTCCGAATTCATATCATTTTCAATTAAGTTTTCTAAAAACTTCTTCAAATCTTCGTCACCTGTATGATTCATAAATACTTGATGACTGGCAATTGCACCCTGTGCAGCAAGAAGATAACTCCAAATGTCAAATACTTCTCCGTAATGTAAAGGTTCATTTTGAGGATTTCCACTTAATATACCCATTTTTAAATTCCTACCTTTCGAAAATATGATAATAAATATTGATTTCAATATTGAAATCAAATTTTTAAGTATGCTTTTTCCTGCAAAAGATTTTCTACTATGCATGGAAAACACCTTTCCAACACTGCGTGTTTATTGTTTAGGAAAGTAGTTTACAAATTAAATACTCAAAGATTATGAAAGAAGATTATCAATAATCTTTGAGTGAGAATCTGTTTAATATAAGGGTTTTTATTTTTATGAATACACAAAAGAAATTGATTTACATATTTGCTATATTTTATGCCAATTTACTTAGCGGTTAGCTCTACCACCAAGTTGTTGTTCTGCCATTGCTACTAAACGTTTTGTAATTTCACCACCAACAGATCCGTTTGAACGAGCTGTTGTATCTGCACCAAGTTGTACACCAAACTCTTGTGCAATTTCATATTTCATTTGATCAAGAGCTTGTTCAGCGCCTCGAACTAATAATTCATTACGACTTCCACTATTATTGTTTGCCATATTGTTTCACCTCCGATGTTGTTAATATGCTACAAATTATGAAAAAACAATTATCCTTTTTATGGTAATTGTATTATGGATAAAAATTGATTTTTTTCTTAAAGTAGGGCAAAACATATAAGAAAGAATAACTGATATAACATACTTTCATAACAACACTATGTATACTTTCTAATTCCCTTCAGTAAATAAAAGAAAGATTTCTATTTCACCAAGAGATTAAATAAAATTATGTTTTGAGACATAATTCAAAAGGAGATATGAGATGAAAGCTGTAACCTATCAAGGACCAAACCAAGTACAGGTTAAACAAGTGGATGATGCAAAATTAGAAAAAAAAGATGATATTATTGTAAGAATTACTTCAACCGCTATTTGTGGTTCTGATTTACATTTATATCAAGGCAACATGCCCTTACCTCAAGGATACATTATCGGCCATGAACCAATGGGAATCGTTGAAGAAGTCGGGCCAGATGTCACTAGAGTGAAAAAAGGCGATCGTGTTGTCATCCCCTTCAACGTTTCTTGTGGACATTGTTTCTATTGCCAACATGAAATGGAAAGTCAATGTGATAACTCAAACCCTCATTACGATTCTGGTGGATACTTTGGTTATACAGAGAAATTTGGTAATCATCCAGGAGGACAAGCAGAATATTTAAAAGTTCCATTTGGTAATTTCACTCCATTTGTTATACCGGAATCATGCGAACTTGAAGATGAATCCCTACTATTTTTATCAGATGTTTTACCAACAGCCTATTGGAGTGTAATAAACGCAGGCGTTAAGCCAGGTGATACTGTTATCGTCCTTGGTTGTGGACCTGTTGGATTAATGACACAAAAATTCGCTTGGATGCAAGGTGCTAAACGTGTAATTGCAGTGGATTACTTAGATTATCGGATGAATTATGCAAAAAAGATTAACAATGTTGAGGTATTTGAGTTTACAAAATTCCCTGATATGGGAGAACATTTAAAGGAAATTACACATGGCGGTGCTGATGTAGTTATTGATTGTGTGGGGATGGATGGAAAAAAATCGCCTCTAGAATTTCTGGAACAAAAATTGAAATTACAAGGTGGAACTCTCGGTCCTATTCAAATCGCTACGAAAGCCGTAAGAAAATATGGAACGGTTCAAATGACCGGCGTTTATGGTGGCAATTATAACGCCTTTCCACTCGGGGCATTTTGGGTTAGAAATATTAATCTTAAAATGGGACAAGCACCTGTCATTCATTTTATGCCGGAACTATTTGAAAAAATAACAAATAAAGAATTTGATCCAAAAGAGATTATTACACACAAAATCCCCCTTGAAGAAGCGAGCTACGGTTATCAAATTTTTAATAATCGTGAAGATGATTGTATTAAAGTCATTCTGAAGCCTTGAAGCTACAATTCATGATTCTTAATGAAAAGATAAGATTACATTTCGTAATCTTATCTTTTTTTATTAAATGCTAAGTATCTATCCCCCATTTTCATCTTACATCGAAAATAGTTATTTCCAAAAAACTTTTTATTTTGAGGTAATACTTTATTGGTAAAAAAATGAATTACAGTATTAAGTAACCAACTAACGGACACGATAACAATGTTAACTAACTTAAAAGAGGTGTACTTCATGTTTTATTATAAAGAAGAACTGATTAATATTATCAAGCCGGACAAGCCAGATCCAGCTGCCGCAAAAGTTTTACAAGAAATATTAGGTGGGCATTATGGCGAAATGCGTACAATGATGCAATACTTCTTCCAAAGCTCAAATTTTAGAGGTAAAGAGAAGCAATATCGTGATTTACTTCGAGGTGTTTTTTTAGAGGAAATCAGCCATGTAGAACTTGTACAACATACAATTAATCAACTATTAACTGGATCTGGTGAACCTACGCCAGGAAATGCTGGTGTTGACAACGCACCACTTGATGAAGCGGTTAAACATGCAAATCCTCACCACTTTATTGTAGGTGCTCAAAGTTCATTGCCTGTTGATGCAGCTGGCAACCCATGGAATGGATCTTGGGTATATAGTCATGGGAATTTAATTAGCGATTTATTAGATAACGTAGTACTTGAATCTACAGGTGTACTTCAAAAAACTAGAATTTATGAAATGAGTTCCAATCAAACGTTTAGAGAAACACTTGCATTCTTAATTGTACGTGATAATGCACATCAAAATGCTTTCGCAAAAGCTTTAGAGACATTGGGTGTTGAATGGGGGAAACTCTTCCCTGTGCCGAACTATGATATTAATAAATATCCAGAGTGCAGAAAGTATGTAGACATGGGATTCCATAACGCACAATTTAATTTTAGCTTAGATCCAACAAGAATCGGAGAAATATTCCAAGGTGAATCACCAAGTAGAAACAAAGGAACATTAGCAGTAACTGACCCGCCAAAAGGTTTTCCTGTACCAGAACTTCCTGAAATGCCAAATGAGCATAGTCCTGGATTAAAAGATATGGGTCTTTGAGATAATTGTAACCAACTATTTATTAATAGTTGGTTACAAACCTTTACATAGATTCAAGTAAATTTGATTTTAAGAGGAGGATATTCATTTGAGTACAATAAATGATAAACTATCTATTTTTGCTTTAGGTGGTGTTAATGAAATTGGTAAAAATATGTATGTCATACAATATTCAGATGACATTGTAATCATTGATTGTGGTTCTAAGTTTCCCGATGAGAGTTTATTAGGCATAGATTTAATAATACCTGATGTTACATATTTACAAGAAAATAAAGATAAAATTCGAGGTTTAATTGTTACACATGGACACGAAGATCACATTGGAGGTATTCCGTATTTTTTAAAACAATTGAATGTACCAATTTACGCAACAAAATTAACCTTAGGCTTAATCGGCATTAAATTAAAAGAACATAAACTTCAAGATTCGACACAGTTAATTGTTATTGACTCTGATTCTTTAATTGAGTTTGGACAGATCAACCTATCTTTTTTCAAAACAAATCATAGTATTCCCGATTGCCTCGGGATTGCTTTTCATACACCAGAAGGTACAGTAGTCCATACAGGTGATTTTAAATTTGATTTGACTCCCATAAACAATCAATATCCAGACATTCACAAAATGGCTAATATCGGAAGTAACGGGGTTTTAGCTCTCCTCTCAGAAAGTACGAATGCCGAACGTTCTGGATTTACTCCATCAGAACGGTTAGTAGGCGAAAAAATTGAAGAAGCCTTTGTAAAGGCTCACAGAAAAGTTATTATATCTACCTTTGCTTCTAATGTGAATCGTGTACAGCAAATAGTAGATGCCGCTTTAAAAACAAATAGAAAGCTTGCCCTCCTCGGAAGAAGTATGGTGAACGTAGTTTCTGTCGCTTTAGAACAAGGCTATTTGAATATACCTGAAGGAATGTTAATCGAAGCGAATGAGATTAATCAAATGGAACCCGAAAAAGTCGCTATACTTTGCACTGGTAGTCAAGGTGAACCTATGGCTGCCCTGTCTCGATTGTCTAGTGGCAACTATCGACAAGTTGATATTTTACCAGGTGACACAGTCATTTTGTCTGCATCCCCCATACCAGGAAATGAGCGTAATGTTTCACGTATTATAGATAACTTATTTCTATTAGGAGCAAATGTTATTTATGGATCTGGAAGTTCAACAGGAATGCACGTTTCTGGACACGCATATCAAGAGGAATTAAAATTGATGCTTACTTTAATGAAGCCTAAATACTTCATTCCCATACACGGTGAATTTAGAATGTTACATCATCACCGTCAATTGGCAGAGTCTGTTGGTGTCAAGAAAGATAATATTTATGTTATCGGCAATGGAGATGTTGTTGATATTAAAAATCAAACTGCTATTCAAACAAGACGTATAACTGCGGGTAATATATATGTAGATGGATTAGGTATTGGAGATGTTGGAAACGCCTTATTGCGCGATCGCAAACAACTTTCTGAAGATGGTATGCTTGTAATAGTTATAACCTTGAGTAAAACAGAAGAGAAAATAATTTCTGGCCCTGATACAATTTCTCGTGGGTTTGTATATGTTCGGGACTCTGAAGATTTCTTAAATAAAATTAATCAATTAGTTGTAGAAACTGTCAACAGATTACAAAAAGCACATATTAATCAATGGAATGTTCTAAAAAGAGAAATACGAGAATCACTTGGTCACTTTATATACTCACATACAAAAAGAAAACCAATGATCCTCCCTATTATAATTGAAGTGTAAAATGCTTATTTTCTTTAGTCATTAAGTCTTGTCTTACTTATATCTATTAGTATCTAAAACGGCTTTTTCTAAATAAATATCGCACCATCTAACAACTGATATTCATAATTTTAAGAAATCCTATAACTGCTGTTAATGCTAATTCTATTGTTAACGGGGGTGTTTCCCCACATTCTTTCATCTGAAATGCAACTATCGTCAATGGTAATAAAGAGTATCTTATTTTTAGTATAAGCATAATACTATAACTGACCTTTCTATGCAGTAGGCTAAAAAAATACGTCTGCTGCATAGAAACATACTTTAATCAATCTCAATTACATCAAAAAACTTAAAAGTACGCTTATTACAACAAGCATCCGTACAAGTAATCGTCTCCATTAATGGATTAATATCCACTACTGTTATGTAATTTTTATATAAATAACCATCTTTATAATATGTAAGTAAAACCTCTTCCTCACCTAAAAAAGAAGTTAATAGCTTATTTTCAATCATTTCTTTTGCATCTTGCGTTACAATTGGACGCGAGGCTTTCGTTTGCTCCTTTATCATTTCTTTAATAACTGCGAACTGCTCCGGCATACTGGCAAACGGTTGCCACTTTACCATACCTCTTCCTTTTGGCATATTAGCATTCTTCACGATTTGTGCCCTCCTAATAATGTGTTTCTATATCTTGCTGTTGCGACGCTTGTGTAAGAAATCCCACGTAAAATACTGTTCTTACCAAATCGTGTTCGAATTTCGTCCATAACTTTCGTTAATCGTATTTCTTTTTCTCTTTGTATAATGTTATCGAAAAGCGAAATTTGCTCTTCCCCTTCATTAATAAGGTTTGTTAATGAAACACTTACTGATCGAATCGGCTCTCCTGTATGGCGCTCATATAAAAAATATGTACAAACATTATAAATATCCATCGTTAAGTTTGTTGCTCTATTTAACGTATGTGCCTTTTTTATTCCCCCACCGTATTCCCTGCTATATCCAACTGAAAAATGAATTGTTTGCGCGCATTTCTTTTCTCGTCTCAATCTATAACAAACTTCTTCTATATGCTCTAATAAAATAACTATGAACTCTTCTACCGAATAATCACGCAATAATATTTGGCTTTTCGCTATAGATGTTGTCGCTGGAACATATTTTTCTGCTATTCTACTAAAATCAATTCCGTTACTATGTAGATGTAATTCTTCTCCTATTACACCGAATGATTGCTTTAAATATTTCAAAGGATACTGAGCTAATTCTCCAATGGTATGTATACCTTTTCGATTCAATTTCATTTCTGTTTTATACGATATACCCCAAAATTTACTGAGCGGTCTAATACTCCATAACTTCTCGGGTATATCGTCATACGTCCACTGCGCTATTCCATCCCTATTCTTTTTCGCTTCCACATCCATCGCTACTTTACTTAATAATAAATTCGGCCCAATACCAATCGTACTTTCAATCCTTGTACGTTCATATATTTCTCGCTTAAACTTTAATGCGAATTCGCGCGGATTACTGGCAAACAAATGAATACTTGCAGTCATATCCATAAAAAATTCATCGATACTATATTGATGAAAATCTTCCGGTGCGACATATTGCAAAGCCAAACCCGTTATGAAAGTTGAACACTTCATATACGTATGCATAATTGGATTCACAATAATAATATCTGGTCGCTTCGGTATTTCGTAAAAACGAGTCATCTTCTTTATTCCTAACGCTTTTAATGGCGGTGTTGCTGCTAATACAATTGATCCGCTCTGATTCACATCCCCTACGACAGCCAATTTTGTATATCTTGGATCAAGTCCTTTTTTAATACATGATACGCTTGCATAAAAGCTACGAAGGTCTACACAAAGAATAATACGATTCGGTAAAAGAGAATAATCATACAAGGTTATCACTCCTAACGGAAGAACGTTTGTTCTTATTATATACGAACTTACGTTCTTTTAAAAGGTATTTCTATGAAAATTTTGGTTAAAATGACCGGGCTTTAAAAATCTAAAAACACTTAAGAGCCCTACAATATTCAAATACTGTTTTCACCATTAGGAGATGACACTGTATTTAGTTCTAAAAAATCTCACTCAATGCATACTACATATAATTAAGAATGATATTTACGCGCTATCAATCACGGTTGGAAAAACTCTGTATACAAAACAGCTAGAATTTCAAGTAACTGATGAACATAAAAAATACTAAAATTCATTTCAGCTTTCATGTCTCTAATTCATATATTCTTCTAAATTTATTTTCAGCAAAATCTCCTATAGCACCTGTGCCAAGATTCATCTGCATAACTAGTTACATTCTCCTTTTTGCTATTATTAATAGCTTAGTAATAAAAGCTGTTAAACAGCAAAGGTGCGAAGTCTTAAATTAGACTTCGCACCTTATACAAATTTATAATCAGTGACGATACAAACACGACTACAATAATATATACATAATAATCACTCATTATATCTGTTACTTCTTTAATCGGCTGGAGAGAATACAATATATAAACCAATCCTTTTACTTAGCCATCTCTCATTATCGGATTGATTGTTTCTAGATACTTAATTCCCTCTATACTAATTTTAATCGGTAATCTATTCCGATTAAAATTACAAATGATAAATGTATCCAGTTTTCCTTTTTGCCTACTTGCTAAATTCAGCAATTAAAACGTTTTTAAAAGACTCTGGATTATTAATCTTAAAACTGTTCGAATTGACGGCCAATGTATGTTTGCCTCCAAGTGTTCCACCAGCAAAAGTGGAAAACCCTAGAACGCCACCTCTGTGTCCCCATACCGAGACACCATTCGGAAGCTTAATTTCAAGGATTCCAAGACCATATCCGGTTCCCTCTCTATTTGTAGGAACTGTAGTAAGCATTTGTTTTAACTGCTGTTCCTTCAGTAATTTACCACCTAGTAAGTAAGAGAAGAATTTGTTTAAATCGTCAGCAGTAGAAATCATATCTCCATCCGAGCTACCTGGGTTAATATAAGTAACGTCTTTTAGCTCACTCGCTCCGTCTAGTTGCAAATAGCCACGGGCATGCTTGGTGCCTGGAATCACACTTGAATTACCAGGTAGAAATGTATTTGACAAATCAAGCGGTTCAATAATTCGGTTTTCAACCTCTTCCGCATAACTGTTGCCAGTTACTTTTTCAATAAGAATCCCCAGTAATACGTAACCTGTGTTTGAATAAGACCAACCCTTTCCTGGTGCAAAATCTGGGGGAAGAGAAATCCCCATTTTGACGAATTCTTCAGCCGTATACGATTTTTTTGTATCCATAATATCGAAGTCTTTTGAATTTATATAATCAGCAATACCACTTGTATGATTCAATATTTGACGGATAGTAATCTGGTTACCATCATATCCGTTTCCTTGAATAACGCCAGGTAACCATTTTTCAATGGAGTCGTCTAGATTCAAACGGTTCTCTCCAGATAATTGAAGTAGAACTGTTGCAATGAACGTTTTCGTCACACTGCCAATGCGAAAGCGAAAATCTGCTTTCATTGGTTTCTTAGTTCTCAGATCCGCTATCCCAGCGGTATAACTCCAAGTTTTACCACCCTTAGAAATTTGAGCGAGTATTCCCGGGTATCCAAGTTGCAGTTCATCTCGTATTGCTTTCTTAACGGAAGTACGATCGCTTTGCGTACTTGTTTGTAACGAACTAGATACATTTTGCGTAGGTTCTGCTTTTACAACTGATGTTGGTGTTATGTATAACAGGGAACTTCCACCTATTAAAAGTGCTAGACTTGCACATGTAATTTTACTGCGTGTTTTCATAAAGAATTCCTCTCTTCTATTAAAATTGTATAGATAGTTGATAGAAGTGTCATATACGAACCACACAGCTATCCATTCTCCAAATGATGAAAAGGCAACAATGCATTTGCAATCATTGTACTCATTATTTTCACAAAACACTCTTGTTACTGATTGTTTGTTTTATATGTAGGCCGTAATTGTTCCCCCCTTCACGCCTCCTTATATTTTTATCCTACACAATGAAAATCTCTTTTTTCTTACCTATTCCTTACAAATTCCTTACATTCAAAATCACTTGTACACTAGGGTTGAAGTAGCATCTGTGCCCGAAAGCGCAAAAAACACCGATGCTTTTCGCTTCAGTGTTTTTTGCGCTTTACATATTGAAGATTCATTTTACTCTTAACAGGCTAAATTGCTGATTTTTTCTAATACGATTATTCTTCTTACTATATAAAACAAATTTCATAGTATTATATGAAACACTTCTCAAGTTGTCATTAAGGCACATTATTCTAAATTTATTAATGTAGTTGAGATGGACTCACTTTTTGAATTTGAACGAGTATATCAAACGCTTTACCTAATGATATATCAATAGTTTTTGGTATATCAGGCCCTTCGGTAGTTATTCCAGCGAAAATTGGATGTTGTTCGTTTAACCAAGTTTTTGTCACGCCGTTCGCCTTACGTAAATCAATAAAAAATTGATCTTTTTTCACCTGTCCAAAAATGTAGTTATAACTGTTTGGATCATCCGATTTTAATGTTCCGTATGGGCCGAATTCACCATTGCTATTCTTGACATTGTATTGTCCTTCATAAACTGACGTTCCAATAGATACGTACCGTTTTCCGTAATATTCTGCTAAATGCTGCCCAGCTACTTTAGGGTATATAAAAGAAAGCATATTTGTTTTCGAAACGTGTCCATTATGTCCCCATACAATGGTTTTTCCTAAATGTTCTTCGGTCCACTTCGCATTTTCATACATTGCAATATCATGTTTCAAATAAAAATCCGATGGTTTATCAGGAGGTGACGCTAACATTGTAGTAAACTGTTCAATAATACGAGCATTTTGTTTTATCCATGCAAACTCTTTAGATTTTCCATTTAAATAACTTTTATTTTCTTCTAATAAAGCACTAATTTGTTTAGCATCTGAAATATACTTTTCTTTTTCTTCTTTCGTAAGGCTTTCAAAAGCATTCATATCCTTTGTTACAGGAATAAGACCTTTTATCTGCTCTTCTACTCTAGGCAATAGTTTTGAATTGTTCGCTTTAATATATTCTATTATATTATTATAAACATTCTCGTTTACTGATTGAATGTCCATCCCGATGATACGTACTTTAGATTTATGTTTTGGATTAGCATTATATTGCCGAATCCAATCAAGTAAATCTAGCATTTCTTTCGTCTTAAATACAGGTGTTAGATGTTGGCTTGGGTTTCCCTTACCAGTAAGAACATATCGATCAAGTTCCAAGGCCCTGTCCCATCCCTCTTCTAAAACTAGATTGGTAAAGCCCTTTTCAGATACTAAATAATTAACAATACGGTGTTTCATCGTAAAAACTTCATGAGCCCCATGCGTAGCTTCACCTAGACCTACAATTGAAGCTGAACCTACCATATTCTTAAGTGGTTTCAAATCATTAAGAGGTGCAGTTGGATTAGTTGTTTTTAAAGGCTTTGCATGTGCCTCTAACCATTTTGCTATTTGATTTGTATTGTAGGGAGCTGTAACAGAAACCTTTGTTTTCGAATCTGCATAAGTATTTCCTACAAAATGAGTCATTGTTATAGCAGAAGCAACAATTGCAATAATTATTTTCTTTTTCATAAAAAACCTCCTGAAATATTTACTTATAGCTTTTTGACATACTCTGCCAACTTCCATTTAAAACATTCATTTTCTTATTACTGTTCAGATACATTTATTCTAGTTCCTAAAGCTCACTTATTTCTTAATAGGTTCTTAAGAAATTCTTAATTCACTTATACGAATATAAAACTACATAAGCTTCAATCCATTGTAGTGTAAACTCCTCATTTCATAACATCATAATGTATAGATATTCGTTATAAATGATGTTATCTAAAGTATTCAATTTCAGTATGTATTATTAACGTAGTTAATATATGGTTAATATGAAGTTCCAAATTTTGATTGTTTGTAGTCTCTTTATCATAGAGTTAATTTAGGGGTTATTTTTTGTTCACTTCATTTTTTTCGGCACTCTGTATCTAGACAGTATACGCATTGGCCACAGTTAGACTATTTCAAATCAAAAAAATAGATTACCTGTACACTAAAAAGTATAGCGCACAGATAATCTAGTTGTTTTTGAGATTAATAAAAGACTAATTTATTTTTTGAATTCTTCCATCAATAATAGACTGAATTGGTTCTTTTGATTTTTTTATATAATCTACTAATGCTTCAAAATCAGTTGGTCCTGTTTCAGCATCTTTACCGTTTTTAAAGGATACAAATCCATCTCCACCTGAAGCTAGAAATGCGTTAGCAACGACGCTGTAAGTTTTAGATGGAGTAATTTCTTCTCCATTTGTTAAGCGAATACTTGTTACTTTTTCTCCATTAGGCTTGTTCGCATCCCAAGTGTATTGGATCCCTGAAATTTGAAGCATTCTTGTTATATCTTTTTGCCATTGTTGATTTAAAATATCACGAATGTCTTGACCTGTTAAATTTACTTTTATTAATTGATTTCCGAATGGTTGAATACCATATATCTCTCCCCATGTAATATCACCAGCATCTAAGTCATTACGAATACCACCAGGATTCATAAGTGCGATTTGGGATTGCATTGTTGCACGCTGGGCATCAGCAACCAAATTTCCCAGAGTAGATTCACCAGCCGTATTGAGTTTGCGATCTAGTGGAGCAATAGACTTACCTACAACTTCATTAACAAGAGGTGCAATTTTTGCTTGATATTTCTCCATCTTCTTCTTTATTTTTTTATCAGGCTCCATGCCTTCATGGTAAGTTGTAACAATTTCTGCTTTTTTCTCAACAATATCTTGTGTCTTACGATCAATCTTTACATCAACATCAGCAAAAGCCATACCATATGAATTTGCTTGTACGACAAGTTTATTATTAACAGTTCCATTTACATAAGTGTGGCTATGCCCACCAAAAATAACATCGACTTCCGGATCAGTCTCATTTGCTAATCGGACGATATCACCATTTGTTACGCCGTTCCCATCTGTTATACCTCCGTTATGCGCAAGAACAACGATAGATTTAACGCCTAGTTTTTTTAATTGCTTTACGGATTTGTTAATAGCTTCAACTTCATCTGTAATTTCTACATTCTTTAGCATAGTAGGCATAACAAGGTTAGGAACATCTGTTGTCACGACTCCAATAAAGCCAACTGGAACTCCTTGTACCTTTTTTATAGTGAATGGTGGTAAAAATAAACGACCGGTGGATTTATTATAGAAATTCGCAGCAACATATGGGAATTTTGCTCCTTTAAAATTACCTGTTTTCTCATGGTATCCACCATAAATAAGACGATGCATTTCCTCAACACCTTCATCAAATTCATGATTTCCTATCGTTCCAACATCGAATTTCAAATCATTTAGAAATTCAATTGTAGGTTCGTCTTGTAATAATGCTGAAACAGGAGTACTTGCTCCAACAACATCTCCAGCATGTACCTTTAATGTATTTGGATTTTGTTTTTCACGATCACGTAAATAAGCCCCTAAGTACTCAATTCCCCCTGCATCTTTATTGTTAATTTTTTTTACAGTGTCTAGTTGCCCATGAAAATCGTTAATACCGAGCATTTGTACATCTATGTAGCGGTTTTGTTCTGTACTCGCTTGGATTGAAGGCGCAGCAAATACACTAGTAAAAGTAACTGTACTTAATGCTAAAGCAACTGGAATGATTTTTTTCAACATAAAATTTCTCTCCCCTAATTAAAATCTGACATAATACGATGTTATTTTAATATATTAAGAGAATTATTTCCATAAAAATTCTACCAATTATAAAAATTAATAAGATTTTATTGTTTTCTGACAAGATATTTCTTCCTCAAAAAAATGTACATTTCTTTGTTTTGAGGATTATTCAAAACATTATCTTGCTAGTAATATAACAATACTTCTAAGAAATCTAAAAAACTCTAATCAATATATTTTAGCTGTTAAGAAGAGTATTCAATCCAAAATTAATAGGGATTTATCAACCTAACATCTCAATATCACCATTTAAAAAGATGCTCCTGGATTTATCCAAGAGCATCTTTTATAAAGCTTTATTTTTTACTTGTTTATAATTTATCAATTAACAATTATATAGTTGTAATCAGTCATTTAAAAATAATAGGAGTGCTTCATTAAATTCTTTAGCATGAGTTGCGTTTAACCCATGAGGACCGCCTTTTATTAAGGCTACTTTAGAATTAGGAATTGCTTCATGTGTTAATTTCCCACTATATTCATATGGTACAGTTGCATCTGAATCACCGTGAATAATAAGAGTAGGTATATTAAACTTCTCCAAGTCTTTTCTAAAATCTGTCTTACTAAAGGCGGTAATACAATCAAGTGTTCCTTTAGGTGATGCACTGGCTGCAATATCCCAATTATATAAACGGAATGGCTCACTAACTAAATCTGTTCGATTACCAGCCGCGAAAAATCCCTTAGTAAATTCATCAAGAAATGCGAGGCGGTCATTTATCACACCACTTTTGAATGCTTCAATTGTAGCATCATCTAATGCCCCTTCAGGATGATCCTCTGATTTGTATAAATATGGAGGTACCGCTCCAGCAAAAACAGCCTTTTCAATACGATCTGTTCCATACGTACTAATATACCGGGCTACCTCGCCTCCACCCATAGAAAAACCAACAAGTGTGACATTTTGAAGCTCTAAATGTTCTAATAGTTGATGTAAATCAGAAGTAAAGGTATCATATTCATACCCTTCCCACGGCTGAGATGATTTTCCAAACCCTCGACGATCATACGTTATAACTCTGTATCCAGCCTCAACAAGAGCTGGAACTTGGTATTCCCAAGATCGACCGCTTAACGGCCAACCATGAATTAGTACAACTGGTTTTCCTGTGCCCTGATCCTCATAATATATCTCAATTGGTGCTTGATTTTCGGTTCCCACAGTAATTTTAGCCATGCTTCTACCTCCAAAAAGTATTCTAATATGTATCCTTTTCTTCAATAATCCGGATGAATCTCACAATCTATTCATGCACGTTTATGTTGTGAACTCTAAGTATGAAACTCTATTGTTCCAATGCATTCATTTTCTCCTTTTGGAACAATCCCCCCTCTAATACCTTTTGCATCATAAAATAATTACTGAACATTACTCCTATTCAATTGTAATAACAAAAATAGGTGACTATCAATATCGTTCTATCTATAGGATGTATAGGTAAAACCAATCTATTTTATAGTGAAAACAACTATAGTTACGACCTATACGAATTATAGATAATTTAGAATTGATTAACGAATCAGTTTTCAAATACTATAAATTTGTATAGCACTTCATGTTCTGTGAATGCTGCTATAACCAATATTATTGGTCAGCTTAGTTATAAACGAAGAAACTTATGATAGTATCCGACTATTTAAACTTTCTTCGATTACTTAATTTTTAGGAGGAATACATAATGACTGATCTCTATTCTCGTATTAACAAAGATGATGCTGTTGTGCTTTTAGTAGATCATCAAACTGGTCTTATGTCCGGACTAGTACGTGACTATGGTGTTGATGAATTCAAGAACAATGTTTTAGCTCTTGCTCATACTGCTAAGTTTTTTAATTTACCAGTTATTTTAACAACAAGTTTTGAAAACGGGCCCAACGGGCCTTTAATGCAAGAATTGGTTGATCTCTTTCCTCATGCACCAAAAATAGCTCGACCTGGACAAATTAACGCATGGGATAATGATGATTTTGTAAAAGCAATCGAAGAAACTGGAAAAAAACAACTTATCATCGCAGGCGTAGTTACGGACGTTTGTGTTGCTTTCCCGGCACTTTCCGCTATAAAAGCTGGATATGAAGTATTTGCTGTTACTGATGCTTCAGGAACTTTCAGTAAACAAGTTGCAGATGCTGCCAATACACGTATGGCACATAGTGGTGTGCAACTTATGAACTGGTTTAGCGTAGCTTGCGAATTACAACGCGATTGGCGCAACGATGTCGAAGGTTTTGGCAATTTGCTTGCTAGCAATCTTCCAGGCTATCAAAATATAATTGGAAGCTATATGGGCGCGCAGCGAGATCTTAGTAAACAAAATGCATAATAGCTTTTCTTTCAAAAAACTAGATAGTATACATTTAGTGCTGATTAAATCAGCACTCTCTTTTAAATTAAAAGGTATAGCAAATATTTTATTTTTACGATTACAGGTTTAATTAACAGAAAATATATTTTTTCAATAATATTAATTTTAAACAATTAAAAAAGGAGCTGTTTATTATGAGTAATTTAGAATTGTTAAATCCGGAGAACAGTGCATTAATTTTAATTGATTTTCAACCTCAAATGACTTTTGGAGTTGCAAGTATTGATAGACAAACATTGATTAATAACGTTATGCTGCTTGCTAAATCAGCAAAAACTTTTAACGTACCTACTATTCTTACTACAGTTGAAACACGCAGCTTTTCTGGTTATTTTTGGCCACAAATTCTTGATATATTCTCAAACCATGAAATTATAGAACGTAGTTCAATGAACTCTTGGGAAGATCCGAAATTTGTTGAGGCAGTTAAAGCAACCGGTAGAAAGAAATTAATATTTGCAGCACTTTGGACTGAAGTTTGCCTTGCATTCCCTGTGCTTGAAGCAATTAAAGCTGGCTATGAGGTATATGCAGTTGATGATGCTTCAGGTGGTACTAGTTTGACAGCACATAACGCTGCTATGCGTCGTGTAGAACAAGCTGGTGCAATTCCAGTGACAGCAATTCAAGTTTTACTTGAATACCAACGTGACTGGGCACACAAGGACACTTATGATGCTGTAATGGAGATTGTAAAGGAACACACTGGTGCTTATGGTCAAGGTGTAGAATACGCATATACTATGGTGCATGGCGCGCTTCCAAGCAGGAAAATATGAAACAAGAAGGAGTAGCTGTCGAAGAGACTTATACAGGGAACACGATGGATGCTGGCAATCCAGTAACAACGATTGTTACATGGGAAATTCAAGAAGGTAGAGAAAAACAGTTTGAAACATGGAGACATGAAATTGAGGCTGCGGCTACTAAATTCCCAGGACATTTAGGTGTAAATCTAATAGTCCCAAGTAACGAATCCAGAGAGTACACTGTTATTTTTCGCTTTGATACGTATGAGCATCTACGTGCTTGGCAAGAATCAGATGTTCGCCGGGATTTGTTAAAAACGGCCGAGCAATTTCAAGCCACTAATCCAACTTACAAAACTGAAAGCAGTTTGGCTTATTGGTTTGTTACTCCGAAAACGCCAGTTCCACCTCCAAAATGGAAAATGTCTATCGTTACCCTTCTGGGTGTATGGCCTCTTAGCATGTTAGTTCCTAAAGTGATAGGACCTATTATAAAACATATGAATCCTATTATGTCAGCTTTTTTTGTTTCTGTATGTATAGTGTCCTTGCTATCATGGGTAGTCATGCCAATTTTCGGTAAATTATTTCATCCATGGTTACAAAATAATAGAAAGTAGACGAGGTGTGAACATGAATTTACCGGATATGATCTTATATAACGGAAAAATTACTACCCTTGACCCTTCTCAGCCTGAGGTATCTGCTATCGCCATAACTGATGGTTTAGTCACTGCAGTAGGTGGAGATGAGATTCTTAATAGTGCCACGGAAAAAACAAAAAAAATAGACCTAAAAAGAAAGAGAGCTATTCCAGGCCTGAATGACTCTCATATACACGTTATTCGTGGTGGTCTGCATTATAATATGGAATTACGTTGGGAAGGCGTGCCATCACTTTTTATTGCTCTAGAAATGCTCAAAGAACAGGCAAGGCGTACACCTGCTCCTCAGTGGGTAAGAGTAGTTGGAGGTTGGTCTGAATTTCAATTTAAAGAGAGACGGATGCCAACATTAGAAGAGATTAATGCTGTTTCTGAAGACACGCCTGTCTTTGTGCTACATCTTTACGATAGAGCACTTGTAAATCGTGCAGGGCTACGTGCACTGGGATACACGAAAGATACCCCAGACCCTCCAGGCTGTTTAATTCAGCGGGATAAAAGAGGTAATCCAACGGGCCTTTTAATTGCTAACCCTAACGCTTCTATTCTTTATTCAAGTTTGGGTAAAGCTCCAGTACTTAATCTTGACGACCAGATTAACTCAACTCGCCATTTTATGCGTGAATTAAATAGATTAGGTATTACAAGCGCCATCGACGCAGGTGGTGGTTTCCAAAATTACCCTGATGACTACAAAGTTGTTGAACATTTAGCCGAGAAGGAACAATTAACTTTGCGTATTGCTTATAATCTATTTACGCAAAATCCTAATCATGAATATGAAGACTTTGCTTCATGGGCAAAAATTGTTTCTCCTGGTCAAGGAAATGATAAGTATAAAATGAATGGTGCCGGAGAAATGTTAGTATTCTCGGCAGCCGATTTTGAAAAATTTCAAATGCCACGGCCCGAACTAGCTACAGTAATGGAAGCCGACTTAAAGAAAGTAATTTCTCTATTGGTGGAAAACCGTTGGCCATTCCGTTTACATGCAACTTATGACGAGTCAATCACACGTTTCTTAAATGTATTTGAGGAAGTTAACAGAGAAATTCCTTTTAATGGGCTACGCTGGTGGTTTGATCATGCAGAAACAATCTCAGATCGTAGTATGGAACGTGTTAAGGCTTTAAATGGCGGTATTGCCATCCAAGACCGCATGGCTTTTCAAGGTGAATACTTTGTTGACTTATACGGAAAGGAAGCTGCAAAGCATACTCCTCCGATTTATCGTATGTTAGATCTTGGTATACCTGTTGGCGCCGGTAGTGATGCAACAAGGGTTTCCAGCTATAACCCTTGGGTCGCTCTTTACTGGATGGTTGCCGGAAAAACCATTGGTGGGCTTTCCATATACGATGAAAAAAATAAACTTGATAGAAAAGTAGCCCTGGAATTATATTCAAAAGGAAGTGCGTGGTTCTCTGGTGATGAAGGTAAAAAGGGAACCCTGGCAGTAGGTCAGTTTGCTGATATTGCTGTATTATCTGCTGACTACTTTACTGTGCCAGAAGAAGAAATCAAAGACCTTGAATCATTACTCACCATTATGGGTGGGCAGGTTGTTTATGGAAATGATGAATTTAAAAACTTATCACCTGAATTGCCGCCAGCATCACCTGATTGGTCACCGACGGGCGTTTATGGTTATGGTGGTGCTAACCTAGCCAACACTATACTTTCTCACGATTCCCATGATAACAAGTTACATAGTTGTAGTAACCCTCTCCATCAACACACTCATACCGTAATAGGAAAAGATGGAACTAAATGGGGGATTGGTTGTACTTGCTTTGCTTTCTAAATCAAAACCACCGGTATAATGCCGGTGGTTTTCTTTCTACAATAAGGATATGTAGAAAGAAATAGCAGTGTATATCCCTACATGGAATCTGTTACTATGCGATAAGACCAAAGAATTGATTGATTAACTTAACTTGTTTTTGATAGCCTTCTCTCCTTGCAAACTCTGTCTTTTTTCCTTAATTAAAAGTCAATGGTATCCCCCTTTTTGATCGACTACACCACACATATAACCCCACTGTCCTTTGACTTTAATATAGATTTTAATTTTTTCAATTGTTACACTAGAATCATTATTATTTCTATTACACTGATACTTTTTGAGAATCATTTAACTTCTGCATAAAGATGCGTGCTGCAAAACTTAAAAATTTATCATCAAAGTGTATAAGATTAATATCTTGACTTGGTGTTGGATCAGTAATACGAACTATGCTCAAAGTATCATTATTAACAAAGTTAACCAGTGAAAGAGGTATTATGGCAACCCCATGTCCATTGTATACAAGGCTCAATAGAGAAATAGAAGATTTTGTTTCTATATTTGCTTCAGATAAAGATAACCCTAAACTCTCACAATATATCTTAATAGATTCACGACAACTACATGAAACCATTACTCTACTGAGCCCCACTAATTCTCGAAAAGAAACAAATGATTTATCATTCAAAGGATGATTTTTTGGAATTACAAGGACGAGCTCTTCACTATACAAAAGGGTGTTTGTTAATGTGTCTGGAATTTGAGCACTACGTGTAATCCCGAAATCAATATTTTTGTCAACGATTTGATTTACAGCAACTTCGGATTCTATAATCTTTACTACAATGTTGGGATAATGTTGTTGAAACTTCATAATATAAGGTGTTAAATAAGTGAGATCCTCTAATAGACCTCCTATAGTAATCACACCTCTTTTTACACCCTTTAATTCAAAAATTTCATTATAAACGTCATCAAATTGTTGCATGATAAATTTTCCTTTATCAAATAGCAGCTTACCCGCTTCTGTCATTTTGATACCTCTTCCAACTCGATGAAACAAGGGTGTATCAAGTTCACCTTCTAAAACTCGTATTTGTTGACTTAAAGTCGGCTGTGAAATACCTAGAACTTCCGCAGCTTTAGTGAAACTATTATTATTACAAACTTGAATAAAATACTCTAAATGACGTAATTCCATTCTTGATACCCACTCTCCGCTTTATGAAAGATTTATAATTTAAAGGACGATATGTATACGTTAACATAACAACTTTATTTCATATTATACCGATTGAAATTACAAGCTTTATTCATTTTGTATTATAATAAATTTACTACCATTTATTAATTTTTCCTCCTATTTATTTAAATTATATTTAATTAGGACATTACTAATTCGAGATATATTTCTAAAGATTTATAGTTCTAGTGCATAATACCCTAATTTTTTCAACTTTTCGATTATCATTTTTTTCTCAATATAGTCCAAACCACCAAATATTTGCTGAATCGCCTCTTTATGCTGAGGAAAAATAATATCCATTAGTTCAATACCTTCTGAAGTAATTGACGCATACGTGACACGGCGGTCTTTAGGACATGGTTTTCGTATTAAGAACCTCTTCTTTTCCAACTTATCCACTACATACGTGATACTACTACTTGCAAGTAATATTTTGTCTCCAATTTTTTGTATAGGCTGATCGCCTTTACTATACAGTAGCTCAAGCACTGCAAATTCTGTTGGATTAAGTCCATAACTTTTTATATCCTCTTCAATACGCTTAGTAATTGACTGTATTGCCCTAGATAATATAACAAATAACTTTAAAGATAAGCTCTCATCGTTAATCACGCTCATAATTACCAATCCTTTACAAGTTATCTTGAATTCGAGATTCATTATATTATCGTCAAAATATTATGTCAATCATTCATTTTAGCTTTATCAATCCATTTATAATTTATTTCTCAACATATGACATATGGAATTAGAAGAAGACAATTGTTAATATATAAGTATCTCAATTACGTTATTTCTTTTAAAGAGAACTTGTTTTTAATCACAAGTTCTCTTTTGCCATATTCTAAATTGAATTCGGACAAATTTCAGATGATGAGTCTGCCCCCCCAAGTATATGATATAGTTTTTTTAACAAAGATTAGAGCCCTCCTACAAGAAGGAGGGCTCTAATCTTTCATATAAATATTCACCATTTTTATCATTGCGAGGACATCAAAACTTTAACTTGATGGGGATATGGTGCTATCTCAATTAACAAATATTACAAACCATATATCTATCATATTTTTTATAAACAGGATTAATTAGATTTAAAAAAAGATTTCTTTTTCTTTACTCGTAATAAGTCACCTGTCCATCCTTTGAATCGCATATACATATACATACCCGCTGTTGTGAAAATAATAAATAAGAGAGCGATTAAATAGCTATATTTCCATTCTAGTTCAGGCATGTATTTAAAATTCATACCCCATAATGCTCCTAAGGCTGTCAAAGGCGTACTCACAGCAGTTAATACAGTAAGAGCTTTCATAATTTCATTCCCACGATGAGAAGAAACAACTTCTTGTAAATGAATCATCGTGTCTAATTCTTCTTGGTACTCTTTAACAAGTTGTAATCCACGCTCTAATTTTACGTGTGTTTGTTTATAACAAAGGGTGTTTGTTAGTTTTTCTAACCAAGCTTCTTTTAGGCCTTGTAACACTTCTTGTATTAAGCGAAACACATGTGTGTTCATAAATAATTCATGACGAATATGATAAATCCTTTCTAAAACTGCTATGTTATTATGATGATAAAAATCCCATAATACATTTCTGAAATTGTTTTCAAAGTAGTCAACCTTTCGCAAATAGTGAGATATAAACATTGATAAGATAGCACATAATCCTTCAGCAGAACTATTACAATTTTTTGTACCCATAGGGATATTATGTATTAATTTTTGGAAATCCTCTTCCTCCTTTTCCTGAACTGTTATCAGTATTCCATGAGCTACGAAATAATGAAGAAATTTTTGAATTTTGGCGTCCTTTTTATCTTGATCATATAAAAACGAACCATATACACAAGTTTGACTTGGTGATAACGTATAAACATATAATCCATTTTCACAAGGAGAACTTATTTTCTTTACAAATTGAGCGAAATAAGATGTTACATCACGAGGGATTATAGAAGAAAATTTTTCAAGCTCACTAGTTTTCACATGATACCAACTCCATTTCGTCATTTTTATGCATTCCATATTATTCTTCCTTTCTAAATAGTTTTATGTTTAATCGAATCATAACCGTAATATGACATTTGTATGTAGGTATTCATGTCTTGGAGGAAAAGTTTTTAGATCATCTAAATTACAAAATAAATGACATAGGAGGCCTTATTCTTTTAAAAGGAAGACCCCCTATATATTACTTATTTTTATTCTCAATTTTAAACATTTCCTCTATACAATCACTTTTTATCTTTTCTTATAAAGAATTTATTATATGTGGAAAAGAAGCTACATAATTTGGCACGTCTATTCAACGAACTCCATTTCAGTCGTTATTATAATTTGGATTCATATGCAGATTGATTGGTGATGTCGTCAAATACTTGACTCCCAATAATGTAGTATCCATGAAGTGCAGCCTCTTTCGAAGCGTCTACCATACGGAAAGAAGAAATTTCACTTTGCATTTTTTCAATTCGTTTTTTGTGGAGTTCTACTATTCCTCCTGTCCAAATAATAGTATCATACTGTTCTAACGTAAATTGTTCTTGTAATACACGTATGACGTCTTGGAAGTGTGCATCCAACTCTTTTTGAATCAAAGTATGAACCTGACTTGTCTCATGATTTTCTTCTCGACATTCATATCCTTTTTCTAATATGTTTGGCATGTCGTTAATATGCAATTGATTACTTTCACCCTCATAATTCTGCACGATATTCTTAATATTTTTCAAAGGCTTGCTACATCCTAGTTCCGTCTCATAATGATTTAAAATGAGATTCTGTTTCATATCTGTCATTTCTAATGTACGAAATCCACCATCAATAATTAAGATGCGATCTCGTTCCTGAATGATTCCCTCTTTTAAGAAATAGGCATGTAAAGCGACCGGTTGCTGAAGAATCAAAGCATTTTCCACCGTAATATGAATAAATTTCCCATCAATTTGCACGGAAGTTTCTTTTTTTAGTGCACGTTGTAATTGCTCATGCTGACTACCAAAACAAGTGATGGGAAGCCCGGTAACAACTAGAGATAACACGACATTTTCTTTATAATCCTTTGCAATGCAACCAAATATTTGTTGTTTAAATCGTTCGCTTTCATAATAATTTTCTATTTCATCGTCAAATGGAGGAAGAAATGAAGCGTCAGATTGATGTGCTTCATTTCCCATGTAGTATGCAAAGTCTAAGTCTATAAAACTTACCTTTGTTAAATCTTCACTTTCAGCATGATTAGGTACAGGGGCTAGTGTGGAAGCTTCACTCTTGATTGTCATCTCAGAATCTACAGCCTGTCGATATGCCCTTTTGGTAAAGCCAATTCCTACATCAATTGCATACAGAGATTTCATACTTTTTTCCTCACTTTCTATTTTTAGAGTTAAATCTAGGCACTCTCTTCTTTCCCTTCTTTCACATATTTCTTTTCATTTTTCGTTTTTCCCCCGTCTAAGTTCTTACTATTTTCATTTATTTCGTAATCCTTTTCACCTGTTTTCTTTTTATTATTTTCGTTTTCTGTTAAGTCTTTAATGGTAGAAATGACAACTGGTGTGGCTGTAAGCAGTTGTGGTAATGTTTGTTTTGCAACATTAGCTGCAGTTACAGAAAATTGTTTACTTGTCTCAGTTACCTTCTCCAATGTTTCCTTTATGTTTCCTTCTTGTAGTTTTTCTTTTACGCTTTTTCCTTTTGTTTGTATAGCTTTCCGATTTTCTTTTTTTAATAGGGAGACTATGACTCCGGTCGTAATTCCAATCACAGTATATTTAAATATTGTATGTTTCATTTTTCTCATCCTTTTCTATTTTTATTTTCTTCAATGCTACAACCTAAAATAATTACCTTACCTATTTATCAGATGTTGCAATCTATTACAGAGAATGATAGTTTTGCGGCTGCCTATCATTCGCCATTGGTACTTCAGCTGTTACTAGGAGTAAAATCTTCCCTTGATCTAGTTTTTCTTCATATAAGTTAGCTTCCTCCTTCGACAACCCCATTTCTTCCATTTGATTTCGAAGTTCGTCCCCTTTTTTGGAGAAAAAGTTGATAATACTTGTTCCCAATCCTTGTTCTTTTACTCCAATCGTATTTGTGTTTGTATCATCCGCAATCCTTTTTGTTATATGTTTTTCATGTGCTAAAACATAAATGTCATCGTGGCGAACCCCTTGCAATTCTAGCTCTTTTACTTTCATAACTACTTCCTGTTCATTTTGATATTCATAAACTACCGTTTTTCTTTCATTCGTATGCATGGTATCTTTCCTCCTTTAGATTTTTTATTTTTTATTTAGTTGTTATGTAATATGTAATACACCTATTTTAAAGATGTTAAACCTAAATTTTCAAAAAATTTCACACAATAGGTTATTCATGTTTTTAATATCAAAGAAATGTCACAAGAACTTTGCTTTGATAAAGCGCTACAAATAACGATTTGTTTGGAAGGCAAGCCCATTGTTTTATAGAAATCATAGAAAAATAAAAAAGCACTCCTTTTCAAAGAGTGCTTTTAAAAAACATATAACCTAATAAAAATATTTCTATTTTGATTACGGAAAGAAAGTCTTTATTAAAACATATGGTTGCTAATTTAATTGCGATTTGCCTTGCATCCAAGTAACAATATCATTTAAAACATACTCAGGGATATTAGCAGGACTATAATATTCATCTGGCTTACTTATTCCCCCATCCCCCTCTGTAAAGAAATGATTTAACTTTGGATATAGTCGATAATCTACATTATCTCGTTCTTTTAATTGTTCTTTCCAAAGAGGAATTTCAATTTTTGATTGAACTTGATAGTCTCGTTCTCCTTGAATAATAAAAAGCGGTGTCTTTTGTTCTTTTGACATTTCCACTGCTTTAATTTTATGGATAGAACCCTTACTTCACAGGATTTTTTTGCTGTTTTCACTATATCCTTACTATACAAATGAAAATATACAACGATACTAAATATACAAACTTTGCATAAAAAAATGATTTTATAGTATCTTTTTAATATCCATGTCCGCCTTGCCAACCACCATGTCCGCCCGGCCAACCACCATGTCCACCTTGCCAACCACCATGTCCGCCTTGCCAGCCTCCATGTCCGCCTTGCCAACCACCGTGTCCGCCTTGCCAACCACCGTGTCCACCTTGCCAACCACCGTGTCCACCTTGCCAACCACCGTGTCCGCCCGGCCAACCACCGTGTCCACCTTGCCAACCACCGTGTCCACCTTGCCAACCACCGTGTCCACCTTGCCAACCGCCTTGCCAACCACCGTGTCCACCCGGCCAACCACCGTGTCCGCCTTGCCACCAGCCTGCATAGCCTTGTCTCTGTGAGTTCATTCCTTCGCATCCCTTCTTATTAAAAATTCAAATACTGTAACTGGGTATTCTCTAAATATAATTATGTATCCCAAAAATAAATGTATCCGCAAACATCCCGATTATTGGTAAAGTAATTATCTAATGAAAAAAACATTTATTATTGCAAATCTAAGCTCTATTATTTTTTGCTTTTCCAAAATTTTTTCGCTATTTTATTAGCATAATACTTTTTAGATTCAATTTCATCATAGTTACTTAGTATTAGAACAGACCAATCATTACTTGTGATCCTTTTTCAACATTACATCAGAATCCATAGTTGGGCTTTAGTTATACAAAGAAAACGATACTTCACTATTGAAGTATCGCAAAAAAACTATTTACTTACATTATTATGACTATAACCCTATCCGGTATTAGTTACTCACCTAAAATTGCAAATGGGCTAAATGATTCATAATGAATCAATTCCTTTTCTATACTGTGTTCTTTTAATACTGGAGCCGTTGACTGCACAATTTGTATTGTTTTCTCGTCAATCATAAATGGTACATCCCTTCGTATACAATGTCTTTATAAAACATTAGCATTATTTGAAATTTACCTTTCATAATTTCATTTTTTACTTTTAACTTCAGAATATCGAATCTTTTTTTATTATGGATCTAAACTGATCCAATAGTGATTCTGGCGCAATTACTCTGAAGTTTTTACACTAGAACCTTCTTATTTACGTATTGAAAAATGTTACCTATAACGGAAAAGCCCAGATAGCGATGTGGCTGCACTATTATTAAAGGCATTTCTCCTTCTAAAACAGACAGTACTTGCAATCTTAGTACGAATCACAGTTGAATTCATGTTACTTAATCGTACCCATTCCACCAATTTTAATCTTAACCTTGACGTTTACATCGCCTTTTGCTAATTCGTTACCCCAATTATTTTGTATTTTTTTCCATTTCGGATATGTGTATGTTCTTGCATATCCTCCAAGCCCAATAGGATCAATTTTGGCGGTTTGTATTTTTTGTATTAATTGCTTGAAATCAGCTTCTAGCTTAGTTTCAATCGCCTTTTGTAATTTTGCTGCGTCCTTTCTAGTGTTAAACGAAAAAAGTCGTTCTGTAATACCGATTCTCATCTTTACATCTACATTAAATATAAAATGATCATCATATCTTGCCTTTGTCTTTACTTTAATACCATAGGCAGTAAAACTTATCAAATCTTTATCTTGACTATCTGAATTTAGCTTAATTGGAACTGTAAATGGTAACTCCCCTGCAGTTCCTTGTTGCAAAATGCGTAAGAGTTTGTTTTCATCAGGTTTCAGTGTTAATTTATACTTTCCTTTTTCATCCAATAAGGCTGTACCTGTCACCCATATTTTATTCTTTTTTTTCAGTTCAGTAATATTTGCTGTTAGCCCTTTGTCTGCTCTTTGTTCATATAATTCTTGAAGTGTTGTTTTCACCGTGATATTTCTTAAAAAAGCGGTATCAACTAGTTTTGTTAAATATATAGGAAGCCTTGGTTTATCTTTTGGACTATAGAAGATGACGTCTGAAACAGGTCCATCTACAGCGACAACCCTTGCGGTAACTGTATTTTTGGGATCACGGTAAAATGGATCAAGGTAAATTTCCCAGTTTTTTTGTTTCAGTAGCCTTTTTCCAACTAAAATAACCTGTGTTTTACTTCCGGCGGTAAGTGCCATAACCGTAGCATCAAATTTGTCTCTTGCTTTTCGAACCGTAGCAGATTTCACACCAGTAGTTTCTTCTTTTATTTTTGCTTCTTTATTGAAAACAGGGCTTGATATATACACTAATAAATTATCATTAGGATCTAAATCGATACCAAGAATAAGAGTAAGAGAAACATCTTCAACATTTCTTTGATCGAAGCATCCAGTCATCAAGAACACCAATAACAAAATACAACATAGTACTTTTCTTTTCAATGTATTCTCCTCCGGCGAAACTTCTCATATAGACAGCAATACAGCCATAAAATAATAGGTAATATATATGTTACTCCTAATCCAGTATTCGATAATACCTGTTGCCAAATTTCAGATTCATTCCAACTAGGATGAGTCCAAAATGTGAATCCGATAATAAGCAATAAGAGAACAACTACATGAGAGCTGTGATCTTGTTTTCCAAGTAATTGGCTTGAACAAAATACAGAACAGTATAGGGCAGGGATCCATGATGTGGAAACAATGGTTAAGTAAACAGCCAATAAAATCATGTCAAAACGTTCTAAAAAACGAAATTCAATTACTTTCAGTAAATTTATTACCGGTTGATTATATTGCGTAATGCTATCAGGGCTAAAATAGGCAAAGCAAACAATAGTAGCAAATAAATAAAATAACATCGTTAAGGTGTTTGCTATAACCATTCCATGGACTGCATACTGTTTTTTTTGTAAAAATGGATATAAAAAGAAAGCAATATCAAACCCTAAATAAGCATAAACAGTGCTTGGTACAGCGGTTAATATCGGTTTCCACCCTTCTTTTAAAAGCGGAAAGAAAGGCATCCAGCTTCCATTCCCTATAAGAGGGATTAAAAAAAATATCGGAATCCAAAGCGCCATATAAAAAAAAGTTCGGCGTATCGTCCTAAAATACTAGGACCGTTACGTGCAACAAAATAGGTAGGAATCGAAAACAAAAAGATAACGATAAAGTCAGGCGTTTTCGGGAGAAGCCATCCCTTAAGGTAAAGCATAGCGTTTATAAGAACGATACAAGAATAAAAAGCGAAGTACATCATGTAAATAACAACGAATGCTTTCCCTACTATTTTTCCAAACAATCGTATAAGAATATCATAAATCGTATCCTGAGGATATCTTGCAGCTGTTTTCACTATAAACACACCTGATATTGTGGAGAAAATCCAACCAATCAATATAGCTATCCATCCATCTGTTCCAGCCTTTTCTGCAAGCACACGTGGAAGCGATAAAACGCCAGTGCCCACCTGCACTCCATTAATTAAAATAATATACTGCATAAGAGTGATTTCATTATAGGCATACTTTTTCATAATTTCACCTTTTATTACGATTCTTTCCTTGTCGAATAGTTTGATCGGTTCCATTCCCCTTAGGACGCCTTCTTATTGTCCATAAAGGAAAGCGTACAAAAACATCTTTCATATCTGCAAAACGAAAGGGTGCTAATGGTGTTCCGTAAGAAGTACCTAGCGATTTAAGACTACTTAGATGCCCAATTAAAGTCATCCACCCGATAACAAGTCCTACAATTCCAAATAAGGCAGCTGCTAGCATCATTGGAAAGCGTAAAAGTCTTACTGCCGCTCCCATATCATAGTTAGGGATAACAAAAGAAGAGATGGCGGTAACAGCAACAACAATAATCATAATATTGCTTACAATTCCCGCCTGAACAGCCGCCTGGCCGATGACAATACCACCTACAATTCCAACTGTCTGACCAATCGGAGTAGGTATCCGTAAAGCCCCTTCTCTCATCGTTTCCAATGTTATTTCCATAAGTAACGCTTCCATAACTGGAGAAAAGGGTACGCGCGTTCTTGATTCAGCAATAGATAAATATAGCTCTACAGGAATAACTTCAAAATTAAAGGAAATAAACGCAACATAACTCGCAGGCAGAAATAAAGCAACCATAAAGGCGACAAAACGAAGCAACCGAATAGACGAAGCAACTAACCACCTTGTACCGTAGTCATCGACTCCTTGAAAAAAGGAAATAAAATTTGTTGGAGTAATTAACACATTAGGTGAATGATCCATTACAGTTACAAATCTACCCTGTAGAATGTGAGATACAGCCAAATCAGGTCTTTCAGTTAATATAAATTGTGGAAACGGTGAGTAAGGGTGATCTTCAATGAATTCTATAAGTTCGCCATTACTAGCAACAGCGTCGATTGTAATATTTTGAATTCGTGTTTCTAATTCCTTCAGCACATCTTCAGAAGCTACATCTTTCAAATATAAAATAGAAATTTTGGTTTTGCTCCGTACACCAATTATTATTTCTTTTATCGCTAATTCACGATGAGGAATATATCTTCGAATCATTGCGATATTTTGACTTCCAGTTTCTATGAAAGCTTGATGTGCTCCTTTTAGAGCTATTTCGTTATGTGCGTCCTCAACACTTCTTTGTGGCCACCCTTTTGTATCCAATTGATGTGCTGTTGTTCGACTGTGAATTAATAAAACACTATCTCCCACAAAAATAGCATTTTCAATCTGACTTAATGTATTAATAATCTTAATTTGTCCTAACGGAATTGGAAGTTCTCTATTAGTATCAAAATCAATATTCATCAAAGGACTGAGAACATGATTTTGAATCAATTCTTTATCTGTTAATCCAGATAAGTATACTAAGGCTGCTTCTAATCCACCTACTGTTATTTGAAACTGTCGAATTACTAAATCAGGCGCTTGACGAAATATATTCTGAATATGAGCTATGTTTTTGGATAAATCAGCGTCTAAGAGGGAGTCTTCAATATTTTTTTCCTGAAAATGAGTATTGTTTCGCATTGAACATGACTTAGGGTTGTCTCTATATTTTAAACGCCTCAAAAATTTAGCCATGATTCCCTCACTTTCTATGTACCTTTTATAGTATGTTTAGTATGCATATATTAAGGAAAAATATCCTAATAGTTCCTACAATTACACTTTTAAGACATTAGATACATTTCTTGCTGTCTTTTTTACTCATGTATTCCTTTTTGTTGTTGATGTAACTTTTCAATTGTAACTGACACACATCTGAAACTCTAAACCCTCTCTCTTCCCTAACAACTACTAATCGTAAAATTTCAGAGTCTAAATTGTGTAAATTCCCCAATACTCGCTACCCTATAAAGATACATGTTTAACATGTTGGTGATATTTTTTCTTTTCTCTTCTATATACTCTAGTAACATAATGTTTGGTTAAAATAACCTTTAAACTCTTTTTAAGAAAAACTTAAGAAAATCTCCCTTTATTCATAAGAAATTTTTTCTATACTGAAGCATGTAAATGAACAAGAGGAGAAACGATAATGAGAAAATTTGTAATTTGCATATTAGGAATAGGCCTTCCTATATACTTACTACCTTTCATATTACGCGGGGATTTAGACAGATTTAATCCGATTGCTGAAGAAAAAAATGTATATGCCGTTGCGAAAGGATATGGTGTTCCGGATTATCATCATAAAGGAAAAGCTATGTACTCACTAAAAGCTGTTGATGAATTAAGCAATGAAAAAGAATATAATGTTGGAACGAACACGCCTAATGATTTTATAAGAAAAACTTACTTAAAAATTCATGTAAAGGGAAAGTATGTGTATTCTTACGATATTATTTCTAAAGAGGATATTCCGGAGAAAATAAGGGGACAATTGGAGATAGCAAATAAATAAAAGAGCCAATTCATACGAGTTGGCTCTTTATTCTCTCTTCCATCTACCGCTGAGAGAATTCTTTCGGTAGATTTATTAAATTCGTTATCATTGTTTCAATAACCATTCTTCAATTACTTTCACTGTTTCATCTCGTTGTGCTTTTGGCGTAATTAAACTCGCATTATCACCTTTTTGCTCACCATACATGCCAAAATGAGCATGATTGCCCCCTTTTATCATGTGCATAGTTGTATTTTTTGACATAAACTTTTTATTGTTCTCTATTTTTTCTACAGTTGCTAAAGCATCTACTTCCCCGTAAATTGATAACATTGGAATCGACTTAGTAGAGAAGTCATCTGCAGGATACGAACCTAAGAAAATAATCCCGTCTACCTTTTCTTCATGTTGAAAGGCATACCTAGAAATCATAGCTCCACCCATTGAATGCCCAGCAACATACCATTTTTGAACTTCAGGATACTGTTCAATTACACTATCTACCTCATTTATTCCAAATATCGCTAAGTTTAATGGTAACTTAGGCATTACTACAAAATGCCCATCTTTTGCAAGTGCTTCTCCTAAGTAACTATAAGCCTCCGCTTCTACTTTAGCTCCTTGATAAAAAATAACTCCTATTTTTGCATCTTTCTCTCCAAAAACTATATAATTTTCATCTTTTTTATCATCTACTAAAGACAAAGCCTCTTTCGTTGGTTTGTAAGTAAACTGAGACCAAGTTAAAAAAGTAATACTTCCGATGAGTAAAATACCTAGTAAAGAGTACAGAACAATTTTTATCCATTTCTTCACATATATGACCTCCCTAAGATGTGTATATTCTATACTTTAGATTATCATTAATAAACATAAAAACTCGAGCATTTTCATTGTGCTCAAGTTTTCATTTACGTCTTTAATTTATACTATAAATTGTCCAAGATAAATATGTAGCAAATGTAGCCCATAAAAAATATGGGATTAGCAACCATGCCGATACTTTAGATAAATTGGAAGAAAACATAATGAGAAGTAACGTAGTAATAGCGACTAGTAAACAATCTACTGTTGCTAAAAACAAATTCTTTTGGCTAAATTGAAAGTAGCTGAACGCTTGATTGAATATATAATTTAAAAGGAATAAAAACCAAAATGTTTTTGGCTTGAATCCATAGTTGTTGTAAATAATTGCAACTGATAATGCAATAAGTCCAAATAATACAGCCCATATCATTCCGATTGTCATACCAGGAGGTGTCCAAGACGGCTTTTCTAACGCATCATACCAAGTACGATCAATAGGGAATAAAACACTAGAAACATAAAACAAACCATATGTTAGTAAAAATACTATAATACTAGATTTTTTCATAAACATTCTCCTTTTTACTAGAAGATTATAGAAACTTTATATGATTAGTATGTCCTTGTAATGAATAAAATTCTAATATTTAAATTCCAAATACATATTGTTTAACCTATTTCATACAAATTCTTTCATACTTTTATATGCACAAAGGGCTCTCTCTCGTGCTGCCTTATGATCAACAATCGGATAAGGATATGTATCCCCAAGTTTTATATTGGATTTTTGTAAAATATGCTCAGGTGCTTCCCAAGGTTTATGTATATATTTGTTTGGGATATATCTTAGTTCTGGTACCCATCTTCTTATATACTCTCCATTTTTATCAAACTTTTCTCCTTGTGTGATGGGGTTAAAAATACGAAAGTACGGTGATGCATCTGCTCCGCTTCCAGCAACCCATTGCCATCCCATTGTATTATTTGCAATATCAGCATCTAGTAGTGTATCCATAAACCATTTTGCTCCTTCTTGCCACGGAATTAACAAATGCTTTACAAGAAAAGAGGCTACAGCCATTCTTGCCCGGTTATGCATAAAACCTGTTTGCCATAGTTCTCGCATTCCCGCATCAATAAACGGATAACCCGTTTTCCCCTTTTGCCATACTCTTAATAACTCCTCTTCCTTATCCCACGGGAAATTTTCAAAGCTCTTATTAAGAGGTCTATATACTGTAAATGGATAATGATATAGTAAATAATAAGAAAACTCTCGCCAAATTAATTGACGTATAAAGCTATTAACTTGTTTTTCAAAAAGACTACATTGTCTTTCGGTACTTTTATTTATTAAGTAATGAAACATTAGCTTTACTGATATTTGACCAAATGAAAGATACGGTGCCAACATCGAATGGACATTTTGATCTGGAAAATCTCTTCCTTCACTATAAGAGACTAATTTGCTAGAGAAAAATTTCTTGAATGTTTTATATGCCCCTTCTTCTGTCGGATCCCATATTACTTCCATATGAGATGTCCACGGTATAGTCGGCAACAAGTGTAATTCTGAAACAGATAAGCTTGCTGGTAAAGAGTTTCCCCACTTTATACTCTGCACTCTGCTAATAGGTTTAGGTATTACCTGCTTTTGAAATGCATTGTAAAAAGGCGTAAACACCTTATATTCAGTGTTATCTTTCTTTTTAATAACCCACGGTTCTAATAATAAATGCGAATTAAATTCTTTACAGATAATACCTTTATCCTCTAACATCATTTTCATTTTTTGATTAGATTGTAATCTGTCCAGATCATAACAAATATTCCAATATACAGCCGTTATATCTAATTGCTCTATGAGAGAAAGTATTTCTTCCTCCGTACGTCCTTTACGAATTATTAAAGTAGAGCCCAATGCCTCAAGTTGCTTCTTTACATCTATTACAGCATGGTGCAACCACCACTTTGACGCACTTCCTATTGAAAAAGTTTCATCTTGTATATATACAGGAAGAACCTCACCAGCCTGAACAGCCTCAAATAGAGCTGGGTTATCATATAAACGAAAATCTTTTTGAAACATAACAATAATTTTATTTTGCATGGCTATCCTTTCTTACTCTTAAAACATAATAGATTCTTTATGTGAATACTCATCTCTTTTACTTTTGCATTATTATATTAATAATTCTTTGTAATCATAAACAAACGTTTCTATAGTTATTGGACTTCTATCTAGTAAATTCGATAAATCTGATGTGACTTTTTTAGCTAATCCTAATTTTGCAGTTGTATATATTCCAATCATAACCCAAATAAAGTCACTGTTAAGTCCCTTTTGAATCATTCTTTTTCTAAATTTAAATATACTTGGATTTGTATAAGTAATATCTTTATTTATTATTTTTGAAATAATAGCAGCAACTTCATAGTATGTTAATGCCTCATTTCCCGTTAAAGAATAAGCTTTAAATTCATGTCCCTCTTCGGTTAATATCTTAGCAGCAACTTCTCCAATATCCCGTACATCTATAAAACTTGTTTCCCCTTTACCAGCAGGTACTTCAATTATTTTTTCATTTCTTAATTCATCACCATGTTGTGATAATAAATTTTGCATAAAAAAGCTCGGTCTTAGGAATGTGTAAGGGATCCCAGAAGCCTTTATCATAGCTTCAATTTTAGCATGAGGTACTATCGGATTTTTTTCTACACCTAATAAAGATAAAAATACAATGTGTTTTATACCTATTTCTTTTGCGGCATCTACAACAGGCTGGAAATACTTTTTTGCATCAGCTAGATGTGGCGGTCTTATTAGAAAGACTTTAGTAACACCTTTTAAAGCCGCCTTTACAGATAAGGGGTTTTCAAAATCAAAATAAACTCCTTCGGTTTCTCTACTGCGCGTTGTGACTTTGAAAGTAGCATTTCTTTTTATTAGGCATTTTACAACCTCTTTTCCTACATTCCCTGTAGCACCTGTTACTAAAATCATTGTAATCACCCTTTATTTTTTTGTAAATTTTGAATCATACCTTGCAAAACTCGAACTGTATTTTCTACTTCCTCTTTAGGAATACTAGCTGTAGCATTTTTTATAACTTCATCGCTTACATTTTCTATCTCCTGTATTAATGCCTTAGTTTCATCTGTTAAAAATATTAAATGTGACCGTTTATCTTTAGGATTATGTTTTATAAGAATCCATTCTTTTTGCAATAATCTTTGTATAATTCCGGTTACTGTTGGACGGTCTGCTAAGAGCCTTTCAGCAATCATAGCCGGAGTGGTTCCATTTGGATAAAGAGATATATCCTTTAACACAGACCATTGCTGAGCTGTTATTTTATATTCTTTTAATTGATTTGATAATTCTGTTTTTGTCATTATACTTACCTTGTGTAATAAATAGCCTAAATTATTCATATAACCTCCAAAATAGTTAGCACACTAATTATATAGTTAGTATACTAACTATAATGTATAATTACAAACTTCAATTAACAGTTTTTTTATAAAAGATATATCAAATTCTTATTTTGTACTATTTCATATTATATTTAAAATCTTCTTTAATCCTGTTTTGCATGTATTGTACACTCTATATACAAAGATTATTTCTTGCTGTTACTTTAAATAAGCATTTACAATTGTATCTAGCATAGGTCTTTTTTATTGTCCGATTAGTCATATTTATTCTTAATTCTGCAAAATAAAAAGAAACTGGAGAGAAATATGGGAAAACAATTTGATAAACAGTCAAACTTAAATACATTTATTGATTCAACAATCCTATGGACTTTTCAAAACCAAAATGCCATAAATACACTTTTGAATGAAGGTAAGCTTATAGCCGATCCTATTTTTGTTAGTAAAGAAGATTGCACAGCATATAAATACATTGTAAGACACATGAAACAGAAAGGTATTGACTTTATTATAGATTTACCCATTTGGGCATGGCATTCATGCAATGGTTACCAAAAGAAGCCTACTTATGAGACTGCAAGAGAATTACTATCAGATATTCAATTAGAGAAAGAAATATACCTCATCGAATTCACATGTCCTAATTTTTTATTCATGTTAACAAACTATAGCGGATGGTGCGACATTTATTTTAAACTTACTGGAAATCCTAAAGCAAGTGTAACAAATGATGAAGAAAAATACTTATTTAATCTTTACCCTACCATTGAGGAAGAATGGGAATATCATCATATCCAAGCAACTCTACCCTACCTAAAAAAAGAATGGATTATACAAATAACTGAACTTAGTAAAATGAATGGATTTAACAAATAGTCACATGAAACTAATACATTTAAAATAGCGTTTTTTTATAATGGAACCCTAAATAAGCTCCTTACTACTATGATTTTGTATACATGCAGTTTACTCATTTAGTTTTGGTCTAGTTTGTAAATATAAATTCAAATCTGGACTTGAACCGTTAATAATTATATCTCGAACAATTTTAGAAAGTACCATACTATAAACTAATCCATTATCTCCATACGCATAGATAAAGTGACAATTTGGAAACTCTTCATACATTCCAATTATAGGTAAACCATCATGAGTACCACCATAAAAAGCACTTAAATAAAATTCAGGTTCAACTGTTATATTGGGAAAGAGCTTATTAAATTCATTCACTAATTTCTCTTTTTTATGGATTAATTTTGAATCTCTTTCTTGAGCAATGTTTGTATCTTCATCTAATCCACCTATAATAATCCTATTATCTGCAGTAGTTCTCATATAAATATATGGTCTCGCAGTTTCCCAAATGAGAGTGCGTTTATACCAAGAAGATAAATCTTCCACAGGATTAGTAACAATTGCATATGAGCTAATCAGTGTAGCGTTCTTTTCCTTTTTAAATTCCAATCCTTCATATCCTGCAGCCACAATTACTTTATTGGCAGTAATAGAATTGCCCTCCTTTGTATAAAAGATAGCACATTCTTTCTCTAACTTTTTGCCAACAATCTCTGTATCTTCATAAATGTGAACTCCTTTATTAGAGGCTTGTTCTAATAAACTATGTGTAAATTTATAAGGATTTATTTCACCATCATTATACGTATAAATAGCTGCACGTTTTTTAAATGGATATCTCTGTCCAATTTGTTTTTCTGATAACCAAGCCGCTTTAAAATCATGCTTATGTAAATAATACAGTTCCTTTTCTAATTTCTTTATATCCTCTTCATAACTTGCATAATATAAGCTGTCACGTCGTTTAAAGTCAGAGCAATAAGGCAAGTTTTGATCAGCATATTCAATATCATTAATAGCTTGTTCACATAATTTCATATGCTTAACTGCATACTCTTCCCCAAATGTATTTACAAGTTCAAAAAACATCTTATCACCTAAATATTGAATAAGTGCTGTATTTGTAAGGTTACTTCCATGTCCTACCTTTCTTTTATCAACGATAACAATATTTAAATCTGATTCACTCAAATAGTATGCTGATTGAGCACCCGAACTTCCTGCTCCTATTATTAGTACGTCACATTTTATATCTTCGTCCAAACGAGGATAAGAAGGTGTATTAGAAAAAGTCGTGTTCCAATATAATTTCCCTTTCTGTAAATCCATTTTAATTGCACCGTCCTAAATAAAATAGTTATATCCCCATCGGTATCTCCAAATCATTCTTACTATATACTTCTTATCAAAATTATCTTGCTATCATGAATAAAGGTTCTTATAAAACTAAAAGCCTTGTCTTAAGAACATTTTTCGAAAAAACGTCAAATAATTTTTTATTTTTATTATAAAAAGAGCAAAAGATCTCCATTTATAGAAGATTTCTTTTACTCTTTTTAAAGGAAACAACTCCAAATATTTAACATATTACAGTATCTACCAAATAAAAATTACTTATCTATCGATAACTTACACATAAGAATGCATTTGTTTCACTACTTTATTAACAGAAACTTTAACAACCGTTTCTTTTTCCCTTGTTCTATCAATCTTGAAACCATAAACTTTAACATCAGACGGTACTAGTGGATGATGACAAATCATATCTATACTCTTCTCAATATTTTCACTAACATTTTCTTTTCCACTTAGCCATTCATCAAGGCTACCACTTGAAAATTCAGGCATGCAATTTTCAAAGAGATAATCTAGTTCCCTGTTATTTTTTATGGAATCACGTTGAATTTGTAGATTAACTACATCACTTTCTTTATCCTCTATTCCTACAACAATAATTTCTTCAACATTTTCTTGATAAATAGCAATAATAATAGATCTCATTATATCTCCATAAGGATGTACAATTACAGAATCGTAGCTGTGTATAGTCAATATGTTTTCTTGTTGAATGTTAGTTACTTGTTGGATAATAGGCTCTATTCCATGTTCAATGTCTGTTAACAATAAAACTTTTTTATTCTTTGAATTCATATGGAGCACTCCTTCTTCATTATTGTATTTATGAAATTTTTAAGCTAGTAACAATAGTTGATTATGCATTGCATGATTGTTACCAGTTTTTCCAGCGTCCCTCTGGATCAACACTTGCAAGTCTAACCCATCCATTTTGAACTTTTTCTCGAAATGTGAAATCATTATTTAGCAAACGTTCTATATATTGACTAGGCGCTTGAATTACAATTAGTAAACGAAGTGGTGAATGATACGTCTCACTATCTGACTGCATAACGGATTGCCAAGGTAAGCCCGGCAACAAATCACTTGCATTTCCCTGCATAACACCGAGACCCGCCGTTACGGTTTGGGTTGTTTTGTTTCCACTACCATAATAATGAGGAGCTACAGTTGAAGCGTAATATTGTAGATTTATCCACTGAGCTACTGTTCCTGGTCCTGCAATAATGTTAGCTAATATATCGCCACTTTCATCCTGTTTCCAATCATAATTATGGAGGAAAGCCCTACCGTCTAAGTCACAATCCTGAGTTAATTCTCGTTGCCCGATAATAAAAGATGCATTACGAGCTAATCCCCATTCTGGACGTATTTCACTCCAATCTTCTGCAAATCGATGTGCCTCTTTACTCGCATTTTTTATTTTCGTTTTAAAATTTGGTAATTGCGTTAAACGCTCTCTATTTGCATGTTGGCTCACATTCGGCATAATCGACTCGATACAATCAAATGCTTCTTGCGCAGTTTCCGAAAGTTCTGGGACGTAAATCCATTCCAATTCATCCACTGTTGTTTTATGTTCAGCTGCTGCAAAAATGGTGTCCTCAGGAATTTTAATACCTTCAGCAGACAACGCCTCTCTCACTTCTGGAAGATTACATAAAGTAGCGAAAACTCTTGCATTAAACCCTCCCGCTGCTCCGCCACACGCACCACACTCAAGCGCTGCAGCATAAGGATTGTTCGTACTTTGACTACTGTGGCCGCACATGACAACTAAAGGAGCGAAACCTTCTGTTAATCCCACCATTTTTAAAGCTTGACGCACATAGTTCACTTTTTCTTCTTTAGTAAAACCGATAGGTATCTCACCCTTTGTGTCATGAACATGATTAAGCGAGAATGTTGTATCAGGTTTTTGTAACATAGTTTTACGAAGGTTACGAATGAAACCACCAACTCCTCTTGGGACAAAACTTCTTGTCACCATCTGTAGACCAAGTAAAGGACCACTTAACTCAGGTAGCGCCATACTTGTCAGTACGTTCTGTTTCATCGTTTTAAATGTATAACGTACCGAACTGCCTACCCTCTTACGTTGCTCATAAGATTTAAGTTCATTTTCATTTGTGAGCTCTTTTATTTGATGTTTCGGTTTGAGTATAACTGGCAAAGAAGGATGGTTGTTATTACTACCTAGTTCACTAGTTGCAATTGGTAATCCAAAGAAACCAGCTATTCCAAATGTTTCAAACGGACCTAATTTTTCAAGGTGGCGACGAAACGGTTCTGACCGTACATCAATACAGAATGCCAATTGAGCTAATACACGCTTTTTATCATCGGTTGCACGTTGTTTAGAAGCAATCTTCTCCCTTAATTGCTCTGCATGCGTTTGTTCCCAAGCTTCCAGCCAAAGTTTTCTGCGAATATTTTCATCAAAACGATAAGCGAATACTAATAATTCACTTTGTTCAGCAGCAGGCATTTGTAACCATTCCCGTGTTGAAATATTCCCCCAATAGATCCAAGAAGCTATAAGTGGGACAATCGAAACTTTTTTCTCAACCTTTTGATGTTTTAAAAGTAAATAAGGTTTTGCAATAGCCAGCTCCATAGAAATTCGAACTGCTAAATATTCTATGAGAAGTTCCTGTTCCTGAATTGATTGTTGTGAGCGCCATCGTATCATTCCTGCCCACCCAGGCAAAGAAAGCAAGTGCCCTTCAAGGTAAGATTGTATGTTAGATTCAGAAATTCCTAGTTCAGATAATGCTCTCGCTAAAGCTACTTCGGCATCTTGTGGCCAATCTTTTAAAACTTTACGCTCATTTTTACTGAGCGCTGGATCAAATTTAATAAGGTGTTGCCATGCACGATAAAAACCTTTCTCTCGATTTGGCATCGTCCAACTTGATCCGGAGTCATCAAGATATAATTTACACCATTTAATGATATGATAATTAAGAACATCAGATAGGTTTTCACTATTTTGATTCTCTATAAGCGAACTTATTGGCTGCATAACAGACGCTTTCATACTTGCTGTATTTATATAACTCATTTCTTCTGCCAATTTATTTACTTCTGGCGATGATAATAGACTAGAAGGTAATTTTTCTAACTTTAAAGCTGCTTGGCAAAATCGCTCTGCTTTCTCTCGCGGAATATGAAAAGATTGTGAATCCAGCCAACGAGACAAACTCATTTGTAAAAATGATTCCTCAATCTCACCTTTTGCTTTTGCCGAATGAATCATGGAAGCACTAGGATAAATATCCACATTACGAGCTTCTTTTAACCAATTTGCGACTTGTTCAAATGATTGCTTTTCAAGTCCCATCCAAGGGTGGTGAGCTGCAAACGTCGAGATAGGCCAAAGTGGTGCAATAACTCGGCTAGCAGATGCAACGAAATCATTTATATTATTTTCTTGCATATCAATGTTTGTATCTTTCTTTAATATTGACGGTATGCTCATCACGAATTACCTCCCTTTGATACATAATGTTTCAGATAGCTTGGGTGACTTTCTACTGACTTTCTTCTCGCCTCACCTACTCGAACTAACCAAAGATAAAGTACAGCGAATAAAGCAGAAGATTGATGACGAGTAACGAAAGTACTAATAACACTACTAAATAGTAAAATACATATAACAAAGATAACGGCTGGAGCTGAAGGTTGAACACTTTGATAAATATCAGTATGCAACCATTTATAAAGAGAATTATGAACAGTAAAGTAAATGAGAGAAAATCCAATCAAAACAATTAAGCCAGCAATTCGTCCCATTCTTCCCTCTCCAAAAACAACAAGCTGTTTCCATGAAAAGTATAGTGACCATCCTAAGATTAACGCACTAACTAGTTGATACCCCTCTCCAGAAGTCATAAACCAGAAAGTAATTGCTATAAATAATCCTAAAACACGTCCAACTATACTCCACAAATTGGACATCTTTTCATTAGACTGATTCACTACCCCAAAACGTTGCACTGAAGAACCAGCTTGTAAAAATAGTGTAGCTTTAAACAAACCATGTAAAATTAAATGAATAACAGCTGCTAAATAGGCGCCTAATGCACATTGAATAAGCATAAATCCCATTTGTGCAATAGTTGAACCTACTAGCTGACGTTTATAATCAACTTGGACTAAACTAATTCCTGTACCTATTAAGACAGAAATACTAGAGAAAATTAGTAAAATTATTTGTGCAATATCATCATGAAAAAGAGGTGAAAATCTAGTTAACATGATACCGCCAGCATTTACTAAACCCGCATGCATAATAGCAGAAACAGGAGTTGGAGCAACAGCAGACTCAATTAACCATCTTTGAAAAGGCCATTGTGCTGCTGGAATCATCACAGCTAATATAATTAATAAGTTAATTCCTGTTCTCTCCAATGTTCCATGTAGCGCTACATTTTCATTCGTTAAAACTGATGTTAACTGCCACTGTCCTGTTACTTGAAAAAGCCAAATGATAGCTGATAGTAAGGCAATCCAACTTATTGTAAATAAATAGCCAGAGATTTTAGTTGCTTCACTAACTACTTTCCAACCTTTATTTAGCCCTATGAGTAGAACCAATCCTATAAGCGTTGCTCCCCAACAAATGAGCATTAAACGAAGATCATCACTTAACCATGCAACCGAAGATACACCTGTAGTAAATGTAAAAAGTGCAAAGTATTTTCGATATGAGTGATCCCCCATTAAGTAACGTACAGAGAAACGCTGAATGATTAAACCAATTGTAAGAACAAAGAAAGCCATTAACCAAGCTAAAGTATCTAGATGCCAAGGCCCCACAACTCTATCTCCATTGTTATTAACAAGTGCGAGTAAAGAAACCAATGAAGGTAAAGCAGCGATACCAATATGGATATGAACAAAACGTAAAGGTACCCTTGCATGTAAAAACAATAATCCACTTAGCCAAGAAGCACTAAGCGCCATAAAAAATAAAGTTAACAGTGTTGATGAACTCAGCGAAATTAACATGTTAAATACTCCCTTCTAAGCGAAAATAGCCTATAAAAATTCCTTTTAATTACGATAGTTTTTTAGATTTCAATTTTCATTCACTCTTTTTAGTGCATCGTTTTTTCCCATAAAAAAAAACCGACAACTTCCATAATTCAATGATTTTATATCATCATTGAATTATGGAGATTGTCGGTTTCACTTCAACTAACTTCAATAAAGTTTTTTGAAGAGCTCCCATTTTATAGAGGATAGTAATGTATGTATTACTCCTATTAAAAATAACAGTATATCTCTGATCTCCTAGATTATGCAATCAATATATCAATTTATGTTATGCGCTATCTTTCAATTAAGAAACTTTTTCATTTAGTCAATATTACATATTAAAAAAATGCTAAAGCCTTAATTATAGCAAACAGTTAAAATAAGCATCTATTAATTTTTTAAAACAATTATAAGATAAACTATATTAAGCAGTTTGTCAATTTATTTATCAGTTTTTTTGAACGTTATTCCAATTAAAATTCAGTATACGTAAATAATTTCAAGTTTTTAATTATTATTATGTTAATAAATTTAAATAAAGTGCAAAACTTTTAGGTTTCTTAATTATCTCCCACTAACCCTACGATGGTTTTAATTTTTAAAATTTTTCCTCAAGATTATTAAACAATTTAAAAATCATTACTCGTTCACCAGTGCGGGAGCTTATATCCGTATGAAAGCTTTTCACTTTTTCTTCAGTTAATTCTAGTATAATCTCTTTCAAATCTTCAATTCCAGATTCAACTAGCTCCGAACGATTTTTCTTTATCGTTAGCATACCGTCTTTTGTTTCGCAAACCGTATATTCAGCCGGCGTTAAAATACCTTGTAGATTTACGATAATCATATCCCTTAATATATCTGTCTTAACGGATATAGACCCGCGTCCTAGGTAGTCCTTTTCCCAGTGAGTAATTGCTTTGCTTATCTCTGATTCAATAGAGCCTTTTGAGTTTTTCATCTTTGTATCCTCCTTCAATAAAATGTAATTACATTTATAATTACAATAACAATATAATAATCTGGATTGATTTTATTTTCAATTATTGAGAAGAATTTATAGGAATCGTTGTCATGTATCCTTTAATATTAAAGTGAATTTTCATATTGTAATATACGTTTTTTTACTATCCCAAACAAAATACTCTTACTATAAAGACTCTGTTGCATACATTTCTAAAAAGGACATTCCGGAGAAAATAAGGAAACTCTTGTAACGTAATATACAAACGAAAAAGCCGATTTCTTTATAAAATAAGAAATCGACTTTTGGCTTAGTTATGGATTTAGTAATGGAAAACACCTTTTTAAAATAATTATGTTTATACTATAGACGTTGATCTTTCTGGAAGTTTAGTTGAAAATGATCCGCTTCATTGTATACCCCGAATTCATATCCTTTTTCCTTATAAAATTTAATAATTTCCGGAAGCGCTTGTAATGTCTGTGGTTTTTCATGCATTAGAACTACTTCCACATCTTCTGTTGTTGTACGCTTTACATTTTCTATAATTTGCTGTGGGTTACCTTTTAATTTCCAATCATTTGAATCTATCGTCCAATCCCAAACTTTTATTCCTGCTTCTACAATTTTGTTACGAATGTCCTGCCCCTTTAATCCTGGTGCAGATCCGTATGGGGGACGGACTAGTTTAGGAGTTGTACCTGTAATATTATGAATAAGAGCTAACGTTTCTTTCATCTCCGTTACAAATTGTCCTTTTTTGTATAGCTTATCACTATTATGTGTCATACTATGTGCACCAATATAATGTCCTTCTTTTACTGCTCGTTTTACATTTTCCTGAAAACCAGTATTCTGTAAATTGCTACCTTGCATAAAAAATGTCGAAGCAACATGTTGCTCTTTTAGTACATCTAAAAATTTGCCAGTTAATTCGCTAGGACCGTCATCAAATGTTAAATAAACAACCTTTCCTACTGGTTTTCCATCAGCTCTTTTCTGTTTTGCCAGCGATGTGTCCTCTTTCTTTCCTTGTTGTTGCGTATTAGCTAGCTTAATACTTTCATTAGCTACCCCTTTCGCTGGGATAGAGTTCCATTTCCCTATTAAAAAGAACGTGAAAAAGGTCGTTGCTAAAACAATTCCTAGAGATAGTATTGCCTTAGTTACTACACTTGTTTTTTTCTTATTTTGTGATTCTTTCATTATGTTTCGATCCTTTCCCTACTCATTTTCATATTCATTATTTATGCAGCTAAACATTAACTTCAGCTGATATTTACAATAAATAGATTAATAGAGGAAGGTGAAGATAAAATGCAGATAATGTCGAAATTAGTTAAAGAATAGCCTATTACATCCACTCTTTAAAAAAATATTTGTTTCTCTACTACAGTTAAATTTGAAAACTGGATATACATCCAAAATAAAAAATACTACTCTTTCTAAATAACATTTTCACATCAAGATAATAGCATACCGGTATAAAGATAAAATACAGAGATGGCCGTACTATTGAAATTCTATTATAATTTTGTAATTGGAATTCATTTGAACCAAATGAAGAACTAGAAGAAATATTATTATGTGGAGGTACTCCGATGAACCTTGTAATTAGAGAGTTAGAAACAAATGATTTAGATAATCTCCCAGAGATTGATGACAGTTTTATAGTGAATGCTCGGTTAATTCTTTCTCTTTCCAAAGGAAATAGACGCATAGAATATACAGTAGAAGACGTTCCAAGTTATGAAAAAAGTTATTTACAAAATCAAGATGATAATGAAGAACTGGCTTACAATGAATATATAAATAAACCTAATCAAGTCATTTACATAGCTCTGTTACATAACCAAATCATTGGATTAATGGTATTGAAAAAGAATTGGAACCACTATGCTTACATAGAGGATATAACGGTAGATAAAAAATATCGTACAATCGGAGTTGGCAAAAAATTAGTTGATCAAGCAAAGCAGTGGGCAAAAGAAGGAAATATGCCAGGTATCATGCTTGAAACGCAAAATAATAATGTTGCAGCATGTAAATTTTATGAAAAATGTGGATTTGTAATTGGTGGGTTTGATTTTCTTGTTTATAAAGGTTTGGATAAGACAAGTGATGAAGTTGCAATTTATTGGTATATACATTTCAAATGATAATAGTTTATAACGTAAAAAACTCAAAATAAAACCCCAATTTCTCTATATTAAAATCGAGAAATTGGGGTTAAGTTATTTAAAACAAATAACTAATTAATAATCCTGCTGACAACAAGAAGCCGAAAATCGTATTTGTCATCGCTGTTGATTTCATTGCGATGCGCATATATCCAGGATCCTTTGCCCCTTTTTGGAAACTTCGAATCGCAGAAATTGGCTTTCGCAAACCTAAGAACATAACTAATGCCCAAGGGCTTATATAACCCATTAATACAATTACGGCAATCCATAAATACGCAATGAAAAAGGCTACCGCTAGTGTTACCACAGCTTTTTCTCTCCCAAGGAGGATTACTAATGTCTTTCTTCCACCTTTAATATCTTCTTCGATATCTCGGATGTTATTTGACATATTGATTGCACCTACTAAAATTCCAATTGGAATGGAAATCAATACACTTTCAATCGTTACAGTATTCGTTTGAATAAAGAAAGCAATGAGTACAAAACATGTCCCCATTAACAACCCAGAAACTAATTCTCCAAACGGGGTGTACGCAATTGGTAATGGACCGCCTGTATATAAATAGCCAACTGCCATTCCAATTAAACCGATGACGACTAACCACCAGCTGCTATTCATACAAATATAAACTCCAATAATTGCTGCTACGACATATAATAAAAGCGCAACTGTTAACACATTTTTTGGCTTCAATCCATGACGGACAATTCCGCCACCGATGCCAACAGATTCAGCAGTGTCTAATCCACGTTTGAAATCATAGTACTCATTAAATAAGTTCGTTGCTATTTGCAGCGCTAAACATGCAAGCATCATCGCAATAAATAAAAGCCAATCAATTTTGGCAACATAAAGTGATGCCACTGTCCCTAAAATTACAGGAGAAAACGTCGCCGTTAATGTATGCGGGCGCGTCATCTTCCATATTAATTTAGCGGAACTAATTTCCTTTTCATTCCCCATAACTCTGTTCAATCTCCCTACATTTGAAGTATAAATTACTAGCAGTATCTTTCTATCTATTTCCTGCCACGCATCCATTCATTATAGCAATAAATGATTATCCTTTCTAACAAATCAACTTTTAATAAAGTAAAATTTATAAAATGAAACTTTACCATCTTCACATAATATTCTGTATTACTCCTAAGAGTGGTTTTAAAGCGATGCGATAAGTAAATGAAATACATAATAAAAAAGAGCCAATCTCCAACACAATAGAAGATTGGCTCTTACCTTTATTTATTCCCCTGTTTCAGAAAATCGCTTTATACGTTCACCGATTTCATCACGAACACGTTGAAATTCAGACCACTCTTTTCCTGCTGGATCATCAAATTCCCAGTGAACACGATTCACATGCGGCGGAGTAGATGGACAGACAGCATCTGCATGACTACAAAGTGTAACGACTAAATCAGCACTATTTAAAATGTTTGCATCAATTATATCTGATGTTTGATTTGTTATGTCGATATTTACTTCGTTCATTGCTTTAATAGCATTTGGATTTACTCCGTGTGCCGCGATTCCTGCAGAATATATATTCCACTTATCTCCTAAATATTGTTTACCCCACGCTTCTGCCATTTGGCTTCGGCATGAATTTCCTGTACATAAGAAATAGATTGTTTTTTTGTTTTCCATGTTGTTTTCCGCCTTTGTTTTTAAATTATATTAGTTGATCTTTAAAATATTTACGCTTAAACCAAAAAGCGACGTTTACAAGTGCAATCATTACAGGTACTTCAACTAAAGGACCGATAACAGCAGCGAATGCTGCGCCCGAATGAATACCAAACACACCAACCGCTACAGCAATCGCTAACTCAAAGTTATTACTACCTGCTGTAAATGCTAACGTTGTTGTTACCGGATAGTTTGCACCAATTTTTCTTCCCATAAAGAAAGAAACAAAAAACATTACAATAAAATAGATTAATAACGGAATCGCTATTCTTACCACATCTAGTGGCACGCTAACAATCATCTCTCCTTTTAAAGAGAACATAACGATGATCGTAAATAGCAATGCAAGTAATGTAAGTGGACTAATTTTAGGTATAAACACCTTTTCATACCACTGTCTTCCTTTTAACTTAACTAGTACAAAGCGTGTCAACATACCTGCTATAAAAGGAATTCCCAAATAGATAAATACTGATTTTGCTACTTCTATCATTGTAATATCGACAATAGCACCTTCAATCCCTAACCATTCTGGAATTACAGTTACAAATACGTATGCATAAACTGAGAAAAAGAGCATTTGAAATACCGAATTAAAAGCAACTAAACCTGCCGCATACTCTTTATCCCCATCAGCAAGATCGTTCCAAACAATTACCATTGCAATACAACGTGCTAACCCAATCATAATGAGACCAACCATGTATTCTGGTTTATCAGGAAGAAAAATAATTGCTAACACAAACATAAGTACCGGACCAATAATCCAATTTTGTACTAAAGATAGCACTAACACTTTTACATCTTTAAATACTCGGCCCATTTCCTCATAGCGAACTTTCGCTAACGGTGGATACATCATTATAATTAATCCAACAGCAAGCGGAATAGACGTCGTTCCAACCTGTAATGTATTCAGTCCGTCTACTACACTAGGGAACACAAACCCTAAACCAATCCCAACAGCCATCGCTAGAAAGATCCATAGTGTTAAATATCGGTCTAGAAAAGATAAACGTTTCATTTTATTTTCCATCTCCTATTAACAGCAAGAATTTTTAACTATCTCATTTGAAGTCGTGCAACAAGATGGATCTTCTATTTTATGAACATCACTATCTGCTTTTGTATAAAAGAACTCCCACTCATTACCATCGGGATCCGTTACCCAAAACTTATCTTGTACTGCATAGCAACAAGTCGTATCCATCTCATCACGCGCAAAGAAACCTTCTTTTTCTAATCGTTCTTTATGTAATGTAATTTCTTCAGCTGTATCCACTTGGAAACCAAAGTGATTTACTTGATTTCCCTTCACTTCATCTCGCACGTTCAGCGTGAAATTAAGTCCTGGCGTCTCTAATAAAAATTTTGCATAATCTGTTTTCACTTTAACTGGTAATACACCAAATACTTTTTCATAAAATTCAATAGACTTCTCTAAATCCGTAACGTTTATACCGACGTGAACATATCTCATACCTTATTCCTCCTCTTTACATGTCATTAATCAAGTTTTTTTGATTAATATTACAAAATTTTAACAACAACTACCTTTCCCTGTTTTTCTAAAGATACAGCACAATTCTTCTGATAATAAATTATCCACTTCCGCATCATTTAAATCATAATAACTCCACGTACCTTTTGTTTCTTTTACAATCAAACCTGCATCTAATAAAATTTTTAAATGATATGATAATTTAGATTGCGTCATTTCAAAAACTTCTGTTAAATCACATACACACGTCTGTCCTCGCTGGCAAAGTTCATACATGATTTCTAAACGTTTCTGATCCGCCAACGCTTTAAACTTTTTCTCATAGAGCTGAAAATTTTGTGCCACTGTAGTTCACTTCCCTTCATCAACTTTTTTTGATATTTATAGTATATACGTAGATGAGTTCTATATGCAACTTATTAATCAAGTTTTTTTGATTTATCTAAAAAACTTCCTCGCATCATATCTTTGTTACAATTAAAAAAGACCATAACCTTTTCAAAAATGAAAAACTACGGTTCTTTTTACAACTTAATAGTTACAATATTTCCGAGAAATGGAGTCTCTATAACTATTTTAAATTTTAATTTGATCATTATAGAGTAGTGCCCCCTCACCCTCAATCTAAGAAAAACAAATACCCCAAAATGAGAAAAATCGATATAACTCTTTCGCAAATAAAGATAACTCTTGTTTTTGGTACATATTCATAAAAAGCACGTCACCCTTTCTCATTAACATAAGAGAATAGTAACGTGCTTTTAATTTCAAAAATAGTCTAAGATGGTTGTGGGACGGGACCCCCATAAGAACGTTATCTAAGATTGTATGAGAGGTGTTAGTTCCATTCCAATGGCCTCAGCCGGCGATTAACTCAAATACCGATTTCGGATGACCCCCATGTGATGAAGTTCGTGTCCTGCGATGCCATACGCGAGGGCGCGCACCGTAATGCTTAGGTTGTTGGCTGTGCCCTTGCGGGTCCACGCCTCCGCCGGTAGCCCGCGCAGCAATGTAATCGTTGATTGCCGTATGGCCCGGTAGTCTTCGGCCAATTGCGCGGTTGTCCAGCTTCCGAAAGGAGGTATGAACAATTCCTGATCGAAACCAGTCAGAGGTGTCTGGTCCCCTCTTGCGAACCGGAGCAGGCGGTAGGTCATGACGCGTTCCGCGTCTGCAATGTGGCCCACGACTTCTTTCAGCGTCCATTTCCCTTCCGCATACCGATATGCGGCCTGGCTTTCGGTCAACGATGCCAGGAGCTCGGTCATTTGCTTTTCCTGGGCGAGCAGAATATCGATGATGTTACCGTCCGGCACCAAACGGATATATTCGCCGGAGCTCCCGGCATTTTCTACTTCTAACGGTCTTTGATTCATGCGTAGTCACCTCTTTATGTAGATATAGAAAATTATAGCACTCGTCTATGTCTAATAAATTCGCGAAATAATAGAACTTCCCTTCTAATAATTGAGGATAAGCAACTATTTAGTCAGTCGCCACACTATCCTGATTCGTTAGCACAATAAGCAATGCTAATCAATAATGCATAAAAATTAGAAGTTATACAATATTTCAAAGTTATTAACATATATTAGATTATTCCGAAATATATATAAATACATTTTGTCGAAACTATTAAAAAGGGAGAATTTCTCTAGCTGGAGAATTAATAATTGTGTTACCAATATGTAAAAATCTCAATTTAAAATTAAAGGAGAACAAAATGGGACAAATAATTGTATCGATGTACCTCTCACTAGATGGTGTCATGGAGGAACCAGCTTGGACTGCTCCATACTTCAATGAAGAAGTAGCAAAGTTTCAATCCGATTTACTGTTTGAAAGTGAAGCGCTTCTACTAGGACGAGTAACCTATCAAGGTTTTGCAGCTGCCTGGCCTTCTATGACTGATGAAGAGGGTTTTGCTGATAAGATGAACAGCATACCTAAATTTGTTGCTTCAACAACTTTGGAAAAAACCGAATGGAATGCAAATCTTATCAAGGGTAATATTGTAGAAGAAATATCGAAACTGAAGGAACAGCCCGGTCAGAACCTTTTAATTTATGGTAGTGGTGAACTTATACAAACATTGATGCAACATGACCTCATTGATGAATATCACTTTATAATCAATCCCGTTATCGTAGGGAGCGGAAAGCGTCTCTTTAAAGACCAGAGTAATACAAAAGCATTAAAACTTATAGAAACAATAACGACCAATTCAGGTGTCGTTATTCTTTCCTATCAGCCGGAGAAAAAAGAATAATTATTGATAAATTATATAAAAAAAGATTGACTCTTTCAAATCAGGAAAAGTTAAAAATAACTTCCAATAACGAGAATAATGTAAATAAGCTGTCCATGTAGACAGCTTATTGTTTTTTTGCTTAGCGTGCAAAATTCGCGTCTTGTTGGCGGGACCCCATCGCTATCAAGCTAAGAAAGGTAAATGCCCCCAGAACGAGATTTTGTGCTAACTTGTAGCAAAAAATCTCATTTTTTCGTTTTGGGGTAATTCTGAACTCTTAAGTTGATGGGCATGTATGGTGATCCCTGATAGCCTTTTTATCCAGATGTATTCGTTTCATGAGCAAAATTACTTTACAAAAATCCTCTACAGTTAAAGTTTAGTCCCTGACATACATCAACGCTCATAATCATAAAAAGACTGCAGTTGTTATACTGCAGCCTTTCAAATGTTTAATCCATTTTTTAATCTATCCTCTAATTAACCTAGATATGCTTTTTGCAATGCCTCTAGACCATCTTTATAAATTCCATGGAATAGATTAATTGCCTCTTCATCAGTAACCTCTACAGGAGTGAAGCTACCAGACCATTCAACTAATGATGTGTTAGCATCTTTCCCTTCTTTAACATGGATTGTAGATAAATAATTAGTTACAGGGAATGGCGCTTGCATAATTGAATATGTGTAATTGCGCTCTTTCTCATTAAATGCTTCTAAACGCTCTACGATTGTATCGCCATCAGGATTAGCTAAATGACGTACACGTCCGCCCTCAGTTACTTTACTACTTGGAATATAAGGTAACCAATCTGGAAGTGCATCAAAACCTCCAATTAATTGCCATACTTGTTCTGGTGAAGCAGGAATTTCAATAGATGTAATAGTACTTGCCATTTTCATTACTCTCCTTTTTATTTAACGTTAGTTGGTAGTGGTGCGTTAGGTGCTACTAATTTTTGTTCGCGCATTTCTTCCCAGAATGCTGCTGGAATTACTGTTTTCAATGCAGCTTGATCTTCTGCAATTCGTTCCGGTTTAGTTGCACCAGGAATAACAGCTGCAACTGCTGGGTTAGCTAATGCAAATTGTAAAGCAGCAGCTTTAACACTAATTCCATGACGATCTGCAATACCTTTAATTTTATTAACTTTTGCAATCATTTCTGGTGATGCTTTTTGATATTCGAAGTGAGTACCTCCAGCAAGAACACCTGAACTATATGGGCCACCAGCAACAATATCCATATTGTGTTTTACAGCTGCAGGCATTACTCGTTGCAGTGCACGCTCATGATCTAATAATGAATAACGACCAGCTAGTAAAGATACATCTGGTTTCGCTTCTTCTAAGTCCAGCATAAGTTCAATTGGTTCTACTCGGTTTACTCCAAGTCCCCAACCCTTAATTACGCCTTCTTCACGTAAACGAGTAAGCGCACGGAATGCTCCTGTTCTAGCAGTTTCAAAATGTGTAAGCCACTCATCACCATAAAAATCTTGCGCTATATCATGAATAAAAACAAAGTCTAAACGATCTGTTTGTAGACGTTTCAAACTGTCTTCAATAGAACGAAGAGCTCCATCTGCGCTATAGTCAGGGATGATTTTATTCTTACGACCAAACTCGAATAATCCACCTTTTTCTCCTAAATCACGTGCAGCTGGATCTTCCAGTTCATCCGAAATAATTCGACCTACTTTTGTACTTAAGAAGTAATCATCACGATTTCTTTTTGACAGTGCCTCACCAAGACGAATCTCCGATAATCCTGCACCATAAAATGGAGCTGTATCAAAGTAACGAACGCCACTTTCCCAAGCTGCATCTACTGTTGCCATTGCTTCTTCTTCCGGAATATTACGATACATATTACCTAGTGGTGCCGTACCAAAACCAAGTGTACCTTTTAATAAATCTTTCATTTAAAATCTCCTCCTAAAATATATTAAAAAATGATTAATGAATATAAATTAATGTGAAAAGGCATGACCGATCAAAAGCACTATAAAAGGTTTGAACAGTCACAGAAGCATGCACTTCAAAGTACGACAGTTATAAAAAATAGAATAGATACTTTTTAATACTGTATTTCTCAATTGCTCCTTACACATGCTATTATGATGTGTATTTAACATAATGAAAAGTACGCACTTTAAAGTATTATAGACACTAAAAAGTATCATAGTAACTTTTTAGTATCGTACTACTCGTTTGCCTCTTACATATGTTATTATGGAACATGTTTAAAACAATAAAAAGTACGTACTTTAAAGTGATATAGATACTAATAAGTAACAATTGTATATTTCAACTAGTTTAGCTCAAAAATAAAATTATGTAAGGAGATTTTATATGAAAAAATACATTATTCCTGTGGAGGCAACTTTAGAAGTTATCGGTGGGAAATGGTAAGTTGTTATACTTTGTCATTTAAAAAAAGACAAAAAAAGAACGAGTGAATTAAAACGTTTAATGCCTGGTATTACACAAAAAATGCTCACGCAACAGTTACGTGAGCTAGAAGAAGATGGTGTAATTCAAAGAAAAGTATATGACCAAGTACCTCCTAAAGTAGAATATTCTTTAACTGAGTATGGCTGTTCTCTAAATACTAGACTAGACTCTTTATGTACTTGGGGAGAATGTCATCTTGAAAAGCATGGGAACACGTCTATGCTCAATGCAAAAGGAGAATAGTAAAAAAGAAAAAACGAGCTAAATTCACATAAATAACTGTAGAGAAATAACAATTTTATTTTGGGAGTACTTTAAAATCTTAGCTTGATGGTGATGGGGTAAAGTCACATTGCCATCAACCTAAGAAAACAGTTCACCCCCAAAACGATAAATAAGCTTTTTCGTTACAAGAAATCCTAAAAATTTCGTTCTGGGGGTGTAATAAAACTTTGGGTTGATGGGCATGTGTCTGTGCCCCTAATTTAAGATGATGTCGTACTTCCTCTTAAATCAGATCCGACTATACTTATTCTAACTTTCTACCTGTTAATAAACTTTACAACAGAACCCTAATTTGCAAGCTGGCGGAACAAATCGAAATATCATGCTTTCCCATCAAATAACAAACAGCAACAGTACTTTAAATTTAATTCTTAGGATATCGCTCTTTTACAAGTTCTTCGATGTTAATAGCTTTTTTAATTTCTTCTGATGATAACCAAGGTGTATATCTTGTTCCATTCTTAGTTTGTAAGTATATCTGAAATTTTTTATTATATAGTTCTTCTTTAAGGATTGTGGTTATCTTGATTAAATCTTTAATTACAAGGGGATTATTTTCAAATTCATTACTACCGGTATTAATAATTAAATTCACCTTATATCCTCTAACATCCATATATTCCAAATTCGCATAAGTAACACCTTGTAATTCAAAACGATTGTTTTGAATTGCAATTAATCTCTCTTCTATTTTTGTATGATTTTTAATCCAATTTTCCAAATAAATGTCTATCGTATTGTTCATCGTTTTTTTCATTGTTAATAACAGCTCTTCTTTTGTTATCATTTTTTGCACATTTTTAAAAGGTCCACCTAAAGATTTTCCATTATAATCCTTAATTTCAAGTTCTGTTATCTTTTTATTATTTTTCTGGATGAGTTGAAATAGAGTATATAAACGATCTAATTCTACTGATTCAAATTGGCTAAAGTCAATCTCGTTACTCATTTGCAAAGTTAGTAATAATTCATTAGTTGGTTTTCCTTCATCTGACCTTCTATCCTCTGACAAATATTGAAGAGTGTTATCAGTTTTAGTTTCCACGTACCCTAACTTTTTTATTTCTTCTAGAGTTGGTTGGAATTTCTGATATGCCTCATATGTTTTTTTTCCATATTTGTATTCATCACTTTTTATGGATGAATAGAAGAGACCATCTACCTCTACTCGAAATTGAATATTTTTATTATTCTTTACTTGCACAGTATGGTATGCATGTCCCATATTATTTTCATTTAAAGGGCTCATATGTGTTACAACAACATCGATTCCGTGTTTTTCTTTTATATATTTTTGTACCTCATCTTCATTAACTTGATTACAACCACTTAAAAATATGAAACATACTACTAGCAATATTACATTTTTCATGCTTTTCATATAAGCACTCCCTACGTAAGGTTAATTATTGAATATGCAGCACACTGCAAAGCACTCTTTCCTTAGTCGTATACTTGAACTTTTATATAGTGTGAATCTTAAATCATTTAAGTTCTTGACGTTCCCATCTATACTGCTTGGAACATTACTGTCTTAAATATATAACTTATTTGTTTCAAGGTCTTTCTCAGTTCTAAAAGCATATGGTTCATTGGGCAAATATCTAAATTGTACATTCATACCATGAGACCTATTTTACTATAAAATAATGAAAAAATACGCTATTCTTTCTGTAGAATCATAGGAAAGGATGGCGTTTTTTATGTCTGTTTCTGTGTCTAACGAATTACAACTATTTGCTCAAGAGATTCAAAGTGCCCTATCTCCAAATGCCTTACGAAATCTTGCTAGAGATGGTGGCTTTGTACAACGAACCAGTAAGTACCGAGCAAAAGATTTAGTCGCTTTATGTATATGGATGAGTCAAAATATCGCTACAACCTCTTTAGCTCAGTTATCTAGCTGTTTAGAAGCATCAACAGAAGTACTCATCAGTCCGGAAGGACTGAATCAAAGGTTTAATAGATCAGCCGTTCAATTTTTACAACACATATTGACTAACCTTCTAAATAAAAAACTAACTTCATCTATGCGAATTTCTTCTCCATACACCTCTGTTTTCAAGCGTATTCGTATTTTAGATTCAACTGCATTTCAACTTCCAGATCTTTTTTCTTTTGTTTATCCAGGTGCAGGAGAATGCAGCCATACAGCGGGAGTAAAGATACAGCTTGAGTATGATTTATTAAGTGGACAATTCCTTCATATTCATACAGGTCCAGGTAAACAACATGATCGAACCTACGGTTCTTTGTGTGTCCCAACTGTGGCAGCGAATGATCTATGTATCCGAGATTTAGGGTATTTTCATTTGAAAGATCTTCAATATATACAAGATCAAAAGGCTTACTATATCTCTCGTATCAAATCGAATACACGTATTTATCAAAAAAATCCCAATCCTGATTATTTTCAAGATGGCAGAATCAAGAAAGGTACAGAGTATATCCAAATAGATATGGAGGTTGTAATGAACTCTCTTCAACCAGGACAAACATATGAAATATCCAACGCTTATGTAGGAATGACGGATAAAGTCCCAACTCGTGTGATTATTCATCGACTAACAAAAGAACAACAACAAAAACGATTACAAGATCAAACGGTAAGAGAAAAAAAGAAAGGAATGAAGTATTCTGCTCGTAGTAAACGACTTAGCGGTATCAATGTATATATGACAAATACCCCTACAGATATTGTCCCGATGGGGCAGGTGCATGATTGGTATTCTTTACGTTGGCAAATCGAGATTTTATTTAAAACGTGGAAATCATTCTTTCATATTCATCATTGTAAAAAGATAAAACGAGAACGATTGGAATGCCATTTGTATGGAAAACTGATTGCCATTCTACTCTGTTCTTCTACCATGTTTCAAATGCGGCAATTACTTCTTATGAAAAAGAAACGAGAACTGAGTGAATATAAGGCCATATATATGATTAAAGATTACTTTCTTCTTCTTTTCCAAGCTATACAGAAAGACACCCAAGAGCTATCAAAGATTCTAATTCGCCTGTTCAACCTCCTACAGCAAAACGGGAGAAAATCTCATCGATATGAGAAGAAAACAGTCTTTGATATATTAGGTGTCGTTTACAATTGTACCATGTCTGATAATCAAGCGGCTTAATTCAAAAAAATGAAACCCGTTAGGGTTTATTTCGTATGCAAATCTTCAAATTCCTTACACATAACCTTTAGAAAAAAGAAACACTCTCTACTATAATTGACGTTGTATGAGCTTAGCTTGATAGCGATGTGGCGGTACCCCATCGCTATCAAGCTAAACTTCTGAAATATCCCCAAAACGAAAATTTCATCCTTTCATAGTTGTCCATAGGATCTTAGGGTGATTTTCATTTTTGAGAAGAATACATTTCTCAAATTGATGGCAATTATGGAGGGGTAAAAATAATGTTACGATGTTTATAAAAAATATGCGAAGAAATATGTTAATAGATTTTTTAATAATATTCATATAAAATACTATTTTGACTTAGATTAAACTTTGTTTCAAACAAACATTAAAATTTATTTTAAAGAAAGGGAAATATGGTAGAAAATGAAAGCAAACATTAAAATTATTGAAAAGCTTAAAGAAGAATCTTGTACCTTCTACATTCACAAAGTAACATCTTTTATTCTAGATATGGTATCAACACTAGAGAATAGTTCTGATAACTATTTAATAGTTAATTCTACTCACAAAGGTGAACAAGAAAAAATTTCTTGCTCAACTGTTATTTATTTGGAATATCTTGAAAGGAAAATTTTTGTTTATACAAAAGAAAATATATTTGAGATAAAAAGTCCTTTATATAAATTACAATCTGAACTTCCATATAACTTCATTAGAATTTCAAAAACTATAATTATCAATATTCATTTTTTAAACAAATTCTCCGCTAAAGCAAACGGAAATTTGGAAGCATTGCTTTCAAACAGAGAAAAAGTAATTGTGTCAAGAAAATATGTTTCTTCATTAAAAAAACAGCTAAAAAAACATTCCCAATAACCACTTATGTATTGATTTTTACCATTTATGTTTAAAAGTATTTCTTTATATCTCCTTTGATGTAAATATTAATAAAAACAAAGGAGGATATACAATGTATACTATGATTAAAGAAGTATTTATAAGAACTCCATTATGGGTATGGATATTATTATTCATTTTAATAAAAAGGGGTATTGCTATTTCTCAAGAAAGACCAATTAATTTATCTAAAATGTTCCTTGTTCCCATGATTTTTATGATATGGGGGTTAGATAAAATTATCACTAAATTTTCTTACTTAGGATATTGTTTAATAAGTTATACAATTTTCATTCTTCCAGGCATTTTGATTGGATATTTGTTATATGCAAAATATCAAATTTTTTTCAAGCAAGAGACGGTTACTTTCAGGAAGAAATGTTACCTTCCATTAATAATTATATTGATTAATTTCTTTGTAAAATATGTCTTAAATGTAACTTTAGGAATTTATTCATCATTTTATAATAATATTTCGTTTAATATAATTTATTCTGCCATAAGTGGACTATCTGTAGGGTTATTTTTTGGAGGAATATTCTACACATTTTATATACAATCAAAATTAAATAAACTTATCTTAAAATCATAAAAAAAGAAGGGAAAGACTTTATTGAAACTAAAAAATCGACTGTATACAGGTTTAGGAACTGGTTCATTTATATACATGATAGTTTTGCTATCAAGAAACAATAATATATCTATTACACAAGCTGAGATAATAAGTGTTCTTATAATCTCAGCTTGTGCAGGCATTTTTACATTCATTTTTGATATTGAAAGAATCAGCTATTTGTTCGCCTTGGTAATCCATTTTTTCATGATGATTATAGTTGTCTTTCTTATATCTACATATAACCATTGGATAGAAATATTCCCAACTGCTGATTTTCTTGAGAGTATAGTTTTGATATATGCATTTTCTTGGTTAATATCATTTTTAAATACAAAAAAAGATGCTAAAGAATTAAATATGTTACTAAAAAATAAGAATAACATTTAAAGTGTCCTTCTATACGAGGCTGCTGCATCGATATTAAATTAGCAAAAAAATCCCCCCGAAATTTAAAAATACGCTATTCTTTCTATAGAATCATAGGAAAGGATGGCGTTTTTGTATGTCTATTTCTGTATCTGATGAATTACAACTATTTGCTCAGGAGATTCAAAGATTTTTATCTCCAAATATCTTACTAGATTTTGCTAGAGATGTCGGTTTTGTACAACGGACCAGTAAATACCAAGCAAAAGATTTAGTCGCTTTATGCGTATGGATGAGCCAAAATGTCGCTACAACTTCTTTAACTCAGTTATCTAGCTGTTTAGAAGCATCAACAGAAGTACTCATCAGTCCCGAGGGACTGAATCAACGATTTAATAAAGCGGCCGTTCAACTTTTACAACATGTATTAGCTGAACTACTAAACCATAAATTAACCTCATCTATGCCACTTTCTTCTCCATATACTTCTGTTTTCAAGCGTATTCGTATTTTAGATTCAACTGCATTTCAACTCCCGGATGTATTTTCATCGGTTTATCCAGGTGCAGGAGGATGCAGCCATACAGCGGGAGTAAAGATTCAGCTTGAGTATGATTTATTAAGTGGAAAGTTCCTACATATTCATACAGGTCCCGGTAAACAGCATGATCGAACCTATGGTTCTCTGTGTGTTCCAACTGTGGAACCAAATGATTTATGTATCCGTGATTTAGGGTATTTTCATTTAAAAGATCTTCAACATATACAAGATAAAAAGGCTTACTATATCTCTCGTATTAAATCTAATACACGTATTTATCAAAAAAATTGCAAACCTGATTATTTTCAGGATGGAAGAATAAAGAAAGGTACAGAGTATATACAGCTAGATATGGAGGTATTAATGAGCTCTCTCCAACCAGGACAAACATATGAAATATCCGATGCCTATGTAGGTATGAACGATAAAGTACCAACCCGTGTAATCGTTCATCGACTTACAGATGAACAACAAAAAAAACGATTACGTGATCAAGCTATACGAGAAAAAAAGAAAGGAATGAAGTATTCTCCTCGTAGCAAACGACTTAGTGGTATCAATGTATATATGACAAACGCCTCTACAAATATTGTCCCGATGGGACAAGTACATGATTGGTATTCTTTACGTTGGCAAATCGAGATTTTATTTAAAACATGGAAGTCATTCTTTCATATTCACCATTGTAAAAAGATAAAACGTGAAAGATTAGAATGCCATTTGTATGGGCAACTGATCGCCATTCTACTCTGTTCGTCTACTATGTTTCAAATGCGTCAATTACTTCTTATGAAAAAGAAACGAGAGCTGAGTGAATATAAGGCCATATATATGATCAAAGATTATTTTCTTCTTATTTATCAAGCCATACAAAAAGACACCCAAGAATTATCAAAGATTCTCATTCGCCTGTTCAACCTCCTACAGCAAAATGGGCGAAAATCTCATCGATACGAGAAAAAAACAGTCTTTGATATATTAGGTATCGTTTATAATTGTACTATGTCTGATAATCAAGCGGCTTAAATTCAAAAAAGGAAACCCTTTAGGGTTTATTTTGTATGCAAATCTTTAAAATTCCTACGCATAGCCTTCAGCAAAAAGAAACAGCCTCTACTATAATTGATGTTGTATGAGCTTAGCTTGATAGCAATGTGGCGGGACCCCATGCCCATCAACTTAAGAATTTTATAACAACCCAAAACAAAAAGTCATGAGCTAACTTTCAGGGGGCACCTCAAACGAGCCCATGACTTTTTATATGCTATATCACAAATAATCTGGGAATACTTTACAGACCTTTTCTTGCTCCATATCATGTCCAAAGAAAATAATCGGATTTTCTTTCTTAACAACATCTTTTAAACGTTTTATTGAAGATAAAGCTAAATCCGAATCAAATCCAGCAAACGGTACTTCATTTTCAAAGTTTTCTTTCGTATATGATGCATCAATAGTTAGCAACACTGGACCTGATTTTTCCGTCTCAATTAATAATGACTGATGCCCTGGCGTATGTCCCGGTGTATATATTAATTGCACACCTGGCACTACTTCATAATCCCCTTCAATGATTTTATAGTTTAAATTCGGCAATATACATTCTTTCAAATATTCCTCTCTGTGGAGTGCTACCTCATATTCAGCACGCTGTACAATAATTGGTGTATTTGTAAAAACGCCATTTCCTCCTGCATGATCAAAATGCAAGTGAGAACTAATGATATAAAGAAGATCATCTGGCTCATATCCGGCACGCTTTAAAATATTTATGATCCTATCGTTCTCATTCATTTTAGGTAAAACTTGTCCTTCAACAAATGTACCTTTAAAAAGATTCTCATTATTAAGAGCACTTTCTGGCATACCTGTATCTACTAAAATAAGTCCCTCTTCTGTGTCCAAAAGATAGCACCAAACAGGTAAGTTTAGTAGTTTACCCGGTGTAAGTGTACCATTAACTGAAGAATGATCCAACATACAACGACCTGCTGGGAGGAAATAAAGCTTCTTTACTGTCATTATGTATCCACCTTTACAAATAATTTAGGATAAAACATTACAATATAATATTTCGCTTATTAGAAATAAACTCCTTCTCACCTTTCATTATTTCAACCATTATTTTTTCAATTGTTCACAACTTTTCTTTACAAATTCAGTGATACTGGAAAGCCTATGCAGGAATTCAATCCGCCTTTAGGCATAGGATAAAAGTGTCAACTTTCCGTAGAAAAGTAAACGTCAAGTAACTCCAAAATATACAATAAAGGTTGATTTTAGAGTTACTTTTCCACATTGGAATATCTTATCTTATTCCCCTTTTTCGGTGGATGGGCACAAACACCCTAATTCTAGAAATTCATCAGTTTCCATAAAACCAAACTTTTTATACACTGATCTACCCATTTTTGAAGCCCCAAGCCATATTTGTGAGATACCTGAAATCTTAACTTCATCAACTAATCAACTAATTGCTTTTTTCTTAACTCGACCAATTTATCAATATCATCGATATTTGCTTTGCGATATTTCAACTTTTCACAACTCCTTTATAAAATTACAACTGACCAGCCCCATAGCATAATTAATTCTCATCATTTTACCATTGGTTCTTATTAAACTAAACTGCCATTAAGTTATTCGGGGTATTTGCTCTTCTTTGCTTGATAGCCATATGTGTACTACCACGAATAGAACGATACCTTTTATATATTTTCTTTCGTAATATTAACCCCATATTCCCTATAAAAATCTAAAATTACAGATGCATTCATACCCAAATCTAATAAATTTTCCGGAAAGTAAATTTTAGCATCCGGAACCACAATATCAGATGTTTGTAAAATATTCTCTGCTTGGACAGCTGCTCCTAAAGCAGTAAGATGTGTCTGTCCTAACGGATCTGATATGTTCACACATCGTCTATGCAATACACCATTAGCATCATAACCTTTAAGGTGAATAACTATGTTATGTGCACTTCCACTTCCGGGTTTATAAAGAATATTTTTTCGTAAGTCATTAAATTTTTCTCCACTGATCAGTTTCCAAATTCCTGTATTCACCAGAGAAACCAGTCCATATGTAGATATTTTACTATCAAAAGCAATCCGGAAGTTAGCCGAAACAGCATGAATTGATTCTGGCAGGGTTACGTGATCAGGAGTATCCAAACGATAACATTTGGTTATATAACCGTTGGGAAAGCGGACTTTGATTGGATCAGTCATTGGATAAGCCTGTCGCATTCCCTCTCGAGCTTTGACTTCAAATGGAATCGTTAACCGGTCCATATATGCTGTTGAATTTGGTCCCGCTTTGTCTTGAAGAGAATATAGTGCGTTGATATCAACCGTAACCTCTTGAAGTTCTTTTGAATACATTTTAGCAAAAAGAGCTGCTGTCCCTCCCATCCACCCTGAAGCTAATACAACAGGGGATTGGACCTCAACATTTTTTAATCGATCAATAGAACTCTTAAAACGTTCAGTCCAACGAGTAATGTCAACCAATGGAATTTTTTTTTGAACTGCAGATAGAAGTAGTCTATCTTGCGGGTCATTAACCGCATTAACAACTAATGTGAAATTATCATCCAAATTTCTTAACGGATCATCTAATGTGTTGTCTACAGTGACTATTTTTACTCTATCTGATTCAAAAGGTAACGCTTTCCCTAAAGTTCTTCCTCCTAATCTAATTTCCAAATCAGGATGTCGATCATGTAAAATTTGAGCAATTTGACTACCAACAACACCATACCCACCAACAATTAATACTGTTTTCTTATTCATCTGAAACCTCCATTTTAATTAGTGTGAGATCATATGTTTAAATGATTAAAAACTTAAACCTTTTAACATAATGTCGCTAAAAAAAGGGACAAAAGCTGTCCCTAAACTATAAATGAGTACCTAATTCTTACATTCATCTTCAACTAAAGAAACAAGTTCTTTTAAAAGATTTATTGTTTCATAAAATTCAAGACAATAATACATTTCAGTGCCTTTTTTCTGAACTCGAAGTAACCCTGATTGTTTCAATATTTTCAAATGATGAGATACAGTAGGTCTTGACATGGGAATATGCTCCGCAATTTGTGTCACATTCAAGCTATCTTTATCAATTAAAAGCGATACAATTTGCTGACGAGTTGGATCTCCCAACCCTTGGAAACATGGTCTTAAATTTTCTAAAATATGCATTACTTTATCATTACAGTTCATTTCGCTAACATTACCTTCCGTTTAATAATTTAATCATTTAAACGTATTATAAATTACATTGCTATCTAATGCAATAAAGAAGTAGCACCAACTTTAATTATAAATATTGAAAGTTTCATAAACAGCCATTATCAATTTTCCAGATTTGTAAGAATGTCAGTTCTTTTTTCTGTAACAATTGTCAAATTTATTCCAGCTATAACCAGGACAAACCCACGAAATTTACGAAGCTTATATCGGATTGTATCAAGAGCTTTCAACTCAAGTAATCCTGCTTCGCCTGTTTATCCTCCTACAGAAAAACGGCGAAAGTTCCACTGTTATGAAAAAAAGAAAGTCTTTAATATTTTAGATGTTGCCTATAATTGTACTCTGTGTCACAAGAAAACAGCATAGCAATAAATAAAATGGCCTAACTTCTCATAAATGACTGTTGTAGTGATATAAAATTTTCGTTATGGGGGTAATTTAAAATATTAACTTGATAGCTATGTGGCGGGACCCCAAACAGTAAGATTTTATTTCAAAGACACAACGATCTTACTACACACTTTTTATTTATCCCACACTCTCATCTGCTAATATTACTATTTTTTATTACTAATGTTGCCGTTTCACTCGGATGGCTAAGAGGAAAATGATGGCCATATGGAACAAAATCAACCTTACCAAGATGCGATGGAGCAGAATAGCCTCTGTCATAATCCCCCCAAATAATGTGAAGGTTATACTTTGTTACTTCATTGAAATCACCTTGATTGTTTTTCAGTAGTAAACTGTTAAGCTGAACCGTAGTATTTAAAATTCTAGGAGAAGTAAAACTGTTTCTTATTTTTTCAATATAATGTTCAGGGATACTCTCGATACTTTCAAACAAACCATTACTTAATAAATAACGCCCTATCAAATTAGTAGTTGCCAATTTTAATGTCCATTTGTTCATAAATTGAGGAACATTTAACAATTTAGCATTTTTTTTAACAACAGGTGGCTGAAGTAAAGTGATTGAATACTTCTTATCTATGTACTCTTGTACCAATGCTTCCAGAAGAATAAACGCACCGAATGAATGGCCAATTAGATGTGCACCATTCGTAGCTTTCTCCAATAATTTTTTCACTACATTCAAATAGATATCTAGAAGATTTTTCTCCAGTTTAAAAGGAGAGCGTCCCAAACCTGGAAGATCCAAGATCCATACAGGTTGACCAGTTTTTTCATGAAGCTCTTGTGCTAAAGGAAATAAATCCTCTCCATCACTCAATAAACCATGTAATAATATAAACGGTTTACCCTCTCCTTGTAATTGGTAAAGGGTAGTGTTATCGCATAATGTTCGTTTAAATAATTGATTATGTTGGCCATTTTGATACATCATTCGATAATCCAGATCAGCTACTACGGCAGGGAAAAATTTCATTACATTCGTCTCCTTAAACCAATCTCCTCCCATAATTTTCTTCGCTGAAACATTTGAAAATTTTCGTTTTGTAATAAAATTCAGTCCATCAGAAGGAATTTTTGTTATTTTACTTCCTCCACTATTCATAATTGCTTTCATAAGTGGCATTGGGACAGAGATTTTTGGTGCCCTCATATTCATACTTTCCGACATAATACTTAATAATTCAGTAATGTTCTGATCGTGCTGTTTGTCTTCAACAAGTGTATATGTTTGAATAGTCGGTTGCTCCAATCTGAAAACCTGCACAATAAACTTCACAAGCTCATCGTTTGAAATAAGTGGTAACCTATATCCCTTACCTCCAGGAATCACTGGCATGAGCCCTCTTCGCATACTCATCACAAGCAAACCTAATCCTGCTATCTGCTCTGTACTCCCTGTTTTACTACTACCGACTACAGTTGGCGGATTAATTACAGAAAGCGGATAACCTACTGCTGATGCCTGCTGACGGATATAAAGATCTGCTAAAAATTTTGTTCTCTCATATGGATTTTTTATTTTCAAATAATTGTTTCCTTCTTTAAACACATCAATTGCAATCTTGCTATTTTTATCATCAAAAGGACTCATATAACCTACAACATGAATAAATTGTTGCAAACCCTTCAATTGATGAATACTTTTAGCTAATTCACTAATATATTTGGCGCCATTTAAAAATACGGAAGCTGCCTCTTTACTTGTCGCTTGAATATCCATGGGGCCTCCTGCGTGAATAATCACATCCGTTTTCAATACCCTCTCCTTATCTTCAGCACTTAGACCTAAATCTATTTTCGTCAAATCACCTTCAATAAAGTGCATAACTTCCTTTTTTAAGATGCCTCTTTCTTGAAAAAGGCGTGTTGCTTTATTTTTCGACCTCACTAAAAGAAGAATTTTAACATCCTCTTTGGCTAATTCTTTTACTAATTGCTTTCCAATAAAGCCTGTTCCACCAATTAAAAATAGTGTTCTCATATAAGATCTCCTTTTTAGTACTAATCAGTACTAATTTGATGTAAAAAAAATGCTTCTTTTATCGAAGCAATTTTAAAAAATAATCTGCTGTTTTCGTGATTACAGTTGCATCCTTCAATGTTTCTGAAATAAATAACGCTCCTTCAAGATTTGTAATAAAAAGTGATGCAACCTCATCAATATTAATCGTATTTCTAAATTCTCCATTCTCTACCCCTTGTTTAAGTAATAGAGAAACTTTCTTTTGTAATCCTGTAAAAAAAAGACCTATTTTTTCTTTTATTTGCGTGGCCTGTTTAGGACTTTGAATATAAAGAGTAATAAATGGACAGCTCCCCTTATACTCTCTCGACTGAACTCCTTGTGATAATTGCTTTAAAAACAGTTGGATACGATCTTCAACTAAAAATTGGTTCTGAGAAAGTATGTCATCAATTGCAGATTGATACATTTCAATCCAATAATCAACGACCCCTTCTAATAATACTTCCTTATTAGAAAAGTGATAATACACATTAGACTTTGAAACTTTGCTTACACGTACTAATTCATCCATACTTGTATAAGCAAACCCTTTTTCTAAAAATAATGTTGCAGCTACTTCAATCACACGTTTTTGATTCATTAATTTTATCTTTGTCATAACTAGAACTATATAGTACTAATTTAAATATTGCAAGTATTTATGTTAATTTTTAAAAAAGTTTGATTAAAAAAGTTCCACTAACATTAATTTTACTGCAAAAAAATCTTATTTTGAATAAAGTTGAACTGAACCCCGAAATTGTTCATTCACTATCGTCTAATAGAGGTCACCATACATGTCCATTAACTTAAGAAAAAGAAATGCCCCCAAAACGAAAAAATGAGCTATTTTTACAAAGCACCTTTAAAACAATTACATTTATATATTAAATTAATATAAAATAGATGCAAGAAATGGAATTTGGGTTACATGCACATAATGTAAATCAATCTACAATATATTCAACTGTGGGTACAGAAAAAAATACTCAAGGCTTCCCTTCTACTCAGGGAAAAGAAGCTACTAATGATTTAGCTATCAAATTTGATATTCGGTCATCAGAAAAAGAAGAAAAACAATCTAGTGTCAAATTTACTGAAATGGATTTATGGAAAATATTAAGAGATAAAGGTGTCCCCTTATGGATTATTATGGAGATGCTAAACAAGTTCCGTGCTGATAAGGAGAAGGAATCAAACTAAACTAAAAATAACTCTCCAACTGATGTTACTAATACTATTGAATTAACTAATGAAACAAGATTAGATATGGTACTGTAGGTTTTTAGTACTGATAGCTCATACTTTTAAAGAAAAAACCTTACAGAAATATTCTGCAAGTTTTTTTCTCTTATTTGGAGCCGGCAAACCAAATAAATTTTAGTGAACATTATTACATCAAAAAGGTTCTTTATCAAAACATGTAGAATTAGCACGGATGCAGGTTTATATAAATGAAGAGGTGATTGTGTTGGATTATTTAACAAAATCAAAAAATTCATCAACAGGTTTGAGAAGGTATTTGGAATTCTATCCGTTAACTTCATTTTTTTTATGGCATATGTTTTCTCGTGGGTTGTATTAATTCCATTTATCTTGTCACAATGGGGTATTTTCCCGAAAACAAAAATGTTTAATCTTTTCTTTTATGCCAATGCATTTGTAGGTCCTATGCTAGCAGCATGTATCATGATCCGAATTCTTGAAGGCAAAGAGTCATGGAAAAAAATTAGAAACAGCATTCTAACTACTAAGGTCGGTTTGAAGTGGTACTTTTTTACCCTCATCGTTATCCCCGCTGCAATGTTTCTGGGTATGGTAATAGTAAATGGAGAGATACCTACTTTCCGTGACCTTAATTTTGAATTTTTTATAACCTATCTCTTCTCTTTTATAGCAATTTTCTTTCTCGGTGGGCCTTTACCCGAGGAAATCGGATGGCGTGGTTTCGCTCTGCCTCGATTACAATCGAAATTTGGACCGTTAAAAGCTACTTTACTACTTAGTGTTTTGTGGACTTTCTGGCATCTTCCACATTTCTTAACGGCTGCACAAAAGGGTGGCCCGGGTTCTGACCTTTCTCTCCTATATATCCATTTGCCAATTTTTATTTTACTATGTTTGCCGATCTCAATCATTCTTACTTGGAGCTATAACTGCAATCACGGTAATTTATTTATTGTCATACTAATTCATGCGAGTATAAATACGTTTAGTTTAGCACAAACTCATTCCACCAACCCTGTTATAAAGAATACGGATATATTTGTAGTGATAGGATTGGGATTTGTCGCTTTACTTATTCTTATTTTCACACGAGGTAATCTGGGGTATAAACAAACTTTTAATGAAGTAGAGTTCAGTAACAATGAAAATATAAGTAAATAGAAACAAAAATCATAGAATAATAGGTTGATGACAATAGTGTACCGCCACACTGCTATCAAGTTAACAATCATATTCTTCTCCAAAACAAAAAACATTATTCTTTATTCAAAGTGAAATATAATTGTTTGCAAAGAGATTCTCCCGATACTTGGTATCATATACCTTGGATAAATTAGACAGAAAAATAGAATCTTTTCAACAGGAAAATAATTTATAGTGGATAAAATATATTTATATTGATATTGATATTGATTATAATAATGTTTTTTGAATTGTAACTTTAAGGAGGCGTTGTCGATGAGAAAATATTTCTATTTGATTGGGCAAAAAAACAAGAGGATAACGTATCACTAGCCCATAAACTATGTGCTTCCTCTTCAATATTGGAAGGAGAGTTTCAGATTGAATAAGATTTATTTAAAGGCTATTGACAAAAGTAATTGGGAAGAAGCAATTACACTTTCTGTTACAGAAGAACAACAAACATTTATTGCATCCAACCTTTATTCTATCGCAGAAGTTCAATTTCTAGATAATTTCTATGCAAACGGTATTTATCTTGATGAAAAAATGATAGGATTTACTATGTTTGGGATAGATCCTGATGATAATAATTATTGGATTTATAGACTTATGATTGATAAAAAATTTCAAGGGCAAGGTATAGGTAAACAAGCTATACCTCTGGTAATTGATAAGATAAGAAGCAATAATAACCCAAACATTTCTAAAATAATGATTGGATATGCTCCTGAAAACCTTACAGCTAAATTTGTATATAAAAAAGCAGGATTTATTGAAACTGAATTATCATCTTGGGGTGAACAGTTAGCTAAGTATTCCTTATAAGCACTTGAATTTTGTACATTAACTTTTAGACTTATTAAAGAAAAGAGTCTGATATTATAGTAATGCAGATAGGAAATAATTAAACTTTTTTCAAACACGATTTTTTTCTATTCTTAATGGTTCTAATATGTAAATAAAAAGTAGGAGGAGCCTATCCTAACAGACTCCTCCTTAAAACAATCATTCTATACATGTTAGAAATAAATTCATTTTACTAATAATGAATATTCACCGTTTTTATCATCGAATTTATATACATTTAAATAATATTTACCTGGTTTCGCTGTGAATTTCCCCTTTATAACATTTCCTTCATTTTCACCACAAGCTACATAATTTTGCATGTCTGATTCATGATAAAGTACCCATGTCATCCCAATATTTTGTTCATTTACCACAGAAATATCTACTTCTTTTGGATCTGTAACATTAAACGTATAAACATCTGTTTGATCAGGAGTAATCAGATTTCCTTTTACAAGCGTATTAAACGGGAGTACCTTCTCCTCTTCATGGGATTCACCTGTTTGCGGATCTTGTTTTACAGTAACTTTGTTTGTTCTTTGCTTTCTTTTCCCCTACTATCTTTTACTGTTAGTTCCACAGTGTATGTTCCTTTTTCTCCATATACATGGGTAGGATTTGCTCCTGTACTTGTTGTATCATCTCCAAAGTTCCATAGATAAGAAATAACTTTTTCATTTTCACTTTTTGTACCATCACTATGAAATTGAATCTCTTCATTTACTATCCCGCTGTATGGTCCATTCATATTTACTATAGTATTTGTTTTCAAATTTAGTTTTCGCAATTTTAGTGTATTTGTTAACAAACTCTGTTTTTGCTTCAGTATCTTTCCTTAACAACAAATAAGACGCTAGCTAGATTATGTCAGCACCTACAGTAATTTCCATACACTTAATCAAAATCATTTATCCTCACTTTATTTATTCCTTTGTTTCCATACCCCATTCTCTTTACGATAAGTATTCTTGCCATCCATGAAGTCAACTGTATTACCCGGAATGCTATATTTCTTATTCTTTTTCTTAGCCTTCTTCTTCTTCAGTCTCTTCTCTTCTTGAATAGCTTGCAAATCCGCCTTCCATTGTTTCAACAAATCCTTTTCACGTCGCATCAAATTTGTACCCCTTGGATTAAAATGTGAACTAAATAATTAGATTCTACCTATTTTATTAAGATAAATTACTTTTGAAAATAGAATAAACGTTAACATATTGTCAAGGTCAAATCATTATTGTTGTTATTTTTTAATAACCGAATATCAAATTTGCGTCGCATAATCCTCCACTGGACAATCACATTCGGGACCCTTTAAATAGACTTCATATAGTGGAGCAACTATCAGAATATCTATTATTCTTGATCCATTCTTCTAGTGCCATATAATCGTAACCTATATCGTCATAACTCCCATGATGTAAGGTAGTAACAATTTGATGCTGATCTAGCTTTTTATCTCCCAATCCCGCGATACATTTCCAGTGTTATCATATATAATTGGAATTCTTAATTCAATATCATTGTGGTTCGGAATATACTCTTCATCATAGAAAATGGCAGATGGAGAACCTACTATTTGAAAATCACTCATTTGTACTCTTTTATATAAGAATTAAAATGTTCATCCATATCATTAATATCGATTTGTAATCTTTGCGTTATGACACTTATTTCACTCCTCTTTCCAATTAATATATCGTAGTGTCTACGTTGGAGTGAAATGAGATCTATGTTCCTATTTATCATTTCACTCATTTCAGAAATAATCTGTAAATGTTGTCTCACTTCATGAGATAACTCCATAATTTGCAATTTCATATATTTGATGAGTGAACTTTGGTCTGATGAATGAAGAATTATTTTCATCAAAACACTTTAGAGAAAAATGATAAATACCAAAATTAAATTTATAAAAATACATAACATATTGAAGAAGTATGAAAAACGAAACTGTCGATTTACCTTCACTTTCTAATTATATGCAAACAGTACTGAGAGGAATTTTTGATGAAAATAACTAATTTAGATGGAGAAGCTACATCATTTCCAGCACTACTTAAAATCGTTCAAAATAAGAAATCTTATTATGACTTTAAATGGGGAGAAGTTAAAGATCCAGCAAAAGAAAATACTTGGAATTGGATAGCCTTCTTCTTCACGTTATTTTGGATAGCATATCGAAAAATGTATAAACTTTTCTTTCTCTTAGGACTACTACAAATTCCATGGTTTATTATTTTCCATCTAATAGATATCCCATTGTGGGTAGACATAGTCTTATATTTAGAATTTTGTTTTGTTGTAGGGTGGAACGGTAATCGTTGGTATTTTAAGCACGCTATACAAATTCTAGGAAAAGTGAAGAGTTTACCTCAAACTCAACAAGACCTGTATTTACGAGCAAAAGGTGGCACTCACATTGAAATTATGCTATGCCTCAATCTATTTTTATTATCATTTCTTTACATTATGGACATAAAGTTAGCATATTTACCAACCCAAACAAATGTGAAAAATGTTGTACGTTGGAGTGAAGAAGGAGAGACATTAGAATCCTTTACCACTAACTCGAAATGGAAGTATATAAAAAAAGAAGGAAAACATTATGTAGTTGAATTTACAGGTTATGATAATAGTGAAAAAGAACATGTACAAATAGTTTTCTATGTATATTTAGAAAAACAAAATTATGAATGGCACTATGTTTACATTAATAATAAAAAGTTAAACAAAGATGATGAAAAAGAGTATAAAAAAGAAATTGAAGAAATTTCGTGGTATTAACGTACAACAGCTCACTATTATATAACTCTGGAGATAGAAATATCATATGTATTTTTTAGCACGGCTAATTACATGGTAATTATCTATCGTTAAACTGAAGCTATGATATTAAAGAAAAGTCCATATATGTTTTATTAAATGTATTTCTATTTTTTGAATTCATTTATGCGATTTTTTTATCAAATGCTTCTACATTAAATGCCCCATTCTTTTATTTGAAACATCTTTAACATATACAAGATAAAAAAGCTTATTCTATCTCACGTATTAAATCGAATACACGTATTTATCAAAAAAATCCTAACCCTGATTATTTTCAAGATAGCAGAATCAAGAAAGGTACAGAGTATATCCAGATAGATATGGAGGTTTTAATGAGCTCTCTTCAACCAGGACAAACATATGAAATATCCGACGCTTATGTAGGAATGACTGATAAAGTCCCAACTCGTGTGATTGTTCATCGGCTAACAAAAGAACAACAACAAAAACGATTACGTGATCAAGCTATACGAGAAAAAAAGAAAGGAATGACGTATTCTCCTCGTATCAAACGACTTAGTGGTATCAATGTATATATGACAAACGCCTCTACAGATATTGTCTCGATGGGACAAGTACATGATTTGTACTCTTTACGTTGGCAAATCGAGATTTTATTTAAAACATGGAAATCATTCTTTTATATTCACCATTGTAAAAAGATAAAACGAGAAAGATTAGAATGCCATTTGTATGGGCAACTGATCGCCATTCTCCTCTGTTCTTCTACTATGTTTCAAATGCGTCAATTACTTCTTATGAAAAAGAAACGAGAGCTGAGTGAATATAAGGCCATATATATGATTAGAGATTATTTTTTTCTTATTTATCAAGCCATACAGAAAGACACCCAAGAATTATCAAAGATTCTCATTCTCCTGTTCAACCTCCTACAGCAAAACGGGCGGAAATCTTATCGATATGAGAAAAAAACGGTCTTTGATATATTAGGTGTCGTTTACAATTGTACCATGTCTGATAATCAAGCCGCTTAATTCAAAAAAGTGAAACCCGTTAAGGTTTATTTCGTATGCAAATCTTTCAATCACCTACACTTGCCCTTTAGAAAAAGAAACAATTTCGCCTAAAATGGACTTTGCATAAGCTTAGCTTGATAGCGATGTGGCGGTACCTCATATAAAGAAATTTTAAACATCTTAATCTGCCTTTCCTTTATGTAAATATGGGAATAACGAAATTACCCCAAGGATAGCTAAACAAGCTCCAATCCATAGCGGAGATACAAAACCATATCCTTTACTGATCCCAATACCACCTAGTGACGAACCAATAACAATACCTAGCGTAATAAAAGAACTATGAACGGTATTTATCATTATGCCATTACTAGCTGTCTTCATCACCCTCGCAACCATAGCTGGATTCAATGCTACACCAGTTAAACCAATAAAAATCGTAGAAATCACTGCAATGTATTTATTCTCTGCACTTAAAGCAAATAAAGACAACGCTATGATTAATATAATTAATCCACCCGTAAGTATTTTCATTGTAAATTTATCAGCGAACTTGCCAATTATTATATTCCCAATTACCGTCGCACTACCATAGAGAGCAAGTAAATATGGAATACTTGCACTTGAAAACCCTGTAACATTTGTAAAGATAGGAGTGAAATAACTAAATGCTGCAAACGTACCACCAATAATGAACATACTTGTTATATACGCTGCCCAAAGATGAATATTCTTAAATCGCAGAAGTTCGTCTTTCCAATTTAATTGCTCTTTATTTGAAGAGGATGGTAACAACCGTTGAATCATAATCCCTGATACTAGCACAAGAACAGAAACAGCCCCAAAACTAATACGCCAGCCAAAATATTGCGAAATAACGGTCGTTATAGGTAAACCTAATACAGTTGCGAACATTAAACCTGCAAGTACAATTGATGCAGCTTTTCCCCTTGAATCAGAGTGAACCAATGTCGCAGAAAAGGAAATCGCAACTCCAAAAGCTGAAGCTGAAGCAATACCAGTTATAATACGTGAAATCATCATAATATCATAGTTCCAAGCGATAGCTCCGAGCGATTGACCAATTAAAAATATGAACATTAAAAACAATAATGCTTGTTTGCTGCGCATTCGTAAGAGGATTGCAGTTAAAATGGGGCCTCCTATTACCATTGCTCCTGCATAAGCTGAAATTAAATACCCAATAGATGATACAGGAACCTGGAATGCAAGAGCAAGTTCATTCATCATACCTGCAACCATAAATTCTGATGTAGTCATACAAAAGATTGCTAAAGCTAATAAATAAATAATCGATGGCATAAAAACACTCCTTATTCATTATTGTAATGATCGGTACAAAAATAGTGCGAAAAAAGAGCGCACTAAGCGCCACAAATAGACTCTATTGTTCCTTTGATAACTTGTTCAGACAACATCCGATTTTGCATCGATACATTAAGAACACGGAATCCGTAATAACTGCTTAAAAGCAGACTAGCTAATTCCTCAGCTGATTGCTTCTTTGAAATTTCACCTGTTTGCAATCCTTCCTCCATCACTGTTTCAATAGCTTGTTTAAGAAGTTCAACATGCTTCGAGAAAATTTCTTGTACCATTAAATCGTTTTTAGCACGTTCTATACTGGCATTAATTAATAAACATCCTTTTTGATCAATATTCTCAAAGTCTTCTTTCAATGCCCATTCAAAAAAATTACTTAATCGTTCTTTAACTGGAATTGAAGTATGTAACAATTTCCTTTGTTCCCTAATCCCAATTTCATGGTAGCGTTCTAATACTTGTTTATACAGTTCATGTTTACTACCGAAAGTATTGTATAAACTTCCTTTTCCAAGTCCTGTATCACTGCATAAATCTTGTGTAGAACACCCTTCATATCCTCTTAACCAAAATGTTTTCATTGCAACATCTACAATTGAGGAATAATCAAACTCTCGAGGTCTGCCACGTTTATTCAATCGTATCCCCCTCCCATTTTAAAGATAACATTAATAGAATACCCCTTTTTGTACCACACGGTCAATAATTTATTTTATTGTTACTGTAAAATAAAATTTGATTATTTTAGATTACGAATAATGAAAAATAGCCCCCTTATTCAAATTGCCTAGCGAAAAAATCACGTTTTAATAGACTTCTTTATCATCCCTACCTTTCTATAAATTACTAGTTATGAAACAAGGATCGTTTCATAACTAGTAATTTACTTGATTATCTTGATGGGTATGGAGTAGTGCCCCTATAAACAAAACCCACCAGAAACATCTAAAACCTGCCCCGTTACCCAGCGGCTATCAGAAGAAGCAAGGAATGCTACTGCATCTGCAATATCTTCAACTTGCCCTATTCGTCCGAACACAGATGAATTCGTAGCAAAATTTCGTATTTCCGGATCATCTAGCAATTTTGCATTGATATCTGTCTTCGTATATCCAGGCATAATTGTATTCACTGTTATACCTCTTTCTCCAAGATGTTTAGCTAGAGGCAGTGTCATCGTATTTAATGCACCTTTACTTAAGCCGTATGCAATTGAGCCTGTAAAACCAAGTCGTACTTCAGCTGATGAAATGTTAATCACACGGCCCTCTGCTCGTATTAATGGTAATGTTTGCTGAATTAAAAAGAATGGTGCTTTAATATTCACAGACATAATTTCATCAAAAACTTCTTCTGTCGTATTTTCAATCGTTCCTTGTGTACCTATCCCTGCATTGTTTACTAAAATATCAATCTCTGATGTACCAACTTTTATTTGTAATTCATTCTTTAACTGTTTTACTAGCTTTTTGACACCATCAATTGAATTGAGTTCAGCTTCAATTAAGAACGCTTTTCCTCCATTAGATTCAATCTCACTAATTGTTTCATCTGCAGCTGTTTTATTTCGGCCGTAGTGAATCGCAACTAATGCTCCATCTTTCGCCAATCTCATCGCAATCGCACGGCCAATTCCGCGACTCGCTCCTGTTACTAACGCTACTTTTCCATCAAGATTCTTCATTTTTTCCATCCTTCCTAAATTTCCGTTTGATAAAAACCTATACTTATATTTTCATGTAAACACCAATCATTTTAAATATAGATTTATAGGTAATTTAGTCCATTCGCTTATGATATTATAGTTATAATTCGTAATTTACTTTAGAAAACAAAAAAGGAGGCTACACAATGCAAAACGCCGTAAAACTGGATGAAATCGATCATAAAATTATGAACTTGTTGTATGAAAATGCGAGAATTTCTGTTTCAGAAATAGGACGAATTATATCCATGACGCAACCTGCTGTAAAAGAACGTATTAACAAGCTTGAAGATCAAGGAGTGATAGCGGCTTATCGAACGAAATTTGAGCCTGCAAAAATTAATAAAAACATTCAAGCATTCATCATGTTTAAAACGAGCCAATGCTCTGATTTTATCCAGTATTGTAATGCAGCTCCTGAAGTAACAGATTTATTTCGAATTAGTGGGGAATTTAATTATATGATGAAGGTCATGAGCGATTCGATGGATTCCCTCGCTGCATTTTTAGACTCCTTAATGCAATTTGGCTTGTCATCTCCTTTAATAGTATTAAAGAGTGAATTTGAGGAGAAATTGTCGTTTTGATAAAGGGATACGTATTATCCTCACTAACAGTAAAAGTTTCTCTTTCTTGAGAAAAACCAACAAAATCAATGACTAGTAAACAAAAAAGAACATTGATATTTCAATGTTCTTTTTGTATCTCTACTTATTAATTAGATTACTCTTTGAAAAGAGCACTTTAATCCCCTTACCCTTGATTCCTCTGCGCCTCTCTAAACTCCTCCTTCACCTTCTCTAACAACCCTTCTTCCGTAATTAATCGATACGCCGTATTTGCTAATGCTTTTGCCGATGTAATTAATGCTTTATCTCCAAGTTCTGAACGTGCTGCTTCTCTAAATTCATTCGTATGTGCAATTAAATCATCTGGTCCGATTTTAATGTACGGATGAATTGTCGGTACGACTTGACTTACGTTTCCTGCGTCGGTTGAACCGATTCCTACTCTTTCTTTACCATTTACATCTTCACCTAATAGTTCTAGTTCTTCCGCTACAATATCGTTATATGTTTTTGTTACGAGTAATTCATCGATTTCATTTTGGAATTGATGAATTTTTACTTTTGCACCTGTTGCTAACGCTGCTCCCTCAGCAATGTTTCTTACTTTTCCTGTTACTTCCGCGCATCTTTTTCTCGTTGCTGCGCGGATGAAGAATCTTGCTGCGGCATAGTCAGGAATAATATTAGGTGCTTTTCCGCCCTCTGTAATGACGCCATGAATTCTCACGTCTGACGGAAGTTGTTGGCGAAGTGCGTTAATACCGTTATAGAGCTGAATAACCGCATCTAATGCATTAATCCCTTCTTCTGGCGAAGCTGCAGCGTGAGCTGTTTTTCCGTAAAAATGAAAATCAAGTGGATCGACTGCTAGTGAAGGACTCGTTGTCGCTGTTTTTCCGCTCGGATGAATCATAAGCGCCGCATCAATGTCTTTAAATAAACCTGCCTTTACATAACTTGATTTCGCGCTACCATTTGGCCCGCCTTCTTCTGCTGGCGTACCAAACACAACAACTTCCCCGCCAATTTCTTCAAGCGTTTCTGATAATGCAATTGCTGCTGCAACACTAATTGTGCCGATTAAATTGTGACCACACGCATGGCCTAGTCCTGGTAAAGCGTCGTACTCCGCTAAAAATGCGATTGCTGGTCCTTGTTTTCCAGAGCTTTTTCGCGCGATAAATCCCGTTTCATGTCCAGCTATATTGTGCTGCAACTGAAATCCTGCACTGCCTAGCAATAAACTTAACGTTCTAGATGCATAAAACTCTTGGTTACCAATCTCTGGATTCGCATGAATATCATGACTTGTTTCTATGTACTTTTCCTTATTTCTTTCGATACTCTCTTCAATTGTTTTTCTTTGTGACGTTACTCCTGTCGCTCCCATTGTTCTTCCTCCTTTTATTTTCACGTAAAAAAGCCTCTTTCTAAAAGATAGAAAGAGGCTTCTGTATATACAGTCAAAATGAGCTTCTTTCTTATCTTTCAAGTTACCTTGCTGGAATTGGCACAGTATTCATAACGAATCCGCTGCCGAGGTATCATAGGGCCAGTCCCTCCACCTCTCGTGATAAGAATTTTCATAAAATTATATTAAATTATTTTTTATTCTAAGTTCATTCCAAGTAAAAGTCAAGGAATTCCTATCCGAATTTACCGAATATCTAAAAATCCTTTTAATACACCAATTGTTTCTGGTGCTTGCAGTCTTGCACATACGTACGGAAATTCCGTGCTACCTTCAAATATCATTTGAGATGTGAGCGGTGCGCCTGCCCAGAAGATTTCATCATCAATTACGATAAACGGGAATGCTTTATTTTGTCTTTGTAACTTTACATTTTTCAGTGGAACTGGTCCATCACTATAAACTATTATCTGTGCATTTGTACGCATTAACGCTTGCCATACTCGCTTATCCACTTGTTTTGTACTTGGAAGTGAAATAATAATTTTTCGTTTTGCGGCTAAAATATCTTTTAATAGCCCTTTCGGCTCTTCAAGATTCATTTCCATAAACCAGCGTAAACGTTTCGATATTTTTCGTTCCCACAATTGTCTTGATGTCGTGCGATCATACACATCTCCGTGACGTTCTATATGAGCTGTTAATTGTGACAACGCTTGTTTTCTTGAAAGATTTTTACGCATATAATGGCAATCTGATAATTGAATGAACTTCCCTCTCGCTCTTGTCACTGCTACATTGACGAGGCGATGGTTTTTATGGTCAAAGAATAATACGCCAGGTCGTTCTTGCGGATAACTGTCAACCGTATCAAAGATCATCATATCTCTTTCAGAACCTTGGAACTTATGAACTGTCGCCGCTAAAACTGGTATGTGTTGATATTTCGTTCTCTGCAACATTTCTCTAATACACGTCGATAAAAAGCGTGACTGCGCCCTGTAAGGTGTCACAACACCAATTGATTGAATACCGTCTAACAATCCGATTAACATCATTTGCATCGCTACTAAACCAGACATAATGTTAAAACGGGAACCAGAAGCAGCATCTTTTAACGAAAAAGCTCCCATTTGGCTCGTATCAAATAAAACACTCGCTTCATTTGCGAACGGTTGCAATTGCGCAAGTTCTTTACGCTCTGAAACAGACGGATGATCGTATACTCTATTTTTATAAATAAATGAATTCGTAAACTTCGATATATCCGCATGCATACGTCTTTGTTCCTGCAACATAAATAGGTTCGGATGCGCTTCTGATTTATTTACAGAATCAACAATCCCAGCGTGGTAAAACATATCTTCCCCAAGCCATTTGCGAACGAGTTCATGGTTTGCCATCGCAATTGGAGGTAATTGTAAAAAATCACCGCAAACAACGATACGTTTTCCAAGTGAAGCAGCTAATGCGATTTGCGGAACGAACGCCATACTCACTTCATCTACGACAACTAAATCGAATGTACGCTCATAAATAAGTGAATCAATGGCACATTTCGATAAAGTTGCACCAATTACTTTCGCATTTTCAATATACTCTTTTTCTACTTCTTTAATTTTAGCCTTTTGCTTTCGAAGATCACTTTCAATCTCTTGTATACGCTTCTTATCAGCAGATGTTGCTTTATACGATAAGATTTTTTCACGAAGATCTTGTCGTGTCTCTTCTAAATAGAGTCTTTCCTCACCCCAAGATCCGTTCGTCGTTTCAACTAACTTAGATGCAAGTAACGTTTCATGATTTCGTATATGTTCATGTTGACTATAACCGTAACGAACAATTTCGCCAGGCGTCCATTTCTTTTTCTTTTCAATTTGCTTCGTTACTTCACTCATTAATACGTCTACTGCCGCGTTACTATGAGCTAACACAAGTACCGATTTTCCTTTTTGATAATGAGCCGAAATAATACGTGATAAATTGTAAGACTTCCCTGTTCCAGGTGGTCCCCATACGTACGTTGTCGGATTGTAAAACGCGCGATATGCCAGTTCATTTTTCGGATTTTTCATCTTCTCCATATGTTTCGGACTGCTCGTCCCATCAACAAGACGCTTTATACGATTACGTTTTAGCTTGTCTTTACGTGCTTCTTTCAATCGCTCTTGCAGTTGCTCTAAAAGTTGCCACGGTTCACTGTATAAAACCGCTTCTCTTATTTCACCTTGTATATAATCATTTAATTTCAATTCTATTTCTAATCCATGTACAGATAATACTTCTCCTGTCGCTTCCTCACCATCGAACTCAATTCGAATTGGTGATCCTTCAGGTAAGCTTACTTCCGAAATAAGCTGAAATACATACACTGTATTCTCATAATCTGTATATAAAAAACGACCGTTCATGATAGAAATTTTACTACCACCTATCGTTTTCCAATGTTTAATTTCATATGCTAATGCATAATGCCACTCTTTCATCGTTTCTGATAATGAAGGAGTTTGAGTAGTTGTATTCATCGTATAATCTCCTTCCTTCTCCCCAAACATACTTTCTCACTATACCATACAACACGCTAAAATTTGTAAGGTTTTTATCTTGCTTATTTTCTTAATTTTCAATAATATATTGTATATAATTTTCAGAAAGAAGGAATCTACATGCCAGTTAGAAGAATTGAACACGTAGGACTTATGGTTGCAAACTTAGAAGCATCTATCTCATTTTATGAAGAAGTAGTCGGCTTACAGCTCCTTAAACGTATGGGGCACCCGAATCCAGATTTAAAACTCGCTTTTTTAGGTGTGGAAGAATCGAAAGAAACGATACTCGAACTCATTGAAGGCTACAATTCTTCCTTGCCAGCAGAAGGAAAAGTACATCACATTTGCTTTAAGGTAGATTCATTAGAGGATGAAATTGAAAGAATACAAAAACACGGCGTAACCTTTTTACTAGGAGAAGAAATCGAAACATTACCAGATGGAACACGTTACATATTCTTCGCTGGTCCTGATGGGGAGTGGATTGAGTTTTTTGAGACGGAGAGATAGAGTGAAACTTTAGTCAGCCCACAATAAGCGGGATAATAACTTTATGATCCACATAAGGAGTAGAAACTGATGAATACAGTTTTTATTATCGTTTTTTGGTACTTATACTATTGATGTCATGGGGATATTTTGCAATTCAAAAATGCTGTTTACTTATAGCAGTATCTTTTACGAATGCAAAAATAGCCAAAATACGCAAGCAGTTCCGCATAAAAACTTGCATATTTTAGGCTGTTTAATTGTACTCCTTATTTTGTTAAAGTTACCCGTCAATTCAATTCCAAAGATCTCAGCTGACGATTAACTCAAGTACCGATTTCGGATGACCCTCATGTGATGAAGTTCGTGTTCTGTATCCGCTACACTATCTGTAGCAAAAGTTGCTATCTCATTTTCTTCAACACTTGACAAAGTAACACCTTCTTTTCAAATTCAAAGAAAAGTTTTTATTTTTCAGCATAAAGCATTATAACTCAACTGTTTTCATACAAAATTTTATAAAAAAAAGAAAAGCGAGGATCCCTCATATCCCCGCTATATCAATGATGTATAAAATCCTATATAAGAGATACATAGACAAAAAACAAGAACCCCTGTACATACAAGGATTCTATGAAATTATTTGCTACCGATAATGGGGCGTTGTGTTAACTATATACGAATTTCATATTCATCCAAAATTGCCCTTATTGATGGTACAATTAAAGTCTTGGAGGGGGATTATGGGAATTATTTTATATTTTGCGTTTTATTTTGGAGTACTGTTTCTTATAATTGGTACTGCATTAGTTTTATTTATTATGGCTGCATTACCAAAAATCTGGAGTAAAAATCTATCATTCGTAATAATCGGTTTAGGGATAAATATACTTACTATTCCGTTGTCTTTTTTTATAGGTGGGATGGCAACAGATTCTCCTGATAGTACTAGGTTAGATTTTTGGAAAGGATTTTTCTTTATTCAAAAAATACCGCTCTTTTTACTGAGCTTTTTATTATTTTTAACTGTGATGTTGTGGTTTATTCGTAAGAACAAGAAAAAAGTAAACATATAGAATTTCAAAACGACTTCCAATAACAAGAATTATGTAAATAAGCTGTCCATATGGACAGCTTATTGTTTTTTTGCTTAGCGTGCAAAATTCGAGTCTTGTTGGCGATACCCCATCGCTATCAAGCTAAGCTCATACAACATCAAAGTCATTACAGCTCCATGAGTGCCTAATACTATTTTCTGTCCTCGATAGGTGTTTAATAATTCTTTTAAGACTTTTGTCGCACGTTTCTGACAGTCGACATTAGACTCTCCTCACGTTAAAGCAAATTCGGGGTCTAAGTTTGGTTTTTTACTTCCAAAAATATCTTAGCGTATAAGGGGATAGGAGACGATTCCCGGTATTAGGTTAGGGGCCACTCTGGGATTTGATTACAAATAAAAAAGAACTTTATTCAAGTCCCTTTAATCTACGATAAAGATCGACCTAACTTACACATGTAATTTGTCATATTTGTTTAAAAATCAAATATATATTCTCTACACTCCCCAGTTATCAGTAGGTCATGTATTTAAAAATCTAAAAAGGTCCTTTTAGATTTTCTGAAGAGACTTTTTACTTCAATAAAGTATAATAAAAGCCGTAGGAGTTTAATGCCTACAACTTTGTAAAAGGATCTTGATTCACTATAAAATATCCTCTATAGATTTATTCTTAAAATTTACTTTTAACTTGATGTTAATGTGACGTAACCTTAAATATTTAGAAATTTAAAAAGCCCCCTAATATTGTTAAAGGGGCTTTACTCATACGAATGATAATTTTTATAAATAATTGCTAAATAGTGAATTTACATAAATGCTTTTAGAAGCTCTTGAACTAATGGGATTGCTCCACCTATAAATTTTAAAACTGCCATTGCGATTTCCATATTATTTCCTCCTCTTTTGTTAGTACTAGGATGTAATTAAACTTTATACCTTTATTATAGTAAACGCTTACATTTGTAACAATACATTTCTGTATGCAATATTGCATATTTATACATTTTGACAATATTTAACCTCTATTAGTCATTCTTTAATGGTACCATAACGAAGTGAGAGTCTTTAAGGGTTCTCCTTAATAGGAGGAAATATGGAAAAAGTTCAAGGTATTTACAGTAATATAAAATTTAAAAGTTGGTTTAAACAAGTATTAGCTGTAGGAGGAATATTAGGATTCTGCTACTTGGTGTTATATGGTTTTTGTTTTTTAGTTGATATGTAAATATTATACAACGATACTAGTGGAGTCTTGCCTACAGAGGTAAGACTCTTTTATTGTACTTGAGATGAACAAACTACATACAATAGCTTTCAGGTTCTTCAGATTTCTCTGTATGGTTCTTTGTTCCTCTATGTTCTAGACCCACTATTTCCTATCATTGAATATAAATGAACTTCCATTTATATTGAAAATACAATTTTATTGATAAAAAATGTATTTTTACTAGATACATATTAAAAAGAAAAGTATAAGTTGTATTCCATTTCGGTACAATCTTTTTATCTTTGAAAAGGACTTAAATCTTATTAATAGATTTGAGTCTTTTTTGTATACATCAATCTTTATATAACCATATAAATATAATATATTAAAAATAATTTAAATGCAAGAATACTTGTAGAGGAACCGCCAGCACTTCGAAAAAAACAAGCTAAGCCAAAAAATACAATAAGCTGCCCATATGGACAGCTTATTTACACAATTTTCTTTATGGGAAGTACACTTAAGGTCATTTTTAACTTAATAGGAGTCTAATATCTCAAGTTTCTTAGCTAATACCCAGCTATTTAGGCCTAAAGATGCATAAATATTGTAATAAAAATAATTCCCGTTTCTCAATGTTTCCTATAATTCTTTAGTATCTTCATAGAACATAGGCCAACCTTGCATTAAGATATTATATATATATTTCTTACTACAAATATGGACGGTATTATCCTTGTTGCAGTTTTAATTTTAATCAAGTCTATTGTAATTACACAGATTGAAATATCTATTCAATTTTAAAAATAGTAAAGGAAATGTATATAAAAAGATCACTTGTCTTAGAAACAAGTGATCTTTTTATTAGATAAACTGCAACTTGCTAACAGCAGGTAATTGTTATCCTATTCATATGTTCAATAGATATCATAATACATTTTTTAGTTATATAGACGGAATTGTTTCTAATGAAATGAGACCAAAAATATTTCAAAAGGTACCATTAATTATTTAATGCTTTAAAAATGCAATTTTGAACCTTTCGAAGCACTAAATTAGATAGATTTTAATAAACTTCGAACTTTGTCTGCATCAGGATCTCACAATTGAGCCTGAGTAATTAATCCTGTCAACATAGCAAAAGAGTCCTGATTGAAACAAACTCTTTTATGAGTTTTACAAGAGTAAACTTTTAAACATATAATTACATTTCTACTATTTATTTTACCACTTGTACAGATGCTGGTTTCCACCCCTGATTCTCTACCCAATCAATATTAACCTTATATTTTTTATTACTTTGTTTATCTCGTACATTACCGTAGGCTTTATTATTACCATTATTTCCAATAAAATCGAAAATCAATTGGCTCTCTGGAACATCAACAGCATAAGAGATTGCTTTTTTCATCTCACTCCAATCTACTGTTCCTTCTTTAAATTTCATATCAGGTTTTGCTCCTTGCTCTGTACCAATTGGCTTCCATGAAGGATTAGTTTGAGGATCCTTTTCTTGAGATACCGTTTTTTCTTCCTCTTTATTTTCAGTTCCGTTCGTTTTTACCGATTTTTCTAATTTTTGTTTCCCTTCTAACTGTGCTGCTTCTTTATCTTCAGTTTTCTTCTCTTCTATCTTTGCTATTTCTTTATCTTCAGTTTTCTTCTCTTCTATCTTTGCTGTTTCTTTATCTTCAGTTTTCTTCTCTTTTATCTTTGCTGTTTCTTTATCTTCAGTTTTCTTCTCTTCTATCTTTGCTGTTTCTTTATCTTTAGTTTTCTTCTCTTCTATCTTTGTTACTTTCTTTTCTTGAGCAATTGCTTTCTTTGATGTATTAGAAGGGGTAAACAACTGGTATGTCACTATACCAACTGTCACTAATACCAAAGTAAATGCAATATTAAAAATTGCCTTTTGACGACGATTCTGTTGTTTTTCTTGAAATCTGCTTACTTGTCCCATTCTTCAAACCTCCGTTTTTACTTTCTCCTCTACTCTTTATGTATTATCCCTAAAATTCTTAATATTTTTATTAAACAATAGAAATAAACTACACTTTCCATACAGGATTTCATATCATAATATAATTTGTGTTTTTTCAAGTATCTGACATATGTTATTCAAAATAGTTTAATACATTAAAAATTGATAAGCTTCTGCACTTAAGAAACCTTCAATTTTATTCAAAGGTGATTCCAATTACGTCCACATTAGATCTCCTGTAGAAAGCTTTTTAACAATTAAGCCTCTTCTTCCCTTATTTATAATTTTTAAATTAAATTTCCCTCTATAGTATAATAAAGATGTTTCGTTTTCTAATGGGGTATGTCGTAAAATCAAAAGAGATTTTATCTCTTTTACCTTCTTTTCAGAGTAAATTTCACCACTAGGAAATTCTATTATTCCTAATGTAATCTTTAATTCGCTCTCATCAAAAGTCCACTCTTTATTAAGTTCTCTTATCTTTTGTATAAAGCTTCTTTTGGTTTGTCCTATATAGAGCAATGTTACATTCTTAGCAAATACTCTAGAGATTGCAAATATCCCCTTCTTAGAAGCTTCTTCCCTATTATAAAAGTCATTTATACTATACATGCCATACCACTTAATATGTACTGTTTCTATGAATCTCACCTCGTTTTTAGACAATATTATAATTTCTGAATGTTCAAATTATTATGGGTACATATGCTTGATTACTTGAATTATAAATTGTGCTTTTCAATAATACATTTTATTATTACTAATTTCAATAATGAAAAAAAATACAATACTATAGTTTAATTACAAAGCTGTATAAAAAACAAAGTGATGTCGTGCCACATATTTTCTTTTTTTACAATATCAAACTATCGTGAACAAAATTTTAAAAGTTATGGAATAAAAATACAATGTGTATGTACATACATTTCTATTAATTGAAGAAACCTTCTTAATTGAGGTCGTACCCCAATTAAGAAGAAAAAGAGTAGAAATTTTATCTCTCTACGCTGTTAAAATTATTCAACTCCCAAAAAACTGTACATCTTCTAGAGATACTAATTTTCTAGTTTTGATGTTTTTATAGTGCTTGAGAGTGATATTATTCAAGCTTTTTCATTGAGAATGCATAAATACAAACAAAACCAGTAATACATCTTTTCTGTACCGTACTGGTTTTGTTTAAGATCATCTTAAATTATAGCTAGTTCACCGAGATTGCAAATTCCGATTTCGGTGCCCCAGCGAATACGATTGTTCCATTCTTCGGAAGTTCCACCTTGTTATTGCCACTCACAATGGTGAAGTTGACGCAAACTCCCTTCTCATCATACACCGCAAATGAACCATTTGATGGCAGCGTCACGGTCATCCTTTTGTCTGTTGCCGCTTGTGGAATTGTAAACCATTTCGCATGCCCATTTGCATCCAACGTAACTTTGGATGATTGGCCTACATCAATTGGTTTTACATTAGATTCACTTACGTATAACAATCCAGCCATCTCCATATATTCATTGCCGCCTTCTGTATAGAAATGCGTTTCCGTCGTATCACGACCATTCATCACGGGTACTTGGATCTGATGCACCGCGGTGTTCGGACCTGTAATTTTTTTGCCATCCCAATAGCCTGCTGAGCCTTCCTTGCGAGTAATTTGAGTACTAAGATGTTTCGATTGAACAAGATATTGAATAGAACTAAATTTCTCGTTTACACGATAATACTTGACACCTTCCCTCTTTGCCCATGCAGCAGCGGTTTTCTTCGAAAGCACGTTGTCTTCTAGTTTCTCAGCTAAATAGTGGGTCATCACACTTTGCCCTAAACCTGGATGAGATTTATATGCGCTCTCCTTCAAATAAGTTCTTCCATTCTTCTCGGTTACGAAGTTGAGCTTGGAAGTACCCCCCTCATTAATAAAGCTTCCATCAGCAGTATATACATATTTTTCTTCTGAATTAGATGGTAAGAATAGTTCACCGTTCTTCGTAATTTCAATTTTGAAATGAGTTTCGCTATTGCCATAAAATCCTGCTTTCTTTGCTACGCCTTGAGGCATTTTGACTTTGACCGGCTTACCAAAGGATTTGTTCGGCTTGATTTCCTTAATAGTACCTTTTTCTTTAAGCGTAGCGAGCAGCAATTCAGTTGCCATTAGCTGATTTGTAGAGCTCCGTCCATCAGATGTCAATACAGCCGCTGCTATTTTCTGTTCCGGAAGCACGACTAATATAGCATGTTGCAATGCCGTATCACCGCCCTTAGCCAAAGCTTTGATCCCATACTCACTAAATGGGTATAGTTTTACACTATCCCAGCCAAGACCATAGTTAAAAATATTCTCGCCAGCCCCCGGCCACATTCCTTTTTTATATTCCTCTTGCTCCATTGCCTTAACTACCTTATCAGAGAGGATTCCTTTTCCCTGTCCCATAAATAGTTGTGAGAATCGCACCATATCTTCTGCCGTGGAAGATATACCTCCCGTACCAATAACATTCACCGATTCAATTGGAAGTTGCCCTTGGTACGCCGGGTAATATAGTCCAGCCCGATTTTCATCCCTCCATTTGTCCTGCGGCGTTTTCGTATGATTCATTTTTAAAGGCCCTGTAAAGTTTTGATGTAGAAATTCAGTAAAGCTCATACCACTAACTCTTTCCACCAAAATTTCGGCCAGCGTAAAACCATCGTTACAGTATACCGAGAAAGCACCAGGATCCGCCTTCAAGTTTTGATTTGACAATTGCTGTAACAAAGTATCATGGGCATAGGTATCATTATCGTTAAATAAAAATGCATTACCTAACGTAGAACCTTGCAATCCAGAGGAGTGATTCAATAACATACGCGGTGTAATACGTTTGTATCGACCGTCTTTCATCTTAAAATCAGGAACATAGCGGACAACAGGAGCATCCAAATCGACTTTTCCTTCATCGACCAATTTCATTACAGCCGCTGTTGCATACATTTTACTAACTGAACCAATCCCGTATAAAGTATCTTTGGTTAGCGGCTTTTCCCCTTCCATATCGTTCTTGCCAGCCTGACCCGACAAAATAAGTTTTCCATTATCAATTAGTGCATACTGCACGCTAGCTGCCCCATGGGACTTCGTAAGTAGCTCCGCCTTTTCTGCTGCAATCTTCTTCAGTTCCTGACTAGCTACTTCTTCACCAGTTACAACAGTAGTCTTACTTTCAGAAAATGCTTTCGCTCCTGTTGGTAGAATCATAGTTACCACTAATGCAGTGGCTAACACACCAGTTAGCTTATTTTTCATCACGGATACCTCCTTAAATAATGGATCGTTTTCATCATTAATTTGTTTAACTATGAAACTATGATAAATTTTACCCGTTTTTACTTTTAGACTACTTGCTAAATTCAGCAAGTAAAATATTTTTAAAAGGATCAGGAGTATCAGCTTTAAGGCTGTTCAAATTGACTGCCAATGTATGCTTGCCTCCAAGTGTGCCTCCAGCAAAAGTTAAAAAGCCAGGAATGGTTCCTCCATGCCCCCATATCGATTCACCGTTTGAAAGCTTCATTTTGAAAATTCCAAGCCCGGAATCGCCAAGTTCATCTGTTCCTGTAGGGACTGTTGTAAGCATTTGCTTTAGTTGCTGTTCTTTCAATAATTTGCCCCCAAGTAAATAAGAAAAGAATTTGTTTAAATCATCAGCTGTAGAAATCATATCTCCGGCCGAGCTCCCCATACTTGGGTTATAATAAGTAACATCTTTCGGCTCACTTGCTCCGTCTAATTGGATATATCCACGGGCATGCTTGGTTCCTGGAATGACGCTTGAATTTCCAGGTAAGAATGTATTCGCTAATTCAAGTGGTTCAATAATTCGATTTTCAATCTCTTCCGCATAGCTGTTCCCAGTTACTTTTTCAATAAGAATTCCTAGTAATACATATCCTGTATTTGAATACGACCAGCTCTTTCCTGGAGCAAAATCTGGAGGCATGGATATTCCCATCTTTACTAATCCTTCAGCAGTATAAGATTTTTTTGTATCCATCATATTAAAATCCTTTGACCTTGTGTAATTAGCGATACCACTTGTGTGGTTCAATAATTGGCGGATAGTAATCTGTTTATCATCATATCCATTCCCTTGAATGACACCAGGTATCCATTTTTCAATAGAATCGTCTAGATTTAAGCGGTTTTCTCCTGCTAATTGAAGTATAACTGTTGCAGTGAACGTCTTTGTCACGCTGCCAATCCGAAAACGAAAATCTGTTTTCATTGCTTTCTTGTTACTCAGATCAGCTACACCAGCCGCATAACTCCATGTTTTTCCACCCTCAGAAGTTTTAGCAAGTATCCCTGGATATCCTAGTTTCAATGTATCCCGCATTGCCTCTTTGACGGAATTACGGTCTCTTTGAGTGCTTGTTTGTAACGAGTTAGATACATTTTGAATGGACTCCGCTTTTACACTTGAGGTTAGAGGTGTATAAAACAGGGAACCTCCAATTATTAATAGAGCTAAGCCTGTACATGTAATTTGACTATGCTTTTTCATCAAAATAATCCTCTCCCCTATTCATATTGTATAAATGGTTATTTGCTGTTTGGAACTAATCACACAGCTTTCTTCTTAACCCACTGCAAAAGGACGACATTGAATTTGTAATGTCTCTTTTCCTCCAAACAAGTCTTATTAATTGATTTGTTTTTTATAGAAATATATAGTATTTTTCTCCTCTCACTCTTCTTTACATTTTCATCTTACACAATGAAAATCTCTTTTTTCTTACCTCTTCCTTACAAATTCCTTACGTTCAAAATCACTTTTATAATTGATTGTTTTTTATGCGAGCCCCCTCACCATCAATTTAAGAATTAAAAAAGAGGGGATTATCCCCCTCCTTTTTACGCTTGCTCCGACTGTCGGAATTATTTAATATAACCACGATTCAACTTAGTTAACTTTTCATTGATGTTAAAAATTCTTACTCTAATATCTTTAACACCAGCTGCTTCAAGTCTGCTCTTGTGCATTTCCGCATATTTTTCAGCATCTTGTTTTTCTTCAAATACATAAATGCCTCCAGCTTCTTTTGTTTCTTCATTCTCAGTCCATATTTTCCAGTGGAATCCTTCTTCTTCGTTAATACTATTTGCTAAATCCCAAAATCCTTTTTCCATTTCTTCACCAAAAGGACCTTCAAACGGAAAATCAACTTGTAATAAATATGCCATTTTCACTCACTCCTATTTTTAATATAAAATTCTTGCCATTCTTTTACTGATTATGATCCGAATGATCGTAATGTCTAAATTCGTATTGCTATTATTATTCAAGCACTAATTGGAGAATCCCCCTATTTGTAACATAATCACAAAACGATAGTAACTTGAACGCATAAAGTGAAAGTTTAATAGTTTTCAGTTATGTTAAAAAAATATGATACAAACTTACCCCTAAACTAAGGACAAACAAAACAAGCGCAGGTATTGCTTTCTTAAAAGGATCTCTCGCTAATACAATTAGAGTTAATGCGGCTGCAAGCATCGTACCGCCTAATAACAATCCTGCCCATAAAGCTACTGTTGGAATCCAGATTCCTATCAACATTCCAATCGCTCCTACAATCTCAAAAGCTCCAGTTAAGAAATTAAAAAACGAAGGTAAACCAAATCGTTTGAACTCATCTGCCATTTTCCCGGATATAATTTTCGTTCCTGTCATTAAAAAGAACAGAAACAACACTACTTTTACAATATTGATGAAAATTAAAATAGTAATCACACCTTTCTTATTATTTGATAAAAAATCAGTATTGTTCAGGTAGTAGTCACTACCTTTACCCTATTTCCTGAGATTACCCGCATGGAAGTCGCTTCCATTTACATTACCCTTTTCCATATTAAAGGGCTAAAAATTACATGCTATAGCATATATAATACGGAAATTTGACTGGTACTAGGCAAAAAAGTGAACCTGAATCAAATATGATACAAAATAAAGTTATCTTCCCTTCGTCCAAACAAACAGAAATTATATGCTGTAGCATATATAATATCTAAAACAAAGTTTGTTCCTTATGAATAGCATAGCATCAATAAGGAACAAATATTAATAGTGTGTATCATACAATTTGTTTAATAACGATTGTAATACTTTAATTTCTTCCTCGCTCAAATTACTCGTAACAAAATGGTGAGCGTCTTTCACTACAGGCAAGATTGTTTTCTTTAATTCGTCACCTTTTTCAGTTAAAAAAAGGTTATGTGAACGCCTATCTTGGTCATTCAAAGCCTTCCTTACAATCCCTTTTCTCTCCATTGACTGTATCATTCTAACAACAGTAGTTTGATCTTTATCAATAGCTTCCGCCAACTCTTTTTGAGTAGTGCTCCTTTGGCTACAAAGAACACTAATGATCCCCCACTGCTCTGGCGTAACTCCATAAGGCTTTAATTTCTTCGTAAAATAATTGGTCATTTTCACATCAGTACGATGAACAAGATAGCCTATTAAATCATGTAAGTTCATATATCACCTCTATAAATTAAGATATAAAAGGATATAGCATACCAGTCAATCATTCACAATGAATGTATTTGTTTCAACATATATATGCTATGGCACATATATTAAAGTAGATTATTTTAATTGTCAAATGATTATTTACCTATTATTTTTCAAAAACAAAATCGCCTCCTTAGATTATAGAAGGAATGACTAATTTGACGTATCTCTCTGACGATTTCTCCCCTGTCGTTTTATGATATTCTAATAACATTTGATAAAATATGGTATCGACAAATAGTCAAACACCTTTAAAGATACCTCGTCCAGTTCTTGCTGTTACAAGATAAACAGCATATAATCCGTTAACCACCCACATTAGCAACGAAAACATAAAGAAAAGGCATTCCAAATATGAAACACCCTCTTTCGTTTTATAAAACCATCCAACACGCTGAACTTTTCAATTTAATATAATCACTCGTTTAACTAAAGAAATTGATTACATGCATAACGCTCTTCTCACTTTTCTTGCAAAATTTAGTGGATCATCAACGTCTTCGATATTAACGTAAATCAAATTTGGATCATCACATAACCACTCATTGTGTATAGACGAAACGATTATTCCTTGTTTAATAATTGTCGCCACAAATTCAGTGACTTCTTTTTGTAAGAGTGCTACTCGGCCTAGGCATAATGCCCGTCCAGTTTTATTGTCTCGTGATTCGAATGAAAAGGAAGTTGTTACTCTAAAACGTTTTCCTAAGATTGTTGCTCGTATTTCATCCCTGTTTATTGTTGCCACGCATTTCCCACCGGCGAATCCTTCTTGTCCACCTATGATTCTTGCAAACTGTTGACAAATTAATTCATCATTAAACGCCATACCTTTAATCATCCCCCCTTTTACTGTTAGGTTATGAATGAATACATAGGTCTGAAACGGTAATGAATCTAATGTATTATAAAAAAATGATGACAATCTACCGAAAGCTATTAACTCAATTATTCTTGATCGTATGAATTGTTAGCAGAGTTTAAATGGTGCAGAATTTTCATTTTATGTTTAATGGGCATCGGAGACTGAAAGCAAAACTCAGCTATTATATGGTAAGACATTTTTAAAAAGCATAAAAAAGACACCCTAAGGTGCTATCCTCCGACTTAAGAATCGTATCTATGTATGGAGAAATTTAGAAAAGACAAATACAAAAGAGAAGATTCTAACTATAATTTATAGAACTCTTATGCCATGAATTACTTACATATTTCCTTATTTACCAGAAGAAGAATCTCAGTTACATTATTTTCTGAACAGTCTCGTTAAAGCCATCCCAAGAAATCCAATGCCCATTCCTATTAGCCATCCAGTTTGGGCATTACCTAACATAGATCCCACTCCTCCACCAAGAAACATACAGCCAACGAATACTAATCCTCCAATTCCCCAATTCGGCCGTTCCATAATTCAATCACATCCTTTCAATAAAACATATGCGATTAGCTCCCTCAACTTTCTTCCATAGGATAGTTCATTATTTTGCTTAGGTTTAGCACTTCAGGGCATTCAAAAGATGCGAAGCTTGAGTCATTTATATAGATTGTAGAAGTATGGAGATTTTCCACATTTTAAAATAGTAAAGTATAAACATGAAAAAACTCCTAACAAATTTTGTTCGGAGTTTTTTCAAATACGCGATATTTATTTAATCTTCATTATTGAGTTCTATTGTACCTGTTCTAGCACTAACTTTTAAAATATTTAACAGATTATCAGGTGTCTTGATTTCCACTTCATATTCAAATTTTGATTGTGCTAAGTTGTCATCTTCTAATTCGAATTCTTTTTTCACATTAATAATTTCTCCATTTGTATGAGCTAAAGAAATTTCACGAACTTGTTTCTCTGTGTAGTTTTCATTCTTTTTTGCATAATTGTAACCCATACCATAATATCCACCAACAATAGCAATACCACTTACTAAAATAGCAATTACACTTATAATTATTTTCTTTTTATGTTTTAACATTTTCATCCACTCCTTAATGATTAATCATCTATTCCAAATCTTGCTTCAAGTTCATTTTCTGCTTGCTCTAATTGATCTTCTAGTATATCGTGTTCTTTTTCTTGCGTTTGATATTGTTCAACAGTTATCGTTCCAGCGCGATAATCTGCTTCTAGCTGATTATCAGATAGATCTATCTTGTCATCCAATTGGTCAATTTCTTTTTTTGCTGCTAAGTACGTATTTAAGTTTTCTTCTTTTGCTCCAACTGGTTTTGTTTTATTTGCCTTTTCTACAATAGATGTGACTTCGTTTTTGAAATCTTGTATTTGCTTCTTATCATTTGTAGCAGCTTGTGTTTTGTTTGGTTCTTGTTGTAGTTGAGCGACTTCTTTTTGCAATTTATCATTTTCCACTTTCAGTTGTTGTACTTCTGTATTGTTATCAGCTTGAGTAGAACAAGCTGATAACAATAAACAGGACATTGCTCCAATCAGCATCCATTTTCCCATTCTGTTTTCCTCCCTTTACATGTGCACCTTATCCTTGCCTTTATATTACCGAACAAACATTAAAGGAAGATTAATGTACAAAAAAATAAAGTGAAGGCTTTTACAGGCAGTTAATCCCTACCTAACTCCCTCGCATTCACCGAATTTTGAGGGAGTAGTCTTACTGCCCGTTAATGCGGGATAAAATGATATAATTAACTAGTTTCTAATCTTTCTTTAATGTTTTGGAATTATAGTGATACATATTAATAAGAAGAAAAGGAGAATGTTAATGCGAGTTCTTATTGTCGAAGATGAACAAGACTTACAAAATATATTGGTGAAACGATTAAATGCAGAACATTATAGTGTCGATGCATGTGGGAATGGAGAAGATGCCCTGGATTATATAAACATGGCTACCTACGATTTGATTGTCCTTGACATTATGATTCCCGGAATAGATGGTTTACGCGTATTACAAAGATTACGCGCGGACAATAATGCAACTCCTGTCTTGCTTCTTACAGCTAAAGATACAATTGATGATCGTGTAACAGGACTCGACTTAGGTGCGGATGATTATTTAGTAAAGCCGTTTGCTTTTGATGAACTGTTAGCAAGAATTCGAGTGTTAATGCGAAGAAAAACAGGAAATACATCTAATGTATTTGAAATCGCTGACCTAGTGGTAGATTGCAATATGCATAAAGTAACAAGAGGAGACCAAGTTATCACTCTTTCCAGTAAAGAATTTGCTATTTTAGAATATATGATTCGTAATAAAGAAGTTGTGCTGACACGAGATAAAATTGAGCAACATGTGTGGAATTACGACTATGAAGGCGGATCGAATATTATTGATGTTTACGTCCGCTATCTTCGTAAAAAAATTGATAGCCAGTTTGAAACGAAGTTAATTCATACAGTGCGCGGAACTGGTTACGTATTGCGAGTAGAATCATGAAAAGACTATCAATAAAAATGAGAGTGACCCTGTGGTATACGGGGCTAATTGTAATTATTATGGCACTCGTGTTAGCTTTTATTTTAACTTCTTCAGATAAAGTTTTGCTTTTTAATATGAAAGATCAATTAAAGAGCACAGTAAAAGAAAGCATGGAAGATATCGAATATAAGCATGGGCAGTTAAAGATTGACGATGATTTTGAAACCTTAGAAGATGGAGTAAATCTTAGTATTTATAGTAAACAAGGTGAGCTGTTGGTAGGACATAGTCCAACAAGCTTTAATAAAAAAATATCGCTTAAATCCGATGAAATACAAACCATTAAAGACGGCAATAAAGAATGGATAGTATATGATTTTCTCCATAATGCAGGCGGCGATGAGCAAGTCTGGGTTCGTGGAATAATGACTATGAACCAATTATCCTCAACGATGAATACGCTTATCGTGGTAACAATCATCTCATTCCCATTACTTATTCTTATTGCGGCATTCGGAGGATATTTTATTACGCAAAGGGCGTTTCGACCTGTGCAACAAATGAGTGATTCAGCTAGTAAAATTGGTGATGGTAAAGACCTTTCGAAGAGAATTAATTTACAAGGTTCACCGAAAGACGAAATGTATCATTTAGCACAAACCTTTGACAAAATGTTTGAGCGATTGGAGACATCATTTGAAAGTGAAAAACAATTTACATCTGACGCATCTCATGAATTAAGAACACCAACATCTGTTATTATTTCACAATGCGAATACGCTTTATCGCAGAGGGATAACCCGAAAGAAATGGAAGAATCGTTAGAAGTAATTTTAAAGCAATCACGTAAAATGTCCGCTCTAATCTCACAACTCTTATTATTAGCACGAGCTGACCAAGGAAACCATAATACTTTTCAATTTGAATGTATCAATATGAGTGAATTAACGGAAATCGTTGTAGAAGAGCTTTCATTAATGGTTCAAGAAGCTTCGATTGATATAACAACTAATATAGAGGAAGACCTATTTATTAAAGCAGATCAAACATTGATGATGCGTTTATTAATGAATTTACTAACGAATGCGATTGCTTATAGTAAAGCGAGCGGAACTGTGAATATGCAACTATTCCGTGATGAAACCAACATAATAGGTAAAGTCTCCGATAATGGCATAGGCATCAGCGAGCAACATATTACTAAAATATGGGACCGCTTCTATCGAGTTGATGCAGCACGCACATCTTCAAACATCGGAAACACAGGTTTAGGATTGTCGATGGTAAAATGGATTGTCGAACTACACGGAGGAGAAATTACAGTTGAAAGTGAATTAGGAGAAGGCAGTACTTTTACATTTAAACTACCAATTGAAAAAAGAGCATAATTTATACGTGTCTGTCGCTTCAGAATAAAGATTGATTCAAAGGCTCTCTACAATCCTTATGTAAAAATAACTGAAGCATTTTAAACATCATCAATTTTATCATTTTGGACAACCTATTCTGTTAAATTAATGTGGATGCGAAAAAACTATCAAAATAAAACCCCAGAAATCCAATGGTCTCTGGGGCTTCATTATATATTTAGCTCTTTTTGCTTTTTGTTTTGTTTATGTCTATACAGTAACTTTCGACTTATTAGAGAAATCACTAATAAGGTCAGAATTAATAAGATAAGTTGCATAAATGATAAATCAAAATATTTAGCACCTGTAACGATTAAAAGTGTAGAAATCGTGCCTTTTACAACGAAAAAAATAATAACCCATAACCCGCCTTTTTTCCAGTTCATTTTATATTACCCTTTCCTACGTTTAAATTCTTAAAATATTTAATGATAGTTCGTAAATATGACAACTTAATAGAAATCTATTATATTAACAAAAAATTCATGTCTAATTAAATGCGACGATTCTATATTAAGTGAAAATGATATTCATTGTCAATTTTATTGATTATTTGAATACTTATTCTTAATCTCTTTCTACTTTGTTTCTTATAAGCAATACACTTTTATATTCAAACAAAAACACCTCCATTACATTTGCACACTTAGTATGCGAATGCAAGAGGTGTTTTTTCATATACCATCAGGTAAGATTTCCTACTTTGTTTATTTCTAGATACGTAGTTATTTTTTAGTACACAATTACTGGATCATACGTGTTCAAACTATCATATACAGTTTTTGCAACATTAGGAAGAAGGTTCACACACCCACCTGATCCTCCTGTTAAATAAGCATTATTTCCCCAGTCTTTTCGCCAGCCGGCATCGTGGAATCCTTGACCGCTATTTGTGAATGGAACCCAGTAATCTACTTTAACTGCATAATCAGCTTTCCCTACTGCGCTACCTCTTAGCGTGTATGGTGTTCGTTTGTATAGGACGTACCAAACACCTGGTGATGTATCTTCACCCGTGCTATGTTTACCCGTTACTACATTTGTTGTAACGACTAATTTCCCATCTTTATAAATCCAAATTTGTTGCTCTGCAATTGAAACTTCCGCATACGTGTCTCCGATGCCATTATTCGCTGTTGTTTTATAACCGATACCTTCCTTCTCCCAACCATTTCCGTGAATGTTAGAAGCAGAAAGCGACTTTTCGCCTTTCTCAAAGGCTTGTTGAACTTGTTTAGTTTCTTTTTCAACATCTAGTGCCCAGCCGTAGCCTTGCCCTTTTACTGATATGACTGAACCAGAATGCGTTTTAAATGAGAAATCTTTATTTAATGTTGATTTGGCATTATTAATTTCAGTAATTTTATTCTTAATGTCGCTCGCGTCAATTGTAACTTTCATATCCTTTGACATAGAAGCATTTTGAATTAAATCTTTCGCTTTTAAAGGATAAACTTCATTCTGCACTTTATACTCAACAGACTGCCCAAGAAGATTCTGTAGTGCTTTCTCCTCTTTTTTGACAATCGGATCGTCTTCTTTAATAGGTTTTATGTATGCAGACTTCAGATGAATTTCGCTTTTATATTTTTGCTTATCGTAATCTTTCAGTAGACTAGTAACGTCATACTGTTTTCCTTCAACACTTTTCGAAATAACAATTTTTCCTTGTTCTAGCTTCGCCATAGCATCTTGAGGCGCTTTTAACTTTTCATTCATTGAGATGAGCGTTTCTTCTACAAGTTTTTTCATCGTTTCACTACGATACTGATCTGCCTTCTCTGGTAGCAATGAATAATTTTCTCCCTTTGAGGAAGGGAAAAATGTCCACTGACTTTTTAATAGTTTCTTAACTTGAGGCAAATCTTTTTCCGTAAGTTCCGTTTTTGTATCTTTTTCATCTAAAATTTGTTGTTGATCAACATAGACTTTGTTTGCTAGTCCAGATGTCTTTAATTTTTGTATTGCCTGATCAGCGCTCAGACCACCAACTTTTGTGTCATTAATTGTAACATTCGAATTGAAGTGAGTTGCCTGATAATAACTCATTCCCCCAATAAGAAGTGCAATTACACCAATACCCGCTGCGATAAACTTCCAATTTGTATAACGTTTTTTTGATCTTACTCGTTTTTGATCAATTTCTTCAACTGATTCATTTGTTGTATTGTTGTTCATCAATCTTTCCCCCGTATGCATTAACGTCAAACGATTTTCAACTAAAATCATAGACTAGTGTACCTTATTTTTCCTAAAATTTCATTATTTCCGACCACATTTTATCGCAATTTAATAATTAAATTTAGATTTTTTAATAGTACGATGCATTGAACAGCCCTTTACAAGTCATAAAGTGAAACTTAAATTAACCGTCACACCAAGAGATTTAGCTTAATATTCTAGGGGAAAATTTTTCTCTTTACGTAAAATACGAATTATATTATCCATTTTTATGAACATCAATCCCTAATTTTGTCAAAAAAATAAACGATAGTCCTTCTACATTTTTGATAAAAGGACTATCGTTTTTTCAGTTAGAGTATTTGTATAATCGTTTAACTTTTTATTTCCTGAAGGTCTAATGTGATGAAGATGATGAAATTTCATCTCATAGCCTTTAAATGAAAAACATTATTTTTTTATGACAATCAAGTTTATTTTTATAAATTAAACCCTTAGCTTGATGCCTTCCATATATCCAGCAGCCTAAGATTAAGTAAGAGTCCGTTCAACTAGATTTTTTCTAATATTTTTAGGAGCATCTTATTTCAACATCTTAATATTACACTAATTAAATTTAAAACAAATCCGTATGCTATTTAGTAAAATTTACGGATTCGAGACATAATTATTGCAGTAGCCAAGATAATAATAGCGGTTATCAAACCAGATTCTCCAATCCAAATCTCAGTTTGATCTCCTGTACTTGCACGTGCGAAAGGTCCTTGAATAATGGCATTCCAAGTAGTATGAATGATAATCGAAGGCCAAACGCTACCTGTGATAAGTCGTAAATAAGCTGTAATATAACTGAATGGCACAATACAAAAATAGATGCCAAGTACTGAAAGTAGGGCGGATGTTCCCTCTACATATAGACCAGCAATAACAATTGGAACATGCCACGTTGCCCAAATCAATCCGCTAATAAGGATCGGGCGTGAAAACTCTGCATCGATTAGCCTTGTGAGCATATAACCTCGCCAACCCATTTCTTCCCCCATAACTGGGATTAAGTTAAGCAAACTTCCTAAAACTCCGCTCAGTACTACTATAAAAATGAAACTTAATGGTATCGGTAGATATTGAAATCCAAGTATATTGTAAATAGGTTCTAGCATACCACCTTGCGGGGGCTGAAACTTCGCAATTCCGCTCAACCAGGCGATAGAATAAGTAATTCCACATATAATCATAGGTATTAACAGAGCAAAACCAATCCCCTTCCATATCTTTAAGTTACCGAGACTAAAAGATACATCTTTAAACCCTTCTTTCAATATTATGCGAGTCAAAATAGAAGAAAATGCTGGGGTAAACATATATACCACAATAAGCGGCATACTTTTAGTAATCATTACTACTACATTTAGAATAATAGAAGTAATGGTTAAGATACTTAGAAAAAGTTGAAGTCCTATTTTAGCACGATGGATTTTATCTTTATTGTGGAATGCTTCTCCGTGTAATAACATTGTAATCCGCCCTTCCCCTTTTATTCATTTGTTTATCAAATTTACTTCCTGTCATTTCAACAGCTACAACTTAGAATAAAAATATTTTGACATACAGATCATTCATCTTTAAAATCCCTCCCAAATTCATAATCTAGTCTTACTTGCGATTCAACAATTTAATTATTATTTATAAACTGTCATAGCCGATAGTACAAAAGTGTAATGATTAACCTATGACTTGTGTCAATTAATCTTATGACAATATGTAACTAGAAAATATGATATGGAATAAATAACAATTAAATTAAGGCAATTGATTCGTGCAAGTACATGAATCAATCTTGCTTTTGAAAATAATTCAATTGAGGTGGGCAAAAATGAATAAGAAAAGAATGATTGCAATGGTTAGTACAGCTTTATTAGTCACAGGATGCGCGGAAGTAGGAAACGCTCAAACTGTAGCAGTCGAAAATTCAGGTCAATCAGTCCAAAAAAATATAGTTAAATCAATACAATCACAGGCTAACCCATTAAAAACGATAGAGCCGTCAAAACCATTTGAAGATTTAAAACCACTTAAGAAAATGATTGGGAACGCGCAATATGTAGGATTAGGAGAGAATACTCATGGAAGCTCTGAAATTTTTACTATGAAGTTTCGCCTTGTGAAATATTTGGTTACTGAAATGGGTTTTACGAATTTTGCAATGGAAGAAGATTGGGGAAACGGCTTAAAACTAAATGAATATATCCAAACAGGAAAAGGAAACCCTAGGGAATTTTTAAAATTGTTATATCCTACTGATGAAATTATAGCCATGATTGAGTGGATGAAAGATTATAATGCTGATCCATCCAATAAAAAAAAGATCCAATTTATTGGGCTCGACTTAAAGGCATTGGACCAAGGTAGCTTTAATAAAGTAATTGATTATGTAAGGCTGCATCGACCAGATTTGCTGGCAGAAGTAGAAGAAAATTATAAAGAATTGTCTTCTTTTACTGGAAGTATACAGGAATATATGAAACTTGCTCCTGAAAGAAAAGAGAAGTTTAAAGCAAACGCTGAGAGAGTAGCCCGATTACTAAAAGATGAGAATGAGCAAGCCAACACAGAAATAATTCCATCCGAGTACATCTGGGCGAAAGCAACGGCAAGTGCAATAGAGAAATTTACCACAATGCTACTTCCTAACGACTATCCAAGTATAATAAAACTACATGAACAATACTTGGCCGATCATGCAATGTGGGCACAAGAGACATTTGGTGGTAAAACGATGGTATGGGCACACAATATTCATATAGCTAAAGGAATTATCGATGAGAAATTATACCCTTATGTTGCGGGGCAGTTTTTGAAGGAACGTTTAGACAATAATTATGTCACAATTGGTAGTACAACTACGGAGGGGAATTTTACCTTATACAGCGAATATGATCCTTCCACTGGAGGTAAGATTACAACCGACACTATTCCACAAGATGTAAAAAGTTTCAATTATACTCTCGGAAAAGTGCCATATAAAATGTTTTTATTGGATAACCGTCACCTTAAAGGACAAGCAGAAAAATGGGTTAAAGCAAAAAGACCATTACTAAGTATAGGGGGACAAATCCTCCCGAACAGTTCGGTGTATTTTGATACTTCATTGTTTGAGCAATTTGATATTATTTTTCATATTCGAAAAACAAGTCCATCTCATATTAAATAAAAGTACAAAACAATCCCGTTCTTGCAGATGTAAGAACGGGATTGTTTTGTGAGGATTAATAAAGTGAAACTTTAATCAGCAGGTTTTTGTTCATCCCCCACTGATTATTAGCCTTCACCAATCGTGCGTTTACCGGCAGCCCGCCCCCACCTAACGCTGAATTTTGAGGTGGGAGTCTTACTGCCCAGTAAATAGCGGGATAAAAGCATCTTTTTTAACCAGAAGTAAGCTGCTCTCCCCTTTTTAACATCATTTAGAACTGTCATATGACACTTTTACACTAGTGAGAATGACAAAAAAAGCAGTATGATTCGGTTATTACATAGATAGGAGCGATGAACTTTATGAAATCAAGATTCATCCAGAATGGTTATTTTTTATTGCTAACTTTCGGTACAGGATTGTTTTATTTTTGTTTTTACCTAATAGCTCTGCTATTTAGTTTAACCCTTTCATTTACTGTTGTTGGGATTCCACTAGTTATACGCGTACTACAGACTACCACACCCTTTATCCAATTCGAGCGCATACAGACGAAAATTTATACAGATATTTCAACAGACTCTTACGATAGAAGTATAACAATGGATACATCGAACTGGTCTCAGGTGAAATTAGTGCTAACAGATCGTCGCACTTGGTGTGCTGTCTATTGGCTAATGCAGAAATTTACGATTGGCATTTTCAGTCTCATTAGTGCAATCATTTTTTACGTAATGCCACTTATGTTCCTGTTGACACCACTACTGTATCGATACATCGATATGAATATTATATTTATACAAATAGATACTTTTGCCAAGTCACTCTTTGTAATGTTTATGGGTATAGTATTTACCGCCATAAGTATTAGAATAGTCGATGGTTTGACAAAGAAAATTGGGGGCTATACACGTAGTATGATTCGGCAACTAAATCAATAGAAGTTTGCAGTTTGTGAGTAGTATCGTAGTTTTAAATTAAAAAGTATAATAAGGCAGGAAGGATTAAATTATAATATAGGAAGTAAAATGGTAGGCTATTTAGGGGGTAAAGGACTTGTTAGATATGGTTAAGTATTGGTTTTGGTATGATTGGATTATGTTAGGGGTACGCCTACTTGCTAGTGTGTCTATCATTCTAGCTACATTAAATTTTCAGGATGGTTTAACATTACCACTTTGGATTATTATTCTTTGGGAAATTATTGCCTTCTCTGTTCCATGGGTAGCCTTACTATTCAATTATAAATATTATTTGTTCACAGAAATACTGCTGTATGGTGGACTATGTATATATTTAACCTCATTATTTCCAGGGGCTTACAACACATTTCTTATATCAGTGTTTCTAATTGCTGCGAATAGTAAGCATTTGTCCTATTATTGGACAGCTCCAATAACGGTTTTTATAACAACTGGAATTTTCTATGCGGTCTCGCCAAGTAATAGCTATTGGATTATGGTCACCTATTATGGATTCGCATATGTAATGGGATTCGCTTTTCATTTATTAATCGTCAATCATAAACAAAATGAATCAATTCGTAAACAAAACGCAGTACTTGAGCAATATATGTCTCAGATTGAACGCATTACACTGGCGGAAGAACGAAACAGACTGTCGAGTGAGCTTCATGATACAGTTGGTCACGCTTATACTTCTATTATTATGGGGATGGAAACGTTGCGCACCGAACTTGCTACTGAAATGGGTATACAGAGGCTAGATTCTCTGCTTGAAATGGGACGTAAAAGCATCGAGGACGTGAGAGGTTACCTACATCAAATGGAGTCTCCTTGTCAATCGCCTTCCTTAATTCAATCTCTCCAAAATCTTGGAGCCGAATTTCAGGAGCACGCTCAGGTTAATGTAAGTTTTCGGGCATACGGAGAGGAATATGAATTGTCTCGGCAAGCGAAGATAGCGTTCATTCGTTGCTTACAAGAGTCCCTTACGAATGCAGTACGTCATGGTCAGGGAACTGAAATTATAGTTTCATTGCAGTTTGAACAACAATATACGAGATTAGAAGTTCAAGATAATGGAAAAGGAAATGTAGAATGGCAGGAAGGCTTCGGTCTGAATGCAATGAAAGAACGAGCAATGAATTTGCAAGGTCAATTGTCTGTATATACAAAGCCAGATGAAGGAATGCTTGTTACATGTACCATACCGCGACAAACTGAAATAAAAGATGGACTTATTCGTTTGTTAATTGTAGACGACCAGCCGTTTGTTCGGGAAAGTTTGAGGACACTACTCGATAGATATGAAGATTTAAATGTAGTCGGTTTGGCCGAGGATGGCAATGAAGCCATCGATTTGTGTGGGCGCCTTCAGCCTCATGTTATACTTATGGATTTAGATATGCAACACATGGATGGAGTCGAAGCAACCAAAAAGATTAAGCAACAATGGCCACATATCCGCATATTGATTTTTACCACTTTTCAGGATACCGAACAGGCGTTGGAATCGCTTCGCAACGGTGCGGATGGTTTTTTACTCAAATCTATTGAAACATTGGAGCTAGCTAATACGATCCGACTTATTCACAAAGGTGGGACACTGATTGATCAAGGAATGTCTCACAAAATATTTGAGAAATTTGATGAGCAAAAAGAGACACCACAATCAAAAGCAACCGCTTATGAGCTAACAGCTAGGGAGATAGAAATATTGCAGCTAGTAGCAAAGGGACTTCGATACACTACCATAGCATCAAGGTTATATTTATCGAATGGTACGGTCAGAAATTATGCTTCCACAGCTTATACAAAGCTGGGAGTCCGTAACAAAGAAGAAGCTGTTCAAAAGGCTCTAGAAATTGGAATTATTGAATAAGAAAAATGTTTTTTTGTTTCTCTACAGCAAGGTAAAATGTAGTTACAAGGTACAGTAGAAGATAAAGTGAAACTTTAATCAGTGGGGTTTGTTCATCCCCCACTGATTATGAGCCCTCACCAATCGTGCTGCCCGTTAATGCGAGATAAACAACATCATTACATTAATCTTTTTTAGGGAGTACAATTCCTTTAAATAATTGAACAGTAATCCAGTAATACATCGAGTAAATTACTACAAAAATAACAAGTGGTAACCAAATGCGAGAGTACGGATCGATTACAAGAGGGCTAAACATGTTCATACCAACTAATATATGAGTAATCCCTACAATTGCTGGGAATAAGAATATGAAGAATAACTCTTTATAAATCGATTTTGTTAATAACTCTCGGCGAACACCAATTTTATGAAGCATTTGATAACGTGTTACATCTTTTGATGCTCCCGACAGAACTTTAAACATTAAGCAGCTTGCCATCATTGCTAAAAATGCAATTCCAACGAAGAAACCCATAAACATTAGTCCGCTGGCAAAATCATGACTCATAATATATGTTTGATACTTACTACCCAATTCTTCCGCTTTCACATTTTTATATTTTGCTATCTGTAATTCATCAAGTTTTTTCCATTCTTTTATGTATGATCCAAAATCATCTGTTTTCCCCATAAACACAATACTTTCTTTCCCCTTCAATCCATTGTATATGTTATAATCTACAATTTTTATTTCATAATCAGGATATAAATAATTGGGCTGGATCGTTCTGAAAACCTGAATCCATTGTTTTGTGTCTGTCTCTCCTTCAGCCCGTTTTATTGAAAATGCACCAATTGGTATTTCCTCTGAAGCTTTCTCTATTTTCATACCTTGCAAGAAAGGGCGATTTTTCTCTACATCTTCTTTAAGATAATAAACATATTTATCATCAACTTTGTAATGATATTCAAGTTTTTCTTGAAATAAGATACTACCCAAAATTGTCTTTTCTTCCACTGTTGGATTATGAATGACTGAATCGTAAATTTGTATTTGATCTGTAATTTTTAGGATGTTGTTTTTAAATGCCATACCACAAGCAATTCCACCAGCACCAAGAGCCACTAAAATTGCTACTGTTGCAAGCACATTTGTTAGACTATTAATGCGGAAATTTAATTGTGCAAAAGTAAAAGCATTGAGGCCTTTTTCACTACGTTTTTTATTACTCTTTAGCTTGTTAATCATAACTGGAAGAAGTGATCCAAATATAAGGTAAGTACCAACAGTTGCTGAGATTAATCCAACAGCCATTAATCCCAAAACAATTAGCGAATTTGCATATGATATATAAATAAGTGATGCATAACCAATACCCAATAAAAGAATACCAAGGAATGCAACTACAACTGTCATTTTTCCTTTTATGGCAACACGTTCTGTTTGTTCATCAGCATGTACAAGTTGCAGTACAGAAATACGAGATAATTTAATACTATTCATAATTGCAGATAATACAAAGAGTGCAAAGAAAAAGATGCAAGTAATAGCTATAGATGGCAGATAAAATGCTTTATAACCTTCGCCAGCAAACTCGAGTTGTTTCATTAATAGCTGACCGATACCTTCTGCAAGTCCTACACCAATTGTAATTCCAATCAAAAGAGAGGTGGCACCTAATATGATTGTTTCAATGAACATAAGTAAGGTAACTTTATGCTTTTTTGCTCCTAACATCATATACATACCAAATTCTTTTTGACGAAGAGCTGATAAGAAAGAGTTTGCATATAAAATATAGAAAAATGTGATAATCGCTAACAAAACGGAACCAATTTTAAAGACAGCCACAATATCCCTAATAGAAGAGTTAGATTCAAGGAACGTTTTATTGGATGCTAGCGTTTGAAACATATAAAAAGTTGAAATAGAGACAATAAGACCAACAAGTAAAACAATGTAATCTTGCAACTTACTTTTTAGGCCTGACATAGAAAGCTTAAATAACATGATTGAACTTCCTTCCTTACGCTTTTTGTGTGCCTAAGTTTGCAAGCACATCTAAAATTTCTTTATAGAATTCTTCACGGGTACTACCGCGATGAATTTCTTTATATAACTCACCATCTTGAATGAATAAAATACGTTGACAGTAACTTGCGCTGTAAGGATCATGCGTAACCATCATAATGGATACACCTTGCTCTTTATTTAAGCTTGTCATGGCATTAAGTAAACTCGTTGCATTTTTAGAATCTAGAGCTCCAGTCGGCTCATCTCCCAAAATAATTGCTGGTTCATGAACTAACGCACGTGCTGCTGCGGAACGTTGCTTTTGTCCACCAGATACTTCAGAAGGATATTTTTGAAGTATAGCTGTAATGCCTAACATATCAGCTACTTTTTCTACTTTCTTTCCAATATTACGAGATGAAACACCTTGAAGTGAAAGTGAGAGTGCGATATTTTCATAGATGGATAAATTCTCCAATAAGTTAAAGTCTTGGAAAATGAATCCTAACTTTTGTGAACGAAAATCAGAAAGTTCACCCTGCTTCATCCTCGTAATATCCGTTCCTGCAATTTCAACAACGCCGCCTGTCGCTTTATCTAACGTTGAAATTACATTTAATAATGTTGTTTTACCAGAACCAGAAGGCCCCATAATACCAACAAACTCTCCCTCTTGAATTGAGAATGATACACCTTTTAATGCGTTTGATTGATTCTCACCTTTTTTACCGTACAATTTTTGAATGTTTTTTACATCTACAACTGGCTTTATCATTTATATCCTCCTACATTTTTTTATTTCATTACAATAAGCTACTAAATTTGTTTACTACTAACAAAATAGACATGTTACCTCCACACTTAAGCTACAATGAAATCTTTCCTTTTATCTTCTTTGCTCACCTCATCACTTTGAATACACCCATGATAAACTATGAAAATTAGGAAACACCCCGTAAAATCCTTAAGATTTCTTAAGTTTTAAAAAAAGCTTATGGAACCTGTAGTTCCATAAGCTTTCTATCTAATTGAATGTTCAACAATAAAAGACATCCAACCATCTTTATATTCTGCATGTATATTACCATGATGAAGTTCAACAATTCTTTTTGAAATAGCAAGTCCCAGTCCATTTCCCTGGTCATCTTTTCTTGCCTTGTCCCCACTGAAAAACCTTTCAAACAATTTATTTGGATCGCTAACAGGCGGTTTCTCGACTTTATTTGATACTTTCAACATTGCCTTGTTACCTATTAGTTCAAGACATATAGATAATTCGGATGGTTTCATGCTGTACTTTATCGCATTCATAAAAAGATTTTCATAAACACGTACCATTTTTTCTACATCTATGAAGATAGGTATTGTTTCTTGCGTAATTGATTTTTGAACGATTAAACTTTCCTTTTCAAATATAGGTATGTATTCTCCAACTATTTGTTCCAACAAACCTGATAAATCAACTTCATTAAGGTTTAACTTAGCATCTATACCTGATAAACGAGTATACTCAAACAGCTCATCAATTAAATATTTCAGTCTCTGTGACTTTGAATACGTGGTTTCAAGGTATTCCTGTAATTGTATGTTACTGTTGTATTGCCCTCTTTTTAATAAATCTATATAGCCAATAATAGATGTTAAAGGTGTGCGTAAATCATGAGATACATTGGTGATAAGTTCATTTTTTGTACGTTCTAATTGTCTTTCTTGTTCAAATGTATTCTCCAATTCCTTGGACATATAGTTGATATTTTGAGCAAGTTGGGTCAATTCGTCCTTCCCCTTAATCCCAATTGTTAAACCCAGTTTTCCATTTGCAATATCATTCACATTTTCCGAAATGAGCTTCAAATATACTATTTTCTTTCGAACCAATAGCAAAAAGATTACTATAAAGTTTAAGATTGCGAACGTAAATAAGAACAACATTGCGAGTCTCACTTCAAACATGCCAAAATCTTCGTGTTTTATAAAAAATGGATCTATGACGTATTGCACAATGAGAATTGTTAAACCAAATGAAATAAAAAAACTAATTGCAACAGCACCAAGAAGTTTTATAATAATCTTATTTCTGAAACTAACATTCTTCATATTTTATACCCAATTCCCCAAACAGTTTTAATATAAATGGGATGTTTAGAATCTTCTTCAATTTTGTCTCTTATTTTTGTAATATGCACCATGACGGTATTATCTGATTTATAAAAAACCTCTTTCCAAACTGCTTCATATATTTTTGCTACACTCAGGACAATCCCTTTGTTGCGGGCGAGTAGTTCGAGAATAGCAAACTCTTTTGGAGTTAACCTTGTTTCTTTTCCCCTTACCCATACTTGACGTGTATCTGTATTTACGGTTAAGTCACCAATTTCTAGAATACTTTTATTATGTTCTATGGACGCATTGTATTTTTTAAACCTTCTTAATTGGGATTTTACCCTAGCAATTAATTCTAGTGGGTTAAACGGTTTTGATAAATAATCGTCTGCACCAGAGGCTAGGCCCTGAATTTTGTCTATATCCTCAGATTTTGCAGATAGCATAATGATAGGCATATTGCGATCTTCCCTAATTTTCATACATGCTTCAATGCCATCCATATTCGGCATCATAATATCTAAAATAATCAAATCAAATTCCTTTTCTTCTAACAGTTGTAAAGCTTGTATAGCATCTTCTACCTTTTGAGTTTTTAGGCCTTCATTTTCCAGATATACAGAGATAAGATTTCTAATCTCTTTATCATCATCAACAATAAGAATTTTTGACTCCATATTATTCCTCCACATTAAATGCAATAAGTATCCAATAAAGCATATATTTGTTGTTACTTAGTTAATAAACTTAATAGAGATGGTTTCTATCTTCTTTCTTTACTTAAGACGATCTTTTGTAAAATACACAAAAAGACCGTCACAGTATTGTGACTAAAAAACAAGAAAATTTCAATAACTAATACTATTATTATTTATTTTTAGCTTTTAAGACACCCAGCGCTATTTTGGTTGCTTCTGCAATAAGCTTATCATCGTATTTAGCATCCTCTTTATCATGATTAGAAAGTATCGCAAGAACAATTGGCTTTTTATTTGGTGGCCAAATAATTGCGATATCATTTCTGGTTCCATAAGATCCTGATCCAGTCTTATCAGCTACTTCCCATCCTCCTGGAACTCCAGCACGAATTAAGTTGTCTCCCGTAGTATTCCTTTTCATCCAATCTATTAATAAATCCCGTTTCTCAGTTGAAAGTACATCTCCTAGCGCAAAAGCCTGAAGACTAGTAGCTAATGCCTTTGGGGTACTAGTATCATGTACGTCTCCTGGATGCACTTCGTTTAACTCTGGTTCAAAACGTTCAGGATTTGTAACGGTATCTCCTATTTCTCTCAGTGATTTTTTGAATTCACTAGGTCCACCTAATTGTTTAAGAATAAGATTTTGGGCAGTATTATCACTATATCGAAGGGAAGCATCTGCAAGCTCTTTCAGAGTCATACCCCTATCAACATACTTTTCTGTAATTGGATTGTAATTAACAAGATCTTCACGAGTATACAAAACTCTTTGATTTAGATCTTCTATTGATTTCTTTTGTAAAAGTACTCCCACAGCTAAAGCTTTGTGGGTAGATGCGTATGCAAACCGTTTATCTGATTGATACGTAACGGTTTGATTCGTATCAGTGTCCAATGCATAAATACCGAGTTTAGCATCAAATTCTTTTTCAAGTTTAGCAAAAGAATCATTACCAGTAGTTTCTTGTTTGGTTTGATTTGTTTGTTTCGTTTGTTTTGTTTGTTTAGGTAATTCAGACTGAGTATTGCCATCGGAACAGCCTATAAGCGTTGCACACGAAAGAAATACTACAGGTACCATCTTTTTGTAATGTAAAATGTTAAAAAACTTGTTTAAGACTATCATATATTTTCAACCTCTTTCAAGAATATATAGTTTTTCTAGGTGTTATACATATCGATACAATTAAAGAGTGTATCGGATATCACTCTTCTTGCATCTCACTTTTCATAAAATGATTGAACTATCATGAACACCTGTTTTATACGTATACTTAATAGACAACCTAAGTAACAAGTTTGTTCCATTTTTATCAGTAGTCGTATCTAGAAACCTAAAAGAGTCCATTTAGAAGATTTAAATGGACTCTTTCACTCATATAATACTATCTATAGTTAAACAAATAAGATTAAATACATTTAAATTTTCTTGTTTTATCTACTAAACTGTTTAGGCATTTCTTTAACGTGCTTATCATCATCACGCCAATCATAGGTTTCTTTCTGCGAAACATCTAAAGTTTGATCTCCAATTCTAACAATATTCTTATTTACCCATTCAATATATGGATCGGTATCTGGATAATTCCAATATATATTTTTCTCTGAATCTGTATCAAGGTTAACTAATTCACCCCTAACAGCATCCGCACTTAATGATCCTGCATTATGAAAATAAGTCTTGATGAGATATTTTCCATCTGGAGATTTCACTGTTCGAATTAATTCCCCTTTTGGAACACCTTGCAAACTAAAAAGTTTCCAATATCCAAATCCAATTATAATTACTAACATAGTAAGTATAGTTAGTAATACTTTTCTTTTTGTTTTTTTAATTTCACCTTTTGTATTTATAATACTCATTCAACTCCATTCCATAATATATCAAAAATAAAAATCCTCCTTTAATACGGGATAAACATGAAAATTCCCATTTAGGAAAACTTTAAAAAATCAGACAGTATACTTGAATTGCTCTCCGCAAGAGAATATACTAATAAAGCAGGCTATGACGTTCCTTCCTTCTAACTTCTTTGGCGAAATAGGGATGTTACTTTCCTGCTAAACACATAGGCTATGACAATTCTTCCTTCTTTGTAGAAATTTCAATTTTTTTTAGAGTTGTCAATTTCCTATGAAAATAATTAGACTATAAAACCTCTTTCTTCTTTGGGTTTGAATAAACTTTAGTTTATCAACCATTGATGTAGAGGTTTTCTTTTCTTAATTAACAAATTACCACTTAACAACTAAATGTTATACCCCTAATTTTTCACTAAAAAATAGCTTTATACCCTCAGTGCATTTTTCTACAATTAGTGTGTTTATGCATGTAAAAATAAAAATCTACCACTGAAAGGAGGACAGTCAGACTATTCCCCTCTTTTATAAGGAGTGAATAGCTGGCGTTCTCATGAAAAATTCTATTTACATAAGAAGAAGTTTGAAAGTAATTATAAAAAGAGAAGAAAATAAACTACCGAACATGTATTTAGCCACTGTTTTAAAAAACTTGGAAAGTTTAGGATTTACTTTTTCCGAGCCTTTAATAGAAGAGTTGCAAACACTTTCGGTTGATGCATTCACATCGTTTTACACAGAGTTGGTAAAACATTTAAAAGAAATGGTTGGTGCACATATTCAGTTTACTCCTATGTATCCCAACTTTCCGCAACAAATGATGGATTTAAGTGACGCTGATTTATACATCAATGCCGTTATTCATTATGTGACGTTGCGCCTACCTGTATCAAAAGTAGAAGAACGACTCCCTCTTTTAGATAGCGTTGATTTGAAAGTTATTGACTTAGGAAGTGAAGAAGATTTCAATCAAATGATTTCTCAATTGATTAGTGCAAACAGCTCTATTTCCTCAACTGATAAGACAGATGTAGAATGGGCTATTACACACACTGAAGATGTTTCCTGTTTTCTACCTAATGTAATTCCTCATAAGGAAAATATGTCTTTTATAATTGGGGTTTTATTAATAAACAGAAAAATATCAGCCGATGCTGCTGCAAAGTATTTTAAAACGGCAACTGATGTTCTTCGCCTTGCAGTTGCTTTATCTGAAGGCGATGTGAGTTTAGCATCCTCCGTTCGATTCAAGAAGTTTAACCGAGCAGAAAGACGCTTCCTTTTAGGATTGTTAGAGCAATGCGGAAACATTACCGAAGATATGATTCGATACAAAAAACGTTGGATTCGTTTAGGTGAAATTCTTCATCCAGCAGAATATCATACTCGTTTCCCAAAAACCCACCGAGCATTTGAGATGCTTCGCAACAACATTAAAGTTGAAACATTTAATGGAAAAATAGAAGCAGCTTTGTTGAATCGTGATATCATGACAGCGAAAAATCTTTTAAAAACTCGCCCGGGGGAATTTGCCAGACGCTTGGATCATTTAATCCGTTTATGTAGTAATAAGTCAACAGATGTTTTCAATATTCTCGAAGATTTTCTAAGTATAATAGGAAACGTTTCTACTCCTGTATTACTTCAACTCACGGCTCATTTTAAGCATCGAAATGATAAAAATGAATTTCGTACCTTTTTTCCAAAGGGAAATGTAGCAAAAGCTATAGGTATTGAAAATACACTTCCATTTATCTCAGAGGATATTTGTTTAATGATTGTAAAAATGTGTGAAGATACTTTAAAAAATCGCTTCACGGAACTTCCAAGTCTTGGAAAAGTATTTTTGGATGAACAGTTAAAAAATCACTTAGTTCCCTTCTCTCAACGTTCAGCCAGCAAAGCGCTTCGCACATTATCTCGAGGAAGTAAAGTAGATTTGCCAGAAGGAGATACGATTCGTTTTTTCCTATGGTGGAAAGAAGGCTATGTGAATGGACAACATACAGGACGTGTTGACATTGATTTGTCTGCTGCAATGTACGACGAAGATTGGCAATACAAAGAACATGTATCCTTCACGAACTTACGTTCAAAAAATTTCAAAGCCTACCATAGCGGAGATATTACTTCTGCACCAAAGGGAGCATCTGAATTCATTGATTTCGATATTCCGTCTGTGCTGAAATATGGTGGACGCTATGTAGTTATGACTTTGCTTTCTTACACAGACCAACCATATAAAGATTTACCAGAATGCTTTACTGGTTGGATGGTTCGTCAATATCCTGGTTCAGGTGAAGTATTTGAACCTTCTACTGTTCAAGATAAAGTGGATATTACTGCCGACACCCAAATCTCTATTCCAGTTATTTTAGACTTAAAGGAACGAAAATTGATTTGGACAGATTTGTCTCTTACAAGAGATCTAACTTATGATAATACCATCGAGGCTAATCAAAAAGGTATGATACTAGTTGGAAAGGCTTTAACTAATTTAGTTAAACCGAATTTATATGACTTGTTCCGATTACATATTGAAGCTAGAGGTGAACTCGTTCAAGAAATCGAAGAAGCAGAAAGCATTTTTTCTTTGGATAAAGGGATTACTCCTTTCGATATCGAAAAAATAATATCTGATTTTATTGCTGACCCACAAGGCTAACTACATTACAAACATTGATAATATGTGGAAAATATCCATGTATAATGTCTATGTGAAACAGGACCTGATAGATGAATATCAGGTCCTGTTTTTTATTTAGTAGATACTAAATAGTCCGGTTAATCATTATTCATCTAGATACACTATACTAATAAAGTGAAATTTATTAGTTAATACGTAACTAATTAAGAAACATTCATATACCAGCCCAAACATCTTTTCCATATCGCCCTTCATCTTGCACACGATCCAACCAATTTCTTGCTTCTTGTTCACTGACTTCATGAATTTCTTGATATGCTTGACAAAGGGTATCTTCTACATCCGGAGCCATTCTACTTCCATCACCACATATATAAAGATGAGCTCCATTATCTAATAACGAAATTAAATTGATTCTATCTTGTTTTATTAAATGCTGTACATATGTTTTTGGATGTCCCTCTAGACGAGAAAAAGCTGTGTGTAAAGAGATTAATCCATCTCTTTCATCATTTTCTAATTCTGTACGATAGAGATAATCTTTTTCAGGATGACGACAACCAAAATATAGATGCGCTTGTCCTAAGTTAATACCTTTTTGCTTTTGAACACGACGCGCTTGCAAGAATCCACGGAATGGTGCAATTCCAGTACCTGGCCCAACCATAATAATTGGTGTTTCTGGATCTTTAGGTAATTCAAAGTTTGATTGTGGCGTTCGAATGAAACAGATAATCTCATCTTTATTATGACGCTGAGCTAAGTAATTAGAAGCGACTCCTTCATATGTCCCTTCCCCACTCCATGCAGGCGCATTAACAACACCGACCGTAATGCTCAGACGATTGTGTGCAACGAGTGGAGAGCTTGAAATAGAATAGTAACGCGGTTTGAGCGCAGGAAGAAGTTCTAAAAAGCGTTCAAATCGGATTTCACAAGCCTCATACTTTTCAAGAAGGTCCAACATTGAAATCCGTTTCTTTAGTATTTGTTCATGGTAAACTCCTTCTTCTAATAATGCTTCCAATTCTTTTTTATGAGGAGGACATGCTGTGAATGTTACCATTTCTCGTATTTGTGCTCGAGTGGCAGCTTCTTGAACTTCAACACTATAACTAAGAAGGTCCAATAAACTAACAGGACTGTCTAAAGGTATGTGATTTATACTTCGTCCACTTGCACTCAGTATAACTTGATCCTTCCCATTTAATCCAAAACGTTTTAAAATTCGGTTGATATTTTTCTCGCTATTAACTGGCAACACTCCAAGGTGGTCTCCTTCTTTATATGTAGCGCCTTCTGGCAAAGATACCTCGATATGTCGTGTACTTCTATCACTGCTGGGTGATTGGAGTTCACGATTTTCTAGTATAGATGCATAAACTGCTTCATATGTTCGCGCAAGAGGAGATCCTCCAAGACGACTAACAAATTGCAGACTCAAAGTACTGCGCTCTTTTTCTATATTTTTGTTGAGCTCCAATCCAAATGCCTTCATCGCATCAGACCACATGTTTTGTTTCCATTGCTCAAGCTGTTCCTCGAAATCACCACTTGCATCTGCTTCTCCGCGTTTAGAAAATCTTGTTGCTCCTTTTTGAGCCATCTGCTCATCAATGTATCTTGGAATCCGTTGATAGGTACTAGCCCAATTATGATCTCCACAACCAAAAACTGCGTATTGAACACCTTTTAGCTCATCTGGTTTTAGTTCCTCCAACCATTGCACAAACTGCCCTGCATTACTTGGCGGTTTTCCATTATAAGAAGAAGTCACAATAAGTACCGCTCCTTCTTTTGGCAAACTTCCAATTCGATCGTTAAGAGCTACCACTTCCGTTTGAACCCCTTCTAAACTAGCTGTATCTGCTAATTCTCTTGCAATACCTTCTGCTACACCTGTATCCGAGCCGTACAGAACAAGAAGTGAAAGATTATCGGCCCCAATAATAGAAGGTGGCTTCTGAACGTGCTGCTTAATTTCATCGTTTTTAAGCTTGTCCTCTGTAGGTGTAAGAACAGTAGGATGACTAATAGTTTGTTTTCGGGGTAGAATCCTAATCTTAAAATCACCGGGCTTTAGCGTTAATGTTTGTTTTACATCCAGCTCATAGTTTTGATAATCGATTAATTCAAAATGTTGAAGAAGCATTCCCATTACAAGAGTGGCTTCATGAAGTGCAAATTGCATACCGATACATGCTCTCTGGCCATTTCCAAATGGCTTATAAGCATGATGAGGAACCTTATCCAGCTCTTCAAATCGTTCAGGTTGGAATTCTTCCACATTGTCTCCCCATGCATCTTTATCCCTATGTAGCTGTGGAATAAGAACAGAAATACGATCTTCTCCTTTCTTAATTGGGTATTTCCCGCCAATCACTGTATCTTCTTTTGCATAGAGACTGAATGCTGGAGCGGTAGGCCATAGACGTAGCGATTCATTTAAAATCATCCGTATATACTTCAGTTTCATAACTTGTTGGTATGTTGGAGTAGGATCTGTCAAAACACGGTCTACTTCTTCATAGGCTTTTTTCAACTTATCCGGATTCTTTAATAAAAAGTAAATTGCAAAAGATAACAATCCACTTGTTGTCTCATGTCCAGCTATTAAAAAGGTAATAATTTGGAAACGAATATTTTCATCATCTAATTTTTCACCAGTTTCCGGATCTGGCACATTTAACATACGGGAAAGTAAATCATTTTCTTCCTGATTCCCATTACTTTTACGTTCAGCAATAATATTATCTACTAAAGAAAACATAGATTGAATATCATGCTGAAATTGACGTTTCGTTCTCCACATGAGTTTATCTTCTATATCCAGCCTCTGTAATTGGTGCATCGCTTCATCTAGAGCACGGGTCATGCTAGTAATAAAAGGATGAGGGGTCTCACGATAAAAGCTATTGAATCGGTAATTAAAACCACATAGACCAATTGTATCTAACGTAAGACGAGTCATATCCTCCGGAACATCTACGTTTTCATTCGGATTAAGTCGTGCCCATTTTTGAACGAGTTGTACAGCAATATCGACCATCATGGCATGGTAATCTTTCATTGCCCGTTGGCTAAATGTAGGCATCAAAATATTATGAGCTTTTTTCCAGTTAGGCTCGTGAGTCTCGCTAGTAAATAATCCGTCCCCAGCAAAGGCACGAACTTTTGCTAAAGCACCCTCTATACTTTTATCGAACCGTGTTTCATCACAAACTTCTGCTACCAATTCATGTCCAGAAACGACAATGATGGTATCACTTAAAGTTTGAATTTGAAAAATGGGACCATACTCTTCCGCTATCTTGATAAAGGATAGCGTCGGTTTATCTTTATCGATTAATGGGAGATTACCCAGCGGTCCATATGTTTTCGGCTGAGGAATGGCAGATACTTTTTTTTCCATTTAAAACATCCTTTCAAAAAAGCATGAAATAAAGTGAAACTTTAATCAGTGGGGGTTTTGTTCATCCCCCACTGATTATTAGTTGAACCAATCGGGCTTTTACGGGCAGTTGGTCCCCCACCTAACTTCTTTGCTTCCGCTAAATTTTGAGGTGGGGGTCTTACTGCCCGTTAATTCGGGATAACATATCCCATTTAATAAAGAAGAAATAGCAACTAATCGCCTGGGATAAAGATATGTAATTGATTACCTTATTTTATCTTTTCCCTAACTATTCATGATTATGATATTGCGTATAAGCTTGGCAATTAAATTTATAACTTGTAGAAAAATACTAAATTAAAATGAAGCGAATAAATATAATTGGAGCCTTTTAATGTTGGTGTTAAAAGATAATCTAGACTTGTAATATTTATGAGAAATTGCAAACGGATCTCATCTCTTGTATTTGTTTATAAAAACGATTATTTTGATTTATTTTCTTCTAAAACACCCCAAAATAGAAAAGTTGATGAGCTTAAGATTGTAGTATTCGAAAAATCAGTAGTTTAGTTAAACCAATACGATAAGCAAGTATACCGTGTTACTAATGAAAGAGGACCTGATATGAACATCAGGTCCTCTTTTACTATATAATTATTTCTCTGCTTCTTTTAGTTCTTTTCCAGCTTTAAATACCGACGCCTTAGCAGTAAAAAACTTGTAGGAATCATTATCAAGCGTTTTATTCTTCTCTACCGATTTAACTTCTCAACAGCTTCCGCACTTGTATCTACACGTTTAACGAAAAAAACTAATAGTAGTGCAACAACATTCATGCCAAGCGCTACATAAAATGAATATTGAATTCCAGATAATAAAGCCTTCTGAGTTACTATTGCCTTCGTAGTTTCTGTAAAGGTTGTTGGATCTATATGAGACATTAAACTTTCAGCTTTTGTTTTTGTTACAGAGTTCATAATCGTAACAAGAATAGCAGTACCAATCGAACCGGACACTTGTTGAGCCGTATTATTAACAGCTGTACCGTGCGGATTTAAGCGAGTTGGTAATTGATTAAGACCATTTGTCATAAGTGGCATCATAACCATCGCCATCCCAAACATCCGCAGTGTGTAGATAAGAATAATATGTGTGTGACTAGAGTCAATTTGCAGACTTGCCAACATATAAGTTGAAACAGCTGTAATGGAAAGCCCCACTATGCCAAGAATCCGAGGACCATATTTATCAAATAGTTTACCTGTAATTGGTGACATAATCCCCATTATAACCGCACCTGGAAGCATCATCAGCCCAGAGCTCAGCGGCGAAATACCACGGACGTTTTGTACATAAGCTGGTGTTAAAATCATACCCGAAAACATGGCCACCGCGTTGACAATTGCAATTACAGACGCAAGTGCAAACATTGGGTACTTGTAAACACGTAAATCCAATAACGGCTCATCCATTTTTAATTGACGGATAATGAAAGCAATTAAGGCAATAGCGCCTATGATTAAGGCTGTTAAGACAACTTTATTCGTCCAGCCATCGGAGCTTGCAGAACTGAATCCATATAACAAACCACCAAAACCGACAGAAGATAATAGTAATGAGAGATAATCAAGTTTTGCATTTTTATTTTGTTTCATGACATTCTCAGATTTCCAAATCCCTAACAGTAAGCTAATGATTGCTAACGGTAAAATCATTTCAAAAAGCAAGCGCCAGTCATAATACTCTACAATATAACCTGATAGTGTCGGCCCAATTGCTGGAGCTGTAATCATAACTAGTCCAAAAATCCCCATTGCTGTTCCCCTTTTTTCTCTCGGAAAGCTTACTAGCATAATATTCATTAACAAAGGTCCCATAACTGAAGAGCCTGCCGCTTGAACCATCCGACCAGTAAGTAATAAACCAAAGTTCGGTGCTACAGCCGCTAAGGCAGTACCAAGAATAAAAATCACCATAGATGTAATAAATAGGCTCCTATTTGAAAAACGCGTTATTAAAAATGCTGATGCCGGAATTAATATACCACTTACAAGCATATACCCTGTAGAAAGCCACTGGATCGTTGAATAATCTTGAATGTTTAAATCTTTCATTATTGATGGCAAGGCTACATTTAAAAGAGAGTTATTTAGAAATGAAACAAATGCCCCAATAAAAAGGATTACAAGCATTACATATGGTGGTTTTCTTTTATGTAATGTTTCACTCATATATTTAATTGCCCCTTCATTATAAATTTCATTGATTCGTTTAAATCGTTTACATATTTGCACAAGAAAACATTACCCTTGCAGTATTTTGCCAAACTCTTCGAATGGATATTCTCTTTTTAGCAATTCCACTTGCTCAACATACCATTTTAAAATCTTTTTGTTGATGAAACCTTTATAAAAACGTTTGTTAACGGAATTTAAATTAGGCTGAAATACACAAAATAAGCAACTGAAAATCACCTTCTAAAATAAAGTGAAACTTTAAATCAATGGGTATTTTACGGGCAGCGAGAAAAATCAAAAAGACCACGCACCCATTCCTTTAAATACAGGCTTGTAGATCTAGTTATGTAACCATCCATAAAAAGGAATATTACATAGGCTAAGTCTAACATTACATTTTTAAAGTGAGGAGAATAAGCGTATGGACCAATATTGGTATTTGAATTCAAAGGGAAACGGGGAACAATATACTAACCAAATTTCATTATATTCACAGCCCGAAATAACTAAATCTGAGGTAATGAATGATTTGAAGCTTCCTGAGAATTGGAGTTACCGAGTCTATCCAGTTAGTTGGGATTCATCAGCCAATTATACGAGGTTCAATCCCCAACCTCCTCCCTTCTCTTGGGGGCAGCCAATCAATTATGCAGGGATGATGCCCCAAGGACATCCCGATAATTGGACTCCACTACCAGGTCATGCAGGTTTTAATTTTCAAAAACCTCCCTTCCCCTGGGCGCAACCATTCAATCATACAGGGATGTTCGCACAAGGTCATCTTGCAGCTTTACTATCGCCGCCAGCCAAGCCTTTTCATTTCAATACCAATAACTCGGGTGTTTTTGGAAACCCTCCAGGATGGGGTAGTCCGTGGGCCCCAATGGGATGGGGAAATAACGGAGGTAACGGTCAGCTAGGAATGCTTGGAAACTTACTTACAGCAGGAAAAGGCACCATGAGTGGAATAGGAATGATCAGTAGTCTAATCGGGATGGGGAAATTCTTCTTTTAGTTAATTAAAGTGATAGAATTGGTCCGCAGCTCAGACATTCCAACAAAATATTTCATTTTCCATTGATTTAATGTTTTCAAACATGTACTCCTCAATATATTTATTGTGTGCTTCCAATACTCCATCCAAGTTCGTCTCCTTGTCTTTCAATTTATAAAAAAATCTGTTGCAACTCTTTAGACAACAATTCCAGTTCATAAAAAATCGATAAGTTCATAACAAAAACGCCATCTCTTCCTATGATTCTAGGGAAAGAATAGCGTTTTTGTTACGTAACAATTAAGTTGTTTCATTCTTATTTATTCAATAATTTCATTGTCATTTCTCTGCATTTTTAGCCTGATAGCGATATGATCATAACCCGTAAAATGCCATTTCTTTTACTTATGCTTTGCTAAAAATTCTGTTATGCGACGATATACATATATTTCATTTTCTTTTTTTGAAAATCCATGCCCTTCATCGTCTAATACTAGGTATTCTACATCTACTCCTTGTTCTTGCAACGCTTGAAAAATTTGATCCGATTCTTCCTTTACAACTCGTGGATCATTTGCCCCTTGGATGATAAGGAGTGGTTTATTCATTTGATTTAAGTAAGTAATTGGTGAATCTTGTATAAGCTTATCTTTATCATTATTAATATCACCTATTAAATTAACTGCGAGCGGTTTCCAATTTTCAGGCATAGATTCGATAAAACTAAATAAATTGCTAGGTCCAAAAATGTCAATGGCTGCACGGAAATACTCTGAATGACGCCCGTGAAGCAATAAGGTCATATATCCTCCATAACTACCGCCCATAACAAATAATTTATCAGGAGTTGATATCCCCTGTTCAAATAACCATTCGATCCCTGCTACACAATCTAAACGCGGTGCTTCTCCCCAATCACCTTCAATCATTTTTGTAAACGTTGAACCATATCTTGTACTACCTCTAAAGTTTGGCGCAAAAATATTATATCCCTGCCTTAATAAATATTGAAATAATGCTCTGAAATCTTTCGTCTCAGCACTTTGTGGACCACCATGAGGCCAAAATATTGTATATCCGTTTTGTACTTCTCCTTTCGCCCGGAATAATAATGCTTCTATGTTTAACCCATCAAAAGAGGCATATGTTATAACATCCGGTTCAACAAAAGAAGATTCAGATAGACCAATAACATAGTTTTTTGTTAATGCTGCCCATTCTGTATCTCTATTCTTCTTGTAATAGATGTTTGCTGTTTTCGTCGCACTTTCACCTAGTAAATATAAATTTTCCGATTTTGTAATTTCAATTTGACTTATCGTATCTACCGGAGAATTCAATAGAATTAACTCTTTTTTATCCCATACAAATTTATATAACCTATCTGTAACACCTTTCGACGAAACAATGTAGCCATTTTTTGTTTCAGCATGCCATTTTATATCGGATATATCTTCCTTCTCTATTTTACAGATTGGTTTGAATTCCTGTTTATTTAAATCAAAAGAAGCTACATAGGAAAACTCTTCTTCATAATTTGTAACGAAAATCACTGTATTTTCATCAATATAAGAAATGGACCCTATAGTATGTTCTTTCTCACTGGAAGGTACTAAACAAATAAGTTCTTCTCCTTTTTTTACATATCCTACATTATACGTATTACTATATGACTTTAAAACAATGTAACTTGATTCATTCGGACTTACTGCCTCTACATATGTAGGTGTCTCCACACCAGTTAACAACAGCGTATCTTCTTTTGTGCGTATATTATAACAACGAGAGTTTAAGAACATTGGGTTATCTTTACTTGTGACATAGTATAATCGTTCCCCATCCTCTGTTAAATGCACAAAGTAATCCTTTTCTGTCTCTCCTGCTGGAATCAATTCAAGCAATCCACCACCCTCTGGTTTTAATGCATAAATATGATAATTTTCATCCCCATCTTTATCAAATCCAGCTAAAATAAATCGATTTAAAGAATCCATTTTAATAAAATTGCTTGATTGATTACAATATGTTAAGGGATAAGGGGATAAATTGGGTAAATCCATCGCCCATAAATTAGAATGACCATTTAAGTTTGTACTAAAAATTAATTTCCCTTCATCTTCACTAACTGTAAACCTACCAATACTATAGGATCTAAAAAATTGTTCAGCATCTTCCATAGGAAATTGAATCATCTTTCTTCCTCCACTCTACCTTATATCTAAAAATTCAGAACATCTTATATATAAAGATTCTACATTTTCCTATTTATCCCTTTTGGGTTTTATTTAGATTTACTTCTACCTTCTACTTCTTCTTATTAACATTACATAACGATGCGGAGAGTTTTTTAAACAACTCTTCTTTTAGCAGTGAATATATTCTTTACTATTTCACGATTACTTCTCATTCGATATTTCTCACTAATTATCCCTCAAAGCGAAAAATAAGTGGGGAATTAGAGAGCAAAATCTACCATATACTTTTATTCAGCTAACTTCTCACCAGTAACAATCTTCATAAAAGCAGCTGCGTCTTTCTCTGCTAATTGAGCGTACTGATTATCCCCCGCCATTATTTCTACTTTATCCTTATTAGGACTAATCCACATTTGATATAAAACAGCTTTCGCTTCTATTTTCGGATTTTTAAACTGAAAAACAAACTGATAATCAGCTGAACGAGACATTTCCACCTTTTTATTTTCAAAGTTAGTATCATTTAATATTTTCTTTACTTGCAATACTTTATTCTTGTCTGTAATTGCCTTCAAATCCTCATAATGATTATCACCAGCATGTTTTTTCACTTCGATTGTTTGATTATGATTTCCTATATTATTTGAACAGCTGGTTACCACAAATAAACAAATCACGCTGAAGACTAAATACAAATTTCTAATTTGCATAGCGCTCTCCGCCTTTAGTGTATATAATAGTTCACTTCCATTACGCTTTTAAAATGTAAAATAAGAATACACCCCATAAGCCACAAATAAGATTAATAGAATAGAAATGCCAAGTACCGTATATATAATCCATTTTAAATTTGAATTCATATCATCCTCCTACCTCTCGGTAATTCCAGTATATAACAAAAAAAGCATTGGATCCCCAATGCTTTTTACACTTACGCAAATAAAGAAGTATTCGCATATAAAGCTGGTGAACCACCTGAATGTACGAATAAAATATTGTCTTCCTTATTAAATTTACCTTTTCTAATTAAGTCGATTAATCCCGCTACTGCCTTACCTGTATACACTGGATCAAGTAAAATACCTTCTGTTTTCGCAAGTAACTGAACTGCCTCTACCATTTCCGGCGTTGGTAACGCATAGCCTGGTCCTACATATTCATCAAAGCACGTAACAGCGTCGCGCGAGATAAAGTTTGGAATACCAACGTGTGCTGAAGTTTCATCTACAAGTTTTGCTACTTTCTCTTCTTGCTCAGCTTTTCCTCTACTTACATTAATCCCGATTACAGGAATATGGCTTTGTGTTCCAGAAAAACCAGTAATTAAACCAGCATGCATACCGCCGCTACCACTTACACAAACAACTGAACTGAAATCAATTCCTTGCTCAAATGATTGCGCCATAATTTCTTGCGCACAAGCAACGTATCCCATTGCGCCCGTAGGGTTTGATCCACCAACTGGAATTACATATGGTGCACTACCTTTTTCACTTACTTCTTTCGCTACTTTATTCATCTCTTCCATCAGGTCTGCTCCGTTCGGTACAACAATGACGTTTTCAGCACCTAATAAGTGATATAAGAAATAGTTTCCGTTAAAGTCTCTCTTCTCTTCTGGCTCAAGCCCTTCCTCTAATACAAGAATACATTTCATTTTTTCTTTTACCGCAGCAGCAAGTGTCAGGCGGCAATGATTTGACTGAATACCACCAGCTGTAATTAACGTATCTGCACCCTTTTCCTGTGCATCCGCAACTAAAAATTCTAACTTTCTCGTCTTATTACCACCGGCTGTTAAACCAAGTAAATCATCTCGTTTAAAATAAATAGTCGGGCCACCAAGTGCTTCAGAAAAATTGTTTAACTTTTCAATTGGTGTATATGATTCTGTATATTTTTTTCTCGGGAATTTAGCTAAATTCATTGTAACGCTCCTTTTGTACTTCTTTCGCAATGTATGTAACGTTACTATTATTACACGTAAAAATGGTGAAGTCATCTTTCTCGGTTAAAAATGTATTAGAATTTCATTTTGATAAGTAAAATCGTATTAATGATTTTAACTTAATTACGGTACATGAAATTTATATCAACGATTTTTCAAATATATCGATCTATCGACAAAAAACGACAGACAGGCAACCCCTTTCTCATCAACAAAAAAAGAGCCCACACATTCAAATGCAGACTCCCTCCAATCACTTATTTACCGAAAAACGAAGTAACTGCGTTAATCCCGGCTCTAAATTCATTTCACCTTTATTACGTACGTATACAGTTTTATCTCCATCAAATTTCGGAGGATTTGCTTGACTATACGTATGCCACTCATTCGTTCCTTCTATAGAATACTCCATATATTCATTTGCACCGACAATTATATTTTTACGATCATCTGCCGTTACATTTGGTGCCATCTGCGCAATTTTTGAATCACTAATTAATAACTTCTTTATATCCTTATCACGTTTGTAATCGTAAGCTGTCACAATTACATCGTTACCATATGCTTTCACTTGTAACCCTTGTTTAAATGAATAGCCATCTGGAGCAGTTTTCTCTCCTCCATTTGGTCCTGCTGACATCCAGCCTGTTTCAATCCCGCCCGTATTTACAACAGTAAAACCTTTTTCATCTCCGCCTGTAATTTTCTTTTTACCAGCCCAGTCAGGTAAGTTTAAATCCCAATGTGTATGACTCGTGAAGAAAACAACCTGCGGATAGTCTTTTAATATATCGTACAATTTATCCACGTTTAAATAATCTTGTAAATATGGTGATTGTCTTGATCCAGATACTGTATCAGGTAAAACGTGATGAGAGAAAATAAAGATTGGCTTATTTTTATCTTTTTGACTGTACTCTTCTAAATTTTGTTTTAACCAACCTAATTGCTCATCACTCATATATACTTCGTCCCACATTTTTGAATCGTGGTATTTCATATATTTTTCAGTTCCTAAAAATAAAAGTGGATAGCCATCTAATTCTTTTTTATGATATACCTTTTCTTGTCCACTAAATTTCAGATAGCGGTTAAATAAAGTTTCCTCATTTACACCATTTGGCCATGTACTTTGAGAGAGTTTCCCATCTGCTGTCCATTTACCAGCATAAAACTCATGATTCCCAACAGTAGACCATACATTTTCTGGATGCTTATTTTTATTTAACACACGCTTTACATCATCATATTGTGACTGTTGTCCAGTCGGCGTTATATCCCCATTCATAATAAGCGCTCTAGAAAGTGGCGTCACTTTGTTCATATCTTTTAGCACATGATCAAAATCCCCTAAATCACCTTGAATATCACTAATAACATTAAAAGTTGTAGCTGATTTTCGGGCTTGCTCTTTCCCTTCCGCATGCACTGAAAACGTCGGTAATAATGCCGCCATAACTGCTAACGAAGCAACTGTCTTTTTCATACAAATTCTCCCCCTAATAATAGAATGTACAAACTGACATGTTCTGCTTTCTCTTAGGTGCTTGTCCAATTCACATTATAGGGAGGGATTGTAAAGATAGATGGAGTTAAAAGTTAAGTGTTTTTTAAGAGATTTTGTCGTTTTTACACGCCCCATTTAACAATTAACACTAATTTTTCTATTAACCTACTAATATTAGCTGAATGTAAATTTATACGATAAATCACTTCGTTTAATATGTTGTGTTTTAATTTCCTTTACACAATTTCAATAAAGTACTTTACCATTTTAAATTCTCTTCATTAATCCTCAATTTCTATTCCAGCTTGTTTTAATGGTTCTAATACTTTCGGGTAACACATTGAAATATATTCCACTGTTTTTAAATTTTTTAGATTTTGAAATCCTTCAACAGATATAACATCAAATAAACTGTCTTCACCGTCCCAATCAGGCTTTAAAATATGATAAATTTCATTCCCACCATCAAAGCAAAGGGACTCAATCTTTTCCAAATCACTTATTTCCAAAGTTAACGCTTCTAAAAAAGCTTTGATTTCAACAATTGGCCCAACTCCTGAATACCATTCAAAATTATTCGTATGCTTTTCTATTAAGTCTTTCAATTCTTTTAGAAATAGTGGCTCTTTATCTAATAAAGCTTCAATTACCACTAACTTAAAATTAAAATCCTGAAACATTTCACTCTTTCTCATTTTAACTTCCTCCTATCTTGCCCTGTCCTAGGGTTTTAATCTCCTTTACACAACTTCCAAAAAGCACTTTACCTTTTTAAATTCTCTTCATTTAATCCTAACAGCCCTGGTAAAATAAAACACCCATCTTTTCTAATCAGTACATCATCAAACCAAATTTCACCCCCGCCATACTCTGATCTTTGAATATTCACTAAATCCCAATGTATCGCTGATTGATTCCCGTTTTCTGCACCTTGTAACGAATCCCCAATTGCTAAATGATAACTACCATTTATTTTTTCATCAAATAACGTATTATTCATCGGATGTAGTATGTAAGGGTTAAAAGCCAGTGCAAACTCTCCGATATATCTTGCTCCCTCGTCCGTATCAAGAATTCGATTTATTCGCTCTGTATCGTTTGCATATGCCTCTATTATTTTCCCATCCTTAATATGTAACTTAATATTTTGAAACGCATAACCTTGTTGAATAGATACTGTATTGAACGCTACTATCCCATTCACTGAATTTTTGACAGGTGCTGTATATATTTCGCCATCAGGTATATTATCTGTACCATCTCCCTTTAAAACACCGATTCCTTCAATGGAAAAATTCAAATCAGTACCATTCCCAATGATTTTCACTTGTTTTGTCTTTTCCATTAATTCTTTTAACGGATCCATTGCTTTCGACATTTTTTTGTAATCTAACGTACAAACATCATAATAAAATTTCTCATAAGCCTCGGTACTCATATTCGCTTCTTGCGCTGAAGCCGCATTCGGAATTCGAGTTGTCACCCATCTCGTTTTATACACTGCTTCACTATGAGCCTTTCCAAATACCTTTTGATATAATTTCATTTTTTCTGCTGGTACATCTGCTAGTTCGTATGCATTTCTAGGACTACGGAGATTAATATATACTTGCATCTTACTTAAACGGTAACACTCCCAATCTGCAAATAACTTAAACTGTTCTTCAGATCCAGACAAAATTAATTGCCGCGTAACAGAAACGTCACGCATTGATACATGTGCATATCCACCTGCTTTTTCCACTGACTTAATAATTTCACGAACTACTATAGGGTCTATTTCCGTAACACTTTGAATTAACACATGATCACCAGGTTGCACTTTAGTAGAATGGTTGACTAGTATATCTGCTAATTTAGATAATCCCCTCTTCATTACGTCCCTCATCCTTTCATTTCCGTTTCAATAGCTTAATAAAAAATAAAAAGAGAACTACTCTCTTTAAGCAATTCTCTTTTTCACCCAAACAATAGATATAAAATAAACCCTTAAAAATAATTCCGTAACGTTGGCATTGCAGCTATACTAAAGTACAGAGTCCCAGGTACTAACCACGCGCCACAAAGCATCAGCAACACAGTTTTCCTAACAAGCCCTGCAATAAAAGACGGAAGCACAAAAATAAACAATACAGTGATATATACTTCTTTATCAAGTAATTGAGTGCTATAAGGGTTGAAATATAGAAAAATAATTGAAAGGATAAACATACGTACAGCTGCTTTTACACCTAAATAAACATTTAAATTATTCTTCACAATTTCCCTACTTCCAATAGCACCATGCTTAATACTTTCCAGCACTATACCTCATTACAATAAAAGTTACTCCCCTTCTAGTTCGCCTTAAAATTATAAATCGGCTTAATAATATGTTTAATATCAATTGTTTCTTTTGTATTCTTAATAATTTCATCCATTGGCTTATATACCATTGGTGCTTCATCTAAAGTACTTTCTGCAACAGATGTAGTCCAAACCTCTGTCATTGTATTTTGAAAATCCTCTAAGTTAAGTACTTCTTTCGCCTTCTTACGGCTCATAATACGTCCTGCTCCATGAGGGCCAGAAAAGTTCCAATCTGGATTTCCTTTACCAAATGCAATGATAGAACCGTCTCTCATATTAATTGGAATGATTACTCGTTCATCTTTCTGAGCTGAAATAGCACCTTTTCTTAGAATCATATTGTCCATATCGATGTAGTTATGGATTGTAGTGAATTGATCTGTTACTTTCCAATCCATTTTAGTGACGATTTCATCAATCATTGCTTTACGATTTAACTCCGCATATTTTTGAGCAATTTTCATATCATTCATGTAATCTTTAAATCCTTGTCCTTCTAAATAAGCTAATTCTTTGCGAATCACCGGTTTCTTAATTTCACGTAAAGCTTCATGTATTTCTTGTTGTCTACCTTCTTTCGTTAAACGTTCAATGATTTCTTCTTTAATAGATTTATCGTTTATAAGTTGCTCGTAAGCAAAGTTTTGATAATACTCTGCTACCTGTTTCCCTAAATTACGCGAACCACTATGAATGATAATGTATACATTTCCTTTATCATCCTCATTCAGTTCGACAAAATGATTGCCCCCGCCAAGTGTACCAATACTTTTTTGAGCACGTTGCAATGTAAACGGGGCTCTTACACTATCAAAATCAATCATTTTTGAAAATCTATGTTCCTTATCTCGAATACGAAAACCACTTGGGACAAATTTACGTATCGTTTCGTCTAAGTGATCGAAGTTGATTTCCTCTTTTTTCTTATTAATCATAACAACTTCCATGCCACAACCAATATCGTACTTACCTCTCAGTTTCCTGAAAGAGTGGACTATACCTTCTCTACAGTCATCGAGATATGCAGTCTCTACTGTAGGCTCACCGTATTAATTATTCCTCTTCAATTCAAAATGGATGAGGAATAATTCTGTACCTTAGTCTGCTAACATGGTACAAGTCTCTGAACCATTCGATTATGTCACCATAACCACTGGCTGCTGATTGCCCTCGCCTTTTATCGTTAGGGTTCCCAGTCAATTGAGTGAGTAGTTTAAAGTCTGAGCCGATTAGTTAACCCCGACTAAATTAGGAACAATCTTATCTTGAATTGTCATTGTTGTCCCAATCGTACAACCTGCACCCGCATGTGTATCTGGCATAATACGGATCTTGCTATCCTTTACGAATTGTTGGTTACAAAGATCAATAATTTGACCTGCTGCAGTTTTTTCTACATTCGTAGTAAACACTTTTGCTTCATTGTATTTCCCTTGTAATTTCAACATCTTCTATTTCCCCTTTCCTTTAGTTTCTACAAAACATTAATTTATAGATATTATATATTTATAATTATATTTTCCACCACTACAGCTCATTTCCTTTTTTATAAAGAAAGACACAGAGATTCCTCTCCATGCCTGTTAATTTCCTACCTCTTCACCGCATGCACATAATGTACCGTCTCGAAAGCTTTCAAATAATCATTTCTTCCGGCAAAATATAATGTATTTATATCCTCTGGTGATAAGTGCTCATAAATGAGTAAACCTGAATTCTCTAACAATGCTTCCATTTCGCGATAAGAATAACATGACTTCATCGGTTCTCCGCCTACCGCTGCCATTTTTACCATATTTTCAACTCGGTTAGACAACCCTTTTTCCGTAAATAAGTTTTCAGCGGGATAATCGAAAACGATAGAACTCCCTTCTGGAACCATCTCAAACAAGCACTCTATTAAACTAGCAAGTTCCTCTTTCGTTAAATAGTACGTAACACCTAAAAGGCTAAAGAAAGTCTTTTTATGTTCAAATCCTTCATTGCGTAACTGTTCATAGGAAAATCCTTTCGTAAAATCCATTGAAACAAAATGAAGGTTATTTGGAACTTCAAGTTCTACTTCTTTTATTCTTTCCCTCTTAAACGCCTGTGTAGAAGGATGATCCACTTCAAATATTTCTATTTTATTTTCTAATTCTCGGTGTCTAAAACTGAACGTATCTAAGCCTGCACCGAGTATGACGTATTGTTTCGCTCCTAATGTAATTTCATGTAGTAATACTCTTTCACAATATGCGGCACGTGCTAAAGGTGTTGGTGATAACTGAACTTGCGTAATCCATTTTAATATTTCTTTTGGATTGTCTTGAAACTGCTCTGCAATTTCTTTATTGAAAAAGTGAATCCCTTGAACCATGTTCGTTTCAATATTGTTACGTTCTTTTTGTGAAATGAAATCTTTAGCTACATAATCATCAAAGATTTTAGGATTATCAAATTCACTATGATACGCCCTTCCGAAAGCTGATACTAACGACGTTACACTTGCTTCACCTTGTTTCACGCACATACACTCTCCTTCATGTTCACAACAAAAATAGGGTTCCCCTGGCCAGGAGAACCCTATTATACACCTTATTTTTATATTGGTAAATTATAGCATAAATAAGTTTTTTTGTCAAGTTTTCAGCCTACTACGCTCCAACAATTTGTGTAATCTCTAGCAGGAAGATTTCGATCTACACCGAATATTCCAGTTCATAACAATACAAATGGAGGGCGTCATGAAAAGATTAGTCATCATTACAGTAGGAAAAACACACAGTGGAAAAACTACATTTGCAAAAGAGCTAGAAAAAGAGTTACCTAATTCTTTTATTATGGACCAAGACAACCAAGCTGAATTTATTAACACACATTATGAAAAATTACAGCCGACAGAAGGATCAAATACACTAAAGCACAGTCTTTCAAAATTCATTGTTGATTATGCGAAAGAACATACAAATTTACACCTTATTATTTGTAACTCCAATCGCAGTAAAAACGGAAGGTTCTATTTACTAAACGAATTATTTCCACAGAATGAATATGTACGCATATTAGTTCACTTTGACATCCCAGATGATGTACTTTACGAAAGAGTGGCTAGAAGCACGCGAAGTACGAATATTTTTAGAGGTGGATATTCTAGTTTCAAAGAAGTACTTGATCGACAACAAACTGAATCACTTCACGATGATGTGGTAGATCCTATAGAAAACGAGGCTGATTATTTGTTTGTTATTCGTAACAGTAAGGATGTAAACTCTACTATATTAAAAATTGTCCATCTTGCTAAAGAGTTCTCCCCTGTCCGAAATAAGAGATTATAAAAATTACATAATCATAGATTATTATGCAAATACTTCCTCTAGACGGCGTAGATGGTATATAATGATGGAAGAATCTACTTCTATATGCTCATTTTTACACAAAATAGCTCATGCATATGAAAGAAAAGAGGTACAAAAATATGAAAACAAAACAAACAATCGCTGCGTCTACACTAGCTTTAGCAATGATTGCTGGCGCAAACTCTGCTCATGCAGAAGTAAATGATGCTACTCCTCAGCAAAGTACGGGAGATCGATTAGCTGAAATTAAGCAACATAAACAAGAGTTAGATGCGAAATTACAGCAACACAAAGAAAACGTGGATCAAACATTAAATGAACTTAACAAAGTTAAGGAAAATGTTGATACAAAGGTGAATGAACTACATGAACGCAAACAAGTTGCTGATGAAAAAATTAACGAAGTTAAACAGCATAAACAAGAACTAGATGCAAAACTTCAGCAAGACAAACAAATCGCCGAAGATAAAATCGCTGAAATTAAAGAGCATAAAAAACAAGTAGAAGATAAAGTTGCTGAAGTAAAAGAACATAAGCAAAATATCGATAACAAAGTGAATGAGATTAAAGAACATAAACAAACTGTCGATGAAAAAGTGAATGAAATGAAGCAACATAAAGAGAACATTGATCAAAAGGTTAATGAACTTAAGGAAGTTAAAAAACAAGTAGATGAAAAATTAGCTGAGTTAAAGAAAGCGAAACAAACTGCTGAAGACAAACTCGCTGAACTAAAAGAAAACAAGCCGAATACTGGTAACACGTTAGAGGAACTTAAGAAAATTAAAGGCAATTTAGACAGTCTTTCCGCTAACTTAGAACTAGCTAAACAAGATGTAAAAAACAAACTAGCTGAATTACAAAAGGCTAGAGAAGATTTACTAAATAAAATTAACGAAATTAAACAATCGAAACAAACTGTTTCAGATGATTTATCAAAGAAAAAACAAGACTTAGATATTAAAATCAACGACTTTAAGCATACTGAGAAAAAAATTGACGACAAATTAGCTGAGTTACATACAACGAAGCAAAATGTTGATAACAAGATTAATGAAGTATCACAGTCTAAACAAACGCAAGCAGATAATGGTACTAAAAACAATAACGCTAAAGAACTTCCTAACGCTGGTAGCGAGCAATCAAACAATATGGCTCTAGGAATGCTATCTGTATTAGGCGGGATTTTATTAGTAACACGCAATAAAATTAAAACCTTATTCTCAAAATAAAGCCATTATACTTATTAAAAACAATTATACAAAGGCCAACCGCATGTACGGTTGGCCTTTTTCTTTATATTAACTGTCCATCTCTCAGCGTCAATATACGATCACATACATCAAGCATTCTTTCATCATGTGTAATCATAATTGCTGCTTTTTGGCTCTCTTTCACTTCACGTTTCATCATTTCTACAACTTCACGCGCACGTTTTGAGTCTAAGCTTGCCGTTGGCTCATCCGCTAATATTAAATCCGGATTGTTCATGAACGCACGAGCGATTGCTACCCTTTGTTTTTCCCCACCAGATAGTTGATTTGGATAATGATTTTTTCTTTCTCCTAATCCAAATGCCGCTAATAAATGATCTGCACGCTTTTCGGATTCTTGTTTACTTTCCTTTTTTAGCTTTGCAATATAAAGCAATTGTTCTTTCACATTTAAATATGGAACAAGGTTTGCAAACTGGAAGATGAAACCGATTTTTTTCAAACGAATGTCTGTCATTTCCTTTTCCGATAACTGTGTAATATTTTGCTCACGAATGTAAATATCTCCTTTTGACGGTGATAATAAAGCACCCGCGATTGATAATAATGTACTTTTCCCTGATCCAGAAGGACCAACGATTCCGATAAATTCTCCAGCTTTCACATCAAGCGACATCGGATGAAGGGCTGTTACTTCCGTATTTCCTTCTCCGTACACTTTACTTACTTTGTCTAATTTTAATAATGAAGTCATTACATCCCGCCTCCAATTGCTTCTAATGCATCAACTTTTAATACTTGGTATAACGAAATAAGTGTTCCTAAAATACTAATTACGATAAAGATTGCTGCGTATTGTGCAATCATCGGTGTTGTTAATAAGAACGGCATACCCGCTGGTAAAATTTGTTCTAACCCTTGTACAAGAACGATACTAATTACCATCGCAACGACTGATAAGAATAACGCCTGTACGACTAAGCTATTTGCTAAATACGAGTTCTTCGTACCAATTGCTTTTAATACACCTAGTTGCTGTGTTTTTTGCAGTGTAATGACGTAGAAGAATACACCAATTAGTAATGCAGCGATTACAAGTAAGAACGCAATAATCATCGTTAACGTTCCTTGCTCTTCTTTAAATCCTGGAATACTTTGCAGTACTTCTTTTTTATCGATAACGTGAGCATTTTTAATTTCTTTATCTGTGTTAAGTGCGATTGCACTATAATCTTTTTGGTTTGGTTGTGAAATAGCGCCCCATACGTCTTCATTTACATAAACGACTGGTGTATGGCTAAACATTTGATCTTTCGTAAATCCGACGATTTTAAATTCTTTCTTTGAAACAGGATCGATAATTGTATCCCCAATATCGATTCCTTTTTCTTTAATTGATTCATCAGCAACCATTTCGTTGTTTGCTGTACCTAACTTCTCACCTTTTACAATGTTCGGTTCTAAAAATGTATCGCGTTCACTTGAGAAAATAGCGATATCAACCTTTTTCGAACTATCTTTCTTTTCATACGTTGAAACTTTCACCCGAAATGGAACTGCCTCTTTCTCGCCCACTTGATTTACTACGTTATCTACATCGTCTTTCTTAATTTGTGAACGAAGTAATTTATTTTCCGCATCATCTGCTAAAACGAACTTATTTGCCTCCATATTTTGAATCGATGAAGCATTATCATATGATAATCCATTTGCTAATCCTGAAATAACAAGGACTAAAAATGATAGTAACACCATAATGAGTCCGATTAATCCGTATCTTAATTTTGATTGTTTCAATTCACGCAGAGCTAAAAACATTTCGCTCGCTCCTTCCTCTTTCTTTCTATGCACTAATCATAAAAAAGAAATATGAACGGAATATGAACAGAAGATTACAGAGTAAAAAAATAAATTTTCTGAAAGTATTGAAAATAAATAGAATCCTTGATACAATTCAGTCAAATAATATTGACCGAGTAATTTAATTCAAGGAGTTGATCATGTTGAAGCCCGTATTAACACTAACTACTTATAGCCAACTAAAAGCATTAAGCGATCCACTACGTGCCGAAATGATGATACGTCTATGCGAACGTCCTTATACTGGACAATTACTCTCTGAGAAATTCGGCATTTCAAGGGCGAAAATTCATTATCATTTAAAAGAATTAGAAAAGAATGGTCTTATAGAGATCGTTTATACAGAAGAAAAGAATGGGATTATTCAAAAGTTTTATCAATCTGTCGCGAAAGGCTTCACCCCTGCTGCAGATCTATTACCTCATTTAGAAATATTAAGCGAATCAGGTCGCCAAATCTTTTTACAAATGATAGAAAGAACGAAAAGCCAAATTCTCGCTGCACCAGAAGAAGCTTTTACATTACGAAATGCAAGTGAAGATCCAGCTAAGTGGAATTACGTTTCATCCTGCTGGGAATTTGATGCTACGCCAGAACAATTTCAAGTGTGGGTAAAAAAGTTTTATGAATTAATGGCTGAATTAAACGAAATCACAAAAGATGCAGATAAAGATCCGAATAGTAAACCTTATTATATTTCTACTACTGCACTTCAAATCGCTGAGAGAACAATGCAGCAATTTATTAAAAAAGAAGAAAAATCGTAATACGATTTTTTTTACATAAACGGTCAAATTTATTTTACCGAATAAATTTATTATAAAGGAGTAGATAAAGTGGACATATTAAAAAACCGGAATTTCCTCTTATTATTTTTAGGGAGAATTTTTACAAACATAGGAGATAGTTTGTATTATGTAGCCGCGATGTGGCTCGTATACAAATTAAGTGGTAATCCTTTTTATTCTGGATTGGCTGGTTCCCTTACGTTATTACCTTCTGCATTACAATTTCTTACTGGTCCATTCGTTGATAGATGGTCAATAAAAAACACCCTCGTCATCACACAAGTTTTGCAATGCATTCTTATTTTAATCATTCCTATTACACACTACTTCGACCTACTAACAATCCAACTACTACTCATCATCATGCCCATCGTAGCCTTTATCGAACAATTCGCCTATCCCGCACAATCAAAAGCTTTACCACTTCTACTGCATAAAACACAATTATTAAAAGGAAATTCACTCTTCTCATTTGCATATCAAGGCATTGATTTAATTTGTACGACTCTTTCTGGAATATTAGTAGCACTATTTGGCGCCATTACTTTATATGTAATCGACTCCTTTACATTCGCGATTACTGCCCTTTTGTTCTTTTCATTAAAAATGCCAAAACAAACTGAAGCAGACACAACACTTTCAACTAAACAATATTTTACTGATTTAAAAGAAGGGTTTTCAATCGTATTTCGTTCCTTAATGGGCGTCTTCTTAATTGGTTCCGTTGTCGCTAATTTTTCAATCGGTATGACGATGGCAATACTCCCTTCTTTCGCTGATTCTTTAGGCGGTGTAAAATTATATGGTTTCTTTTTAGCCGCTATATCCGCCGGTTGTTTAATTGGAGCACTATTCAGTTCATGGGTTGGTAAACATAATGTTGGCCGTGTCTCCATTATTAGCTTTGCGACTGGCGCTTTCTTTTGGTTTCTCTCAACGGTTGTACCGTTTCAATGGCTATCCATTTTTTTATTCGGCTTAGCTTGGATACCAATTGGTGCGACCAACATATTATTTGCGACTATTGGTCAAATTGTAATTCCAAACCAATATCTTGGGCGTATCAATTCAGTCACACGAAGCATGGGCACAATTGCTATGCCACTCGGCTCTTTAATTGGCGGATACACTGCGAATGTATATAGTAGCCAACTCATTTTCGCGCTTGCTAGCATTGGGATTTTATTCATTTCCCTCGTATGGCTACTTCATCCGAAATTACGGGCTTTTCCAAAAGCTGATGAAATTACAGCGGATACTTTTGGGCTTCGGTTTAAGGAAGAACGCGGGAAAGGTGCGGCTTTATAGCAACCAAACATAACCCCGTTCTAAATTGGGGACGGGGTTAAAAATATAGTTATTTCATTTTGGATGTAAAATACTTCACTAAAAATATAACAATAAAGTCGTTTGAATATCTAAAATTTATTCAACAATAGCACCAACTAAAAGGTTCTGTTAACGCTTTGATGGCCATGCCCCCTGCATTTTCCTTAATTGAATAATTTGGCCTGTATGATAAGCATCATGAAGCATGATGTCCAGTAATTTACCTTCAAGTGAATTTTGTTCAAGCTCTCTTTCAGAAATTGCACTTAATACCTGTCTTAAATTACGCTGAGCATTTTCAGAGCGTTCAACGACTTCCTTCCATTCCGTATCATTATTAGATTGCTTAGTAAGATAAAAGGTGTCATTACCGTCAAGATTATGTGTCCATTCACGTCCTTCCAAGTTTGCAGCAAGTCTTTCTTTGTAATAAGTGAGATGATTAACATTCTCCCAAATGGTATTCGTTGTCTCTCCAGCTGGTTTCCACATAGCCTGTTCAGCTGTAAGTCCTTCTATAGCATGTTTAAACGGTGCATACCAACTCTCTTTGTCGAATGTTGAATCTAGTACGTTTAATAACAAGTCAATTCGTTTCAAAGTAATTTCCTCCCTACACAGTTCAAGTTTTAATACACTCCCTCTAACTCTGTAGAGATTCTACATTTTTAAATAAACTTCCTCCTAATCCCACTCCATAAACTCATCCGATTATGCAATTAAAATGACTCATATTTTTTCATTTTACACGTATACTAGCGACAAAAAAAGAAGAGGCTGTTCCCAAACAGCCTCTTCTATCTATTTAGGAAGCTCCACCCGAACAGTCGTCCCTTCCCCTTTCGTGCTATATACCGAAACGGTCCCTTTATGCAGTTCAACAATCTTCTGCACGATTGATAATCCTAAACCGCTACCTTCTACGTTTCTTGCCCTTGCTGTATCTACTTTGTAAAAACGGTCAAAAATACGATCCATTTCTTCTTTTTCCATACCGATTCCGTTGTCTGATATAGAAATTATAACGCTAGACTCTAACTCTTCCACGAAAAACTCAATCGTTCCACCATCGTTTGAAAACTTAATGCTATTCGTGAAAATGTTACTCCATACTTGATGAAGTAAGTTTTCATCACCTTGAATTGTAATGTCCGGCACATCAAATTCAACGGCGATATCTTTTTCCCGCCATTTCCATTCAAGCATAAAAATGACGTCTTTAATTTGTTTTTGTAAGGAAAAGTCTTTTATTTGTAAAACCTTTTCCTCCTTATCTAATGAAGCAAGCGTAAGTAACTGTTTACATAAACTAGACATTCGCTTACTTTCGCCCTCAATAATTTGTAAGTAATGGTTTCTTTCTTCCACGCTCATCTTTTCTGTTTGCAATGTCTTCGAAAAACCTTGTATGGAAGAAAGCGGTGATTGAAATTCATGCGAAACATTTGAAACGAATTCTTGTCTCATTTCATCTAGTTCTTTAATACTTTTCGTCATCTTTTGAAAGCTTGTAGATAACGTTCCTATTTCATCTTTTCGTTTTACGTCTAATTCAATTTTATATTCCCCACTCGCAATTTTTTGCGTAGCCTTCGTAAATTTACGGATTGGGCGAACGATATAACCTGCTGCAATCGCTATAAAAATAATACTTAATAGTACGATAAACCCAAGTAATACCGCTAAGAAAATTCGCATTTCGCCAAATTGGTTCTGAATGTCAGGACGAATAAATAAAGCGTACTGTTTATCACCGTGTTGCACTGGTACACCGACGCTATTAATTAATTCATTATCGAAAAACCCTGTAATAAAGAGACGAGTTGGATAGGTGGAAACACCATTAAACGTTTCTCCTTGCAATACTTTATGAACAGTAGCATCGCTAATAGACGTCTTACGAAACGCATTGCCAATACGCTTTCCATTCTTTTGATCATCGACAATATAAATTTCATACCCTAACTTTGCGATAGAATGTAAGTACGCCTCTTGATTTTCTTCACTTTGCTTTTCATATAACGATTTAACTTCTTCAGCATACTTTAAAATTTTTTCACTGTTATACGGTTTTAACTTCACTTGATAATATACGTTCGTTAATAAAAAGCCGATAATACTACTAAGTAGCATAATGCCGACCGTCATAAATACAAATCTAGAATATAGTGATTTCATCTTATTTCAACTCCAACTTATACCCAAGGCCGCGCACTGTCGTAATTTGAAAATCATCCGTTCGTTTTGAGAAACGATCTCTCAGCCGCTTCACATGAACGTCAACCGTTCGTTCGTCCCCTTCAAAATCCATTCCCCATACTAATTCAATTAGCTCTTCTCTTGAAAATGTTCTTCCAGGATAACTAGCAAGTTGTGATAATAGCTCAAATTCCTTTAAAGGAAGCAAAATTGTTTGACCGTTACACTTTACTTCCACACCTTTTCGATCAATTGTCGTTCCGTGCAACGTAATAATATCTGCACTCAGCATTTGATAACGACGTAATAAAGCTTTCATACGGAAAATCACTTCAGCTGGTTCAAATGGTTTCACAATATAATCGTCTGTACCAGAAATGAAGCCTTTTTCTTTATCCACTAACTGGTCTTTCGCAGTTAATAAAATAACAGGAATATCATGATACTTCCGTATTTCTTCACATAACGTATAGCCATCAACAAATGGCATCATAATGTCTACGATCGCAAGATGAATATTTTCCTTCTCTAATACGTCTTGCGCTACCTTTCCATCTTCCGCCTCAAAAACTTGAAATCCCTCTTTTTGTAAATGATAATGCAACAACTCTCTAATATGTTTATCGTCATCAGCTAATAAAATATGTATCATCTTCATTAAACCCTCTCTCGTTCATCCTTCTACACCTTTACATTAAGAAACAATTAGATTTTTTGCAAGAAAAAGAAAAACAGAATTTATAAGTTCTTGGTGGATTGAAGAAGGTTTCAAAAACAGTCAGTCTTCAAATGCATAAGTAATTTAAAGAAAAGGATTCCTTAGAAGATACTTTTGTTATCATTATGGTCAGCTGCTTTATTTTTCTTATAACTTGATGACGTACTCTGGTGTACGAATAAGTGATCTATTACTTTTTTAGTAAGTGGCATAAAGAAATTCAGTAATAACCCACCTAAACAAACAGTTAATATAGTTCCAACACCAATTGGTCCATGTAAAATCGTTGCCATTATTAAGAATATAAGGTAAATAAATGTTCGTGCTATAAAAATATTCGTTCTAGTTAATTCTTGTATGATTAAAGTTAATCGGTCAATTGGAATGGGAGCAAAATTTGTTTGTAAATATATTGCAGTTCCTAATCCTGTAATAACTAATCCGATTCCAAAATAAATCATTTTACTGTACCATATTTCAGGTGTAATTAAATCGCGTAATAAAAATAGCCACACATCAATACCAATACCCGTTATGAATGCTGTTAACAACCCTAGTACCTCTGGTCTTTGTCTTTTTAATTTCGAATTACAACATATTAATAATAAAGCTATTACTATTTCCCAGCTTCCCACAGTAAGCCCCACATTTAAAGAAAGTCCTACTAAAAGTGCATCAAAAGGTGAAGTGCCAAAATCTGATTGTATTGTGACAGAAATACCAAGGGTTAATATTAAAATTCCTAATACATAAAAAACATACTTCATTTTAATCAACCTCTTCATCGTCATTTTTGTTGCATTTACAATAAAAATATTTTATATTAAATGTAACTTCAAATTGTTGCATTTGCAATAAAAATAAAAGATAAGGAGTTCATTATGAAAGAAATTCTTCGTGAAATTGGCATGATTGCAAGAGCATTAGATTCTATTAGTAATATAGAATTTAAGGAATATGAGCTTACAAAAGGTCAGTATTTGTACCTTGTGCGAATATGTGAAAACCCAGGAATCATTCAAGAAAAGCTATCTGAAATGATAAAAGTAGATCGTACAACCGCAGCCCGTGCTATCAAAAAGCTTGAAATCAATGGATTTATCGAAAAGAAAGAAGATGAATCTAACAAGAAAATCAAAAAACTTTTCCCAACAGAAAAAGGGAAAAATGTCTATCCTTTTATTAAAAGAGAAAACGATTATTCAAATGCTGTTGCATTAGAGGGATTTTCGGAAACAGAAGCGGAAACTATTTCTAATCTTCTTCAAAGAGTAAGAAAAAATATAGAAAAAGATTGGGAATTTGTAAAAAAGGGAAATAAGAGAAATTATTGATTATATAAAGGAGCGAACTATTCAAATGACTACACATATAGAAAAGTGCACCCTTGAAGATATACACAGACTTCAAGATATTAGTTATGAAACATTTAATGAGACTTTTAAACATCAGAATTCACCCGAAAGTATGAATCACTATTTGGAAAAGGCATTTAACTTAAAACAATTAGAAAAAGAATTATCCAATATCTCTTCTCAATTCTTTTTTGTCTACTTTAACGATGAAATTGCTGGATATTTAAAGGTCAATATTGATGATGCTCAGTCTGAAGAAATGGGAAATGAATCACTTGAAGTAGAGAGAATTTATATAAAGAGCTCCTTTCAAAAACATGGTCTTGGTAAATATCTACTAAATAATGCTATTGAAATTGCAATAGAACATAATAAAAAGAATATTTGGCTAGGCGTATGGGAGAAAAATGAAAATGCTATTGCTTTTTATAAGAAATTAGGTTTTGTACAAGCTGGCTCTCATTCCTTTTATATGGGCGATGACGAACAAGTTGACCTTATAATGATTAAAACACTCATATAACTTTTTTTGAAAGGTGGGCTATTATGTATATTCCAAAGTATTTTAAAGTCACAAATGTTGATGAAATTTGGGATTTTGTTCAAAAAAACTCTTTTGGAACAATCGTCACAACTAAAAAAGAGAAACCAATCGCAACTCATTTGCCCTTTGGATTAACTAAACAAGGTGATGACTATTTTATTACTGGACATATGGCTTATGGGAATCCTCAGTGGAGAACATTTGAAACTTGTGAAGATGTTCTTGTAATATTTCAAGGACCACACTCTTACATCTCTTCTTCTTGGTATGAACATGAAGAAGTTCCAACATGGAATTATCAAGCTGTCCATATATATGGTAAAGCAAGTATTTTAGATAAAGAGGAATTAATAGATGAATTAACAACAATGTTGAAAAAATATGAAGAACATCGTGAAAATCCAATATTATGGGATAAACTTTCCCCCACTCTCTTAGAAAATGAACTGAAAGGGATAGTTGGGTTTAAAATTAAAGTAGGAGACATCCAGGCTGCATATAAATTAAGTCAAAATCGGAATGAGAGAGATTACAGTAATATTATTGATAAATTGTACGATGAAGGAAATCCAGATGCGAAACAAATGGCAAAACTCATGGGGAGTAGATTAAACAATCACATATAATCCATTGTAATTCAACTCTCACATTTCAAAATTAAAGAACAGACTGGAGCGCTTTATCGGCAGTTTTCTTTAGAACGTAAAAGATTGAGCTTAAAGTGCATGGGGGTTAATTATAAATATAGATCCATTAGAAAAGAATCTATTTTGAAAAAAGATTATTCAAAATAGATTCTCACGTTTTAGTATTAAGATTATTTTAATCAAAAATAATTTCTAAGCCTTCGAAATATCAACAAATCCTTCTCCAAACACATCACGAACATCGTGTATAGCGATGAACGCAGCCGGATCTGTAGTTTGAACAATCCGTTTTAGCTTCACTACTTCTTGCTTATTAATAACAACATAAAGAATTTCCTTCGGAGTTTTCGTGTAATAGCCATGACCTGAGTACACAGTAACCCCTCTGCCCATTAAGGTAGTTACCTTCCCGGCTATTTCATTCGGATTATCAGAAATAATCGTAATGGCTTTCTTCGGATTTAAACCTTCAATTACAAACTCCATCACTTTCGTTGCTACATATAACATAATAATTGTTATCATCAGTTTTTCTGCACCAATGATGAAATACGATGAAAACGCAACGATTAAATCGAAGAACAGTAGACCGTAGCTAACGCTCCATCCTAAATATTTATGTGTCATCCTTGCTAAGATGGTAGTACCTGCAGTTGTTCCGCCAACGCGAATAATAAGACCAATCCCGCATCCAATAAATATACCTCCGAAAATGGCATTTACGAGCATTTCATCCGAAGCGATCGTCCAACCTTCTGTTAAATGAAGAAATAGTGAGTTCGTAACTACAGCGATAATCGTATAAATTGTTGTGATCTTATTTAAAAATTTATAACCGGCTATTAACAAAATTGCATTTAAAATTAAGTTAACTAAACCCGGTGACCATTCAAATAAATAGTACGTAATAATCGTGATACCTGTTACCCCGCCCTCACCAAACTCATTCGGGATAACAAACAAATTGACACCTAATGCAAAAAGAAATGCACCGATAATAATAAAAATAATGTCTGTCGTTCTTTTTTTCATACAGTACCTCACTTCTTATGTAAATATTTATTCTGTCATAAACTCTCACCATTATATCGTGGAATATTCAAATCGAACAGTGGTTTATTTTTATTTTAATATAGGATGATAAATCAACTTTATCCTATATCCACTTGTAATTAAGAAAGTAAAATAACTGTATTTATTATGTACTACAACTAAAGTTTTGATTTCACATGCAATTCAGCCTAAAAATGAATATAAACACTCTCACTCGCACAAACTTCAAATACAAAGCAAATAAGCGAAGCTATAGAATAGACTTCGCATCAAGTGTGTGATCATAGAAATTCATATGGGATTTTATATTCATACGTTTCAGAAATAAATTCACTTATCTTTCTCCATATATTCTTTAATCTTTCGTTCTTCCCACTCTTTCCCGAATATCCCAACTGGAAAAGTTGTCAAACCGTGTATAACGATACCTATCCCCCAGCCTGCAAGTGGATATAAAAACCATAATTTACTTGAATCAGAACTGATATTTATAATAAAAAGCATTAAGTTCACTAGTATATAAACCGTTAAATGAATGTAAAAAGCTTTTAAATTCTCTACCCTTTTTTTAGCTCGTAAATAAACCTCATCTTGTTCCACCCTTAAACACCTCTTTCAATATTGTATTTTTTCACCTTCGCTCTAGTGTTAACATCATATTCTTATTGGAAATCCGTTATTCTCAAAAAAACACAAAACAAAAAGTACCCATCAAATTGTTATACACATAATAATTTGATGGGTACTGCATGATACATTTAGTTTTTACATGTATTGTTTGGAGAAAATTGCAAATAACGACTTATACTCGCCTTATTAAGACCAAATCCATACATCATCATTATTTTCAGCGTTCGTCTTTGCTTCATGAACTTTTTCAATATGGTCAACTGTGTTCCAGTTAATAGAACTTCCGCCCCACCCTACATACTTCATATCAATTTTCACTTTCTCACCCACATTAAATACTTGTCCCTTTGTTAAGAAAACATCAATAATATCTTTCTTCCCATTTAGCGATGGATACTCAACTACAACATATTTAGTAGCACCGTCTCCCTCATCTTCCATCGTTCCTACTTTTGATACTTCTCCAATTACATAATTAGGTGAGCCATCTTCTTTCATGTGCATACCTAACTTGTTTGTTGTATTTTCAACTGCAGTTGCAACCATGTATTCTGTAAAATTACGCATCATAGATCCAGTAGCTTTTACTTCATCTCCTACTTTCACGTTTGAAAGTGAATCAATATACACACTAACAGGTTCCTCATATTGCTTAGATTTTACAACAATCACACCGTTATCTACTTCTACTACTCGTCCTTCTAACGTCGAGAAATTCGATTCAATAGAAGCTGCACTCGCTTTTGTTAGTTCTAATCCTGGTACATTTGTTCCTGATAATGCTGCGATCCCTAAAGCACCTGCTAAAATTATTTTTTTCATACCCATATGTAACATCTCCATTCATGATGATTTTATTTTTTTGATTGGTATCGACCAACCTGTAATCATTATAGTTACAGGTTATAAAAATAACAACCGTTTTCCTCATGCAATGATGCATACTGTGATTTTCAAATATAAATTTTAGCAAAAAATATTTGTAGATTATTCCTATATTCAGCACTAATACTAAATTCTCAAATTACAGCAGGTGAACTTATTGAAGGCGGAGAAACTAATGTCATGTACAATGTTCTTCAACTCTACGGTTTGTATAACCGTAGTTCATTAAATTATATAGGAGCGGGATTCATATGTTAATAAAGCCAAAGAGATTACAGCCAGGAGATATCGTAGCAACAGTAAGTCCTTCATGGGGCGGTGCAGGTGATTCTGAAATAAGATGGCGATATGAACAAGGAGTAAAAAGATTAGAAGAAGTTTTTAGTCTTACGGTTATCCCAATGCCAAATAGCTTAAAAGGTAGCGAATACCTTTATAACAATCCAGAGGATCGTGCGGAAGATATAATGACAGCATTTAAAGATACACGCGTGAAAGCAATTATCGCGAATATTGGCGGTGAAGATAGCATCCGGTTACTTCCCTATATAGATTTTAATGTGATACGCGAAAACCCGAAAATTTTTATGGGGTACTCTGACGTTACTATTTCACATTTATTTTGCCATAAAGCAGGGCTTTCCTCTTTATACGGTCCAGCAATTTTGACCGACTTTGCCGAAAATGTAGAGATGGATCCATATACAATTGAAATGGTAAATCGTACTCTCTTTTCAAATGAAACGATTGGAGAGATTCAACCAGCTCATGAATGGACAAGTGAGCATTTAGAATGGATTGAAATAAATAAGGATACAAGACGTACGATGCAGCAAAACAATGGATATGAGCTACTTCAAGGCTCTACCACTGTACAGGGGCGCTTAATTGGTGGTTGTATTGAAGTATTGGAATTTGCAAAAGGAACGGAACTTTGGCCTGAGAAAAAACATTGGGAGAATAGTATTCTCTTCTTTGAAACTTCTGAAGATCATCCAGAACCAAGTTATATAAAATATTGGTTACGAAATTATGCAGCACAAGGTATTCTGCAAAAAGCAAAAGGAATCATTTTTGGTAAACCGAAAGATGAACAATACTATGAAGAATATAAACAGGAAATATTACAGGTTATGAAGGAACATAACTTAGAAGATTTGCCGATTCTTTATAATTTAAATTTTGGCCATACTGAACCGAAGTTTATTTTACCTTACGGTGCAATGGCAGAAATTAATTGTGAAAATGGATCTTTCTCTATTTTGGACAGTGGCGTGGAATGAATAAAAACACTCCTATGAGATATGTCTGTGAATTGGTACTTTTTAAAGTATATAATTGGAGGGAGATTACGTGTATGGAAGTAACATTTACAGTAAGTAAGTGGGATGAAAAACCAATCGATGATAATAAAAAAGATTTCCCTATTAATATTGCTCATGTCGAATATGATATTGATGGGGAATTAAAAGGAAAGGCTTTTGTTGAATACTTATTATATTATTTAGACTCAAATATAAATGATGGTCACTTAGCTACTGCTAAAATTTCTGGATTTTTACACTTTGAAGGGATTTATAAGGGGCAACAAGGGACATTTACAGCTCTAGAGCAAGGAATATTTGATAAAGGAAATTTAGATTCCCCAGGAACAATTATTAAAGCTACCGGTAACTTAGAAAACCTGAGAGGATCCTATAATTATCAGTTTACAGGTCAAACTAGTAAACTAATTTTAGAGTTTGAATTTCAGCAAAATACCTTATAATTTAGTGGAAAGGACATTTCTTGTAATACTAGGAATGTCCTTTTTGTTGACGAGTTTATTCAAGTTAAAAATGAACAGAGTATATTATCAGTATTCAGCAATGCATAAAATTTTCTTCATGGGGGAATTAAAAATCTACGCCCTAGAGACATCATGCCCCCACCTATTCATTTCTTTTCTTACTAATTAAAGAATAATCCCCGAAAAATTCCCCTTCATAACTTCCTTTTCAAGTTGATTCCTACATATAAACGTCGCAATAATTTTTGTACGATTTTTTTCATCAGGCTCAAATTGTTCAATAGTTACGTCACAACGAATCGTATCACCGCTAAAAACAGGACGTAAAAATTCAAAATCCATTTTGCGAGCTAGTACGTTATAATCACCGCCAATTTTTGTAGGCAATGTTGATGTTAACAGCCCTTGTACAACAAATCTTCCCTGCTCATCTGGTTTAACATGATGAACACCTTCATCTTTCGATACTTCTGTAAATAACGCAACATCCTCTTTCGTAAAAGTTCGTTCAAAGGTGATTTTTGCGCCTACTTGCAATTTCATTAATCCCCCTCCTCAAAAACACTTGTAAAATATGAAAAACCGAAACTAAAAATCATTTCGGTTTTTCTAACTAAAGAAGTCTATTTACTTTAAAGAATGAACAAACAACCCACTACGCAGTTTCGGTTCAAACCACGTTGATTTTGGCGGCATAACTTCTCCAGCGTCTGCGATTGCTAATAAAGCTTCCATTGATGTCGGATATAGTGAAAACGCCACTTTATATTCACCGCTATTTACAAGACGTTCTAGTTCTTCTAATCCACGGATTCCTCCGACAAAGTCGATGCGTGAATCAGATCGCGGATCATGTATTTCAAGCACTTGGCTTAATAAGTGATCTTGCAGGATAGATACATCTAAACCTCTAACAAGATCATTCGCATCAAACGTTTCCTCTTTCACAGTAAGCTTATACCACTTCTTATTTACATACATACCAAATGATTTGGGCTCATTTGGTTTATACGGAGAAACAGTTGCTTCTTCTACATAAAAGTACTGCGTAATTTGATTTAAAAACTGTTCCTCTGATAAGCCATTTAAATCTTTCACAACTCGGTTATAATCCCAAATCGATAATTCATCATGAGGGAATAGAACCGATAAGAAGAAATTAAATTCCTCTTCTCCTGTGTAATTTGGATATTGTTCTCTTCGCATAAGTCCTACTTTTGCAGCTGATGCAGAACGGTGATGCCCGTCTGCAATATAAAGATTAGGAATATCTTCAAATGCGTTTACTAAAGTCGTAATTACATCTTCATCTACAATCTTCCACACAACATGCTTAACACCGTCTTCTGCTGTAAATGTATAAATTGGCGTATGTTCTTCTTTCCAGCTCCTAATTAAATGCTTTACTTCATCTTTTGTACGGTACGTTAAAAAAATCGGACCTGTATTTGCGTCACACACATCTACGTGGCGAATACGATCTAGCTCTTTTTCATGACGTGTTCTTTCATGTTTTTTAATTGTATCATCTTCATACTCATCAATAGATGTACAAACGACAAGGCCTGACTGCGTTCTTCCTTGCATCGTCAGTTCATAAATATATAGCGCTGGCTCTTCATCTTGTATGAACACTTCTTCTCGTATAAATTGCTTTAAATTGTCGCCCGCTTTTTCATACACGCGATCATCATACGGTGACAGTTCAGGATCTAAATCAATTTCTGCTTTATCAACATGCAAGAAAGAATATGGATTCCCTTTTACAACTTCCCTTGCCTCTTCACTATTTAATACGTCATACGGTAAAGCTGCCACTTGTGCCGCTTTTTCCTCTACTGGACGAATGGCCCGAAACGGTCGTATTTTTGCCACATTCCTCTCTCCTTTACACAATCATTCGAACGGCTACAACACCTGTAATTTTGCTTATATTTTCTACAATATTCTCTTTTATTATATCATCAATTCCGTTATCGATATCAATCATTGTGTATGCCCAAGAATGTTTACTACGATTAATCATATCGGCAATATTAATATGATGTTCCGCTAAGCATCCTGTAATTTGCCCTACCATATTCGGAACGTTTTGATGCATAATTGTAATTCGTTTCTTTCCGATATACGGTAGCTCTACGTTTGGATAGTTTACTGAATTACGAATATTTCCTGTCTCTAAATATTCACGTAATTGACGTGCTGCCATTACTGCACAATTTTCTTCTGATTCAGACGTAGATGCACCAAGGTGAGGCGTCGCTGTTACATTTTTCATCTTTATTACATTTTCATTCGGGAAGTCCGTTACGTAATGTGTAATAATATCTTCTTCTAATGCTTTTTGAAGAACCTTTTCATCTACAAGTTCTCCTCTAGAGAAATTAAATAGACGCATCCCTCTTTTCATCTTCTCTACAGCGTGTTCCCCAATAATCCCCTTCGTTTGATTCGTAAGAGGAATATGCAGTGTAATATAATCACACGTTGCAAAAATTTCATCAAGGCTAAATGCTCTTTGCACATGTGTAGAAAGACGCCAAGCTGTTTCAACTGAAATATAAGGATCATATCCGATAACATCCATCCCTAATGCTAACGCATCGTTCGCAACTAAAGCACCAATTGCGCCAAGTCCGATAACACCTAGACGTTTCCCTGCAATTTCTGATCCAACAAATTGTTTTTTTCCTGATTCAACAAGCTGTGGTACTTCTTCACCCTCTAAGTTTTTCGTCCAACTTACACCATTAATAATGTTACGTGAAGACATAATAAGACTGGCAATAATGAGTTCCTTTACAGCGTTTGCATTTGCCCCCGGCGTGTTAAATACTACAATTCCTTTTTCTGTACATCGCTCGACAGGAATATTATTTACACCAGCGCCAGCTCTTGCAATCGCCTTTAAGTCTTTTGAAAACTCTTCTTGATGTAAAGAGTAGCTACGAAGCAAAATCCCATCTGGGTGATTGATTTTATCCCCTACTTCATAACGTTCTTCAGTAAAAACTTGTAAACCTTTTTCTGCAATTTGATTTAACGTTTGAACACGAAACATATCCCCATCTCCCTATCTATTCTCAAGCTCAAATTCCTTCATATAATCTACTAATTGTTTTACACCTTCCACTGGCATCGCATTGTAAATACTTGCACGCATACCGCCGACTGAGCGATGCCCTTTTAGCGTAACGAAACCGCGTTCCTTCGCCTTTTGTAAAAACTCATTATTAAGTTCTTCTGACGGTGTTGTAAACGGAATGTTCATAAGTGATCGATACGTAGGATCAACTGGTGAAGTAAACAATTTTGATTCATCTAAGAAATTATAAAGAAGTGAAGATTTCATTTTATTTTGTTCTTCAATCGCAGATACCCCGCCTTGCTCTTTCAACCACTCTAGTACAAGTTTCGTTACGTAAATACTAAAGGACGGCGGTGTATTATATAAGGAGTTATTTTTACTGTAAGTTTCATAATTTAACATTGTCGGACAAGGGCGATCTGCTCCCCCAATTAAATCTCTTTTTATAATAGCAATCGTTAAGCCCGCAGGTCCTAAATTCTTTTGCGCCCCCGCATATATAAGACCAAACTTCGAAACATCATATCGCTCTGATAAAATATTTGAGGACATATCCGCAACGAGCGGCACTTTTTCTACATGTGGAATGTCCACATATTTTGTCCCCTCAATTGTATTATTCGTTGTAATATGTACATAATCTAGTTTTTCATCACTTAATAAACCGTCCAGTTTAGGAATCGTAGTAAACTTCTCTTGCTCGGAAGAAGCAATCACTTGTACTTCCCCAACTTTTTCGGCTTCTTGCAATGCCTTTTTAGACCATGAGCCAGTTAGTACGTATCCAGCTTTTTTATACGTATTCATTAAGTTCAACGGTATCATAGAGAATTGTAATGACGCACCGCCTTGTAAAAATAAAACTTCATACTCATCAGGGATGCTCATTAATTCACGAAGTAAGTTACTCGCTTCCTCTATAATACTTTGAAAATAAGAAGATCGATGACTCATTTCCATAATAGACATGCCTGTCCCGTTATAATTTAAAAGCTCCTTTTGCACTTTCTCTAAAACTGGCAAAGGGAGTATTGATGGTCCTGCTGAAAAATTATAGACTCTCTCCATTACCCTCATAACCTCCCTATTTCTCATTTGATTATTTTTTAAACTTTCTGAATTATAACCTAAAATATAATATGTGGTCAATTTGTTTTCTATTATTAGGGCGCAAGACGCGATGGAATCGCTTGCAAGTGCAGACTTTTTTATGGACATATAAAAAAGTGTTAAGTACATAATCGTACTTAACACTCTAATAATGAAAGAATAATAGCTAATCGTTCGTAAAGAACCGATCAAAAATTTGATAAATAGCAGAGAGACCAATGAGCCAATAAATAGTGTCCACAAGCGCCGGCATAGAACCAAACCATTTCTCAACTACATTGTAATCTAACGCTACAAATAACCAATTCAAACCGCCAAGAATCACCAAAATTACTGTAAGGTAAGACAAAAATTTCATTATGATTGCCCCCTAGGTGATAAGATGGTGAAAGGCCTTTCACTAGAAATATATGTAGTAAACTTTAAAACTTACCTATTTTATAAAATTTATTTTCGGTACCACCCGTTAATAACTGCCTCTGCTTCTTTACTATGTATTTGATACGCATGTGTACTATCATTTGAGCCAATAAACCAAATTGAAAAACCTTTAAAATATGGTTTCGGTTCTAATACATCGCGGTAAGCACGCCATCCATTTAATTGCACATCCTTCGAAAACACATTTGAAACATCTGGATTCCATGGATTTTGTAATCCAAGTTCACGTGCTGGAACGTTAAATCCACCGAAGTAAACTGGCTTTCCTGTTGCATTATGTAATTGTTCCAATTGCTGAACAACATTTTGCCCACGATTATATACTGTTGTCGCAAATAAACTTTGCTTCACTTCTTCATATGTTGGATTTCTTTTTCCTGAAACTTCAAACCAACTGTCTATGCTAACAATATCCACCTTTTTTAAATACGGGCGATTGATTTTCTCTTCAAACTTCGCTTCATAAGAAGGGTCCCAGCTTGCTGTTAACCACCAGTTCATTTGATACAAAACATTTCCTTTATACTGATTACGAACAAAATCAATTGTATCGCTCCAGTATCCTTCTGCATACTCCATATTCACGAAATTAGAAGCAATCTTTAGTCCATACACATTGTATTTACTTGTAATGGAATTAAAAATATCTTGCAGAATAACCGTCTTCCAATTCCAGAAGAAATCATTAATGTTACTTGGGTTCCATTCTGTCTCTCCAACATTCCCCTGTTGAATATACGGGAACGGTTCCACTATAACTTGAATATTACGCTTTAATAATTCTTGAATTAAAATTATAGCTTGTTGCTTTTGCACTTGATTAATTACCATGTTAGTAGAAGTCACATTTGGGATATCTACTTGAATCGGTACATTTACTGTATTTAAATTTAAGCGCTCCACATCCGCTAATACTTTCGCTACATTTCCAACTTCCCATACTGTTACGTTTCCTGATTTGATTTTTCCAGATTGAACAGTATTTACATCTGCCTGTACATTTCCTTGAAAACAAAAAGAAAACAACATAATAAACACTCCTAAAAAACTTATTAAACTCTTATTTTTCTTCACAACTTTCCCCCTATAATTTTTGGCTTTCTTGATTATTTTATACAACGTTTCATATATATTCCACAAAAAATCCAATAAATTTTTATTGATAAAAATGCTATTCATTCTTTATTCACATCTTACTCATACTAAGCTCCTAAAAATAGTAAGATAAATAAAAAAGGAACGGATTTCCGCTCCTTTTTTATCTTTTTACGATTATCAATCCATTTCCCTTTTAGGCTCTACCAACATGATGTGGGATTCCTTTTCAGTGAAAGGTTTATGCTCAACGCCTCTCGGGACAATAAACATCTCGCCCTTAGAAATTTTCACCTGTCCATCACGGAAATCGATGAACATCTCCCCTTCAAGCACAATAAATAGCTTATCCGTATTAGGATGCTCATGCCATATAAAATCTCCATTAGCTTTAAAAAGCTGAATTTGATCATCATTCATTTCACCAATCACTCGTGGATACCAATAATCGTTAATTTTAGATAACTCGTCATTTAGTTTAATAGGTTGGTAATGGATAATAATCCCTCCTCATTTTTAACTTCCACTATATTACAATAATCTAAGTAAAAAAGTCGTCATTACGCTTAAAAAGAAAATGCTCCGGCCAGAACTTTTCATTCAGATAGTACAAAGGAGTGATTTCAATGAAAGTTCTTTCAATCCAATGTTTCCTTTAACTCTCCATAAGTATAGAACAGTGATTTTCAAATAAGAATGGACCCCTGTTGACATTAGTATGGATTATTGATGAACTTCTCGCGATATTTAGTAGGCGAAATGCCAACTCGCTTCTTGAAAACTCTACTAAAATAATAAGGGTCTGCGATTCCAACAGCCTGCGCAATTTGTTGTACAGGCACACCACTTGTACATAACATTTTTTGAGCCATCTTTATACGATAGTTCAATAAATATTCTGCCGGCCCCATACCTGCATGCTTTCTAAACACGTAAGAAAGACGATTTCGATTAACATTATTTTGTTCTGCAAGCATATGTATTGTAATATCTTTATAATAGTATTTACGAACGTAACTAGATATTCGTTCGAATAAAGTATGCGACTCATAGTTGTTTTCTCTATTGACAACACTTAATAAAGCTTCATTCAACGCTTCGCGAAACAGCATTTCGGTCTGAAGCATCGAAATGCCTCCACGCTGATTATACACATCCCAAAGACGCATAAGTAATTCGACAAGACGAGGAGATTGTCCTGTTAATAATTCAAAATGCTGATGAGTAAAGCCAGAGTCTTCTCGTTCTGAATTGCTTATCTGATATAAAACAAGAATATATTCCCAGTTTATTTCACCAAGCATTTTATGGGCTAATGTCATTTTTGCACCCCCATGTATAACTTTTCCTGGGGAAAGGATATACGGCGTACCATTAAATTGAAATTGCGTCTTCCCTGTAAGTGGAAATACAAATCCTGGGAAAGAATCTGTAGACTCAGCACAAGGTACACCTGGATTTTTAGCATAACGATATACTCCTTCTACTCGGAAAGGATTATTGGCAAGATACTCTGCTAACTCATTCACGTCCAACTTCACAATGCACGCCTCATTTCAATAATAGTTTTCTTGTAATTCGCGAGATTAATTGGTGTACATTCTGGGCAACGCTAAACTAAAAATAGTACATACGACTTAACAAGATCTGGTTATTAACCTATAAATATATTGTTTTTCATTTATTGACAAAAGTATCCTCCCTATATTATTGATAATGATTTTCATTGTAGTTTGATAAAAAAACATTTGTCAAGTTGGATGGCCTAGAAAAATGACGAAACAAGGGGTACAGAGGGACCGTTCTGTTGCAAATAATACCTGGTCTTTGTTAACTAATTCCCCTCAAAACTGAAATAATCATGTTAATAGTTGTAATGGCTTTATTTGTTACAGCACTTGCAGCATGTGGAAATAATCGTAATCCTGAAGAAGTTGCTACAGCGTATTTCGAAGATGGAAACAGCCTACTATCAAATTAAATGATAGTAGGCTGGCTGTTAAAATTATTTAAGAACTGGGTTATGTTCTAAATGATAAGCTTTCATTATCAAAAAGATTATTACTAGTCCCTCCACAAACAAAAACACCCTATCACTTCGGTTCTAAATTTAGCACCTTCCCCTCTATTCCCTCCGTATTCAATGTAGTCGTATGATACGTTCCACTTACCCAATCATCTATTTGATCATGATACCAATCGCTTCTAAAATGTCCCGATTGTCCTGGCCCTACGATATGATAACCGTTTGACATATCTTTCGTATCAATAACAAATCGCCAAGAAGCCCCGTGATTTACAATGCCGTTATCGCCGTAACTCGCTGCTTGAACGGTAACTTGACTTCCGCCAATTGGAACTGGTTTCTCACGATTAAAAGCGAGTAACGCTAACATACTAGATGATTTCGAAATTGGATGTGTAAAAGCGAGTTGATGATAATCGCCCCACTTCCAGGCCCCAACATCCGGTCCATATTCCTTCTGCAATTTCTTCATTACATTCTCGTACGAGGTATGCACAACTTTTGTGAAACCTCCGTACTTAGAAAACCATGCACTATTTTCTCCTGCTACTTGTTTCCGGATTAATTCATCCACAACTTGTGACTTCCCTTTAAATAACTCCATTACATCTTTCGGTATTTCTTTTGAAAATAACGTATTTGAAATCTCTTTCATTAATAAATGGAATATTAATGGTGCCGCTTCATCTTTACTATCGTAAAAATTCCACTTTGTTAATTGGTTTACACCTTCTTTCTCTACCTCATTTAAAGATGCTTTATTTAACTCTTTTAAAAATATAGGAGTAAACTCTTTCCCGTATAAATTCTTTTGATCCATCTGTAACTCTTCTAAATCTTTCACCGTATACTTTTCCTTCTCTTGCAAAAATTCTTGAATACGCATTTGCCTATATGGCTGTGCCCACGTATTGCTAATATGGTACGGATAATCATCATCAACAATTTTATTATTCGCAGTTGAAATAAAACCTTCTTTCGGATTTATAACTTTCGGCAGCTGATCAAATGGAATATATCCTTCCCATTCATATTCATCTGTCCATCCTGGAACAGGCAAGCTACCATCGCCTTTTTTACGCACTGGTATATTTCCATTCGCTTTATAAGCAATCGTGCCATCGTTTGATGCAAACACAAAGTTTTGCGTTGGTGTATGGAAATCTTGAAGAGCGGTTTCAAACTCCGTCCAGTCTTTTGCTTTGTTCATATTTAATACAGCTTTTAGCTCAGCTGACGGTTCTAAAGCAGTCCACTTTAAAGAGAAGACGGTTTTCGTTTTCTCCTTCCCCTTATCCGCAAACTCTGAAATTACTGGCCCATGCCTCGTAATCGTAACGTTATAAGGAATTGTCTTCCCGCCTTTTACTTTAATCGATTCATCAACTACCGTAGCTTTCTCCCATTTATCGTTATACAGAAATTCATTTTCATTATTAAGATTTCTCTTCTCAATATATAAATCTTGCACATCAGGCCCCGTATTCGTAACGCCCCACGCTATTTTGTCATTGTGGCCTAATATAACACCTGGTACTCCAGCGAAAATAACGCCACTCACATTTAAATCTTTCATTTCAAGTCTCGTTTGATACCATATAGAAGGTGTCGCAAGGGATAAATGAGGGTCATCTGCTAAAATCGGCTTACCTGACGCACTCTTCTCACCGCTCACAACCCAGTTATTACTACCGTTAAACTCCGGGGGAATTATCGTTTTTGAAAAACTTTGCGCTACGTCCACATTTGTATTTTTCAGTTCAGCTAGCAATCTAGGAGCATCTTTCGGATATTTAGGAAATAGCTCATTTGCTTGCTCTTTCGGAAGGTTTTTCAGCGCCCAATATCGAAACGCCTGTCCATGCCAATGTCCTCCTAAGTCAAACGCCATATACTTTCCAATTGTTAAAGAATCCACGATTGACCATTCAGAAGGCTCATAACCTAATATAGTAAACTCAACCGGCAATTTCCTTTCCACTTTTGCCTCACGTATAAAAGCGTTCACCCCATCAGCAAATGACTGCAGGGCATATTTTGCTTCTCCATCATATTGACTAACTGAAGCTTCTGCAGCTCGCCGTAAACCGAGTGTTCGAAACAATTTATCTCGGTCAACAGCTGCTTCCCCAACAACTTCACTTAACATACCAGAAGCTTGTCTTCTACTTAAATCCATTTGAAACAAACGATCTTGCGCTTGCACATATCCTTGTGAAAAATATAAATCATGTGCATTTTCCGATTTAATATGCGGTACACCTTTACTATCACGCTTCACCGTAACAGCCTGTTGTAAATCCTCTAGCTTTATCGTTCCATCTATCTTTGGCATAGATTTCAGCGTATATATATTCAAAAAAATCGCAGCGGAAATAACTAACAAGAGAACGATACTACTAGCCCAAATAAAAATTCTTCTTCCCCTTTTTCGTTTCTTCTTTATAACTACCTCCATATAACCACCCCTTTCTCACACTATTCGCTTCTTTTTGAGAATGAACCTTTTAAAAACATTAAAAAACCCCCTTCATTTTCCTACCAATGAAGGGGGTCTTTCTTATCGTTTGCTACGCCAACTTTCATTATGCCCAAGATTTGCACCTGTCGCTACTTGCACATCATATAACATTTCACTAAAGAAGCGTTTATCTACTTCTTTTGGTACAATGCGTCTTTCATCATCAATTTCATCGTATTCATATGAACCACGATTTACCGTACCTGCTTTATAAAATTGAATGTCAAATACACATACATCTTCTTCATCTTCATAACCAATCGGCGCTCCGCTAAATGACAATTGCGCTCCTAATCCGTTACAAGTATCTTCTTTGTAAAATGTATAATACACACCGCCATCTTGAACAGATCCACGGATCCATCCAAGCTTCGTCATCTTACCGAATAACGAACGACCATTTAGTAAAATACCACCAAATCTCTCAATAGCACTCTCATCATTCTCTTCTACTACAAACACTGGACGCTCAATTTGTAGGAACGGCTGAACAATTCCCGCACTTTCTAATTGCTCTTTCCATAATTCCTTCTCCGCCCCAGACAATTCTAACGGATGAACGAAACCAATAACAGTGCCAAATGAAAGTTCATAACTCTTCCCGTCAATTGTACAGAACACGCCACCTTCTGCATAACGGAATGTGTTCAGCAACTTCCCTTCCTTATACTCACCCCAAATGAGTGAAATAGAAAATTGCTTCATAATTGGATTATCCATAAATACAGACTTCCATGCATTATGTGACCAATAACGCTTTAACGAAAGTGCCGCTTCTAATCGTTGTTTTTGCATTGAAAGAGTAGTTCGGAGTTCCTTCTTTAAAGAGGCTAATTCTTTTTTAGCCTCTTCAGCCTTTTCTACATCATCTTTTGCATTCGGCTTTGGAAGTGACTTCATACGTTTTCCTTCCTCTGTCTCTAATTCAATTTTTGACTCTGTAGTTAAAATGACAGTAAAACTTCGATTCCCGAAATCAATTATCTTTTCACCATGTATAGTAAAGCCAAGGTCTGGCACCAATTGATCTTCCAGCTCTTCCTCTGTTATACCACGTGTTTTCGCAGCAAGACTTAGCGCTTCTTTTGCTGCATTACGTACTTGCTTATGTTTATATTTAAATGCTATTGCATGAATAGACATAAGTGCAAGCTTAGATGAAGACAAACCTAAAGCACGAACGGCATCCGCTGCTATCTTTCCTCTCATTTGAAGCACCCATTCATCAATTTGCTTTATAAGTATGTCGACCATTTTGTCGTCACTATACATTCCGTATAACGAAAGAATTCCACGCTTCTTCACATCTGCGTCTTGAGAAATCCATATTTAATATATTGTTTGCACATATTCTTTTAAGTCCTCTTCATTTAAAGCTCTACCAATTACTTCTGCCGTTTCTTTCTTCTCAATAACAGCATCTGAAATATACTGTTGTAAATAGGCTAACGGAATTGCAGCATCAGCAATTTCATTAGAGTCACGTAAACTGATTTGTGGCTCATCCCCAATCAATTGCAGAAGTGAATTTCTTGTTTGTTCCGTTAAAATACGTGCACATAGTTCTTCGATCTTTTCTTCCTCCGCTTGAAATAAAAACGAGAATTTTCCTGCGAAAGATTCATTTTTACTTTCTTGCAAAGCTTCCTGTACAAGTTTCGTATATTTTTCAAGCTTATACTCTATTAGTATTTTCATCACATTTTCACGAACAATCTTCTTTTTATTATGAAGTTCAACTGCTACATCTGCTGCAGCTTCTACATCTTTTGAAAGCAGTTTAACTACAGACTCACGCATTTTTTTAGATGAATCTCCTAAGCTTTTAATTAAAATCGGACGCATTTTAACCATGTTATCCTTTGCTAACTCTTCTAAAATATATGCTTTTGCCATAGCAGAATACTCATCAAACCGTTCAATTATATATGCTTGTTCTTTTACAATTACACAAACAAGCGCTTCCTTCGCCTTATTTCTCTCTTCACTGTAGCATGCAGCTTCTTCAACTGCATAAGCGATAAGTTTTTCCTTACTTAACCCATACGAAAGCAGATCTTCTAATACTTGTTTCGGCTCTACTCCTCTGACAGAACATTCGTAAAGAAGTTCGTATAAATTAACACTATCATTATCTCCAAACTGTAGTGTAAGTACAGCTTCCCTTTTCGCTACATCATCTATATCCCAAAGAAGCGCAACCTCTAACACCGGCATACCCCAATACATATTTCTATATTTCGGATTTTTAAGTATTTGCTTCATATCCTCAAGTGACAACTTCCCTAGTAAATAATCACAATATGTATCCCGCAATGTAGACAATTTAATTTGCAAAGCAGCAACAAAAAATTCTTCTCGCATTTTCCCTCTATTTAGCTCATATCCTTTTTCGGCTAGCGTTCGTGCGATGATGAGATAATTCATTTTACTTACATATTGCATAGTTTGTTGAATAAATTCAGGATTTTCCTCCAACATAAAGCATAGCAATTCATATTCATACGTCTTACAAAAATCCTCACTATTCAAATCATGTTGCCTTAGACGATGCGCAAAAAATCTTTCCTTAGAAATCCAAAACTGTGTACAAAAACTTTGAATTTCTTCATACGTTTCTCTATTTACACTACCAGTTTTTTTGTGGTTTTGAGACTGACCAAGAGTGTGACACATATAACGTGTTGCATAGTTTATAAAACCCCAAACATTTTTCTTCGCCAATATTTCAATATATCGCCTCGCAACATTCGAATGTTTATGAACACAAAATAATAGCCGCCAAATATGTTCCGGTAAATTCCCACCTATAAATACTTCACTATCATCTTCACCTTTTAAATACCGTTTAACCGCTTCAACCTTTTCCTTTTCCCCTAGCAGTTTCAATATAAATTCTGTATGTTCTCCTAACCTCTCATTCAATAAAGAACTATATGTACGAAACTTTTCATAATCTACATCAAACATTACGAGAAGTAATGTTACTTGCTGCTTAGTTGGTAAAGTATGTAATTGTCCCTCTATATAGTTCGGATTCTCTTTTGTTAACTCTCTAAGAAAAACATCTGCTTCATTTACATAACTTGAAATACTGGATAAATATTTACATGCGATTGCTACAAGTTTGTCCAAAGGAAGTGCACTTTTTTCTAAATAAATCTTCATTTTAGAAAAACTGACATGCGCAAAACGGACTACAAGAACATTTAATAATTGCTCCTCGAGTATATGGTAAAATAATCGAAAAAAATCCGGATCTTGTTTATGCACTTTCCTAAAATCGTTTATAAATCGCTCCGCAAAATCACTTCTTTTTTGATCGCGAATTGTCGTTAGTTGAATATTTTTTAAAATCTCTTCTTCTTTTGTCTGTAAATATCGTTGTGATAATTGTTTCTGTTCTTCTGTCATAATAATATATTGAAACAACTCAGATGTACTAGTAGTCAAACTTTGTACCCCCCGCATCTTTTTATCTATTATAAAAATACCCTTATTTAATGGTAGTATAGCATAAAACCCACAAAAAACGAACGTACATTCTATATTAAATTAATGTAAATTAAAATACACTACTCAACATACATTTCCTTCTCTCTAAACTTCCCATTACAGACTTCTCCCCACTAAAATCCTTTAACTTTTTGCTACACCAATTCCTCAAAATCCCCTTCACATAAGCTAACGTTTTCTTATTATTTTCAAACGCAATTTTAAGTGCCTCTAACACTTTCTCTCCAGAAAGTCTTTGTATCCAATTCTTCAATTCCTTCACAATATATGGGGATAAACTACTAATATTTTGTTCATAAAACTTATAAACTTCACTATTTGGAACGTCCTCTTCTATGGTTTCCACCTCTATCTCTTCCGCTTCTTCTTTCTCTTCAATAACTACTTGTGAACTACTATTATCCTCTTCTTTTGGCATACCAAAATGCTGCAATAATAATGGAATCTTGTATTCTTTTTCAAGACATTTACGTAAAAATATATGTATGAACTCATTACTTTTTATAGTCTTTAACTCACGTAATATGCACTTCTCCACATTCGTATTTGAAATAGGGTTATAGTGTAACCAGTTTATTATGAATACCTCTTTCGTTTCCGTATCATATAAAATCTTTCCATACTCAACAAACCTGTTTAGCAACTTCTCAACAGTCTCCATACTATAACCTGTTTCAAGCTCTGCCACACGCTTCGGTAATATGTAAATACCACATTGCTTCGTTTTCGTACCAGTTAACAAATATATGTAAAAATAACGCTCCTCTGGCGTTAAATCTAATATGAATTCATCTTGCCAAAAGTTCACCTGCACATTACGGTATACCGCCATATGTTTCCCTCCACTCTTTGCTAGTAAATAAGAAGATTTTAATCCTTCATTATAAAAATAGGAATGCGGGAATGGTTTTGGCATTCGAATTACAATTTTTTTTACTACTACAACGCCGGTTTCATTTTTTCGTGCTTGTTTTGTTCTTGTAGTTGTTTTTGTGTTTGTTTTTGTTTTTTCTGAGTGATTTATTACTTGGTAGGGGCTTATGAGGGGCTTGGAAGGGCATTCTGCATTACAATCTATGAAATACAATTTGTTCTTCCTACTAAATAGGAGCTATTCCAAATTATTATTTTGGATAGCTCCTTTCAAATTCTTCTTATTTTTTACTTCTACCAATGTCAGCTTCTACATACAATTTCTTCTGCTATTTGCGGGCAGTAAAACTCTCATTTCAAAATTCGGTGAATAAACTGCTCGATTGCAACGCGAGTGACCCTCACTGATTAAAGTTTCATTTTATTTTTGCATTGAATCTAACATCTTCACAATAAAGGCAGCTGCCTGACCACGAGTTGCTGTGCCTCGAGGATCAAACTCATTATTTCCAATACCATTAACTACCTTTAGACTGTATAATCGTTGAACCGATTCTTTGTATGTTATTAAATGCTTATCTGTAAATGGTAATGCTACTAACTCACCTGTAATTCCTTTATATCGTAATGCTTTGTCAATCATAATAGATACTTCTTCACGAGTAATTGGTGAGTTAGGATCAAAAATCCCTTCACCACGACCATTAATAATTCCTGCACTTGCACAACGTTTAATACCGTCATGAAGTGATGGATGTGCCTCATTAATATCTACAAATGACTTATTTCCCTCTGGTAGTTTAAGAGCATTCGAGATTAATTTCGCAAACTCCGCTCTCGTTACATTTCGATATGGCGCAAATACACCATTGCCTTCGCCTTGCATAATACCTAGACTGTTTAATTTACGAATATGCCCTTCAAACCAGCCACCTGTAATATCATCTTTTGGTTTTTGTACTTCTTCCTTAGGCTTTTGTACTTCTTCCTTTGGTACATTGTAGTTAATTTTAATCCAACTTGGGTCATAGAAAATCCATTCTCCATTACCTACTTTATACCAACCATTTTTAACCGCTAATACTTTGTAACGATCTCCGTTTGAAGCTTTACGTACAACACGATGTTCAATACCCGCATCACTACGTACATTGATGCCACTACCATTTACCACTAGTTCCATGCTAGGTTCAGCTGGATTATTTTCATTTGGATCAAATGAGTCATTTTTATCTTGTAAAGGCGTATCAATCTGCGCATTTATATTTGCATACCATTGAATTCCTTGTACGAAACCAGCCCAATTACCACGTGAAATTAAAATGTCAGGACATTTTTTCCCGCTCCATTGTTGATGCTTGTAAATATGATCTGCACCAATTCCTTCTTTGTTCATTAAATAACCTGCAAGTCGTTTTGCATTTTCTAACGCTTTATTGTAATCACCGTCTTGGTTAACCGCAATCTCGATACCGATAGACTCCCTGTTTCCTGATCCATCTCCATCTCCTGCATGCCAACCGTTTTCATTTGTTGGTAAGTGCTGATAGATTTGTTTATCGTCTACTGTAAAATGCCATGAAGCTGTTCGGAACGTCCCCTCTGTTGCTTGTTTATACAAATATTTCGCATGATTTTCAGCATTAGCACCAGCGGCCGTATTTGCCGTCTCATGGATTGTAATGTAACGTGCTTTCATCGGATTTGCAGGACGAATATCAGAGTTTCCTGCTGGAACAATCCACTCTACAAATGGAACTCCTGCAAGTGTTCCATATTTCTTCGTACTCGGTGCACTATATTGAATACCTCTTGGCTTTGCAACAGGTTTCATTTGACGATCAGATCCATCATTTCGACCATCTACAGATTCAAATGCCTTTTCAATATTTGAAATAGCTTCCTTTTCTGCTACTTGCCCCTTCTTTGCATCTTTCATTTTGTTTAATTCTTCTGTTTCATCATGTTTATGCTTATATTCTTCTAAAAGAATTTTTTCATTTTCAGATACTTCTGCTTCGTTAATTTGTACATAATCAGGAACTGCCAACTTGAAATTAGAATAATTTAATCCGCTCGTTCCATGTTCTCCTTCAGCAATATTTAGTTGATCAGTTTGAGATTTGTTTATCTCTTCTGCTGATGCTGATAAAGGTACACTCCCTAAAATCACTAGACTTGTTGATAGTGCGATTACTTGTTGTTTGATTTTCTTACTCATTATTATAAATAGATATATACACATTCCCGCCGTGTATATATCTTAACCTCCCTTTGTTGTCACATTAATTTTTAAAATATGAATCTACTATGTACTTCTAATTTATTTTTTTATTTATATATTTAAATTTCATTATTTTATGCCCGTTAAGAAAATATTTATATGTCATCCCTACAAATGAATTTCATCTAACATACTTTTTACAAAATCCGTCAACAAAAATTATTTTACAACTAATTACCAATACCGTCAAAAGCATTTTCAACAATCCACACTTTAATAGCTATAGTAAATGCTATTTCTTTCACATTATATACTATTACAAATTACCTTTAACTTGTCCGACAATTTCGTTTATCGTATTTCGATCAAACTTATCACTAATTTCGTATGGCTCACGATCTCCTACGAATTGCACGCCTACAATATCATTGCGATCCTTACCGTATTGCACTTCAATAATAGATCCACGCTCTATTTGTTTCCAAATGAGACCTACTTCATCTTTATTATCTAAAATAATGCAGTCTTCAATATTTTCATCAATCCCAATTAACTTGTTATCATCTATATATCCAATCTCGTATTGTTGCCGTTCTTTCGCTTTTCCGCTTACTAGTATACCTTTGCTACCATATGAGTAATCCGTATAGTCCTTTTTCTCCTTTTGTACCCCTTTCGGCTTTTGTGCTTCAGTTTTTTCAGCAGCTCCACAACCTGTAATAAGACTGATTGGCATAACCATAGTTAATACTACTCTAGTAAATTTCTTTATCATTTATAACTAACCTCACATACTTAATTTAAAATGCTATTTATTTCCTTATTATAAAATAACATGATAATACAGAGAAAGAGCCAAAAATAAAATATTATTTACATCCGTATTGTCCCTCCCTTTACATTAATATAGTATCCTCATAAGTATGAATAGCTAGGCTTTCAAAATTAATACGGGAATATTATAGAAAGTAGACATCCTACTCACATACGATTAGTATTAGAATTGAAAATATATAGGCTAGATGATTACTTATATTAAGGAAGGAAGTGCACAGCTATGGATTTTAAAACAGTCATGCAAGAGCTTGAAGCCCTTGGTAAGGAAAGAACGAAAAAAACATACATCTCTAACGGTGCACACGAGCCGGTTTTTGGCGTAGCTACAGGTGCTATGAAACCAATCGCTAAGAAAATAAAAGTAAATCAAGAGTTAGCTGAGGAACTTTATGCTACAGGTAACTACGATGCTATGTACTTTGCAGGCATTATTGCAGATCCAAAAGCTATGAATGAGTCTGATTTTGATCGCTGGATGGACGGGGCATATTTTTATATGCTATCTGATTATGTGGTAGCAGTAACTTTATCGGAGTCAACTATCGCCCAAGACGTTGCGGATAAATGGATTGCAAGTGGGGATGAGCTACGAATGTCAGCGGGCTGGAGTTGCTACTGCTGGCTTTTAGGAAATCGCAAAGACAATGAATTTGCCGAAAGCAAAATTTCCGATATGCTTGAAATTGTAAAAAATACAATTCATGCTGCGCCAGAACGAACAAAATCTGCTATGAATAATTTTATAAATACTGTAGCAATTTCATATGTGCCACTACACGAAAAAGCAGTCGAGACTGCAAAAGAAGTTGGTATAGTTGAAGTAAAACGTGATAATAAAAAAAGCAGTTTGTTAAATGCTTCCGAAAGTATTCAGAAAGAAGTCGATAGAGGAAGAGTTGGTTTCAAACGTAAATACGTTAGATGTTAGATTATTAAAAAAGGTGTCAATCAAGAAAGATTGGCACCTTTTTTAATGTAGAAGTAGAAAATGAACTACCTCCCTAAAAATAATTCATTTCCCTCTTTACAACTTATATGTTAGAAATTTCTTCTTTCACTTTATACACCCTATCTCTTTTCTCATCGTTTTTAACAAAAGTAAGCTTTCCTTCTGTAACAAAACCTTCCAATGCTAAGCATACTTGTCCATATGCTTTTGGCTTATTCGTTGTAAATCTTTCATCTGATATTTTACCAGATCGTATTAATTGTTCGCATAACTCCAGTGCACTTATTTCTTCAGAATCCATTAATTCCAATATATCTTTTTGCAATGCTGATAAAGGTGCAGGTATTTCGGCTACCTCTACCTTTTCTTTTTTATCTTCTTTTTCGTCTTCAAATAAATCTTCAAATGAAATTTGATTCATTACATCTTTTCCTTTCTCATAACGAATTTGCTTAACATGAACTGAACCCTATATGTACTAGAACTTTTACATTTAGTTATTGTTATGTAGTCCTTACCTCTTTACATAGATTTTATAACTCATGTACATTATTTTAAGTAGTATATTTCCATTATACCAAATATACGTTCTGTCATCTATTGTAGAATTCGTTATTACTGAACTGAAATCAATAGTGAATATCCGGTGCACAAATCATGCAAACAAAAAAATGCTAATCGCATTGTTTGAACTACTTCCACATGTCTATCAAGCTAAGAAAAACGAACATCCAAAATAAAAAAGCGAGGTTACTATTGTAGTACCTGAAAAGCAGGCAGTCTTTAAGGCTTAGTTAAGTAAGTATTCTATGTTGTGAATGAAAAAGGATCTGATATGAATATCAGATCCTTTTTCATTGCTTCTTTTATAAATGTAACTTTTTTATACATACATCGTTTCACACGATAACTGGTTCATACGTGCTTACATTATCATACACTGTTTTCGCAATTCTAGGAGGAAGATTAACACACCCTCCAAATCTGACTTTTTAATAGAATCAAAGTGTATTTTTACTTACCAGACTTAATTTTTTCGTTATATTCTTCTAAAGTTAACCCTTTTTCTTTTAGATAAACAGCAACTTCTTTTCCTACATAACGATAGTGCCATGGCTCATACTTAATGCCAGTAATATTCTCTTTATCTTTTGGATAGCGGAGAGTAAATCCATACTCTGCAGCATTCTTATCTAACCATTTGAATGCATCGGTAGTTTCAAATTTTGCATTTAAATCTTCTACAGTATTCTGCCATTCAACTGAAATAATGTCTAACGCTAATCCAGTATGATGTTCACTTGCACCAGGATACTGAAGATATTCCAATGCTTTAGCACTAGCTTCTTTGTCCGACAAACCTTGAGATTTATAGCTTTTAACTGAAGCATCATAATACGTTTGTTGTAATTTTATAGCTCGATAACCTGATCTTAAATAAAGATTGATTCCCTCTTTTTTTGCAGCTGCTACCATATCCTGATAGGAAGTTGCAATTCTACTATCTATTTTCATATTCGGCTTAGCATTTTGGGTAATACTTGTTAATTCAATTCCTAGTTCCTTTGATAACATATGCTCTCTATTTACAAGAATAATTCTCCAATCATTAGGATCAGAGATAGGTAAAACATCTTTTTTATTCGCATGTATCTCTTTTTTATTTTTATCGTTATTATTAGTAGTTTCCTGAGATGTTTGCTTTCCACTACAAGCAGCAAGACTCCATCCCATTGCCAATACCAATGCTAAAATTATAAATTTTTTAATTGTATCTCATTCCCTTTTTGTTTATTAGTCTTTATACCAATTTCCCAACACGTCTCTAGGAATCTCCTTGAAATCCTTCAAAGAAACGGGGCCGACAAATTTTTTAATTCCATGTTTTTTAGAATCTTCATCCGAATAATCTTTTAAAAATTGAATTTTAAATTGTTTCTTACCATCAGCGTAGTCGGTTACTGTCGGTACGATTGCCGCTTGTCGTATACCAAAAGTTTTATCTTCATACTTAACAAATTGTACATAAGATAATCCTCCAACCAATGTTTCTAATTTTTCTTGCGCAGAGATAAGATTTCCAAGTGAATAATAGATTAGCGTTTCATGTCCATCTTTATTTTGTTTCCACTCAATTGGTTGAATTACATGTGGATGATTTCCAATTACTACATCTACACCTAAATCTGTTAAATATTGTGCAACTTCTTTTTGTTGCTTTGAAGGTGTAGATGTATATTCTACTCCCCAATGCACCATAACAATCACCATATCAGAGCTACTCTTTGCCTTTTCCACATCATTTTGTATCGCTTTTTTATCAATTAAATTTAAAGCCCAAGACTTATCAGCCGGAATTTTAATTCCATTCGTACCATATGTATAATTTAGTAACGCAAAACGAATACCATTTTTTGTAATTGTTTTTATTTCATTACGCTCATTTTGACTCTCATTAATACCTACTGGGATAACATCCGGATATTTCTTCCAGTATTCTCTTGTATTCGCAACACCTTTAATACCCATATCCATAGCATGATTTGTCGCTTGAGTCACTATATTGAATCCAGTGTCCACTAAAGATTGGCCTACTTCTTCAGGTGTATTGAAAGTCGGATATCCCTGTACTTTTAGATTATTTCCTGCAATTGGAGTCTCCTGGTTCACGATAGCAAGATCACTTGATTTAACAGCTTTTTTGATATTTTCATAAATATAGTTATAATCATATGAACCGTCTTTTTGTTTGCCATCTTTAATTACTGCGTCATGATATAAATTATCACCCGTTGCTAGTAAATTCACAACCGATTTTACTTTTTTATCTTCCGTAAAATTAGGAGACTGTTGGATAGGACTCTTCTCTACCCAATTTGGTGCTTTTAATGATGTATCTATATTAGATTCAGCCGGTGGTAATGAAGCTTTAGATGTCTTAACATCTGTATTACCACAAGCAGTTAAAAGCACTAAAAAAATAAGACATAATAAAAAAAACTTTTTACTTCTCTGTAAAGTATCTAACATGTGATCCTCTTTTCTGTTTTATTACTTATAACCAGTTCTAACAAATCATTCTTTAAAACAACGTATTTTGGTTTTACCCTTAATTATGGAAGGACACTCTGTTACATCTGCTTCGGAATATACAGATAATCATTTTCCATTCTCTAGCAATCTATCAATTCCATCAGAATTGATAGATTGCTAGAGAAACATGATCCATCAGGATGTCGACTAGTTTCATATACCTGTTCCAATTGCAGTAACTCGTTTAATCTAAACAAGATAGAAGAATAGTTCATATAGCCTCTTCTCTTGCTTTACGTTTGTGAGTGGCTCCAAAAAGAGGGGATCGTTGCTGTACCCCCTTTAAATATTATGGAATCATTGTAACTAATTTCTTTACGTTAAGCGACAAACATTATACCGATAACAATAAGTAAGACCCAAGAACTTATTTTACCAATATACAAAAAAAGTAGCAATCTTTTGACCCATATAAAGAAGCCAATTAGGAGAAATGAAAGGGAGATTCATTTTAATTAATTCCTTCCTTCATTGATTAATAAAAAAACAAGCCACCCAGCTATTGGATGGCTCTATACGATAAAGAGAATTTGTTATTGGATTACTTCAATTTCCCTTCAAAAACAATCTTCCTACCGCACGGCTCAACTACTGTTTTGCCGTCTTTCTTTACTTCATGAAAGATCGGCTCTTCCATACGACGAGACGGAGCGTAGCCTTCTTGCTCCATACGTGCTAAGCAGTCTGTAATTGTTTCATTTTCTAGTACTTCAAATTTCTTTTTATTAGGTTGTTTTGTCATGCCCTAACCTACTTTCTATTTTTCTTGATGCGAATTGATTCTTCATGTAGACCATATATAACATTGCTAGAATTCCCATTATAATCATAACCGCAATAAAAAAGCTTGTATACTGTATTTTCTCTATAAATACGCCGCCTAATACAGGCCCCATAATACTTCCTAAACTAAAAGCGATTCCGGATAATATATTACCTGCCGGTAGTAAATGTCTCGGTAATAAATCAGTCATAAATCCAAGCCCTAAAGAGAAACACGATCCAATAACCATACCCGCTAAAAGCATGCAGGCAAAGACGATCCAGTAATATTGATCAAATACGGCGGCAAGTAGAAAAATGCCCGTACTTATGCTAAACGTCCACGTTAATATACGATCCCTTCCGTATTTATCACTCAATATACCGAGCGGAATCTGTGTAATAATACCCCCAACTGCAAATGCTGGTAATAAGAAGGATACATCTGAAACAGACCACCCTTTACGAAGTGCGTATACTGGTAAGTTACTATTTAACATCGCCTCAAGTACACCGTATGCAAGTGGTCCTAGTAACGCAATCCACCCTAATCCAACAACTTGTTTATAACGAGAAAATGATGATTCACTCTTCACTTCTCTTTCATCTTGCGCTGGGAATGCATTTTTTGTTGGAAGTAGTAAAAGCCAACCTATTAAACAAAGTATAGTAGATATAATAAATGGTGTTGCAAGACCGTACTGCACAGTGCTTGCTAAATACGGACCAACAGCAAAACCAATTCCGAAGAATACACCGTATATCGATACTTGTCTCCCTATTTTACTTGGGTCTGATGTTGTCGTAATCCACGTTTGTGTTCCGACATGAAGCATATGATCTCCGACTCCAACTAGAAATCTAAGGATAAACCATACCCAAAACGAAAATGTTTGTGTAAAAAAGAATAATGAAATAATAACGAGAAACCCACCTATAACAATAATTGGCTTCATTCCAAACCTTTGCATCGGTTTTTCAAGAAACGGCGAAATAACTAATATCCCGATGTACAATGCCGTCGCATGAATACCGTTAATACTTGAACTAACCCCTTCTTGTTCAAAAATCATTGCAATGGCAGGTAAGAGCATTCCTTGTGATAAACCAGAAATTGCTACAATCCCAACCATAATCCAAAATGTAAAACGCATTGACATCCTTTGTCCCTCTCCTTCTCACGCTTCCACTTTTCATTATAAACTGTTTTTTCAAATGCGTGTACGAATATTCACAATAAAAAAGAAGCTAAAAGAATTAACCTTTTAGCTTCCTACCCTTCCCAAACTTGTGCTTTCACATTGTAATGAAAGTGTTTAAAATATGGATTTTCATAAAATGAAGATCCATATAAGTAATGTTGCATATGAGCTGTTAGTGGCTGCTGCATTTGTAAAGGGACTACAGCTGGTGAAACTTGCATATACATCGGATCTATCATTATTTTTGTATAGATATGATGATCATATGGCGAATAAGCGATTAAGGATGGTTTATGCATTGATAATCTCCCCTTATACATACAAATGTTATAGTATATGCAAAACTTTTCATTTTGGGGATTCTTTCTATTCTAGCCAATCTTCTACATGTTTTATAAATACATCTAAACAATCAATAAACGGTGAGTGTCCGCAATCTTCTAATACCTTCAACTCTGCATTTGGCAAATGTTTCGCTAATTCCTCACCGACTACTTGCGGTATGACATAATCTCTATCACCTTGTATGACGAGTGTCGGCGCTTTAATATGATGAATTTGCTTACTTCCCTCTACAACCCCATTATGTTCATCCGAAATATTAAATGTAATGAGCGCATAATTCACATCTACGAAATTACGTTGCGTTAACATATCATCTAAATACTTTTCATAACGGTCTGGTTCAGGTTGATTATGTGTATATATTAATAGATTCCATACTGTACGGTAATATAGTTTGTTCATATTTTTTATCGCGTCTAATACTGGAGCGATTTGTACTGGATCTTGCGCAATTTCTTCTTTCGTCTTTACTAAACTTGATACGATTGGCTGCCCATTCGTATCTTTTTTAAAGATTGGGTATCCTTTCATTCCTACTGATTCTACTAAAATTAACTTTTCTACAAAAGTTGGGTGATTCGCTGTAAATTGCATCGCAACACCACCGCCCATTGACCAACCCATTAATGAGAATTTCTCTAACTTTAACTCGTCGATAAATAATTTTACATCTTCTGCAAAGTCTTGTAGTGAATCTATCGACTGATTATACGTTGATTGTCCAAACCCTCTTAAATCAAGAGCGTAAATATGGTATTGATCTTGCAACTTTTCAATAACTAAATCCCAATGTTGTGACGATGTCATGTTCCCGTGAATGAGTACAAGAATATCTGTATTTCGCCTTCCAACTTCCTGATATGCAATCGTTTCTCCGTTCGATAGTGAAACAAACTCCATTGTTGCAGGCTTAATCATCACAAGTTCCCCCATTCTATTTAATAGAAAGAAAATTCTTTACTTAATTAAAGAATAGCACGTAGAATATACGTTCGCAACATAAAACCTATAAGAATTTTTTACATAAATCAACATGTCTATTACTAGACAATTATTATAAAAAAGTATATAGTTAGCTAGGTAACTAATTTGAAAGGATCAAAATACATGGACGAAAAACAACATTTTTTTCATATCGTCAGCCAGACTTCTCGAAAGTTTACGAAGAAATTTAATGAACGTGTATCTCCAACTGGGTTATTTAGTGCGCAGTGGGCTGTTATTTTCCGCATTAATCAAACTGGTTCTTGTACGCAAACAGAATTATGCCAATATTTAAATGTTGAATCACCAACGATGACTCGTACGTTAACACGTATGGAAACGATGGGATGGATTATTCGTACAGAAGGTAAAGATCGCCGCGAGAAGCTCATTTCTTTATCCGAAACAGCGATAAAGATGATTCCAGTATGGCAAGAAGAAGTTGACACTTTCGAAGAAAAAACGCTAGAAGGTATTAATGAAGATGATTTACATCAAGCATTTCAAGTGTTACAACAAATTATTAAAAATTTAGATTAAATTGGAGGGATGACGATGCAAAGTGAGAAACTTTGGACGAAGGATTTCCTCGGAACTTGTTTTAGTAGTCTATTTCTCTTCTTAACATTTTACATGCTTATGACTACTCTGCCTGTCTATGTAATAGACGGCCTAAAAGGAAAACCTGAGGAAATTGGTTTAGTTGCAACTGTGTTTCTTATTTCTTCTGTTTTATGTAGACCATTCACAGGAAAATGGCTCGATGATTTAGGAAGAAAGAAAATATTATTTATTTCACTTTCATTATTTTTAGCCGCTACTGTTATGTATTTCGGTGCGCAAAGTTTATTCTTATTACTTGCCCTTCGCTTCTTGCACGGTATTGGGTTCGGGATGGCAACGACAGCTACTGGTACGATTGTAACTGATGTTGCGCCAGCTCATAGACGAGGCGAAGCACTTGCATATTTCGGCGTATTTATGAGTCTGCCGATGGTAATTGGTCCTTTTTTAGGTTTAACAATTATTTCTCATTTTTCGTTTACTGTGTTATTTATCGTTTGTTCCGTATTTTCATTACTTGCATTTTTATTAGGACTACTTGTAAATATTCCGCATGAAGCACCTGTGAGCAAACAAAAACGTGAAAAAATGAAATGGAAAGACTTAATCGAACCATCTTCTATTCCGATTGCACTTACAGGATTTGTTTTAGCCTTTTCTTATAGTGGTATTTTATCCTTTATTCCTATTTATGCGAAAGAACTCGGTTTAAGTGAAATTGCAAGTTATTTCTTCATTGTATATGCACTTGTCGTTGTCATTTCTCGTCCATTTACAGGAAAGATTTTTGATCGCTTCGGTGAAAATGTACTTGTTTACCCTGCTATCATTATTTTCACAATCGGAATGTTCATATTAAGCCAAGCACAAACTTCATTTTGGTTCCTTGGCGCAGGTATGCTAATCGGTTTAGGTTACGGAACATTAATTCCGAGTTTCCAAACGATTGCGATTTCTGCTGCTCCAAACCATAGACGTGGTTCTGCGACAGCTACGTATTTCTCATTCTTTGATAGTGGTATTGGCTTTGGTTCTTTCATTTTAGGTATTGTCGCAGCGAAATCTAGTTATCATAATATGTATTTTATCGCAGCTATTATCGTTGCTTTCACTTTACTTTTATATTATGGATTACACGGACGAAAACAAAAATTCAAACAACAACCTACAGACGGAAAAATTTCCGCTTAACGTTAATAAGGAAAGTAAACTTCCCCGTTTACTTTCCTTATTTTGTATTTCCTTCAAGACGAGCGTATACTTATAGTAGAAATAAAAAGGAGGGCCATATATGAAACTAAAAAAATCTCCCCTACTCTTACTTATACTAACATTCATATTTGTAATTACAGGGCTTGGGTTTACTTACTTCAAACAAAATAAAACGACCCCATCAAAACATAATGTGACAAAAGAAAACTGGTTAAATGACCCTTACTTACGTTGGTCGTATACCCATATGAAAGAATTCACTTTAGTTAATGACGTAAAAAAAAATCCTGACCAAATTGCTCACTTCCCTTTCGCATTGCAAAACTTAGACGATTTTGCTGTGGAGCGTAGATTCGGAAATACAACTCCTCTAAAAAAACTTTTAGACGATAACAAAACAGATGCTTTTGTCGTTGTACATAATGGACAACTTGTTTATGAACGATATTTCAATGGGTATAAACAGAATGAACCTCATGGTATGGCATCATTAGCAAAAGTCTTTACCGGGGCAATTATACAATCTCTCGCTGAAGAAAAACGTATTGACTTAGAAAAAACAGCTGACACATATATAAAAGAATTAAAAAATACACCATTCGGTAATGCCACACTTCAGCAATTAATGGACATGCAAGTTTCAGCTGAATATCCTACTCATGGATATGAGCAACCTGGGCTAGAAAATCAAGATGCACAATTATATTTAGCTAGCAATATTTTACCCCGCGACAAAAATTACGATGGTCCGATGAAAATTTATGATATGTTACGAGAAGCCGAAGAAACTGCACCGCCTGGTTCTGCCTTTTCTTACAATAACGTATCAACAGAAACGCTCGCTTGGGTTATTCGAACTATCACTGGTAAATCATTAGCTGAAAATGTTAGCGAACGAATTTGGTCTCAAATTGGTATGGAAGAAAACGCGTATTACGTTACAGATGAAACGAAAATAGAACAAGCAAGCGCTGGCTTAAATGCAACTGCTAGAGATATGGCGAAATTCGGGCAATTACTATTAAACAACGGGGAATATAACGGAAAACAAATTCTCCCTTCTTCTATTACTGAAGATATAAAAAATGTCCAAGAAGGTGAACTTGCAATTAGCCCTGGAGCTTCCATTTCTTATCATAATCAATGGTGGATTCCGCACAATGAACAAGGTGCTTTTGAAGTGTTAGGTAGTTACGGACAAACACTTTACATTGATCCGAAAGCAAATATGGTAATTGTCCACTTCTCTTCTAACGCTACGCCAAGTAATGAAATACATTCAGTTTACTCAAATATGTATATTGATATTGCACATCATTTAGAGAAGCTTCCACGGTAGTGGAAGCAGGAGTTTAAACCTTGCACAGTTATGGCTATTTAATTGAACACTCAATCTGTTGTGCTAAAACGTCAATATAATAAAAAAGGATCTCTCTTGATATAGAGAGATCCTTTTTTTATTTCTTCTTCTTTTCTGTCGGTTGGCTTTGTTTAGCGAAATTAGATGAATCATCGAAATTTGGTTGCTTTTTACCTGCATTATTACTTCTACCTTTTCCCATATGTAATGCACCTCCCCTCATCCTTACTATTCCCAATAAAAAACTCCTCTTGCATTCAAGAGGAGTTTTTGTTGTGCTATTATTAATAATGCCTAACTGTTACCGCAGTACTTCACTTTTAACCATGGTGGTGATCATGGCCATCAAGCCCATGATTATCTATCCGTTTTGGCGTTTTCCTTTAAACGATACCCTAGTCTTCGATCGCTTGGTAGGCCGTGGTCCAGAAGTCTTGGATAAGATGCGATGGGGCCGGAGTCGACATCCCAACCTGGGTGAACAGAATTCCAATAAACTGTTTATCTGGATCAGCGTAAGCTGAAGTACCGGTTCCACCATCCCAGCCGAATTGACCGATAGACGCGTAGTCTCCAAGATAGGTACGCACCGCCATCCCAAAGCCCCAGCCACCTTGGATCCCTTGTCCGAACGACAAATGGACGTTATTTTTGGCCAAATCGTCTCGGTATACTTGTTGTTCCGGAGTAAGACGGTTGGTGGTCATCAGCTGTACTGCGGGCCTAGACAGGATCCGTTTAGTGCCGTGCATCCCTTTATTCAAAAGCATCTGCAAATACGCGTGATAATCGTCGACGGTTCCAAGCAGTCCACCACCGCCTGCTTGGAATGCTGGAGGTTTGCTGTAACGTCCACCCGCCCCCTCATCCCACACGATGAATTCACCTGTCTCCGGATTGGGGGTGAAGGCTGGTGGAAGCCGATCAATCTTAAGCTGAGGTACGTAGAATCCAGTGTCCTTCATTTCTAGCGGATCGAATATGCGTTCGTGCAAGAACGACTCGAACGTCTGACCCGTGACCCTGGCAACAAGAACGCCGATTACTTCTATACTGATATGATACTGCCACCGCTCTCCGGGCTGATAGCTTAGCGGAAGTGCACCTAGGCGACGCATAAACTCATCTGGATCGGGCATATCCTGCCCTGGCGTGTCGAATATCCCACTCTCGAAGAACGAGTTCATGATTGGAGAACCCATCAACGTGAGATCCACTCCGAGCCCGAATGTGGAGGTCAACAAGTCTCGTACAGTGATAGGACGCCGTGCTGGGACGGTCTCTTCTAGCGGGCCATCGGGTCGTTTCAACACTTGCCGGTCGGCGAGTTCCGGTAGCCATTTGTCTACTGGGTCGTCTAAATGCAGTTTGCACTCATCGAGCAAAACCATTACTGGTGAAACTGCGATTGGCTTGCTAGTGGACGCCAATCGAAAAATCGTGTCCCGACGCATTGGTGCACCACCATCATGCCTCATTGTTCCAAGTGCTTCGACGTGCGTCTCGCCGTTTCGGCTGACTAAGGCGACGAGCCCAGGAATCTTTCCAGAATCGACATGCCGCGCCAATATATTGCGCATTTTGCGCAATCCTGTTTCAGAAAAGCCCTTATTGTTTTGTCCCATTTTGTTCTCCTTTAGTTTAGATTGAGATTTCTAATACATATTGACAATCAATTATTAGTTCTTCAAATAGAAAGATTCCCCTTTTTAATAATTTCGACAAGATGCATTTACATACATGGAGGCACCATGCATCACTATCAACCTAAGATAGGCTATATTTATGGGGATTTAATAATGGGAAATGCAATCATTAAAAACATTGATACAGCCATAAGAAATATGAATACTACAGCAGTAAAGGTACTTTCTTCAAAAATATCTTTATACTGTCCACTTGTTTCAACGCTGTTATCCTTAAGTAAGGATTTAAAAACAGCTTGTACATCTTTGCTCTTAGATGTTGTTTCTAATTTTACATAAATCGTTCTACCATAAGCTACATTTGAAACCATAACAGGTGGAGCTGAATGACTTACTCCTTTACGAGTTAACTCATCAAAAGTAAACACTATTATCAAACAGATTGGATGGATTGTTAGGTAGCTCAGCACTTACGGTATAAAATATTTGCTTATATGCCGCTACCATCATTTTTTTGTCAGGGTGATGATGGTACTACTCTTATTGAAAATATTTCAATCCCTTTTAAAATATCAGAATTTTCCGATTCTAAAAGGTTATGAACGAAACAACCTCGAATAATTGTAATACATATACATAAGGAGGTTGATCTATTTTGTTTCGTTCCTTTACAAATGGTTGCGTCGCCTTAGTGCAGCGCTTCTTGCCAGAACCGTTTATTTTATCATGTTTACTAACTGTTTTCGTTATCTTCTTTGGTATGTTTGCGACTCACCAAACACCTGTAGAAATGATTAATCACTGGGGTAATGGAATTTGGGGACTCCTCGCCTTTTCTATGCAAATGGCACTTGTACTCGTGACTGGATCTGCTTTAGCAAATGCTCCTCTTATTAAAAAAGGATTAACGAAAGCTGCCAGACTACCGAAAACGAATGGACAAGGTATTATTGCCATTTCCATTGTAAGTTTACTTGGTGCATACATAAACTGGGGCTTTGGAATTGTTGTATCTGTTTTATACGCAAAAGAAGTGGCAAGGCAACTGGACGGATTAGATTATAGACTAGCAATTGCCTCTTCTTACTCTGGATTTCTCATTTGGCATGCCGGTCTTTCTGCCTCTATCCCTCTTACGTTAGCAACAGGCGGTGAAACGTTAATTAAAACGACTGCTGGAAGTATTAAAGAGGCAATTCCGATAACAGAAACGTTATTCTCACCATACGCTCTCGTTCCAGTTATTATTTTTCTCGTTACGATGCCTCTCATTAATAAAGCGATGCATCCAGATGAAAAACATACGATAACTGTAGATCCTAGCGTGTTCCATGAAGAAGCTGCTGCTCAAGAAGTAGAAAAAAATACATTCGCTGAAAAAATGGAAAATAGCATCATTATTACACTTTGTGTTGGATTGTTAGGTCTCATTTATATTTTCAATTACTTTTATACGAAAGGATTTAATCTTACTCTCGATATCGTGATTTTTATGTTATTAATTGCTGGACTTATTTTCCACCGCACTCCGATTCAGTATATTCGCGCTTTTTCAGACTCTACGAAAAGTGCCTCTGGCATTTTACTTCAATTTCCGTTTTACGCAGGAATTATGGGCATGATGATTGGAGCAAATAGTGAAGGACTTTCACTTGGAGGGGCTATTTCTAATTTCTTTATTAGCATTTCAAACGAATCAACTTTCCCGCTCTTTACTTTTTTAAGTGCTGGTATCGTTAATATTTTCGTTCCATCTGGTGGCGGTCAATGGGCCGTGCAAGCACCAATTATGATTCCAGCTGGCGCTGAACTTGGTGTACCTGCTGCAAAAACTGCAATGGCCATTGCGTGGGGCGATGCTTGGACGAATTTAATTCAACCTTTCTGGGCATTACCAGCATTAGCGATAGCTGGTTTAGGTGCTCGTGACATTATGGGATTTTGCGTTATTAACTTACTATATGCAGGTTTCATCATTAGTCTATGCTTTTTATTTATTTAAACGAAAAGCTAGTTTTATACTAGCTTTTTTACATAATAAATCATTCATTTCCCATTCAATTTATAACTGTCTTCCACTCTATGTCCGTAAGATGTAATGACTCAAACGCAAAAAAATCTTCACACACTCTTTCAATTAAATGTGGATTTTCCCTCAAGAAATTCCACTGTAATACTTTAGGAAGAAAATGCATTTCATATTCTTTACTTCCCCGTACTACCTCATCAACTTCTCTTTCACAAATCCCTCTTATTAAATAATCATTTCTTAACTCTATTTGAATTTGTTGAAATGTATCGCTGCATTTTTTCAATTGAAGTAAACACGTAATATACTTCCGAAAAAGTTCGTTATCATACTGACAACAGTTTATAATACGATCGACTTCATTCATAATGTACGAGCCTTTTCTTCTATTTGTAATAACCATTTTTCACGCTTTGATACTTTACTCGTTTTCACAGATTGAAACACTGACCGTTTTATATCACGAATGCCACAAAAACGTAAAACACCTCTCTTCATCATAATCCAATCTGCTGATCGATATAACAATGCGACGTACCATAGAGGTGAGTCTAACGTATTAATAACCCACGCTTTTTTCCCTTGCAATAATCCTTTCGGCAGAGCCCCTTCATATTTATAAGCAAATCCAGCTACGAAAATACGGTCAATAAAACCTTTTAAAATAGCTGGCATCCCCCACCACCATATCGGATATATAAAGAGAAGTGTATCTGCTTCTTCCACTAATTTTCTATACCGCGCTGTCTCTTCTTCATTTATTAAATCACGTCTTTTCTTCTCTTCATTGAATACAAGTACCGGATCAAATTGTTCCTTGTATAAATCAAGCAACGTAACCGAATGATTTGTTTCCTGTAGCCCTTTTTGCACATGCTCTAAAATTGCCCCGTTAAAACTTGAAGGATTAGGATGAGCGTATATAATCAGTACGTTCACTACAAAACAACTCCCTCTATCGTTAAAATTACCCCTTCTTTAATAACTTCTCTACAATTTGTACGTTTTTCGAACTTTGCAACAGTCGATTTAATACAGTAAGTAACTCTTCTTTTTCTAAATCTTTCAGTTTCTCTTTAACTGCACTCTCACCAGCACCTTGAATATCATAAACAACTGCCGCCATATGTTTACAATAATTTTCATACGGACATTCGCAACTACTTTTTGAAAAATCTTCGAGATCGATAACTACTTCATAATTCCCTGCATTTCCAGTAACGAAAGCAAACACTTTGTTATCTTGTATTTCAACATCTTCTACATGTCCATCTTCATAATATTCATATCCCTTATCTACAACGTACTTTGGGATCCATTTCGTTATATCTTTTAATAAGTAAGCGTACATAATTGTACCCCTTCCTTTAATTCCCTTTTGACTTCCAAAACCCTGCATGTTATTCTAAGAACTGTTAAATAGCAAGTCTATTTTGCAAAACGACTGACACCTATTCGGCGAAGGTGTCTCTTTTCATTTGCAGCCGATACGAATTGCCTCTTTCAGGCACATTCAATTTTTGACACTACACACTCAACACCATTCCCTGTATCAGGCTGCTTAAGCAGTCTTTTACTCTACATACTCCGTTATTTTAAAAAAAAGAGAGCTTAGCTCCCTTTTCTCGCCTTATAAAATACCCCTTTTTCAGTATAGAGATATTCATCAGCTAATGTAATTTTCCCATCCAGTTTCAGTTCATCTAATAGTCTTGATAAATAAAATTGATGTAACATCTTTTTCGTGAATTTTCCTTCATGATGCGAAACGATATGTTCTTGAATATCTAACAATGATATTGGCTTATCTTGCTCTATCATATATTCATAAACTGTACTACGCAGTTTTACGTATTTTTCGAGTGTCACAGCAATGCGCAACCCCTTTCTTCTTAGTATAAATTTTCGTAATCGGTTTTTTTGCAACAAAAAAACCTCTCCGATAAGAAGAAGTTACGTATATATCTTCGTCTTATCTCCCAGAACAAATATGTTCTGCTGGAATTAGCACCTGCATCGCGGTTGCTGGGTTTCATCGGGCCAGTCCCTCCACCTCTCTGGATAAGAAAATATTCACTTAATTCTTACTATACGTAATTTCATTTTAATTGTCAAACAAATATAACAAATAATATTTTCTTCTTTACTGTTCATACTATACATATATGAATATGCAAGGAGGATTATGAAATGCATCAAAATGCTCGCGGATATGTACAAGATTCTTTTCAATCATTACAAGAAGCAAAACATTGTTTAGAAGAAGCACTACAGACTGTTGAAAAAGATTTTAATCGCGCTCGTATTGAGCAATCCCTTTATGCGATCGAACAAGCTATTCAACGCTGCGATTACACCGTTCACATTTTAGAACAAGATTGAAAAAACTTCCCATCATAAGGTGGGAAGTTTTTTCAAATGGCATACTTCATAATTATTGCCGTTATGATTAAAAAATATACAGAATTCACAATTTCTAAAACCCCTACTTTTATAATAGAAATTTTTTTGCCATACAATATAATGGCTCGAATGACACTTGGTATAAAAATAAGGGAGCACCACGGATTAATTGCAAATACAATGATTGTTAATAGAATATGATAACCCCAAGATATAAAACGATACTTCGGATTATTTTTCTCACGTATCATCGTTTTCACATAAAACGTACTACCTAAAAAGTATAAGAATGAAATAAGTGCAATGAATAATGCTGTATGATCGATTTGTTTCATTGAAAAATAATAACTAATTAACCCACCAACACAAAACACAATGATCGCACAAATATCATTTAATAGTGCCCTTTCATTTTTTTGACGAGCATAATGCATATTTACTATAAATAGTGGAATCATGACTATTACGAATAAAAGAATGCGCCATTCATATAATAAAGAAATCATCCCAAATAGGAACGCGATAGTAAAGTAAACAATGGCAGCATGTAAAAATTCTTTTTTTCTTCTTTGCTTTATGTACGTAAGAAATGGATACGTGGCTAAATAGATAAAGAACCATGCTATAAACAATGGAATGTGATATATAGTAGGTTTCCCAAGTATGATACTTAATAGAAAAGGTATAACAAGCATGGCCCATGCACCATGTTGCTTCGGAATAACTAACTTCATTAACTATACACCTCCCTCTTGAAAAGAGTTCTCACGTACTATTATACAAATAATTTTATATAATAGCGGATGCATATTGAATCTATTTTTTGACAAAAAAATGCTCCTTACAATATGTAAGAAGCATGAAAGAGGCAAACGAATATGTAAGTCGCGACCCTACCTTATATGAGTATGCTTTTCTATGTCACGTTATGCTCATCTAATATACCGTATTTCTTTTTAAATCTTGTGAGAATCGTAATCCAAGAAGTACTAAATAATAGTAAGAAGACAACATTCGAAATTGCATGGCTCAAATCGAAATAAAAACTTGCGATGTAATACGAAATGACTGTTTCCCACGTTGCCTCTCTTATAAAACCGAGAAGTCCCCAGAAATTCATAATCCAGCCAAATAAAAATCCAACAAACAATCCGTACAGGAGTCTTCCCCATAGCTTTTTCATTAAAAATGTATTACGCAATAATCCAGCTATAAAACCAATCATACCCCATGAAAACATTTGCCACGGCGTCCACGGACCTTGCCCTAAAAAGATGTTAGACACAATCGCTGCTGTGGCACCAATCATAAAACCCGTTTCACTCCCAAACACAATTGCAGAAACGATAATGACAAATGAAGTCGGTTGTACACTTGGCAATATCGAAAATGGTACGCGGCTAACTGCTGCAATTGCTGCTAATACAGCAACGAGAACAATTTCACGTGAAACAAACGCCTTTCTTTCAAAACGGATATAGAAAGGTAACATAATAACCGCTAATATAAACAAACTACTTAACATGTAATAACCGTCCATGACAAGTGTCGTAAGAAGTAATGTGCCGATTATTACTGCAAAGATACATATTATGAATGCAACATATCGTTTGGACACGCTTCGTACACATCCTCCCAAGTTAATGCATATGGCAATTCTTTTCGAATGAATCGATTGATAGATGTTGTATAAAAGAAGTTGCCGCTAAAAAATTCTTTCGGTGCATCATTCATAATGACTGTCCCATCAAATAACATCATACATTGATCAACGTATTTCGCAGCGAACTCAATGTCATGCGTTGCCATTACAATTGTTGTTCCTTCTTTTTGCAGCTTCCTAAATAGTTCTCCTACTCTTTCTTTCTTCCATGGATCTAATCCCTTTGTCGGTTCATCAAGTAATAATAACGTTGGCTTTGATAATAACGTTGTACATAATGCAAGAAGTTGTTGCTCTCCTCCGCTACAATCATGCGGATGGCGTTCTTTAAGCGAATACAACCAAAACTGTTTTAGCGTATCTTCTGCTATTTCTTTTCCTTGTTCTCCATATAATTCACGTGCACGTTCATACACCTCGTCCCACACTGTATCAAATGTAAAATGATAATATGGATGCTGCGATACATACCCAATACTTTTAAACCGTTCTTTCGAATCGATTTTATGTATCACTTTCCCGTTCCACTTTACTTTCCCTCTTCTCGCTTTTTGTAATCCTGCTAAAATCGTTAACAGTGTAGACTTACCTGTACCGTTCTTCCCAACGAGCGCTACCCATTTTCCTTTTTCAATCGAAACTGATAAATCACGTAAAATAAGCGGACTATTTTTTTCGTACTGGAACGAAATATGCTCTGCGCTTAAAATTACCTCTTGCTTTTCACTTTGTGCTATTGGCTCATTTACATATGATATCGCTGAAAAATTATTCATTTTCATTTGCGCCTCTCGCACCGTAAACGGAATATCTCTCACATTCCACTCTAAAAATAGCCTTGGAATTTGCGGAATAAATGGACGGAACTTTTCTACTTCCCACATGTTCGCTACAACCGCTTTCGGACTACCGTCATACATGATTCGGCCGTTATTCATACAAATCACGCGCGTTGCAAGTGGTATCACTTCATCTAAACGATGTTCACTTAAAACAATCGTAATTCCAAGTTCTTCATTAATACGCTTTAACAATCCTAAAAACTCTTTCGCAGCAATTGGATCTAATTGTGCTGTCGGTTCATCTAATAATAATAACTTTGGCTGCATAACTAATACCGCAGCTAAATTAACAAGTTGCTTTTGCCCACCAGATAACGTGTGAACAGATTGATGCAATAAATCTTGAAATCCTAAGAAGCTAATGAGCTCTGCTATTCGTTTTTGAATAATATGTGATGGTAACCCAATATTTTCTAAAGAAAATGCTAATTCTTGAATAACTGTATCCATTACGAGTTGATTTTCTGGATTTTGAAATACCATACCAATTTCTTGAGCAGATAACAAATCAGGTACATTTTCTAATAAAGTACCATCATAATATGTATCCCCAGTACGCTTACCAATTGGAAGTAATTCTTTTTTAAAATGTTTTAATAAAGTCGTCTTCCCGGATCCTGATCCGCCGGCAAGTGCAATAAACTCTCCTTTTTGAACAGAAAGAGAAATATGCTGTAACGCTTTTTCGTTTTCATCAGCATATACAAATGATAAATTGTTTATTTCTGCATGCGCCACCATAACCATTCCCTTCCTTCCATTATAATTGGTAAACTAATAAACATCGTAAATACGATAAACATCATCCCATCGTATTGCTGAAATAAAATAGATTCGACTTTCGGATAAATGATTAACTTTCCTCCGCCATACGTACTACATATGATAGCAATTATAAATAGAATACTTAAATAACTGAGCGTATACCAATCTCGTTTTTCCATTCTATAGCGAATATATGTCGTACGTTTCGTTACACCAAATCCACGAGCTTGCATAGAATCTGCCGTTTGCAGTGCATCTTCCAATGAACAAATTAATAATACTTGCAGCAATTGCATACCATTTTTGACGCGTTCAATTATCGAACCTGAATCTACCTGCACACCTTTCGTCTTTTGAACGAGTGTGATTTTCTTTAATCGCCTTATAAACAAAGGAACAAATCTCACTGTAATCATCGTTAACAATGCAACTTTCGGTGAAATTCTTGAAAACAAATATAAAAATTTGTGACTGGAAATAATATCATTGTATGACGCAAACGTAAACATAACTGCAACTAGTAATAACCCCATTACTATTCCAAACATAATCGCCTCAAGCTTAATACGGCTATCACCTAACCAAAACAACGTAGTTCGACCTCTATGCGTTAATAACGAATTAAATAAAATTACCATAAAAAAGAAAACAATTGTGCTCGGTAGCATCTTTCTTATCTTTTCGCTATTTCCTTGCATCACATTTAACATAATAATTAATACTATTGCTCCAATTAAAAAAAGAGGATGAAGACACATCATACATAGCATCATCACCCCGATATAATAGAAAAAATTCACAAAAGGATGTAAAGAAGAAAAACTTATTTTCATAGCCCTTTACCGAATGCCTTTCTTATTGTAATACGTATACCCACTCAATTGTATCTCCTGGTTTTACCGTAGCTACACCAGCACTATGGTTTGGAAAAGCACCGTTCACACGATATTTCCATCCACTAGTATCCGCAATATCTTTTTCATATAAATCATTAATACCTTTTACATAAATACTATCTCTAGATCCGCTTGCATCAACATCTAATCCTGTACGTTGTAATACTTTATACACAGTATCGCCATCTTGTACATCCATCTTTTTCGCACCCATTATATATCCGTTATTTCCTTTTACCGAGATTGTTACTTGTTTTGCTTTAGGTACTGGTGGTACTGGTGGTGGCACTGGGTTTGGTGGTGGTACCGGTGTTGGTGGAGCTGGTACACTATTGTTCTCTTCTGACTTTTTCTTTTGCTCCTGCTTCGGTGTTTCTTTCGGCTGATTCACAACCTTTGCTTCTTCTTTTACTTCTGGTGCTTTCGGTTGTTGTTTCTCTTCTTGTGCTTGTTGCTGCTCTGGTTGCTTATTTACAGCCGGCTGTTCTTTCGGTTGTTCCTGTTGTTTCTCTTCTTGCTTTACCTCTGGTTGTGCCTGCGGCTTTTCCTCTTTCGGCTTCTCTTCTACTTTTTGTTCTTGTTTCTCTTTCTGCTCTTCTTGCTGCTTTTGCTCTGATTCAGCTTGCTTTTCTTCTGTTTTTTCTTCCGGCTTCGCTTCATCTTTTTGTTCTTCTTGTTTCGCTACCTCTTCTTGCTTCGGTTCTACCTTCTTCTCAGGCTTTACAGCTGCCTCTTCACATCCGGCAAGTAGCCCAAGCGAAAGCAGTAAAGAAATGAACCATTTCACCTTACTCATCCTATCTCTCACCTTTCATACGAAAATTAGGAGCAAATAATTGCTCCTAATTTTTTGTTAAGCTGCTTTACGTCTCCATAATACATATGCAGAAGCAATACATAATACACCCATACCTACTTCTGTTGCTGCACTATGAGAAGATGCTCCTGTTTTTGGTAGACTGTTACCGTTTCCGATTTTTTTATTCTTAACCGGTTCGTTATCTACAACTACTTTTAGATTTTCATCTTTTGTTTCTTGTTGTACTTGGTTTTGTTCTTTCGGTTCTTCAGTAACTTCTTTTTCTACTACATTATTTTCTGGTTCAACGACCTTTTCTGGCTCTTCAATCGGTTTTGGCTTAATTACATCACCAGCGTCTACATTAGACCAATCATAAATAGATTTTCCCATTTCCTTAAATTGAAGTAATGCTAAAAGAGCCTGTTCTGTAGCCATTCCGTTACCATTTTGATCACTTGGTAACCATTTAAATTCACCATTTGAAAGTTGATATGATAATAGGTTTTGCATTGCCTTATGAAGACGATTTTGATCTACATCTTTAACAAGTGATAATCCAATAATTGCTTGCGCAGTACTATTTGAATTTTCTTGTCCATCAGCTGAAAAACCGCCATTTTGCAGCTGTTCGTTATATAAATACGCAACAGCTTTTTGTATAGCTGGTTTCACATCTGATCGCTCTTGATAAGGAGCTAATGCTGATAAAACCATACCTGTTACATCAACGCTACTAGCACTATCTTTACTACCTGAACTATTATAAGTCCATCCACCGTCTGTATGCTGATTATTTAACAGTGCTTCCACTAGAGCAACTCTGTTCCATTTTGATTCAACTGGAATCTCATACTTCTTCGTATCAAATGCAAGTAAAGCAAATGCATAACCTGTAACAGAATTCACTTTATCTGACTCATACAATTTTTGAACTAAATTATGTCCACCTACATTTTTAGGGTCTGCACTCATTGCATTCATCATAATAATTGTTCTAGCTAAATCTGTCGCTGAAAAACGATTAATGCGCTTTTCTACTTTTTCAGTTACTGACTTAACATAATTTAATTTTGCCTCAATTGGCACATTCTTTCCAGAACGAGAAAGCGCTACAGCTACCCAATCACTTTCAATTCCATCTTGTAACATCTTGTCTGATGTTTTAGAAATGGCTTCATTTAATTGTGCACTTGGAACTTGAATGTTCTCTTGCTGTGGTTGTTCTGGTTTTTTCCCATCTGGCGTTTTACCGTCTTGATCACCTTGGTTTTTCTCATCTGGCGTTTTACTGTCTTGATCACCTTGGTTTTTCCCATCTGGTTTTTCACCGTCTTGATCACCTTGGTTTTTCCCATCTGGCGTTTTACCGTCTTGGTCACCTTGATTTTTCCCATCTGGTGTTTTACCGTCTTGGTCACCTTGATTTTTCCCATCTGGTGTTTTACCGTCTTGGTCACCTTGATTTTTCCCATCTGGTGTTTTACCGTCTTGACCTTCTGGTTTTGGTTCTTCTGTTTTACACGTTCCGAACTTATCTAACGTTTCTTTCAATGTTTCCTGGCTCATATTGCTCCAGTCTGAAACAAAACGGAATACAACCACATCACCAGACTCTAATTTATAACTATCTGCCCCAACTTGTGCAGATGTATCATTTACATCGTATGTCCAACCACTTGTAGCTCCGGCCATTAAACCATCGATGCCTTTTACATATGTTCCAAACGACATCGTTTCAGATTCTACTTTGTCCCCCATGACCTTTTGCAGCAAACTTAAAGCTGTTTCCCCATCTTTAATTTGCTCTTCTTTCGGACATAACATAATGCCTTTTTGTGATTCCCCAATAATTGCAAGTTTTGCTGTATTTCCTTCAGCAAACGTAATATGTACTGTATTCGCAAAAGAAACAAATACAAGTGTCACTGCCATTAAAGACGTAAGCAGCCATTTTTTCAACATTGCCATCCCAAAATTTCCTCCCTTACTACCATTTACACAAAAAAAGGCCCTTCAAGGGCGTGCGATTGACACTCTCTTTTTGTAAGTGTCGAACAAAAATGTACAACACCTCCTACCCGCATTATTCGCGGCTATATTTGTATAGGAAAAATAATTTTGTTTATGAACGTATCATTGTGATAACATTCACTTTTCTTGGCACAACTTACTTCCATTTAAGTTATCGTAAAACGATAAACCTATACATTCTGTAAATTTTAAATTTCTGTATTATTTTACTATTGACAAAGAATTTTGTCCATGCTTTATCGGATTTATTTTCTAAGAATAATAACTTATTAACTCTTAACTATGTAAACTCTTTTCACTAATAATGACGCCATCTTCATCCGCATAGACATATTCATTTGGATTCCATTCTACTTGTCCAAAGTGCAATGAAATATTTCGTTCTCCTTTTCCTTCTTTCACACTTCTATTTGGCATCGTTCCTAATGCTAAAATACCAATATTAATATTCTTTAGTTCACTAGAATCACGAACATACCCATTCACAATAATTCCTGCTAGCTTTCTTTCTTCCGCAATAGCTGCCAAATTATCACCGAGTAACGCACAATTCGTAGACGCTCCGCCATCAACAACTAATACTGTTCCTTCTGGTAATGTTTGCAATCCTTCCTTCACTAGTACATTATCATCTTTCACTTTTACAGTTGCAATTTTTCCGTAGAATTGTTCTTTCTTCCCAAAAGACCGAAAAGACTGTCGACATATTTGTAATTCCTTTTCAAATTCATCACATAAATCAGTAGTTTTCCACATCTTGTTCCCTCTTTTCCTTTTTCTTTCTACATAACATATTCTTGGCTTATTATCGTTTCCCTGTCTAATATTGCAATAATTTGTATGTGCGGGAAAAGGATACAAAAACTATTGCCTTAAAAAGCTACCTTTATTATAATCTACTTCACAGATTAAATTCAGAATATTAAAAATTAACCAAGTGAAGAAGGAGGGATTTTATGCAAATACAAACTGAGGCAAAAAAACAACCTAGTAAACAAAAGTTTAAAATGCCTGATGCGTACGTACTACTATTTTTTATTGCCTTACTTTGCGCCATTGCTACGTACTTCGTTCCTGCTGGAGAATTTAAAAGGGTTACAAACGGGACCGTTACAACGACAATACCAGGTAGCTACCATTCTGTTCCGCAATCACCCGTAGGATTTGTTTCTTTTTTTACCGCTATTGAAAAAGGAATGACACTTGCTGCTCCTATTATCTTTCTAATTTTATTTACAGGTGGAGCTATTGCAATTCTTGAAAAAACAGGTGCTCTTGACGGTTTAATCTATCATGTTATTAACAAATTTCGTAATCAGCAATTACTTTTCATTTGTATAGTTGCTGCGCTTTTTTCTATTCTTGGAACGACGGGTATTATCGTTAACTCAGTTATCGGTTTTATCCCCATCGGCATCATCGTTGCACGCACGTTAAAATGGGACGCTATCGTCGGTGTAGCAATTATTTATTTAGGCACTTATGCTGGTTTTAATGCTACTATTTTATCTCCCTCACCTTTAGGCATTTCACAAAAGATCGCAGAACTTCCGATGTTTTCCGGGATTGGTTTACGCACCGCAATCTATATATCTTTTTTACTTGCCACTACCCTTTATATAAATTGGTATGTAAAACGCTTGAAAAAATCAAATAAAGGAAGCATTCTCGGCGACAACTGGTTTCCAAGTAACGCTCTTTCAAACGAAAAAGAAACAGAGAAAAAAGAAGTTCCTTGGACGATACGTCATAAATTAATTTTACTCGTTTCAGCTTTATCATTAATTGCATTTTTAATAGGCGCTTTTCGTCTACATTGGACGGACGCAGAAATGACTGCTACTTTTATTTTCATAGCAATTACAGCCGGAATAATAGGTGGTATGAAAGCAAACGATATCGCTTCTACTTTTCTAGCAGGTTGCCAAAATCTCATATACGGTGCTTTAATCGTCGGAATGGCTCGTTGTATTTCAGTCATTTTAGAACAAGGCAAATTACTTGATACAATCGTTAACCAACTCGCACAAGCTCTTGAAGGACAAAGCCCTGTATTTGGCGTTATCGGTATGTACGTAAGTAGTGCCGCATTACATTTCCTTATTTCATCCGGGACAGGAGAATCGGTTATTTTTATTCCGATATTAGCTCCATTAGCTGATTTCATGCACATTACACGCCAAGTTACAGTACAGGCTGTTATGCTTGGGGAAGGTGTAGTAAACTGCTTAAATCCAACTTCTGGTGTTTTAATGGGCGTTCTCGCCGCGAGCGGGATTTCTTATGGGAAATGGATTCGTTTCATGGCTCCACTTGCACTCATTTGGTTTATCATTGGACTTGTTTTTCTTATTGTTGGGGTGAATATTGAGTGGGGACCGTACTAAAATACCCATATATAATTAACTTGATAAAATATCTATCCTATTCTCCTCTTCAATCCTATAAAAATCATTTATTCTAGTAAAAATATAAGAAGGGATTGATCATAATGATCAATCCCTTCTATCAAAATATAATACCTTTAAAAATCTTAGTTCCAAATTTTATTTACCCATTCAGGATGATCAATAAAAGGATTGCGGTTATGTTGATATTTTGTAAAAATCACTTCATTACGCTTTCGCTCTAAATCATCGACCGGGTCTTGTTCATTCCATTTTAATAAAACCGATAGTTTCCCCATGTATGGATCTTTATTGTTATTCACTTTTTCATTTAGTTCTAAATCTATTTCGCCGTTGTCCCCCTCGTAACGAACAGCCATATAAAACAGCATTCTAGCAATATCTCCTTTTACACTATCACGAGGTTCCCAAGAATCACTATCATATTTACATTCTGTCGCTTCAGAATGATTCACGCCACCATTATCAAAATCTAAATTCCCACGTGAACTATTTACAGATACATCCGTCGCTCTTAAATGATGTAGATCTGTTCCAGGTCCTGCAGTCGTTCCAAAGTCACCGTGAGATTTTGCCCAAACATGCTCACGGTTCCAGTTATTTACTCCTGATCCATTCGTAAGCTTCCCTTGCGAACGACCAGTATATAAGAGTATCACATTATTTTTATTATTTGGATCTTCATCAGTATCTCTTAGTGCTTCCCAAACCGCACTGTATGATAACTTTGTATGATTATCAATAATATTATGCAGTTCCTTCTTTAATTCTAAGCCCGTTTTTCCTATTGCATTATTATAATATGTATCGTCATAACTTTTTACAATAATCTCTTGTGCTGATGCAGAAGCTACTTCACCGTGTATAGTATCTGTGAATGATAGAGATGCAGAACCTAAAATAAAAAATGAAGATAGTGTAATCATAGCAATCTTTGTATTTCGAAACTTCATATACCCATTCCCCTTTAAAATATAATTTGAAGCTACTAACTAAAAAATGCTTTCTCCCCCCAAAACTTTTAGAAACCCATACCCACCCTTTTCTTTTTATTTAATACAAAACTCTATTGAGTTTATATCATTTCCAAACTTTTTGTTTATCTACTTTCCAAACAATTTTACTTTTCACAAGAAATATCCTTCTCCCGTAAAGATTATTAAAATATTCTTTACAATTAAAAAGTAGTTTAATATTAACTTATAAATTTAAATTTATTTATGCAATAATGCATATTTGATAAATACTTAAAAAAACAGTTTGAATAAAATGCATTCAAAGAAAACCGTGCCACAAAACAGATACGGTCTAAGACAGAAATAATAAAAATTAAGATGATAGCTCGACTTTTCCTTTTTCCATAACTGTCTTTATTTTTGTGTAAAACCTTTCTTTCTCTGAATAATACGTACAAAAATAGATTGGATACCATGTAGGCACCAATCTATTTTAATTAAAGAAACTGTGTCAATTCTGAGTTCACAATACGTTGTGCAGTAATGATAACACTGTCAGCTGTTAGTCCATAAACACTATATAGTCCACCAGGTTGATTAGGAACAATTTGAACTTCATATTCAAATGCTTGTCCAAGAGCAGGATGAACTAAACTTAGAGTTGCAAAAGTAGAAGCATTAGAATTTACATTGAAGTTTACCTGTTCAATTAATACTAATGAACCGTCAAGTCTAAAAACTCTAGCTACTCCAGTAAGCGGGCCCGCAGTACGGTTAAGGATTTTTACCCTAACTCTATTTGCATTAGCAGGTTGATTTCCTACGTTTTCAATTGGTCCTGTAGTAAGAGCCATATAACATCACCTCCATTATATTATTATGATATTCAACGATACACATTGATGTTATAGTTTAATTATCCAATTTATTTTAAATAAAAAAGCTTGTTTCTTATATTTTTTATAAGAAACAAGCTTTTCTTTTTCAACTACCATTCCTAAGACAAGTTTATCCGTCTCGAAAACATTTACAGTTACTTGACGTTTATGCTGGACAGAACTACTACTATTTACTTTGCATTGAACCTATATATTTTTTAACTACTTCATATACATATTCTTGATTTGCCGCTGCTGTATTTGGGTTGTATTTCCCACCGTTTGTTTTATTATTAGATAATACTCGAATCCCTAAAAACGGGACGTCATAAGCTTTTGCGATTTGAGCTGCAGCAGCTCCTTCCATTTCTTCTACAGATGTACCGTATTTTGTATGGAACCACTTAATTCTATCAACTTCGTTATTCCAAACGTCTGCTGAACCAATCGTACCTTCAACTACTTTACCTTTTGTATATTTATCTTTCACTGCATGAGCCGCTGCAAGTAATTCCTTATCTCCTTCGTAGTATCGGATTTTCTCAGCATTTGGATCTTCTCCTGCACTTCCTTCAGAAGCCATTAAGTCCATAGATATCCATTTTGTCGGCTCAATTCCTTGGTTCTCATCCATATTTGTTGTTTTTAATGAACCTATATTTGCAACTTGTTTTCCTAACACAATATCAAATACATTTAAATTTGGATCATGTCCACCTGATGTTCCTTGGTTAATAATTGCTGTAGGTTTATATTTTTCAATAGCCACCGCTGTAGCAGCTGCTGTATTCTCCATTCCTTTACCTGTTTTCGCAACGATTACAGGATAATTGTCGACAGTTCCTTTATAAAATACAAAAGTTCCAGACTTTTCTTCTTTCACATTTTTTAGCCTTTTCGCAAACTTTTCTGCTTCTATCGGCATTGGCCCTTGAATTAAGATTGGTTTTTGATTGCTTTTTGCCTCAACTTGTTTCGGACTCGCATCACATCCCGCAAGTATCGAGAATGACAATGCAACAGTAGTTACTAGGGCAGCACATTTTTTCAACATATTCTTCTTCATAAATAATCTCCTCTTTCTCTTGTTGTTTTCTATACTCGATGCTTTTGGTCCAAACAAAAAAAGTTCTAGAAATTGTAGAAGAATCTCTACTTTCTAGAACTACGGTAGTCAAAGTTAATTAAGCACATGCAAAATTATAAATCGGTAGCGCACATTACATAGAGCGCCCGAATACTTTAACCCGTAGTCCAGTTCTTTCATTGGGAACTAGGTAGAAACGCTCGGACCATATTACCGAGTATATACGAGTGATGTTATTCAAAATTATTATATGGATAATATAACAAACTACTAGTATATGCGCAAGAAAAAAAGTGAACATTTTCGATTAAATAACTCAAAATGTTCGTTTTTAAATGAAAATAGGATAAAAAACCTATCTCTTAACAGATTTTTTTCATTAAAAAATTTTATATACTAAACTAGATTCCCACTCAACAACCAATCTTTTACAAGCAGTTTCTTTCTTTCCCAACTTCCTCACCTAATTTTGATGTAAAAGCCTTACTGCCCTGGATAAAATGTGCTTCCATCCAATTCACAATTATTTCTTCCAACTCTGGATGAAGTGGCTTTCCTGCCCCTTCTTCATAATTCTTTTTAAACTCTAATGCTTTAAATTCACCTTCAAAACTTTTTAAACTATGATCCATATTTTTTACTACACGTACTTCAGAATCACCCTTCACATACTCACCGATCCGCTTCGCTCTTTCAGGGTCAGCCTGAATATCTTTATCACCAGCAATAGCTAGTACTGGACATGTTACTTGTTGTAAGTCTTTATAGATGTCATGCTGAAAATGCTCTCTAAACCACTTTGCATTCATCGGTTTAAAACCAACTTTAATCGTATCTTTTTCTGTGTTCATCATTTTCTCTTTTATTTTTTCCATCTGTTTTTCTCCGCGTTTCTCTACATTAAGAAGACGCATTAGTTTTCCTTTTATTCCTTTCTGCTCTTTTAGTTCTTTATAAGCAATTTCTCTTTGTCTTTTTGTAGCTTCTTCTAATGATTCTGCAGCTCCTGTAATAAGTATGAGTCCATTAACTGGTGTTCTTGCGTTTACTACAGTGGCTAACATACACCCTTCACTATGACCAGCTAAAATGATATTTTCTGGATCAACAAATGGTTGTTCTTTTAAATACGTTATCATGGCCTCTATATCACTAACTAAATCCCACATTCCAGTCTTCAGAATTTCTCCGTTACTCTTTCCTACTCCGCGCTTATCGAAACGGAGCGTCACTACTCCAAGTTGCGCCATTACATGTGCTAAGTCTTTATATATGTTCGACTCAAGCTTTAGCGGTACTATCGTTCCATCACGATCAACTTCTCCAGATCCAGCGATAATTACAACAGCAGCATGCTTCCCACCAGCTTTTGGCTTTGTAATCGTACCTTGCAAAGTTAATTCACTTTTTACCGCTACTTCATATTCATCAAAGATCATTATATTAATCCTCCTTCTATTCCGTTATATCTAATTTGAATTTCAAACTCGCTATTATATTTTTGTACTCTCTTACATCTTTCATCGGAACGAAAGCCGGGTTCTCTGCAATGCTTTGTAGCATGCTTCGCTTTATAATCTCTTCATTTCTAACTGTTTTAGCACCAAGTGGAAATTCTGCAAACCATCCATCAATCGCATCAAAATAGGAATCGCCGTGTAAATGCAGGCTATTTACTGTGAAGCTATTCGTACAAACCGCTGCATATTTCCGTAGCATTTCTAATGAACCTTCAAAATTCCCTTGCATGCAATATACTTGTGCAGCAGCATAGTATACTTTTAAAGTCATATTGGGATGTAACGTTTCTAATTCATATATATCTATTAACATAAAAGCTCTATTTAAAATTACCTCTACTTTTTCAGCGCTTGAAGCATTTACTACTACATAATTCGGTATTGTCCCAACGAGTTGTATTAAATGTTGATACATACTAATTTGCATCACTTCATTTGCCTTCTCATTATTTCCAAGCATTTGATACGCCTGTGCGATTAGATCTTCCTCTGGAAAGTTAGGACGTATCGTTTCGCCAAGTAATTGAAGCACCTCATTTGGTCTATTGAGTATAAGATAGCAAGTTGCTTGAAACGATGCCGCCTCTTTCACAAGAGAAACATCGTCACTTTCTTCCTGCACTCTGCTAAAGAGATTCATTGCCTCTTCTAAAATTTCAATTCCTCTATCCGTGTCCTCTGTTAACATGTGATGATTAATAAAAAGTATTCCTATTTGAATTAATAATGGAAAACAAGAATAATATTTTTTGATTATTCCCCTGCACTCCATCATTACTTCATCAAACGGTTCTTCACTAAAAGCTTCGGCTAGTCGATGATATAAATTTTTAATATCTTCCTGCTCCATTTGTGGTGTATAACTAATTAGTTCATCTATACTAATGTTAAAGTATGATGCTAATAGTGGTAAAAATGTAATATCCGGATAACTCTGCCCCGTCTCCCATTTGGAAACAGATGCCTTCGTAATACCGATATACGCCGCTAACTCTTCCTGCGTAATTCCCTTTTCTTTTCTCTTATTCGCAATGATTTTATGAATATGAATCTCTCTCACTGTATCACCTCATACTTTTATTATATGTTTTATATTTCACACAAAATATGGATTTAAATTCGACTTTCATTTACAAAATCAACTGTTAGGAAACATCTGTCTAAAATCAAAGGCAGGAACATATTTGATATGTTCCTGCCTTTTTAATGTCGGTACCGATACATAGCCATCTAGCTAAGATTTTGAATTGCTTCAAAATCAAACATTTCATCTCATCACAGTTTTCTATGGGAATCCAGTGAACAACTTATTTACATAATTTTCGATATTGGAAGTAAATTTAAGTTGTTTTTAAAGTAGGTATACCTAGTAGAAATTGTTGAATTGTGCCCATTTGTTAAAGTTTAATTTTCATTATACTTTTTGTACTGAGTCCAGTGCTTTTTTTAATTCATCTGATTTTTGAGTGCCGATTACTACTGTGTTATATTGCAACTTTAACTCTATACCTTTATTTCCATTCATGTTATAGGCTTTTTCATTCTTAAGGTTAAAACGAATTCCCCATCCTCCAAATCGTTTTATTGGACTGTAAGTAATGCATTCATAATGGTGTATATCTTTGAAAAGGTACTGCTTATATTGAAAATGAAAAGGAACAAAGCGGACATAAAGACCTTTTTCACGGACCTCAATGATCAGTTTCAATACTCCAAGCATTAATACAGGAAAGGCAATCCCGAACAACAACCACATAACAATTAAGACACCATTAGAAGCTGGTTTATCTCCAAACGGGATATCAAGAATAATTTGTTGAATAAATCCATACCACATCAGCATGGAGATCCCTAATATGAGTATCCATACCCAAATTGGGGATCGCTGAACCTCACGAAAGATTACTTGTTCTTGTTGTTTCATTAATGATTATAACCTCCTAAAAGGTTTATTTTTTCTCACTCATTTTAAGCCGTTTTGCACTTCCAAAAAATGCGCTCCCAATTATGAATATAACGGAAGAAAGATACATTGTTATCCCTGAGTATTTATTATCAAAAATTGTGAAATTAAGTAAATTAATGAACATCATCAATATAAGTGCTATGTACAATCCATTAATATATTTCATTTATCCCCCCCTTTACTTTTTTGAAAACCCCTATGTGATAAATAGTGGTTTCTAAAGGTATTATTCAGAATGCCCTTTTCCCTATTTTACCATTTTATAGAGTTGATATGTTGTTTGTTTTCGGTTGAATATTGTATACACACTCGGTTAACATAACGTCTCATGATCAGTAGCAAGAAAAAAGGATAATCCGTCCTCATAATGGACTAATTATCCTATAAATCTTTATCTAAATTTAATAAAACAAGAACTTCTTTTCCTATGTATATTTACTTCGTTACCTCTCCAAACTGCGCTCTCGTCACTTTCGCCAAGTCATCTACTTTAAGCTCAATTTGTATACCAATTTTCCCGCCGCTTACTATCATCGTTTCAAGTGATTGGGCACTTTCATCAATACATGTAGAAAATAACTTCTTCATTCCGACTGGTGAACAACCACCACGAATATATCCTGACACTTTCGTAATATCTTTCACAGCAATCATTTCAATCTTCTTTTCACTTACTGCTTTTGCGGCAGCTTTTAAATTTAGTTCCTCATCTACCGGAATAATAAACACATGATAATTTTTACTATTCCCTTGAGCGATTAACGTTTTATATACTTCTCTCACTTCTCGTCCAATTTTCTCGGCTACTGATACGCCATCAATTTTCCCATCGTCTGGATCATATGACATCATCGAATATTCAATTTTTTCTTTATCTAATATTCGCATCGCATTTGTTTTATCTTTTTTCATAACGTTCTCCTTAAAAGGTTATTTCATATTATTAAGTTTTATTATACACCCTTTTCCATTTCTCCTACATAACTTCACGTATATTTCAAAACTAAAAATATTGATAATTCAAAAATCATCTGATATAATTTGGAAAAACTTATGTTAAGGAGAGATTTGTAATGCGAAATTTTAATACTTCTTTCCAACTTCATCATCATACGTAACGCCGTGTATCCGAAGAAAAATTTTTCTTCGTGGGTACAGGGCTTTTCCTGTTGACCCACGAAGCGTTCATAAAGCTATGTGGGTATTTTTATACCTGCATAGCTTTTTTTAATTTAAAAAAGGAGTGATTACAATGGAAATGAAAAATGTAAAAGGCACGAAAGACTATTTACCAGAGGAGCAAGTGCTGCGAAATAAAATTAAAAGGGCTTGTGAAGATACGTTTGAACGATACGGATGCAAACCGTTAGAGACACCAACGTTAAATATGTATGAGCTTATGTCTTACAAGTACGGCGGTGGCGATGAAATATTAAAAGAAATATATACGCTAAAGGATCAAGGAAAACGCGACCTTGCCTTACGATACGATTTAACCATTCCATTCGCAAAAGTCGTGGCGATGAATCCGAATATTCGCCTCCCTTTTAAACGTTATGAAATTGGGAAAGTATTTCGAGATGGGCCAATTAAACAAGGGAGATTCCGTGAATTTATACAATGCGACGTTGATATAGTCGGTGTAGAATCCGTCATGGCAGAAGCTGATCTTATGAGCATGGCGTTTGAACTATTCCGAACGTTAAACTTAGAAGTAACGATTCAATATAATAACCGAAAATTATTAAACGGTATTCTCGAGTCCATTAACATCCCTACTGAACTAACGAGTGACGTCATTTTATCATTAGACAAAATCGAAAAGATTGGGATTGATGGTGTACGAAAAGATGTATTAGAGCGCGGAATTTCTGAAGAAATGGCTGATACAATATGTAATACTGTATTATCTTGTCTAAAGCTTACAATTGCTGACTTTAAAGAAGCTTTCAATAACCAACTCGTTGCCGATGGCGTAAACGAATTACAACAATTACAGCAATATTTAATCGCTCTCGGAATAAATGAAAATACGATATTCAATCCGTTTTTAGCAAGAGGACTCACAATGTATACAGGGACTGTATATGAAATCTTCCTAAAAGATGGCTCAATTACATCTAGCATAGGTAGTGGCGGCCGTTACGATAACATTATCGGAGCATTCCGTGGTGATAATATGAACTATCCAACAGTTGGTATTTCATTCGGTTTAGACGTTATTTATACAGCACTATCGCAGAAAGAAACAATATCCTCTACAGCGGATCTATTTATCATCCCACTCGGGACAGAATTACAATGCTTACAAATTGCCCAGCAATTACGTTCTACCACTTCCTTAAAAGTTGAACTTGAACTAGCAGGACGCAAATTAAAACGTGCCCTTAATTATGCCAATAAAGAGAATATCCCTTATGTGCTTATCATTGGTGAAGACGAACTTAGTACAGAAACCGTTATGCTGCGAAATATGAAGGAAGGTAGTGAGGTGAAGGTCTCCCTTTCTTCTTTAAGTAGTTATTTATAATACGAACCACCCTCGTTTGGGTGGTTTTTCTATTTTATAGAACAAGAAACAATTAGTTAACATAAAAAGATTATATTCAACTAAAAACCACAAGTATTTAATATCCAATCACCTATTATTTTTGGTAATATACAGATATGGATTGTTTTAGGAGGGTTCACTTTGAAAACTTACATACAAGCACTAAAGTGGATCACAGGAATCTATCATCTTTTATTAATTCCTTGTTATTATTTATTTCCAAGTCTTGTTAACCTAGATGGATTACCTTTACTACTATTGATTGCTTTACATATCACTACTATTTTATTAGCTAAAAAAGCAGGGATGAATACGTACGCTCATTATATAGGTATTATCGTTACTCTAGTTGCCTTCTTTCCTTATATAGAAATCCTTCTACATATTATAGCAGCCATTTTTCTTTTATTAGATGCTGTTTCTATGAATGCAAAAGAAGTGTATGATTCATAGATGGATAAAATGAAACTTTAATCCATAGAGTTTTGAGATAGGTCGGCAAAAAGGATTTACTTTTTAAGTAAACCTTTTTTCATTTTTAATTACTTTCCTTACTCAAGACTAATAAAAGAATATTCTGTTTAATTTTTATAAATTTCTAAATATTTATAATACATTCGAATTAACATACATTTTAGTTATGTAAAAAATCTAAGTTTTAAGGAGATGAATCCATGCTTAAAAAGTTGGTAGCAGGTGCATTATTAACTGTTTCGTCGTTAACTGGAGGAATGGGATTAGTATCAGCTAGTACCGAAAAAGATTATACGATTTCCTCTTTCGAATATGTAACTGTAGATGAAAAGACTGTTGATTCATTTAACAAATTGAGTGCTCCATTAAAGGAAGACGTAAAAATAACGTTAGTTCTACCGAAACAAAATCAAAATGGTGACTGGTTATCTTATGGATTTTCGAGCAAAGAAAGTTTAGAGGCTTTTATTGAAAAAGATAAACAAAGGTTGAATAATTCAATCACTCCCCTTGGTGTTGGAGGAAGCGGACCTGGTAGTACAGACTTCTATAAACGCACAAATCAAGGTAGCGAGTATTTTTCTCTAAGTAGCGGTTATAAAAACTTGTCTGCTAGTTGGCAAAATCAAATTGTTTCTGTACGTACAGCATCCCCTACCGCTAGCTATTCAACAACACTATGGGAACGTACTTCAACTGAAGGATATGGAAAAGGTGTTGTTTTTAAACATGCTGATTGGTATGGTCAAATTGCAAACTTAAATAACTTTCCAACTTCAGCAGTTGAAGTTAAAAAGTAAAAATATAGAAATAAAAGGTGTTTTCACGTATGGAAACACCTTTTATTTCTACAACTATTTCACATATCTCATCTATACCAATTTCAACTCTTAATTATTATCTTTCGTATTCCTACTCTCCAAAACCTTCTCCATATTATGAGTTGCCCACTCCATCATTAATAAAATCATTGGACGAAGAGATTCACCAAGCTCAGTTAATGAATATTCTACTTTTGGCGGCACTTCACGGTATACTTCGCGATGTATGATGCCATCTGCTTCAAGTTCTCTCAGCTGCAGTGTTAACATTCTTTGTGTGATATTTGGTTTTAATCTTTTTAATTCATTAAACCGCTTTGTACCATCTAATAAATGATACAAAATTACCCCTTTCCATTTCCCTCCAATCACCTCAACCATAGCTTCAACTGGACAAGAATATTTATTTAAAAATGGGTAATTTATATTATTTTCGTTTGGACAATCCATAATAAATCCCTTCCCTTAACATTAGTATCTTTTTTGATACTATACCACATAAATGTGCGTACTTGTATCTATGTTACTTTAAAAATATAATTTACTTACAAAAATAAATTCATGAAAAGAGGAACTTTTATGACAAATACAAAAGAAATTACAAAAGAAATTACAAAAGAAAAAATTATGGAGGCTTTTCATTTCAGACATGCATGTAAAGAATTCGATCCTATGCACAAAATTTCAGAAGAGGATTTCAAATTCATTTTAGAAACAGGCAGATTATCTCCTTCTTCTTTTGGATATGAGCCTTGGAAATTTATTGTCGTACAAAATAAAGAATTAAGAGAAAAACTACAACCGTATTCATGGGGCGCTGGTGGGCAACTTGCAACAGCTAGTCATTTTGTTATTGTTCTTTCAAGAAACATTAAAGATATGCATTATGATGCAGAGTATATTAAATATATGATGAACGATATTATTGGATTGCCTGAAGACACTCAAAAAATTAGATATGCATTCTTCAAAAAGTTCCAGGAAACAGATTTTAACTTATTACAATCCGATCGTGCTGTATTTGATTGGACATCTAAACAAACTTATATTGCTTTAGGTAATATGATGACGAGTGCAGCTCAAATCGGTATTGATTCTTGTCCAATAGAAGGATTTGATAAAGAGGAAGTAGATTCTTTACTTCGTCAAGAAGGCATTATACAAGGCGATAATCTTGAAGTATCAGTTATGGTTGCCTTTGGTTACCGTAAAGAAGAGCCAAAGCGTGATAAAACAAGACAGACTATGGATACAATTGTTGAATGGATTAAGTAATATAGCACAGACAAATAATGCTCCTAATAGCTGTATACTCATACTAAAGAAGAATCAATTGTTTTCTTACGTATGAATTTGGTTTTTCATGGAAAGATATGTTAGTATGTATACAGTTTGAGTGCTCTATTTTTAGAGTCGAACAGGAGGAGAATGAATATGTCTGATATTGAAGTTGGCGAAGTGTTTACACTTAGCGATGAGAATAATGAGGATCAGGAAGTAGAAGTACTTGGAGCAATGGATGTCGAAGGTGCAGAATATATTGCAGTTGCCTTTGTTGAAGATATCCAAACAGAAACTGAGGAAGACATTGATATTTTCTTTTTAAAAGTAGAAGAAGATAATGAGTTTTCATACATTGAAAATGATGAAGAGTTTGATAAAGTATCTGCTGCTTTTGATAAGATTTTAGATGAACAAGAACAAGAGTAAACACGAGGGGGGATGCATATCCACCCTCTTTTTTTTATTCATCACTCATTCAGTGATTTATGCAGTAACTCCAGTACATCTTTCATCGCAAAAGGTCCATCTTTTTTAACATGCTCCGCAAATTCTGAAACGAGACGTAATGTTCTCACACTTTCGATTGGATGTTCTCCTGATGCACTTTCAGCTGAAAGCATAACTGCATTCGTCCCGTCCAGTACAGCTTGAAACACATCAGTCACCTCTGCTCTTGTTGGAATAGAATGATCTACCATAGATTGAAGCATTTGTGTTGCTGTAATGACATATGTATTCGTTCGATTACATTCCTGAATCATCATTTTCTGTAAAAGCGGAATGCATTGATACGGTAACTCTACTCCTAAATCGCCCCTTGCAATCATAATTCCATCTGCTTCTTTACATATATCTTGAAAATTCTCGATTGCTTCCATCGTTTCTATTTTTGCAATTACATTAGGTGACGTTTCTTTATACTGTTGTATAAAATCTCGTATTTCTTTTATATGACTAGGTTTTCTTACGAAAGAACACGCGATAAAATCAACATTCTCTTCTAAAAGAAACTGAATATCTTTTTTATCTTTCTCTGTAATAGCTGGTAAACGAACAGCCGCATCTGGTAAATTAACTCCTTTATGAGATGAGATATTGCCACCTGTTTTTACCTTCGTTTCTATTTTATCCGTACTTATCTTTTCAACAATTAATTCAACTTCTCCATCATTAATTAAAATTCTACTGCCTACTTTCACATCATTCGCAATTCCTTCATAATCAACGCTTGCTTCTGTATTACTCCCTGTAACTGGTTGTGTATGTAAAATAAAAGAATCTCCTGCCTGAAGTGTAATTTGCTCTCCCTTCACTTCACCTAATCTTATTTTAGGACCTTGTACATCACCCAAAAATTTAATAGAGTCATCTAATGATTTCACTAAACGAATGATGTCTTTATGACTTTCATGCGTGCCATGCGATAAATTCAGTCGAACAATTTTCATACCATTCTTTATTAACTGTGCTAACGTTTCTTTATTATTACTTGCGGGTCCAATTGTACAAATTCGATCGATTGTCATTTTTGTCACCATCCTTTTTTTAATAAGTTTCCCATATGAACTTAAAAATAACAGAGATTCTGACATGAATAGATTTAAATTTACATGAATTTCATAAAATTAAACCTGTATCCCTTGCTGGCTAAGCATTAGAAGATATATTCGCTTTTTTGCAAATGAAGACATTTTGAATCGAAAGTAAAAGAAAAGTTAAGTATGGGATAAACCATTGAGAGTTTCGAAATTTTCATATATTGTATGAATTGAGTTCGAACTCAAAAATTTAAAAAGGTGGGAAAATTAGTGAATATGAAAAAATCTTTATCGGTGACAACTTTAGGGTTAGCGGTTTTAGGTTTTGGTTTTACTAATAACGCAAGTGCTTCAGAGGTCGATACTGTAGACAAGCAGCCCGTTTTAGTTGACTTTGATACAATTCAATCAACAAAAACATCTAGTGTTCCTAGTTTGACTGTTGCAGCTGCACCTAAGAATGACTCTAACATTAGCGTATATACTCCCTTTTTTGGTAACCCATATGCAGTTGCTAAATCGAAATCAACTACGACCGAAGACTATGTTTATGCAAAAGCAAGAACTTTCAATGGCGATGGCTCATTAGTAAATACGAAAAGTAATAGTGCAAAAAAATCATCCTTTGTCAGTGCTACAGCGACCAACACAAGCGTTTATTATGGAGATGATTACGCTATCGGTAATCATACCTATAAATTAAGTGGTTATAATGATGTGAATCACGAAACAAAAGCCTTCTGGTAAGAAAGAGAAAAAAGATATGCATCTTGCATATCTTTTTTCTCTAATACTTTACATATATTGAGGTGCTATTTATGAAACAAATATATATTATTATCGGTGTTTTACTCATTTCATTACTTACAATTTATATTTTGTTCAATACCTCAATCATACAACCTCATCCACCTTCTAAAGAAAATAAGAGAGGGCAACAAACCAATACTATTTCTTACGGATTGAAGGATAATCAAGGCCAACATATTAACAACGGTAGTACAATTACTAGTGAGGATAATAAAATTAATGTATCATTATCATTCGTACATACTATTAACGAAAACCGAAAATATGGATTAATTGTTCTAGAAGATTACGAACAAAAACCTTTTAAAATAGAAGATACTACTAATGAAATATCACACTATTTTTTTGATATGAAGCCAAACAGTTCAATGACTACGAAAATCTCTTTACACACTTCTCCTAATGCAAGTGAATTAACCTTTTTAATAATTAAAAAACCTGAATACAAATTAAAAGATAATAACTTAAATAAAGCAGCCATTTTAGAAGATATTCTAAGTATGCGATACTCAATGCGTCTTCCTCAGAAAGAAAGCGAAAAAATAAAACTCTCCCATATAGATCCAGATGCTATTTTAAAAGATGGTCTTTACGAACCATTATTTGTTACGAACCGTGAAGAGAACTTACAAACTGTCTTCTTTGAAAAGGAAGGCAAGCAATTAACCCTATCAAACGGTAATGAAACGAATGATGAAATGACTTACGCAATCGTGGCTTTTAAAGATTGGAAACAAGTTGAAATATTTAACAATAGAAAAGTCGTTTATACTAAAGTTGCACCTGAAACGAGGCAAATCTTTAATTTCATATTGCCTTCAGTGGATCAGGAAAGTAATTTTCAACTCGTCGCTTTTCCATTTCCTTATAAAGTTAGCGAAGAAGATTATATCAGTCAACAAGCATTTAGTTCCTTTCGCATCGTAATTGAAAATGAAAATAAATAAGTTATACTGTGCACAGTATAACAACCAAAAAAGCCTACTGACACGAGTAGGCTTTTGAAACTACGAAAGTTTCGTCAATAACTGATTTAAATCTTTTTTCGTTTTCGTCGTTAAAGATTTCATTTTATTAATATCGATTTTTTCTTTCTCCGCTCCTACAATTAACGGATACATACTTTGACCGATTGTTTTAGAATCCGTCGGATGTGATGCCTCTAGCTCTTTTTCAATCACATCCCACTTTTCATTAATTTGTTTGCCAAGCTTATTCACTGTTTCCAATTTCGGATTAGCAGCTAACTGCTTGTCCAAGCTATCAATTAATGCTACAACTTCTTTAACATTCGTTTTCACAGCAACACTTTTCTTCGGATCTTTCGTTGTCTTTCCGTTATTGTTTGTGCTTGTACTTGTGCTTTGATCTGTTGTTTTCCCGCTAGTCGTTTGATCATTCGTTTTTCCTGTCGTCTCTTTTTCTTTTGTTTTTACATTTTCGTTTTGAGTTGACGTTTTTCCGTTACTTTCTGTCCCTGATGATTCTTTCGTATTTTTTGCATCCTTATCTGTTTTTTCATTTGAAGAAGTATTTGTTTCTTTTTCAGTATCTTTCGTTGTTTTTGACGCTTCATCTGCACTTGTCGTTTTTGCTTCTCCATCATTTTGCGCAGTTACTTGCTCTTTCTTTTCCGTTTCTTTATCTGCTGAAGGACTACAAGCTGCCATAGTAAGCATTGTACCAATTGTTATCGATGCGATAGCGACCTTTTTCATTTTCATATAAATCCCCCTATGTTTTACATAATTTATCCTCCCCTTTACGATTCGATTCCCCCTTAAAAAATCCCTTTTCATACGAATTACCATCTTTCCGACAGTAATCTTCATAATAATACGTACAAAAACTGATAAACTCATTTTAATATTCGAGTTTCTTCTACTTCATTTTTCTACTTGCAAGTAAAAGAAAAAGAGTATATTGTCACATTAAGAATTACTATCTTCATATGACGATATACTCTTCTATCAAATTTTTATCTTTCTTGACATTTTATTTATACAAAAAAATAAAATTTTCTTTCGTTTTTTGTTTCTCAACATTTGTTAACATAATATTTTTATGAATAACCACCATTCGAGTGAATGACTTGCCCAGTAACCCATTTCGCTTCTTCACTTACTAAAAAAGAAATTAAGCGCGCAGCATCCACCGGTTCTCCTACTTTACCTTGCGGGAACTTCCATACTAAATGATGCTTCAGCTCCTCTGTAATCCATCCTGTATTCGTCGGTCCTGGATCTACAGCATTCACTGTAATCCCCTTCTCCATCGCAACTGGTGCTACTGACTTTGTAAATGCTTCAATTGCCCCTTTCGTTGCTGCATATGCTAGTTCATCTGGCATTGGACCTACTGACTGTCCTGAAGTAAGATTAATAATACTCCCGCCCATTTTAAGTGAATAATGTTTTATAAACAATGAACTTAATAGCATAGTAGCCCGAACATTAACTGTATAATGTTTATCCAACTGCTCTACATCTAATTCCTCAATTCTCGTATGAGTAGAATATACTGCATTATTAACTAGAATAGATGGATCACCTAACCGTTCTGATACCATATAAAACAAACGATTTGGCGAATAAGACTGCGATAAATTGATTTCTGCCATTTCACATCGTACATCGTAACTTTCAATTTCCTTTTTCAGCAAAAAGGGTTCTTGATCACTCATTCCCCATGGCATCGCTTTATCATACTTTGGCCAGTACGTGAAAAAAATGTCTATCCCCTTTTGAGCAAGCACCTTGCATACAGCTGCACCAATTCCATTCAGACGAGTTGCCCCTGTTACAATTGCTATTTTCTTCACCTTTTTCTCCTCCATCTATACACAGATCCTCTGCATGAATACAGAGGATCTATCTTCTTATTGAATATTTGACAGTATACGTTCAGCACCTAATTTTAACATTTTAATAAAGATATAGTTTACAATCGTAAACATTACAAATAAAACGATAAACATAACCCAAAGTCCTACTTGAAGGAAGAAGTATAATCCACTTACTCCCCCCACAATAATTAAAGCTATTAAAATATTAGCTAAAAAATTCCATAAAGTTGTATATCGACTTTTAAATAGTTTCTGCTCTGTATCCCAATGAATATCTGCAGTTTGTGCGTCCCAGCGTGTTCCGATTAAATTAATTAACAGTAACCCGTTCGCACTTAGTAAAAACCACAGTATCATGAAGACTGGAGAAATCCCAGCTACAACTGCCATCGTAATACCGAATACTGCTAAAATGATTACATTAATTAACCAAGCAGTGATTGCTTTCGCAAAAAAGATATCCGAAGCCTTTACTGGTAAATAACGATTCACAAACCAAGAGCTTCCATCTCGCGAAAATGACGTTGTTGCAATGACATTACTACCCATTAAAAATAACGATGCACAAAGGCCAACACCAATTGCAAATCCCGTTGTCTTTGGATTGTTAATATACTCTGTAATAAACTTTAAATTTCCATCTTGCACAAATAAAATAAAGAACAACATAATTGGCATAACGAAAGTTTGTACAATGCAATTTAAGAAAAATTGTGGTGTACGGAATAACGTTTTAAATTCTTTTTTCACATACGCTTTTAAATGCGAACTTTGTGCTGTTGATTTCTGTAAATCTTCCGCCGAAATAACTTGTTTCTTTGCTGTACTCGTTGAAAGTCCAATAACCCCTTTTAAATATGTACGCTCTGCTATGTAATAAAACAACACAAAGAAGACAAATGAAATAACTGCAAAGATTATTACATATAAAGGTCCCTTCCAATTTGCATTTTCTACTAATGCCACTGCTCCAAAATATGTAGTTGGAAAATAATTTGTCATTTGTACTAAAAGAGAGGATTGATTATTCGCAAGATAACTCGCAATTGCATCTTCAGAAAACGCACTTTTATTTTTCCACTGCATAAATACGTTAATTCCTACAATAAATAGTATACTTACGATTCCGATAAATATATTGCCTCGATCTTTATTTTTCGCTATATTTGTATATCTCATGATTACTGTCATAAGTAACGAAGCTAATACTAACGGCACAATCGGGAAGAGTAAGTAAATCAAAATCATGTATATGTAATATGTAATAAATGCGCCACTTTTTAACCCGTACGTAATAAAGATTGGTAATAAAATGAATGAACTCATTACGTATTGTGTAATTAATACTGTTAAAAATTTTGCCGAAATAATTTGCGCTGGTTTTAATGGTAATGGTAGTAACATTTCAATGTCATTACTGTAATAAAATACAGTTAAAATGTTCGTAATACTCATTAAAAATACCCATATACTCGCAATCGCAAGTCCCATTGCGATAATCATTCCTGGGTCTTGCCCTAATTGTTTCGTTCCCTCATACATTGCGTGCGTTATAGAACCAAACATTAAAAAGCCAACAAATAAAATAGCTGCAAATGAAAATACATACGCCCATCGCTTCTTCTTATCTGTTATGAAATCTGCATAATTTAATTTCAATAATACTTTCGTTAACGTCCAAATTTTACTCATTTCCCGTCATCTCCAAGAACATTTTTTCAAGTGATTCATTGGATTTAAAATGATCTCTCATTTCATTTAAATTTCCTTTAAACTGCAAATTCCCCTTATTAATAATCGCAACGCGGTCACATATTTTTTCTGCTACTTCTAATACGTGTGTAGAGAAAAATACAATCTTTCCTTTATCCGCATGCTCTCTCATCATTTCTTTTAAAATATATGCAGATTTCGGATCAAGCCCTGTTAACGGTTCATCTAAAATCCATACATCTGGCTCATGCACGAGTACACCAATAATAACGATTTTTTGTCTCATACCGTGCGAATAACTTTGAATTTGATCAGATAATGCATTATAAAGATCAAACTTCTTCGCTAAAGACTCTATTCGTTCTTGTCTTACTTCTTTCGGCACTTCATACATATCTGCCATAAAGTTTAAATATTCAATTCCTTTTAAACGTAAAAACATATCTGGACTATCCGGCACATAACCAAACGTCTTCTTCGCTTCCATCGGCTCTTCCATAATATTTTTTCCGTTAATCGTAATAGTCCCTTTGTCCACCCCGTGAATGCCAGTAATCATCTTAATTGTCGTGGATTTACCCGCACCATTCGGTCCTAAAAATCCAAAGATTTCGCCGCTAGGTACAGATAAACTTAAATCTTTTACTGCATAGGTAGACCCATTATAACTTTTTGACACATTCTTAATTTCAATCATTCCATCCAATCCTTTCCTTAATTACCAAATAACTATATTGATATTATAGCATACTTCTATTTTAAGATTTTTACATTTTTCAGTTTATTTAACCTTTAAAATAAATATACACCCCTAATCCAACAACTAAAACGACAGCTAGTATAATATAAATCATTGTTAATCGTTTAATATTCCCCTTTGTCGCTTTGCTATAATTTGCATCACCATTCCGCCCAATTAACACCGTCGCAATGACAGTAATCACTACAAGTAATACAACAATCATGATCCAAGTTAGCATTTCTTCCTCCCCCTCCTTACAATCATTTTACAATATTATCCTCTTTATTTCGCAGCATATTTCCTCTTTTTACTATTATTATGAAGCAAACTGGAAAACTATTATTACCATTCCTATCCAATTGTGATATATTTGTAACATAACGTGACTTATTTCTAACAACGTAAGGAGGACCTATCATGAAAACAACTTGGATAAAATATTTAGGATTTCTCGGTTTCTTCGGTTTCCTCGGATTTTTTTATGAAAAAGGATTGTTTACTATGTTCTGTTTCTTCTCCTTTTTCACATCGTATAGAACAGTTCAACACGATGAACTGTTTGAACAAATTGTCAATAAATCGTGTCGCAATGCATTTATCGTTACATTACTCACTACCGCTATCATTATATTTATTGAAATGTTATTTTCAAACCCGGCGCTACAAGAAATTGATATCGCTCTTATTTTCGGCACACTCATTCTTACGTTCGGTTTTTCTATGTTCTTTTATGATAAACCTGTTGATGAAATGGAAGATGCACCATGGCGTTCGTAACGAGGATAAAAGAATACCGCGCCAAATTGAACATGACACAAGAAGATTTAGCAAAGAGCGTTGGTGTGCGACGTGAAACAATTAGTCATCTCGAAAAAGGTAAATACAATCCTTCCTTACAACTTGCTCACGATATAGCGAAGGCACTACATAGTACGATTGATGAGATTTTTATTTTCGAGGATTAATTAAAGGCGTCTAGTCACAAGAATCACATAAAAAAATACCGTCATTCTTTCCAAGAAGAATGACGGTATTTCTCATCGATTATCCATATAAAACCGCATGAAATACGCCTAATAGTAAGTATTGATCCTCCATGTAATCTCCATCATATGCATTCATCTCGATGTAATACATATCTTCCTCAAGACGAATATTCCAATCTGCGATTAAATAGCCTTTTCGTAATAATTTTCCCATTCCAAATGAAGTTTTATGAACAACATATTCTTCTGCCTTATATGTAAAGGTAAATATAAAATTTGCATCCAATAACTTTCCGTCACATACAAGTATTTCATGCTCTGCATCATTATTATCGATGTACGTTACTAAAATCTTTCTTTGGCGTTGCCTACTTACATCCTTTGCAATGACGCGAATATTTCCCTTACTATCCTTTATTTCATAAATGATATTACTACCAATTTTCGGAATGAAGTCCAGCACTCTCATCAACGTATTTTTATAATAACCCCGTACTACGCCTACTTGCTCACTTCCATTATAAAACTCTATCGGCGTCGTATCTGCTTTGCTATCACACAGTCGTTTGTAAGAAAGCTGCATCATTCGCTCTCCTCTTAAGTACTGATCAAACGTCACAGGATATTCTATCGCACGCAGTTCCTTATTTAGCTCATATAAATAGCATTGAACGCTCTCTACTAATGTTTCAGTAGAGATACGCTCTTGAAGTTCAAATTCTTGCCAGCTGGAAGAAACATTCCATTGGTTATGATCCTCTTCATAGAAGAAACCAAGAATGACCTCTTCACGGTCAGCCGTTTCATATTTCATAGGCACGTTTTGCCCGTGTTGAACTTGTTCCATCCACTGACCTAAATAAATGCCCAGCTCTGCAACCTTCATACATGATTTTTGAAAAAATACTCTGTCACCCATACAAATTGTTAAATCCCCTTCGATAAAACCATTTGTATAAGCAACATACCGTGGCTCATCCTTCTGCGGGAGATTCTTGTCTAACTCAAATAAAAACGTTAACATCCTTTATTCACCTCTAGTTGTTACACAGTTCATACCTAACATTGCAGCACTCTGAGAAACTATGTATATATACACATTTAATTTATGTATTATAACACGTAAATGACCTTAGTATAGAAACACTATTTTCGCTTTACGAACTCCCTCATAATAGAATAACTATCCTTTTATTATTTTTTCTTGACTTAGAGTTCACTCTAACCATTATAATCAACTCATAGTTCATTCACAATAAAATCAATTGGACAAAATTCAGTAGGGATTGGAATAGCTAAAATCAAAAGTGGCTGACATTATCGCAGACCTGGATATTGTTATTCGAACCTTTGATTTATCTGTTACTACAATTGTATATTAAGGTACTATTCAAATAAAAAACAACGATTTCCTGTGCGTTAAGAAGTAAGTGATTCTTGTTATTTTTTCCTTATTTTACTTTCTCTTAATAGTCGTAAATCTTCTATAATTTATTTAGTACATATAAAAGAGACGAAACCTTAAAATCAGCAAATTAGAAAATAAAACAGGATGGGAGTCAATTATTATGGATCAATCAAATAAGGCATTTAGCCTAGCATTAGTAAAATCGTTAAGAGGAGAACGAGGACATCTTCCCATCAAAAATGCTTTGTCGGATATAGACATGGTGCTTGCGGGAAAACGCAGAGAGGAACTACCTTATTCTATTTATCAATTAGTAAAACACATGACCTACTGGCAAGATTTTCTCTTATTATCCGCCCAGGGGAAGAAGCCTGCATTGCCCGCCCATGTAAAAGAGAGCTGGCCTGAAGAAGAATGTCCTGCCAGTGAAGAAGAGTGGCAACAGATTATTCAGTATTTTCTTCAAGGGATTGAACAGGCATGCACGATTGCCCAAACTGTTCAATTGGACAAAATATTGGAGGAATGGCCTGGTGAAACCACTGGCGGTGTTCTACGCAATATTGCATCTCACAACTCCTACCATTTAGGAGAAATTGTGCTGATCCGCAGATTATTTAGTGCTTGGCCACCGCCAACAGGCGGATATCCAGTCTAAACAAGGAAATGGTTCCAACCTATGCCCATTAACTTAAAATTTCGAATTACTTCCAAAACGAAATTTTTACCACTTTACAGTTATTTATGAAAATTAAATTCATTTTTTTCATTATTAGGGACCAAACATTTTTTTACTTGATGGAGATAGGGTACAAAAATATACATTTCATCTCCTAACAAAATAAAAAAGATTGCTCATATCCTAAGAGGCAATCTTTTTTTATTTTTAAGCAGTTTGTAATTTGTCATTACAAATTGCTTAAAATATTATTTCGTGTTATTTCTGTTTTCCAAAACCTTCTCCACATTAACCCTCAATTTTAATTCCAGCTTGTTTAAATGGTTCTGATTTTATTTCTGTTTTCTTCAGTAAAATTGTTTTGACTTGGTGCCATCTTTTTTGTTCCATATCTTAGTATATGAAATTATATCGACGATTCATTAAATTTCAACACAATTAAAATGAAGCTACCTTTTCTTCAGCCACTTCTGCAATCTCTAAAATTTGTAGCAGGCTCTCCACTTCATAAGTCGGCTTAACACTTGCCTTATTCTCTTTCAAACTCGGATTATACCAACACGTATCAATGCCGTAGTCTTCTCCACCTTTCATATCAGAAGTTAGCGAATCTCCAACCATTAGTACACTTGATTTATCCGTAATTCCGAATTTCTCAAATGCATAATCAAAAATCTCACGTGCTGGTTTTTGATGACCAACTTCTTCAGAAATAATAATATGATCAAAGAAATTACATAAAGGCGAATTTCCGATTCTTGATTGTTGCACCTTCGTATATCCATTCGTAATAATACCTAACTTGCAATCTTGTAGATTTTCACATAATTGTACTGCGCCTTCTATAAGATGTACTTCTTTCTCTAAATTTTCAAGATATACATCACTAAATTGCTGTGCATCTATGTCTATATTATGAAGTGCAAATAATTGTCTAAATCGATCTACTGCTAATTCACTTAGCGTAATCATTTTATTTTCTAAATCTCTCCATAATCCATTACTAATCTCTTTATAGCTTGCAAGATAATCATTATACCCTGTAGGCATGCCGAACTGTACAAACGCATTGTGTAATGCGTGTCTTTCCGTTTTTGGGAAATCTAATAATGTATCGTCTACGTCGAATAATATAAATTTGTATTTCATGATGTTCTCCTCAATTCCTATTTTAAAAGCTTCGTTCTCATTGCTTATAAACTTTTATATATTTCGTGATGAAGCGCTTTAACCCGCTCTTTATAGAATACACCTTTATCTTTTATTTTCAAATGTGCTATAAATAAGTTTGCTAGCATGACTGCTGTATCTAGTCTATAAAATAAACTAACAATATGAGGAGTAACATTAAAGATACTATCATTCTTATATCCATCTTTAAATTCATCCCAACTAACCTCATTTGTTTCAGCTATTCTCATAAGCTCCAGTAATGGATGACCAATTAAAGCGTTATCCCAATCAACTATTGCTTTAACTTCTCCATTATACCCGATTAAATTGGCTGGTCGAATGTCCATATGTAATAAACATTTTACATGATCTGCTGTACTAAGAATATATTCAATTGTTTTTGTATCCGGAAGATTAATTTTACAGTTTGTGATTGTATTAAACCCTTCTATCCGTTTCACAATTCGTTCTGCTATATACTTACTAATGGGCTCTCTAATATTTTGTTTGTAATACAAACCATCAATTGGCATACTATGAAGCTTGCTCACTAACTCCCCTATTTTGCATGCGGAAATTGGCATATGATCAGCATACACACAATCCGAAATTAAAAAATCAAGTTCGGTTGAAAGATGCAATCCGTGTATCCTTGGTACTGGAATACCTTTTGAATGACAATACTTAGACAGCTCCGCTTCCTTTTGCAACGAAATCCGACTGTTAAATAAGTCTTCATTTATATTTTCCACTTCCCTTTCCCACGGTACTCGAAATGCCAAAGACCCCTTTTCTGAATCTCCTTGAAAAACAATATTTTGCACTCCCGTTCCAATCACCTTTAAATCTTGAATAGCTAGTTCCTTATACTCTTGACTTAGTATTGTTACCAGCTTTTCTCTTAACCCCTCTGCTTTTACACGTGTATGAATCATTTTATCCCCCGATTCTTAAGTTCTTTTCATCCATTTTCTCCTCGGTGCACAACATCCTCATTAACAAAATTATAACAACAATAGTAAAAGGAGGCTAATCCAAATCAGCCTCCTTCTCATTATTAATCTTCCAGCAATAACACTTTCATTTCTTCTAACGAATCTTTCGTAAAGCCAAGAGCTTTTTCGGCGTATGCTTCAACTGATCCGTATTGCTTTTGGATTCCATCAATCGCAGCTTGTAAATATTCGGCGCGCGCTTCAAACATTGCACCTAATATCGCTCTGCTCTCATCGTTTTGTAATTTCGCACCTAAAAAGGCCATCATTTTTTCATTTAACTTTTCACGGAATCCGTTACTTAATAAGTAATCTTCCATTACTGTTTTTTCCGGTACACCTAGTAAAAGTAATAATAATGCTGAACCAAATCCAGTACGATCTTTTCCAGCTGTACAGTGGTTTACTAACGGTAAGTTTTCCGGGTTTTGCGCTAAGTTTAAGAAGCTCACGAATGCCTCGTTGCCACTTACAAAATCCTGATTCATTTTCACAAGATACTCACCTGGTTTTCCTAACATAGAAAGGTCACCAACTTGGAAAAACTCATTTATATTTAAGTCTTTCGCTAAGTCTTGCATAACTGGTAAGCACACTTGACGAGCACCTGTAATTTCTGGATTCGGCTTATGCTTCACTTCAAAGTCTGTACGGTAATCACAAATTAACTTTAAGCCAGACTTTTGTAAATACGCAATATCCCATTCTGTTAGTCCGGCTAATTCTTCAGAACGGTATAATTTGCCCCATTTCACTTTACGGCCTTCTGTCGTTTCATATCCTCCCATATCACGGAAGTTAAACGCGCCTTGTAATGGCAGTCTACGCTCAGCTACTGTTACTGCTTGTCCATTACTTCCTACTAATCTAAAATATGGACGTTCATTTTCACTCGGGTTTTCAATTGTATATGATAATTCTCCATTTACCGTTGCAAGTAATTCTCCAGTTTCTTCAACATGTTCTGGTGAAGTACTCCAATAAATACGAACTTCTTCTATATTATTTTCCCATTTTATTTGTAACGTATTATCTTCATTTCTCTCTACAGTTGCTTGTAGCCAATTTCTTTGCTGCTCCATTCTTTCACCAACGCTTTCTCTTATAGTCAAATCTTACTCTATTTTATTATAGGAATAACTTCTTTGTCGTTCTCATTTTTCTTTTTATCTTACAAACAGGCGAAAAGTTCTTTTACTTGTTCAAAATTTGTACACGGGTTCCCACTAGATGTGTCCCAGAGTATATCTTAAAACTCCCTCACATACCGCTCAGTACAACTCAGCAACTGACATCCATTCTTTTCAAAAACATCCTTCATCCATTCATTTTGTATATTTGTCTCACCAATATAATAAGATGCACCTATTTCCTTTAAGACAAACATCGCACCTGCAAATAATGCCTCTTCATATCCCTTATTACGCATATTTGGAGTAACTGCGAAGTACATAAGTTTCCCTTCTTCTAACGTACCTCTTTCAATATGCGGGATTACAATTCCTATCTGCTTTTCATCGACACTCGCTGTTAAGCAATGTTCTTTCCATTGCTCACCAATTTCTTGTAGCATCATATGCACAACTTGATCATGAGCGACTGGTTCTCCCGTCGCTTCATTCCACAGTGAATAAAAAGCCTCTTCTCCAACTTCTTCAATAAGCTTAAAATCAATTTCACTTTCTACATCTTCTACTTCATATATATCTTTAAATACAATCATGTTTTCCGTAACATATTCAAATGAATACGTTTCAAAACATTTTTTATACACATCATAATTTGGACTTTTTGAAGAGATTTCAAAATATAGTTTTTCTAATCCATCTTTTTTAGCTTCAACAACGCAATATTGCATCATTTCCTCTAATTGCTCTTCTGTAAAAATCTCTGCATTATTTTCTTTTATCATAATAGAAGAAACATTTCTTCTTATTTTAAAATATTTTTCTAACTGTTCTATCGTCGTCATATTCTTCCCTCATCTATATCATACTCGAATTTCTAATCGTTCTCCTTGCATGAGCAGGATTGTCCTTGAATATATAGAATACTAGAAAAGATCGCATCTTTAAAGTGCGGAGGAGGTTCTCCAGTGGATATTACAGCATTGCAACAACAGTTAGAGCTTATACAACAAAATGACTATACGCAACTACAGCATATAGACGTAAATGAGTTAACTTTGAACATGCTTCAGTATATCGGAACGACTGATAGCTACGTTCGTTACCAACTTATATATAAATGTTTTGCGCATTTCATTCATCATGAATTCCTTATGGATGATCAACTGAAATTACTTCTGCAAACTTGTTTAAGTGATGAGTATTTATATTGTGACATTTACTCCCCACATACAGATGGGGTTTTCACACGTTCTTACACTGTTTCGTTAATTGCGTTAATACTCCAATTCGCTAATTCGCACTACTTTTGTACAGAGGAGGATATCGAAGAAATAAAAAATAAACTCATTACTTACACAAACTTAGAAACAGATTTTCGGGGCTATATCGAAAATAAAGGATGGGCTCATTGTCTTGCTCACGTATCTGATGCCTTTACTGAAATTGTTCATAATACGTATACCACTTTTGAATGGTACGAAGAATTAATTCATTGTTTATTAAATAAAATCTTTATTCCATCTGACCTTTTTCATAATAACGAAGATGAGCGCATCGTTACTCCATTACTAGCAATGCTGTATCATGATTTTCCTCAAAACGAGTTAATTTCTATTATTCAAAAAAAAATAAAAAGGCTTCCTCAAATTAGAAAACGCCTTTCGCTTAATGAGTATTGTATTTTATGTGCCAACATTAAAACCTTTTTACGCACATTATTTTTTAGAACGAAAGATGACCATAACTTAGCCTTTACAGCACGTAAAACAGAAAGAATGTTAAAAGAACTTCCTAACTATTATTAAATACAAGGAGCAATGACATGGGTTATATTGAAGATATGAGAAATCTAGTAGGAAATCATCCACTTATTTTAATAGGTTCGCACGCCATTATAGTAAATGAAAAAGATGAAGTATTGCTGCAGCTCCGTACAGATTTTAACCGCTGGGGCATTATTGGCGGTGCTTTAGAATATAACGAAACATTAGAAGATGCTTTAAAACGAGAAGTGTTTGAAGAAACTGGACTTATTATTAAAAATCCAGAACTATTCCGTACATACTCAGGGCCAGATTTCTTTCAAATCTATCCAAATGGCGATCAAGTACACGGTGTACTCGTTGTTTATATTTGCCGAGAATTTTATGGGGAGCTTGTATGTGATAAAACTGAGTCAAAAGAATTACGTTTCTTTCCGCTTGATGAGTTACCTAGTACTCTTCATCCAGTCATTGAGAAGATTCTTCGCGATTTTCATCACTCCAATAAAAAATAGAAATCAAACAACCTCATTTCCCATCATTACAACGTGAAATGAGGTTGTTATCGTTCACCGTAAATCCCTATTTCCCCAAAATGATATTAACGCTCTCTTTTTACAACTTTATATCCCTTTATAAAAAGGATAGTTATATAAGAAACAATAAATGAAAGAATAGTATACATGCCCACCCAAAAGAAAAATGCTGGATCGTGCACTGTAACATTTAACATAAGAAAAATAAGAAATGTTACTATTGGCATCACATAAAATGTACCTACTTTATATGCTCCAGCTATTGAAACAATACAAACAAGCAATGGATATATACAGAAAATAAAAATGATTTCACTCAACGTTATGTCCCCCCTTTCTGCAGAAATAATAAGTTTCTCGTACACATTTGGGGGAACAACAAAATTTTATTTTTTATCAATTATTAGTAAATATAATGTTAGATTGTTATCTCAATCTGATTTCCTTCAGGATCACTTACTACACTTTCATAATAACCATCCCCTGTAGTACGCGGCCCGTTTAACACTGAGTATCCTGCTTCTCTTAATGTATTAGTTAATTCGTTCACTTTTTCTTTACTATCTACTGAAAAAGCAATATGCGCATATCCTATTGTTTGTGTTTGTACTTTCTCGTCTATCCCTACCTGCTTCATAAGTTCTAGACGCGCACCGCCTTCAAAAGTTATGAAATAAGATTCAAACTGCTTTTTCGGATTGTGATATAAGCTATTTTCTTCACCACCGAAGTACTGTTTATAAAAATCACGCATTCTTTCTAAATCATTCACCCAAATTGCTACATGTTCAATTTTCATAATCGACACCTTTTCTTTTATGTTATTCAACTGGCAATTGGATGCTTCATTGCCATTACATTTAATTTTCTTTATTTGTTCTCGTAATCATAAGATCAAGTCCAAGGCTTTTTAACCCATATAAATAATCTTCTTTCCAGTTGCTCACTGTTATTTTCGGAATATGTTCTGCCGGAATGTACTGCGGACAACTTTTTACAATCTGATCTATTACAATTTGGTTCACTTCATCATCACAGAAGATGAATCCATGAGGGTTAATAATAGCTATACATGTAGCTATTAAACGAGTAATAGCATCTATATTATATTCCTCTGGATTATTCGAATCTTCACTTCTCAAAGCTTGCAAGAAATTTTTATTATCGTACTGCGGGACGAAAGATATCTCTCCTGAGAAAAATGTGCTTCCGCGTACGACATCTCCATTTACCATAATCCCCGCACCTGGGCCATTTTGACCTGAATACAAATATACAAGAGAGGAATTTTCATTGTTTCCAGTATTTTTATGATAGCCGAGTACTGCAGCATTCATATCGTTTTCTATTACTACTGGTATAGAAAACAGTTCCTCCAAGTGACTTTTCAAATTAAAATTTTGGAACTTTTCATATCCAGGAATATAGAAAATACGCCCATTATCGACAGCACCAGGAACACCAATTGAGATTGAACTTATCTTTGGAAACGTAGCTATAAGACTTTCTATATGTTCTGTCAATACACTTAGACCCGTATCGATTAATGCACTTGAAGTACTGCCTTGTTCTTTTACTTCCCCTAAACAGTTAAAAATTGTATAGTTCGTCTCATTTTTTTCTAAAAATATCGCTAAACCTAACATATATTCTGGATTATATTCATATCGTTTTGCTCTTCTTCCACCACTTGAATCATCTAAACCGGCTAAAGTGACTTCACCGTCTTGTTTCATTTTTTCTATAAATTTACTTATCGTTGGAAAACTGATTTCTAATGTATTACTAAGTTCAACTTTCGTTGCACTACCTCGCTCTAGAAGAGCTGTACGAATGCCGCGAAGGATCGTCTCTTTAATCGATTTTTGAGTAACAAATTGTTCACTCAAATCGCTCACCACCTTAATCAACATACTTATTAAACACTTTTAATAAGTTGCGTTGACAATATATCATACATCATTTTCTAAAGCAATGAACACTCCCCCACTTAGCAAAGCTTGAAGTGGGGGTTTCTAACGTTTCGACCTAACGGACGATTAACGTCAGGGGAGTTAACACATTAGCGAGCTGTTTCACGCTTAACCCCTCTATCCCATTTGTCCATGCATTTGGGATTACTTTTCGTAAAATGTTAGCCGCAGCATTTACATCTGCATGAATTAAAGTTTTATTTGCTGAACGATATATGCCGCGCTTTATTCGTTTTCCTGAAAAAGTTGTATTTTGGTCATTTTCTCCATACGTTGGAATGAAGTCGTTATCCAGAAAACTTGCTTTCGATGTATATGATTCTTCAGTTACAACAACTTGAATGCCTACAGCATTTGCTTTGTATGTAATCATTTGAATCAGTAAATTATGCGGGATATGACAAAACGATTGGTTATTTCTTTTTCCCATATTCGTTTCTTGTTTCCAACTTTTGTTTTGACCAATAACGATTTTACAAACTTCTTCTTCTTGAGCTAGTTTTACGATATGGTGACTAACTTTATGGAAGACGTCTTTTATTTTCAAGTAACGTTTTTGATGAAGTTTTTCTATCCTTTTAGAAGTAAAAGGTCCTTCATTCGTTTGTTTTCCATTTCTAAGAATGCTTGTAAAATGACTCTTCATTTTGTTGTAATATTGATTTATGCTTTTGATATGTTTGCCCTTAACAAGGACAGGTTTCATACCTGTGTTTGTTACGATGGTTGCAAGGTTATCAATCCCTAAATCAATACTCATATAACGAGCATTCTCTTCAATCATTTGTTGTTCAGAAGGAACATCAATTACCAATTCCACTACATATTCATTGTATTTTGGAATCACACGAACTTGTTTCAGTTTACCTTCAGTGAAACCTAGTTTCCCAATATTTAATTGCAATTTCGTCTTTGGAAACTTTAAAAATCTACCGTTTTTAATGATGCAATCTTGGTTTGTATACAGAATCTCTTTTTCAGAAGAACGAATATACTTTGGAATCCTAGGCGTTCCAGCATATTTGTTTGGATTCTTTTTATAGTCTTTTAAACTAGCAAAAAAAGATTTCCAATTTTGGAACAAACCCTTCATGATTGACTGGCTACATTGCGTAGGCAAAGCTCGATAATCATTTTGAATCATAGCCTTAAATAGTGCATCTAGAAAGTTGTAATCTACATAAGGTTTTTCAAAATTAGGTTCTGAAAACAAATTACATGTAATCTCTTTCTGTTCTTCTTTAGGCTTTAATTTCTCTTTTTCCAATTTCTTCTGATAGGCAAGAAGTTGTGTGTCATTCATCTTATCAATATTTTTATGAATATTATCCAGAACTTCTTTTTGCAAAGGCTGCAACTCTTTTTCTTGTGTTAATCCAGTGTACACCTGGCGTATATAAAAGTTTGTGGTGTTGTACATGTTCTTAGCGTTATGACAACATTCTTGAAAATAAGAATACATACGATGCCCTTTTTTAATCCAAATTTGAAGAGTTTTATAGTTTGACGGATTTTCCTTTGTCATTTTATTCACCTCCTTGTTAAGGATATTATAGAAAAACAGAACGTATGTTTCTATTGTTTTCTTGAAAATAAAATATTTCTTTCGATTCACCTCACCACCTTCACTTACGTTTAGAGGTGGGAGTCCTCTCGAAAGGCATGATAGAAACTTACAGCAAACGAGAAAACCGGCAAAACAAATACGAAAAAGAGCGTTTCAAGAAGTAAGTAATGTCTTCGTACGATTTTCCGTACTATTTTTCTTTATATGAAACATCTTTCACCTTTTCTATACGATACGACATCTGTTTATTCATGCACTCATAAAAAACGATTTCTATAAGTCTATCGTTTTAATAACTTTAGCTGGGTTACCACCAACAACTACATTATTAGGTACATCTTTTGTCACAACTGCCCCTGAAGCAATTACAACATTATCTCCAATTGAAATACCAGGGTTAATAATAGCTCCTCCGCCAACCCAAACATTGTTACCTATCTTTACCGGTTTTCCATATTCTTTGCCAGAGTTTCGTTCCACCGGATGTAATGGATGAGTAGCAGTATAAATGTGAACACCAGGTGCAAACATACAATTATCACCGATTCGAACTTCACAAACGTCCAAAATCACACAATTGAAATTTGCGAAAAAGCTCTTTCCGACATGAATATTGTAGCCGTAATCACAACGAAAATCAGGATTAATTTGTGCTTTCCCATCAGTTGAAGAACCTAAAAGCTGATTTAATAACGTAAAACGCCTCTCATCTCCTGTCTCCATCGCCTCGTTATAAAGGCGTGTTAAACGTTTTGCCTCCACCCTATCAGCCACCAATTCTTCGTCATCCGCAATATACATTTCTCCTGCCACCATCTTTTCTTTCTCCGTTTTCATACATTCATCTCCTTTTTTATTGAATAGGGCCAACTTATTAAACACCTTTAATAAGTGACTTTAATTTTACTTATTAAACATGTTTAATAAGTAACCCTATATTAGCATATTTTTTCATATATGCAACTAATAAGTTCGGAAAAGAAGTGCGAACTCCTTACTTCACCTAATGATATTACTTGATGGCATTTAACTTATATCACGCACTATACATTGTTTTTCATTAAAACCGTTAAGACTCATCATTACATAAAATCCCCTCCTTTAGGCGCTCATGAGCACACCAATATGGAAATCAATTGTTAATAAAAAAGAGATTGACCCAAAAGTAGCTGAATAGCTACTTGGGTTAACCTCTTTTATTTATTATCTTTATTTAACTCTTCTACAATGTCCCTTTTTCCTATTCTATTAGCAAAAGGGATAAAAATAATAAGGACTATTCCGAACATCCCCGCTACTACCGTTACGATAAGTTTGAAATCAAAAAATAAAGGTGTACGATCTATTATACTTACCATATAGGTTAATAATATTCCTATAACAACCCCAAGTACTAATCCGATAAGTACATATAAATTAACTTGCGTCAAAATAACTTGTACAATCCCCTTTTTCTTAACTGTTATCGCTCGTAAAATAGCAAACTCTTTTCTTTTAGATTGAATATTATTTATAAGTGTATTACATACCCCTAATGTTACACTAAACAAAATTACTACAATAACAACGATGAATATAGACCACCTTTGCTGGAACATTAAATTAGATTGCTTTAACGATTGAGTATAACTACTTATTTTTAATTGTGGATATTGACCTTTCACTTTCTTTAATTGCTCCAACGTCTCTCTCTCATTATTTGAACTAATAAATGCACGCTCAAAAACTGTATAATCTTGTTTATATGTTACATTACTCCAATCCATAAGTACCGAAGGAGAATTCGGTAGCTCGTTAACAATTAATCCAACTTCTACCTTACCAGTCGGTCTAACTTTTTGTTCCTGTTCTGAAAATAGACCCAATTGAACGATATCCCCTACATGAAGTTTATATCGCCCCGCTAACTCTTCTGTAACAATTATACTATTCTCTAAATTTGCAGGTACTTCTGGCAGTAACCCTTGCTTTTCCATTTCCTTTACATCACCTAAATTATAGTCAAAAGTAATATATTTTTCACCTTGCTTTAATTCTGCCAGTGAGTTCGTACTAATCGTACTAGTTCCTTTTACACTACTTATTTCTTTAAATATATTTTGTATATGAGGTGAGGAAATTGTTGAATCATTATTCAAACGATTTTCCACAACAATATGTGTTGGAAATTCTCTTTTTAAATATCTTTCATTATTTTTTTGCATCGTTTTAAATATAGTGGAACCGAAGACAACTATCACCATCATTGTACTTATCATTAAGATAACAAATGTATTTTTTCTTACTTGCGGAATTACATTTTTAATAGCAACAAATGTATTCCTTCCAAATATTTTTTTCATTATAGGTAGACATGCTATTAATATCGAAGAGAGATAAGTCGGAAATAAAATATATACTCCTAAAACGAGAAATATAGCTCCTATTAATATCACTATTGCCTGCGTATCTCCCGTATTTGCTACAAACCCACCTAAAACAGTTAAAAATACGCTACTCATTAAAAGAAATTTCCCCATAATACTGCGTGTTTTTTTATTAGAAAAATCGGATTCTTCATTCTCCCGCATAAGCTTTACTGGCAATATTTTCGAACTTCTGTATGACGGATATAACATAAACAGTTCAATAAAAAAGATACTAAAAATCACTGTTACAATTGCTATTGTATAGTCAAAATTCATTGAATTAATTTGAAAAGCAAATACACGCTCTAGCCAACTTTGTAAAAAACGGTTACTTATTACAGCTAGTAACAAACCTAATATTCCACCAAAGAAATTGATTACACTACATTGAATAAATATAACTTTAAACATTTGTTTCGTTGTTGCTCCCATTGATCGCATAATAGCAAATTGACTTTTATATTTATATAAAAACACTTCAAAATTAGACACCAACAATAACGCAGTAATAATAAGTATTAATGTAGATAAAACGATTATAAAAATATGTAATGATGCTAAATTACTTTTTAAAAACTCGTCTTCCTCCGCAATATCGATTCTTAATTCTTTGTCTATTTTATGAATTTCACTAGACAATGCTAGTACATCTGCATTCTCTTTTGCTTTTATTAACAAATAAGTAGCTTCATTGTGTTTACCCGTTTTTTCATATACGTGCTGTTTCACCACACCTTCAGATAAAATAAGTATATCTGGAGCTAAACCTCCAGCTTCTATATCAGGCAACACTTCTTTTACTACATATGATTTATTTTCGATTTCAATCTTTTCCCCAACTTTTACTTGTAAAGTTTCTGCTAATCCATCATTTAATGTTACTTCTTCATTTGATATATTTTTAGAAAAGTGATATCGACTTTTAGATAATGAATCAATTTGAACACCTACTGTATAAATAGCTGAATTCAATTTATTTACTTGCAAATGATTTACTAATACTTTTGACATGTATTCAACATTTTCTTGTTCCTTAATATTTTGCAGTAAAGATTTATCCATCAACTTATTTTGATCAGGATTATATCCGACAGATAAATCCATATCTCCGTATACATTTTTCACTTCATTTATAACAGACTGTTTCGCATGACTCGAAAATACAATCATCGTAACAATTAGAGAAACAGCCAACATAACGCTAACGATAGAGGAAATAGCAGTGAATTTATTCGTCTTAAAAAAGCGTAAACTTAATCCTCGTACTGATTTTATCATTTTGATTTCTCCATTAATTTTCTGAATTTATCTAAAATAATATTCATATCATTTACTCCATGAGAACACGTATAATCATCAACCACTTCTCCATTATGAAAGAAGAGAACCCGATCTGCATACGTAGCAATGTGGGGATCATGAGTAACAAGAATCATACTTTGATTAAATTTTTGTTTCATATCGACTAGTACTCGTAAAATATCATTAGACGTATTGAAATCTAAATTTCCAGTAGGTTCATCTGCAAGAACAATTGGAGGAGATGTTATTAACGCCCTACCAATTGCAACACGTTGTTGTTGTCCCCCAGAAAGCTGCACTGGTTGATGATTTTTCCAATTTACTAAACCTAGAACATCTAATATTTTATTTGTTTTTTCTCGTATCTCCTCTTCTGAATCAGCTGATAATATGAGGGGTAACGCAATATTTTCTTCTACAGATAAATCCTTTAATAAATGAAATGACTGGAATATAAATCCTATGTTATCCCTTCTGTACTCTGTCGCATACGGTTCAATGAACATATTTTCAGGTACTTCACCATTTACATAGATAACCCCCTCATCAGGCTTATCTAGAGCACCAAGAATGTTCAGTAATGTACTCTTTCCAGATCCACTCGTTCCCATTATGGCAATGAGTTCTCCTTTATTTAACTCCAAAGATACATTTTGTAAGGCTCTAACATTTGTATCTACACTCTCATATGTCTTACTTAAACCTTGAACTGCTAACACAATTTCACTCATCTTTATTCACCTCAACATGATTAAATGTTATTTCCTCCATTAGATTAACTTGAATTAAAATTTTTTCTTTTAGATTACTAGGTGGTACAATTTCTGTTCCTATTTGAACGAGTAACATTTTTAATTCGAGAATTGTAACCATTTTTATCCCTCCCTCAATCTATATTGGTAACAAATTAAAATTTCGTTCGATTTTTTTATAAAAAAATAAGGGAACGCTCAGCATCCCCTCTCAAATCCAATCCGTTTTTTAATTTCCGCTAAATTTACCCTCGCGATTTTTCTTGCTCGCTCAGCACCTTTTTCTAACGCTTCATATAATAAATTTGGTTCATTCATATACATAGTGTATTTCTCACGAGGTCCAGCTAACTCACGATCTACAACGCGAAACAACTCTTTTTTCACATCGCCCCATCCGATTCCAGTCTCATATTTTTCACGCATCGACTGTATTTCAGCCTCTGTCGCAAATTCTTTATAAATTGTAAATAAGATTTCTAGTTCTTTCGGTTCATTTGGAAGTGAAGAATCTGTTTTGATTTTAAATATTAACTTTCGTAGTTTTGCTTGCTCTGCAAATAATGGGATCACATTTCCGTAACTTTTACTCATCTTCCTTCCGTCAAGACCAGGTAAAATAGCTCCTTCTTCTTGTATGACATACTCTGGAAGTGTAAATGTCGTGCCAAATGTATGATTAAAATAAGTCGCAATATCACGCGCAATTTCAATATGCTGAATTTGGTCTTTTCCAACTGGTACATGAGTAGCTTGAAATAATAATATGTCAGCTGCCATTAAAATCGGGTACGTGTATAACCCCATATTCACTCCCGCATCGACCTCTAACCCTGCTTCTTTATTTTGCTCCACCTTCGCTTTATACGCATGAGCACGGTTCATAAGACCTTTCGGAGTTAGGCAAGCTAAAATCCAAGCTAATTCTAGAATCTCCGGCACTTCTGTTTGCCGATAAAAAATAACATCTTCTCCAAGTCCAAGCGATAACCAAGTAGCTGCTACCTCTTTCGTATAACTGCTGAACTTCTCTGTATCATGAACAGCATTTAATGCATGATAATCAGCTATAAAGTACAATGCTTTTCCTTCATTATTCTTTGACATTTGTAATGCAGGTTTAATCGCACCAATATAATTTCCTAAATGCGGATAACCTGTCGGCTTAATTCCTGTTAACATTATTTTCTCACTCACACTAACTCCTCCTTTCTCAAAATAAAAAGAGCCTCTCATCCTTAAAAAAGGACGAGAGACTCCCGCGGTACCACCTTAATTAGCTATCATTATAGCTCACTTCAACTTCTTAACGTGAAGTAACCGTCTTTACCTACTCATTTCAGTTAGAAGCTCCAGAGCCCATTCCATATTCATCCCTTACTGATTTCCACCACACATCAGCTCTCTAAAAAGTTTCGAATATGTACTCTTCTCTTTCATTGCTTTTTCGTTATTTTTTACAGTTTATCACATTTCACTTCCAAATAAACCCTAATTTTCTATTTTATATAGCAGGAATTTCCACTTCAATTGTCTAATGTTATATAGGTTTGTAGAAATATTCGAAACAACTTTGGAGGTTTTTTCATGGTAAAATATATAGCAATTTTAGGTTCAACAGGATCCATCGGCACATCTGCATTAGATGTCGTTTCAGCTCATCCTGAACATTTTAAAATCGTTGGTTTAACCGCAAATTATAATATCGATCTTCTTGAGCAACAAATCAAAACGTTTCAACCTCGTATTGTAAGCGTTGCGACAAAAGACTTAGCAGACAAGCTTCGTACGCGTATTTCAGCAAATACAAAAATCACACACGGGACTGATGGCTTAATTGCAGTAGCTACTCACCCTGATTCAAATCTTGTATTAAGCTCTGTTGTAGGTGTTTCAGGATTACTCCCAACAATTGAAGCATTAAAAGCGAAGAAAGATATCGCTATTGCTAATAAAGAAACTTTGGTTGCAGCTGGACATATCGTAACTGAACTAGCGAAACAAAACGGATGTCGCTTAATTCCAGTAGATAGTGAGCATTCAGCTATTTTCCAATGTTTAAACGGAGAAAATAATAAAGAGATTGAGAAGTTAATTGTAACAGCTTCCGGTGGTGCTTTTCGTGATAAAACACGTGAAGAAATGCAAACATTACAAGCTAAGGACGCTTTAAAACATCCAAACTGGTTAATGGGTGCAAAACTAACGATTGATTCTGCCACATTAATGAATAAAGGCTTTGAAGTAATGGAAGCGAGATGGCTATTTGATATTCCGTATGAAAAAATTGATGTAATGATTCATAAAGAAAGTATCATTCATTCTTTAGTAGAATTTATTGATGGATCAGTTATGGCACAGCTCGGTGCTCCTGATATGAGAATGCCGATTCAATATGCGTTTCACTATCCTACTCGGCTACCTTCTTCCTATGAAAAATTAAATTTATTAGAAATCGGTAGTTTACATTTTAAAAAACCAGATTTAGAGAAGTTCCCTTGTCTACAATACGCATATGAATGTGGCAAAATCGGTGGTACTACTCCCGCTGTATTAAATGCAGCAAATGAAATTGCGAATGCACTATACTTAAAAAATGAAATTGCCTTTTTCGATATTGAAAAAACAATTTACAAAACAGTTGAAGCTCATCATAATGTAAAAGATCCTTCACTTGATGCTATATTGGAAGCGGATCAATGGGCACGCCAATATGCAAATGAATTGTTAATAAAAAAGAGCTAAAACAGTTCCCACTGTTTTAGCTCTTTTTTTCATGTATTCAACTTAACAAATCTATAACCGTGTGTAACTAACACTTTTAATATCGCATATCCTGGAATGGCTAAAATAATGCCCATAATCCCGAATAAGTTTCCGGCAGTTAAAATGATAAATATGATTGTAATTGGGTGAATATCTAACTTCTTACCCATAACTTGCGGAGAAATAAATTTACCTTCTGCTAATTGTACAACCATCATTACAATAATTACCTTTAAAACCATCCCTGGCGAATCAATAAACGCAATAATTAACGCTGGTGTAATTGCGATAATTGGTCCTACGTACGGAACGATATTTACAATCATCGCTAAAATAGCGAGTAGTACTGCATATTTAATACCGATAATAAGGTAACCGATTAATAGCATAATACCGATAAACAAGCTAACTATAATTTGCCCTCTAATGTACGAACTAATCGCATAATGCATATCATCTAGTATTCTCATTGCTGCTGGTTGTCTTTGCTCTGAAATAAACTTTAAAAAGTGATTCGGCAATTGCTCACCATCTTTTAAAAGATAGAACAATATAAATGGAACCATTACAAATGTTAAAACAACCTCTGTAACAGTACTCAAAAATCCAGTTACATTCCCAGTTACTGATGATAATGACTTTGTAAAATCAACTGTGTATTCTTTTACCATATTCGCAACATTAATATTTAAATTCTCCTGAATTTTACCGAGTAAATTACTTTCCCCGAATCTACGTGCTGCTTGTTCAATCTCATGGCCAAAATACGGTAAGTTATCAATTAATGCATCAATTTGATCTTTAATAATAGGGATAACCGTTACAACTAAAAATACAAATAATCCTAGTACGATTAAATATATAGAAGCTATCGATACGATTCTTGAAACACCTTTCTTTTCTAAAAGCGAAACGAATGGATGCAAAATATAAAATAGCACGCCTGCTAATAGTACTGGGAAGAAAATTGTTTTTAAAAATACGATAAACGGTGTAAAAACAAATGATATTTTTGTTAGCAATAAAATATTAATGAACAATAACGCAAATCCAAGTAATACCGCCAAATAATTTTGTTCTCTAAAAAACTTTCTTAACTTATCTCTTTTTCTTATATTTATTTTCTCCAATGAAACCACCTCTTCGAATGATGAAAAGCCCTTATTCAGGGCTCTTCATCATAATCTATATCTCTATTTCCTTGCAGCTTTCACTACAAATGATACAATAATAATTAACACGATTGCACCTAATAATGCCGGCACGACATGAATCCCACCAAATGATGGCCCAAAGGATCCAAATAATCTACCACCTAACGAAGCACCTAATAAACCTGCGATAATATTTCCGAACATACCACCTGGGAAATTTTTACCCGTTATAGAACTAGCAATTGCACCTATAATAGCACCAACTATTAATGTGATAATCCATCCCATTTTTAGTCCTCCATTTCTATTATAGTTTGTATGATTCAATACAAACATATGTATTTATCATTGCTAATCATATTTCACTAAAGAAATATATTTACTACTATTTTACATATGGAGATACATATATTATATGCAAAAAAGAAAAATATTGTCAAACTCACCCATAAAGCAATTATATTCATATACCATATTTAAAGGAGGCTTCATTATCTATGATTCTTAAGTTAAATTCCACTTCTTTTGAAGTAGCAACATCCATTTTACAGGTTCAAATTCCAGCTTATAAAGTTGAAGCAGACTATTTAAATAGTACTGCCATACCTCGTTTATATGATACTGTAAACGATATTCAAAGTTGTGTTGAAACATTCTATGGATATTTTTCTGAAAATAAACTTGTCGGTTTTATTTCTTTTGTACAAGAAGAAAAATTAATCGATATCCACAGGTTAGTTGTATCGCCCGATTTTTTCCAAAAAGGAATCGCAACGAAACTCCTAATTTATATATTTAACATGTTCCCTTCTTCTATGACATATATTGTACAAACGGGTAAAGCGAATACCCCTGCTATTACTTTATATAAAAAACACGGATTCATTACAGTATCAGATACAATACTTCCTGACGGTATGATTCTTACGCAATTAAAAAAGACAGAATACACAAAATAATTTGACTTGTTCACTCCTTTATGTTATTTTTTACTTTATAAAACCTTTTGCTGAGTCCAAATTTTGGAGCGGGGGAACCAATTTTGTAGCTATGCTACTTGGGGCGAATCTTTTTTAAGTAGGGAAACTCTCACTTCCCGAGTCCGACAGCTAACCTCGTAAGCGTAATGGGAGAGGAAGGTGTTTTTTGCCTATGTTACACATTTTGCCTCCTTAATTATAAATATGGGATCGATATCAAATAGTCACCTATATTTATAGAAAAGGAGAATGTATTATGTTACGTTTATCTGATCACGCAATAAAAATGATGGAGCAAAGACTTCGATTAGAACAACATCGCACATATCAAGCAAATAAAGTTGTAGATAACTTACATCACAAATACTTCTTTCAACATATTTTTCAACCAAAAAGATAAAGAAAATGTTTATTTAATATTAAAAAACACAAGGTGTGTCTTACAAAGACATTCCTTGTGTTTTTTATATTCTTTATAAAATTCTCACTACATTTAAACTTGCTGTAATCGCACCTGCTATAGTAGTCACATGCCCTACACCTAACGGGCCATTTTGTAATATTAATGTTGAATTGGCACTCGTCACATTCACAAGAAGTGTATTTGAAATGGCTGGTTCGATTACGACAGTTGATGTCGTTACGTTTTGTATAAAACTTCCTGTTAGCTGCGTTCCATTTAATAGCAATCTAACAGATACTGTCTCATTCCCCCCATTTGCATCCCCTTGAAAATAGTAGCTTACTAAATATATTCCTGGCGTCGCTACTGTGACTGTCGTAGCACTAGTTAAAGATACACCAGTGCCATATACAGTGGACCCTGAATTAATTGGAATGTTGGCATTTGCAGCAATTGTACTTGTTGATGTAGAAAAGAAATATCCGCCACCTGTCGATATAGCAGATGATCCTGTTGCTCCTGTCAAGCCAGTTGGACCCGTGGCACCTGTTGGACCCGTTTCCCCCGTTCCCCCTGTTGCTCCAGTTATTCCTTGTATGCCTTGTATTCCGGTCGGTCCAGTTGCACCAGTCGCTCCCGTCTGGCCGGTTGCTCCGGTTGCTCCTGTCACACCCTGTGGACCTTGGATTCCTTGTGGACCGGTTGGACCCGTCGCTCCCGTCTGGCCGGTTGCACCAGTTGGACCTGTTATCCCTTGTGGTCCTTGGATTCCTTGTGGACCTTGTGAGCCCGTTGCTCCTATCTCTCCAGTTGCTCCCGTCTGCCCTGTTACTCCTTGTGGTCCTTGAATTCCTTGGGGACCTTGAGGCCCCGTTACTCCAGTTGGACCTGTTGCTCCAGTTGCTCCGGTTGGTCCCGTCGAACCGGTTACCCCTTGAATTCCTTGCGGTCCAGTTGGGCCGGTTGGACCAATAGGCCCTTGGATTCCTTGGATTCCTTGAATGCCCTGTGGACCGGTTGGGCCTTGTAGACCTTGTATGCCTTGAATTCCTTGTGGTCCTGTCGCCCCTGTTGGACCAGTTGGACCCTCTGGACCTTGCACTCCTTGGATTCCAGTCGAACCGGTTGGACCGATATTTCCTTGAGGTCCCTGTATGCCTTGAATTCCTTGTGGACCGGTTGGGCCTGTTATGCCGCTCAGCCCTTGTACTCCTTGGATTCCTTGGGGTCCAGTTGGTCCCTGTATGCCTTGAATCCCTTGTAACCCCTGTAAACCAGTTGGACCCGTTGCTCCCCTTACGCCTTGCTCACCTTGTATGCCTTGAATTCCTTGTGGGCCGGTTGGACCGATTAGCCCCTGTGCCCCTTGCACACCTTGCGGGCCGGTTGGGCCGGTTGCTCCTACCGGTCCCTGTATCCCTTGTAAACCTTGTAGACCGGTTGGACCTGTTACTCCCATTACACCTTGAGGTCCTTGAATACCTTGATCACCCGTTGGACCAGTTGTCCCCATTGGTCCCTGCACTCCTTGCACTCCTGTTAAACCTGTTGCTCCAGTTGGTCCCTGTACTCCTTGCACTCCTTGAATTCCAGTCGCTCCCGTTGCTCCGGTCGCCCCTGTTGCCCCTGTTGCTCCCGTCGGACCTGTTGGGCCCCCTGGTGATCCTGCTGGACCTGTTGGACCTGTCGGGCCTCCCGGTGGCCCCGTTGGACCTGTTGCTCCCGTCGGACCTGTTGCAGAACCAGTCGGACCAGTTATCCCAGTTGCTCCTGTCGGTCCTGTTGGACCGGGATCACCTTGTAAACCAGTTGGGCCTGTTGGACCGATTTCACCTTGCACTCCTTGAATTCCTTGAGATCCTGTTGGACCGACCTGCCCCATCTCACCTTGTGGACCTTGTAAACCTTGGACGCCAGTTACCCCTGTTGGTCCCATTGGACCTTGTTCTCCTTGAATTCCTTGAGATCCTGTTGGACCTGTCGGGCCAATTGGTCCCTGAATACCTTGTATACCTATTACCCCTTGTAAACCACTACTCCCTAAATTCCCTTGAACACCTTGTATACCCGTATTTCCAGTTGGTCCCGTTGGACCGATTTCACCTTGTACTCCTTGTATACCTTGTATTCCTGTTGGACCTGTTAACCCGATTTCACCTTGCATTCCTTGTATACCTTGTATTCCTGTTGGACCTGTCGGACCTATTGGGCCAGGAATTCCTTGTATCCCTTGAATACCAGTTGGACCTGTCGGACCTCTTTCACCTTGAATTCCTTGAACACCTTGTATTCCCTGTGGCCCTCGTTCTCCCATAGGTCCTTGATTACCTTGAGAACCTTGTGGTCCAGTTAAACCCGTTGGGCCTGTTGGACCATTTTCTCCCTGCACCCCTTGCACTCCTTGTATTCCTTGAGGACCAGTTGGACCGATTGGACCTTGTACGCCTTGTATTCCTTGTGGTCCAGTCGGTCCACCTAAAGCACCGGCTGGACCGGTTGGTCCAGTGGGCCCCGTAATACCTGGCGGCGGAAAAGGAATAGGTGCTTGAAACTTACTACACTTATCTTGATTCTTCACAAGCATCTCCTCCCGTTTGTAACGCATCAAACTATTTGTAATATGTTTAAGCTAGCTGTTATTACTCCCGCTAATGTCGTTACATGCCCAATAGCTAATGGACCATTTTGTAATGACAAGGTGGAATTTGAAGAAGTAACTTGAATTATCATCGTATTAGAAATCGCTGGTTCCAATAAAAAACCTGCTGTAACATAAAAAATAAAACTCCCTGCGACTTGCGTTCCGTTTAATGTCAGCCTTACTGAAATCGTTTCATTCCCACTAGTTGGATCACCTTGAAAATAATAACTTACTAAATATATTCCCGGCGTACTCAACGTTACAGTTGTTGCACTTGTTAAACTAATTCCTGATCCAAAAATTGTAGAACCAGAATTGATTGGTATTAGCGCATTCGCTGCAATTGCACTCGTTGCAGTGGAAAAGAAATAACCGCCCCCACTAGGTAAACCAGTCGCTCCAGTCGCTCCTACTATTCCCGAGAAGCCTATTGCTCCTACGCTACCAGTTGCACCTGTAGGTCCAACCGCTCCGTTTTGCCCCTGACTACCTTGCGCTCCAACTGGTCCTATACTACCACTAGCACCTGTCACTCCACTTGCTCCAGTTGGGCCTTGCAAACCTTGAACTCCTTGTATACCTTGTATTCCTTGCGGACCCGTTGCACCTGTAATTCCTGTCGTTCCCGTTATTCCTTGTATTCCCGTAATCCCTTGCACTCCTTGCACACCTTGTGGTCCAGTTGCCCCGGTTGCTCCAGTAGCCCCAGTTTCACCCGTTGCACCTGTAATTCCAACATTTCCTTGTGGACCTTGGGGCCCTTGACTACCTTGCGCTCCTTGGACTCCTTGAGGTCCTGTTATACCAATTTCCCCTGTATTTCCTTGGGGGCCTCTAATTCCTTGTGCACCTGTTGGACCGATAATTCCTTGCACACCTTGTATTCCTTGCACTCCTTGAGCTCCTGTTGGACCCGTTATTCCTTGTAATCCTTGAGGACCTTGCAAACCAATAGCTCCAGTCGGTCCTATTATTCCTTGTACTCCTTGAGGACCTTGGGCACCTTGTGTACCTGTTAATCCGGTAGTCCCTTGTATCCCTTGAACCCCTTGAGGACCTTGTGTTCCAGCTGCTCCTGCTTCCCCTTGAATTCCTTGTACGCCTTGGATTCCTTGTGCTCCAGCAGGACCGGTTGCTCCTCGGATTCCTTGTGCACCTTGAGTTCCTTCCGCTCCTGTAACACCAACTGGACCGGATACGCCTTGTATTCCCACCATTCCTTGTGCACCTGTTGGACCTATTACACCTTGAATACCTTGAATACCTTTAGGACCTTCTGCACCAGTTGGACCAGTTACTCCCAGCGGACCTTGTATTCCTTGAGAACCTTCTGCACCAGTTGGACCTGCTATACCTTGGTTACCTTGAGGACCTTGGGCACCTTGTACTCCAACTGCTCCAACTACACCTTGGGAACCTTGCGCTCCCCTTACACCTTGATGACCTGTTGGACCGGTTATACCTTGCACTCCTTGCGCTCCAATTGGACCTATCTCTCCGCTTACACCTGTTGAACCAGTCGCTCCCGTTGGACCTGTTGGACCTCCTGGTGGACCTGGTGGACCTGATGGACCAGTCACTCCACTAGATGGACCAATTGGACCGGTTGTTCCCGTCGGACCGCCCGGTGGTCCTTCTAAGCCTTGAATACCGATACTACCCGTCGCTCCCGTTATACCTCTTATTCCCTTTATCCCTTGAAAGCCTGTTGCTCCCGTTATACCTTGTATTCCTTGCACACCTTGTGGGCCTTGTAAACCTATTGCACCTGTTATCCCCTTTATTCCACTTATCCCTTGAGCACCTTGTATTCCAGTAGAACCAGTTGGACCCACTTCACCTTGTATTCCTTGAGCTCCTTGTGGCCCTTCCTCTCCAGTAATTCCTTGTATCCCTTGGAGGCCGTCTTCTCCTTGTATACCAATAGCCCCTTGCTCTCCTTGTATTCCTTGAACACCTTGAGGACCTTGTCGACCAGTTACACCCGAGACTCCAGTTATGCCTCTCTCTCCCTGCATTCCTTGTGCTCCCGTTTGTCCTCGCTCACCTATTTCCCCTTGTATTCCTTGTGTGCCTTGTATACCTTGACTACCAGCAGGACCCGTAGCTCCTTGTATTCCTTCTAATCCTTGTACTCCAATATCACCAATTAAACCTTGGTTTCCAATTAATCCTTGAGCACCTTGGAGACCAGTTGGGCCAGTTATACCTTGCTCTCCTGTATCACCAATAGCTCCTTGTATTCCTTGTGCTCCTGTTGTCCCTCGGGGACCTTGTATCCCCCTGATACCTTGAGGACCTTGGGGCCCAGTTGCTCCCGTCGGTCCAGTCACCCCTGTAGGACCAACAGGACCTTCATGCCCTCCAGTTGGACCGATTGGACCACTATTACCTGTCGGACCAGTTGCTCCTATAAGTGGAAGAGGCAGTGCCACTCCGAATTTTTTGCAATTTCTATGATGACGCACAACAATCCCCCTCCCCAAAAATAATTACACTTTTTATATGAAATGCATTTTTATAACAAAAGTACACATTTAACCTCAATTTTATTAAAATAAAGAAGCCTATCATTTGTTTGAAATGATAGGCTTCTTTTATAAAAACAGTTTACTTTCTAGCTTTCATAATAAAAGTAGTTGGCACCATCCTAGCTTTATATAAAGAATAATATTTCGTAGACAGCTCAGTTAGTTCTTCATCAAACGAGCTCGATGGTTCAGGCTCTTCTATTCTCTCAATTTTAAATCCCGCTCTATTTAACTCATTTATGTATGTACTTATTTTTCTCTTATATAATGTCGCTTGTACATTTTCTCCTTTAAATGTTTCAAACGTAATGGGTGTTTCCTCATGATAAGAAGACTTTATAGCAACTTCTTCCGTACCATACTGTAAGTTTGAATATACTGGGTGCTCCCAACTAAAAATAAAACTTCCCCCTGGCTTTACATATGAATAAATCAGTTCCAACGTTTTTCTTAAATCCGAAGTCCAACCTAATGCATAAATGGAATATACAATATCAAAATATCCTTTCGGAATATCTCCTTCTTCTTCCATTGCTCCGCATACTAACTTTGGATTCCAATCCTTTAACGTCTTATTCGCTATTTCAATTTGTGTACTCGAAAGATCAAGCCCCCATAATTCCTCTGCCCCTTGTTCCGCCATATATTGCAACGAATGCCCACTTCCACAGCCAATATCAAGAACCTTTTTCTTTCTGATTGAATCGAACAAACGAATCTCATCTTCAGACGCCGTATACGGACCATATTTAGGTAAACAATCCACTTGAAAGAAATAAGGTGCAACTGTATCCCAACACTTTTTATTTAAAGCTAACATTTGCGTACCTTTCATATTCTACATTCCCCCATCCATTTTTCTTTCTCTAATATTAATTACATATCATAACCAGATCGCCCTTTTCTCTTCGCCCGGTAGTTTTTCACTTTCGCAATCGTACCGCATGCTCTTCCTCCTTCTTCTCCAGCATACATGCCGCACCATCTTTTACTTCCATTTCGCGAATGATCATAAAATACCCAGCGACAATCTGGACATGCTTTTAACCTTCCCCACACATTTTCTTGAATTGACATTAACACAATGCTTAACACTTTTGTATACACATTCTCTTCATATACCGGTTCATATGTAATACCTTTCATATCATCCTTTATATGTACATGAAATGGGTATTTCTCTAACCATTTTTGCAATGATCCTTCGCCTTCAATTGTCATCCGAATATCTTCCCGAAAACCTCTTAATTCCTCTATTGTATGAAATGGAAACTCTTCATCAAAATATTCTTTCATAAAGAGCTTTATGTCTTCTTCTGTTTGCAGCAAATCAATTGGCTCTCTCGTATCGTTTGGTATTCTCCATGTATTTAAAAATTCCCGAATATATTCTAGTTCATTTGGAGCGTTTTGATTCAATTCGATCCACCTTCTTCTTAAAATTTACTTTTTTCTGACTTTATGTATAATTATAGTATAAAATAGTTAACCATCAAATAATTTTACTGGTTACATAATTAGGAGGATTTCTATGAAAAGTTTCTCAACACCGATACGTTTCATGCTTATTTCTTCATTTTTTATGTCTTTTGGGTATTTTGCAGTATACGCATTTTTAGCTATTTATCTATTAACCTTTCTTCATTTTTCTGCTGTCCAAGTAGGAACAGTGTTGACGGTTATGACAATTACATCACGAGTTATCCCATTATTCTCAGGGTTAATTGCTGACAAAATAGGCTATATCATTATGATGATAGCCGGTTTATTTTTGAGAGGAATCGGATTTATCGCTTTAGGAATATGCTCTGATTTCTATACAATTTCTATTTCTTCTGCACTTATTGGCTTCGGAACTGCATTTTACGAACCTGCTACGCGCGCCATATTCGGTTCACAACCAGCTCATTTGAGAAAAAATTTATTTACATATTTAAACCTTAGCTTTAATTGCGGTGCAATAATCGGACCAATTGCAGGAGGGTTCTTACTCTTACTTGATCCAATCTATGCCTTCTCTCTAACAGGATCACTTATGCTGTTATTCGCTTTTATCTTTTACTTACTTAAAAATCACTTCCAAGTCACTACTGAAAACACGTCTATTACATTAGGAATACAGGCCATCTTACAAAACAAGTCTTTCCTTCTGTTTTCCTTTATCATGATTTTCTTCTACATTATGTTTACTCAGCTTACTGTCGCACTTCCACTTCATATGAAAAACATTAGTAATAGCAATCAACTTGCTACACTCGTTATTACGATAAATGCGATAACAGGCGTCATATTTATGGTATTATTCCGAAAATTATTCCACAAATACAACACACTTTCGATTATTAAATACGGTGTTTTATTAATGAGTATTTCCTTTTTACTCATTCCTTTATTTCAACACCCATATTGGCTCTTTATTTGTGTAATTTTATTTACAATCGGTGAAACACTCGTATTACCTAACGCTGATATCGCTATTGCAAATTACAGTAATGAATCATATACAGCCACTTTCTTCGGATTTTATCAACTATCACTCGCATTTGGCTTTATCATCGGTAATTATACCGGTACATCTTTTACAGCCAACTTAAGCGGAATGTATACACCATGGCTTATTTTCGGTGGAATAGGACTTATTGGTTTTATTTCATTACATATTTTAAATATGAAAAAGGATTTCCTAAAGAAGATATATGCCTACTGTAAAAATACTAATTTACGGCAATAAGTAAACTTTCATTCTCCCTTAAATTGGATATACACCCTGTTTCATTTTACATATTATGGTACAATTAAGAGGGTACTAACTAAACATTTACGCTCCACACTAGTAATCTAGCAATACCAAAATCAAAAATCACATGGAATTGAGGGATGTTATGAAACAGAAATTAGCCGTTCTTCTATTCACTGGAATCATATTATCAGGATGTTCAACTATAGCAGAGAATTCTTTAGAAAGCGGGAAAGGCAGTATGGAATTATTAACACCAACGATTACAGCAAAAGACAATGAATTAGAAATTAAAACTAAAGGCATTGATGAAAATAAAGTAACTTTTATTTATGTTGCTAATAAAAAAGTGTTGGAACAAAAACTAAAAAATGGTGAATCCTACAAACTTAACATTAAAGATATCGAACACGCTCATAGGACGGACTACAAACCAAAAGTTCAACTTTTACAAACGAAAGATGATAATGATGATGGAGAAATAGTAACCTTCAAACAAGTTAGATATACAGTTAAAAACTAATTTTAAAGTTGTTTCATTATAAATGTAACGAACGAAAATATACTTTTAACAGTAGATAAATGTAGGGGATGCTAACATGAAAAAACGATGGATTTCTTGGTGGATTGGTAACATATTTTGGATTATCGTTTTTGGAATATGGGCCGCTATTATTTGGCTACGAGATGTTGATGGTGCTGGTGTTATTCAAACACCTGAAATTAAATCAATATCACTTATCGTTTTATCAATCACGTTTATCATACCGGTATTTTTTCAAATTATATGGCTAATCATTAATTTGAGAATGAGTAAAAAACATAATTATACGATTTAGTTTTTTTGAATTAATAGATGAATATTTTTCATAAAAAAAGAGAGGAATCTACATCAAAATAGATTCCTCCCTTTTACATTTGGACTTATACTGCGCTTTTAATGCAGCACTACTCCTCTTTTTTACGATGCATGTTCATCTTTCTTCTTCATTAACGCTCTTTTCTTCATCGCCTTCGTTAAATATCCACCTTTAAACGAACGAATTTCATACGAAGACATAAACGCTTTCGGTGCAATTTCATTAATGATTTCTAAAAGCTCTTTCTCTCTAGAACGCTTTGCGACGATATCTAAGCGATAACGTATAGAATTAATACCTTCGCCTTCAAATACTGTAACGCCAAATCCAGAGTGACGTAACTCATCTACTAATTCATTACAACGGTCTAGTAAACTAACTTGATACGTAATATAACCAATTGCTAATTTATTCTCTATATAACCGCCTAATAACAGTCCCGCACTAAAGCCAATGACATAGGCAACGATGTTCATCCAATTTGATAAATCTTGAAACACAATACCTAAACTGACAATGTAAATAGCTCCTTCTAACAATCCAACACCAGCAGCGGATCTTGTTTGATTCTTTACAAGCAAAATCGTACGGATTGTTAAAATTGGAACGTAAATAATTTGAAGCACAAAAATAAGTAGCGCTTGTAACATTGGTATCCACCTCTTTCAAAAAGTCTTTTGTCATAATAACATACATAACCTTTAGAAATCGATGGGTTTTTTAAAATTTTTTTATTATTTTTCATACTATTGAAAAACGCAAAAAAGAAGCGTATTATATTTGTCGTTAATTTGATTACTTGTATAATATCGCTAAATTAAAAAAGGAACCCGATTAGGTCCCTTTCATCATAGCTCTATATTTTTCGAAGCATGTTCCCTTTGCTTCTCTTCTTCTTTCACTAATTGCATATTTGCATAAGCTAAATTTGCAATCATTAAAAAGTGACCACCTAAAATACCTGTACCGAATGCCCACATTTCCATTTCATGCTCAATTTCATACATGATGATAGCTCCTAAAATAGCAGCTGCAAATCGGTTTAAAACTCCTAATCCAGGAGCCTTTTCCTTCATTACGATACTTTTCCCGAGTTTCTCCACTCTGCGAGCTAATAACCAAAGACAATAGGCGCTTACTGCTAATCCAATACCGAACCCTGTCACTTGTTTTCCAAACGGAGTAATCGTCCACATAAGTAGTAAACCACTAAAGATCACATACAATTGTAATCGATATACACGTAAGGCTTCTTGAATCAAAATATCCGCTCCTAAGTTCTCATTTTTTGTACTTTAGAAGAAAAGCAGCAACTTACACAGTTGCTGCTTTCTCTTCTTCTTGTTCTTGTTCCATCTTACGAATTTCAACACGTTTAATTTGGTAAGCGTCTTTTTCTAACACTTTAAATTCATAACCTTCTGCCTCAACGTGTTGTCCTTCTTCGATTTCATGATTTTGCATCATAATCCATCCACCGATTGTATCCACATCATCTTCTTCGATGTGTAATCCAAATAAATCTTTCACTTCTGAGATAAGCACTTTTCCATCAACAATGATATGTTGCTCGTTCACATGTTGAATTGGCGGTGCTTCATCTTCATCATATTCGTCACGAATTTCGCCGACGATTTCCTCCAAGATATCTTCAAGCGTTACAATTCCGGCTGTTCCTCCGTACTCATCATATAAAACAGCCATCGGAATTCGCTTCTTCTGCATTTGAAGTAATAAATCGTGAATTGGAGTCGTTTCCATCACTTCAATAATCGGACGCATATACGAGCGAATAGATGATAAATCTTTTTGATCCTCGGTCATATATCGAATAAAGAAATCTTTTACGTTGACCATACCGATAATATCATCTTTATCTTCTCCAAAAATCGGATAACGTGTGTATCGCTCATTTTGGATTACTTTCATGTGTTCTTCTACTGAATCTTCCAGGTAGAAACCAACGATTTCTGTTCGCGGTACCATAATCTCTTTTGCAATACGATTATCAAATTCAAAAATGTTATTTACATACTTGTATTCAGCTTGATTAATTTCGCCACTTTCATAGCTATCTGAAAGGATAAGACGTAATTCTTCTTCTGTATGAGCTACTTCATGTTCTGAAGCTGGCTTTAAACCAAATAAACCAGTTATCACACGAGCTGAACCGTTCAATACCCAAATAAATGGATACATTACTTTATAGAACATCATTAATGGACCTGCCAATAATAACGTTACCCTTTCAGCCTTTTGAATTGCCATCGTTTTTGGAGCTAATTCTCCTACTACAACGTGTAAATACGTCATAATCATAAAAGCAAGACCAAATGTTAATACTGATGAAATAGAAGGATTTAAGTTCCATTTCTCAAATAACGGGTGTAATAACTTTTCAATTGTCGGTTCACCTAACCAACCTAATCCCATAGCTGTAACTGTAATACCTAATTGACAAGCAGATAAATATTCATCTAAATTTGTTGTTACCTTTTTCGCTGCTAAAGCACCGCGTTTTCCTTCCGCAACAAGCTGGTCGATACGACTTGAACGTATCTTTACAATCGCAAACTCTGCTGCTACGAAAAATCCAGTAAATGCGATTAAAATCGCAACCATGACTAAATTAAATATTTCCAATGAATCCCCTTAGTTAAAAAACTAAGGTGTCCACCTCCTGTATACTATAATGTTTTCTTATTTGTTTGTTAGAAAACATAGCCCGATACAAAAATTAAAGAGGTCGGATTTCACTTATTCTATAATAATAGAGCAAGTGTCTGTATTAAAGCTGTCGTTTGACCTGATAAAGATTTCGATATTTTTTCACGTTGTGAATCAGTCAATTCATCTAAAAGCGGTTTTAACTCAGTAAGCTCCACTTCTAATCGATGAATATGGTCTGTCACTTCATTCACTTGTTTCGAAACGTGTTCATTGATACCGAGCAGCTTCTTCTTCTCCTCGATTTTCTCTTTAATCTCACAAAGCGGCATATGCATTTCTTTGCACTTCTCAATAAATTGTAATGTCTCAAATGCTGTTTCGTCGTAATAGCGATAATTAGATTGAGATCGCTCCGCTTTTAAGATACCTAGATTCGTATAATAATCAATCGTTCGTTTCGACACGTGAGCCATGAGAGCCAACTGTCCGATTCGATACACCTTCCCAACGATCTTCCCCCCTTGTTTATATTACTTACATCATACAACACATAAACTGTACAGTCAAACGTGACGGTTTATTATTCACAATTTATACAAAATTTCAATCTCATCCTATGATTATTCAATACGAGTAATCTACACTTATGCAATAAAATCACTAAACTATTACCTAATCACTACATTGTCTGCCCTTTTTAACCTTTCTTATTTAAAAGCATATCCTACTAATAACGATTGCTTGTATAGGAGGGAATTAACATGAAAAAGACAATCATTTCTCATTTTTATAATGAAGAATACCTACTTCCATGGTGGCTTATGCATCACACGAAAATATTTGATCACGGCATTTTAATTAATAGAGGGTCTACAGATCGTTCCGTAGAGATTTGTAAACTATTAGCACCCCACTGGGAAGTACGAAATTCAAGATTTCTTGAGTTTGATCCAACTAATACTGATATTGAAGTGATGGAAATTGAAAGAGAAGTTTCAGGTTGGAAAATCGTTTTAAATACTACTGAATTCTTTTGTTGTAATAATACTGAAGAATTTTTTTCATCTCTTCATACACTAGGCCAAAACATGTATGCGATTAGAATGATTTTAATGATAGATAATCATAATTATAATTATTCAAAGCCTAGATATTCTATCCCCTTAGTAGAACAGCGATACCACGGTGTCTTCCCTTATAACCCAAATCTAGGATGTGCTTGGAGATTTATTCACAATCATCTAGACGGTGCATATTTACCTGGTAGACATCATTCGCGGCACGGATATATAATTTATGACTATCCTTCATTTATTTTAAAATTCTATTTTAGCCCTTGGAATGAACAATCAAAAGCAAGAAAATTACAAATTACACCTACCCTTTCAAAAAGGGGTATTCAAATGGGGCTTCAAACACATTACGGTCAATCTCCTGAAGTACTGGACATACGTTTTTTAGAGCTTAGTAACCTAACACAAGACCTCCGTCATAACCCTGAATATCAAGAATTATTCCCAAAATTCAAACCGTAATATTTTCTGCATCGTCATCACCTCAAACATTTTCATTCGCTTAATCAAAAACAATCTCATTTGCATAAAACATGAATACTGTATAAATAATAAATTTTTATTTTAGGAGGAAAAAATGAAAGCTGTTATTCTTGCTGGTGGGTACGGTACAAGAATTGGGGAAGAAACACATTTAAAACCGAAACCTATGATTGAAATTGGAACAAAGCCCATTCTATGGCACATTATGAGTTTGTATAGTCATTACGGGATTACTGAGTTTATTATTTGCTTAGGCTATAAAGGATATGCAATTAAAGAGTTCTTTCTAAATTACAACTTACACATGTCTGATTTCACAATACAGTTAAACGATAATACAATTACTAGCCATTCTCATCGTGTAGAACCATGGAAAGTTACACTAATCGATACTGGTGTAAATACCGAAACGGGTGGCCGAGTGAAAAAGATTCAAAATTATGTCGGAGACGAACCTTTCTGCCTCACTTATGGTGATGGATTAAGTAATGTAAATATAAAAGAACTTATTACATTCCATAAAAAACATGGAAAAATGGCTACTGTTACTGCCGTACAACCTCCTGGTAGATTTGGTTCTCTCATATTAGATAAACAGTCTGTAACATCTTTTCAAGAAAAACCATTAGGTGATGGCGGATGGGTTAACGGTGGATTTTTCGTTTTAAATCCTGAAGTTTTCAATTACATTAGTGGAGATAAGTCTGTTTTTGAAACAGACACTTTAGTTCAGTTAGTAAACAAAAATGAATTGGCCGCATATCAACATTCTGGTTTTTGGCATCCGATGGATACATTGCGCGATAAAAATAAATTAGTCGAGCTATGGGAAAGTAATAACGCTCCGTGGAAGGTTTGGTAATATGGCTTCATCATCTTTTTGGAATAAGAAAAAAGTATTTATTACGGGACATACTGGATTTAAAGGCTCCTGGCTCACCCTTTTCTTAAGTTCTTTAGGTGCAGAAGTAGTAGGCTTTTCTTCTCATCCCCCATCCATTCCTAACATTTTTGAACAAGGTAACGTAGCAAAAGAGTGCACGACAATAAAAGGCGATATTACAGATTACCATTCTTTATTTCATGCCATGAAGCAGCATAAACCCGACATAATATTTCATTTAGCAGCTCAGCCAATCGTAACCGCTTCATACAAAAATCCTATCGATACATTCAAAACGAATGTTTTAGGTACTGTCCACGTGCTAGAAGCAGCAAAGTCCGTCGAAAGCGTACGTGCCATTATTAATGTGACAAGCGATAAATGTTATGAGAATGACGGTAGTGGCGACCGAGCGTTCGTGGAAAATGACCGACTAGGAGGTTTCGACCCTTATAGCGCTAGTAAAGCTTGTGCTGAATTAGTTACAACATCTTATCACAAATCTTTTTTTCACACGAATACTACTTCGCTTGCTTCTGTAAGAGCAGGTAACGTTATTGGTGGTGGTGATTGGGCAGAAGATCGATTATTCCCTGATATCATTCGGGCATATTTGCACAATCATACTTTGTGTATTCGAAACAAATATGCCATCCGTCCATGGCAACATGTTTTAGATCCTCTACACGGCTACATCCTTTTAGCTGAGAAACTTTGGAATGATGCTAAATATGCAGAAGCGTGGAATTTTGGTCCAATCAATGAACCTAGCAGAACCGTAAATGATGTCATTCAATCCGTAATGAAATTATGGAATAAACGACTCACAATCCATTCTCCCTCTACAAAAACTCCTTATGAATCACCAATTTTAACACTCAACAGTACAAAAGCAGTAAACAAACTCGACTGGACTCCTAAGTTATCAACAGATGATTCTATTACTTGGACTGTTGATTGGTACAAAAAATATGCATCTGGTGAAAATATAGAATCTTTCACACGACAACAAATCGACACATTCAAAAATTTATAAGGGGGCTATAAAATGGAACAGAAAAAATGCCGTTTTTGCCACTCATTACTAACTAATACTTTTTTAGATTTAGGCGTTTCCCCTCTCGCTAATTCATTTGTAGCTCCTGAAAGCTCATATAAAATGGAACCTTTTTATCCCCTGCACACATTTGTTTGTAACTCTTGTTTACTCGTACAGCTAGATGAATTTGAATCTCCACAAAATATTTTTCATAACTATTTATACTTCAGCTCTTACTCCTCAAGTTGGCTACTACACGCTAAACAATATGTAGAAATGGCGATTAAGCGTTTCAACTTAACGAAACATTCAAAAGTGATTGAAATTGCAAGTAACGATGGGTACTTATTACAATACTTTCAAAAAGAAAATATCGATGCGTTGGGAATTGAACCAGCAAAAAACGTAGCAGACATCGCTATCAAAAAAGGAATTCCTACTCATGTGAATTTTTTCAGTAATGACTTAGCAAAAAAATTACCACAAGCTGATTTAATCGTCGCAAATAACGTATTAGCACACGTTCCAAACTTGCATGATTTTGTCTCTGGTTTAAAAACCTTATTAAAACGTGATGGAACGATAACAATTGAATTCCCGCACTTATTAAACCTCATATCATCTAATCAGTTCGATACTATCTATCATGAGCACTTCTCCTATTTCTCACTTATAAGCCTTCAAAAAATTTTAGCTCATCATCATTTACAAATTGTTGATGTAGAAGAACTTTCAACGCATGGTGGTTCCTTACGGATTTTTGTAAACCATCTAAGTGCCCAATCAACTATCCATTCCAATGTTACAAAATTAATTCAAAAAGAAGTCGACCAAGGGTTAGATACTTTAGATTGCTATCTCCTTTTTTCTAAACGCATCGAACAATTGAAAATAAATATTTTAAAGTTTTTTATTGAAGCGAAAACTTTAAACAAACAAATTATCGGTTACGGTGCTCCAGCTAAAGGAAACACCCTTTTGAATTATTGCGGGATAGGTAAAGAGTTTCTAGCTTATACAGTAGATAAAAATCCTCACAAACAAAATCTCCTTTTACCAGGAACTCGTATTCCAATAAAATCTCCAGCAGAAATTAAACGTACAAAACCGGATTACATTTTCATACTTCCTTGGAATTTGAAAGACGAAATTATGAAAGAATGCTCTTTCATTCGTGAATGGGGCGGTAAATTTTTAGTGACGGTTCCAGAAGTTGAGGTGATCGAGCCATGAAGAAAGTTGTTGTAACAGGTGGTAGTGGCTGGATAGGTAAATATGTTGTACATTCACTTATACAAAAGGGATATGAAGTGCACGCCACGTATAATAAAAATAAACCCTCTCACCTCCCTTGCCATTGGCATAAAGTAAACTTGCTTCGCGATAACGAAGTAAAACAATTCATTTCCGACGTTCAGCCTAGCCATCTCATTCACCTTGCTTGGGAAGCAGTGCCACCAGCATGCTATGTATCTATTAATAATTACTATTGGCTAAAGTCTAGTATTTCATTGATTCAACACTTCACAATATGCGGTGGAAAGCGTGTTGTCGTTGCAGGTACTGGCGCAGAGTACGAATGGTTTAACGGCGTATTATTTGAAGATTCACCGCTCCTTTCCTATAAAACCCCGTATTCTTTATGTAAAAATGCACTGCACTCCTGGCTAGAAACGTATGCACAACAAACAGGCCTCAGCATGTGTTGGGGCCGCATTTTTCATATGTATGGACCTCACGAACAAGGTAATCGGCTCGTTTCTAACATTATCACTTCCTTATTAAAAAACGAGGAGGCACTATGTACACATGGAAAACAATCGAGAGATTTCCTCCATGTGAGTGACGTCGCTGAAGCTCTCGTAACAATATTAGAACACAGCGTTACAGGCACCATCAATATCGCTTCTGGTCAATCTGTACAAATTAAAAAGTTAGCTTCTATCATTGCTAAAAAGATAGGAAAAGAACATTTAATTAAACTAGGTGCAATCCCTTTCTCTAAAGATGAACCTTTATTTGTCGGGGTTAATGTAGAACGTTTAAAAACTGAAGTAAACTGGAAACCAACATACGATCTAAATACAGGAATTGAAGAAACAATTTTATGGTGGAAATCATTTATACAAAAACATAACGATATGCATCATTAAAACGTAAATCCTTCGTTCCTCTCGCTAATTCCTTATACCATTCTTCTAATCTTTCCGACGTAACAATATGTTGCGTCCCCATTCCCCCATGCTTACTAGCTTCAGAAAGAGTCGGACCAATTTGTAACTTTCTCTTTCTCATCGCATCGTTCCACGGACTAAACCCAAACCATAATATACAGGCAAGAGGTGGATAAATCATCGATTCATGCGCAGATAAATGTCTTCCAACCGTATAACTTCCATGCTCATGATTATGAATAAATCTACCTCTTCTCCATAACGGCCAATCTTCTGGTAAATAACCATGAAATCGCTGTTTCATTAAAGGTATTCCAAAGTTAAGGTCCGGATAGTTGTAGTTAGGATCATCAACCATAATAAGCCCGTCCAGCCAATACATCCTCCCCCCCAATTCATTTAGCGATTTCCAAAACTGATTTTTATCTTGCACGCAAAGAAACTCAGTCGTATTTAAAATCGTTTTCCATCCTTGTACTTCTTGTTCTATCCTCATCACTTCATGATCTGTCGCATATGCATCAAACTCTGGATTTACAGAATCTCGCACCTCCCAATGCGGTGCGAATTTTTTACAAATCTCAACGGAACGATCTGTTGAACCTTTATTAATTAAAATACCATGATCAAACAGTTTCGTGTGATGCATAAGCCACCATGGTAGCAAATACTCTTCGTTATAAAAATGAGAAATAACGGTTGTAGTTATTACAATCTCCTCCTCTTTCTCTATTAATCTACTTTTTACTCTACAACCAATATACTCACAAACAAAAAATATGTGTCCTAATTATTAAACAAATAGTATTACTAATATTTTTGTAAGTTTTCCTTTGGTGTCCAGCCCTTCTCATCATCTGTTCCTTCTCACCAAACCCATCCTTTCCAGTTATACTTCTCTTCGTGATAAAACATCCAGTTTTCCCAGTCTTCTGGACCAACGTAACTCTCTATCATTTTCACTACACCCCTCTCTTCTAAGCGAATTGGATTAGGATAATTGCTAACATGTGATTTTATAACGATATATTTCATAAGAACCTCCAATAAACTGAAAATTAAGTTATAATATCATTATAAAATTATGAAGGAGGAATGCACTCATGTACTACAACACTTCATTCGAAAACGATCAACCTGTAGGCCGTCTATAAACTAAGACGGGCATTCATTTAGCACATACACTATGCCTCGTCTTAGGGAACTCATATTACCCTAAAAATAGACGGAGGTATTTCAAATGAAACAAACAATTTTAGGAGCTATATACTTATCACTAGCAGCAAGTATATGGGGCGGTATGTATGTTGTTAGCAAATACGTACTCGATTTTATCCCACCACTAACACTCGTTTGGCTACGCTTTATTATCGCTTTTGTTGTTTTATATGGCATTTTGAAACTAGCTGAGAAAAAGCAAAAGAAAAAAGTAACCATTCGCAAAAAAGATTGGCTCCTATTCGCTTGGATTGGATTTATCGGCTATTTCATTTCGATCACATGCCAATTTATCGGAACAAAATTATCCGACGCTCATACAGGCTCGTTAGTTACATCAGCTACACCTGCATTTATGGTTATATTTGCAGCGCTCATTTTGAAAGAAAAACTAACTGCTCGTAGACTTTTATCTACTATAATAGCGACAATCGGTGTCATTATCGTAATCGGATGGGATATTGAAATTGGCTCCTATTTTATCGGAACAATCATTTTAGTTGGAGCCGCTATTACGTGGGCTTTACTATCTATTTATGTAAAAATCGCTTCAATCCAATTTTCATCCTTAGTTATTACAACGTACGCAATTTTCTTTTCACTCTTTTTTATTACACCTTTTATGATATGGGAGCTACAAGCGGCCTCTATCGGAACAGTAAATACGTACGTAATATTAGGCGTATTATACTTAGGAATCGTCTCAACAGCAGGTGCCTTTTTCCTTTGGAATAAAGGATTAGAATTACTGGATGCAAGCATAGGTTCCTTATTTTTCTTCTTCCAACCTATCGTTGGATCGTTACTTGGTTGGTTGCTCTTAAATGAAACATTAAATAGTAACTTTTTTATTGGTGGTATTCTTATTATATGTAGCGTTTTAATTACTACTTTTGAAAAGAAATAAAAAGCAGGCAGAGATTCTTAGTCTCTGCCTGTTCGCATTATTGGATCTTGGTCGTGAAAACCAATACAAATCGGTATATTATTTTGCACTTCACTACGTACACTTATAAAACTACACAGCGTTTTAGCAATTAAATATAAAGTGATACCGATTGCTTTTTCACTTGTGTCAAAGCCATTTTCATTATACATATCCGCTAATTCTACAGACTCCGGTCCCTCAACATCATATGTCCATTCAGAAGCCCAATCATCATCCTCTTCTTCAAGTGGAGCATACTCCTCACAAATATAAAACTGACTAGTCCACTCGTTATCAAGGTCATACTCAAAATAAATCGCTTTTGCTTCTTCATTAGTAGCCATTTCTACAGCTGCATCCAAACCTACTCGAATACTTACCTTATATGACTCTACATCAATTACTTTAATTCGTTCTGCATATTCTGTAGACGCCAACATGCAACAAATATCATAATACTTCGCTTCTATTTGCTCTACTGCTAACGAAAAGACATCCTCTTGCATCTCTTCTAAATACTGAAATATATCCACACTAAATACTCCTCACTCTTTACGCACTCCAATGCGATGGACGAGACAATAATTTCGGTAATTTCGTATGTTTGTCCCCTCTAGCAGCATTAACTTGAACTTGCGTCAGAAAAATACTATTAGTAAAATCAGCCCCGCGAATATCTGCATCTCGCAAATCTGCTCCGATGAGATCTGCTCCTCTTAAATCTGCACCATTTAAGTTAGCCGCAATTAAGTAAGCTCCTCTTAAATTTGCACCTTGTAAATTTTTCTTTTTCAGATTCGCTCCCATAAGGTCTGCTCCGCGGTGAATGATTCGTTTCTTACGCGCAGTATTCATTTCCTTCCATACTAATTCGCTCGTTTCTAAAAGAAGAATGTTCACCTCTGCCCTATGCATTGGAATATTTATTTTCATTAACTCATCTGGATTTAAATTCGAAAGTCGCTCTGTCTCCTCAATTGCGGTCTCCAGCTCTTTATGAATTGGCTGTGTTGCATTTAAAAGAATCGCTTCATTCAAATACCAAAGCATTTCATGAAGTTGATGCATAACCGGAAAAGCATCGTACATTTTTCTTGCATGCTTTGCATCTTTCCTCCAATCAATCCCTTTAAACGTACCCTGAGAAATCTTCTGCCCAGCACCGAAACATTCAAATACTGTACAACCTTTATAACCTTTTCCTCTAAGATTTTTATGTATACTACATTTAAAATCTGATTGTAAGTTGGAACATGGTTTACCACCATCTTTATTCACTGCAAAATCTACCGATGCTGCAAACGGTAATGCAACGCAACATAGACCGAAGCATTTTTCGCAGTTTGCTTTTAAATGATCGTTATGATTAGTCAAAATCTATACCCCCTGTTGTCTTTTGACTATTTCATAATATTCCAACTGTAATAAATAATCAATTTTAAAATAAACCAGCATCTTTCGTTTCAATTCATAAATTTATTATTCGATTTCCTTTCAATTGAAAAGGACTATTTCTATTTAATGAATTATAATTAAATTATAAATTTTCTAACTAAAAAGGAGACTTATTATGGCACTAGAAATGAAAACAAACTGTCAAATTTGCGATCAATCGCTCGAACAAGATTCTGAAGCATACATTTGTGTATATGAATGTACATTTTGCGCACCATGTACAGAAGAAAGACATAACGTTTGTCCAAACTGCGGCGGCGAATTAGTACGTAGACCGAAAAAGAAATAATAAAAAGCAAAGCGATATCGCTTTGCTTTTTATTATTTTCTAAGTTTATGAAATTATATCGAACACAACTTAAACATTTACAAACTTCACACAAACAGGCTCTGGCACAGCAACATCAGATTGTAAAAGTGTTAACTTACCTGTAGATTCATCTCTTGAAAATAACACAAGATTATGTGACTTTTCATTTGTAGCAACAAGGAACTTTTCAGTAGGATCTAATACAAAGTCTCTTGGCCAATTTCCTTCTGTAGATGTGTGTTCAACAAATGTAAGCTGACCTGAATTTTGATCTACGCTATAAACAGCGATACTATTATGACCACGATTACCTGCATATACAAAACGGCCGTCAGAAGAAATATGAATCGCACTTCCTTGATTATTTTCATCAAACTCTTCTGGAACAGTAGAAATATACTGTAATTCTGTAAAGGATCCTTCTGCAGGATTATATGTTAACACAATAACCTCTGAACTAAGCTCCGTCATCACATACGCATACTTTCCATTCGGATGAAAAGTAATATGTCTTGGACCACTTCCTGGATTTACAGATAAACGATTCACTTCTGTTAATGTACTATCTTTTACTTCATACGTAATTATTTTATCTATCCCTAAATCAACGCCCACTACATATTTTTCATCAGGAGTGTACCCCGCGTAATGTGCATGTGGTTTTTCTTGTCTTTCTTTATTCGGACCTGAACCTTCATGTGCCATAATAGATGAAGCAGGATTTACAGTTCCATTTTCTTCATTTATTTCAAAAGACTCAATCGTTCCTTTATGGTAATTCGCTGTAACTACTGTATGATTTCCACTATCAACACTAATATGACAAGGAGAAGAACCTTCTACTACTTGTCTATTTTTCGCTATTAGTTCTCCAGTATGACTATCAATGGAATACGCAGCTACACCGCCAGATTCGCCTTCCTTAACAACAGAATAGAGATATTCATTCTTTCGGTTAATCGTTACATATGTAGGGTTATCCAGCTTAGCGGCAAGTGTTACATTACTAATTTTTTTTGCTTCTGTGTCTAAAGTAAACTTATATATTCCTTCGCTATTTTCTTTCGTGTAAGTTCCAACATATCCAATAAACTCTTTGTTATCCTTCATTTTCATAACCCTCTCTCCCTATATTTTTCGTTCATCATGCTTCTTAAAATATTTTATGTTGAAAGAGTATCCTAAAAAATCGGAGTACCTCTTTATACGTTACCATATTTTCTTGGTAAATAGCTTTTAAACCCACTTTTTTTGATACGCTGCTATACTTTCATATTCTTCTTCCAATTGACGGGACAGACGGATATAGATTGGCGTTAAATCTTTATATTTTTCCACACTTTCCATGTTTGGCTCATGATGGAAATCTGCACCTACCATTTCAGAAACTACAGATAATGTATCTATTTCACCTAAACTATATAAACCTAGGATTGCAGCTCCTAAGCAAGAGCTTTCGAAACTTTCCGGAACATATACGTCTTGATGGAAGATGTCCGCCATCATCTGTCTCCAAAGTTCCGACCTTGCAAAGCCGCCTGTCGCTTGAATTTTTTTCGGTTCGCCAATTAACTCTTTTAAAGCGAGAAGAACCGTATATAAATTATAAATTACTCCTTCTAAAACAGCACGGATAAGATGTTCTTTCTTATGATGCAATCCGAGTCCAAAGAAAGATCCTCGTGCATTTGCATTCCATAAAGGAGCTCTTTCCCCTGCTAAATACGGGTGAAACAATAAACCGTCAGATCCAGGATTCACTTTTGCTGCTATTTCAGTAAGTACTTCATATGGATCTTTCCCTAAACGCTTTGCAAGCTCAATCTCTGAAGTACCCAATTGGTCACGAGCCCATCTGAAAATCATACCGCCATTATTAACTGGTCCACCGATTACCCAATGGTCTTCAGTTAACGCATAACAAAAAATTCTACCTTTTGGATCTGTTACAGGACGATTTGTTACAGCACGTATCGCACCGCTTGTACCAATTGTAACAGCCACAACGCCAGGACCTATTGCATTTACACCTAAATTAGATAGTACTCCATCACTCGCTCCTACTACAAAAGGCGTAGAAACAAGTACATTCATCTCTTTGGCAAGCTCTTCATCTAATCCTGTTAAACTGTGCGTTGTTGGAACAAGTTTAGAAAGCTTTTCATCTGTAATTCCCGCAACATGTAAAGCCTCTTCATCCCATTTTAAAGATTTCAAATTAAACATCCCTGTTGCTGACGCTATAGAATAATCAATTACATACTCTTTATATAACTTGTAAAAAACATATTCTTTAATAGAAATGAATTTATAACTTTTTGCAAACAATTCTGCCTGCTCATTCTGTAGCCAAACTAATTTCGAAAGCGGTGACATAGGATGAATTGGTGTGCCAGTACGAAGGTAAATTTCATGACCATTCATATCATTCTTTATTTTCTCCGCCCAGCTTGCACTTCTATTATCTGCCCAAGTAATACATCCCGTTAATGGATTCCCCTTTTCATCTACAGCAATGAGACTATGCATTGCCGAACTAAAAGAGACACAAAGAATATCACTTGGCTGTACACTACTTAATCGTACAGTTTCTTTAATCGTATTTATTACTGCACGAAAAATTTCTTCTGGGTCTTGTTCCGCTGTTTCAGGCGTAGGAGAATATAAAGGATATTCAATTCCATGACTAGCAATAACAGATCCATCAGTAGAAAATAGAACTGATTTTGTACTAGTTGTCCCAATGTCTACACCAATCATATATTTTGAGCTCACCATTTCTTCCTCCTAACAAAAAATTGTTACAGTATCCCACCATAAAAATACATTCCTTTTATCTATTGATAACGTTGTATGCCACAATTATCTAAATAGAAACATCTTTATCTTAAACAAACATATCGAGTAGTAAAACTCCTCCAAAAGCGATAAATGAAAGTAACGTTTCTAATACCGTCCATGTTTTAAATGTTTCTTTCACTGTTAACCCTAGGTATTCTTTTACCATCCAAAAACCAGCATCGTTTACGTGTGAAAACATTAATGCTCCTGCACCTGTTGCAATAACGAGTAACTCTAAGTTCACACCTGTTGTATTTTCAACGATTGGCGAAACGATACCCGCTGCTGTTGTTAAAGCGACTGTCGCTGACCCTGTCGCAATTCGAATTAATCCTGCTACTATAAATGCTAATACAATTGGGGATAGAGCTAAATGCTCAGACATTTGAGCAATAGCATTCCCTACGCCACTATCGATAAGAATTTGCTTAAATCCCCCGCCAGCACCAATAATCGCAACAATTGAACCGATTGGTAATAAGCTATCTTCTGTTACCTTCTTAATAGCCTTTTTATCGATACCTTGGCGAAATCCAAGAAAATAAAACGCTGCAAAACATGCAATCAATAGTGCAATGATAGGACTACCGATTAATGTGACAGTCTTCATCAAAGTAGTAGAAAGAGGCACATAAGGAGCTGCTGCAGCTAAAACCATTAACATAACAGGTAACAAAATAACTAAAAATGAAACTCCTATTCCTGGTAATTTCGTTGATTTTGTATTTACACGAATCAATTCTGGCTCATTTTCAGGAATTACACGTTTGTGAATCCATTTCGCAAATATAGGACCTGCAATAATCGCTGCAAAAAATGTAATAATGAGTGAATACAATAGTACCTTCCCAAGATTCGCTTTATAAATACCAATTGCTACAATTGCCCCTGGATGCGGAGGAACAAGGCCATGTACGACAGATAGCCCAGCAATTGCTGGTAATGCTATCAATAAAATATTTTGTTTCGTTGTTTTATGAATTGAAATTACTAACGGCAGTAATATTAAAATACCTACTTCAAAAAACACCGGAATTCCAATAATAAAACCTGCAATTAACATAGCCCATGGTAAGTTTTTTATCCCAAAGGATTTAATAAAGAACTCTGCCACTTGCATTCCAGCACCTGACTCTGCCATCATTTTCCCTAAAATTGTACCTAATACTAAAATACCTACTAAATGCCCGAGAACACTTCCGACTCCCGTTTCATAAGCACTCACTATTTTATCCATTGGCATTCCAGACATAATTGCTAAAAACAAACTTGCAACCGTTAAACTAATAAACGCATGCCATCTCCACCACGATACCCCTAAAATAACAATTACAATTGATAATAATGTAATAATTAAAAGGTACATATTCATACTCAATCCCCCTTTATGTAAACCCTTTCATAATTACTATATAATTAAAAGAACCTATATAGTTCTTACTTGAGTAAAAGATACCTTTACATATTGCTATACGTTTAAAAGCATCTTCACATCATAATGATTTATATAAAAAGAATCTCCCTTATTAGAGATACACTATAACTCATCTCTCTAATAAGGGGATTTCTCTTTCATAATTATAATGTTATTGTGATAAACGCTTCGCGCGATCAATTTTTCCTTTTTTAAAAGTGAATGACACTTTCATCTCTGCTTTTTTCACGTAGTAAGACTACAAAATCAGGATCCAGTTTAAACGATGAAGTTACTTAGGATTTGTCCTCTCATGAAAAGCAATTTTCGGAAAGCACCTTCACTTTCATGCATTATAATTTAGGAGCTTTCGCCCAATCCGCAGCAAATTTCTCAATACCTTGGTCTGTTAATGGGTGCATAGCAAGTTGCTCGATTACTTTATAAGGGATTGTTGCAATGTGAGCACCTGCCATCGCTACACGAGTTACATGATCTGGATGTCTGACAGAAGCCGCAATAATTTGTGTATCTAATTGATGAACATCGAATAATTCAGCAATTTTAGCAACTAATAGTACACCATCTTCAGAAATATCATCTAAGCGTCCTAAAAATGGAGAAACATACGTTGCACCTGCTCGAGCAGCTAAAAGTGCTTGGTTCACAGTGAAAATAAGTGTAACGTTCGTTTTCACACCTTTTTCAGTAAGATAGCGACAAGCTTCTAATCCTGCTAGCGTCATTGGAAGTTTTATCGTGACATTTTTATCGCCACCGTTAATTTTAATTAATTCTTCTGCTTGAGCAATCATTTCTTCAGCTGTAACAGCATCTGGCGTTACTTCTGCCGAAACAGACTCAACTTTAGGTACTGCTTGACAAATTTCTGCGATACGGTCTTCAAACTTAACGCCCTCTTTTGCTACTAAAGAAGGATTCGTTGTAACACCAGCTAAAACTCCAAGTTTATATGCTTTTTTTATGTCCTCAAGATTTGCAGTATCAATAAAAAATTTCATGATCAATTCCCTCCAGTTTTTAAACGTTGATGAGTTACATGTTTAATATGCTTATCCCGTAAAAGCCCGATTGATGTGGAATAAAGCCCCTACTTATTAAAGTTTCACTTTATTTCTTTTCTACTGCATGTCCGCCAAATTCATTGCGCAGAGCTGCTACAACTTTTCCTGTAAATGTATCATTGTCTAATGAGCGGTAGCGCATTAATAGAGACATTGCGATAACAGGAGTTGCTGTTTGAAGGTCTAATGCTGTTTCTACTGTCCATTTTCCTTCACCAGAAGAATGCATAACACCCTTAATTTCATCCAGTTTTGCATCTTTAGAAAATGCATTTTCTGTTAATTCCATTAACCAAGAACGAATGACTGAACCGTTGTTCCATACTCTTGATACTTTTTCATAATCGTAGTCAAATTCACTTTTCTCTAGAATCTCAAATCCTTCACCAATAGCAGCCATCATACCGTATTCAATTCCGTTATGAACCATTTTTAAGAAGTGACCACTACCAGCTTTTCCAGCATATAAGAATCCATTTTCTACAGCAGTATCGCGGAAGATAGGTTCAACGATGTCCCAAGCTTCTTGATCTCCTCCAATCATGTAACAAGCACCATTACGAGCGCCTTCCATTCCGCCAGAAGTTCCTGCATCCATAAAGTGAATGCCATCTTTCTTTAATTGCTCATATCGGCGGATAGACTCTTTATAATGTGAATTACCAGCTTCAATTAGAATATCTCCTTTTGATAAAAGTGGTGTAACCTCATCAATAACAGAATCAACAACAGCGTGTGGTACCATTACCCAAAGAATTCTTGGTGATTGTAATGACTGAACAAGTTCACTTAAACTAGATGTACCCGTTGCCCCGTACTCTTTCATTTCTTCTACTGCGCTCGTATTTAAATCAAATGCTACTACTTCATGTTTATGATCCATTAAATTTTTCCCTAAATTTAATCCCATTTTACCTAACCCAATTAATCCTACTTGCATAATATAATTCCTCCTCAAATCATCTTTTATTAAAAATCCATATCACTACAATCTGGAATACCTTTCAGTACTGAAATGTTAGTATGTACAGAAAGGTATTCACAGTCATAGCTTAAGAATTCAACACATTTTTTGTAATTTGAACAACATTTTCTGTCGTAAATCCAAATAGATTCATGACTTCAGCTCCAGTTCCTGAAGCTCCAAATGTTTCAATTGATAGTACTTTTCCTTCTTGTCCTACATAACGTTCCCAACCTAGAGATACACCCATTTCAAGAGATACTCGTTTCGTTATAGAAGACGGAAGAACGGATTCTTTATATTCGTTCGATTGGCGATCGAATAACTCCCAGCTCGGCATTGCAACGATGCGAACAGAAACTTGATCTTCTTCTAATTTTGCTTTCGCACTAGTAGCTAAGGATACTTCAGAACCTGTCGCAATTAAAATTACATCCGGATTTTCATTCGTTTGTGTTAATACGTAAGCTCCTTTAGAGAGATTCTCTATGTTCGCTTTCGTTTCATTAAACACCGGTAAATTTTGACGGCTCAGTACTAAAACGACTGGACCATCCGTTTGCTGTAAAGCATACGCCCAAGCACTTGCTGTTTCATTTGCATCTGACGGACGGATAACTGTTAGACCAGGAATTGCTCGAAGCGCTGCCAATTGTTCAATTGGTTCATGCGTTGGACCATCTTCTCCTACAGCAATCGAATCATGTGTAAATACGTAAGTAACAGGTAAATTTTGCAGTGCAGCCAGTCGAATCGATGGACGAAGGTAATCATTAAATACAAAGAATGTACTTACGAAAGGTTTTACTCCTCCATGGAGAGCCAGTCCATTCGCTGCCGCGCCCATTGCATGTTCACGTACACCGAAGTATATATTTCGTCCAGCATACGATTCTACCGCGTACACAGCTTCACCTTTTATATCTGTCATAGTGGAATGAGAAAGATCTGCACTTCCACCGAAAATAGAAGGAATTGATTTCACATAATGATTAATAGCTTCCCCACTTGCAACACGAGTGGAAATCGTTTTTTCAATATCAAAGGATAGAATGTCTTTCGCTTCAATTAAAACATCACCTGTAATCGCTTTTTCTAATTCATCTGCTAGTGCAGGGTTCGACTCTCTGTATGAATTGAACTGCTCATTCCAGTCATTTTCTTTTTCAATACCTTTTTGTTTCAGTTCATTAAAATGAGCTTTTACTTCTTCAGGTACAAAGAAATCTTCCTCATAACCCCAACCATACACTTGTTTTGTCGCTGTTGCCTCTTCTACTCCAAGCGGATTACCATGTGCTTTGTTCGTTCCAGCAACTTTTGGACTTCCATAACCTATAATAGTTCTAATTTCTATAAGAGTAGGTTGATCCGTATTTTCTTTCGCTGATTGAATAGCTTTTGTAATAGCATCGACATCGTTTCCATCTTCAACTCTTACATATTGCCAATGTACAGATTCTGCCCTTTTCTGAATATCTTCAGAGAAAGCAATGCCTAATTCACCATCAAGTGAAATTTCATTTGAATCATACAGTACAATTAACTTGCCAAGTTTCATATGTCCTGCCATTGACATCGCTTCATAAGCGACACCCTCCATTAAGTCACCATCTCCGACTAAAGCGTACGTATTGTGATCTATAATAGAGTGACCATCCTTATTGAACTTCGCTGCTAAATGCGCTTCTGCCATTGCCATTCCGACAGCATTGGCAATCCCTTGTCCTAACGGGCCTGTCGTCGCTTCGACTCCAGAAGTATGACCAAACTCAGGATGTCCTGGTGTTTTACTATTTAACTTTCTGAAGTTTTTCAAGTCATCAATTGAAACATCATATCCAGCTAAATGAAGCAGGCTATATAACAGACTAGATCCATGTCCCGCCGATAAAACGAAACGATCACGGTTAAACCATTCTGGGTGATTAGGATTGTAATTTAAATGATTCGCCCATAATGCATAAGCCATTGGTGCTGCTCCCATCGGAAGACCTGGATGACCTGAGTTTGCCGCATTAATAGCATCAATCGATAACGTACGAAGTGTATTCACTGCTAATTGATTTATGTTTTGTGTCATAGTAATCGTCCCCCTAAATGCTTTCATGAAAGAAAGTACTTATTTTTCCGTCTCTTGATCTAACCACCATTTAAATCCACTTTCTTGCAACAGTTCATTAGACGCTTCTGGACCATATGAACCAGACTCATATTCATGAAGCGGTAATAAGTTTTCCTCGAACGCTTCAAGAATTGGTTGTACCCATTCCCATGACAATTCAACTTCTCTCCAATGTGCAAAGAATGTAGCGTCTCCACTCACAGCATCATGAATGAGTCTTTCATACGCTTCAGGTACTCCCACATCCGCTTGCTCACAAGTAAAGTTAATACGCATCGGTTCAATTTCTCCATTTTTCAATGGATTTTTACTATTTAACTGTAATGAAACGTTCTCACCTGGGCTAATTTCAATTATTAATAAGTTAGGTTCTGCATTTGGATTATTATCTTGATATTGCTGTTTTAACGTATTTTTAAATTCGATTACAATACGAGTAGACTTTTCTTTCATTCGTTTTCCTGTTCGTATATAAAATGGAACGCCAGTCCAAAACGGATTATCGATCCACAAGCGAGCAGCAACAAATGTGTCTATGTTAGAAGAAGGATTTACTCCTGGTTCCTCTTTATATGCTACAACTTGCCCACCTTTTATCTCTCCTGAAGCGTATTGACCGCGAACGATATGGTTTTGAACGTCTTCTTTTTTCACTTTACGAAGCGTCTCCATTACCTTTCGTTTTTCCTCTCGAATTTCACACGCATTAACCTTTTCCGGCAGATTCATAGCAGTCATCATTAATATTTGTAACATATGATTTTGAACCATATCTCGAATGGCTCCTGCGTGATCATAATATCCAGCTCTTTCTTCAACCCCAACCGTTTCACTAGCTGTAATTTGTACATTCGCTATATGTTCTTTATTCCAAATCGACTGGAGAACAGGATTTGCAAATTCTAGCGCTTCAAGGTTTTGAATCATCGGTTTACCTAAATAATGATCGATACGGTATATCTCGTCTTCTTCAAACGTGCGACTAAGCTTATCATTCAGCTCACGAGCAGATGTAAGGTCGTGCCCAAACGGTTTCTCAATCATCAGGCGTTTCCATCCATCCGTTTTATCAAGTCCGCTTTCCTTAATATTTAAAGCAATCGTCTCGAAAAATTCAGGAGCAACTGAAAGATAGAACATTCTATTACCTTTTATATGTAGTTCTTCTTCCCTTTCACGAACGACTTGTAATAATCTCTCATAGTCTTCCGGCTTACTCACATCTAATGGACAATAGCGAAAATTATCTAAAAAACCTTCCAGTTCCGGAGTACCTTCTTCCCTCTGACGAGAAAACGTCTCTATTGATTCTTTTATTCTTTCTTGAAAATCTTCATGAGATACTTGACGTCTTCCAAGCCCGATAACAGATATTTGCTTTGGAAGCTTTTGATCTCTATATAAGTTATATAGCGCGGGGTAAATTTTCCGTTTCGCTAAGTCCCCTGTCGCTCCAAATAAAACAAAGGTCATTGATTCCAAGTTCAGTCCCCCTCTTGTTGTATAATCCTCTTCAATATACTAAAAATGAATTGTACAGAAGCTCATACTCTTATACTTCCTGTTTTTATAAAAAACAAAGAGTTATCTAATTCCAATTCTTTTTATACCTTTCGCTCTCTCATTGTCCCCAATATTAATAGTGGCAATTCAAAGCATTTCTACTGCAACTTACTTATTTATAGAACTTAACGAAATATTTTATATCTAATTACTTTTAGTAATTAAGTAATCCTATGTCTAGTATATTAACCACATAAATTATTATCGTCAATAAAAATGTCTTGAATTAAATACTATTTATTTTGTAATACTTTTCTAAGTGTATTCCTAGTTACCATTCATTTTCAAAGATAATGATTGATATAATAAATATCAGTTTCATCAAAATCTTCAATTAATTTTCGGTTAAACTCGCGAGCAGACGTTACATTATAATCAAAAGGCTTCTCTATAATAAGACGGTTTAATCCTTTTGTAGTCCACAATCCACTCTCTTTAATATTTAAAGCAATCACATCAAATACTTCTGGTACAACAGATAGATAAAACATACGGTTTTCAGAAATATTTAATTCTGTTTCACGCTTTTTTACAAGGCTCAGTAAATCTTGATAGCCCACTATATTCGCTGTATCTAATTGACAATAACGAAATGTGCTAATAAATTCTTCTACTCCTGATTCGTCATCAGAAGATATTCTAGAAAATGTAGCAAGGGATTGTTCCACCTTTGTTTGAAATTCCACATCTGACATTGCCCTTCTGCCAATACCGATAATCGAAATAGATTGTGGTATATTTTGATTACTAAATAGTTTATATAAAGCAGGGTAAATTTTGCGTTTCGCTAAATCCCCTGTCGCTCCGAATAAAAGAAATGTCATTGAATCCATTTGTTCTCTCCCTTTTAAAACAATTGCTAGAATAGAATATATAAGCTCATTCGCTACTTAGCAAAATATTGTCTCTAAAACCTCATACTTTACTAATGTTTCTTCAATACAATTTTGCCAAGAGCACGTTCTGACTCACTTATGTGGTGTGCTTTTTTTACGCCTTCTACATGTAAAGGCAACACATGTGTTACAACAGGTTTAATCTTCCCGCCCTCAATTAATTCTGTAATAAGAGAAAGTTCATATCCGTTAGGTTCAGTAAATATATGGTCACTCTGAATATTTTTCTCTCTTGCTATTTCAGTTTGCAGAATTTCCATACCTTTCGGACCATAGATAGACGCTAACTTTCCATTTGGTGCAAGTACTTTATAACTATCCTTTAGTACATCCTCGCCTAACACATCAAATACAATATTGTAATTATGCAAAAGCAAAGAAAAATCTTCTGTTTTGTAATCAATGACAGTATCAGCGCCTAAATCCTTTACAAACTGTATGTTTTTCGTACTAGTCGTAGTTGCAACATGTGCACCGAAGCTTTTTGCTAGCTGAATAGCAAACGTACCAATCCCGCCAGATCCAGCATGAATTAAAACCTTATTACCCTTTTGAACATTAGCGAATTTCACTAAACTTTGCCAACTTGTCAAACCTACTAGAGGGATTGATGCTGCTTCCTCAAAAGATAGATTTCTCGGTTTTTTCGCTACATACTTCTCATCTACAGCCACGTACTCTGCATACGTACCATTTCGTTCAATATCTGGACGACTATATACTTCATCCCCCACTTTAAATGCTGTTACGTTTTTTCCTATAGCAGCAACTACACCTGCAACATCCCATCCTAAAACGAGCGGGAAGTCATAAGAAATTACGTCTTGAAGTAAACCCTCACGTATTTTCCAATCCACAGGATTTACACCAGCTGCATATACTTCAATCAGTATATCGTTGTCTCCCAATAGCGGTTTCTGCATTTCAATCTCTTGTAGTACACTTTTATCTCCATATTGCATAAGTCCTATTGCTTTCATTCTTTACACTCCTTTACAATGCTGGGAAATGAGGTAGTACTTCTTCTCCTAGCTCATCCAATACTTCGTCAGCTGGACGTTGACCATCAAATAGAGCAAGGAATAAATGATTCACACCAATACTTTTATATATATCAAGTAATTCAATTAGTGCCTTACGCCCTGTACGGTAACCTAAACGGATCGGTGTAGGACGTTCATTTGGATTTTCAGATAAATCTAAATGCATCGGTTGTATAAATGGTTTGAATACATCTGGATGATAATCCTCTACTAGTTCTCTCCATTGTCCAATTGCTCCCGCTTGATGTACTGGACTACGTGGATAATACATCCATCCATCTCCATGTTCAGCGAACCAGTCCATATTTTGCTGACTAAAACCTGTAATAAAGGTTGGAATATGCTTAGACGGTTTTGGAACTAAATTCGCACCATGAACTTCTCCTAGTGTCGACTGGATAGACGGGAAGTTTTTATACAAAATTTCTTCCAAGTAAGCAAACGCTTCTCTAAACTTTTCACCTCGTGTTTCATGACTAACACCTAACGCCTTGAAATCAGCACGTCTGTCACCGGATGAAACGCCAAGCATAATTCTTTCTGGAAATAGTTGATCCAATGTAGCAATTTCTTTCGCCACACGCAATGGATGACGAAGTGACAATACAGTTGCCGACGTTCCAAATGCGATTTTCTCTGTTTTGCTTGCTAAATATGTCAAATAAATCATCATATCGTAAATTTGACCTGTTGCAGGATCACCAAAGTCAGGGTCTTGCAGCAATACATCGCGAAGCCATACACCTGTAAAACCATATTGTTCCGCTTTTTGTACTAACTCTACTTGTTTTTCCATCGTTGGAGCATGAAACTGATAATTTTCAATCGGAATGTGAACTCCTAATGTAAGTTGATCTTTCGCAAACATACGATTATATCCAAAATGGTTCGCAAACTTTTCCATGTGTTTCACTCACTTTCCTTCATTCATATAAATCTATACTTTTCATATTTCTTCTCAAAATTCATAAGCAACACTGCAACACCACATTGTTGCCGATTGTAATCGTTATAACTTTCTTTGTGCTACGAGTGTTATTATAAATCGGCCATAACATGAATAACAGTACGTACTTTAAAGTGATGTAGGCACTTTTAAGTACCTATACTAAGTGAGTAATAATAAATCATGCTGCAAAAATAACATCTACCCTTTCTTCAAAAAGCTTTACAGTAGTTTTTAGAAGTACGTTACATTATTTCATTTCATGCACTTTCCTCTTCTTTATATAAAATTCTCACTAACCAAATTCAAAATATTATACTTATTTTTCGCACTTTGCTATGCTATAACCACAAACAGGAGGTATAAACTATGAAAGCACAAATTATTCATTCTTTTGGGGATTCATCTGTATTTCAATTAGAAGAAGTTTCAAAACCAAAACTTTTACCAGGTCATGTTCTAATCGATGTAAAAGCAACAAGTGTAAATCCAATCGATACAAAAATGCGTAGTGGCGCTGTTTCAGCAGTCGCTCCTGAGTTTCCAGCTATATTACACGGCGATGTAGCTGGTATTGTTATTGAAGTAGGAGAAGGTGTTTCGAAATTCAAATCAGGGGATGAAGTATACGGATGTGCCGGAGGTTTTAGAGAAACTGGAGGTGCACTTGCAGAATTTATGCTTGCTGATGCGCGATTAATTGCTCACAAACCTAAAAATTTAACAATGGAAGAAGCAGCTGCTCTACCATTAGTTGCAATTACAGCTTGGGAATCTTTATTTGATCGTGCAAATATTAAACCTGGTCAAAATGTTCTCATTCATGGAGCTACTGGTGGCGTAGGACACGTAGCCATTCAACTAGCTAAATGGGCAGGCGCTAAAGTTTTTACAACCGCTTCTCAGCAAAGCAAAATAGACATAGCCCATCGTCTAGGAGCCGACATAGCTATTAATTATAAAGAAGAATCTGTTCAAGAATATGTACAAAAACATACGAACGGAAACGGATTTGAAGTTATATTTGATACAGTAGGCGGCAAGAATCTTGATCATTCTTTTGAAGCTGCTGCGGTCAATGGAACCGTCGTAACAATCGCTGCTCGTTCAACCCATGACCTCTCTCCTTTACACGCAAAAGGACTCTCTCTGCACGTTACTTTTATGGCGTTAAAAATATTACATACAGATAAACGTGACGCTTGCGGGGAAATTTTAACTAAACTAACGCAAATAGTAGAAGAAGGACACCTTCGACCATTGCTAGATTCTAAACCTTTTACGTTTGATGAAGTTGCACAAGCACATGAATATTTGGAGTCAAATAAAGCAATTGGGAAAATAGTGTTGAAAAACGTTTGGTAACTTTCACTAAATAATACAAATAACAGCGGGATTGCTTCGCCTTATCTTTGTCTTAAGAGGCGTGCCACAACCTTAAAAGCTTTCCATCCTTTACAACAAGTAAAAAATAACAGCCGAATTTTTCTTATAGTAGAAAATTCGGCTGTTTGCATGTCGCAATTTACTTTTTGTATATTTCCATTAATAGATAAAATACAACTCATTTGCCTTACCATCTTTACCTTCAACAGAATATTATGTTGTTTTTAATTTTTTAAAACACACTACGTACTAATCCCCCGTCTATTCGCAACGCGGAACCATTAATTGCTGAAGAAAGTGGGCTGCTTAAGAAAGTGACAAGATTGGCAATTTCTTCTGGTCGAATAAGTCTTTGAATAATAGAGGTTGGTCGATTCTCTTTCATAAATCGCTTCTCAGCTTCTTCTATTGTCAATTGCTCATTAGGATAAAGACTATTTAACATAGTCTCCACTCCTTCCGTTAAAGTCGAACCAGGCATTATAGTATTAACAGTCACATTCGTTCCTGTCGTCAGCTCAGCTAAACTGCGAGAAAGTGAGAGTTGCATCGTTTTAGTCGCACTATAGTGAGCCATTTCTTGAGATGGCATAATAGCTGCTTCGCTAGCAATAAAGATGACTCTTCCTTCTTTTCTTTCAATCATTTGTTTTAAATACGAGCGAGTAAGTCGAACACCACTCATAATATTGACTTCAAACAATTTAAACCAATCTTCATCAGGAATATCAAAATATTCTACAGGTTCAAAAATTCCTAAGTTATTAATAAGAATGTCTACTTCAGGGTACTTTTCAATCACATTTTGGCACCCTTTTTCTGTTCCTAAATCAGCTACTACGGGTTGAAGGATAGCATCCGGATACTGCGCTTGAATTTCGTTTATCGTTTGATTAACATTTTCTTCACGGCGTCCATTAATAAGTACAGTAGCTCCTTCCGCTACTAATGAAGTGGCAATTGCTTTTCCAATCCCTGCCGTAGATCCAGTAACCAGTGCTGTTTTTCCTTTTAATTGCATATGCATATAGATTCCTCCAAATTCATGTGCTAAATGATTGACTTACGTTGGAATAAATAATTACGTTTATATTGTGGTTCACTTCTCTTATCTTTAACAGAAAATAAGCAGATCCACCCTTTTTTCGAAAGAGTATAAACGAAAATTATGTAGCTATTGGACTCTGTACGGAATTAAAAATCGAAATTATCATCATTTAGATCTACTCGATAATTCTGATTCTAATCATTGTAATGTTAAAAAATCACATCAACAACAGAGTAACGCTAAAACCAACTAATAAATACCATTATGATATATATTAACGATAAAGAAAATTACGCACTTTAAAGTTCCATAGGAACAAAAAAGTAACCCATAAACCATAATTTCTAACCCTTTACATTTACTAACGTAGTATCCTTTTCTATCATAGAAAAGGTTGTAAAATCACACATTCTTACATACAGTTATAAGATTATTTTTATTCTAATTAACTAAAAACCATATAACACATTTGTAAAATAAAATTCTAAAAAAACCTTGCAGAAAAATTCTACAAGGTTTTTGCCTATACACACAAATTAATTACTATATTAAAATAAAAGGGTTTATAATTCATCAAAATAATATTAAATATAAGCTGCTTTAAAGGCTTGTTGGACAGCTTGTACTTCTAATGAGTCTTTACCATATAAGTTCGTTGCTACACGAATACAAGCTTCTTTTAATTCTTTAAAGTTAGAAGTCATATTTAATTCATCCGTATTTGCATAATAGAAAATATCAAACATTTTATCTTCTCCAATGCCATGTACGTTTACTCCATTATGGTTTCCACCACTAGCAATCAAGTAAGCTACTTTATTAATAATGCTAGAGTTCGTGTGTACACCACCATGATCGTGGTCAGCATCAATAGGTAAGTTATTATAATGTCTATAGTCCTCCGGATATCTAGAAGAGATAGATGATGGGTTTTTCATATCTCTAAAAATACGACCTGATTGTTCTCCCATTGTCCAATTGAACTTTCCGTTATTGGCATACTTTTCAACTGCTACTCCTAAAATATCAGATAGAGCCTCATTAATTGCACCAGCTTCTCCTGCATACTCAAGTCCAGACTCATTTCTTGTAACCGCGTGTGTAAATTCATGTCCTGCCACATCAAATGCTCTAACAATTGGATCTCCGTATACTAGCATAGCCCCATTACTAAATGCATTGAACCACTGCTTAGGATTTCCTTTATTCGTACCATTTGTGTTCCAACCATGAACGACAGAAATTACTTTTTGCCCATTATTATCAAAGCTGTTACGGCCATATTTTTCTTGATAAAAATCATATACTTTTGTTGCTAAATAATGGGCACTAACTGCTTTAGGATCTGTAAAATTTGTAGAATTACTTGTTACTAAATCATCGAGATACCCCCATACATTTCTTCTATAATTATTATAATCTTTATAATTAGCAGTATATGTTTCAATTCCCTTACCACGAGAATAATCTGCAAGCATGTACGTTCCATCACTTCGCTGTGTAATTCCAAACGTACGATTAATGCCTAAGTCATCTTTTCCTGTACCTGTTAATTTTGAAGGATCTTGTGATTTATTTGCTGTCGCAGATTGGACAATACTACTATCTACTTGTATACCCAATTTTTGAACGAGTTCTTTTAATAGATTACCACCAAAAGCATCAATTAATACTGTACCAGATACATATTCAGGTGTAGATGCACTAAAAGTAATTTGATATGCGTTTGTAGCTTTATTTGTATTTTCATCTACATATACCACTTGTTTAATTTCTGGTTCTTCAATAAATGTGAGATCATTTCCATAGATGTTGAAAAGCTGTTTCTTTGCATCCTCTTCTGATAAAGTAATAGGTTGTTTCAAATCTTCCTGTTGTTGTAGATCTTGGGCACTATCCCCCGAAACGCTCGTAAGTACACCATCATCATTAATATGTGCTGTTAGTTGATATCCGTATACATCACGTCCTTCATACGTTTGTTGAAGACGTACCAATGTAGTACCATCATAAGATTTACGACTTTGCGTAACATTATAATTAACTTTGGATTCCGTATTAACTTGCTTTGATGATAATGCTTGTTCTGTTTTTCCTTTTAGTGCATCCTTTGCTACATTTTCTGCCGAATTTTGAGAAGGTGCTGTTAAATTACCTGTTCGGAACGTATCTTCCTTTGTTTCCACTTTTAAATCTTCTGTTTCCGCATGCACTCCTCCATAGGGTATAATCGCCGATAACACGACTCCTGTAGTTAAACCTACCTTTACGAAATTATTCATATTCTTACTCCTTTATAATCTTATTATTAAGTTAAACGAATGTTTTTTCAAAATTGGAAACATAGATATTTCAAGCTATCTATGTTTATCTACTATGAATTGTGATTCCTCATAATATAGATAGATTGCGTCGTTACTTTTAGATTCATTTCATTTCTCAAAAATTACTCATTATATAAGCTATCTTTATATTTATTTATATACGTTATTTTTTGTGGTTCTGATAACATATTTATCGCCATCCACACATTCTTTTTCATTTCTAATTTTTGCATTGGTATCTCTTTTAAAACTGGATTACCTATAATTTCTTCCATTTCTTCATCAATTCTTTGCATAAGATTTCCTTCTGGATTATTTTTCAAATAAGTATTTTTCAATCCCCATTTTGTCATTATAAATTCATTCGTTTTATTCATAGGATTAATAATAGTAGCTGTACTAGTTAATCGTTTTTTTATTTCATCATGATAGATTTTAATTCTATATCCTTCTTTTAGTGAAATGCTATCGTTTACTATCGTTACATTTGTTCCTTCCATTTCCTTCGTATAAATTTTTTCTCCCTTATCATTAAACACCTCTATTGATGCGTATTTTTCATCTGTATAATAGCTATGAGGAGTTTTAGTAGTAACCGTAAAAACAGCTTGCTTTTGCTCTAAGTCTGTATTTAATTCGGCAAACTGGTCATCTCCTAATCCTAGGAATTGAATTGTTTGATTTACCAACTTACTCACTTTCATTTCGTTAACATCAATCGTTAGACTATTATCTTTTTCTTTTACATAGGCATAATACGAACTAAAATGGTACATACTATCCGTTTTCCCACCTGAAATTTCAACTGTATAAACTCCATTTGGTACGTCTTGTAAATTGATATCTGTTGTTTCAATTGTTTTCTCTTGAACAACTGTATTCCCTTCTTTTAATTTAATTTTTCCTCCTTTCAATGTATCTATTTCATTTGTATTTAAATGGATATGCAAATTCCCTTTTAGCCCAAGTGAAGCAATTTGCTGATTTGTAACTATTTCAAAGTTGGAGTTTATCGTAATATCAGAATCAACTAGAGCTCTCGCTTTAGCTAATTGTGATTCAGGCACTATATAGGCTAAAGACGTAACAGCCGAATAACCTTTCGCCCTATTTATCTCTACTTGTTTATTATTAAGCTTAAAGCCCCATCTTTCAAACACGGGTGTAAAATCAACTTGTCCATTCTCACTATAATACTGATTCATTAAATCCGGTAAAGAATGATCATCCTTTTTGAAAGCAGCATTGCTAGCTAGTTTTCGATAACCTTGATACATTTTTGCAAAAGCTTCATCACCAGCTTTTTGTTTCGCCATCGTTAAAAGAATAAGTTTTTGTCGTAAATCTAAATCATCATAATTTTTATTTTCTTTCATTAAAGCATAATATAAATTCCGTTCTACTTGTTCCTTTTTCCCGAAATTAAACAACCAACCAACTTGATCTGCTTTTTTTCCATATTTACTATATTGATATTGAACACCGAATAGATTATTAGAAACTTCTCCTGTAAATATTCCTTGATTATCAAAACCAGCTTGGTATCCGTGAGCGATTTCATGTAAAGTTCCCCAACTCAGTTTATCTAACCACATTTTTGTACTATCTGAACTATTCGCTGTCCAATTTGTGCCATAATAGGCACCGCCAGCACCAGATATATCTGCTTTTAAAAAATAACGATTTTGACTTTTTTTATTTTCAACCGCTGAACCATCTAAACCAATAATTGAATCATACATCGCAAAAATATCTTCATAATACGCAATTAACTCATCCAATGATTGAAAATCTTTTAAAGACCTTACTATTTCTTTATCTTTTTTAGGTATAAATAATTGAAAACTCTCCCCTTGAAGTAACGCATACTCTCCATCAAATTGATCCCATGTACTAAAAAATTGAGATACACTTCCTTGTTGTTTATAAATGGGAAGAGGTTTAGTAGCACTTTCATTCCCTACTTGGTACTCAAGTACAGCGTGCTCTTCACCATACGGAGTATCTATGAAAGGAACTAAAGGCGTATCACCTTGAATGGTAATCCATTCATTTCCTACTTGTATGGATTTTTCATTTTTAGAGTCATTAGACAATAAACGTAATGTTAATTTGTCTTTAAAATTAGGATTCGTTTGTCTTACCTTTAATGGTGTATTTCTCTGCAAAATAAATCCTAAATCTTGTCGATCGTGATATTTACCCTTACTTATGCCCGCCTGAAATATCCAAGTAGGCTCTTCTAAACTAGTAATTTCTTTTACATTTGTTCGTTCATCAGCATGTAAATGTATATTTCCTATGAGGAAAAAGATTGTATACATGATGCCTATAACAAGTAATCTTTTCATTTGCATATCTCCTTTTCTATTTTTTATATACAAAATACAATAAAACCCTCCTTCTTCACTTATAACTGTCGTCAGTAAGTTACTTATCAGTGTAATTATTATAGTTACATTAACTCGTGATTATCAATCATTAAATGTATGTAATTTTGCATATACGAATACTTAATGACAATTCCCAAAGTATCCTATAATTATCAATATTTTTTCAGACATTATTCAAAAAAAAACACGAAGACTCTTAAGTCTTCATGTTTTTTTATACATGTTATTAAACTTGTGATTGAATTAATTACTTAAATCTTTTTAATCGCGAAAAATCAATTATTTTTAGGCTGATAGCCATACGTAAACTTTTATGATTTACTCATCCTTTTTGTTCTGTAATATTAAATTTTGAAACCAGTTCCGTTAATTCTTCCACCTTTTCTTTCATTTTGTTGGATTGGATTGATATTTGTTCAATTGATACGGCCTGTGATTGAATTGAATTTACTGTTTGAAGCGTCTCCTTTTTCACATCCGTTGCAGTTTCAGAAACTAGCGAAAGAGAAGCATTTACTTCTTCTGTACCAGCAGACATCTCTTCTGTCGCTGCGGATACTTCTTGAATTTGACTTGTAATCTTATCAATATCTCTCATAATAGACAAGAAGGTTTGATTCGCTTTGTAAGCAGCTTCTTTTCCTTCTACTGCCTTTTGTTGTCCTTTTTGCATGACATTAACTGTATCTTGGGTATCTTTTTGAATGGATTTTATTAAATGATTCACTTCCTTTGCAGATTCTTTAGATTGCTCAGCCAAGTCTCGAACTTCTGCGGCAACCACTGCAAATCCTTTCCCATTCTCTCCAGCACGTGCCGCTTCAATAGCGGCATTTAAGGCAAGAAGATTCGTTTGTTCGGCAATATTAGTAATTGCAGCGAGAGCTGTATCAATCTGTTGTGTACGTGTAACAAGTTTATTTATTACTTTTGATGTTTCCTCGACAACATCATGTACACTATTCATTTGAAGAATAGAGTGATTTATCACTTCACTACCGATATTTATTCGTTCTGTAGTCGTTACTGCTACCTCAGCGACTACTGCTGAAGATTCAGCTACAGTTTGCACCCCTGTTGTAATTTCTTCCATTGAGGATGAGCTCTCCTGAATACTAGTTACCTGTCCTTCTATTTTTGTTTTTACTTCTAAAACAGTCTGTACAACCTCATTTGAAATACTAGACGCTCGATTTGTATCTTGTAATACGCCCTCCGTAGTAGAAATAACCTCTTGTGTTGTCATCTTAACATTCGCAATTAATTGTTGAAGGTTATCTAACATACTATTAAAAGACTGAACAATATGCCCTAATTCATTATTTGCTTTATAAGGAGTACGTGTTGTTAAATCTCCAGCTGCTACTTTTTCCATATCATTTTGTAGTAACACAAGTGGTTTTCGGATAGTTAATTTAATAATATATCCAATTAATATAATTATTAAAATTGCTAAAAGCGAAATACTAACAAACATTATCATTGTATTTTGAGCACTATTATTATTTTCCTTCTGTAAAAGCTCTGCATTATTACTATTATATAAAATCAATTCACGAATTGATTTTATTGATTTTTGCATATTAGGTTCAATCTCTTTTAGGTAATATGCATATGCTTCCTCATTATTAGATTTCCCTAATTCTTGCGCTTTCTTCATTTGAGTTCTTAATTCATTAAATGTTTCATAAAACGTGTTATATAATTCTTTTTCTTTAGTAGAAATAACTTTAGCCTCAAACTGCTTTAAAAGATGATCATTTTCCTGACGAATTCCGTCCATTTCTCTTATTAATTCATTCATTCTTTTTTCATCTTTTGATACCATAATTTCCATAAAGTTCATATTAACATGATAAAAATTAGATTCTACAATCCCAATCCACTCAATTGGTAGTAAATTATCCTCATACATATTAGAGGAAGTACTTTTCCCTCTTTCTAATCCCCAAAACCCTATTAGGGATAATACTATACATGCAATACTTGATATAGTTATTAATATGTTTAGTTTTGTACCAACCTTACTGTTTCTTAATAATTCCAATTCACTTTCTCCATTCTAATATATAGTTTAAGTAATGTATTTTATACCAAGAATCCAAAAATTACGATGTTTATTTTGTAATATGCAATTTTGCATATCATCCACTACTGATTCAAAATAACCTAACATTGTAATTTTGGTTTTCCAAAAATTCATGATTATGAACACACCCTATTAATTCTTGAACTTCTCATCCAAAATATCCAAAAATATTGTGGCACCAGAGGAACCCATCATTGATATATAAATTACACTGCATACAAGACTAGCTTAAAAATATTTTTCTTATTGCTCATTTTTCTAGTTCCTCTTTATCAAAAGTACTCCTAACACATCACACTTTAAAGAAACGATAGTATTCCCTGTAATCCAAAAAAAAATAAGGAAAGACATAACACCTATGTCTTTCCTCTAAAATTGTAACACTCAATATACTCTTAGCTCTATTTGATTTGCCAGTTAAATCCTCACATTTCTTTCTTTATAATATCTCCTAACTCCGTCCAACTTGTAATCCGCGGGATATTGAGATGTTGATTGTAAGAAGTAGTTTTTGCATACACATTTATCGGTTTTCCTATTAACGTTTCTAAGACTGCCGGCTTATCATCAAAGAAATAGTTTAATTTTATTTCTTGTATGAAGTGTATTTTTTCTTCATCCCTCATTCCATAGAAAAAGCGATCTTCATATACCGGAAAACCTTTTTCTATTAACCATTTTTTTGTTTGCTCTCCATGTTCTTTAGGCCGTGCTGTTATATAGTATATTTCATGTCCCTGTTTTTCTAATTCTTGTAATGTCTCTACTGCATATGGAAACGGTGAACAAGAAGTATAATAAATCTCATCCAGCAAACTATTCCACATATGACTGCCTTCCTCCGAAGTCATGCCAAATGCTTCATGAATTTCAATTGTTTTTAAAGAATGAAATACATCCAATCCTACTTTTTTGTTTAATTTCTTATTATATAAATGAAAAGCATGCTGCCTTAAATCAATTAATGTATCATCGATATCAAATCCAAACTTCACTCTTCATCGCTCCTTTCTGCAATCCATTTATCGGAAAATATAAGTAGCTTTTATTCTCCTTATATTTTCCGATATTCTGGATAGCCAATAAATCTATAATCTTTTCCAACCTGGGTAAATGATATATCCTTAAATTCAATTGCATCTTGCATTTTAGTAATACCAGTCCCCCCTACAAAGCTAGGCGCCAATCTGCCCCCAATAATTTTTGGTGCGACATATAATATAAGTTTATCCATCAATTTATTTTCAATAAACGAAGCATTTACCTCTCCACCACCTTCAATAAGCAGGGAGGAAACTCCTTTTTGCCCTAAAACATCAAGCATTTCATGTAAGTTTATATGCTTTTCTCCGCTAGTAACAAATACTTTAACTCCTACATTTTCTAATGCTTTCTTTTTTTTCGCTGCATGATTACTTGTTGTAAATATCCAGGTAGGAGCTTCTCCATCTGTAACAACGTTAGCTTCCATCGGTATGCGTAATGTCGAGTCCAATATTATTCGAATTGGATTTCGTCCATTTGGAATACGCGTTGTCAATGATGGATTATCCTTTTGAACAGTATTCGCTCCTACTAAAATAGCCGCATTTTCGTTTCGTATTTGGTGTACTTCTTGTCTTGCTTCTGTAGATGTAATCCACTTACTATCCGATGAAGACGTAGCGATTTTCCCGTCTAATGTAACTCCTGATTTAATCGTTACAAATGGACGCTTTGTCAAAATATATTTATTAAAGACTTCATTCATTTTTTTAGATTCTTCTTCACACACTCCTACAAGTACTTCAATACCTGCATCTTGTAGAATTTTAATTCCACGTCCAGAAACAAGCGGGTTTGGATCAAGTGTAGCAACTACTACCTTCTTAATTCCTGCTTGTACAATTGCTTCAGCACAAGGCCCTGTTCTACCATAATGAGAACAAGGTTCAAGAGTTACATAGATTGTAGCACCACGTGCCTGTTCTCCAGCCATACGTATCGCATGTATTTCGGCATGTGGTTCTCCGGCCTTCATATGTGCTCCGACCCCTACAATTCGATTATCATTTACAATTACAGATCCAACCAATGGATTTGGAGTCGTTTGTCCCTTCATAGCCTTGGCATTTTCTAGTGCTAGCTTCATATACAATTCATGCTCAAGCATGTAAGTGTCCCCCTTCAAAATGTCCAGAACGCTGAATCTTCGTTTGCAAATATTTCTCATTAAACTCTGAGATATCACCCCATAACGGTTCACGACTCGTGACATTTAATCCAGCTTTTTGTAACGCTTCTAATTTTTTCGGATTATTTGTAATAAGTTTTACAGGTTTTGAGCGTAGCGCTTTTAATACTTCAATTGTATCATCATAGTTTCGAACATCATCTTCAAAGCCTAGGTTCAGATTAGCTTCTACTGTATCTAACCCATTTTCTTGCAAGAGGTACGTCATTGCTTTACTAAACAAACCAATTCCTCTTCCTTCATGATTCGCTAAGTAAAATAAAGCACCTGAACCATGTTCTGTAATCATTTGTAAAGACTGCTTTAATTGGAATCCACAGTCACAACGTTTACTACCAAAGATATCACCGGTGTGACAAATACTATGTATACGAATTAGGGCATCTTCAGAATTCTCAAAATCACCATATACAAGCACACTAGATTGCTGCATATCAGCTAAATTAATAGATGAGAGTTTTTCGATAATTCCTTCTACACTATTTGTAACCTCACTACATTGTAACCAAGAATACCATTGGAAAATTTTAGTCTCCCCATATAAATTAATTGGCAATTTGATAGGTCCTACTAAATAAATATCCTTTCCATCTTGATGTATAAATTGAATTTTATCTTCTAACATATGAATTGTATCTGTTGTAACCATTAGGTACCTCCTAGTATTGAGAATCTCTAAAAATTCTCTTCCATTGTTATATTTTTTATTGTTTAACTTACACAACGTAAGTGTTTTTACAGATGCTATTCTTTTTTCTCTCAGCTTATATGCAATATGTATCATTACAACTTTGGCCATTTAAAGAAAAGAGTTTTAGTTACATAAAACAACTTAGTTACTTTATGTAAGTGAGTATACATTCGTAATTAATTTACGTCAAGTAATTAATTATAAAAACATTTGTTACTAATAGTAAGATGTTATATAATTTATTTTAGGAGGTGAAGGAAAATGAATGATTCTACATTATGCCCTCGCTTTGAAAAAGGAATGAAATTTTTTAGCCAACGATGGACAGCACTAATTATTTACCAACTTTTTTCTGGATCTCAGCGCTTTTGTACGCTTGAATCTTCTCTTCCTGTTAGCGGAAGATTACTTTCAGAAAGATTGAAAGAATTAGAACTAGAAGGAATTGTCGAACGTAAAGTCTTTCCTGAGACACCAGTTCGTATAGAATATTCTTTAACTCAAAAAGGATTTGCTTTAGAAGCTATTATTCGCGGAATAGAAGAATGGTCACAGGAATGGATAGAACTTGAGGAATAACATAAAAGCTTTTTCGTATATAGTTTTAAGTAATCAAATTACAGATACCTATTATTAAAACGCTAGTTTTTCAAGCATTTATGAAAAGCTAGCGTTTTTTAATGAATAAAATAAAATTTAAGAAATGAAACAAGATGATCAAACCGATCACCTTGTTCCTTTAAAGATTAAAATAGTGATTTTAACAACTTTTATTAATACATACTCGATTAACAGAAATAATAAATAGAATTTTTGTAACTAAACAGTTTTATTTTCGCAATACAGTTAGCTTATCCCGCTATTTGCGGACAGTAAGACCGCTACTAATTAAATTTCCATTTTATTGCATTTGAATATTACTTATGAAATTTCACACGTTCTTCAAGCGGTTGGAATTCTTTTTCTCCTGGTGCAGCTGTTGGATTACCAAATGGCATTTGTGCAATTAGTTTCCAATTAGCAGGAACATTCCATTCTTGTTTTACCTCATCATCAATTAATGGATTATAATGTTGTAAAGATGCTCCTAATCCCTCTGCTTCTAAACCTGTCCACACGACTAATTGGTGCATACCTGATGCTTGGTGTGACCAAATTGGGAAGTTTTCAGCATATGCAGCAAATTTTTCTTGAAGCGATTTAACGATAGCCTCATCTTCAAAGAATAGTACTGTTCCATAACCAGCTTTAAAAGAATCCATTTTTTGTTGCGTTCCTGAGAAATCTCCATCTCCAACTACTTTTCTTAATGTTTCAGTTGTAATATCCCATAATTTATCATGAGCTTCACCAAATAATACAACTAATCGCGCAGTTTGAGAATTGAAAGCTGATGGAGTATATTTCACAGCAAACTCCACAATTTCTTTAATTTTTTCATCCGATACTTGTACCTCTTTGTTAATTCCATAGTAAGTACGTCTTTCTTTCAGTGCAGTATAGAAATCTTTTGTCATAATTCATTTCCTCCTAAGTTTTAATATTCTTCAAAATGATACATTGCGAAGAGAATATGAGTTGACATGAGTTCATTTTTGAACCATCGAACACCATAACACCAATTGCTAGTCATTCTGAATCTAAAACACTGCTTCTTGCTTCAGTTTACCTAAAAAAACTCTTATAGCATCATTGATACAATCTAGTGATCATTCGGTATTATTTTACCCATTCTCTATTCATGTATCCTGCTTGTTTCATATTTACACAAATATGAAAATAACCTTAAATTGCTGGTCAAAAAAGCCAGGTAGTATGAATAACACATTACCTGGCTTTTTACATTTTTAATTTAAATTCAACTAAACATTACCAATGAATAGTAGTAAAAACTATACCCGTCACTTATTTAATAATTAACATCTCATAAGGATGTTGTTCCATAAATCTATTCTCCCAAGGAATCTCTAATGATGTCCAATTTGAACCACCGTCTACTGACTGATACACTCCTTTATTGCTAAACAGATAAAACGTTCCATCACTTGTTGCCTTTAATACTGGTATGATTGCCCCTTTAGGAGTTGGTAAACCTGCATTCATTTCTGCCCAAGGCTGATCTTTTTCTTTCTTATAAATAAATGATTCACAATTTCCATTATTGTAATCATGCGCTACGTGTGGATTTGAAGATGTCGCGATGAGAATATTTTCTGGATCATTTGGGTTAACTGCCATTTGATATGCGTAATGATGCTTTAGCCCACTACACATATAGTTCCACGTCTTACCTCCATCATTACTCTCCGCATACTCTTGACCTGGTTCTTTCAAGAATGAATCACCTAACACCCCGTATAAACGATTTGGGGCATTGCGATGTGATTTAAGAATGTGAATATCTTGAGGATAGTTCCCCTCTTTTTCCTCAGTCCATGTCTTACCTCCATCTACACTTTTAATTAATCCCCCAACCTCAATAGTCGTATAAATAGTTTCTGGATTATTAGCATCAATTTCAATATATTTTACATGGTGTGTATATGTTCTTTGAGGAAAGAACCATGATGAATATGATGGCATTTGTCGATAATCAGTTAGCAGCTCAAAACTGTCTCCTCCATTTTTGGACACAAACATGGCACTCGGTTCAGTTCCTACATATACAATCCCATTACCGTCATTCCCCTTTGCTGGAGATACAGAAACTGCTGTAATAGCTCTCATATGAATAGCATTAGCTGGGAAAACTTCACCAAAGGAAGGTAACGTACCAATTGCTTCCCATGAACTTCCCCCATCTTTACTTCTCCATAATCCCCTATCAAAAGTACCACAATACATTCTTTCTGGGTCGTATGGATCTACAGCTAAAGCAACTGGATTCGCACCTACAAAATGTGATTGGACACTCCATGTTGAGTCTTTTTTTTCTGCGATTACAAGTTCTCTATCAAACGCTAATATGAATTTTTCCATAACTAAAATCTCCTCGTTTCATGAATTTTCTACTATATTATTTAAATTTTGAGCATTACAAGTTAAGAGGTGCCACTTATATGCTATAGCATATAAAAGATAAATTTTATAAGCAATATGTGATTAAAAACTTACATTATATAATTTGTTAACTTCACATCAGTATGGTGAACAAGATGTCCTGTTAACTCATATAAGTCCATATGCCACCTCCAAATAAATCACAATTTACATGCTATAGCATATATAATATAGAATGCATTATTTTATGTCAAACTTTAATACTGTTAATCAGTTCTTTAGCTCGCCTAAAGTAATTTAAAAGTCATAATATAAACAGAAACATTTTATTGAATAGAAAATAAAAAAAGAGTGCAATTTTTGCACTCTTTTTACTCATTTCTATTAGAAATCAAAGTTATCAGGATCTGGACCAACGCGGTGATTTTGATTTAATGCATCGATTTTTTCCATATCTTCTTTCGTTAATTCAAAGTTAAATACATCGGCATTTGCAATAATGCGGTGCTCTTTCGTTGATTTTGGAATTGTGATCACTTCATTTTGAAGATCCCAACGTAAAATCACTTGTGCTGTTGTTTTACCATGTTTCTCAGCAATTTCTTGTAATGTTTCGTTATCTAATAATTGACCTTGCATAAGTGGTGACCATGCTTCCATTTGAATACCTTGTTCTTTACAGAAAGCTTGTAATTCTTTTTGTGTTAAACGAGGATGGTATTCTACTTGGTTGATCATTGGCTTAATTTCCGCATCTTTTATTACATCTTGTAAGTGATGGATTTGGAAATTACTTACGCCAATTGCACGTACACGCTTTTCTTTATAAAGTGTTTCTAACGCTCTCCACGTATCTTTATATTTCCCTTCTACAGGCCAGTGAACAAGATATAAATCTAAATAATCTAGTTTTAATTTTTTTAAACTCTCTTCGTATGCAGCAATTGTTTCTTCATATCCTTGATCTGCGTTCCATACTTTTGAAGTAATAAATAATTCTTCTCTTGAAATACCAGTTGCTTCAATACCGGCACGAATCCCCTCACCTACAGCTGTTTCATTTCCGTAAATTGCAGCTGTATCGATGCTGCGGTATCCTGCTTTAATTGCTGATTTAATCGCTTCTACAAGTTCTGGTCCTTCTTCTACTTTAAATACACCTAAACCAAACCAAGGCATTTCCACACCATTACTTAATACTGTTTTACTTTGTAAATTTTTCATTTTATTTTCTCTCCTTTTATTTTACTTGATCTCTTTTTTCTAATGTCATGCTCCACGCTGTTAAAATAACAGCACCTACTACCATAATGCCGCCTACCCAAGCTGTATGAATTAACCCTAACGAGTTCGTTACAATACCACCTAAATAAGCACCAAGGGCAATCCCAGCATTAAACGCCGCAATATTAATTGCCGATGCAACATCGACAGCACTCGGTACGAATCGTTCAGCTAACATTACGACATATACTTGTAACCCTGGAACATTCATAAATGCGAATAGCCCCATTAAAATAATAGTGATTAACCCAGCTACCTTAAATGGTGCCGTAAATGTTAAAACAAATAATATAATCGCTTGAATAAAGAACATGTAGAATAGCGCTCGAATTGGATTATGATTCGATAATTTTCCGCCAATCACATTCCCTATCGCAATGGCGATTCCATACACTAATAAAATGATAGTAACTGTATTTGCTTTAAATCCTGTTACCTCTTGTAATAACGGAGATAAATACGTAAATGTTACGAATGTTCCCCCATATCCTAATGCAGTAATAATGAAAACTAGTAACAATCTTCCGTTCGTAATCAGTTTAAATTGATCGCGGAATGATACAGACGCACCTTTTTTCATATTAGATGGAATGAGAATACTATTTGCAATTAAGGCGATAATTCCAATTACTACAATTGCTAAAAATGATGTTCTCCAGCCAAATTGTTGACCAATAAATGTTCCAATTGGCGCCCCTGTAATAGTCGCAACTGTTACGCCGGTAAACATAATTGCAATCGCGCTAGCACGTTTATTTTCTGGTACAAGTGCCGCAGCAATTGTTGAACCAATTGATATAAACACACCATGCGAAAGTGCAGAAACAATTCGCGCAATAAGTAATACAGTGAAGCTTGTTGCTACCGCTGCGATTCCGTTACCAATAATGAAAATAATCATAATCCACATTAATAACGTTTTTCGTGACATATTAGCTGTTAATGACGTTAATACTGGAGCCCCAAACGCTACGCCTAACGCATATAAAGAAACTGTTAAACCAGCCGTTGTAACCGACACATGTAAATCTTCCGAAATAGATGGTAATAAACCGACACTAACAAATTCAGTTGTCCCAATCCCGAACGCACTAATTGCTAGCGCTAATAAAGCAAATATACTTCTTCGATTCGTCTGAACTTCTGAAGACGATGCTGTATATGAATTCAATTAAGTTCCCCCTCTTCCCTATAATTCCTATCATAATAGTGCGATAAAAAGGCCCTTTTATCTTCTAAAAAATATATTTAATCTCTACAAACGCTATTATGAATGGTTTCATTCTCTTTTTAGTACTGTAAAGCTTGTCTCTCTCTTACATGTACTATTATGAAATATATTCAATACAATGAATAGTACGTACTTTAAAGTGCTGTAGGTACTAAAAAGTAACATAGTTAGTTACCAGTACCGTAAAGCTTGTTTCTCTCTTACATGTGCTATTATGAATGATAATCACCCTAATAAAAAGTACGTACTTTAAAGTACTATAGGTACTAAAAAGTAACATTTATATAACCTAGCTTATTTTGCTCAAAAATTGAAATCTACATTCCATGAAAAAGACTTTCAAATGAAGAAATACACTTTCCCGTAGAGGCAACTTTAGAGAATATTACTTAAACATATAAAGGATCATGTTCATTACCACAGACAAATAATAAAAAGGCAAAAACGAACAGAAATGTGTTCATTTTTGCCTTTTTTATTTAATGATTAAAATGTACGACTTTTGGAAAGGAAATCTGCATTAGCTCCTGTTACACCACTTTGTCCCCAGTTCCCTGGAATCATTTCACGAATAAGAATTAGCACTTTATCCAAAGGTGCATGAGTATATTTAGATGTTACTTGTGTAAGTTCGTTTACCCACTTATCCTTTGTCTCTTGATCAAATGTATTCCATATATCAATCTTAATAATAGCCATTCCATTAACGTTACGACCTAGTGTATCGTAAGACTCTTTTGTCTCCCAATCGGACACCCTACTTTTCACAGCAAAGGTAGCATCACTTGCTACAGCCCCAGCTTTCCCCCAGTTTTCTTTCTCAAGTTCCGTTATCAACACTTGAATTTTGTCAGGGACAATTTTTAATAGTTTTATTGTAAGTTCCGTTACACTATAAATAAATTCCTTCTTTTCTTCTGTTGACATGGTTGGCCAAGTATTTAGCTCGATTAATGGCATAGTATTGCCCCCTAAATTTAATTATCTATTGACTAGTTACAACTATTGGTTCAAATGATTTTTAACTGCTCTTACTACCAATTCGTGATCTTCTTCTGGTGGTAATCCTGAAACTGTTATCATTCCAATAACCCCTACGTTTTTTATCCTGATAGGAAAGCATCCACCAAACGCAGCATATTCCGAAGTATCTAAAAGATATTTTTCATTATATGAAATTCCAGTTATTTCACTTTGTATCTGCATATAATACGAGCTACGATCATGCAGGGAAACGACTCGTTTTTTACGCTCAATCCATTTCGTATTTTCCGCATTTGTCCCTGTCATCTTGAAATGAAATAATTGCACACCATTTTTCGTTATATCAACAGCAATCAATTTCCCCTCTCGCTTTGCTGTTTCAACGATAAATAAACCTAGTTGCAAGGCATCTTCATTTGTAAAAGAGGAAAATTGAAGCGTTTCCTCCTCTGTTAAAATTTGTTTACTTATTTCATTCAAATTTGAAGTGCTCATATCTTTAACCTCCATAATTGTTTTATGCCACACCGACATTTTTTCGAAATTATTAGGCCATATAGTACAACCCTTCAATCAATCTGATTCTAAATAAACTGCTGTAACATCGTTGGTAACTAGTAGTACCGTAAAGCTTGTTTTCTTCTTACTGGTGCTATTATGAATGATATTCAAAGTTATAAAAAGTACGCACTTTAAAGTGCTATAGGTACTTTAAAGTACTATTCTACTTATCCCTATCTTACAGAGACTATTATGAAATATATTTAACATCTTAAAAATGTATGTACTAAAGAATAATATTTTTAATCACTAACTTTTTTGATCAATCGTTATAATCCAATTTCATCAAAATTTTTATCAATTATTACACTATCCAACAATAGGAGGAAACAAAGATGGATGAAAATATATCCAAAAGCTGAAAAGCAGTTGAGTCCCTTGAGGGAATAGTTATAATTCACTACTTATAGAAATAGACATACAAAAACGCCATCCTTTCCTATAATTTTAAAGAAAGAATAGCGTATTCTTTTCAAAAATGAGTTCTTTTATTGAGAAACTTTGATTCTATATCATACATAAAAGGGCAACCAGTGCTAAAACAGCTGGAAGTCCTTGTTTCACAATAATTGATTTATTAGATGTGAAACCTCCGAAAATAGCTGCTACCACCACACAAATCACGAAAAATAATTGGACCATATAACCAATTGGATTGAGTCCAAGTACAAGTCCCCAAATGAGACCAGCCGCTAAAAATCCATTATATAAACCTTGGTTTGCAAACATAATGGCTACGTTTCGATCTCCTTCTAAATGCTTCGGTAATTTGAAAGCACGTTTCGCTACTTTTGAATCAATAAAAAACATTTCAAGGATCATGATAAACAAATGTTCTAATGCTACGATCCCGACTAAAATAGCTGCGATTATTTCCACACTATTCTGCCCCCTACACTCTCTATTCTTTAATATTCTCTACATTTTTTTGCATCTGTAATAGAACATGAATAAGTATTTTGCGTTCTTCTCCACTGATATTTACGAACATTTCCTTCATAAAATGTTCCTTTTCTTTCTTGTCAAAATATTAATTGATATATCAATTATTGATACATCAATTAATATACATCTCTCTTTTTATTTTTGCAAGTTTTTTTGCTCAATTGGTTTTATTTTGTTCTAGCAACTTTAAACCAATTCAAAACATCAGTTCGCATTTCTAGAAATCATAATTACTTTAAGTTCATTCTGACAATCATATTTAACTAAATATATAAAAGAATTGAGTTATATCTCCATCAATTTATAAAAATTAATTTTTTCTAAAAACAGATACTTTACGTTTTTTATAGTAATAAAAATCATTTTTTTGTTTCAGAGGCAATCCATTTTGTTAGCCTGATGGGCATAAGATAGCACCCATATGGAGAACCAATTATCTTTCAAGAAAACGGCTTGAAATCTGGATTTGGTACAGGAGTTGCCTACTTCCTTAATCCAGATGGTACTAATTTAGAGCTAATTGCTCCAAAAGGGCCATTTAGACGTGACTAATTAAAATATATTAATACTGAAAAACCACCTTTATGAGAGGTGGTTTTTGTTGCTAATGGTCAAGATTAATATTGAGGTCTGATTGACACCTATTCCTTTTCCATATCTTTCATCATGCCATCGAAAGAATAGTCTTATAGCTATTTCAAATATTTCGGCTGTACTATATTGCTAGCAAGCTAAAATTTCATGGTACTCCCCAAAAAAATCTGCTGAATCATAACCAAAAGTTCATTTTATCATTTCAAGGTAATTCGAAATTCTTAAGTTGTTGGGCACGGGGTACAGCTGAAAAACAGTGTATATTCATTAACTTCAAACTAATTTTGATATAACAAAATTGTATTTATACCTTTTTAACAAATTCAGATTTTAATTTCATAGCTCCAAAACCATCAATTTTACAATCAATATCATGATCTCCATCAACTAATCGGATACTCTTTACTTTTGTACCAATTTTTACAACTGATGAAGTTCCTTTTACTTTAAGATCTTTAATTACTGTTACAGAATCACCATCGTTTAAAATATTCCCATTTGCATCTTTAATTACCTTTGTATCTTCACTATTCTCAGCTTCTAATTCTAAAGTCCACTCATGAGCACATTCTGGACAAACAAAAAGATTCCCATCTTCGTAAGTGTATTCTGAATTACATTTTGGACAATTTGGTAAATTAGACATATTTTTATTTCCTCCACTCGTTTTCGTGTATTCTATTAAATAAATATTATTTTTAATTTCCCTTTTCCGTTTAAATATACGGAAAATATTCTCTTCTTACTGTTTGATACTTATTTGTTGAATGTATAAAAAAAACTACTTGTTCACACCTTGTAAAAAATCTTCTCCACATTCTCCAAAGCAAACTTTCTTCTTCTCTATTTTTTAATAAAATGATGAAAAAGTAGATTAAATCAAACAAACTTTGTATGTGAAGTGAAATTTTTAAAAATCTAATGCATTTACTTTATTCTTTATTGTATTGATTTCCTGCGATTGCTGAGAAAGCCCTGTACACTCATGAAAAGCAAAATGCTTACACCCTATACATTTTTTTGTATTCAGATGTCCTAAAGCACAATTAATTGCTTCCCCGGTATGATCAAAAAAGTTTTCTTTCCCAATCTCAGCGTACAATCCATTCTTATCTAGATTGGCTTTTAGCTCTGATTGAATTCCAGAAATAAGAAGTACGCCACCTTGTTTTTTGAAGTGCTGAACAATATTCCTAAAGTAAGACTCTCCTGTGGTATCAATAAAAGGAACTTTTCCCATACGTAAAATTAAAACTTTAGGTTTATAATGAATAGTCGCTAAAATATTTTGTTCAAATGTTTGAGCAGCCCCAAAGAATAATGGGCCTTCTATTGTATAAATACTAATTTGTGGACAATCATGAGCTTTATTTACCACATGCGATAACAATTTTTCATTCTTTTTTGTATGATCAGGAAGCACTTTAGATATAACAAGCATATTACTCATACGTTTTGTAAACAAAATAACAGCTAAAATAAGACCGATCTCCACAGCTGTTGTTAAACTAGTAAATACAGTAAGTAAAAATGTTACTAGTAATACAAGGGAATCCCCTGTCTTCATTTTGAGTATGTGATAAAAATGTTTTTGTTCGCTCATATTCCAAGCTACCACCATTAAAATGGGAGCCATACTAGCAAGAGGAATATGTGAAGCATATGGAGCTAACAGTAAAAGTGTCAATAACACAAATCCCCCATGAATAATACCCGACATCGGAGATACAGCCCCACTCTTAATATTAGTCGCTGTACGAGCAATTGCTCCAGTCGCTGGAATCCCGCCAAATAACGGGGTAACAATATTTGCAATCCCCTGACCGACAAGCTCTTTGTTACTGTTGTGTTTACTATTTGTCATACCATCTGCCACGACAGCGGATAAAAGCGACTCAATTCCACCGAGCATCGCAATAACAAATGCAGGACCAATTAACTGTTTTATACGTTCTAATGTGATTTCTGGTATATCAAACTGAGGAAGTGTATTTGGAATCGTGCCATATGCTGTACCAATAGTAGGTACATGACCTGAGAAAAATACAGTTGCAATTACAGTTGAAATAACAACACCTACTAATGAACCAGGCACTTTTGGTAAAATCTTTGGTGTTATGAGTATAACAAAAAAGCAAATCAAAGCAGTTATAACACTATAAAAATTGGTAGTACTGATATGAGTGAAGAGTTCCTTCAAATTTGCTAGAAATTCCTCATGCTTTTTTATACCTGTTAAACCTAAAAAACTAGCAATTTGTCCCGTAAAGATAATAACAGCAATACCTGAAGTAAAACCAATTGTTACAGGACGTGGAATAAACTTAATTAAAGAGCCTAGTTTGAAGATTCCCATAAGACATAAAATAATTCCAGCTAACAAACCCGCGAGTAGTAAATTTTCGTATCCATAGGTAATTACAACTCCTAAAAGAATCGGAACAAAAGCACCTGTAGGTCCTCCAATTTGATACTTCGAACCACCAAACAGTGAAATGAGTATTCCAGCAATACAGGTTGTATAAATCCCATACTCTGGCTTAACACCAGAGGCTATAGCAAAAGACATAGCAAGTGGAATCGCAACAACTCCAACAATCATTCCTGAAAGAAGATCCTTTTGAAAATGTGCTAATGAATATCCTTCAAACCTTCCTGTAAATAACTTTCTCATTACAAACCCTTCTTTTCTATTTTTAATAGATCTGGATTACAAATGTATTTCTCGGTCCCTTATACAGAAAATTGTCCTTTTCACAAAAATAAAAAACACCCTAATATTTACTATATGTTTTACTTAAATGACACTCCAATTCACCTATATCTCCACCTTGTTGTACATAGGATTTCAATCTTTCTGCTAAACGTTCTCCGGCTCGACTATCTAGCTTCTTTGTATCAATAAACGATCTAATCCTTACCTTATCTGGAGTAATATCTCTACGAAACATTTGTCCTGGAATTTCATTCCAAAAACGATTCCATTCATCCAGTAATCCTATTTGATCAAATAAAAAACCTTGAATTCCACATAACCAAGCTGTACAAGCAGTATTTCTTTTTTGACATCCAACTCCATCTTGTAAATGTTGGCATGAAAAACAACAAGAATTTCCACTTTTTATACAAACTTCACAAACGTAATGAGCTCCTAATGAGCGAAATGTTTCAATCCCATGTTGGATGATATCTTCTTTCTTAACCTCAATACTCAACCTATCCCTCCTTGGACATCATTTCACTTTCTGCTTCATCTAGCTCTTCTAACATTGAAATCGTATCGATTAAATGGTTGTTAAAAATCTTCCGTGCAACCACCAATAAATCCACAATAATAGGGTCTCGTAAAGAATATAAAACTCTTTTTCCATCTTTCCTACCAACAACAATATTTTTTGAACGTAGTACACTTAATTGCTGAGAAACAGCTGAACCTTCCTTATTTAGAATATCTTGAATTTCGTTTACGCTTTTTTCACCTTCTGACAATAATTCTAAGATACCTATTCGCAAAGGGTGTGCTAAGGCTTTAAAGAAATCTGCTTTAAATTGTTGCATTTCGTTTCCCATTGAAATCCCTCCGTTACTTTTCCTCAATTTCAAAAAGTATCATATACATCTTCAAATGTTTGAATATGTATATGATACTTTTAAAACCTCGAATTTTCAATACAAATTTTACAATATTAAATAAGCATCAAATAGAGAAATATACTATTCAAATTTAGGTTCAAAATTTATTATCCAAAATAAAAGCGCCTAACATATTAGGGATATATAATACGTTAGGCGCTTGATATTTAAAATTTTTCGATTTAGGTCTTGATAATATTGGATGAGTATATGACCAAAACGCTAGATGACTAATATGAATAAACTTATTTGTAAAATTAATTGCTTAGAATATTTTAAGAGCAAGTTTTGAAAAAAACTATTCAAAACTTGCTCCTTATTTTCTCAGATCCAACTATTTTGATACTAAAACCAACAGTAGTGAATTAGAATAATGACTTAATACTTGCTAAGACAGTAAGTACACCTACAATAATAACAAATACGTTACTCATTTTCCCTTTGTATTTAGCTAGTACTGGTACTTTTTGAATCGCATACATCGGTAATAGACATAAAATAGCAGCAACTAAAGGACCGCTTAGAGAATCAATAAGTCCAAGAATACTTGGATTTGTATAAGCAACAAACCAGCATGATAATACAACAAAAGTAAGAATTATTGTCTTAATTGTTTTTTCTTCAATATCTTTTCCACGTGATTTACCAAACTTAATAATCATGTCACGCATTACTTCAAATGCTCCTATATAATGGCCAAGGAAAGACTTTGTAATAGCCACAAAAGCAATAATTGGAGCTGCAATAGTGATTACAGGCGAATTAAGCTCATTAGCAAGATATGAAAGAATTGATAAGTTTTGTTCTTTTGCCATTTTTATATCATCTGGAGTCAAGCTCAATGCGCTACTCCAAACGAAGAACATAACAACAGCGAATGTCATGATATAACAAACCTTTTGTATTTGCGCACATTTAGCATCAGTGGCTTCGATTCCATACGTAGCTCTCTGTTTCACAACAAATGATGAAATCATAGGTGAATGATTAAATGAGAATACGATAATTGGTAGAATCATCAATATCGTCCCAAAATAGCCTGTTCCTGTTGAAGCAGTTGAAACAGCTGAAAAACTAAGCATTGACGTATTCCACTGTGGAATTAAAGATATTGCGATAAAAAGTAGAGAAACTATGAAAGGATACACTAACATACTCATTACCTTTACAGTAATATCTTGACCAAAATTTAGTATAGCGATAAGACCAAGAACTAATACAAGTGATAAAATAGCCCTTGGAGGTTCTGCCATGTGCAATTGATGCACGATAAAACTACTTGCAGTATTTGTAAGCGCAACCGAATACATTAGTACGATTGTATAAATTGAACCGAAATATACGATGTTAAAAATGATACTCGCTTTATTTCCGAAATACTCTCTAATTGTACCTGTGATCCCCTCATCAGCAGAATTAGAAGCGTATATCATTTTAGCAAGTGCCCTATGTGAGTAGTACATAACTGGATATGCAAGCAATGTAATTAGTAGTAAAGATAATAAACCACCTGAACCTGCATTAATCGGTAAAAAGAGCACCCCTGCTCCAATTGCAGTTCCAAATAGACTGAGTGCCCATGTAGTATCCTGCTTATGCCACTTTTTCGGATCTGCATATTGCTCATTTTTTAGTGCGGTATTTTCAGCTTGAACTTCTATTTTCTTTGCAGTATTCCCGTTCATATAATAACTCCCCCTTGTATCTATTCCTACATCTCTCTTTTCATCTAACAAATATTCCCTTTTCGGAAAATGAATTCCTTACAAGTTGCCCCACATTGTATGTCCTTCATCATAATGAATCCAAATTGAAACATTCGCTAGTTAGCGTCCTAATATAATTGTTAGCGTTCACAAAAAAGTTTACTCAAAGTATCCGCTCTTTATATAAAGACCCCTTAAGAGAACAATATAGAATAGACTTCATAAATACGTTGCAACATTTCTAATAACAGTGTATTACTTTAGTGGTTTCTCTTTTTTACTTTTAACAGTAATTTTAGCTAAACCGGCCTCTCTTCATTTGCGAGGCATTTCTTTCTCAATTCTATACATTACTTTCATAACTTCGGTAGCACTGATGATATTGCTTACACAAGCCACTGAAGCACATTACATACATTTCGCCTCTAATCACACACCTTTCTTACTAAGAATCGCATTTTTTATATTTTCTCCAGAGATAATAAAATTTCTCTCGACGCCCTCATTATAACGTGTATATTTATAAAATTAATATTTTTATATTTTCAGAAATATTAAAGTGGAATAATTTTATATGGATAATATTTTACAGTTAGTATGTAGCCATTGTTTTTATCGCGTAAAGCTGAATTAGTTAGTAAAAATATACAATTATACATTGTCTTTCTAGGTGACTCATTCTAAAAATACTTATATCCCCTTTTATTAAAAAATTTTATTTTAAACATAAAAGATATTCTAATAAATAATTAATGTAGGTAAAAAGAAAAGATTCACAAAATACAAAAACCAATTTTTGGGATATATATTATTAATATTGAATTCATATACAATTTAAAAAGCTACACTGAGCAAAAAAGCTGCCCCATATGGACAGCTCATTTACATAATTATCGTTATCAAGGATTCACAAACAAATTACTTCAATGTCATCTTAAGTGTAGTTTGTTCGACTCTTCTTCAGGAATATCTCTATGTTTGTAATGAATCGTTTTTAGATCATTTCCTTTTATGCGAAAAGTAATTGTGTCCTCTCCATAAGGCGGATTGTGTGCACCCTCAAAAGTTTGAATTTGAACAGTTACATAAAAAGTATAATTTGTTGTATCTTTTCTTATTTCAAGTATTTTTTCAGAACCTCGATACCAAAGTTTTGGTTCCTTATAATGGTTTTCAACCTCTTTGCTTATCGGCTCCAATAAGAGCTCAATTACTACTTCTTTTAAAAGTTTTTTGGGTACAGGTATTCTGTTGATTTTCTTTCTTTTTACATCTATAATCCTCCAAAAATCCTCGCTCTTTTCAACGGTATAAAGAACATTCGTACCGTCCGCTTTCAAAAGATGAAAATAACCTTTATTTCCCTTAATATATAATCGTGGTTCATTAATCCACTCACCTTCTGTTTGCACTGTCCCTAAAAACAACTGAGTAAGTGGCGTTATCTTATAATCTAATTGGTTAAAGTTTCCAAACGAATAAAGTTCATAACCGGTTAAATCTATGCCAAAATTTCTGTTTATATCATTTTCCTTTTTTACAATTGCTTGAGCAGAAATGCATGGTAATAAAAAACTAAACAGACATATGATGCTAACCATTGTTAATCTTATTTTCATAACATCAATCCTCTCTTTTATTAAGATGCAACAAAAGAGAGGATATTATTGATTAGGGCATAAGCTAAAAAATTAAACTCCCCCATTAACTAGCTCGTTTATCGAGTTTAATTTTGAAGAAAGCTCGATAAACCATTCTTCATCCCCTGTTAATAATGCAAGATCTATAAGATAAAGGATTTGTTCCTTATTTATTACCTTTGATTCAGGGAGTTTGTTAACGTGTTTACTAAAGAGTAAAATCGCTTCGTTTATTGTGTACTGGCCGTCACGTTTCACAATACTAACTGTAACTATATCCTCTACATCATCAAGTGATACAATATAACCAACTATTAATTCACCTTCATTTGATATTCCACGAACCCAATCTCCTACTTTTAAAACATGATTATTATTTGACATCATACCGTTTCACCTTCCTATAAATATTTTTTGTGACGATAAAAAAGATATAAAAACAAATTATACTGTAATATTTTTCATTACATTTAAGTGTTAAGAACTCACGGCTATATAATAATTAAGCCGCTTAACGCTCTTGATTGATAAGGTCAACAACTTCTTTCATTGTATAATTCTTTAAGTATTCACCTAGATGCTCTTCAGCACCTAAGAAAATAGCGAAAAGAACTTTTCGCATATTCGAACCTACAACACACTGATTGTTTGATTCTGGACACTTCGGCTGCAAAGCACCTTCAGAGGTTATCTGATAAATATGCCAAAGATTAATTTCATCTAAATCGCGAGCGAAAATAAAACCGCCACCAGTCCCCTCTTTCGATTGTATAAACTTATGTTTTTTTAACAAACTTAGTACTTTGCGAATGCGTACTGGATGAACACCTGCACTTTCTGAAATAGCATTACTTGTTGACATCCGGTCTGGCTGTAAAGCTAAATAAGTTAAACTGTGTATGGCCAAGGTAAAGTCGCTGTTCATGATTTTCCTCCTACGATTAAAAATATTGTTTCTCATATATTAACATACTGTAGCCATAAATATTACAGATTGGTTAGAACGTTAAAACATGTGGAATGCTTCTTGCCATAAAAAATTAATTCCCTTATATTCTATCCCGTCCCACCTATATCTGATAACTTCATTTAGCTTTTTAAGTTAAAAAGAAAATTAAACACTCCACTGTTTCTTCACTTGTTCTTCTGCCAACTGTTCAATTTTTGTCCAAATCGTATCTTTACTCACAATAACATTTGTTTGATAATTTCTATCATTATAATTAACTGTAACACATACTTCTATCATCTTCTGCTTCCTCCTTTCAAGAAAATTTCTTATTTATATTTAATACCTGAAAAATTTTGAATTTAGTTATAATCTCTAGCATATAACTTCATTTTTTTAAATAATTAAGTTTAAAAACCCCACTGTTTCTTCACTTGTTCTTCTGCCAACTGTTCAATTTTTGTCCAAATCGTATCTTTGTTCACAATGACATTTGTTTGATAGTTTCTATCTTTATAATTAACTGTAACGCATACTTCTATCACCTTCAGTTTCCTCCTTTCAAAAAATTTCTCTTTCATACTATTACTTATTAATTAGCCAACTTTTGCAGTTCAATGTTTAAAAATGTTCGGACACTACGTGGTAAAAATTTGCGAATTTCTTCTTCGTTAAAACCAATTTGCAATCTTTTTTCATCCAGCATAATCGGGCGACGCAACATTAGTGGATGCTCAATTATTAATGTATAAAATTCATTTAGCGAGAGCTCATCAATATTTATATTTAAGTCCTGAAAAGTTTTGGATCTAGTTGAAATAATTTCAGTAGCCCCCTCTTCAGTTAAACGAAGAATCGATTTAAGCTCATCAACTGTCATAGAATTTGATACGATGTTTTTTTCAATATAATCAATTTGATGCTCTTCAAGCCATGCTTTCGCTTTTCGGCATGAAGCACAGCTTGCTGTTGTATATAGAATTACCATATTTAACTCACTCCTTTAATGTTAGTAAACGTACATTTTAAATATCGCTTATTGAAATGTATTAAAAAAAATTACAGTTTAGAATCAAATTCACATAATATTATTTTTTCGAGAATATTTCATTTATCTACATTTTACAGACGATAACAACTCACTTCTAAAAACTATACTGTAATTTTAAACTTTACAGTTCTATTAATCAAATGTTAAGTCTTGGATATATTCTATTGAACGTAACAAATTATTTGTTTTATATGAATGTCCCTATAGTGTTACGCTAACCAATTCCCAATGTACTTTAAAGTACATTTTATTCATTTCTTGCTTACATGTGCTATTATGAAATATATTTAACATAATAAAAAGTACGCACTTTAAAGTGTTATAGGCACTAAAAAGTAATAATTTTGGCACGAAAACAAATGTAACCCCAAAACGGAAATCTAAACTCATCAAAGGAGTTTTTTTTATGAAGACATACAATATTCCTGTAGAAGCGACTTTAGAAGTTATTGGTGGAAAGTGGAAAGTTGTTATCCTTTGTCATTTAAAAAAAGGAACAAAAAGAACGAGTGAATTAAAACGTTTAATGCCTGGTATTACGCAAAAAATGTTAACCCAACAATTACGGGAACTAGAAGAAGATGGTGTAATCCAAAGGAAAGTATATGACCAAGTACCACCAAAAGTAGAGTACTCTTTAACGGATTACGGTTCGTCTTTAGGAGCTATACTCGATTCCCTCTGTTCCTGGGGAGAAGTTCATCTTGAAAAAAACGGGAACACATCCATGCTGATTACAGCAGATGAATAATAACTGTAGAAGACATAAAATAGGTTGAGACAATACTTGCCTCAACCGGTTTTTATGTCTCTTTATAATTTTTTTGCCGTAATGACTGTTTCAAACTCAAAGGTTTCCGGTAGATGATCTGCATAAGAATATTCAAAAGTTCGTCCATCCGTTAAGTAAGCTACTTGCTCAACTCGCATTAGGAAATCCTGATTTGTTAAGTTCATAAACTGCTTTTCCCTATCATCTGGGCGAATTCCTTTAACCCTGACAACAGATGTCCCTACTTCAAGGCCAAGTTTATTTTGAATATGTGAGTATATCGACTCCTCTAAAACAGAAGCCTCAACACCTGGGATAACCGAAATTGGCATCCATGTATGCTCCATAATCGTTGGAATGCTGTGAATGATGCGGAGGCGAATGATTTTATAGACGAAATCACCAATTGAAACTCCCAATTTCTCAGCAACTACTTCATCAGCACCTACAATCGCAAACTCGATAATTTTACTTTCTACCTCACTACCGTAAACAGCTTTCGTACCTGTTAAAGTTTGAATCATTCGTGCCTTTTCCTGCTGATGCCAATCTTGTACCACTGTTCCACTTCCGCGCCGACGGATAATGTAGCCGTCTCTTACTAATAGATCCAGCGCTTTTTTAATCGTAAGTGCTGAAACATCGAATTCTTCAGCAAGGACGGAGCTACTCGGAATTTTTTCGTTGATTTTATATTCACCGTCTAAAATTTGCTGTTTAATCTTTTGATAAATGCCGAGGTATTTTACTTGTGTTGATCCGCTTGCCATTTCCATACCTCCTTTATACCGCAAACTCTCTTCTATTCATTCAAATGTAAAGCCTCAAGTTTGTAAACTGAAGGTGATGGGGCAGCAAATCCGTTTTCCAAGATTTCAATATTCGTTACCGCTTCTTCGTCTTTCACAAGTTTTGGTGCACCATTTACAATTGTGTCATAAGCTGCATCATAGAAACGACCATAATCACCAAGCGGCGTTTTAATTTGTTTTTCAATCCAGTCACCATTTGCATTACGATACTTAGCAATTCCATAGTACATCGGCGAATCTTCACCAAATCCTGCACTCTCAGGCATAATACCCGCTTTCAAATCATTTTCCTGCTGATCTTCACCGTATTTAATAAATGAGCCATTTGTTCCATGAACGATAAAACGTGGATAATCTTTTGCTACAACATGGTTCGTTTTTAGTTTAATCTTCAACTGATTTCCGTAATGTAGACCAACATCGAAATAGTTATCAACCGCACCTTCCATTTCATTATTACGAATATCGTATGTCACCGTATCTGGACGGCCTAATAGTGAAATCATGCGGTCCATCGTATGAATACCTAAACTGTAAAATGAACCTTCTTCTTTTGGAGCTTCATGAGTGATTGAACCAGGACGGAAATAATCAATATGTGATTCAATCTCAATAATATCACCAAGGAATCCTTGTTCAACTACTTGCTTTACAGCTAAAAAATCACCATCAAAACGACGGTTTTGATAAGGCATAACGACTACACCTTTCTCTCGTCCTAAAGCTAATAATTCTTTCGCATGTTCTACTGTATCGCAAAATGGTTTTTCAACGATAACTGATTTTCCGGCTAGTATAACTTTTTTTGCTAATTCATAATGCGTATGTGCTGGCGTACAAATCGTCACTACTTGAATTTCTTTGTCATTCAACAATTCGTCCAAATCAGTAGTGAAGTAAACACCTTTTTCCTCATATGGAGCCGCTAATTCTTTATTTATTTGACGCACAAAAATCGTTTTTACTTTTATATTTTTACGTGTCTTCAGATAAGGTAGGTGATAACGGTTAGCTGATTTTCCAAATCCAATAAAGCCCATTGTTAATGTCATGTTCTTCAACTTCCTTGCTCATAAATTTTCGTTTCTACATTTATTATATATTTTTTCTTTAAAAGTATATAGTTTTGATTTTAAAATTATATATCAAAAAGTCGAGATAGAAATCATTTTCTGATCCCCATCTCGACTTTAAGTTATAGACTTATGTCCTATCATCATTTTATTTACACTCGATGACTAGAGAGCTCCTTGGTTACATGCTCTTATTCATACATATAAGAACGTGTCATCGGAATTGTATCATTAATCCCTTTTGTAAATACAAATTGATGTAAATCAATATTACCTGTAAAGAATGAAGCTGCACATGCATTTAAATATAAACGCCACATGCGGATAAATCGCTCATCTTTCGTTTTGCGAACTTCCTCTAGTACGTTTTCAAAATTTTGAGCCCAATGTTGTAATGTATTCCCGTAATGTCTACGTAAGCTTTCCACATCAACAATGAAAAATTGTTCGTTTGTCATGTTCGTGATTAATTCGTTAACAGCAGGAACATACCCACCAGGGAATATATATTTTTCAATCCAACCATTCGTAGCACCACCATTAGCCGGAGAAGTAATACAATGCAGCAGAGAAATCCCGCCATCATTTAGTAGTTTGTTAACTGTTTCAAAGTATTGCGTAATGTTGTCTTTTCCTACATGTTCGATCATACCTACACTAACAATTTTATCAAATTTACGATTCTTAATATCGCGGTAATCAAGTAAAGATACTTCAACTAAATCCGTAAGTCCCTCTTGTTTAATTCGCTCGGAAGTCTTTGCAAATTGTTCCTCACTTAACGTTACTCCCATCGCTTTCACACCGTACTGCTTAGCGGCAGCTGTAATGAGCTCACCCCACCCGCAACCGATGTCTAATAGCGTATCACCTTTTTGAAGGTTCAACTTTTTCAAAATATGATTCACTTTATTATGTTGAGCTGTCGTTAAAGAATCTTGCTCATTTTGGAAATATGCACAAGAATATGTCATTGTTTCATCAAGCCATAATTTATAGAAATCGTTCCCAATATCATAATGATGAGCAATATCATCTTTATTTTTTTGTTTTGAGAAATTCCATTTACTTTTGAAATATTGCAACTTACTATCACCTAAAAAGCTATCCTGCCTTTTATAAATAGATTGAATTGCTTTTTCAAGGTTACCCTCTATTTCAAGGTCTCCATTCATATATGCTTCACCGAATGCAATAGAAGGATCCTTAGCAATTTCTTTTTTTGAGAGCGGCTTATGGAATGTTATATGAAATTGAGGTTCCCCTTCGCCATATTGTATTGTTTCTCCATTCCAAAGTGTAATTTGAACTGGATCTGAAAACAGATTTTTAAGTATTTTTTTATAAAAAAGTTCTTCAACCATAAAAACATCTCCTACTAAAAAATTGAACAAAAAACTATACTAGTTAATAAGTCTTTTTGAACATAGCTTAAAATCTTTATGACTTCTTGCTACGAGTGTCATTATAAAACGGTTATATTATGAAGCATAGTACGTACTTTAAAGTGATGTAGGCACTTTTAAGTACCCATGACTGAAACAGGTCCTCAAAAAATTTACTTTTCATCATAACAACTTTCTAAAGTTTTAAAACGAAAAACACCACCTCTTCATTAGGTGGTGTTTTCAATATTACATATAGAGATTTCACTTAACTTCTGTGTTTTTTCTATCTATGCATCGTTCTCCCCATGCGGTTAATTGATTTAATACATTTTGTAAAGACCACCCATAATCGGTTAGGGAGTATTCTACTCGAGGGGGAATTTCTTTGTAAATTTCACGTGTAATCACACCATCTTCTTCCAGCTCACGTAGTTGCTGCGTTAACATTCTCACAGAAATTTCAGGAATTAGACGTTGCAACTCACTCGTTCTCTTCGTCCCTTTCGTTAAGTGACATAAAATGACGACCTTCCACTTTCCACCGATAATTTCTAAAGTTGCTTCTATAGGTATATTATATTGTTTCACGCGATCTCCTCTCCTTTTTTATAAATTCCTTATCTATTGTTACGTAAAAATAAATAATTTTCTATACGGCACATTTTAGTTCCTACAGCACAAAAAAGTACCTATATTACAAAAAAGTAATTATGCTGCTTAAAAATCTCCCTCTATACAAAAAGAAAAAACGAACGTATTCTCGTTCGTTTTTTCTTTCTTTATTCAGCTGCGGTTATAAGCATAGACGTGTTACCATTCTTTTCAAGATGATTTTCTCCCCAGTTACAAAGAGTATCGAGTATAGAATCTAAAGAATGACCGTAATCAGTTAAAGAGTATTCTACTTTTGGTGGCACTTGGTTATACACTTTTCTCTCGATTACACCATCTTCTTCTAATTCACGTAATTGTTGCGTTAACATCTTTTGTGTAATACCAGACATTAATTGTTTTAATTCGCACGTTCTCTTTTTGTCTTTCTTTAAATGACAAAGGATAACTACTTTCCACTTTCCACCGATAACCTCTAAAGTTGCCTCTACAGGAATATTGTATGTTTTCATATAAAAATCTCCTTTAATAATTTTATAAGACAAATAAGCTAAAATATTTAAATATTACTTTTAAGTATCTATAGCACCTTAAAGTACGTACTTTTTATTGTGTTAAACATGTTTCATAATAGCATACGTAAACAGCAGATGAGTAGTACGGCACCAAAAAGTACCTGTATTACTTTTTAGTATCTATATCACTTTAAAGTACGTACTTTTCATTATGTAAAATACATTTCATAATAGCATTTGTAAGAGTTGAGTGAGTCATGCAGTGTTAGAAATTACCTGTTAGTACCTGTACTTTAAAGTGAGTATTTTTATCATACATTTTGTCAGACGATGAAATGACATGTTTTCATTTTCACATCCATTCACAATGAATAAATAATTTTCAAATACATTTTAGGAGGATATCTATAATGAGTAAATTACTAAAAGAAAAAATCGGGTTTGGTACAGCACCACTAGGAAATATGTACCGTAATATCCCAGAGGAAGAAGCAATCGCTACAGTGGATGCTGCTTGGGAGAATGGCGTTCGTTACTTTGATACAGCTCCACTTTATGGATCTGGATTAGCGGAAATCCGTCTTGGTGAAGCACTGTCAAAAAGAAATCGTGATGATTACTTTTTAAGCACCAAAGTAGGTCGAACGATTTCAGATGAACTAGAAGATCCATCTGCACGTGATTTAGGTGAAAAAGGCGGACTTTTCGAATTTGGTCGCAAAAATAAAATGATCAATGACTATAGCGCAGATGCAACACTTCGTTCTATCGAGCAAAGTTTGAAACGTTTAAAAACAGATCGTCTAGACTTTGTTTTCATTCATGATTTAGCACAAGACTTTTATGGTGATGAGTGGATTTCACAATTTGAAACAGCTCGAACAGGAGCATTCCGTGCGCTAACACGTTTACGTGAAGAAGGAGTTATTAAGGGCTGGGGGCTTGGAGTAAACAAAGTAGAATCAATTGAACTTATGCTTGATTTAGAAGAAGCGAAACCAAATATATCCTTACTAGCTGGTCGCTATTCATTATTAGACCACGAACGTGCATTGCAACGAGTAATGCCTGCAGCTGTAAAGCATAATATGGATATTGTTGTTGGTGGCCCATATAGCTCAGGTATTCTTGCTGGAGGCGCTCACTTCGAATATCAAAAAGCATCGCCAGAAATTATTGCAAAGGTTGAGAAAATCAAAGCTCTTGCAGATCGTCACGACATCAGCATCAAAGCTGCTGCATTACAATTTTCACTAGCAAATCCAGCAGTTGCTGCCGTTGTTCCTGGTGCAAGTAAACCGGAACGAATTGTAGAAGACCAAAACGCCTTAAATACAGTAATTCCAGCAGCATTCTGGGAAGAAATGCGCGAACAAAAACTAGTAGCACCTAATGCACCACTACCAATCAACGTAAAATAATAATGAAACTTTAATCAGTGGGAGCATCCCCCACTGATTATTTACCCGTAAATACCGGGATGAAAAGGAGCGTAATGAATATGGCACATACTACTACATCTATGGAAATTTTCGGTTCACCTGAACAAGTATGGCAATTAATCGGAGGTTTCAACTCCCTTCCAGACTGGTTACCTTATATACCTAGCAGTAAATTAACGGAAGGCGGTCGTGTACGTCATCTAGCTAATCCAGATGGTGATACAATTATAGAACGCTTAGAAATATTCAATGATAAAGAACGCTACTACACGTATTCAATCATGAATGCACCGTTCCCAGTCACTAATTATTTATCTACAATCCAGGTGAAAGAAGGTACTGAAAGTAATACATCGTTAGTAGAGTGGTCTGGTACATTCACTCCTGTTGAGGTTAGTGATGAAGAGGCAATAAATCTGTTTCATGGTATTTACAGCGATGGACTGAAAGCATTACAGCAAGCATTTCTAGATTAATTCATGTAATTGATTGAGACGAAAAAGTAAATTAACAGTCAAATATTCGATTTTTTTAGTTAAATTCATTATGAAAGATAAACAAATACAAATTTCATGCCTGCTTGTTATTGACAAGAAATAAAAAATACTACCTCCAAATGGAAGGTAGTATTTTTTTATTAATCAGGAAAAACAATTAATCCCTCTTCTTTTTCCTCCTGTTTTAAATCTTCTTCTGGAAAGGTTACAGTTGAATTTTTATCACCTGTTCTTTTTGTTTCTTCACCTGGAAATACGAAAGTTGAATTTTCTTTTCCTTCATTTTTTTCTACGTTATCTGGAAATACCATAGGATCATTGGTAGTCAAATCATTATGAAATCCAAGGTTAGACAAAATCGCTTTTAAATCTGGTAAAACCCCTATTTTATCAGATGATGGGTTATTAGTCTTTGTGCCTGTATTAGGATTACTTAAAATTGCTCTCAATTCTTTTGGTGTATATGCCTTACCTAAATGTTCTTTAGCAATCCCTTGAATCGATACAGCAGCCCCAGCAATTATAGGCGAAGCGCTAGAAGTACCACGAAAATTAGAAGTATAACGATTAATTATGTTCTGATCTGTAACTTTTTGTCCTTTACTATTTTGATTTTGATATGTATCTAATGTATCAACATATTCTCCCCAACCATATACATCAATTCTACTACCATAGTTAGAGAAAGCTAAACGTTTATGAGGAACTCTTGCAGTAGATGCTCCAACTATAATAGCTCCTGAATCTTTAAAGTCTCGACTATTTCGATTTAAAATCTGCTTACCATTACGGTCTTTAAATTCATCTAAATCAATCCCACCATTACCAGCTGCTTCTACAATAATAATGCCTTTATCTGTACCTTTGCGAATTGCGTTAAATATACTCGGGTATACTTCTACTGGTAAAGGGTCATCTCCATATCCATCATATTTAAAGGATTCTTCTATTAATAAAACATCTCCAGCCTGTAAAGAATCTACGGCACTTAAAATAGCATCTCTTACATCGATTCTCCCATTATCTCGGATCACTGAAATTACTTTTGCCTTTGCTTTTGGTGCAATCCCAATGTTCCCAATCCCATTGTCAGCTGCAGAAACAACACCTAGAACTGAAGTACCGTGAGAAAGATCATTACTCATTTTTCCAGACATAAATTCAATATTTTGACCGACTAAATCTTCATGATTTAATAACCAACCTTCTTCCAAATCTACAAAAGTTGCTCCCTGGCCATTTCCTCCTTTAATTCCCCAAGCATAAGGAGCATTAATTCCTAAAGGTGCCTCTTCAAGATATCCCTGTCTTGAAAATCTAGGTTCATCATAAGGATTGACTGATAATACAGGCAATCTCGAGCCAGTTGTTGTGTTTATACTCTTATTAGAACGAACTTGTATTTTACTAGAATCGTCATTAGCAGCATGTACTGTATTTGTTACAAATGTCGTACCTACCCCAGCAAAAGCTGTAATTGCAAGTGATGATATTAACATACCTTTAAAATTTTTCATTTTTCCACCTCTAGTTTTCTATTAGAAATAACATATTTAATAATGTGTATGAACCAAAAGCATTTTATCTTATTATAAAAATTAATGGATTTTATAGCTTTTTGATTTACATAAAAACTCCCTTCATTCTTGTAATTCAATATGTACATCTCAAAACAACAAACTTGCTGTAACTATTATAGTTACACCTTTATTAATTTTCAACTACGAAATATAAATTTTTAAAAATAAATTTATATTACTTTAAAACAGCACTAACCTTTTACCCACATAAAGTGAAACTTTAATCAGTGTTTTTTTTGCTCATCCCCCACTGATTATTAGCCCTCACCAATCGGGCATTTACGGGCAGTTAATGCGGGATAAAAATGCAAAATATCTATCCAAATTACAGCAATCAATAAGTTTATGGACTACGAAAGAAATACGAAAAAGCAAAGCACTAAGTGCTTTGCTCCTTATAAAATCCCTTTTAACTTTTCACCAATTAACTTCGCTACATACTCATAACCTTCTGGCCCAAAGTGTAATCCATCTTTTTCATCATTTTCTACAAATCTTTTATAATCCCGTTCTTGAATCATTTCAGCGAATACGTTTAGAAAATAACTTCCTGTTTCCCTCGCCACTTTCTCCACCACGTCTGCATACTGACTAAGCACTCTATTTGTTCTATTATGCTGTCTTTCTTCATCAACTGGTGCAGGACTAATCAGTAGTACTTTATCTGATGAAACTTGGTTCACAATCTTCTCTAAGTTTTCTTTATATGCTTGTAATGACACTTGAGAAAAAGAAACTGCATCATTCGTACCAAGAAAAACTGTTACGAAATCTGGTTTATATGATATTACATCTTCTTCAATCCTATTTAACGCATCGAATGTATTATCACCTGGAACACCTGCATTCACTACTTTCCAGTTCGGAAACATCTCTTGCAAACGTGGTGTTAATCTCGGCATTCCATCAAAAAATGTTTCATCAGCTGTAATACTATCTCCAAAACATACTAACGTTTTCATTAAGCTACTCTCCTTTTACGTATGAAACAACTTTCCTTCTATTGCTTTTATATATCTGTCAGCAGAACGTTCAACTGCCTCATTTGCATTTTCTTTTACTACTCGATGAAAAGCGTTGTATAAACGATTAAACTGTAACGGCTTCACTCGATTCACCATTTCTTCCACTTTTCTCGCTGGTAGTGGAATTAAGTTTGGATAGCTGTACATGAAGCTTACCCACCGCTCATCTGCTACAACTTGAATAATATCACCTGTTAACAAAATTCCTTTTCCGTCATTACCTTCTTCCCAATGTAAGACAGATCCACCTTTAAAATGTCCCCCTAAACGATGAATGACTAATCCATCAGCTAATTGTAAAGACTCACCAGACCAATAAATAATACGACTACTCGGACGCATCACCCACTCTTTATCATCTTCGTGTATATAAATTGGTACATCAAATGTCTCTGCCCATTCTACTTGCGTTGAATAATAATGAGGATGAGACAATGCAATCGCATCTAATCCGCCAAGCTCTTTTATTTTCGTAATTGTCGTTTCATCTAAATACGTAATACAGTCCCACAGTAAACGATATGACTCTGTTTTCACTACAAATGCCGTTTGACCGATCGCAAATCCTGGTTTTGTCGTAATACTATAAAGTCCATTTTCCTCTTTAATTATTTCATTTTTATATGTATCATCTGTTTGCAAATTTTCTAAAGTCGTCCAAGACTGCCCTTTCGGATTCACATACTGCCTTTCTTCATCACAAATATGACAACTCACTGGTTCTTCTACACTCGCTGCATACTGCACGCCACACGTTGTACAAACGAAATTTTTCATCATAATTTCCCCTATCCCTATATTTTTATTAAGCTGACTTTTGTTGATAATGATCTGCTTTTTTATTTTCAATTATTAAACTTATAAAAGTAAGTAAATAGACAACTGTAACCGATAATGGAATTACAGTAAATCCTTTTTCTGCAAAAAGAATCCCGCAAACTGACGTTACAAATACAGTCCCTACTGATAATAAACCATAACTTTTACTTTCATAAATCCATACGTACGGAATAAAATGAACACCTATTAACATCGCTACTACAAAAGGTAACCATTCTGGAAATTGAAAATAGGCAAGTAATACAAGTGGAATATTCAATACATTTATTCCACCAATTAAGCCTGCCAAAACCCCTAACGGATTTCCTTTCGCAAACATATCAATCTTCAATATAGCAGCTATCATTAAGCCAAAAGGAAACACACAGCCCATACCGATTAAATATACCCACACCACTTGTTTTTCAGAAAGAACAAATCCCGTTATACTCATAACTATCCAAAATAAAACGCCGGCTAATATAATCGGTAGGCCTCTCTTCGTTTTTATTGCTAAATCCTTTTTCGCTTCTGCAACATTCATCTCACTATCTCCCCAAAAATATTTGTACTATAAAGTCACCTCAACCTCACCCATCCAATAATGCCAAGCTTCTAAATAATCTTCTAAATCTTTCGGGTGGTGCCGTAAACATGTATCTATACGCAAATATAATCCTATGACTATTTCTTCATATAAATCACGGTCATTTTTATGAAATACACATTGTTTCATCGCATAACCAATCGTTTCTTTTGTTAAATCTTCGGGAGTTGAACAGAACGCATAAATTAAATCATATATAGGATCTCCTAACACTGGTAAAGGATCAATTACACCGTGCAGTTTATTCTCTTGAAATATAAAATTATGAAATCCAAGATCACCATGCAATAAAAATAGCTGATTTATTCCAACGTCCCTATTCGCTAACTTAAGAACCGTTCTATACTCTTCTTCACTTATGTAACGCCTTACATTTTCATGAGCTTCTATCACATTTGTTGTTAAAAATTCACTCCAAGATTGAACCGAATTTTCTTTCCATCCCCAGCCATCAACCTCTGTAGCTACTTCATACTCATTGATAACTTCTTTTACAAGTTTACAAAGAACACTCCGTTTATAGCCTAGTTTGCAAGAATTTGTGCCCTCAAGGAATGAGTAAACAATATAGCGATTTAAAGGTTCCTTATATAAAAGCTTTGGAAATAATTCGTCCTTTTTATAAAACTGAAGAAAATAAGCTTCTTCACGTATGACATCCGATTCATTCAACTTTACAACGTATTGTTCATCTAACAAATATATAGTACTTGCCGTTCCCCCGTTTAATGCTTTTACGCTTTTTGGATAATATGAAATAACTTTTTCCTTAACTAGTTGTGCAGTGATTATTGAAATGTCCATTCTCTCACCCTTTAATTCGGAAGATTCCCTTAATTCAAAAGACAACTTTACTATTATTTGACAAACGCAAGGGAAATCCTCCCAACCATCCTAATATAACAAACAACAATTTTATTTTATTACAATGGCTTTCTTCAATATCTCATTTATGATAACGTGATTTTATCACTCTAAATGCTCTTCATATACTCTAATAATTTCTATTGCAGGGTCTCTGTCTTGTAATTTATGAGCCAAACTTTCTACACCAAACACTTCTGTAAACGTATGACTGCCTACAATTAAATTAATCCCTTTAAATTTCGCATGTTGAACTGTATATAATGTTTTTTCACCTGTTATGTACGTGTCACACCCTTTTTCTAATGCACGTTCAATCAAATTTGTATTGTTTCCTGCACCGGTTAAAATCGCAATCCGTTTTACTGGTTTATCGTGATTTTTCCAGCTCTTCACTTTCTCTTCCATTTTTTCTTCAAGTTTTCCAACTAAGTTTGAAAAAGGAATCGCTTCTTTATATTCTCCTATTCCCGGTAGTTCTTCTTCCTCATACGTGGAATATTCCAGTATTGTATCTATCCCAATTCCGTTAAATAACGATGTACATGTGCCAAACTTTACAAAATCTAACGGCAAATGAACCCAAAAATGATTCATTTCATATTGCTTCAATTTCTCAATACAAGCCTCTTCCATACCAAATAAAAAACTCCACGGCGCATGATGTGTAACTATCATATCGACTCCATTTCTATACGCTTCTTCAATAGTTTCTAACGTTAAATTTGTTGTGTAACCGATTTTGTGAAATTCATCTTTACTTATATGAGTAAAACCATATTCATCATCGCCGTATTTATGAAGATGCTCTCCAAATAATGATGTTATATGTTCGTTAAACTGCTTTATATTCATTTTATTTCTCCTTTCATTTACTTTTATATTTCAAAAATAAGGAAATACTAACAACAACGTTACATACATATAGGAGGACAATATGAAACCTGAATTTTTAAAAGCTGTACATGATGCCATCGGAAATGTCGAACACATTCATATAGAAGAAAGCGGTGCTGACAGCTTACTTATCCATCATGATGATGCACAGCAATTACAACAAGTCGCTAAAACGCTAGAAAATAACAATTTTCGCTCTGCTTTAAGAACAACTGGAAATGCTTCGTATATTGAAGTATTGAACAGATAGTGAAAGTCCGGATGTATGCCGGGCTTTCTTTTTTTATATTAAAACTTCAAACTCTTTCACATATACCGCTGTTCCAGCAATATCTATTTGTAACTTCTCGTTTTCTATCCCTTTCGTTACATAAACAGTTACACGACCATCTTTATTTATTTCCTGTCCTTGCTCAACGATTAAATCCAATTCATGTTCAAAATCTTTCTCTAAATACTCCGCATAATACGCTCCCATTACACCTGAAGCTGTTCCTGTCACTGGATCTTCAATCGTTCCAGCGTAAGCTGATGAAAAATGACGGCCGTGCATTTGTGCTAGTTCATCATAAGTTTCTAGACAAATTGGGTGAATGGAAGCATTAGGTATTTCTTTTAATACTGATGGAAATGCATCAGTATTAGGTTTCATTCTCTCACACGCATCAAGATTTTTAATCGGTACAATTACAGTCCAATTCTCCGTACTTCCATATACAATCGGTAAACTTTCATCTAAATCATTTACTTCTAAACCAATACTATGAGCTAATTCTTCTTTTGAACCTGCAAAATCTTTAAACTGAGGTGCTGTCTGCCTCATTTTAATAAAGGTTTCTCCCTTTTCATTTACACCTATTTGTATTGGTAAAATCCCTGCCTTCGTTTCAATCGTAAGGTTACTTTTCTCTTCTAATAAACCTTTTTCGCGCAAGGCATATATCGTCCCTACTGTCCCATGACCACATAAATCCATTTCAAAACCAGGTGTAAAATAGCGCATTCTTATATCTCCTACTTCTGAGGAAAGAACAAAAGTTGTTTCGTTATATCCAACTTTTTCAGCAATAATTTGCATTTCCTCTTCCGTTAATCCATCTGCTTCTAATACAATACCTGCTGGATTTCCCTTATTTGGTTTATTCGTAAATGCGTCGTAATGAAATACGTTTATAGTCTTCATTTTCTTTTCTCCTTATTTGTCCATTTCTTTATTTTTATAATCAATAAGAAAATTGATCTAACCAACTTCCATAATCATCTTTTTGAAATGGACGGATAATGAGTCTATCCGTCTCTACTTCTAATAACGGTAGCTTCATTTAATTTCATCCCTCAAATTATTAATTGAATATTCTTTATTATCTTACACAAAATACAAAATCTAGTAAATTATTATGTTTTTGATACATAAAAACCCAGTCATGCTTTATACATAACTGGGTTCTCCATCGTTTCATAATTTTCTATTTCACAAGAACTACATCTCGTAATTCCCTCTTCAACACTTTTCCTAAAGCGTTTTTCGGTAACTCATCCATGAATACCACTTCTGGTATTTTGTAACTGGCTAATTTCTGTTTACAATACTGAGTAATACTTTCTTCTGTTAATATTGTTTCGCTATCCTTCACAATGAAAGCTCTTGGAACCTCTCCCCAAAAGTCATCTAGAACTCCAACTACTGCAACTTCTAAAACACCATGTATTTCATGAATAACATCTTCTACTTGATCTGGATATACATTGTCACCACCGCGTATAATAACGTCTTTATATCTTCCCATAATATGCAGGAATCCATCGTCATCTATCATGCCAGCATCACCCATGTTAAACCAGTTATCTTTTACTACCTTCTTTGTCGCCTTTTCATTATTCCAATACCCTTTAAACATGTATGGACTTTTCACATGAATCTCTCCAACTTCATTTGTTGTTAATTCATGTCCTGTTTCCGGATGAACAATTTTCACCTCTACATTTTTCAAGGTTTTTCCTACAGAAGACATCTTTTCTTTTCCCATCATTGGATGCCATGAGGTTACAACCCAACCTTCTGTACTACCATAACCTTGCACCATATATATTCCTTTTTCCATATATTTTTGAATGAGTGTTTCTGGCACTTTTGTACCACCGCTTTGTGCTACTTTAAAGGTTGAAATATTACGTTCTTTTTTATTTAATTCATCAAGCATGTAACTATAAACAGCAGGGAACGCAAGCATCGTAGTAATTTTCTCTTCTTCAATCTTATCCCAAATAAGAGTAGGATTCGAATCAGCTAAGAAAATCATCGTAACGCCATGATAAATACAATTTAAAATAGAAAGCACGCCACTCATATGGAACAATGGATGCACAGATAAAAAGCGTTCACCTGCTGGGATTTCTCTTTGTCCCGCAATTTCAGCAAAATAATGATGTAAGTTTTTATGTCCAATTACACATGCTTTCGCCTGTCCAGTCGTTCCTGAAGTAAATAAGTAAATGGCGTCGTCTTCTTCATGAACTTCTACGTTCGGTTCTGTCGTTGGCTGTTTTTGCAGCTCTAATTCAAATGAACCAAAACCTTCTTTTGTCGTTTGAATTACATAAGGAATTTCTTTAACAGCATCAACATTTAATAACACTTCACTAAATTCTTCATCAATAACTAACACTTTTAATTTCGCTTCTTTTACAATCGTTTCTAATTCATATACAGTAAGCTGATGATTTAGCGGAATAAATACCGCTCCAATTTTTAAACTTGCCATCATAACGCTTGGAAATGGGTGATTATTTTTGCATAGTATTCCTATACGATCTCCTCTTTGCACACCATTATGTAACAAATAATGTGCAAGCTGATTTACTCGTTCATTATATTGCTGAAACGAATATCTTTTCTTCCCTCCTACAAGCGCTTCCAAATTTGGTGACTGCATTGCTCTCTTTTGTAATAATTGTCGCATCGTTCTCAAGTAAAACTCCCCTTTATATATGTTAGATTTTTTATTTTACCAGATTAATTATTAATTTACTAAAGATTACACTTAGTGAATATAAGAAGAATATAAAATAGCCATTTACTTCACAAGTAAATGGCTATTTTTCATTATATATTAGAATACTTCTTGTTCATTACATATTGCACATACTCAGGTGCACTTTTATCAATCTCTTCATCACTTAGTTTATATTCTGCACCATATAAATAAAAGGAAGGTATAAATTCCATACCTGTATATAGGCATGTAGCTTGGAATGGTTTCGTCAACTCATCCATTGTAATCCCACTATTTTCATAGTCTTTTTCTAATCCACCTATAGAAATAGCTACACCAAATTCTTTCTCCTTCACTTTATCTCCTTGTGATCCGTACGCAAATCCATATGTTAATACATCATCGAACCATTTTTTTAATAATGGTGGTGTGCTGTACCAGTAAAGCGGAAATTGAAATATATATCTGTCATGTTCTACTAATAACTTTTGCTCTTGTTCAATATTAAACTCCCAATTTGGTGCCACCTTATATAATTCATGCACCGTAATTTCATCTGAATGTTTCTCAAGTTCTTCTATCCATCTTTTATTAATTTTTGATTTTTCAATATGAGGGTGTGCTACAATTACAAGTGTTCTCATCATTTTCCAGCCCCTTTATAAATTAATCAATCCTTTACGTATTAGTATGAATGAGTTACATATAATTGAAAAGTACGTACTTTCAGGTACTATAGGAACCTTGAAGTACCTTTGGAGGTGTTATATGAATCAAAATGATAATTGCCCAATTGCAACAACACTCGATGTAATCGGTGGAAAATGGAAAGTTCATATTTTATGTATTTTGTCGGATGGAAAAATGCGAACAAATGAAATTAAACGAGAAATCCCAAACATTACACAAAAGGTTCTTACACAACAACTTCGGCAACTTGAAGCTGATGGGATTATCTATCGTACCGTATATCAAGAAGTACCACCAAAGGTTGAGTACACCATAAGTGAATACGGAAAATCTTTAATGCAAATAATGAATGATCTGTTTGAATGGGGAAAAGATCATCAGATTAAAAGATTACATGACTAAAAAAGCACTATATACTTTGTTTAATCCTCAACGTTCATATTTTTTATTTCTATAAAGTTTATTTTCATCATTTTTTAGCTAACTTGTTTTCTTAGATTGATGGACGTGACCCCACATCCATCAATCTAAAAAGATACAATTAGAAAAATGAGATTTCTATAAAGTTTCGCATATAAACACTACTTCCGCCTCATTAAGCGCTCGCTCTACTTTTTCTAATCTCAATTGTACGTAAGCTATAAAGAAGCACCCCTAAACCGAGAATTTTTTCATTATTAGACGCATTAGAACCTAAGGTAATAGTAGGTACATTTAAACCCATAAACCTTTCACTCCATTCTATAGGCATATAAAAAGATACTCCTTCAAAATAAAAAACGCTATTCTCTCTGTAAAATCATAGAAAAGAATAGCGTTTTTTATTTTGAAATAGAAGTCTGTATTTAAACTAAACATGCTAATATTGATTTTGTGCGATTGTCAGTTACCTCATAATAAATTTCTAATCCTTTCCGAGTACCTGTAACCATTTTAGCAGCTTTTAGTTTAGATAAATGTTGACTAATTGTACTTTGAGGCATTTGTAAATCCCCATACATTGTTGTTACATTAGTAGGACCTTTTGCAAGCATTATTTTTACTAAAGATAGACGAACTGGATGCGCCAATACCTTTAACACCTCAGCGATTTCTTGAAACATTTCTTTTTTTTCTTTCATCTTATTTCTCCCCTTTTATATACATATTTATGTTATCCATATATATAATTCGAAGGTATATGCGTTTTTGTGTCCGTCATTTTAAAAAAATATAAAAAAACTTTAATCCGAAACTAAAGGATTAGCTTAACATAATGTCTCACTATTAATGGTGAATAGGAATCTCGTTATAGAAGCAGCAGTTTTTATGCTACAACTCTACATTCAACTAACTAAAATCAATGAAAAAAAGAGCAGATAGTCCGCTCTTTTATGATGCCTCCTTATGTTCCGTGGAATGTTTAACACTCCCCAGTCTCTTTAGTTTATTCCACCCTACCGCTACTCCTCGAAGCGATGAGAATATAGATTTAATGACAACATAAGTCATAAATTGACGATAAATAAAACGTTGTAAAATTAACCATGCCAATGGTTTTGGGTTCTCTTCCTCTAATTTAAATGCGAACAGAGAAGCGAGAAGATCCATTAAAAAGAATACAAGATAAAATCCTAAAACTTTTAGCGGATTACTACTAAATAGTCCTATAATCATTAATATATCTGCAAAAGGAGCAATGAATTGCAGAACATATTGGAATAACCACATATTAGGCAGTGCAATAAATCCTAATGTTTTATGTTTTGAATTACACAACGCTTTTCGATGTTTCCAAAGACATTGAAGTGTACCATATGACCAACGATATCGCTGTTTAATGAGACTTTTCACATCCTCAGGTGATTCCGTAAAAGCATGCGCTTTTTCTTCATATACAATTCTATGCCCTTGACGTAAAAATGTAATAGTAAGATCCGTATCTTCTGCTAATGTATCTTCGCTTAAATATCCAGATTCAACTACATTCTTCTTGCGCCACGCCCCAATAGCTCCTGGAACGACTGTAATACAATTTAACTCATCAAAAGCTCTACGTTCTAAATTAAACCCTGTAATATACTCAACATGTTGCCAAGTAGTTAACAAATTCCGTCTATTCCCCACTTTGACATTACCTGAAACTGCAGCTACATTCTGATCTTCAAAGTGTCTAACCATTAAAGAAATAGCATCTTGCGCAATAATAGTATCCGCATCTAAAGTGACAATGATTTCTCCTCGCGATTGTTGAAACCCTTGGTTCATTGCCGATGATTTCCCGCCGTTTTCTTTCTGAATGAAACGAACTTTAGGGTGTTTATAAAATGTTTCTTTCATTACTTTTGACGTACCATCTGTCGATCCGTCATCCACAACAATAACTTCAAATTCTCTATAATTACTATTCAAAATTGAGCGAATCGTCTTAGCTATCACCTTTTCTTCATTATATGCCGCTATGACAACACTAACAAAAGGTTGATAAGACGAATTAATATAGCGAGATAACGTCTGTCTTTTCTGCTTCCATGCAAAATAAATTAAGAATAAGAATCGAAAAACCCCTAATCCAATAGCGATATAAAAAATAGTTGTTAATATATGCTTAAAATATCCAGCTCCTGAAAAGACAGCTTTATTGTAAAGTAAATATTGCTTCCCCTCAGAAGAAACAGGAGGCATAATTTCATCTCGTTCTTTATTCATTAAATCTGAAATTGTTACAAAACTATATCCATGCTTTTTTAGGTCTTTAATAATGATTGGGAGCGCCTCTACTGTATGTGTACGATTCCCTCCCGCATCATGGAGAAGAATAATATTTCCCTCTCCCTTATAAATGGGATTAAGAGCACGCTTTACTAATTCATTTGTTGATGGTGTTGCCCAGTCTTCGGGATCAACTTTTTCCGCTACCATTGTATAGTTCATATTTTGTGCACGTAAAATAGGCAATATTTCATTTGATGAATCCGGGTTAGCATCCGCTTCATATGGCGGTCTAAATAAAACCGTAGAATGTCCAGTTACTTCCTGAATTAAACGTTGCGTCGTATTAAGTTCTACTTTCGTTCGTAGTAAAGACGTATCAGCTATGTTAGGATGCTTGAAAGTATGATTGCCAATTTCATGCCCTTCATCGTATATTCTTTTTACAATACTAGTATTTAGTTGTGCGTTTTCACCAAGTACAAAAAAAGCAGCTTTTATTTGATTCTCTTTTAATATATCTAAAATTTCTGGCGTATATTTCGGGTCTGGTCCATCATCAAATGTTAATACTACTTGTTTCCCATTTGGTTTTCCATATCGTTGCACTTCATATGCAGATGGTAAGGATTGATATACTTCATCTGTAAGGTAACCATCTTTGCCTACTTTAAAATCTCTCAATCCATTTTTTCTTTCATTCTCAATCTGTAAAATTTCACCTTGTCCAGAATAATTTACTTCATCTAAACTATTGATTTTATGTAATACATTAGGATTTTTTTGTGCCTCAATCGGATTTTTTAAAACTTTCCATATTGTAGGGTCTTCTGCTCCTAGTCTCCATAACGCAAATCCCTTTGCATGATTGTCCATTGCGATTTTCACTTGATTATAAAGAGTTACACCGTCTAAGAACCAAGCAGTATGTTCTTTCCCTTCTGTTTTATACCTAAAATAAGGGTTTCCACTCATTTTATCCCATTGAATTTTCATATTTGAATCATGAGCCATTGCCATAACTTCTGAGAAAGTTAAAGACTTCGCAGCTTCTTTACTATTTACTTGCCAATCATATCCATAGTTACCGAAAGCAACTATAAGCTTATTAGACGGAATATTCAGTTCTTTCAATGTATGTTGGAACCATTTATTTGAAGCAATTGGTCCTGGTTCCCCGGCTCCATAGTGCTCATCGTACATCATTACAATCATTCGATCTATTATTTTTGCTAACGCACTATAATCAAAAGCCTTATCATTAGCTGGAACATCTTGTGTAACGAGCAAATCATGTTGATGAAATTCCGTAGTAAGTTCTTTCATAAAATTTGTTAAGTTTTCTCTATCACTTTCAGGTACGGCCTCAAAGTCAATATTAATTCCTGAAAAATGATTCTTTTTAACTTGGCTTACTAAATCATTAATAAACTTTGTCTTTACATCATTTGAGGAATTCAGTAACTTATGAATTAGCCCACTATCAGGACCAGAAGCTTCCTCAGTATAGTTAGTAAGCAAAGGCATAATCTTCACTTGATTTTTTTCTGCCAACTTTACTATCTCAGGTTTTATCTCACTTCTAATCGTTAAATCTGCTTTTAAATGATACCACTCTGGTACTAACGTAGTTAAGGAATCGATATTTTCTTTTAAAGAAGCGGTACTATTTTCATCCCAATTTACATAAAAACCATACACTTCTTTAGGTTGTTTACTATCCTTCGGTGGATTCACCAAATTTTTATTATCCTTCGTTTCGGTATTTGGGTTAAATTCTTCCTTCTTTAACTGCTGATCACTAAGTTTTTGATTAATTGGTACAAGTTTAGTATCTTGTTGTACAGCGGTATTCATATTTGGAATTTCTGGTGTTGAAAAAATACTTTGAAAGAAAAAATAGAATACAACACCTACACTAACTATTGAGATACATAGAAACCAAATAAAGGCTATATTTCTCCTTCCTTTCGGATCATAAAAAACAGGTTTTTCTTTATCTTTCTCTTGTTGAATGTTTTTCTCCATTATATTTTTCACATACTCCTTCTTAATAGAACTATAAAATAATAAAGTGCAACTTTAATCAGCCCTCACCAATTGGGCATTTACAAGCAGCCCAACTCCCACCTAACTTCTTTGCCCCAGCCAAATTTTGAGATGGGAGTTTTACTGCCCACAATAGCGAGAGAAATCCTTTTAGCTTTGAAATGAATCTCTCACTTCCATATTCTATTGATTCTTCTTTTCATTCCCTTGCTGGTGGCCTCTATTTTCTTGTTGAGACCCCCTACCATTGTTCCCTTTCTCGTTTCCATCATTTTCTTTCTGAGACCCCCTACCATTGCTCCCTTGCTGATTTCCATTATTCCCTTGTTGAGATCCTCTTCCATTGTTCCCTTGCTGATTCCCATTATTTCCTTTTTGAGATTCTCTTCCGTTGTTCCCTTGCTCGTTCCCATTATTTCCTTGTTGAGACCCTCTTCCGTTGTTCCCTTGTCCATTTCCATTATTCCCTTGTTGTGATCCTCTTCCGTTGTTCCCTTGCCCATTTCCATTATTCCCTTGTTGTGATCCTCTTCCGTTGTTCCCTTGCCCATTTCCATTATTTCCTTGTTGTGATTCTCTTCCGTTGTTCCCTTGCTGATTCCCATTATTTCCTTGTTGAGATTCTCTACTGTTATTCTCCTGTTGATTCCCTCTATTTTCTTGCTGAGATCCTCTTCCATTGTTTTCTTTTATTTGCTTCGATGGCTGTCCCTCTGTTTTCTTTTGTTCTTTCTGCTCTTGCTTTTCATATTTTTTTTCTTTTACAGGAGGTAAATCCATTGATGCATCAGGAGATGACTCCGGCTGTGATTGCACCTCTTCTTCATTTTCCACCGGATTAGGCGGCGTGGCAGGAGGAGTAAGCGATTTGTTTTTCTCATTCTCTTGCTTTATATAGACACCTATGCCAATTCCAGCTTTTCTAGCATTCTCTCGTACTTGCATCGTGCTACTTTGATATTCAACTGTAATATGTTTTAACTCATATTCTTTCTTCAATTCTTTCATTGCCTTTTCTAACTGTGGTTCTAGCGCCTTGTCCTTTGCAACTGCTGTTAGCATAACTTGCTTATCATTCATTAAATACTTATCCTCTTGACTTTGCTTTATAATAGTACGTATTACTTCTTGTAATTGTTTATTTTCCCATTGCTTCAATTCTTTTAAAATACGCCTTCCATCATCATTACAAGCCTGTAAATCTATAACACGAAAATCCTTCGTTACGCTCACCTCTAAACTTGGATTTATATCAACTGAGACGTAAGCAAATACTTTTTCTTCTGGTTGGTTGTAGAAAAACAGCACTGCAAATAGAAAACAAGCAACAAGTATTGATGCAGGTTTTAAAAAGGAAGGGATCGAAAAATGCGATGCTTTTTTTTCTTGCTCATCAAATGAGATTTCCTCCCCGATCATACAAGAATCCCCTTTTCTTTTACACGTAATAAACTCTCCATTTGGTGTTAAAACAACTACGCTATGCTTTTTTATATCCATCACAATTCCTTTATTCATCATGCTTTTCCCCTCTTATGTAATCCAGAATATATGTATAGTTGTTTGCAAAAATAATACACATTGCAATAATGTATTTTCTATGTCGTTCCAACGTTTTACGACTTACCCTAACACGCGGTTCAATATGTTTAAGCGGTAACTTTTTCTTTCGGAACAGCTCTTCCATCATTTCCTCTTCTTTTATAATAATTTTTACAATTTCTATTAAGTGCTCACGCGTATCACGATGCTTAGGAGATTCTTTAGCAAGCTCTGAGAATGTGATTTTAAACTCAGCTAGCACACTTTGAAAATGAAGAATTTCCTCCTTACGGTTACTATTTTCCATCTCTTTCATATACTCCGTAAGCGACACTTGCATTTCTAACATTTCCTCTTGCTCATCTTCTTTTAAAAAGACAAAGTTATGTTTAGACTCCTTACGTATATAGTCAATTACATCTCTTTTTATAAGAAGATCAGCAAACGCTAAAAAGGATTTTCCTTTTGTATAGGAATACTGTTCAATTGCTTCGTTAAACGCAAACAATCCAATGCTATATTCATCATCCTGTTCTGTAATATATCGGCGGCAGACAGATGAGATTGATTTTCTAATAAAAGGCTGATACTGTACGATAAACGCTTCTTTATCTTCTTCGTTGTTTTGTATGTTACATACGATATCTTCTATTTTCGGTTTTCTTAAGATCTTCATTACTAAACTCAACACTTGTAATCTCCCAGCCTCCTTCAAATAGCAAAATGGCCACTACAAAAGTGACCATTTAACCAGATTTTCTTGGTACTTTTCTTCGGTCTTGTTTTCTTGCTGTTAGTTATATTTTTAGAGTCTAACGTTTTCTTAATGATTTTTCCTTTTCTCTCGGCACTACAGTTAAGTTTGTATTTTTATCTACTTTCTTATTTTCTACCGTTCGTTTTGCTTATTCTCTTTCTATTTTATCTGCAATCCTTGAATAACTCTCCTCTATATAATTGGTAATTTCATCCTTTTACTTTGGATGCCCACTTAATCTAGCAATTTTATTAATGCTTCTATATTCTTTCATAGTCATTTTTCTTCTATTTATTTTCTTCACTATACATATTCGGAGGAATACATAGTTTTATGGGGGTCAAAAAATATTTTCATAAAAAAATACATATTTATTTCAAAAATAAAAACCATCAATTTGAAAAAAGATAATCAAATTGATGGTTTTCTTATAATATCTATTAAATTAAGTTGGATTCTCATTATATCTAAAAAAGTACTAGCTATCCTCTTCTGATTTTCTCCATTTTTATCTTTCTTGGTTATCATAATATGTCTTATCTGCGTATTTTCTATCATTTCCTTTTAGATAAGCTAAAATTACTTTTGGATTTTTAAGTAAAGTCCAGTCTCCATATGTATCAAATCTTCTGCATGAAGTTATCATTCCATTTTTAATAGTACCGAATTTCTTATTATTTTTCTTTCCCCACTCTTTTAAACGTTTAGCGAAATCTGCATCTTCTGCCATAAGCATGTTTTCATTAAATCCGTTGATTGCCATAAAATCTTTTCTATAGCACCAAAAAATCCCTACAGATATAGCTCCGTACTTAAAAAGTAAGGGGATTATGATTAACATTGCGGAGAGAAATATTCCTAAAGATATTCTTTCAAACTTACCATTCACCCCACCACCAATGTATGTACCTGAAGCTAAATATTTATCTACATTAATCAACATAGACTCTGTCATTATGGTATCAGCGTCTATAGTAACGATTATTTCTCCACTAGCTATTTTAGCCCCTGCATTTCGAATTTTAGATAAGTTTTTATCGTTATTTTTCAATGTAACACAATTATAAGATTTTGCTATTTCCTCTGTTTTATCTGTACAACGATTTAAAACAACTATAACTTCCGTTTGCTCTTTATATGCCTCTGATGCCTTTGCAATTGAATCTAAACATTTTCTAATGTACTTTTCTTCATTATGCGCAGGAATTATAATAGAAAACTTCACATCTTTTTTCAAATTAACTCCTGAAGATTCGTTTGTCTCAGTCATAATATTCCCCCCTTATTTTATAAGGTAAATATCTACTATACATAAATTATATTAATATTTATTAGGTTATATTATAGAAACTGACGGTAAAGAGGCTCTTACTGTCGACGTTCAAAAGCAAGACGTACAGCAATCCCCGTTAAAACACTTGCCATAAGCCAACGCTGTACTCGTAGCCACGTCGGGCGTGTGCCAAACCATTTTGCAATTCTACTTGCTGTACATACAATTACAAGGTTAACTATAAAGCTAACAGTGATTTGCGTAAGCCCCAAAACTGCACCTTGAAAAAGCAACGATCCCTTCTCTGGATCTTCAAATTGAGGTAGAAGTGATACATACAAAATAGCAATCTTTGGATTCAGAAGATTGGTCATGAGTCCCATCAGAAATAATTTCCTTGGTGGCTCATTAGAAATCATACGAGGTTCCATAATAGATGTAGCACCCGGTTTAATCGAATTCCAGGCGAGCCAGAGCAAGTAAGCAGCACCTGCCCACTTTACTGCTTCATATACAGCGGGAACAGCAACGAATAGAACTGTAAGTCCAAACATAGTTGCGATTATATAGATTACAAATCCGAGCATGATGCCCAATAAAGAAATAAATCCCGCCATACGTCCTTGCGTAATGGAACGGGAAATGAGGTAAATCATATTAGGCCCAGGTGAACAAACCATGCTAAGCGAAACAATTGCAAAAGCTACCAATGTACTCAAGCTGACCATAAACCTTCCCCCTTTATTTTACATAAAATTTCCTATTGTACATTTTATCATAATTGAGGAGAGAAAAGATTAATATAAAACGATGCAGCTAAGTAATAGTATCGGATCGAATGTATTGTAATCACATACTTCTCATTCTCTTAAGTAAGGATCTAAGAGTACCCTGTCCATAGAGCTACTAAAACCACTACAAATAAAGCTAAACAACATGTGATATTTCGAATCCACTTTTGTATATCACCAAAATACCTTTCTATATATAGCGTTGATAGTAAGCATAAGAAATAAAACAAAGAAAGACAGCGAGGCATAGGTCCATTTTTATCTTCATGGCTGGAATTATACCCCTTACCAAACTTCTAAATAAAATGTATAGCTGAGTAGTTATCTTATTTTTCAAAAAAATTCTGATTATTTCTTTTTCACTTCTTCTACAAATTCCCATGTCTCTCCGTTATCTTTTGATTGATAAAGTGCACTACTATCGCCATTGTAGTCTCCATCTGCCCCTTGTCCAACTAACATATTAAAAACCCCATCTTTCTCATATGGCATACTAGGTGAATCAAAAGGACTTATTGTGGACTGTGTATGATCTAATTTCACTTCATGCGGCGGATATTCTACCTTTTTGAAAGATACTCCCCCATCATCTGTGCGATATAACTCTCCTTCATTACCAGAAGGCCTAATTGCTCCTAAAAACCCAAGTTTATCATTTATAAAAGTGATTCCTGATACACTACCAATCCCCCCATTAAATGGGTCTGGATTGATAACCTCCCATGTTTTCCCTTCATCACTAGTCTTGCTTAATGAATAAAAGGCGCTCCCTAATGCTTTATCTGTCATATTTAGTTTATAACCAACTTCTTTCGATAGGAAAAACTGTTCTTTTTCATTCTTTAAATCTTGTTGTTTCTTTTCTTTAAGCATATCTTCTTTTGGAGGCGTCTTTGATTTACTCCAACTTGCGTCACTTATTAAATTATATCTAGCAGGGACTAGCTCTTGCTCTTTTCCAGGGACAAATATAGATACAGTATATCCAATGATATCAGAAGCTGCTTTTTTAAGACTCTGCCCCTTACCATCCTCAGTAATATTAATAATTCCCTCTGTATTGGATCCCCAATTCCTTTTTCCATAATAAATCAACCCATACTTACTTTCATTCCATTTTTTGACCGTTTGCTTAACTGGGATCGCCTTAACCGTTTTAATTAAAGGTTCTACTAATTTATCATCATTATAATCAGGCTTTGCATATCCATCTCGTATTATAGTAATATCTTCTGATTTCTTCTTATTATAAGAGATTAAATAAGTTTCTTCTTTCCCATCAACATTTTTCCCATAAACAAATGTATCAAACGCTGTGATTGTTCCATCTGAATGAAATGTAAGATCAAAATCAGTTGCCATATACAATTTCTTTGGCAAAGGATATTTTTTATTTATATCTTCAAAAATACCTTCTACTCCAGATTTATATATATTATTATGTTTAAGTTTAACTGATCTTTCATGTTTTAACTTTTCTATAAACCATGCCAATTTGCCATTGTAATTTATTGCACTTTTATAAATCTGCATCCCATAAAATGATGTAATTGTAACAATAATGATAATAGAAATGGATCTCCATACTATTGAATTAGTTAATTTTTTAGATTTATATTCTCTATTTTTCATCACCCGCATTGTAGTAAATGCAGTTATGGATATAAAAAGTACTATACATAATAACATAATATAAATATTATAATTCATTCTTCCGTACTTACAGTATAAGGCCAACTCATAACAAAAAATCCCATATACAATTATTAGTATTGGATTTGTTACTAATGACAGAAGTATCCTTTTTGTATTTTCTCTAAATATAGAAACCACCCCTAATTACATGAATTACTGATATTAAGTATACTTTATTGTAAAGTAACAAAAAAGCTATTTAATCTTGCCGCAAAAAATACAATAGACATCTTTCTATTAAAGCCGTTTACAAATCTAGTTGTTTCATAGACAATGGATTTTTGAGTGAATACTAAAGTTGCTTCATTTATATGAATTACAAATCCAAGCATGATGCTTAATAAAAAAATAAATCCTGCCATACGCCCCTGTGTAATGGAATGAGAAATAAGATAAATCAAAATAGGCTCACCATACTAAGTGAAACAAGCGCAAAAGCTAGCAAAGTACTCAGGCTGACCGTAAACCTTCCTTCTTTATCTTACATAAAATTTCCTATTGTACATTTTATCATGATTGAGGAGAGAAAAGATTAATATAAACCGATGCAGCTAAGTAATAGTATCGGATCAAATGTAGTGTAATCACATATTTCTCATTCTCTTAAGTAAGGACTAAAAATAACCTATCCATAGAGCTACTAAAACCACTACGAATAAAGCAAAGCAACATGTAATATTTCGAATCCACTTTTGTATATCACCAAAATACCTTTCTATAAATATAGCGTTGATAGTAAGCATAAGAAATAAAACAATGTAAGTAAAAGATCCCAATTTATCGTTAAATTTTTCATTAGTAAATGTACTTACATGAAGGAATAGAAAAACAAACGTTACTATGAATAGCTCAAATAATCTTTTTTTATTCAATCCGCCACCACCTTACAGGAATTCCCTTTTATTCCATTTTATCAGAACATACTGTGTAGCAGTATATGAATATTATATTCATTTCAAAAAGGCCAACAATACAAGATCGTTAGCCTCTACTTTCCATATTCGCACCTTTTATCACTTTACTTCCTAACAACCGGAATCCACATTTCACCAAATACTAGGCCATTTCTCTGTCCCATCTCAACCGTTGTATTAGGTCCACCAACATAGGCAAAATCCTTTGCTTCTGGTAAAGCTTGACCGAAGGCGATGCCAGTAAGCTTATTACTTAGCTCTTTAGCCGTTTTGTCTTCCCCTTTCACTACTAAGTATTCTCCCCTCGGAAACTGAATCACTCTAGATTCTTCCTCTATTTGTGCTTCTGTCATGACACCCGCATAATACATCATTTTGTTATTCACCGCTTCGCTCACGGAAAAAATGTATTCATTTGTAGCTAAAGCTTTTAAAGTGTCCAGCCTTCCATCTTCTTTAACAGCCGACCAAAAGTCTTCCTTTTCTTTATTTATTCCAGCAAAGTCTGTGTATTCACTCTTAATTTCAGTTCCAATACCTAACACAATAAAGCTATCTTTTTCTTCTATAGTATAATTTTTCATATTCAAAACCTGCCTCTTTTTTTATTAATCAAACGATTTATCTTTTCATCTGATACGTTTATAATACCTTTAAACCATGTCAAAAAATGATACTGTTTAGGAGACTAAAATGAAAAAGGTTGAACGGATTAATACAATTATGCGGTATATCAACAACCGCTCTCACTTTACAATTTCTGAAATTATACAAGAATTTAACATATCACGGTCGACAGCTATTAGAGACATTAGAGAAATTGAAGCTATGGGAATGCCACTTGTCGCTGAAGTTGGGAGGACCGGGGGATATTTTGTTATGCACAACTCTATCCTGCCCGTTGTTCGCTTTACTGATAATGAAGTGAAAGCTCTTTTTATTGCCTTTATGGCTACGAGGAATCAACAACTTCCCTACCTAAAGAGTCGTCAATCTTTAGCCGAAAAACTACTAGGACTCATCTCAGAAACCCAGCAAGATGATCTCGTTCTTTTAAATCAACTCTTGCTTTTCCAAGGGACTAACCCTCATAATCCCGATCTACTTGAGCTTTCTGATCTCCCCCATCCTATGTTAGAAAAACTCATTCAAATCCTTCTTTTGGATAACCATTTATTGATTACTATGAAAGAAGATGAAGAAATCAAGTCTTATCCAATTTATCTATTGCACCTTTATCAAGAAAAAAGCCATTGGATCATTGAAGGGTTTGACTTAAAAAAAGAAAAGAAGATGATGTTTCCTGTCGATGATCTCATTAATATCGAACCATACACGACGAACAAAAGGCTAAATAAGAAAAAGATTTTAGAAAAACTAAGTAAGAAGGACGAAGCAATTAACCTTGTATTTGAACTTGGTCCGACAGCAATTGCCCAGTTCAAAAAATACCATCCTTTAAAAATTTCAATATCTTATACTAATCCTTACCAATCCACAGCCATTTTAAAAACTTTTATCAATGTTAACAATCCCGATGAAGTGACGGAAATAATAAATTGGCTGCTTTTTCTAGGGAAGGATATTAAAATCAAAGAAATACCCGATGAAGTATTAGCAGATTTACAAAAACGAGTGTGCTTATACATTCCATAAGCAGTGAGCCTCAAATATTAAGCTTTATCACTGGATAATTATCCTATTTTTAAATACCATTTCATTTACTACAATGAGAGCATGATAAATAATAAAAGCACGGAAAATCTCCCGTGCTTTTCTAAATATATATTATTCCTGAAGGTTTCGTTTATCACGTTTCTTACCCTAACTGACGTTTAAATGCTTTACTGGCGAAAAAGTAAGAGATGACCATTATACCTACGCACCAAGCGAGCGCAATCCAAATATCGTTACCAACAGTTCCTTCATATAAAAGAGCACGAATCGCATTCACGATTGAAGTTACAGGCTGATTCTCCGCAAACACACGAACAATTTTTGGCATCGTTTCGGTAGGTACAAAGGCCGAACTAATAAATGGAAGAAAAACTAGCGGGTACGAGTAAGCAGTCGCCCCTTCCATAGACCTCGCTTTCAATCCTGGAATGATAGCTAGCCATGTTAGCGCCAGCGTAAACATCCCTAGTATCCCAGCTACTGCAAGCCAATCTAGAATATTAGCGCTGGAACGAAAGCCCATTAAGAGTGCAACAAGAATAACCACCACGATAGTAAGTACATTAGCAACAAGAGAGGTTAAAACGTGAGCCCACAATATCGATGAGCGCTTAATAGGCATCGTAATGAAACGTGCCATCAGCCCACTCTTTACATCCGTAAAGAGTCGCACGGAAGTGTAAGCTACACCGGATGCGATAGCCATTAGCAAAATTCCCGGCAATAAATAATTGACGTAATTTTCCGTTCCTGTTTTTATTGCGCCGCCAAACACGTAGACAAATAATAGCATCATCATAATCGGCGTAATCGCTACTGTAATAATTGTATCCGGGCTGCGCATAATGTTACGCATTAAACGACCTAGTAATACACCTGTTCTACTTTTCATTTACATCTCCTCCTTTTTACCAATGATCGCAAGGAAGATTTCTTCCAATGTCGGTTGCTTTTCGATATACTCCACTTTTGCCGGTGGGAACATCTCTTTTAGTTCAGCAAGAGTACCTGTCGTAATAATTTTTCCGCCATGCAAAATAGCGATACGGTCTGCCAGTTGTTCTGCTTCCTCCAAGTACTGAGTCGTAAGCAAAATAGTTGTACCGCTACCAGCAAGTTCCTTAACTGTATCCCACACTTCGATTCGCGCTTCAGGATCAAGTCCAGTCGTTGGTTCGTCAAGAAAAATAACTGCTGGCGTCCCAATCAAACTCATCGCGATATCAAGCCGGCGCTTCATCCCGCCTGAATACTGATCTGCCCTTTGGTTTGCCGCATCAGTCAGGCTAAATCTTGCAAGTAGATTGTCAGCAACTTGAGCGGGATTGGAAACACCACGTAATTTGGCGATCATTATCAAGTTTTCCCTCCCTGTCAGCATACCGTCTAAAGCTGCGAACTGCCCTGTCAAACTGATACTTTGACGAACATGGTCTGGTTGACGCTGTACATCAAATCCGCAAATATTTACTTCACCGTTATCTTGCTTCATTAGCGTCGAAAGGATGTTAACCGTTGTCGTCTTTCCAGCTCCATTTGAGCCTAGCAGCGCGAAAATTTCTCCACGCTGCACCTCAAAATCTACCCCTTTTAAAACTTCCTTGTCTTTAAAGGATTTTTTCAAGCCTTTTACAGAAATCGCTGCATGACTCATACTTTTTTCCTCCCTATAAAAATGTTTTGCGAAGACTATTTATTTACCTCTATCTATTTAGTATCACTGATATTCTGTATTACTTAGTACCGAGTTAAAAATATAACTGAATAGCTATGATGGCAATTCATATGTGTAACCAGCTAATCAGTCGGTACTACTTATTCCATTTATTTTTTTCTCAATTTCTTCATAATACTTTCATTCAAATCTTCACGATACTTGGAGACGTAAGTTTTAGCATTTGCCACTAGTTCGTCAGCAAAGGAAGCCACGTCATCCCCAGTAATGTCAAGCACTTGTCTTCCTTCCGCTGCACCCGCTTCGAACAAATCGATTAATTCATACTGTATGTGTAACATATCCATCCCGTTACCCGCTGAAAAATTCCACATGTAGTTTTGAATTTTCTTAAATACAAATTGGTAGTCCTCTGGCAGAGCCTCAACTCGTGCCATCATCATTTTGTACTCTTTTTTATCACCAATTAACTTTTTGAACATTTCTAACATCTTATTTTCCTCCTTTTTTATAAAACCGAACAAGAAATTCTCAAAATATCGGCCGGAACATTTTATCTTATGAACCTATTTTGACTTCAAGACGTTAATTTTTGACGATACAAAATCCCATTTTTCCCAAAACAATTCAAGCTCCTGGCGGCCTTCTTCATTTAATGAATAAAACTTACGAGGCGGTCCCATATCTGATGGTTTCTTTTCAATATTCACAAGCTTTTTCTTCTCTAATCGTACGAGGATGGTATACACCGTACCTTCCACAACTTCGGTAAACCCAAGATCATTCAGGTGGCGGGTAATCTCATAGCCATACGTTTCACGGCGACTAATGATTTCCAGTACACACCCTTCCAGTGAACCTTTCAGCATTTCAGTTAAATTTTCCATGTCCTGATCCTCCTTTACCCCCTATTCTGTCTGACTTATATTCAGTATCACAGAGTACTAAGGCGAATTTTTTACTGAACAGTTTTTGTGAATCCGAACTATTCAGTATCACTTATTACATCTACATTGTATGACTAAGTAGTTATGGATGTCAACTTTATTTTCAAAAAAATTAAAAATCCGCTTTACCCTAACCGGATACAGCCTACTTTTTTTGTTGTAAGGACCATCACACTAGCAAAACAGAACTGATTCAAAGTGTAATTTAAATCAGCTCTGTTTTATTGTTTTTATACCGATATATCTTGTTTTTTCACGATACAAATTGTTTCTCACTACCATTCCCATTGTATATAAAGCATAAAGGCAAGTGCGGTCAGAGAAAATTTCCAGAGATTATCCATACATGATACGAGCCCCTAAAATACAATTCTGTTAGAAATCTGTTCTCTATATTCTCTTTTATTTTATTTCTGATAGTTGATTAGCAACACTATCTAAAAATTTTTCTACCTTTTCTTTTGATGTATCCGGCGCATGATAACCGATCGTAAATGTAAGCCTTCCATTATAAGAGCTTGCTCCCATTGAAAAGAATGGTGCATACATAATAGGTGATGCCATATACCCGTCCTCAGCTTGAATTTGACCAAACTGAATAGGTTCCTCAGCAATCACTCCCAAATTTGTCAGTAATGGCAACGCCATCCCCATCTGTACAGCCTGTTCATATTGCTGATTATACATTTCCTTCACTGTAGATAGCTTCATTTCTGCCAGTAACTCCATTCCTGCTGCTGAAGAAAGACCTGGATTTTGAGACTTTATTTTATCCATTGATTGTTTAACTCGACCAAGAGTCTGCTTAAATGTTTCATCGTCTTCCATTTTAATCACTGGCATTTCCATACCGGATAAGTTGCAAATAGCACCAGTTGTATTATTAGGCAGATATCGACGTAAATCAATTGTCAAACCAATCATTTTTTCTGCAGTGCGAGGTTCTGCATACACAGTGAAATGTGATAAAACTCGGAAGTAAGCAGTCATGATTACATCATTCAAGGTAACCTGTTGTGCTTTTGTCCATTGGGTTAAACGTAGAGTTTGCTTATGGCTCAATCGCCGTACGGACATTTGGGGAAATTTATTTTTGTTAGGTTGAGATGGAAAAGACCATAACGATGCCTGTTGTTCTTGGTTAGGACGATACGCACTTTTTATGTCCGATATTCCAGCGTATTTGAATACATGTGATTGATCTCGACAACTCTCATTTCCCTCATCAAATTCCTTTATAATTTGCTTCTTAGACCGTCCCAATGAAAGGTGAGTATATATTGTTCCAAGCAATTTTATATATTCCTTGACTCCTGCACCATCTGAACATAGATGAGACAATTTCACAACTAACATATCTATTGTAGTGCCCCGTAATAATTTCGTTTGAACCATAGGCCCCTGAATACGATCACCAGGTTCCTTAATAAAATCTATTGCCATTATTTCAAGTTCTTGATTATTTCCTTCTGCAAAAAAGCAAATAGATGAGTTAGTGTCAGATGAATGTTCCTCCCAGTAAGGAATATCATTTTCTACAAACCGGCTGTTCAAAACTGGTTGCAATTGCAACGTTATCCTTACTGATTCTTCAAGTATTTCCTTGGATATACCTACAGGAAAATAAAGAACTGCATTAATTTGTTGATCTGCAGAATAATGACCTAATACATAATTCATTCGATCTTGTGGTGTTACTGAATACTTTCTTTTCTCCATAATTCCGTCCCCCTTTAGGACTTTTTGTATAACCCTATTTTCCATATGCTTGTAATTTTTCTTCAAGAGCTAATAACGCTTATTTTTCGAATTTTTAACGAAATCACCTTCTCCGTATTGGTTTCATTCTTTTTACAGGTGATATATTCATTATTTTATTGTTATCAACACTGCCTAACCTTACAATAAAACCAAACAAAAATAAATTAAGTTTACATATACATAAACATTTTATTATAACATCTACAAATTATCAATACAGCAAATAAATCATTTTTATGTCTGTCAATAAAAAACAATATATTCAAGGGCCACTTCATAATAAAAGATTGATGTGCATGTAAATGTACCCATATCACTTTCAAAATAAGAATGAGAATTTTTTCAACAAAAATAAGATGCAGTTATTGATTTTACAGTAAAAAAAGCCCCTCCATTTTGAAAATGCGCAATCAAAATGAGTAGGGCTATTTCCAATTTAAATTTTATAAAAGAATGATTATCATAAATAATATTTTACTTTTTAGTCTACCTTATTATTTTCAATCCATTTTCCTAATAAATGAATGGATTTTATTCCTATAATTTGAGGTGGTATCGTTGGTTTTTAAAAATAGAAAGCTTATTTTCAAATCAAATGAAAAAGAGGTAAAATTATAGATATTCATGTAGAAATTTCGTTTTGGGGATACTTAAAATCTTAAGGTGATGAGCATGTGGTGTTATACTTTAAAAGCTCTATAAAATTTATAGATATAGCGATTTTCTTTATTAATAATCATTTGTATGTGCGTTTACTCACACACATACAAATGATTTATAAAGCCACAATTAAGTGAAAACACCTTTTCCGTTACGATAACATCATAGCCATGTCTTCTGCTGCATTTGTAATTAGTTTTAAACCAAATGTTTCTTGTAATACATCAAGCACGCCAGGTGAAATAAATTCAGGAGCCTTTGGACCGATGCGAATATCTTGAATTCCAAGACTAAATAGCCCGAGTAAAATGGCAACCGCTTTTTGTTCAAACCATGATAGCACAATACTTACTGGCAATTCATTCACTTCACATTGGAAAGCATCAGCTAATGCAGCTGCTATTTTCACTGTAGAAATGGAATTATTACATTGTCCTAAGTCGATGTAGCGCGGAATCTCGGTACCAGGTACAACACCGTAATCCACATCATTAAAGCGGAATTTCCCGCAAGAAGTTGTTAAAATAACTGTTTCTGGCGGAAGTGACGTTGCTAATTCACGATAATATTCTCCGCCTTTTCCCGGTGCATCACAACCGGCGATAACAAAGAAACGCTTTATCTTCCCCTCTTTTACTGCATCAATAATTTCTGGAGCTAATGATAATACTTTATTATGATGAAACCCTGTCACTAACTGTTCATCCGACTCCATATGTACTTCTGGAAGTTCTAGTGCTTTTTGAATCAATGGTGTAAAATCATCATTTTCAATTTTTTGTACACCTTCTAAACCTGCAATGTCATATGAAAAGAATCGATCAGAGTACGAGCCTTTAATTGGCATAACACAGTTCGTTGTAGCTAATATGGCACCAGTAAATTTTTCAAAAAGGCGTCTTTGATCATACCATGCCTTACCGATGTTTCCTTTTAAATGTTTATATTTTTTCAGCTGCGGGTATCCGTGTGCTGGTAGCATTTCAGAATGCGTATAAATATTAATGTCTTTTCCTTCTGTTTGCTTTAATAGTTCTTCTAATGCAAATAAATTATGGCCCGTAACTACAATTGCTTTACCTTCTACACGATTTTGTGTAATTTGTACAGGCTCTGGCACACCAAAATGATTCGTATGTGCCTCATCCAATAACTCCATCACCCGTAAAGCTGATTTCCCAACTTTCATAGCCATATCAATATGCTCTTGTTCGTTAAAGTTAGAATTTGTTAATGTCATATATAAAGCTTCTTGTGTTGTAGCATCTACAAATGCATCCGTATACCCTAGCTGAGCAGCATGTGTGCGATAAGCTGCAATTCCTTTTAGCCCAAACACAATCGTATCTTGTAAACTCGCAATCGTTTCATTCTTGCCACAAACACCCATTACTTTACATCCGCCTGTTGGCGTTTGTTCACATTGATAACAAAACATATCATTCCACCCTCTCCCAATCATTCATTACACCTTAAGCATAATACCCATTGAAAAAAAGTGATGTGATATCAATCACAATAATATATAAAGATTTGTGACAGTTCATATTGTTGACATAATACTTTTATTGACATCCAAAAAATATACATTAGTGTGCACACATCTTTCGATACTTTTAAATAGCTAAATAATTAATTTGGAGAAATATATACAACGAAAAAATTTTTTTGAATCCCTTATACAAATAATTGCAATTCATCTCATATGAAAATAGCGTATTTTTTATTTTAAGGAACTATCATTTTTTTATTAAAGCCTTCATTGTAAACCTCTTTATTTACAATACATTTACACTATCTTAACATTACTTACATTATTTATATGATATATTTATATAGAAGCTACTTAAGAAATTTCATATACATTTTATCTTTATGATCTCTAATCTAATCAATAAAAAGATCATGTTATATTTTTATAACAGGGGTGAATTACGATGACTGAAACTTTAAAAACACTTATAATGCTTGATGCTACTTACGTTGTTATTGCAATTATGACAGTACTAGTATTTGTATACTTGGAATTAAAATCTCAGTAATATACGCTGACGTAATCGACAGATTCAGCATTTAAATATAGTTAGAAGAAAGAGAGGAGAAAATTATTTCTCCTTTCTTTTGTATTTCTACAATTTCTTATTTTAATAAATCCAATGTATGTAAAAGTAATCCCTTGTCTCCTACTTCTCCATGACCAGGTACTACCGAATTTATATTTCCATATCGCTTCAGCACATTCTCAATCGATGTAGACCATTCATTTACATACGCATCCGCAACATTTCCTAAATCTTTAGCTTCCGCAGATTTTACTAAACAGCCTCCAGCTAAAATTTGATATTGTGGCAACCAAACAACAATATTATCTTCTGTATGTCCTTTCCCTGGATAGAACGTTTCTACTTTTGTATTGCCAAACTTCAAACTCGTAATTGTTTGTAAATCTCCAAGCGGCTCTTCATATCCACTGTTCTTTGCTAGTTCTGCGGTTAATGCTGTACTATGCGCTTTAATGCCTCTTTCTTTCAACGCTGTTATTCCGCCAATTCGATCAGCGTGCGCATGTGTAATAATGACATCTGTTACGCGCTTCTGAAATTTCTTTTCTACCATTTCTATTAGTTCCTTCGTTAATTTGTTATCCCAAGAAGAATCAACAAGTACTAACCCTTTAGAAGTATTAAGAACTAGACCGTTCGAAGGAACTGCTTCTCCATTAAAATAACCTAACTCCGTATGAACCCATACATTCTTGTTTAACTGAGATATTGAAATGGTTCCCGTCTCATTTTTGATTACTATTTGCTCTACCTTTTGTCATGCTTGTGCAGAAGAAATCGTGCTAACAAATTGAGTTGTTCCTAGTAAACTTACACATAATCCTACTTTTAACAACGTATTCTTTTTCATGTTATCAACCCTTTCTTTCAAGCTAAATAGTTATTACCTATATTAGACAATTCATCTCAAATGTTTGTTCCATCTTCATTTGCATACTTTTATGTAATTAACAAAAAAGCGTACAAAATTTTGTACGCTTTAAAACTTAATCTTCCATTCCATAATTCTCAAACTCTTCCTCATTCCCATAAAATACATTCAAATCAATATACTTTTCTTTTCCATTATAACCGCTTAATCTCCCGCGGTTCGTGTATTGCCAAAACGTCCATTTTCTCTCATCAGATAAACTCGGTTTTGTAAGAACACTACGAATCCATATATTACATTTTGGATACGCATCCTTTATATATAAATCATACGCCTCTTGCGTTGCATACAATATTACTTTCTTATCGTAATGTTTTTCTAGCATTTCAATCATGACCGCCAACTCTTTCGTAACATCTTCACGCTTAGGCGGATTATCTTTTTTGTTAGCGTAAAACTCAACATCAATCACGGGTGGCAGTGCTTGTTTATATTTTGGAACAGTTCGTATAAATTGCTCTGCTTGTGTTTTACCCTTACTATCGAAACTAAAAAAATGATACGCTCCGATGCGCATATCTGTCTTATTCGCATTCCTCCAATTTTTCGAAAAGTACTCATCCACAAACGAACTTCCTTCAGTCGCCTTTATAAACGCAAACTTCATATTTTGCTTTTCCAACTCTCTCCAATCTATATCCCCTTGATACGATGCGACATCTACACCTTTTATTTCATACTTATCAGCACTTATTTGATTCGGAATGAATATGCCTTGAAAAACTAAGTAAACGACAACACTTATTACACTAATTAAAGTAAAGATTCCTCCTATAATAAGCTTCTTTTTCATTCATATCACCCATCTTTACAAATTAAAATTCTACTTACCATTCGCGCTTTTTATTAATTTTCATTTTTTCTTCAAACGCCTTCTCTAAATCAATATTTAATTTATTTGCTAAATCACATACATTCCAAATTACATCAAACATTTCTAAACCGATTTCTCTTTTCGCATCTTGTATTGTATCACGCTTTAATATGACTTCCGCTAATTCACCTAATTCCGCCATCGTATATATCGTACGCTCTTCAATTGTTGTATCTTGAAATCCTTTTTCTTTACTGAAATTTGATACATACCTCTGAAACTCCACAATATTCATACTTAATCTCCCCTCATTACCAATACTCCATTTTTCTATTACACTTAAAACTAAAATTATATTTTGTTAAATTATAACATTCGGACTATAATTTATTTATAGCCCATTAACGGAGGTGTTTTCATTGACTCTCTTCGCTTCCCCATCATTATTCATAGTGGCAATCCTTTCATTTGCACTAGCTTATTTCATTGGAGTAAAGCAGTACACTTGGCTCTTATCAGGATTCAACGAACGCCGCGTGCCTGATAAAGTGAAACTATCAAAAATAGTAGGTCTTTATAATTTAATTGCTGGTGTCATTGCGACAATCGGTAGTGTCTTCACTACGCCTAATGTCACAATCGTTATTCCTATCACTCTAATTGGACACTTTATAATCGCGGTTTATGTAAATACACGCATGGTGCAGTAAAAAAGATCACCCAAATGGATGATCTTTTTTATAATTTATCAACATATTGCTTCGCTTCTAGTAAGGAAAAACCAAAAGCTTCTCTTACTCTCTTAACTGCTGTAATTTTTTTGCCTTCTTCTACAAGCTGGCGTAGTTCTTTATTAATTTCAGGTTCTCTTTCTATAATTCCCATTTCTTTCGTAATTAATTGTAATCTATCTTCAATTCTCTTTAAACGCGCATCATTTTTCTTTTCAATTGTAGTTAATTTTTCAGCGATATAAATGAAACCAACAGCTACTATCAGTATAACCATCCAGAATTCCATGAATGTTCCCCCTTACTAACTTTCATTTGCTTTATTCCACTAACTTATGTAAATTTTACCACAATACACATTTAATGTATAATATCACTATATCAAACTGTTAATAAAACCTATTATTTTAGGGGGACACTTTATGAAAAGATTTTTAAATACGTTACTTCAATTTGTAGTTCTTTCAATCGTGCTACATTTGTTATTTGATATAGTTGGTTGGCTTGTTTTCAATGCACCAATTAAAAACAAACAAATCATCATTTCTTTAATAACAATCTCATGGGTTATGTACATGTACCGAGACAAATTTTTTCAAAAGTTCACTTCAAACTAACTAAAAAAGAAAACACTTCATTGGTGAATGACGAAGTGTTTTCTTTTTTTTACTACTGTATAATAAAAATACTACTCTGTCTTTAAAGAAAGGAGTCACCATGAACTTAAAAAGTAGCAATATATACGAGAAAATGAACCAATATTCCGTTGCAGGTTTAAGCCTCGCTGTTATATGTAATGGCAAACTAGATGAAGCGACTGCCTTTGGAACACTTGAAGCTGGAACAACTAGAGCTGTTACTACAAATTCTCTCTTTAATTCTTGTTCTATCAGCAAATTCATCACTACAATGCTCGTACTAATGTTATCAGATCAAGAAATCTTGCATTTAGACGAAGACGTAAATGATAAACTCACATCTTGGAACATTCCTACTAATCTATTTACTTCACAAAAAAGCATCACTTTGAGAAACTTATTAAGCCATCAATCTGGACTCATTGATCCACCTAATAGTTTTGAACATTATACACCTGCAAAAGGCTTACCTAATATGTCTGAGCTCCTTTCCGGTAAAACACTATATTGCCCCGTACCTATAGAGGTAACTTATAAACCAGAAAGTGAATTTCACTACTCAGACGCAAACTTTTGTATAATCGAACTACTACTAGAAGATATTACAGGAAGATCATTTAGTCAGTTATTAGAAGAACACATCTTCCAGCCATTACAAATGAAAAATAGTACACTTTTTTCTCCAAAAGACATAGATAAAACCGATGTTTTTGCTTGCGGACATAATAAAGATAGAACTGTAACAAATGAGAAGTATCCATTTTATCCATTCGCAGCTGCTTCAGGTATTTGGACAACACCAACTGACTTATCAGCTTTAGTTATTGAAATCATTCATTCCTTACAAGGAAAGGGCAAACTAAAACTTTCTCAAAAATTAGTAATAGACATGATTTCTCCTCAAGGTTGCTCAAAATGGACTGGATTAGGTGTTTTTCTAGATGATTCTAATGAAGAATTACAGATTTATTCACTCGGATGGGGCGTTGGATTTCAATGTATGATGGTTTGTTATCCATACTGCGGGAATGGTGCTGTTATTATGACCAATTCCGATTTAGGTGTTCATCAAATGGAAGGGATCATTGGTGAGGTTGTAAAAACGTTACCCTTATAATGAAAATAAAGAAGCTGTTCCTTCCAGCTTCTTTATCTATATAACATTTTTCGCAACAATTTTTATATGTTCTGGTGCGATAATCTCCGTTATACTTTCTTGGAAATCTTCCCGCAACATTTCTTCCAAATGTTCTAACTGCACTTCAACATGAGTGCATTCTAAATTATGTATATTTAACAGTGCATAATGATCTTTCTTCTTAATTACTAAATATTGATTTTCCTCTGTCACAAGTACAGAACCTAATCGGACTCCTAGTAAGCGTTGATCATCAAACTTCATAATTACTTCTCCTTTCTGCTTTAAAAATGTAATGACTACAAAAACCAATTTAAGGAAATAAATCCTATATTGACTATATCACACTTTAGTAAAATATAAATATCATATTTCCTTTTACTAAAAACCCCCTATTCTTTCATATATTTCGATACAAAAAACTTTCTCAACATAAAATTAGAATTTTCAGTTTTTATTCTTATGAAAATCAATTATAATAAAGTTAATAAATGTTTGACCTCTCCTAATTCATGTACATATGGATGATCAGTAGTCGCTGCTACTGATCTATTTTTTTGATTTCAGAAAGCAAATATGCTGCATCCTTTCCTACACCACAAATAAGTGCAGAACCCCTTTGAGATTGCCACGGCAATCCGATATAATACAATCCTTTTACTGGACTTATTCCCTTTATATGATTAGGAAATCCTTTCTCATTCACTGCTTGTTCAATTTCAATCCAATTATAATTTTGAACAAAACCAGTTGACCATATAACGCTTTCTGCACTATATGTTTCACCGTTCTGAAACATAATGTTATTTCCTGATGCACTTACTGCTTTTTCTTGCAGTTTAATTGCTCCATTACGAATAAGTTTCTTACCTTCAAAACCGAAAATAGGGTCCTTTCTCTTTTGAAACCATCTTCCCCTCTTTGTATTTATTTCAGCGTACAATAAACCCACTTTTTCTAGCAGATTAAAAATACTTTTTCCAAAAAGTTGTAACGGTAAAAACGTTAAAGGATGACTAATAGACACCGTAACTTCATGCGTTTTTGCAAGTTCTACTGCGATTTGCATTCCTGAATTTCCGCCCCCTACTACAAGTACCTTCCCCTGTGGAATTTGCGATAATGATTTATATTGTGATGAATGTATTTGAAAAATATGTGGTGAAAGATTTTCTGAAAGCGAGGGAATAAATGGATGCTGAAAACCACCTGATGCGATAATAACTTTTTTCGTTTGTAAAATTTCTGTAGGAGTGTGTAATTCAAATATTTCTTTTTCTTTCTTTATCTTTAAAACTTCCGTTTGTAATTGTACCGGTAATTGAAAATGTCTTGCATATTCTTCTAAATAAGTTGCAATTTCATCTTTATATGGAAATTCATTTTTTTCACCTATTAACGTCATACCCGGCAAGCTACTGTAAGACCTTGAGGTAAAAAGCTGCAAAGAATCATATCGATTTCTCCATGAATCACCAACTCGTTTTCCTGCCTCAAGTAATAAAAAATTATACCCTTCTTGCTTCAAGTAATATCCCATTGTTAATCCAGCTTGACCCGCCCCAATAATAATTAGATCTTTCATTCTAATCCCTCCTCTTCTTAAACATATGAATACTTGTTCATATATTCATACGTTTCCATAATCATAACATTTTCTTTTTATATGATTCAATATCTACTCAAAATAAAAAAGAGCAGTTCACTGCTCTATGAACTACTCTTCATTCCATTTCTACAATTTTTCCTCGTATAGTGTAATTCTATTTGAAAACGGATCAATCACAGTTAATTCAATTGTACCCCAAGGTGTTTTTTCTATATTCGGCTTCGAATAAGCATATTCTTTACTTAATAATACAGAATGATAATCCTTTACATCATCTATTTTGATCCGAATCGCACCACCTGGTGAGGCATCACCATGATGTTCTGATAAATGTATCACAGCATCCTGTAACGAAATTTGCAAATATAATGGCATATTTTCCTCATACCGATGTTCCCAATCCAGTTTAAATCCTAAAAAACCTAAGTAAAATAGTTTTGCTTTTTCAATATCAAAAATTCTAAATATAGGTGTTATCATTTATACTCTCCTCCTATTTATAAACATCTGCTGCCAATTCTCTCAAAACATCCACGTTTACTACTTCATAGCATCCATCGTTCTTCTTTATTATCTCTTTATCACAAAAAATATTTAATGTTCGCAACAAATGCCGATAGCTCGTTCCTAACAATTCCGCTATTTCCGTTAAATTCCCACTAAATACAATTCTATTTTCATGCTGAACTGCTCGCTCCCCTGCTGCTAACATGTAACTCGCAAGTCTATTTTCAAGTGGATACAATAAATTAATTGTACTGTTTTTGGAAAGTCGGTTTAATTTATGTGCTAATGATCCGCAAATACATCTTAAAAATTTCGCATCATGAAATAGCTGATTTCTCACTTTTCCTAAAGGTAAACCGACACAATACGAATCTGCCATCACTTGTACGTTTGAAGTAATCCTTTGGGAATGAATTAACTCCACATCTCCAAGTAACTGCAAACTATCGTAAAAACATAATAATACCGATTTTCCGTTACTTAATGTGTTAAACGCTTTTGCTTTTCCTTCAACAAAGAAATATAAATAATCTATCACTTCATTTTCTCTACAAATAAACTCATTCTTTTTAAAAAATATAAGTTCCATATATGGCTTCATATCATGACTAAAAAATGAATCAATATTATTTTGCTTTATATACTCTGCTAATTTAATAGAATTACATATTTTCTTCATAGTCCCCCACCTTTACAACTCATCCCCATTGTAATCAAAATTTTCTTCTTCCACTATGACATATGTCATAACAATACACAATTTCAGCATGATACAGTCATTACAAATATGAAATACAAAGGGGATATTACATTGTATAACTTTCTTTCTGTCTTTATTGGTGTGCTCATCGCCGTTATGCTTCCACTGAATGGGATTTTATCTAAGTTAATTGGCAAGTACACAGCAAGCGTGGTCATTCACCTTGTCGGTTTAATTGCAGTTATCTTCATTTTAATCATAAACAAAAATAAAATTCGTTTCGATAAAAGTATTCCACTTTTTTTATATAGCGCTGGAGCGATTGGAGTATTCACTGTTCTTTTTAACAATATAAGTTTCTCCGTCCTTGGTGCTTCTATTACGATCGCATTAAGTTTACTCGGTCAATCTATTGCTTCCATCGTTATTGATCATTTCGGCTTATTAGGAATGAAAGTTGCAAAGTTTGAAAAGAAAAAACTAATTGGATTATGTTTCATCTCTTCTGGAATTATAATCATGACAATTTATTAATGGGGGCAAGAAAATGCTATATATTACGATTGCTATTTTAGCTGGTGTTTCTATCGTTGTTGCTAGAATTATTAACGCGAATTTAGCAAAGGAAATTGGAAACTGGGAAGGCACGTTTTTCAATTATATTACTGGATTATTTTTCTCTATGTTATTTTTAATTTTCAGTTCAGATTCATTGTATATCCCTATTCATAAGTTGCAATCTATTCCTATCGCCGTATACTTAGGCGGATTAGTAGGCGTTATCGTTATTTCATTATCCAACTATATTACTCCTAAAATATCAGCCTTTTATTTAACATTACTCATCTTTATCGGACAATTATTTGCGGGGACTATTATTGATTTCTTCCTGACAAATGAACTCTCAATTGGTAAAGTTATCGGTGGCATTTTCGTATTAATTGGGCTCACTTACAATTTACTCATAGATCGCCCGATAAAAACTGTGAAGCATAACCAAGTTCAACTATAATACTTTACGCTTACCTATCATATATTAATAGAAAAGCTCTTCACACGAAGTAATAGAGAGGAGAAAATCCTATTAAAAAAATTATTTTATTGCTAGGTAGCGTATTAATTATTTCTGGAATTGTATGGTTTATAAACTCGGGAAAATCTATTCAAGATCTCTATACTGCAAATAAACCGAAAAAGAAAGCAACTATTATTTCAAGCTCGCGAGATCCAAATGAGCCCCCTGTTTTTTTAGGAAAACAGGAAATAAAAGATATACATGTAGAATCAATTAAAACAAAACAGGATATCTTTCTCACAAAAACAGATGAATTAAAAACGTTTATTAACAGTATGAATACCGCAAAAAAAGGTAAATTAACATTAGATGAAGAAGGATCAGACTTAATAGATTGTGATATGTGGATTACTTTCGAGGATGGAACTTATAAAAAATATTTCATATGGGTAGTTGATCATCACAGCAGCGAAGTGATGATTGCTCAGCAAGATACTCCTGATGATGTAAACCTTACGTACTATCAGTTAAACGAAGATAGTTCAAAAAAAGTTTATAATTTATTTAAAAAAATTATTTAAACGAAAAAGTCATGAGCACGCGAACTCATGACTTTTTGCACTATATATACTCCGGGAACACTCTACAACCCTTTTCCTGCTCTATATCATGACCAAAGAAAACAATCGGTTTCTCTTTTGTCACAACTTCTTTTAAGCGTTTGATTGAAGATAAAGCTAATTCTGGATCAAATCCTGCGAACGGCACTTCATCTTCAAAATTCTCTTTCGTGTACGATGCATCAATTGTTAATAAAACTGAACCGGATTGCTCCGTCTCAATGAATAACGACTGATGGCCTGGAGAATGACCTGGCGTATACAATAATTGAACACCTGGTACCACTTCATAATCCCCTTCAATAATTTTGTAGTTCAAATGCGGTAATATACATTCTTTCATATATTCTTCTCTATGAAGTGCTGCCTCATATTCCGTTCGCTGCACAATAATCGATGTATTTGTAAAAGCACCGTTTCCTCCTGCATGATCAAAATGTAAGTGAGAACTAATAATATATAAAAGGTCGTCCGGCTCATACCCTACACGCTTTAATATATTCACGATTCTATCTTCTTCAGTCATTTTCGGTAAAATCTGCCCTTCAACAAATGTACCGTTAAAAAGCCCTTCATTATTAACTGCACTTTCTGGCATACCTGTGTCTACTAAAATAGGACCTTCTTCCGTCTCCAAAAGATAACACCAAACCGGCAAGTCTAATAGTTTCCCTGGAGTTAAAGTACTGTTAACAGACGAATGATCCAACATGCAACGACCTGCTGGGATGAAATAAAGTTTCTTTACTGTCATTATGTATCCACCTTTACATTTAGTTTTGGATAAAGTAATACAGTAAAAAATTCTTCTTTTTAGAAATAAACTCCTTCTAGACTATCAGTACAGCTTACATAAAAATGAAACATTAACACCGATTAACGCTGAAAACTTAAAGAAAGCACATGCACTACTTGAAAGCGGGCACACCATTGGAAAAATCGTATTAGAGAAATTTTAATCATGATAGTGACAGATAGTATGTAAAATTATATTAACGATTTTTCGAATATATCTATCATAACGTACAATATATCAACGATTTTTCAAATATATCTATCACAAATCAAATTATATCAACGATTCGACAAGGTATATTGATTTATCGACAAATAACAACAATAAGAAAAGGCTGTTCCAGATGAACAGCCTTTTCTTTATTTACTTGAAATCTCTTTATTATTTTGAACGTCTAACGGAGCTCGCTTTCCTATTCCAAAAGCATAGAAACTAATTGTAACGATAGCTAAGAAAATAATACCTACAACTAAAGAAATACGAGTATCATCGTTAAACCACATTCCGATTAATACCATAATTAAAAAGGCAATCGTTAAATAGTTTGTTACAGGAGCAAATGGCATTTTGAACGGATGATCTTTCATCTCTGCTCCCTTTTCTTTTCTAAAATTAATTTGACTAATTAAAATGACAAACCATGGTACCATACCAGGGAGTACACTCGCACTATATACGTATACGAATAAATTTTTCGGTGCGATGTAACTTAAAACAACACCAACCGCCAGACCGATAATTACGCCAACTGTACCGAATAAAGGTACACCATTTCCAGAAAGTTTCGTGAAATATTTCGGTGCTTGTCCATTTACACCTAACGTATAAAGCATACGACCAGCACTATAAATACCACTATTACAACCAGACATTGCTGCTGTAATAACAACAAAGTTAATAAGTCCAGCTGCTGCCGTAATACCAACCTTCGCAAAAGTTGCTACGAACGGGCTACCAATTGTACTTAATTGATCCCACGGATACACAGTTACAATAACGAAAATAGCACCGATGTAGAAAATTAAAATACGCCAAATTGTACTTTGAATCGCTCTTGTAAGTGTCTTCTTCGGATTTTTCGCTTCTCCAGCAGTAATTCCGATTAATTCCACACCTTGATACGCTCCAACTACAAGTGATAATGCAAAGAAGAATCCTGAAAAACCACCTGTAAAGAAACCGCCATTTGACCAAAGATTTGATATACCAATCGCTTCTCCGCCGTTACCAATTCCAAAGAAAATAAGTCCAAATCCCGCAATAATCATTAATAGAATCGTAACGATTTTAATCATCGCGAACCAAAATTCAAATTCACCAAATGACTTAACTGAAATTAAGTTAGCTGCACCAAGAATAACCATTGCGATTATACCTGGTATCCAAGCTGGTAAATCCGGGAACCAATATTGCATATACGCTCCAACCGCGATAATTTCTGACATCCCAACGATAACCCACTGGAACCAGTTACTCCACGCTGTCATATAACCAGCTAGTGGATGAATATACTTATGACCGAACGTCGCAAATGAGCCTGTACTTGGCTCCATATACAACATTTCTCCCATGGCACGCATGATGAAGAATATGAAAATACCTGCAATTGCATAAGCAAGCATTACTGACGGACCTGTCCATTTAATTGTGCTGGCTGACCCCATAAACAAACCAACACCAATGGTTCCACCTAAAGCAATCATTTGAATATGACGTGCTTCTAAACCTCTTTTCAATTCTTTGTTTGCCACTTCACTTCCCCCTCTTAGATGATTCATAGCCGCATTTTAACACAAGATGCTTTCCCCTAATTCCTTTCGGCCCTGAAAATGATGAAGCAAACGTCATTTTACACTAGCTTTAAAGCTATCCTAAAATCGTTTTGTGCTCCTAATAAAATTCTCAAAACCTTTCATCTTCCAATATTCTATAAATATTAAAATTACTTACCTTATATTAATTCATTAATCTGAAAAATTCAATTATTTTTTCAATAAATTATTATACATAATTCTGATTAATTTTTAACTAAATTAACAATAAAATACATCTATTCAATATGATTCCGGCATGTATATTATTACAATATAAATAACAGAGGAGAGCATTTCTTCCTCGGTTTCATATGTCAAATACTTCAACCTTTATAGTTGATAACGTAATTTCCCACACATTCGATTTATATACCAATGAGAAATTTAATATATTAATAAACTACTAACTTCTTTACCCCAGCCAAAATATAAAAGAGCCTCATTTAAAAATGAGACTCTTTTACGATTTCATATTTAAACCGATTTCAAAGTTTGCTTACCAAAGATAAACACCCTAGTAAACACTGCCATTATAACTACAATAACTAGAAAATAAAGTGGCATCACTAGTAACGAGCCCGTATGCAGTTGACTCATTCCACAAATTGTCATCGTTACAATTACATAGTATCCTAAGCTAAACAACGCTCCAGCTGTACCAATGACATCTTGAAAATCTACTAACGCTAAACTTAAGCAGTTAGGTAATGCTATTCCAATTCCTAATAGCAATATAAACATCGCTATTAAAAATACAACCATATATATTACATTTGGATTTGATCCAACAAACGTAATTACAGATAAAAGGATAGCTCCTCCTGTCATTACGAGACAACCGATATATATAATTTTCTCTGGTTTATAAGTAGCAAGTAAACGTTTTGAAACTTTCGCTCCAATAATAGAAGCAGAAGCAACGACAATTCCTAGAAATCCATACATACTAGGCGATAATTGAAAGTAATCAATAAAGATAAACGGCGCTTCTGCATAATAGCTAAATAAAACACCATTCGCTCCTCCAATTAATAGACCGTATGTTACTACTTTCGGATTTGTAATCAACCGTTTTAAAACAGAAAACACATTTATTTGATTCGTTACTGAGTCCGTCTTTGTTTCAGGAAGAGAAACAAATGTATACAGAAAAATCCCGACACTCATAACTACTAAACTTAAAAATACTATTTTAAATCCAAACATTTGATCAAGAAAGCCACCAATTAACGGTCCTATCGCTGGTGTAAAAGCAATGACTGCCGAGATTTGAGCAAACATAACATGCCTCTTATGCCCTTCTACACTTTCACGAAGAATCGTTTGTGTAACCACGGATCCTGCACTTGCTCCAAACGCTTGAATAAAACGACTTACCAATAAAACTTCAATGGAATTTGCAATAAAGCATAAGAAACTCCCAACGCCATATATTACAATTCCAAATAACATTGCTGGGCGACGGCCAATTATATCTGATAGCCATCCAATAAAAAATACACCTAAAGCAAATCCAGCAAAATACAAACTAAGTGTTAACTGCACCTCATTATTACTTACATGTAACGCCTTTGAAATGTCCGGTAAAGACGGTGTGTAAATCGTTTCACTAATTTGCGGAAATGCGACAAGAATAATCATTAACAAAAGTGATGGTACTGAGACTTTTTTCATTTTTCATACCCTCCTATAACTTTGAAAATCTCAGAAATAAAAAGACTTTCCTTAGCTACGGAACAGGAGGGGCCATTATAGAAATCCGGTCATAAAACAACAAAGAAAACACCTCAATTACGTATGTTAATACTTATAGGAGGGTAATATTAACATCGATTTTTAAATATACTTTTTCAATTATATTACATATTACTTTTATTTTTCTAGTATTAACGTTCAAATGTTCTTTTTATATTAGTGAACAACTAATACACACCATAGAAGATAACTACTTGATATAACCACCTTATTATGGAATAATTAGAAATAGTTTGAATCTATAAACCCAATTATAAAATGATAGACTCATATATTCCTAATGTCATAAAGCTGAACAAGTAGGAGGACTTTCGTAATGATTGAAATTTTAAGGACAGTAGTCAACTTTCTAATTTCTCTATTCTCAGGAGAATTACCATTTGTATATTATTTATGGATTATTACCCTATTCCTAATTCAAATAACCCAATCTACTCTAAACTATAAACTCTTTGACAAGAAAAACAATTTAAGCACTTATATATCGGAAGGATTACTTGCTTTTATTATTTTATTGTTTGGAGGAATATTAGTATCTAAGTTACTTGCTTACATAATAGACGATCCTACTATTAGTATGACGAATTTAACACATTATTTTGTTTCTCTTATCATATTAACTATATTTGTCGTAATAACCTGTGTTAAAGACTTTATAGAGACATCTATAAAGAATAAAAATATATCTCTTTTGAGCTTTTTAGTAATTTCCTTCATAACAAGTATACTTTCATTCAAGTTTTTATCACCTTTAATTGAAGGTTCTTTTTCTCTTTCTAAATCTTTTATCACCACTTTAATCATTCTTGTAACTATATCAATCCCTCTATTAATTTCCTTAGAGGATAAGTATGCAGACGAAAAGGAAACGGAAAATTTATAGTTTCTCATTTACATAAAAGAAAGAGGGAGCTCCCCTCTTTCTTTTAAATCATCCCTTTTAATATCAATCCTAAAACTGACATTATTATCGCACTAATAATAATTCGCAAAATCCAAGTAGTGTTTGTACTTATTTTTTCTAATTGCTTATTGATTGTTGCTATATCTTTCTCATTAATAGTAGTACGCGTTTCTAAATTTCGAATGTCTCTCATCATTTCTTTTTGCTCCGCCTTGAGACTGTCAATTTTAGCGTAAACATCTTCCATATATTCACACCCTCTGTTCATCTTAATAGAAAAATCTATATATATTATGAGACAACCCTCTTACCTGTGAATACATTGCGTATATCCGCGTACCAAATTTTTTGTACAATCTAATTGAATTACTCACATGTTTCCATTCTTCTATTTATAAATTAGCGTTAAGATAGATTAAAATTTAAAAAGGGACCCCTTGCTTATTTAACAACAAACAAAGTGCAATCCAACATTCGGGAGCACATACGATAATTTCTATTGTTTTCATCACCATTTTCATATTTACAACGCAATATAAATCCACTTTTTGAACTGTTTAAAGTATACTAATATGAATATGAAATAGCTGTATTGATAAACTCTCTAGAACAATAAATATACTGGCTGAAACAGATCTATATCCGATATTTTTTCCAGTAACATGTATGGTTATTTCTGATAAATGCGTTTGTACATCATTGTTTTCAAAAATTTCATCCTTAACCTTTACAATATCTGCTTCACAATCTACTTCTTTAAAAGTTTTCAATAATTTTGTTTCCAATAAACTACAATCAAAATTCTCATCTTTTATTACGGCAAATTTAACCTTCATATCGATTTCCCCATTTTTAACAAACTAAAATCATTAAATCAATATAAATATATATTATTCTATTAAATAATTCAAAATATACGCTTCTAATATACATTATTAAAAATCAGTTCTAAAGAATTAAATGCAAAAAGAAATTACATATACAAATCCCCTATTTCAACTTAACTTTGTGTAATAATGCATATTTCAAATACATTATTTCCTTTCACTCATACTTTTATCATTGAGTTTTTATTCACAAATTCGTAACACATACATATGAGTTATCATGCTAAAATTAGTTTATTCACAAGAAGAAGTTATTCTTAATAAATCAATAATTTTTAATACCCTGTTTAAAGCCTTGCCCCCCTGCAAGGCTTTTTCCTATTTAACTAGAGTAGTAGTTTTCGTTATGCTTCTCTCCCCCCCTTGTTCCTTACCCTACAAATAATACTGCATGTTTATTTTAATTTTTCAGCATCCGTACTCGCTCTGTTCGAGAGCTCTTTACCAAATATTCAATCTAATGATAAAATTGACCAAATTAATATTTTCGTCCATAACTGTATCAAAAAGTACACTAAAGAAAAATAGCACTCTCACGATTAAGTAAACGCGAGCTTTTTCTTCTATCTACTTACTATTTAAGGTTAATAGTTTAGTAACAAGATTTAAAAATTCGACTTAAATTCATTGATGAATGGAGAGGTTTATATGAAATTAAAAGACAAAGTAGCAATCATAACTGGTGGTGCAAGTGGAATTGGCGAATCTACTGTTCATCTTTTTATCGAAGAAGGTGCAAAAGTAGTTATTGCTGACTTTTCTGAACGTGGAAAAGAACTATCAGATGAATTGAATGCACATAGATACAATACGTTATTTATTAAAACCGATGTAACAAAAGAGGCAGATATTAAACAGCTAATTCATGAGACAGTAAGTACATACGGTAAATTAGATATTATGTATGCCAATGCCGGCGTTGCTGATGATGCACCGGCACACGAATTATCCTATGAAAAGTGGAAAAGAACTATTGATATTAATTTGTCTGGGGTATTCCTTTCTGATAAATATTCGATTGAACAATTTCTTAAACAAGGTACAGGTGGTGTCATCGTTAACGCTGGTTCGATTCATAGTTTTGTTTCATTACCTACCCCAACAGCATACTCCTCTGCAAAAGGTGGTGTGAAACTATTAACTCAAAATTTATGTACTGCCTACGCTAAATATGGAATACGTATTAATGCGGTGTGCCCTGGTTATATTGACACCCCTTTACTAGGTAGTGTTAATCCTCAACAGAAAGAATATTTAGCTTCACTTCATCCACAAGGCAGACTTGGAACACCAGAAGAAGTCGCTAAAGCTGTCTTATTTTTAGCAAGTGATGATGCTAGTTTTGTTAACGGTACAACACTTCTTGTTGATGGAGGCTATACTGCACGTTAATTTTTAAATTTTGAAGCACCCTAAAAAATATATAGTCTTCAACAAGAAAAAGCGCCATCACAAGTGACGGCGCTTTTTCTATGTAAGAGCAACTAGAAGATATCCTTCTAGCCTACTCCCATTTATAAGTCCAAAACTGTTCAAGTTGCAGCCATTTTAATGTTGCTGCATCTTTGTTTTTTATTTTTGCATGCGTGTCTTCAAGCATTGCTTCTGTTTGTGAACGGTGCGCACCTAGTGCCGTTAATTTATGATCAAATACTTCACTAATGTTATTTACAACATCCGGTTCTCCTAATACTGCCTCACGATTTTTCGTAATCGCAACAGCATGGATAACTGGGCGCTCTTCTTTTGGCATACGTGATACAGCGCGAACGACAGCGCGGCCAAATGCATTATGATCTGGATGTACACCGTGCTCTGGATAAAATGTAATAATTCGAGATGGATTTACTTCTTGAATGATTGCTTCAATTTTGTCAGCAACGAAATCAACATCTTCAAATTCTAACGTTTTATCATGGAAGCCAAGCATTCTTAAATCTTTAATGCCCATCGCTTCACAAGCATCTTTCAATTCTTTCTTACGGATATGTGGAATCGTTTCACGGTTAGCGAATACGTTCTTACCCATGTTACGTCCCATTTGTCCTAGAGTACCACATGCATATGTTACAGGTACTCCTTGATCTGTTAATAAGCGAATTGTTCCTCCCGCAGCATATGCTTCATCATCTGGATGCGGAAATACAACAAGTACATGTCTCTCCATAAGTTTCCCTCCTTCTTACTTAAATGGTGTTAAGCTTAACTCAAGTGCAACTGCTAGACGACCTAAATTATCATGTCCAGCTAGTAATAAACGCTCTTGACCATCTACTTCCCAGTGCGTAATACCTTCAGCATATACCCAACCATGATCCATTTTCAGACCAACTCGGTATGGATTTGTTCCAGTTATCTTCCCGCGTTCAAAACGGATAATTGCATTTCGAATGAAAGCACCAACTGTCATCATCTTTTCATTTATGTGTGATGCATACGCTCCGTTTGTCGTTTCTAAATGAATATATACATCTTTATTTACAAAACGTTCAATTTCATTTTGAATAAGAGAACTATCTTTTACTATTTCCATCGGAATTCACCTCTTTAAACCATTTTACGCAAAAATAATGTAAATTGCTATCTCTATATTAGAGGACAACGCTCACTTTTCCTAATAATTTGCACTGTGTTTTTTATATTTTTTATATGATATGTAAAAAATACATTTTTTCCTTCACTTTGTTAAATAGTTTTCTTTCTTTTTTGAATTTGCTACAATATATTTTATCCCGCATTATTGCAGCGAGATACATTTCGACAATTGAATACATAATTTAAAGAAGGTGACATGATTGGAACAATCAGCACATGAAGTAGCAAATTGGCAATATTATTTTGCAATTGCCGTATTTTTAATCACGTACGGATTTATTATTTCCGAGAAATTGAATCGTGCTGTAATCGCACTATTCGGTGCTGCTATTATGATTATTTTTGGAGTTGTAGATTTACATACTGCTTTCACATCACATATTCAATGGGAAACGATTACCCTTTTAATTGGGATGATGATTCTCGTACATATTACGAGTCAATCAGGCGTCTTTGAATTTGTGGCCATTAAAGCGGCAAAAGCAGCTGGCGGAAAACCGATTCGCATTTTATTATTACTATCCCTATTAACTGCTGGCGGATCAGCATTTTTGGACAATGTAACGACTGTTTTATTAATCGTTCCTGTTACATTATCCATTACACGTATTTTAAAAGTAAATCCTGTGCCTTATTTGATTTCAGAAGTGCTGTTTTCAAATATAGGCGGAACAGCAACATTAATCGGTGATCCACCTAATATTATGATTGGATCAGCAAACAAGCATTTAGACTTTAACGCCTTTTTACTTAACTTAGCTCCAATCGTAATTATTATTTCTATCGTGACACTTGGCATTATTTACTTCATGTATCGTAACAAACTAAAAACAACACCTGAACAAATCGAAAAACTAATGGCATTAAACGAAAAAGATTACATTAAAGATCAAAGCCTCCTTTTAAAATCTATTTCGATTTTAGGACTAACTATTTTAGGCTTCGTACTTCATTCGATTATTCATGTAGACGCTGCTGTTATCGCGATGACAGGCGCTACACTTCTTATGTTAATCGGCGTGAAAGAACATGATATTGAAGATGTATTTGCCCACGTTGAATGGGTAACCATTTTCTTCTTCGCCGGACTATTTGTTCTCGTTGGCGGGTTAATTGATATCGGACTTATCTCTTCACTTGCAAAAGAAGTAATCGGCGTAACAAACGGTGACATCGGATTCGCAGCTATACTTATTTTATGGGTATCTGGCATCGCATCTGCGACAATCGACAACATCCCATTTGTCGCTACGATGATTCCTCTTATTCAAGACTTAGCTACAGGACTCGGACTATCTGTCGATTCTCCGCAAATAGAAGTACTATGGTGGGCGTTATCTCTTGGAGCTTGCTTAGGAGGAAATGGAACGCTAATCGGAGCATCTGCAAACGTAGTCGTTGCTGGTATTGCAAAACGTGAAGGACATGCTTTCTCTTATATGGACTTCTTAAAAATTGGTTTACCATTAACTATTGTTGCACTCTTGTTATCACATGCTTATATATATTTACGTTATTTAATGTAAAAGTTGTATTGCATGAAATTATATCGTCAAATACAAAAGGTTTGCAGCATCGTGCTGCAAACCTTTTTTCATCACCAAAATATACCGATAATTGCTAACCCACCTAAAATCATACCACCAATTTGTCCGACAATTGTTGGTGATAATTGAACACCTTTTCTCACTTCAACAACTGGTCTTTCGTGCCTTAGTTGTTGCACTTCGCTTTGCAGTTGATGTACACTTCCGTGTAACTCTTTAATTAGTTCCTTTAATTCAGCGACCTCTTCATTTACTGGTTTTGCTTTTTCTAAATTCATTTTACATAACTCCTTATAAATTCAATCAGTTCACTGTAAATTTTCGCCAATTATCATTATATCTCCTGCATACTACATATATAATATTGAATGTATTCGCTAATCTTGCAACCCTATCCATTCATCCCGCAATATCCCCATAATGATACGATCAAAACACTTCCCATCTCTTTGAACCGCTTCTCTCATACACCCTTCCATCTGAAAACCTATCTTTTTATACAACGCAATGGCTGCTTTATTATAAGAAATCACATCCAGACCGACGCGGTGTAAATTCAATTCATAGAAAGCATATTTTAAGATAAGATGGATTGCTTCTCTTCCATATCCCTTTCCTCTATCATTCGCATCTCCTATACCAATGGCTAATAAACCTGTTCTGTTATTCCACTCTATACCATGAATCGCCACAAAACCAATTAAGCGATCTTCTTGAACTGTCCTTACCATGAAAGAAACACTATTCGATCTTCGTCCTTTTAATAACCCATCACTTGCTATTTCATTTAAAGATTGCGGGAATGCTACATCTGTATCAACATTTCTTAAATACTCACTATCTTCTTGCCACATAGCCATTACTTCAGCATCTGTTTCTCTCATAGCTGATAATTTAATCGTTTTATTTCGAAAAAGATTCATTGTCATTTCAAACTCCCCCTTTATTAAATAACGGGGATAATTATTCAAGCCTATTTACCCCCTCGTTTCATAAACTGTTTCATAAACGGGATACTTACAATAAGCGCTGACATTGGCACATCTCCTCCATATCGAATTAACTTCATTGTATAATTTTTCATTTATTCTAACAATAATAGAAAGGCCCTCCAAATTTAGAGGGCCTTTCCTAATAACAAAACTATATTATTTCGTAAACATTTTCTCCGCTTCATCCATTGCCATTTTGTTTCCTAAAGCAGAATAGTCAAGCCATGGTTGATCATTGATAATGTATACATGCTTGCCTTTAACTGCTTTTAAGTCTTTCCAAATTGGTGTTTCTTGAAGTTGTTTAAATGCTGCTTTTGCTTTGTCATCTCTATTTACAACAACGAAAATAGCATCTGCATCAAAGTCAGGTAATACTTCTTGTGAAATGACTTCGAAAGGACGGTTTCCATCAATTTTCTCTACACCATTTGCAGGTTGTAATCCTAAGTCTTGGAATAAAATTGGTCCCATCGGTCTTTTCGTACTAAATACTCGTAATTCTTTTGCAGTAACACGAATTGCCATTACTTTTTCGTTATTACCTAATTCTTTATCTATTAAACTTTTTACTCGTTTTGATTGCTCTTCGTAATCTTGAATATATTTATCCGCTTCTTTCTCACGGTTTACAAGTTTACCAACTTGTTGTAACTGATCTCTCCACGTGCCTTCATCTAAGTTGAAAGAATGTGTTTTTGCAATTTTTTCGTATTTCGCTAAATCTTTGCCCGCGTATTTTTCATCCACATAAATGTCAGTTGGCTTCAATTGAAGTAACGCTTCCATATTGAGATCTGTTACAACACCAAGTTTCTTCGTATCTTTCAACTGCTCTTTTGCGTGCGGTAAGAAATCTTTTAAATCTCCACCAATAACAGAACCTACTGGTGTAATTCCTAATGCAAGTAAATTATTTGTTAAATGAATGGACATAGAGGCGATTTTTGGATCATTACTTTTTTCCGTTTTTTTCGTTGCCTCTTCATTAGCTTTCGTTTGACCACATGCTGCTAATACTAAAATACACATCATGCTAAATAAAATAATAAGTTTCTTTTTCATATGTTCTCCTCTTTGAAGTATTTATTTTGTTTTTGTAAGTAAATAAAGAAAATACGGTGCTCCTAATGCCGCCACTACTACACCAGCTGGAATAGAGTTTGGCTCAAATATAGAACGACCTATCGTATCTGCTAGCACTAAAATAATCATTCCGATAATGCCTGCTAAAGGAAGAAAGTGTTGATATGTAGTACCTACTAACTTCCTTGCGATATGCGGAGCAACTAAACCGATAAAACCAATTCCTCCTGCCATCGATACACTCGCGCAAGATAATCCAACCGCTGTAGCTAAAAGTAGTAACCGTTCTTTTTGAACAGAAACACCAAGCCCTGCTGCTACACTATCACCTAGTGACAATGCATTTAACGTTTTAGATTTTATCCATGTATACGGGGTTAGTATGAAAATCCAAGGTAATAATGCAAGGACATGAATCCAATCCCTTCCCCACACGTTACCAACTAACCATCTAGAAGCGAATGTATACGTCTCATCATTTAACTTGAGAGAGAAAAATAACGAAATCGCACTAAATCCAGCTGAAACAGCAATACCAACGAGAATAAGTCTAATAGGAAGTAAACCTTTTGACCGATCACTCGCCAGTATAATAATTAAAAATGCAGCTAGTACTCCCCCGCCAAATGTAAATAACGGTATTAAAATCGATGCATTCTCATTAATAGAATGAAAGAAAGTAACGAATATAATTAGCCCGAAAGATGCACCTGCATGTAATCCTAAAATACCAGGGTCTGCAAGTGCATTACGTGATAACCCTTGCAAAATCGCACCGGAAATCCCAAGGCCAATACCGGCTAACATTGTGATTATTATTCTTGGCATACGATAATCATATAGCACGGTCTCGCTCTCAAAATCACCATAACCGAAAAGCGTTTGAATTACTTTGAGCGGTGCAATGCTCAGTGTCCCTGTATTTAAACTAATTAAAATGACAGCGATACTAATACAACCAAAAATTGTAGTTACAGTAATGGCTCTCTTTTTATCTGTGTTCAAAAGATCCTTCACTTACAACTCCCTCCCAACTTTACGTGCTATATAGAGGAAAAACGGAACTCCAACAAGAGCTACCATAATCCCTATCGCAAGTTCCTTAGGAGGATTTACTGTTCTTGCCCCTAAATCAGCTACAACTAATAACATAGCTCCTAATAATGCTGACATAGGAATAATGAGTCTATAATTCACACCAACTAATTTTCTAGCAATATGCGGGATAACTAGTCCTACAAACCCAATAGAGCCAACAGCTGAAACAGATACACCTGCAAGAATGACTACTATAATCATCCCTAGTATTCTCGTTCGGTTCGTTTTTACTCCTAAATTCGTAGCAACATCATCCCCCATTGATATGAGTGAAATAGATCGCCCTAACACTATTGCAAAAATAATCGTTATAAGAATAATAGGGACTAAAAATTTCAAGTGTTCCCACTTAACCCCTGCAACACCACCAGCATACCAAAACGCTAAATCCTGGCTTAAATCATAATAAATCGCAACACCTGAACTTAATGAATGTAAAAGCGCTGCCATAACCGCTCCAGCAATCGTTAACCTCATTGGTGTTAACCCGCCTGATGTTGCTGATCCAATAACAAAAATAAGTACTGTACTTAAGACTGCTCCAATAAAGGAAACAATCATTAAATAGGAATACGGCATATGCGGAAAAAAAGCAAAACTAAGTGCTACTACAAACATCGCTCCTGCATTTATGCCAAGTACACCTGCATCAGCTAAAGGATTTCGTGTTACACCTTGCATAACAGCACCAGCAACCGCAAAAGCTGCCCCTACAACTGCTGCTCCAATTACTCTCGGGAGCCTTAATTCATAAATAATTTGGTGCTGTGTTAATTTCGGATCGTAATCCAAAACCGCTGCCCACACCGTTTGTAAATGAATATCTTTTGCACCAAATGAAATGGCTAAAAATATAGATCCAATTAAACATAAAATTGTTAAGCTCATGAAACATATGAACTTAATATGTATCCAGCGGTTATTACCAGCATGTACAGTAGACTTATGTAACATGTTTCATTTCATCCTTTATATTCAGTTGTTTTTTATAATTATTTTTTATTTGTAATTATTATTGATAATAATTATCATTTTCATTTAGATATTATATCCCCACTTTTTTTAAATAGCAAACTATTTTTTTACTTTTCTACAATATTAAAATACTCATTACAATTCCCTTCTAAAACTTACAAATACATGCAAAATAGACTACTGGATTATTTTTTAAATTGTAGTATAATTATTGATTATTTTGATTTTTCCAATAAAAAACATCGAAGGTGACACAATGTTCTATATAAAACAACTACTACATTTCACTTACGAACAAGCATTATCTTGCTTATTCCCAGTCATTATTTTCTTAACACTAGCCCTTTCAAAAATTGTTTCAATCCCAGAGTTATACCGCTATGATTTCATACTCATCGTATGCCTTCTTATGCAGTGGATTATGTACAAGACTGGTCTTGAAACAAAAGACGAACTAAAAGTAATTACCATCTTTCACCTCATCGGCCTTTTACTAGAAATATATAAAGTACATTTCGGTTCATGGAGTTATCCCGAAGAGGGATATTCGAAGGTTTTTGGAGTTCCGCTTTACAGCGGTTTTATGTATGCGAGTGTCGCGAGTTACATATGTCAAGCGTGGAGAAGGTTGCATTTAAAAATGCATCATTGGCCGAAAGCCATTTTTGCCGTGCCGTTAGGAGCTATGATTTACTTCAATTTTTTCACGCATCATTTTCTATACGATTTTAGATGGATATTAACTTTACTACTATTCATCGTTTTCTTTCGGACATTTGTGGAATTTTCATTACGAGGCGTTCCATATAAAATGCCACTCGTTCTCTCCTTTTTCCTTATCGGTTTCTTCATTTGGGTTGCAGAGAACATCGCAACATTTTTCGGAGCATGGCAATATCCAAATCAACGGGAAGCATGGAGTCTCGTTCACTTAAGCAAAATTAGTTCATGGTTTTTACTCGTTGTTATTAGCATTATGATTGTCACACAGCTCAAACATTTGAAGGAATCAAAAAGATAATGCTGATTATGTAAAAACAGTTAGCCCATCACTCATTAGAGAGTGATGGGCTAACTGTTTTTAGTAATATTTTTTAAACCTTCCTTATCAAGGGAGTTATAATTTACAAGAGTATAAGCAATTAAACATTATGAACTGCTACTAGCAGAAGATGTTGCTGCAGATGAAGCGGCAATCGTTGCCATCATGGCTGCCTGTTGTGCTTGTATGAGGACTTCTATCATTGTTTGTAAACCTGTGTTAGTAGCTTTACTTTCCTCACCTTTCTGACTTACGAACAGTTGAATAGCAATAAGAATATTTGTATCTGTATGCCAACGGAACAATTTATCCCCCTGCAATTTTTCAATAAATGCTCGAATAGAATGAATCTCTTTTTCTCCGTCCTCGAGTAACGCTAGTAGCCCGATAGCTGGGTAATGCATCTGTTTTACTTTTACCTTTTCTTGCTTTAACAAATTCCATATATTTGTACATTTTGCAACTAATAGTTCTTCCCTGACATCCTTCTTTAGTGAAAGAATATGACTCAAAAATTGAAGATCATTCCCTTTACGCAAACCAGCTGTCGCTAGTTTCTGATAAAGACGTTCCACTCGATCCATAAGTGTTTCTACATGCTCTGATTGTCCTGCTAATAAAACTGCGAGCGGATAATCATTTGTACTTGTAAGAAAGAGGTGATCCTTTTTCATGCGTTTATATACTTGCATCGAACGCTGAATATGTGTGCCATGCTGTTCATTTTCTTCTGTTAAAAGCACAGCTGCTGCGAGATAAGTAAATATACTCCGGCTAAAGCCACCAGTGACCAATTGTTCATATAAATCTAAAAACGTCCGAAAAGCTTCCTTGTAATCTGTAAAGTGAATATCTAATGTTGCGGCCACTACAAAACGATGATAAGACTTTAAGTATGAAAACATCCCTACCTGATTCTTAATATAACTACTAATTTCTAAAAAACGTCCGAGATCAAACAATTTATCACTACCTGCATACATAGCAGCAATCATCATTCCTGTTCGAGAATCACTCGTTTTCCATTTTAGTTCTCCCTTTAACTGTACATATGTATGTTTATATTGCTCCAACTTTTGTTCTAATGTAATCATAGTATTCACCCCTATTTCTAGTTCTTCTCTATTATTATACGTATATTCCATATTTAGGAATACTATAATTAATAATCACAACATAAAAAATTATAAAATTCTCTAATCCTTCAAGAAGTTATACAAAAAAGGTAGATAATAATTTATCTACCTTTTTTGTATATATTATTTAACATTACAACTGTATTGCTTGTTATATGCAATTAAGACTAAAGAGCTTTAATAATACGTTCCATCGCCTTCATTTGCCCAATATGATCAGCTTCATGATAAAGCATCATACCGTAAAGCTCCCCTACTGTTTCCAATCCTAGGAATGGCTCTGGCAGTTTATTTTCAAATGCTTCTGCTGGAATTTCGTTAATACGTTTTGCTTGTTCTTTTAATTGAGCCGTTAACACTTCTAACGATGGTCCTTCTGTTTTCCATTTAGATGGTCGTGATCCATACCCAAACATACCTGGATATTCAGTTGGTAATTGTTTAAATTCTTTTCCAAACATGAAAACTTCTGCTGCTGTTAACACGTGTCCAATATGCCAACGAATTGTATTGTTAAAACCCTCTGGCTGCGTATCCACAGTTTTATCATCTAACGTTTCCATAAATTTAAGTAACGCCCCGCGCGTTATTTCAAATTGTTTTAAACCCACTAGTCTATTCATTTTATCGTTCCCCTTCTTGATGTACAATTTATTATGAACTAATAATGTTCAACTTATTAAAGTTTCACCTTGTTTAATCTATCAGAAACAAATAAGAAATACATCTAATATGCTTATTAAAAATAATAAAAAGGTTCACTCCTCGTAAATATAGAATTACTTATTATGTAAATAAAAGAGGAGTGTACTTGCATGTTACATATTTTAAAACAGCAATATAATCTTATTAGCTCTACAAGAGAAACTCTATTCACATTTTTAGAAGAAATCCCATTAGAAAAATTACATAGCACTGTTCCGAATTTCGGGAGCGGTAGCATTATAAAGACACATATTCATGTAGCCGATTGCTATCGATACTGGCTTGGGTCATTCGCATTCAAGCAAAAAAGAGCAGATTTTTCATTTGCTAGCGATTACGAAATTGAGCATGCAGATGTCGCGAAAGTCCGTGCTAGATTTAAATTAGTAGATGAGACTGTACAACGTTTTTTAGATGAATACAATGATCGTTGGCTTGAAAACATAACAAATGAAGTGAAATGGCAAAAAGAACCTTGGAGCACAACACCGCTATGGCTTTTAACTCATACGGAGACTCATGAGTTTCATCATAAAGGACAAATTGTATCAATAGCTCGTCATCTTGGATATACTCCTCCTGATACAGACCTTAGTTAATTCAATGGTCCATGATTACCGAAAAAATTAGAATGAATACAAAACGAGCATGTTTTGAAATCCAATCAAAACATGCTCTTAAAATATTCTATCTTACAATCTCCATATCCTCATCAATACCAAATAGTCTCCGCATAATTATAAGCATCACTATTTGGTATTGCATGTTTTCCCTGCGCTTGCGCTTTTCTTGGATCTAAATCATATACCATTGGCGTATAGCATGATGTTTGACCTTTATTTACAACACCATTTCCTCCAACACTTCCGCAAGTGTATGCCTTTCCATCTGTTTTTCTAACAATCCTTGCATCAGCTTCATTATTATAAACTGCCAGGCGAGTTACAGTAACTTTTGCCCATGCTGTCTTACACGTCGTGCTAAATTTTAATTCCACATAAGAATTTGAATCAATCCACTTCTTTTCTTTCGTTACTGCGGATTGATCACAGCTATTATAATAAGGACTTTTCCCATCATATGAATGGTCTTCCGCGTATGCTTTATCATTATTGGTCGTACTAAACACACTAGTTACGATGAGCAATGCCAGACAAAGACATGCGCTTACCTTTTTAAAAAACTTCATAGAATTCCACTCCTTTATTAATAACGTGCTGTTTTCCCGTAACCATTATTAATCGTCACCGCTTCGGCATCAGCTGTATAACCAAAATCAGCAGTTAAATCAAACACCATTCCTGTATACGTACTCGTTTGTCCTGTTTTAATTGCCCCATTGCCACTATTAGAGTCTACTGATTTTTGGAATACACCATTTTTATATTTATTAATAACAGCGTAAGCATATGCCCCTCCAGAAACAGAAGGAGCTGGTTGATCTAAAACAAGCTTAGACCACGCTGCATGACATTTATTACTGTAACGTAAATACACTGTCCCTACTTTTTTACTACCTTCATAAACTGCTGTAGACTTTGCATTAAATCCATCTGCATCACACGTTGTACTTCCCCCGTATACTTTCGTTGTTGCTGGATTTTTCCCGTCATAATAACTACTTAAATCAGTAGCTGCAAATGTACTTCCTTGAAAACTAAATAACACACCTATACTTGCCGCACTTAACACGCATACTTTCATTAACTTTTTAAACATTTTAAATTCCTCCTTACAATAAGTACGTATACTAAAGACAAGCTATACTGCTATGTAAGTCCTCCTTTCACGCTTCCTAGAGGCATCTTACAGAAACGAATAAACGTTGTAAATTCCCTTATGATTATTGGAATATACGAAGAATTTTACTTATCCTTGTAAGAAAAAAAGTTGAGAAATACACATTTTATAGCATTCTATATTTAAAACATAAAAGAACCAATACTTGTTATATTCAAGCATCGGTTCTTTATACAAAATTGCCATTTTTTCTTTTATATAAAATAAATATTTCTCCACTTAATCCGTTACAAAAAACTCCCTCGTTACATCAATAAATTGTCGCAGTGGCACTGTCATCCATTTGTCTTTATGCCAAGCGATTTGTGTATAAATTGGAGATATTGTTTCGTTTAACATTAACTCCTTTAACGTCCCTTCCCGTATATCTTTTTCTACTACTATCGCTGGTAAAACGGCTATACCTAAATCTGCAATAACACATTGTTTAATTGCTTCAACACTAACAAATTCAATTTTATTTGCTGGATATACATCTTCCCAGCGAAATAGCTCTTCAAATAAAGTCCGATACGAGCAGCCTAATTCTGTTAGTAAAAGTGTTTCACTCTCTAAATCTTTTATAGAAACTGAAGGTTGTTCAAGTAAACGATGCGTAGGAGCAGCTACTACTTTTAATTCTTCTTTCATAAGTGGTTCCACATGTAAAACATCTTCTGTTTTACATTCGTCCAAAATAAATGCAAGATCTACTTTCCCCTCCATCAATTGTTCCTTCGCATCTTTATTGGAGTGTGCTGGTTTAAATATAAGTTTTATTTGAGGAAATTGTGCTTTAAACTTCTTTAATATAGAAGGCAGTCTGTATGTACATTGACTTTCTTGTGCACCAATTATTAACGTACCTGCTAGTTCTTCATCATCTTTCACAGCCATTTTCGCTTCGTTACTGAGTGCAATCATCTTGTCGGCATATAGTTGAAACTTCCTACCTGCTTCAGTTAAGAAAAGACGTTTCCCTAATCTCTCAAATAGTGGTGTACCGAGCTCAGCCTCTAATGTTTTAATTTGTGCTGTAACGCTCGATTGGGCAAAGTTTAATTTCTTCGCAGTTTGTGTAAAGTTCAAAGTATGTGCCGCTACTTTAAATGTAATTAACTGTTTTATTTCCATTTATCATCCCTCTTTTCAATCGATATTTTCGATTGATTCCATCGAAATAATCCTCTTTGTCTATTGATATTTGTATTGTATGATAAAGAACATCTATAAACAATATAAATGGAGGTATTCCATATGAAAGCACTTTGTTTCGAAACATTCGGAGACGCTAATGTTCTACACTATAAAGAAATACACGATCCAATCATAAGTCCAAATGAAATTCTTGTCCGCACGAAAGCAATCGGATTAAACTTCGCTGATATTTATAGACGCCGCGGCGATTATCATCTTGCTGGCAATCCGCCTTATGTATTAGGTTATGAAGGAGCTGGAATTGTTGAAAAAGTAGGAGCTGACGTTACTACTATCAACCTAGGAGACCGTATTGCATTTGCGGACGTCCCATTTGCAAATGCAGAACTAGTTGCCGTTCCATCTGAAAAAGTAATCCCACTACCAGATTCTATTTCTTTTGAAACAGCCGCTTCTGTCTTATTACAAGGATTAACTGCACATTATTTAACGCACGATAGCTATCAACTAAAACAAGGTGATATAGCTTTAGTACACGCTGCAGCTGGTGGCGTCGGTCAACTTCTTATTCAAATGATTAAACTACAGGGCGGAACAGTAATTGGTCTTACATCATCAAAAGAAAAAGCAAAGTTAGCTACATTAGCTGGGGCCGATCACGTATTTTTATATAACGAAGAATGGCATACGAAAGTACTTGAAATGACTAATGGAACTGGAGTAAATCTCGTATATGAATCAGTAGGTTCTACATTAGAGGAAAGTTTTAACGCTACTAAAATTGGCGGTACTGTCGTATTTTACGGAATGGCTGGTGGTAATCCTGCTCCAGTTGATCCACGTATGCTTATGGATACTTCAAAAACTTTAACTGGCGGAGACCTTTGGAACGTTCTTACCACTTATGAAGAACGTAAAAAACGATCTACTCAATTATTCGATTGGATCGCAACTGGAAAATTAAACATTTCAAATCCTACTACATTCTCTTTACAAGACGGTGCTCTTGCTCATGAATTATTAGAGAGCCGTAAAAGCACAGGGAAGATTTTATTAATCCCATAATTCACAAAATGAAAAGGAAGCTAGATTTATCTACCTTCCTTTTCTTATTTCTATTTGAGATTTAATTATATTTCCACACTTTCTTTCCCTTTTGCAACATAACTCATATCTCCAACCGACTCGACTGTATATGTTCCATCTTGGTATACAATCTTCGTCACACTAGCATTTTCCACCCCAAGTTTTGTTTTGCTACTGTCTAACATTTCTATTAAGGTAGTAATCAAAAGCCCATGAACGACAACTAAAACGTTACCGCCACCATTTCCAGCAGCTTCTTCACTAATTTTATCTATCTCAGCTTTTATGCGAGTAGAAAATAATTCCCAATCTTCCGCCTGTTTTGTAGGATCTGCTACTCTAATAAGATTAATCACTTCTTGAATAGAAAACTTCATAAGTTCTTCTGGTGATGCAACGCCTGCAGCTTTTCCAACCACATCCCACATATTCTCAAGTTTTTCACCTTCAAAAATACCGAAATTTAATTCTCGCAAATCTTTTCTTTGCTCAAGTTTTAATTTTGATTGCTCACTATATTTTAATACTAAATTAGCAGTTTCAATCGCTCGGCCGCTATCACTACTATACGCATTCATAAAATGAATATCTTTTAATCCTGTTCCTAAATTTGTGGCAACTTCAACACCTTTTTCTACTAATGGAGAATCAGCCCAACCTTGCGCGCGATGATTCGTATTTAATATTGTTTTACCGTGTCTTGTAACATATAACGTAACTGCATTCTCATTGCTATCTGTTTCTCGCTTATTCATGTCATTCTCTCCCTTTACGTTTCTATATCAATTTTACCACCTCAATTATTCATTGAGCAAAATATACGTCAGTAGATCCGCTTAATAAAAAAAGCTATCTTTCTGTATATCCATACAAAAAGATAGCATCTTTTATGATTACATTTCTTAACCGTTACTCCTACTCAGCAAAAGCACTCGAATATTGTACAATTCCTTCTACACCTCGAAGAGAATTTTCTGTTAATTCCATTATCATAAATACCTCTTCAGGCACTTCAAACGGTGCTTTTATATTCCACTCACTTGCTTTCTTAAAACCAAATTTCGGGTAGTACTCTGGATGTCCCAATACTACAACTGATCCGTATCCAAGTTCTTTCGCTTTTTCTAATGCAGCTACAATCAGGTTTCCACCAATTCCTTTTTTCTGATGACCCCTAGCAACTGAAACTGGTGCAAGTGCTAACGATTCTACAGAAGTTCCATCTTGTTCTATTGTAATTTTCGATAACATAATGTGACCAACTATATCTTCATCTACCGCAACAATTGATAACTCTGGAACAAACGCGTCACATTCTCTAATACGTTTTACAAGTTCATGTTCTGTTTTATCACTAAATTCTTCCTTTAAAAATGCTTCTTTTATGACTTCTTCTGTTTTTCTATAATCATTTTTTTGTTCTTGTCTAATCGTTACCATTTTAACTTATCCTCTATTCTTTCTTATTTCTTTTTGAATTTTACGCAGTGCTTTTTTCGATCCGCGCTCAATATCGTGTTGCATTTTTCTTTCTTTATAATCAACAAATAGTGTATTTAAATCGTATCCTTCTGGATATAACTCCTTCGCTGCTACTTCTAAAGTAATACGTTTTACATTTACTTCAACGAATTCACCGTTATAATATACAACAACGTTATAAAAATTATCTTTTTCCTTATAGATGATACCAAAATCATCATGATCCAATAAATTCACACGATCGCCGATTTTGTACTCATAATGAGATTCTCTTTTTTCTTGTACAAATTTCGGTTTTCTAATTTTACTTTCATTCACTTTTTCTAAAGCGTACTCTTTATTTCCCATATACTCTTTCGCTCTTTTCAGTACATGTTCTTTTACGCTCATTTTATTCGCAATCCAAAGTGCATTACTTTCTCCTGATTTTCCGATAACTAATTTATAAAGCGGCTCTAGCGTTTCACTATTAAACTGCATCGCTGCATTCATAAAGTCATCATGCATTTCTGAGAATCGTTTAATTTCTCCGTAATGCGTACTCGCAACGGTAATACATCCCGCAAGATAAAACTCCTCTAAAATAGAAATTGCAAGTGCTGCCCCTTCATTCGGTTCAGTCCCGCTCCCTATTTCATCAAATAAAAGTAACGTATTATTATTTGACATCCTCATAATCTCAGACAGATTTTTCATATGAGACGAAAATGTACTTAGTGCATTTTCAATACTTTGATTATCACCAATATCTACGAATACATTTTCGAAAATAGCGATTTCTGTACCTTTATCTCCTGCAATATGAAGACCTGACATTGTAGCTAATGTTAACAATCCAATCGTTTTTAACACAATTGTCTTTCCGCCCGCATTCGGCCCTGTAATAATTAAACTACGATACTCTTGACCAATTTTAAAATGTAACGGTACAACTTGCCCTGTTAAAAGCGGATGCTTACAATTCACTAAATGAATGTAGCCATGATCGTTTAACTTCGGTTCTATTCCATCAATCGATTTACTAAACTTCGCTTTCGCAAATACCATATCATACTGACTAATTAGCTCCATGTTAATCTTTATATTATAAATGTTTTCTAACACCATTCCTGATAAAGTCGCTAAAATCTGATACTCTTCAACCGCTTCTTCTGCTTTCAAACCTGCTAATTCTGCATTCAATTTCGTAACCGTATGCGGTTCTATAAATACAGTAGAACCTTTTGCCGAGGCTTCAATAATACTTCCAGCAACTTGATTTTTATAGGAAGATTTAATTGGAATCGTATAACGGTCATCCTTTTTACTAATAAAGAATTCCTGAATGAATTTCTTATTTGCACTACTATTTAAAAACTTCGTTAAACGTTCTTTTATTTTCCCATCTACAGAATCGATATTATTTCGAATTCGTTTTAACTCTTTACTTGCAGCTACATCAATACTATTTCCTTTAATTGAAAAGTTAATTTCCTCTTCAATACTTTTATATTCAGTCATTGAATTTGCATAAGAAGCTAATACTGGTGCAAAAAATTCTTTATCTAACATAAACTTTTTAATCTTTCTACACCCACGTAAAAAGTCTGAAACACTTACTAATTCTTCTGGATCTAAAATCATCCCTTTTTCTAATTTTTGAATTGTACTAGCAATATTAGAAATGCCGAAGAAAGGAACATGCCCTTCTGCATCTAATATAGCTCGTGCTTCTGTCGTTTCATTCAAGCGATTTCTCACTACTTTTATACTCGTACTCGGCTCTAATTTGTTTACTAATTCCTTACCTAATCCACTTACACAATAAGATTTCACTATATCCTTTAATTCGTTATATTGTAACTTTTCAAAAGTCATCGTATTCATTTTGTTTCTCCTCACTATGATTGATTTTTATCATAAATGAAGATACCTACTCATTAGATTCCAATGAGCTCTACATTATTTAATTACCATTTTTATACATTAAAAATATATACAAAAAAGCTGCGGGGATACCGCAGCTTTTACATTTACAAGGCATGTGTAATAACGTATGAGGAAATAAGCCATAAAAATAGATGGCAGTCCCTTATTACACGCTTTATAAAGTATTGTAGGTATCTTCATAGGTTTTGAAATAAATGCATGACAAAATTAGGGGTATGATGTACATAAAAATCCCCTGGTCTTATCCGATTTATTTCATTAAATTTTTCCTATTTAATACCTACCGCACTCACAAAAAGCACCTCTCATTAATTTATATTATAGTCATTGAAATCTAATTTATTGAAATCATCATACTATATGTTACGTGAGAAGTAAAGGTGTCATACTTTAGTAGTACGTAACTATAGATTTCAATATTGCTTAAATTAGGTCTATATTCACTGAAGAGAAATTATAAGAAGCGCCTCCGCTATTGCGAATGTCATTTACTTCCCCTAATACATTTAATAATTATGACAAGCAATGATAGGAGGTTTACTATATGAGTGAAGAATATAATATTTTACATGGACCTGCTCTGGAACCAAATTTAATCGGTCCCACACTACCATCAATTCCACCATTTACATTCCCCACCGGACCTACTGGAATCACAGGACCTACCGGCGCGACAGGTTTTACCGGAATTGGAATAACTGGTCCTACCGGGGTTACAGGTCCTACCGGAATCGGAATAACTGGTCCTACTGGGGTTACAGGTTCTACCGGAATCGGAATAACTGGTCCTACTGGGGTTACAGGTTCTACCGGAATCGGAATAACTGGTCCTACTGGGGTTACAGGTTCTACCGGAATCGGAATAACTGGTCCTACTGGGGTTACAGGTTCTACCGGAATCGGAATAACTGGTCCTACTGGCGCAACCGGTTTAGGGATTCTTCCCATATTTGGAACAATAACTTCTGAAGTAGGAATCGGTTTTTCAGCAGTAGTTAATACAAATATTAATTTTACCATTCCAGGACCTGCTAGTGGAACTACCCTAAATCCATTAAATAATTCTATTACAATTGATACCACTGGCGTGTACTCTGTATCCTTTTCAATTGTATTTGTAATACAAGCTATATCGTCTAGTATATTAAATCTTACAATAAACGATTCCATTCAATTCGCAATTGAAACGCGAGTTGGTGGTGCTTCTGGGGTGAGAGCTACATCCGCCAGAACTGATTTACTACCTTTAAATCAAGGGGATGTTCTTCGAGTACGAATAAGAGAAGCCACGGGTGACATTATATATTCCAATGCCTCTCTTGTTGTTATAAAGGTCGACTAACTCTTTTATTACAATAAAGATTCAGGAAAAATAAAGTGAAACTTTAATAAGCCCTCACCAATCGGACTGACCACAAATAGCGGGATAAATATGCACAATATAAAAAGAAGAGGTAGACTTATGTTTCAGTCTACCTCTTCTTTTTCATCACCAAATTACTGCTGAACATATATGGAAACTGATCCTCCACTTACTTGGAATTGTCCCCAACCATCCTTATTAATTGTTACAGTATTTGTTTGATTACCCGTAATATCGTACCATACTTCCCCTGCGTTATTCTTCCCAACATCCATCCACTTTGACCCTCCTGGTCCATCAGAGATTAATGTTGCTAAACCAGAATTAGCATGTACACTATCACCTTCTCTTGTCCAGCCAATTACATCTGGATGATCAAAATAATCCCGCTGCGTACCATATGCAAAGTTTTTTCGTGCCGTCAAAATCGGATCAATTTTGTCCTTTAACGCTGGAATTTCATAGTTACTATTTCCTTTTGTACCATAGTAATCACCATAGAAAACAGAAGGATATCCCTCTGCACGCGTTAAAATAAATGCATATGCCAACGGTTTGAACCAAGGGCTCACTACAGATTCCAATGACTGACCAGGCTGTGAATCATGATTTTCAACTAGAGTAACCGCAAGTGTAGGATGATTCGCAACTACCGTTCCTTTTAAAATATTTCTCATATCATAATTCCCATTTCCTGTTGAAGCATAGTGAAAATTATAATGAAGTGGTGCATCGAACACAGATTGATTATAATTGACCTTTGCTAAATAATTATTTAAAGTCTGGATATCATTTTGCCAATATTCAGCTACTGTAAACATTTCTTTCCCCGTTTGCTGTCTAACATGATTTACCCAATCGCGCAAATATTCATGATCAATATGTTTAACAGCATCTAAACGAAAGCCATCTAAATTTAATTCCTTCGCATACCACGTTCCCCATTTTTTCATTTCATTCGCAACATCTGGATGATCAAAATCAAGATCCGCGTACATCAAATAATCATAATTCCCATTCTCGCTAGACACTTCCCAGTCCCACGCTTTACCTATGCCCCTAAATTTATAAATTCGGTTTAATTTCTTTCCTTCATCCCAATCTGTTCCGTCAAAATGATACCATTTCCATTTGAAATTAGAATAAGAATCTCCACGCCCTGGAAAGTTAAACCCTGTCCACGCACTAATTTCATAATCACCTGATACTTCAACATTTCGATTGCTCGGGTCTACTTCAACTGCTGTGACAGTTTCCGTATAATCAGCCCCACCTTTATGATTCATAACTACATCACCGTATACATCGATGTTTTTCTTATGTAAAGCGTCAATTGCAGACTTCAATTGTGCTTTCGTCCCATATTTCGTCCGCACTGTTCCCTTTTGATTGAATTCCCCCAAATCATATAAATCATATGCTCCATATCCTACGTCATTTTGCGTAGTTCCTTTATATGCAGGTGGTATCCAAACAGATGTAATTCCCTTTTGCGCTAAATTTTCAGCATCAGTACGCAAACGATTCCAATGATTCCCATCATTCGGAGCATACCACTCAAAATACTGCATTAACGTTCCATTGTTAACTGTATCTGCATATGCTTTACTCCCCTCATATATACTAGGTAAAAACAAAACAACTGACAATCCGACTATTGTTATTCTTTTAAACATCTGTACACCATCCCCTTCTAAGAAAGCGTTTGCATAGTTTATCAGAATTATTATAATATTCGTCCCACCGTTAGTAAAGTAGCAATCTCTCACTCTCCCACATTATTTTTAATCTCACTTCAAATATTCAACGTAGTTTTAATTTCACATCCTATTCAAGATTGTTTACAATTTACCTATAAAAACATAACGGAGGGATTTCTATGACAGACTTTCAAAAACAATTTTTCGCACGATTACATATAGAAGAAAAAGACACAGTTTCATTTGAAGATTTATCTAACATTATGTACGCAATGGCACAAACTGTTCCTTTTGAAAACTTAAATATTCTCGAAAAGAATTTTAAAGAAATATCAAAAGAAAATTTGAAAGAGAAAATTTTAGTAAATAACCGTGGCGGTCTTTGTTATGAACTCAATCCTACTATGTATTACTTCCTGAAAGATTTTGGATTCGATGTTCATCTCGTTTCAGGAACAGTTTATAACGCTGCAAACTCCATATGGGCTGTTGATTCTGGCCATATCGCAACCGTTTTAACACATCATAATGAACTTTATTTAATTGAAGTAGGATTCGGATCATACTTACCTCTTGCCCCTGTCCCTTTCTCAGGTGAAGTCATTCACTCTGTTACAGGAGATTATCGTATTCGTAAAGAAATGACCGAAAAGGGAAACTACATTTTAGAGATGCGGAAAAACAATGAGTTCTTGGATCAATCTTCTGCTGATGATTGGACGTTAGGCTATGCATTTTATATAGAAGAAGTGGATGAAGAAAAAGCAAATACAGCACAAAAAATTATCGTTGAACATGAAGGGTCACCCTTTAATAAACTACCTCTTATTGTAAAACTAACTGAAGATGGGCATGCCTCTTTAACGAAAGATAGCCTTACAGTAGCGAAAAATGGTAAAAAAACGAAAGAAACCGTTACAGACATGCAATTTACAAACCTTTTACATTCAAAATTTGGAATTACACTATAAGTATGTAAGCCTTGTTATTTTAGCAAGGCTTTTCAATTTTCAGCAGGGATTTTTTGCAATTTGTTGTATTTCATAGTTATATAGAAATATAACTACATGTTTAGAAAGGAAATGATTATGACAGAACTTAAAGATCGATTACAAGTAGCTGATATAGAAAAATGGGATTTAACAGACATTTACCATACAATTGAAGATTGGGAAAGTGATTTTTATAAAATTGAAGTATTAACGAAGGAATTACACGAGTTTAATGGCAATATTCACGATGGCAATAGTTTATTAGCTTATTTAACGAAGAGTGAAGAAATTTCTAGCATAATATCTTTAATGTTCGCTTATGCACGATTACAATCTGACCTTGATACACGCGATACTGACGCGCAATCTCTTGTCGATAAAGTATCACAATTACACGTGAAAGTAAGTGCAGCTAAATCTTTCTTTTCCCCCTTCTTACTTAGCATAGACGAAAGCACATTACATTCTTACATAGAAGAAACAGAAGGCTTACAATATTATAAAGAAGACTTATTTGAATTATATCGTTATAAAAAACACGTATTGAATAAGGACCAAGAAGCAATTTTATCACAGATGAGTGAAGCTCTTTCTTCTCCACAGCACACATTTGGTATGTTAAACAATGCAGATATATTATTTGGTGAAGTGACGACTGACGATGGAGAAAAAGTGAACTTAACACGCGGAATGTATGCAAAGTTAATAGAAGATACGAATCGTGAAAAGCGTAAAGAAGCTTATAAAGCATATTACAAACCATATGTTCAGTTAAAGAATTCCATCGCATCTACTTTATCCGCTGCTATTAAAAATAATGTTACTGTTTCGAAACTAAGAAACTATCCATCAGCGCTAGAGAAATCATTATTTGGCGATATGGTTCCGAAAGAAGTATATGAAAACCTAATTGATACAACGAAAAAAAACATTCAAACATTACATACATACAATGAAATTCGAAAAGAAAAATTAAACGTAGATGAACTAAGACAATACGACTTAGGCGTCGATTTAGTAGAAGGTGCAAAACAAGACATTCCATATAGTGAAGCATTTGACATTATGATTGCATCACTAGCTCCTTTAGGAGAAGAATATATTGAAACATTAAAAAGTTTTAAAGATAAACGATATATAGACGTAAGAGAAACACCAGGAAAACGTTCTGGTGCTTATAACTTTGGTGTATATGGTGTTCATCCTTTCATTCTTTTAAATCATCACGATGATTTAAATAGCCTGTTCACTCTTACTCATGAATGCGGGCACGGTATGCATACGCACTATTCACATGGATACCAACCAAGAATTTCTGCACATTATTCTATCTTTGTGGCAGAAGTCGCTTCTACAGTAAATGAAGTGTTATTAATTCACTATTTATTAAAAGAAGCAAAAGAAACGAACGTGCGTAACCATTTAGTTAACCATTTTATTGAAAAATTCAAAGGTACTTTCTTTACACAAATTATGTTTGCAGAATTTGAAAAAATCACACATGAAATGGCGGAACAAAGTAAACCATTAAATGCACAAGTCTTCAGTGAAATTTATGAAAAACTATTTAAAGAATATAACGGTGATTCACTTGTATTTGATGAAGAAGTAAAATACGGATGGGCTAGAATCCCTCATTTCTACCGCCCGTTTTACGTATACAAATATGCAACTGGATTCGCATCTGCCATTCAAATCGCTGATAAACTATTAAGCGGTGATCCGAATGCTCAGAAAAATTATATTGAATTCCTGAAAGGTGGAAGTTCTGATTATCCACTAAACCTATTGAAAAAAGCTGGTGTTGATTTAACTACGCCAGAACCGATTGAAAGTGCATTGAAACAATTCACTCAACTTGTTGAGGAGTTTTCAGCATTATAAAAAGCATGCAGAGTATATGCTCTGCATGCTTTTTCATTTGAATTACTCTATTCTATATGCTGCTGCGTCACACAGTGAATCATACCACCATACGCATACAATTCATTCACATAAATACCGACAATTCTTCTTCCTGGAAACTGACCTTCAATAATTTGCAGCCCTAACTTGTCATGTTCATCACCATATACAGGAACTAATACAACTTCATTACCAATATAAAAATTCAAATATGAACCCTTACAGTCTGCTTCTTTTACCACTTTTCTTGTTACTGGTACTGGAATGAGCTGAAATGGCTTTCCATCTATATTTTTCGCTTGTCGTAATTCTTGATAATGCTTTTCGTACGCCTCCAAAAGGTATGGCTCTCCTTCACCGAAAGGATCATATTCATACAGTATCGTATTTTCATTTACAAACCGTGCCGCGCCATCAATATGATAATCCGTATCTTCATCATAATTATCTTCTCCGCGTATACCAGTTATCCATATAAAATTCGTTACTCCTAAATATTTCGTTAATTCCATTTCAATTTCTTTCTGACTTAGTGTGGGATTTCGATTTTCATTTATAATAGACGTTTTCGCCGCCATTAAGGTCCCGTTTCCGTTTATCTCAATTCCCCCGCCCTCTAGACAGACACTAGATTCAACTTTTGGAATGCGATACATTTCACTTATTTTATTCGGAATATTAGCGTCTTTTTCGTACGGATATTTATTTCCCCAACCATTAAATATCCAGTGCGTTAGGCAGCGATTCCCTTCCTTATCCGTTACAAAGATTGGTCCGTTATCTCTTATCCAAATATCATCAGTTTCTTGAATTAAGAAATCAATTTTATCCATATTTACATTAGCTTCCATTAACTTCGATTGGACATGTATTTTCTCTTCTTCATCACATACAACAATATGGACATTTTCTCCATAGTGAAGCTCCTTTGCCATCGATATCCAAATATCATCTAACTTAGCTCTATAACCTTCACCTCTATGTGCTTTATCATGTGGCCATTGGAGCCATGTACCTTCATGTTTCTCCCATTCCGCAGGCATATAAAACAAACTATTTTCTATATTTCTCATACGTGTTCACCCCTTATATGAATGTACGTACAGTCTATACTTTGACATCGTGTTAAGGTCAACAGGAATATCTTCATTTACTTGTAGCAACTTTATAAGGTGACTCTTTATTTCACCTTTTTATTATGATAAATTGCTTTCGTACATAGAATAAGGATTGACATAATGTTAATGTCAATCCTTATTCTCATTCTATTTTCGTAACTAAAAAACAAATTTGTGTCACATACTCTTCTGCTAAACAATCACATTCAGGTCCCTTTATATAAACCTCATATGGCCAATTAACTATTACATACCCATTTTTTTCAACCCATTCTTCTAACGCTATATAAGCGTAACCTATATAGTCGTAACTTCCATAATGCATAGTAGTAACGATTTGATGTGGACTTAGTTTTTTCATTTCATATTCTTGTACTACATCTTCATCATTCCCCTGCATAACCGGGATTCTTAATTCAATATCACTGTTACTTGGAATATATTCTTCATCATAAAAGACTGCAGATGGCGAACCGACTATTTGAAAGTTATTTTTTTGTACCTCTTCATATAAGTCATAAAAATAATCATCTATATCATCTATATCTATTTTTACTCTTTGAGTAATTATCGTTACTTCGTTCCTCATTCCCATTAATATATCGTAACTTCTATGGCGAGCAATATTTAGACTACTATTCACCATTACCATTTCATTCATTTCTGAAATAACCTGTAAATTTTGCTTCACTTCATGAGACAACTCGATAATTTGTGATTGTATATGTTGAACAAACGAATCTTGATCCGATGACTGCAAAACAATTTTAATTTTTGGAAGAGGAAATTTATACTCCCTTAGCTTTTTTATTTTCAATGCTACTTCCAGCTGCTCTTGTTCATAATACCTATACCCATTAACCGGATTCACATATGCCGGTTTTAATATCTCCTCTTTGTCATAATGTCTTAACATCCGCGTACTCATTTTACAAATCCGAGAAAACTCAGCGATGGTATACATATCAATACTCCTTGAATATATTTTCTTTTCATTACTTATTTATTAAAACCAATCAAAAATCTTCTTCATTGAAAAATCTTCATTCTCATTTTTCAATCTTCTCATTTTCGAAGGTAACAAATGGCTTGGACAATACCACGTTAAACAATTCATTGCGCCTCCCATTGTTGATATTTCTCCTACATGAATTTGAATAACTTGCTTCTCCGTATACTGTTGAATATATCGTAAAACTTCCTCATCTTTGGCTAGTCCAAACTTAGGAACATAAAGAGCATCACATGATTCTAACATATTTATATACAACCCTTTTGCTGATGCTATCTCTTGATCATATTGTCCTTTCTCTGTATATGATGAAGGAACAACTATAAATTCAGCTTCTGGCATTTGTTCTTGAATAATCTCTTGAACACTATATCTAAATTCATGATCTCCTAAAAAATCACTAATAAACATTGTATGTTCATCAATAAATTTAACCATTCCGTCTGCGTGTGCTAGTACATCCCCTTCTTCAGCAGGAATAATAATAACTCGACTCACATCTAAATCCCATTCTAACTGCTCAATAATTTCCTCTTCTGTCCAATCATCGTTATCATCAAATATACGTTCTGTTAATATTACGGTATCTTTTTTATTCCAAATAAGATTACCACCATCTAATATTAATGGGGATTTCACATATTCAAAGTCATTCTTTTTCAACCATTTATTAAACTGTTGATCTAAATATCGCCCTTGATCATCTGGCAAATAATTTGGTCGATATTTAAATTTAACTAGATGATTTGTGACAACCGGTGCAACATCTCTTAGCCAAATATCATCATACTCAAAACAGCTCGTATGAAAGTCTTGTTCTTCAACAGATAAAGATATAAGTTGATCCGCAATTGATTTCTTTTCATTTAAACATTCATTAAAGTAAATCAAGTCTTCATAAAATGGTTGATAATATTCATTCGATTCGTCTGGTATTGCAGTAAAAATAATCCCATTATGTTTTTGTTCCATATTATTTACCTCGCTTTTTAATAGTAGTTACATAACTGATTTCACAAAGCCAACTATTCCTCAATTCATTTCTCTTTTCATTACAACTCATGAACCGCGTATATTTCATGAATGGATTATAGCATGGAGAAATATTATATATTTATATAAAAAATATAAAGCTGACGTTAAGCCTTAAATTGACTCTTGACAAGTTTTTTAAATAACCTATTTTAAAACAACAATAAATGATTAAATGATTTTTGTATCAAGATTCAAACCCATTACTTCTAATAGATCGTTTTGATTATATAAATTCACTAAATGCGCCTCTACTCCTATACAAATTCCTTCTAGCGGAAGATCATTTGGATCCTGACCAAAGGGATCTTCAATTTCAACCCCTATTGCTTCAATACCTATGAATGCAAAACTTATAAACGTAGTCGCAAGTACTGTAAACCATCCGAGACTATCAACAAGACCAATCGGTAAAGTCGCACAAAATATAATCAATAAAATTTTTATATGAGCAAAATATGCAAAAGGAATAGGTGTTGTTTTGATACGATCACATCCACCCACAGATGTAAGTAACGTATTCAAATCCATTTCCATACTAATTATCGCATTTGGATGAATTTGCCCCGTTTTCAAACCTTTTGATAGTATAGTTTTCAACATAAAAACTATACTAATCGGTAAATGATTGGACTCAACCAAAAGTGCTTTTTCCTTTTCAGAACAGACAGCGAGCAATGATTTCACTTCAGATAGATTTTTTTCCTCTCTCAAGTGTCCTTTCGCTAACTTTGGAAATGCAATTAATAAATGTAAAAATTTTATTTTTTCCTGCTCCATACTCTTCCCTTTAGAATCCCAATGACATAAAAAACTAATTGCTAAATTTCTAGTACAAGCACCAATCGTGCCAAAGAGCTTTCTACCTTCCCAGTACCGATCATAGGCAGTATTCGTACGAAACACTAATAGTAATCCTAAAGCTCCTCCTACGATTACCCAAGGAGTCTGATTTATATTTATTTCTGCATAGTAATAATTAATTACAGCTACTATCGTTGAAATACACGTATATAATACGATTTGCGGGAAAATATCTCTTATAATTGTCCCTTTTAATGTAAATATTTGATGTAAACTATTTTGATTATTGTACTGAACCATATTTACAAAAACCTCTTTCTCTATTAACCTTTTATTCTTTTAAATTATGAAAGTATACAATTAAATAATAGAATCATAAACCCTATCATTATGAGGCTGGTTAAGATTATTTCTTTCAATACCGTTACTCCTTTTTTCAAAAAGATAAAATATCTTATTTAATTCAACAACAAATGTCCACTATTCTAAATCACGACGCATCATTTTAGAATTCGCAATGAACAACGCACTAATTAATACAAAGATTGCACAGGCATATAACAATAAATCTAACGGACTATCGTGATCTATAATAATAAGACGAACAATAGCTGTTATACCTATATATATAAAATATCGTAATGGAAAATGAAAATTCATTTGAAAATACTTTATAATCATTACGATGAATTCAAAGTACAAAAAGAATACGACAATACTATCAATTAAATGATAACTAGATTCATTACCATCCAATTTCAGTTCTTGTATAAACTGAATGACTTCTTTCATAAGAAACACACTTAGAACAACCCCTAAGCAAATTAAAGCTACATTTAAAATGTACTGTAAAACGATAGGGAAATACGAAAACACTATTTTAAAATTCTTTAACACAAACATTTTTCTCCTTTACCATATAAAACGAAAAGCGAACATACACTACAATTCAATTATCATTATATTTAAATTTCATTTTTACAAATAATAAGGAACGACAAAATAGGTAAAGATAAGATTTCACCTATTTTGTCTATATAAGCAGCACAACGAAATTACAATCAATTACTTCAATGCAATTGGTTGTTGTTGTGTCACACAATGAATCATACCGCCGTTTTTATACAACTCTCTCACATCAATACCGACTACTTTACGATCTGGGTATAACTTCTGAATCGTATCGTTTGCGATTTTATCATTTGGATCATTATAATTAGGCACTAATACAACTGTATTCCCAATATAATAATTGATATACGATCCCTTATAATCGAGAGTTTTTCCATTCTCTAAAGCAACCTTTTCTTTACTAAGCGGCAAGTATTCATACTTATATTTCTGTCCTGAAGCATTTTTGGCATCTAACAATGTATCCATATCTTTATTAGATAAACCCCATTCAGCTAGGTCATCTTCTTTCATCGTTACAATGGTAGATTTATTATGGAATTTAGCAAATCCATCAATATGAAAGTCCGTAATATCTAAATTAGGTACTCCGTCTAACCAAATAAAGTTTGATACCCCAAGGTCACTTATATATTTTTCAATTTCCTTTTCTGATAAATCAGGATTTCTATTTTTATTCGTTACCGCACTTCGAGTTAATAAAGCAGTCCCATTGCTGTCTAATTCAATTGCGCCGCCTTCAAGGACAAATTTGCCCCAATCAATTCTTTCAATTCCTGATTGTTTACTAACATTCTTACGTATTTGAGCATCATTTTTATAAGGTGTCTTCTTCCCCCAACCATTAAATGCTGGATCTAATATTTTGAGATTTTTGTTGCTGTCATAAACAAAAATTGGTCCACTATCCCTTGCCCATACATCATCAGTAGGCGCGATAAAGAAATCAATCTTCTCCATATTTAACCCTTCATCTGTTAAAAGCTTATTGATTCTCTCCTTTTCTTCCTGGTCATATGCAACAATGTGAACTTTCTCACCCTCAGTTAAAGCACTTGCCATCTTAACCCAAATAGGTTCAACCTCCTGCTTATACTCTTCACCATATGTGTATTCATGTGGCCATTGCAGCCATGTACCTTCATGTTTATCTTTTTCATCTGGCATCGTATATTTCCCAGCATTTTTCTGTACCTCTACTTTTTCTCCTTCTTTCCCTTTAACATTTTCATTGTTACCCTCAAAAGAGCATCCACTAATAATCGTTGTAGATAATGTAGCTATTAAACAAAACTTTATTGCTTTTTTCATTTTTCCAACCTCCTGTTCTTGTCTCCAATACTGTAAAGCTTCACATAGTGTGAAGCTCAAGCTTTTTTATCAATGTAAAAATTACCAATTGTTCTTTGCATTACTTATCATTTAACTACCTATTTAGATTTATTCAAATGCCAATCACCTTTTTTACCTATTTATCCCGCCATTTGTGGGCAGTAAGACCCCCACCTCAAAATTCAGCGAAAGCAAAGAAGTTAGGTGGGGCCCTGCTGATTAAAGTTTCACTTTATTCAGTAAGTAAAACTTTACAAAATAAAAAAATCGGTATTGATAATTACATATCAATACCGATTTTTTTATAATTACTTTCCTTCTATTAAATCATTCGCCATTTTCCTAAATTCTTGATTAAATGCATCATTCATACCATTTTGGACGTTAGAAAATAATATGACAAACGTTCGTTTATCCCAGTTAAAATTATTAAAAGTGTTCCAGCCAGCTAATACACCGTGGTTATGATAATAATCTGGGTAAATATAGAAACTAAATCCATATTTTCTTGCAGGTGATGCAGAAAACATATCTGATACACTTTGTTTGGAAAGTAGTTTACCATCCATAATAGCTTCATCTAACTTTTTCATATCTTCAACAGTCGTATACATTTCACCACAACCATACAGCCAGTTCATTTTTAAGCGAGGCGTGGCTATTAACTTATTATCTTTTTTCGTATACCCTTCTGCTAAGAAAATATCTTCTGGGAGTGTTGCGCCCATTCCAGATTCATTCATTTCAACAGGAGTCAAAATATTTTCTTTCACATATTCAGCAAGTGGTTTATTCGATATTTTTTCTACAATATATGCAAGCACCATATAATTATAATCTGTATATTTCCATCCTGTCCCTGCTGGAAATTGTAACGTTTGTGCCCCAATCCATGTTACTAATTTTAACCGTGATGCTGCGTCAACACTACCTTGTCCCTGTTCTGGTAATCCAGACGTATGTGTTAACAAGTTTCGTAACGTAATGTTTTTATCTGCCGGAAACGATGGGATATATTTATTTACATTGTCTTCAATGTTCAACTTCCCTTTTTCTTTTAGTTGCATAATAGATATTGCAACTACTGTTTTCGTAATAGACCCAATGCGATATTTCGTTCTTGGCGTTGTTAATACTTGATTTTTCACATTCGCATAACCGTAGCCTTTTCGTAAAATGACATGATCTTTACTTGCTACAAGAACACTCCCATTAAATCCTTTATCTTTTAAGTACTGATCTAGTTTTCCAGCTGCAATTTCATAACGCTTTTTCTCATTCGCATCAATTTCCTGCTTAACATCTTTTTGCTTACTATTTACATTAGAAAATGCCTTTGTATCATATTTTTTTCCTTTATTTGCATGTATTAGTGTAACAACACTTCCACAAAAAACAGCAAAAATAAAGAAAACGATTAACCATTTCTTTAACATACTAGGAACCCTCTTTTATCTAGTTTCACTTAACGTACATCCATTCTATTTTATATCTTTTAATTATCAAGTATATTATAATATTATTTAATATTCACTCTGTTAAAACTAGATTCCTTTTTCTCATTTTCAATTTTTACTACTCTCTATTGTATTTCTTTCTTGCAAAATTTCCAACATACAATCGGATGCATTAAACTATAATTTCAAATTCTTTTGTAACATTTGTTACATACTAAAAAGAATGGAGATGTAATATGAAAAATACCGATAAACGCAATCGTTTAGATGATAAAATGTTTCATTATCGGATAATAAAAAACAACATGGTATTAATTAAATATTACGGAAAACAGATAATGGTATTAAAAGGAAATGATGCTGAAAAATTTTTAAATAAAATAAATCATGCAAATAACGATAAAGAAAAACAGCTAATTATGGCTAAAATTACAGGTAATTTCAAAAGAGGTAATGAACAAAATTGAAAACGAATCTCATTTATATTTTGATTATACAACAAATAAAAAAAGAAATGTCGCTCATTCAACATTTCTTTAGACTTTCTTCATAAAAAATTCACATTGCTAACATTCCTTCATTTTCTATACTTCCTATATAAGCTAACCGCTGAAATAGTTAGTAATACAACTATGCATAACCACGCGTACGTATATCCCTTCTTATCTACAATATAACCAAATAAAGCAGGCGCAACAATAATAGCAATTTGATTTAATGTAAGTGCAAAACTCACTGTCATCCCTACCGATTCTTCACTTGCTGATTCCGCAACTTCAGTTATAAAAAGACTAAACCATCCAATTGAAAAGAACCCTAACAATGCACTTACGCCATACAATACATTCGTTATTGTATGTATGCTCATTACTAATATTAGAATGAAGAAAATAGAAATACAAACAGTTATAAATAAGGGGGTACGCCTATTCCCCTTATAAAATAAATCACTAGTAGCTGCTAATATAACCCTACCAACCATTCCAGAAAAGAACATAACGGAAAATACTTTTCCAGCTAAAATTGGCGTGATTGATTGTTCCAATACTAAAAATTTTATAAAGTGTGCAACTAACACCATTTGCAATGAAATCATACAAATGCCAGTTATATAAATTGCATACAACTCTTTTTTACACATCACTTCTTTTAACTGCATCCAAAAAGAAAGTTTACTACGTTCTTGTTTAACTTTCTCTTGAATATATGGTTCCTTATAAAATATAAAAAATAAAAACCCTCCAATTATACAAATGCATGCAATGCTATTTACCGCATAGGCCATATTATATTTTATTGTAAGAAACGGGATCAATACTCCCGCTAATGTACCACCAATCGGTATACCGGCTTGTCTAATCCCCATCGCTAACCCGCGATTTTCTTTTGAGAACCACTTCATTATCACCTTACTTCCTCCTGGCTGCGAAACACTATAAAACGTTCCTACTAATAAAAGTACAAAGAGTAACCCATTAAATCCATTGACCATATTAGTCAGTAAAAACGAACCCCCTAGTAAAAATGAACTTATCGAAATTAACAACTTTTCATTGTATTGATCAAGTAGCCGCCCAACAAAAAGCATACAAAATAGCGGTCCTATATTTACAACACTTACTAACAATCCAATCTCCGTATTCGTAAGTGCATATTCTTCTTTCCAAAATAAAGCAAACGCTCCAACACCATACGTTATAAGTGTCGCTGTTGTTTGAGCAACTGTCGCAAAAATTAACATAACCCACTTATAAGTACCATTTATCCTTTCTTCCATTAACACAATAATCCCTCCATCCCCTTCCATTGTATGAAAGTTCTGATATCATATAAAATAAAGATTTATCATGTAATCCATCAAAAAAAATGATACCTTTTATGGAGGGATGATACTTGGATATAAAAGATTTAACTGTATTTTACGAAGTTGCGAAAGAAAAAAACATATCTCACGCAGCTAAAAATTTAAACTATGTACAGTCTGGCGTAACAATGCGTATGAAACAACTAGAAAACGAACTAGGTGTACCTTTATTTTACCGAAACGGAAAAGGTGTAACTTTAACTTCTAACGGTGAGATTTTATTAACATACGCTAAACAAATTATCCACTTAATGGATCAATCTATTAAAGCAGTTCAAAGTAATGGGATCGAACCAAGGGGCACTTTAAAAATTGGATGTACAGAATCTACAACCGCTGTAAGACTTCCATCTATATTAACGGCCTATTATGAGGAATACCCAAAAGTCGAATTGATTTTAGAATCAAATACGACGGAACAATTGATTAGACTTGTATTAGAACGAAAACTAGACGGGGCGTTTATCGCTGAAACCACTCAGCATGCTGAACTTCATACAAATATATTTCATGAAGAAGAATTAGTTCTCATTAGCAAAAATCCTTTATCTTCCTTTAAAGACATAGGAGACATGAATTTACTTGCATTTAGTCACGGGTGCTATTATAGAAATTTATTAGAAGATTGGCTTCAAGAAGAAGGAATTTCCCCTAAACGAGTATTAGAGTTTGGAACAATTGAAGCGATACTCGCATGTGTAAAATCAGGTATGGGCGTAGCAATTATGATGAAGTCTATTTTAAATGGTCATCAACATGACATATCATTCAACCCTTTGCCAAATAGCTTCAAAAAAGTTCCTACTACTTTTATTACTAGAAAAGATATATATCACTCTGCTGCATTACAAAAATTTATGGAGATGACTCTCAATGCGTGAAAAGAAAATACGTGGTATGAAACGAAAAACAAACACTATGATAAAGCGAATTGAGGAACATACAAAAACGTTCCCTTCTACTTTCTATAACGATGAATATTGGAATATGCTATTGCCAGTTTCGCAAGCTTTTATTGACTCTCGTAAAACACCTAGAAAAGTAAAGCGATTATGTATTCAAACCTTATTAAATCAAGCAAATCATTTAATAAATATGAAACCGAGCGATACACATACATATCGAGTTGTTGTTTTGATTTCTATAAATAATTTGTGTGATTCGCAAATCATTATATTTAAAAATGAGAACTACTTTCATAATTTCTTTAATAGAAATAGTGAATTTCAAAAATGGATTCTTCTTTCAAATGAAATTGATTTTTGGGAGACATGGAAAATTTCGGTTTATCATTCCTTCCAAACACTTCGCTTTCAAGAAATTATTTATGATGAAGATGAGTGCTATGAAAAAGAGATTCTGTTTATCGGGGAGTTAAATTAAAAAGGGTATACCTAAAACACTGGTATACCCTTTTCCACTTATTTTTCCTTCAATACACTATGTAATCGATCCGGATAATTTGTAAACATTCCTGTAGCACCCCATTTGATTAACAGTCTCATATCAGGTTTCTCGTTAATTGTATAAGGGTGAATTAACAGTCCATTTTTCCTAGCCATTTTCATATATGACTCATCAATAATTAGTTCTCCGTTATCATTACGTAAGTTTGGTCCAATACCAGCTGCATACTTTTTAATTTCTTGAAAATCATCATTCGTTACACTTTTCGGTTCATGTGTAATGCCAGACCATTCGACAATTTCATTGTTTTCATTTGGATAATACCAAAGCAATTGAACTAACGGAATATTTTCATTCATACTATGAATCTTTTTCAAACTATCTTTACTAAATGATTGAATCATAACACGGCTAGAAGACATGTTTTGACCTACTAAATTATATTTTTGTAACAACGCCAACAATTTCTCTTCCATTCCTGGGTACACATCTGGTGATTTTGTTTCAATATAATACTTCATACTTCTTCCATACTTTTGAAAAATTTCTTCAAGAGTTGGAACTTTTTGCCCAACATACTCTTGCTTAGCCTTTTCTGGATACGCTTTATTAAACCATGATCCTGCATCTAAACTCTTTATTTCGCTTAACGTTTTATCACGTACTTCGCCTGTTCCATTTGTAGTGCGATCAACTGCTGTATCATGCATTGCAATTAATTGGCCATCCTTTGTTAATTGGATATCTAACTCTAAATAATCCGCTTTCATTTTTTTCACTAGATCATAAGAAGCAAAAGTATGTTCAGGTGCATGTCCACTTGCTCCGCGATGTGCAATATTTAAAAACTTATTCGTATTCCATTCATGCTTTCCTTCTGCTTTCGCATGAACAGCTCCCCCAGCAAAGATGCTCCCCGTCATAAAGAAAATAACTAAAACGCTAATAATCTTTCTCATCCTTCTAACCCTTCCTACGTTGCAAATTTCAACAAGCTAATGAGATTTACACGAAATAGAAGACACACTTTCAATATTTTTATAAACCTATATTAAAATTCCAATCTTACAAATATACTTTCTCTATATTATTAATATAGAAAACTAGTATTATCCTATTTAATTCCTATAGCCCTCCTTTTCACATGTAACTCCCTATTTTGTACGGTTCATTCAATAAAAAAAGCCATAAATTATTTAGGCTACACTCCTGTATCCCTAAATAAATTTATGGCTTTTCTCAAATATCTCCGGCCTCTATTAACTTGTCGAATTTAATCATATCAAACCTATTGAAATTTGTGAATATTTTTTTCAGTACAGTGAAGCACATAAAACAATATTTCTGTAGTTACTTAAAAATCACATAATAAATTTCTCATTACCTCTTCCAATACTATATTTGGATTTACTACTGTTTTTTCCGAACGCCATCCGATAAAGCCATCTGGTCTAATTAATACAGCACCTCCATTCTCTATACCATATAATTTGCTAAAAATATCTTCTGGAGCAACAAAGTCTTCACTTAAGCCAACACGATACCCTTTTATATTTATTCCTAATTTAGCTGAAACAGTATGTGCTGCCTCAGCCCAAGAACTATTTTCTACTCTTGTAAGTAATACAAAACTGTTACCGAATAAGTCTAATATAGAAACTTCCTTTCCTTCATACGTTCCCCATAAATGTGGCGCTCGCGTTCCAGGTCTTCCGTTCAACTCTATGCTATCCATTCTATGTGGAGTGACTGAATTATCTATAATCGCCTCTGAACAATACTGATATCCAACTGTAACAGCTAAACTATCCATATTATTCAAACTGCCTTCCTCTCTCTTCGCAGCACGAAACAGTAAACTACTTGCATAAGCTGTCGTTAATTTTGCAACAGAGTGTCTCTCTTCATGATATGTTTCTAACAATTTTGGTTTTGCCTTCCCTTTTATAACAGCCGCTAATTTCCAAGCTAAGTTATGCGCATCTTGTATTCCTGTATTTGAACCAAATCCGCCTGTTGGCGGCATAATATGTGCTGAATCTCCAACTAGAAAGACTCGATTTCCTTGAAATTTCATTGCTGTACTTTCGGCCGCTTCCCACGGTAAAACACTTAATATTTCTGACTCAACATTTGTACTTCCAATTGCTATTTCAATAATTTGTTTACAACGTTCCATCGTGAAATCCTCTGGTTCCTCTCCTTTTAATGGATCGTAGGCTACATGGTAAATCCATTTTTTCACGTTATCTACTGGGATCAGTGCACCAAGAACCTCTGGATGAACTACCATAGAAAAACCGAATGCGTCTCCTTGTATAAACTCACTTAAGTCTGCTTCAAAATAAATATTCATATAATAGCCACCAATGGTTCCACGCCCCTCAGTTTTAATCCCTAACTGCTCACGTATTTTACTTTTCGCTCCATCTGCTGCAATTACATAGTCACAATGTATGACACTTTCTTTTTCTGTTTCACGATTTCGAATCTTTGCTTTTACCCCGTTTTCATTTTGTTCAAATGAAACTAATTCATGATAAAAAGATAGTTGCCCGCCTAGCATTTTCGCTTCTTGTAACATCACCTCTTCTAAAATAATTTGATAACACGCAGTTTGTTTTGATGGACTAATCTTTTCTATTTTTTGAAGTAACTCTTCATCGTTTCCGTATTGTGTCGCTCTCATTTGTTCCAATGCTTCTTTATTCGCCTCAGCTATTGTATGAACCGCTATTCTTCCTCGGCAGTTCTCTAATGCTTTACCTGCCAATTTAATTCTTTTTTCCAAGCCTAATTCTCGAAACAACTCCATTGTACGTAAAGTAAGACCGCCTGCTTTCGGATGAATGGCAGTAGACGGATGCCTTTCAATAAGTAAGTACTCAATGTTATGTTTTGCAAGAAATAACGCAGACGCTAACCCAGATAATCCCCCTCCAACAATTAAAACTGGTACATAATTCGATTTCATATATTTACCCTCCACATCATTCTTCTGAGCTCAGTGACATAAATATAATCAAAAAAAACAATAAAATATAGACTTATATTTTATTTTGAATTATCATATAGATAGATTACGCCCCAAAATTCCTTTTACTTTTTCATACATCTATAATCCACCTGAATTGTGTCTGTATGAAAGTGTAAAACAAAAGAACGTACTTTACGTTGAACCATGTTCTATCGTAAAAATCAAAAATAATACAAACATTATAAGCGATTGTAACCTTATGGATTATACAAGGTTACGACAGCTTATTTTATTGTTACATCATTTTTTGTTTTTAAAAATTCATCCATTGTGTTATGTAACCCTTCCAATCCCTTTTCTATCTCCCTATAATTTTTAACAATAAAAAATTCATTCGTCTCGATTTTCTTTCTCAATATTGCACCTCATACAACAATCATGTAGCATTACCGTATCGAAGTAATGGTTCATCATCTTAAACCTTTCGACTAATTACCTGGAGGCAAAGTGATTGAAATGAATAAACAAGAACAATTAAATATTATAAAAAAAGATTTTATTGATTCTCAAAAAGTATTATTGGCAATTGGTGATGAAACGCGTCAAGCTATTTTATTAGTGCTAATGGAAACGGAATGTCAAACAGGATTACGTGTAGGAGAAATCACGAAGCAAACACACCTTTCCCGTCCAGCCGTATCACATCACCTTAAGATTTTACGAGAAGCTGGCATTATTTTAATGAGAAAAGAAGGTACAAAGAATTTTTATTATATTGATATACGTACAAAATTAGGTTTATTAAAAAATCTTGTATTAGATATTGAGAAGCTATTGCAAAACTTTTATTAAAACTTGGAGGTATAAGAAATGAAAGCAATGATAATTGATAGATATGGAAAAGTCCCAATGCGTATGGCAGAGGTACCTACTCCTGAAATAAATGAGTATGAAGTGCTCGCAGAAATTCATGCAGCTAGCATTAATCCAATTGATTTTAAAATACGCGACGGAAAAGTAAAAATGTTACTGAAATATGAAATGCCCCTAATCCTTGGTAACGACTTTGCCGGTGTCATCACGAAGATTGGATCAAAAGTAACTCGTTTTAAAGTTGGTGATGAAATATATGCTCGTCCAAGAAAAAATAAGATTGGTACTTTCGCGGAGTATATAGCCATTCATGAAGATGATATAGCTTTAAAACCGAAAAATTTAAGTTTTGAGGAAGCTGCTTCGATTCCACTCGTTGGCTTAACATCATATCAAGCATTACATGACATCATGCAATTACAAAAAGGACAAAAGATTTTAATTCACGCCGGATCCGGTGGTGTTGGTACTTTCGCTATTCAGCTAGCAAAAATAATGGGTGCCATTGTTACAACGACTGCTAGTGAAGCTGGTGCGAATTTAGTAACGTCTCTTGGCGCAGATGAAATTATTAATTACAAAACAGAGAAATTTGAAGATATACTAAAAAATTATGATGCCGTATTTGATACAATCGGCGGTGCAACACTTGAAAAATCATTCAATATTATAAAAAGGGGAGGAAACATTGTTTCCGTTTCAGGCATGCCGAATGCTCGCTTCGGTAAAGAATTTGGTTCAGGATTCTTTAAAACTCTCTTATTTTCATTAGCCAGCAAAAAACTTACTGCACTTGAAAAAAAGCATAATGCTCAATATTCATTTTTATTTATGAAGCCAAGTGGGGATCAATTACGTACTATTGCAAACTATATTGAAGCTGGACAAATCAAACCTGTAATCGATCGAGTTTTTCCTTTTGAAGATGCGCAAAAAGCAATGGAATATTCCGAGGCTGGAAGAGCAAAAGGAAAAATAATTGTAAAAATTAAATAATAATAAAACCTCCATTTTTAAAAATGGAGGTTTTAAATTTGCTGTTAAATAGACATAGTACAATGAAGTCCTTACAATAGATTGCAAGGGGAAATATTGTATTATACTTTTAGTTAACTTTACAAAGAATACATACGTACAAATACATAATTTAAAATACAAAAAGGAGGAGATACAATGACTAAAAATAATGAAACAGGTTGGAATTTAGATAATAGTTATACGACTTTACCACAATCATTTTATACAGAAATCCCCCCTACTCCCGTAAGTTCACCGGAGTTAGTTAAACTAAACCATTCATTAGCGATATCTCTTGGCTTAACCCCTGAAGAACTGAAAAAGGAAGCTGAAATTGCCATTTTCGCTGGCAATGGACTTCCAGAAGGAGCTCATCCATTAGCTCAAGCATATGCTGGTCATCAATTCGGACATTTTAATATGTTAGGCGACGGTCGTGCTCTTTTAATTGGCGAACAAATTACTCCTTCAGGTGAGCGTTTCGATATTCAACTGAAAGGTTCTGGCCCTACTCCCTATTCACGCCGAGGAGATGGCCGTGCTGCACTCGGTCCGATGCTACGTGAATATATTATTAGTGAGGCAATGTATGCACTTGATATTCCGACTACTCGTAGTTTGGCTGTTGTCACAACTGGTGAACCTACATATCGTGAAACAAAGTTACCTGGAGCAATTTTAACTAGAGTAGCTAGTAGTCATATACGGGTTGGTACATTTCAATATGCTGCAGCTCGTGGTTCAATAGAGGACCTTAAATCGCTAGCTGACTATACGATAAAAAGACATTACCCAGAAAGTGAATCCCATGAAAACCGATATACTGCATTACTACAAGAAGTCATTAAAAAACAAGCAAGTCTTATCGCAAAATGGCAACTTGTTGGATTTATTCACGGCGTAATGAACACTGACAATATAACGATCAGTGGCGAAACAATTGATTACGGTCCTTGTGCATTTATGGACAATTACGACCAAGGAACCGTATTTAGCTCTATTGACACACAAGGCCGTTATGCATATGGAAATCAACCATATATGGCCGCATGGGACCTCGCCCGATTAGCAGAATCTTTAATACCAATTCTGCACGAAGATGAAGAAGAAGCACTAAAAATCGCCCAAGACGAAATCTCGAAATTTAGCGTACAGTATGAAAACAATTGGTTCCTTGGAATGAAAAAGAAATTAGGACTATTTAGCAACGAAGAACAAGATCAATCACTTATTGAGCAACTTTTAAAAATGATGGAGAAATATAAAGCAGATTACACTAATACATTCCGTTCATTAACTCTTGATACGTTAGAAAATACCCCTCTATTCGATAGTCCTGAATTTAAAGACTGGTACAAACTGTGGCAATCTCGATTAGAAAATCAAGAAGAATCGAAAGAAAACGCCTACGAGATGATGAAAAATAATAACCCATCAATCATCCCGAGGAACCACCGTGTAGAAGAAGCACTAGAAGCAGCTGTTACAAATGACGACTATAGCGTAATGGAGCAACTTCTTGAAGCTTTATCAAACCCTTATGCGTATTCTACAGCTCAAGAAGAATACTGCATTCCACCTGCGCCTACGAATCGTCCTTATCGTACTTTTTGTGGGACTTGATTAAAAATTTGTTTTTATTTTAACCCAAAAATTTATTAAGTTAACTATTAATCACAAACTTAAAAGTTGCTTTCAATATTGAAAGCAACACATTTAGTATCCAACCTTAAACAAGTCACAAATTATAATTTGTGACTTGTTTAATTACCCACGTTCAATAGAAAATTTGTTTTGCAGGCATCGTTGTATCTTCAGAGACAGCATATGGATTTTCATTAGGTTTTATAATTATAAACGTTCCACCATATCCACTTTGAGCTAATTTATTACAAAGAGCTTCTACCATAAAACCACATAACTCCAGCTGCTATTCCCATTATAGATAATCCAAGTTTTTTCTTTATTTCAATGCTTCTTTTTCAAATATTCTCTTTTTTATTTCATAACTCATAAAAAAATACTTTTCTGCTTTTTCTATATTACCTACTTTATGAAACTCTAATGCCAGACTTTCAGTATATTCGTGAATATACTCCGATAAATTTTTTCTTTCAAAGTAAGAAAAACCTTCGAGAATAATTTTTTCTATTTTTTCTACCTCTAAATGCTGACAAAATCCCTTTAGAATTAAAAAGTGATATCTATATTCATCATTTTTTAATTCCTCACAAACCTTCAATCCACTTTCAATTAATTCCTTCGCTTTTTCTATTTCACCTAATTTATAATATTCTCTTGCCTCTAAAAAGATTGCCTTATAATGAGTAGGCATTTTTTTAGAAACCTCAGATAAGTGTCTAATTGCTAAAACTGAAAGATTTTGACTCGCATACAATAAACCTAAATTATGTCTGATTCTTAATACTAACATTTCAGCATCATTTTTTTGTAAAATGTTTATTGCTGACGCAATATATTCCTCACCTTTATCATGCTGCTTTAATTCCGAAAAAGATAATCCTAATATATTTTCGCACAGCGCTATGTTCACTTCATACCCTGCTTGTTTAACAAAGATATCTCTTGCTTTTGAAGCGTATTCAATAGCTGAATATGCGTAATGCAAGTGGTATTTTAATATAGCAATTCTATAATTAAACTCTGCATATTCAATTTCATCGGAAATATGCTCTAATAACCCTTCAGCTTTTTCAAAATAGTTGCTAGCTTCACTATAATTAGTAAGAATTGTATAATGAATGGCTTTGAATAAATAATAATAATAATTAGAATATTTATCATTTGGTTTAGGCAATGCATCTATTTTATCAAAAGCTTTTTTCAAATTACCTAAACCATCTATTAACACTTTATATCGAAATTCTAACAGATAATAGTGAAATGAAACCTTTACATCTGATTCGATAATATAAAGCTTTTTATCGATCTCCCCTTTTAATTTTTTTGCTTCACTTATACGTTGAGCTCTAATATCTCGATACCAATCATTCAGCATCTTAGTAATTAATTCATTGCCAGTGATTTGTATATTCATCAAATCCACTCTCCTTCTTTTAATTATCATAAAAATAACATAATTCGATTATTTATATCTATCTATATATATATTTCTCAACACTTGAACGAAATTCATTCACTGAATTTCGTTCAATATTTTAATAAATCCGCTGTAAATATGAATACTTTTTCTTATAACCTCTGAATATGAGTATCCTTAAAACCCGTCTCATATTTCAATCCATATCCAAACATTCGATCCATTCCAATATGTGCTGTCCATATTAAGCCAATCATTATAACGGTATCTATCTTAAAATAGACACCTATTAGAACAATTAATATGGATATGATATATGTGTGTGTGACATACATTATATATTTTCGCACCAACGTGATTATTAATCCCATATGCTAACATTGATAGATCCGGGGCTAAAAGGAATACAAAAAATATAATCCAACTAAACTCATATATCGAATACATATAAATTGTGGCTAAAAATACAACCATTCCTTCAAAATGTACAATACGTTTTTGCATTATTTATCATTCCTATTTTTCTATATTTATTGATACATTTTCATCGCTGAAAGTGTTCTTTGCATTTTTTGACCAGATGGTTGCTAATATTGGCCCTGCAATGTTATGCCATACTGCCGCTAATACACTTGGGAGTGCAGCAGCAGGTCCAAAATGCGCTGTCGTCAGTGCAACACCTAAGCCAGAATTTTGCATTCCTACTTCTATTGAAATAGCCCTTCTTGTCCCTTCGTCTAGTCCAAGTACGAACGCAGTTATATATCCGAGCAAAAAACCGAAAGCATTATGGAGCATCACTGCAATAAAAATAAGAAGTCCTGAAGAATTAATGCTACTTACATTTGCTGAAACAACTGCGGAAACAATAATAATAATTGCTACAACCGATATTAAAGGAATAACAGTCATTTCTTTATTAACGATACGAGGGAAAAACTTTTTCACTACTAGTCCTAAAATAATAGGCACAATAATGACTTGTACGATAGAAAGAAACATGGACATAGCATTTACTGGCATCCATTGCCCTGCAAGTAATAGTAAAATGAGTGGTGTAGCAATTGGTGCTAGTAATGTTGATAATGAAGTCATTGCAATAGACAGCGCTAAGTTCCCTTTTGCTAAATAAACCATAACATTTGATGCAGTGCTGAACCGAGTAACACTAATCCAGCTGCTAATTCAGCTGGCAGATTCATAACGTAGGCTAGTACGTATGCGACAAGTGGCATAATAATAAACTGAGCACATACACCGATAATAACTGGTAATGGTTTTGTAGCTATGATTTTGAAATCAACAGCCTTTAATGTTAATCCCATCCCAAACATTACAATCCCAAGTAAAATCGTTATGTAACTAGTTAACCCTAGAAATGGCACGGGAATGAAGTATGCAATAGCTGCCATACAAATAACCCAAAATGCAAAATACTTTCCAGCTATATTACTTATCGCTTCTAGTACTTTCATCCACTCAGCCCCTATCTTTTAATTGAAACACCTTATTGGGATTCAAAATATTTTGCGGATCAAGAGCTTTCTTTATTTTCTCCATTACAAATAATGCCGCCCCATGTTCTTCTTCTTGATACTTTCGTTTTCCGATTCCAACGCCATGTTCTCCTGTACACGTTCCTCCTCGTTTAAGAGCATACAAAACGATACTTTCGTTTATTTCGTCTGCCTTCTTCACTTCCTCTTTATCATTTGCGTCAATCATTAAGAGTACATGGAAATTCCCATCCCCAACATGACCAAGAATACCACCAATAAGGCCTACTTTATCTAATACCTCTTTCGCATGTTGAATTGCGCCAGCTAATTCCGAAATTGGCACACATACGTCTGTACTCATTAGCTTTTTACCAGGATAACTATGCACGTAAGAGTACGCTAAGTTATGTCTTGCATCCCACAGTTTATTTCTCGCTGCTGTTTCCGTCTCAAATGCAATTTCTATACATTTATGATCAAGAACGATTTCTTTCGTAAATTCAATATCTTGCTTTAACCCTGCTTCATTGCCGTGAAACTCTAAAAACAGTGTCGGTTCTTCTCTGTAACTTGTTTCATTGTAATGATTTACTTGTTTCATAGATAATTCATCAACGAGTTCAATTCTCGCGATTGGAATACCTGCTTGTAATATGTTAATTACAGCTTCTACTGCATCATTTATAGTTGGAAACGATGCCCTCGCAGCCATAACATGTTCTGGTATACCGTATACTTTTAAAGTTAACTCCGTGAAACATCCAAGTGTTCCTTCTGATCCTACGAAAATACCATTTAAATGATAACCTGATGATGACTTCGCCGCTAAATTCCCGGTATGTATTACTTCTCCATCAGCAAGAACGACTTCTAAATCTCGCACTTGATCACGCATTACACCATACTTTACCGCTGTCGTTCCGCTCGCATTTGTAGCAGCCATTCCTCCTAACGTTGCATCAGCTCCTGGGTCTACACTAAAAAATAATCCATACTTTTTCAATTCTTTATTAAGCTGAGAGCGCGTCACCCCTGGCTGTACTCTCACAAGAAAATCCTTTTCTCTTATTTCAAGTATTTTATTCATAAGAGAAAAGTCCATTGTAATTCCTTTTCCGTAAGGAATTACATGTCCCTCTAAACTGGACCCTACTCCAAATGGAACGACAGCTGTCCCATGCTGACTCGCTATTTTCATTATCGAGCTAACTTCTTCGGTCGTTTTTGGAAAAACAACTACATCAGGTAAACTACTAACATGGTAAGATTCATCTTTACTATGTAACTCTCTTACTGTCATATTTATTACTACTCGATCTTCAGGAAGTATGCCTTTTAATTCATTTACTACATGTTCAATTGTTATTTCCATAATCAACTCTCCTTTTTAATTTTAAAACAAGTATACCATCTTTATACAAAATAATTAGAAGAATTAGATTATTGAAATCTGAACATACAAAAAAGAACCTGCAGCACACGCTACAAGTTCTTTTTTTACTACATTTTAAACGATTTCTTTATTAACAACATAAACCAAATTAAAGTAACTGCCATCAACGAATGAGAAAACCCTACAATATAAGTTAACCCTTTAAAGTCAGCTCCATTTAACTGAAGAAGCCCTCTCGCTGCTAGCGAACCTAACATTAATGTTAATGCAATGTTATGTAAAACAAACCACTTATTAAACCCTTGGACTTCATGAAACGCGAATACTTTTGCTAATCCTAAAGCAATTAAAAAGAAGAAAAATCCAAGTACAAGTGTATGTGTATGCAAAAGATTTAACAAAGTAGATCCTAAAATCCCTTTATACTTACCATACTCCCTGGCGAAAATCCCTGATAATAAACCGATAATCAAATACGTAAACGATGCATTATATAATTTCTTCATTATGTACCTCCTTGAGTAGAATGTGTAGTGTGTCATATTTAGTAATAATGATAGTTATATAGTAAAAACTCCTAGTCACCTAGGAGTCATTGTATAAGCATCTCACTCTTTACAATCAATCCTAATTATAAAATATCTCTCTATACAAAACAAACGAACTTTATGTGAACAAACACCCCCATTAAAATATGTTGCACATTTGTTTTACACAATCCATACTAATTGTTATAACTTTTTAAAGGTGGTGTAATAATTGATAGTTCTTGAAACCGAACGTCTAAATCTTCGTTGGTTTGATATAAAAGACGCTTCTTTTATTCTTGAGTTAGTAAACGATCCTGAATGGATTCAGTTTATCGGTGACAAAGGGGTTAGAAACTTAGAAGATGCAAAAAATTATATTGTAAACGGTCCCATCGATATGTATAACAAACTCGGATTTGGCCTTTACTTAGTAGAACGAAAAGAAGATCTCACTCCACTTGGTATGTGTGGCCTTATTAAAAGAGATTCATTAGAAGACGTTGATATCGGATTTGCCTTTTTAGAAACATTCCGTTCAAAAGGATATGGCTACGAGTCAGCTTCTGCGATAATCGAATACGGTGTACAAAAGCTCAGCATGAAACGAATTGTAGCAATTACTTCTATAGATAACATTGCCTCAGGAAAGCTTTTAGAAAAAGTAGGATTACGATTTGAGAAAATCATTTCAGATTCAGGAGAAGATTTAAAATTATTTGGGTATAACGCATAGTAAAGAAGGTCGCCTTGAATGGCGACCTTCTTCTTTCCATACAAGAAATCCTCCCTTTAAATTCACTACTTCCTTTATACTAGCTCTTTGTAAAATACTAGCTGCTATAGGGGAACGCAATCCGGTTCGACATTGCAAAACTATTGGACAATTTTTCGGGATATAATCTAATTGTTCAAATAGATTGCCTAAAGTGATATATTGCATCATGAAGGTTTCCTTCCTCCCACTCTGTTGTACTACGCACATCGATAACCTTAACACTTCCACTTTTTATATGCGGATATAATTCAATCGATGTTTTTTCTTTGTAACTTTCAAATCTATTAAGTTTCTGTATTACTTTTTAGGGTGCAAAAGCAATAATATTATCTAACCCAATAGATTCAAATTCTCTAATAACTGCCTCCACTTTAACCTTTTCCTCATCTAAAATTATTAAAGTTTCTGTTTTATAATCTAATAACCATCCACATCAAGTTGGGAAAGAATTTTTATAAGGTATGTTTATTGACTTCTCAATATGACCTGCAGCAAAACTCGATACATCTCTTATATCAACTATTTGGTGAACGCTGCTCAAAATTTCTTGAAATTCTTCTACTGTATTAATAGCAGTTCTCTTTCTTTTCTTGCGAATTTTGGGACCATACTTATTTAAATTCTTCATTTTTTGTATATAATGCGATAAAATTGTGAAATTTTATCGCATTATGCAAGACATTTAATATCAAATATATTACTTTTACTATGAACTAAATGTGTTTATAGGAAGTGTATAGATAAATAAAGTGCTAAATTGACTCTTATGCAGTAATTACTGTTTAATTTATCTAAAAATTGAAAAAATATGTGTAGATAGATATCATTTAAAATACATATATAATTAATTTTAATTTTCCGACACGTTTTTCACATAGTTCTTAAACCAGTTTTTTGCGTGCATTATGAAAAAAATTGTACCGTGTCAATCTTAAAAAATTATATATCATAACTTTAAGAGAGGAAGGAAAACTATGAAGATGAAAAGAAAAATCATTATGACAACAGCACTTGCAGCTACGTTAGCTACAGGTGCACTACCTACTACCTCGGTGTTTGCTGCAGAAAAGGAGGCTCCTATTCAACAAAAAGAGGCACAATTGAGTATTCAACCTTTTGCACAAAACAATTTGGAAACAGCCGTTCAAGCTGCCTTAAATGGTCCAGAAGTCAAAAAAATTAAAGTATTTGAACATGAATTTAATGTAAAAGAAATAGAAGTAGTAAATCTAGGTGCAGGAAAAAAATATGTTAAGGGACAAATCTCTCATCATTTAAGTTTTCGTCCAGATGATCAATTTTATTATGAGTTTACAGTACAAGATGGAAAGGTACTAGATAAACCTGTATTTAATATTGATAGAGGTGGTTGGACACCATTTGCTGCTCCACTTTTATCAATTCTTGCTGCGTATAATGGAATTCCAGTTAATCCAAATGATTTAAATGCACTTGGTCAGCAGATTGGTAAAGTTATAGATGGAAGCTGGGAACATGCAGCCCAATCAATTGCAACTGTAGTTAGTCTCAGTTTTAATGAGTAGAATTTTTCAATTTTTATTAGCAGTGTAGAGATCCGCTTTTTGTAATCAGCCTTGTTATAAGAGATTCTAAAACAGCTATTAATAAATTTTTACCACTCAATCACATTATCTTGACTTGTTTACCACCTTATCATTCATTATATGTCACAAAATAGAAGTCTTTTTTAGGACTTCTGTTTTGTTTGTATTCAATACGATAAACAGTTGTTTTTTGGAGGCTATACTTCGAGTTTTCAAGAAGCTGTTTAGCTATTAGGGACAATTTATAATAAAAAATTATTAAAGTCTCAAATAACTTACTCCCCCTATTGTTAATTATTTTTAAATACAAAAATTTATTATCTTAAGAATGAAAAACAATAAATATAGTAAAAAATCATCTAACAATTGTTTAAAGGTCAGGAGAGAAAAAATGAACAAAATAAAAATGAGAAATTTCTTTAAAACTAGCATCCTTACTTGTATTACACTAGCAAGTTTAAGTACACCATCTACTATTTTAGCTGATAGTCATCCAGGTTACTCCTACGAATCCAATATAGGGTATCAAAATCCATCGTGGATGTCGAAAATAGAAGATTCAACAAAAATAAGTGAAATATCTATTCCAGGGACTCACGGTACGATGGCTTTACATGGAGCGAGTTTTCTTGATGAAAATTTGACAAGAAATCAAACTATGAGTTTATCCCAACAATTAAATTCCGGAATTCGATATGTAGATATGCGTGTTAAACGTGTAAAAGATTCTTTTGCAATGTATCATGGCGTTGTAAATCAAAAAGCTGTGTTTGAAGATGTATTAAAAGAGACCATTCAATTTTTAAAAGATCACCCAACAGAAACAATATTAATGCGCTTAAAAGAAGAAACTACTCCTGAAAGTGGATCTCTATCATTTGAGGAGATATTTTTAAAATATAAAAACGTTAATGCTTCATATTTTTGGGATCCTAATTCCGTACCAACTTCAGATAGAAATAACCCTACTTTAGGAGATACCCGCGGGAAAATTGTAATCTTACAAAACTTTACATCCACTCAATTGTACGGGATTGATTACGAAGGTTTGAATATACAAGATAAATTTGAAATTGGAAGCGGACCAGACGAAATATATACAAAATGGATTGCGATAAAAAACCATCTACAAAATACAAATACTAATTTTAATAATGGAAAAATTTATCTCAACCATTTTAGTGGTACGGGGGGCGCAGCCGCATTTTTAAATAATGTATATCCTTGGTTTGTTGCAAGCGGAAAAGAGAGCAGAAATACTGACAGTAGTCCTAAATTGATTCAAACGAATTCCACTAATGCGTGGAGTGATTTCCCTCGCGATAGAAACGGACAAGTATACTATGGGGGGATGAATACACTTGGGACCGAACTCTTACAACAAGGCGCAATTAAACATTCTGGTATCATCGCAGCTGATTTTCCCGGTCCAGGTTTAATTGATAGTATCATTAAATTAAATGGTATACATTCAAATGAAAAGGAAATATTAATTTCACAAATATCATCTGAATCTAGTCCTTTATCAGGGCAACAAAATCGATCCAGCCAAAACTTTAAAATTGATAGTTTACCTGTAGGTACCAAAGAATTAAAATGGGTTATTGTGCCTTCAGAAAAAGATTATCCTTCTACTATTTCTTTCAATGTAATGATTGATGTTTCCCTAGGAATAGATTCCACTCGTTGGAAAAATATTTCACATGAATCTAGGACTGAAGCTTACACAAATACTAAATATTATATTGCAAGTCCAATTGGTGCCACTAGCAAATTCACAGTGAAAATATACGCTATTACAAATTAGAAAAAAAGAATCCCAATGGAATTCCATTGGGATTCTTTTTTAATTTCATTTCGTAAACATTAGGATGGCGTTTAAATTTTATCCCGCATTAACGGGCGCCCGTAAAAGCCCGATTGGTGAGGGATGATAATCAGTGGGGGATGAACAAAACCTTCACTGATTAAAGTTTCACTTTATTAACATATCATTTAATCCATTAGATAATTATATTTGAAACCGCCCTTAATTTTTAAAGAGCAATCCAAAATTGTTAACTACCTTTTTCAGCTTATCATTTATTCAAAACTGGCTTCCAAAGCGATAAAGCAAAAATCCAATTTGAGTCGCCATTTCCTTGATGATTTTGAACTGCTTCATACACTTTCCCCTCATGTACTACTCTATCACCTTTAGTATATGCTTTTCTTGCATCCCATTTTTCATATACGGAATCCTCTGACTTTGTTGTTACATTCAAAACATCACTTCTACTAGATTCATTTCCAGCTAAATCAACCGCCGTCACTACATATTTATACGATGTATTAGCCTTCAAATCTTTATCCATAAAGGATGTATTAGCCGAGGTCCCAATTTTATTCATAACCCCAGCGCTTTCTCTATATACAATATAATGGTCAACACCTACATTATCTTCTGACGGACTCCACATCAAATCAACAGTTGTCGCTGTTGTACCCATACTATGTAATCCTTTTGGTTGACTTGGAGCCTCTATATCTGGGATTGCATGTGTTGTCTTAACCTTTAGTTTTTCGCTTTCTTTTGATATATTTCCAGCAGAGTCTAATGCCTTTATTGTATAGGTATATTCCGTATCTGCTTTTAGTTTTTTATCAATAAAAGTTGTACCTGGTACCGTATCAATTACTTCTCCATTACGTAACACTTGATATTCTTTTACACCTATATTATCAGTAGAAGCCTTCCATGTTATTTCAACACTATTGGCAGAAACTTTAGAGGCATTTAATTCAGTTGGTTGACTTGGAGCTACTGTATCAGGAGTTTCATTATTTACTAAATTTACATCAATTACATTATAAAACGCATTTGACGTATCTGCTACATCCCATACAGCTAAAATAACATGATAACCATTACGATCAGTTGGTACATTAATTGTATGTGTTAAATTATTTGATGCAGCCGAACCGTCATGTTTCACAGTTCCGATTGGTTCTAATTCAGCACTTGTTAATGGTTTGTTAGGGTCCCATCCCTTTTTTGTAATGTAATAATGCCATTTACTTGTAGAATGTGGCGCTGTATATTTCCATGTAAATGTATTTACTCCACCTTTAATTGTGTTTTTGAACCAACGATTTGATGTTTGTTGGTCAAGAATACCTCCAAACAATCCTCCTGCCGAAGCAATTTTCCCATCAATCGGTCCACTATCTGGAAATCCTTTAGGTGCTTCTAGACTTTGAGGTTCGTACATTACATTTCCACAATTTAAATTTAATGCCCCATAATTCTGACTACATAAAGCAGCACGACTACTCGGCTTTTCAACAAACCCGTGTGCATACGCACTTTGAGGAGTCATTGTGATTGCTGTCATGCCTGCAGCCAAAACACAAGCACCAATCCCCTTTTTACTTGTTCTTAATCTTTCCAATTTAGATGTTAATTTCAATTTCATTTTTTTCCCCCCAATATATTGCTTTCGCTAATATAATAGCAATATAGGAATAAACGAACAAATCGTCAATTAATATATTAATATCTCTCATAAATTGGTACATTTATTATTATTTTTAATCTCCTATAAAAATAAAGTAAATACAATTAAGCAATTTTGTAACATTATGTATTAAAAGAAGAATAAAAACTCCATTTAATTTCACAAAAAATTCAAATATTAAAACAAAAAAATTCCTCATGTAGGAAAAATAAATTTTTTATATTACAAAAAGCAAAAAAGTCTGGAAGAAACCGATTATATCCGTTTCTTCCAGACTTCCGCTACTTTTATACCACTCACAAATCTTTTAACCTTAAACATATACACTTGAGGTTAAAACACATATAATACCCCTACTAATTCAAACTAACGCTTAATTACTTATAAAATAACTTAAGGTATCTAGCTTAACTTTATTTTCTTTATTAATAGCTATTTTCTATCCTGTATCCCCTTACTTTAAACAGATTATCAAGAAATTGTTAATGTTTAAGAAAAGAGAAAAGATTTAAAATCCAATTTTAACTATCACATTCTAATAATTTATTGTGTTATTTTTATCTAATAAGGCACAGAAACAAAGGATGAACTTCAGTGTGCTTGAGAAAAGGTTCTTAGGGTGAAACGTTTAAAGGGTATTCTAGTACTGAGTTTTTATTAAATGTTCCTGTACCTAATATTTAAATTAACGTATGTCAAAATATTTTACAATACGAGTGTTAAACGTTACATATTTCTATATAAAATGATACATTTCATCAGCACGCCCCCCTAATATTTATGCTAAATATAGAAAATTCAGCTCGTTAGGATTTAATTTTAGAATTCTCATAAAAGCATATGATAGATTAGGCACGTAATTGTCACAAATTAATAGTCTATCTACTTTTTAATTACCTATGAAAACTTTATTACCGCTTTATTATTTACTCCTAAACCAAAGCACATCTATACCTACAATTTCTTAAAACTCTTTTAGATAATCTTTCAAAAGATTTGATAGTTTTATATTTTATATTTTATATTTTATATTGTACATTTTTGCATTTGATGTTAGGATTATGCCTATTAAAATTGAATCGTAACGATTCTTCTTTATAATTTCCATATTTTAATTGTTAAATAAAAATATAGATTCTGATATATATATTCAAAATCAGACCTACAATATCTTTATTTTACAATGATTTCGTGGCATACCTTTAGAATGGAAAGATATATGCAACAACGTGTTAAGGGGTTACAGGAGGAACAAAAATGAGAGACTTTTTTGATGATAAGTACAAAAATATTGAATTAAAAAGGAGGTTAATCAATTTAATAAGTGAAATTAGCGAATTCAAAGGAAAATTAGCTGCTTATCAGGAACAAAACCCTGACATATTTAATAGTTTAGAAAAAACTATACCACTACATTACATAAAAAATTTCACAACTATTTATGAGGATATAAAAGTTCCTAATAAAAGATTAAAAGAACTTATTTTAGATGATATAGTGCCTCAAAATATTTCTGAAGATGCTATTTTCTGCTATTATCAAACACTTTCTTTTGTACATAAAAACTCCTGTACTTTATTAATTAATCCAGCAACTATACAGGAATTACATTTTCAACTAATACATTATATTACCTCTGACAGTGCCAAATGGCGTGAAAAACCTTTTATTATTCCAGGAGTTCCAGAACATGGAATGCACTTGAATAGTTACCGCATTCTTCCGCATGAACTTATCCCACGGTTTATGGAGCAATTATGTGATCAATACAACTCATTAAATACTAGTAAGGGGCTACATTCACTTTTATTAATAGCTCGTTTTATATTAAATTTTTATTGCATAGTCCCTTTCAATCAAGGTAATAACAGGCTGGCATTTATGTTAATGCAATTGCTGTTAATTAAGAGTGGACATACATTTGTAAAATATGTATGTTTGGATAAATATATTAAGAAAAACGAATCTGATTATTACAATTCGATTTATAAATCTTCGGTGAATTGGTACTGCGAGGAACATAATAATAGCTTTTGGTTAAAAACGTTTTTAACCATTATATTAGAGGCTTACAAAGATCTACATAACACAGTTCTAGATTCTATATGTAAACATACTAAAGTTGAGAGAATTCAGGATTTTATACTTAAACAAAAACAACCCTTTACTAAGGAAAGTATTCGTAACACTTATCCAGACATTGCAGAAAGTACAATCAGTAAGGCTTTAAATTCCTTGCAAGTGTTTGGCCATATTAAGCTAGTTACAAAAGGAAGAAACGCAACGTGGATTAAGATTTGACCATACTTTCAATACACATGAGGTTTAAAAATTCAATTATAACCTTATCATTGAATTTCATTTTAATTTTAAGATAATATTACTTTTTTAGTTATTTCTAATTCCAACAAAACATTTTATAGGAAAAGGTCCGCTTTCCCCCGCCTTTTCCTATAATAAAATGAAATATAAATATAGAATGATTGTCGAAAAAAGTCGTATTTTACTATTTTTTCTTTATTTTCTGGTTGTAAACGTTTCACTTTCATGTTACCATCTTAATCAAACAATAGATGGTAATAAAAATGAAAGTATTTCTTTCCCTTAGAAACATATAAACGTGCGGTAATATCAAGAAAATAAGGACAAAGAAATATTTGATACCTACCAAAATAGTGAATAGGAATTTTGTTGCGTTGTTTTTTCTGATAATTAAGAAAATACATTTTGTCCCTAAACAAAATTTGTTGGTGCGCAAAATTCAAATACACTAGAACACCCAAATAAATGAAATATCCTTTTTCATTGAGTATTAAGGTATGAAAAAAGAATTCTTCCTACAAAATTTAGCTGATTAACATAAAGACATCTAAATTACTACCTTTATCGCCATCTATTGTTGACATCATATTTACCAACTAAAAAAAGAACCTATCAAGAGCTCTTTTTATTATAATCATTCAAATTTCAATTCTATCTTAATACTGAAATTTCCACACAAATTACATCTGCTTTTTGCTCTCAATTATTGAATTAATAATATAGCACATCAAATTTATTAATTCTTATCTCCAATTAGTTTAAATTAGTGAATAAAATTCAATCATATAAAAATAATAAATACAACTAATCGTTATATATTAAAGAGGTGTCAATTTTGTCCTTAAATGAAGAGACCTTAGTAACTAAGACAGATAAAACCATTGAAAGGATCCAAACAAGTAACTTAAAACAATTTAAAAATACACTAGATAATATCTTTGATATTAGTGCAGATTTAATTGAACATCCTTTGCAATTAAAAACAAACACGAATATTTTACTATATTATTTTGAAGGCCTTACAGATGGTGTTGCATTAAAAACCAATGTTGTTACACCATTATTACAAGAAGTAAATGAAGACAGTCAAATATTTAATTCTAATATTATTGCTACTCATACCAAAATAGTATATACATGGAATGAAATTAAAGAAGGATTACTTGAGGGGCAATGTGTACTGTTTATGGAGGGAGAAAAGCGTTCACTTCTAATAAATACAAAAGGCTGGGCAGAGAGAGCAATTCAAGAGCCAATTTCAGAAGTTACTATAAAAGGATCCCATGATGGATTTATTGAAAATGCCACAAAAAATATAGGTCTTATCCGTCGATATATTCCTTCTACAGAGTTAAAAATCAAAAAGCTGACGATTGGAGAAAGAGCCACTTCTTTAGTCTATTTAATTTACTTAGGTGATGTAGCAAACGCAGATGTAGTCCAAGAAATTGAAACTAGAATCTGTAAAATCAAAACAGATGCGGTATTAAGTATTGGAGAGCTATCTAATTATACAAAAGATCAAAATTGGACTCCTTTTCCACAGGCGTATTTAAGCGAGCGCCCAGACGCCATTTCAAATCATATACTTGATGGGAAAGTAGCAGTATTAATGGATAGATCCCCTGGTGCAATGGTTGTTCCTATGAATTTGATTGGATTTTTTCAAACCCCAGATGACTATAATATTCATTGGCTCATCGCATCATTTTTTCGCTTATTACGATTTGCAGGATTTATTATAGCTATTTTTTTACCCGCATTTTATATTGCTATAGTCTCTTTTCACTTTGAAATTATTCCTATAGACTTATACACTTCTATTGCAACATCAAGAGTCAAAGTCCCTTTCTCCCCCTTATTGGAAGCTTTTATAATGGAAATTACACTAGAAATGCTACGTGAAGCTGGCATTCGCTTACCACAACCAATTGGACAAACTATTGGAATCGTTGGAGGGATTGTAATTGGACAGGCGGCTGTTCAAGCTGGTCTTGTTAGTAACGTTATGGTTATTATTGTATCTATTACAGCCATTGCTTCATTTATTGTTTCTAATTATGATTTATCAAGTTCTATACGCCTTATCCGTTTTCCAATGATGTTATTGGCTTACTTTTATGGGATTGTAGGTATTGTTAGTGGATTAATGCTCTTATTTGCTCATTTTGTTTCACTAACTTCCTATGGTTCACCATACGGAATGCCAATCGCACCATTTCGTCTCCAAGAGTTAAAAGATTCTTTTGTAAGATTTCCTATTTCGATGATTACTACCCGCTCGAGTACAGGACAGCCGAAACAAAGAAAGAAAAAAGAAGGTGGTTAACATGGGGAATCTTAAGTTCCAAAAAGTAACTTTATTCGAATTTATTATTTTCATTCATTCGCTGCAACTCGCATCTGGTATGTTAATTATGCCAAGCCCACTTGCTACTACTGCTGGTACAGATGGCTGGATTTCGATCATTCTCGGATGGATAGTTACTTCTATAATCGGTGTATTTATTATATTAATGTTACAAAAAAATCCTAACAAAAATTTCTCACAAATCTTAAAAACATACTTTGGTAAATGGATAGGGACAATTCTTTTTCTTGCATATGCCTTTTATCTATTTTTTGCTGGATTTAATACTTTATTAAAGGCAACTGATATTGTAAAAGTGTGGATATTCCCTTCCACTCCTGCTTATCAAATCACCATATTATTACTATTACCTTTTATTATTTTAGCCCTGAGTGGGTTAAGGGCTCTTACTAGTTATTCTATGCTTGTTTTCTTCTTCACTACTTGGATGCCGCTATTTCTTCTTTTTTCACTAAAGACTAACTACAATCCTTTACACCTACTACCTATATTTAAAGAAGGATTATACCCTATTGTAAAGGCAACAAAAGAAACCATTACTCCTTATGCTGGCCTAGAAATTGCATATTATATATACCCATTCTTACAAAAAAAACAAAAAGCCATAAAAGGACTACTAATAGCGAATACTGGAACCATGTTTTTCTATCTATATGTTACTATCCTTTCTTATATATACTTTAGTCCAGAAGGGATAAAAGATGTAATCTGGCCAGTATTTCATCTGTTAAAAGGGGTTCGTTTTTCTTTCATGGAACGATTAGAAATTATATATATCGCTTACTATTTAATTGTATTTTCCACTACAATATATCCGTATTTATTTTTCAGTTTTGAATCTGTGACCATTTCACTTCAAAAAAACGCCCGCAATTGGGCGCTACTTGCTTTTATGTTACTTATAGTTGGCCTATTTATTTTCCTAAATCCCGATGTGGATCAATATTTGTTTATATATTCTCTTATGGATATCTTAAATGTCGTTTTCTTTATTCTATTACCAATCTTATTTTTCGCTTACAGTATTCTTTTTACTTGGATTACTAGGAGGAAACAACTTTGATTCGAAAATGGATATGGATTGTAATTTGTTGTGTATATATAATTGGTTGTAGTCAGAGAATTCCTCTTGAGAAGGTTTCATTAATCCTGTTAATTGGCTTGGATAGAACCCCTAATGGAGACATAAAAGTTGGAACAAGCATACCACTCTTTCATCATAAACAACCAAAAAGTACTATAGAACATTGGACACAAGCATCAACTGTATATACTGGATTCAGTAAGATAGATACGAAGTTAACAGGCTTTATGACAGCTTCCAAAGCTGAAATCATTTTAATTGGGAAAAAATTAGCGCAAGAAGCAAATTGGTTGCAGGAGCTTGATTCTTCTTACCGTGATCCTTACGCTACCATTAATGCTAAAGTAGTACTTGTAGATGGACCTGCAGAAGAAGTTTTTAAAATTCATAAGCCTAGTAAACCATCACTTTCATCTTATATAAATGGTGTAATCGAATCGTCAATTCAAAATAACCAATCCGTCTCTTCTACAATTCAACAATTAATGAGAGAACAAAATGAAGAAGGAATGACGCAAACTGTTCCAATTATCAAAAAAACAAAGAATGAAATCGACACAGTTGGAATTGCATTTTTAAATCAAAAAGGGAAATATTTAACTCATATCCCTAAAAAAGATGTTAAATTTTTCAATCTTATAAATAAGCAAAAAAGTAGCGGGCGAATGATACTACACCTTGCGCTTCCTCCTAAAAAGTCCAACAAAAAAACAAACACTTCTATCTTCGTACAGAACGCGACAAGGAAGGTAGTTGTTAATTTTCAAAACGGAAAGTTTGTATTTAATCTCGATATATATGCTAATGTAGCTTTAATAGAAAAAACCAATGCGAATTCAATTAAGGGACACTATGATAATAAAAAAAATATAAATAATTTAAAAAGTGCTATTCAAAAAGAAATTAATAATAATTTACAAAATATTTTGTATGAAATACAGCAGAATAAAATTGATCCAATCGGATTATCCCTATATGCTAGAGCATTTCAATATAAAGAGTGGAAAAAAGTAAAGGGAGATTGGTTGCAAGCGTTAGCAGAGGCTAAAATAAATGTAAAGACACACGTCAAAATAAAAGATACTGGGACCATTAGAAATTAGACTGGGATTTAATAGCATTACTCAGTAGTATTTTTTCTCTTAAATAATTATTATGTAAAAAATGCTAACGTAAAAAAATCTTTCCGTTCTTTTAAAAGAGAAATAATTCAACTACGGTAATCAAATACCAGTTTCTAATTTAATGAGCTGAAGAAATTATAACTCTGTTGTAGTAGATATGCCCGATTCCATTCCGATTGTAATTCATGACATAGCGTCAAAGCCTAAATTCCTAAATTAAGGAATTTAGGCTTTTTGAGTTCGCAAGAATATCTTGGTTTTAGTTCTATGTACCTTACTACAATAATTACAGGGTCTTTGTTTATTTTATTTGCTTTTAGATAATACACACCCAATTTCAGTTAAAATTGTTTAAATGTTAATTAATTTTTGAAATGATATATCTATAAGCTTTTTAGTACATATAATAAAATATTATATTATAAATATATAACGAAATTAGGGATATTATTAGTTTTCTAAATATGCACTTAATTAACACTATAGAAATAGTGTTAATTATCTTAATTGAATATTAGTAATAGTAAGTATAAACATTATCAATTTACTATATATTACATTTATGTCAAAATAGATGTATGTTAAGCTTATTCAAAATCTTTCCCCTAATAAAGATTTGAAGTAGCATTTCATGATTCTCCTTACTGTTAATATGCCTTGAACAAGAACCCTATAGGGTTCTTGTTCTTTTCATTATAACCTCAGTAAGTCCTTATTTAACATGTAAAAAGGACTGCTAATTACTTGCAGCCCTTTTACACGTTAATATACGCTTGTATTAAATACTTAACACTTTATTGTATTAAGCGTTTATACAAACTAAACATGCCATTATCATTTAAATATATAACACTTCAAAGTTTAGAAGTATACAATAACAAATCTTTCCCAGCTTCCAGCTACATAACTAGTAGCTGTTAATTCTCTACCACCATTTGCTGATATATATCTACCATTACTCAGTGCTTGTAATACATATATCCTATTGTCTCCACCATTATATAAGATAAACTTTTCCCATGCCCCAATTGATGTACGATCTGCTACTACTCTACCATTCGGCTCAAACGAAACATACTTCCCATTACTTTTAGCTTTTAAAGCGTACGTATATAATTCGCCAGTCGGAATTAATTCGAATTTCTCCCATTCATTAACTGCATTACGATTTGCTATTACATTTCCAAAAGGCTCAGCGGAAACATATTGTAAATTTGCTGCCTGAATAGCAACTGTCCAACTTCCATTAAATAAATTCACGCCTTTTAGTGAACCTGCTTTTGATAGGTTGGCTGCCGATACATCATTCGATGGGGTAATCATCAATATCATTAAAACCATCGACAACACCATTAAAACTAACTTTTTTGAGATTGCATTACCACTTGCACGTGTTATGAACCTTTTCATTCCCATTCCTCCCTTAATATACAGAACTCATATACATCATACTGAATATGTAAAATATTGTAATATAAAAGTTGATTTATCAACAAATACCTTACTATTCTGTTTCTTTTTTCTCAAATCTATAGCACTTAAACATGTATCCATTCTCAAGCACATTTTTTAAATTATTTTCTCCTGATAAAAGAATGTAGCAGTTGATAGCAACGAGAGTATATACAAAAGAGAGAATATTTTCATTTCACTTCTCTTTAAATAAAAGCCAAATAGCCGTTCATAATGAACGACTATTTGCATCTAACTAATAATTAGAATGTTTTTCATGTTACTCTATTTTGTTTAATCCCGTTGAAGTAACTTGATAGGTTCTTTTTTTGCCCATATATTCTTGTTTATTATTCTCAAGATTAATAAGTATAGCGCGTGTTTTTTCTTTTACTGCTTCCCCTTCTATATGGGTAAACTCAATGTAATCTCCCACTTTTACGGGCACGGTTTGGCTTTCAGCAGTTTGCTGTCTATTTCCCACGATTCCCTTATTGTACAAAATACTACCGGTTGAATTCTTTACTGTAATACTTGCATACGTATTATTAAAGTAAGAATGTGGTACGCCCGCTTCTAAATTCACCTGCATTTTCTCTGTTGTCTTATTATAATCTACCTTTGCGATTTCTCTATCACTATATCCTTTGAATGACCACCCAAAATGATTTCCATCTAAAACCGTTGTTTCTGGCATTTTTTCTACTTTCTTCAAGCCTTCTTTTGTAACTTGATATCTTGCTGTTTTTCCAATGGTTTCATTTTTGTTATTTTCAAGGTTAATTAAAGTTGCTCGCGTTTTTTCCTTTGTTGCTTCTCCTTCTATATGGGTAAATTCAATGTAATCCCCTACCTTGACGGGCACAGTTTGGCTTTCAGCATTTTGTTGTTTATTTCCCACGATTTCCTTATTGTACAGAACGTTACCAGAAGAATTCTGGACCTTAATACTCGCATACGTACTAGCAAAATAGGAATGTGGTACACCTGCTTCTAGTTTTACCTTCATCTCTTCTACCGTTTTATCATAATCTACTTTTGCAATTTCTCTATCACTATATCCTTTTAATGACCATGCAAACTTGTTTCCTTCTAAAATTGTTGCTTCTGGCATTTTTTCTACTTTCTTCAGACCTTCCTTTGTAACTTCGTATATGGCTTTTTTTCCAAAGCTCTCTTGTTTACTATTATCTACATTTGTAAGAGTAGCTCTATGTACACCTTCTAGATGTGTTAACTCTATATAATCGCCTACTTTGACTGGAACTTTTTGCGATTCAGCATTTTGCTGTTTGTTTCCATAAATCTCTTTGTTATAGACCACTTTACCTGATGTGTTTTGCACTTTAATACTTGCATATGTACTATCAAAGTAGTCATGTGGTACACCTGCTTTTAGATTAATTTGCATTTCTTCTGTTGATTTATTTAAATTTACTTTCGCAAATTCGAAATCTCCAATCCCTTTCAGCGACCATGCAAATTCATTACCTTCAAAAATGTTTGGAGATTCATTTTTGATTTGTACCTTTTTCTCAACAGTTTGATCAAATATATCCGTTAATACAATCTTTGCATAAGCATTTGTTGGTAATGATATAGATTGACTGATTCCATTTTGATAGGATTTAATATCATTAATTACGTTAATAGGTTGGCCCGTCATATTTTCATTGTTATAAATTTCAATTTTTCCCTTAAATTGCGGTGTACTATTTTCTTTTAGTTTCCAAGATACATTTAATTTTTCATTTTCATAATATATAGATTGGATATCAAAATCTAGTTTTCCTATTTCAGGTTGAGTAGGTTGATTTAGCGTGAATATTTTTCCTGCCCCAATAGTAGACTGCGTATTACCTCCTGCTTTGACCCATACATATTCTGAAGTAGAGCCTCCATCATATTGATAAGTATTATCATGCGTTCCAGAAATACTTTGATTATTCCAAGAACTCCATTGTTTATCAACTAATTTTCGGCTATAACCATTTTTTAGGCGCGCTTCTCGAACATTCTGTCCACTATCAGCCCAGTCTTCTTGAAACATTCCTAATCCATGATTAAATGCAACATTAGCAACCGGAAAGTCCATAATTGCAATTTGATGCCATTTATTCTTTGTTACATCTTTCATCCATTGTCCAAATTTAGTATGACCATTTTCTTGCCATGAACGCATTGTCATTGTGTACCAATTGTAGTCTTTCCAACCATAAGTTGTTTGAACCTTCATTCCTGTTCCTTCTCCTCCAAAGGGTCCAACTTGCGAATTCGGAGATAAGTATTCGGCCTTTATTGCTTCTTTAGAGGAAATTGGATCCCATAAGGCAAAATGTAAAGTGCGTTTTCCATTTTCATCAAACCCACTTTGTTGTTGAAAACCAGCATATCCTCCAGCTTCACCACCTGCATTCCAGTTGTGTACAGCCCAGTACGTATAAGGTGGAGTCTGAACTGGTGACCAGTCTATACTAATAATATCTGAGGCAGGTATATTTTGGGGACTCACATAAACTGCTGGAGCAGCTGAATGTGTTGCAGCTTTAGTGTGCGAAATAGACGTTCCAAACATAGAAAACATGCTACATGCTGCGGTCATTATAATAACTTTATTAAATCTTTTCTTCGTTTTCTGACTAATCACTAATCTACATCCTTTTCTAATTTTTATTATTGAATAATAACTTAGTAGAGAAATCTATCAAAATTCAAACAACATCCAGTAAATCTTTAAAATACTGCCCCAATTTTATGTTGTTCTATCTTCACATCTGATTCTTACATGTTATTTGATTGTAAGTGGTTTCCATAAAGATAACGCAAATATCCAATTCGGGTCACCATTTCCTTGATGATTTTGAACCGCTTCATACACCGTCCCTTGATGTTCTACTTTATCGCCCTTTGTATATGCCTTCTTTGGATCCCATTTTTCATAAGATACATTTTGATCTTTGGTTTTTACCGGAAGAATTTCACTTTGAATTGATGTATTTCCAGCTGCATCTACAGCCTTCACTGCATATTTATATTCCTTATTAGCTGTTAAGTTTTGATCAATAAATGTCGTTCCTTGTACGGTTTGAATCAATTGTCCATCACGTAATACCTGATATTCTTTTACACCTATATTATCTGTAGAAGGATTCCATTTTAGCTCTACACTGTTAGAAGTAAGGTTACTTGCATATAATCCTTGTGGCTGTGTGGGCGCTTCTGTATCTGGTTTCGGATTAACAATTTGATTTACTTTTTTCAGGCCATCCTTTGTAACTTCATACATTACTTTTTTATCAAGGTTTTCACGTTTATTGTTATCTAAATTTATTAATGTTGCCCTCTCTCTGCCTTCTAAATGTGTAAGCTCAATAAGATCACCGGTCTTTACTGAAACTTTTTGTGTTCCAGCATTTTGCTGTTTATTCCCATAAAACTCCTTGTTATATACTACTTTACCTGATGTGTTTTGCACTTTAATACTTGCATATGTACTATCAAAGTAGTTATGTGGTACACCTGCTTTTAGATCAATTTGCATTTCTTCTGTTGATTTATTTAAATTTACTTTTGCGAATTCAAAATCTCCAATCCCTTTCAGCGACCATGCAAACTGGTTTCCTTCTAAAATATTATTTACATCAGGCATATCTGGTTTAATTGGATTAGAATCCGTACCCTTCCAAATCTCTGCTGTTAAAATTGGATATCCTAATGCAGCTACCTTTTGAATGGTATCGTTATTTGGACGTAATCCCCACTTCTCAAAGAAAGGAATCAAATTTTGTTTGGCTACTTTTGATGCTGAAATCATAAATAATTGTTTTTTATTTTCATCAGTTTGTGGAAGTTCACTTGAAGGCATGTCTCTATACAATTGATGCAATTTAGGATAAAAATCCTCTCCATACGCTAACTGTAGTTGCCAAAGCATAACAAGCTTTACAAAAACATCGCTAATTTCATCATAATTTTTATTCACTTGTTCTAGATATTGAAACGCTTTTGGATAAATTCCATTTTTCTCTAAGTTGGATGTTTGATTAAATGCTTTTTCTACAGAAAGGCTGTATATATTATTTTGTACTTCTGTCATATTATAAAACTTCCAGGGTGATTGTTGTCTTAAATGTCCTGCCTCATGCCAAGGACCCCATCCATCTTTTACAAATTTATTAATATCTAACACGTATTGGATTGCATCTCCTACATATGCTGTTCGATAAGAAGTTGCATACATATAATAATCAGGAGAATGATTTTCTTCTACGTAATGAACATAATGTTTATCTACTTGTTCTTCAGATAATCCAGCTACTTTGTCTTGAATTCGAGTAGCTTCATCCATCTTTTTTAAGAGTTGTACAGGATCTGTATTAGAACCCAACAAATATTTCTTCACACGTGCAGGGCTGGCCGTAATTAATACACGTTCGCCTTTTAACTCCACTGCATGTGCATTAGGATATTGGTCCAGCATGTTTATTAAATCTTGTTTCGTATGCTTTCCTAGTTCAAAGAAAGGCGTAGTCGTTCCACCTGTTGTGATTGTTGTTCGAATGGTACCACCTTGCTGTTTATTATAAAAATAAATCAGCCCCCCATTTGGAGATTGGATTGTGTTTATACCAGGTTTTAATGTAAATGATTTTATCTTAGAATCTTCTCTCCAAGAAGCATCATACGAATACGTTCCAATATATACCTGAATATCTTGATTACCTTCTACATTAATCGTTATTTGTTCATTTGGTTTTGCATATAAACCAGTTGGTTCATATGGACTAAATGCCATACTTTTTCTTTCCTGTTGTTTTAGTACCTCAACATCTCCTTTTCCTGGGACTGTAAATGTTATATTTTCTGATTTAACTGACTTTTCACTTTGCAGTGATGTCGATAAATTTTTTTGCTGCTCCTTTTGCTCCGCAAAGACATCTGATGAAGACATCATTCCAGTCGCAAGCATAGTTACTGTAGCAGTAGCTGCAAGTATTTTTCTAGTTTTATGTTTTGAATTATTCCCCATATTATCTCCCTCATTTTTCCTTAGTACTCTTAAGGATTTTTTGTTTTCTTCTTCATGTTTTTACAATCTAAACTATTCATACTATTTAAGTTGTGTCTATTACTCTATATTTTTTCATAAATATCTCCTTTTCTTTATTTATTATTGTATATAAATGTTATTTGATGACACATTAAATAACAACTTTACGATAAACTCATCGATAACAGCCTATTATGTTTTGATTCTGTATTCTAAACTTCCATCTAATTGGAGAAATACACCCAATTGGAGAAATCAGTAAATAATTTTCAACATTTAAGGGTTGGAATCTCACAAAAAATTCATAAAACTTATTTACTTTAAAGGTTTAAACAATTGTGACCACATTTGTTTGAACCTCCACTATTTTTTTCTAAGCTATTCTCTAAAAATCTTATTTTTCGTTGTAAATAAACCTGATTGGTACTCTTTATGCAAAAGAAAAGATGGAATCTTTAATTCAACTCCACCTTTTTTCGAAATAAAAAGCATCTAATTCTATTTGAGTTAGATGCTTACATTTAGTCCTTAGGCCTAATATTCTAAACTATTTACGCGTTTGTAAATCTTTTTTTATTACATCCCAGAGTGAATTATCTTGACGCATCGGTTTACCCTCTTCATCCCATTTTATTTTTCCTGTTCCCAATTCATAATTCATCCCTGTCCATGTGTCTTCACGGAATGCATAGAATGATTTATGCCATCCTTTTTGGTTAAAGATAGAAATAAGATCTTGCATGTATTGGGTAGCACCTGGAACAGTACGGTTAATTCCAAACTCTTCTGCAATAATTCGATTAGATGGTACATGATTTTTCTTAGACCATTGTTGGATTGGCTTCAAAAACTTCTCTAATCCCTGCTTATTCCACATTACAGGTTTCTCTAAGTCTCCTACTTTTACTAATCCTGGATATTGATATTCTTTATTTTTCTTTTCACCTTGACTCGTTAATTCATATGGTTCATACATATGAAATGCATATAGGGTTTTTTTATCATTTACTGGTTTTAAATATTTAAAGGCCCATGGAGTAGCATATAAACCTGAATCTACAATAATCGGTGTTTCTTGGTCTACTTCACGAATGGAATTGATTACTTTTTGATAAAATCTGTTTAAATCCGCTGTCGTTCCCTTCACTTTTGCATACCATTTCTCGTAATCTTCCGTCCAAAAATCATTATATCTATTATTTTTAGCTGTTTCTGGATGTGGTTCATTTATAATATTATAACCAACCACCGCAGGGTAATCTTTTAATTCCAAAGCAAGATCCTTCCAAAATTGACTTGCTTGATCTTGATACTTCTCTTCTTCCCATATTCTGTCGTCATTCTTATTATTATTAAATTGGCGCCATCGATCACCAGGTAAGGATAACATTGTAAGAACGACTTTCATTCCTTGTGATTGTGCGGCATCTAAATCCGCCTTTAATTTTTCTAGATCTTCCTTTACTAATCCCTGATAGTTATCTGCATTACCTATCAGAAAATCCTTTCCAGAAGTATCTGGTTTATCTTCAAATAGAAAATCTTTATCTTTCGCCCATTTATCAGGTGCTAAACGAACATATTCAATATTAGCTTCTTTTGCACTTTTATAGTTTTCAGGTAATGACGTACTATTCATGAAGTTAGTACCCTTTCTTTTCGAATCCCAAAAACTAATTTTTGAATCGCTCTTATAATAGGTATCAGCTCTTACATTCATTTCCTGTACTCCAAAACTCATCATGCCTAGTAACGCAACAATTGGCAAAATTTTTTTCACAACTTTTCCTTCTTTCTCTTTATATTTTACACACATAACATACCTTTGTTTTGTTACAGGAATATGGCAATTCCCCAAAAATTCCTTTTAAATTTATACAGTGGTAGTTCATTCATAAAAAAAGAGATAATTAGAACGTTGCTTCATTTTCAAAGAAACAAAAAAGGAATCCTTTACGGATTCCTTTTTGCAATGCACTCTTTTTCAAATGGTACATTTTGCACCTACTTTTAGTATACCTTATAATTCCTATAAAATAAATAAGATTAACTGAAATTTACTTCAAACTGTGATAGAAAACATAATTAAGAAGCGCAGATAACTAAATATTATCCCTTTTATTAAATAAAAAAGATTAAATAATTCCCCCTCCAAACTAGGACCCTTTTACACTTTTTTTACAAATATTGTCATAGTTAGATAAACCAAATCATTACCCCATTAACAAAGAGACTCCATAATTGGAGTCCCTTTGTTAATTAGCTATTAAAAATGATAGTATGTGATTATTGTATAATTTCCCCTTTTTAGATCTGCATATTCTTCTACGAAATCCCATAAACCTTGCTTTTCGAAGTAAGAAATACTTTTTTCACTTCTTCTAAGAGTTTAATTGCTTCATCTTCATTAAGAGAACGTAAAATATTGAAATGATATACATACTCTTCATTTCCTAATTCCATACAAACTGCTAATCCTTTTTCAAATTGCTTTAAGAATATACAAGCTGTCCCTAATGTATTTTCACAAGAAGCAACTTTCACCTCATACCCCATTAGCCCAAAATACAAGGAATATAGATATTTATTTTACTTTCAAAGGCTGAAACCTTGCTGCATAACTATTGAAAATAAACATAAGAAAGACGTTCAAATCTATATAGATAGAACGTCTTTTCACTTTACTTTATACATATACTGATTTTTCACTTATTCATTTTGCATTGTACTTAAAAAATCCATAAATTCATCTTCATTTACAGGTTTACTGTAGTAATAGCCCTGAATTAGATAACACGCATTACGTTGTAACACTGTTAATTGTTCCTTCGTTTCTACCCCTTCTGCTATCACTTTCATGTTTAAAGTATGAGCAAGTGAAATAATGGTTTGTATAATTTCATCTCCATCAGTAGAAGTTCCGATTCTATTAACAAATTCTCTTGGAATTTTTAAAGTATCAATTGGATAAAGAGGCAGATACGCTAGTGAAGAATAACCTGTACCAAAATCGTCAATTGATAAATGTACACCATATGATTTTAATACTTTTAACTTTGATAAGGTTTCTTTTTCATCTACCATTGCTATTCGCTCTGTTAATTCCAAATCAATCGAATTAGCAGGTACTCCTATCTCTTCTATAGTAGATATCATTGTTTGAACAAAATCTTTCTGTTCAAACTCTATAGCTGATAAATTTATCCCGATCTTTAGATTTGAAAAGCCCATAGAATGCCATTCTTTCAGTTGTCGACACGCTTTCTGTAACGTCCACTTCCCAATTGAAATAATCTGCGCCGTTTCTTCTGCGATAGGTATAAACTCAAAAGGAGAAATCAGCCCAAGCTCTGGATGTTGCCAGCGTATTAAAGCCTCTGCACCAATAACTTTACCTGCCTTACTATCAATTTGTGGTTGATACAATAAAAACAACTCATTATTTTCAATTGCATTTGGTAAATCCTGTTCTAATCGTAATCGACGAGTTACTTTTTGAGATAATGTCTCGTCATACATACAAACAGCATTGTTACCTTTTTCTTTTGCGCTATACATAGCGATATCAGCGTGTTGTAAAAGTGTAGTAGTATTTATTCCTCCAAATGGATACACTGCTATTCCTATACTAAGAGATAAGTAAAAACTATGCTGATTTACTACAAATGGTTCTTCAGTTATACGAAATAAAGTTTTACACAAATCCAATAGCTGTTGCTCTGTTTGGTTATGGACAATGATTGCAAACTCATCTCCACCTATTCTTGCTAGAGGAATAGTCGGTGACAGATATGTCCTAAAACGTTTGGCAACTTCTTTTAAAACTCTGTCACCAATCGAATGACCCAATGTATCATTAATGGTCTTAAAGCGATTTAAATCAATATACAGGAGCCCAAATTTATCCTGTGTTTTTTTGGCACGCTTAATGGATCTATCTAATTCTTGTTGGAACAAGATACGATTTCCAATCTCCGTCACCGTATCATGGAATGCAAGGTAATTTATCTCTTCCTGTTGTTGTTTCATCCTCGTTATGTCTTTTACCATTACATAACTCCCAAAAATTTGACCTTCTATCATAATAGGAACTATAGTGACATACCAAAAGAGCATGTCCTTCTCATTGTTATTTTTCACACGTAACTGTAACGAAGATGAACTACATCGTTTCCCTTTCTTTATAGCTGCTTCCAATTCAGATTTATCTTCATCTAAAAAAATAGAGAAGCACTCTTTCCCTATTAATGCAGTACTTTCTTTTCCTAATAACATACTTCCAGCCTGGTTTATATTTAATACGATACCGTTTGAATCAATCGTTAAAATAGGATCCGGATGATACTCATATAATGACTTAAATCTCTCTTGATTTTTTACCAAATCATTAGATTTATTTATTAAATCCCTTGTTCTCTGAGATACTGTTTGTTCTAATTGATTATTAAACACTTTTAATGTTTTAGTTAACTCTTTGTTTTGCATTCGTACGATTGTATGACGAATCAGTACAAATACAAAAGCAATACAATTTCCCGTAATCAATGTAGCTGAAGAAGTTTGCTCTTTCAAAGTAAAGCCAATTAAGACTGCAACTGCAAGATAAGGGAATATACCAAGAAGTTTCTCTCCAAATGTCGGATTAATAATAAAATAATTTCTTTTAGAAGAAGCATCCTTTGGAATTGTAGCAGCAATAGCGATAAATAATAGTAAAACTCTATACAAACACCTTAATAATATAACTGAACGCTCTGACAAATCATCCTGTAAGTAGAAATACAAGTAGTCCGTAATAGCCAATCCAGTTAATACTAGAATAAAAATAAACAATTTAATTTTTGCATTGAAAATAGCAGGTCGAAAGATTAGTGTAACTCCAAGTAATAGAAGTAATAAATCTATAATTGGAAAAATAAATGAGAGAAAAACATCTCCAATTGATAAGAATAAGATATTTGCAGATGGTTTATTAAATAGGTACCACTCTAATGTAAAAATGGCAGTAACAACAATGCATAAATCACAAATTAAATATGCTTTCTCCCATTTATTACATTCCATCATAATTTTATAAAAGAACGCAAAGAGAAAGAAGAACAAGAAAAATAACAAAAATACATCAGAGATATTAAAATTTTGTATTGGTAATTCTACATTAAGTACTTGAAAAGCAGATATGAAATTCCCTATCAAGAAACACCCTATCGCAATAGTAATACAAACCCAGAATACTCCTAACTTAATTCTTCTGGATAATATAGAATACAGTAATGAGATAAATACAGTAGTTTCAACAACTAAAGATGATAGCCGGATATTAAAATCTGATACAAAATAAAGATTCGGAAAAACAAATAAAAATATACAGCAAAAGCTTATATAAGCTATTAAAGCCAATAGCAATACATAAAATTGCACATATGCATGTTTACGCAATGGACTCACCTTCTTGAGTTTTTTCTATACTTTTATTAAAAAGGTCTTGATAGTGGCACAACTCCTACTAATTAAAATGTGTGCAACCTATTATGTATATTATGACCTTTTTAAAAGATTTCTTTCTACATACAACATTCTTGTTAACTTTTTGTAGATGTTTACAATTATCAATACTGAGGATTCCAAAAGGGATCCGTTAAAAAGGAATGAAAATATACTATCTTTAACATAGAAATTCGAATTAGTTTTCGAAACCAACTGTAACAATTATAGTTACAACTTAAGTTGATGTCAATTTCATATTCCCTCCTTACTCAAAGAATTATAAATAATTTAGGATTAGGTGCAGCTGAAGCTGATATTGCATCTCCCTAAAAAGAATGTTACTCTAAAAGCAGAATTATGAAAGGAATGATGGATGAACAATGATTAACTAATTTATATTTTAAGTTGAATTTCATAACTTCAAACTACAAAATATAGGGTTAGTCTATCCATTTTTAAAATTCAGTTCATACTTTATTTGTCATCATTCAAATGATTAATAAGTACTTATTAAGTATAGACGAAAGACTAATCCTTCCGATTACAATTGGGGGATTTTTTTATTCCCATTTATGTTAGTTGGAACTTATTAATTGTTAAATGTACCTAACAAATAAAGGAGCGAGAAAAATGAGTACTTCAGACACTATTGTTACACATGTAATGCTCTATATAAGTCGTTAATATCCATCAAACTTATATAGAGCAATTAAAAACTGGATGGATGTTCCGACTTTATATGAAACGTTTCGATATATAAAGGAGGAATTAATATGTCAATGATAAAAGTCCAAGATTTAACTTTTTCATACCCAGGTAGCTTTGATAATATTTTTGAAAGTGTAAACTTCCAAATAGATACGGATTGGAAGCTAGGATTTATCGGTAGAAACGGACGAGGTAAAACGACATTCTTTAATTTATTGTTAGGGAATTATGAGTATGGTGGGAAAATCCTTGCTTCGGTAGAATTCAATTACTTCCCCTACTCTGTTGCAGATAGGAACAAATTCACTCATGAAATCCTTGAAGAAATTTGTCCCCAAGCAGAAGATTGGGAATTTCTGCGTGAGATATCCTATTTAAATGTTGATGCTGAGGTCATGTACAGACCATTTAAAACATTATCAAATGGGGAACAAACAAAGGTGTTGCTTGCTGCACTGTTTTTAAATGAGGGCCAATTCCTATTAATTGATGAACCAACAAATCACTTAGATACTGATGCACGAAAGATAGTCTCTGATTATCTAAGGAAGAAAAAAGGATTTATTTTAATTTCACATGACAGAATCTTTTTAGATGGATGCGTTGACCATATCCTATCTATAAATAGAGCAAATATTGAAGTTCAAAGTGGTAACTATTCTTCTTGGAAGTTAAATTTTGATAGACAGCAAGAGCACGAAGAGACTACAAATGAGCGTCTACAAAAAGACATAGGGAGATTAAAACAGTCTTCCAAGCGTTCAGCAAGTTGGTCTCATGATGTGGAAGCTTCAAAAAATGGAACGAGGAATTCAGGCTCTAAGTTGGATAAGGGGTTTGTAGGACATAAAGCAGCCAAGATGATGAAAAGAGCAAAAAACCTTGAATCAAGGCAACAAAAAGCTATTGAAGAAAAGTCAAAATTACTAAAAAATGTGGAGAAAACTGAGTCATTAAAATTGGAACAATTACAATTTAAATCAAATGAATTGATTACTTTGGTTGATGTGTCCGTTAAGTACGATGACCAAATTGTGAATGAGTCGATTAGCTTCATAGTCGAGCAAGGTGACCGAATTGTACTTGATGGAACGAATGGGAGCGGAAAAAGTAGTATCCTAAAACTAATTCTAGGACATCCGATACAGCATACAGGCTTAGTTATTTTAGGTACAGGACTCATCATTTCCTATGTCCAACAAGATACTTCTCATTTGAAGGGATCACTATCAGACTTTATTGAACAGCACAAGATTGATGAGACCTTATTTAAATCCATCCTACGTAAGATGGACTTTGACCGAATTCAATTTGAGAAAGATATATCTCATTATTCTGGTGGCCAAAAGAAAAAACTACTTATCGCTAAAAGCTTATGTGAAAAAGCTCATATATATATATGGGACGAACCACTAAATTTTATAGATATCTATTCCCGTATGCAGATCGAAGAGCTTATTCAACAATTTAATCCCACAATGGTTATTGTTGAGCATGATAAAGCATTTCAACAAACAGTTGCAACAAAAACTATATCTATGTAGCTCAAAACGAATACTTGAAAATATAATCAGCAAATTGAGTCATTGAATTATAAAAACTTTAATGACGTGTTGAAAAAAGCCTAATTTCTCTACAATACATTGAGAAATTAGGCTTTAAATAATAATAATAGAATTCATATACACTGAATAATTTACACGTTAGGTTTATCTGTTAATGCAGTAACAATCCTGTCCACTAAGTCTTCTGGCATCCATTCATGATTTGTATCATTCGTTTCATTTGGCCCTAAAGAATCAATAAACTTTTTAAACTTTGGAAATAAAACAATAGAAGTGATCCAATGTATCGTATGATTTATGGAGAAGAAATGAAAAACTCCTTGCTTTTCACCCTCCTGTAATATTTCTTTTAACTGTTCAAAATTACCTATGAAATACGGTTTAATCTTTTCTAATCGTGCACTTTCCTTAATAATCTCCTCATATGCCAATGATCCAATTTCAGGGTTCTCTTTTATATGTGTAGTAAAAACCGTTAAATATTCTCTAAGGGCATTGATAGGATCAAATTGATTCTTCTCAAGAAAATTGGGTAGCTCATTAGCAAGACCATATTTCTTAAACACCTCATAATATAGGTTTTCTTTCCCATTAAAATAGTAAGAGGCCATAGCAACATTCACTTTCGCTTCTTTTGCAATTTCTTGTATGCTCGTACCTTCGTAGCCACGCTCTCCAAATTTTTTCTTAGCAGCCTTTAAGATATTTTCCATCGTCTGCTCTCGAGATTTCCCCATTTCACACACCTCAAATAGTATATATTTCACTTCAAAAACCCAATAAGGACTTTGAATAGAGTATCTTTTTAATGAAATTTAATTATATATTTAAAGTGGTAACTTAACAACCGATGAAGTTCTGATTACTTTAAACAATATCCCCTTGCGTAGCATCAATAGCTTCCAAATACTTTACGCTCTTTTCTAATCAAGTGAAAGTCTGGACAAAAAACATCTATTGTTATCTTAACTTCGTGTGCAAACAAAAAAATAATAAGGACCAGATCTTATCTATAAAATAAATAAGATCTGGTCCTTTCGTTACATTATACAAATTTAAAATAAACTAGCGCACTCGTATCTTGATGAAATAATTATCCATCAATCGTCCATCATTTTCTGACTAAATCTGTTTAATCTCGATATAAGGTCCTTTAATGTTTAATTTGTTAATATCATTAGATATATTGCCTACAGTTGATTTTTCATTAAAAGTATAGACCTTTTCACCATTTACAAAGATACCCCAATTTTTATCTTCGTAACTGATACCATAACCAGCATTGCTAGACGTAGCTTTGAGTTGATTTCCATTCATTGAAAGAGATAATTTCCCTTTTCCTTTGTTAAGTTTATCATTCACGCTGTTAATACTATTCATTTGTTCTTCAAGGGCTTTTTGGTTATCAAGAGTAACTTGATGGTTTTTCCAGTCTAATTTATAGTGGTTCGTAAAGAATTCATTATATGTATCTTTATTATTTGTTCCCCACCATTTTGAACTTACCCATTCGATATTGTACTGATCTGAAATTCTACGATTTGTTATTTTTAAATCTGATGTAGTTTCTGTTTTATCAGCAGTAATAACCGCTACTACGTTTGGAGAAAAACCATATCCTGTTAAAGCTGGTACTGTATCTTTTGAAACAAAATTATTCGTTCCTTCATTATAACTACGTGATTTCATAAATAGTTGATTACCATAGAAAGTATTGAATGAATCACGATTATAAATTCCCCACTCTGGGAAATTAAATGATTGGAATCCTACTTTCCAATTTAATTTTTTATCTGTGTGAGTCTCTAATACCGTTTTATAATCTACTTGATCATAAGATACACTTTCTTTCCAAGCAAAGCTACCTGTGATACTTGCATCGGCATTTGGCCCTTTATCATTTACTCCTACTTTAACACTTCCACCAAGTGTATACCCTACCTCAGAAGTGACCTTTGCTGAAGTCATTGTATTAACTGGGGCAGCTTTATGGAATTGAGCACTATCACCACTTGTTATTTCTGCTTCAGTATGATAGGCTGATGGCCATTTTAAACCTGCGTTATAGTATCCGCTATTAATTGTATATTTAGCATCTATATTACTACCATCAGTGGTAACAATTGCAATCTTTTTATCTGCGTAAGGATCCTCAATAAAAGAAACCTTTATTGAATTTTTGATATTCTGCTTCATGTCATAAGTAGTTTTAAAACTATTATAGACCTTCCCACCATTTTGAAGATTTTCTACAGTTCCTTTAGAATCTGCAAATGCAGATGTTGCTTGTAAACCAAATGATCCAGACATAATAACGGACGCTACCGCAACGCATTTAGCTATTTCTTTTGCTTTTTTCATACAGACAGCCACTCCTTCTTAAACATTTAAAAGATATTATTTCTAGTTCACAAAAATAGAGATAGATTCATAGCCATACAATATAGAAATTCATTAACTTTATGACACTAACTAAAAACACATGTTTCACTAATCTTCCTCTCACTATTATTGATAACTATTATCAATATTATTAAAACATAAAGTAACGATTTAAACAACAATTTTAAATACAAATTTAAAATTGTTGTTTAAAAAGCACAAAAAAAATTATAGAATTCTTCATTTCGAGAATTACTATATTTTTAATTACTTATTACAGCCTATATTCAGATACATTATTTCCTTTCCATTCATAATAATCTAAAATTCCTTCATAAATGGCTTCTGCTGCAATTTGTCTGCCATTTTCCGTAGATAATTTACTGTAATCAATACCATTATCTATAAACGCCAGTTCCGTCAATATAGCTGGCATGTCATTTTCTCTTATAACATGAAGGTCTCCATGTTTAACTCCTCTGTCTCGTGTTTGAAGTGCCTCTACTAAACGTGTTTGAATTTTTCCTGCTAAAACACGACTTTCTTCCACATGAGGATTTGTTTTTTCGGATTTAGAAGATTTATAGTAATATGTTTCTGTCCCTTTTGCATTACCATTAAAAGCATTTGCATGTACGCTTATAAAGATATCACCCTGATTTTTCTTAGCAAATTTAACACGTTCCTGTAAAGAACTTTTTTGATCATGTCCTGGTCTATTATCAGATTGACGAGTTAATAAAACTGTAAATGGTGTATGCTTTTCAAGTAATTGTTGTAGACGTAAAGAAGTGTCTAGTACAATCTTACTTTCAGGTAATCCCTTTGTGGATTTCCCAGGATCTTCGCCACCATGTCCAGGATCAATAATGATTATTTTGCTTTCTAATGGGTTTTTTGGACGATGTTGCATCATATCTGTTTTTGCAGTAAGTTGAGCAGCTTCAGCACGTGTTATAAATCTATTTGGTTGCCAACCGTTCTCAGTACCATTAGAAATTTTCAAACCGATTAAAATATTGGCATATTTTTCTCCCCAATGGCCTTTTAAATCTTCAAATTTAACCTGCTCGTTATGATTTGGTGTGCTTTGTAGTTTATATGCATTTACTAGCATCGTAGCCATAGCAGCGCGAGTTACTTTTCCGGATGGATTGAAGATTCCATTACCCTCACCTTTAACAATACCAGCTTTTTCAGCAGCAGCAATATACGGAGTAGCCCAGTGGTTTTGTGAATCTGTAAATGATGGTTTTGCATTAGAGTCAATTTGTATACCTAAAACTTTTGTCATAATTTTTGTAGCTGAAGCTCTGTCTAATGAGTCATTTGAACCGAAAGTTCCGTCTGGATAGCCATTCAATACCTGTTTATCAACTAAATAATTAACGGATTTGTCCGCCCATGCAGGAACATCTGGGAACTTATGAGTATTTGCAAATGTATTAGATGAGTAGGATAATAAACTTCCAGCAAGAATTCCTGTAGCAATTAATTTGTATTTCAAAATGAACACCTCTATCAAGTTATTACAATTTGGTAAATATATCATTTATAATTAATCTTTAAATAATAGGACCTTGAATAAAGAATAGATTAATTCGTTTATATTACTATATAACGGATAATGAATTTAAAATCGAACTATTACTCTAAAAATAATCCTCGGATATACACTTATAGATAGAGATTATTAAATATACTCACCAACATCGTGTAACCAGTATAGTTACTTATACATACGAGTGTCAATTAAAATAACCTTACAATTTTGTAAGATAACCACCTTAATAGTAAACCATGTAATTATTAAATATTATAAATAGTTACTAGATATAATAAAATAACAATCTTAAATTTTGAACAAAGACTAATTATTTTAATAGGAAAATAACTTATAACCACCGCAATGCTTTTGAATCCTACTTTACTCTATAATTCTCTGTTATATCCCAACGTGAATGCTCCTATAATATAGGCGATTGCTGCAATGAATACTAGTATTTCCTCAAAAAACATCTCTAGAAGCCACCTAAAGTAGCCTTTATTAATACACTCACACAATCCATCTTTTCACTCCCTTAAGACATCCTCAAATTTTACAAGGACTGAAAAAAGAAGAGGGATACCTTCCCTCTTCACCAAAAAAATTAAAAAACACCTTAATTTATATCCCCTGCCTTTTACAATCTCACGTCTATTGATAGCCAGTTTAATTCTTCAATTCTATTTTCATAGATTCATGTATTCTTCTAAAGTCTGCTTTTGTTTATATATATTTTCAGCAATATCTCCTACATAGCGAATATGCCAAGGTTCATATGCATAACCTGTAATACTTTCCTTTCCCTTAGGATAACGAATGATAAACCCTGCGCGATGCGCGTTTTCTTTCAGCCATTTTCCTTCCTTCGTATTAGCAAAGGATAACTCTAGTTCATTGTTCGCACTTTTAGAAGAAACGTCCATTGTTAATCCTGTTTGATGTTCGCTATGTCCTGGTTTTGCCGAGAAGCGATCCGTATGCTCTTGTCCTTTTCTTTTCACATTGTTTGTATACAATCGTTGTTGATAGTCATAGGAACGAAATCCCGAAACAGCATTTAACTGAATCCCCTCCTGCTTTGCTAAATCAAATAACTTTTCCAGTGCTTCTGCCGCCTCTTTACGGAGGTGGCTCTTTTCTACCGTTCCACTAAATGAGAATGGTACATTTGGTACAACTAAATCCTCTGGTTTATAGTCTTCGGGTAATCCATATTCCTTATTAACTACAGCCTGTATACTAGCAAAAGAACTTTCATTGTATTTTGATTGCCCTTTTCCTCTACTATCTTTCTCTTTATTTATGGAGTTTTCACGAGATTCATAGTTCGTCTTATCTGGTTCTTTACCAATAGATTGATTGGTGTAAATTATAAAGATACCTAACATCATAATTACACAAATGAAAATTCCTACTAATTTAAGTCTCATTATTCATTTCCTTCCTGCAACTCTTACTATTTCTCGTTCATAATATCTCAACCATATCAAATTCATATTAATTTGAAGTGAACTTTTGTTCTTACCATATTTCTTAATAGAAAGACTGTATATCCTTCTATTTGTTTGACATCATTAAGATGCTCACAAATATAAATAAATTCTATTCCTACATATAGATAAAAAATCTAAAAATTTATATAATAAGATTAGAAGTGTAGCGTATTATTATTGAAGGGTCTTGGTATAATGCTAGGCATTAATGTAAAAAAAACAAATGAAGAGTTAATTATTTCATGGCAATTGGCGGAGATTACAATTCCATTACGTGATGTGATTGAGATTACCGAAGATGCTACCTATGCTGGTGTTGAAGAAGTAGATGTCATACGTATTGGAACAGCTTATGGGACAACAGACCTTATTTTAATTAAAACAGTAAAACAAAATTATGTATTATTTACTACAAATAAATTTGCTATTTTAAATGCCATTCACGCTTGAATATAGGAGTCTTCTTGGCTAAAATGATAAAAATAAGCACATCTGAACTGCACCCCAATTGTTAGACACAGTCTAACAATTGGGGGTGCAGTTTTTCTATGGCTAAATTTACAGCTAATGAAAAAATACAAATCGTTCTACGTTATTTGAACGGAAATGAAAGTTATCGAGAAATAGGTAGATCGCTCGGTATAAATGACACAATCATTTTGAATTGGGTAAACCAATATAAACAGAATGGTCTGGAAGCTTTTCTAAAACGATGTACAAATTACACACAACAATTTAAACTAGACGTACTAAACTTTATGATTGAAAACGGTATGTCCTTATTTGAGACGGCAGCTATCTTTAATATTCCTGCCCCTTCAACGATTTCTGTTTGGAAAAAACAGCTCGAAACACAAGGAATTGATGCCCTTCAATCTAAGAAAAAGGGGCGTCCATCCATGAAAAAAGATTCAAATAAACAATTAAAACAACCTTTAGCTGAAGGGTCAGTCGAAGCACTTGAAGCACGCATTAAACAGCTTGAGATGGAAAATGAGTACTTAAAAATGTTAAATGCCTTAGTTCAAAACAAGGAAAAATCACAAAACAAGACAAAGCGCAAGTAGTCTATGAATTAAGGCATAAATATTCGGTGAAGGCACTCGTGGAGCTAGCTACTATTCCTCGAAGCACGTATTATGATTTAGTAAAGAAAATGAATCGTCCAGATGTAGATGCCGATTTGAAAGTTGAGATTAAAGCGATTTATGAGGAAAATGAAGGTCGTTATGGTTACCGTCGCATTCGTGATGAATTAACGAATCGTGGCCAGAAAGTGAACCACAAGAAGGTTCAGCGCATTATGAAAGAGCTTGGGTTAAAGTGTGTTGTGCGTATGAAGAAATATAAATCCTATAAAGGAAAAGTCGGTAGAATTGCACCTAATATTTTAGAGCGTAATTTTCATACAGATGCACCGAATCAAAAGTGGGTAACAGACATCACAGAGTTTAAATTGTTTGGAGAAAAACTGTATGTATCACCTGTATTAGATTTGTATAATGGTGAAATTATTACCTATACAATTGGTTCTAGACCGACGTATTCGCTTGTTTCAGACATGTTAGAGAAAGCATTGGAACGTTTACCTGAAACCCACCAGCTACTGATGCATTCGGATCAAGGATGGCATTATCAAATGAGACAGTACGTCCGGACACTTGAATCAAGAGCTATCGTCCAGAGTATGTCTCGAAAAGGCAACTGTTACGACAACGCAGTAATAGAAAATTTCTTTGGGATTATGAAGTCGGAGTTCCTCTACATAAAAGAATTTGAAAATGTAGAGCACTTTAAAATAGAATTAGAAAAATATATAGATTATTATAATACGAAACGGATTAAGGCAAAATTAAAAATGAGCCCGGTACAATACCGGACTCACTTTTATCAAGCTGCCTAATGAAATAACCGTGTCTAACTTTTAGGGGTCACTTCAATCCTGTTAAAAAACAGATGTGCTTATTTTTTAATTTCTATGCATTTTTACGTTTTAAGAAAATCACTCCACCAACAATTAACAGTAATGCGCCTGCAGCCATAGAGATCCAACTTGTAAGATTAGTACCTGTTTGCGGTAACCATCCAATTTTAGATTGAATTTCTTGCTTAGGTTGTGGTTGTTCTTTTACTTGCTCGTTAGGCTGCTCTGGTGTTGGAGTATTTTTATCTGAATTTGGCTGTTCTGGTTTAGGTTGTTCCGGCTTTACCTCTTTAAATTTCACTGTTTGTCCCTTATCTTCAATTTCAGCGTGAATAGCTACTAATATATTATCTTGATACAGTTCTTCAAATACTACTACTTCTTTACCTTGTAATGCAGAAGCATTAAATGTGAAATCTAGTGTGATAGAACCATTCTTCTCTTTAGCAGTAAACTTAGATTCTACTGTTACTTCTTTACCATCAACTAATAATGGCTTGTTTGTTGCTTTATCCATTAGTTTACCTTTTACAACGTACTCTTTACCCACGATTAAGTCTTTGTATTCCACTTTATCTTGGATTGTTACAGATTTAGAAGCGTCTAACTCTTTAGAACCATCAACTTTGTTTGTTGCTGTCGTTTTAATAGAAGGTTCTACAAATCGAACTGTTTGACCTACATCATTAATGTCAGCATGCGTTGTAATTACTTGCCCTTCATGTAATAAGTCTTCAAACACGACTACTTCTCTTCCTTGCTGTTCAGCACCAACAAAAGTAAAGTCTAATGTTACAAAACCGTTCTTTTCTTTTGCAGTAAACTTCGTTTCAGCTGTTACTTCTTTTCCATCAATTAATAATGGTTTGTTAATAGCTTTGTTCATTAGTTTACCTTTTACAGTGTACTCTTTACCTACAACTAAGTTAGTATACTCCACTTTGTCTTGGATAGTGATAGAATCCTTTGAATGAATCTCTTTTCCACCATCAGCTTTGTTTGTTGCTGTCGTTTTTACTGATGGCTTAACGAACTTAACTGTTTGACCTTTATCATTGATATCAGCATGTGTTGTAACAGTTTTTCCTTCTTTCAATAACTCTTCGAATACTACTACCTCTTTTTCTTCTAAACCAGTTGCATCAAATGTGAAGTCTAATGTAATAGAGCCATTTGCTTCTTTTGGTGTAAACTTCGTTTCAGCTGTTACTTCTTTACCATTTACAACTAATGGTTTATTAGTCTCTTTATTCATTAATTTACCTTTTAAAGTGTATTCTTTACCTACTTGTAGGTCTTTGTATTCCACTTTATCTTGGATTGTTACAGACTTAGACGTGTGCATTTCTTTTGTACCATCTGTTTTATCAGTAGCTGTTGTTTTTATTGAAGGAATCTTTTCATCTTTGACAATGTGTTTAATGATTTGACCATTCTCTTTAATTTCAAAAGAGAACGTTTCTTCATTTAATACATAACCTTTTGGCGCAACAGTTTCTTTATATGTGTATTTTCCAAATGGTAATTTTTCAAATTTAGCGATTCCTTTATCGTCTGTTTTTCCTTTTACTACTTCTTTTCCTGCTTCGTTATAAATCGTAAATTCTGCATTTGGAAGCTTGTTATTTCCATCAGCTACATCTACCTTTGTAATTTCTAGATCACCTTTGATAAGATGATTAACTGCCAATAACTCAATAATCTTCCCATGTTCCTTTATTTCGAACATAATCGGTTCTTTAACAAGAACGTAACCATGTGGAGAAGCCTTTTCTACAAATGAATATTTACCATACGCTAAATCTTTGACGTTAATCTCGCCATTTTTATCTGTCTTATATTCCCCAACTACTTTTCCACTTTCATCTTTCAATTCAAATACTGCACCTTCTAATTTTTTGCTAATATCTTCATTATCTACTTTTAGTAATTTTACACTACCTTTCACTTCGGTATTTTCCACTGTAAAAGTAAGTGTTTTATTGTGCTCTTTAATTTCAAAAGGATACTTTGTTTTATTTCCAATATATCCATTAGGTGTTTTTGTCTCTAAGAAATAATACTTACCATACGTAAGACCTTCAACGTTTGCAATTCCATTTTCTTTTGTTACTACTTTTTGCACTTCTTTTCCATCTTCAGTAAAGACTGTGAATTCAACATTTGGTAAAACCTTTCCTGAATCACTGAGCTTTTTAATTTCGATGTTACCTTTTACTTTGTTATTTACTATTTGGACAGCTCCTGTTTCTCCTGTCTTAACTTCAATAGTTTGTGGTTTATCATCTGAAACATAGCCTGTTGGTGCTTTAATTTCTTTTAATGTGTAAGTACCAATTGGTAAGTTGTTTAATTCTGCCATACCATCAGCACCAGTCGTGATTTTTCCAACTGATTCATTATTTGCATTAAAGACCTCAAATACTGCACCAGCTAAAACTTCTCCATTTTCTCCAACCTTTTTAATTTTTAAAGAACCAGCTGCTTCCCAATTTACTGCAAGATCACTACTAAGCTTTTCTTCATTTCTTTCTAATAGTACTGTAGCATTCTGAACAGTATCCGTACCACGGTAAGCAATTGCTTGAACTTTAGTTAAATTAGCAGCAACACTTAAATTAAATTCACCCGTTTTTGTATTCTTAGGAATTTGGATACGAAATTTTTCTCCAACTGAAAGCTGATCTTTCACTTCTCCATTTTCACTTACAATTCTAACTCCATTAGGTGCATTTTTCGCTACTACCTTATAAGAACCACTCTTAGCATTTGTTTGTACTGAATATAGATTTGTTTCGAAGAATTCACCCTTTAATTCTGCTTTTTGCTTTTCAGCAGGAATCACATTCATAAAAATATCTTGAGTCTCTTCACTATTATTAGCATTACTAATAATAGCCTTAGCTGCTTTTTCAACATTTTTATTCTCATGTTTTAATTCATTTACATCGAGTTGACCTAATGCATTCCAAACCGCAAGTTGCGTTGCATAATGCGCTTCATTTTTATTAGCTACTCCCAGCTGTTCAGCACTTTTTTGCGGGAAACCATTTAATAAGACTCTATATACTACATTATCTGTTTTCCCCATTTCAGGAAGATCTTCACCATTTGGTGATTTTAATCCAAGGGTTAAGCAATAAGCAATTTGACCACTTGAATTTTTAATCATTTCAGTGCGAATGTACTTACCTAGACTATTACTATAACTCCAGTCCATTGAATATTTCTCATGCGTCATAACCTCTGCACTAGCCCTAGGTAAAAATACATTAAGGAATAATGCCAGTACTGATAATAATGTAAAAACTCTTATAATGACTCTCTTACTCAATTTTGTAACCTCCCTAGAATAAATTAATCCGAGTATATATCGCAATATCTAAAACATTCACGATCGACCCATTTATCATTATAAAACAATAAATTACAAATATTAAATAATTTTAATGAAATAGTCAAAAAATTTACACATTTTATTATTTATCAAGTTTTTTAACGAATTTACTATATACAAATTCTAAAACACGCCTACAAGTTAAAAGACAAATATGTATGTTAAATATATAAATAGCAATTCCTTCACTTCAGTTATTAAGCTTTCCCCCTATTAAAAATAGCCTTTTTATTTTCTGGTTAATCCGAATAATTTATACACCTCTTTTAATCTATTAATTCTCTATTACGCTCCTTCATTGAGATATAAGGGTGACTCCTCATTTAAAGAATAAAGTAAAACTTTATTCAGCTCGATCCCCATCTAACTTCTTTACTTTCATTGAATTTTTGGGCGTGAGTCTTACTGCCCACAAATAGCGGGATACATTATGCAACATTGCATTTGATAATCATTTTCAATGTAACTACAATGATTACAGGGTTACTGTTAATCCAATATTCTACATGGAGGTTTTATTATGTTTAAAAAAATTATTGTATCTTCTATGGCGCTTACTATGTTCGGTGGAGCTGCAACTATGCTAGAGGCACCTACTGCTCAAGCAGCTTCTTATAACTCAACGTCATCCTCTTACTTTGATGTCACTCCTGAAGAGGCCGTGGCTTTCTATCAATCTCAAGACTATAAAAAATTAAAAGTATTTTTGGATGACTTTGAAGCAAGAAACCCTTATACTCCAGGTGGAGGCTACGCTCAAGGGAGTGTACGTATGCAAAAATTCAACGATGCTCTTAGAGATGCCAAATTAACAAATGTCTACCAAGAATTTATTAGAATCTCATACTACAATCATTATCCAGAACCAAAATAATAACAACGGATTAAATGTTTATTATTTCTATAACTTAGCCTAATTTTAAATGTATAACCTAAAAATAATTACTAAAAACCACTCATATAAGAGTGGTTTTTCTATTTCCCCATATAATTTAGCGGAATGTTACATCATCTTTATTTTGATATCTTTTATAGTAGACATTCTCTCGTTGACACAATCTAGTAGGTTAGCAATGGAAATATCAAAATGTATTTATAATTGTTTTCTGTTTAATAGCAAAAAACGAACCCCCTCTCACAATTAGATAAGGTGCTCGTTTTCATTTTTATCGGTAATTCTCAATTCAATTTAGCTTCTTTCCAATAAGTAAAGATTAAATTAACTTAAAAGCAAAGCGTTTTAAATTTAATTCATAGATCTTACTGAAACTTGGAATTGCCCCTTAGAACCATCATCATTTGAAACGTAAATTTTATATGTTCCATTCGGTAATGGAGATAAAGCATTCCGTACATTTGTAACATTAATTTGTTGTTCTCCAGGTTTTATATAACCACCAACAATTAGCTCTGTATTTGGACCTTTTACACTATATCCCATTGTATTTTGACCATTATTTTTCATAGAGAAGCTTAAGTCAGTACTCCCATCATATACGAAAGAAGTTTCAGCCTCGCCACTATAATCCATTGTTTGAGTTAATAATAAGTCTGCAGAAACATGTTCAACTACATGAATTGGATCATTCGTTTTGTGTACTTCTTCAGCATAAGTATTATTCCCTAACACACCAAGTGTTAATGCTGAAAATACTCCACAACTAAGCACTAGTTTATTTAACTTCATTTTAAGTTCCCCCTTGATGTTTGTATTCTATTACCATCATACATCCTTTTCCAAGTGCGTTTTTATGTAATAATTCATATCTATAAACCTATATATCTTAACTCTTCACCTTAATAGTTATTGAGAAACCCACATAGATAAAGTTACAATATTACGCTTCATAAAAAACATGTAAATTTTAAATTCTTTTTCTAACAAAGTTTTATACGAGTAAGTACTAAAATACTCACATAAATAGCATTTCTATTTCAGATAAAATGTACTAATAAAATTTTTCTAAAATTTCACTTTGTAATTTGATATATTCCATGTTAATATAACGAAGGCTACAAACAGGAGTCACCACGCATATCATTTTCACAGAATATTCATACTTAAAAACCTTATTTTATCAGTAACTCAATCCAAATTTCACCTATACAAAAGTTAGTTTATAATTTCATATGTACATAAATTTAAATAGATTTTTTCTATTTTCCTTATCAATTTTAATACGAGTAATATAACAGCATGTTTTTCAAGTACCCTTCCTTTTTTAGATAAAAAGTCTACTAATACTAAACATCTATGTCCAACTCATACATAATTCTACTTACAAACTATCGGAGATGCAAAACTATGGGAATTTCTACTCTTTTATTAAATACCTTTATTATAATAATTTGTATCCTTAGCTATCACGTATTTTGGCTAGAGTTTAAAGAAAAAACAACATGTAATAATATATTATTTTCTATCCTTTCCTCCATTGCTATTATTTTTTGTATGACTTTTCCTTTTCATTTACATGTGGGATTTATTTATGATTTACGTTTTATTCCTATAATATTAGTTTTTCTATATGGAAATACAAAAAACATTGTTTTTATAGGAATTTTATATCTTTCTTATCGGTTTTACTTAGGCGGAAATGGCGTTCTTCCATCATTTATTATCTTCACTATTATTTTTGGTATAACAATGCTCTTTCGTTACTTATTACCTATGTATGTTAAAGAAAAAAAAGTATTATTAAGCTTACTCCTTATTTTAGTATGTACAACTTCACTTTCTATTTGCGGTATTGTAACTCAAATACATACAGGAGGGAAAATAGACTCTACTCTCATAGAATTTTTATTAAATTACATAATCATTAATATTTTCACAGTATTATTATCAGTTTATTTAATAGAGGGAATGATCGAGAAATATAAAATGAAAGAAAAGCTACAACGGGCTGAAAAATTTTATATAGCTAGCGAACTAGCAGCGTCAATTGCACACGAAATCCACAATCCACTAACCACGGTACATGGATTCACTCAATTATTAAATGAAAAACATGCCTCTAAGCTATCTCAGGATCAATACTTAGAAATCATGTTAATTGAAATGCAGCAAATACAATCTACTATTAATAACTATTTATCTTTAACCAAACCACAGAACACCCTAAAAGAGAAAATAGATATTAATCACATTTTAAATCAGGTGAAAGATACTATTTCACCACTCGCTCTATCATACAAAGTTGAAATCAAACAAAATAGTACAGATTCCTTTTATATAAATGGGGACCCCGAAAAATTCAAACTCTGTCTAAACAACATCATCCAAAACGGAATTGAGGCTATGAAAAATGGTGGATTATTACAAATAAATATACAAAAAGTAAAAGGAAATATCATAATTGATATTATTGATTCAGGAATTGGGATGTCATCTCAACAAATAAAACGAATTGCTTTGCCATTCTATTCAACAACAGAAAAAGGAACTGGGCTTGGTACTATGATTGCTTATAGTATTATTAAAGAATTAAACGGAGATATAGAGATAGAGAGTAACTTAGGTAAAGGGACACGCTTTTCTATTAGTATCCCTTACTAATGCGATAAAAATTTTCTGTTTAGTTAATTACATAAATGAATTTTAAGAATCCCGCTAGCGCTAGCTTACTTATTAATTATCTTAAATTCATGTGTATTAATTAAAAATAATAAGGATCAGAGCTTATCTATTGTTACAGATATACTCTGATCCTTTAGTTTAATTCAATTAAAAACACTTAATATTTATAACTTTTCTTACATCGTGATGAAATACTAGTTCATCGACTTTATCTCATCTACTGATTAGATTGGTTTAATGTAAATATAACATCTCTCGACACTTAATTTGTTATTATCATTATAGACATTTCCTACAGTTGTTTTTCCATTAAAGTACAGACCTTGTGCCATTCATTGAAAAAGACAACTCCCTTTTTACTACTTCACTTCCACCGTATAATTCCCTGTCCCCCCGCCATACTGATACACATGTAAATAATACTTCCCTGGATACGTGTAGTAACTACCTACTAGTTTATTCCCTTGCTGCTGAGCATACGTAACATAATTATTTAAATCTGCTTCAGAATAAAGTACCCAGTTCATTCCGATATTATTTTCATTCGTTACGTTAATTTGAAGGTTTTTAGCAGTCTCCACATTAATTTCAAAGAAATCACTTGTATCGCCATTTCCTAAACTAGCACGTAAGACTTGATTTAACTGCAGTTTGTTTGCTGTTTGGAATGAGTTATTCGGTTCTTTTTCTACACTGTTATCTTCTTTCTTTTGAACAGTTACAGTCGCTGTAGCAGTATTAGTTGCTCCTTTATCGTCTGTTACCGTTAATTTCGTTGTATACGTTCCTTCTTTTGTATATACGTGAGTTGGATTTTGCTCATTACTTACTGCTCCATCACCAAACTCCCATTTATACGAAGTAATTTTCCCGTCTTCATCTTTTGATCCGTCGCTTTTAAATGAAATTGCTTCATTTACATTTCCACTATACGGACCGTTTATAACTGCAACTGGTGCTTTATTCTCTGCACCTTCTTCTGTATTAATACCGTGGAACACAACATCATATTCAAATTGTCCTGATGCATTCACGCGATAATTTACGAAGTATGCTGTTACTGTTTTATAGCCTGTCCATTCCTTTGCACTTAAACGTTTTAACGTATCATTAACGTTTTGTGTAATTGTTTTCCAATCTTCATATTCTCCTTTTGCTGCGGTTCCTGTATATGTACCTTGTAGTGTGAATGTATTAAAGAACTGTGATTTATTTTTCTTCACTGATACATTTTTCAATTTTGCTTCCGCCGTTATTTCTGCCGCAATATCTGAAACTGGCTTTGATGCATGATTCGCTAAATAATCGTCTGATACTAATGGCACATTATATTTCTCACGATTATCAACTAGCATTTGCATATAGTCTTGATATTCTTTATTTAAATTCACATCTTTACTTAATGTAGAGCGATATGCATCATATGCTGTTACATCATTTTTCCTAATAAGATCATGTATTTTATCGAACATATCATATCTCTTATTGTACATATAAGATTGTAAAGCAAAGGAATAATTATAGAAATCCCACGTTCCATACTTTGCATTTAACGTTCGCTCTGCCGTATAACGCTCCGCTGGGTTTGAAGATAATCCTCCTATAATACTCTTTCTCGGTACAACATTATCCGTTCTCGTTGCCCCTGCAAAAAATTCAGCATTCCCTTCTTCAAACCAAGATAATCTTTCATTTTCATATATTTTCCCTTGTCCCCATAACCCTGGTACTTCATATCTACCTTGTAAATAATGCGTGAACTCGTGTCTGAATAATTCTTCTAAACTATAAATACTTTCTTCTGGCGTACGCTCATAAGTAAAGAACGTACCTGTTCCTTCTATATAAAGACCACCGTTATTCGTTTCATAACCGTACAATTGACGATTAAATTGATATTCTGCTGGGCTATTATAAATAACCATCGTTAGTACATCATCAGGATTTCCTTTTTCTAAAGGTTGATCACTTTCAACCGTACGATGGAATTGTGCCTTCACTTCTTTTGCCGCCCAATATAAACGTTTTACTTTTTCTTCTGTCACTTTATCTCCAGCTTTTAAAACAATTGCCCCATCATCAAACGTATATGTTTTTGGCAAATATTTTTTCTTTCCATCTTCTCTTATTTGATCTAAATTCACCACTTTACCATTTGCATCTTTTCCGCCATAATTCGTTGCGATTTGCTCAGCAGCTACGAAATATTGCTCCCCTAAATACGGATAAATTTTCATCGCATCTGTTACAACTTGTAACCCTTTCGTTCCTGTACTATGGAACGTACCGAGTCTACCTGTATAATAAATGCCATTATTAATAAGCCAACCGTTTTTTGCTGTAATCGTTCCCATTAATGCAAAACGACTTAGTTCATTAATATAACTATCTATTTTCTGATACCATACTGTATCTTTCGGTGCTTTCCTCGTATCGTACAAATACGATTGAATGTCGTAATCAACACCTTGCATAATATCGTAAATAGCATTTCCAGCTGAAAGATTATCTACTAATGTAGAAAAATTATCATTATATTGTTTAAAAATTTTTGCAGCTGATGTTATCGTTTCCACATCACTCGAAGCGTTTCCTATTAACTTTCCGTATGATGATACCACTCTATTTTGCTCTAATGTACCCAGCTTGAAATTTGAATTGTTAGCTATCGCTTTTAATGCAGGTAAGCATTTATCATGATAACTCCGTTCATTTAATTTACTAAGTTCCGAATTATAAAATCCTAAATAAAATCCTGAACGTAATACCTCCACTAATGTCTCAATCCCTTTTGAATCATCCTTCGTATAGGCTTGTCCTTGCTGCTTCAATTTATCAATAATCGCCTGCATCCTACTATCATTTTGATAGAATGCTAGACTGTCTGTATTAAACTGAAATAGCCCCGTAATTTGCTCCCAATCAATTGTTACAAGTAAATCTACTAACTGCTGATTGCTTAATTGATTTAATTCAGCAATTGTATAAGTTTTCGCTACAGCTAATTGCTTACTTTCTTTTTTCACCTCAGGTGGTCTTTGTGATAAATCGGCAAATTGTAGCCTTTTCTCAAAAGACTTGCTTTCGAGCACTTTCGATGAATGAGCTAATTCTTGTACTGGTAGTTGTACACCGACTGGCTCCATTTTGAGCACATTTCGATAAGAAACTTGCTCTCCCTTAGTATCTTCTGCCAAACTGCCCCCTTGAAAACTCCCTAACATTAAACTAGCAAAACTTACCCCTACTAACATTTTCTTTGAATAGCCTTTCATACTCTCCCCTACCTTACATTTTTAGTGTCCCGCTCCATTATTTTACTATTTTTACTTTTTGTCCTGTATTGAGAAAAAATAAGGTAACGTTCACACATATATTCATTTCATGTAAAGTTAACGCTTGACTTTCCGTGCATTTTATATCAAAAAAGATAGATAATAGCAAAATTCCTGCTACATCTATCCTCGTTTTCAACACTATGATTTTAACTTTATAAACGTAACTTCCGGTAATGTTTGCATATGCTGAATAAACTCATTCTTTTCTTCTGACGATATATTTTTCAGTTGCATCCCTACCTTATAAACAGTTTCTGTACCTTGCTGTGAAGCTTCCACCTCATATGAGAGTATTGGGATGCCTTTCACTTGTAGTGTTTCTAATATTTGTTGTATCGCTTCATGTTTATTTACAAACATTTGCACTGTTATATTTTGTGGAAATAAAAATTGCACCTTAAAAATACGACTTACAATTTCTAAACCAATTAAAACGAGAATCGTCGCTCCAATGCCTACTACATACATTCCCGCTCCAATTGCTAATCCTATGCCGGCAGTAGCCCATAAACCAGCCGCGGTCGTTAATCCTTTCACCGCCTGTTTTTGAATAATAATTGTGCCTGCACCTAAAAAGCCAACTCCACTAACGACTTGTGCTGCAATCCGACTTGGGTCTAGAGACATATGCTCTTCATACACAATATCTGAAAAGGCATATTTCGAAACAACCATTATTAACGCACTTCCTACCGCTACGAGGAAATGAGTCTTTAATCCAGCTTCTTTCGATCGAATTTCTCTTTCAATACCAATCATTGCTCCTAACAAGCCAGCAACACCGATTCGTATAATAAAATCAAAATCTACACTCACGGGCACTTCCCCCTTTCATTCATTATAGATAGATAAAACAAAAATTATCACAAACATCCATTTATCGATACGAAAGAATACCACTAAAATAAACTTAATACTCCGACCGTTTTATGTTAATATTTTAAATATTAACATAAAATAAATAACTTCTAATTTTAAACCTCCACTAATTTTCTAAAAAAACAAAGGTGAATTACATGAAATTAGGTTGAGAAAGTTTAGAAAACGCTTTCACTTTGTGTCATAATTTTTTATAAAAACTACATAACTAAAGGAGCTTACTAACAATGAACGTCTCGTTACTTACACCTACTACTGATTTACAAGAAGAATACTTAGATTTCTATAACGAATGGAAAGATAGCGGTGAAACAATGATCCCGTGGGTTATCACAAAAAATCCTGCCAACTTCCCAGCTATGGTTCAAGAACTTCTCGATGCGCATAACGGAATAAATATCCCTGAAACTTGGGTACCAGACTCTACATATTGGCTTGTTACAGATGAAAATAAAATTGTGGGAGCTGTTAATATACGTCATAGTTTAACTGAACATCTATTTAACGCTGGCGGTCATATCGGTTATGGCATTCGCCCTTCTGAAAGAAGAAAAGGTTATGCTACGAAGTTACTAGCATTATCATTAGAAAAAACGAAGGAATTAGACATCACGAAAGTACTTGTCGTTTGCGACGCAGTAAATACCGCTTCTGAAAAAACGATTTTACATAACGGCGGGATTCGTGATGATGATTTCACTGAGGAAGATGGGAATATAGTAAGAAGATATTGGATTGAGCTATGAATGATCAAAAATAAGCGAGAAAGTGATTATACACTTTCTCGCTTATTTTACACTGCTTCTATTTCAAACTGCACTGTAATACCACTTGGATCTACTACCGCAAACCCATTTGTAGTTTCATTTATTTCATGTTGTTTTTCTATTAATCTTTCTTTCACTTCATCTAATGCTTCTTTATGCGGTAGTACAATCGTATACACCTTTAGTCCAGTTGCATGTACTGGCGGGTGTGGATTGTTTACTCCGTTCCACGTATTTGCACCAATATGGTGATGATATTCCCCTGCTGAAATAAATAAGCAATCCTCTTCACGCTGTTGTACTTCAAAACCTACTGTTTTCACATAAAATTCATGTGATTTCTCTACATCAGCTATTCTTAAATGTACGTGCCCAACGACAGTATTAGCAGGCAAACCATCAAACTCATAATCAACGAATGTTGCCAATTCTTTTAAATCAAGTGGTGTACTTCCTCCTGGCCCTTCTCCCCATCGATCGCGCGGACGGTCTGCATAAATTTCAATACCATTCCCCTCTAAATCTTGCAAATAAAAAGCTTCGCTATATGTATGATCACTTGCACTATTAAACCTTGAAATTGGTAAAATTTCATTTGAATATGTATAACGCCCTTCTTGCTCAGCCGGGCTGTCAATTACATTCTTATTACGAAGAACCCCAAATAGCGCAGAAGCAAAAGCTTCACGAGTCGGAACTAAAAAGGCTACATGATATATACCAGTCGTACGCGGTTCTTGCAGTACCCCGTCCTCTAACTTTTCAAGAACAAGTAACGCGTTCTTTCCACCTTTTCCAGATAAATATGCTTTATTCCCCTCTTGCTTAATTACCTCTAATCCTACAACATTCTCATAAAAAGCAATTTGACGCTCTAAATCTTTCACTTTAAATTCAACATGACCAATACGTGTTTTCGGATGAATTTGTACCATGAATAACTTCATCTCCTTATCCCTATATTTTCCCATTACATATAACCGTTACTATGAAGGATACAACTAAAATCATCCTATGTAAATAAGAAAAGTCAGAATTTACATACATTTTTATTTTCATAATAAAAAAGCCACCTTTTCTAACTTTTAGAAAAGGTGGCTTTATAACTCTTATCTCATTTTATGTACTTCAGCAACTAGCTTTCCACCCTGAATGCCCATATAAAGCTTCACAGGTGCATCATTCGTATTTTCAAATACTAAATCTAAATATGGATATGCAATTGTAGCATCTCTTCCTTGTGGAACATAACCTACCGTTTTAGAATGTGTAGTTCTCTCCACCATTTTCAGGCCAGCTTGATCTGCTGCATTGTATAAAGTTGAAGATGTTTGACAAACACCACCGCCATATCCATCTACTAATTTACCATCAACTATTTCTTTCCCTAATTGATATCCTTTATCTGGTGTCGTATCACCGATTAATGAATTAAAAGAGAAACGGTCTCCTTTTGCTAACACAACTCCATTTATGCTCGCTGCTGACAAACGAATATTCTCAATACGGCCACCTGTTGAACCACCTAAGTTCGTTTCATATCTACCAATTACCGTACCATTTCCTTGCGCATCACTTAATGTTGCGACTGGTTTTTTCTCCACAATCGGCAACTGATACGTAGCATCCCACATACCAACGTTTAACAATTTATCTACTAATTCTTTTTCCATTAATTCATAAGAAGGTTTTCCTTCTTGCCAACTTCCATCAGGTGCTATACGTGAAGGAACCATTTTTTTGTCGACGCTTTTTCCAACCTCACCAACAACCTTTGTTACAGACTTTTTAAATTTCGCTTCATCTTCAAAATAGCCTAAACCAGATAAATCTAATTTTTTCACTTCAGTACCAGTTCGACCATCAACTAAACTAATAGTATCTTGCACTTCTGCTTTAGCCTCTACAGTGTGCCCACCAATATCACTTACCAATGCAACATCACTTACTTTTGCACCACAGCCACTCACTACAGCTACACATAACACCCCAACTAATATACCCTTTACTTTACGGAACAATATACTCTCTCCCTTTCCCCAACATCACTATTATGTATTTATTTCATTTTTATGTATGTTTTGTTACAATCATTTTACAATATGTTTATAAAATGTTACAAGTTATTTTTCACTCTATATAAATTACTCTTTTCTTTTATAAATGTCTATACATATTTACATAAAAGTTTGAGTTTGATAGAATTGTAACTTTTATGTAAACTCTCTCTTTTATCCAGTATATACCATCAGGCAAAAGAAATACAAATCAAAAACCCTCAAGCTATTTTTTATAAAGTGAAACTTTAATCAGTGGGGTCTTACTGCCCGTTAATGCGGAATAAAGAGAAATCTCGTCAACATAAATAGGTATTTGCCGTGCCACCGCTCCGCTTTTGCACATACATTATGGTGAATTCAACCTATTTTAAAGAAATGGAGGATGTTATTATGTATCCCTACAATCCATATGATCCATATAATCAATATGCGTACCAACAACCACAGTATGACTTACAAGCACAATATCAATCTTATATAGATCAAGCAGAGCAAACGAATCCATATGACCAAAATAGACAATTCCAACTTCCAATCTCTTTTCCTGGCACTGGAAATCGTCAATTAGAAAGACGCGTAAATGAGCTTGAACAAAGAGTACGTCAACTAGAAAATACAGTTGAGCGCCATACACGTAGACTAAACCGCTTAAACCAACGTTTACGTACAGTAGAAAACAGACTAAACATTCCATTCGCAGCATTAGAAGACGGATTTTAATCGAGAAAATAAAAATTATATAAGGAAGGGGCTCCCCCTTCCTTATATAAATTGACGAAAGTTTTTTCCATCTCTATACTGATAAGAGTTAATGAAATGAAACAAGGTGATAAATATGGATTTTGAAATAAATTATCTTTCCTTTTATGTTGTACAAGTAGAAGGAAAAGGTGAAGCAGTTGATAAACGCTACAAACATTTTCAAACTTTAGACGCTGAAGAATATGAAGATAGCTCCTTAAAAGAATTTTTGAATGGTGAGTTATTAAAAATATCGAAGCGAAAAGTAGAACGTCATGCAAAAACAGAACAAGCCCCAACAAAAATTGGTCGCTTTATTGTAGAGGAGGGGCACGAACTTGATTCAAACCCTCATTACAACCTTTTTAATCGTATTCGCTTTGCAGAAACAAAGGACAACTTTAAAGATATGAGCGAACCTCTCGTTTATACATATCTTGACACAAGCGCTGTACGCGGTGGTGTATTTTTAATTGCTCAGGCAAAACTACGCAAATACTTTGATGACCCATTCGTATTCGTAATGAAATGCGACTTCGAACCAAAGGTTGCTTCTATTTCTGATGAATCCACACTGATTCGTAACGTTGAAATGGCCATCACAACAAAGAATATGAAATCTATCCAGTATCCATACATGCCTGAAGAAGGTATGGTTGAAGTAGGCGAACTAAAAATACACCAAGCATCACATGCCCGCTACTTTGAAGACTTCTTAAAATTCGTCGAATATGAACGCTCTATGCCTGAAATTATGAAAACACAAGTAATGGACATGGTATACGACCAAATTGAAGATGTATTTGAAGAAGGTACGGAAGAACGCGAACAATTCGACCAAGCGATGGAAGTATGGGCTGCCAGTCCGAAACGCGAAATTATGGAACAATTTTCAACCGAAGAAGTAATGGAAGCAACTGCCCAAATCGTCGAGCACGCTCCTGAAGTGGAATTAAAACTAAAAGCAGATCATATCTCTGTGAAGGCGTTACTTGCTGATTTCGGGGATCAAATACATATTGCAAAGGTAAATGATCGATACGTATTAATGATTGAGGCTGATACACTTACATTTGAGAAGGGCTTCTCTCCGATTGAGTTTCTGAAGCCAGATGAGCTGCAGGATGTGATTGAGCGGATTGAGAATAAGCAGCAGTATAGCTATAGTCCAGAAGGAATTGAATAGAACAACTGCAAAAGATCCTACCTCTATAAAAGAGGTAGGATCTTTCACATTAATCACGTATTTTCCTATTGCTATCATAAGACAACTTTCTAACGCTATATATTTGATTTAAGGAGGTAAATACATATGATCATTTACCATAGTCCTCATTCTTTAACTGAAATTAGCATGATTCCTATTGAAAAAATAAATCTATTGTATAATCCACACATTACAAAGTCTTATTCTAAAAAAATGAACAGTACTATTGAATATCTTGATATATTTGATTTACTCTTACCAGTCGAAAAGCATCCTCTAAAAGATGAATACATTTTAGTTGGAAAATACGATTGTTACAATTTCATAACTAATAATCCACATATAAAACAAATCCCCTGTATTATTGAAGATTTTACAGAAAAACCTTCACAATACCTCAAAATACTTCGTAGACTTCATAACAAAGGCGATTCTAATAAAACCAATAGACAATTTATTTTAAATAAACTTGAGGAAAATCATTTCCCTCTATTACAAATTTTAAAGCAGACAGGTTTTACTAAAAATGATTTACGGGATTACAATTATAAAGTAACCGTTCCAAAAAACTACATAAACAGCCATACCACTGAAAAAACTATGAATTGGATTAGTGATTTAAAGTTAAAAAGTAATACTAAACAATTTTTATATAAATGCGCAGGTCTTCCAATAGGAAATCATAAAAGGTTAACTGAAGAGAAGAAAAAATTCCTACAACATTTCTTTGCACATGCAAAAGGATTTGAAAAATTAACTACTCCTCAACAGATTAACATTCTAACTAACGCCCTAAATTTCAAAGCAATAATGACTGCTCAATTACAGCAACAAATTAATCGCTATTTAATACGATGAATTTTAATTTATGTAGCTAGAAATAGAGGAGAATATCATTTAACCTCTACATTCTCCTCCATCTCAGCCAAATACCTAATCTGTCGTTCCGCTTTTCTCACTGCCGTACGAAAATGTTTTTTCAGGAGTTCTACTGTATTTTCACTTATATAATATCTTTCCGTTATACTTTCCCACGTGTCACTACTTTCAAATGTACTCCATTCAAAAGGGCGTTCTGTATTTTTCTTTAGTTCTTTAAACACCCATTTTCGCATCTTTTTTTTCGCTTTTTCCGTTAGTTTCCCGTTCTTTACAAGTTCAAGTTCACCATGTCTTTTGTATCGCTTATTAATATCTCTCTCGCTATACACTTTAAGAAGTATATTTGCTGTATTTTCGGCATCTGCTAAAGCACGGTGCTGTTTCCCTTCCCACGTTAAAGCGAGCTGTTCTACCGCAAATTGTAAACTTGGCGTATGTTCAAACAATTCCTCATATGCTTGGAAAACAAATTTTTGCAAATCAATTCTACTTTCTTTTTCTATAATGGGGCATTCAACACCATGTAATGTACAATCATGAGATAGAAAGCGATAATCTTCTTTTCCCCATGAAACAAATATAGAATCTTCTCCGATGAACTGAATAAATTTCTCTATAATTTGAGGGAATTTTTCTACATCCATTAAATCTTTCTTCGTAATACCGGTTAATTTTGTTGTATGACGAGTTAATCGTGCACTTGGTTTTACTAACTCCGAAAATTCTTCAATTATCTTCATTGTACCTATTTCTATTTTTACAGCTCCGATATCAACTATTTCTGACGGATCTTCTGATTTATACGGTCTGAAATTCCTCTCAATATCAAACACAATGAAATGTGTAGCGTTTTTCAATTTATTTACCTCTTTCTAAATTCCTTTTCACACAAACACTTTATTTTCAGTATTTATTTATTCATGTACTTTATACAAAAATACTACGAATAAATAAATGAAAATTCAGTCTTGTTATGATATGTAAGTAGGAGGATATCTATAAAAATGCAAAAAAAAAGAAGGGCGAGCCCTTCTTTTTTCAAAAATTACTTCTTGTTTACGTTAGTAGCTTGAGGTCCACGGTTACCTTGTTCTACTTCGAAAGTAACTTCTTGACCTTCTTCTAAAGTTTTGAAGCCTTCGCCTTGGATAGCTGAGAAATGAACGAATACGTCTTCTCCGCCTTCAACTTCGATGAAACCGAAACCTTTTTCTGAGTTAAACCATTTTACTTTACCGTTTTGCATGAAAAAAATCCTCCTACAATGTACCTATATGTACATATTCATTTTCAACCACCTTACAATAATAAGCCAGATATTAAAAAACTGCAACCCCTGAGGAGATTTAACATTGCTATCCTCCTCGGAAGTTACAGCTCATTTAAATCTCTATATTATTAAAAGTAAAATGGTTTAAACATACTATATCATATCAATATAATAAAAGTAAAGTTTTTTCTTAAATTATTTTTTGTTCCCACTGCATTGCTTTTAATTCACCTGATCCAGCTACTACATAACCATCTTTTTGATTAACAATGCGCCATCCGTGCCCTTTAACTGAATCACATACTGTAACAATACCTTCGTCAAGAAGTACACGGCACACACTACTAATACCCGCCTTATTTTGTGTTGAAGTTGTATATAAGACATGTTGGTCTACACTTAAGTCTAAATAACTACTTGCTTTCTGCTCACTTTGACATGTATGCCAATATATTTTTTCACTCGCAATACTGTCATCTATTTTACAATAAGAAATATTCCCGCTAACTCCCTTGCACGATCCACTTGCCGCTACTAAATAAGAATTGTGTAAAGTCAACGCAGAAATCATTTGATTCATCGTAATTTTAATCCTCTTTAATTTACGTGTCTTCAAATCAAAGAGCCAAACACCACCATACTTAGCATGTATTTTCGTACCAATAAATAAGTAATGTTTATATAAAAATAATGATCGAATAGACGGCGCCGCACTGCCATACTCAAGAAACGGATGAATAGTCTCCCATGTCGAACCGAAATTATTAGAAAGATACAGCGTTTTTTCTCCATGAGCAACAACAGTTCCTTGTACATTGCTACATACATTCCAACTTGTTGCTTTTGTTGGAAAACGCTGAATTGTCCAGTTCTCTCCACCATTCATACTACGAATAAAAATCCCTTCGTCACCTACACCATAAACTACATTATCTTCGCTATGTAAATCCCTAATTCGTTTTTGAAAACCATTTAAAATTCGTTTCCATTCTCCGTCTTGTTCAACAAATAAGCCATTATATGTAGTAGCTAACAACAGTTTTCCATCTCTTAACTTTGTAATAGCAGTTGCACTTAACATCGTCTCCACGTTGACACTCCCATTCTTAGAACTTCTCAGCAAATGCAATTGCAAAATTACTGCATTTTTCAACATCCTCTTGATCTTCTGGAGCTAATTCAATTTTCAGCCCTTCTTGTACAAGCTCTGCACCTCGTTCTACAAGGCGTTCTTCAAATATCGTTACCGCTTCACAAAACAGTTCATACGCCGTATCACCTGATCCGAATACCGCTACCTTTTTCCCAGCTAAATCTATATTTTCTAAGTCCTCATGAAAATCTTCCGCTTCAAATGGTAATTCACCATCGCCCCACGTATAAGATCCTAAAATGATTCCATCATAAGCTAATAATTCTTCAGCATCCATGCCTTCCATCTCTTGCAATACTACTTCATGATCAAAAGCATCTAAACTAACTTTAATTAAATCAGCAATACTCTCTGTATTTCCTGACATACTTGCATAAGCTATTAAAATTTTTGCCACTTTGGCATCCCCCTCTAACAATAAATGATTCTCATTCTCATTATATTAATAATGAGAATCAATTTCAATTGATTTTTTTCTACTTTTATTTACATTTCACATTACTTATTTCAAATAAAGTGAAACTTTAATGAGTCCTCACCAATCAGGATTTTTCAGACAGCCCACAAATAGAGGAATAAAAAAAAGCACAGATGACTATACAATCATCTGTGCTTTTTTATTACTTTTTAAAAATACCAAAAGGCTTCCCTACTGGTAAAACAACTTTTCCGAAGTGTGTGTTTAACACTGCTGCTGCTGAACCATAGAAAGATAATAATGAAATAAGAAGTTCAGAATATGCTGCTAAATTATGCATTGCGTGCGGCATAACACCTAAAGTACTTAATGAAAGACCAATAAATAAGAAATCAATAAGGACGAAGATCATAAATAATACTTTATGTGTTTCCATTGCACCAATCGTCATAAAGATTGTGAAAATCAAATATCCGATAAAGGCTACACCAAGCTGTTTTGAATCTGCAGCTTGTGCTAATTTTTCGCCAAATACTCCAAGTTGAATTAACCAAGTCATTCCAACACCTAACCAAAATAGGCCGTACGCACCAAATGCTGTCGTACCGAATGTATTGTTATGCTTTGCATCGTGAATGCAAGCAAAGATTTGTGCAAATCCTCCTAAAAAGATTGCCCATGGTAATACAAGTGAAACGCCATCTGTTAAGCCTAACTTTTGAGATGATGCTACAAGTGTTACCATCGCTAATCCAAATAGACCAATTCCAGATGGATCCGCTGTTGTCATTTTCACATGATGTGTAGTAGTTTGATTGCTCATATAAACCTCCTGATTATAAACATACTCGAATACAATACTTAAATCAGAAGCCTATGTCAATGGTTTTTTTTGTATGTTGTCAGACGTTATATTTTATAATGATTAAATATATTTCCGACCACTTCATAAGGTTTTATATTCACTTTTTCCAACTCGTTTATCGGTAGCCATAACGGAATATAACTTCCTTTACCTTCCCGCTGAAATTCCTCAGCTGTTCCACTTCCGAACACTCCACCTGTAATATAGGCACCATAATAATATTCATTTCCTTTATATTTTACCTTTGCAATAAGGTGCTTCACTTTTATATGTAGCCCTAATTCTTCGTATACCTCTCTTTTCGTTGCCTCTTCAGGCGTTTCACCTTCCTCAATCCCTCCGCCAGGAAAAACATAATATATTTCCTCTTCTCGAATACGTTTTATAAGAGCGATTTTCCCTTCCTGTACAATAATAGCCGCCCCGCGATTTCTTATCATTTTATTTCCTCAATACGAATCGCGACTGTTCCCCACTCTTTTTCTTGTTCTTTCGTATATATTTTGTATGTACTTTCTAACATTTCCTCTAAACTATCATTTTCACAATCCAATAATTTTTTATCAATTTGTTCATACATAGATTTAAAGCTCTCGTATCGCTTTATTTCCGTTACTTTTACCGTCATCATTTCTGTTGTCGTAAGATTCGTAAATACGATTTCATCACCTTTGTTTATTAGTTGACGTTTTTTATCGTATAGGCGTACTTCATATACTTTTTTTCCTGATTGAATTGACTGAAACGGTTTATTATATAAACCCATTTCGTATCGCATACATCCCACTCCCTTTTGTTCATTTCACCTATTAATACAGTTCACATTACTACATCTTGCATATAATATTCCATACGTATCGCTTAATTGAGAAAGGAGGCTGAAGAAGCATGTTATATTTAAATCAAAAACCTGAATATAATAAATATGATATTGGTGATTATACTTATAGTAAAGTAGGGCCAACCATTTTTTCTTGGAACGATGAAACAAAATTAAAAATAGGTAAGTTTTGTTCATTAGCAGAAGAAGTCGTTTTCATACTTGGCGGTGAACATCGCGCAGACTGGATAACGACTTATCCATTTAATGCACTTTTTGATGAAGGAGCACATATTACTGGTCACCCTTCTTCAAAAGGTGATATCGTAGTCGGCAATGATGTATGGATTGGTTATCAATCCTGTATTTTATCTGGCGTTACAATTGGTAACGGGGCCATTATCGGCGCCAGGAGCGTTGTTACAAAAGACGTACCCCCGTATGCAATTGTAGCTGGTAATCCTGCAAAATTTGTTCGATATCGTTTCCCGCAAGAAACGATTGACAAACTAGAGAATCTCGCATGGTGGGACTGGGACATTTCTGTTATAAAAGGAGCCATTCCATTTCTGCTTTCCAACAACACCAACGAGTTTTTTACCTCGCCCGAAAATGAATCTATATGATTAAAACAAAAAGAGCATCCAATTATTTTTCAGGATGCTCTTTCTGTTTTTATTTTTTATGTCCATGCAAATGATTACACGGAGAACATTGAAATGGAATCTTATCTAAGCAATTAAAGTTTGTTTCGCAAATTTGTTCAATCGTTGGAACAAATGGAATGACAACTATGTTACTTTCTACTATTTGTGTAACAGGTGGCAATACTGTGCCTACTTGATGTTCAAAACGAATACTCGCTTGATTTATATAATTTCCTGAACCATTTGGTGCGCTCTGTACTGCTACTTGGAACGAAACTGTCCTTGCTTCACCAGGATTTAAACTTCCGATAAGAAACCCTACTGCCGGGCTTACATTCGGCACTGGCGTATTATCAACCGTTACACTTCCAGGAACAAATCGAACACTACTATCTAACATATCTTGAAAACGAATATTTTGCATTACAGTATCACCCGTATTTGTGATGACTGTCGTAAACGTAATGACATCCCCAATTGTTGCTACCTGTAAATCTGCCGTTTTTACGACTGTCGTTGAGACATTTTGAGGAATAAACGGGATAACAACTGTATTACTATCACCTTCAACTACTACTGGCGGCTCATTCGGATTTACAATTGCAAGCCCATTCGCTGTAGCAGTATTTGTAACTAAATTATTTACTTGCCCACCTATTATTACAACTTGGAAATTAATAATTGCTGCATCATTTGGCTGAAAATCACCTAACGGAATACCAGTATTCGGATTAGCAAATGGAAGAGGTACATCATTTACCGTTACCGTACCATTTATAAATAGCGTATTCGGATCAATGATATCTGTTAACACAATATTGGTCACAGGAACTGTACTATCATTTATAACAGCGATTCCGTAAGTGACAACATCCCCTATCATTGCTACTTCAAAGTTTGCTCCTTTTGCAACAAATAAGATTGCAGTATTTACCGTCACTATAACTGTATTGCTTGTATCCATCACTGTAACTGGCGGCTCCCCTGGTACTAAAATATATTCTGCTAACGCCCCAGCAACGTTCACTACTGTACCACCATCCGGAAAACTTGTAATCGTAGCTTCATATGTTACAAGTGCCGTCTCACCAACTGGTATATCAGGTATCGTAAATCCAATCTGCGGATTTAACCCCGGTTGCGGAACCCCATTTATCGTTACACTATTTGGAACGAAATCAGCTTCCTGAGATAGCACATCGATAAATTGAACATTCATTGCATCAGCAGTACCAGTATTTAATATACGAACAGTATACGTTACCGTTTCTCCTACACCAACAACTGAATGGTCTACTTCTTTTAGCATATCTAAGCTGCCTCTATTTACCGGCGTAACCGTCGTATTACTTGAATTTGTAATTGTAGACGGAGGTTCTCCTGGAATCAATTCGAAATCACCCGTTACTCTTGCTGTATTCATAATGCTACTAGAAGGCGGAACTGCGATTACATTTACTTCAAATGTAATTAATACACTATCCCCTACTGCAAGATCAGGCAATGCAAAGCCTACAAATGGATCTAAACCTACTTGCGGAATCCCATTTATTTGTACACTTCCAGGAACGAATTCTAAACTAGGTGATGGAACATCGATAAACTGAACATTCGTTGCTGTTACCGTTCCCGTATTTGTAACTTGCACACTATACGTTAACGTATCTCCTAATCGTGTCGCTTCTTTATTTACAGATTTTATAACGCTGAATCGTCCTCTATTCACTCTAGTTATCGTCGTATTACTCGGCTCTGTTACTACAACTGGTGGTTCTCCTGGCACTAAAGTAAAGCTTCCTGTTATATTTGCAACGTTCGTAATTGTTCCTGATGACGGGATGTTTGTAACTGTCGCTTGAAACGTCACTATAACTATTTCACCAACTGGGATATCTCCAACTCCAAATCCAGTAATCGGATTTAAGTTTGGTTGCGGGGCTCCATTTATCGTTACACTATTTGGTACAAATGACGCTCCTGCTGAAATGGTATCAACAAACTGAACAGCATTAGCTGTTACTGTTCCTGTATTTGTTATTTGAACCGTATACGTTAATATATCTCCAACGAGAGTAGCAACCCTATTTACTTGTTTAATAACATTAAATTGCCCTCTATTTACAGTTGTAAGTGTTGTATTGCTCGGCTCTGTTACTATAACTGGTGGTTCTCCTGGTACTAATACAAAACTTCCAGTTACATTTGCCGTATTGGCAATTGTTCCGTTTGATGGCGCACTAACAACGGTTACTTGGAAGATGACTTCTACACTTTCACCTGGATTTATATCTGGAAGCGGGAATCCGTTATTCGGATTGAATCCAGGTTGTAACACACCATCTATCGTTACACTGTTCGGCACGAATGCTATAGAGGAAGGTAATACATCACTATATTGAACATTCGTCGCTGGCACTGTCCCTGTATTTTGAATTACTGTTGTATATGTGATTGTATCGCCTACTGCAACAACCGGCTGACTTACTGATTTTAAAACATTCAAACCAGGCTCATTGATTTCTGTTAATGTCGTATTACTTGTCGTTGTTTCCGTAATAGGCGGTTCTGTTTCACTTACAGCAAATGTAGCTGTAACGTCTACAAAATTAACAATCGTTCCACCTTCTGGTATGCTTGTAACCACTTCCTGATATGTGACAAGTACAAAATCATCGACAGGTATATCTGGAACTGTAAAACCAATGAAAGGATCTAATCCTGGTGCTGGTACCCCGTTTATGCTCACACTTCCTGGTACAAATGCTACACCCGCGGAAGTAGTATCGATAAATTGAACATTCGTCGCTGGCACTGTTCCGAAATTAAAAATCAATACATCATACGTTAATATTTCTCCTACCGTCGCTACTTCTTTATCTACTAGTTTCAATGGAAAAATAAACGCTATATTAATTGTCGTAACGACTAAATTTGTTAATATCGTTTCCGTAATCGGTGGTTCCTGCGGATTTGGTTGTGAAGTAAATGTAACATCTGCATCATTTAATATGACTTCATTATCTGGAATTTCTGTAATCGTCACTTGGAATGTGACCTCAATACTTCCACCAGCGATTAATAATGGAGTAACTGTAAATCCTATTTCTGGATTTAAACCAAGTTGCTGCACTCCACCTATCGTTACACTATTGTCAACAAACGTCGTTCCTTCTGGTATGACATCTTGGAAGAACACATCTGTAACAGGGATAATTCCTACGTTTGAAATGAGCACAGTATACGTTAATACATCCCCAACGGCCCCAGTTGCAACATCAACTGTTTTTGTTGCAGTTACTTCACCAGGAGGAGGTAACGGTATTGTAACTACCGTTGTATTACTTGAATTCGTTGTTGTTACAGGTGGCTGTAAAGGATTTAATAAGAAAGTGGCTGTAGCAGATGCTGTATTTAATACTGCTCCACGTGTAGACGGTGCAACTACCGTAACTTGGAACGTTACTGTCAATGATGTTCCAGCTGCAATATTAGGAAGCGGGAAACCAACATTTGGGTCAAATCCAGGTTGTGGCGTTCCATTTATCGTTACACTATTTGCTACAAAAGTTGTTTCTAAAGCAATTGGATCAAGGAAAGAGACATTCGTTGCTGTTACTGTACCGTTATTTCGAATGACAACAGAATACGTGTAAGTTTCTCCAAGTGCTGCTTGTTGTACAGATGAAGATTTTTGTATATTTAACTGTGCTGTGTTTACTTGCGTCACTACAAAATTACTATTTGTAACAGTCGTTATTGGAGGGTTTGCTGGATTTATAAGAAAACTTGCAGTAACGTTCGATTGGTTTCTTATATTTCCACCGCTCGGAACACTCGTCACTGTAACTTGAAACGTAATCGTAGCCGTTTGCCCGACCGGAATATTTGGTACTGGGAAACCTAGCATAGGATCCGCGCCTTGCTGTACGACTCCATTTATCGTCACACTATTTGCTACAAAGGCAGTACCAGACGGAATTGGATCTTGAAAAACAATATTCGTTGCAGGAACAGTTCCTGTATTTTGAATAAGAATCGTATACGTTAACGTATCTCCTACACCGGCTTGTGGTGTATTTACACTCTTCATTACATTAAGTGATCCTACATTCACTCGCGTCACAACAATATTACTAATCGTTACAATTGTAATTGGTGGCTGAAGAGGACTTACTTGGAAATCAGCAGTGACATTCGCATTATTCGGAAGAACTCTATTTGGTGGTACACTCGTGATTGTCACTTGGAAAGTAACTGTTACCATCCCTCCTACTGGAATATTAGCAAGTGGAAATCCAGTTGTCGGGTTTAAACCTGGTTGAGGTGTCCCGTTTATTGTTACACTATTCGCTACAAAAGTGGTTCCAACTGGAATCGGATCAAGGAATGATACATTTGTCGCTGTCACCGTTCCACTATTTTGTATACGAACTGTATACGTTAACGTATCTCCTACACCGGCTTCAGTAGCACTTACACTTTTCATTACATTTAACCCTGAAGAATTCACGATCGTCATAACAGTATTACTTGGTACTGTTACAGTAATCGGCGGCTCTGTTGGATTTACAAGGAAATCTCCAGTTACATTCGCATTATTTACAACATTATTTCCTTGGGGAATTTCATCAATTAATACTTCAAATGTAACAATAACACTGGCGCCAGTAGGCAAATTATTTAATGGGAATCCAAGTTCTGGATCTGCCCCTTCTTGTAAAACACCATTCACAACTACACTATTTTCAATAAATAATGTCCCTTGGGGAATTGAATCTTGGAAAAATACATTCGTAGCTGGTACACTACCTGCATTTATGACTTCTATTGTATATACTAAAATATCCCCTACTGTTGCAACATCCGTATTGACTGCTTTCACAACTTCAAAGTTTCCTGATTGTACTGTCGTATTCACAACATTACTCGGTACATTGATTGTTACTGGTGGTTCATTCGGATTCACTTGAAAGCTTGCTGTTACATTTGCTTGATTTAAAATATCTTCATTTTCTGGATTCTGTACAATTACTACGTCAAATGTGACTACAACCGTTTGAGCCGCAGGAATATTCGGAAGAGAGAATCCTGTATTCGGATTTAGTCCACTTTGCTGTACTCCATTAATTGTTACAGAATTTGCAACAAATGAAACAGCAGAAGAAATAGGGTCTTGGAAAAATACATTTGTTAACGGAACATTCCCTGTATTTTGGACGGCAATTGTGTACGTTAAAGTATCCCCTACCGCCGCTTGCGTTGTATTTACTTCTTTTATTACATTTAAACCGCCTGTATTAACTTGTGTCACAACTGTATTCGTTTGTCTATTAATTGTTATCGGTGGCTGATTCGGAATAACGACGAAATTAGCAGATACATTTCCGCGATTCGCAATCGTACCTCCCGATGGTGTAGATGTTACTCGTACTTGAAATGTAACAGTCCTACTTCCGCCAGGAGATATATTAGCTACTGTAAACCCAGTCGCTGGATTTACCCCAGGTTGTGAAACCCCATCCACAGTCACACTATTTGCGATAAATGTCGTTCCAATTGGGATCGGATCTTGAAAAATAACGTTCGTTGCAAGTACATTTCCTGTATTTTGAATTGTTACCGTGTACGTAAGAACGTCGTTAACCGTTGCAAAAGCTTTATCCACTGTTTTTCTCGTTGTTATATCAGCTATATTAATTGTTGTAACTACAGTATTACTTGTCGCTTGCCCTGAAACTGGTTGTTGACCAGGCACTGGAGTAAAGTTAAATGTTACACTCGCACGGTTTGGAATTGGATTGACAAGAGGGTTCGATGTTACTCGAACTTGAAAGCGCACTACAGTCGTTTGCGATGCATTAATACTTCCAAGATTAATACTACTTGCTGGATTCGCTCCTGGACGCGCTACTCCATTTACCGTAACGCTATTTGCGACAAATGTTGTTCCAGCAGGGATACTATCAACAAAAATAACATTGTTCGCAGTGACGTTTCCATTATTTGTGACATTAACTGTGTACGTTAATACATCATTAAGTGTTGCCGTCTGTAAATCTACAGATTTTTGCATACTAATAGTTGCTTGGTTCACTGTCGTTTGTACTGTGTTTGAAGAAGACGTACTTGTAATAGGAGGACTACCAACGAAGGGACGGAATTGATATGACACCATTGCACGATTTAAAATAGGATTGGGATTCGGGAATGATGTTATTCGAACTTGAAATGTAACAATTCTTTGCGTGTTATTTGGGATTGTACCTAAATTAATTCCATTAGCAGGGTTTGCATTCGGCTGTGTTACTCCCCCTACCGTAACACTACCTGCAACAAACGTCGTTCCGTTCGGAATACTATCACGTAATACAACGTTTTCTGCACTTCCTGTTCCTGTATTTGGGACCGTAATTGTATAAGTGAGAGTATCCCCTACCCCCGCGACTGTTCTATTAACTGATTTAACAGGATTAATAATTGGACCTGTTGCATCAATTTGAACACCAAAACCAGCTGCTGCGTATCCATCTCCATTTGTAACAAATCGAACCGTTGCTGATGTTTGACTGTTTACTAAAGATGAGGAGGCATCTACATTCGTAATATCCCACCCTTGTCTTCGGACGGCCAAAGCTACCCCTAACGGCTGATTCAAATCTCCAAACGTGCCGCTCGTATCTAAATTTCCACTATCATTACAAATTTGTGACTGAAAGAAATTATTCGCAGGATTTCTCGGTCCGAATAATGCAACTGTAGCATTTGCATTCGGCCCAAAGCGAAGTTGATCTCCAACAATGTTAGAATCACCTTCTTGAGCAGTTACGAGCACTCTTCCTGTAACAGCTCCTGTTGCCGGCGTAGCAAAACCTGAAATTGTAGCATCAACTGGCGGGGATGAAGCATCGATAATTTCTTGACCTGCATATACTGACAAATTTCGAAGTGGTAAACTTGCATTTTGATACACAACCTCAAGCGTCCATCCAGCTGAACGACTGATTGTTGGGTCGGCTGAAGTTCTTGCAGCTGGCACAGCACCCGTTGTATATGTGCCTGCTCCACCTGCACTAACAAGATTTGTTACATTGGCAGAGCGAGCATAATAAAACTGATTTCCTACTGAACCTTGCTGCGCGGTAGCAGGATCTGGCGTAACAGAAAACGTCCCTGCTGGCGTTGTAAATGTAATGTTATCATTTAAAAATGGTAACACATCTTCCGTATCAGTCCGGAAAGTACCAGCCCAAACTAATTCTGCATATAATACACTGCTTCCCGCTGGAAGATTTAAAATTGCACTTGAAGAATTCAATTGCCATTCATCTGTTGTCCCTGCTGGGAACCCTGGTACTTGCAATGCTGTATTTACTGTCGTAAACACAGCAAGTGTACCAAAAATATTACCTGGTGCAGGTGATGTAGGGCTAAGTCCCAGCGTATTCCCAGTAAACGTGACGGCACCAGGTACTGTTGTCGTAAACCTATTTATAAAAGGCACACAATCATCTCATTTCAATTATAGTAAAAAGTGCTCTATACTATAAAATGTAGACAAACTATACAATGTACGTTGTCCAACAAAATTCCGCACATATGGGAGGGGTTTATAAAACTATGCGCTACGTTATCATAACAGGAACTTCACAAGGTTTAGGTGAGGCAATCGCTACGCAATTATTAGAAAAAAATACAACTGTCATCTCTATTTCTAGAAGAGAAAATAAAGAGCTTACAAAACTTGCAGAGCAATATAACAGCAATTTCATTTTTCTTTCCCTAGATCTTCAAGATGTACATAACTTAGAAACTAACTTTAAAGAGATCATTTCATCTATTAAAAAAGACAATGTATCCTCTATTCATTTAATTAATAATGCGGGTACAGTTGCACCTATGAAGCCAATTGAAAAAGCTGAAAGTGAACAATTCATTACGAACGTTCACATTAATTTACTTGCACCTATGATTCTTACATCTACATTTATGAAACATACGAAAGACTGGAAAGTAGATAAACGCGTTATTAACATTTCATCTGGTGCAGGAAAAAACCCTTACTTTGGCTGGGGCGCTTATTGTACAACGAAAGCTGGTGTAAATATGTTTACACAGTGCGTAGCAACTGAAGAAGTAGAAAAAGAATATCCAGTAAAAATCGTCGCTTTTGCACCTGGTGTTGTTGATACTAATATGCAATCACAAATTCGTGAAACAAATAAAGAAGATTTCATAAATTTGGACCGCTTCATTGCATTAAAAGAAGAAGGAAAACTATTATCACCTGAATATGTTGCGAAAGCTATTCGTAACTTACTAGAAACTGAGGACTTCCCTCAAGGCGAGATTATTAGAATTGATGAATAACAAAAAGGTGTGCTAAAATTGCACACCTTTTTGTTTTACTTCTCTAAAAATATAAGCACAGACTCCGCAATTTGCTCATAACCAATTTCTTGATAAATTTTATTCGATATCGGATTCGCTAAATCAGTATATAACGTAGTCGTCTTGTATCCTTCATCTAACATACGTTGACTAAGTGCCGCTACACAATTAGATGCGTATCCCTTTTTCCTTGCTTCTTTCGGCGTGTATACGAAATTAACTGTTATATTATTTTTAGTTGGTCTCGTTTTTGCAGCTACAGAAACAAGTTTCCTATCTACTTCCAAACCAAACAGTCGATTTGTAGTTATTAATGTATGCGCAGTTTGTTTTGCTTCTTCTTTCGTAGTAGGAAGCTTTACGTCTTCACAAAATTGATATATCCACTGTTCTATTAATGGTAATTCATCATTATTTACCGCCCGGAAAAGTCCATTCGCATTACACTTCTTCTTTACTCTGTTCAGCTCATACACACCTTGCTCCATTGCAACATTCATTTTCTTATTTTCTAATACCGCAATCTCTTCCGCTAATTTCTGTACAATTTTCTTATTACCGATCAATCCAGGAATATCTGGATATACTTTCGTTAACTCTTTTGCAAGTTCCTCAATAGCTACTCCCGAAATTTCAGAAGTTGCAACAATGATTTGTTTCTTCTCTTCTGTTTGCAGAAATACAACCGCAATGTCTTCTCCTTGTTTCGCTATCCCCATAAATATCGGTTCTTGAACCATTTGTAATACACCTAATATGAGATTGTTTTCCTGCTCATTCTTTTCTAGAAATGGTGTAACATCTTCTTTAAAATGAAAAATCTCTTCATATACATGTAATTGAATCATCGACAATCTCTTCTCTCTATTTATATTTTAATTAAGTATTGGCGATTAATTCATTAAATCCCTCTTTTACGATTCAATAATATTCAAAGCTAATGTATTCAAGGCATTTTCAGCTTGTAAAATTCTCTGTTTTTCCTTTTCAAATACATCTTCTTCTTTTCGAAAGGACTCTTTTCGATTTTTAATCATACGCTTCATTTCTTTTTTACTCGGTCCACCGTATACATTTCTTTTTTGAATAAAAGCTTCTGGCGATATAATTTCTTTCCACTCTTTTTCTAATAAATTTATTTTAAAATGTTCTTGCAAATACATATTTACATCTTTGAAGTGTAATTCATGTAGTTCTTTTTTCTGCTCCAATGACATATTTGCAATAGCACTTGCTGCATGATGAGCATGCCGAAATGGAATTTCATAATTTTTCGTTAAAACATCAGCGAAATCCGTTATCGTTATTGCATGTTTATAGGAACGACTTTTTAACGTTTCTTCTTCTACTTTCATCGTTAGGATCACTGCATTCATCATACAAAAAACACGAATCGCCTTTTCAATCCCTTTATATAAATATGGCTGCAAGTCATCTTCCGTATCGACAATATCACCAAATGGTGTATTATGAATCATTTGAAATACTGTAAATGCTTCTCCTAAAGCACTACTCGTAATTGCACGAGCGTGTTCAATTGAAACCGGATTTCGTTTTTGCGGCATAATACTACTAATTTGTACATATGGCTTTGCAACAGTAATACCGTCATATTCTTTCGTTGCTAACAACAAAAAGTCATGAATCCATCTACTCGTATTCGTCATCATTACCATAAGTAGCGAGCTAACTTCTAATAAATAATCCGCTCCGGCAACAGCATCATATGAGTTCTCAATTACAGTTGTAAATCCAAGTAGATGAGCAACTCGTTCTCGTTTAATCGGGAAACTTGTTGTAGAGAGTGCAGCCGCCCCCATTGGAGACTGATTTAAAAGCTGGTACGTTTTTTTCATTCGTTCTAAATCTCTTTGCATCGTATCATAAATTGCTAAAGTATAATGACCAAATGTTGTTGGCTGTGCCGGTTGTGTATGTGTATAAGCTGGCATGATCGTTTCCTTATGATCATCAGCAAGTTGCAGTACACTTTCTTGCAATAGCAAATAATGTTCCATTAATCGTAATATATACCACCTTAAGCTCATGCGATACATCGTTACACCCATATCATTTCTACTTCTACCAATATGCATATTACTTACAAAATCGCATTTCGCTTCTTGAGAAATTAAATGTTCGATTAAAAAAAAGAGGTCTTCATGCTGCTCTGTATATACCAATTTATCTTTTGGTATTCGCTCTACTTTTCTAAGTGCGTTTAATATAACTTTAGCTTCTTCTATTTTCATTAAACTTTCTTCAGTCAGCATCGTAATATGTGCTTTATGCACTTGAAACATATCTTTCAATAAGTAATTTCGTTGAAAATCAAATACATGTTGTAATACACAATCCACATATGTTTTTCCAGGGAAATCAGCGCCTTCACTCTTTATAAACTCTTCCTTACTCTGTTTCATCACCTTTTCCCCTCTCACCTAAGTATTACTACCCATCATACCCATTGATAGAAAAAAAGTGCCTGTACATAAAAATAAACTCGGTGCTCTCTGCACCGAGTTTATTTAATAAAAGTCGCATCATACTTATCACTTTGCAACACTTGGAAATGTAAGTTTGCTAAATGTTTCCGTATTTCTGCACTATCGTCTTCATTTAAATTGTTCGCCAAAAACACAATTTCTGTACAGTTTCCACGTTTATCCATAGCGTAAACCGCTTTTGTAACCGTCCATGGTGTGTAACCATTCTTTTGTCCAGCATGTCTAAATGTTTTACGGTATTTCTTAGCACTCATGTCTGTTTCAACGATATTTGCCCACACTTTTTCTTCAGCTTCTGTCAAGCCACCTTTATGGTTTGCCTTTTGAAGTAATACCATATAATCATTTGCAGAAGCTGCTGGTAATCTATCTGACCAAATTTTGTCGTAACGTTCCTCTAAATAAAGCGGAATTTCCTTCTGTAATAATGGTCCCTTCTTCTTTAAGCGTTCATGAATAATCATCGAATATTCACGATATTGCTCTTGAGACATTTCTTTTAACTTTTTCTCTATTTTATATTTTGGAACATGTAATTCTTTATGCAAATATCCCGGGATATACAAAGATGAAACGATTGGAAATAGTGGTTGATGTGCAGGAAGTGATAAACTTTGTAAATTTCGATTGATGTTGTCTAATCCTAACAATTCCATTAAGTATTCAGCATTTGCATTCGAACTAAACTTAACCATTCCTTTTGCCACTTCTTCTAAAGAAACCGCTCCTTCAGTTATCTTGCCCGTCTTCTCCAAATACTTTTGCCATCTATCTTGTGCACCACCATCTGTATTCGGCACATAATAGCGATTCACATCGTTAATCGACACAAAACTAGACGAATCAATTTTCCCTTCAGTAACTTGTTTCGTATATTCAAGCGCCACAATTAATTTCATCGTACTTGCAACTGGCAATACAACATTTGGGTTTACAGAATAAACAACTTTATCATTTCTCTTTACTAGAAGCGCACTATTTTTTTCATCTTTATGTTCTTCAATAAAAGATGCAATATACTGTGCATCATCATTATTTGAACTCCACACTTTTTTCACTAAAAAGTTACCCGATATTAGCAAAACAAAAATACCCACAATTACTGCGCATACTATAGTTTTTTTCAAGTAAAATTCCTCTCCTATTGTGTAACTCTTCTCTATTTATCATTTAAAAAACAAAATAATGGAGATGGTCATTTAAATAACCATCTCCATTATTTTAACTTGTATGCTCCTATTATGTCTACGTCATAAATTTCACAAAATCCTCAAGAAACTTTTTATAATGTAACGACCAACCAATTCGCACCCAATTTTTTAATGCTTTTGCATCAGGTTGAGGCCGAAAATCAGCAATACTCTCTCCTTTTGCAATTCCAGCTGTATCTACATCGACACGACGATATACATAGTCTAAAAGAGATGGATTTGCCGCAACCATCATTGTAACGACGTCATGTACTGGGCTTCCTTTTATTTTCGGATTTAACTTTCTATAAGCTTTATAATAATACGTAAATATCGGCTCGATTAACTTATTAAAACTCGTTTTAGAGTGTTTCGTAATATATTTTACCATTTCCGGCGTAATAATTGCTTCAGATGTAACGTTAAGTGGTACTAATGTCACATTTTTAGCATTTTGCATAACTAATTGCGACGCAATCGGATCACCATGAAAATTCGCCTCTGCGACTGGTGTTACATTGCCAGGCATTAAGAAAGCACCGCCCATTATATAATATTCTTTCACATACTTCATCATCGGCTTTTCTAAAATAAATGCCGTCGCTAGTGTTGTTGATCTACCAGCATCGACTATTATTAATTCCCCTTTATATTTTTCAAGAAGATCAAAAAATGCACAAAAAGGCTTTATATTTGGCGAAAAAGTTTTTGGAGGTTTAATTGGCCCTAAACCGTCTGCCCCATGAATTTCTGGATAATACGTTGTAACATCTCCGGATAAAGGAATTTTCGCACCATTAATAACAGGTATATCTTCCCGTCCTGCCATTTGCAATAAATATGCGGCATTACTTGTCGCCTTTTCTTGTGTTACATTTCCATATCCCGTTACTACTCCAACAATATCAATATCAGGATGCAACAATCCATACATAATTGCTAAAGAGTCATCTATGCCTGGGTCTCCTAAAAATAACACTTTTTTCATCGACCTCAACTCCATCCCCTCAGTTGTTATTAATTTATGAATAAACGTGGATATACAGAATAAAAAAGAACAAATTCATACGAAAAAACGCAGTCTTATAAGGACTACGTTCTTCAGCTAACCTATACTGTTTTTTTTACAGCACTCATACTTCCAATAACATAAGCGATAAACGCAAAACAAATTGGGAAGACAACTGTATGTATACCGAACGGATTTGGATAGAAAAGATGAATACACATATATGAACCTACTCCAACGAAAATGGAAGCAAGCGCTCCTGTAGCATTTCCTTTTCTCCAATATAACCCTAATACGATTGGCCAAATGAATGCTGCTTCTAATCCACCGAAAGAAAATAAATTTAGCCATATTAAAAAATCTGGTGGTTTAATCGCCGCTGCATAAACGAGTAGCCCTACAATACCAGTAATCCACAAACTTCCTTTTTTTATCGTACTGTCTGCTGCATCTTTATTTATGTAATTTACGTATATATCTTTAATAATTGACGAGCTTACAAGTAATAATAAAGAGTTTACTGTAGACATAATCGCCGCCATTGGTGCAGCTAAGAAAACTCCAGCTAACCAAGGTGGCAACACTTCCATCGCGAGTAGCGGCATTACTTTATCTGGTACCGTTATACCTGGAAGTACTACTCTTGCAAATACACCTGTTAAATGCATACCAATCATAATTGTACCAACGACAACTGTTCCAATTATTAAAGCTTGGTGCATAGCTTTTGAATTTTTATAAGACATGGCACGCACACTAATTTGCGGTAAACCTACAACGCCAATTCCAATTAAAATCCAAAATGATGTAACATATGATTTCGTTAAACTGCCATCTGCTCCGAATGGTGTAATTAAATTTGGATTAATTTGAACAAGTTCCTGCATAATCTTTTCAATTCCACCACCAGCAATGACAGTAGCAATTAAAATGATTGTCGTTCCAACTAACATAATGATTCCTAATAATGTATCTGATAGCGCGACTGCACGAAATCCACCAATTAATACGTACACAAGTACAGAAAAAGTAAATAAAAATAGTGCTGTTGTATACGATAGACCCGTTAGTGACTCGATTAATCGTCCACCGCCGACCCACTGGGCTACTGTCGCTGAAAATAAAAAGATAATAATACATAACGCAGAGAGTATAACAACTGCTTTATTATTGTATCTCCCTTTTAAATAATCGATAAGAGTAATTGCTTCCATCTTCCTAGCAATAATTGCAAACTTTTTACCGATAACCGTTAAAACGATATATCCTGTTACAACTTGAATCGCAGATAATAGTACCCATCCAAGCCCCATATTGTAAGCAATACCGGGACCACCAATAAAGCTACTTGCACTACCGTACGTAGCAATCATTGTCATCGCTAATAATAAACCGCCTAACTCACGCCCACCAAGAAAATATTCTTGTAAAAATTTATTATGTGCTGTTGCTTGCACGCGTCTTGAAGCATATACACCAATTAAAAATACAACGATAAACGAAATTATCATTGGAATGATTACATACCAATTCATCTATTATTCCTCACTTTTTTCTTCCTCATCGAGTGAAATATCTTGAAATACAAAACGAACAACTAAACTAAGTAAAATAACCATAACGATAAATCCAACGATACAGCTATAAAAAAACCATGCGGGAAAACCTAATACATATGTATATTCACTCGGATCTTTACTACCAAGCCCATAAGCAAATCCGTACCATATTATAAAATTAATAATAGCAAGTCCAAGACCAATTAACGCTTCTCTATGGGCTATTCGAAAGCGTGGATCATCATGATAATCTTTCATTTTTCCCCCTCCTCTCACGATGTATTATTGTACCATTGTTCTTCTAGTTTTTCCTACTAGAAAGCAAAAACAAGCAGGATTTTTTATAATCATATAGAAGCTTCTCTTACATTACATATTTTTTACAATTGTAACACAAATGAAATTTGAATTTTCAGTATTTATTAATTATGATTTTAATTAGAGGCTTTCCATCTAGTTTCCACATCCTTGATTTCGGAATAAGCGCCGTCTCGTACTGCGTTTACATTATATTTTCAAGGGGGTTATACAATGAGTCAACTAGCTGTAAATCTTCATGAAAAGGTAGAAAAGTTTCTTCAAGGTACAAAAAAGTTATATGTGAATGGATCTTTCATTGAAAGCGCTTCCGGCAAAACATTTAAAACACCTAACCCAGCAACTGGTGAAACACTTGCCGTCGTTTCTGAAGCTGGTCGCGAAGATATTCATAAAGCTGTAGTCGCAGCTCGTATGGCTTTTGACGAAGGTCCTTGGTCTCGTATGAGCACTGCTGAGCGAAGCCGTCTCATGTACAAGTTAGCTGATCTAATGGAAGAACATAAAGAAGAGCTTGCACAGCTCGAAACATTAGATAACGGAAAACCAATCCGTGAAACAATGGCAGCAGACATACCACTTGCAATTGAGCATATGCGCTATTACGCTGGATGGGCTACGAAAATCGTTGGTCAAACAATTCCTGTTTCCGGTGATTACTTTAACTATACACGCCATGAAGCTGTTGGTGTCGTTGGTCAAATTATCCCTTGGAACTTCCCGCTTCTTATGGCAATGTGGAAAATGGGAGCAGCGCTTGCTACAGGATGTACAATCGTTTTAAAACCTGCAGAACAAACTCCACTATCTGCTCTATACTTAGCTGAATTAATTGAAGAAGCTGGATTCCCGAAAGGTGTTATTAATATCGTACCTGGATTCGGTGAATCAGCTGGACAAGCTCTCGTTAATCATCCACTCGTTGATAAAATTGCATTTACCGGTTCTACTCCTGTCGGTAAACAAATTATGCGACAAGCATCCGAATCATTAAAACGCGTTACACTTGAATTAGGCGGTAAATCACCAAATATCATCTTGCCAGATGCTGATTTATCTCGCGCGATTCCTGGTGCACTTTCTGGTGTTATGTTTAACCAAGGACAAGTATGCTCTGCTGGGTCACGCTTATTTGTTCCGAAGAAAATGTATGATAATGTCATGGCTGATCTCGTCCTCTATTCTAAAAAACTAAATCAAGGTGTCGGTCTTAACCCTGAAACAACAATTGGTCCTCTCGTTTCTGAAGAACAACAAAAACGTGTAATGGGCTACATCGAAAAAGGGATTGAAGAAGGCGCTGAAGTACTTTGCGGAGGTAGTAATCCATTCGATCAAGGCTACTTCGTTTCTCCTACAGTATTCGCTGACGTAAATGATGAAATGACGATCGCAAAAGAAGAAATTTTCGGTCCAGTTATTTCTGCAATACCATTTAACGATATTGATGAAGTAATTGAACGTGCAAATAAATCACAATTCGGCTTAGCAGCTGGTGTGTGGACAGAAAGTGTTAAAACAGCACACTATGTTGCAAGTAAAGTACGTGCTGGTACAGTATGGGTAAACTGTTATAACGTCTTTGATGCAGCATCTCCATTTGGAGGATTTAAACAATCCGGTCTTGGTCGTGAAATGGGATCTTATGCATTAAATAACTATACAGAAGTGAAGAGCGTTTGGCTTAACTTAAATTAATGAGAAAGAACCTGACCTATCCGGTCAGGTTCTTTCTCATTATGTATTCCTTTAAACTTGCAGTCCTCCGCTCACATTTAATACTTCTCCTGTAATATAGGATGCGTATTCTGATGCTAAAAAAGCTGCTGCGTTTGCAATATCTTCTGGCGTTCCAATTCTACCAACTGGAATCGCGCCAACCATCTTTTCTTTCACTTTATCTGGTATCGTTTTTGTCATATCTGTATCCATAAACCCTGGACAAATCGCATTACACGTAATACCGAAACTTCCAACTTCTTTCGCTGCCGTTTTCGTTAAACCTACAACGCCTGCCTTCGTAGCCGCATAATTTGCTTGACCTATGTTTCCTTCTCTACTAATTGAAGATATATTAATAATGCGTCCATACCCTTGTTGTCTCATGTAAAGAAGCGCTGGTTGCATACAATAAAAAACACCAGTTAAGTTCACTTGTAATACTTGTTCCCAAGCAGACTTCTCCATTTTATGTAACATTGCATCTCTTGTAATCCCGGCGTTATTCACCAAAATATGTAATGTACCGAATTTTTGAACCGCATATTCAATTAACGACTTCGCTTCATTTTGATTACTCACATCACATCGATATGAGCATACTTCATATCCTTCGTCCGATAATTCACGTGTCGTTTTTTGTAGCTTCTCTTCATTTACATCGCTAATTAATACTTTCGCCCCCAGCTTTGCATAAACCCTTGCAATCTCTTTTCCAATTCCCTGTGCAGCTCCTGTTACAACAGCTGTTTTCCCATATAAAAACTCCATTCCTATCCCCCATTTCTATTACTTATACTGTATATTTCGGCTTTTTACTTTCCAATTCCTCTTTGTATAAAAAAGTCTATTTGTGTCAAACTAACTTTGCAACGTCGCATAAAGTGCAAGGAGATTATGTCGAATGAACAAAAAGAATTTCAAACAAAGCAAAGCAACTGATGGCATTGATGTTGAGTTCTCTCGCGAACTCGCTGACCACAATGACTTAGAAGCAAACGCACGTGCAAATGCCGCTGATGCACGTCAAAAACGCCAATCAACCGAAAAATAAGGTACATCACAACCTTATTCTTTTCAAAAGGGACCTACTACCCAACAAAATAAACCGAGAGACATCTCTCGGTTTATTTTCTATATTTTTTTGCATAATGAGCCAAAGTAAGCAACGGATATATATGAGCATAACTATGATAACAAATATAAAACCCACCTGGTAAACCTGTTCCAGTAGGATATTTTTCATTTATATAAGGGTTGGAGAGCAAATATGAAATACCTTTTCGAATGACTGGCGTTTCTTTATCATAGTAAGAAATGAGGGCATCTAACGCCCATGCTGTTTGGGATGGTGTACTAAATGGTAAAGTAACGAACCTTTTCTCCACACTACTGTGGCAAGATTCTCCCCAGCCACCATCTTCATGCTGTATATGTTCAAGCCATAAAGCTGCTCGTTTCAATGATGGATCGCTAGATGGTATTCCGAGTGACCGTAAACCCGTCAACACTGCCCACGTACCATATATATAACAAATCCCCCATTTCCCATACCATGATCCATTTTCCTCTTGTGCATTCGTTAACCAATTTATCGCACTTTGTTTTTGTTTCTCAGGCAATTCGTTTTGTCCATACGTCCCGAAAAACTCTAGCACTCTTCCTGTAATATCTGGTGTAGAAGGATCTGTAATCATATCACTCGCATTTTCGATTGGTAAATTTGCTAATATACGGCTCGTTACCCCTTTTTCAAAAGCTCCCCAACCACCATCATTATTTTGCAATCCTTTAACCCAATTAACCGCTCGCTTCCAAGCATTGTCTACATTTTCGTTCCCTCTACTTCGCGCCAATGCTCTTAACACAGCAGTTGTATCATCAATATCTGGAATCGTCGTATTCACATCCGAAAAGCCCCAACCACCTGGGAAGAGATCCGGTGCATGTACACTCCAATCTACTTTCTTTGTTTGCTGTTTTCTTAGTAAGTACGCTGATGCATTTTGAATCACTTTACTTGCTTTCGGAACTTGAGCTTCTTGCAAAGCATAACTGAGTAAAGCTGTATCCCATATAGTTGACGGAGAGTTTTGCAAATGGCTCCCTCTTTCCATCTTCCATATATAAGATGTAATTCCCATTATAGCCTTCTCAATAATTGGTGATTGAATAGAATGTCCTAATGCAAGTAAAGCATAAATCATATAAAACGAAGCAGTTGCGTAACTATATAATGTTCCATTTTCATCAATACGCTCTTTCATAAAACGTTCTACTTCCTCATATCCTTTATGATGCAAAGAAAGTGGATACGTTATAATTTTCTTCACGTCACTTGCTAACGTTTGAAAAACTGGAGACCGATCCTCTCGAAACCATTCTCCGCCCCCGCCTGCAATGTGATTTAAATTTGGCAATAACTTTTTCCCTACTCGAAACCTTTTATTTAAGCACAACATCATCGGAATTAAATGAATACGTGCTGAGCTACTCAATTCAAATATACTGAGGGGGGAATCATTCTGTAGAAACATGATTGGTGTTGGTAAATGGAAGAGTGAAGGATATTCATATTCTCCATGAATCGCTAATAAAAACTTCGTCATAAAATGAGCACGCGCCACGCCTCCGCGTTCCTTAATAAAATTTTCCGCTCGCTTCATATTCGCATCTTCTTTTGTATATTTTTCCGATGCAAGTAAGGCAGCATAAGATTGAATTGTAGCAGATAAATTACCACCCATTTCATCTTCATACAATTTCCATGTTCCTTCATTTGTTTGAAGTGATGCTAATCTTTTTACAAAAGGTTCTATCTCTTTATCTCTACCTAATAATTTTAATAAAAAAATCATATGACAATCTGTTAGTGGCGCTCCTTCAAAACAAAACTGCCACGTACCATCTTGCCGTTGCATTGTTTGAAGTGCAGTTGTTCTTCTCGCTATTTCTTCATGCACTTTTTCATATAATAACAAGTTACTCACCCACCCTTTCGAAATCCGTATAACGATATTCAAAAAGGTAGCTGAATATGTATAAAAACAAAGAAAAGCAGAACATATAAAATGTTCCGCTCATAAACAATATCCTACTCCGACAATAATCCCTAATAAAGCACCAACTACTACTTCATACGGTGTATGCCCAACAAGTTCATTTAACTTCTTATATTCTGTTTGTCTACCGTGAAAAAACTCATTCAATATTTTTGCTTGTTTACTTACTGCAAGCCTTACTCCTGAAGCATCATACATAACAATAATGGCAAAAATAGTAGCAACCGCAAACATCGAGCTTTCCACACCTTCTACTACCCCAACTCCTGTAGCAAGCGCTGTCACTGTTGAAGCATGAGAACTTGGCATCCCACCTGAAGCAAAAAACTTTGCAAAATCAAATTCACCCGTTTTGATTAATTTAAAGACTACTTTCGTTAATTGTGCTAAAAACCATGAAATTACAGCGGCCATAAGCGGATCATTATGTAAAATTGTTTCCACGTTCTCAGCTCCCTACTAGCTATGATGGAAATCCTATATAGTATCAGTATAAAGAAAAATGCGTAGAAAATACTACGCATTATGATACTTTTGCTGATTTATTTTTTATAAATTTCGGTTGTTTCTGCACTAAGAACTTTGTCTTCGCTACCGAGAATACAAATAAAGCAACCCATATACAGAAAAATGCAATCATATGTGTGGATGTGAAATGTTCACCAAATACAAATACACCTAAAATTAAGCTAATTGTTGGCGCAATATATTGTAAAAATCCCACCATATAAAGCGGAATAAGTTGTGCTCCTTTTGCAAAATAAAATAGTGGTAATGCCGTTACAATACCTGCTCCTATTAAAAGTAACGTTGATAACATTGAAATAGATCCAAATGAGCCGAAACCATGGGCGCCTGTCATAACAAGATAAATGATTGCAAACGGTGTCACTAACATCGTTTCCATCGTAAGTCCAATTGTAGCATCATAATTTAATAGTTTTTTCGTTAATCCGTATAATCCAAATGAAAAAGCAAGTGAAAGAGAAACCCACGGAATAGATCCGAAACGTACTGTTAAAATGACAACCCCTACTCCTGCTAAACCAACTGCAACATATTGCCAAAAGTTTAACTTTTCCTTTAAAACGACTGTACCAAGTAAAATACTAATAAGCGGATTAATATAATAGCCAAGACTCGCTTCAATAACATGATTATGATTAACGGCCCATATGTAAACAAACCAGTTTCCGCTAATCAAGACTGAAGCTATTGTTAATGACATTAATAATTTAGGTCGTTTAAAAAGATTCACAAATTCCCCAATAAACTGGCGAAACCTCTTCGTAACACCTAATACAAGTAACATAAAAACAAACGCCCAAACGATGCGGTGTGCTAATATTTCATCTGCTGGAACTTCCTCAACCCATTTCCAATAAATCGGTAGAATTCCCCACATCGTATAAGCACCAGCCGCATATAGTATCCCTTTTTTTTGCTCTGCTGATTGACTCCCCATCTTCCTTTTTCTCCTCTTCTCATTTTTTCTCCATTATACGGTCTCACATGCTCACTTTACCAATAATCAATCTGCATTTCTTTCGACATTTCTCATACAACGAATAATAAACATACCGTTATTACAACAAGTAACGGTATGCCGAAAACAAATTTCTTTTTATGAGTTTTATGATGAAACATATACATACCAATCCAAGCTCCAACTGCTCCCCCAGCTGCCGCTGATAAAAACAGCGTACTTTCTGGCGTTCTCCACTGTTTCTTCTTTGCTTTTCGTTTATCAAGCCCCATAAGGCTAAAAGCTATAACGTTAATAATAAGAAAATAAATCCATTTCATCGCTTTCTCTCCTTATGAAAAATTCGCTTAATGGTAACACGAAAAAACGCCGGAAACAACTGAAGAACTCTTTTTATCAAACTAGTTTCATTCCTTTTTCTTAATTAGTTACCTTCATATTTACAAAACCAACTAAAATCGCAATTAAAGCATTTAAATAGAAAAATGTTATGAGCAGAATCTTATATTTCATTACATTCACCCACTACCATATCATCAAAAAAACTGCTCTCAATCACTTTCTCCTCAAAATGAAGAACTACAATTAGCCCTACATATAAAGAAACCAAATTTAGAAACCATTCCCCATTCTCATCTTTCTTAGCTAAGCATTTAAATATCTCTTGAAATTGCATACGCTCGTCTGCAGCAACAATCGGACGCACACCAAAATATTTCAATACGAGATTCAGCTTCAACTGCACGGATAATGATAAAATATATTTTAATAGCTTCGTATACTCTGTACTATCTTTTTGACTATACAACTTCACAAGCTTTGGATGTAAATTCGAAATCGATAATTCCTCGTCAGTCACTCTAGTTACTTCTATCGTTTCAATCATCTTTTTCATATCCATCACATTCACCCCTTCTGAAAAAATTCTAAAGCCAAAAAGTACTTAATTCAAAATGTGCAATAATTGTGCGTTTCTCGTCTCTCGTTCTTCCTCACTGACTAAATCATACTTTTTTAGAAGGTGAAAAATATCATTTAATAATTTCTGCGAATGATTACCTTGTAAAAAACTCTTTAACTCTTTAAAGATCCCTTCAGGTAAAGAATTCTTTTGACTTTCGAGCTTATTCATTACATCTTCAATAGAATGATCTATATTACACGCCATACTAAACTTCCCCCTCTATCCTTTATAAATAATATCCTCCGCTAACGATGTAAACACTTCTCCTACAAGAGAGTCTTCATCATATACAGATGAACCGTTATTTTCTTCTCGTTTTGCAAAAGGTATTTGCGCAATCACTTCTGTTTGCAATTGTTCTGCTAACATTTCGCCGCCGCCTTTTCCGAACAGATAATTTTTCGATCCATCTTGTTCTTCATAATAAGCCATGTTTTCCACAATACCTAAAATCTCGTGTTTCGTATGTTTTGCCATTACACCGACTCTTGAAGCAACGAATGAAGCTACATTGTGCGGAGTTGTAACAATTATTTCTTTCGCTTGCGGAATCATCGCTGCAACATCAATCGCAACATCTCCTGTACCTGGTGGTAAATCAAGTAATAAATAATCTAATTCTCCCCAGTGCGTATTCGCAAGGAAATTTTGAATCCATTTATTTAGCATCGGACCGCGCCACATAACTGGGTTATTTCCTTCTGTAAAAAATCCCATCGACATGATTTTAACACCGTGACTAATGACTGGAATTGCCGTTTGATCAATCATCGTTGGTTTCGTATTCGTTTCCATCATAGCTGGAATACTAAAACCATATATATCCGCATCTAATATCCCCACTTTTTTCCCCATACGAGCTAGTGCAGTTGCAAGATTAATTGTCACCGTTGATTTTCCAACTCCGCCTTTTCCGCTCGTTACAGTAATAAAACGTACTCCTGACTCCGGGCGAAGCATACTCGGCATACCAGTTTCTGTTCTAGTATTTTTCTTTAACTTCTCTGTTAAAGCTGCACGTTCTTCTTGTGTCATAGAACCAAATGTTATCTCCACTTTAGAAGCACCAATTGCGTAAAGTGATTCTTCAATATCTTGTTGAATTTTTGCTTTTAACGGACAACCTTGGATTGTTAGTACTACTTCAAGTTTAACCTCTGTTCCGTTCATTTGTATATTTCTAACCATATTTAATTCTACAACACTTTTGTGTAACTCTGGATCCTCTACATGTTTTAATGCATTCATTATTTGTTCTTGAGTAAGCATGGAACTCATCCCTTCTCTTATTCTAATTTATATACAACATCTTCTTGGCGCTTCATCTGGTGAAAAAGCTTATTACCCGCCGCTAACGGGCGGGATTAATGCGACTATATCTCCAGCCTTTATCATCTCTTCATTCATTACAAACTCCTCATTAACAGCCACCATCACTTTATCCAGCGATTGTAAACAATAGCTGACTTTGAGCCATTCTTTTAATTGCTGCACTGTCATTTCTTGCTTTTCTGAAATTACTAATCGATCCGATCCAACTTCCTCACGCAAATTTGCAAATAATAAAATTGTAATCATTTTCTCATTCTTCCTCCTTTGGTTTTCCTTCTGGATATGGTGTGTTTTCAAGTTGATCTCCAATCCACATCGTTCCATCTTCCCAAAATTCTTTTTTCCAAATTGGAACAATTTGTTTTATACGTTCAATCGCGTACTCATTCGCTTCATAAGCTACTTTACGATGCGGTGATGAAACTGCTATGACTACCGCAATATCCATTATTTCTAGCCGCCCTACACGGTGCGTAATTGCTACTTTTGCATCCGGCCATCTTTCACTAATCTCTTCACCAATTCTCATAAGTTGTTTTACTGCCATCGGTTTATATGCTTCATACTCTAAATGTAGCGTTCGTTTTCCTTTTGTTAATTCTCTCACCGTACCAATAAATGTTGTAATCGCACCTGCTTCCCTTCTTGCGACTTTATTCGTTACTTCTTCAACTAAAATCGGATTATCTACAATTTCAAATAGCGCTTGTCTCATTAGAACCACCTCTCACTTTATGAAATGTCCAAGGCCATTCACTACCTTCGTTATCTTCTAATAAAAGAACATCAACAAACATATCTTTTTTATATCCTCTTGTCCCGCCCGGCAATACGATAAACGCATTTGATTCTGCCAATGAAGAAACTGAGCTAGATTTATCAAACCCTGATGGATAAGCGATTAATTTCCCCTCATCATATTGCAATTTTGCTCGTACAAATCTTGTAAATGGATTCGGTTTTAGAAAATCTTCTCCTAATAACGCTTTTTCTCTTTTTAAATGTACTTTTTCACTAAACATATACGTCCGAATACACGGTCTTACGAATAATTCAAACCCTACGTAACAAGCGGATGGATTTCCTGATAAACCAAATAATAACTTGCCATTTAATTGTGCTACGGTCGTAACACTTCCTGGTCGCATTGCAACTTTATTAAAAAGAACAGATGCACCTAACTTTTCGTAAATAGCTGGTAAATAATCATAATCTCCTACAGATACACCGCCGGTTGTAATTAACATATCTACTTGGCCAAGCGCTTCTTTCACAGCTGTAAAACACGTATTAAAATCATCACTAAACTTCCCAAAATATTTTACTCTGCCACCCGCTCTTCGAATTTGAGACAATATCATGTACGTATTACTGTTTCGGATTTTCCCTGGCTGTAATGAATCATCGACATCCAGTAATTCACTCCCAGTCGCTAACAGTCCAATTACAGGCTTTCTCGCAACTGGTACTTCACTATAACCGAATGTAGCAAGAAGAGCTGAAATACCTGGATTAATGTACGATCCTTTCTTTGCAAGAACCGTTCCTTTACGAGCATCTTCACCTTGAAAAGAAATATTGTCGCCCGTTTTGAATGATCGCTTCACTTCCATATAATTGTTGCCATTCTTCTCATATTGACGAGTCAGCTCTAACATAACAACCGCATCACACTCATTCGGAATTTGTGCTCCCGTCATAATTCGAACTGCTTGAAACGGACCTACTTTCTCATGGAATAGCGATCCTGCACCAATTTCACCCACTACTTCAAATACAATTGGCGTTTCATAACTTGCTAAATTAGTATCTTCTGCTCGAATAGCAAATCCGTCATACGGCGAACGATTAAATGACGGTACATCATGGTCAGCTACTAAATCCTCTGCTAATATACGTCCATAAGCTAATTCAATTGGTAATAGCTCCTTTAAGCCTTTATCAGCAAATCCCATCACTTTACGAACAGCTTCTTCAAACGTAATTGGCACTCTTCTTTCCATTGTTGACACCCTCTCTATTAACCGAATACGCGATAATATAGTTGTTTCGCTTTCGAAATATCATTTGTACCATGAATAAAAACACGACCATCTCGAAAAACAACCACGCGGTAATCATCGAATTGGCAAGATAGTAAATACGGATTCCGATCTACTTTCCCCAGTTTTTGTAATACTTTTTCTATATCATCAAAATTGTATTTCCTATTGTCTACTGTTCTAATTTGAACTGTATTTCTTCCGCATAAAACAGCTGCTTTCGTTTGATTTTCGTATGATAAATAAGGATAAGTTCGATTCAAACCGCATGAGAGACAAGTGTCTGTTTTTATTTTCCCTAATTTTATAAAATGATTTTGATTACTCCATATATCAAACATGAAAAATGTTTTTCTAATTGCTGAGAAATCTTCCACTAAAATTTTGAGTGCTTCTGCCACTTGATATGCTGCGACGATTTGAACAGTCGGGCTAATAATTCCAGCGGTATCACATGTCACACCTGTAACAGGAATATTTTTCAGCATACAATGTAAACACGGTGTCTCTTGCGGAATAATTGTATAACTCATACCATACGATCCAACGCAAGAACCATATACCCAAGGAATATTATGTTTTTGTGATAAATCATTTATTACAAATCGAATATCAAAATTATCTGTTGCATCAATGATTACATCTACATTTTTTAATAGACCTTCCATATTTTCTGAAGTTGCATCCATTACGAAAGCATGTATTTGTACTTCCGAATTAATTTGTTCTAACCGATTTTTTGCAGCAATTGCTTTCGGCATTTTCTCTCTCGCATCTTGTTCAGAGTACAATTGTTGCCTTTGTAAATTACTCCATTCAACGTAGTCACGATCAATAATCGTCAACTTGCCAACACCTGCACGTACGAAACTTTCGGCACTTGCACTTCCTAATGCGCCTGCCCCTACAATTAACACATGTTTATTTCGAATTTTTTCTTGTCCTTTACTCCCAATTGGTTTGAACAACTGTTGTCGTGAATACCGATCAGCCATTACATACCCTTCCTCTCAAGAACTCTATTTCATATTAGAATGTTGTTTCTGATAACAAGCAAAGTAAGCAAAACCAACAAACCCAGCTCCTCCAATTACATTTCCGATAAAAACAGGAACAAAATTTTTAGCCAAATCCATCCACGTTAGATGACCAGCAAAAATAACAGCGGAAATGACAAACATATTTGCTACTACTTGCTGAAATCCAATCACTACAAATGCCATAATTGGAATCCAAATTCCGATGATTTTTCCGACAAAATCACTCGTCCCGTAAGCGAGCCAAAGAGCAAGACAAACGAGCCAATTACAACCAATTGCTAAAATTAAAGTTCTCCCAAATGATTCATGTAACTTCCCTTCCGCTATCGCTACCGTTTTATTTAAATACTCTCCCTCTGTTAATCCGCCAAGATGCCCAAAGCAATACGCAACGAAAATTGCCCCAATAAAATTCATGAGAGTAATCCAAACCCAGTTATTCAGTACACTTATCAATGTAATTTTCTTTGCATAAAGCGCCATAGACAGTGACATCATATTTCCCGTAATTAATTCTCCTCCTGCTAATACTACGAGCATGAGTCCAACAGGAAATACTGCTCCTCCTAAAACATTCACTAGACTTCCCCAGCGCTCAGGTAAATTCCCTAAAACTCGAATGTTAAGTAAAAAACCTATCGCAATAAACGCTCCTCCTAAAAAACCGAGAATAAGCATCGCTGGCAATGTCTGTCTTACTTTTTGAACACCGGCCTCAATGACAAGTTCAGCAATTTGTTCCGGCTTATGAAATGCCATTACCCATTCCTCCATTTTCTCCAAATAAAAAAGCAGCTTCAAAAAACCTCCTCAAATAAAGGTTTTTGAATGCTGCTTAATTTCTCTGCACATCTTTTACAGAGATATCAATCATCACTTTTACTATAAAATAGAAAATCCACAACTCTTGTAAATTTTCCATTTTTCACTATGAAGCTAGCTTTATATATTAACCACCGATATGTGACATTTCAATTTTAGGTATTGTTTTCTTATTTGTATGATTTAAGCGTTCATCTGAATAACGATCTTCCCTATTATTCCATATATCGCGTACTACATCTGTAATGTCCTCATCTGTATGTTCAGAACGAAGCAATTCTCTTAAATCATTTCCTTTAGAAGCAAATAAGCAAGTATATAATTTTCCTTCTGCAGAAATACGAGCTCTCGTACATGATGAGCAAAAAGAATCTGTTACTGATGAAATAATACCTATTTCCTCATCGCTTCCTATATAACGATACCTAGTAGCCACTTCACCAGAATAATTTGCTTCTATCCGTTCTAACGGCATAACTTGATGAATCGTATCTACTATTTCTTGTTTAGAGACGACCTCTTTTAAATCCCAACCATTATAATTTCCAACATCCATATACTCAATAAAACGAAGAATATGCTTATTTTCCTTAAAATATTGCGCCATCTGCAAAATGTCCTGTTCGTTTTTTCCCTTTTGAACGACCATGTTTATTTTAATTTTCATTCCAACTTCAGCTGCAGCCTGTATTCCTTCCAGAACCCTTTGCACTTTGCTCCTATTACCATTTAAATAGAAAAACCGCTCTTCTTCTAAGGAATCTAAGCTAACTGTTACACGTGATAGTCCCGCCTTATATAAATTAGGAGCAAACTTTTTAAGTAACGATCCATTGGTTGTTAAACCGATATCTTCTACACCATCAATTTTATTAAGGCGCTCAATAAGCTTTGGAAGCCCTCTTCGAAGTAACGGTTCTCCGCCTGTAATCCGTAATTTTCTCACACCTAAAGAAACGAAAATACGTGTTATCCTTTCAATTTCATCAAAAGATAAAATTTTCTCATTAGACAAAAACGAGTAATCAGGACCAAATATTTCTTCTGGCATACAATATCGGCAGCGAAAATTACAGCGATCAGTAACTGAAATACGTAAATCCTTTAACGGACGTTGCAACTTGTCTAATGTAACTGATTTCATCTTCATTGCCTCACTTTTATTTTATATTTAAAACTCGTTCTGGATGGGTATATACATTTAAGGAGTGATTACGAATAAATCCTATTGTCGTAATACCTAAATCTTCCGCTAGTTGCAAAGCTAACTCAGTTGGAGCTGATTTTGATAGTATAATTTCACAACCGATTTTTGCAACTTTCAATAATATTTCCGAAGAAATACGACCACTAAAAACAATGATTTTATCTTTTATAGAAATATTGTTTCTTAAACAATAACCGTAAATTTTGTCTAGTGCATTATGCCTACCAATATCCATTCGGCTTAAAATAATACCATTCACATCACATAAAGCTGCATTATGAACCCCACCAGTATGATGAAACGTATCCGCAGATTGCTGCATTTCTTTCATTAACCGAAAACAATCCTCTGCCGTAACCTGTACATGGACACCCTTCATTTTTTTTGCACTTAGTGCATCATTTGCAAAAACAAACCCTTGCCTACTCATACCACAACAAGACGTAATATAGCGTTTATTTTGCATTTGTTCATAATACGGATTTACTTTTGTCGTTGTTACATGCACAAAGCCTTCTTTCTCCTGCATCCATATGCTATCAATATCTTCATACTTCCGAATGATTCCTTCAGACGCTAAGAAGCCTATTACCATATCTTCTATATATTCTGGAGTACTAACCATTGTAACAAACTCCTGCCCGTTCATTTTAATGGTGACAGGAAACTCTGTTACAATGCTGTCCTCTATATGCTTAAACGCTCCTTGTTCATAACGAAAGATTTCTCTTTCTACCTGTATCGGTTTCACGATCAGTATCCTTCTCTCACGTTATATTTTTATCAAAAACAAATACAGAAACTGCAATATCTTCTTCTACTTTCATATCTGAAAACAAATTCACTAATTTCGCTCCAACAAGTTCCTCCAAATGTTCACGGGAATTCGCAGCATACACTTCTTGAATCATTTTCGTTCTAGCCATATGAACCATTTCCGCACCGTCCATCGTACTTGAAATAAATTTTTCAGTAGGTGTTAAGTTTCCATAAAGAGTCGCTATAGCCATATTTTCCGCAAAAACAGTATGAATTCGTTCTGGTCCTTTTCCGAAAAGTTCCTTTCGAAGTTTTCGGATCATATCATTAAATTCATGTACTTTTTTTGACATACAATTATACCTCCCAAAAGCCTCATTTTACTTTATTATATATTTTACCAAAATGAGCCTTCCGCCCAAACTATTTCCTACAAATATTTGGGCGGAAAGGTTCACTTCATGAAGTTTATTCGTCTTTTAACCCTTTCCCCATTCCTTTTAAGAAATGAAGCCCAAACCCGATAGCGCGGTTAATATCTGGGTCTTTCAATACTTTCATAAGATCGAATACCCCTACTTTTTTATTACTTTCTAGATGTTCATTACCTTCTTCTAGCCCGACTAATAAACTACCTATAAGCTTTTTCGTAAGTTCTGGGTCAAGTTCAGTTAACGCACCTGCAGCACCCATCATATTATTAATTAAATTTGTAACAGGCTCACGAGTTACTTGACCTAGAACAATCTTTGCAATTGGTTCTTTCGCTTTCAGCATAGAATTTGCAGCTTCTAGCATTCCAATGTCATTTAATTCCCCTACTATATTAAACATCTGATTTAGAGCTTCTTCATTATTTGTTAAAAGCTCCTTTAAATCATCTAATTTTTGCTGTTTTATTTCTTCTTCAGTTAATTCTTGTTTTTGAATCATTTTTATAGGTGCAGCCATAGTTTTCTCCTCCTACTTATCCGTTAAATGCACATACCCTGGACGTGCCCACTTACGATGTACCTCAATTCCAGCTTGAGGGTGACGTTTTTTATTGCGTGGGTTCGCTTTTGGCATCGGATTTTCGCCATCAACTTCTAACACTTCCATACGCACTTTCGTTTGTTTATACGCAGGTGTATTCGTACGTACATCCACAGCAGGACCTGTTAAGAAATTAATTGCCGTTTCGTTATCTGTAGAGTTCATCGGTAAATATAACTCATTCGCTTTTACACGATCTGTAACGAGTGCACGTAATTTTAATGCTCCAAAAGGAGAGACAAGACGAACTAACGAACCTGTTTTTACGCCACGTTCTTTTGCAAGGTCTGGAGAGACTTCAACGAAAACACCAGGTACTTTCGTTTGAATACCTGTTGATTTATTTGTCATATTCCCTTCATGGAAATGCTCAAGCATACGACCGTTGTTAATGTGAAGGTCGAACTCCGCTGGAAATTCAGCTGGACGTACCCAGTCAGCAATCGCAAAACGAGCTTTTTTATCTGGGAAGTTAAATCCATCTTGGAACAGAAGTGGTGTATTTGTTCCATCAAAACTTCCCCAATGGAAACTGTTCCATCCTTCAAGCACTTCATAGTTCGCTTGCGAGAATAATGGTGATAAACTTGCCATTTCAGCAAAGATTTCACTTGGGTGGCTATAATTCCAGTTTGCCCCTAGTTTATTCGCAACCTCCTGGACGATCCACCAGTCTGGTTTCGCATCTCCTAGCGTAGGAAGAACTTGATATAATCTTTGGACACGGCGCTCTGTATTTGTGAAAGTACCTTCTTTCTCAAGAGATGGCGCTGCCGGTAATACAACATCTGCATATTGAGCAGTTTTAGAAAGGAAAACATCTTGCACAACGAAGAAATCAAGGCTCGACAACACTTCATGTACATGATTTGCATTAGAATCTACAAGAGCCATATCTTCTCCGACAAGATACATTGCTTTCATTTTTCCTTCGTCAATTGCGTGAAGCATTTCAATATTATTAAGACCTGGTTCACTATCAATTTTCACTCCGTAAGCAGTTTCAAATTTCGCACGTTCCATTTCGTTAGTAACGTGCTGATATCCTGGAAGCCATCCTGGTAAAGTACCCATATCACAAGCACCTTGTACGTTATTGTGACCTCGAAGTGGGTATGCACCTGCTCCTGGACGACGATAGTTCCCTGTTGCAAGAAGTAAGTTTGAAATTGCAGCGGAAGTATCAGAACCACCTGTATTTTGCGTTACCCCCATACCCCAAAGGATACATGTACCATCTGCATCACGAATCATTTCAGCCATTTGAATAAGTGTTTCTTTTGAAATACCTGTTACTTCTTCTGCATATGCAAGTGTATATTCTTCTAGACTTTCTTTGAAATCTTCAAAGAAGTTTACATTCTCATTAATAAATTCCTGATCATGCCAACCTCGATCAATCATATATTTTGTAACAGCCATTAACCAAACTTGATCTGTTCCTTGTTTTGGACTAATAAAGACATCTGATCGCTCTGCCATTTCTGTTTTACGAAGATCAGCTACAATTAACTTTTGTCCGTGTAATTTATGTGCACGTTTAATACGTGTAGCTAAAACAGGATGACCTTCTGTCGGATTACATCCTACAATAATAACAAGACCAGATTGCGCAATATCTTTAATCGTTCCTGCATCACCGCCCATACCAATTGTACGGAACAAACCATCCGTTGCTGGTGATTGGCAATAACGTGAGCAGTTATCAATATTATTCGTTCCAAATACTTGTCGAGCTAATTTTTGAATTACATAATTATCTTCATTTGTAATTTTAGAGGAAGAAATAAATCCGATAGAACCTTTACCATACTCTTCTTTAATAGTACCTAATTTATTTGCAACTACATTCAGTGCTTCTTCCCATGTAGATTCAACAAACGTTCCATTTTTACGAATTAAAGGTTTTGTAATTCGTTCTTTAGAATTTACGAAATCCCAACCAAATTTCCCTTTTACACAAGTGGAAATTGCGTTGACTGGTGCATCTGAAGATGGCTGTACTTTAAGGATTTTACGCCCCTTCGTCCACACTTCAAACGAACAACCTACACCACAAAATGTACATACTGTTTTCGTTTTCTTCGTACGAGTATCACGCATGGCCGCTTCCACTTCTGATACCGCAAAAATACCGCTATATCCAGGCTCAACTTCTTTAATTAAATCTACCATCGGTTCAAGAATATCTGGTTTTAATCCCGTCATAAATCCAGCTTCACCGAGCATCGTTTTCTCCATTAAAGCGTTACAAGGGCAAATCGTTACACATTGACCACAGCTAACGCATGAAGAATCATTAATATTTACTCCTTCATCCCAAATAACTCGTGGGCGTTCCGCTTCCCAGTCTATCGATAACGTTTCATTTACTTGTAAGTTTTGACACACCTCAACGCATTGACCGCATGCAATACATTGATTAGGGTCATAGCGATAAAACGGATGCGTCATATCAACTTCACTTACATCTACTTTCGGTTCATAAGGATATTTTTGATGTTCAATTTCCATTAATTCTGCTGTATTATGCAGTTTACAGTTCCCATTGTTGTTGTCACATACTGTACAGTATAATAAATGATTTTCTAGTAACCGATCCATCGCCTCTGTTTGTGCTTCTTTTGCGCGAACAGAAGCACGCTCAACGTTCATACCTTCCGTTGCTATCGTCGAACAAGAACGCATTAACTTTCCGTCAACTTCTACAATACAAGTGTCACATGTTTGAATAGGATCTACTTCCGGCACGTAACAAATTTGCGGATGTTCAATCCCGTTCTCATTAATAACACCCAATATCGTTGAACCAGGCTCCGCTGTATACTTTTTTCCGTCAATTGTAATATGAACCATGTTGTCATTCATGGTCTTTCCCCCTTTTTGAGAATAAAAAAAACTCCACCACGAAAATATACGCACCACATTTTGGGCACGCTATCATCATGGTGGAGTAGTTTATTAGCACATCTTGCTAAAATACCAATCCATTTATTCATAAATAAAACGATAGATTCATAACAGGTCATATCACGATTCCATCTTTAACACTATAATTATAGCGTTAAATGTACAAATATACAATATAAATTTTAAACTGCGCATATGTCTGTATGTAACTATCCATAATAACCCATATAAAGTTCAACGAGGAATAAGGTGAATATATGGGATCTTTTCGAAAATGGATAAGGGGCGAAAAATCTTTCTCTACACATGAGCAATCTGAAACTGTATTAAATAAAGAAATTTCTTCCTCCATGCCGCTTAATCTTAAACACTTATCCAAATTATTTAGTGGTATTCCACAATTAATTACACGCACTTTCCCGTTAAAAAACGGAAAAGAAGCTGCTCTTATATATATGGAAGGACTTGTAGATAAAACTGTTATTAATGTAGATATTCTTCGTCCTCTCTTATTTAAAGAATGGAATGAAGATGATTTTTGGGAATCTTCTGTTTCTATAGGGAATATTAAAAAAGTTCAGAAGTGGATAGACATTGAGCAATCTCTCTTACATGGCAAAAGTATTTTATTTATAAACGGGCAATTATCAGCTTTAGAACTAGATACGCAAGCGGCGCCAAAAAGGAGTATTGAAGAACCTACAACAGAGACTTCCATAAAAAGCTCACACGAAGGATTTAATGAAGTGGCAAGTGATAGTATCGCACTTATTCGTCGCTATATTCCAAATCGCGAATTAAAAGTGAAAGAATTCACTGTTGGCGAACGAGCAACCTCTAAAGTTTTTTTACTTTATCTTGCAGATGTTACAAACGAAGATGTTGTACAAGATATGGCATGCCGCATTGAATCAATCAAAGTAGATGCTATTCTTACTACAGGTGAATTAGAAGGATTTGTTGAAGATAATTCCTATACTCTCTTCCCACAATTGTCTATCACTGAACGTCCTGACACAACGGCACATCATATTTTAAATGGGCGAATTGCTGTTGTTGTAGATCGCTCACCAGGCGTATTAATAGGACCTATGACCTTTTCATCCTTCTTTCAGACGATAGATGATTACAGCTTCAGACCTATGATTCCATCTTTTATACGACTCCTTCGTTTCACTGGGCTATTTATTGCAATATTTGCTCCTGCTCTTTATATTGCTATGATTTCCTTCCATTATGAAGTGATTCCGCTCAAATTGTTGTTAACGATTGGAGAATCCCGAGCCAAAATTCCTTTTCCTCCCATATTAGAAGCTTTATTAATGGAATTAGTTCTCGAAATGCTCCGAGAAGCAGCGATTCGGCTTCCTGGGCCTGTTGGACAAACAATCGGCGTCGTAGGAGGAATTGTAATTGGACAAGCTGCGGTTCAAGCTGGGATTGTGAGTAACGTTATGGTTATCGTCGTATCAATTACTGCGGTTGCCTCCTTCATTATTCCTAACTTAGAAATGTCAGCAGGAATTCGGCTTCTTCGATTCCCAATGATGATAGCCGCCTCTTTATTTGGCGTCATTGGAATTATGGTTGGAATGGCAATCATTATCATCCATATTCTTTCTATGGAATCACTTGGTGTACCATATGGTAGTCCTTTTTCTCCGTCATATGCTTCGGATTTAAAAGATACCCTTATACGTTTCCCATGGAAAATTATGAAGAAACGGCCACTATCTCTACAATTAAAACAAGATAACCGGCAAAGAGATGTTGAAGAAAAGGAGGAGAATTAGTGACAAAACGTGCAAAGAGGGAGATTACTTTATTTCAATACATTTTAACGATTAGTGGTGTTCAAGTCGGATTCGGCGTACTTACACTTCCGCGTGAAGTTGCACAAGGAGCGAATACAGATGGCTGGATGTCTATTATTATCGGATGTGTCATTACTACTTTAGTCAGTCTATGTATTGTAAAAATCATGGAAAAACATCCAGGATATACTTTACTTGATGTGCTGATACGCTATCTTGGAAAATGGCTAGGAAGAGTAGTAATGATTTTTTGGATTTTATATGCTGTACTCGCAGCTGTTTCCTTAATTTTTTCCCTCTTATACGTTATTCATATTTGGATTTTACCTAGATCTCCTATGTCTTTAATTATGATTTTGCTATCTATTCCAATGCTTATGCTTGCATGTAAAGGAGCACTTATTATTAGTCGTTTTGCTGTTTTCACTGTCATCTTTACACTTTGGATGCCATTATTATTATTTATTCCTCTTAAAGATGGGCATTTTATATATCTTCTTCCTCTCATCAAGGAAGGATGGCTACCAATTATAAACACCGTAAAATCAACTATCATTGCGTTTCTCGGATTCGAGTTTGCGTTTGTCCTTTATCCTTATTTAACTAACAAAGCATCTGCAAAAAAAGGAATTGTTATTGCAAATTTGATTACGTTATTTATTTATCTTCAAATCACGTTCGTTTCTTTTATTTATTTTAGTCCAGATGGTATAACAAAGTTTTTATGGCCAACTCTTTCTCTTGTTACACCGTTTCATTTCTCATTTCTTGAGCGGTTTGAAATTATCTTTTTGTCATTTTATCTCTTTATTATTTTTGATTCCTGTATTCCTTATATTTTTACTGCTTCAGATGGTATTAATCAATTACTTAACAAAAAAGGCAGTTCATTACCTATTTATTTTTTATTATTCGGGTGTATTTTCATCTTATTCTTTTATATCCCTTCTTCTTATCAGATAAGTTCGTTGCGGGAATTTTGGGGAACTGCTAGTTATTTTATCGTTTTTCTATTCCCAGTTGTATTTCTCTTATACATGACACTTTATCAGCATTGGAAAAGGAGAAAAGTTTAAATGAGACGCTTTATTCATTTTATTATATTTTGTTTTCTCATAATTTTTTTAGCAGGCTGTGAAGATCGGCTTGATTTAGAAAAACAATCCATCTCATTAATTTACGGTTTTGACGCAAAAGCAAAAGGAAAATTAATTGTGTATCACGTAAATCCTATTTTCAATGAAGATGTAGAGAAAAAGTACGAAATTCATGAAGCGAAAGTACATACACCCCGAGAAGCAAAAGATACGTTTAACAGTTCAAGCAGCGGTTTAGTGTCCACAGAAAAGTTACAGCTTATATTGTTTAGCACGAATTTTTTAAAACAAGAAGGAGCTATGCCTTATCTGGATGTTTGGTATCGCGACCCTAAAAATACAGGGAATATGCGCATGGTTGCAGTAGATGGCCCCATTTCTTCTGTTATATATAATAATTTCAAAGATAAGCCTGCTCTTCCTGAATATTTAACAGATTTAATTAATACGAACAAACTATACAATCGGACCGTGTTTACGACATTCCATGAATTTCATAGACAAACTTTTAATAAAGGCGTAACTCCTGCTATTTCAGAAATAAAAAAAGGGAAGAAAGATGTTATTGTTACCGGTTCGGCACTATTAACCTCTCGTGGAACTTATAAGATGTCTTTAAATCGCTACGAAAGTGCCCTTCTTCTTATGGTGCAAAAGAAAGCTAATATACCCGTTTCACTTACAATGAAAATCCCCTCTAATTTAGTTGAAAGTAATAGCCATCTAAAAGATACAAAAGGCGACGATTTTATAACAATAAATGTTCTTAGTATGAATCATGATATCGGTACAGACTATAGCGATAACCGCTTCAAATTTAATATTAAAATGGATTTAAAAATTGCCGTATCTGAACTTACATTCAACATGGATATAGAAAATGATAGAAAAAAATTAACTTCTCTTATTACAAAACAACTAAACAATGATTTAAACGATTTAATCCACAAAATTCAAAAACAGCAGCTTGATCCATTCGGATTTGGTGATTATGCGAGAGCGTTTCAATATAAAGAATGGAAACAAGTTGAAGATGATTGGCCAAGTTCCTTTTCAAAAGCTAATGTGAAAGTGGCACCAACTATTAAAATTTTAGAAAATGGGATTATTAAATAGAAAAAACACGCTACTTGTTCTTATATGAATAAGTAGCGTGTTTTCATTTCCATTACAAGTATTATTTCAATGGACTATACTCTATTTCCATTTCTAACATTACTATGTTTTTTAGCATATACAAAATATATGAAAACGCCTATTATAATCCATGCCACAAAACTAATTAAAGTAAGCTTAGAAAGGTTCAAAGCCAAATATATACAACTTACTATTGAAACGATAGGTAAAAAAGGTACTAGAGGGGCACGGAATGGCCTCTTCATATCAGGATGCGTCTTTCTTAATACAATGACAGCTATAGATACAAACACAAATGCTGTTATCGTTCCCATATTCACTAAATTAGCTAATAAATTCAAATCCACTAATCCCGCTAATAAAGCTGCTAGTATACCTGTAATCCACGTATTAAAAAATGGAGTTTGTAAACGTTTATGGACACTTGAAAGTCTTTTTGGTAACAGTCCATCTCGACTCATCGAGTAAGATACACGAACAAATGCAAACATAGCTACTAACAGAACTGTTGTTAGCCCCGCTATCGCTCCCACCGATAACAACCCAGCAATTCTATCTTCTCCTACAGTGCGCAACGCATATGCAACCGGATCAGCAACATTTAATTCCGTAAACGGAACCATTCCAGTTAGCACGAATGAAACACCTACATATAGAACGGTACAAATGAACAAGGAAACAAGTAGCCCAATTGGCACGTTACGTTGTGGACGCTTCACTTCCTCTGCGGCTGTTGCAACTGCATCAAATCCTAAAAAAGCAAAAAATACAGTAGCAGCGCCCCCTACCACACCGTGAAAACCAAACGGTAGAAATGGTTGCCAATTCTCTGGTCTTACATATTGTGTCCCTACAACAATAAATCCTACAATAACAGCCAGTTTAATAATAACCATTATATTATTAATTCGTGCACTTTCTTTTGCACCACGGCTTAATAAAAATGTAACAACTAAAATAATAAGAACTGCTGGTAAATCAATGATTCCACCCTTCCCCATTCCTGGTGCCGAAGCAAAAACCGTAGGAATGTGAATATTAAAACCTAGTAGCAATGACTGAAAATATGCTGACCAGCCTGCTGCAACCGCAGAAGTCGCTAATAAATACTCCAGCATAACACACCAGCCAACTATAAATGCAAAAATCTCACCTAGTGTCATATATGTATATGAATATACACTTCCCGAAACTGGAACTGTAGATGCAAATTCAGCATAACAGAAAGCTACACATGCACATATAATTGCCGCTAATACAAAAGATAATACAATCGCTGGACCAGCATGTTTCGCTGCTACAATACCAGTTAATACGAAAATACCTGTACCAATAATTGCTCCAATACCTAAAAGAGTTAAATCAATCGCTCCTAAAGTTTGATTCAATACTTTTTTCTTTTCTTCATCCATTGCTTTCTTTATGAAAAGACTCATTCTTTGAAACCTCTTTTTCAAGTTTATCTCTTACTTGTTACATTCTTTATTACTGTTCTATTTTAAAAATAAAAATATACATAGTTCACTTCCCCTATAGACTTAGTAACCCAACTCATAAAAACAGAAAATTCAATCTCCTTATACCGTATTGAATTTTCAAAATATTAATCATACCAAAAAACCATTAAGAATGCTGATTGAATTTATCATACAATTAATTATATTGTCAATAATAAATCACTCAAAAATAATCGGTTGATTATGTATCAAATGTTATTTTTATACATAATTATTTTCTTAAAAACATTGTTGTTTTCCACCTTAATATTCATATGTATTTTATTACATTGATTTACATACAATTTTCATTACATACAATGTAATGAAAATTGTATGTAATGAAAATGAATTATTATTTAAAAATAATAATTCATTTGAGGTTATTTCACCATTTTAATACTAACAAAAAAGTGCAGATTTTCATCTGCACTTTTTTTATTCTTCCACTTCAGCTTCTGCACTACTATTTTCAAGATGCTCCTTCTGAGCTTCCTCTTGCAACTCTGCTGAAATCATCCCATAATAAAGTTCCGGATATAACCCAAATATTTGATATACACTTCCTAAAAACGGCATCAGAATCCCTCTTTTCTAAAGTTGTATTGCCACTTTTAAGGATTCCCTTTTCATTCATTATACATTCGTTTTTGGCGTTTCTTCTTCATCTTGAATACTTAATAAATTTTGCCATTTTTTATACGGAGCGCTATTTGGATCTACATATCCTTTCGCATGCGAGCGATCCCACAATTGTTTAATAAACATTTCTTTCTCTTTCTTTGCAACCATATCAGCACCTGTACCGTAATAGTTCTGGAAATACAACTCGATTTCATCAAGGAATAGTCTTAATAATTCATCTGATGTTTCTTCTAACGTCGGATCATACTTCGCTTCACGGTCATACATTAAAATCATGTCTAAAAGATTGTGGACATGTTCTTTTCTAAGCCATCTTACATCTTGGGCTCCTAATACGAACGGATGTGTATATAAATGTCCACCTTGTATCATCGCCTTTTCTTGCTCTTCTTCAAATCGTGACAAGATGTTTTCATAAATAAACGGATTATGAAGCAATGCTCTGTGTAATTTATAACTTTCGCTTGAAATATTTTTCCCCATCGACTGAATTAAAAAGCTACGTCCCACACCGTTATATTGATACACAAACTGTCCATCAACAGCAACTAAACTAATCCAGCGATACATATATGCGTATAGTAAGGCACGATTACATTTATCATAATCTAATTTTGTTTGAGTCGCATTCAAATCTGGCATAAAGGCTGGTAAGTGCCAATACTTATCTAAATGCGGCGTTAAACTAGATTTTTTACTATTTAATTTGTTTACACGGCGATAATACGATTGGAAATAGTCCCCTTTATCATTCATAAATCCGTTTGAAATATGTCCTGATGATAATTTAGGAAAATCTTGCAGCGATAAGCCATAATGTGCTCGATAACAGATCACTTCAAATGGCGAAAAGGCTTCGTGTACTGTATCTTTTTCTTTAAACATTTCTTGAATCAATTCCTCTTGTAGCTCTTTCTTTAAAGAAGGATGTATACCCCAATATTGTAATTCCCTATGATGAGCAACTTTCGGAATGAATGGACTTGCTAAATGGAACAGGTCTTCAATTTTTTCACGCACGTATTCATCGCGATCACGTTTCTTATAATCTGCTTCTTTTCGCAACGCTTCAATAATATTCAATTCTAATTTATCACGATAGCGTACTTGCAGTTCGTCATAACAATAGCTCAGTATATGTTCGCGATAGAAATCCTCTACCTTTTTCGACTGAATCTCTTCTGTTTTCGCATCACGACAATATTCCCCATACAAACTCATATAAATTTCCGCTGATATATCTTTCGGTAGTACACCTAAATTTAAATGTTGCTGCATATCTTGCCATATCTTTTCTTGCAGCTGTTCCTCTGCTAATACATAAACATTCGTCGGGTTTGTTTTCCCTTCAAATTCCTTACTGCGCTTTTGGATTTCAAACAATAAATTTTCACGTGTTTCATGTAAATTATCAAAAAATCTTTCCCAATATTGAATCATTTTATTAACTGCCTGATATAGCGATTGATACACAAGTTCTAATAGCATTTCTTTTCGATATTCATTTAATTTGTGTACATATTGCGTTACGATGTCTTCAAATTCTCTTTTGAATAAACGTTGCTGATTATTAATCATTTTTCCGAACCAGCCTTGTTGTTGAGCAATTTCTACTCGGCGTACAGCCGTTACCGTGCCATCGATATTACCTACATTAAATTTTTTATCGTAGTTTTGAATTACATTACGCTTTTGTTCATTATTTTCATGTAGTCGATTCATTTTTTCTACTAACTGTTTTCGAATTTCATATAACATAAAACGTGCTGCTACTGGGTGAACTGGATCTGTTTTCTTTAAAAACCATGTATTTAATTGATAGGACTGCCCTTCAGAACCACTTGGTGAAAAGCGGTCTGATTCAATCATGTCATATAAAAGTGTCGTTACATGTTCATGTACACGGCTCGGAATCGCATATGCATATAAGCGAACCGCGTGATCCACTCTTGCTACTTCACCTTTCATTTGTTCCATCATTTTCAGTTTCGCAGCTGAAATTTTACACTCATGTTGCAGACGATTTAATTCCTCATCTTTTTGCACCGTGCGTTGTACATAACTTTCTACAGCTTCTAAAAACAGTTTTGATTTCGCAACTCCGAGCTTACCACCCTCTGCTCCTTCACGTGTTTCATTGTACATTTGTCTATAGAAAATATGAGCTTGCTCTGGACGGGTAGCAAGATGTTCCAAGTCCTCTAAATAACTTTTACCTCTCTCCGGCTTTTCGCGCTGCATCCCACGTTTTACATCTTGGTCATATCTTTGCTTCTTCTCTTGAAACAGTTGATCTAAATGAAGCCACGATTCATCTAAACCTTGCACAGCCCATTTTAAAGCACAATATTTTAACACATGCTCATACGGATAAATGAGTTTTGCCGTTCCTGCCCCGCAATATCGTCCTTTTCCGCTTGATTCTGCTAATTGCTGAATTTGATTGTCTTCTTGTGCAAAATGACTTGTGGACATCGGGCTAAATAACTGTAAATAAATTGTATTTGCCATCTGTTCCATATAATCTGATAAATTGTGTAAATGGTGTCCATGTAGGTTTTCATAATCGTATAAGAAACAATAATTGTACGGTAAATGATGTTGTTTAATTGTATGATTTGTTCTTCCGTCTTCATCTACTTGATCAGGGCGATACTCTAATTCAATTGTTACACCGCCGCGTTTTGATAATTCTCCAGTAGAACCGAGTGTAATAGCATGTAATTCTTTTAACGATGCATAGCCGTTCGCTTGCACCGTTTCAAACTCTTTCGCACTAACTGTTCTCGTCTTTACTAAAACATCCGGCATTAAAAACGCACCGCGTATTAAAATGTTATGATGCTGCAATTTCTTCCGAAGCATTTCACGTAAATATAATGCAATTTGCAGAAACATCCCCGAACCTGTTCCGCCTGCTAGTGATGTTACTATAATGACACGCACACCATATTCCGTTTGATCACTTGTAACCGGAAAAATTTTCTCAATTTCTTGCCAAAAGGACGTTAATTTATCTTCTTTCATCGCAGCACGTAACGCTAAACGTGAAATGACGCGTAACTGTCCTGCTCCTTCTGTTAATGGCTTATCAAGTATAGTCGGATCCATCGGAAACCACTCTGGGATCGTTGGATCTCCCGCAATATACTCCCTAGGCGTTTTACTAGAACTTGTTTGTGTCTTAAACTTTCGAATATGATCAAATTTACTTAATGTATTCACATCTGTATCAAATACGTGCATTGCTACCTTTTTCCGGCGCTCTTCAGGCAATTTTTCATATATTTGATGCGTCACAGTACTACCGATTCCACCTAAACCAATTAATATTGTTGGAACTTGTAATGTCATGTGAACCACCTTCCTATTCTTGCTTGTTTGAAAAAAGGGAAAGAGAATCAATACTCCATCCCCTTCTTTTCCCTATCTACTATTCACATTCGTACTTGTAAATCTCCTTACCATATCCTCTATCAATTAGTAAAAGTTCATTTGGATATAGTGTCTTATGTTCCATTCCTACTTCATCCTCTGTTATAAACATCCCATCAATAATCATTCCAACTACTTGTGATTCTTTCGCTACAAAGACAGATTTCGAACCTTTCTTCGCTATAAACGTAACGGATTGCACTGTTTTTCTTTCTGCTCTAAATGGGATACCAAAATAATGGTTCCACCATTTATTTCGAAGTAATTCTGGTTCAGATTGATATAGCCAATCTTTCGCTACCTCTTGATCCCATTCATAATACAGTAGTGCTTTCCGGTGAAATCTTGGCCGAACAATCCATCCTAAAACAATGATTCCTACTACTAGTAGTAATAAAGTGATAGGAATGACAAACTTAAAAATAAGCGCATATTTTTCATAAAACGGAGCATCTTGAATATGGAATGTTATGTTTTTCTTTACTTCTTGTAATTTTGAATCCTGCATTACGATGGTAGCTTCTACGGTGCCGGTATCTGTAAAATTAAATGTGTCGGAGTAATAGGGACGAGGATAAACATAGATCTGATTTCCATGTTGCTTTATTTCATAATTGATTGATTGTTTAGATGTGATACCAGTAGATTTTAATAGTTTTTTTACAGCTTCTTCTGTCATCGGCTTACCATCTAACTGTGGCTGCAAAACAAATGGTTTACTATTCTCTAAATTTGTCACTTTTTCTTCATAATCTTTTGTAACAGTTTGAAGTGATAATTTTGGTTTCTCAGCTGTTTCAATTTTAAATTCTTTCGTCTGTCTATAAAACCCCTTTATATTCATATGAACTTTCCCGCGTACTAACCCTTTACCAAGCTTAGTTTCGTAATAAAACACATGCCTCTTATCGTCCCACTTCATCGGATATTGTTTTCCGTCTATTTCTACTTCTGCCTGAAAGTAAGAAGACTGAACTGGCAACTCCGTAGGCTTTGCTTCAATAACAGCAGTAACACCTTCGTACATTTCCTCTACATTTTTTTGACTACTATCATCTTTGTCATAAGTAGAAACCGTATAATTAAGCGCTGGTTCAACTAGTACTTGTAGTCCTTCTTTCTCAATGTCCTGGTCCACTTCTATCGTATAAGTTCCTGGTTTAATAACTTCCTGATTTTCCGTACTTATATGAACTATATTTCCGAACAATTTTGCTTCTCCTGGTGCATGTATGGAAAAAGAAGATTGTAATTGTAACGGTTTAGAAATTTGTGTGACCTGATAATCGGGCAGAGAAGGCGATTGTCGTACAAGCGTCATACGCTTTAATGGAAACGGTGTTGTAATCTCTACTCTTTTCCCCACTACTTTCGTTTTTACAATCGATTCAACAGAGGAGAATGGATCACGATTTGCAACTAATGCTGCCACCTGATTTACACTTTTTACAATGCCATCTTCTCCGCTTGACGGCATCGTAACACCATTTATCTCTTTCTTCCATATTTCTTTAAACGTGTTTAATTGTTCTTTTTCTTGTTGTCCCAAATCTTCTTCCATCGTAATTAAGACTGGGTGTAACGATATCTTTTTTGCATCCATTTCTTTCTTAAACTGGGCTAATTTCTGCAAAATTTGTTCTTTTCCGCCAACCTTATCTTTCTCTAAATCATTAAATGCCCCGTCAGTTAATACAATAAGCCAAAATTCACGTTTTCCATCTATATCTGCTTCCTTTTTTATAGATTGCATCGCCGTTTCTACCGCGCTAAATGGAGTATTTAAATACGTTTTCCACGCTCCAATTCCTTCAATTTCTGTTTGCCTTTTATCCTTCGTTAACGAAATGTTTAATGGATCATTCGGCTTACTCATTGGAACGTAAGAAAATTTATCTTTTTCATCTAATAGCGCAACTAAACTTTGCAAAGCATAATTGGCATATTTCCAGCGATCGTTATTTCTCATGCTGCCCGAATCGTCATATACAAGTGAAACGACCCTTTCCTTTGCCTCCTCTCCTTTTGCAAAAGCTGATAAAGGTAAACATATAAATAGAAACAACATGAACGTGGCACAAATTCGGATTTTCATGATGAGGCTTCGCCACCTTTGTAGACAAATTCCTATGTTTAAATTTATGAGAGGAAACAAGATATATGACTTGTATTTTAGGACAACTAACCCACCATAACTTTATTATGTAAACAGATTATACACTTGGTAATATTCCTTCTAGCATTCTCTATCCAATTATATAAGTAAAAAAGCCTGTTTAAGCTCCACGCTTAAAACAGACTTTTCCTACTTTTTATTTTAAAAACACATAACAAAAAGTTTGATTTTTAACTTAACACATCACTTCTATTGTAAATCCACCAGGTGCTTCAACGTAAAACGTATACGCATGGACATGCTTGGGAGGCTCCACCAAAAATCCATCTTCCTTCAATCTTTGATTTATCTTATCTACTTGTTCTTCACTTTCTTGTGGAAATCCTACATGAAATGTTTTTGGATACTGAACTTCTTTTCCTTTCATTAAAGTTAGTATAAATCCATCATTATCACGCATAACTGCAAAAGCATTCCCCCTTGTTCCACTACAAATCAAACCAAAATACCTCTCTAAAAACGCTCTAGATGCTGTTACATCTGTAACTGTTAAATTAAGATGTTTAATTCCCAATCCCCCACCTCATTTCTCAATTTTCTAACATTTTATCATACAAATAAAAAACACGCTTTTCACAGCGTGTTTCATTGCTTTACATACACTTCAACAATCGGATTCTCTTTATTATCCGCATGCAAGCGTATATTCGCTTCACTTGTATTATAAATACTAGCTAATAACATTATCGTTAACACATTAGGTATCTTCGCATCACTTCCATATTTTCTCTCAAGCCCTTCCTTATATTCAAAATCTAAATCCCCCTGCACATATGTATACACTTCAAAACCATCTTCTAAATTGCAAACTACTGTATCAATAATATCTGCCCCTACTTGCTTCTTCATTTCCTCTCGCAACGCTTCAATAAATTCTTCCCACGGTACTTCGTATGTCTGAAACTGATCTGTAGATTTCATGCCTTTTCCTCCTTATATATCCTCTTCTTATATTTCCCCTTTCCTATAACAATTATGATAGATAGGACATTCGTACAAGCCGCACTTGTCCCCCTTACATATCGTATTACTGTAATGCGGAAGGAGGAAAGAACATGCATAGACAAAAATGTTATGATACATGCCGACGTTATTTTGGAAAAGTTGTTCGGATTGAAGACCGTGATGGCCGTATACATTTAGGTAAAATAATCGATTTGACACAAAACTCTGTATGGATCGAACCGGTGCAACAGCGCTCATCTTTTGATTCAGGATTCGGATACTATGATGCTTATGCAAACGGTGGTTGTGACCTTTGCGGCGGCCTTAGCAGATGTGATAGTTGCGGATTTGGATGCGGTGGTGGATTCAGCAGTTGCGGATGTGGTGGCCGTGGTTGCGGTAGTTGTGGTGGTGGCGGCTGGGGTGGCGGCGGCTGGGGTGTTGAACTCGGATTTGGTTTCATCTTCGGAATTACATTAGCTGCATTATTTTTCATTTAACATAGTAAAGAGTTGGCTACCTTTAGCCAACTCTTTTTCTTTATTTTTCACATATAAAAATACGATGCCCTAAAATGTGTTGGTACATAAGCCGTACATTTTCATGCTGTACCCACGCCTCATATAACTCATTCGGAATATGTGAGGATACATTCCACTCTGGCTCTTCTACATAGCCAGAGATCGTTTCTGCAATCGTGCCACCGCCAGCAATTGTAATTCTTTTAAAATTTGCTTTCTGAAATAATTGTACCCACTCATTCTCAGTTAATAGTTCTTTCATGCCATATAATTGGGCGATTTTTTCTTCCTCACCCTTATCAATGTGCCTATCAATAATCATTTCAATGACAACAAGCTTACCGTCCTGCTGTAATACACGATAACACTCCGAGATAACCCTTTCTTTCTCTGTAAAAGCGATGATTGATTCTCCAAGTACGAACTCAAATGAGTTATTCAAACAAGGTAATTGCTCTACACTTCCTTCAATTAATTGTATATCTAACCCTTCAAACAACCATCTATCTTTTGCCTTTTGAATCATAATTTCATTCTTTTCAACAGTTGTTACTTTATAACCAAATTCCCTTGTCATATATGCCGCTGTTTTTCCCGTACCGCAACCTATTTCAAGGACATTCGCTCCATATTTAAAAGGCAGTTGTGCTAACAATTGTTTTGTTAACGTAAAACCACCAGGATGAGCACTTCCTATTCCGTAATAAGCTAGGAAATCGATGTATGTGTTTCGCTTCATAGGACTCTCCTTCAAGTTTTCTATAATACATATATTCATCCTCAAAAAAATAGTGCACAGAAAAAAAGCATTTTCAAGTGCAATGTTGCAACTTGAAAACGCTTTTTTCTTTTACTATTTCTCTTCTACATACGCCCATTTGAAACTATATTCCGGACTAATATTATGTTTTACAATTCCCTTTACATTTGGTTTCATAACATACGATCTACCACTTTGATATAAAGGTACGAGCGCTACATCTTCTTCAAGTAACAGTTTTTCTGCTTTCCCTAGCTCTGTCCAACGTTTTTTTGCATCAGCCATCCATTCCGTCTTACTTTTATTAATAATGTCATCATATTTTGAATTTGAATAGCTCATCTGATTCTGTGAATTTTTCGTTTCAAACATATCAAGATATGTCATTGGATCCGCATAATCTGGATTCCAGCCGCCATATGAGAAATCATAATCTTGGTCTGATTCTAATTTTAGTTTTTGCTTAAATGGTTGCAGTTTAATATTTACTGTTACACCCTTTAAATTCTTTTCAATTTGATCTTTTACATACTCCCCAACCTTTTTCGCATTACCAGTATCATAATTTAATAGCTCTATTGTCACTTGATCTTTTCCAAGTTCTTTTTTCGCAGCTTCCCAGGCTGCTGCTGCCTTTTTAGAGTCTTGTTTTAAACCATTTTTAAACGTTTCTGCGAAATCTTTACCATCTGGTCCAGCTGCTAAACCTTTTGGTACTAAATAATCCACTGGTTTTGAACCATCATTTAAAATGACATTCGTTAAAGCTTTCTTATCGATTGATAATGCAATTGCTTCACGTAGTTTTTTACTCTTTAACGGTGTATCTTGCCCACCACGTTTTTGATTTAGACGCAAGTAAAACGTACTTGTTTCTGAATATGCACCAAACTCTTCTTTATTATTTCTATACTTATCAACAAATTCACCAGATAAAAGTGTAAAATCAATCGCACCTGTATCATATAAATTTACTCTTGTAGCTGGTTCTTTTACTACACTATAGTTGATTTCTTCTAGTTTTACAGTCTTTTTATCCCAATACTGATCATTTTTCTTTAATTTCCAACCTTGTTCATGCTTCCAATCAGTAAGTACAAACGGTCCATTATAAACTGTCGTATCAGACTCTAAACCGTATTTATCTCCTTTTTCTTTTACGAACTTTTCATTTAATGGATAGTATGACGCGAATGCCATTAAATTTAAGAAATATGGTACTGGTCTCTCTAGTTCAACTTCCAGCGTATAATCATCTACCGCTTTTACACCTAATGTAGAAACTTCTGCTTTCCCTTGATTTATTGCCTCTGCATTTTTAAGATAGTAAGCAATAAACGCATACTCAGCAGCTGTTTTTGGATCTACTAGACGTTGCCATGCAAATACGAAATCTTTCGCTGTTACAGGATCACCGTTTGACCATTTTGCATCTTTTCGTAATTTGAATGTATATTTTTTGCCATCCTCGCTTTTCGTACTAGATTCTGCCGCCGCTGGAATTGGCTTGTTATCTTTATCTAGACGATATAACCCTTCCATCGTGTTTCCTAAAATTTGAGAACCTAACGTATCTGTATTTTTAGAAGTATCCATCGTCGGAATTTCATTCGTTTCTGTACGATTCATTACTTGCTGTGCCGCATATTTAATATCGGATTTTTTCTCTTCCCCGCCACTATTAGACGTCGTAGTCGTTTTCTTCTCCCCACCAGAAGATCCAGAACATGCTGTTAACGCCACACTCATTGCTAATACTGGCGCTACAACCGCCGTAAACTTTTTCATCTTGTTCTTCATTTTTGTACCCTCCCCAATTATATGTACGAAACTAACTTTGAGAGATTTCTAATTTGAATTATCAGAAAATTATTACTAATTATTATTCTACTAATTTTCCTCGGATTGTAAAGTATTTTTAAAAATATTCATAATAATTAATTTATTTAATTCAATAACAATCTATTACTACTATACGAATTCTCCCACATCTACTATATGTAAGTACCACTTTTCTTATTCTTCTCTATTTAATTTAATAGTAAAAGAGCGTTCTAAAAGTCATTTATGAACTGCACCCCAATTGTTAGACACAGTCTAACAATTGGGGGTGCAGTTTTTCTATGGCTAAATTTACAGCTAATGAAAAAATACAAATCGTTCTACGTTATTTGAACGGAAATGAAAGTTATCGAGAAATAGGTAGATCGCTCGGTATAAATGACACAATCATTTTGAATTGGGTAAACCAATATAAACAGAATGGTCTGGAAGCTTTTCTAAAACGATGTACAAATTACACACAACAATTTAAACTAGACGTACTAAACTTTATGATTGAAAACGGTATGTCCTTATTTGAGACGGCAGCTATCTTTAATATTCCTGCCCCTTCAACGATTTCTGTTTGGAAAAAACAGCTCGAAACACAAGGAATTGATGCCCTTCAATCTAAGAAAAAGGGGCGTCCATCCATGAAAAAAGATTCAAATAAACAATTAAAACAACCTTTAGCTGAAGGGTCAGTCGAAGCACTTGAAGCACGCATTAAACAGCTTGAGATGGAAAATGAGTACTTAAAAATGTTAAATGCCTTAGTTCAAAACAAGGAAAAATCACAAAACAAGACAAAGCGCAAGTAGTCTATGAATTAAGGCATAAATATTCGGTGAAGGCACTCGTGGAGCTAGCTACTATTCCTCGAAGCACGTATTATGATTTAGTAAAGAAAATGAATCGTCCAGATGTAGATGCCGATTTGAAAGTTGAGATTAAAGCGATTTATGAGGAAAATGAAGGTCGTTATGGTTACCGTCGCATTCGTGATGAATTAACGAATCGTGGCCAGAAAGTGAACCACAAGAAGGTTCAGCGCATTATGAAAGAGCTTGGGTTAAAGTGTGTTGTGCGTATGAAGAAATATAAATCCTATAAAGGAAAAGTCGGTAGAATTGCACCTAATATTTTAGAGCGTAATTTTCATACAGATGCACCGAATCAAAAGTGGGTAACAGACATCACAGAGTTTAAATTGTTTGGAGAAAAACTGTATGTATCACCTGTATTAGATTTGTATAATGGTGAAATTATTACCTATACAATTGGTTCTAGACCGACGTATTCGCTTGTTTCAGACATGTTAGAGAAAGCATTGGAACGTTTACCTGAAACCCACCAGCTACTGATGCATTCGGATCAAGGATGGCATTATCAAATGAGACAGTACGTCCGGACACTTGAATCAAGAGCTATCGTCCAGAGTATGTCTCGAAAAGGCAACTGTTACGACAACGCAGTAATAGAAAATTTCTTTGGGATTATGAAGTCGGAGTTCCTCTACATAAAAGAATTTGAAAATGTAGAGCACTTTAAAATAGAATTAGAAAAATATATAGATTATTATAATACGAAACGGATTAAGGCAAAATTAAAAATGAGCCCGGTACAATACCGGACTCACTTTTATCAAGCTGCCTAATGAAATAACCGTGTCTAACTTTTAGGGGTCACTTCATTATCTACCTTTAAAACGCTCTTTTTTATTATTTCCCTTCCGTTACATAAGCCCACTTAAAGCTATATTCTGGACTGATGTTATGTTTCACAATTCCTTTAACATTCGGTTTCATTACATACGCTCTACCTGTTTGATATAAAGGAATTAATCCTGCATCTTCTTCAAGGAACAATTTCTCTGCTTTTCCTAACGTTTCCCAACGCTTCTTCGGATCAGACAATAATTCATTACCTGCTTTCGCTACCATTTCATCGTATTTTGGATTCGAATAACTCATTTGGTTATATGGGCTCTTCGATTCAAACATATCAATAAACGTCATTGGATCCGAATAATCTGGGCTCCAACCTGCAAATGAAACTTCATAATCTTGCGCTGACTCTAATTTCAGTTTTTGTTTGAACGGCTGAATTTTCGTGTTAACCGTTACACCTTTTAAGTTTTTCTCAATTTGATCTTTAAAATAGTCAGCAATTTTTTTCGCAGTTCCATCATCATAGCTTAGTAGTTCAATTGTCACTTGATCTTTTCCAAGTTCTTTTTTCGCTGCTTCCCAAGCTGCTGCACCTTTTTTCGGATCATATTTTAGACCATTTTTAAATGTATCTTGGTAATCTTTACCGTCAGGCCCTGTCGCAAGCCCTTTTGGTACTAATTGATCTGTTGCTTTTGAACCGTTATTTAAAATAACGTTCGCTAGGCCTTTTTTATCAATTGATAATGCAATTGCTTCACGTAGTTTTTTGCTCTTTAACGGTGTATCTTGTCCGTTACGCTTTTGATTTAAACGTAAGAAGAATGTACTTGCTTCTGAATACTCACCGTACTCCTCTTTGTTCGATTTATATTTATCAACAAATTCTCCTGATAATAGTGTAAAATCAATTGATCCTGTATCATATAAGTTTACTTTCGTCGCAACTTCTTTTACTACACTATAGTTAATTTCTTCTAATTTCACAGTCTTTTTATCCCAATACTGATCATTTTTCTTTAATTGCCATCCTTGTTCATGTTTCCATGACGCCATAACGAACGGTCCGTTATACAACGTTGTATCTGCTTCTAAACCGAACTTATCTCCTTTTTCTTTTACGAACTTTTCATTTAAAGGATAGTACGATGGGAATGCCATTAAATTCAAGAAATACGGTACTGGCTTTTCTAATTCTACTTCTAGTGTATAATCATCTACCGCTTTTGCTCCTAAATCTGTTAGAGGTTTTTCACCTTTATTAATTGCTTCTGCATTTTTAATATAGAAAGCGATAAACGCATATTCTGCAGCTGTATTTTTATCGAGTAAGCGCTGCCATCCGTATACGAAATCTTTCGCTGTTACAGGATCACCGTTTGACCATTTTGCATCTTTTCGTAATTTAAATGTATATTTTTTGCCATCCTCGCTTTTCGTACTAGATTCTGCCACAGCTGGGATTGGCTTATTATCTTTATCTAATCGATATAAACCTTCCATTGTGTTCCCTAAAATTTGAGAACCTAATGTATCAGTAGATTTTGAAACATCCATCGTCGGAATTTCTTGATTTTCTGTACGATTTAATACTTGTTTCGCTGCATATTTAATTTCAGCTTTTTTCTCTTCCCCACCACCACTAGACGTCGTAGTTGATTTCTTCTCCCCACCAGATCCAGAACACGCTGTCAACGCCATACTCATTGCTAAAACTGGCGCTACAACCGCCGTGAACTTTTTCATCTTTTTCTTCATTTTTGTACCCTCCCCAATTATATGTACGAAACCATTTTTGATAGACTTTCTAATAACTAGTTATCAGAAAATTCTTATTAATTAATATTCTACTAATTTTTCCGCTTTTGTAAAGTTATTTTTAAAATATTCTAAAAATTATTTTTTTATTATAGTAAAACGTATTTTTTACAATTGTCATGATACAAATTCTTCCTTACATCTATCCATTTATTTACATGTAATCTCATAATAAAAAGAGCATTCCAAAAGTAAATAGTCTACTTTTGGAATGCTCTATCATTTATCTTTCTATTGTACGAGTTTCTCACTACAAAATAAGCTAAGAAACTTGTATACATCCACTTAAAGATAACATTACTGTTTAAAAATTATTTTCCATCTTTTTCAGTCATATATGCCCACTTGAAGCTATACTCTGGACTGATGTTATGGTGAACGATACCTTTTGCATTTGGTTTTTGAACATATGCATCACCACGTTGGTATAAAGGTACAAGCGCTACATCTTGCTCAAGAAGTAATTTCTCAGCTTTTCCTAGCTCTTCCCAACGTTTCTTCGCGTCACCCATTAATTCTCCGCCAGCTTTTTTGATCATATCATCATACTTCGAATCAGCGAAGCTCATTTGGTTATGAGAATGATTAGACTGGAACATATCTAAGAATGTCATTGGGTCAGCGTAGTCAGGTCCCCAACCAGCAAATGATAAATCATAATCTTGCTCTGTTTCTAATTTTAACTTTTGTTTGAATGGCTGAAGTTTAATGTTAACTGTTACACCTTTTAAGTTTTTCTCGATCTGGTCTTTTACATATTCTCCAACTTTTTTCGCATTACCAGTATCATAGTTTAATAGCTCAATTGTAACTTGGTCTTTTCCAAGTTCTTTTTTCGCTTCATTCCATGCAGCTGCTGCTTTTTTCGCATCTGGCTTAATACCATTTTTAAATGTTTCTTGGAAATCTTTACCATCCGGTCCGGTTGCTAATCCTTTTGGTACTAAGAAGTCCGCAGGTTTAGATCCATCATTTAAAATTACATTTGATAGATTTTTCTTATCAATAGAAAGCGCGATTGCTTCACGTAATTTTTGGCTCTTTAACGGTGTATCTTGTCCACCACGTTTTTGGTTCAGACGCAAGAAGTATGTGCTTACTTGTGAATATGTGCCAAACTCTTCTTTATTATTTCTATACTTATCAACGAATTCACCTGATAGAAGTGCAAAATCAATTGCATTTGTATCATATAAATTTACTCTTGTAGCTACTTCTTTTACTACACTATAGTTAATTTCATCTAGTTTTACAGTCTTTTTATCCCAATATTGGTCGTTTTTCTTTAATTTCCAACCTTGCTCATGCTTCCAATCAGTAAGAACGAACGGTCCGTTATATACTGTTGTATCAGACTCTAAACCGTATTTATCCCCTTTTTCTTTTACAAACTTCTCATTTAATGGATAGTACGATGGGAACGCTACTAAGTTTAAGAAGTATGGTACTGCTTGTTCTAACTCAACTTCAAGCGTATAGTCATCTACCGCTTTTACTCCTAGCTCTGCTACAGGTTTTTCACCTTTATTCACCGCTTCCGCATTTTTAATTGGAAATGCGATAAATGCATACTCAGCAGCTGTTTTTGGATCTAATAAGCGTTGCCATGCATATGCAAAATCTTTCGCTGTTACAGGATCACCATTTGACCATTTTGCATCTTTACGTAGTTTAAATGTATATTTTTTACCATCCTCACTCTTCGTGCTTGATTCTGCAGCAGCTGGGATTGGTTTGTTATCTTTATCTAATCGATATAAACCTTCCATTGTGTTCCCTAAAATTTGAGAACCTAATGTATCTGTATTTTTAGAAGTATCCATTGTTGGAATCTCATTTGTTTCAGTACGATTTAGTACTTGTTTTGCTGCTAATTTTCCTTCTGATTTACTATCTCCACCAGAGCTAGAATTTGTGCTTGTCTTCTTATCTCCACCTGATGTAGAACATGCTGTTAATGCCATACTCATTGCTAAAACTGGTACTACAACCGCTGTTAGTTTTTTCATTTTTTTCTTTTTCACTTTCTGTACCCTCCCTAATTCTTAACGCTCTCATTTAAGAATTTTCTGATAATTCTGTTTTTCTTTATATATTTATCAGAAGATTCTTATTAACTATTATTCTACTAATTTTTTGAGTTTTGTAAAGTGTTATTATTGAAAATTTTTAAAAAATTATTTTTTTACAGTAATATTCATAAAAATTACTTAACCTTTCGAAACACTATACCTCATGGAATTCTATGTATTGATTTAATAGTCTTTATATCCCTTCACTATAAAATAACTTGTAAATTATTGTTAATAAATAATGTATATCGTAACAAACCTCTTTTCTACAAAAATAAAAAAGCAGACATTTCGTCTGCTTTAATTCTCCTCAATTTGCTTTTCACTTAACCCTAGATGTGTTCTAAGAGTATTACTCAAACTCTGTAGATCTTTTTTATTAGGATTATAATAATATACACGTTGCCCGTTTGGGCCATTAGGTAAGTATAAATCATCACCAGCTAATTGTATTTTTTCAACTGAACCGTTTAAACCGTATTTATAAAAAGATAAAATATCATCCATTACTAAATTTGTTTTAAAATCACTATCAACCGCCTCAACTATTTTTTCTAGCTTCGTAATCGATCCTACACTTTTTAATTTACTTAAAATCGCTTCAATAACAAGTTGTTGGCGCTGTCCTCTCATTGCATCACTATCAATATGGCGCGTTCTTGCTAGTGCAAGTGCTTCTTCGCCATTTAATTTTTGTAATCCTTTTTTCAAATGAATCGCATCAGGTTCATCTTTACTATTTTGCTCCGTAAATTCAACCGGGACATCCACTTCAATACCATCTAACCCATCAACAATTTTAGTAAAGGAACCAAAATTAAATTTCACAAAATAATCAACGGGCACCTGTAACAATTTTTCTACCGCTTCCACAGAAGCTTGCGGTCCTCCATCTGTACCATTTTTAACGAAACCACTTCCATATGCATGGGTTATTTTATCTTTTTTCTTTTCAACTGGAACATATGTATATGTATCACGCGGTATGCTCGTTAATTTCACTGTTTTATCGTCTTTATTAAAAGTCGCTAACAATAATGCATCTGTATGAAATGCACCATTATATTCCTTTTGTCGTTCTTGATTTTCATCAATTCCCATAATTAAAAGTGAAACATGATTTGCAATTGGCTTTACAGATTTCTCACGTAAATTGGATTTTTCACCTCGTGCTAAATTCAAATTAGATTTTTGTACGAGACTAGAAGTTTTCATATATACATAGGCTCCATAGCCAATTCCACCAAATAGTAATACCGCCAGTAGTAAACTTATTATCGTTTTCTTTTTATATTTTTGCTTATTTTTCTCTTCTCTTAAAGATGAATGATTCTCCATTTACTCTCCTCCTGTTTCTATTCATCCAATATGTTTTTCATTCTTTCATATTTAGCGCTATCCTTTTGAAACATACTTTCTTTCAATCCCTTATCTATTTGTATCCATTCAGTCGTAACTGAATATTGAATCAAGCCTTCTTGAAAACTAAGAAATTTCAACATAATCCCTGTATTTTTCTCCACAACCATTTCGAATTTCCCTCTTAAATCTTCAGAGGTGCTAACAGGCATCTCTATGTTGATGACTCCTTCAATTTTGTAACAATCTAATCCAAGATATTTCGTTTCTTTATAATTCCAATCTTTATATCGAATTAATAAATCTGCGAATTCTGATTGAATACTATATTTAGCTAGCCCTACATATTCATCATCATATCTCTTTTTCTCATCTGATTTTCTCACTAACCTTTCCGTAGGATTTAATTTTAATAGTTCATTGTTTCTTTCTTTCGGGTTCCATTTTGTCTCTTTATAGGTATACTTCTCATCATCAAACTCTTTTTTCTTCCCCTCGTTATATATAATTGTTCGTTTTTTGGCTAGTTTATCTTCTTTCGAAGAGATACCTCTTTGTTTCTCCGTATCAATCGCATACTTATATGTTGTAGCAATTCTTGATGAGCTAGAATATTCCTCAAATTGTCCTGAAATATTTTTAAAATAATCAATAGAATCTAGCATTTTTTGATGAATCTTTTCTTTATCTGGATAATGTACATTCGATTTTATTTCTTCTTCATTTTCAAAATCAGAAAACGCTTTTTTCTTTACATATTCAAATACTCCACCATTTTGCGCAAAACTTTGTATAGAAAACTCAGACATAGATACCACTGAAAGTATACAAACCGCTGCACTAATTATCATCATATGAATTTTGTAACTCTTCTTTTTTACCTTAAGATTATGTAGCGTGCCATTAATTTTTTCATTTAACTCTGGAGGTACTATAACATTTTCATCTTTTATTCTCTTTTTTAATTTCTCATCAAATAATTTTTCATTATCCATCCTTTACACCCCCTATTCCATCTTTAATCGTTTTTGTAGTTGTTCCCTCGCGCGTGACAATCTTGATTTCACTGTTCCTTTCGGTATTTCTAACAGCTTTGCTATACTCTCTTGATTCATATCTTCATAATAATAAAGCACCGTAACAGCTCTTAATTCTTCATGTAACGATTGAATCGCATTACACAAATCTATATCTTCATACTGATCACACGCACTCATATTGTAATCATTCTCTTCTGTCACAATTACATTTTTATACGCTCTAATAATATTGTTACACTCATTTATTAGTATTCGAATTAACCAAGTTTGAAAAAATTCTTCTTTTTTTAATTTTTTTATATTTTCATAGGCCTTTAAAATTGTTGTCTGTATCGCATCCTCTATATTTGTCTCATCACGTAACATCGCCTTTGCTATTCGATACATCTTCACTTTTTCTGTATGCATAAGCGCTATAAAGGCTTCATGATTACCTTTTTTCGCTAAAGAAACATCCGTTTCTTCTTTTATAATCATTTTATATAAAGGGATTACTTTCACAATTGCTCCTCCTGTTTCATCCTCACTTCATCACTTCCAATTTAACTTTACATGTATTAGACGTATGAACCTAGAAAAAGGTTCATTTTTTTGAATATTTTCTTAATTAAAAAGATAAATATCCTTTATAAGTGTTATGCGCTAAACATACTAGTTTAAATTTACAAATCAAAAAAGCCCACTTTTTCAGTGGACTTTCTACTTTACAACGGTAAATCCCTCTTCTTAAACACTACAATTGCTACTATGAAAATACAAAGTGCTCCAGCAGTTAAACCTATACTTACAGGCCATATATTATACGTTCCTTCAGCAATTTCTTTCGGACGAAATAGCGTAAATAATGATATATTTCTCATCCACTCTAACTTATCACTTAATTTACCTACCATATCCAGTACGAAGAATAAAATAGTTAAACTTGCTGAATAACTTAGTGCCTTTCTTTCGTCATTACATATACAAGAAAAGAAAAATGAATAAGCACTAACGACTAAAAATATGAGCCCTCCGACTACATTTATCTTCAAAAATAATTCTTTATTTAAGTTATTATCTTGTAAAAACCATTCTGCACCTACTAACCCAGCTACATACGTAACAGATACAATGATTAGTAGTCCCAATATGAGAACAGTAGCTTGTGTAATAGCAATTTGCACTCTAGATACAGGTGTTGCTAGCAAGTATGCCATTGCTCCTTTATCTACATGACGAGCAATTAAATGTGTCGCAACTGTTACGCAAAAAATTGTTAAAATGATAATAAACAATAGACTATAGTATTCGCCCGCTAGAAAATCCATTACGTTTTGAATCGGACTTTCCATACCAACGATTTTTTTCACACTATCAGGCATGGCAGCTATTAATTCATTTAGCCCTTTCGCTGATACCATTGACGGGAATATCCAAATTAATAACCACAAATATAAAGCCGCACCACACGCATAACTCAAAATACTTTTTTGTGTTTCTTTCAAACTAGCTAAAAACAATTGCTTATTCATGCGTTACCCCTTCTTTCTTATCGTAATAATGCATAAATAAATGTTCTAAATCCATCGCTCTCGTTTGAAGTGCCGTTACATTATAGTTTGAAAGTGTTTGTAAAACAGTTTGATAGTTTCCTTGTACAATGATAGATGCCTCTCTACCTTTTACCGCTTCAAATTGCAAATTACACTTTATAAGGGACTCAATCTCTTCTTGTGATGATACTGTTACATCTATCACCTGTCTTCTCATACTTTGTAAATCGTGAATATTTTCAACCGTTACGAGTCGACCATCTTTAATAATAGCTACTCTGTCACAAGTTCTCTCAATTTCAGTAAAAATATGTGATGACATTAGGATTGTTTTTCCTCTTTGCTTTTCCTCTAATATTAAATCTATAAACACTTGTTGCATAAGTGGATCAAGTCCAGATGTTGGTTCATCTAAAATTAACACCTCTGGATCGTGCATAAATGCAGCGACTATCCCTACTTTTTGCTTCATTCCTTTAGACATTTTGCGAATCGGTGTTTTCACATCAAATTGCAGACGCTCTATCAGTTCATCTCGTCTTTTCGTATCCTTTAATCCACGCATTCCCTGCATTAATTTTAAAAACTCTAATCCGTTCATTCCTTCAATAAAAGAAATTTCACCCGGTAAATAACCAACTTCCCTTTGAATTTTCGCTGCTTCATTCCAACAATCTAATCCAAAAATTGTCGCTTTACCAGCTGTCGGTTTTATAAATCCCATTAAATTACGAATCGTCGTTGATTTTCCGGCACCATTCGGTCCTAAATAACCAAATACTTCTCCCTCTTTTACATCAAATGTAATATGAAACAAACCTTTTCCATTCGAAAACTGTTTTGTGACATCTTGAACTGAAATCATAATTCCACCTCATTTTTTGAAATATTGAATATGTGATATTTCAAAATTATTGTACTCCTCATCTTCCATATTCGCAACAACTTTTTGAAATATTTATTAGTCCATATTTCAAAATTATTGTTTTCCATTATTTTTTCTTGTATATTTTAAGTGAGGTGATTGCATTGAACGGCTTTGAAAGAGTAAAAGAAAAGAAAAAGCGTGCCATTAAAGAAGCAGCATTCGTATTATTTTCAGAACGTGGATTTAATGAAGTGAAAATAGAACATATCGCAAAAGAAGCAAACGTTTCTCAAGTTACAATTTATAATCATTTCGGAAGTAAAGATGCGTTATTTAGGGAGCTTATACAAGAATTTATCATATCTGAATTTCAATATTATAAAGAGCTTGCAGAAGAAAAATTACCTTTTCATGATATGATGCAAAAAATGATTGTAAGAAAAATGAATACTGGCGGGTTATTTCAACCTGATATGTTACTGCAAATGATGCAAAGGGACGAAGAACTCCGTAAGTTTATTTATAGTTATCAAAATGAAAAAATCCTGCCCTGGTATTTGGAAATATTAGAACGAGCTCAGCGCAAAAACGAAATTAATCCACACCTTACTAAAGAAATGATGTTACTTTACATTCAAATGTTTACTAAATTAGGTGATGATTTTGGGGCACAACTTCTTGAAGGAGATCGTGAAAAACATATACAAGATATCGTTACGATGTTCTTTTATGGACTGTCCGTCCCAAAAAAATAATTTTTCTAAAGAACAAATAGAATCACCAAAAAGCCCTTTGGATATTTAAATCTCAAGGGCTTTCTCATATCAAATAAATAGCTAAAACTAACTTTATCTTAAAGAAGTTAAATGCTGCTTTATAGATAACACCTTATTATAGATTAACTCTTTTAGCATAACAGGCTGAATCGAAATAATCGTTTCACCGAAATTCAGAAAATAATTTGAAATAAAATCAGATTCTTGCTTGTTAAAATAGCCTGTTATAATGTAATTTTCATTTTCCTTTTGCAACCTCATGGAAGGGTAATTCTCTTTATCAAAAATGTCTTTTCCTTTTTGATTAACAATGACGCTAAAATCAATTGCATCAGGCTTCCTGTGAAAAGTAGTAAGATAACTTAATAATTCTTCAAGATTTTTTGGATGAACATTGCTTGTTTCCACAATAGAGAGAATTTTATCACATCTAATTATTTGAACATGATTTGTCTCAAAATTAAAGATTTTAGCATACCACTGGCCAAATTTAGATTCTATTCGAATAAATTGGACAACCAATGCTTTCTCCTCACCTTTTTTTAAATATGTTAAATGATAAACTCGCTCAGCAAAAATCCCCTGTAAAATTTCTTTTAAGAACGGACTAAAATTACTATGATTTGTTACTTCAAAGGAAAGCGTTAGTTCCATGATTGAAATATTTTTACTCACATTATCAGGTAATACATGTTTAAATTTATTTTCAAGCGCAATACTTTCTACATTAAATGGTTTTGTCTTGTATCCATTTAGCGTAAGAATTGAAAAGTATAACGCATACATTTCATCCACACTAAAATAAATTGGTGATAACACATTATTTTCTATAATTTTATAACTTCCATTTCTACCCAGTTCAGAATATATGGGTACACCTATTTCTTCCAATGATTGAATATCTCGCAACGCGGTACTTTTAGAAATATCATATCTAGCCATTAAATCTTTTAAATTAAAATATCTTTTATTCTTTAAGAAAATAAGCATATCATTTATTCGTTCCGTTTTTTTCATATTTCCCTCCCAAAAAGGTGTCATGTATTGAAACCCTTTTAATCTATATTATAATTATCAACTAATAAAGGAGTTATATATTTATGACATTAGAAATAGCTATTTTTCTTTCAATGAATGGGCAAGCAAAGGAGGCGATTAATTTTTATATACGTAATTTAGAAGCTAAAAAGTTAATGATTGTTACGTATGAAGAACTGGCGAAAAGAGATAGTTCTTTTAAAATTACAAGTGAAAATAAAGATCATATTGCTCACTCTGTTTTACAAATTGGGAATACAAAGCTAATGATAGCAGAAGATACAATGAATACTAATGAACGTTATAACGTTGGAAATAACATGTCACTTTGCATTCAAAGCGCTAATTTAGAAGAAATACAAAGGTTTTATAATAATTTAATTTCCGATAAGCATGTGAAAATAATCTCTCAGCTAGAAAAAAATATATTTAGTGAAGCATATGGTATTATTGAAGATCCTTATGGCATACAAATCCAATTAATGTATGATAAACGACTAAACTAATTAATTAATCATATTCACATATTCCTAATAAAAAAGACACGAAATTCGTGTCTTTTTATTTTATAGAAATGACTCTACCCTTTTCACTGCTTTCAATCGCTAATTGAATCAGTTTAATAACATCTAAACCTTCTTTTGCTGTTACAGGTAGTTCCTCACCATTTAATATACTATCTCGTACACCTTTATAATAATTGTCATAACAACCGACTTCTGTTGGAATACGCTCTAAGCTTTCTTCTGTTTCTAAAGTAGCAAAATTCTCTTCATCGTCTACTCCATAACCGTTATCCCCTGGCTTCATTCCATTTTTTAATTGCTCTTCCTGTGAATCCATACCGTACTTCACGATAGAACCTTTCTCTCCATGCACTATAAAATGTGGTCCAGCTTTTTTCACATAACTGCTACTACGTAAAATGACACGTTTTGCTCCGTAATGAAGTACTATGTGGAAATAATCATCCACCTCTGCACCTGGTCGTTGTTTTATTACATCTGCACTTATCGCATCTGGTTTCCCGAATATTGATAACGCTTGGTCAATTAAATGCGATCCTAAATCGTATAATATACCGGAACCTGGTAGATTTTTTTCTCTCCATCGATCACGCACATGTGGACGGAAACGATCAAAATTCGATTCATATGCGTATACATTCCCTACTCTGTTTTCTTCTAACAATTTCTTAATCGTTAAGAAATCATTATCAAAACGCCGATTATGATATACGCTTAACATTACATTATACTGCTCTGCTAATGTAATAAGCTCTTCCCCTTCTTCAATTGAAACAACAAATGGTTTTTCTACAACAACATGCTTACCGTTTAAAATTGCTTCTTTTACATATGGAAAATGAGTTGTATTAGGTGATGTAATAACAACTAAGTCAACATCAGCTCGCTTCACCAATTCATCAATTGTACTAACAACATTAGCGTTTGGTAATGTTTCTTTTACTACCTCTTCTTTTGAGGATAATACAGCTCGAATATCATATTCTTCTATTGTTTGTAATAGTGGGATATGAAATGTCGTACTAGAAAAACCAAATCCTACAATCCCTACACCTATTTTTTTCATGTTGCCCCTCCATTTGTGCCGCTTTAACGGGCAGTAAGATTCCTAACTCAAAATTTAGCGAAAGCTAAGAAATTAGGTGAGGAATCAACTGTTCGTTAAAGCCCGATTGGTTCAACTAATAATCAGTGAGGATGAAGAAAATCCCCATTGATTAAAGTTTCACTTTATGAGAACGATTTCATTCAGTTATTATAACAAGATTATTATTATTTACATAATAAATTGCCTAGAAAAAAGCATCTTGCTACTATTCATAGCAAGATGCCCTCTTTATTCTGGTCTTTTCTTCGTCCACGTTTCTACTACTTCACCAGTATCATTTACATCTAGCACTAGGCTACCATTACTATACCGGTCTTTATTTCGATACGCTTTCGGATCAATCTCTTCTACAATGTTTTTCTCTGTCTTCATGTAAACTAATTCATCGTCCCGAACAATTTCAATACCGACAATGCGGTACGGATTACGTTTTAACTCTTTGAAAATAACAAGACCTCGCTTCGCCCTCGTTGATTTTTCAATTTCTGATGCTTTTAGACGTTTTACAGCACCACGCTGCGTTACGAGAATAAGTTGATCTTTATCACCATTTAACGGTTTACCAGAAGCGACATAGTCATCTTCTTTTAAATTAATTGCTTTCACACCAGCAGCTCTTACACCGACTGGACTTACTTCATCTTCATGGAAAATAAGTGCATATGCACCATGTGTAGCAAGAACGATATCACTCGTTCCATCTGTCGCAAATATATCGACAACTTCATCATCTTTTTTCAAGTTTACAGCAACGAATGCCCTTGAATAACGCTGAACTTTATATTGATTTAATTCTGTTTTCTTTATCATACCATTTCGTGTTACAAATACGATAAATCGTTTTTCTTCCTCAAAGTTCGGTACAACCGTTGCCCAAATGATCGTTTCATCTCGGTCGAGTGAAACGATATTTGCAACGTGCTGACCTAAATCTTTCCAACGAATATCTGGCATTTCGTATACTGGAAGATATATATAGTTCCCTTTACTTGTGAATAAAAGAACTGTTTCAGTCGTATTCGTATCGAATCGTTCAAGTAAGATGTCACCCTCTTTCATACCGAAGTCTTTGCCGTTTGATGCATTATGTGAGCGCCATCCAGTACGTTTCACATATCCTTCTTTCGTTACAGTAACGATGACATCTTCTTGTGGAATCATCACTTCTACGTCTATTTTAATTTCTTCAATTTGTTCTTCAATAATAGCACGGCGATCATCACTATATGTTTTCTTAACTCTCTTCAAATCAGTTTTAATGACTTGAAGTAATCTTTTTTCACTTTGTAAAATTGACTGTAGCTCTAGAATTTTCTTATTAAGCTCATCTGCTTCTTCTTGTAACGCCGTAATGTCTGTATTCGTTAAGCGATATAATTGCAAGGAAACAATTGCTTCCGCCTGTGCTTCTGTAAAGCCAAATTTTGCACTTAAATTATCTTTCGCATTACGTTTATCTTTTGAAGCTCGAATTGTCTCGATTACTTGATCTAAAATCGATAATGCTTTCTTTAAACCTTCTACAATATGTTGACGATTTTCTGCTTTTCTTAATTCATATTGCGAACGTCTCGTAATAACCTCTTTTTGATGTCCAATATAAGCATCCAAAATTTTTGGTAATGTCATAAGTGTTGGACGACGATTATTAATCGCTACCATATTAAAGTTATATGGAATTTGTAAATCTGTATTTTTATATAAATAATTTAAAATACCTTCGGCGTTTGCTTCTTTCTTTAATTCAACAACAATTCGTAAACCAGTACGATCTGTCTCATCACGCACTTCAGCAATACCATCTAACTTTTTATCTAGACGTAATTCATCCATTTTCTTTACAAGGTTTGCCTTATTCACTTCGTAAGGAATTTCAGTGATTACAATTTGTTGTTTCCCACCGCGCACTGTTTCAACTTCTGCTTTTCCGCGAATAATAATTTTACCTTTACCTGTTTCATACGCCTTTTTAATACCATCAATCCCTTGAATAATACCGCCTGTTGGGAAATCTGGTCCTTTCATAACTGTTAATAAATCATCAACAGTACTATTTGGCTTATCAATACGCATCATTGTAGCATCAATAACTTCTCCAAGATGATGCGGAGGAATTTCTGTTGCATAACCAGCGGAAATCCCTGTAGATCCGTTCACTAATAAATTCGGGAACGCTGCTGGTAATACAACTGGTTCTTCACTCGTATCATCAAAGTTTGACACGAATTCAACTGTTTCTTTATCAAGATCACGTAATAATTCAGATGCGATTGGTGATAAACGAGCTTCCGTATAACGCATTGCTGCCGCTGGGTCCCCATCAACACTACCGTTATTACCATGCATTTCAACTAAAACATTACGTACTTTCCAAGTTTGGCTTAAGCGTACCATTGCTTCATATACAGAGGAATCTCCATGTGGATGATAATTACCGATAACATTACCTACTGTTTTAGCTGATTTACGAAACGCTTTATCATGTACATTACCTTCTACATACATAGAATATAAAATACGTCTTTGTACTGGCTTTAAGCCATCACGTGCATCTGGAAGTGCACGATCTTGAATAATATATTTACTATAACGTGCAAAGCGATCACCTAACACGTCTTCAAGCGGGAGGTCATGAAACTTCTCTGCTTGCATGTTATTCCACCTCCGTCTCCATAATCATTTCATTTTCTAAAATATTTCCTTCTTCTTGCATACCAAACTGTACATTACGTTCAATCCATTTACGGCGCGGTTCTACTTTATCGCCCATTAATGTTGTAACGCGACGCTCTGCTCTTGCTGCATCATCAATTTTCACGCGAATTAATGTACGCGTTTCAGGATTCATTGTTGTTTCCCATAATTGATCCGCATTCATTTCACCAAGCCCTTTATAACGTTGTAACATATAGCCTTTTCCAACTTTTTTCGTTACACCGTCTAATTCCTCATCTGACCAAGCGTATTCAATTACTTCACTCTTACCTTTTCCTTTACTTACTTTGTATAAAGGAGGGAGTGCGATAAACACTTTACCCGCTTCGATAAGTGGCTTCATATATCTGTAGAAGAACGTTAATAACAATACTTGAATATGAGCTCCATCCGTATCGGCATCGGTCATAATTACAACTTTATCGTAGTTAATATCTTCAACATCAAATTCATTTCCTACACCGCCGCCAATCGCATAAATGATTGTATTAATCTCTTCATTTTTAAAGATATCAGCAAGCTTTGCTTTCTCTGTATTAATTACTTTACCACGTAATGGTAATACGGCCTGGAAACGACGGTCTCGTCCTTGTTTCGCTGAACCACCAGCAGAGTCACCCTCTACTAAATACAATTCGTTTTTCTGAGGATTACGTGATTGTGCAGGTGTTAACTTCCCGCTTAACGTACCTTCTGATTTTTTCTTCTTCTTACCACTACGTGCTTCTTCTCTCGCTTTACGAGCAGCCTCACGTGCTTGCGCTGCTTTAACTGCCTTTCTCACAAGAAGTGTAGCTACATCCGGGTTTTCCTCTAAAAAGTAAGCTAAATGCTCTGATACAATGGCATCAATAGAAGAACGAGCTTCACTTGTACCAAGTTTCCCTTTCGTTTGTCCTTCAAACTGAAGTACTTCTTCTGGTACACGTACAGAAACGATAGCCGCTACACCTTCACGAATATCTGTACCTTCTAAATTTTTATCTTTTTCTTTTAATAATGAAACTTTACGAGCATACTCATTGAACACACGCGTCATTGCTGTTTTAAATCCAGCTTCGTGTGTTCCACCATCTTTTGTACGTACGTTATTTACAAACGAAAGAATATTTTCTGAGTAACCATCATTAAACTGGAATGCTAGTTCTGCTTCAATCCCGTTTTGTTCACCAGTGAAATATACAACCGGGTGAATTGAATCTTTTTCTTCGTTTAAATATGAAACGAAAGCTTCGATTCCTGTTTCATAATGAAAAATATCTTCTAAATCATTACGTTCGTCTTTTATCGAGATTTTCATTCCTTTTAATAAGAATGCAGATTCACGTAATCTCTCACATAATGTTTCATAATTGTAATTTGTCGTGCTGAAAATCGTTGTATCTGGTTTGAAGTGCATTGTCGTACCAGACTCTTTTGTTTTCCCGATTTTCTCTAACGTCGTTGCAGGAACGCCACCATTTTCAAAGCGTTGTTCATAAATGTTACCATCACGTTTAATTGTTACTACTAACCATTCTGACAAAGCGTTTACAACTGATGCACCAACACCGTGTAAACCACCACTCGTTTTATAGCCACCTTGACCAAACTTACCACCTGCATGAAGTACAGTTAAAATAACTTCAGGTGTAGGTTTCCCAAGTTTATGCATTCCCGTAGGCATTCCTCGCCCTTTATCTATAACGCTAATACTATTATCTTTATGTATTACGACTGAAATTTCGTCGCCAAATCCCGCTAACGCTTCGTCAACGGAGTTATCTACTATTTCATATACTAAATGATGCAATCCACGGCTATCCGTACTCCCGATATACATACCCGGGCGTTTTCGAACGGCTTCAAGTCCTTCTAACACTTGAATCGCATCTTCATTATATTGGAACTGATGCTTCGCCAAACTCCTTGCCCCTTTCCTAATCCAAAATCAGAACATATGTTTCTATTATAGAATAACGCCTCGACTATAGTTTTGGCAAGTTATCTTATCTCTTTTATATACCATCTTCAATAGAAAAATCCTTGTTTTCTCACAAGGATTCCTCTAGGCTACTATTTCAGAAAAATAATCGTTTGTCAACGAGAAATGGATATGTATTCCAAGATTACACATTCCAAACCTTTATTATGATCCAAATGATCAAGATCCAAAATGGGATTACAAATAACAATCCCCAAAAACAGCCTTTAAAAAATCTCATGATGAACACCTCGTTCATCGGCCCTACTTATCTATAATGAGGGCTGAATCAATCTTTCTACTTTTAAATCTATACTATTTTGTCATCGCATGTTCTACTTTAATACAACGATCCATTATTACAGTATAGTCTTTTTCTTTTAAAAGTTTATATGTATCTTCATCTTGTACTCCTAATTGTGCCCAAAAAACATCTGCATCAATCTCTACAAATTCTTTTGCAACATCCATTAAAAACTCTGAGCGACGAAATACATTTACTATGTCAACGTGTTCCTTAATATCCTTTAGTGAAGAAACTGCCTTTTCTCCAAGCACCTCATCTACTGTTGGATTAACTGGAATAATACGGTATCCAGCATCTTGCATTGCTTTTGAAACCATATACGATGTACGTTCTGGCTTATCTGATAATCCAACAACCGCAATTGTTTTGCTTTTCTTTAACACTTCACCAATTTCCGTACGAGTTGGGTTTTCAATTGTCATAATTAATCCCTCCTATTCCTTTAGTATAGCCGATAAAGAAAGTCTCTTTCAATATGAAAGAGACTTTCTTTTATTTCGATTATTGATTCTTTGTAGCTGAATTATCTGCTAAAGTAGCCGATTTCGTCATTTTTTGACCGTTACGGTAGAATGTAACTTCTACTTTCTCGCCTACTTTTTTCTTTTCATATAAATATTTACGGAATTGAAGTGAGTTTTCTACTTTTTGATCATCTAATGCTACTACAATATCATATTGCTCTAAACCAGCTTTTTCTGCCGGTGATATTGGGTAAATTTTACCTAATACAACACCGTTTGTTACTTCTTTCGGTACTTTCAATTGATTGACTGCATAAGCTTGCACATCTTCTAACGAAACGACACCTACTCCAAGAGCTGGACGTTTTACTACTCCGTCTTTTTCAAGTGATTCAATAACTGGCTTTGCGATATTAATTGGAATAGCAAATCCAATTCCTTCAACTTCTTGCTGTGCAATTTTACTTGAATTAATCCCAATTATTTCACCATTTTGGTTAAATAATGCACCACCACTATTACCAGGGTTAATCGCTGCATCTGTTTGAATAACTTGTGCTTGCCAATCTGGTCGTTTATCGCCATCAATATCAACTGGAATTTCACGTTCTTTACTACTAATAATGCCTTCCGTTACACTTCCATCAAATCCTAGTGGGTTCCCGATTGCAATTGCTTTTTCACCCGCACGGATTTTACTTGAGTCACCTAAAGTTGCAACTTTATTCACATTAGAGCCGTCAATTTCAACAACAGCTAAATCTAACCAAGGATCTTTCCCTACTAACTTTGCATCTACCTTTTTACCATCACTTAGTTTTACAGCAAGTTTATTTGCACCATCTACTACGTGGTTGTTTGTTACAATATATGCTTTATTTCCTGCTTTTTTATAAATAACACCTGATCCTGAACCAGCTTGTTGTTCTTGACCTGTCGGTTGCATTGCAAATGGATCAACACTTTGCTGCATATTAATAACACCTACAACAACGTCTTTCGCTCCTTCAATCATACCAGGTAAATCAGTTTCATTTTTCGCTTTATTTACAACAGGAACTACAGTACCTTCTACTTTTGAATCCGAACTAAATGATGATACTGGTGCTCCATTATTTTGAGCCCATGGCATATATGGTGCTGCAAAACTAATCGAAACCGCTCCGACTACAGCTCCCACTAAACCTGTGAAGAAATAGCCTTTTTTACTACCTGATTTTCTCACTTCTCTCGTTTCACTATGCTCTTCATTTAAATTTGGTCCGTCGTAATATCCCATGTTTTATTTCCCCTCTCTGGTGAATTCGTATTTTCAGTATAGTCACGTTTTGTGTCCTTCTTGTGAACTCATCGTGAAATCCAATTAAAAAAATACTCCTATCTAACATTGTAGACAAGAAAAGTATTTTTTGTACATTTTACCTTCAAAAGAGAGTATAAAATCGCCATTTTCCTAGACTAAATTACACAAATCGTTCTAGATTATTCTTCAAATTTATAACCAACTCGAATAACAGTACCGATATGCTTCGCTTTATCTCCTAACTTATTTCGAAGTTTTTTAATATGAGTATCAACTGTTCGGTCATCACCGTAATAGTCATATCCCCATAACTGGTCTAATAAATGTTGACGTGATAAAACGATTCCTTTGTTCTCCATTAAATAAACGAGAAGTTCAAATTCTTTATGTGTCAATATAATTTCTTCTCCATCTACTAAAACAGTTCTAGATAGACGATTCACTTCAATTCCAGCTAAAGACATAGCATTTTCTTCCGCTACACCTACCGCACCATCCGCACGTTTCAATAACGTCTTTGCACGAGCTACTAACACTTTCGGGCTAAATGGTTTCGTTACATACTCGTCTGCACCTAATTCGAAACCTAGCAATGTATCATCCTCATCCGAACGCGCTGTCAACATAATAATTGGTACTGCTGATTCTTTTCGAATTCGTCTACAAACAGACCATCCATCTATTTCCGGTAACATAATATCTAACATAATTAAATCAATTTCATGCTCTGCAAATAACTCTAACGCTTTTTTCCCATCTTCTGCTTCGATTACTTCAAAGCCTTCATTACGAAAATAATCACTAACAATTTCACGTAATCTTCTTTCATCTTCAACAAGCAATACTGTTTTGTTCATATAATCTATCCCGCCTTTTTACTCTTTCAATCGAATAATACGTTGATTGGAGCTTCCGCGAAATGGAAGTGTTAAATCTTTTTCCTCAATTTCAAACCTTCCATCGACTAAAACATCCCCATAATGTAACAACTCTATCATATCATTATTTTGAGAACTCTGTATCTCTTCTAACGTATAACCTGTATACATCCATAGGTTTTTTTTCAAATCTTTCACGATTTTTGCTACCTTTTTCACTTCAGCAGCTTGAAAAAATGGATCTCCACCTGAAAATGTTACATCAGTTAATGGATTACTTGCAATCTCTTTCACAATTTCTTCTACTGTCATTTCCGTTCCGTTGCAAATATTCCACGATTTCGGATTGTGGCAACCAACGCAACGATGCGGACAGCCCGCAAAAAACACGACTGTCCGCAATCCTTCTCCATCTACTACACTATCATGAATAATATTCATCACTTTCATTTATGTTTCACCCGATCTATCTCTTCACTACGTTTCGCACTATTCCACTTTGACATATCTCCTACAAGATAGCCTGTTATACGGCGAATTCTTTCTATATTAGCCTCATCTTCATTCCCGCAACTTGGACATTCATTCCCAATAACCCCGTGATAACTACAGCACTTACAACGGTCAACAGGATGATTAATTGAACCGTATCCAACGCCATATTCTGCCATGGCTTGTACAATTTGTTTTAATGCCTTTTTGTTATGCATTGCTGCTCCGTCTAGTTCAATATAAGTAATATGTCCCCCGTTACATAGAGCATGGAACGGACCTTCTAAACGGATTTTATTTATCGCTTGAATGTTATAATAAACTGGAATATGGAATGAATTCGTATAGTAATTATGGTTCGTTATACCGCTAATCACGCCAAATTCTTCTCTATCTTTTTTCACAAACTTCCCTGATAATCCTTCTGCTGGAGTTGCAATTACTGAAAAATTCAGTTGATGTTCTTCTGTCGCTTTATCCATTCTATCTCTCATAAAGGAAATAATTTCATACCCAAGTTTCCATGATTCTTCATCTTCCCCATGATGCTTTCCTGTTAAAGCTACTAAACATTCCGCAAGACCGATAAAACCAATACTTAACGTCCCTTGTTTTAAAATCGAGGCTACGGAGTCTTCAGGATGCAACGTTTCTCCACCACGCCATACACCTTGTGAATATAAAAACTGAAAATCTCTTGCTCGCTTCGTACATTGATACGCAAATCTTTCTAATAGCTGCTTAATTCCTAAATCTAAATAATAGTTTAGCGCTTCAAAAAACGCTTCTTTTGAACCACTAATTAACGCTAATTTCACTAAATTGATAGACGTAAATGATAAATTCCCTCTACCAATCGCTGTTTCTTCTCCATGTATATTAGACATAACACGGGTACGACATCCCATGTAACATACTTCACTTTCTGGTCTTCCATCATAATGCACTGCATTAAACGGAGCATCTAAAAATGAAAAGTTAGGGAATAATCGCTCTGCCGTTGTCTCTAATGCTAATTCAAATAAATCGTAGTTCGGATCACTTTCTTCAAAATTCACACCTTTTTTCATCTTGAAAATTTGAATCGGAAAAATCGGTGTCTCTCCTTTACCAAGTCCAGCTTGTGTCGCTTTTAAAAGTTGTTTAATTAACATTCTTCCTTCTTTTGATGTATCTGTTCCGTAATTAATAGAAATAAACGGTACTTGTCCTCCGCCCCTACTATGCATACTATTCGAATTATGAACGAAAGCCTCACACGCTTGATACGTATCATTTTCCGTTTCTTTCCATGCAAATTCTTCTATTTGTTCTTTCGTAAGCGGATATGATTGTAATCGTTTTTTATGTCTCTCAATTGTTTTTCGTACATAAGGTGCTAAATCAATATCAAAGAGTGCAAACGATTGACCACCATGCTGCATATTTTGATTCGCTTGAAAAATAATAGACGAAAGAGCCAATGCACTTTTAATGTCTTGCGGTTGTCTCATATGTCCATGTCCAGTATGAAAACCGTTAGCAAGCATTTGCGCTAACGGAATTTGCGAACAAGTCGTCGTTCCTGTCGCATAAAAATCTAAATCATGTGGATATAATATATTTTCATTTATCGCTTTTTTCACTTGATCTGACAATAAATTCTCAACAGCATAATATTTTGCACTCTCAGATGCGAACGTTCCCATTACACCCATTGGAGAGCGGCCGTCTACATTTGCATTTTCTTGCATTAAATCTTGTTCATTGCCGTGGACTATCGTCTCGAACACTTTCATTAATTCTTCTCCACGTGTATTATTTTGTAACATTTATAACCCTCCACCAATATGTTGTTGTCTTTTGATTAAAATGTTACTACATATAGTCTTGCTGTTTCTGTGAGAAATGTAACATTACTGTGAAATTTTTTTCACGAAATAATGAATTTTTCATTTACAAAAAAGAAATGTGCTCTTTACAAATGTATGGTACAATATACGGGAAAAACTCTTTTTACCCTTTATCAACACATTTGAATAAAGGAGACTGAACTTATGGTTACTACATATCTTTTATTTATCGTTGCCTACTTGCTTGGCTCGATTCCATTTGCACTAGTTGTTGGAAAAATTGGCTACGGAATCGATATTCGTGAGCACGGGAGCGGTAATCTAGGCGGAACAAACACATTCCGTACATTAGGGAAAAAAGCAGGTTTTACCGTTACAATTGCTGACATTTTAAAAGGGACATTAGCAACAAGTCTACCAATGATTTTCGGATTAGATATTCACCCACTATGGTTCGGGTTAGCGGCTGTTCTTGGACATGTCTACCCGATCTTCGCGAAATTCCGTGGTGGTAAAGCAGTTGCAACTTCTGCTGGGGTGCTATTATGCTATTCACCAGTTGTTTTTGCAATATTGGCTGTTGTATTTTTCACCCTTTTATTTACAACAAGATACGTATCACTTTCTTCTATGGTAACAGCAGTTGTTGCTGTTATTGCATCCATTGTTAGCGGGGATAAAATCTTCATTATTGCGATGTGTTTATTAGCAGGTATGGTTATTTATAAACACCGTGCAAATATCGGACGAATTATAAATAAAACTGAACCAAAAGCAAACTTTTCAAAAAAGCAAAAATAAGATCGTAACCCACATAACGCAAAAAGAAAACGTGAAGCATATTAATAGCGTCTTTTTGCGTTATTTTTTATACTAAAGAAAAAGCAACATAATTTGGAGGAACTATACATGAATCTTTCCGTAACAAAAGAAGCAGCACAATGGTATAAAAATGAATTAAACTTACAATCAAATGAAACACTACGCTTTTTCGTACAATACGGTGGTTGCAGTACTGTGCAAAAAGGACTTTCTTTAGGTATTCGTAAAGATGATCCTGCACACCCTGCTGTTCAAATTCAAGAAGAAGGTATTAACTTCTTTATTGAAGGCGATGATGAATGGTTCTTCGATGGACATAATTTATCTGTTACACTTCATGAAGGTGACGACTTCCCACAATTTAATTATGAAAAATAAAAAAGCGCGGCTTCTGCCACGCTTTTTTATTTTTTCTTAATTTCCTCATATTTCGCATACCACTCAGGATATAACTTTTTAAATGATACAGGGCGGAACCCTTCTTTTTTCGCACAAATATTCGTCGTACTTGCAGTAATACAAAGTTCACCATCACCATTATATATTTCATATCCATATACAACGCGAAGTGGGCTCACAGTATCTACCCATGTTTTTACGATTGCTTTTTCTCCGTAACGCATCGCTTTACGGTATGAAATTTGTAAATCTAACACAGGAGAAATAATTCCTTCTTTCTCCATTTCAACATATGAAAAACCTAAATCTTGTATAAGTTTCGTGCGACCTAACTCAAGCCACACTAAGTAGTTTGAATGGTAAACAACACCCATTTGATCTGTTTCCGCATAACGGATTTCAACTTCATGTTCTGCTACAAACATATGTATTCGCCTTCTTTCACTTCTGCTACCTTGCATACATTTAATCATAATACAGTGACATCAAAAATAAAATAAAAATAGTGAATCTTTTCCCGAAAGGAGCCAGCATATGATTCAAATTGTAACTGTTCGTAGTGGTGATAGCGTATATAGCTTGGCATCAAAATATGGATCAACACCTGACGAAATAGTAAAAGACAATGGATTAAATCCAGCTGAAACACTCGTTGTTGGTCAGGCACTTATCGTTAATACGAAAGGGAATAATTATTATGTACAGCCTGGTGACAGCCTATATCGAATTTCTCAAACATATAATGTCCCCCTCGCTAGTTTAGCTAAAGTGAATAATTTATCTTTAAAATCTATTCTCCATGTCGGACAACAATTATACGTACCAAAAGGTACAAAACGAGCTGTAGAATCCATCGCTTATTTACAACCTTCAACTATACCGATTAAAGAGAGTTTAGTTAATGCTACACGTGCCATCAATCCATTCTTAACATACTTAGCTTATTTTAGTTTTGAGGCAAAAAGAGATGGCACATTAAAAGAACCTACTGAAACAGCTAAAATCGCTAATATTGCAACGCAAGGTAAAACAATCCCTATGCTCGTTATTACAAATATTGAAAATGGTAATTTCAGTGCCGATCTAACATCAGTTATTTTACGCGACGCAACGATTCAAAACAAATTTATTACTAACATTTTGCAAACAGCTGAAAAATATGGCATGCGAGACATTCATTTCGATTTCGAGAGTGTAGCACCTGAAGACCGCGAGGCGTATAATCGCTTTTTACGAAATGTAAAAACACGCTTACCTAGCGGGTACACATTGAGCACAACTCTCGTACCGAAAACAAGTTCAAATCAAAAGGGAAAATTTTTCGAAGCTCACGATTATAAAGCGCAAGGGCAAATTGTTGATTTCGTCGTCATTATGACATATGACTGGGGATGGCAAGGCGGTCCACCGATGGCGATTTCTCCTATCGGTCCAGTGAAAGAAGTACTTCAATATGCAAAATCTCAAATGCCTCCACAAAAAATTATGATGGGGCAAAATTTATACGGGTTTGATTGGAAGCTTCCATTTAAACAAGGAAATCCACCCGCAAAAGCAATTAGCTCTGTCGCAGCTGTTGCACTAGCTCGTAAATATAATGTTCCTATTCGTTATGATTTCACAGCCCAAGCTCCTCATTTTAATTATTTTGATGAAAACGGCGTGCAACACGAAGTTTGGTTTGAAGATTCACGGTCTGTTCAAAGTAAATTCAATTTAATGAAAGAACAAGGTATAGGTGGTATTAGTTACTGGAAAATCGGTTTACCATTCCCGCAAAATTGGCGTTTACTCGTTGAAAATTTCACGATTACGAAAAAGGGCTGACAAAAGTCAGCCCTTTTTTCATATTACTGCTAAAAACTCATCTTTCATTTCCTCACAAAAAAGAAGAATGATAACATTCTCCTTTTTAACCGTTATCAACAATCGGTTGTTTACCTGTTTGATCTTGCATTTGCTTTCCTTTATTTCCACCAGCTTTTTTCGATTGTGTTCCAATATGATTTGGTGCAAAGTCTTTTGAATTTTTTTTCGGATTACCCATTACTATCGCCTCCTTAACACTAGTATCGTACTAGTGTTAAGAATTATTCAGCTTGCTTAAAAAGTTTCATTTCATAACGTTTTTCAATGCGCTCTTCAATGCGATCAATTGCATCACGATCGCTTAATAATTGTTGTTTATTTTCATTTACAAGTTCTTCAAACGATTTACGGCGACTTCTTCTCATGTTGTTCACCCTCTCTCCTTCGCTTTCTTATTACATAGTATGAGCAAACGAAAAACTCTTTAATCAGATTTGTAAGAAAATTTTATGTTTTAGTACTCCTAAAAAAACTCCGTGTACAATATATTGCACACGGAGTTTTTTATACCATAATATTTAAATACTCTTTCAACTTTTCATCTGCATTCATTTCATTTTCTTTATAATCATGAAGCGCCTGTAATACAAAATCATACTGCTCTAAAATATAACTTTCTAATCTCATAACATCCTCTAAGCTATTAAGCATAATTCTCGTATTACCAACTTCACTTTTTAACGCTGGTTCACATTTTAAGCTTGTACATATTTCTTTCACATCTTCTTCTAATATCTCTGTTAATACATATTTCTTTCGCCCTTTTACCTTTACTCTCATAACTGGATAAAAAGCTTTTATATCTAAATAACTTCCTACGTTCATACAACGTAGCCATTCTACATTACGTTTATTACATGCAAGTATTTCTTTCACCGCTTCATATACCGCAGTTTCATCAAGCATAACCTTATTTACTTTTCGTTTCCCTTCTTCTTCAATAGCTGCACACTTTTGATAAACAGCAGCACACGTAATGCAATCGTCAAATGCATTATGAGAGCTTAAACGAATTCCAAGCATTCGCTTTAACGTTTCAAGTTTATGATTAGGCGCATGCTTCATGTATTTCTTCGCTAAAAATACAGTATCAATTACTTTATTTTTAGGTTCAGGTAGCCCTAGCATATTTACATTACTTTTCAAAAAGCGCATATCAAAAGAAGCATTATGGGCCACAATAACATTTGTATGTAAAAATGCTAAAAATAAAGGTAATACCTCTTCAATCGTCGGTGCATCTGAAACACGATAATTGGTAATACCGGTTAAACTCGTTATTCGGTCCGGAATTGGCCGCTCTGGATTCACGTATGAAACAAATTGATCTACGAGTTCATGATTACGATATTTCACCGCTGCAACTTGAATAATTTTATCATTATAAGGGTTAAATCCTGTTGTTTCAAAATCAATTACAACATAATCTAACGGTAAGGATACATTCCCCACTCCATACACTCCTTTATCTCTAAACGATTATATTTCTTACATCATATCATGAAGTTATTACTACTTGAAAAAGAAAAGGCAGAAATGGGAACTCTCCACCTCTACCTTTTCACCATTATTTTAATTTAGCAACCCTTTTCTCCATCTCTTTTTGCGTCATCGGCCCAATAAACTTATCTTGAATGACACCTTTTGTATCTATAAAATACGAAGTTGGAATCGTAATTACTTTATAAGCTGTTGTCACATCAATGTTCTTGTCCAATAAAATAGGAAAAGTAATTCCTTTTTCTTTAGCAAAATTACTTACCTTTTCTTCCCCCCCACCTTTTTCTGAAGGCGTATAGTTGATTGCTAAAATTTCTACGTTTTCTTTATGTTCTTTATAGAAAGCCTCCATATCAGGCATTTCTTGCTGACATGGTCCACACCACGTAGCCCAAAAGTTTAAAATTACTTTCTTTCCTTTTAAATCCGATAACTTTACATTTGTCCCATCTAACTTAGTTAACTCAAAGTCTGGTGCACTCTTCCCTATTTCAATACCATTCCTTGCGATAATCTCTTTCATCGCAGCTTCACTTTTTTCTTGCTTCACTTTTACCGCCTGCTCTTTATTACCAAACTGTTCATAAGCTGCATATCCCGCTAAACAAAGTAACACTACAATAATCGTAAGCTTCCGCCACATTTTATATCACCCTAACGTATTATCTTCTTTTAACACATTCATCAAAATACTATATACCTTATTTTAGCTTATACGGACAAGCTTGGAAATATTCAGAGTCGAAATAATTAGAATATTCTTATTTAAAGTGTAATTTTTTCCTTTTTATCATATAATTAGAAAAACAGATGAAGTGTTGTTTATCTTCTTATGGGCCCATTCACCTTTTTACTTTCGTACTTATATAAACTTCAACAAAAGGGGGATTTTTTATGAATTCATTCGAAAAAATAACATTATATATTCTTAGTTTTCTTTTATATCCAATCGGTATTATTACATGGATCATTTCACTCTTTAGTAACGATCTTGAAAAAAAGAAAGTAGGGCGTATTTGTCTTTACATCTCTCTAGTCTCATTCGTCCTTTTCTTAATCCTTGGAATTGCAACTTTCCTTATGACTGCTACTTTTAACGTAGATCTAAATCATTCAGAATCTATCCAATATCAAATAAATGATGTTGAATAAAGATAAGGGCACTGCTCTTATCTTTATTCACATCTCTTTCAAAATGAATGACTATTTATTAATTTTTCAGGACTTCCACATGCAACAATACTTCCTTCTCTCATTATGACAACACGATCCGCTAGTATCACTTTCTCTACATCATGTGTTGCCACAATTCTCGTTACATCTCTTCCTAGTCCTTCAATCATATTCCAAACAGTTTCTTGATTACTCGGATCTAACCCCGCAGTCGGTTCATCTAAAATAATAAGATTCGGATTTGAACCAATTGCTCGTAATAATGCAAGACGTTTTCTTTCGCCTCCTGAAAACTCTTCACCGCTTTTATGTAGCACAGTTTGACTCCCTTCAGGTAACCCTCTAATAATCGGCGTTGCATTTATAAGTTCACTATTTTTTTCTAACTGATTTTCTAAACCCTCTTCCCCGAAATACATATTCTCTGTTACCGTCGTTCGGAAAAAACGTGGTTCTTGCCACACTGTAGTCATTCGAGCCTTTTGACCATAATAAACAACACTACCGTTAGATGGTTTATACAAACCTGTCATTAATTTTAAAAGCGTTGTTTTTCCTGCACCACTTTCTCCGACAATGATAACGAATTCACCAGGATTAATTTGCAAATCAATATTATTAATTCTACATTTCTCTTCTTCACTCTCCTGAAATGAAACATTTGTTATTATCATCCCCATCGCTCTTTCTACATTACTATCTGCCACTCTTTTATCTAAAAAGGAAAAAACTCTATTTGCCGAAGCGACTGCAACTTGTGTCATCATTAATAAATCGCCCACGTAACGGACTGGGAAAAAGAGCATTTCAATTGTAGCTAACACTGCAATGAGTGAACCAACTTCCATTTCCCCTTTCATTATTTTTTGTGCACCTACAATGAGAACAACGATATATGCTCCTGTTTCAATCATCGTTCCAACTACTCCAATGCAATGTTGCATCATCGTCTTCTTTACTTCCGATTTATAAGATTGTGCCGTTACTCCCTTAAATAAGCGAATGGCCCATTTTTCTTTTTGCAAACTACGTAAATCTTGTGCTCCTTTTACAAACTGTGACACCATCTCTACAACAGTTGATTGATTTTTTTGAGCAATACTGGCAATATTTCTTACCTTCTTCCCCAAAAGCATTGGAACCGTTGCACTTAAAAATAAAAACGGAGTTACCCACAATATGAACTGTATATCTATATGTTGTAGTGCTATGAACGCACCTACAAATTGCGCAACGGCGTGTATATATTCTATTAATATAGAACCATATAATCTGACCCAGTTTGGAATATCAGACACAACTAACGTCTCTAACTCTCCTTGTTTAATTTTCTCACTCTCTTCAAACGGTAATAAGAAAAAATGACGTAATACATCTATACGCTTCTCTCGTAATATTCGCTGACTTGCTTTGGAGCTTACATAATCAAATGAAAGATTATTTATCCACATCAACAAGCGACTTGCTGCAAACAAAGTAATGTAAAGATACGGTCCCTTTAGCTCTCGTTGAATAAGATTATCTACAATTAATCCCATGAATAGTGGACGGGATAAGTTTAAAATAGCCGCAAAGAGTCCACTGCATACAGCTGCTATTACTAATAATTTTTCTTTCTGTAACGGTAACAATATTCTTTTATATTCTTTCATGACGTTCCCCCCATTTTTTATAATAAAAAGAAAGGGATGAAACCATATGGTTTCATCCCTTTCCATAAAATAAGGAAGCTAACAATTGCCAGCTTCCTTATCGTTCATTTCAATTATTTAGTTTGACACTTTAGACTCTTCGATTTTCTCACGAAGAACCATTTGCAGAATACCACCGTGACGGTAGTAGTCAATTTCAACTTCACTATCGAAACGAGCTACTACTTCAAATTGTTTTTCGTTGCCATCTAAATCGGTTGCAACTACTTTTACAAGATCGCGTGGTCTAACTGTTTTGTCGATTTGAATTTCAAATGACTCGTTACCAACAAGACCTAACGTTTCAGCACTTTCGCCATCTTTAAATTGAAGTGGTAATACACCCATTAATACTAAGTTACTGCGGTGAATACGTTCGAAGCTTTCTGCGATTACTGCTTTAATACCTAATAAGTTAGTACCTTTCGCAGCCCAGTCACGTGAACTTCCCATACCGTAATCTTTACCAGCAACAACTAGAAGACCTGTTCCATCTTCTTTATATTTCATAGCAGCATCATAGATTGATGTTACTTCACCAGTTGGCCAATATGTTGTATATCCGCCCTCTGTTCCTGGTGCGATTTGGTTTTTAATACGGATGTTTGCAAATGTACCACGCATCATAACTTCATGGTTACCACGACGAGAACCGTAAGAGTTAAAGTCAACTGGTTGTACGCCGTTTTCTAATAAGTAGCGTCCAGCTGGTGTGTGCTTACCAATTGAACCTGCTGGTGAAATGTGGTCTGTCGTTACAGAATCACCAAATTTACCAACTATGCGTAAACCTGATAACGTTTCAACTTCACCTGGCTCTTTAGATAACCCTTCAAAGAATGGTGGGTTTTGAATGTATGTTGAATCATTATCCCAAGTATATAAAGCTTCGTTTGAAGTTTGGATTTCATTCCAACGCTCATTGCTATTAAATACTTGTGCATATTCTTTCTTGAATAGTTCAGATGTAACAACGCTTTGAACTACATCTTCAATTTCTTTAGCTGATGGCCAAATATCGTTGAAGTAAACAGCATTACCATTTGCATCCTTACCGATTTCATCATTTTTCAGGTCAATATCAACAGTACCTGCAAGTGCATATGCCACAACAAGTGGTGGTGATGCTAAGTAGTTTGCTTTTACAAGTGGATGAATACGACCTTCAAAGTTACGGTTACCAGATAAAACAGATGTTACTAATAAGTCGTTTGCTGCGATTGCTTCTTCTAATTCTGGCGCTAATGGACCAGAGTTACCGATACAAGTCGTACAGCCGTAACCAACTGTTTGGAAACCTAATTGATCTAAATATGTTGTTAAACCAGACTTATCTAAGTACTCTGTAACAACTTTAGATCCTGGTGCTAATGATGTTTTTACGTACTCAGGTACTACAAGTCCTTTTTCAATTGCTTTCTTCGCAACTAGACCTGCCCCAATTAATACGTATGGGTTTGATGTATTTGTACAGCTTGTAATTGCAGCGATTGCAATTGCACCTGTTTTCATCGTTACTTCTTTATCTTCTAATGTAACCTTCACTTCTTTATCGAACTCTTGCTCATTAAATCCAAGTCCTTGTGTTCCAACTGGTGCTACAACAGCTTTGTGGAACGCATCTTTCATATCTGAAAGTGGAATTAAATCTTGTGGGCGTTTCGGTCCAGAAAGGTTAGATTCAATTGTATTTAAATCAATTTCAACCAGATCAGTGTAGATTGGATCTTTACTGTCTGCTGTATAGAATAAACCGTTCGCTTTACAGTATTCTTCAACAATACGAATTTGCTCTTCATCTCTACCTGTTAAACGTAAGTATTCTAATGAAATATCATCGATTGGGAAGAATCCACAAGTTGCGCCGTATTCTGGTGCCATATTTGAAATTGTTGCACGGTCAGCTAAAGGCATGCTCTTTAGTCCATTACCGAAGAACTCAACAAATTTACCAACTACACCTTTTTGACGTAATACTTGTGTTACTTTTAATGCAACGTCTGTTGCTGTAGTACCACTTGGAAGTGTGCCAGTTAATTTCACACCGATTACTTCAGGTACTGGGAAGTATGAAGGCTGTCCAAGCATTCCTGCTTCTGCTTCAATACCACCAACGCCCCATCCAAGAACGCCGATACCGTTAATCATTGTTGTATGTGAGTCTGTTCCAACTAATGAATCTGGGTATGCAACTAAGTCACCTTCAGCATTTTTCACAGCATGAACAACTGGTGCTAAATATTCAAGGTTTACTTGGTGTACAATGCCTGTAGCTGGTGGAACTGCACGGTAGTTATCAAATGATTTTTGTGCCCAGCTTAAAAATTTATAACGTTCTTCATTACGTTTAAACTCTAAGTCCATGTTGAATGCAAGCGCGTCTGCCGTACCCGCTCTATCAACCTGTACAGAGTGGTCAATTACAAGGTCTACAGTAATTTCAGGATTAATTTTGTCAGGATCCCCACCCATGTCTGCCATTGCTTTACGAAGCGAAGCCAAATCAACAACAGCTGGAACACCAGTGAAATCTTGTAAAATTACACGAGATGGTTTAAATGGAACATCGATATCTTGCACATCTTTCGTTCCCCATTTCGCTAAATTTGTAACATGCTCTTCTGTGATTACACGTCCGTCTACTTGACGAAGTACTGATTCAAGTAAAACTTTCACGGAATATGGTAATTGAGATACGTTGCCAACCCCTGCATTTTCAAGCGCTTTCAAATCATAATAATGATACGTTTTTCCATCTACTTCAAAAGTTGCACGTGATTGAAATGGATTATGTTTGACCATTATGTTTCCCCCCTGTTAAACGTGACTAAGTTGTCTGAATATAAAATGTAGACAAACTTTTCAATACCTTACGATAATATCTTATTACAACTTTCTAAATAAGTAAATAATAAGAAACTTATAGATTATCATAAGTTTTCTTTATGTTTCTAAATTTGAATAGCTTTCATGCTCCTTATGAATACTATTATCATAAAGTAAAGTGCTGTATCAGCAGTTTACTTACAGTTCATACATACTATGAACTGCTCATCATGCAACATACAAAAAATGTTATAGAGGTGAAATAAAATGGGTAAACGAAAAGCAAATCATACTATTTCAGGAATGAATGCTGCATCCGCACAAGGACAAGGTGCTGGTTATAACGAAGAATTTGCAAATGAGAATTTAACTCCTGCAGAGCGACAAAATAATAAGAAACGCAAAAAGAACCAGTAACGAAAAATCCCAAAAGGTCTATTTTCCTTTTGGGATTTTTTCTAATGTTTATAACGTAGTAATTCCGAAACCGTTACAAATCGATAGCCCTGCTTTTTCAGCTCAGGCAAAATTTTTGCTAGCGCTGCTACTGTTTGACTACGATCATTTCCACCATCATGTAACAATACAATATCGCCACTTTTAGCATTTTTCACTACATGATTGACAATGGATTCAACCCCTGGATTTGCCCAATCACGTGGGTCTTGATGCCACGACCATAGAACGGTTTGATAACCGGCTTCTTTAGCTGTTTTAAATACAGCATCGTTAATATATCCGCCTGGAGGACGGAATAGCAAAGGCTCTTTCACCCATTTTTCAAAATATTTCTTTCCATCCAGAATGTCATTTTTCAATTTTTCATCTGATGAGTTATTTGCATACAAATGATTCATCGTATGATTTCCAATTTCATGCCCATCTTTTAAAACTTGCTTTACTAAGTATGGATTACGCTGAACTCGAAATCCAATCATAAAAAATGTCGCTTCAGCCTTATATTGACGTAATAAATTTAAAACTTGTGGTGTATACGTTGGATCTGGTCCATCATCAAATGTAATTGCAATAATTTTTTCATTATTAGGTACTTCCCATGTTACATAACCGGTTGGTTCTAGCTCTTTTCTGAGCAACATTTTCGCTTCCACTTTTTCCACTTGAAATATATGTACTGCGCATAATAAAGAAAAAACGATTAAAAAAATCTTCTGTTTTAACATAACGTTCATGAAAGCAACAAGGTTGTCGAATACACAACAACCTTATTTACTTTTCTAATCGATCTACATTCTGCATAATATTTTGGAGATTATTTTCATATTGCTCAAGTTGTGGACGTTGTGTTTCTGAAGCTACCTCTAGTGCATTTTGAATTTGTTCATATGCTTCCTGAACCTCTTGACGTAACTCTTTTAAATCATGACCGTAGTTAGGGTCATTTTTCACAATATTATTAAATGCATTTTCTGCTTGTGTAACTCCTTGCTGTGCCGCTTGAAAGGCTTGTTGCTTATCTTTATGATATGGCATTATATAATCCCCTTTCTATAATTGTTAGTCCCCTTTATCTTTACCTTTTTTTCTAAAAACATTCTCGTATAAAATCGTCAACTTCTCTCATTCTAAAAAGAAAGAGGAGGTGTCATATACAATGGGTAAAAACAACCGTGAATCAAAAGAAAAACAAGGACAACCTGAGCCATTAAGCGGATCTCATAAAGTAAAAAACCGTAACCATTCACGCCAAAAAAAACATTCACATCATGATATGTAATAAAAACATTCACATACGGTGCACATTCAACATAAAATGTTTGTATTTCATCATTTATTCTTCACCTCTGTTTCATTCATGCATAACATGATATGAATTGATATTTTACGGAGGGTGTCTTACATGGGCAAGAAAAAGAAGAATTGTCTTTTTCATGTTGATGGTTTCGAAGAATGGATGGATCAATTTTGTTCCGATTCTTATAGTAACTTTAGCTTTCCAAATCAAATTCACATCGATCTTTGCGAAACCGAAGAAGAATATATTTTGGAAACAGATGTACAAAATGTCACGGAACAAAATGTACTCATTAAAAAGTTAGAGACAGGCCTAGCTATATGCATACTTCATAAAAACATTTCCTTACAACGAACAATCCCTTTACCTACTACTATCATTTATAAAAAGATGCTAGCCTGCTTAGAAAACGGATTTTTAGCCATTCATATTTCCAAAAATGAAGTTGCTGATAAGCATGAAAAAAAAGTTCTTTTTTCAAATTAAGAGTTAATATAATTCAAACTAAGCCCCAGTTGGTTACTGGGGCTTATGTTATTTCGCATGCATTTCTATATTAGAATTTCTATCATATCTTTTTTTCGATAAACCTTTTGTAACTAAAAGCACAGGAAATGCCACAGTTGAAAATATAGCTAGTGCTGAAAATACCGCAAACCCATTTTGGTACCCGTAGTAATCGAGAAGTACTCCTCCGAACCATGGACCTATTACTGCTCCAATTCCCGAAAAGCCCATCGCACCGAAGTATGTTCCTTTTAGATGCGCAACAGCAATATCATCAATAAATACATCCGTCATCGAAAACATTAAGACTTCTCCAATTGTAAAAATAATTGTACAAACGGCAGCACCTAGCATAGATTCTACTATTCCAAAGCCAAATAATCCCCCGCTCACAAATAAAGTCCCAACCATAATTGATGTTAACGGTGTATACTTTTTGCACATTTGAATAACAGGGTATTGGATAATCACTACAACAATTGCATTTAAAGCGAGCATATATGAGAATAGCTTCACCCCATCCTCAAATATATGTGCATTTGCAAAATATTGAGATACTGTCGTCGTTAAATGTGAAAAACCGCAATTACTCAAAATAATACCGACTAAAGCAACTAAAAATACTATATCTTTTCGCAATATACGTATTGCATTTAGCATTGTAACAGGTTTTTCTGTACTCACTTTCTTTTTTTCCATTGGATACTTCTTAAATTGGAACGCTAATATAACTGTATATAGAATATATACCCCAGCTGCTACTAAAAAAGGAATTGTTGATTTTGCACTTCCAATCTGTAATCCAACAATTGGTCCAATTGCAACTCCAACATTTATTGCACCGTATCGTAAGTTATAGACGAGTAACCGATACTCAGGCTTTGTTAAATCTGATAATAATGCTCTTGATGTTGGCTCAAAAAACGACCTACATAATCCATTTAAAGCGTTTAATAAAAAGAAACTTAAAACATGATCCGCAAGTGAAAAACCTATAAACACAAAAACCCAAACGATCATGGACCAGAGCATAATCGTTTTCCGGCCAAATCGATCTGATAAATTCCCTCCGATAAAACTAGCAAAAACACCAACAAGTGCACTCGTTCCGATAATAGCACCAGTCATTCCAGCTGATACACCTTTAACAGTCGTTAAATAAATCGCTAAAAAAGGGATACTCATTGAAGTTGCAAACCTAGCAAACAATGTCCCTAAAATAATACTCATTCCAAGCGGATGAATATGCTGTAACTTCCCCTTCATCGTTAAACCTACTCTCTCTATTTTCACAAAAAAAGAAAGCAAAGGATCTGCTTTCTTTTCCTTTTTCTATACTTGAGCTGTTGATACCCGAGTTGTTCTCGTTATGTCCATATCAATTCCATATGTGAACTGTAATTCTTTACACACATCTTTAATTAAGATTGCGACATTATGCTTTTCATTAAATTGTAAAACTATGTTTTCTACTTCTTCATATGTATACTTATATTCCCCTGTAATGACACTTTTTAGATCAAAGCATTCGTTAATACAAAGTTGTACAAGTAGCTGGTCATATTTCTCTATTACATCTTCTTTCTTCCAAAGTAACTCTTTTACATATAATCGATCAAACTTCACACTTTCTCGATTACAATCCGTTAAAATCCGGGTCATTTCGTTTAATTCTCGATATAATTCGGAAATATTTCTACTTAAACTAAGCAGTTTATCTACGCCGTTTTCATATAACATATTTATTCCACCCCCGCATTTTCTTTCCCTTATTATAGCAAGAAAATTCTAAAAATAGTTTCTTTCTTCTGAAATATTAGGAAACTAATTTCAATTGCATTACAATGAAACTAGTTAATGCGAGAGGAGAAAGAAAATTGGAGCACAAATTATATTACACTGACGCTTATAAGCAAGACTTTACTACTAAAATTATAAAGCAAGATTATGATAAAGACGGTAACTTATACGTTGTTTTGAATGAAACAGCATTTTATCCGACAGGTGGCGGACAACCATATGATACTGGTACATTAAATGATGTCAATGTAATCAATGTAGAAGAGATAAACGGAGAAATTCGTCACTACATTGCAGAACAATTACATACAGAAGACGTAGAAGGTAAAATCAATTGGGAGCGCCGTTTTGATCATATGCAACAACATGCAGCTCAGCACATTTTATCTGCTGCTTTTTGGGACCATTTTAACATGCCTACAATTGGATTCCATCTTGGTAAAGAAACAGTAACAATTGATTTAGAAACAGAAAATCTTCATGCAGAAACGGTTGAAAAAGCAATACAAATTGCAAACAAAATTGTTTTTGAAAACCGTCCAATCCGCATCCAGTGGATGAACTTAGAAGAAGCGAAAACGTTGCCCCTTCGTAAAGAACCGACTATGACAGAAAATATACGGGTTGTTATTATCGAAAACTTTGACTACAACGGCTGTGGTGGAACGCATCCGAAACGAACTGGTGAAGTTGGTCCTATTCAAGTACTAGGATGGGAGCGCAATAAAGGTGGTATACGCTTAACGTTTATCGCTGGTTGGCGTACACTTAAATTAATGGGACAACAGCAACAAATTATGAAAGATGTTTCTAAACAATTAAACAGTAGCGAAACTGATATTCCAGCAAAAGTGGCGCAACTGCTTACTTCTCAAAAAGAAAACGAAAAAGCAATACAAACAATGAATGAAAAATTATTATTTGCAGAGGCAAATGAACTACTTCTACAGCCTATAAAAATTCATGCTGACATACTTATTTCTAAAGTATTTACAAATCGTTCTATGCAAGAAATCGCAAAGCTTTCCGCTATTATTACAGAACAACAAGAGCATGCAATTACGTATTTCGTCATCGAAAATGATGACAAACTACAATGTATTCTCGCTTGCGGAAAATCAGTATCACTCGATATGAATGCTCTTTTAAAAGACGCTCTTCCTACAATCGAAGGAAAAGGTGGCGGAAATAAGAAGAGTGCTCGCGGTGGCGGGAAAGCAATTATGAGCGGAGATGAATTTTTAAATCAGCTTGTTTCTTCTTTACAGTCAGCAGTTTAAAACATGTTATGAAGGATAGCGAACGGCTATCCTTCCCCTATATTTACATACCTATATTTACATACCTATATTTTGTTTCAAACCTTGATAACTCCCTGCATTTACAAAACCTTCACTTATAAGATTGATAAAAGTTTCCGAAAAACCATAATGACTTAAATCTTTAATCGGCACCATTTGCACATCATGAATTGGATTATGATCAAACTCGTTAGAAGGTAGCATAATTTCACCTTCAATCCTTTTAAGCAAAAACGTTATATGTAATAAAGACGGGCAAGCATCTGGTTTATCACAAACATAGAGTAGCTTCTGAATGTTAACTTCTAACCCTGTCTCTTCTCTCATTTCTCGAATCATTGCTTCCTCTAACGTTTCGCCATTCTCTGCTCTTCCTCCAGGTAAAGACCAATTTCGATTAGCCACTTTTTGCTTTACTAGCAATACCTTTTCATCTTCAATTAAAATTCCTGTAACACGAACTTGCATTACATTTTCCATATGCAATCTCCTCTTCCCATTATATTTACAAATTAACCCTTCCATAAAAAGAACATACGTTTTATAATTGAAGAAAATTATGGAAGAAAGTAGTTGTTACATTCATGCGTCCACCTTTAACAAAGTCTATATCACTTGAAGATTTCCAAAACTATTATTGGTTAAAAGCAGAACTCCAAACATTTTGTCGTGAGAATAGGTTGCCAGCTAGTGGCTCTAAGATCGAAATAACCGAGCGTATCTCACATTATTTAACTACTGGTAAAATATTAAAAAACAGCTCTGTTCAAAAGGTGAGTAAAGCTTCCCTATCCTATAAAGACCTTTCTCTTCAAACGATTATTACTAACAATCACCGCTGTAGCGAAGATGTTCGTGCTTTTTTCAAAGAAAAAATCGGAACAAACTTCCGCTTTACAGTAGCTCTTCAAAAATTTTTCAAAGAGAATGTTGGAAAAACATATGAAAACGCGATAGCTTTTTGGCATGAAGAAAACGAACGAAAAAAAGACCCTACATACAAAACAACTATCGGTACACAATTTGAATACAATCGCTTTACTCGTGACTTTTTCGAAGATCCAAATAATAAAGGGAAAGCAAAAGCTGATGCGATTGCTGCTTGGAACGAAATGAAAGCGAAGCCTGGTAGCAATATTTATGTTCCTCAAAAAGTAGAAAACTAGTTACCTCGCTAGTCTTCTACTTTCTCAAATAATAGCGCAATCCCTATCCCGCCTCCAATTCCTAATGTAGCAATTCCATATTTCATAGACTCTCTTTGTGCCTGATAAAACAAACGTGTTACAAGCATAGCACCAGATGCACCGTACGGATGACCGAGCGCAATTGCTCCACCATTTACATTTACTTTTTCGTACGGAAGTTGTAACTCTTTTGCGCAAGCAACAACTTTTGAGGCGAATGCTTCATTTATTTCAAAATAATCGATGTCCTCTACTTTTACATTCATTTCGTTTAATAATTTGTTCACCGCAAATATCGGACCAGTCCCTGGAAGCTTGGGATCCACTCCCACTACAGCACTACGAACGAAACGAAGGACAGGTTTATAACCTAACTTTCGGGCTTGTCCCTCTTCCATTACAAGAACAGCACATGCCCCATCATTTACACCACATGAATTACCTGCCGTCACTGTTCCATTTTGTAAAAATGCGGGCTTTGTTCTTTTAATGATTCGTTCATAATTCATTTCTGGCTTTATAGATTCATCTAATAATCCATTAAAAGAAAATATTTCATCATGTATATATCCTTTTTCTAACGCTTGCAGTGTCCGCTTATAACTAAGACAAGCATACTCGTCTTGCATTTCTCTCGTTATATTATAACGCTCCGCAACATATTCAGCCGCTACTCCCATGTCAGGATCACCAATTGTTTCAGGTGAAAATCGTGCTCTTTTTTGAAAAGGTGACGTACTTGTACTCTCTACTCCCCCGGCGATATAACACTTACCTGCCCCGCCTTGAATGAGATGACACGCAGTTCGAATCGCTTCTAAACCAGCACCACATTGCCGATCAATCGTTACACCAGGAATATGATAGCCAAGTCCCGCCTCTAAAGCAGATAGTCTCGCAACATTCCCTCCTGGCCCAACAACATTACCTAATATGACATCATCTATTTCCCTCTCAATCCCTTTACTTAAAAACGTAAGAAGCGGCGTTGTTAATTGCTGAACTTCATACTCTTTTAACATCCCATTCTTCTTACCAATAGGTGTTCTTTTCGCCTCTACAATGACTGCTCTATTCATATATTTCCTCCCGGTTTTCAATCATACTTTTTGCTTCCATACGAGCGATTTTCCCACTATTTGTATAAGGTATTCCATCTACAAAATGCCATTCTTTCGGTATTTTAAAAGAGGATAATCTCTGTAAGCAAAAACTCTTTAATTGTTGTTTCGTAGCACTTCCTTTTACGATCGCGACGGGCTTTTCACCCCAGTAACTATCTTTCACACCAATTACAACTATTTCATCAACAGCTGGGTGTTCATGTAATACACTTTCTATTTCTTCTGGATAAATATTGATTCCTCCAAATAAAATCATATTCTTCTCTCTACCAACAATATATATAAAGCCTTCTTCATCTTCATAGCCTACATCTCGCACTGTCATCCAGCCTTCTGCATTCAACTCCCGTGTTAAAACCCCATCTATTATGTATCCCATAAAAAACTGATCACTTTTCACATAAACAATTCCTATTTCACCTTTTTGTACTTCTTCGCCTGCTTCATTACATATTCGAACTTGCACATTATGACAAGGTTTTCCTACTGAATTTGGCCTTCTTTCGCTTTCTGCATCGACTAGTGCTGTTACAAAACTTAACTCTGATGCACCATAAAATTCATATCTTTTCGCATAAGGAAATATATTCTTTATTTTTTCTTTCGCTTCAGCTTCCCATTTCGCTCCTGACGAAATAATTTTCACTTTATTTTCTATTAATCTACTTTCTTTATATAAAGATTCAAGCATTGTCGGAACTGTATACATAACTGATATATTTTCAGTTTCTAACTTATCTAATACTTGATTTGGAAAGAACTTTCTCATAATGTGCACTTTTTGTCCTACATATAATGCACTTATTGCCCCGTATAAGAAAAGAGAATGAACGAGCGTCCCAGCTATTAAAATCGAATCCTCCCTTTTCATATGAAAGTCATGTACATTACAATCAAAACTATGAACCCACGATTGTTGTGCACGTAAAAATGCTTTTGCTGTTCCTGTTGATCCTGATGTAAATCCCATATAAAAAGGAGCATGTTGTACACTTTCTACAGTGGAATATGTAGGAAGATATTTCTCTATCATTCTTTTCCACTCATCAATTTCAATTACTCTTCCTTCTTCATCCAATAGATCATTCACCTTATATGTTTCTGTCACAATCATATCCGGATTACTAATTTCAATTCTTTCTCTGAGCTCATCTTGTTTCCACTTTATATCTAACGGAACACAAACCCACCCGGCCATAGCGGCACCAGAAAATAGTTGTAAAAACTCTATACGATTTTCTAATAGGATTGCTATCGTTTTATTCTTCGATTTTTTTTCATTTAACCAGCTTGCTACTTTACAAACTGATTCGAACCACTCTTTATATGTTAAAACTCTATCATTTTCCTTTATCGCTATTTTATTTGGTTGTAAAGAGGCATGCTTTTTATATTCTTTTGTAATCCCCATATGAGACGTCCTTTCTTTACAAAAATAATAAAAAGAAACACGCAATTAACGTGTTTCTTCCCTTTATCATCCCGCATTTGTATATTTTCCATTCTTTAAAGCGGGCGTAATAATATGTTTCAATGAACGATGTAATTTTGTTACGAGAACTGCCGCAATAATTGCTTTTATACAATCCCCTGGTAAAAACACAGCACTCACTTTCATTGTCTCCCATACAGAAACATCCATTAAGAACGCTTGTACAGTAATACCAAATACATAAACTACGAAAATACCACCAATTATATTAATACATAATACTTTTATAATAGAAACTTCACGTAAACGCTCAATTAAATAACCAATAACAAACGCCCCAATGATGTAACCAAGTAAATATCCTGCACTTGGTCCAACAAATACACCAAGGCCACCGCGTCCACCAGCAAGTAATGGTGCTCCAACTCCTACAATAAGTAAGAAAATAAGCTGACTTAACGCACCTAAACGTGATCCTAACAACCCACCCGCAAGCATAACACCGAGTGATTGCAATGTAATTGGAACTGGTGTAATAGAAAGAGCAATCGGAGGTATTAACCCTAACACTCCCATAATAGAACTAAATAAAGCGACGAAAACTAAATTTTTTGTATTCATATTTGCTTCTCCTATTTGTAAACTTAAAATTGTTTTTAGATAACATATCACAAAAATTATATTATCTTTCCACCCCTCTTTTGTCAACCGTTAATGTATTAGAGTTTACAAATAGAAGTTCACTTATTTCTCTCTATGCAAATGCTCCAGTTCTTTCCGAAGCGCCTGTTTTAAAAACTTCCCAACAGATGTTTTCGGTATTTCTTCCATAAAGACAATATCGTCTGGCAACCACCACTTCGCAAACTGTGGTTTTAAAAACTCATATATTTCTTCTTTTGTAACCGTACTATTTTTCTTTTGAACAACGCAGGCAATTGGTCGCTCTTGCCACTGAGGGTGAGGAACTGCAACGACAGCCGCTTCAAATATAGCATCATGTGCCATTAAAGCATTTTCAAGATCGACCGAAGAAATCCATTCTCCCCCGCTTTTAATAACATCCTTCGTACGGTCAACAATTTTCACGCAACCTTCCTCATCCACTGTAACAACATCACCAGTATATAACCATCCATCGCGAAAACCTTCGACAGTACGATCATCGTTATAATAGCTTTCAGCGATCCAAGGTGCTCGTAAACATAATTCTCCCATCTCAGTACCATCCCACTTCACTTCACCATTTGTACCGACTACTTTCATCTCGACACCAGGTACAAGATATCCTTGTTTGGAGCGAATTTCTAGTTGCTCTTCATACGATAATTCCGTTTCATAACTTTTTAAACGTGCAAGTGTTACGAGTGGACTCGTTTCAGTCATACCATATGCATGTATGAACGGAACATTATGTTTCTGTTCAAATGCTTTAATAACACTTTTCGGCGCAGCTGCACCTCCGCATAGTATTCTCGTCATACTAGATAAATCATAACTATTATTTTCTAACTCTTGTAATACGCCGAGCCAAATTGTCGGCACACCCGCAGCTAACGTCACTTTTTCTGATTGAATCATCTCTAATAAAATTTTCGGAGTAAACATCGGTCCAGGAAGAACTTGTTTTGATCCAAACCAAGTAGCCGCAAAAGGAAGTCCCCAAGCGTTCACATGAAACATCGGGACGATTGCCATTGCTGCATCACTTTCCGATAAAGCAGCTGTATCAGCTAAACCGAGTGCCATACAGTGTAATACAGTACTACGATGCGTATATACAACACCTTTTGGATTTCCTGTAGTCGCTGACGTATAACACATACCAGCAGGTGTATTTTCATCAATATCTTTTACAAATTGGAAATTTGGGTTGCCTTCTTCTAAAAGTTTCTCATAATGATATACAGGCTGAAGTGTAGTTTTTGGGAGCTCATCTTTATCAGTCATAACAATGTAGGCTTGTACAGTTGATAATTCGGATTGAATACTTTCAACGAGTGGTACGATATCTTCATCAATAAGTAAAATTCGATCTTCTGCATGCTGAATAATGTATGAAATATGTTGAGGAGATAAACGAATATTAATTGTGTGCAAAACAGAAGCAATACCTGGAATAGCAAAATACGCTTCCACATGCCGATGATGGTTCCACGCTAATGTTCCTACACGTTCACCTTCTTTAATTCCAAGCTTTTTCAACGCACTGGAAAGTCTTCTCGTCCTTTCCCCTAACTGCTTATACGTTAACGTTGTAACTGTATCATGCGTCCGTGAAACAATTTCTTTCTTCGAAAACAGTTTCTCTGCTCTTTCCATCATAGAACTAATTGTTAGCGGTACATTCATCATCATATTGGTTATGTCCCCCTTTAAAACGTTTTCATTTTCCGTTTATTATAACAGACTTCTACAAATGATTACGATATTTTTCTGTATTTTCTGAATTATTCCTTTGGAAATAATTCAGAAAATACCAAGTGAAAACATATTAAAATTCTTTCTTACGATATATAAATACCGAAATAACAAAAGAAAAGATATATATGATAACACCAAATATTGTATATAGCATTGAAACGTATACAGATGAATTTAAATTTGATATTGGAAATTGTTCTATTAGATAACCAATAACACTTTGTAATCCAAAATAAGTAACAAGCCCCCCGCATGCGCCTCCAATTGTAATAGCATCAGATTTTTCTGCTCCAAAAACATAGAGAAGTGGATAGGCTATTGCTCCGGCATTAAGAATGATGAACGTCCCTAAAGAAACACTCTTAAATATATCATCATCAATTGGTGTATCTGATACTAAACCATGTACATAAAATATGCCATACGATAATAAAGTACCAATAATTACAACTAAAAAATAGAAAAGGTAGTGACTTTGTACAATGTTATTTCTAGTAACCGGTAAAGTAAGTACATATTTTTCATAACCCGACTTACTCTCATACTTAATAACTTCAAGTGCAGGAATCGCAGCAAATAAGATAATGAATGTAGCAATTAAACGGTACATTGAAGCATTACCAAAATAAAAAACAAATCCCGATCCTAATATCGCCATTCCCATGAACATAAAGAAAGTTCGATACACTAGATAGTAGTTTGTCAATAATAAACCTTTCATTTATTTTTCACTCCTTGTTAATAAAACACTTATTTCTTCTAGTGAAATGGTTCTATGAGCAATCCCATTTGGTAGTTTATGCACATCTGATACAAGTACATTGAAATAAGAACCATTATTCCTTTTCACCACAACTATATCTTTGTTGATTAAAGTTAGTTGTTCCTCATCAACATCTACAATGGCATAATTGTCCAAAACTTTATCCTTTTCTTCATTCAATAAAATTTCTCCATCTTTTATCACAATAAGGTGACTAGCTATTTTTTCTACATCACTCATAATATGTGAAGAAAGTAATATACCACCGTTACTTTTATTCACAAAACTTTTTAATTCCTCTAATACCTCCTCCCTAGATGAAGGATCAAGACCTCCCGTCGCTTCATCTAGGATTAATAATTTGGCATTATGCGACAATGCAACAGCTATAGATAGTTTCATCGACATTCCACGGGAAAACCTACCTACTGTTTGATTAGTAGGTAAAGAGAAAGAATGAACTAATCGGTAAAAACTTTCTCTGTCCCAAGATTCAAACATCTTTTCAAAAACCTTATTTAGTTGTTTTATTGTAAGATGAGCCGGGAGATTCATAGCATCAAATACGACTCCAATCTTCCCCTTATTCTTGGCATCTTTATTTATATTTTCTTCACCAAATATTTTCACTGTACCACTATCTTTAGAAATTAATTCTAGTACTGTTTTAAATGTTGTTGATTTACCTGCCCCATTGTCACCAATGAATCCCACTATTGACCCTGATGGCACATTGAATGTAACATCTTTTAAAACAATTTTGTTTCCAAATGATTTACTTAAATTTTTAATTTCTAGAATGTTTGACATCATTTCACTCCTATCTTAACTTTTCATAAAAGTATGTTTGCTCCTATTAAAAATTATCCACTTTTTCTCTCACTTTCTTTTTTAGTTTGAAAATAATACGATTGCTATATTCTTTATTTTCTACTAAAATTCGATACATCTCCCACACTCCTATAACACGAACAAAAAGATAAACTCCAATAGCAATAAGTACAACACAGTACGGATAATACTGCACTAATTCTCCTGAAGTGATATGCTTTTCCTCAAACAAAAACGGTATTGCGCCTGCGGCAATAAAACAAAATCCAACAATCATCACTGCGGCATACTTCTTCTTAATAATCGCATATCTTTTTGTCAATTCTTTTAGAAAGTTTTGATCAAATAGTAGTTCTTCCTTTTTCAATACATTGTATCGACTCTCTTCTATCGTTACAGGTGCCATCATTGCTCCGATCCCAAGCACTGCAATGATAATGACAAGAAACGTAGACATTGTTGCATTTTCTTTAAATAATAAGTACGGTATTGTAGATAAAATAAGCAAGCTAAATCCTAATGCAATATATTTAGAAATTTTTTGTCCATACACTATATACCCTTCTGCCATTTCCTTACTTACATAATAACCATTTTCCTTTTCGTTACTTTGCTCAGCAGTTTCTTTTAATAAATAGTCAAGTGATACTTCAAATACATTTCCAATCATTATTAACTTTTCAGTTTCAGGAAAACCTTGACCGTTTTCCCATTTACTAACCGCTTGCCTTGTTGTGTTTAATTTCTCGGCTAATGCTTCTTGAGAAAGACCCTTTTCTTTTCTTAATTTAAAAAGCTTCTCACCAAATCCCATATGTGTGTCCCCCTTCGTTTTCTTAACTAAATTGTATGTAAACATTGCTCTTACCTCTATCTTCCTGCGGTTGCACTTTGTCAACTTACGGTTGCTATTGTGTTATATAGCGGTTTTGTATACGATTTAGCTATTATTCTTCTATGATTATGGCGTTAATAAACCACCCTCTCCCAATAACCAATTATAACAATTAAAGGTAATTATTGTTATAAAAAATCAAAAAACTCCTTTATTCATTAAAGGAGTTTTAAATATGAAATATTCCAAGAGGAGCTGTTTTTTCTTCCTCCTACTACCTCACAATTTCTTCTATATATTTTTATGTGTCATATAACGAACTATGTACAGTATATGTTTTCATCTCTTTATCTGAGGCATACTCATATATATGTAAAATATTACTCTTATTAACTACCCTAATAAAACCACTACTCAATAATCATAACGGCTTCTGCTTAAACTTTTCATAATGTCGTACTTTTAATGAAAGGATATTTCCGCAGTCTGTACAAATATAAGCATCCACCGGTGAAGATGTGAACATCGTTTCCTTTTTCCGTATTTGTGCATATCCGACAAACTCACCTTCTCCTATGTTTTGAGAACCACAATTAGAGCATGTCTGCACGGCTTTTTGTTTCATGAGAGCACCACCTTTAATCTGTTTCTACTCCCTTCGACAGTTCAATTCCATTTCCCTTCCAAAAAACTTCTTATTCCCCTACATTACAACAGGAATCTCAAAACAAAAATCGTATATGTACTATAAAATATATTTATTAACGGAGAAATTTTATGACTACTGTTATTACACTCGATATAGCAACAGAAATTGAAAATGCAGAAATTGATATGCTCTCTTCTAGATTAGAGGGACTACAAGCAATGAGTGGAAATCCAATGCAAGTGCAAATGAAAAAGTTCGGTAGTGCCACTACCTTTTCATCAAAAATAATTGCCGGTCCTGCTTTTAATACGGTAAAAGGTATTACAAATGCAGATGCGCTTGATGCAATCATTTCTTATTATGAATCACTACAAATTCCTTGCCGTTTTGAAATTACACCAGCTCAAGGGACAGCTGAATTATTTCAATACTTGTCTCAAAAAGGATTTTACCAATCCAGCTTCCATACCGCTTTATATAGTATACCGAGAGTAGATCCATCCCTGCTTCCTGCTAACATTTCAGTACGCCAACTGAAAGAAAATGAATTTCATATTTTGGCAGACATATATGTACGTGGATTTAATATGCCATCCTTTACAAAAGATGGAGTGCGCCAAAATAACGAAATTCTTTACGATAAACCAGGATGGCATTTTTTCATAGCCGAAGTTCAAAATACTCCTGCAGGCATTGGTGTCCTGTACATAAATAATGGGATTGCTTCATTAGCTGCTTCTGCTACTTTGCCAGAATTTCAGCGTAAAGGCTGTCATACTGCATTAATTCAAAAGCGAATTGAAACAGCTATTGAATCCAATTGTAATTTAATAGTTGGACAAGCAAGGTTCGGTAGCGGCAGTCAAAATAACATGGAACGTGCCCACATGAAAATTGCTTATACAAAATCAATATGGACCGCAAAAGACATATAATTTACTTTATTTCTCCTTCCGTTACATTTTTAAACATTTTATGACAAATCCTTTTCTATCCTATTAATCATTTGAATATTCAAACTAGATTTGTTACGATATTACTAGATACATCATTCAACTTGCAATATGAAAAGAGAATTCTAATCAAACTACAAGGAGGAGAAATGTATGACTAAACATGATCATGGTTTAAAAGAAAAAGTAGAAGGTGCCATTGATAAGGTAAAAGGTGAAGTAAAAGAAGTTGTTGGGAAAGTAACTGACAATAAGAAATTACAAGCTGAAGGAAAATGGGATAAGGTGAAAGGCACTGCTAAAGATACAGTTGGTAATGTGAAAGAAAAAGTACATGAATATAAGGAACATAAATAACAAAAAACACGTTAGATGCATTTTCATCTAACGTGTTTTTTATTTTACTTGATATATAATGAACCAAATAACATACGATATTTTTTTATTTCTCTATACTCTTTGTAAGTGGTTCTTTAAAGACATTTCTATTCCATACGGCAAAAATAATAAGAGAAATAATAAAGAATAAAACAAGACATATACCCAGATAATCAAAATTAACTACCTGTATGAGATTCCAAAACGGTCCCTGTAAATTATAGCTTTCAATAAGCAAAGATAATAGTTGATACCCCCCTATTAAAAAAGCCGTTATAACAGATATTGAGGTAATTAATACATTATATGAATTTCTTATTCGACTATTTTCCATTGCCCACTTATAATTCGTATTCATGAATGTACTATCTAATGTATCCATCAATGACATTCCTGCAGCAAACAAAATGGGAAAAGCAAATATACTGACAAGTGGAATAGATTGACTTGTTGCAGTTACTGTAGAAAGAGCAATTAATCCAATTTCACTCGCTGTATCAAAACCAAGCCCAAATAAAAAACCGATCATATACAATTGCTTCTGACTATCAATAAACGTAAATAAGCGCTGCGTGAAACGGTATATAAATCCCAGGTTTTCTGGCTGTTTGTCCTCTTGACTTCGTAACACTTTAATAAGGTACAACAAATTGGTAAGACCGATAATGATAAGGAATGTACTAGAAACGATTGTACCAATAATACCGCCTATAGTTGAGAAGCTCTCCATTCCATGTTTTGCAGTTTTTCCAATTAAAGCAATTAATACAATCATCACAAATACTACCGTAGAGTGTCCTAATGAGAAGTAAAATCCCACCCCCTGTGAGTTTTTACCTTTTTCAATTAATTTCCGAACAGTATTATCAATTGCGACAATATGATCACTATCAAACGCATGACGCAATCCTAAAGAATATGCAATAATAGCCATTCCGATTATGCTATTACCTTTATACAGTGCTGGTAATAATAAGAGAATTCCAAGCACATGAAGAAATATAATAATAACAAAAAAGTTAGTTGCCTTTTTCAGTTCACTTTTCCACATAGTTACTAGCCCTTTCTACTTTAAATTGAATACTTTTGAAAAAGAAAAGTGCCATAATAAAAACTACAATCGTTATAATAGTCACTAAAATAATTACAAAATTATTTAACACGTCTGTATGATTTGTAAGTGTTAACAGAGCTGGTACTGTTGCAGTAATCCAGGATTCAACGAAGCAAACAATACCTACATAAATATGAATCTTCTTTTTCAATCCATCTTGTAGGAAAAATAAAAACCAAAGGAATGCCCAAAAGAACCAAATTATTGTACTTTGCAGACTTCCACTCTCATGTAATTGATTCACTATTCCCATAACCGTTGCAATGATAGCAACCCAAAGAGAATAGTAACCTACACCTGAAGAATCAAGTTTTAATATATTCGTAAGACCAACATATAAATAAGTAAAACCAAATAAAAAAATAGTTCCATTAGATAGGATAGTCCACTCATCGGATTGACTTCCTGTAAATAATAAATATAATGGTGTCAAAGTTTGTAATGCCCCTACAAATAAATTAAAGTATCCTACACTTTTGCTATCAATGAGTTTAAAAGCTGCTAGTGAATTCATAAATAGAACTGCACCGACAAACAATAATCCCACATTAGTCATAGCATCCCCTTCCCTTACTTAATATTTTCGATAGGATGTTAGTTCTTCATGTAGACAATTCTCTCTAACAAAACGATGACACTGAAAAAATATAGACTCGATATCCTCTGTATTATGGCTAAGTATGCGTATGACAAAGCCTTTACATGGTGTAGAAGATATTCCAATTTTCATATTGTTAGTGTTAGATAGTGATGTTTTCAATGCTGCAATTAAATCATTTGTAATGTTCTCATTAATAACTATGAAAGTACCATAATGGGAATATTGATTTAATATTCCCATTTGATCTAACGACTCTTTGAAAGGGTTTAACAATAGATGATCGTATACTACAAGTTTATTTTCCATATATATTTTTGTTAACGAATCAAAATATTGGTATGTGAACTTCTCCATATTTGGCGACCAACCAGGCGTAACTGAATCGCATAAAATCAATGTAGAATTATTTTGCATATATATATTTGTTTTTTGCTTATATGCTGCATCCTTGTACATAATTAACGGGTCTGGTAGATATTCCATAACAGCATTCTCACCAATATAAAAATTCAATTCTTGCAAAGCATAACTATTTGGAGTCTTGTACACTTTCGTTGCCGATTGGCTTGTTATATATATTTTCGCATCTTTACCAACATTTATATTTATAGAATAGAAATCTCCTTTTAAATAGCCTCCACCAGAATTCATAATATAGTAATATGCTCTACCATACTCGTCCAAATATATTGGCTGCGTTACTTTTAAGGCATCTTTATGATAAACCTTAATAGGTACGGTTTTATGTCTCTTTTCCATCACATCAATATTTAAGACACCTGTAGGGGATTTCATTTTTTCAATCCTTCTAACATAATGTTTTGTCGCATCCAATTTATTAATTCTTGTAAACCTTCCTCATCCTTCAAATTTGTAAAAAAGTATGGTTTATTATGTCGGTAATTTTTCGTATCCTGCTCCATAACTCCAAGATCAGCCCCTACATAAGGTGCCAAATCCGTTTTATTAATCACAAATACATCAGATTTGATCATTCCTTGTCCACCTTTACGCGGAATCTTTTCTCCCTGTGCCACATCAATAATATAAATTGAAAAATCCACTAGCTCCGGACTAAATGTGGCAGCTAAATTATCACCCCCACTTTCAATAAAAATAATATCTAAATTATTATGTCTCATCATAAGTTCTTCAATTGCTTCAAAATTCATAGAAGCGTCCTCTCGAATTGCTGTATGCGGGCACCCTCCTGTCTCTACACCAATAATTCTATCTTCTGGTAAAACACCTGTTTTCAATAAAATTTTTGCATCTTCTTTCGTATAAATATCGTTTGTAATTGCTGCAATTTCATAATCTGTATTTAGATGTTTTGTTAACTTTTCAACTAACATTGTTTTCCCAGCACCTACTGGGCCACCGATACCAATTCTAATAGGCTTTATCATTTTATTTTTTCCTCCCTATGACATGAAGACCCTTACATTTACATCTTCATGTTGCATTTGATTTATTTCGAATTCAGGATCATTCAATCCAAAATCCTCTAATGAAAGTATTTGAATTCTATCAATAGATTCACAGATTAATTCATGGCATTCTTGTAATAGTTTTTGACCATCTGTTTGTCCAAGAGGAATGGCTCTCACACCGTTTTGAATTATACTTCCAACACTTGAGTATAAGAAAACTAAGAGCGTTTCTTCTATTGTCATTTTCAATTCCGCCCCTAATATTCCGTATACGATACTCGGATGACCTTGTAATTTATTACCCATAATATTTTCTTTATATATATTTAAATTTACAAATGAGAACAATTCACACAATAATTTAGAAGTACTTTTACTAATCATTCTATTTGCTTTTCTACATTCAAAAGGCAGTGTTTGTGCTGTTATTAAATCATCTAAAAATGTAATTTGTTCTCTCTCATTAGTCTTAATTGCTTCGTAAGTATATTTGCAAATTAAGCCATCCGTGTATGTTAATTGGACTTTTATATATCGATTAACCCATTTGAAAAATTCGGCTTTATTTGTAACTTGTCCCTCTTGAATAAACGTTTCTAATCCAAAAGAGTGACTAAAACTTCCTGTTGGGAAGTTCGAATCACTAATTTGGAGTAGGTTAAGTAAGTTAAATATGTTTGTGTGAAGCATGCTTGAATGGTTTTGGTAATACTCTATTTTCTTTTTGATAAGGAACACCTTCCTTTTTAAGTAAATCTTCTACTAAGTAGTCATTTGCCAAAATCATGCACCCTTCATCGAATTGTGCCGGTAAATGTCTATTTCCTAAGTTATGAGCAATAATTCCCATTTCTTTTATTGATGTTGGAGTAATTACAATCACCTCTTCTGGTAATACTTCAATATATACAATTCGATTTTCATCTTCATATAAAATATCACCGTTCTTTAATGTTCCTCCACTATCTAAAGACACCCCAATTTCAAAACCAGATTCTGAATATAATTTCTGAACCCTCTTCAGTAAAAGCTCACTAGAAATCGATATTTTATCAAGATGCTTTTTTGTATTTGAGAAATCATTCATATTACATACGTTGTTATTAATTTTTTCAATAATCATTTTATCTCCCCCGTTATATCAAAATAAAAAATATCTTTGAGCCATAGGTAGTATATCTACTGCTTCACACGTGATTACTTGTTCATCAACTTTAACTTCATATGTCTGCGGATCTACTTCAATTTTTGGTGTTGCATTATTTAGTTTCATATCTCGCTTCGAAATCTCTCTCGTATTTTTAACAGGTAATACAACTTTATTTAAACCTAATTTTTCTTTAATATTATTCTCATAAGCTACTTTCGATACAAATGTAATCGAACTTGACTGTACTGCTTTTCCATATGCACCAAACATCTTTTTTTCATAATATGGTTGTGGGGTAGGAATCGAAGCATTCTCGTCTCCCATTAATGCCATCACTACCATCCCGTTTTTCAAAACCATATCTGGCTTAACACCGAAAAATTGTGGATCCCATATTACAAGGTCTGCATACTTTCCTACTTCAATAGAGCCAACATATTCTGAAATCCCATGTGTAATAGCTGGATTAATTGTATACTTAGCTATATAACGTTGAATTCTATTATTATCGTTATATTCTTTATCTCCCTCTAAACTACCAATCTGCTTTTTCATTTTATCAGCAGTTTGCCAATTGCGAATAATAACCTCGCCAACCCTTCCCATCGCCTGTGAGTCAGAGCTAATCATGCTGAAAACCCCTAGATCTTGCAAAATATCCTCTGCCGCGATTGTTTCTTTTCGAATCCTTGAATCTGCAAACATTACATCTTCTGGAATATTCGCTTTTAAATGATGACATACCATGAGCATATCTAAATGTTCATCCAGCGTATTCACTGTATATGGCAAGGTCGGGTTCGTTGAAGATGGTAAAATATTATTCAGCGCAGCAATCTTTATAATATCTGGTGCATGCCCACCTCCAGCTCCTTCAGTGTGGTACGTATGAATAACACGATTATCAATAGCTTTTATCGTTTCTTCCACAAAACCACATTCATTTAAAGTATCCGTATGAATAGCGACTTGAATATCATATTTATCAGCAATCTGTAACGAGTGATTAATTGCTGAAGAAGTCGCTCCCCAATCTTCATGGATTTTCAATCCGATAGCCCCTGCAAATATTTGTTCTTCCAGGGCAGGTAGACTTGAACTATTTCCTTTCCCTAAAAACCCAAGGTTTACAGGAAAAGCTTCTGCTGCTTCTAGCATTTTTCTTAAGTTCCAAGATCCAGGTGTTATTGTAGTTGCCTTAGTCCCTTCTGCCGGTCCTGTTCCCCCACCAATTAAAGTTGTTATACCTGAAGCTAATGCTGTATCAATTTGTTGTGGGGATATGAAATGCACATGTGTATCAATACCTCCAGCTGTAACGATTTTCCGCTCACCAGAAATTACTTCCGTTGATGTTCCAATGATGATATCAATGTTATCCATAACTGAAGGATTACCACTCTTACCTATTGCTGAAATCTTTCCATCTTTTATACCAACATCCGCTTTATATATTCCTGTATAATCAATAATAATTGCATTGGTAATAACAACATCCACAACCCCCTGTTCTCTTGTAAGTTGTGAATTTTGTCCCATACCATCCCTAATTGATTTTCCTCCACCAAAGACAGCTTCATCACCATATACAGTGGCATTTCGATCAACATGTGCGAACAATTGTGTATCCGCTAAACGAATAGAATCTCCTGTAGTTGGACCATATAAATCAGCATATTGTTTACGTGACATCTTAAAACTCATGCTATCTCCCTCTTTTTGTGTAAGATTGAATATCGCCATCCACTTTATTTTTAAATCCATATACTTCTTGTTCCCCTGAATATGGAACTAATTCAATCGTTTTTTCATCTCCAGGCTCAAATCTTACCGCTGTACCCGCTGGAATATTTAAATGTCGTCCAATTGCTACACTTCGATTGAATTTTAACGCCTCATTCACTTCATAAAAGTGGTAATGAGATCCAATTTGAATAGGTCTATCTCCCTGATTTAGCACTTTGACTTTCGTTGCTTTTTTATTTCCATTACATACTATGTCTTCTTTCGCAAGGATATATTGCCCTGGAATCATAACATTCACTTCCTTTAATGAATTGGTTGATGAATAGTTACTAATTTTGTTCCATCAGGAAAAGTTGCCTCAACTTGAATATCTGATATCATGTCTGCAATACCATCCATAACATCTTCAGCACTTAAAATGGTTTTTCCAAGCTCCATTAATTCCGCTACATTTTTACCATCTCTTGCTCCTTCCAAAATTTCATACGTAATAATAGCGATACTTTCTGGATAGTTTAACTTAAGCCCCCTCTCCTTTCGTCGATAAGCTAAATCAGCCGCAACAACTACTAGCAGTTTATCAATTTCTCTTGGCGTTAATCTCATTACAATCTTCCTTTCTGAAGTATTTTAAAACTAAGAATATTCTAAAAATAAAAGGTGTATTTTCAATGTCCTTTCCGTGTTTTCTCCATGTTTTTTTGCTATCAATCAAATAAAAAAAAGAGCCCATCGGCTCTTTTTTTATTTTCCTTCATTCTTCTCTAACACGTATAAATCTTCTTCGATATTCGTTAATTTCTCACTTACAAGCTTTCTTGCATCTCCAATTGCTTGATTATATGCAAACGGTCCAACTAATTTAATCATTTCTTCTATTAAACGCTCTGCTTGGAAACGTCCAATTTCATCTAAATCTTCTTCCATAAAAAATTGCTGAATTTGTGCTACAAGTTCTTCTTTTTTATCATTTGGTATTTTTATATTCATCATCGTTGTTACTCCTCTATATTTAAGATAGTATCTTCCTTAACTCTACCATAGAAAAACGATTACCAGGACAGCTTTTTGTAACTCCTTCTAACTCTCTATGACCGAGTATATTTTCTTTCTTTATAGCAAATTGCTTCATAAACAGTTTACATAAAGAATATAATGCATTCACTTGTGCAGGAGTTGGATCGTATTTATCGAAATTTCCCGTCATACATATTCCAATTGTATGGCGGTTATGGTCTTTCGCGTGCGCTCCAATATGTAAACCTCGTCCTTCCACTACAGTTCCATCCTTTTCGATAAAATAGTTGTAACCAATTCCGCTCCACCCCCTTACAGTTTGATGAAATTCATGCGTTTTATACACGTCCCATCCATCTTCAGCTGTATGGTGAATAATCAGTTTGTTTACTTTTTCTAAAGGAACTAATTCATCTTGAAATGTTAGATTGACACGTTTAATTTCCATTTGAACTGCCTCCTCTTAAAAATCAATCATAATAATCGTTTTATCATCTGGCCTTATTCTCTTTTCCGCTTCTAGCTCTTCAATAATTGCTATATATTCGTTTATACCATTCTTTCTTATATATGCAACAGTTTGTTCTAATGACCAATCTGGGTGAAATAACCCGTCTGAACAAATAAAAATCCCACTCACTTCATCTGTATGTAATTCACCATGTTGTAAATAATGTATCGCTTCTTTCATTCCATTTGCAACTGAATAACCATTTGGCATATTTGCAAGATAACGATTGTATTTTAACTGTTCTCGAACATCTTGAAAAACATATTCTTCTGGTACAGATAACCCTTTTTTACGATCTTCTTCTCTCTTCTTTTTTGCTCGTTTACTAATTCCTTCAACTGTGTCTTTCGTTAATACTTGCATCGTTCCATTTTGAAAAGTTGCGACAATCATACAGTCCCCAAGCTGCGCATATTCAATTTTCTCACCAACTATTTGGACTGCCGCGATACATGTGCACCACAAATGCTCTTTTTTTCTCGTGTCTACTTCATATTCTAACATTTTGCTTTGCAATGCTTCATTTGCTTTGGCAACTGCAAATTGTAAACTATGATTCTCTCGTAATGCAGTAAAATAACTTGCAAATAAATGCGAAGCGATGTATGCTCCATTATGTCCCTTTTCATCACGAAACGGGACAAGTGGTGTTGCACCGTCACATACACCATAAATCTTTTTTTCTTTATTACAAAAATAAGAATCCTCACATTCTTGCTTCAACGGGCTTTTCTGTTGATATGTTTTTATCTTCACAACTGTATCCCCTTTCAAATGATAAAATACTCAAATTCTTTTGATTAATCTAATTTACCTAAATAAACTGTTTTTACCCAAAACTTTCAATATCATATATAATCTTGAAATAATATGAATTTTTCAGTGAAGGACGGGAAAGAAATGGTCAGATTCCTTGGTGTTATTATCGGTTCTATTATTATTGCGGTTGCCTTTAATCTTTTCCTTATCCCCCACAAAATTTTAAGTAGTGGAATTGGCGGAATTGCTATTATTTTAGGGATTGTAACCCCTGTAAACACAGGCATTATTAACTTTGTATTAAACTTACCTATCCTTATTTTAGGGTACATAGGTCTTGGAAAAAAAGTAATTTTTAACACAGTTGTCTCTGTAGTTGTATTATCTGTTGCATTATATTACGTTCCAGTAAAAGTCGTAGCAACAGATCCATTGTTATCTTCTATCTTCGGAGGTGTAATCGCCGGAGCTGGTATTGGTCTTGTTTTTAACTGTAATGGATCCACTGGTGGATTTGATATTATCGGTATGCTTTTATCCCGCAAGCGAGACATTAAACTTGGCGGATTCCTTATTATTTTAAATGCAGTCGTTGTAATAATCGCAGGATTCTTCTTCACCTGGGATGTTGCACTTACAAGCTTACTTTCAATTTATGTAACTGGTAAAGTAATTGATGCTGTTCATACAAAACATCGTAAAGTTACACTTATGATTGTAACAAATGAAGCAGAAAAAATGAAAAAACAACTTCTTTCAACTGTTGTACGTGGAATAACGTTACTTGATGGCGAAGGTGCTTATTCAAGCGAGAAAAAGCGTGTACTTATGACCGTCGTTTCTCGTGAAGAATTAGCAAGTATGAAACTAACAATTTCTGAAATCGACCCGAATGCTTTCGTTAATATTACAGAAACTGTAGAAGTGTTAGGACTTTTCAGAAGAAGTTAAAGACTAGGTGGGAATCCACCTAGTCTTTATTTTGCATAAATTCAATTCGGTTTCCAAATGGATCTGACACGTAAAATCGAATTACATCTGGCCGTGCATAATCATCAATCACTTTAACACCTTGCTCTATAAGTGTTTGCTTAAATTCATTAATTTCATTCACATAAAAAGCTGGATGAGCCTTTTTAGCTGGTGTAAAGTTCCGCTCGACACCAATATGGATTTCTTGATTTCCGCATTTAAACCAACATCCACCTCGTTTTTTCAACTCTTCTGGCTTTGGAATTTCTTCCATACCAATCGTATTCCCATAAAAATCACGCGCCTCTTCTTCACACCCTACAGGTGCAGCTACTTGCACGTGATCAATCCCTTGAATATAATTTTTCATTTTCTCTCCCCCTCCTCTACCCTAATGTTATACGGAAAACAGCCGTCTGTAACTTACAAAAGGTTTATAAAACAATATAAGCTCCCCTTATTACCATCCTGCATTCACCTTGCAAAAAATAAAAAAACAAAATTTATTCTATAACTTCCATTTTTTATAGAAATACACATTACATCTATATTATAGTTATGAATAGACAAATCTTTTTAGATGCTATTTGTACGGAGGAACTGTTATGAGTCGTAAAAAATATTCACCAACTCAAAAAAAACGTCATCCGAACATTTCTAGACGTTTGCGAAACCATATACAAGATCGTTCATTAACAGAAATGTACGCATCTCTGTTCGAACACAATCCTGATAGTATTATTTCATTAAATTTAGAAGGAGTTATTCTACATATAAATCCTTCTGCCGAAAGAATATTAGGTTACACTTCTTTAGAATTAGAACAGAAAAATATTACCTCTATTTTAGAAGCCCATATTTCTGAGCAAGTATTGCAAAATATAAAGAATACTGAAGCGGATAATCAACAAGAGTATATCTTATCTATTTATCATAAAAATGGATTCTTATTAGATGTTGTGACAAAACTAGTTCCTATTTTTGTTCAAAATCGTCTTACTGGCGTATATGCTATTATGAAGCCGCTTGAAAAATCAGAAAGAATTGAGAATATGCTAAAAGAAAGTGAGAAGAGATTACGTACATTAGTAAACTCCATGCCTGCGTTTGTTATTTTTAAAGATCATGAAGGGCGCTGGCTTGAGGCAAATGACTACGCACTTTCTTGCTTCAATTTCCATCATGTACCTTACCACGGGAAAAAAGATAGCGAACTCATTCAATATAATGAAGCATACCGAGAAGCTTTTTTACATTGTGAAGAAATCGATGAACTAGCATGGCAACAAAGACAAATTCTTCATGGCGAGGAATTTATTATACATAGAGATGATTTCGATCTAATCTTAAGTATATCAAAAGTTCCGCTTTATCATCCTGATGGTTCTCGCAAAGGTCTTATCGTGATGGGGAGAGATGTTACTGAGCTAAAAGAAACTGAAAAGTTACTACGAAAATCAGAGAAGCTCGCAGTAGTCGGACAACTGACAGCTGGAATTGCCCATGAAATTCGAAATCCACTCACTTCTCTAAAAGGTTTTCTAACGTTGCTCCTCCCTGAAATAAGTGAGGAGCAGAAATGGTATATCGATGTTATGTTAAGTGAGATTTCACAAATGGAATCCATCACGAGTCAATTTATGGCGATGTCTAAGCCACAAGTATTATCTATCCAAACTTGTAACATACAAACTTTAATTGAAGAGGTAGTTACATTTATTTTACCGACTGCAATTATGCATAGCGTTCATATCATCATGGATCATTTTGATTACGTATATGATATTCAATGTGACGGTAACCAATTAAAACAAGTGTTTATAAACATATTAAAAAATGCGATAGAAGCAATGCCAAATGGCGGAAATATTTTCATCCAAACAAAACCATTAGAGGATAATTTCATCTTAATACGAATTATCGATGAAGGTTGCGGCATTCCTGAAGATCGTATCTCCCGTCTAGGCGAACCTTTTTATAGTTTAAAAGAAAAAGGCACAGGACTAGGATTAATGATGTGTTACAAAATAATTGAAGAACATCATGGTAGATTACACATTTCAAGCGAATTAAATAAAGGTACGATTGTTGATATTGAGCTACCACTTTCTTCATCTCATCTTGCAATCCAGTCTTAAATAAAAAAGAAGCATCTGCTAATCGTTAGCAGATGCTTCTTTTTTAAAATGCTTTGTCATACCACTCTTTTGCTTTTTCTACTTCACCCATCGTTAATTGATGCCCTCGATTTTCCCAATGCATTGTTACCTTCGCATTTGCATTTTCTAATAGTACCTTCAATTCCTCTGACTCTGCTGATGAACAAATTGGGTCATTTGTCCCAGCAGCAATAAACACAGATTTCCCTGCTAAATTTGCTAATTGCATTCCTCTTCTTGGTACCATTGGGTGATGAAGCACAGCACCTTTTAATGCATTTTCGTAATGTAATAATAAGCTTGCTGCGATATTTGCCCCATTCGAATAACCGATAGCTACAATGTTATTTCTATCGAATTTATATTCTTTAGCCGATTCATCTAAAAATTCATTTAATTCCTTCGTACGGAAAATTAAATCCTCTTCATCAAAAATGCCCTCTGCTAATCGGCGGAAGAAACGCGGCATCCCATTCTCTAACACATTTCCCCTAACGCTTAATACCGACGCTTCCGGATCAATTATTTCTGCAAGTGGTAGTAAATCTAATTCATTACCACCTGTGCCATGAAGTAATAACAACACTGGTTTTGACGTATCTTTTCCTTTTTGAAAAACATGTTTCATCATAATCCTGTTCCCCCTTCAATCACTTTAATCTAAATTTCTCACTTCAAATGGTAAAAGCGTTTGTTCAATCTGTTTTCTATGTTGTTCATATTGTTCCGGTAACTTTAATTCCTCACCCATCGTCTCTAACGATTCATCATGAGCGAAACCAGGAGGATCTGTTGCAATTTCAAATAAGATTTCACCGTGTTCTCTAAAATAAATCGCGTTAAAATAATTTCGATCTTGTACAGGAGTTACGTGATATCCAAAACGCGACACATGCTCTTTCCAGTCTAGCTGATCAGCATCGTCAATCGCTCTCCAAGCTATATGATGAACTGTACCAACGCCCATTTGGCCACGACCGATTGTTGATAATTTCAAATCAATAATATTTCCAATATCAGCAGAAGAACGGAATCGAACAAATTCACCCTCTTCTCCAATTTTCTCAAGACCCATAATATGTTCTAACAATTCAGCTGTTTTTTGAGGCTGTGCAGATAAAAGAACAGCACCTCCAAACCCTTTAATTGCTACTTCTGGTGTAACTTCTCCAAAACTCCAATTATTTAATTCGCCTGCTTCTCTTTCAACTAATTCTATATGCAAACCATGCGGATCATCAAATTCTAAATACTGCTCTCCAAAACGAGTCATTTTCGTATACGAAACATCGAATTTTTCTAATCTATTTTCCCAAAACTCCATTGCACCTTTTGGTACAACGTAAGACGTAATTCCTACTTGACCATCCCCAATAATACCTTGACGAGCACCTGCCCATGGGAAAAACGTAATAATTGTTCCAGGTTTTCCTCCTTCATTTCCAAAATAAAGATGGTACGTACCTGGATCATCAAAATTCACTGTTTGTTTCACTAAACGTAACCCTAATACACCAGCATAAAAGTCTACATTTTCTTGTGGATGCCCTACAATCGCTGTAATGTGATGGATTCCCATTGTTTTCTTTTCCATTTCTTCCACTCCTTTTTTATTTCATTATAAAAATTCTTTTACATTTAAATTCATTATTCATTTTGTCCATGCTACAAAGTAAAATCCGTCATTATAATTTTATCTCGAATTCGAGATATTGATTATAAAAATACACATTAACTTCCAGCTTGTCAATTCATCTCAAATTCGAGATAGTTTTTAAAAAATATTTACTCCATTTAAAATCTTTACTCAAAGTACAAATTAACTTGAACTCAAATTTATTATAAGTTACTTACTTTTAGTTGTCAATAAGTTCCTTATTTTCATTTTAAATAAAAAGAGAGTAAACTCCAGTTTCATTTACTCTCTTCGCTAATCATTTCGTTTCTTCTTCCAATATTGCTTCCATCTCATTAAATTCACGATGAACTGCCTTAACGGGTTCTTTCGTTAATAAACTTACAACGATAACAGTTAATAAACTACAGAAGAATCCAGGTACCATTTCATACATAATTGCTTTTAAACTTGGAATTTGTACCCATGCTATAACAACTACTGCACCAACAATCATACCTGCAAGAACGCCCCATTTATTCGTCCTTTTCCAATATAAACTTAATAAAATGGCTGGTCCGAACGCTGAACCAAATCCAGCCCAGGCATAACCTACAAGTGTTAAAATTGTATCACTTGGATGATACGCTAAAACAACTGCGATCATAGCTACTACTAATACTGACAATCTACCGATAAATACAAGTTCTTTGTCACTTGCATTACGACGGAAAAATGTTTTATAGAAGTCTTCCGTTACTGCACTTGAAATAACAAGTAATTGTGAGGAAATACTACTCATAATCGAAGCCAAAATAGCTGATAATAAAAATCCTGTAATGTACGGATGGAATAAAATATTGGAGAATGTTACAAAGACCATTTCTGGGTCTTGCAATGTCGCATTATTTTTAGCATAATAAGCGATACCAATTAGACCAGTAAGCATTGCACCTATAATTGAAATTGTCATCCAACCGACACCGATTCTACGAGAAGTCTTTAAATCTTTAATAGAGGTGATTGCCATAAAACGGACAATAATATGCGGTTGACCAAAATACCCAAGTCCCCATGCTAAAAATGAAATAATGCCAAGTATTGTGGTCCCTTTAAACATATCTAAATGCGATGCATCGACTTGTTTAATCGTATTAAATGTTTCTGTTACACCACCGACATCCGTAAAAGCAACAATTGGCACTAGTACAAGCGCAATAAACATAATACAACCTTGTACAAAGTCCGTCCAGCTTACGGCTAGAAAGCCACCGAATAGTGTATACGCAACAACGACACCCACTGTTACAAATAAACCAATTTTATAATCTAGGTTGAAAGAATTTTCAAACAAACGTCCACCTGAAACTAAACCAGCCGACGCATAGAATGTGAAAAATACTAAAATGACGATAGCGGAGACAAAACGAAGTATTTTCGTACGATCTTTAAACCGATTCTCTAAAAAGTCTGGAATCGTAATTGAATCATTTGCCACTTCTGTATACGTTCGTAAACGTGGGGCAATGATTAAATAGTTTACATAAGCACCTATTAATAAACCTATCGCAATCCATACACTTGATAATCCTGTTGCATACATCGCACCAGGTAATCCCATTAGCATCCAACCACTCATGTCAGAAGCACCAGCTGATAAAGCTGTAACTGCTGGACCGAGTCCCCTTCCACCTAACATATAATCTGATAAATCGGATGTCTTCTTATAAGACCAATATCCGATATACAACATACCTGCCATATAAATAGCAAGCGAAACCATAATTTCAATCTTCACCAAATCTCTCCCTTATTCCATAAGCCATTCAAAATTTCGAAAAATGACTTTTTCTATTTTCTTGTTTTCGCTTATGGTTTCCTACCTTAACAAACATTTTTTGTTCTTTCAAGTGAACGAGCACTTTTCATTACATTTGAAAACCTTTATAAACGCCTTTATCCCAGTGGATTACAATGATTTTTTAAGAAATTAAAGTAATAATATTCAGAAAATTAAACAGTGTTTTTTCACACCTTATTTTTATTCGTTTACCCGATAAATTTTAAAAGAAAAAGCCATACAAATGTATGACTTTTAGCTTATTGACGTCTCAATTTTCGCTTTCTCTACATATACTTTACGAAATTTCATATAGCATCCAATACGCCAAGGTACTATATAACAAACCGCAAGAGTATAGAAAAGAATGCCGATTGACTTTGGATCTAAACCTTGTAAATGTCTTCTAAAATAAGCACGTAAAAGAACGATAACTAAAAATGTAGCAATAAAAGCGATACTTTTTTTTGCATAAATTTGACCATCTTCTCTGACTTCATACCCACTTAAAATAATAAGTGGAATTGACAATAACAGTCCGATCCCAGCAGCTATACCAATTTGCCAATCAGCAAGTTGTATCGGTGCAGCATATAAAGAAAAACCTGGTAATAAGAAAAATAATGGCAATAGTAGTCGTCTTCCTTTATTATTAATTGGTCGATTCATAGAGCGCATGCGTCTAAATATAACGAGCCCTATGACGAGTAAAAAAATTGTAATACTGTAAGAACCTTGCTGCAAGTGAATCTCTCCCTAAAAATAGTCATTTTTAAAAATACTTCCCTATTATACTCCTAATTTTTCCAAAAATATGATTATTCCTTTAAAAAATCTTACATATCAAATATACTTTTAGGTTTGATTTACTATAGGAAACAATTCCGAAAGAGGAACTACTCTCCCCACCTCGTCTTTAAACACAATATGCTCTCTAGTTAAATGGCGCGGGCTCTTCACTCCCGCTGCCGCTGCTAATGAAAACAAACTATATCTCATACTAATAATATAATTCATGACTCGCCACTTCTTCTCATACGGATCTAACGCTTTTTGATAATGCGGATTCGTCGTGGCTACACCAGATGGACATTGGCCAGAATTACATTGAAGGGCCATAATACAACCGCTTGCCATCATAAATCCGCGGGCTGAACTTACAGCATCCGCTCCAATCGCTAAAGCAATCGCCACTTTATCTGGTGTGATTAATTTACCCGATGCAAATACTTTAAACTTGTTACGGACACCATAATAATTTGCTGTATCGATAAATGTAAGTAATGCTGGAATAAGCGGCAGTCCCGTACAATCTGCCATCGATTTATACGTTGCCCCTGATCCGCCTTCTGAACCGTCTATTGTAATAAAATCTGGGTAAATATTTAGTTCTTTCATTGTTTTTATTAAATCTTCCAAAGGCTCCTGCTGACCAATTACAATTTTCATTCCAACTGGTTTACCGCCGCTTTCTTGCAACTGTTGAATAAAACAAAGTGTATCCACTGCATTCTTTAAAAATGAAAATCGATTCGGTGAATTAATCGTCTCTCCCTTTCGGACGTTGCGAACAAAAGCAATTTTCTCATTTACTTTTTGTCCCTCTAGATGACCACCACGTATTTTAGCACCTTGCCCAAATTTCAATTCGAATGCTCTAATATTACTTTCTTTCGCTTTCTCCATGAATTTTCCCATTGAAAAATTACCGTCCTCATCACGGTACCCAAATAACCCTGGACCAATTTGCGCAACGATATTCGCTCCTGTATGTAAATGTTCTGGAATAACGCCACCTTCACCAGTATTAATCCACGATCCGCCTGCCATTTTCGCTCCAAAACCACTCGCTAAAATATAATTTTCTCCAATCGCGCCGTAAGAAGTCGCAGATGCTCCAAACATGCCATGTAGTTTCCACGGATATTTACGGTTTTCACCGACTATAATTGCATCATCTTCTTCGTACAGCCAAAGATTCGTTGTATCCGCTGTCAATTTTTCTCTTCTTGAAAATAATCCTTCTTTATGAATCATGTACTTTTTACCTTCCCGCTCTTGCGAAAGATTCACACTTAATTCCTCAGTTAATATCGGAAATAATGTATTAGCAATATAATAGCCAGAAGCTTCAAAATCTCGTTTTGATCCAAAACCAAGTATTTCAGAGCGATATTTCGCTAAAAACATAACACTTTGAAAATCATAACGTGAGAAAGGCTTTCCATCCGTATCATGATCAAACCAATATTGTCGAAATTCAGGCCCTATCTTTTCCAGTAAGTAGCGCATTCTTCCTAAGTACGGATGTAACTTTAAAATAGAATGATGTGTTCGTTTTTTTATAAAAAATGTAATGATAAAAAAGATGATTAAAAGCAACATTAAAAATAGTAATATACTAATAATAACGAGTAGCGTTTCACTCATCCCGCTTCCCCCTATGAAATCCCATAATAAAAGGAGAACACTCGGTGTGCTCTCCTTTTATCTTTATTCATACTAACGTAGCAAGATGCTCTTTCGCGTCATATTCAACTAAACTTTCAGCATGTTTAATTCGATGAACAAAGTCTGGATTAGCAATTAACGGTCTGCCGAATGCCACTACATCAATTGTTCCTTCTTGCAACGCTTCTTCGGCCTCTTTCGGATTTAAATTACCAACCCCAACAATCGTACCATCCCAATATTTTCTTACTAGTTGATGAAAATTCTTTCCGTCAGCAATCTCTTGCGTATAATTCATCGTTGAAGGATGGATCATCGTTAATCCAACTTCTTTGAACATATTTACGAACGTTTCAATTGCAAGCTCAGGGTTTTCCCACATATAAGTAGGATTATCGCCTTTGAAAGCAGAGAAGCGAAGAAGTGTTTTATTAGCTCCAACAGCTTCTATTACAGCCGCCGTTACTTCTTTCATAAACGTTAACCTTTGTTTTAAATTACCGCCATATTTATCTGTTCGCTTATTCGCAAACTCATACGTAAATTGATCGATTAAATATCCGTGTGCACCGTGAATTTCTACTCCATCAAATCCAGCTTCGATCGCATTTTTCGCAGCTTGTGCGTATTGACCGATCACTTCTTGTATTTCTTCTAACGTCATTGCTTCTGGCGTATCAAACGGTTTACGAAAGCGTGGAACATTTCCCTCTGCAGCGATAGCCGACGGTGCTTGTGGCATTTGACCACCAATTATTTCATGATGACTCATACGCCCAACATGCCATATTTGAGCAATAATCGTCCCGCCTTCTTTATGTACTGCCTCTGTAACAGGTTTCCAAGAATCGATTTGTTCTTGTGTATAAATACCTGGTACTCCTGGGTTTCCTTTTGCTCTCGGACTAATGACAATTCCTTCTGTAATAATTAGTCCAATTCCATCCGCAGCACGTTTTCTGTAGTACTCCACTACATCAGCACCAACTACTCCAGTTTCATTATCTGCAAAGCATCTTGTCATCGGTGCCATCGCTATACGATTACGAAGAGACCAAGCTCCAATTTGAATTGGATCAAACAACTTTGTTTCTTCAACGTTTTCAAAAGATCCACCAGCGTTTACATTTGTTCCTTCATAAATATTCGCTGCTTTATTACTTGAACTTGTCATTTTTCTTCCCCCTAAAAAATCTTACTATAATCGCATCATACTTACTTTTAGATAGTAACGTCAATTTTTACGACTTTACAATAAAAAATTCGAATATCAAAAAAATAAAATACTATAAATAATATTAAAAAGGTTTCCTTAGAAGGAAACCTTTTTTGTTGACCATATATGGCTGTCAATTCGTTTATCTCTTTAATATAAAAAATACCTTATCAATAGAAGTGAATATGGTTCAGTATTCTTCTAAAAATAATAACTTATATACCTAAAACAATGAAAGCCCTACCTCTCTTTCATCCTTACGGCTCCTCGTCCGTGCCAGTGTGAATCAGGATTGCAAAAATCAAGTAACTATTTTATCGAAGTATTCAATTAAACTTCGAACATTCATAAATGAAATTAAAAAATAAAAATGGATTTGATTGTAGTAATAACAATAGAGGTAATGCTCTAAAAGTGGTTTGAAAGAGTTGAATGTCTTTGAAATGATAAATTTTCTATAATTATGTTCCCAAAAAATTCAAGATCTTTTTTGGGATATAATACATTATTTGTAATGAACCTTAACAAAAGCTTTTTATCTGATTTTCTGTGATACCTTCAATTAATCCCAGTTCACTAATCAAAAATTCATATGCGTTATCTAACATCTTCTTTTCGCTTGCATTAAGTGCTTTTTCTTTCTGTATACGCATTAAATCGCGCACGACTTCAGCACCTTCTTGCATTTTACCCGTCTTTATTTTATCAGTGTTCAATTTATACCTTTGTTTCCACGTAAGTAATCTATCTGATTCCCCATGTTGAAAAATATCCATTATGTGTGCTAATGCGGTTATATCCGTCACTGGTCGTATATTCGAATTCAATATTCTCCCTGCTGGAATCATTAGTTCCATATTACTAGCCGACATTTTTATAACATAATACTGTTGTTTTTCTCCTGAGACTTCCTTCTCTTCTATGGCTTTAATTATACCTGCTCCCTGCATTGGATAAACAATGTTATCGCCAATTTGAAACAAATAATCCACCTCCATATATGGTAACCTTCTCAAGCTTAACACACTTTTAGTTTTTTAGCAAAATTTTTATTTTATCATAAAATTATTTTACACGTCAATACTTCAAAAGCAAGAAATTAAATTTACATAACACACTATAAAAACCCGCAATTTTATTAACGGTTGCACCCACATTCATTCTCTTTTAACATAAAAACACATTACTACATTTGAGTAGTAATGTGTTTTTGATAAGGCATAGATAAAGATCTACTTTTCCGTCTATATACTAACCTGCTTACTAACTATTTCCCTCGCTAAAAGAAAACTCATAATCACTTGCGCTGCTACTCTACTCGTCATATCCCTGAAATCAAGAGTTGGATCAATCTCTACTATATCCATCCCTTGAACGAGCGGTTCTTTACCAAGGAATTCAATCGCATCTAGTAAAGTCGTACTATCCATTCCACCTGGCCCAATTGCTGGACAACCTGGTGCAAACGCTTGGTCTAGTACATCCATATCAAGAGAAATATAAATAGAAGTCACACCTTGTTTTCTTAACACTTCAATACTTTCCGTGATAATATCTTTTATTTCTCGCTCTCGTACGTCTTTCATTGTATACACTGTTACGCCATGCTCTATTGCATATTCATGGTACGTACGTGCGTTAGAAAAATTACGAATTCCAATTTGAACAAGTTGTTTCCCTGTAATGACATCATTTTCTAGTAAACTACGGAATGGTGTACCATTTGACGGGCCTCCATCATCTAAATTACGTAAATCATGATGAGCATCAAATTGAATAATCCCGACCTTTCCTTTACTGTTTGCAAAGCCTGTTATACTCGGAAAACTAATCGAGTGGTCACCACCAAGAACGATTGGTATCATGTTCGGATTTACTTTCGTTACATGACCAACTGTTTTCGCAATTCGGTTATGACTTTCTTTTATATCCGTCACATGCATCGTAATATCGCCGCAATCATATAAGACACTTTCTTTCATATCGTGTTCTTCTGTAATTGCATATGTGCTGTATGCATCTAACATCGCACGAATTGTTTTTGGAGCAAAACTTGCTCCTGAATGACTAATAGATGGTTTAGAAAGGGGTGCTCCAATTAAAGCAGCACCGAATATTTCTACGCCTTCCTCCCAATCTTTAATCATCTCACTCCATTTTGTCACTTCACGATCAATAAACTTTGCATTTTTCTTTAAATAGTGGCCGTGCTCCACGATTGTTCACCTCTTGTATATGCAATATTACCATTCTTCCATACTGTATTCACATGACTTACGCCGTAATGATACGGTACGTAAGCATAATTGTAAGCATCCCATAAAACTAAATCTGCCTTACGACCAACTCTAATTTTCCCAGCTACATCACCACGGTTAATGGCATATGATGAGTTAACCGTTACAGCATTCCAAACTTCTTCTGGTGTCATTTTCAGTTTTAGCATCGCAATGCTCATAATAAGCTGAATATTTTCAGTTGGACAGCTACCTGGGTTAAAGTCTGTAGCTAACGCAACTGCAACACCTTCATCAATCATTTTACGACCGCGAGCAAAACTTTCTTTATTTAAATAGAAAGTTGTTCCTGGTAATAAAGTGGCTACTGTATTAGAGTTTGCAAGCATTTCAATTCCTTTATCAGAAGCGCCAACTAAATGGTCTGCTGATGCTGCATCGATTTCTGCCGCTGCTTCCGCACCACCAAGAGGGTCGATTTCATCTGCATGAATTTTCACATCAAAGCCAAGCTCTTTCGCTTTTAATAAAAACTCTTTTGACTCTTCGACAGAGAACACACCTGTTTCACAGAAAATATCAACGAATTCCGCTAATTGCTTCTCTTTCATTTCTGGTAGTAGTTCTAACATCCATTGTAAAAATTCTTTCGATCTACCTTTATATTCTTTCGGAACTGCATGAGCACCTAAAAATGTGGAAACTAAATCGATCGGATGCTCTTTTTGTAATTGTGCAGTTGCCTCTAATTGTTTCCATTCCGTCTCATCATCTAATCCGTAACCACTCTTCGCTTCTACAGTTGTAACTCCGAAAGATAACATACGGTCTAAATGGAATTTCGCTTTTTGAACAAGTTCTTCTTTCGATGCTTGTTTCGTTGCATTTACAGTCGAAAGAATGCCTCCGCCTTGTTCTAAAATTTCTAAGTACGGAACTCCTTGTAATTTTAGTGCGATTTCATTTTCACGAGATCCACCAAATACAAGATGAGTATGCGGGTCAACAAGACCAGGAGAAACCATTTTCCCGCCGCAATCAATAACTTCTTTCGCTTGTAATCCTTTCGCTTCTTCCGCTGTTCCAACGAAAGTAATTACATCGTTTTCAATTCCAACCGCACCGTTTTCGATAACAGGAAGCGTGTTCATCGCTTCCCGTCTTAACAAGCCATCTTCTTGATCCATTGTTAGTAATTGACCAATATTTATTAGTAAAGTGTCCAGCATGTTTTCTCCTCCTTATTTCATCATTGGAATGTTAACGCCTTTTTCTTTCGCAGTTTCCACAGCTAAGTCATATCCAGCATCCACGTGACGAACAACACCCATACCAGGGTCAGAAGTTAATACGCGCTCAATACGTTTTGCTGCTGCTTCTGTTCCATCTGCAACGATAACCATTCCAGCGTGAAGTGAATAACCCATACCAACGCCGCCACCGTGGTGAACAGATACCCAGCTTGCACCGTTTACACTGTTAATTAATGCATTTAAAATTGGCCAGTCCGCTACTGCATCACTACCATCTTTCATCGCTTCTGTTTCACGGTTTGGAGATGCTACTGATCCGCAATCTAAATGGTCACGACCGATTACGATTGGTGCTGATAATTCACCATTTGCCACCATTTCATTAATAATGCGACCAAATTTCGCGCGCTCACCGTAACCTAACCAACAAATACGTGATGGAAGACCTTGAAATTCAACTTGCTGACGAGCCATACGAATCCAGTTACATAAATGCTCATTATCAGCGAACTCGCGTAAAATTACTTCGTCTGTTTTATAAATATCTTCTGGATCACCAGAAAGTGCTACCCAGCGGAACGGTCCTTTTCCTTCACAGAATAATGGACGGATAAATGCTGGAACGAATCCTGGGAAATCGAAAGCATTTTTCAAACCTTCATCGAAAGCAACTTGGCGAATGTTATTTCCATAATCAAATGTAATTGCGCCTTTTTCTTGCATTGCAAGCATTGCTTCTACATGTTTTGTCATACTTTCTTTTGATAATTGTACGTAACGTTCTGGATCTTCTTCACGAAGTTTCGCTGCTTCTTCTAACGTATAACCTACTGGAATATAACCGTTTAATGGATCATGAGCTGAAGTTTGATCCGTAACTAAGTCAGGGATAATATTACGATTTACTAACTCAGGTAAAATTTCTGCTGCATTACCTAATAATCCAATTGAAATAGGCTCTTTCTTCTCTTTATACTCGTTTGCAATAGCCAATGCTTCTTCTAATGATTCTGTATACTTATCACAATATCTCTTTTCAATACGACGATCGATACTACGCTTATCTACATCAATCGCAATTACAACACCGCCATTCATCGTTACAGCAAGAGGTTGTGCACCACCCATACCACCTAAACCAGCAGTAAGTGTTAATGTACCTTTTAATGAACCATCGAAATGTTGACGAGCTGCTTCGCCAAATGTTTCATATGTTCCTTGTAAAATCCCTTGTGTTCCAATGTAAATCCAGCTACCTGCTGTCATTTGTCCGTACATCATAAGACCTTTTTTCTCTAGTTCACGGAAGTGATCCCAGTTCGCCCATTTTGGTACTAAGTTTGAGTTCGCTAACAGTACGCGAGGCGCATCTTCATGTGATTTGAAAATTGCAACTGGTTTTCCTGATTGAACAAGTAACGTTTCATCACTTTCCAACGTTTTTAATGAATCTACAATCGCCTGATAGCTTTCCCAGTTACGAGCTGCACGGCCAATTCCACCATATACAACTAATTCTTCTGGTTTTTCAGCAACTTCAGGATCTAAATTGTTCATTAACATTCGAAGTGCAGCCTCTTGAACCCACCCTTTCGTTTGTAACTCAGTACCTCTTGGCGCACGAATTGTTTGTTTTACTTTTTCCATTTCAATCTCTCCCTTTTCTCGTTTTATAGTGCTGCGTTTACATCCAATCTTTCTTTTATCGAATAATTCGTTTTTAACCAATGTGCAATATTTTCAATATCCGTTGAGAAGATGCGATCATTTGTAATAGATGGTACTTGCTGACGCCCTTGATGGTAGAAGCTCTTCGTCACTGTACTCATGTTTTCAATCCCGCGATATTCTGCCGCTTGCATCGCACAAATCATCTCAATTGAAAGAACACGTCTTGCATTTTGAATAATTTGATGTGCATGGCGTGAAGCAATTGTTCCCATACTTACGTGATCTTCTTGGTTAGCTGACGACGGGATTGAATCTACACTCGCTGGATGTGCTAATGTTTTATTTTCAGAAACAAGTGATGCTGCTGCATACTGCATAATCATCGCACCAGACTGTAGTCCTGGTTCTGGACTTAAAAATGGTGGTAAATCATTTAATTGCGGGTTTACTAAGCGCTCAATACGGCGCTCCGAAATATTTGCAAGTTCCGCCATTCCTACTTTTAAGAAGTCCATCGCAAACGCAATCGGTTGACCGTGGAAGTTACCACCTGAAATTACTTTTTCCCCGCCATCAAAAATTAGCGGATTATCTGTTGCGGCATTCATTTCAATTTCTAATTTTTCTTTCACATAATTCAAAACTTGCCAAGAAGCACCGTGTACTTGCGGGATACAACGAAGTGAATAGGCATCCTGTACACGTAGTTCTCCTTGTTTTGTTGTTAACTTACTATCATGAAGAATGTCACGAATTCTGCTTGCTACATCCACTTGCTCTTTATAACCACGTGCTTTATGAACATTTTCATCAAATGCATCAATAATGCCTTGTAACCCTTCAATTGTCATCGAAGCAATTAGTTCAGCTTGATACGCCGTTGCTTCTGCTTCTATATAAGAAAGAACTCCTTGCGCTGTCATCGCCTGCGTACCATTAATTAATGCAAGACCTTCTTTCGCTTCAAGTTCAATTGGCTCAAGCCCTTCTTCTGTAAGAGCAACCATTGCATGAACGCGTTTCCCCTTATAGAACACTTCACCTTCGCCTAATAATACGAGTGCAAGATGAGATAAAGGTGCCAAATCTCCACTCGCACCAAGTGAACCTTGTTGCGGAACGACTGGGTGAATCTTACGGTTTACAAACTCAAGAAGCATATTTACAACGAGCGGTCTAACACCAGATACTCCTTTAAGCATCGTGTTCGCTCGTAAAATTAACATACCGCGTGATACTTCTTCTGGGAATGGATCGCCTATCCCACATGCATGTGACTGAATTAAATTATGCTGAAGTGCCTTCACATCATCTTTTTGGATAAGCACATCACTAAATTTTCCAAATCCAGTTGTAATACCGTAAACGACTTTTCCGTCTTCTACGATTTTCTCAACTACTTCGCGGCATTCTGCTACCTTTTGCATACTAGTTGGACAAGCTGTTACACCTTCTCCTTCAAGTAATAACCTCTTCATTTCTTCAACTGTCAATGTATGTCCTGTTAACGTAATCATCATTTTTCCTCCTTAAAAAGGCAAAAGGGGACCTTATCTTTTTAAGACAGACTTCTGTCCTAAAAAAGTAAGGCCCCCTTCTAACTAATAGACTATGGGCAAATCATATGTGATTAATTCCTAAACCAATCGCCTCATGCTCAGATCCTTTTACAGGTGCACCAATCGTTCCATAAAGCGCAACAGCAACCCATTCGCCTTCTTTTTTTCCGTCGTATGGTGTACCGCGCACAATCGCAAACCGAAGTCCTACTGTACGAAGAACGTCTGCTAACTGAATTTGACCTCTCGTCACTCCGTACAAAGCTTCCATAATTGCATGATAAAGTGCATGTGTTTCTCTGTAAACGTCTGTTTCAATAACTTGGTTGCTCTTAGCCGCTGTTTCCATTGCTGCGACAACCTTTTGCGAATTCATCGAACCCACTTTCCCCGTACAATACTTCCAACCTTTTGGAATGGATAATACAGGACTTTCATTTTCATCCGCAAGTGCCAACAGCATGGCCATACGACCAATTCGATGTGTTCCTTGAAGAAGCATGTGACTCTCTCATTTCTTTTGAATTATTTGAATATTACTTAATTTAAGAATATATGCAAACGGTTAAATCGTCAATAGTTTAAACTCACATTCAAACAATTTTTTCATCCCCTCCATTTGTGTACACAAATTATTTACACAATTTTTCCAAGCATGCTATAGTCTCACTAACAGAGGCAAAGGGGCGAGATTTCAATGACGAAGCGAAAAGATATTCATTTTCGAATTGAAGAAAAATTACTTGCAAGGTTTGAAACTGCACTCCATTACGAAGGTTTAAAGAAAACCGACGTATTAACACATGCGATTCAGCAATTTTGCACGAAGGTGGAATGTGAAAAAATGAATGATGTAAAACGTCAATATAACGTTAGCAACCATTTACAAACACGCATCGACACACATACACATTACGAAGAAAAACACGTAGATTTAGATACGATTGTCATTAAACATTTACAACTTCAAGGGGAAGAAAACATATTAGAGGTTGGATGTGCTAGTGGAAAATTCCTTTCCCTTTTACAAACAAATGGTCATAAAGGCCCATTAACCGGATTGGATCAATCCGAAGCTATGCTTGCTGAGGCTGCTAAGACAAATAACTTAATAGAATGGAAACGAGGGGATGCTAGTAAACTCCCTTTCGAAACAAATTATTATGACCTAATAATCGCAAGACATATGTTATATCACATGAAAGATGTTGAAAAAACAATTCAAGGATTCCATAAAGTAATTCGTCCCGGCGGCTCACTTTTAGCTACAACAAATTCTAGCGTTACACTACCTCGTATAGTTGAAATGTGTAACCGTATGTTAGACGCATTTGATTTACCGAAAACAACATCATCAGTCACTCCATTTTGTTTAGAAAACGGTAAAGAGATATTACAATCCGTTTTTCCAACTGTTGAAGAAACAGTTATTCATAATGCGCTCGTTTTTCATCATGCTACTCCAATAGTAAACTATATTTCTAGCATGTTTCCGTCGCTAAATATACCTGATAATACATATCTTCACGCGGAAATGAAGGAATGGCTAAAAGAAGAAGTAGAAAATGAATTATCACTTCATAACGGTATATGGCGCGATCCGAAAACGTTAGCAATTTATCGATGTCAAAAAGAAAAAAGCTAGCATTTGCTAGCTTTTACACGTTTTCTCGTAAAAGTTTCTCCATTACTACATTGCCTTTACCACCATAAAAATTGGTATTATGTTCGTCTGCCACTCCAAAATAAGAGGCAATTGCTATTCCGAATGGTACAAATGCATGCCCTTGTGCTGTAATGATATTTGAGTGTTGCACAACTTCTTTATACACGAAATTTTCTATTGGAAAACAATCGAACTTTTGATAATCTATAGTCGCAGTATAAGAAATCCCCTTAAATAAGCCCGCTTTTGCTAGCGCATACGGTCCAGCGCAAATTGCCGCCACTAATTTTTCTTGTTCATGAAATTGACGAATGATTGAAAAAAGAGATTTTGCATCTTCCAACTGTACTTCTTCTCCACCTGGAATAAGTATCCCCTCATACTCATCTACACATACTTCACTTACTTCTATATGCGGCTGCACTTGCAACCCAGTTTCACTTATAATCAATTCTTTTGTTAAGCCCGCTGTTATGATTTCATACTTCGTTTTCAGCAATGCCGTTGCTACTGTTATTTCAAACTCTGCAAATGTTGGGTATACAAATAAAAGTATTTTTTTCATAGCCCTCTCTCCTTTAACCAGTACATAAAATATACCTCTAGATCGTCCACTGTTAATCTATTCGTATCCAAATAAGTTACAGGAAATTGTTTATACCAATCTTTTTCCGTTTCTACTAATTTAAATTGCTCCTCAAATGTACTTCGTTTTCTTGTCCTATCGTTATTTTTTCTATCATATACATTCTTTTTCGTCACATCTAAATAAAAAATGGCATCTGAACGACATTCTCTTAATTTATATAATTCACCTTTCAATTCAGCTTCTATATCCCACTCTTCCCCTATAATCGTTGGATAAAAGAGTGTAAAAAACTCAATGTCTTCTGGTCCGCGATCAAAAATTACGACTGAACCTTTCACATTTTGAAACTCCTTAATTTTTGCTTCGATAAACATTTTTTGATTTATGATAAACCCTTCTTTTGAATTCATATCCAAATTTAATCGCTTTCGCTTTTCTACAATTGGATAAGGATTTTCATATATAACCGAAAGCCCACATCTCTCTAACCTTTTAGCCAATGTTGTTTTTCCGCTAGCCATCGGCCCTTGCAGTGAAATTACGTATACCATACCTCTCATTCCCTTACACTTTAGTACACCTATAATATACAGAATTTTTAAAACTCTCAACATTATATATATCATCTTGTTTCTTATTCCTATCTAACTTATAATAAAAAATAGAGATTATGACGGACGCATCAATAATGTAAGCTTGGAAATCCAAGCTTACATTATTTTTTGCTTTCCCTTTTCGAATAAAAAGAGTATACTAAATTAGAACGTATGTTCTTAATGATTACATACAGTAAGGAGATAGAACAATGGTATACGACACAAAAGCAATTTCTTGGAATGAGTCTTTAAAACAACTTCAACGCCGCTATACAAACAAACAAGTTGACCGAAAAGAATTTGAGGATATTGAACTGATGGAATTCTTCCGCGATAACGACTACATTTCTTTACCTACACATATAAGCGGCCTATCAAAAACACGTTTTACTTCTTACTCTATTTTCACAACTGAAGATAAAGATCGTAAAGTTGGCACACTTATTATTGAGTATGTTGAAGACGATAATAATAATTTATGTGTTGAACAACTATACTTCGTTTAAACTATAACGCTTGGTCAAAATGACCAAGCGTTCTTGCTTTCTATGAATCTCACTGTATATAATATGAATAAAAGAAAACCGCTATCATTAAGGGGGGATATGCTTGCTCGAAGGATGGTTCAGTTGGTTCATTGTATTATGGACGGTTATTTTATTAGGGCTTATGTCTATCGGTGGATACTTTATGTTCAGAAAATTTTTAAAACGATTACCAAAAGAAGACGGCATGTCCATTTTGGATTGGGAAGAACACTACATAAATAAAACGAGACATTTATGGGCTGACGAACAAAAACAATTGTTAGAAGAGCTTGTAAGCCCTGTTCCAGAACTATTTCGCGATGTTGCAAAATCAAAGATCGCTGGAAAAATCGGGGAACTTGCATTACAAGAAAATGCCTCTCGAATTACACAAGACTTAATTATTAAAGGATATATCATTGCCACCCCAAAGCGTGATCATAAATTTTTAATTAAAAAACTACAAGAAAAAAAGATTGATTATTCTAACTATCAATCTTTACTCGCAAAGTAACTCCATATTATTTTCGATAAAAAAGACAGCGCCTTTAACGCTGTCTTTTTATTTAGTACATATACAGTTTTTAAGTTAGCTTCATATCTTTTTCATTATAAAAACCATCTTCTTTTTCCATTTCCTTCTGTAATTTCGTAAAGGAACGATACATTGCAATTCTCCATGACACAATCATCGCAAACGCAAGTAAGAAGAACATGCCACTAAGTTGTCCTAAATCAAGAGATTGGCTTAAGTATGTTTTAAATACAATCCGCACGACAAGTAATCCAATTAATATAAAAACAAAGGCTTTTGAACGCTTCAAATAAATCTCTTGTCCTCTAATTTCAAACTTAGATGTTTTAATAAGAAAAATAGAGAAAATCAAACCGACACCAATTGCTTCTAACATTTCTGCTGGAGTTAATCGAAATTCAGGAAAAACATACATCAATGCGCCCGTACTCATAAAAAATGGTGGAAGTATAATTTTTTTCAATGTTGCAGGTTTCTTAGCTGCTTTTAAACGAATAAACATCGCACCGACAGCCATACAAACAGCAACGATACTGGATAAAACAACTATGTTCATATTTTCTCATCCTTTTTTGTGGCTATATGCAAAATATACTTTCATTATATGCTTTTCCGTTAGTATTTCCAACATTTTCGCAGAATAATACTAAAAACCGGTAAAACCACCAAATAAACTTGAGAAATATACGATAATTTTCGTCATCCAGTTAAAGTATAGGAAGACACCCATAACAATCATAATGTATCCTCCGACTTTCATGAAGGCCATACTATTTCTTTTAATCCAAGACATTTTCGTAATAAAGAATGACAGTACGAAAAACGGGATAGCAAATCCAAGTATGTAAGCAATCATGTATATCATTGCTGATTCTGGATTTGTTGCTGCTAATCCAATTACGGACACTAGAATTGGTCCGGTACATGGCGTCCACCCTGCTGCAAAAGCTAATCCAATTAGTACTGATCCAAAATAGCCACTTGGACGATTTTTAAATGTAAATTTACGGTCTTGCATTAAAAATTTCGGCTTAAACACCCCGACAATAATTAAACCGAACACGATGATAAAGATACCACCTAACTGTCTGATTAAATCTTTATAGTCAGTAAAGATTCCTCCAATAAAACTTGTACCAAATCCAATTGCAATAAATATAATTGAAAATCCAAGTAAGAAAAACGCTGTATGTATCATACTTCTTTTGCGAAGCATTGCATTTTCTTCTTTCAATTCAGAAACCGACATACCTGTTATGTACGATAAAAATGCCGGATAAAGCGGTAAGCAACATGGGGAAATAAATGATAAGAACCCGGCGCCAAACGCTAAAAAAATACTAATATCTTGCATCATTCCACTCCTCTCCCTAAATATTGTAACAAAAACACATAAAAATACTATGAACAATTCGTGAAATCACTTTTACAACGTGGTAATAAGAAAAACCATACTTCCTCACAGTTTCTAATAAAACGTTTTCATTTCCTTCTATTATATAGAAAAAAATCAAATGCATTATGAAACTCCTTTAATTGTTATTAACATAACAAAGGTAACATAGTTTCTCAAATAATTAGCACGCTACTAGTACGCCTATTTACATATTGGTTTAAAAAATATTTTTTTCAAATGCTGTCTCTATACAATGCAAAGTTGATTTTATAATACTTCTACTATTAATAATTTCAAGATTATGCATAAATATCATACTTTTATTATTATTCTATAAAATGTCATACTTTTCTTTCATTTGACCCTTTATTTCTAATTTTGTATACTTCCCTCTAGTTATATATTTTCGATACGGAACAACTTCATATAGATGGGAGGAATTTTTCATGCTTCGTTATTCTCTTTTAGTTTTATTAGGAGCGTGTAGTTATGGAATTTTAGCTATTTTTGTTAAGCTTGCATATGCAGAAGGATTTTCACTTGGAGAGGTAATTGGCAGCCAATATTTGTTCGGTTGGATTATTTTGCTTGCTATTACACTTCTATTTTCTAGACATCGCGTTCCTTTAAAGCAAGCATTACTTTTATTCGTTGCAGGAACATCTGCAAGTTTTACCGGAATTTTTTATTATGCTTCATTAAAAACTGTACCAGCTTCTATTGCAATTATTCTTTTATTCCAATTCGTTTGGGTCGGAATTATCATTGAAGCAGTCGCAACAAAAACATTACCTTCAAGAGAAAAAGTTATTTCTGTTATTTTCTTACTTGTAGGGACATTTTTATCCAGTGGTTTACTAGAACAATCAGCAGGTGCTTTCGATACGACTGGAATCATTTTAGGTTTATTATCTGCTGTTACATTCGCAACATACATTTTCGTGAGCGGAAAAGTTGCTGTTGAAGTACCTTCATTACCGCGCGGTGTTCTCTTAATGACTGGTGCTTTAACTTTAGTCATGATTGTATTCCCACCAACATTTATTTTTAATGGTGCCATTTCTCAAGGTCTTTGGAAATACGGTTTAGGATTAGGAACATTTAGTATCGTCATTCCATCTATTGCCTTTACAATCGGGATTCCAAAAATCGGTTCTGGCTTAGCGACTATTCTTGGTGCAGCGGAACTACCAGTTACAACAATTATGTCCGTATTCGTTTTAAAAGAGGCTGTACTATCTTCACAATGGTTCGGTGTATCACTTATATTAATTGGGATTGCAATCCCGCAAATTGCATACGCAATGCGTGGACGTTATCGTAAACATCATACGCATAAAAAAGTCGCAGCATAAAGTGAAACTTTAATTAGTTGAACCAATCGGGCTTTTATGGGATAAACGAGAGAGGATTTTCATTTGAGAATCCTCTCTTTTATTGTTGTATACTTATGGTAAATATTTTGCTGAAGAAAGAAGGCATACTACATGGTATCTATTTCAAATCAACTAAAAGAAAAACTTATTTCCATCCGTCGACATTTACATGAGTATCCAGAACTATCATATGAAGAGTTCGAAACAACAAAAGCAATAAAAAATTGGTTAGAAGAAAAAAACATTACTATCATTGATTCCAATTTAGAAACAGGAATTATCGCTGAAGTGTCTGGTAATAAAAACGGGCCAATTGTAGCAGTTCGTGCTGATATTGATGCCCTTCCTATTCAAGAAGAAACACATTTGTCCTATGCATCTAAAGTACGAGGGAAAATGCATGCTTGTGGACACGATTTTCATACAGCTGCTATTTTAGGTACTGCTTTCTTATTAAAAGAAAGAGAATCTTCCCTAAATGGAACGATTCGCTTCATATTCCAACCAGCTGAAGAAAGTAGTAATGGCGCTTGCAAAGTTATTGATGCTGGACATTTACGTAATGTGCAAGCGATTTTCGGCATGCATAATAAACCTGATTTACCAGTAGGTACAATTGGCATTAAAGATGGTCCACTGATGGCCGGAGTTGATCGATTTGAAATTGAAATTCACGGAGTTGGTACACACGCGGCTGTACCAGATGCTGGCGTAGATCCTATTGTCGCATCCTCTCAAATTGTGATGGCACTGCAAACAATTGTAAGCCGAAATATAAGTTCATCTCATAATGCGGTTGTTAGTGTTACAAATATTCATGCAGGAAATACGTGGAACGTGATTCCTGAAAAAGCTACGTTAGAAGGAACGATTCGCACGTTCCAAGCTGAAACACGTGAAAAGATTCCAGCACTCATGGAGCGTATTATTAAAGGTGTATCTGATGCATTAGGTGTAAAAACGAAATTCCGTTTTTATTCAGGTCCTCCTGCTGTTCACAACGATAAAGCTCTTACAGACTTATCTACTCAAGTTGCCACAAAGATGAATCTTAATATCATCTCGCCTAGTCCGTCAATGGCTGGAGAAGATTTCTCATTTTACCAACAGGAAATACCAGGTTCATTCGTCTTTATGGGAACGAGCGGTACACATGAATGGCATCATCCTGCTTTTACAATTAATGAAGAGGCATTGCCTATAAGTGCAGAATACTTTGCTTTACTAGCCGAAAGAGCACTTAAACAATTCTCATAAAAAAAGCCGTTCAAAGTGCATCTCAGCACCCTGAACGGCTTTTCTTATTAAGTTAAATCACGTTTTAAAAACACAGTATATGAAATACATAAAAATACGAACAAATAAAGTAGCAACATACATGATGCAAACGGGAATGTTACTCCATCAATAAAACTTCCATTCTTTGAAATACTATATAAATCTGTGTTTGCTGGCAATAAATATTTCGCCCAGTTATATCTAGTGGCTGCTAATAACGCAATATTGCCTGATAAAGCAAGGAATAGTGAAATACCAATTGCACCTCCACTAGATCTCGTTAACACAGAAATCATAAATGCAAACGATGCGTACACAACCGTTGGTAACCACGATAAAACATAATATTTACTTGCTTCTACAAAAATGTTTTGTTTTATTATATTTCCATCTTGGAAAATAAACTCACTCCATGCAGGCTGTTGGAATTTATAAATAACAAGTCCATATAAAGCAGAGAAGAACATATTAAATATAAATAATAAAGCTGCAAATATAACGATTGCTAAAAATTTTGCTGTTAAAATTTTAAAGCGACTCGCTGGTCGTATCGTTAAAAATTTATATGTTCCCCAGCTATATTCATTCGCAAAAATTGTACTTGCATACACGAGGATAAATGGGAGCAAAATTGGAAATACGATAAAACCTGTATCTCTCATGAAAGAAAGTGGAGAACTGCTTGCCGGTGCTGTATCTGTATCTAAATGCTTCATCTTAAGCTGGTATTCTTTTACAAGCTCATCCCCTGATTTTTCTGCTAAAATAGCTTCTTTCTTCATGCCAAGCTTTTTCTCAATTTCTACAGTACGTTCTGTATAATCTACTTTCCATCCTTTTGTTTCCGGTTCAAAATACTTTACCGTAACCCACCCTAATCCGATTATTAATACTGCAATAACCGCAAATGGAATAATCGTTCGCTTCCGCTTAAATATTTTATACAGTTCGTTATATACTAAATTAAACAATATCTTTTCCCCCTGTTAATTCTAAAAATTGCTCTTCTAACGTTTTTCTTTCTTCATATACACGATACACTTGAATATTTTTCTCAAGCAATGTACGAATAACATTTGGGATTTCTTCATCTTTTACATTAATAAGTAATTCATTATCTTTTACTAAAACATCATGCCCTAATATTTCCGCTGCTTTATTCGCATCATCTACACGTATACGGATCGTCTCCATCTCTTCGCTTTGGCTATGCTGAATATTTTGCGTAGCCACATATTCCCCGTGCTGAATAATGATAACTCTGTCACACATTAATTCAACTTCTGAAAGTAAGTGACTTGATACAAGTACAGCTTTTCCTTGTTCATGTGCAATTTTTTTTATGTACATTCTCATTTCATGTATTCCACTAGGGTCTAATCCATTCGTCGGTTCATCTAGTACCAACACATCCGGATCGTGAATAAGCGCCTGAGCGATTCCTAAACGTTGTCTCATGCCGAGTGAATATGCCTTTACTTTACGATTAATTACTTGTCCCATTCCTAACAATTTCACTACTTCATCGATACGCCCTTCGGTCACATTACCATTCATTCGTCCGAAATATGTTAAATTTTCATACCCGCTCAAAAACGGATAAAATTCGGGTGTCTCAATTACCGCCCCAATTTTCGCAGCGGTTTTTTCAAATTGCTGTTTCACAGATTGACCATCAATCCATACTTCACCTTCTGTCATACGGATCATACCAACCATCATTCTCATTAAAGTCGTTTTTCCAGCACCGTTTGGTCCGAGTAAACCGACAACCTCGCCTTTTTTCACTTCAAAACTAATATTTTGTACAAGTGTCTTTGAGCCGATTCGCTTCGTTAACCGATCGACTTTTACAATTGATTGTTCATTTGTCATTCTATACAACCTTTCCTTCCCATTCTTTGTCAGGTCTTTTCACTGTAACATGATTATTTTTACGTGTAAAATAGAAAAAAGCATGATTTCTCATGCCCTTTCTTTAAACCGCAACGAATTTTCATCTTTTAAACTTCGAACAAATCGATAACATTGCATCATCGATATTAAAACGACAGTCACCATAATTACACTAATAATTACAACTGCATATATTGTAATTGGCGCACTATTTATTCCTTGTATCCCTGCGATTTTCATAAAGATAACCGTGAATAATTTCAAAAATAGCATCCCATTAATTAATCCAAAAACAAATGCTGCTCCATAAATGAATAATTGCTCCTGACATAATACACATAGTACCTCTTTTCTTTTCATATTTTCTGCTACATAAGATATAAACTCCTCTCTCCTCACTAGCAAAAGGGAGTACATCATTTTATATGTAGTAAAAATACATATGAAAATTAGTACAATAAACAGTGTGTAAAAATACATTTGAAATACAAATGCATCCCCTACTTTCAAAATAGCTCCTTCATTAAATTGTAACGATATCATAAAAAACAAAATCATAGTACTCATAGCAATCCACATAAATTGCTTCATCCTTTTGGTAGCAAATGTTCTAATATTTTTTCTCGCTAACCGACATAAAGACATAAAATTCTTCCCCTACCTTATTACATACGCATTCTATACTACTAGTGTATAAAAATATGACATTTTAAACATCGCACTACAATCGGAATTTCTTCTAAGTCTTTAGTCCTAGAAAACGAAATGATAAAAAATCACATTTAGAATATAATTGTAAAAAGGAGGAGATTGCATGCGTATAAAATTACTATCAATCTTGTGTTTATTATTACTCACAAGTTGTAGCCAAATAAAAAACAATGAAGTTGCCATTGTTGAGCCATACAAATTAACAAAAGAGCAAGCTTCTATTTTACAAATGACTCCTTTTCAAGAAGGAAATAGCATGTTTTATAACGTTACTCTTAAAAATGATAAAGATGAAATAAATGCTACAATTGATTATTATAACAATGGTAAAAAAACAAAAGAAATTGCTAATATAGCTACCTCACATTTTTCAAAAAAGAAAGTAAAGCTTTCTTTTTTACCACCACATTTCCAATTCGATAAAGATATACAAGAAAAAAGGCAGTGGTATCTGAATATTGAAGGTGGTTCAACACTTGTTCCTGAAGAAGCGCCACCAAGCGTAAATAGCTCTGCAACTACTACAATCCAATCTATAAAAAATTTAAAATACAATCAAAAAACAACTTTAGCTGCTGTAATCCAAACCAGTAAAGAAACTGTAAGCGTTCCTACCATTGATGAAGAAACAGGTATTGATCTACTCTTAAAAAAAAATGAACACGTTTATCTATTTAGTATCGAGCTAAAAAAAGAACAATAAAGCGGAAATGCAACTTAAGTTGCATTTCCGCTTTATTGTTTAATAAGGTGTACTTTTATGGATTTGAATTAAATCCATATTCTGTTACTACTATTGCTCATCTTCTACTTCTATTCTTTTCTTCTCTCTTGCAATTTTTAAAAACTCTAGCAGCTCTGGATTACTATTCATTTTTTTGTAAGCCACTGACATTTCTGCAACAAAATTAGAATCATATAACTCTTTATATACAACTTCTGTTTTATATAACTTATTTGCCGACACGGGTATTACTGTAATTCCAATCCCTGCTGCTACAAGCCCCATAACTGTTTGATACTCTGTTGCTTCTTGTACAATACGCGGACTAAATCCAACTTCTCTGCAAAGAGATAAAATTGTATCATACAAAGCTGGCCATACTGGTCTCGTAATAAATACAAACGGCTCATCTCGTAAATCTTCTATATGTATTTCATCTTTCTCTGCAAGTGGATGTGCCTTTGGTAAACATAAGGTGCATGATAACCTTTGAATTGGCTCTAATTCTAATAATTGCGTTGGAATTGGTGGACGTAAAAAGCCAATATCGATACGGTTATCATGAAGTGCATGAACTTGATCTGGTGTTGACAATTCATGTAATGCAACAGACACTCTCGGAAATTTTTTTCTATATTCCCTAACAATTGATGGTAAAATATCATATATCGCCGCACCTACAAAACCAATTGAAAGTGATCCTACTTCTCCCCTTTGCGCACTTTGTGCAACTTCTACTGCTTTTTCAATTTGTTCAAACGCCTTTTTTACTTCTTTTAAAAACATTTCTCCTGCTTCTGTTAGTTCAACCTTTCTTTTCGTTCTTGAAAATAATGTAACTCCCATTTCTTTTTCTAATTGCTGTATTTGTTGACTAAGTGGTGGTTGTGTCATTTGTAAACGAGCAGCCGCCCGTCCAAAGTGTAACTCTTCTGCCACAACAATAAAATATTGCAAATGCCGTAATTCCATTTTTGGACACCCTTTTCACTTTCGATTAATATGTCTAATATATTAATAACATATAATTTATATATTAGACAAATATTTTGAATGAACGTATAGTAGAAATTGTTAATTCTTTTTTACAATTTTTATGTAAAAAAAGAAAGAGGTGGTTACTGTATGAAATGGTGGAAGTTAAGCGGACAAATTTTATTACTATTTTGTTTCGCTTGGACAGGTGAATGGATTGCAAAACAGGCACACCTCCCAGTTCCAGGAAGTATAATCGGTATTTTTTTATTATTAATTTCATTAAAATTTAACCTAGTTAAAAAAGAATGGATACAGGACGGAGCAGATTTTTTATTAAAAGAACTTATTTTATTTTTCATCCCTTCTGCAGTCGCTGTCATACGTTACAGAGATACACTAACACAATATGGAATCGATCTCATTTTAATTATTATGATTAGCACTCTTTGCGTTACCTTAGTTACAGGACTTTTAACAGAATTGCTACTAAAGCGGAAAGGATCAACGCAATGATCGGATTTCTTTGTTTACTATTAACACTATTCACATATTGGCTATCAAAAAAAATGTATCAACGTTGGAATTGGAGTCTACTTTCTCCTCTTCTCGTCTGTCCCATTATTTTAATTGCTTTATTGCTCGGATTAGATACACCTTATGAAACATATGAATCTGGTGGTCACTGGTTAACTGAATTATTAAAGCCCGCAACAGTTGCTTTTGCATGGCCAATCTATAAATACTTTGATTTATTAAAGAAACATGGAATGGCTATCTTACTTAATGTCATTGTCGGTTCGTTTTTATCAGTCATTACTTCAGCACTACTAGCAAATTATTTTCAAATTGATTCATCACTAGAACATAGTTTAGCGCCACATATCGTAACAACACCAATCGCAATGGCTATTTCAGAAATGATTGGTGGTATGTCACAATTAACTGCTGTATTTGTCGTTTTAACTGCCTTAACAGGAGCATTGCTCGGCCCTTCTCTCATACGTATTTGCCGTATTAAAACAGCAATCGCAAAAGGTATTATGTTAGGAACAAGCGCAAATGGAACCGGTACATCAAAAGCATTCGAAATCGGTCCTGTGGAAGGAACAATTGCAAGTTTATCTATGCTTTTAACAGCAGGCGCTAGTTTAGTTATCGTTCCGCTTTTCTTATCTTGGATACATTAAAGAAGCAAGTATTTACATACTTGCTTCTTTATCTATATATTGGCACAGCAATTCATAATCCTCTGGAAAAGCTAAACACAATTGTTCAACTTCATGTATCCCTTTCCAAGCAATTTCATGTATTAACTCATCAGGATCTTGGATTTTCATATTACCGCCTATTTGTTTAACAAAATAATAATGGACATACACTGGAACACCGTATGTAATACCCTCTTTTTCATATATTTTATTTACAACTTCCACATTGTAACCTGTTTCTTCCCAAACTTCCCTGATACAACATTCTTCTAGTGTCTCTCCCTTTTCAAGTCCTCCACTTGGGACAGACCACCTTTTTTCTTCTCCCTCTTTGCCCTGCAATACCATTAAAACTTCATTTTTTTCATTTACACATACCGCTGCACTACCTATCCATCTCTCCATAAACATCCCTCCCCTACTAAAATTCGCCTTCTTTATTATTTTCCCCTTGAAAAAAAGAGGAAAATAATAAAACAATGACGAAAAATTACATCAACTTCATAGACAATCCCTTCTTAGAAATTAAAACTGGAAGGATGAAAATATGATTTCTAATTATGTTGTGGAATGTGTCTTTTGTGAAGAAAATCGAAAACCTCGCCAAGCTATTGTCACAGTTCCCGCCACTACTCAGCTACTAGCCCTTGAAAAAGTGCGCGCGGAATGCAAACGTCGCTTCGGAAAAACTGTATTATTGCAAACAGAAATTAAAGAAGAAATAATTTTCGAACAAAAAGAAAGCTGACCATAAATTGGTCAGCTTTCATATCCGATCATATTTTCACATGAAGATTAGGGGCATCCTCTTTAAGGATCGGGATTTTCCCATTATGTACGTTCCATAATGGTCATCGAACAATATATTTCTATGCAATTAACTATTGAATAGAATAGGGCAAAACTTGTTCGCATTTTTAGAAAAGGGATAGGGATATAATTCAAGTAGTACTTCGAATACTCGAACTTTACACTCATAATATTAAAACAAATCCTTTTATATGGGAAATATGAATTACCTATATAATTCATTCGTAAAATATATTAATAGTTTGCTATATTAATTTTATCCTGCTATTTGTAAGCAGTAACCCCCTACTGATTATAATTTCACTTTATTCCATCAATAGCATACAACCAGCTAAAACCGGTGTCATAATCATCGAAAACCTCAAAAGCGTTCGCGGTGCATAATTTGTAAACTTCGCGCCAATGTATGCCCCTAACATGGTCCCAATCAATACTTGTAATAACAATATATAATCTAAATATCCTTCCGAACTATATCCTATCCCGCCTCCAATTGCAATCGGTAATATAACAAGCATTGTTGTCCCTACAGATTGCTGAATCGTAAGTCCCAATAGAACCATTAATCCAAGTTGAATAAACGGTGCAGAACCAATCCCAAATGAACCAGCCATCATTCCAGTAACTAATCCAAGGCATACACATTTCAACAAGTAGTTCACGGAAAACTCTTTATGTTTATATAAAGACGACTTTTCTTTGTTTTGGAACATAATTAATTTAATAAACATAAAAATTGCCGATAAAAATAACATCCCAGCTGTAAACCAATGAAGAAGATGTGCTGGTATAAGTGAACCAAATTTAGAACCAATATAAGAGCCAATTGCGCCAAATCCCCCAACAATCCCGCCTATAATAAGTGCAACATTGCCTTCACGGTAATGACTTACAACACCTGATAATGTCGTAAATGCCATTGCAGTTAAAGATGTTGCAAGAGCAACATGAATAGGGATTTGGAATACTAAAGTGAGTATCGCGATAATAAACCCAGCTCCTCCAGCTCCAACAAATCCTAATAAAATACCCATTACTAACATTGTTATAATTATTGCCACAGACTTTCCCTCCAGTAACACAATTATCCATCATATTTATCCTTACATACAAATAAAAAGCATCCTAGATGGATGCTTTTTATTTCAATGATATGTACTTAATCTTGATTAATCAAAATAACTGCTGGACCAGCGACCACCACTCCAGCTACTTCTATCTTTTCAAATTCCTTTACTGTAATAGAGATAACTCCTTCTCTTTCCATCAATTCTTTACTCAGGACATCAGTCGGGATTGCTTTCACCGTCTTACCTCCTTTTCATTTATACAATATGATAAAGTGAAACTTTAATGAGTGGGGTTTTTGTCCGTACTTATTAATTATTACCCCTCACCAATCGGACTAATAATCACCCAATGCATCTATATATATGCATCACCTCCGCTTTCATTCCTTATTCCACTCAAAAACCTTCTCCCCCTTCCGTGACATATTGAAAAATAAAAAAGAAGCTATAACATATAGCTTCCCTCTACGTTTCTTTAATCTTTATGCACCGTATATTCCATGACTTTTCCACCTCTATCAAATTGGAAAACAAGCTGTTCGCTATCTATTGGAATAAAGCCACGTTCAGTCCCAAGATAATACAAAGTGGTAACTCCTTCTTCCCCACTTCTCGTTTCCGTTGGAGCCCCTAATAATTGTATAATTTCTTCATTTGATTTCCCTATTAATTTATATTTTTGTAATAGATCATCTACCATATATACCCGCTTATCTGCATGATTTAACCATCTATTTTGATTAAACTTTGATGTATATTCATTTACACTTAGTTGTACAGTGCATACTATTAATGGTATGAGTGCTACTATTACCCCCCCAACATTTGCTTCTTTTCTTCATTACGATTTTTAGAAACATATAAAATAGCCCTTTGAATCATGACTAATAAAACAAATGGTATGAATACTACAAAAATGCTCCTTACACTTAAGGGTATATGGACCATATCAATGACGAATATAAATAGAATGTACATTACTATATACAAACAAAAATAGACATACAAAATGCCACGTAGCATAGCGTTCAGAGAGATCTCCCCTTTTAACTCACTATATAATTCATCCGGCTAATCATTTCTCGAATCTGTTCTAATTCTTGCACTGTATATACTACTTTCCCTGCTAAGATTTCATTTCTGAAGAACGTTACAATTTGCTCCCGATCTTTTAATCTAGGTGTTTCCTCACTAGAAAGATCTATTATTTCTTTTCCATTTTCATTATAAAAATATACAACTGGTTTTACCTTTTCTTTTATACTATTAGCCTGCATTTCTTTCAAACAATTGTATAAAATTTGAGATAGTTTCTTCGCCTTATATACTGGATTTCCTTCATTTTTCACTTGCATAGTTGACGAATCTTTACCTACTATATATTCAAATGTCTCTTCTTTTTCAACTTCTTGTTGATACTTACCCATTTCATCAATCATAAATGAATATATACCAGCATTTTCTTTCGTTAAACCATGAATTAATTTCTCTTCCCATTCTTTCGTCTCAAGTAGATAAATACCAGTTTTGCACAAGATGAGATGATGGATTCGATTATCGTTTATTTCACTATTATTTTTAATAAAAACATTCGGCATGATTTCAATTTCAGCATCTAATATGATGCCTTGCTCTATGAATCCTCGCTTCATATAATGTAATGTTTCGTACGTATTCATTTCAGCGCCGTTTTTAGTATATTCTCGTAAATTTGCAATTAATTTTTGAAACATATGTATTTCGTTATTATGTTTATTTTGTATTTCACTACGTTCTTTACTATGTTGCATAGCTAATTGATTTTTCATCATACGCATATTTTCAATTTCTCTATTTGCACTTACTTGTAAATCATTGTATTTTTTCTGTTCCATATTTTTCAAATTATTTTGTTGTTCTTTATGCTCTATCACCGTAGCTGCAATTTCGTTTTCATATGTTTCAATTGCTTGTTTCTTTTCAAATTCTACTTGCTGACTCTCTGATTCTAACTGTTTATTTTTATAAAACAGCACAAATACTACAGCTAATAATATTAAAACCGCACCTATTAGCACATAATTCATATTTTTACCCCTTTATTTCATTTTCTATTATTTTTTTAAAATATATCTACTATAGTATACTATGGTTTCGATATAGACTTTGTAAAAGTTGTATATTTTTAATAAAGTGAAACTTTAATCAGTGGGGGGTTTTGTTCCTTCCCCACTGATTATTAGTTGAACCAATCGGGCGTTTACTGGCAATTGATCCCCCCTAACTTCTTTGCTTCCGCTGAATTTTGAGGTGGGGGTCTTACCACCAGTTAATGCGGGATAAAAGGCACCTCTGACGGGGCACCTTTTATTTTCACTCTATTGTACACCATACTGAATATAACTTGGATCGTAGTATATCCATTGATTTGTCCCTAAGCAAAGCCATCCATCTTGCTTACTCCATACTCGATACGATTCACCATGATGTAACTGTCTTATAACATTTCCTTTTAATGATGGAGCGTCACGTAAATTTACATTATCACCAGTAATAGTCGCCACATAATGTTTATACTGAATATAACTCGGATCATTATATACCCACTGATTTGTCCCTAAACAAAGCCATCCATCTTGTTCTCCCCAAACTTCATATGTTTCGCCACGATTCAATTGGCGAATTACACTAGACTGCAAAGATGGTCCACTTCTCAAATTCACATTATCTCCATTAATTATAGCAACCCCGTACACTGGAGTTGCATTATTAGGCGGAGAAACATTCCCTCCACCACTTGCTCCATTCCCTTGTAAAGCTTCTAGTGAAACTGCAGCTGATACATCACAATTTCCTACACCTGAAATTTGTCCAGAATCTGTGTACTGCCATGCTGTCCACGCTGTCCATCCACCAGCATCAGCAGGCGGTGTACTCGAGTATTTAGCAATCCAAAGTGGAATATCACTTAATCCGCTAATTCCGAACTCATTAATATACCAAACTCCTGTATATAACATTACATCTTTTCCAGTAGCCTGTTTCACATAATTTATGAAGCTTCTTGCCCAATTCGATATAGCGCTACCAGTTAAATTACTATTACTCGGATCTTTTGGTGATTCTAAATCCAGAACTGGCATTAAGTCTGTCTGGTTACTTTGTAATATACTCACAAAATATTTCGCCTCTGAAATTGCATCATTTTGTTCTGGACGTGCAAAATGGTATGCACCAATTAATACATTCGCACTTCGGGCTGCTTGTACATTTTTAGTAAAAGTAGGATCAATGTAATTTACACCTTCTGTCGCTTTTGCATACGCTGCTGGAATTCCAGATGCCTTCACTGCATTCCAATCAATATTCTCTTCCCAATGAGACACATCAATAAACGTAACATTTGAACTCGATCTGTTTTGCATATAAAATCTCCTATCAATTTTTTTACTTCGTATACATACAATATGTACAAGTTTCATAAGAGGACACGACATTTATGCTATAGAAACAAAGAGTAAATATATTTTGTATACAAAATAAAAAAGACCTTGTATTTACAAGGCCTTTTGCAAACTCCCTTTATTTTGTAACAAGTACATATTATAATACAAACCTTGCTCACTTAGTAATTCTTGATGTGTTCCTCTTTCTACTATCTCTCCATCATGCATCACAAAAATTTGATCTGCATCTTGAATTGTAGATAACCTATGCGCAATGGCTATCGTCGTTCTACCTTTTCGCATTTGTTGCAACGCTGTTTGAATAGCCTCTTCTGTTTCTGTATCGATATTAGCTGTTGCTTCATCTAATACTAATACTTTCGGATTCGTTGCTATCGTTCTAGCAAAAGCAATTAATTGTCGTTGACCGCTTGAAAATGCTGCACCTCTTTCTACTACTTCTGTTTCATACTGCTCTGGTAACTTTTCAATAAACGTATTCGCTTGCACAAATCGAGCAGCTTCTTTTACTTCTTCATCCGTAATTTCTTCATTATACATACGAATATTTTGCTTTACATTTCCAGCAAATAAAAATGCATCTTGCAATACGAGTCCTATTTTCTTTCTAATTTCTCGTTCTTCAAATTTTTCTAAATCTACACCGTCTATTACAATATTTCCTGACTTAAGATTATAAAATCGCATTAACAAATTCATAATCGTACTTTTTCCGCTACCAGTATGCCCAACAAAAGCAACCATTTGCCCTTGTTTCACGTGAAATGATACATTTTTTAAAACGTCACGCTTTCCATCATACGAAAAAGTAACATTTTTAAATTCAATATCTCCATCCACAACTTGAGGATTCTCATTGCCTTTTTGAACCGGTGCTAAATCTTTCTCGTCCATTAAATGAAATACACGTGATGACGAAACAAGTGCCTGTTGGAAAAAGGACAATTTCATCATCATCTCATTTACAGGTTGGAAGAAACGATGTATATAGTTAACAAAAGCATATAAAACTCCTACTTCAACAGGGCTCTTTAAAGCATCAATCCCAAATAAACCTAGTACTAAAGCAATAGCTACAATATGTACTAAATCCGTAGCTGGTCGTAAAAGTAATGCGTCTAACTTCAATGTACGTCGCCCTGCACTATAATGTTTATTATTCACTTCTTCAAACTCTTTTCTCATACGTTTTTCTTGTCTGAACACTTGAACAATATTCATTCCTTGTATGGACTCGTTCAATTTTGCATTTAACACGCTTAGTTGATTACGTACTTCTAAATAAAAAGCTGCACTTTTCCGGCGATATAATACCATAATCGCGAACATTATCGGAATTAATACGAGAGAAAATAACGCTAATTTTACATCTAATAAAAACATCGCTATTAAAATACCTACTAAAAAGACTACATTTTTCACAAATGTTGATAATACACTGACATAAAAATCTTTAATCGCTTCCGTATCATTCGTTATACGAGATACGAGCGTACCAATTGGCGTACGATCAAAGAAACTTAATGATAGCTTTTGAACATGTTCATATACTTCAACTCGCATATCTTGAACAATCTTAAAAGCAATGTTCTGAAAGTACAATAGATTTAAATACGTAAATAATACTTTTAATAAATGAGCAACTATGTAAATTACAAATAAAGTAACGAGTGCTGATCGTTCAAAATCCCGCGGTACTAGGTGTTCATCGAGGAATTGTTTAATTAAAAAAGGCCCCATCATTTCCGTTACTGTCGCACCAACTAAAAAGATAAACGCTAAAGATAGCAACCCTTTATATGGCTTCATATAAGAAAGCAATCTACTTAAATCACTTCGCTTCTTCTCTACCATCATACGCCTCCTTTCTCGACTAAAGCTTCTAATTGCTGGCTTTCATACATTTCCTTGTACCAGCCGTTTTCCTTCATTAATTCCTCATGTGTACCTCTTTGTACAATTCTACCTTCATCAACAACAAGAATAAGATTGGCATGCTGAATTGCACTTAATCGGTGTGCAGTAATAATCGTCGTTTTCCCTGCTCTTTCCCTCTTTAAGGCACTTAAAATTGTCTCTTCTGTTTTTGCATCTACCGCTGATAAACAATCGTCCAAAATTAAAATTTCAGCATTTGTTAATAAAGCACGAGCAATAGAGATTCGCTGTTTTTGACCACCAGATAACGAAACGCCTCTTTCCCCTACTAATGTTTCATATCCTTCTGAAAATTGGAGGATATCATTATGAATACAAGCAATATCTGCAGCTTGGGTAATTTCATTATATGTAGCATCCGCCTTTCCAAAGGCGATATTCTCACCAATACTTGCTGAAAATAAAAAATGATCTTGTGGCACATATGAAATGGCAGAACGGACACCATGAAGTGTTAAATCTCGAATATCTCGCTCCCCAACTTTTAATTCACCATTAAAATGATCATACTCACGGATTAAACATTTTAATAAAGTCGTTTTCCCTGCACCTGTACGTCCTACAACTCCTAGCGTTTCGCCCTTCTTCAAATCAAAGTGAATATCGTTTAAATGTAACAGTTCATTTTTCTTATACGAAAATGAATCAACGGCAAACGAAACATTACCGCTCGCTATCGTATGTACAGCATTTTCTCTATTTACTACATCTGATTTTTGTGAAAGAATTTTTTCTACACGGTCATATGAAGCACGCCCACGCTCCATAATATTGAACAACCATCCAAACGCTAACATTGGCCAAACGAGGGTACCTAAATATGTCGTAAATGTAACGAGATCACCTACTGTTAATTCACCTCTTACAACTAATACCGATCCGTAACATACTGCAATTAAAAAAGAAAATCCAACGATAAGAGCGATTGTCGGATCAAATAACGAATCAATACGTGCAACTAACACATTTTTATGCACAACATCTTCTGATTTTTTTCGAAACGCCTGCAAATCTTCTTTCTCTTGTCCAAGCGATCGAATCACTTTCATTCCACTCATACTCTCTTGCACTTTATCATTAATTTCCGAAAATGATTGCTGTGCTTTATGAAACCTTTTATGTAATAACGTTCCATAATAATTTGTCGAAATGGCTACAATCGGCATCGGAATTAAACTTAACAATGTTAACTTCCAACTAATTGTAAAACCCATCGCTACGAGTACACATCCCCCAACAGCTAATGAATCAACAAGCGTTAAAACACCCGCTCCAGCAGTTTGCTGGATCGCTTGAATATCATTGGTCGCATGTGCCATTAAATCACCTGTTCGATTTGACTGATAGAAAGATGGACTCATCTTTGTAAAATGTTCATATAAATTTTTTCGTAATTGGCGAGCTAATTTTAACGAAGACCCGAAAATCATAATACGCCATATGTAACGTAATATGTACATCGTAATACCTACAATTACTAATAGTACAACCCAATTTAGTAACTTATTGGTCGTCAATGTTCCATCATTAATTTCATCTACAACGATTCCAATTACTTTTGGTGCTACAAGTTCTAAAAGTGCAACGCCAAATAATAAAATAATTCCGGTTATGTATGCTCGTTTTTCTTGTTTAAAAAACCACGCTAAATTCATAAACACTTTCATTTTTTTCCTCCTCCCTTAAAATGAGCGATGTTTTCAGTTTATCAAAAATACAGAATTTTTAAAAGTTTTAAAAACTGTAACTAACAAAAAGAAAGACACTCTTAGCGAGTGTCTTTTAGCGCTTATTTCATTTGTTGCTTGTTCATTGCGCTCATCATTTGATTGATTTTCTTTTGGGAAGGTTTTTGTCCCATTTGCATCATCATCATTTTTAACATTTGTTCGTTAATTGGTGGATTTTTTTGTAAGTAATTCATCATGTATTTGCGGGCAATGAAAAATCCTAACGCCACGCCTGCTACTAGTGCTACTACGCCCACTAGAATACCTAACCAAATTGGCATATATTTTCCTCCTTCATGTTGTCTACCTTACAGTGTACTAAAACCTTTTCAATAAGACAAGATACAATTCGACATTTTTTACACATATGTTCGTACTTGTTTTAGAGGATTCAGCCATCCGTACTTTGTATTTTCATAATCCATAGCTAAAAATGTTAATTCACACTTTCTTAACACCTCAAAGAAAGTCGTTTCCATAGAGACATTTCCAGAGGTATTCATGCGAATATAGTGCGGTTTCACCATTATTTCACCGTACTCCGCTCCCGTATAAAGTGTATGTGTATGATGTGTTCTATCATATTTACCAAGAACGCGCAAAGCTTGTTCTAATTTATGATGAATTTTCATTACTTGTAATGGTTTTGTTATATACATCATTTGTTTATATAACACTTTTTTCTCCGAAAGGGACCCAGATTCTGAAAATCGAGCAAATAAATCAAAAAACAAATATTCACGACCAAAATAAGATTTCGCAATATCCTCTTGAATTAAATACAATTCATACGTTTTCATTTTTCCCCTCCCAATCTGGACAACCTTTTCTCTTCATTATATATAAGAAAATTTGCAATGATTGTCTGACTGCGGAGAGATAAAAAACTTTTTCTGTCGAAAAAACTCATTTACATAGAAAAATCTCTCCATGCCGGAGAGATTTTTCTGAAATCATTAAAGCATTTCTTTTACTTTACGAACAACGTTCTCTACAGTAAATCCATACTCTTCCATAATCTTCTCACCAGGAGCAGAAGCACCGAATGTATCGATACCTAACACATCTCCTTCAAGACCTACGTAACGGTGCCATCCGAATGTAGCACCCATTTCGATTGCGAAACGTTTTGTTACTGCTTTTGGTAATACAGATTCTTTGTACTCTGCAGTTTGAGCTTCAAAACGATCCATAGATGGCATGCTGACAACAGCTGCGTCAACACCGTCTGCTGCTAATGCTTTTTGAGCTTCAACAGCTAGGCTTACTTCAGATCCAGTTGCAAGTAAGATAACATCAGCCGTTTCTTTCTTGCTTGAAGAAACTACATATGCACCTTTTGCTACTTTTTCATACGTATCATCTTTTGCACCTTCTAATGTTGGAAGGTCTTGACGAGTTAATACTAAAGCAGTTGGTTTGTTTGTAGATTCTAAAGCCAGTCTCCAAGCTGCAACAGATTCGTTACCATCAGCTGGACGGATAACAGAAACGTTCGGCATTGCACGAAGCGCTGCTAATTGCTCGACTGGTTCATGTGTTGGACCATCTTCACCAACAGCGATACTGTCATGTGTGAATACATACGTTACTGGCAATTGCATTAATGCTGCAAGGCGAATTGCTGGACGTAAGTAATCAGAGAATACGAAGAACGTACCACCGTAAGTTTTTAAACCGCCATGTAATGCAATACCGTTCATTGCTGCACCCATTGCGAACTCACGTACACCGTACCAAATGTTTTTACCGCTGTAATCATCTCTTGTAAAGTCTTTTTCGTTATTCATGTATGTTTTGTTAGAACCAGCAAGGTCAGCAGATCCACCGAAGAATGATGGTACAGACTCTGCAATTGCATTAATTACAGCACCAGAAGAATTACGAGTTGCTGCTTTTGATCCTAATTCATAAGTTGGTAAGTTTTGCTCCCAACCTTCTGGAAGTTGACCGTTCATTGCTGCTTGGAATTCGTTTGCTAATTCTGGGTATGCTTGTGCATATTCACCTAGCATAGTGTTCCACTCTGCTTGCGTAGTTTCACCAACATCTTGTACTGTTTTACGGAAGTTGTCGTATACCTCTTCTGCTACGTGGAAATCTTGCTCAGCAGTCCAAGCATATGCTTCTTTCGTTAATTTTGTTTCTTCTACACCAAGTGGAGAACCATGTGAGGCTGATTTTCCTGATTTGTTTGGAGAACCGAAACCAATTGTCGTTCTTACTTCAATTAGCGTTGGGCGTTTTTCGTCAGCTTTCGCTTCTTCAATTGCTTTCGCGATTGCTTCAATATCGTTTCCATCCTCAACACGGATTACTTGCCATCCGTATGCTTTGTAACGATCTTCTACACTTTCAGAGAATGAACGATTTAAATCACCATCTAATGAAATATCGTTTGAATCATAAAGCACAACAAGGCGACCTAATTGTAAATGAGCAGCTAATGAAGATGCTTCAGCAGAAACGCCTTCCATTAAATCTCCATCACCACAAATAGCGTATGTATAATGATCTACTACATTATACGCATCACGGTTATATTTAGCAGCTAAATGTCTTTCAGCCATTGCCATACCTACAGCAGTTGCAATACCTTGTCCAAGTGGACCAGTCGTTGCATCTACACCAGCTGTATGACCGTACTCAGGATGTCCTGGAGTTTTGCTTCCCCATTGACGGAAGTTCTTTAAGTCATCCATTGTTACATCATAACCAGATAGGTGAAGTAGGCTGTATAATAACATTGAACCATGACCTGCAGATAATACGAAACGATCACGGTTAAACCACGTTGGGTTATTTGGATTTTGTTTCATAAATTGAGTCCATAATGTATAAGCCATTGGTGCTGCACCCATTGGCATTCCTGGGTGACCAGAGTTTGCTTTTTCAATCGCATCGATGGATAATGTGCGAATCGTGTTGATAGAAAGTTGTTCGATTGAATGTGACATGCTATTCTTCCCTTCGCTTATATTAGTAAACGTTTTATACATTTATATGATAGCTTCCCACGCAAGATTATACAACATGTATCGACAAATATGTTGATATTTTTTTGATTTTTTATAAAAAAATCAATGTTTCCGGGAATGTATGGGCATTCAATATGACATACTTTTTCATTATTTTTATTTTAAAAAGAAAGAGAATTATCTGTATATTTATACAATTTTCTTCTATTCTTACTTTTTTAAATACGTTTTTAAAAACATAAAAAAGCATCTAACTTCGATGCTTTTCAAATAAGTTAAACAATCCGTTTCCGAATCGAACTTGAAATCAAATCAATTATAATTACCATTAAAATAATACCTAATAAAATAATACCAACACGAGACCAATTCCGTGAACTCAGCGCAAAAATTAAAGGTGTACCAATCCCTCCCGCTCCAATAACCCCTAAAATCGCAGCGGATCTTACATTAATTTCAAATCTGTATAACGTATACGATAGAAAATCTGGTAACACTTGTGGTAACACTGCATACCAAAGTATTTGAAAACGGTTTGCTCCTGTTGCTAGCAACGCTTCCGTCGGTCCTTTATCTATGTTTTCAATTCCTTCTGAATATAGTTTCCCTAACATTCCAATAGAATGTAATCCTAAAGCTAATACTCCTGCAAAAGAGCCTGGACCAACAGCTTTTATAAATAAAAGAGCCATAACTAATTCAGGAAACGTACGAACAAAACTAAGTACAAATTTCCCAGATCCTGAAGTTAATTTTCCACTACTCATATTCGTTGCCGCCCAAAAGGCAAACGGAACAGATAAAAATGCAGAAATAAATGTACCTAATATCGCAATTGCCAACGTATCAATTAATCCATGTAATAAATCTTCACCATCTGGCAAAGATACATACGACCAGTCTGGATTTAATATCCCTGTCATAATTGCTTTCGTGATTTCACCTGCTGTGTCCTTTATCCCTTCTAATGGTACTCCTGAAAAGGCCCATACATATACAACTGTAAGTGCTATTAAAATAATCCAGCGATATATACTCGGTTTCTTCGGTTTTGGCACAATCATCGTCGTTCTATTCATTATAGTTTCTCCCGCAACAATGTACTAATGTAGTCAATTAACAAAACAACAATAAGGGTATAGATAATTATAGAAGCAGTTTGTTGATATTGTAAAAATCCAAGTGTACGATCATAATATAGTCCAATACCACCTGCTCCTACTAAACCTAGGACAGCCGCTGCACGTACATTCACCTCAAATGTATATAGTACATAGGAAACAAAGTGTGCTTTTACTTGTGGAATGACTCCATAAACAATCCATTGTACCTTAGTAGCCCCTACAGCTGTCATCGCTTCTAGTGGGCCAGGGTCAATTGATTCAATTGATTCATACAACAATTTCGCTACAAGTCCAATTGAAAAAAAAGTAAGAGCCAAAATACCTGGAAGTGGCCCAATTCCAAAAATCGCTACGAAAATAGCCGCCAATAATAAATCTGGTATTGTTCGTATAAAATTTAAAATCATTCGAGCTAGACTGTATAAAAATGTGTTAGTAAACACATTACTTGCTGCAAACAATGCAAGTGGAATAGCTAAAATCGCTCCTAAGGTCGTCCCAATAATCGCCATACGTATTGTATCTAACATCGCTGTTGTAATAACTTGAAAATAACTCCAATCAGGTGGCACCATTTCTTTCAATAGATCTACCATATTTGGAAAACCGTCTACCAGTTTTGAAAATGATGCATCTACTTGTACACTACTACTCCACAGCATTAAAATAACTAAAATAAACGTTAACATATGTTTCAATTTACTCGGCGGCTTCGGTATTTCATTTGAATATATCGTCACGTCATTCATTTTACTGCCACCTCTAATAATTCGCTTTTCTGAGCAACGTCCCCATAAATTTCAGCAAATTTTTCATCCGTTGCTTCTTCTACTAAACCGTCAAAAACAATTTCTCCTGCATGTAATCCAATAATGCGTGTCGCATATTGTCTAGCCAAATCAATAGAATGTAAATTTACAATTGTCGTGATTCCAAAATCTTCATTAATTTTTTTCAAATCATCTAGCACTTGCTTTGTCGTAAGTGGATCTAACGATGCAACAGGCTCATCTGCCAATATGATTTTTGCTTCTTGCGCCAATGCTCTAGCTATCGATACACGTTGCTGTTGTCCTCCTGATAATTCATCAGCACGCGCATATGCTTTTTCTAAAATATTCACTCTTTTTAATGCTTGAAATGCGAGCTCCACATCTTCTTTCGGAAACAAACCTAACGTTGTACGTAATGTGGAATGATATCCAACACGACCAGCTAATACATTTTTTAATACTGTTGATCGCTTTACAAGGTTAAAACTTTGGAAGATCATACCGATATCCCGGCGCATACGCCTTAATCCTTTTCCTTTCGCAGAAGTAATAGACTCACCTTCAATAATGATTTCTCCTTCTGTAATCTCATGAAGACGATTTACGGATCTGAGAAGTGTAGATTTTCCAGCTCCGGATAATCCGACCATTACAATAAACTCACCTTTTTGAATCTTTAAATTTATATTATTCAATCCCCTTGTGCCATTCGGATACATTTTAGAAACATTTCGAAACTCTATCACACAGCTTACCTACTTTCAATGTATTATCAATAACTAAAAAACGGCAAACTAACTGAAATCTCACACCTTCCAGCTAGCCGCCATTTCACTATGTATTATTGCGTCTTCACTGTCTTTCCATATTCACGAACAATATCAAATTTACTATCATCAGATTTAATATATCCTTCATGAGAATATACTTCTTTAATGATTTTACGGCCTTCCTCATTTTTTCCAATTTCAATGAAAGCATCCTGTAATTTCTTGCTCCACTCTTCATCTAAATCAGAACGTACCGAAATCGTATCGTTTGGAATTTTCTCCGTAAATTTCACTATTTTCGTTTGCTCGAATATATTCGGATAATCTTTTTTTACAATATTACGAGCATCTTGGAATACAACAGCTGCATCTACGTCACCATTTAAAAGAGCAATAAGCGACTGATCGTGACCTTTTAATGTAACAGGTTTCACATCTTTTAACGGATCAATTCCCTCTTTTAATAGAACAGCTGCAGGCCATACATACCCTGCTGATGATGTTACGTCTTGATAACCAATCTTTTTACCTTTTAAATCTTTTACACTATTTATATTAGAGTCTTTTTTAACAACAAACTCAGATTTATAATAATCTACTAAATCTTTTGTAGGAGCTCCTGTTTCATCCTCTACTCCAAAACGTTGTGCTTGTAAAATTACATTTGCAGCCTTCTTTTCATGTGCTAATACGTACGCTGTTGGCGGTAAAAATCCTACATCTACTTGTTTAGATGCCATCGCTTCTACAATTGTATTGTAGTTCGTTGAAATACTAACTTTTACCGGAATATTTAATTTATCGCTTAATAGCTTTTCCAATGGTTTTGCCTTTGCCTCTAACGTATCCGCATTTTGAGAAGGAACAAATTGAACATTTAAGGTCTTTGGTACATAACCTTTTTTCGTATCTTCATTTTTACTTGCACTGGACTCTTCCGTCCCGCAGCCACTTAATAATCCGGCCGCTAGTACAACTGTTGTACTCATTGCAAAAACTTTTTTCAACATATTAATGCCTCCATTTTTCTTGTTATAAAATAACCTTCCGTAAACATGAAGAAATATATCACATATTTTGATACACAATTGGTTATTTACAGAATCTTTACACATTCTATACATTCACATCAAAATTCACTTCACATATTTGATATGATTAATTGGAAGATAACAATAGAAAAGGTGAGTCATATTGGAACAAAATCAAACTGTAACTTTAAACATCTTATTAACAAGCGATATACATGGCACTGTTTATCCTATTCACTACCAAGATAACTCCCCAGCAGAACTTGGTTTAGCTAAAATTTCTACTCTTATAAAAAAAGAACGTTCCCAAAATACAAACGTTCTTTTAATTGATAATGGCGACTTTATTCAAGGAACACCATTTACTTATCATTACGTTACATACGAAAAAAACAAAAAAAATCCAATGTCCTTATTAGCGAATTACTTACAATATGACGCTGCAATTATCGGCAATCATGAATTTAATTACGGGATGAATATATTAAATAATGCTGTGACTACTGCGAACTTCCCGTACCTATCAGCAAACATATTAGATAAAAACATAAACAAACCTTATTTCGGAAAACCTTATTTAATCAAACAGATTGAATCCAATATAAAAATCGCTATTTTAGGGGTAACAACACATTACATCCCAAATTGGGAACAGGCCCATCACATTAAAGATTTACTATTTGAAGATGCATTAAAGACTACAAAAAAATGGGTTTCTTATATTCGCGAACATGAGAAACCCGATTTATTAGTCGTAGCCTATCACGGTGGATTTGAAAAAGATTTACAAACCGGGGAACCTACTGAAGTGTTAACAGGTGAAAACCAAGGATATGCAATGTGCCATGAAATTGAAGGCATAGATCTTTTACTAACAGGTCATCAACACCGAGAAATTTCTCACACAATGGCTAACGGTGTAACAATTTTACAGACCGGATGCAATGGACACTCAGTCGGCAAAGTAAAAGTAACATTCGAAAAAACGAAACGTAAATGGGTAAAAAAAGAGAGCTCTTCTGAATTATTATCTGTACAAGGAATTGAAGCGGACCAAGATGTACTTTCATTGGTAGCCGATTACGAAGAGAAAACACAAAAGTGGCTTGATCAACCTATTGGAATCATTCAGGGGGACATGCAAATTTCAGATGCTATGCAAACTCGTTTGCACGATCATCCTTTTATCGAATTCATAAATAAAATACAGATGGATATAGCTAAGGTATCAATTTCTTGTACAAGTTTGTTCCATAATACATCTCCAGGTTTCCCGGAACATGTAACAATGCGTGACATCGTTTCTAATTATATTTATCCAAACACATTAAAAGTAATTAGAATAACTGGAGCTGATATAAAAGCCGCTCTTGAACTCTCTGCTTCTTATTTCACATTAAAAACAGATGGATCCATCATCGTAAGTCCTACCTACATAGAACCAAAACCACAACATTATAATTATGATATGTGGGAAGGGATTTCATATGTATTAAACATTTCAAAACCAATTGGTGAAAGAGTAGAATCTTTACAGCATAACAGTGCTCCTCTTAATATGAATGAAGAATATGAAGTTGTAATGAATAATTATCGTGCAAGTGGCGGGGGAAATTTCTTTATGTTTCAAAACAAACCGGTAGTAAAAGATATACCCACAGATATGTCTGAACTTATCGCTAATTATATATTGGAACATAAAACGATAGAAGCAACAGTTAATAACAACTGGAAAGTTATTAAATAACGATTTTTACAAATAAAAAAAGATGGGCTTCGCCCATCTTTTAATTTAATTTTGCATTATCTTGCTTTTTTAAAGCTTTTAATTTCGTCGGTGTGACATCTGTACCTTCTTCGTTAACAACTTTAATTCCTTTAAGTTCGTTTAACATATTTTGACGAAATCCTTTTAAATATTGTTCACGTAGCGATTGACGCTCACGTTGCTCTTCTTCAGTTAAACCTTCAGCTTTTGCTTTTTTCGCTAAGAAGTTAATGCGTTCAACGAGTTCGTGATTAATCATCTCGAATCCCCCTTCTAATCAAAACTGATTATTATCATACAATAGTTACTCTTCTTTATCAAGCAATTGCTTCGTATACTCTACATATCTACGATGTACAGTCGCCTTTGAAACATTATGACCAAATCCACGTAATGTTGCTGCAATTTCTTCAAACGTGAGTTCACTTTTTCGCAAACGTACAATTTCCTCAATTGGCACTTCTTTTTTCTCTCTTCCTACACTTAAATGACGATTTTTTAAATTATTTTCTGGACGATAACCTTTTTCTACTGCACGTTGCATACCTCGTTTAATTTTCAAATTATGAATCTTTCTTTGATATTCTTCAACAATACCAATAATATCTAATACCATCGAATCAGAATCCGACAATTGTAATTCACCATTATGTGTATGCGTATATACTTTTATGCCTTCTTTATGTAAACAATGCATTAATGCGATCTTCGCATTTCCTCTACCAAGGCGCGTTTCATCTTGTATAAGTAACACATCAATTTGTTCGTCTCGAATTGTATCCAGCACCTCTAATATACCGTCACGTTCAATTGTATATCCACTAGCCTGCTCTTCAATCACCTTAGTAACATTCATTTGATAGCGCTCAGCTAAATGCAATAATTCATCTTTTTGACGTAATAATGATGTTTCTTGCGCTTCTTTCGTTGTACTCACACGTGCATAAATAATTGCATTCATTTTGAACCCCTCTTTCTCCCTATTATTTCCCTATAGTGTAACATAAATCCGCCATTTGTTCGAACTTATGTTTGTAGAATGTTTTTTCACATGTTATACTTATTAATAAGAAAAATGAAAGAAAACGAGGTGTTAGAAAACATGGAAAAGTTAACGAAACGCCAGCAAGACATTCTCGACTTTATTAAGCTAAAAGTACAAGAAAAAGGATATCCACCTTCCGTACGTGAAATTGGTCAAGCAGTCGGCCTCGCTTCTAGTTCTACAGTGCACGGACATTTATCACGATTAGAAGAAAAAGGATACATTCGACGCGATCCAACAAAACCACGTGCCATTGAAATTTTAGGTGAAGACCGAATGGATACGGAAACACAATCTGTTATTCAAGTTCCAATTGTCGGAAAAGTTACTGCCGGTTTACCAATTACAGCGGTTGAAAGCGTAGAGGAACATTTCCCACTTCCAGCTAGTATTGTTGCTGGAGCAGACCAAGTGTTCATGTTACGTATTTCTGGAGATAGTATGATTGAAGCTGGTATTTTCGATGGAGATTTAGTTGTTGTTCGCCAACAACAGTCTGCATATAATGGTGAAATTGTAGTCGCCTTAACAGAAGATAACGAAGCAACTGTTAAACGTTTCTATAAAGAAAAAGACCATTTCCGTCTACAACCAGAAAACTCTTCATTAGAACCTATCATTTTAAAACAAGTGTCAGTTATCGGGAAAGTAATTGGCGTATATCGTGATTTACATTAAAAATAATAAAAAGAAGATAATTACCTTATTTATATACGGTAATTATCTTCTTTTTTGTATTTTGATAGATTTCCATACATTCTATTTCTTATTAACGAGTTTCAATCGTCACATCTCCCGCAGCCGTTTTACCGCTAATCTTTTTACTACCATTGCCAATTGTTACGTTATTATTTTCTTCATTAAAAATTGTTACATCTCCGGCAGCACTTTGCCCAGTAATTACCGCATCTTGTGGTTTTTCCGATAAAGTAATATCTATATCTCCCGCAGTTGAACTTGCTTCTAGATTATACTTGGAATCATGATCTTGAATATTTATTTCCCCACTTGTTGTTTTTGCGGTCACTTTCCCTAATACCTTCTTAAAGTTCACCTCACCAGCTTTTGTCGATCCTTCCACATTCTTAGCCGTTACTTGTTTCAACTCTACTTCTCCAGCAAGTGTTCTAACACTTACGCTATCACTTTTCACATCACTCATTTCGATTTGTCCAGCAGATGAATTTACTTTTACATCTTGATAAGAGCGTTCAGGCACAAGGAGAGTCAATTTAGACGTTTGAAACCTAAAATCATAAAAAGAAAAATCAAATGAAGCACCTTTTTCTCTTTCCCCAATAATTTTTAATGTGTCACCATCTTCTGCAATACGAATCTCTTGTTTACGTACATCTCCTGATTGCTTTACATAAAAAGAAGAATCAGGAGATTTTTGGATAACAATATCTCCGGCATCTAACTTAACTTCTATATTTTTTAATGTTTCGTTTTTAATTACATCTTCTTTATCGCCTTTTTCAGCAGTTTGTACTGCTTTTTCATATGTTTGGGAAATTCCTATTACTCCAATAATGATACAAGCGATAGCGATTAAAAATAGTTTTTTCATCATTTACTCTCCTTTTATCATTTTGAAGTTCCATATTACATATCGTACACACAATCTCTTAAACCACTTTGTACTATAAAAAGCGATAATACATAACAATAAACCTACTCCAACAAACGTTATACTAACGAAAAGATCCAACCATATAAAAGTACCCATAAATACTTTTCCAATAACGAAAAATGGTGTTACTACACTAGCAATACCACCAATCCAAAAAGAAAATATAAAAGCAACAATTGCGACTAACGGGCCTAACACAATAATAAAATTAAACAAACTAAGTCCAATCGCTGCCATAACAGCTCTTGTCACATTTGAAGTCGATGGATTTTTTTTCATTTCATCGAAGCGATACATCGCAAGTAACTCTTTTGCGATTATTTTCGGAGAACCAAGGCCCTGAATTATTTCTGATTCAGTTTTCCCCTCTTCTAGTCCAAACTGAAAGTGCTCTTCATAATCCAATAAAATATCTTGCCTCTCTTCCTCTGGTAACTTTCTAAGATAACTTGATAATTCTTTAAGAAACCCTTCTTTACTCATCCCATTCCACCCCTTCAATAATTTCTTGTACCCCTTTCGCAAAATCACGCCATTCTGTTACTAACAAATGAAATTGCGTCTCCCCTTGCTCTGTTAATTGATAATATTTACGAGGTGGCCCTTCCGTAGATTCCTTTAAATACGTTTGAAAATACCCTTCTTTCGTCAAACGACGTAACAAAGGATATACTGACCCTTCCGATATTAAAAATTTATTAGAAATTTGCTGAACAAGTTCATAACCGTAACTATCTTTACGTTTTACAAGTGCTAATACACAAAGTTCAAGCACACCTTTTTTAAACTGAACGTTCAAGTGTCATCCTCCTTTCCTATCTTAGTACTGTTCAATACACGGTACCTGTTTTATCCATAATATACCATTTAGTATTATTTATTGCAAGGTACTAAACTATATTTATTCCCTAAATTTAGAAAATGAACTAACGAAATTCTGAATAAGACTGTGTTATAACTGAGATCATTACGTTAATATCATTGAGTAATAATCTGATTCACAAGCCACAAACTTATAGCCTTGCAGATGAGGACATAAAAATCATCGCTCGCGTTGTACAAGGCAGTAAAGAATTATTAAGTTATAGCACAAGTGATTAAAAAAGATAAGATCAATTCTTTTGAAAAGATTTTCTTAGTAACATGATTCAAAATAACCAATAACAATCCATTATCTAGTAGTTAACATATCCAATAACTTCACTAAAAAAGCCCTGATACCGTAGTATCAAGGCTTTTTCATTTCACAAATTATATAAAACTTACATTTATCTGATAATATTTTTCTATGATATCACTACTTGTTATTAATTATTGGCTTTTATGTGGCTGTTTTTCATTTTGCAACCATATAAAATTGTAATAATAGGGAATTAAAAAACCCTTGATACGAGTTGTATCAAGGGTTCAAGCCTCTTAGTATAGAGACATATATTGATCGCGTTCCCATTGGTGAACTTGTGTTCTAAAGATATCCCACTCAATCTCTTTCGCTTCGATGAAGTGCTCAAGTAAGTGTTCTCCTAGTGCACCGCATACTACTTCATTAGATTGTAATGTAACTAACGCTTGCGCTAATGTTGCTGGTAAGTCAACGATACCTGCTTCTTCGCGCTCTTCTTTTGTCATTACATAGATGTTACGGTCTACTGCAGCGGGTGGAGTTAATTTGTTTTTAATTCCATCAAGACCTGCAGCTAATAATGTAGCCATTACTAAATATGGGTTTGCAGCTGGGTCAACACTACGTACTTCTACGCGTGTACTAATACCACGAGATGCAGGGATACGTACTAACGGGCTACGGTTTTGTGCAGACCATGCTACGTAACAAGGCGCTTCATATCCAGGTACTAGACGTTTATATGAGTTTACAGTTGGATTTGCTATCGCTGTAAATGCTGGTGCATGTTTTAAAATACCTGCGATGAAGTGACGAGCATCATCACTTAGTTGTAAGTCACCGTTTGCATCAAAGAATACGTTCTCACCATTTTTAAATAATGATAAGTTACAGTGCATACCTGAACCGTTCACACCGTATAGTGGTTTCGGCATAAATGTTGCGTGTAAACCATGTTTACGAGCAATTGTTTTTACAACAAGTTTGAATGTTTGAATGTCATCACATGAGCGAATTGCATTTGCATATTTAAAGTCAATTTCATGCTGCCCTGGAGCAACCTCATGGTGAGATGCTTCAATTTCAAATCCCATTTCTTCAAGTTCAAGAACGATATCACGACGACAGTTTTCCCCTAGATCCATCGGCGCAAGGTCGAAGTATCCACCGTTATCGTTTAATTCTAATGTTGGATTTCCTTTTTCATCAACCTTAAATAGGAAGAATTCTGGCTCTGGTCCAAGATTGAAGTCTGAAAATCCTAAAGCTTCCATTTCTTTTAACACACGTTTTAAGTTGTTACGTGGGTCTCCATCAAATGGAGTGCCATCTGCATTGTAAATATCACAGATTAGTCGAGCTACTTTACCTTTTTCAGCTGTCCAAGGGAAAATTACCCAAGTGTCTAAATCAGGATATAAATACATATCAGATTCTTCAATACGTACGAAACCTTCAATCGAAGATCCATCAAACATCATTTTGTTATCAAGAGCTTTCGTTAATTGTCTCACTGGAATCTCTACGTTTTTAATTACCCCTAAAAGGTCCGTAAATTGTAAACGGATATACTTTACATTCTCTTCTTTCGCCAAACGGAAAATATCTTCTTTTGTGTATCTAGACATTATAAATTCCTCCTTAGTCCCTCTAATCGCCTTCAGAATCAGTTATCTTTAGTGAAAAAATCTTGAAATGTCACCTTGTCGCAATGAAGTTCGATTGAATCTACCTGTATGTTGTAGTTCATCTCGAAGTATTTTGCGAAGCTCAGTTTTTGAAATTTCTTTCGTTTCTTCTTTTACTTTCACTGCTTCTGTTTGATTTTCTTTCATTAGTAACACTTGCTTAATACCAGCCATATTCAAGCCTTGATCTAACAAATCTTTAATCTCTAACAACTTATCTACATCGTTAAATGAAAATAATCTACGATTCCCCTTTGTACGGGTTGGAGAAACAAGATTATGCTCTTCATAGTAGCGAATTTGACGTGCAGACAATTGTGTTAAATCCATAACAATACCAATTGGAAACAGCGGGGCAGAACGTCTATCTTCTTTCATTTTTCAGTTCCTCCTTCGCCTTAACTGCTTCTCATTTTATAACATGTTATGTTTAGTGTCAATAGATGTTAGCTTTTCTTACATGTTTTTTTTATAAATTTTTTCATTCTTTTTTCTAATCGCATAAATCGTTACTTTTATACGAAAAAAGCTGCCGATATCGACAGCTCCCCTTTAAGAAATTGTTAATAAATTCTTTTCAATCAATTCATCAATCGCAGAACAAATCGCAATTTTAACATGCGAATACGTTAATCCACCTTGCACATATGCAACATACGGTGGTCTAATCGGACCATCAGCAGACAATTCAATACTTGCACCTTGAATAAATGTTCCCGCCGCCATAATTACATCATCTTCATAACCTGGCATATAGTTTGCATACGGAGTAAAATGCGAATTAATTGGAGATGCATATTGAATCGCTTGACAGAAGGCAACCATACGGTCTTTATCATCAAATTGAACAGATTGAATTAAGTCTGTTCTTGGTGCATTCCACGCTGGTGACGTGTTCATTCCTAACTTTTCTAAAAACGCAGCTGTAAAAATTGCACCTTTCAGCGCTTGTCCTGCAACATGTGGCGCTAAGAAGAACCCTTGATACATTTCTTGCAGACTGTATAAAGACGCTCCAGCTTCCGCACCAATTCCCGGAGATGTTAAACGATATGCACACGCTTCAACATACTGTTCTTTACCGACAATGTAACCACCAGTTTTTACAATTCCCCCGCCTGGGTTTTTAATAAGCGAACCCGCCATTAAATCTGCACCAACATGACACGGCTCTTGCTCTTCAATAAACTCCCCATAACAATTATCTACAAACACAACAACATCAGGTTTAATTTCTTTAACAAACGCGATCATCTCTTTAATTTGAGAAATAGTAAACGATGGACGAGTAGCATAACCTTTCGAGCGCTGAATACCGATCATTTTCGTATTACTATGAATCGCTGCTGCAACAGCTTCAAAATCAACAAGCCCACCTTCAGTTAGCGGAACTGCATTGTAACCAATATTATATTCTTTAAATGAACCTACACCTTTCCCACGCACACCAACGATTTCCTCTAACGTATCATACGGTTTCCCAGTAATGTACAATAACTCATCTCCTGGACGTAAAATACCGAATAACGCTGTAGAAATAGCGTGAGTACCTGAAATAATTTGTGGACGAACAAGTCCAGCTTCCGCCCCAAATACATCAGCATACACTTTTTCTAACGTATCACGGCCAATATCATCATAACCATAACCTGTCGTCGGGATAAAATGCGAGTCACTAATTTTATGTTTACGAAAACTTTCTAATACACGAAACTGATTACTTTCAATTACTTCATCCGCACGTTTATGTACTTCTGTAATCTGATTCTCTACTTCTTTTACGATTGGAGCAATTTTTTCTCCATTTTTCAAACGATCAAACATTTTTATTTTCTCCTTCTTCCACTAAAAATCTCTTTAATTGCACATTAAGCGATGAATGAGTAAAAATATACCCTGCACAATCATATACAAATTTATCTTCCAGAAACTCCATCTTTGCTAATAGCGTTTCCGTCTTTAAAAGCGTTAATAACTTACCTTCACTCGGAGGGATTTCTACTCGATAACGATCCATTTCTTTCTTCATTTTCATTTCTATCGCTTCTTTTATACGCAATAAATCACTTTCTTCAAAAGCACTAGTCATTAAGAAATCACTTTTCGGAAACGGAATAAAGTTTTGATGTAATTCATCTTTTTTATTATATAACGTAATAATAGGAATATGATTAATTTCAAGTTCTGATAATAATCGTTTTACTGTTTTTTCATGCCCTATGTAGTTAGGATCCGCAGAATCAACTACATGTAAAATAACATCTGCTTCCCCCGCTTCTTCCAGTGTTGAACGAAAAGCAGCAATTAATGAAGTGGGTAAATCTTGTATAAAACCAACAGTATCAGTTAGTAATACTGTATAACCAGAAGGTAAGGGCATCTTCCTCGTCGTTGGGTCTAGTGTTGCAAACAGAAGGTTTTCTTCAAACGTATTAGCTTCCGTTAATCTATTAAACAGTGTCGATTTCCCTGCATTTGTATAGCCTATTAATGAAATTTGAAATACTTTATTGTCTTTTCTTCTCTCACGATATCTTTTTCGGTGTTCCACAACAACTGCAAGTTGTTTCTTTATTTCATCAATACGCGATCGAATATGACGACGATCCGTCTCAAGTTTCGTCTCACCCGGTCCTCTCGTTCCAATACCACCACCAAGACGTGATAAGGACAACCCTTGCCCCATAAGACGTGGCATTGTATATTGCAACTGAGCTAATTCTACTTGAAGCTTACCTTCCCTCGACTTCGCACGTTGCGCAAAAATATCTAGTATTAGTTGCGTTCGATCAATTACTCTCGCATCTAATACTGAGGATAAATTCCGAATTTGACTCGGCGTTAATTCATTATTAAATATAATAACATCCGGCTCTAATTCTTCAGTTAGCATTGTAAGCTCTTCTAATTTCCCTTTACCTATGTAAGTTGCCGGATGAAACTTTGGTCGTTTTTGCGTTGTTGAAACTAACACTTCCGCTCTCGCAGTCTTAGCTAGTGATGCAAGCTCTTTCATGGAATGCATAAATTTTTCATCATCATCTTGCGGCAATTGACAGCCTACTAATATGACTTTTTCTTTTTCTTCCATCAAATATGTTCACTCATCCTTTTCGAAATTTAAACCTTCTAATATAATAGCAGAGGAAGCACATTTCATCTAGTTAGCGGGGGAGAAAATTCATGGCATGGGAGATTTTTAGCATCATAGGCACAATCGCTTTCGCACTAAGCGGAGCCATTGTTGCAATGGAAGAGGATTATGATATTTTCGGGGTGTATATTTTAGGAATGGCAACCGCATTTGGGGGAGGTGCCCTTCGTAATTTATTAATCGGTTATCCGATTGTCGCGTTTTGGCAACAAGACATGTTATTCCAAATCGCACTTTTATCAATGACTATTATTTTTCTTTTTCCAAATAAGTTAATTAGACATTGGAAAAAGTGGGAAAATATCACTGACGCTATCGGCTTATCAGCATTTGCTGTACAAGGAGCATTATATGCTCAAAAATTAAATTTACCAATTAGTGCCACAATCGTGGCAGCTGTTTTAACTGGTATCGGCGGCGGTATCATTCGCGACCTTTTAGCCCGCAGAAAACCTCTCGTTCTTCGAGCTGAAGTATATGCCTTTTGGACAATTTTAGCAGGTTTCTTAATTGGCGCTCAAATTATTGTTAGCGATTGGGCCCTTTACATTTTATTCATTTTAATTGTTTGCTTCCGCATGGTTTCTATTCATTACAAATGGCATTTACCGCACAGACGTATCGAAACGAAAGAACGTTCAATGCATAAATAGCAATCTAACCTCTTTACATATCGTAAAGAGGTTTTTCTTTTCTAACGATTTTTTCTTTATATAATGTTTATACTAATTTTTAAAGTGAGGTGAATACAAATGACAAACCACGTTAATAAAGGAGCTCAAAAAAGTTCAGTAAACCAATTTGGACACGACCCTAATTCAGCACACGAAAAGAGCGCTAAAATGGAACGCTTCCATAAAGCGCACCAAGAAAAAGCAAAAAAAGAGTAAACGAACTTATACACAAAAATAGACGCACAGTTTATGTACTGTGCGTCTCCTCTTCGAGCATCAAATCCATACTCGATATTCCAATTAAATCATTTTTATCATACGTATCTTCTTGCAACAACCGCATCGCCTGTGTACGAATTGATTTTTCAACAATATTCCGTACATACCGCCCATTACTAAACGATGTAATTTGCGACGAATACTTCACCGCATGTAAATGATCCCTAAATTTCCATTCAGCTTCTTTTGATAACTGATATTCACGATCTTCATACATTCTCTTTCCAATTTCCAATAGCTGATTTACCGAGTAATCCGCAAATTCAATAATAAATGGAAAACGAGATTGCAGCCCTGGATTTAATGAAAGAAAGTGATTCATCTCTCTTGAATATCCAGCTAAAATCAATACAAAACCATGTTGTTTATCTTCCATATGTTTTACAAGCGTATCAATTGCTTCTTTTCCAAAGTCCTTCTCTCCTCCTCGAGCTAAAGAATACGCCTCATCAATAAACAAAATACCTCCCATTGCTTTTTTTATTAAGTCTCTTGTTTTTTGAGCTGTATGGCCGATGTACTCTCCTACAAGATCAGCACGTTCAGCTTCAACCAAGTGGCCTTTCGATAGAATATTCATCTCAAACAGCAATTTTCCTATCATTCTAGCAACAGTTGTCTTCCCTGTACCCGGATTCCCTTTAAACAGCATATGAAGCACTTGCTTCTCAGACTTCAATCCCTTCTCTTGTCTTTTTTTATTCACATAAATCCAAGCATATATTTCTTTTATTATCTTTTTTATATCATCCATCCCAACAAGCTTCCCCATCTCTTCTTCAATTCTCTGCAGCATTTCATGTTTAATTGTAGTTTCATTTGAAATTACCGTTTTATTTTCTGCGGCTGGCAAAGAAATTTTCTTTCGATGGTTTAACACAATATTAATTTGATTGTTGTTTTTCTTTCGCATCGATTGTTCCATACAATCACCTCATTTTATCCCGCTATTTGCGAGCAGTAAGACTCCCACCTCGACATTCAGCAAACGTTTGGTATTTAAGCGGGAGATAACCGCCCGTAAATGCCCGATTGGTTCAACTAATAATCGCAGAGGATGAACAAAATCCCCACTGATTATAGTTTCACTTTATCCACTCACCAAATATTATTATTCCTGTCCCCCTTGTAAATGCCTATTTTCAGAAAAGTTTGCTATAATATAAGAAATAATTAAGGTGGTGGGACTATGGAGACAACGGAATTCCATGATACAATACAAGCCTTTTCTATTTTTTTATTGAATAAAGGCCGAAAACCCTCAACTATTAAACGTTATGTTTATGACGTTGAAGACTTCGGACATTGGTTAGAAAAAAACAAAAAGCTCCCTTCCAGTAATATATGGGCTACACTTTGTACAAAAGACTACGAAGATTACTTTTCCGATTTAAAAACGAATCGACATTACTCAGAAAAAACGATGCATCGTGTATTTACTGTATTAAATAGAATGCATCACTTTCTAAACATTCCCAATCCATTGAAGAATATGGAAATATCTATTCAACCAGACCGTACACTTCGTAACGAAGATTTCATTTCACCTGATGAAGAAAAAAGATTAAAGTATATAGTCACTTCATTAGAAGGACTTTCAGAAAAACAACTTCCTGTGCGCCCTTTATTAATGGATCGCAATATTGCTATTTTAAATCTATTGATCGACTACGGTTTATCCTTACAGGAACTTACAGCATTAACAATGCATCACGTTCACTTTGAAACTAACACATTGTCAATCCCAGCAACCGCAGGTGTAGAAAGAACAATTACATTAGCAAAAGAAGACAAAAAACAACTATATAATTATTACAAAAGTATCCCAGAACCAGTTCGTCCTAAGTATCATAGTTATGATTCATTGTTTGTCGCATTTGATTTTAACCGCGGAACATACAGGTGGGTATATGAAAATGATGCACCAAAGGCATTAACGGAAATTGCTATACAAAAAATGATTCGCCTCGAAGTGGCTAGAGCCAATTTACGTAAAGGAATTTCAGGACAACATTTTCGTAACACCTATATTTTAAACTTAATAAAAAAAGAAACTCCTGAATCAGAAATTATAAAACTCGCTGGATTCAAATCAAAAATTTCATTAAAGCGATATTATCAATACGCAGAAAATAGAAAAAACGCCTTATTGTAAGGCGTTTTTTCTATTTTTTCTTTAAACAAACGATTTTACTATGACCATTTAACTAATTTCTGCATCTACTATGATGAGTTTCGTTCACATTTTCGTGAGAAAGGAGAGATTTAATGTCTCGTTATAACGACAATCAAAACAAATTCTCCAAACCATGCTTTCCAAGTAGCGCTGGACGAATCCCAAATACTCCATCAATCCCAATTACTAAAGCTCAACTTAGAACATTTCGTGCGATTATTATTGATTTAACAAAAATAATCCCAACACTTTTTGCAAATCCATCTCCCCAAAATATTGAAGATCTAATCGATACATTGAACCTACTAAGTAAATTTATTTGTTCACTAGACGCTACTTCCTCCCTGAAAGCACAAGGGTTAGCTATTATTAAAAACTTAATAACTATATTAAGAAATCCAACCTTTGTAGCAAGCGCTGTATTTATTGAGCTTCAAAATCTCATTAACTATTTACTATACATTACAAAATTATTCCGAATTGACCCTTGCACACTTCAAGAGCTTCTTAAATTAATAGCAGCATTACAAACTGCTCTAGTTAATTCTGCTTCGTTCATTCAAGGACCTACCGGACCTACTGGACCAGCAGGCGCTACTGGTGCTACCGGACCTCGAGGTAACACGGGCGCTACTGGCGCTACCGGACCTCGAGGTAACACGGGCGCTACCGGTGCCACTGGACCTCAAGGTAACACGGGTGCTACCGGCGCTACCGGTGCCACTGGACCTCGAGGTAACACGGGCGCTACCGGCGCTACTGGACCTCAAGGTAACACGGGTGCTACTGGCGCTACTGGTGCTACTGGACCTCGAGGTAACACGGGCGCTACTGGCGCTACCGGACCTCAAGGTAACACGGGCGCTACTGGCGCTACCGGTGCCACTGGACCTCAAGGTAACACGGGTGCTACTGGCGCTACCGGTGCCACTGGACCTCAAGGTGCTCAAGGTAACACAGGTGCTACTGGTGCTACTGGACCTCAAGGTATTCAAGGTAACACAGGTGCTACCGGTGCTACTGGTATAGGAGTTACCGGACCTACCGGACCTTCTGGCGGGCCTCCTGGACCTACTGGACCTCAGGGACCTCAAGGTAACACAGGTGCTACCGGCGCTACTGGACCTCAGGGTGTTCAAGGTAACACAGGTGCTACTGGTGCTACTGGACCTCAAGGTGTTCAAGGTAACACAGGTGCTACCGGCGCTACTGGACCTCAAGGCGTTCAAGGTAACACAGGTGCTACTGGTGCTACTGGACCTCAAGGTGCTCAAGGTAACACAGGTGCTACTGGACCTCAAGGTGTTCAAGGCAACACAGGCGCTACCGGTACCACTGGACCTCAAGGCGTTCAAGGTAACACAGGTGCTACTGGTGCTACCGGACCTCAAGGTGCTCAAGGTAACACAGGTGCTACTGGTGCTACCGGACCTCAAGGTGCTCAAGGTAACACAGGTGCTACTGGTGCTACCGGACCTCAAGGTGCTCAAGGTAACACAGGTGCTACTGGTGCTACTGGACCTCAAGGTGTTCAAGGTAACACAGGTGCTACCGGCGCTACTGGACCTCAAGGCGTTCAAGGTAACACAGGTGCTACTGGTGCTACTGGACCTCAAGGTGCTCAAGGTAACACAGGTGCTACTGGACCTCAAGGTGTTCAAGGCAACACAGGCGCTACCGGTACCACTGGACCTCAAGGCGTTCAAGGTAACACAGGTGCTACTGGTGCTACCGGACCTCAAGGTGCTCAAGGTAACACAGGTGCTACTGGTGCTACCGGACCTCAAGGTGCTCAAGGTAACACAGGTGCTACTGGTGCTACCGGACCTCAAGGTGCTCAAGGTAACACAGGTGCTACTGGTGCTACCGGACCTCAAGGTGCTCAAGGTAACACAGGTGCTACTGGACCTCAAGGTGCTCAAGGTAACACGGGTGCTACTGGCGCTACTGGACCTCAGGGTGTTCAAGGTAACACAGGTGCTACTGGACCTCAAGGCGTTCAAGGTAACACAGGTGCTACTGGACCTCAAGGTGCTCAAGGTAACACGGGTGCTACTGGCGCTACTGGACCTCAGGGTGTTCAAGGTAACACAGGTGCTACTGGACCTCAAGGCGTTCAAGGTAACACAGGTGCTACTGGTGCTACCGGCGCTACTGGACCTCAAGGCGTTCAAGGTAACACAGGTGCTACTGGACCTCAAGGTGCTCAAGGTAACACAGGTGCTACTGGACCTCAAGGCGTTCAAGGTAACACAGGTGCTACTGGTGCTACCGGCGCTACTGGACCTCAAGGTGCTCAAGGTAACACAGGTGCTACTGGTGCTACCGGCGCTACTGGACCTCAGGGTGTTCAAGGTAACACAGGTGCTACTGGTGCCACTGGACCTCAAGGTGCTACTGGACCTCAAGGTGTTCAAGGTAACACAGGTGCTACCGGTGCCACTGGCGCTACTGGTATAGGAGTTACCGGACCTACCGGACCTTCTGGCGGGCCTCCTGGACCTACTGGACCTCAGGGACCTCAAGGTAACACAGGTGCTACCGGCGCTACTGGACCTCAGGGTGTTCAAGGTAACACAGGTGCTACTGGTGCTACTGGACCTCAAGGTGCTCAAGGTAACACAGGTGCTACTGGTGCTACTGGACCTCAAGGTGCTCAAGGTAACACAGGTGCTACTGGTGCCACTGGACCTCAAGGTGCTCAAGGTAACACAGGTGCTACTGGACCTCAAGGCGTTCAAGGTAACACAGGTGCTACTGGTGCCACTGGACCTCAAGGTGCTCAAGGTAACACAGGTGCTACTGGTGCCACTGGACCTCAAGGTGCTCAAGGTAACACGGGTGCTACTGGTGCTACCGGCGCTACTGGACCTCAAGGTGCTCAAGGTAACACAGGTGCTACTGGTGCCACTGGACCTCAAGGCGTTCAAGGTAACACAGGTGCTACCGGCGCTACTGGACCTCAAGGTGCTCAAGGTAACACGGGTGCTACTGGTGCCACTGGACCTCAAGGTGTTCAAGGTAACACAGGTGCTACCGGTGCCACTGGACCTCAAGGCGTTCAAGGTAACACGGGTGCTACCGGACCTCAAGGCATTCAAGGACCAACGGGTGCTACCGGCGCTACTGGTATAGGAGTTACTGGACCTACTGGACCTTCTGGTGGACCTACCGGACCTACTGGGCCAACTGGACCTAGCTTCCCTATAGCAACAATTGTTGTAACAAACAATATTCAGCAAACAGTACTGCAATTTAATAACTTTATTTTTAGTACTGCAATTAACGTAAACAATATTATCTTCAACGGCACAGATACAGTTACTGTTATTAACGGTGGTATTTATGTAATTAGCGTATCCATTTCTACAACTGCGCCAGGATGCGCTCCACTCGGAGTAGGAATTTCAATTAATGGAGCAGTCGCAACTGATAATTTCTCTTCAAATTTAATAGGCGACTCACTTTCATTTACTACAATCGAAACATTAGCAGCTGGTGCAAGAATTTCTGTTCAATCTACTCTTAATGAGATTACGATCCCTGCGACAGGAAATACTAACATCCGCCTTACTGTATTTAGAATCGCTTAAATTTCATCATAGATTGTTTATGACAAATAAAAAAAGAGCGAGGAAACTGAACTGCACCCCAATTGTTAGACACAGTCTAACAATTGGGGGTGCAGTTTTTCTATGGCTAAATTTACAGCTAATGAAAAAATACAAATCGTTCTACGTTATTTGAACGGAAATGAAAGTTATCGAGAAATAGGTAGATCGCTCGGTATAAATGACACAATCATTTTGAATTGGGTAAACCAATATAAACAGAATGGTCTGGAAGCTTTTCTAAAACGATGTACAAATTACACACAACAATTTAAACTAGACGTACTAAACTTTATGATTGAAAACGGTATGTCCTTATTTGAGACGGCAGCTATCTTTAATATTCCTGCCCCTTCAACGATTTCTGTTTGGAAAAAACAGCTCGAAACACAAGGAATTGATGCCCTTCAATCTAAGAAAAAGGGGCGTCCATCCATGAAAAAAGATTCAAATAAACAATTAAAACAACCTTTAGCTGAAGGGTCAGTCGAAGCACTTGAAGCACGCATTAAACAGCTTGAGATGGAAAATGAGTACTTAAAAAAGTTAAATGCCTTAGTTCAAAACAAGGAAAAATCACAAAACAAGACAAAGCGCAAGTAGTCTATGAATTAAGGCATAAATATTCGGTGAAGGCACTCGTGGAGCTAGCTACTATTCCTCGAAGCACGTATTATGATTTAGTAAAGAAAATGAATCGTCCAGATGTAGATGCCGATTTGAAAATTGAGATTAAAGCGATTTATGAGGAAAATGAAGGTCGTTATGGTTACCGTCGCATTCGTGATGAATTAACGAATCGTGGCCAGAAAGTGAACCACAAGAAGGTTCAGCGCATTATGAAAGAGCTTGGGTTAAAGTGTGTTGTGCGTATGAAGAAATATAAATCCTATAAAGGAAAAGTCGGTAGAATTGCACTTAATATTTTAGAGCGTAATTTTCATACAGATGCACCGAATCAAAAGTGGGTAACAGACATCACAGAGTTTAAATTGTTTTGAGAGAAAAACTGTATGTATCACCTGTATTAGATTTGTATAATGGTGAAATTATTACCTATACAATTGGTTCTAGACCGACGTATTCGCTTGTTTCAGACATGTTAGAGAAAGCATTGGAACGTTTACCTGAAACCCACCAGCTACTGATGCATTCGGATCAAGGATGGCATTATCAAATGAGACAGTACGTCCGGACACTTGAATCAAGAGCTATCGTCCAGAGTATGTCTCGAAAAGGCAACTGTTACGACAACGCAGTAATAGAAAATTTCTTTGGGATTATGAAGTCGGAGTTCCTCTACATAAAAGAATTTGAAAATGTAGAGCACTTTAAAATAGAATTAGAAAAATATATAGATTATTATAATACGAAACGGATTAAGGCAAAATTAAAAATGAGCCCGGTACAATACCGGACTCACTTTTATCAAGCTGCCTAATGAAATAACCGTGTCTAACTTTTAGGGGTCACTTCAAAACTCGCTCTTTTTTTATTATGTACAATAATTCATTACTATTCTAATTCAATTGAAACATTTTTTTGTGGTACAAATGTAGAAATTGCATGTTTATAAATAAGCTGTTGCTTACCTTCTGTTTCCAGCAGGACTGTAAAATTATCAAATCCTTTAATTAGTCCACGAAGCTGGAAACCATTTAATAAGTACAGCGTAACAAACGTATTTTCTTTACGGAGTTGATTTAAAAACTGATCTTGAATATTGATTGATTGCTTCATGTCGAATCCTCCTCTTTTTCTCTACTTACTATTATTCGACTTTACTTGTAACTTTCCTTCTATGTATCGTAAAATTTCTGACGTTTTTTCACCGTCTGTAACATCAAACCACGTGACATCCATTTTATTACGGAACCACGTTAATTGACGTTTTGCATAACGACGCGAATTCGTCTTTAATTGTGATACCGCATCTTCTAAAGGGGCTCGATTCTCAAAATAATCATAGATTTCTTTATAGCCAATCGCTTGAATAGATTGACAATCTCGTATCCCTCTATTATACAGACCTTCTACTTCCTCTAATAGGCCTTGTTCCATCATCAAATCCACTCGTAAGTTAATGCGATCGTATAGCATTTCTCGATCCATTGTCAAGCCAATTAATGAAACATCATAGAGTAACTCTTTTTCTTGTTTCTCAATTTGGTCACTCATTTTTTCACCCGTCGTGTGGAAAATTTCTAACGCCCGAATGACACGTCGTACATTATTTGCATGAATACGCTCCGCACTTTCCGGATCTACTTCTTGCAATTTTTTATGTACATATTCCACACCGCGTTCTAAAGCTAACTTTTCCATTTGCTCTCGGTATATCACATCACCAGCATCATCTGTAAACTGATAATCGAATAAAACAGATTGTATATAAAGACCGGTCCCACCAACTATAATTGGTAATTTACCACGTTCTGTAATTTCTCGAATATGTTTGCGAACACGTTCTTGAAATTCCGCGACAGAAAATGAATCTTCCGGATTTTTTATATCGACCATATAATGTGGAATTCCGTCCATCTCTGCTTGTGTTACCTTTGCAGTCCCAATATCCATCGTTCGATAGATTTGCATGGAATCACCACTAATAATTTCACCGTTCAACGCTTTGGCAAGATCGATACTTAACTTCGTCTTTCCAACAGCTGTTGGTCCAATGATGACAGCAACTTTTTCACGTTGCACTTCTCCCATAGCATTCAACTCTCTTTATGTAATATACTCCATCTATTGATTATACCCAATCTTACCAATTTTAACGGCATGATTGCAAGTTCTTTCATTTCGGTACATGAAATTACATATAAAAAAGAACATAGTTTGTCCAATTCTGCATATACATGATAAAAATAGTTTCGAGAGGATGAGTTAACTATGAAACAATCCACCATCAATTTTTCATCTTTGACAAAAGACCTCATTTTAGCTACTTCTACAAAAGAACAAAATTGTTCACAAGAGGAATTATACTTCGCCCTAAATTGTTTACTACGGGCTTTTCATTCTACTCTCCATGAAACAACATCACATCCAGAAAATAAAAATACAGAATATATACAAACACAATTTTGCAGTGCATATAAAATTATTACAGGTAAAACTATTTATCCCTTTCAATAATCCATAAAAAGCGGCTGCTTACATAATTTCAAGCAACCGCTTTTTATATTAATATCGATAACCTATTGTATAACTTTCACTTTTACAGATTTGCGCCCCCAGCTATTAGCACTACCATCTGAACCGACTAATACATCAATACGATTTCCTTTAATCGCACCACCAGTGTCTCCAGCAATCGCTTCTCCATATCCTTCTACCCATACTTTTGATCCAAGCGGAATTACTTTCGGATCAACAGCAATTACTTTCATATTTGGATTTGCTGTTAAATCATGCCCCATTGCAGTTAATACACGACCACCATACGAACCATTCTCACTCGGATCTGCTGTATATGCCGTCGCTTCTACTGTAATTTCACGACCACCAGTAGGCGCACTTGTTTCAGTAGATTTCGCAACTGGTTTTGCAGCCGGCTTTTCTTTTACCACAGGTTTACTTGATTCTACATTCTTAATAGAATCGTTACTCTTAACAGACTCTTTATTCTTAACTGCTGTATTATTTTTAACCGGCGCTTCTTCTTGAGCTACAACCTCTTTCTTTTCAATTACAGGTGCCGTTCCTGTTAAAAATGGCACGTGAACATATCCGACTTTTCCATTGTAGTCGAATTGTAACCATTCATTTTGAACTTGATTCGTCGTTTCAATCACATCATTTTTATTAAGTTTACCTAAAATTTCAGAATCAGTATTCGCTCCAGCACGAACATTTAATACGCCCGCCGTTACATAATATGTGCTCTTTGTAAAATCAGCACTTACAAACGCTTCCTTACCGTTTAACTTAATTTTTGTCCATCCATTCTCTGTATTTATAACATCTAGTGTATTCCCACTTAACACTTTACCTACAAGCTTTGACTCTACATTTGGGTTTTCTCTAACATTTAATACGTCTGTTGTTACAATTGTTTCCGCTTTAGCAGAACCCGCAAAAATCCCAAGACCAAAAACTGCTGCTGTTGCTATACTTAATAATTTTTTCATGAATAGCCTCCATTTGCTTTGTTTTCGTATTTTCATTATAGCAACAGATTTTTAGAATTTTTAGAAATCACACAATTACAAAGCATTCGTAATATACAATTAACGAGTTGTAACATAAATTTCCATATTAATAAAATGTAGTTCTCATACAATCTCCAGTGGTTTTCATATATTTTTCATATACGAGCACAAGAACTTTTTTCCAGAAAAAATTACAGTGTTACTTTTTTGTTACAAAAAATTCACAATTCGTTACATCTTTTACCAAAAAACATCAATATTCCATTGTTAACTTATTTTTTTGTAATAAAAAGAGAGCAGCTACTAAAAGCTACTCTCTTTTTATTTGTTATTGAACTTTCTTTTTCCAAACACCTAGCATAATAGCCGAGACAATTGTTCCAATTAATATAGAGAAAATATATAGTAACGGTTTATTTACTAACGCTATTACAAATAATCCACCATGCGGTGCCGGTAATGTAATTTGGAATAACATAGATAACGCACCTGCAATACTTGAACCAACAACACAACTTACGATTACTCGAACCGGATCTGCAGCTGCAAACGGAATCGCACCTTCTGTAATGAACGATGCCCCCATAATATAATTTGTTAAACCAGATTTACGTTCCGCTTCTGTAAACTTTGATTTAAAGAATGTAGTTGCGAATGCAATCGCAAGTGGCGGTACCATACCACCAGCCATAACTGCTGAGTGCACTCCAAAATTCTGTGCTTCTATTGCAGCAATACCAAACGTAAATGCCGCTTTATTAATTGGACCACCCATATCAATTGCCATCATACCACCTAAAATAAGACCTAGTAATATAGCATTCGTACCATTTAAACCATTTAACCACCCTGTCAACATTTCATTTAATGCTACTACAGGCGGAATTACTACTTTTTGCATTACAACTCCTGTAATCAATAATCCAAAGACTGGATATAACAAAACAGGTTTAATTCCTTCTAATTGTACTGGTAGTCCTGAAAATAATCTTTTTAACCCTAAAACAACATATCCAGCTAAGAAACCAGCAATTAATCCACCTAAAAATCCAGCATTCGCATTCGCCGCTAAAAATCCACCTACAACACCAGGCATAAAACCAGGACGATCAGCAATAGAGCTTGCAATAAATCCAGCTAAAATTGGTACAAGGAATAAAAATGCACCTGTTTTTCCTCCACCAATTGACATGAACAATTCAGCTAAAGGACCTTCCGCCTTTATACCACCAAACGAAAATGCTAGCGCTATTAAAATCCCGCCACCAACAACGAATGGAAGCATATTACTTACACCGCTCATTAAATGCTTATAAATTCCTAATCCTTTTTCTCTCTCAATACTTTCTGTTTTCCCATCCTCTTTTACACCTTTAAAGATTGGTGCATCTTGTTTGACAGCTCGTTTAAGCAGATTTTCCGTTTTTCTAATCCCATCAGCAACTGGCACTTGAATGACATGTTTACCAGCAAAACGATTCATTTCTACTTGTTTATCTGCCGCAACAATAATAGCTGTTGCACGTTCAATATCCTCTTTCGTTAAACCGTTTTTAATACCTGTTGATCCGTTCGTTTCAACTTTAATCGCTATTCCTAACTCTGCCGCTTTTGCTTTTAAGCTATCCGCCGCCATATATGTGTGAGCGATTCCAGTTGGGCAAGCTGTAACAGCAAGTACGTACGGTTCATTTCCTTCTGGTTTTGCGACTTCAATCTCTTCTTCTTTTTCATTCTCTTTTTCATCAAATAGTTGAAGAAGCTCACTTTCATCCTTCGCTTCTAATAGTTGCTTGCGAAACCCTTCATCCATTAATAATGTCGATAAACGAGACAACGTTTCTAAATGAGTATTATTCGCTCCTTCACTTGCAGCAATCATAAAGAATAAGTATGCCGGTTGTCCATCAAGCGACTCATAATTGATACCGCTTACACTTCTACCAAAACAAATCGATGGTTGTTTAACAGCCTTTGTCTTCGCATGAGGTATTGCAATACCTTCCCCTATTCCAGTCGTACTTTGGGACTCCCGCTTTAAAATAGCTTCTTTAAATTCCGTTTTACTATTTAAACGATTTGCCCCGTTTAATTTCTCAACTAATTCATCTATGACAGCTTCTTTATTTGAAGCTGTCAAATCCATAATGACTGTATCCCTTTTTAATAGTTCTGTAATTTTCATATGTTGCTTCCCCCTATCGCTTAGCTACAATTACTTGCGACAATAATTCTTCTACTTTTTCCTTCTTACATAAATCAGCTGAAAATGCTGTTGCACTCCCTGTTGCAACGCCGTATTGAAATGCCTTTTCAATATCTTTTGTTTGTTCATATTTGCCTACAAACCCTGCAACAAGAGAATCTCCGGCCCCAACTGAATTAATTACAACACCTTTTGGAACAGTCGCTTCATATATACCTTCTGCCGTAAATAATAAAGCTCCCTCTCCAGCCATCGATACGATAACGTGTTTTACACCTTGTTCAATTAATTTTCTTCCATAAGGTAAAATGTCTTCTACTGTTGAAAGCTCCACTCCAAACAACTCACCAAGTTCATGGTGGTTTGGCTTAATTAAAAATGGCTTATTTTTAATTACATGTTGCAGTGCACTTCCACTTGCATCTACTACTACACGAATACCTTTTTCAGCTCCAAACGCAGCAATTGATTCGTAAAAAGTACTTGGAATAGAGATCGGTACACTCCCAGCGAGTACAACACAATCTCCAGGTTGCATACTCTCAATTTTTTTCATTAACTGTTCGAACTGCTCTTTTGTTACAATAGGACCTTGGCCATTTAATTCTGTTTCTTCTTTCCCTTTTATTTTCACATTAATGCGAGTATCTTCATCTACTTGGACGAAGTTTGTTGTTACACCTTCGTCATGTAATACCTCTTTAATAAATTGACCAGTAAATCCACCAGTAAATCCAAGTGCTATATTTTTAACACCTAAACGCTGAAGAACACGAGAAACATTAATTCCTTTTCCTCCAGGAAACTTCATATCTTTCTCCGCTCGATTTATTGTTCCTAAATCAAAAGAAGGAACTTGCACTACATAATCAATAGATGGGTTTAAAGTAACTGTATAGATCATTGTTTATCAGCCTCAATTACATTGGTTTGTTTTTTATATTTTTCTAAATCAATTTCTAAATGGTTTGTAATAATATTTGCATCTTCAACATTTGCAATTTTCGCAAACGCAACTTCTGAAAACTTACTTTCATCAATTAAGAAATATCCTTCGTTTGCTAATGTTAGTGCCATTTGTTTTAGGAGCGCTTCTTCTGGATCTGGCGTTGTAAAGCCAAGCTGTTCATGTACACCATTTGCACCTAAAAAACATTTATCAAAGCGATACTTCTGCATACTTTCCTGTGCCATAGCACCGATTAAAGCTTTCGTCCTACTCTTCATCATTCCGCCTAGTAAATACGCACGAATATTATTTTCAACTAAAGCTTCAATATGCATAAGTCCATTCGTAACGACAGTAACATCTTTATTGATTAAAAATGGAATCATTTCAAATGTTGTACTCCCTGCATCTAAATAAATACAATCACCTTGTTCAACAACGCTAGCCGCATAATTAGCAATTTGTTGTTTTATTTGAATGTTTTTGGATGATTTTTCAACCATCGTTGGTTCTTGCCCTTTTCCTGTTAAAACAGCGGCACCACCATGAACTCTTTTTAATAACCTTTGCTTTTCCAATTGTGCTAAATCACGGCGAATTGTCGACTCAGAGCTTTCTGTTCTTTCAACTAATTGCTGTAATTTTACAACTTTCTGTTCTTTTACAAGTTGCAATATCATTTGATGACGTTCAGGAGTTAACATTTTATTCACCTCTTCTTTGATTACAGTATAATGAAAACGGTCACAAAAATCAACCATAAACAATCAAAAATAATCACAAACATTCATAAACGTTTATAAAAAGCAAAAAAAGAAACCTATTCGATCAAACAATCAAATAGGTTTCTTTTCTAAATTCACTTATAAAGAAGCTTTATATATACTTAGAACATCATCTTTATTTAATTTTTTAAAGTTACCAAATTCACCATACGCCATCGCTTTATTAGCCATTATATCAATTTCATTTTCTCCAATACCGTAATCAGCTAATGTTGCTGGCGCTTCAATCGAAGTCCAAAATTGACGCAGTGCCTCAATTCCTTCTAACGCCACTTCTTTATCTGTTTTTCCATCTGTTTCTATTTCAAATACACGAATAGCGAACTGTTTAAAACGACTTACATTTTCATCTACGACATGCTTCATCCAGTTAGGGAATAGAATTGCTAAGCCGCCTCCATGCGGTATATCATGAACAGCAGAAACTGCATGTTCAATATTATGAGTTGCCCAGTCACCTCTTACTCCCATCGCTAAAATACCATTTAACGCCATCGTTCCGCAATATAAAATTGTTTCCCTATGCTCATAATTTTCTAAATCACTTAAAAGCTTGGGAGCTGTCTCAATTACTGTTTTTAAAACAGATTCACAATAACGATCTTGTAGTTCTGTATTCGTTCCATGATGGAAATATTGTTCTAATACATGTGACATAATATCTACCATACCATAAATCGTTTGATCTCTCGGCACAGATGCAGTATGAACTGGATCTAAAATTGAAAACTGCGGGAATGTAACTGGGCTTCCCCATCCATACTTTTCATTCGTTTCCCAATTTGTAATTACCGAGCCTGCATTCATTTCAGAACCTGTCGCAGCAAGAGTAAGTACAGTACCAAATGGTAATGCCTCACTAGCAAATGCTTTTTTCGTTACAATATCCCATACATCTCCATCATATTTACTACCAGCAGCAATCGCTTTCGTACAGTCGATTACACTTCCTCCACCAACTGCTAAAATAAATTCGACTCCATTATCTTTACAAATTTGAATCCCTTTCTTTACAGTTGATACACGAGGATTCGGTTCAACACCCGTCAATTCAAATACTTCTGCATTAATATCCTTTAAAATAGAAATCACATTATCATAAATACCGTTTCTTTTAATACTGCCTCCTCCATATACGAGAAGAACCTTCTTACCAAACTGTGGAATTTCAGTTTTTAACTGTTCTAATTGATCTTTACCGAAAATAAGTTTCGTTGGATTACGAAATACAAAATTTTGCATATTTCTTTACCATCCCTTCTATTTGAAAAGCAACTATACTTTTGTATACCATATTTTTTTCATTTCACAAAAAGATTTGCTTAACAAAAAAGCCCCAGCCTAAAGGCTGAGACTTTTATTGATAATAAGGTGAGATCATTAAGTACACAATAACACCAGATAAACTTACATATAACCAAATTGGCATTGTCCAACGTACAATTTTACGGTGACGTGTTAATTGATTTGTAAAACCAAATACAAGTGCAAACAATGCAAGTGGTACGATAATTGCTGCTAGGATAATATGTGTAATTAAAATGATGAAATACACATATTTAATGAATCCTTCTCCGCCAAAATGTGTTGCCGGTGCTAAGTAATGATACGATAAATACGACACACAAAATAGTAAAGTTGTCGTAAATGCTGCAAGGATGAAACCACGATGCATTTTCACATTCTTTTTAATAATAGAGAATAACGCTGCTAATAAAAATACGAACGTAAAGCTATTAAAAATCGCGTTTAACATTGGTAAAATCGTTACATCAAAATGTACTTCTCCTTCATAGCCAACAGGTCCAAAGAACAAAAATAAAATAATCGCATTTACAATTACAGAAAGCGTTATCACAATAGGAGCATAGCTTTTCTGATTTGTTAATTGATCCACCAAAATGGTCACTCCCTCTTCCTTCAAGTATGTATACGTAACCTCACTATTTTAACATATTATTCACAGTGTAAATGTGACAATAGTTTGACACAGCAAGACAAAACAAAGAAAAAAATCCTTCTTAATAAAACTTCTTAAGAAGGATTTTATCGCTTTATTATTCAAATAGCAACGCGATTAATTTTTGTTAAAAAATGTATCGCTATATGCTTGAAAAATTTCAGACACTTGATATCCCATTAATGAAATTGCTGTTAATGAAAAGAAACCAATCATAAGAAATCGAAACCACATATAAATCTCCTCCTTGTATTTAGCTTAAAAAACGTTAGCTACCTTACAAGTTGCGTGGCACTCTTCATCATCACTTTCCTTCTTCTTTACAATTGCTGTAATAAATCGAATCATAAAGAAAACTACAAAAGGAAATTGTTCGTAATTCACATTGGCATAGTTTAGCAACGGCTCGCGCTGCACATCGAACGGAGATGAGAAGGAATAGAACATACCTTGCTCTTCCATATATACAATTACAATTTTCATGCAAAATACTATTCCTAGAAACGAAACAATATCTTGCCATTCTGTCGTATATAACAGGTTATACAGCTCTAATACGTACTCTTCCATCATCATCCCCCCTTCCTTTTTTACCATTTTGCTCGCCTTCGTATAAAAAGTCAAGAAAAAAGTTTATATCCACTATGACAATAGTAATTACTTGTTTCTATGATTATATATGATTCTTTTATAGCAATGACTGGGTGTAACTCTCTTCGAAAATAAGAAAATTAGAATCGAACAGATTCCTCATTCTTACTTTTAGGATTCAAAACTGTGCTATTTTTATTTCTATTAAAAATAAAATAAGAAAGTATGATAAGAACTGTAACAAACATTGTTAAAAGTGCTTGTGAACGTAAAGTATCAATTGCGAACATCGCAACTAAAACTGCTATAATAGCAGCAATTGTAACATACGTTACATACGGAAAAAGCCACATTTTCACTTTCAAATTTTTTTGTTCTACTTTCCCCATTTTTTTACGCATCTTTAAATGCGAAACTGCAATAACGAGATAAACTAGTAACGCAATCCCGCCAGATGCATTCACTAAAAACAAAAAGACTTTATCTGGAGAAATGTAACTAAAAACAACTCCAATATAAGCGAAGACCGTTCCAAATAAAACCGCTCGAACAGGAACACCACTACTGTTCAATTTTAAAAATGACTTTGGCGCATCTCCTCTTTCTGCCATTGAAAAAAGCATTCTTGAATTTGTATATAAGCCTGAATTTAAGCAAGAAAGTACAGCTGTTAAAACGATAAAATTCATAATTTGTGCTGCCGCTGGTATTCCTATATGTTCAAGTACAGCTACAAATGGACTTTTTAATATGTTAGCTGAATTCCATGGCAGTAGCGTAACAACTACCGCTATAGACCCAATAAAAAATACAAGAATACGCCAAATCACACTGTTTGTTGCTGTTTTTACTGCTTTTACAGGTTCTGCAGATTCACCAGCCGCTACTGCTACAATCTCTGATCCCATAAATGAAAATATAACAACAGTAATTCCAAGCAAGACCGAACTTATACCGTTTGGCATAAACCCACCTTGTCCAATTAAATTCGAAGTGCCGGGTGCTTCTGTTCCTGGAACAAATCCTAAAATAACAGCAAGACCTAGACAAAGGAACAAAACAATACTTATTACTTTAATAAAAGAAAACCAATATTCAAACTCTCCAAATGATTTCACCGAAAAAACGTTCGTCAGCGTTAATAAAATTGTTAATATTAAACTTAATAACCATAGCGGTATTTGTGGAATCCAATATTGGATAATACCAGCACCTGCTGTGGCTTCTATTGCAATAACAATTACCCAGAAAAACCAGTATAACCAGCCTATTGTATAACCCGCCCATGGACCAAGTGCTTCTCTTGCATACGTTGCAAATGAACCACTTGTCGGATTTACAGCTGCCATTTCTCCTAGCATTCTCATGACGAAAATGACTAGAAGTCCTGCTAATGCATATGAAACGATAGAACCAGGTCCTGCCGAATGTACAACGGCACCACTTCCAACAAACAAACCAGCCCCTATTACGCCGCCAATTGAGATCATTGTAATGTGGCGTATTTTGAGATCTTTCTTTAGATTTTTATCCAACTCTTGTACATCCCCTTCCAAACTAAATTTTGAAATTTATGTAAGAGTACTGTGCGAAAGATTTTGTTCTATACGTTAAAATATATCAAAATATTCTGAATTTAACAATTGCAATTCAATCTCCTTCAAAAATTATTTCATTAGGTTTAATACTTTCCCACACACAATTGTTGAGAAAATTATAGTCCTCTTACGAAAGAAAGAATTTTCAGATATTATTAAATAAACAAGATTATACATCTAGACAACTTTTTGTATAGGAGTGTTGATATGTTAAACAAGTTCAAATTTTTTTGTTGTATTTTAGTACTGTTCTTACTACTACCGCTATCCCCTTTCCAAACACAAGCAGCAAACAATTTAGGTTCAAAATTACTCGTTGGATACTGGCATAACTTTGATAACGGTACTGGCATTATTAAATTAAAAGACGTTTCACCAAAATGGGATGTAATCAATGTATCTTTTGGTGAAACTGGTGGTGATCGTTCCACTGTTGAATTTTCTCCTGTGTATGGTACAGATGCAGACTTCAAATCAGATATTTCTTATTTAAAAAGTAAAGGAAAGAAAGTAGTTCTTTCAATAGGAGGACAAAATGGAGTCGTTTTACTTCCTGACAATGCCGCTAAGCAACGTTTTATTAATTCCATACAATCTCTAATCGATAAATACGGTTTTGATGGAATAGATATTGACCTTGAATCAGGTATTTACTTAAACGGAAATGACATTAATTTCAAAAACCAAACTACTCCCCAAATCGTAAATCTTATATCAGCTATTCGAACAATCTCAGATCATTATGGTCCAGATTTTCTATTAAGCATGGCTCCTGAAACAGCCTATGTTCAAGGCGGTTATAGCGCATACGGAAGTATCTGGGGTGCATATTTACCAATTATTTACGGAGTGAAAGATAAACTAACATACATTCACGTTCAACACTACAACGCTGGCAGCGGGGTTGGAATGGACGGTAATAACTACAATCAAGGTACTGCAGACTACGAAGTCGCTATGGCAGATATGCTCTTACATGGTTTTCCTGTAGGTGGTAATCCAAATAACATTTTCCCAGCTCTTCGCTCAGATCAAGTTATGATTGGGCTTCCAGCAGCACCAGCGGCAGCTCCAAGTGGTGGATACATTTCGCCAACTGAAATGAAAAAAGCTTTAAATTATATCATTAAAGGAGTTCCGTTCGGAGGAAAGTATAAACTTTCTAACCAAAGTGGCTATCCTGCATTCCGCGGCCTAATGTCTTGGTCTATTAATTGGGATGCAAAAAACAACTTTGAATTCTCTAATAATTACAGAACATATTTTGATACTCTTCCCTTGCAAAAATAATAAAAAACAACAATAGGTTATAGGACCTATTGTTGTTTTTTATTTACCATAAATTACCATATCTCGTTCATCAAAATCAAATTGAGAATGATGATGTGGAATTGAATACATTAGTTACTATTTTGCTTCAATACAAATACTGAAAGTTCTGGTACACTCCAAAATCTAACAGGCATTCGGGTTGTCCCAATACCTCGATTTACATATAAATATAACAGCTTACTCTTCCCCTCTACTTCATACATACCTTCAACATAGCTCTCAGCTAGTTTGGTAGTAATTAATGGACCTACGAAAGGAATTTGGACTTGTCCTCCGTGACTATGTCCTGACAGTTGAAGATCCACTGGGTAACGATTTATTTTGGTTACAACATCCGGCTCATGTACTAATAACATGTTGAAATCATCTTGTTTCAAGTTTTTTAAAGTTGAATCTATTTGCGGCTTCCCTAATAGAAAATCATCCAAACCTGATATTGTAATATATTTGCCGTTTTCCACTTTAATTTTCTGCACTTCATTTACTAATACAGAAAAACCAGCTTCCTCCATATATTTTTTGTAAAATAAACTACCGCCCCCGCCCCTATCATGATTCCCAAACACAGCATATTTCCCTAAGGGAGCGTAAATTTTCTGCAAAATAGCCTTCGCTGCTTCTCTTTCCGCACTATAAGACCCAAATTTATCTATTAAATCTCCGGTAAAAACTACTATATCTGGATGTAATTCATTCATCTTCTCCACTAAATGTTCAAGTTGTTTCAGTGTAAACTCTGGTCCTAAATGTACATCTGAAAACTGCAATATTTTTTTATTATTAAACTCTTTAGGAATTGTAGAAGCTTCTATTTCATTCCACGTAACGGTTACTAGTTTTCGTTCTATTTCTGTCGCATAATAATACAAACTTACTGGTATCATTAATATACTTATAAAACTAATAATAAATATCTTTACGATTGATTTTTTTCGTTCTTTTTTTACATGATTCGTATTCATGTTTTCACCTCTAGAAACACTTTAAATCCTTATTGTTACATTCATGTGACAATATGAACAATGTTATCAATATGTAATTTCCTCTCTATTCACTTTGACAATTTTATACAGAAGTCATAACATATTTTTATAATACATAGATTTTTGAAATTTTTCCTATTCATTTCATCATTTTATTACGGAGGGATTATTCATGTCTGTATTTACACCAGAAGAAATTACGGAACTTGCTGCGAATTCAGGAAGAAAAAAAGCTCATTTATCATTGCTCCCTATGCTAATTCTTGGTTTTTTTGGTGGCGCTTTTATCGCATTAGGGTATTTACTCGATATTCATGTTATTGGGACAATGCCAAAATATTGGGGATCATTTTCTAGTTTTCTAGGCGCTGCTGTATTCCCTGTTGGTCTCATTCTCGTTATTCTTGCAGGCGGTGAACTAGTAACTGGTAACATGATGACAGTTTCTATGGCCTGGCTCCAAAAGAAAATTACTTTATTTTATTTCATACGAAATTTAGTTATTGTTACATTTAGCAATTTCATAGGAGCTGTATTCGTAGCCTATTTTTTCGGTCATATCGTCGGCTTAACTGAAGGAGCTTTTTTAGCGAAAACTATTTCTATCGCTCAAGCGAAACTACAAGATACACCATTGCAAGCATTTATTTCTGCAATCAGATGTAATTGGCTCGTTTGTTTAGCTGTTTGGCTCAGTATGGGAAGTAAAGAATTTATCGGAAAGATTATCGGTATTTGGTTCCCAGTTATGACTTTTGTTGCGATTGGATTTCAACACGTTGTAGCAAATATGTTTGTCATCCCAGCCGCAATTTTTGCCGGTCATTTCACTTGGGCTGAATATTTTCCAAACTTTATTTTTGTTTTCTTTGGAAATTTAGTAGGAGGTATGTTATTTGTAGCACTACCTTACTTCATATCTTATAATAAGAAACTACCTTCTCATCAAGAGAAGACTGAAATGAAGAACAAATCTCTGTCCGCTTAAATGGAATGTCTATAAAATGTCCTAAAAAATATTACAAATTTCATTTTTTTTGCGAATATATGTACGTACACTTGTTCTCGAATGTTTTATACGTTATAATAACAACTTAAATAGCATTATTTACATATGAGGTGAAAAACATGAACAAAACAGAATTAATTAAAAACGTAGCACAAAATGCTGAGATTTCTCAAAAAGAAGCTACTGTAGTTGTACAAACTGTAGTAGAATCAATCACTAACACTTTAGCTGCTGGTGAAAAAGTACAACTTATCGGATTCGGTACATTCGAAGTTCGTGAAAGAGCTGCTCGTACAGGCCGTAACCCACAAACTGGTGAAGAAATGCAAATCGCAGCTTCTAAAGTACCTGCTTTCAAAGCTGGTAAAGAACTAAAAGAAGCTGTAAAATAATGAAAAATATCCTTCTCATTTATGAGAAGGATATTTTTTTCATAACATAATTAATAAAAATCTGACCATTATGCTGTTTCTTTTGTTCCTTTATGCAAATAAAACCTTTACTTTCAAAGAAAGGTTTTGCTGTAATACTCGCTTCTGTATAGATTTCCCTATGCCCTAGGTTCACTGCTTCTTTTTCTAACTTCTGTAATATGGATGAGGCTATCCTTTTCCCCTGATAATATTTATGTGTAAATAAACGATCTACGTAATGATCCTCATTATAATCTTTTGCATTAACCGTATGAACTGTTTCATAGAACAATTGTAATACTTGATTTAAATCTTCTTTCTGAAATGTTCTAATTATAATATCTTTTAACATATATAAGTCTCCTTACCAAACTACCTCTTAACTTTTCTACTATATACGATTCCATAATTCTTCTTTATTATATCGTTTTAATTTCTATACGAACAAAAAAACAATACTTATTCAAAGTATTGTTTTTTAATTCTATTCAATTACTTAATGTAGCTTTTTAAGATTTTAATTTAACTCTTTGTAATCGTAATGCATTTAATACAACGGATACAGAACTAAATGCCATCGCTGCTCCAGCAACCCAAGGGGCTAAGAAACCTAATGCCGCAATTGGAATTCCTAACGCGTTATAAGCTAATGCCCAAAATAAATTTTGTTTAATATTTCTTATCGTCATTTTACTCATAAAGATCGCATCAGCAATACTATTTAAATCACCGCGGATTAACGTTATATCCGCTGCTTCCATCGCTACATCCGTTCCCGTTCCAATTGCCATACCAATGTTCGCTGTAGCAAGAGCAGGAGCATCATTTATCCCGTCTCCAACCATCGCTACTTTCTTACCATTTGCTTGCAGTTTTTTCACTTCTTCTGCTTTTCCTTCTGGCAATACTTCTGCAATTACGTGATCAATACCAACTTGCTTTGCAATTGCCTGAGCAGTTTGTGTATTATCCCCTGTAATCATCACAACGTCTAGACCCATTTTTTTCAGTCTTGCGATAGCTGCTTTTGAAGTATCTTTCACAGTATCTGCAACGGCAACTATACCAGCATATTCTTTATCGATTGCAATAAGCATTGCTGTTTTTCCTTCTCGTTCTAGCTCTTCCATTGATTTTGAAACTTCTTCAATATCAATATTGAATTTCTTCATTAATCGACGTGTGCCAATTAATAATTGTTTTCCTTCTACGACTGATTCGATACCAAATCCAGGAATCGCTTCAAACGTTTCTGAACTTGGAATATCAATTTTCTTTTCTCTAATTCCTTCCACAATCGCTTCTGCAAGTGGGTGTTCAGAATTTTTTTCTGCCGCACCTACTAAACGTAGTATTTCTTCTTCATGGAATCCATCTGCTACAATTATATCTGTTAACACAGGCTTTCCGTTTGTCACAGTACCTGTTTTATCTAGAATAACTGTATCTAATCGGTGCGTTGCTTCTAAATGCTCTCCACCTTTAAATAAAATACCATACTCAGCCGATCTTCCTGATCCTGCCATAATAGATGTAGGCGTTGCAAGACCTAATGCACATGGACAAGCGATAACAAGTACTGCTATCATTTTCTCAAGTGCTCCGCCAAAATCACCAGGTGTAACAAATATCATCCATACTGCAAATGTGATAATCGCAATCACAACTACAACCGGTACAAAAATACTTGAAATTTGATCCGCTACCCTTTGAATAGGAGCTTTTGAACCTTGTGCCTCTTCTACTACTTTAATGATTTGAGCTAATGCAGTATCTCTGCCTACTTTAGTTGCTTTCACTTTTAAAAAACCATTTTTATTTATTGTCGAACCTATTACTACATCCCCAATTGACTTATCAACAGGAATACTTTCACCCGTTAACATCGATTCATCAATCGCTGATTTTCCTTCTACAATCTCACCATCTACTGGTATTTTTTCACCAGGCTTTACATAGACGATATCACCAGCTACTACTTCTTCAATCAAAATTTTTATTTCTGTTCCATCTCGCACAACTGTAGCTGTCTTCGCTTGTAAACCCATCAATTTTTTAATTGCTTCTGATGAGCGCCCTTTTGCTTTCGCTTCAAATAATTTACCTAAAATAATTAATGTAATAAGTACCGCACTCGTTTCAAAATATAAATCTGTCATATGTTCCGAAGAACCAATAGATTGAATACTTAAATATACACTATAGAAATACGCGGCCGACGTTCCAAGTGCCACGAGAACATCCATATTAGCACTTTTATTGCGTAACGCTTTATAAGCCCCAACATAAAACTGTCCACCAATGATAAATTGAACAGGAGTTGCAAGTGCTAGTTGCACCCAAGGGTTCATTAACATATCTGGTAAATAAATAAATGACGTAAATGAGAAATGACTAACCATTGCCCATAATAATGGGAAAGATAAAATAAACGAAATAATAAACTTCTTCTTTTGTCTTTCAATTTCTTGTAATCGATGATCAGTTGATGCATCTTGATCATCTGGTTTCACTTCTAATTTATATCCTAGCTTCGTAATCGCGCTCTTCATTTCATTTACATTAACTTCATCAGGGTTAAAGTCTACTGTGGCTGATTCTAAAGTAAAATTTACTGTCGCCTTGTTCACACCATCTAACTTATTTAAACGCTTTTCAACTCTATTTGCACATGCTGCACATGTCATTCCTGAAACAGTAAATTCAGCTTTATCACTTACAATTCCATATCCTAATGATTCAACTTTTTCTTTGAATTGTTGCGGATTTGTTTTAGTTGGATCGTACATTATTTTTGTTTTTTCAAGCGCAAAATTTACATTTGCCTCATGAACACCTTCTACTTTTTTTAGACCTTTTTCAATTCTATTTGCACATGCCGCACATGTCATTCCTGATATTTGAAGATTGGCCTCTTTTTTTTCATTCATGTCTCTCACCTCTATATACCCTTATGAGGTATAATTATTAGCAAAATAAATCGTACTTCATTTAAAGTACGATTTATTTCCATATCTAAAAATAATTATTGAACATCGTATCCTTGATCTTCGATTACAGCAACGATATCTTTTAATGTTACAGCAGACGAGTCGATAGTAACTTCAACAGTTCCTTCTGCTAATTGAACCTTCACTTGTTCAACACCGTTTAGCTCTTTCACGCTGCTTTCGATAGCATTTACACAATGTCCACAAGACATACCTTCAACTTGTAATGTTAACTGTTCCATTTAAAATCCTCCTCTTGTTTATTCATTGTTTGTTAATCACAATTACATCTTACCATACCCCCCTAAGGTAATCAATGGTTTTGTATCATGATTTTTCAATTATTTTCTAAAAGTTTATTTTACACACACTTTTTCACTACAATACACCCAAATCCAATATGAGGGTAAACAAAAAAACAAGCCAGTTAAATACTAGCTTGTTTTTACGCTTTTGAAAAACGTTCAAATACTGTCATCAATTCTTCAATTGCTTCGTCACCATTTCCATTTTTAATAGCTCCTGAAACACAATGACTCGTATGATTTTTGAGAACGCCCATTCCTACTTTTTTCATCGCTGCATTAATCGCTGAAATTTGCACTAAAATATCTACGCAATAACGATCATTTTCAATCATGTTTTGAATACCGCGGACCTGTCCTTCAATTCTCTTTAATCTATTTATAATCTGTTCTTTTTCTTTTTCTGATCTATGTGTTACTGCTTCATGCTCTTTATGATCCATATTATCACCTTCTTAAAGTTTCTCTTCATCCAATAAAATAATTGTTTTTTATGAGTATACCAATTATAGCATTAAATATCTACGCATGATACCCCATAAGAGTATATTTTCACTTTATGATTATTCTTAACAACTCATTAGCTTCTTAATCTCAATTTTCAGTATACCCTTTCCTTTTTGTCAAAAAATCATTATATCTCTCATCAAAATTCAATAAAGTGAAACAAGAATAAGCGGGGATTACCCGCCCCCGCTTATTCTTCGTCTATAATGTTTTAATTTTAATTTTCAGATATTTAACCCTAGAATTTTTCTTTCCATATATAATTATTGCTGATCACATACTTTTGTATCATTCACTACTGAAGTTCCTTCAACGGTTACCGTATGAAAACAATCATTCACTCGAACTGTCACAACATTATCTTGCCGATCAATGATATGATATTCATTAAAATTTTTATTCAGAGCACTGCGAATTTGTTCTCCTTCATAAATTGGGATGCCATGCGATAGAACCCAAATAAGTCCAGCGATAGCAAGAATTGTTTTCATACGATCTACCTCCTTGGGAATATAGTGAACTTTTCATCCATGCTTTTTCAGCTCTACGAATCCTGATTGTAATAAACCAAGCCTTTTGGAAATAAGTTCATTTCGTCTATTTTATGTTTATGCTAATTGTGACCGAATTGTGACAACTTTTTGTCTCTTTAGACGAAAAGTTGAAACAAAACTTTCAAAAAGGACAATTCTACATATTAAAAAGGTTATGGAATGTCTCATCCATAACCTTTTTAAGCTCAATTCTACAACTCATCCACCGTACTTCATGTGATCTTTGTAGACTTGTTTTATTTTCATTCAGTGGCATCAAAGCAAAACTTCGAAAATACTTCCCACACAAGTTCATTTCTGCTACTTACCCCAGTCTTTTCAAAAATGGATTTTAAATGATCTTGTACCGTGTATATAGATATACAAAAATTCTTGGGCTAATTCCTTTGTCGACATACCTGTAAGAATTTTACGTATTACTTGCTTCTCACGCATTGTAAAACTATAAGTTTCCATAATAAGTGGAAAAATCTCTTCCGGTCTTGCTCTTTCGAATAGAACAATATAACCATCTTGAAAACTACTTGTATGTTCTAACTTACTAGCCCGAATGATTAAAAAATGGCCATAGGCTAAAGGTAGACAAACTTTTTCTTCTCTATTCATACACCCTACATTATACTCGTTAGCCTTTACTTTTGAACAAACTGCACGTATTGGTCTTGGTATTTCTTTTATATTTAACTGTTCATACTTTCTAAGATTTGAAAGCCACTCGCTGCCATCTTGATTCCAATATAATACATTAAATTCCTCACTTACTATAATCGTGCCTGTGCCTATCACCTTCTCTTCTGAAAAAGGTATAGGAACTGCCTTCTTTAAAGCCTCTCCAGCAATTGGGACTATCGTTGCTAAGTACTTACAATCATCGATATGAAACGCGGGACTTGTACTTCCTCGAAATAAACTAAGATGGCCATAACATTTTCCCTTACTCATACAAACGCCCCTTAATTCATCTCCAAAATTTGCTGGTTTTAAAATATTTCGGTATCTCGAACTTTTCTTTTGTTCACCATTTGTCGCCATACTTAGAGAAGCAACATGAGGAGAGTGTTCTGTTAAACATTTAAATTTATTAAAATCATCTTCTAAAAATTCATTCATAAACAATTGTGGATGAATCTTTTCAACACTCTCATCGGTAAATGCCCCAGTAGATAAAAAAGAAATCGGGTCTATAGTTGTAAAACAAGCGGCGTCAAAATCAATGACTTTACGTATCAAGTGGAGAAATGAATCTTGAAATGACCTTATAGAACTTATATGATTCGCCACCATTGTAATTTCTTTCATTGTTTTTTCATGCATCCTCTTCCCCCCCAGATTTACGGGATTGTTCCCCTTCATAATTTCATTTCATAATAAACCTATAAAACACATACTTAGGAGGTTTAAAATGAATTAGAATGATACTACCGTAAATTCATATGAACAAAGAATTCCATGTAAAATCCCAGGCTACTACCACTTATATGAAATGATGAATCATTTCTTGTTTACTACACTCCCTAAAGAAAATATCAATCCCAATTTGCTAGTTATAGGTGCTGGTGGCGGACAAGAAATTCTCTCAATAGGCAAACAAAATAGTAATTTATATTTTACAGGTGTCGATCCATCTGAAAGCATGCTACAGTTAGCTAAAAAAAGAATTAACAACGAAGGCATACAAAATCATGTTCATCTTGTACATGGAACTATCCACACATTATTACCAAATCAGTTATTTGACGCTGCCACCTGTATGCTTGTCCTGCACTTCATTCCAACTAATAAGGAGAAAAAAGAACTTATTAATGACATCAGTAGTCGCCTAAAGCCTGGTGCGCCATTCTTTCTCTCTTCAATAAATGGTGTGCCCCATACGAGTATGTTTTCTACACAATTACATGCTTGGCGCAACCATATGATGCAAAATCAAATTCCATTAGAAGATTGGGACCGATTTGAAAATTCTTTTGAAACAGAAATATTCCCTATTTCCGAAGCTAATTTATTAACTATCATGAAGGAATGTGACTTTACTCAAATGACTCGCTTTTTCACTAGTTTTTTAATTGATGGATACATTGCCTTTAAACAATAAGGAAAAAAGGTAAGCAATTGCTTACCTTTTTTCCTATACGTAACTAATAAACCTCAATCCTTTACTTAAAGACGTCGGCACAACAGATGCATGATTCTCCCCTTCAGCTTCATAAAACTTAAATTTAAGTTTATCGTGGTTTACTTGGAGAAGGCGCTCTGATAATTCATTTGCACCTACAACCATATGCTCTCGTTCAAGTGATCCAACTGTAAGGAACACTCCTGTTTCAAACTTAGCATTGTTTAATTCAATTATAAGGTTCTCTTCTTTTTCAAGAACGGATTTATTATTCCACCATATAGATGGACTACTAATAAAATAATTTTGAAAAGCATTCAAGTTTGTAAATAGTATATGCAAAGCGAATAGGCCACCTAAAGAATGCCCAAATAAAGTTTGCTTACCTTTATCAATCTCAAAATTCTTTTCAATTTGTGGTTTCAGTTCTTCTTCAATAAAAGTAAAGAAATTATGTGCTCCTCCTGTTTTAGGCCACGGTTTACCGTCTGGTTTTAAAGGGGCATCTTTTGAAATTACGCTAGGCGTAAAATCATAGCACCTTTCTTCCCCTGAAAATGCGCCTTCAATTGGATAACCCACTCCTACTATAATGGCTGGTGAAACACCGGTTTTTTCCGCTCTTACTGATTGTATTTTAACTGCTTCATGAAATGTTTGAAAAAAGGCATTGCCATCTAATACGTAAATGACAGGATATCCTGAATCCGGTGCTGGTTGCTTCGGCTTTGAAATATGAATTTGATATTCCTTACCTTCTAATTTTGAATACATTTTCCACTGCTCTGTATTAGATGTTATAATCTGCTGTTTTTCAACTGTAGTATTCACCCTATCCCCCCCTTTTTAACTTGTTACATATATTTCGATTTTTTCTTCTTGAGATACAACGCTATCATAACCGAAACAAACAGGAGCCCCGTTATACGGATCAATCATGACACGTGCATCAATATGAAATACTTCTTTTAACACTTCATTTGTAATGATTTCTTCTGGGCTACCAGTTGTAACAATTTCTCCTTCCTTCATTGCAATAATTTCATCTGAAAATCTTGCTGCATGGTTAATATCATGTAATACCATAACAACCGTACAATTATGTTCTTTATTTAACTTCTCCACAATTTGTAATACATCTAATTGATGAGACATATCAAGGTATGTAGTTGGCTCATCTAATAGCAACACTTCTGTCTCTTGTGCTAATGCCATCGCTAGCCATACCTTCTGTCTTTGGCCACCTGATAAATTTGCAATTTGTCTCGTTCGAAATTCAGAAGTTTTCGTTATATCTAATGCCCAATCAATCATTTCTTTATCTTTTGTCGTTAACTTATTTACGTTATTTCGATGTGGATAGCGTCCATAAGAAATTAATTCTTCCACTTTAAGTTCACCTGGTGCAATTGGAGTTTGCGGGAGTAAAGCTAACTGCTTCGCAATTTCTTTCGTTGGAATTGTATGTAAATCCTGTCCTTGCAAATATACTTTACCGCTTTTTTGTTTTAAAATTCTTCCCATTGTTTTTAACAATGTCGATTTACCGCAACCGTTTGGACCTATAATTGTCGTTACTTTTCCTTCTTGTATTTCCACATTTAAATCGCGAAACACTGTAAGCTTTTCATAACTTGTTTCTAAATTTTTTGCACTTAAAATACTCACTTTTATTCCTCCTCTTACGCTTTCGCCTTATAAAGTAAATATAAGAAATACGGTACACCGACAATAGAAATAACGATTCCAACTGGTAGCTCTACAGGTGTAAAAACTGTTTTCGCAATAAAGTCTGAAGCAATTACAAGAAACATTCCGATTACGCCGCACGTAGGAATTATATACTTATGTTGAATACCGACAAGCCTTTTCGCTATATGCGGTGCCATTAAGCCAATAAAACCGATACTCCCTGAAACAGCAACACATGCGCTCACAAGCCCGATACTACTTAATAGTAAAATCGATTTCTCTCTTTCTACTGAAACACCTAAACTTGTAATACTCGTTTCTTCCAATTGAAATAAATCTAATAAATAAGCTTTCTTTTGTATAAGCGGAATTAAGATAATAAGCCATGGTAACATAGCCACAATATACTTCCAGTTCGCACTATATATGCTTCCAGACACCCACACTGCGGCCATTTCAAAATCAGTTGACTTCATTTTGAGTGATAAGTACATAGAAAAGGCTCCAAATCCTGATCCAATTGCAATCCCTGTTAATAAAAGTCGCTGCGAATCTAATTTACCGTTTTTCCAAGAAAACAGATAAATGATGATAGCTGCACCTAATCCGCCTACTAAACCAAACATTGGCATCATCATAATAGAAACCCAGTCTGTGCTTTTTAATTGCCCTTGAAAGAAAAACATAAAAATGACAATCGCTGTTCCTGCTCCGGCATTTACGCCTAAAATACCTGGGTCCGCCAACCCATTTCTCGTAATCCCTTGAATAACGGCACCCGCAACACCAAGGCCTAATCCTACTAATCCAGCAATTACGATGCGCGGAAGGCGAAACTCAAAAATAACTAAATCATGTTCTGGTACTGGATCAATTCTAAACAGTGTTTTAAATACATCTGTAATCGTAATATCGAACGTACCATTTGTTAAACTAATATAAATAGCACATAGTATTAAAAATATAATAATCCCCATCGTCATTCCGAAACGTTGACTTGAACTTTTAGGCATGTCGCTCTCCTCCTCTAGTACGGATTAAATAAAGGAAGAAAGGAATTCCAATTAAAGAGGTAACGACTCCAATAGGTGTTTCAAATGGATAGTTTACAAATCTACTCAAAACGTCACATAACGCTAAGAAAACGCCACCAATAACACCTGCACATGGCAAAATCCACTTATAATCTACCCCAATTATAAAGCGGGTAATGTGCGGAATAATTAAACCTACAAAACCAACTTTCCCCACTAAAGCAACTGCTGTTCCTGTTAAGAAAATTACCGATAAAATTGCCATCGCTTTAACTAGTTTTGTACGTTGCCCTAAATTAATAGAAACCTCTTCGCCTAATGAAAGAATGGTAATAGATTTTGATATTAACAGTGCTAAAATTATTCCAATTATCCCAAACGGTATCGTGATTTTAATGATATTAGGATCTACTTGATCTAACTTTGCATTAAACCAAAAACTAACATTTTGAGAAATTTGGAAATACGAAGCCATTGCAGCCGATACACTACTTAAAAATGTTCCAATAACTGTTCCTATAATCGCTAACCTAACTGGTGATAAGCCATTTTGAAGGAGCGAACCAAAACCAAACACGATACCGGCTCCTAGTGCAGAACCAATCATTGAACATAAAACCATACCAATTGATGACATTCCCGGAAGAAAAATCATGCTAAGTGTAATAACAAAGGCAGCGCCATCCGTCACACCCATAATAGAAGGGGATGCAAGATAGTTTCTTGTCATCCCCTGCATAAGTGCTCCTGATATGGCTAGAAATGCTCCGACTAAAAGAGCTGCAACTACCCTTGGTAAACGTGAAGTAATAATAATATTATGATTTACATCGCTTGAATCAAAATGAAATAATGCGTTCCACACTGTTTCAGCGTCAATACTTTTTGCCCCATACAAAATCGAAAGTATAACTGTAAATAAGATGAGTATGGGTGCTATACATAATATAGTTACTGGTACTGCATTTGTTTTCTGCATATCATTCAACGCACCTTACTTATTGTATTATTTAGATAAATTTTTCACTGCTTCTTTTAAGAATGCTGTTTTACTCCAAGCTGTACCACCTTGTGCCATTGGGTCTACAACATTTACAAATACTTTCTTTTCTTTCGCAGCGTTCATACTTTGCCAAATTGGATTATTTTCAATATCTTCTAGCACTTTCGGTTTATTATTTTCACTTGCTTCGTATTGCAAGAAGATATAATCAGGATTAACTTCAGCTAATTTTTCTAAAGAAATTTTTTCTTGTGCTTTTACCGTTTTAAGTTGTTCTGGAGCAGTTAGTCCAAGATCTTTATAAATTACAGGGTTAAAGTATACTCCTTCTGGGTATAGGAATAAGTCATTTGCTCTTAGTCTAATGACAAGTACTTTTTTATCTTTTAACTTATCTCCTAGTTTTGCTTTTGCTTTTTCAGCGTCCGAATTGTAGTCTTTAATAATTTTTTCTGCTTTATCTTTTTTACCAGTTAATTCTCCCATTAACTTTAAGTTATCTTCCCAATTTGTTGAAACGTGTGATACCGGGAATGTAGGAGCTACTTTCGTAAACTTTTCAGCTGTTTCTGCTGGGAATTTCGTACTTGATGTAATAACGTCTGGTTTTAATTGAAGTAATGTTTCGAAATTTGGTTCCATTTTCTCACCAACAGATTTCGCACCTTCTAAATCTTTCTCAAGATACTTCGGTAATTTACCACCAACAGTAATGGCACCAACTGGTTTAATTCCAAGTACTGCCGCATCTTCCATTGACTCTAAACTAGCTGTCGCAATTTTATCTACTTTTGCTGGCACTGTATATTCTTTACCTAAATATGTAATTTTACGTTTTTCATCTTTTTTCGTTTCCGTAGCTTTTGTCTGTTGTTTTTGCTCGCCTGAAGTTTTATCCGCACTATTACATGCCGCTAAACCTACACTTAAAACTGTAACCATCCCTAATGTAAATAACTTCTTATTCATCTTTATATATCTCCTCTCGAATTTTCCAAACTATATTCTCAATAAAATTTAACTATATGAAACTTGTCTTACATATATATTTCATTAGATTAATAATTCTATCCAGAACTCATTCTCGTTCACTTCCCCTAAGCTATAATTCTTTTATACCTCATCCATTGATAATATTTTTCATTGATAATGATTATCGTTACTAAGTATATATTTAATATGCAATTATTTCAAGAAAGATTTGAAAAATTTTAACAAACTGAATTAAAAAAGAAGTATCCGCCTAATGTTAGATGGATACTTCTTTTTTTAGAAATTTATATGTAATTCAACTGGACAATGGTCAGATCCCATTACTTCACTATTAATTTTCGCTTCTGTTATTTGGTCTTTCATTCTTTCCGAAACAACAAAATAATCTAAACGCCATCCGATATTTTTCGCTCTCGCGCCCATACGATACGACCACCACGAATATGCACCTTCTTGATTAGGATAAAGATAACGATACGTATCAACAAATCCTTCTTCTAAAATACATGTAAATTTCTCTCGTTCCTCATCAGAGAATCCAGGGTTTTTACGATTACTTTTTGGATTTTTTAAATCGATTTCTTTATGAGCAACATTTAAGTCTCCACAAAAAATTACTGGTTTTTTCTCATCTAATCGTTTGATATAGGACCTGAAATCATCTTCCCATTTCATTCTGTAATCTAATCGTTCTAATCCACGTTTTGAATTTGGTGTATATAACGTTATCATGTAAAAATCTTCGAATTCTAAAGTAATAAGTCGCCCTTCTTGTTCATGCTCTTCAATGCCTAAACCATATGTAACTGAAAGCGGTTCTTTTTTCGAAAAAATAGCTGTTCCTGAATATCCTTTTTTCACAGCATAATTCCAGTATGTATAATATCCCTCTAGATTTAAATCAATTTGCCCTTCTTGTAATTTAATCTCTTGTAGACAAAATATATCAGCACTTGATTCCTCAAGATATTCCAAAAATCCACCTTTTGCGATAACAGCTCGCAAACCATTTACATTCCATGAAATTAACTTCATTTATAGTCCTCCTCTTGATGTTTATTTCCAAATTTCATGCTATCACAAAATAGAAAACAATCATATTTTCACCTTTGTAATCTTGCTCTTACATTTATGAATACATACATACGCACTTTATTCAGGTTATACTAATTTCAGAGGTGATGTTCTATGCACAATGAAGGAGTTACATTAACAAATGAGTATTGGCAAGCAATTATTCATAATGATTCTTCCTATGATAGCAAATTCTTTTATGCTGTGAAATCAACTGGAATCTTTTGCAGACCATCATGCAAATCAAGAATACCGAATAGAAACAATGTACGAATTTTTCATCATGCAGAGCAAGCATTAAGTGAGAACTTTCGCCCGTGCAAACGTTGTAAGCCAAATGGGATCACTTTACCTAATGAAGAGTGGGTAGAACAAATTAAAGACTATATCGAAAAGCATTATGACGAATCCTTAACTCTCGACATGCTTGCGGAAATGTGTCACGGTAGCCCTTTTCATTTACAACGTACTTTCAAAAGAATAATAGGGTTAACTCCTATAGAATATATACAACAATTCAGGGTTCTTAAAGCAACCGAATACCTTTTACACACAAATCAATCTATTAAAGAAATTAGTACTGCTGTCGGGATAGAAAACCCAGAGTATTTCGCAACTTTATTTAAAAAGAAAACCGGATTTACTCCTACTGAATATCGAAAAAAGAACGAAATGAAAGAGGGATACGATAATGAATTCCTACAAAAATAATTATATATATTGGACGCTACTTACACATAAAAATTGGCGATTTCATATTGCTGCAACTGAAAATGGACTATGTTTCATTGGATCACAAGACGAAAACTTTGAAGAATTAAATATATGGGCTAGAAAAAAACTGCCCCAACATATATTGACCCATAGTCCAGATTACTTGCAAATATATACGCAAGAAGTTATCGAGTATTTAGAAAACAAGCGAGAAACTTTCACATTTCCTATCGATGCTTATGGAACTAATTTTCAATTATCTGTTTGGAATACGTTACGTGAAATTCCTTATGGAAAGACATATTCTTATACAGAAATTGCTGAAAGAATTCAAAAACCTAAAGCTGTGCGCGCCGTTGCTTCTGCTATTGCTGCTAACCCTCTTCTTATTACCATTCCTTGTCACCGCGTTATTGGGAAGAATGGGAAACTAACCGGATTTAGGGGCGGATTAGAAATGAAGAAAAAATTGCTTACATTAGAAAAGTTGCAGGTGGAATTCATATGACAACAGAATATAATAGCGCATTATCTATAGCAGTTCCAAAAGAATTTTGTTTCCAAGAAAATTTACGTTATCTATCACGTTCTAACAATGAATGTATGTTCCATATTGAAGATAACAAAATTTATAAAGTTATCCCTGTTCAAGATGTAAATCCTTTAGTTGAAATTAGTGTGAATACAGATGGAAATATTCAAATACGTTGTTTAGAAGAACCATATACATCTGAAAAATCGATACGTGAAGCTGTAGTTAACTATGTAAAAGAATGGTTTGATTTAACTACTGATTTAGCCCCATTTTATACATTAGCTAAACATGATTTACTCCTTCAAGGACCAATTGAACAATATTATGGCCTTCGTACTTTAGGCATTCCAGACTTATTTGAGGCACTTTCCTGGGGAATTATCGGTCAACAAATTAACCTAACATATGCTTATACGCTAAAAAGGAGATTAGTTGAGCAATTTGGAAGTTATGTAGAATGGGACGGTAGAAAACATTGGATATTCCCATCACCTGAAACAATTGCAAATCTACATGTAGAAAATCTTCAACAATTAAAAATGACGACTAGAAAATGTGAATATTTAATCGGTATTGCGAAGCTTATTACAGAGAGAAAATTATCAAAAGAGGATTTACTGCAAACACAAGATGTAAAGGTTGCTGAGAAACAATTAACTACTATCCATGGTATAGGACCATGGACTGCCAACTATGTTTTAATGCGTTGTTTAAGATTTCCTTCGGCTTTTCCAATTGATGATGTTGGTCTGCATAATGCAATTAAATTTATAACAGGTTCCGAAAATAAACCGACAAAAAATGAAATAAAAGATTTCGCGGCAAACTGGGCTAATTGGGAGTCTTATGCGACTTTTTATTTGTGGCGAGTACTATATTAAAAGAACCAAGTAGCACATTCGTACTACTTGGTTCTTTTTTAAGCTTGCTCCTCAAAACGTCTTGCAATTTCCACAATAACTTGAACGGCTTTTTCCATAGTATCTACCGAAACATACTCAAATTTACCGTGATAGTTTTCACCACCAGTGAAAATATTCGGCGTCGGTAATCCCATATATGATAATTGTGATCCATCTGTGCCTCCGCGAATCGGATGAATATTTGGTTCAATGTCTAAACTTTTCATTGCTTCATATGCAATATCAACAATTTCTCTTACCGGTTCAATTTTTTCAAGCATGTTATAGTATTGATCATTCATTTCTAAAACGACTGCATCTTCGCCATATTTTTCTTGCATAGTCTTCACAATATTTTTAACGTTATTTTTACGTGCCTCAAAATTTTCACGGTCAAAGTCTCGAATAATATAATACGCTTTACTTTGCTCAACATCACCATTTAAAGAAAGTAAATGATAGAATCCTTCATAGCCTTCTGTATATTCTGGCGCCTCTTCTACTGGTAAATCCCCATTAAACTCCATAGCAAGTTTAGTAGCATTGCGCATTTTATTTTTCGCTGTTCCAGGATGTGTATTCGTTCCGTTAAACGTTAACTTAGCACCTGCAGCATTAAAACTTTCATACTCTAAACCACCTAATGGACCTCCATCCATCGTATAAGCGAATGATGCACCAAACGCTTCTACATCAAAATGCGCTGGCCCACGACCAATTTCTTCATCCGGTGTAAATGCTACTCTTATTTTCCCGTGCTTAATTTGCGGATTATGTATTAAATGGTTCATTGCAACCATAATTTCGGTAAGACCAGCTTTATCATCTGCTCCTAGCAGTGTTGTACCATCAGTTGTAATAATCGTATGTCCTTTATATGATGGTAATTCTGGGAACTGCTCTGGTGTTAACACAACATTTAGCTCTTCATTTAACGTAATTGCATTACCATCAAAATTTTCATGAATTTGTGGTTTGACGTTTTTCCCCGTAAAGTCTGTTGCCGTATCTAAATGAGCTAAAAATCCGATTACAGGAACATCCTTGTCCGTATTAGCTGGAAGTGTTGCCATTACATAGCCATTATCATCCATCGTTACTTCTGTTAACCCAATCTCTTTTAGCTCTTCCACTAATAACTTACCAAACTCAATTTGTCCTGGTGTTGTTGGTACTGTATGGCTTTCTTCATTCGATTGCGTATCAATTTTTACATATCTCGTAAATCTTTCAATAAGTTCTTGCTTCAAGTTCATTCACTCCCTTTTATGTTTCTCTCTCCATTATAATCCTTAAAACGAAATATTTTAACTTTTTTGACTGTGAAGATGTATATTTCATTTACATTGTTAACATTTTTAAACGAATGATAAAAAGACATAATATTTGTACATTAAAACCGTAACAGGTAACATACATAATTATAAAATATGGGAGGTTTTAAAGATGAGGCTAACTCTCTTTCGCTATTTTCTTTTTTTCTTAGGATTAATTTTCTTTGGCCTTGGAAACGCTCTTGCAGTCAAAGTTAAATTTCTAGGCTTGCACCCTTGGGAAGTTTTAAATATGGCTCTCTACCAAAAGTTTGGATGGACCATCGGTACGTGGAGTGTCATATGTGGGTTATGTCTCGTTCTAATATCTTTACTAGTAGATCGAAAATATATAAATGTGGGTACATTTTTGAATGCACTACTTATCGGTCCCATTATGGACTTTTTCTTACAATCAAACATGCTTCCAGACACTAGTAATTATTTATGGATAAACTTACTCATTTTATTTTCTGGTATTGCCATTACAGGTATCGGGGGAGGTATGTACGTTGCGGCTGGGATTGGCGCTGGCCCCCGTGATGGATTCATGCTTACTATTTCCGACAAAACAGGACTTTCTATTAGCCGTGCTAGAATCATAGTAGAATGTATTGTACTAGTTATTGGATTTATGCTAGGAGGTCCTGTTTTCATCGTAACTTTTCTGTATACCTTTATTCAAAGTCCAATCTTTCAGCAATCATTTAAGATGTTTCAAACACTTTTACATACTTTACATGGCAAAAAGAAAATTAGTGAGCATATTTAAAGTACAGCTTAATACAAATAAATTCACCCTATTTACGACTCTCATCGCAAATAGGGTGTTTCTGTTTTTATCTCGCAATTTAAGAATATATACTACTCATTCACAATAAAAGTATATACATCATCATGAATACAGCCATTTACTTTAATCACATACTTCCCAGGTTTATTAAAACTAATTGTGTATTTATTTAACTGAATTGCTTCTTTATCTCCAGAAAGAATATCAATGCTTCTGCCACTTAATACATACAATTCATTTAGATTCATCGATACATCAATTGTATTGAAATTTTCCACTTTCACTTGCTGTGCTTCCGCAACGCTTACACTTGGTTCTAAAAACAGTAGTCCACTTAATCCAATCGTCCCCGCTAAAGCAACTCCCGCAAACTTTTTAATCTGTTTCATTACAATGACCTCCTTATAGATTTTGCGTAAAGGTAATGTCCTCCCTTACACCACAAAGCCTATATGTAATGAAATGAAAAGTAAACGGGGACTGTAAGACAAAATTCTACATCTTTTTCTCCTATTGAATATAAATCCAACGTTTGGAGTTTTGACACATTTAAAATTGTTTCCCTAAACCAATTTCCCAATAATTTATTCAAATACTGAATAATTACTTATTGATTTAACATTCTAAAAATAGTTGATAAAGATGCTTTCTATTCAAAAAAAGACTTTGCTATAAAAGTAACTTTTACAACAAAATCCATGCAACTAATTTTATTCCGCTTTCCATAATCTCTTTACATTCATTAATTGTTCTTCTTTAAACTCCATCTTATATATATCCGGTTTTGACGTATTCATTAAAAATTCAAAACCATATTGTTTATCAAAATAGTTCATCATTAATGTCATGACAAGCCCATGTGTACCAATTACAATTTTGCATCCTCGAAAATCCATTAAGATTTCTTTTAATACTTTCACTACTCTTCTCTGGCAATCTGCATATGACTCTCCTTCCGTTCGTGCAAAGTCCGGATTAGAGAACATCTTCTGTACAAGTGGATACACCTCCTTGTCTGATATAACCTGATCCTCACTTGAAAACATACACTCTTTAAGATTTTCATATACTACTATTTCTTTTTCATGGAAATTAGCTGACTCCTCTATCGTTAGCATAGCCCGATTATAAGGACTGGAAATAAAAGTATCAATCCTCTCCGCTTTTAATATGTCAGTTACTCCACGGGCATCCATATGTCCCCTCTCAGTTAATCCACGCATTCTTTCATTTCCTTCTAGTTTTGGTGATTCACCATGTCTAACCATATAAATATATGTGCTCATAATTTCTCCTTAAAATTTTTTATAAAGTGAATCTTTAATCAGCCCTCACTAATCGGGCTGCCCGGCAAATAGCGAGATAAGTTAATAAATCACGTTCATTTATCCCATTTCAACACTTAGGGGTAATACTAAAATACTTTATAAACTGTGCTGATTTGTTCGTCTAATCCATTCTCCTACTAAACTCTCAAATAATTCAGGCTGCTCAATTTGTAAATTATGCCCTGCCATATCTAACACTGCTAATGTTGCCCTTGGATATTCTTCAATAATTTCTATAATATTTTGATAACCTACTGATATATCTTGTCTTCCAGTCAGTAAAAGAACGGGATTTTCATATTTTTCATGCTGAAAATCCATAGTAAGAGAGTAATTCTTTTGCAACCTTTCAATAAATTCATAATTAGCAACATCTAACCCAGGCTTAATTTCTTCTTTAAATCGCGTATATGTATATTCATTTGCTATTACAGCTAACTCACAAAACTCCTCTCTTTCTGTGGAAGTGAGCGTATTTAAAAATTCCTCATCTTGTACAATTATCTGTTTATCTGGAAGAATCCTTTTTTCTGGCTCCGCTACAACAACAGGACATACTAATAGTAATCCGCTAACTCTCTCAAACATCTTTGCAAGTATACCTTTGGCTAAATAGCCTCCATATGATTCTCCTACCAATAAAAATTTTTCAGTACAAATGATTTCCTCAATAAATGTGATAAGCACATCTACTATACGATGTGAACTATTTATCCAATTTGGAGCATTCGATTTTCCCATTCCAGGTAAATCAATATATATTCGCTTATAACCTTCATATTTCTGAAATACTGATTCCATACATTTCATCATTAACCTATGGTCAGGAGCGCAGCCATGTATGATAATGACCGGTTTACCCTCCCCCACAATTTCATAGTATATTTCTGCATCTTTAATTCGATATATCATAAAAAAACCTCCCTATTGAGTGGCAATACTATTCCACTCTGTAAGAATACACGTTCTTATTTTATATCTTTTCCTAACATTTCTACAAATATTAATTTTCAGACTAAAAATAAAAATCTCACCTAAAAAAAATCCTCATCATTTTATATGCAATTTTGCATCTCCACTTACAAATCACTAAAAAAACTTTACAATTCAAAGGATGACTAAATATACAATTTCTATTTAAAGTCTTGATACAGTCTATACTATCCACTGTAATATTTTTTCAATTTTGAGAATACTTATACTCTTTAACACTTTCCTTATAAACATGATTTTTATAAGGAAATCTGATACAATTCTTAAATAATATTATTATGTATAGATATAACGAACATAGTGCATAATTAAAGAAGGTGATTTCATTGAAATTAAATAAAAATTTACAATTATGTATATTAATCGGAACATTAATATGCTATTCAATCTATTTTATGTTTTTCTATCTGTTCCCTACTCATTTTTCAAATTCAGATGTACGCTTCGCTTCACTTGTCGTTGAAGCCATTACATTTGTATCACTAATTTACTCTATATATTCTAAAAAAGTCAGTTCAAATCCGTTTTGGATATGTATTACAATAGCAATTGGTAGTTTTTTATTAGGGAAAATAGTATATACATATCAAGATAGCTTCTTCGAAATTCCAATACATCGTTTTACGGTTTCTGATGTATTTTACATGTTTTTTCTATTTTTCTGTCTTATCGCTTTCTCCTATAAAATCTTAAAGGAATGCAATAAATGGGAAAAAGCGTTCTTTATTTGTGATATATGCATAGTGCTTACTTCCATATTTACATTAGAATGGTATTTATTTAATCAACCAAATTTAAATATATTCGCTCTTTCACTAGGAGATGTTTTCCTTTCATTTTTATATCCAATTGCAGATTTATTATTTCTACTGCTAGGTGTTAGTCTCTTTTTCCGTCCAACAATTTTTAATTCCAAACGGAAAATTTATATATTTATTTTTGTATTAATAAGTTCTGCAACTTTTAACTATATTTATTTTTACTTAAATAACCACTTATCAACAGAAACAATAACTTTATTACGTCTTTTATATAGAATACCTATATTACTTATTGCAATAGCTGGCTCTATTTCAGAAGATCATAATAGCCATAAAAATTATTTCATTGTAAACCCTATAATAGGAAAAAAAGCTTTAGTTGTATTTCCCTATCTTGCTGTTGCAATACTAATCGGGTTTACATTAAAAGAACAAACATCATCTTCAACTCTCATTACAGGGAATTGTATTACTTTTATTTTCGTACTCATTCGTCATTCTATCGTACGTATGCAAAACAATTCCTTAACAAAACGTTTACAGGCATTTAATGCCCAACTAGAAGAAAAAGTTACTGTACGGACGTCTGATTTAGTTCATAAATCAGAGGCTCTTTCTCAAAAACAACAAAAGTTTAAATCATTATATGAATATCATCCTGACCCTATTTTCACCATTGATTTAAATGGAACATTCTTAAATGTAAATAAGGCTGGGAGTGTACTACTTGGGGCACCAACGGATGAGTTACTAGGCGAAACTTGTTTTTCGATCATTTTAGATGAAGATAAGCATAAGCTAGCATTGGCATTAGAAAAAGTGAAACAACAAGAATCGGCATTCTTACAACTTAGTTCTCAATATAAAGATGGCTTTACTTATTTTTTATACGTTACAATCATTCCTATTATAATAGACGGACAAATTTCAGGAAGCTATATTATGGTGAAAGATATTACTGCACTAAAAAAACAGCAAGAAGAAATAAAATATTTAGCATTCCATGACACTGTAACGAAAATTGGGAACCGTGCCTTTTTCCATAAGAAATTAAAGAGAGTTATAAAAAATGCTAAAATAACAGAAAGCGAGTTTGCATTATTATATTTAGATTTAGATCGCTTTAAAGCAATTAACGATACACTTGGACATTCGTCAGGAGATTACATATTAGAAGAAGTAGCAAAGCGATTCCAATCATGTCTTCCATCACATACTCATCTTTCAAGAATCGGTGGCGATGAATTTACAATCATAATTGAAAACTATACTGACGAAGATTACTTATTCCAATTATGTAACCAATTATTTGAATGCATGAAAAAATCATTTATCATACATGAGCATAAATTAACTTTATCACTGAGTATCGGCATCGCTATTTATCCACATTCCGGAATCGATACCGCTACACTTTTGAAAAACGCTAATGTTGCAATGTATGATGCAAAAGCAAAAGAACTTAACTCTGTATCTATTTATGACGATGTAATCGCTAAAAAAATTGAAAGACGATTGCGATTAGAAAAAGATTTACCAAACGCACTACAAAATGAAGAATTGTTCCTTTTGTATCAACCTCAAGTTGATAGTGAATCTAATAAAATTATCGGTGCAGAAGCTTTAATTAGGTGGAATCATCCTGAATTAGGTATTATTTCTCCATACGAGTTTATTCCGATTGCAGAAGAAACACTACAAATTATTTCAATAGGTAAATGGACATTAGAGCAGGCTTGTAAGCAAATGAAACGTTGGCACGCACTCGGATATTCACATTTAAAAATAGGTGTAAATTTATCTGCTAAAGAATTTGAACAAGAGGATTTTGTAAAATCTATTTCTTCTACTTTAACAAATACAGGTTTACCAGCAAGCTCTCTTGATCTTGAATTAACAGAGCGAATTGCAATGATGGATGAGCGAGAAACATTGATAAAACTGCGTACACTAAAAAGTTTAGGGATTCACATTTCAATCGACGACTTTGGTACAGGTTATTCTTCGCTAGCCTACTTACCTTTATATCCAATTGATACGTTAAAAATCCCGAGAGAATTTATTACAATGTCTGAAACATGTGATGATGGAATGGAAATTATTAAAACGATCATCACATTAGCAAATACATTAGGAATGTCTGTCATTGCTGAAGGTGTAGAAACAAAAGAGCACGTAAATTTCCTTCAAAAAAATAAATGTCAGTTTATTCAAGGTTATTATTACAGTAAACCTATTCATATTCATGCATTTACTGAGCTATTAGAAAACGGCATTCACCGATAGTACATAACTAATTAGAATAAATAATAATGAATTTGAACAAATATAGTAAAAAGGAAAGAAGATACCTTCTTTCCTTTTGTTTTTCTATTTACATTTCTATTACTTCACCACTTCATTTATTATATCTATTATTTGATGAATTCCCTCATCATTTGTTTTCTTATATCCATTCATGTTTTGAATATATTTCTCTTTATTTGTATACAACTTATTTACTGCATGTATAAATGTATTCGTACTTACTCTGTCTTGGAGTATAACTTCAGCATATCCTTGCCGTGAAAAATATTCAGCATTTAAAACTTGATCTCCCCTACTGGAACTGTTAGTTAACGGGATAAGCAACATCGGTTTCTTCAAAAATAACAATTCAGAAATAGCAGTAGAACCCGCTCTAGAAACTACAACACTTGCCATATTTAGTATATGCGGCAACTCGTCGCCTATATATTCAAATTGCATATATCCCTCCATGCCAATAGATGGGTCTACCTTCCCTTTACCACATATATGAATAATATTAAAGTTTAATAGTATTGTATCTAAACATTCCCTTACCATATCATTTATCCACTTAGCACCTTGACTCCCACCCATAATTAATAATACTGGTTTATCTTGCTGAAATTCACAATATCTTCTTCCTCGTAATACGTTACCCTTCTCAATTTCTTCCCTTACAATTGGTCCTACATAAACCTTCTTCTCATTACTTACATTTTCTCCTGTCTGAGGAAATGTTGTGCATAGCTTTGTAGCAAAAGGTAATGCTATTTTATTGGCAAGTCCTAATGTGCTATCTGGTTCACGTATAATTATAGGCACACGATTTAACCATGCTCCTATAGCTACAGGAACTGAAACAAATCCTCCTGCTGAAAAGATAACGTCAGGCTTTGTTTTCTTAATTAATTTATAACTTTGTAAACAACCTCGTATAATTTTAAAAGGATCTTTAAAATTTTCCCAATCCCAATATCTCCTAAGCTTGCCCGTTGAAACACTATTGTATTTAACATTTTGCACTAATGATTTTTCAATTCCATTTTTTGATCCAATATACTCGACTCTCCAGCCTTTCTCTATAAATTTAGGAATTAATACAATATTAATCATAACGTGTCCGGCTGTACCGCCCCCAGTAAAAAGAATCGTTTTGCTCATAACTTATACCCACCTTTATTATTAAAAATCTATCTTTCTCTTTACCTTTTAAATGTAAATAAACTTATTATTTTTTATATAAATCTTTAACTCCACCTCTATATCTTGTAAAAGATCGTTAATGAGTTCATAAAAATCATTTCCATACTCACTACACTCGTATTGAGCAAAGATTTGAATTACATATCTAGTTTCCGTCTCTAATGCTGATTTTATTTGATTAACCCTTTTTTCTTCTACATACGCTTGATATTTATGTATTGCCTCATAAAGACGCAATACATGCGCTTCTTCATCTCTCCAATCCAACGTATCAACAATTGAAAGAAATAGCGTATTTTGATTATCTATTATTTCATAATCATTCATATATTTCTTACACCCTTTTTTGTTTTTCATTGCATGCAGATGTCACTACACTTCGCATACTCAAGTACATCTTTTAATGATTGATGAAATTCAATTTCTGGGATCCAACCTAACCTTTTTATTTCCTCTATTGCTAAACTCTCATTTGAGTCGCTCCCATTTTTCTCTGTTTCCTCTATAAAAAAATTTAGCTGTGTTAATTCTTTATATTGTTCTAGTACATTTAATAAAGATCGTTTTACTCCTGATCCGATATTATATTGTGTTCCATTTATTCCATCTCGTAATAACACATGATACGCTTTAATCGCATCACGTACATCTAGAAAATCTCTACTATCTTTCAAACTGTTTACTTCAATAATGGCTTTACTTCTACCTGATTCTATATCTATCATTTTCTTTGCGAGAATCGAACAAATGCCATTCGATTCCCCTGGACCAATTAAGTTTGAGGGCTTTGCAATGATAATATTTGAATCCATTAATCCTCCCCAAGCCTCTGCAATAATGACTTGCATCGTTTTACTTAAACTATATGGATTTGAAATTTTTATTTCGTTCATACTATCTGCTTGCAAAGCAGATCCTATAACTAATGTTCTACAATCCGAGGCTTCTTGCTTAATTGCTTCTAATAAATATAACGTTCCTATTACATTAATCTCTATATACTCAAGAGCAGCTGTCCAAGATTCTATAACCGAATTCCTTCCTGCTAAATGCAATACGTAGTCTGGCTTTACTTGTTTCATTACCTTCATTACTTCGCTCTTATTAGTTAAATTACAAGTAATACCATTTCTAATTTTTTCTCTATGTGCACGATTTTGAAACATAGGAATTACATGAAAGCCCTGCTCTAAAAAATATTGGCAAGCATGGCGTCCTGTGAAACCATTTGCACCAGTTATTAAAAGGCTCGCATTTTTTTTCATCGCAAAAACCCTCCTTTTAATAGCATTTGTTTCACCTCATGTTTTGCAAGCAAGTCTTGTTGAGAACTAAAACTCTTTACATCCACTAGCGGATAGCTAGAATAATATTCTTGAAGTCCTTCTATAGGAATAGTCGGTAGTACCACAAAATAATTTTGATCAAAACTTATACTTGTTTTACTCTCTACCTCAGATAGAAGCATTTCACTTAATTTTTCACCCGGTCTTATCCCTACCTCTTTTACCTTAACGTTTTTTTCTGAATCTTCAATTAACACTTCTGCTAAATCTGTTATTTTACATGCCGGCATTTTCATAACAAAGATTTCCCCGCCTCTACCTTGATATACTGCTTTAAATAACAATCCAACAGCATCTTCAACTGTTAAGAAAAATCTAGTCATATTCGCATCGGTAATCGCTACTTGTGAAGATCTTTTAATTTGTTGTTTAAAAAGCGGTACTACACTTCCACTCGTTCCTAAAACATTTCCACCACGAACACAAATGAATTTTGTTTTCTTCGTTTGTATATTCGCATGAACCATTAATTTTTCACCAATTGCTTTTGTCATCCCATACGTATTTGATGGATCAGCTGCTTTATCCGTTGAAACATATATAACTTTTTCAACTTGCGTCTGTGTAGAGGCTTCAATTACATTTTGCGTACCATGTATGTTAGTTTTTATAGCTTCATAAGGATAATACTCACATACTGGAACGTGTTTTAAAGCTGCAAGATGGAATACATAATGTACACCTTGGCATGCATAGACTAGTTGATCTTTATCACGAATATCTCCAATAATAAATTTTAGCCTATCATCATTTATAAACTGTTGCTGCATTTCAAACTGGACCGTTTCATTTCTTGAAAAAACTCTAATTTCTTTCGGTGATTTTTCTAATAGTTGTTTTATAAGTTCATGCCCCCACGAACCTGTACCACCAGTAATTAAAATTATTTTATTTAACATTCCTTTTCCTCCTACGAAACATCTCAATTTAAATAATATTTATTGAATTATTTTCAATTGATTCAAATCATAATCGTCGTTTGTTACATTTAATTGACAAAATAAAAAAACAGAAACTATTAAACTTAGTTTCTGTTTTTCATTTCACCTCACAACAGTAAGATTTTTTATACTGTTTGCATGATAAATAAATTCCTTGTAAAAAAACACCGCTCATTTATTTCTTATACTCGTAATAAAATAAATAGAATGATTCATAGCCAATAATCATGTTTAAATTTATGAAAAAGGGAGGTAACGGAATGGACCGAAACAATTCATATCATACATATAACGGACCTTCCAAAGCACTGCCTCTCTCCCTATTCGATGTAAAAAATGAATTGAAACAAAAAAGCAAACTTATTCCTTCTGATACCATGTATAAATTAACGAAAGAAGAGCAACTCATCATCAACAAAATAAAAATACAAACAGAACAGCTAAATAAAAATAATGTTACAAGAACACGCGCATACTACCAATTTTACATTCAATATCCAGAAATACATTGGGCACTGCTTGGGCATATGGTATCACGTAACGGCGGTTGGAATATGACTGATTTAAAGGGCGATTTATATACGAGAATTTTATCAGAGAAAGATCAATTCATATTTTTTTCTTTTTTAGAAAGAGGGAATTGGCTTATTTTCCAAGATGTATACCCTCAATTTTTACTTTACGAACAAAGTGTAAAGAGATCACAAAAGTTATTTCACCTTCTCCCTCACCTAAATGTTTCTACATTTATGGAAACGATGTGGAACGATTTTTGGAAAACAGGCAACAAAAAAACATTAGCGATTGCAACTATTGTTAATGAACAAAACTACTTAGAAAAAAGAGTGATTCAAAATGTACAATTTAAAAAGACTGTACTAAATAGTATTGGATTTAAACTCTTTGATTTCTTTCAGTTTAATCATATCCTTTTCCCATTCTACGAAAATGATAAAAAACAAAAAGTATTACTATTTGGTGATACAATGAAACATTTCACTTCCTTACATGAACGAATATTAATTGGAAAAAGATTGTATTCATTATTATTTCGAGATACACATGTTTTATCTCAAATAATAAGCTGGGCCCAACATCATCCGCATACAGGATCAAGGAAAGATTACTGGCCCCATTTATTTTCAAGTGTAAATGAATCTTTTTCCCGTGAGTTTTATAAGCGCCGAATAAAGAAATGCCAGTTGCGAATTGGCGCTTATCGTATATACAGTCCTTCACTCATCTATGCATGGCGAGATATGAAGCATGAAGAAGTTGACAGTGAAGATTGGTTTACCGATTGGCAAGTTGTAAATTACTTAGTTGATAAGGAGGAAAATATAAATGGACAAATTACAGAAGACTACTGCAAAACACTCGAAAAAATTGAACTCGCAATTCTCGCAAAGAAAAATGTCCTCCTCCGAGAAGAAGAATGAGTTTCTAGCATTAGTAGTTACAATCTTTCTCTCTTCTATTATTGGAACTTGTTTAGATGCTTTTTTTGTTCATAAACAAATATATTCCTTTCCAGCTAGACCCTTCTCATCCACATTTTCAGTTAATATAGCTTTTACATTGTTCGTACTACCGATTTTAACAGTTATCTTTATACACATTTCAAAAAAATTATCTAAAGTTTCTAGAATTCTATTTATTATTTCGATCGGTATTTGCGCTAGCCTTTTTGAACAGATTGCTGAAAGTTTAGATTTATTTGTACATAGTGCGAATTGGAACCATACATATTCTTTATTTGGTTATATGATTTTTTATTCTTTTATTTGGAACGTATATAATTGGATAAAAAAATAAAGAGACCATTATAGGTCCCTTCTTAAGCATACTCTTCCATTATTGCTAATGGTGCCAGTGTTTGAAGGCTTTTAGAGCGTAAACGATAGGCAACGACTTTCTTCTTATATTGCTTAATGACATCAACATGTTCTTCATAGCTATATAGCGAAAATCTAATCTCTTTATTCCCTTTCTTCGTATCAATGACTATTGGTGTCCCTTCTCCGTGCGGCGGGAAATAATGTTTATCTAAAAACAAAGCCTCATTAAATTCATGAATAACTTGTAGTTTCATTTCTCCCTCTATATTTTTTCCATCTATCGATATAGAAGTATTTTCCGCCTCAAGCTTTTGATGCAATTCAAATCTACTAATAATTGATTCTACAACAGAAGTGGGCATGCTAGAAACTAATACTTTAATAGCTCCAAAAACAAATAATGTAACTATAAACCATGTTGTCATTGTTATCATCTCCATTACATTTAAAAAATAAATTTCGTTCCATACGGTATTAGTATACTAATGAGTATTCCAGTTACAATCATCGTTACCGAACCGATTGTCGCCTCTTTCTCGCCTTCCTTCACTAAACGGCTCACACCGATAATATGTGATGCACAGCCCATTCCAACTCCTTTTCCAATCGTACTTGTTATACTGAAAAGCTTAAGTACTGTTGGTCCGATAATAGCACCTGTTATTCCTGCAACAACTACAAAACTAGAAGTCATAGATGGAATACCACCAATTTGATCCGCTAATGATAGGGCAATAGGCATCGTTGCTAACTGTGGTAAAGTAGTTAATATAAGTTCCTTATCTATATTTAAAATTCCGCCAATCACTACATTCATACTCGTTACAGCCACTATACCTATTACTACTCCAATAAGTATCGATAAAAAATTTTTCATAAGTATCTTTCGCTCTTTAAATAGAGGTATGGCTAATGCTACAATTGCAGGGCTCAATAAGCTTGAAAGAATGTCTCCTCCATTTTCCCTATACTCATGATGAGAAATACCAAAAATGAAAAATAAACAAATCATAATTGCCGTAACTGTTAACACCGGTAACGTAAATGCAAACGTAAATTTTTTATATAGCTTTGTCGCCAAGAAATAAATTGCTACAGTAATAATAATTAAGACCATTTGAATCGTGCACCTTGTCGATTTTATTTTTTTGTTGTTATTAATAATTGACTTATATACCCTGAAACAATCAAAGTTACTACAGTACTTGCAACTACTAAAAGGAATATAATACTCCCCTTACTTAAAAGAAAAGACCCGTATTCCATCAGCCCTGTTGTCGAAGGGATTAAAAATAACGGTAAAAATACGATTAACTTTTCCGCACCTAACTCAAACCATTTTAACGGTAAAATGCGAGTGAAAAGGAGCAGGAACAGCATTAACATCCCTATTAAACTTCCCGGTATTGATAGATGGAATATTTCCTGAATCCACGTACCCACTAAGCTAAATATATATAGCACGCCTACTTGAAGTAAAAGCATCACGTACTTCATTTCTTTCCCTCATTTCACTATTACACATCCATATTATGAAATTTCATTTAGCGTGTCGGCAAACCGTTTAATTCCAAGTTGAATTTGTTCTATATTCGCTCTACCAAACGTAAATCGTATATATTCATTTTTCGAACCTAAAACACTGCCCGGAACAAATGCGACACCATGCCGTATAGATTCACCTAATAAGTGATATTCATCAAACTTTCCTTTCACTTTACACCATACATGTATTCCACCCTCTGGCACGAAACATTCAACTCGGTCTCCCAATGTTCCTTCAAGCTCTGCAATTAATTCATCTCTTCTTTGCTTCAATTGTCCACGAAGTATCGTAATATGTGTATGAAAATCCTTTGATTCTAAAAATTGATTTGCTACCCACTGCGTAAATACACTATGGCCAAAATCAACTTGTTGCTTTGCATCTGCTAAACGCTCAATTACGCGTGTAGGACCAATTATCCATCCAATACGTAATCCTGATGCAACAATTTTTGATAATGAACTTATATAAAGAACATTTCCATTTTGGTCCATTGATTTTAATGTCGGGTTCACTTCTCCATTAAAAGAAATTAAACTATACGGATCATCTTCTACAATTGGTATACCGAACTCAGAAGACAGTTCTAAAATCTTTTTACGTCTCGCTAATGAAAGCACAGTACCTGTTGGATTTTGATAATCTGGATTCAAAAAGACCATACGAATACGATGCTTTTTGTGCAAATCGATTAAGTCATCTGGATTCATTCCATGCTCATCAACAGGTAAATGAAATATGTTTAAACCGGCCGATTTAAACATTGGAAGTGAAAAACAATATGAAGGATCTTCAATCGCAATCGCATCGCCAGGTTTTAATAAACATTGAACGATAAGATTAAGCGCCTGTTGTGCTCCAGACGTAATAAGAATAGAGCTTGAATCTGCTTCAATTTGTTTATATTGCTGAACATGTGCTGCAATTGTTTTTCTCAACATCTCATTTCCAAGTGGATGGTCATAGCCGAGATTTTCCATAAATGTTTTCTCCGCCAAAATTGTTCGAAATCTATCACTCGGAATTAATTCTGGTGACAGTTCACCACTCGCTAAATTAATTAAATCATCTTTTTGTGTTTCCGTTCGAATTTGTTGAACGAGTGGTACGTTAGGTAAGAACGATCCATCCTCCACGTACCTACCCCAGTTCGGTATTCGTTTATGTGAGACACCCCATATGTCTGTATTAACCCGTGTTCCGCTTCCCTTTTGCCGTTCTACTACTCCAAGTGATTTTAATTCTTCATACGCAGCTACTATTGTACTCCGGTTCACCTGTAATTCCTTTGCCAATATACGCTCAGAAGGTAACTTACTATCAGAAGGAAATTCACCTGAAGAAATGCCTCTTTCAATATAATCAGCAATTTGTTTATATACAGGTGTCTTATCTGCACGATTTGGTTTCCATTCCATCTAGTTTCCTCCTTTCAAAACGAACTATCCTCATTTTTTACTAACAGTATTCACCGTAAAAATAGTATTAATTAGTCACATTTTCTTATCCGTAAATGGATATATCCAAAATGGTTCTCTTTCTGATTACTCAATAGCTTCTGAAATTCCAACTTCATACTCTCATTTCAGTTCTTTTACAAACTATTAAATCATTACCGCGTACCATGTTACCCCGGCCAGTAGAACAAAAAGAAGAAGAATATAGATTGCAGATAAGTTTTTCACATTTCTTTTTGTAGACTTACCGTAATTCTCCTCCACGTTTCTTGCAACTAGTACAGTCCCAAATAGCGATACAATTACAATAATAACGACTAGTGAAATTGCAAAACTCATTGTCTTTTCACCTCTCTAAGACCCATCTATTTTAATTAAAGAACTTACATAAAAACCTTCCTCTTTAAAACGTTGATAACATACTACCTTTCTTCTCTTATCATAATAGATGTTTGCAAAAAGCGGACCAACCACTTTCGTGTTTTTTTGCTCATCCACTTAAAAAATAAAAAGCAACTGATCACTTAGGACCAGTTGCTTTTTTCACACGATAATTTTTCATTTAAAATTAATTCGATTTAAAAGTTTCGCCTTTTCATAATGAAACATCGACTGAGATAACTCAAAAATTGTTCCATTTACAAGATACACTGTATTTTCAATAAGAAGCGCCGGATCACCTTCATTTAATTCTAAAAGCTGTGCATTTTCTTTATTTACTTTTTCACAACTAATAACTTTATCAGCAAAACCAATATTTAATCGTAAATCTTCAATGAAATAACTGTATACAGAGCTTAATGCTATTTCTTCGTTCAAATATGGAATAATATCCTTTTTGAAATAACTTACTTCAATAGAGAATGGTTTAGCATCTACAATTCTTAAGCGCTTCAAAAAATACAACCTAGTTCCAGCTTCGCATTGCATCCGCTTTGCTATCTCTTCGTCCGCATCTATTACTTCCAGCTCTAACACTTTCGTTTCAATATTTTGTGAAACAAGATTTTTCGTTAATCCACGTAAACTTCCTAAATTAATGTAATCTGTTACAGAAGTTTCGCGTAAAAACATGCCACTACCTTGCACTTGAAAAATATAACCTCTATTCACAAGCTGACTAATTACTTTACGTATCGTATTACGGCTTACTTCAAATCGATTCATCAACGCTTCTTCTGTAGGTAGTTTTTTCGTTTCATTAAAAAGCCCATCTCGAATGTTTTGCTCTAACACATCTGCAATTTGTTTATACTTTGCACTCATACACTTTCTCCTAAAATACGCTTTTATCTGTTATAACTCTTCCCCTCTCGTTTCGATCACACGTTTATACCAATGAAACGAAAGTTTCTTCTTACGTTTTAAGTTATCATTATGATCGACAAAAATAAAGCCATATTGCTTTTTATATCCATTTAACCAACTTAAAAGATCAATCACTGACCATGCATAATAACCTTTTAAGTTAATTCCCTCTTCAATTGCACGCTTCATTACTTTTAAATGCGCTTCAATAAATTTAATTCTCGGAACATCTACAATTTCTCCGTCAATGATTGGATCTTCATCACCAAGTCCATTTTCCGTTACATACATCTTTATGTCACCGTAACGCGCTTTCAACATATGCAATCCCTCTAAGAAACCTTCGGGAGATATTTCCCATCCCCATTTTGTATATGTTTTATCATCCATTTTAACTGTTCGATAAAAACCATCAAAAGAAGGGTTACCTGGAGCAAGCGTTGAGTTTTCTCGAGAATGTTCCTCACTCTTTATATCCATATCGTATCTTTCTACTCGTATTGGTTGATAATAATTCAAGCCAATAAAATCATTTTCTTCTGCATTTTGTTTAATGATTTCTAATTCTTCAACCGTCCAATTAGGAGTCCATCCTTTTTCCTTTAATTGTTGTACAACATAAGACGGATACTCGCCCTTTAAAATTGGATCATAATACCAATACGTTTCATATTCATTCGCATGATTTGCTGCTTGTATATTTTCTTTTTGATCATCCACACTATAAGCAGGTAAGAAAACATGTGTAATCCCAATCTCACCATATTGTTTCAGCTGCTTGTACACCGCAACTGTTTTCGCATGTGCATAAAATACATAATGAGTCGCTTGAAAATACTTTGGAACATCATTTTGGATTCCTGGTGGATGTGCACCTTTTAAATAACCTAATCCACAAAACATTACTGTCTCATTAAAAGTAATCCAATGCTTAACTCTGTCACCAAATGCCTTAAAACAAGTTTCTGCATATTTTACGAAAGCCTCTGCTGTTCTTTTATTCGTCCATCCACCATCTTTTTCTAACGGTAATGGTAAATCCCAATGATATAAAGTGACAAACGGCACAATCCCGTATTTTAAACATTCATCAATTAAGTTGTTATAAAATTCAATCCCTTTTTCATTTACCTTTCCATCTCCAGTCGGCAATATTCTCGCCCAAGAAATAGAAAAACGATACGATTCTAATCCCATCTCAGCCATTAAGCGAACATCTTCCTTATATCGATGATAATGATCAACAGCTACATCACCATTTGTTCCATTGTATGTTTTGCCAGGAATTTTTGAAAACTCGTCCCAATTCGTAACACCTTTTCCATCTTCATTCCATGCACCTTCTACTTGATAAGAAGCTGAAGCAGCTCCGAATAAAAAATCATGTGGAAACTTCATAGTATATACCTCCATTTCATTACAACAAATCAAATTCATTCACATATATAAAATTTATAGGTACAAATTTTATATGTATGATTATATCTTATGTTTTTATTTTTTTCTATTATAAAAGTACAATTTCTATTGTTGGTTATTGGAAAAGAAATAAGAAGCGATATATTTTATCGCTTCTTACTCTCATCATCTTTATTCTTTTATTAATGACTTATTCGCTCTTATAACTTCTTGATACAATAATGGTGACCACTTTTCATTTATGTAGTCTTGAATTACCCAGCCCACTCTCAAAGGATTCTTTTGTTTTATATAGTTTGCAATTTCAGGATTTATATAAGAGGCATAGTAATACGGACTATTCCATGCTGTACCACCAGAAGACAAGCTTGTAAAATTAATATATAGATGATTTAAATCCTCGCTATTGTTCATAGTTTCATCCATCGTATCTTTAATAGATTTTACTTTCTCATCATAATTCACTTTATATTTATCTTGTACTGTTACATTTACATTTTGGTTTACAGTTGTGGTAAACGTCTCATTATCTGGCCAATAAAAATTATTATATCCTCCAGATTCATTACTACCACTATATCTTTTTAGTAGTACAATTTTCCCACGAGCATCTCCAAGTTTTATATTTCCTTCTGTTTTTAAAAAGATAGGATCAACAAAATAATTTTTTTCAAACGTACTACTAAATGAACCTTCTGCCCCTTTCATATCCTCATACTCTTTTTTTAAAGACATAATAATTGTTTCACTCGGGTTATCTTTTAAAAATTGTTTCGCTTCATTTATGAATTCATGCAGTGTTACGTAAAGATATAATGGCCCATGATGAAGAACTATCGTATTATCATCTGTTAAACGTCCTCTTATATCAAAAATGCGAGCTCCATGGTCCATTTGATAGCGAAAATCATATTCTTGCGTCATTCCCCACACTTGCTTAATCGGATTTTGCAACTTGAACGTCCCACTATCGTGTGTTCCTGGAATTGAAATTCGTGCTAACGGGATATTATCAGGTATAGGTTGCATCCATTTTGACCAATTTTCAAGCTCATTAACAGAGCTAGCTGCAACTACTCTCTTATCATGTAAAGCAAATACAAATGTGATAAATATTGTACTACATATGAATAATTTCAAAATTAACTTCTTATTGCTCATTATTATCCCTCACTTTTTCTGTTTTTACATCAAACTTATTGAATATAATATAAGCTAGTTCATAAAAAATAAATAACATTTCATCAATATGAAATATTGCATAGAAGTAAAGTTAAAAAATCATTCACATATACTAAATTAGAAAAATTTAAAGGAACTTCATCTGAAGTTCCTTTTGCTTATTTTATGTTCAATACATATGAACCATCTTTATTCTCATATTTATAGACGTATAAATAATATTTCCCTGGCTTTGCATTATAAGTTCCTTTAACTACATTTCCTTCATTTTCACCATATGCTACATAGTTATTTAAATCTGATTCATGATGAAGTACCCATGTCATTCCGATATTTTGTTCATTTAGTAGAGAAATATTAATATTTTCCGGTGAGTCAATTTGGAAAGTAAATACATCTACTCTATCACTATTATGTAGCGTTCCTTTCACCGGTGTATGAAAGTTAACTTTATTTGCCTGTCTAGGCTCATTGTTTGGTTCATTTTCTGTTACTTGTAACTCATTTCCACCGTTTGATTTTCTTTGTTCATAACCTAAGTTTACTAGTATAGACTTCAAATCTGGTAAAACACCAATTTTATCTGCATATGGATCTTTAGATTTTGTTCCTGTGCTCTGGTTGCTTAATATTGCTCTTAGTTCACTTGGTCTATATGGTTGTCCTAAATTTTCTTTAGCAATGCTTTGTACTAAAGTCGCTGCCCCAGCAATAATTGGCGAGGCACTAGATGTTCCGCTAAAGCTTGAAGTATAAAGATTTACAGCACTTCTACTTTGCTCGGCTGTAGTTGTATCTACATTTTCTCCCCATCCGTACACATCAATACGGCTTCCATAATTCGAAAACCACATACGTTCATGAGGGAAAGATGAAGAGCCAGCTCCTACCATAATTGCACCCGAATCTTTAAAATCTTTACTATTACGATTTAAGACTTGCTTACCTTTTCTATCTTTGAACTGATCTAAATCATTCCACCCATTTGCTCCAGCCTCTATAATTACAATTCCCTTATCTGTACCAGCACGAATTGCATCAAAAATATCTGGTTGTACTTCAACAGGTAAATATTTATCACCATATCCATCAAAGGATGCTTGCGCCTCTAATAATAAAACATCCCCAGCTTCTAACTGATTTACAGCGCTTAATATTGCATCAGCCGTATTATACTGTCCGTTATCTCTTATTTGAGAGATAACCTTTGCTTTCGCTTTTGGCGCAATCCCAATATTCCCGACTTCATTGTCCTCAGAGGATACAATTCCTAGTACAGACGTCCCATGACCGACATGCTGATTTATATTTCTTCCAGACATTAATTCAATATTTTGATGTAATAAATCCTCATGATTTAATAGCCATCCGTATTCCATATCAACAAAAGTAATACCATTTCCATTACCGCCTTGAATTCCCCAGGCGAAAGGCGCATTAATACCGTATGGGGCTGCTTCAAGATAACCTTGTTTTTTAAATCTAGGATTGTTATTAGGATTAAGAGCTACACTTGATGATTGCACTTCAGGTGGCATTATTTTCTCTTGTTTCTTCATATACGCATCTTCTATTAAAGAAGATGCCTTTAACTTATCTACTATTTCTTCTTCATACCCACTATTTTGATTTTGAAGAATATAGTAGTTTAATAGACTTGTAGATACATGATTAGGTGCTTTCACTTCAAGGTTTTGTATTTGTTCCGGGCTTACAGATGTGAATAAACGAGTAAATGTTACATCTGGATATTCTGTCAAAAGATCTTTTATTACTTTATCATTCGTTTGAGATTGTATTTGTTTTTCAATACCATCTTCATATGGCAAATCCAAATCCGCTTTAAATTTTACAATGATTTGCTTATCTGTTTCTTGTTCTATCCCTAATTTACTCTGCTGTTCTATAGAATCAGCATATACACTATTGATAGTGCCTCCTGTTCCTAAAAGTGTTGTAATGATTACAGTTGACGCACACATTTTTTGAAATATTTTCATTACATCAATCCTCCTATTAATAATTATTAATCATTATATTAATCTATAATGATTAATTCTATAACGTATTCCCTTTCTACTAAATAGATTATAGTAATCAGAAATATGAACTTCAATGTATTTTCATATGCAATATTTCATATTCTGACTCTACACTAAACGAATATGAAACTTATAGTGATTATTTATTTTATATGTGCTAATATACTTACATTAATATATTACGCATATACACATTTCAAACTACATTACTTAATCGTTTCACCTTAATTTTTTCTTAGGAGGATTTACAATGAAATTACTAAAAATAAAACATATAATTCCTTTATCTGCGGCCGCAATTACATTCGTATGTAGTCAAAGTACAGCTGAAGCTTCTACCATTCATACAGTAAAAAAGAACGATACACTTTGGGGCATTAGTAAACAATACGGAGTTTCAATACAATCCATTAAACAGGCTAATAATAAAGGAAACGATAAAACCTTTATTGGCGAACAGTTACATATTCCAGGGTCCGTGAAATCAAATGAAATCACTGTTCCTCAAAACGCCAAGCCTGCGAACATTTCTGAACAAATTATTTATCAAGTACAACCGGGAGATTCATTAGAAACGATAGCAAAGCGTTATAATGTCACTGTCCAATCTATAAAACAAATTAACAATACAGTCGGAAACAAGCTTTATACAGGACAACATTTAAAAATCAACTCAAGTATTTCACAAAAAGAAAAAGACTTAATGGCACGCTTAGTTACCGCTGAAGCAGGTGGCGAATCCTATAAAGGAAAAGTAGCAGTAGCCAAAGTTATACTAAATCGTGTAAATGCAAAAGGTTTTCCAAATACAATAACAGGCGTTATTTATGAACCTATTAAATACGGATATGCATTTACTCCTGTTACAGATGGAAGAATTAATCAACCTGCAAGTGCAGAAGCAAAAATGGCTATAGAAGAGGCTATCTCCACAAATGGAGTAGATTCAGACTGGATTTATTTCTACAATCCAAAAACATCAACGGACAAGTGGATTACGACACGTCAAACAGTAGCAGTAATTGGTAACCATGTGTTTGCTAAATAAGATTTAAAATCATTAACAGGCCTCTTCACTTAAAAGGTCTGTTTTTTTATATGTAAGATGTTATTAATCATATGACATAGTGATTTTTTAAACTATTTCTTCTTTCAAATAAAAATTTTTGTATTTACTCCACCACTCGGAGAAATTAATAAAGCATCAAGTTCAAAAACTCCCACTTTATTAATAAAAGCTATTTCTTACCTTCATAAAATTGTTATACACTAGAAAAATAAAAAACAAACTATTCGTTAGCAGGTGAAAGAATATGTATGATGTTACAATTATCGGCGCTGGAGTAAGTAGCATTTTTATGGCTTATTCACTAGCTAAAAGTAACAAAAAAGTTTTAATTCTTGATAAAGGTAAAGCGCTAGAAGATCGCCATTGTCCTTTAGACGAAGGAAAAGTGTGTAATTGTACTACATGTGATAAATATTTCGGGTTTGGTGGTTTAGGCAAATCTGAAGGGAAATTTAATTATACAAACGGATTTGGCGGAGAACTTGAGAAAAAAGTCGGTAAAGAGGGTTTTATACAACTCATGGCTGAAGTAGATGAAATTCTATGTCAGTTTGGTGGAAGTTCGGTTTCAAAATATTCTACTGAAAATTCAAGTCTCACTAAGAGAGCTGAAGCGTGTGGTTTACAAATGCTAACAACAGAAGTAAGACATCTTGGTACTACACTTTCCAGTAACATTTTTCAGCAGCTCTATGAATTTTTACTGACGAAAATAAAGATCCAATTTCATATAGATGTACAACATATTCTGAAACAGGAAGATCATTTTACAATAGATACAAATCAAGGAACAGTTCAAACTAAGCAACTAGTATTTGCAACTGGGCGCTCTGGGGCCGATTGGTTAAAAGAAATGTGCAGTTCCCTAAATATTTCTCAGGAGCAAACACGTGTAGATTTAGGAATTAGAGTAGAAATGAAAGAACATCAATTACGTTCTATATTAAAAGATACTTTTGAAACAAAACTTTCTTATCAAGGTGAGCATTTCACAGCAACTACTTACTGTATGAATCCAAAAGGACGCATCATTCGAAAGTACGAAGAAGGTTTAGTTATGCCTGACGGTCAAAATTTTCGAGAGCAAGGAACTGGCACTTCTAATTTAAATTTCACTTTATTTATTCCTCGCTATTTTCCAACTCTCAAAGAAGCAAATGTATACGCAAGTTCAATTATTAAAGGCATTAACCAAGGACGAGATCGGGTTGTTATACAGCGCTTAGAGGACTTACTAAAGAAACAACCTACAGCGGAAAACAGCATGGAACATAGCCGTATACAGCCTACACTACAGGGGGATTATGGAGATTTGAATCAAGAAATTCCTCAATTATATATTGAAGGGCTCAAAGAATTTTTATTACGTTTAGAACAATTTATACAAGAACCTATTGATCAACATACTTTACTATATGGAATTGATGGAAAGTTCTATGCTCCTACGATAAAAATTAATAATCATTTTGAAACTAGTATACATGGGCTATTTTTAATTGGAGATTGTTCAGGCGTTACGCACTCATTATCTCAAGCAGCTGCAAGTGGTCTGTATGTTGGAAAGTACTTATCTGACATTTAATTTCTATCATTAAGATTCTAGTCAAATATTCCTAATTTCAAAACACTTTACTTATATAGTAAAAATATATTAATAAGCCCTCCTATCCTTCCCGGCTAATGATTAACCGACAAAAAATCGGAATTTTACAAGATACATATGTAATATAACTACATATTTAAAACTGTTGGTATTCAATTCTAATAAATTGAATGTCAACAGTTTTAAAAGTCTCTATCCATTTTCACTTTCATTTGTTCGATATTTTGTAACATCATCATAGTGTTTAATATGGTAGGATGTCTATAAGTCAATTTCACTACAACTATGACTGGTTCTGCCCGTTTCTCAAAAAGAGTTATATTTATGCTACTACGCTTTAAAAATCCCCATTGTATGTATATGAATACTTCAAATTATTCCCTTTAGAAAACAGAGTCTAAATGGTTCATTACACTCTAATAGTTATAAAAACATAATATATAACTTCAGTTAAATAAATTGTATAAAGAAGGTGTAAAAATGAAGAATAAAATAAATTTACAAATGCAAAATATAAGCTTTGTTATAATAATGGCTTTAGCAGTATGGTTAAAAACATATCTTATTACGCGATTCAGTTTTGATTTAAAAATCGAGTCTTCAACGCAAGAGCTTATTTTGTTTATTAGTCCTCTAGCCGCATCATTAGCATTTGTTGGATTAGCATTATTTTCAACTGGTGAAAAGCGAAATTATATAGCGCTATGTATTAATTTCTTATTAACAATCGTACTCGTTGGAAATGTAATGTTCTATGATTTTTATAGTGATTTCGTTACATTACCAGTACTTGGACAAACCTCAAACTTTGGACAATTAGGCGGCAGTATTATAGAAATATTAAACTACAAAATTATACTCGCATTCGTAGACATTGTTTTCTTCTTTATTTTATTAAAAAAGAAATCATTGGTCTTTAAAACAGAACGTGTAACTCATTCTACACGCTTGTTATACTTTCTTTTAACAATTGGTGTATTCTTTGCGAATCTACATCTTGCAGAAAAAGAGCGCCCTGAATTATTAACGAGATCATTCGACCGAGTAATGCTTGTCAAAAATTTAGGCCTATATACTCACCAAGTATATGACTTAACACTGCAAGTAAAAGCCGGTTCACAAAAAGCGCTTGCTGATAGTAGTAAATTACAAGAAACTGAAAACTACGTAAAAGCAAACCAAAGCGAGCCAAACCCTAATATGTTTGGTACAGCGAAAGGAAAAAACGTAATTGTCGTCACTCTTGAATCCTTGCAAACCTTCTTAATAGGCGCATCAGTGAACGGGCAAGAAGTTACACCATTCCTAAATGAATTCATAAATGAAAGTTATTACTTTGATAACTTTTTCCATCAAACTGGTCAAGGGAAAACATCTGATTCTGAATTTCTAATCGATACGTCGTTGTATCCATTAAATCGAGGAGCTGTATTCTTTACACACGGTAACAATGATTATACTGCAACTCCAGAAATTTTACGTCAGCAAGGTTATTTCACTTCTGTATTTCATGCGAATAACGCAACATTTTGGAATCGTAATATTATGTACTCTGCTCTTGGTTATGACCGTTACTATAATGAGCTTGATTACAAAATCACACCAGAAACAAATTTAAATTGGGGATTAAAAGATATCGAATACTTTGATCAATCAGTAGATATATTAAAAACTGTTAATCAACCATTCTATGCCCGTTTCCTTACTTTAACAAACCATTATCCATTTACGTATGATGAAGATACAAAATTCATTGAACCATACAACTCTGATAATGGCGTATTCGATCGTTACATCGTAACAGCACGTTACTTAGACGAATCCATTAAAAAATTTATTGAACGTCTAAAGGCCGAGGGGCTTTACGATAATTCTATTATTGTGTTATACGGTGATCATTATGGCATTTCCGAAAAACATAATCGTGCAATGGCACAGTTTTTAGAAAAAGATCAAATAACAGAATTTGATACTTTAAATTTACAACGTACACCTTTATATATTCATATTCCTGGACAAACAGAAGGTCAAACTATTTCAAAGCCTACGGGACAAATCGATATGAAACCTACTATTCTAAATTTATTAGGTGTTGATTCTACGAATGATATCCGTTTTGGCCATGATATGTTTTCAGATGAATATACTGGCTTTGTTGTTTTACGTGATGGTAGCTTCGTTACAGATAAGTATGCATACAAAAACAACACTTTCTACGACCGTATAACAGGTGAAATTGTAGATTTACCAAAAAAAGAAGCTCAAACCCTCATTAAACGTGCCCAAAATGAATTACGAATGTCTGACAAAATTATTGAAGGCGATTTATTACGCTTCTCAGAAAGCAATAAAATTAAAACTGGCGAAGTACAAACTAAAATTAAAGAAACAGAAAAATAATCTATATATGAAAAAGGAGCAACTTATTACAGTTGCTCCCTTTTACTTTTATTCTACGCTTGTTTCTAAAGCTACATCCGTATAGGTATTATCATTACCTATATTTAAAATTACTTCACATTGACGCAATCTCAATTCAAAGAGCATGATAGAATCATGATAGATTTCAGGATTTGATTTCATCTTATGTAATATCTCTTGTTTTTCTTGTATTTCTATATGCGTGTTTTCTACAGCTTGCTTTAAGGAGTTAAATGGATTCCTAAAGAATATATTAATATCTCGCTCTTGTGTGTTTTCAAACAGCTCAAATTGCAAGAAAAATTTCTTCATAATAGAAGCCGTTACCTCAGTATAATCTTCATTTTCTACATACTGTTTGTATTTGTTATATAGCATAGATTTATTTTTAGGAAGAACTCCAAATAATTTACCGGCACTTTTCAGTAAAAATTGTGCTGGCGTAAATCGACGTAAAATATTTACTTCGTCCATTTGTATTCTAGTCGTCATCCTGTCAGTATCTCTGCGCCAGTCATCAAGCACTTTAAAGTCACATTCTAACTGTATTCTATTTTCTCCAAATAGTGAATTAAGCCCTTCACTAAGTTCTTCTAAATACGTTTGACTTTGAAGAAGCTCATTATTAGAAGTTGCAATCCAATTTTGCATAGAAAGAGCAAGATTAGATAGTACAGTTTGTTCTAAATATTTATGCACTCTTTCATTCATTGCTTTATTTAGTTCCGTATCCATGTGCCCGAAATCACTTTCTTCACTAATTATATTAGAACAACTCTTTAATATCTTCGGGATATTTTCAGTAAGATCATTCGTAATTTCAGTCTTCATTGAACGATATGATTGTGTAATGAAATGAATTTTTTCCCTCTCAAATGCAGTAAGGTTATTAATGCTACCGTTTAGTTTCACTAGCATATCTTCATTCCAATTAATAGCATCCACTAGATTGTTTTCTTTCTCAACACGTTTACCCAAAAGATATGTAATTGTTTTTCGAATGAAATATAATAACTTTTCAGTACGTTCTGCATCGATATGTTTATGATTAAAGTTAAAATGAATAAACTCAGTTAAATCATTTAATTGTTGACTACTTGTATATAACGAAGAATAAGGGAAAATTCTCGCATGTGGGAAATATGTGTTTATTCTCGCTGCCGTATCATGTAATACCCTTTTTACTTCTGCTTCACTGTAAATGTTATCAATTTTATTTAATAAGAAATGAATTTGTAAATTTGGCGTATGTTCTTGAATACTTAATAGAATGTCACGTTCTTTATCAGTAAAAGGTGAATCCGCATTCAATACGAACAGTAATTCGTCTACAGAATTTAAATATTCGAATATCTCATCTCTAGTGTCGTTATTCCTATTAAAGCCAGGTGTCACTACAAATGTAAGTTTATTTTCATTTAAAAATCTGCATGGTAATTTAAATTCAACACATGCTCTATCTCTATATGTTTGATGGTGCTGGGACATCATATTATGGTAATCAGAGACATCTTCCGTTGTTGTAATTGCTGAGTCTGTTATGGCGTTTATTTCTATATGAGCATCATTTTTTAAAACTACTACATTTGAAATTGATTTTTCTAATATATTTTCTCCTAATATAGAGTTAATAAATGTAGTTTTTCCGTTTCCTGAAGTTCCCGTTACTAAAATACGATTTGTTCTTAAATCTGCGAGCTCGTCAACTAGCCATTTAAATCGGTGACCTATTTCTATATTGTGCTTTTGTGCCCATTGTGTAATAGATTCAAAAAGATGTAAGCTGTACTCTAAGCCATTTACATGATTAATAGAATGTGACAATAAGTTTTCCGCATGTTCTATATTTGCTGAATCTATTTTGGAAGGGAAAATCTCATCCCATGCCAATACAGCTGCAGATGGAAATACAGCATAAGATGGATTGACTACCTTTAACCAATTTGCTAACAGATTTGGTATGATATCGTTTAATTGTCTAAGCGTATATTGACCTTGAATTAATGCAAAGTACGTTTCTTCGTAAAGAGCAGAAACTTTGTTCCATATATCGGACGAATGTATTTCAATATGTAAGAAAAATTCATTTATTGTGTTAAGCCACAATAAGTAATTTTTTTCATTTTTATAACTGTTCCAGAGTGATGAAACCATTTGCGTAAATTGTACTTGATCTACATTATTTAATGTAGCTAATGCATCATAAAAATAGTCTGGTGAAATATGTTTAGTAAACCCTTTATCGATATATCCTTTTAACACCTCAAACCAAGGATACGATTCTATGCGAATTAACTCATTCACAGCAAGCTCTACTGCACTATCAAAATCTTGCTGTTCCTCATAAAAGGAACGGGCAATTTTTGTGACATTCGGATAATCAGGATTTAAAGAAACTGCTTCTTTAATAACACCGAAAGCTGAGTCAAAATTATTTTGCTCAATGTAAAGAGAAAGTAATTGTAGTCTAATTTCGGTCATCAATATTTTATTATCAGTGGTAATAGAAGTATAAATATTTTCAGCAAATGATAACTGATTAAGTTCGAAATAAGCATCCGCAATATTTTTTTGTGCCCATGGTGCTAATTCATTACTAACCTTCTCCCATTTAAAAATAGCTGCTTCAAAATCTTGATGACGATAATAAAATTCACCTTGTGCAAAACGAATATAAGACCCATCAGAAATCTCATTTTTTTCTTCGTTTACATAAGCTTGTCCAAGTACGTCAAGAGTTGGTTTTGTTTCATTCTCCATTAGGAATGTTTCATAATACATCTTTTTTATTAATTGTTTTTCTAATCTCATCTTTTCCCCCACTATATCTTGAAAATACATTTTTAAGATATATCAATACTTTTTGTATGTATGCTTTTTATCTTAACAAAGAATATCTTTTGGAAAATTTCATTTTCCTTTCATTTTTCAAGTTAGATTGAATTTTTATGAGAAAAGTTTCAGTTTTTTTTCAATTCCCTTTCAGTTATGAAACAGCATTAAATGTTCCTAATAACCTAATAACACTATAATATTCCACATTATATTATCAGGAAAATCCCATATAAACCATATTATAAAAACAATCTATATTGAATTTATATACATAATTCACTGTGCTGTCAAACAAAAAAAACAATAAGAGCCAACAGCTATTCATACCATTTCTTTCTCAAATTGTTTTCCTTTAAAATGTTTCAGTAGTTATGTAATTAAATTCCATTAACCTATATAAATAACTAGTCCAAAAAATATCTATATGCATATCATGTTATAGTAAAGAATTTAGGAGATCCTAAAAGGAGGCATTTTCATGTTTGAAGATAAATCTAAAATAAATTACCCATATGAATTTACTGAAACTACAACAGTTCCTCTAAAGAACCCCATTGACAAAAAATTCAAGAACGGGACAGGTACACATAACTTTCCAATTAAGAAGCACTATAAAGAGCAAGTTCTATACACTGAAAAAATCAATAATAATAAAAATAAATAATTGTATAGATCCTTATAACAATTAGCCAAATAAGAAGCAACATTTGGCCATGCATAGTTATTTGGTTAGTAATGTAGAAATCTTTATTATACAATTCATGCACCTTTTAAAAAGTGCTGTATACAGCGCTTTTTTATACATAGATAAATTTAAGCTAACGCAACCAAGAAATAAACTGCAAAATTACTCCACCTTATTTTCGTTTAACAATTAAATCTACATATTAAAAGGGAGCAACAGTAAATGTTGCTCCCTTTTGAAAAGTAATTTTATTCACTCTACATAACCCTCTTAAACATCTTTTCCAACTCATAAGTAGAATGATGCACAAGAATCGGTCTTCCGTGTGGGCATGTGTATGGGTTTGTTGTTGTACGTAATTCTTCCAGTAAGGCAAATATTTGATCGTTCGTTAAATATTGATTCGCTTTAATGGACGCTTTACAGCTCATCATGATGGCTGCTTCTTCACGTAACTTTTTAATATCAACTTTTTTTAGTTTAACAACTTGCTCCATCATTTCATCGATAATTTCTGTTTCTTGTCCTTTCGGGAACCATGTTGGATGCGAGCGGACGATAAAGGATTGATGGCCGAATTGTTCTAAAAATAGCCCGACTTTTTTTAGTTCTTCTAACTGTTCTTCGACACGTAAAAATTCAGTAAGAGATAGATCAATACGGTACGGTACAAGTAACTCTTGTACTTCTTGCGCTACCCTTCCTACTTTATCACGGAAGTATTCATAATTAATACGTTCCTGCGCGGCATGCTGGTCAATCATATATAAGCCTTTATCATTTTGAGCGAAAATATATGTTCCATGCATTTGTCCAATTGGATAAAGTGGTGGTAAGTCATTCCCGTTCATTTCAATCTCTTTTATTTCCCGAACTTCTTCTTCTAATTCCTCTAGTTCAAAGTCCTCTTCATTACTGTCCCACGATTTCTCTTCTTGAATTGGTTCTTCGATTATCGGTTTAGTGGATGGTTGCCAACTTTGCTCTTCTCTTATGAGCGACTGTGGTGGTTGCCAATCTTGTTTCGGCGGTTGCCAAAGCTGCGCTGGCTGTTTCACAGCCTGCGGTTCTTCTTGTTTTGCATCCATGCCAGTTGGTAAAACAATGTCCGGCATAGATGGTTCTTTCGGCTTCGCATGCTCAAACTGGAACTGTTCTTGCACACTTTCGTCTTTTTCTTTTTTCTTCGTTGTTACGCCTGCATCTGGAATGAGCTGTATTTTTTTAAATGCAGCTTGCAATGTTTCTTCGATCAGCTTTAGCAATTCTTGTTCTTTACTAAAACGAACCTCTAACTTCGCTGGATGTACGTTAACGTCAACTAGCATTGGATCCATTTCAATAGATAAGAAGCCAATTGGATACCGGCCGACTGGCAGTAATGTATGGTATCCTTGCTGAATTGCTTTCATTAGTACAAAGTTTCGAACGTAACGACCATTTACGATCGTTGACATATAATTTCGAGATGCTCTCGTTACTTCTGGTAATGTTACATAGCCTTTAATTGTAAAGTCTAAAGATTCAGCTTCAATTGGAACAAGCTTCTTCGCAACTTGAATACTGTAAATCGATGCAAGTACTTGTCTTACATCACCGTTACCTGATGTATGAAGCAATTTCTTTTCATTATGAAACAGTTTTAACGATACTTCTGGATGTGACATTGCAATACGATACACGATATCTGTAATATTTCCGAGCTCTGTATGAATGGTTTTCATATATTTAAGACGCGCTGGTGTATTAAAGAATAAGTTTTGTACTGTAATATCTGTTCCTTTTCGGCTCGCAGTCTTCTCTTGCTTTATAATGTCTCCACCTTTAATAATAAGGTGTGTACCAGGTGCATCACCTGTGCTAGTAATTAATTCTAATTCACTAACAGAGGCAATACTCGGCAATGCCTCACCGCGGAAACCGAGTGTTCTTATGCGAAACAGATCATTTTCATCTTTAATTTTACTCGTCGCATGGCGTTCAAAAGCGACGATACAGTCTTCTTCTGCAATACCATCACCGTTATCAATGATACGAATTTTCGATAACCCAGCTTCTTCTAAGTGGATTTCAATAGATGTACTATTCGCATCGATAGAATTTTCCACAAGTTCTTTTACGACTGAGGCAGGGCGCTCTACTACTTCCCCTGCCGCAATTAAATTAGAGAGTTGGTCATCGAGTTTGCGAATTTTCCCCATCTACTTACTCATCCTTTCTTTAACTTCTTCTGTAAGCGATACAATTCGTTCATCGCTTCTAAAGGTGTCATATCAAGTAAATCGATTTTTTTAATTTGCGCAAGTACTGCGCTTTCTTTTTGATCAAGCACAGGCTTGTCTTGTTTTTTTGAAGATTGGTCTCCTCCAAAGAAAGATAGTTGTGACTCTTCTTCAGTCTCTTCTTTCTTTTCTTGTATTTCTGCCAGTTCTTCTTTTACAACTACAGGTTCTGGAACAACTTCTTGTACCTTTACTTCTACACGCTTTGGAATAATAATTTCTTCCTGTCCTTCTAGTTGTGCTAATACTTCTTTCGCACGAGCGATTAAGCTATCTGGAAGCTCTGCAAGTTGCGCAACGTGAATTCCGTAACTTTTATCAGCTGCTCCATCTTGAATTTTATGAAGGAATACTACTTTTCCATTCTCTTCAATTGCTGAAACGTGTACATTTTTCAGTTGATCTAAACTCTCTTCTAACACAGTCAATTCGTGATAATGCGTAGAGAATAACGTTTTTGCACCAATTTGGTCATGAATATGTTCAATAATCGCTTGTGCAAGTGCCATGCCATCATACGTAGATGTACCTCGTCCAATTTCATCGAATAAAATTAAACTTCTTTCTGATGCGTTTGCAATTGCATTTTTCGCTTCTAACATTTCGACCATAAATGTACTTTGACCTGAAATTAAATCATCTGCTGCACCAATTCTCGTAAAGATTTGGTCAAATACAGGTAATACTGCTTCTGTTGCTGGTACGAAACAACCAATTTGTGACATAACCGTTACAAGTGCTAACTGTCTCATATACGTACTTTTACCAGACATGTTCGGTCCTGTAATTAAAAAGACATCCATCTTCTCTGGCATAATACAATCATTCGGTACATACAATTTCCCGTTCAATACTTTTTCAACGACAGGATGACGACCATCTTTAATAAAGATTTCACGCTTCGTTGTTAGTACAGGTTTTACAAACTGTTCTTCTTCACTAACTGTCGCAAAACTTTGCAGTACGTCTAATTCACTAATTACTTTCGCTAAATGTTGTAATTTCGGAATAAATACTTTTACTTCTTCACGAAGCGCTGTAAATAAATCGTATTCTAGTTGTACAATTTTTTCTTCTGCTTCTAAAATTAACGTTTCTTTTTCTTTCAGTTCATCTGTAATGAAACGTTCAGCATTAGCAAGCGTTTGTTTTCGTTCGTAGCGGCCTTCTGGAAGTGCTGCAAGATTCGCCTTCGTCACTTCAATGTAGTAGCCGAAAATACGGTTGTACCCGATTTTTAACGATTTAACTCCTGTAATATCACGCTCTCGTTTTTCAAGCTCAGCGATCCACGTTTTTCCGTTTTTACTAACGTAACGATATTGATCAAGCTTGTCATTATAACCGTCTTTAATAATATCTCCATCTTTAATAGAAAGCGGTGGGTTTTCTTGAATACTTCTTCCTAGTAATTCAGTTAAGCTCTCACATGGATCCGCCCCTTGAATTAACCTTGCTGCATAAGCATTATCTAACAAACTAATCGCTTCTAAAATAGCTGGTACTTGAAGTAAAGATCGTCTTAACTGTAATAAGTCCCTTGCATTGACATTACCAAATGCAACTTTTCCTGCTAAACGTTCTAAATCATATACTTCTTTTAATTTTTCTTTTAAATCTTCACGTAAGAAGTAATCATTTACAAATGTTTCAACCATTTCTAAACGCTCTTCAACTTTTTCTTTCTGAATAAGTGGACGTTCCATCCACTGTTTTAACATACGACCACCCATAGCTGTTTTTGTTTTATCCAATAGCCATAATAATGATCCTGTTTTTTCTTTCGTTCGAAGTGTTTCTGTCAGCTCTAAATTTCGCTTTGAATGCACATCAATTTTCATAAATTGATTCGTATAATAAATTTCTACAGGTTGTAAATGATCTAATGAACGTTTTTGCGTTCTTATCACATAGTTAAATAAGCGTCCAATTGCTTTAATTAACTTTGCTTGCGAAACATTTTTCACAAGATGTTCTAATCCTTCAGGAATTGCCGTTGCATCTTCATATGAGATTGTCATTTTTAACGTTTCAGTTAATTTATTTAATTCATCTTTAGAAAATGAAGAATCTACAACAATTTCTTTCGAACCAGTTGCATACACTTCTAATAAAATATCTTCTACTGAACCTGTTAACAACGTTACTGTATTTTGTCCAGTCGTTAAATCATTACAAGCTAATGCATATGATCCATCTTCAAAATGTGTTAATGCGGCTAAAAAGTTATTTTCTTTCTCATCAATCGTACGCCCTTCCATCATCGTTCCTGGCGTAATTAGTTGTACTACTTCACGGCGCACTACACCTTTAGCTGTTTTTGGATCTTCCACTTGCTCACAAACAGCTACTTTATATCCTTTTTCAACAAGTTGTTCAATATAGTTTTTAGCTGCATGATGCGGTACACCGCACATCGGTATACGATCACTACTGCCACCATCTCGGCTCGTTAATGTAATTTCAAGCTCATGAGCTGCTTTAACGGCATCTTCAAAGAACATTTCATAAAAATCGCCTAATCGGAAAAATAAAAAGGCATCTTGATAGTCTGCCTTAACCTTTAAATATTGCTGTATCATAGGGGTATATTGCGTCATACTTTTCCTCCATAATTCTTACATAGTAATCAATTTTCATATATGTCACATTTCACGGACATCCATATCTCCTATTTCAGGAGTCTTTCTTCATTATAACATATTTCATAAAGAATCATGTTCATTCAGCGCCACTTATATAAAGTAAAAAGCTAGGAAGAACTTCTCCCTAGCTTTCTATTACTCTTCTTCTGCATCAACGATAAAGTTCGGATCTAATTCTTCAAATTCATCATCAGCAATTTGGAAATCATCATCTGATTCTACGCAGCCTTCAGGATTTACACTTACACAAATTTTCGTTTCTCCAACTACTTCTGTTACAAATTCACGTTCTACAGTTACAACAATTTTATTACCGTTTGGTGATACAAGCGCTTCTAAACAATTTGGTGGCTGAATAACACGAGCAATAATTTCTAAATCGTCACCAGAAAAGTTTTTATCACGATAACCAATGCTTACTTCGTCCGTGTAGTTCACACGTTCTGTTACAACTTCAGTCTTTGTATTTCCATCAAATGAATACCAAGTGTTCACATCATAGAAACCTTCAATTTCCACATGCTTCCCATTCTTTCTTGCTTCGTACGAGTGGTTAATTACCCAGCACCCTAAAATACTTGTTGGTTCATTATTCGATTCACATGTATGCGTTGACTTTGTATACTTACGTCCTTTTCCAACCACTGCTTTTGTAATAATCTCTCTAAATTCGGACATTCGTAACCCTCCTCAATCACTATTCACTTAATCATATGCGTGACAATAGCGGAATGTGTCATTCTTTTTTTGAGAAGAACTTACGTTTAATCAACTAAAAAAAAGAGATGTCAATATGACATCTCTTTAACAACCACAATTTCCTTTTTTACTTTCTACCGCTGCGCCAGTTTCACCCTTAAGTACATCGCCACCAGTTGAAATTAATATTTCATCTGTAACGTTGTTAGAAATTGTACTAGCAACTAACTGTAATAAATCATTTACGTATGTTTGTGAAGATTTAAATTCTTGTACGACTGGAATACTGTCTAACTTATCTTGCAATGCATCAATTTCAGCTTCTACCTTTTTTAAAGCTTCCCACTTCCCGTAATGTTGCAAGTTTACTGCTTGTTTTTGCAGTGCTTTAATTTCATCGATTGCGCGCTTTACATTTTCATTTTTATGAATTTGCGCCTCTGCTTTCTTAAAAAAATCAACTTCTTCTGTTTCAGAAATCATTTTTGCTAATTCTTTCGCTTGTTCAACAATGTCATCTTTCGAATATACTTTCATCTATTATTTCACCTCAATCGGCTCTTCAACTAATTCCCCGTTAAGAGACCAAGTTTTTGCTTCCATTACTTTTACTTTCACAAGCTGACCAATTAAAGATTTTGAAGCGACGAAGTTTACAAGTTTATTCGTACGAGTATAACCTGCAAGTACTTCCGGATTATTTTTACTTTCCCCATCAACTAACACTTCTACAATTTGACCTTTATAACGACTATTCTTTTCAATTGCCAACGTATTTACTAGTGTATTTAAGCGTTGAAGACGTTCTTTCTTTACTTCCATCGGTACATTATCTTTCATTTTTGCAGCTGGTGTACCTTCGCGAGGAGAATAAATAAATGTAAAGGCAGTATCAAATCCTACTTCACGATATAACGACATCGTTTCTTCAAATTGCTCATCTGTTTCATTTGGGAAACCAACGATAATATCTGTTGTTAATACTGCATCTGGAATTGCTTCTTTAATTTTTCTTACAAGTTCTAAATAATGCTCACGTGAATATTTACGCGCCATAATTTTCAACATATCTGTACTTCCAGATTGAACTGGTAAATGGATATGTTCTACTAGGTTGCCACCTTTGCCAAGCACTTCAATTAAGTGATCATCGAAATCACGTGGATGGCTCGTTGTAAAACGAATACGGGCAATATCAACTTTACGAAGTTCGTCCATTAAATCGCCAAGACCGTATTCTACATCTTCAAAGTCTTTACCATATGCATTTACGTTTTGTCCAAGTAACGTAATTTCTTTATAACCATTTGCAGCTAAATGACGAATCTCTTGGATAATATCTTCTGGACGTCTACTTCGCTCTTTTCCGCGTGTATACGGTACAATACAATACGTACAGAACTTATCACAGCCATACATAATATTTACCCAAGCTTTAATATCACCACGACGTACTTTCGGAAGGTTTTCAATTACGTCGCCTTCCTTTGACCATACTTCAACTACCGTCTCTTTCGAGAACATCGCATCTTTTAGAATGTACGGTAATCTATGAATATTATGCGTTCCAAATACCATATCTACATGCTGATTTTTTTGCATAATTTTATTTACAACAGATTCTTCTTGAGACATACAACCACATACACCAATTAAAAGGTCCGGATTTCTTCGTTTTAGTGACTTTAAATGGCCTAGTTCACCAAACACTTTATTTTCAGCATTTTCACGAATCGCACAAGTATTTAATAAAACTACATCTGCATCCTCAGTTGAAAAAGTTGGTTCATATCCAAGCGTTGTGAAAATACCTGCCATTACTTCCGTATCATGCTCATTCATTTGACAACCATATGTACGAATATAGAACTTTCGGCCTGTACCAAAATTGCGAAACTCTTCAGGTAAGCCAAAATCCCGTTCAATTTTAACTTCTTCTTTCCCGCGCTTTTTCGCATCCTTTAAGGAAGGTGGTTGATATACACTTTCAAAGTATTTACTATAATCTTTCTCTTCTTTTTTCGTAGAGGAATTTGCTTGTTGACTTGCTAATCGTTGTTGCTCGTTCATCGGTAATCTCCTTTCACCCTTAACTATACACACTCTATAGTCCATTTTAATGCGCTTAGACTCACCTCAAAAATGGTTAGATAGCTTGGAGATAACTTGTCCTTTGAAACTTGAGTAATCAATCTAATCATTCATAAGAATGAAGTCTTCCCCACGCAAATAGACATTCCCTTTTTATCATTTCTTGTTGTCCTACCCAAAAGCATATTGCTTTATCCCTATAAACATTACCATAGTATGACGTGTTTCGCCAATTTTAACAATCCAGAGGCCCTTTATTATCTTACATTTCATAAGCAATGAACTTGCCATTTTCATACAACGATTTACATATTATTTTACCATTCTGAATTTTCTAAGTAAATAAAACTACCCTATATTTTTTGCACATAAAAAAGGTTGCCAAATCGGCAACCTCCTCTTCTTACATTACATAAATTCAGCAACAAGCTCATCAAACATTTTCTGATCCATATTTAAATCAGATTTCACTAAAGGCTCTTCACTATAGCCTTTAACAAGTTCTTGATATGATGGTTGCTTAGTATTTTGATAAATCAAACCTGTTACTAAACCGTTATTTTCCATTAACGTTTGCATAGCCATCATGCGATTAGATGGATCATATCCCTCTACTGTGCTTAGTTTCGTTAAGTTCTCTTTAAACCAATCGTAAGTATTTACTTTATTATAAGTAACACATGGACTGAATACGTTAATTAATGAAAATCCTTTATGATTAATACCAGCTTCAATAATTTGTGTTAATTCTTTTAAATCACTCGAAAAGCTTTGCGCCACAAATGTCGCACCAGCTGTTAAAGCCATTTCCATTACATTTAGTGATGGTTCAATTGAACCTTGTGGTGTGCTTTTCGTTTTAAATCCCGCTTCACTACGTGGTGAAGTTTGCCCTTTTGTTAACCCGTAAATTTGGTTATCCATTACGATGTACGTAATGTCGATATTACGACGAATAGAATGGATTGTATGTCCCATACCAATCGCAAATCCATCACCGTCACCACCTGAAGCGATAACTGTTAAATCACGATTTGCCATTTTCACACCTTGTGCAATCGGAAGGGCACGACCATGAATACTATGCACACCATATGAATTAATATAACCTGAAATACGGCCTGAACAGCCGATACCAGAAATAACAGCAAGTTCATCTGGATTTAAGCCAACGTTAGCTGCTGCACGTTGAATTGCAGCTTGCACTGAGAAGTCTCCGCAACCTGGGCACCAGTTTGGCTTTACACTGTTACGAAAGTCCTTAAATGTTGCCATTTAATACAACCCCTTTTTTGCATTCGTTGTAAATCTCTTTCGGCAAGAATGGGTTTCCATCATATTTTAAAAGACTAGAAATTTTCTCACCATTACCAAGATTCATTTTCATAATGTTAGCAAGTTGACCTGTTGCATTGTTTTCTACTACTACAACACGCTTCGCCTTTTTCACAAGTGGATCGATTTCAGCTGTTGGGAACGGGTGAATTAAACGCACATGAGCGTGGTTTACTTTCATACCCTCTTGTTCTAAACGCGTCATTGCCTCTTCGATCGCACCACGAGTTGAGTTAAATCCAACAAGCAATACGTCTGCTTCTTCATGCTTAACATTTTTATAAACAGGGGTATTAAACTTCAAGTTCTCCATTTTACGGAAACGTTTGTCCATTTGATCTTTACGGTTTATTGCTGATTCCGATGGTTTTCCAGTTTCATCATGTTCTACACCTGTAACATGGTGAACACCATTTTTCATACCAGGTAAAACACGCGGCGAAACGCCGTCTTCTGTTACTTCATAACGCTTGAAGTATGCTTTATTTTCACGTTCTGGTAATTCTGCTTCTAAATCAAGCTTACCACGACGAATTTCCACTTTATCTAATTTAAGTGGTTCTACTGTTTGTTTTCCTAACGAAAGCTGTAAATCTGTTAAGAAAATAACAGGAACTTGGTATTCTTCAGATAAGTTAAATGCTTCTACAATGTCATAGAAAGCTTCTTCAACTGTACTTGGCGCCATTACGATTTTTGGAATTTCACCATGCGTACCGTAAATCATCGCCATTAAGTCAGACTGTTCTTGTTTCGTTGGTAATCCCGTACTTGGACCACCACGTTGTGTATCAACAATTACTAATGGGGTTTCTGTAATACCTGCTAAACCGATTGCTTCCATCATTAATGACAGACCAGGACCAGCAGATGCAGTTAATGTACGAACACCAGCATAGTTTGCGCCGATTGCCATTGTACAAGCTGCAATTTCATCCTCAGTTTGGATTACTGTTCCGCCGACTTTCGGTAATTTTTTAATTAAGTATTCCATAATTTCTGATGCAGGTGTGATTGGGTATGCTGACATAAAACGAGCACCACCAGCTACCGCACCAAATGCGATTGCATCGTTTCCAATCATAAACATGCGTTTTTTACCATCAGCTTTTTCAAGCTGCATCATGTTTACTTTCTCACCTAGTAATTCTTTCATATATTGAGAGCCGCGTTTAATTGCGTCCATATTCTTTTGAACGACTTGCTCTCCTTTACGACCAAAGATTTCTTCAACAACATCTAAATAAGCTGTTTCGTCTAATCCTAATACTGCACTTGATGCTCCAACAGCAACCATGTTTTTCATTAATGATGTGCCTAATTCTGAAGCAATATCTGTAAACGGTATCACATATAGATTTACATCTGTATTGTCGGGTATTGTTGGATTAAATTTCGCATCCGCAACTACAATTCCACCTGGACGTAGTTCGTGGAAGTTAAAATCAATTGTTTCTTGGTCAAAAGCAATTAAAATATCTAAATCATCTGAGATCGCGCGTACTTCTGTTGTACTTACACGAATTTTATTATTTGTATGGCCGCCTTTTATACGTGATGAGAAGTGGCGGTAACCGTATAGGTAATATCCTAATCGGTTTAATGCAATACAGAAGATTTCTCCTGTACTTTCAATTCCTTCACCTTGTTGGCCTCCAACTTTCCATGAAAGTTGACTAATCATCTCCTACACCCCTTTTGGCTGCATTCATTGTAGTGTATTTTTTTACAGTAATAGTTTAGCATTTTTTATGCAAATAAACTACAACGGACGCAAATTATGCCTCTTCTGATTTCCCTGAATCTTTAGTATAAAGCTATTTTGTTTTTCATTCTAGTATTAGGTCTTAAAAAAAGCAATAAAATCAAATGAATTAATTTTAATTTTTCTGAATTTTAAACCACAAACTTAAAAACTCATATGTTCAACAAAATTATCATATAAAAATCTTTCTACAGTAGATGCAGCATAGTATTTATAAAGCTCATTCATGACATTTTCATAATCTCCATAGGCAGATACATTGACAACCGTATCTACAATCCCATCAAAATCTGAACCAAACCCTATATTGTTTTCTCCACCTAGCGAGCAAATATATTCGATATGTTTTATGATATCAGTTATATTTGCTTGCCTTTCACTTGTTAGAAACTGCGGTACAAAAGTGACACCGATCATGCCATTTTTCTTTATAAGAGCTTTAAGTTGTTCATCGTTTAAATTACGTGGGTGCTCGCAAAGTTTCATACAATTTGAGTGGGAAGCAATAGGATTTTTTGCAATCTCTATAACATCCCAAAAACTTCTTTCATTTAGATGAGACACATCAGTCCATACATGTAGCGCATTCAGTTCTTGTACAACCTGTTTACCAAAATTCGTTAAACCCGCCCCACGTGTCTCTAGCGCACCATCAGCTAAGAGATTGGCATAATTCCATGTTAGCCCAAAAGAACGTACTCCTAGGCGATACAACAACCGTAATTTCATTGCTTCTTTTCCAATTGCTTCGCATCCTTCTAGTGTTAATATCGCTCCAACCTCGTCCTGTTTTAACATGTTAATATCATCTTGTGTCTGAATAAACTTTACACCTGGTAGGGATAAAATTTCATTATAAAAAATATCTACCATTTGTAATGCTGCTTCAAATCGGTTTTCATATGCCACTGTTTCTGGTACATATATAGCAAAACATTGTATACTTCCTTTTCTTCTCTTTAACTGTTCAAATGTAATATGTAATTGTGAATCATCGTTAAAATTCCTTTTCCCTTGTGCACTCCATAACTGAAGAAGCACGTCACAATGAGCATCAAAAATTTTCATTTTCATTCCTCCATTATAAAAACAACCTGTTTGCATACTGCAAACAGGTTGTTTAAAACTTAACGAGGTTCTACAATTAATTTTATTGCTGTACGCTCTTCGCCATCAATCATAATATCTGTAAACGCTGGGATACAAATCAGGTCCAAACCACTAGGCGCTACAAATCCTCTTGCGATTGCTACTGCCTTTACCGCTTGGTTCAATGCACCTGCACCAATAGCTTGAATTTCTGCTGTTCCGCGTTCGCGAATAACACCTGCAAGTGCACCAGCTACAGAATTAGGGACCGACGTTGCTTTAACTTTTAATATTTCCATTCCGCGTTTCCTCCTCGTTTCTTTAAAAAGTATTAGCAATTATTTCACTTTAACTTATATTCACGAGGAATGGCGCGTATTCCTGCTAAATTTTCGTAATTTTTCTAAAAAATTAAAATATAATAACTTATCTAAAATTTAACGGAAATTTACTCAAAAAATGGTTGATCGTCATTAATTAAAATGCGCTCAATTTTCTTTGCTTTTCCTGTATTTGGATCCACATCAATTAACACTGCACTTAATTGCGTTCTACCACTTGTTACTTCAAATCGTACCGGTAAGTTCGTTAAAAACTTCTTCAATACCGCTTCTCGGTCCATACCTAATATTCCATCATATGGCCCTGTCATCCCAACATCTGTAATATATGCCGTTCCGCTTGGTAAAATACGGTTATCCGCTGTAGGGACATGCGTATGCGTACCTACTACTGCTGTAGCACGTCCATCTACATACCAACCTAGCGCTTGTTTTTCACTTGTAGTCTCCGCATGGAAATCAACAAAGATAATATTCGTACGTTTTTTCGCAATATTAATTAATTCATCCACTTTACGGAATGGACAATCAATCGGAGGAAGGAAAGTACGTCCTTGTAAGTTAATAACTGCAACTTCTGTTCCATTACAGTTCACAAAGATAAGTCCTTTTCCTGGAGTTCCTTCTGGGAAGTTAGCTGGTCTTGCAAGATATTTTGCATCATCGATGAATTCAAATACTTCACGATTATCCCAAGCATGGTTTCCAAGTGTAACTGCTTGCGCCCCACACTCTAAAAAGTTTCGATATATTTTTTCTGTAATCCCACGGCCACCTGCTGCGTTTTCTCCATTAATGATTGTTACTGTAGGTGTATATTTTTTCTTTAATGCCGGTACGTATTGTTGAATCATACCTCTACCAGGAGATCCTACTACATCCCCAACAAATAATATTCTCATATGTCTTACCCTTTCTATGTACTGCATTTTTTATTGCTATAGCATTAAGGAAATTCCTTATAATATGTTTATTATAAGTTTGTTTCACTTTTACGCTATATAACTAACTGTCTTTATTTTATCCAATTCCAACACAAAAAAATAAAGTGGTGTTTCACCACTTTATTTTGCGTATTCCACTGCACGTGTTTCACGAATAACAGTTACTTTAATATGTCCTGGGTAATCCAGTTCATTTTCAATACGTTTTCGGATATCACGAGCTAAACGATGAGCTTCTAAATCATCGATTGTATCTGGTTTTACCAAAATACGAACTTCACGTCCTGCTTGAATTGCAAATGATTTTTCAACGCCTTCATAAGACTCTGAAATCTCTTCTAACTTTTCAAGACGACGAATGTAGTTTTCAAGCGTTTCACTACGAGCTCCCGGTCTTGCAGCTGATAAAGCATCTGCTGCTGCAACTAAAACTGCAATGATAGAAGTTGGTTCTGTGTCACCATGGTGAGATGCGATACTGTTTATAACTACAGGATGCTCTTTATATTTCGTTGCGAGTTCAACACCAATTTCAACGTGGCTACCTTCTACTTCATGGTCAATCGCTTTTCCGATATCATGTAATAGACCAGCACGTCTTGCTAGTTTTTCATCCTCGCCAAGCTCTGCTGCCATAAGTCCAGTTAAATATGCAACTTCCATAGAGTGTTTTAAGACGTTTTGTCCATAACTTGTACGGTATTTTAAACGACCTAAAATTTTAATTAAATCTGGGTGTAATCCGTGAACACCCACTTCAAACGTTGTTTGCTCTCCGACTTCGCGAATATACTCGTCCACTTCACGTCTTGATTTTTCGACCATCTCTTCAATACGCGCTGGGTGAATACGTCCGTCCTGTACTAGTTTATCAAGAGCGATACGAGCTGTTTCACGACGAATTGGATCGAATCCAGAAAGGATTACCGCCTCTGGTGTATCATCGATAATTAAGTCAATACCCGTTAACGTTTCTAACGTACGAATATTACGACCTTCACGCCCGATAATACGTCCCTTCATTTCGTCATTTGGAAGATTTACAACCGAAACGGTTGTTTCAGCAACATGATCAGCTGCACATCTTTGCATTGCAAGAGATAAAATCTCTTTTGCTTTCTTATCCGCTTCTTCTTTCGCGCGAACTTCACTTTCTTTTACCATAACAGCGATTTCATGAGAAACTTCATTTTCTACTTTACCAAGAATAATTGCTTTCGCTTGTTCGCGTGTCAGATTGGAAATGCGCTCTAATTCTGTTTGTTGCTTTTGAACTAACTCTCCCACTTTGCTTTCCAACTCTTCAATCTGTTGTTGTCTCGCTACAAGAGAATCCTCTTTCTTCTCTAACTGCTGCTCGCGTTTATCGAGCGTTTCGTCTTTACGATCAAGGTTCTCTTCTTTTTGCATTAAACGATTTTCTTGTTTTTGTAATTCGCTTCTACGGTCACGAATTTCTAATTCAGCTTCTGTACGAAGTGTATGAATTTCATCCTTTGCTTCTAAAAGCGCTTCTTTCTTAAGTGCTTCAGCCTCACGATTCGCTTCGTCTAGAATACGTTTCGCTTCATTAGCCGCACCATTAATCTTCGCTTCAGCAATAGACTTTCGAACAAAAAAGCCAACAACTGCACCGACTGTTGTTGCAAGCAAAATGGAGATGAGTATCCAAACTGTATTACTCATGATTTCACCTCCCCTTGCTATGAATGAAAAAAGACTGTCGGCATGTACATTGATTACAACATACAGCAAAGACCGTCGTCCCGCTTTTTTAAGGGACTTTCTTCATTTCACAATTAAAATGTCATATTATTATTTCGGTAAGATTTAAACCTTACTCCGAATATTACTTCTCTTCTTGAGAAGAGTATATCGTATATAAGAAAAAATATACATTCTCATTGTATCTATCGTAATTTTCATTGTCAAGCGTTGTCTACTTTTACTTTCTTTACCTTCAGTCCTGAATGTTATCTGAATTTGAAAAATTGATAGCATATTATCCTGGAAAACCTTAGTAAATACCATTTTATTCCCTTAAAACGTATGAATATTCCTCTTTACACATCCCATTTGAGTCAAAAAAATATTTTAACCACTACGATAGATACCTCTTTAATAGAAGGTAAAAAAATAAAAGACACGGGACCCGTGTCTTTTATTTTTTAATCTTGAAGAGTTGAATCTTCCGCGTCTTCCACACCAGAATCTTCACCAATTCCGTGATGATCACGAACAAAGAAGGCAATTTCCTCTCTTAAGTCCGTATTCTCTTTTAAGAATTGCTTCGAATTTTCACGACCTTGTCCTAAGCGTTCTTCATTATAAGAATACCAAGCACCGCTCTTTTGAACGATATCAAGCTCAGAAGCCATATCCAAGATTTCACCTTCTCTTGAAATACCTTCTCCGTACATAATATCAACTTCAGCAACACGGAATGGTGGCGCTACTTTATTTTTCACTACTTTTACTTTTGTTTTATTACCAACGATGTCGTTACCTTGCTTTAATTGCTCCGCACGACGCACTTCAAGACGGACAGTTGAATAGAATTTCAACGCACGACCACCTGGAGTTGTTTCTGGGTTTCCGAACATAACCCCAACTTTTTCACGAATTTGGTTAATAAAGATTGCAATTGTTTTTGATTTGTTGATTGCTCCTGAAAGCTTACGAAGTGCTTGTGACATTAAACGTGCTTGTAAACCTACGTGTGAGTCACCCATGTCTCCTTCAATCTCCGCTTTCGGTACAAGAGCTGCTACAGAGTCAATTACGATAATGTCAACCGCACCACTTCGTACAAGTGCTTCTGCGATTTCTAATCCTTGCTCCCCTGTATCAGGCTGTGATAATAGTAATTCATCTATGTTAACGCCTAATTTTTGTGCATATACAGGATCCATTGCGTGCTCCGCATCGATGAATGCTGCTTGTCCACCTTGACGTTGTACTTCTGCAATTGCATGTAATGAAACTGTCGTTTTACCTGAACTTTCAGGTCCGTAAATTTCGATAATACGGCCACGTGGGTATCCGCCTACCCCTAGCGCCACATCAAGTGCTAAAGAACCACTTGAAATTGTAGAAATTCTACGTTCCGCTTGTTCTCCTAATTTCATAATTGAACCTTTACCGAATTGCTTCTCTATTTGTTTTAACGCCATATCTAATGCCGCTTGACGATCACTCATTCAAAATTCCTCCTTAACTGAATTGCTAATCTTATTATACCTATTTTCAATTCAATTTGCCAACAAAAATCGAACATTTATTCGATTTTTTTATTTTCCATCACACAAATACGGAATTTAACTATAAAAAAAGCTAGAAGAGACTTATATCTCTTCTAGCTTTTTATATAAATGATAAAATCCATATTTTGCTGATCGTTCTCTAATTTGTTGACGACTTCCACTTAAATTAAGAGGAAAGACTGCAGTTTGTTCACCTTTAATCGCTAATCCAACGAATACTGTTCCTGGCTCTTTCTGTTCTGAAGCATCTGGCCCTGCTACCCCAGTGAAACTAATTCCGATATCCGCTTTTAATAAATCCTTAACATTTTCAGCAAGATAACGAGCACATTCCTTACTAACTGCACCATCAGTATGCAATACTTCTTCAGGCACACGTAAAACATGTTGCTTCACATCATTATGATAACAAATGACACCGCCCTTAAATACAGAAGAAACACCAGCATTTTCAGTTACTTGATTTCCAAAAAGACCACCTGTTAAACTTTCTGCACATGCTAAAGTTAACCCTTTTCTCTTCAATAACTCGATTGCCTTATAATGCAAAAATTCTTGGTCATATCCGTAGAAAAATTCTCCTACTCTTTCTAAAATCAAATCTTCCACATGTTGAATTAGTTTCTCCGCTTCGCTAACATTTTGATGCTTAGCGGTTAAACGTAATGTCACTTCTCCATCATTTGCTAGCGGGGCAATTGTTGGGTTTGTTTGTCCATCAATTAAATCTTGAACTTTCACCTCTAATTGGGACTCCCCAATACCGAAGAAACGAAGCACACGTGAATAAATGTTTTCTCCTGTTGTAAAATTACGTAAAAAAGGCTCTACGTAACTTACATACATTGGTTTCATTTCTTTTGGCGGCCCTGGTAATAAAATATAAACTTTTCCGTTCTTATTTACCCCCATACCCGGCGCCATACCGTGGTCATTTGCAAATACTGTTGCTCCATTTAAAACGAGCGCTTGCTTTTTATTATTCTCCGTAAATTCACGGCCTGTACGCTTAAAGTAATTACTTATTAAGGCTAATGCCTTTTCATCATACACAAGCTTTTCATCTAAACTAGTCGCTATTGTTTCTTTCGTTAAATCATCTTTTGTCGGTCCTAATCCACCTGTAAAAATAAGGATATCAGCACGTTCTTCCGCAGCTTCAATCGCCTTTTGCAGTCGCTTATTATTATCACCAACAACAGTATGATAGTACACGTTAATTCCAATTGAAGCCAACTTTTCAGATAAAAACTGGGCATTTGTATTTGCAATTTGTCCAAGTAATAATTCAGTTCCAACCGCAATAATCTCAGCATTCATCCCAATTCCCCCATAAACTTCTATTTTGAGTTTACAAAAGCAGCTCTATTTTTCCAGAAATAATCCCATCCTGAAATAACAGTAAAGATTAATGCAATCCATATGAAGATATCCGCAACTGGAATATGGATTAAATTTAAAGGTACATCGTGTAATAAATATGCTGCAATCGCAATAATTTGTGTCCATGTCTTAATTTTCCCTAGCTGATTTGCCGCAACTACTTCCCCTGTTCCAGCAAGTACAAGACGTAAACCTGTTACAGCAAACTCACGACTGATAATTACAATAACAATCCAAGCCGGTACATATCGCATCTCTACCAATGTAATAAGTGCTGCTGAAACAAGTAATTTATCAGCTAACGGATCAAGAAACTTTCCTAAGTTCGTTACAAGATTATACTTCCTTGCGTAATGTCCATCAATCCAATCTGTAGCTGAAGCAACGATAAAGATAAGTGCCCCCACTAAATGTTGAATTGGTAAATCAACATCACCAATTGTGTATGAACCCCAATTAAAGGGCGCTAACATAATTACCATGAAAATTGGAATTAAGAAGATTCTAGATATTGTAATTTTATTTGGTAAATTCACAGCTATTCCTCCATCATATCAAAAACATTTGTTCATTGAAAAAAGTCATCGAAGCGATGACTGTTATTGTGCAGGTTGCCCTATCCCTTGGTTTTTTATCACCAATCTTTGGTGAAGTTCTTTTTCTGGGTCCAATGGGAAAGCAACCACTTGGCCATTCAGTTTAACTTCAACATTCGTTGCATTTCCAATATTAAGTCGTACTTCTTTTAATGTTGATACATCACGTTTTTCTGTTTGACCACCTTGTACTGTAGTGTTTAAAATTTCGTTACCCGCATCATCTTTAACATCTACATAGCTTGTACCCTTCGCTATGATTTCCAATTCTAACGTTTTATTATTATGAATTTCCAAAGTAGATACCTTACCAGTTGTTCCAACTACTTTCACTTCTTGCTGTCCCGTTGGTGGTGCTGGTTGCTCTTCTTTCTTTGGTTCTTCTTTCTTTGGTTCCTCTTTTTTTGGCTCTTCCGCTTTCGCTTCATCTTTCTTCGTATCTAACGGAGAATCTTTTGCTTTTTGAACTTCAATTTTCTCACTTTGAGCACTCGGAACTTTTTCATCATCTTTTCCAGTTAACGCTTGAAACACAAACCAGATTACCACTCCAACTGCGATTACTAACAACGCAACTAAGATTTTCGGCATGTGATCTGCAATTGGCCATGATGAAGATTTTTGCATTGTTTCTTGTGTTTTTTGTCCCGTTGATACTTGTGGAACTTCACGCTTTTCAGATTGTGGTATCGTACTCTGATGTTCTACAAGCAGTTCTTCTCCATTTAATCCAACCGCATCTGCGTATTGTTTAATGAATGCACGCGCATAAAAAGCTCCTGGCAATACATCATAATTGCCTTCTTCAATTGCCACTAAATGGCGTTTTTGAATTTTTGTAATCTCATGCAGCTGATCAATAGTCAAGCCTTTCGCTTCTCTTGCTTCTTTCAGCTTTTGTCCCAATTCCGTCACTACTAACACCTCAATATTTCTTTAAAAGTCAAACATAGAGAAATTATTTTGCGTACCTTGCTCAATTTCATCTACTAAATTATATTGAATTTCTTCATCATAATCGTTGCGCAACTCGATAATATAATCAAAATCATCCAATGTGTATTCTGACTGACTCACAAATACATCAGGATGTTCTACAACTTTTGTTGCAGGCAATCTCATAATTTCACGAACGAGCTGCCAATGTCTTTCGTTAGCACGCTTCGTTGACACAATTCCATCTAGGATGAAAATATTGTCATCGCTATACTCATCTTCAATTAATTGACTACGAACAGTTTGCTTAATAAGAGTAGATGATACAAATAACCACCTTTTATTTGCACAAACACTTGCAGCAACAATGGATTCTGTTTTTCCGACACGAGGCATTCCGCGTATCCCAATTAGTTTATGGCCTTCTTTTTTCATAATTTCTGCCATAAAGTCTACAAGTAAGCCTAATTCATCACGCACAAATCGAAATGTTTTCTTATCATCTGCATCTCGTTGTATGTACCTACCATGCCTAACCGCTAGCTTATCTCTTAGCTTGGGCGGACGATATTTCGTTACCGTTATGTTATCCATCGTATTTAAAATTGATTCAAGTCTAGAGATTTGCTCTTGATTATCACACATAAGAAGTAACCCACGTCGTGCATTATCTACACCATTAATTGTGACAATATTAATGCCGAGCATACCGATTAACGAAGAAACGTCACCAAGCAAGCCAGGTCGGTTTTTATGTATTTCATATTCAAAATACCATTCAATCATCCAAGATCACTCCCCTTGCTTACTTTACACCTACGTACTATATTATATGATTTCACCTTAATAGGGAAGCTAAATGTATAATCTATCCTGTGTAATTATTATACAAAAAAAGTAGAGAGGAGAATCTCCTCTCTACTTTTACTTATGTTGTACAAACTTAACCATTAAGTTTGCAATGGTATGTTGCTCCTGTTCATCAGCAACTTTCCAAAGCTCAGCTAATAATTTCTCTTGGTCATTGCGTCCTTCTACTTCATTAGCAAGGTAGTCGCCAACACGAAATGCCATATCTGATACCGCACCGCCGTCTAAACCTTTTCCTTGCGCTTGCTCTAAACGATCTCCTAAAAAGCTCTTCCACTGATCAAAATTATCTAATACTGACATAATTAAGCACCTCACTATTGAGTAATAAAATCATGCTTAATTTGTGCAACTGTTCATTTTTTATGTAAGAAATTTTTAACAGTGCCAACCACCATTCACTCCGATGATTTGTCCAGTTATGTAAGATGCTCCTGGTGATACGAGGAATGCAACTGTTTTTGCTACTTCTTCTGGTAACCCTATTCTACCTAATGGTATATCTTCAGCAATTCCCATTTTATCTTCTTCAGAAAAAACACTTAACATTTCCGTTTCAATTGCTCCTGGTGCTACCGCATTCACACGTAATCCACTTAAAGACACTTCTTTCGCCAAAGCTTTCACATATGAATTTTGCGCCCCTTTTACCATTGAATAAAGCACTTCACAAGAAGCCCCTATTTGTCCCCATATAGATGAAACAATTACAATATTACCACTTCTCCTCCCAATCATAGGCGGAAGTGCCATTGAAAGTAATTTATATACGTTCTTCACTTGAAGTTCTACCATATAATCCAATTCATCGTTTGTTACATCTGTTACTAGTCCAAAAATACTCTTCCCAGCTGCATATACAATAACATCAATAGGATGTTCAATTTGTCTCCACAATTGCTCAGCTCCATCACTAGAAGCCAAATTCGCTTGCACAGGGATAACTTCCCTCCATGCTTTCTGCAATTCCAATACCTTTCCTTCACTGTTATTGTAATGAACATAAACTGTATATCCATCTTGAATTAATTGTTTCGAAATAGCAGAGCCAATCCCTCCGCTCCCTCCAGTTACTAACGCATACTTTTTCATAAATTCCCTCTCTTATCTCTACAAGTTCACTTTTTACACAACTAAATAATACCCTCATCTTACAATTTTTCAATGATAAGATGAGGGTATCTTTAAAATGTTATTTTTTCGGTAACACCTGACAAACACTCATTTTTTCTTCTGATAACAATAATTTTGCTACTTCTTGTAAGTCTTGAACGGTTAGCCCTTCTAATACAGTCAATGCATCAAATAGACTAGATTCATTAAACGCATATCGTGTAAATTGATTTGCAATATATTCTGGTGAATTCAACGAGCGTAAAAAACCACCAATTTTCTTTTTCTTCACTCGTTCTAATGCCGCCGCATCTAATTGATCATAATCTGTTTTTAATAAAATATCTTTTAAACGATCTGCCAATTCATCAGGTTGTTTCGTATCACCGCCAACCATTGCAAAACCGAAGTTATTTTCTTCTGTATAGTCATACGAGAATGAATCATCAATAAGCCCTTCATTATATAAAGCTTCGTAATGAACAGAACTTTTTCCAAATAAATAATCTAAAAGTAACGTAAGCGCAATTTCTTGTTTTAAAAGCGCTTGCCCTTTTTCTTTTAAATTAGTCGCTTTAATACCAACTAAACATTTCGGTGTTTGCACAGGCATTGAAATAATTTTTTTCTTTTCATTTACCTCATTTGGTTCCTCTTCAAATGAACGCACAATTTCTGGCTGGTTTTTATAATCTTTTTTTGCTTGATTTTCACGTACTAAATCCATTGTTTTCTCTGGATCAATTGCACCCACAACAAATAATAACATATTGCTCGGATGATAAAATGTTTCATAACATTCATATAATAAATCTTTCGTAATTTTACTAATAGATTCGATTGTCCCTGCAATATCAATTTTAATTGGGTGTTTTACAAACAAGCTATCAATTAACCCAAAGTACAAACGCCAATCTGGGTTATCTTGATACATTTGAATTTCTTGCCCAATAATCCCCTTCTCTTTTTCAACTGTTTTTTCAGAGAAATAAGGCTCTTGCACAAAGTTTAGTAATGTATTTAAATTTTGTTCTACGTTTGAAGTACATGAAAAAAGGTAAGCTGTTCGTGTGAAGGATGTAAAAGCATTTGCCGATGCTCCTTGTTTACTAAACAATTGGAAAGCATCGTGATCTTCTTTTTCAAATAATTTATGCTCAAGAAAATGTGCAATCCCATCAGGTACACGAATCATTTCTTCTTTCCCTAATGGTACAAATGTATTATCTACTGAACCATATTTCGTCGTAAACGTCGCAAATGTTTTATTAAATCCTTGTTTCGGTAAAACATATACATCTAATCCATTAGGAAGTTTTTCATAATAGAGTGTTTCTTTTAATTGCTCATAAATAATTTTCTCCATTTACTCTCCCTCCGTTCCTTGTAAAAAGTAAATTGTATCTAGTTCAATATTTTTAGCAACTTTTACAATTTCTTCTTTTGTCACACTTTCTATACCTGTAAGCCATTCTTCAACTGGACGTGTACGATCTGAAATAATACCATGATATAGCATTTCTACAAATCCACGCGGTGTATCAATCGCCTCTAATATTTGATTTTGGATGACACTTTTTGTTTGATGTATTTCTTCTTCAGAAAACTCTCCGTTTTGCATCGCAAGCATTTGTTCTTTAATAATCTCAACTGCTTTTTCATAATTTTTCGCTTCAATTCCTGACATAACAAATAATAAACCTTTATGACTTTCAAAGCGCGATGCTGCATAGTACGCTAAACTATTTTTTTCACGCACATTTACGAATAACTTCGAATGAGAAAAACCACCAAACAATCCATTGAACAATTGCAATGCAAAATAATCTTCATCTTTATATGTGACAAATGTACGATAACCGATGTGTAATTTACTTTGTTTTAATTCTTGTTTTTCAACAACTTCTTTTTCTTCATTATTTCGTCTATGAAGGAGTACATTTCTTTCTCTCACTGGACGAGCTGAAATAGAAAAATACTTACTTACAAGATCAACGGCGTTTTCTGAAATATCACCAATAATATATAGATCCATCTCATCTTCCGCTAACACCTTTTGATAATATTGATACAGACTTTCATTTGTAATAGAAGCAACACTCTCTTTTTTTCCATTTGCACTTAAACGATACGGTTCTACTTTGCACATTTCTTCAATTAAACGCTCGTTTGCATAACGCATTTTATCGTCATAAGTAGCTTCAATTCTCTGTAACAGTGCTCTTTTTTCACTTTCTACGATAGAAGGTAGGAAACCGTTCCCCTCCGTCGCTGGATGTAACACAATATCCGACAACATAGAAAGCGCTTTTTCAAATAACGGTGGTGCATCATGTAAATATACTTCATTTGCAATGTCTACATAAATGGAGATAATATGGTCTTCCCCTTTTTTACTTACATCTACTGCTAAAGAAGACCCGTATAATTCTTCTAAATATTGACGAAGACGAATTACAGAAGGTAATTTTTCTGTCGCACTTTGCAATACGTATGGCAATAGGGCACGCTCTGTCACCGTCTCCTCATTTAAAGGCGCTTTAAAACGAAATACAAAGGTATTCGTTTTATATTTATCAGTCGGAATAATATGTACGCGCAAACCACCTAACTCATGTAGTTGTTGTTCCATTAGTTTCATTTATAGCCCTCCTTTACGTATATAGGAATATTCCTCTTCAATATACAGTTTTTAGAAATAAAAAATCAACTTTTCTCCCTTATTATGCTTACATATGATTCTTTCTAAAAACTTTAATATGTAAGGAACATAGTAAAATTCCGTATTAAATATATTCTATGTAAAAAAGCCCACACTAATGTGCGAGCTTTTTTATACTTATAAAATACTTATCGTTTTCCTTTTTCATAAGGAGTTCCTAATGCTTTCGGAGCTTCAGAACGACCTACAAAACCAACAAGCGCTAATATTGTGAATACATATGGTAATATCGTTAATAAAACACTTGGAATTTGATCTAATACAGGAATTGTTCCGCCCGTTACACTAAGAGATTGTGCAAAACCAAAGAATAGAGCTGCACCTAGTGCGCCTAGTGGATTCCACTTTCCAAAAATCATAGCAGCTAAAGCTAAGAAACCTTGTCCTGTAATAGTTGCCCCTGAGAAGTTATTAGAAATTGACATTGCAAAAATCGCTCCACCAATTCCAGCAAACACTCCTGAAATACAGACTCCAATATAGCGCATTTTATATACGTTAATCCCCATCGTATCCGCTGCCATTGGGTGTTCACCAACAGCACGTAGACGAAGACCGAACGGTGTTTTATAAATAACATACCAAACAACGAATGCTAAAATAATGGCAATATACGACGTTATTGGTACGTTCGAGAAAAATATTTTCCCTAAAACCGGAATATCCGAAAGGCCTGGAATATCAATCTTTTCAATACGATACTGAATAAAGTCAGTCTGCCCTTTATCAAAAATCTTCTTAATTGCAAATACCGTTAAACCAAGAGATAAGAAGTTAATTGCTACACCACTTACAACTTGATCTGCTCGGAATGTAATAGAAGCTACCGCATGAAGTAATGCAAATAATCCACTACCAATTGCCGCAAATAATAACGCAATCCACGGAGTCATCGTTCCCCAAGTATCACCCATTAATAAGTTTGTAACAACTCCAATAAATGCACCAAATAGCATTAGTCCTTCTAATCCGATATTTACAACACCCGATCGTTCACTAAATACACCACCTAGTGCTGTGAAAATGATAGGTGCCGATGTATATAACGTACCCGTCACAAGAATGGCTAATATATCTAAAAAGCTCATTTATTTCCCCTCCTTGCTCATGCGTGTAAGCGCCCATCTTAACACATAACTACATGCAACAAAGAAGATGATACATGCAATAATTACATTAATAAGCTCTGATGGTACATCTGCCTCAAAGTTCATTTGAGGGGAAGCACTTTTCAAACCACCAAATAATAAAGCTGAAAGGATTATCCCAAACGGATTATTCCCTCCAAGTAATGCTACAGCAATCCCATCAAATCCTACTCCTGTAAACGAAGACATCGCTGTCATACTCTGGAATGTTCCTAATCCTTCCATCGCTCCACCAATCCCCGCAAATGCACCAGCAATTGTCATGGAGAATACTACATTACGAGAAACTTTCATACCTGCATATTGAGAAGCATGCTGATTAAATCCTACCGACTTTAATTCGTAGCCTAAAGTTGTTCGATCTAATAAGAACCACATTAAAATAGCAATTAATATTGCTACAATAATTCCCCAGTGAAGACGCGAACCATCAGTAATAGAAGCAAGCCAGTCTGAAGATAGTGATGCACTCTCTTTAATGTCATACGTTTTATCATTACCTTCATGTAAAAAGCGCTTAATGATGTCATATGTTACATATAATGCGATATAGTTCATCATAATTGTTACAATAACCTCATTAACTTGAAACTTTCCTTTTAAATATCCAGGAATGAAGCCCCAAATTCCTCCTACCAATGCTGCGAATAAAATAGATAATGGAATATGAAGGAAAGCTGGTAGTGAAACTGCATAACCGAACCAAACCGCTGCAAGCCAACCAACTAGCAATTGACCCTCTACCCCGATATTAAATAAACCTGTACGAAATGCAAACGCCACTGACAAACCAGCAAGAATAAGCGGTATCATTGTACGAAGCGTTTCACCAATCGCACTTGCGCTGCCGAACATCCCTGTCCAAAGTGCACTATAACCAACAATTGGATCATAACCACTAACTAGCATTACAATCGCTCCGACAAGTAAGCCAAAAATAACGGATAGTACTGGGACTAAAATATTTATCGTTCGTTCTGTTAAAAGTTTTTTAGCCATTTGTACCCACCTGCTCCTTCTTTGTTCCTCCAGCCATTAACAATCCAAGCTGTTGTTCATTCGTTTCTTTCGCATCAACTATTGCTACAATTTTCCCTTCATAAATAACAGCAATTCGATCGCTAACATTTAAGATTTCATCTAACTCTAGTGATAAAAGTAATACACCTTTCCCTTTATCCCTTTGCTCTATTAATCTCTTATGAATAAATTCAATTGCTCCTACATCTAAACCACGTGTTGGCTGTGCTGCGATTAATAAATCTGGATCACGGTCTACTTCACGTGCAATAATTGCTTTTTGTTGATTTCCCCCAGATAGAGCGCGTGCTAACGTTTGCTCACTAGGTGTACGTACATCAAACTGTTCAATAAGAGCCTTTGCTTTTTCTGTAATTTTGCTGAAATTTAAAATCCCTTTCTTTGAAAACGGATTCTTATAGTACGTTTGCAGAACTATATTATCTCTAACAGAAAAATCAAGGACGAGTCCGTGTTTATGACGATCTTCTGGAATATGACCAATTCCTTCTTCTGTTATTCTTCTAACAGGCCAATTTGTTATTTCTTTCCCTTTAATTGCAATAGAACCTGACTCAACTTTTCGTAAACCAGTAATTGCTTCTATTAATTCACTTTGTCCGTTTCCATCAATCCCTGCAATCCCAACAATTTCCCCCGCACGAACAGTTAAGTCAAGGCCTTTTACAGCAGGTAGTTGACGTGCATCGTGAACAACAAGGTTTGCAATTGAAAGTACCTCTTCTTTTGGTTTCGCGTCTATTTTTTCTGTTTTAAAATTCACTTGACGTCCGACCATTAATTCTGCAAGTTTATTTTCATCCGTATTTGCAACGTCAACCGTTCCAATTCCTTTTCCTTTACGAATAATCGTACAACGATCGCAAACTTCCATAATTTCTTTCAACTTATGTGTAATAAGAACAATAGATTTTCCTTCTTGCACAAGCTTTTTCATAATTTGAATTAGCTCATGAATTTCTTGCGGTGTTAACACAGCTGTTGGTTCATCAAATATTAAAATTTCTGCACCGCGGTAAAGAGTTTTCAAAATCTCAACACGCTGTTGCATACCAACTGAAATATCCTGTATTTTCGCATATGGATCTACAGCTAAACCGTATTGTTCAGACAGTTTTTGAATTTCTTTAGCAGCTTCCTCAACAGCAATTTTCCCTTTTTTCTTCGGTTCATTTCCGAGAATAATATTTTCTGTAACTGTAAAATTATGAACAAGCATAAAGTGCTGATGAACCATTCCAATACCAAGTTCATTTGCCACATTCGGATTGGTAATGTTTACAGACTTTCCTTTAATTTTAATTTCACCTTGTTCTGGTTGGTACAAACCAAATAGTACATTCATCAATGTGGATTTCCCTGCACCATTTTCTCCAAGTAAAGCATGTATCTCACCCTGCTTTACTTGCAGCGTAATATCATCATTCGCTACAATGCCTGGGAATACTTTCGTAATGTTATTCATCTCAATTACGTATTCCATTGTGTTCCTCCTTTTAACAGGGAACATTCCCTATTACACTATTAACTTATTAAGCAATTCGGAAGTTTTATACATACAAAGGTTAGTTCTATGAACTAACCTTTGCTATTTCTCTATTTATTTTTTTAGAGAAGCTTCATATTCTTTATACTCTTTATCTGTAGCTGGTACTTTAATTTCACCGTCTGTAATTTTCTTTTCAAGCTCTTCTACTTTTGTTAAAATTTCAGGGTTAACTTTTTTCACGTTGTCAGTTGTTTTTGCAATACCAACACCGTCATCTTTTAAACCAAATGCTTCTACTTTACCGCCTTTTAACTTACCGTCTTTCGCTTCTTGTGCTACTTTTTCAACAGCGATATCTACACGTTTTACCATTGAAGTTAATGTTACGTTTTCAGGCATACCTTCTTGGTTTTGGTCACGGTCAACACCGATTACCCAAACATTTTCACCTTTTTTCTTACGGTTTTTCGCTTCAGTGAATACACCGTTACCTGTACCACCAGCAGCATGATAAATTACATCTACGCCTTGACCATACATTGCTGATGCAAGAACTGTACCTTTTTCAGGTTTATCAAATGCTTCTGCATATTCAGATACGATTTCAATGTTTGGATTTACTGCTTTTGCACCCGCTTTAAATCCATTTTCGAATTTACTAATTAAATCACTCTTCATCCCACCAACAAATCCTACTTTATTCGATTTTGTTGACATAGCTGCTACCGCACCTACAAGGAATGATCCTTCATGATCTTTAAATGTAATGCTCGTTACGTTTGGTGCATCTACTACAGTATCAACGATTGCAAATTGTTGTTTTGGAGATTCTTTTGCTACTTCTTTAATTGCACCTTCTAATTTATAACCAATTCCGAAAGATAAATCATACTTATCTTTTGAAAATTTCTTTAAGTTTGGAATATAATCCGCTTCTTTTTCAGACTGTAGGTAACGATAATTTGTCTTTTCCTTTAATCCGTTATCTTTACCAAACTTTTTTAGTCCTTCCCAAGAAGATTGGTTGAACGATTTGTCATCAACGCCCCCAACATCCGTTACCATACCAACCTTGAAGTCTTTCGTGTCTTTCTTGTCACTGCTTGCCTTATCCGAGTTACCACATGCACCTAAAACTGTACTTGCTACTAATGTTAATGATAATAAAAGACCTGCTTTTTTCTTCATACTAGAAACCCCTCCAAAAATGATATATATTTATTCTTTCGCTGCTGTCCCTTACTTCTTGCTGTCACCTCCCTAAAAAGGAACTTACCTACATACGCTTTCTTAATACGTGGAAGCTAAACTTATCAGCTCTAAAGTAATTGATAGAATATAAGATTGGCTCATCATTTTGATCATAGTGCATTTGTTTTAATACAAGCAGTGCTGTTTCAGGCTCACATTCTAAAATTGGTGAGATTTTAGGGTGATAGCCAATTGGCTCAATGTGAGCAACCGCATATGTTATGCGCTTATGCGTGTTATTATGTATCACCGTTAATAATGATTCCTCATTGTAACCCGATAAATCTGGCAATATTTCTTTTGCAAGTTTATCGATACAATATACAACAGGTTCCCCATCTGCTGTACGCACGCGTTCAATCATCACTGCATTAAAACCATCTTCACTATTAAACTTCTCTTTTTCCTCTTCTGTTAAAGTTGTAGTAGATGATGATAAAAAAATCGTTCCTGGTGTTTTCCCCACACTAGAAATCATATCTGTAATACTAGAAAGTTGTTCTATTCCAGAAGAAAATAATGGCTTTGCATTTACAAATGTCCCTACACCATGTCTACGAATGACAACATTTTCTTCTTCTAAAATACGTAACGCTTCCCTTAAAGTCGCTCTACTTACGCCAAGTTCTTTCGCTAAATCAAACTCTGATGGTAACTTTTGTCGTTCTTTATAAGCCCCATCTTTAATTTTTTCTTTGATGTGATCAATCACCCGTAAATATAGGTGACGACTATCGGATTTTACTGACATAAGACTCCCCCGCATTTCAATTATTCGACCTCTGATGTAAGACTTCTTTTCTCTTTTTTCAACTTACAACATAGTACAAATGACTAACCACTAAAAATAAGCACAATTGTCGAATAAATAATAATAATTTTTTAAAATGAAATTTTCACTCTTTACTGTATAAAAAAAACTTTGCACCATAAACATTCCTCATTTCGAGAAAAAGTTCGGCACAAAGATCCTTTACATCCTTTGTTACACACTTTTCCCCTCATAGTCTAGCAATTCATGGTTGCCAGGTAGAAACTTATGGACCTTATCTCCAAGATTATATGAGGCAGTGATTCTTTTCGAAGTAATCTTACCACTTGCTCTCATACGTGTCAACAAAATCCAACATTTTTCTGCATTAAATATCGAACATTTACATAAAACATACTCAAAGTATTCGTATTCTATAGGGACCCTATAAATGTAAGCCCTTTCTTTATTGCTGAGTATAGTATATAACAAAAACACTATATAAAAAAGCCTAATTGTAAAAACAATTAGGCTTTTTTTAAGAACTTTTTTCTTGTACATCATTAATGAGTACTTCTCTCGGTTTACTACCTTCATATGGACCTACTACACCATTCATTTCCATTGCATCAATTAGACGAGCAGCTCGCGTATAACCTACTCTAAACCTACGTTGTAGCATAGAAACAGATGCTGTTTGCATTTCCACTACAAGTTGAACCGCTTCATCATATAATTCATCTTCTACTTCCTGCTTCGTATCAGGAACATCTTGCGGAATCATATCTTCTTGATATTGTGCTTTTTGCTGTCCAATAACATATTCTACAACTCTCTCAACTTCATCATCTGATAAAAATGCGCCTTGTACACGTACAGGTTTCGATGCACCAATTGGTATAAACAGCATGTCGCCACGACCTAGTAGCTTTTCTGCACCACCACCGTCAAGAATTGTACGAGAATCTGTTTGAGAAGATACAGCGAATGCAATACGCGATGGAATATTTGCTTTAATAACACCCGTAATAACGTCAACTGACGGACGTTGCGTTGCAATAATTAAATGAATACCAGCAGCACGAGCCATTTGCGCTAGACGCATAATCGCATCCTCTACATCAGACGAAGCAACCATCATTAAATCTGCTAACTCGTCCACAATTACTACAATATACGGTAATTCGGGTTGTTTCGCTTCTGATTGACTATTATGTTCTTTTATATAATCATTGTATCCTTCAATGTTACGTGTACCACTATGAGCAAATAATTCATAACGACGTTCCATCTCACTCACAACTTTTTTCAATGCTTGCGATGCTTTTTTCGGATCAGTTACAACTGGCGTTAACAAATGAGGCACACCGTTATATACATTTAACTCTACCATTTTCGGGTCAATCATCATTAATTTTACTTCATGCGGTTTTGCACGCATTAAAATACTAACAATAATACCATTAATACATACACTTTTCCCGCTACCTGTCGCACCAGCTACGAGTAAATGGGGCATTTTATTTAAACGGGCTAATACAGCTTCACCTGTAATATCTCGGCCAAGACCAATTAACAACTTCTCTTCCGGATGATTATTAGCCTTAGAATCAAGAACTTCCCTCAGCGTTACCATCGAAACTTCTGAGTTCGGAACTTCGATCCCTACAGCTGATTTCCCGGGAATTGGCGCCTCAATACGAATGTCCTTTGCAGCTAAAGCAAGGGCTAAATCATCACTTAAACTGACAATTTTGCTTACCTTTACCCCCATATCAGGATACACTTCATATTTTGTAACTGCAGGACCTCTATGCACTTTGGTTACTTTCGCTTTCACTCCGAAACTTTGGAATGTACGTTCTAATTTACGAGCATTCTCATAAATTTCCGCGTTTTCATTTGTAACTTGCTTATTCTTTGGAAATTTTAATATATCAAGTGAAGGAAGCTTGTAATCTTTATTTTCTACATTTGAAAATTGCATAGGAGGTGCTTGCGCTTCACTCTCTAACGATTCAACGATTTTTTCTCCACGCTTTTTCTTTGATTCTTCAATTGGTGGAGTCTCATCAATAAACGGTGAAGTGATCAAATCTTCTTGCTCTACTTCAATTCGTTTATCCTCTTCTTCATTTACAGGATAATTCTCAGTGAAATTTGAAATAATTGGCGGATCAATTTGGATTTCTTCCATCGGCTCAATAACTTCTTCTTGTTCTGCAGCACGTTTGCTTCTTGTACTTCTTGTTGTTTTTTTCTTTTCTGTTTGTTCAGCCGTTCTTTTGGATCTCCAATCTTTATAATCCCCTTGTATCACTTGAAATTGACTTCTAAGAATTCTACCAACTGGAGCTAACACTTCTCCAATATGTTTATTTGTTATACAGAGTACCCCGAGAATAACTAAAATAATTCCAATGATATAGGCTCCTACTTCGTCGAATAGGAAGTAACATGTCGCGAACATAAGCGCACCAAACATACCACCACCTAAATGAACGCTATCTGGCCCTTTTTTCATTTCAAGAAAGAAGTTATCTTTCGTACTCACAATAACAGAAGTATTTTGCACTGCTCCATCTTTTGTAAGAAGGTTAAATAATGTAATATGACTAAACATTAATATTGCCAATACAATTAAATAAAATCCAATTAACCGTTTATTTAAAAGGTTCGGCCATCCGCGTTTTATAACAAAGGAAACCGATAAAGCTATTACACCTAACACACCAATTATGTACCACTCACCAAAGAAGAAGCGAAAAAATAACACAAACGATTTCCCTACAACGCCTAGCTGTAAAATCGTAATGATTGAAAGTGCAAAAAGAGTTAAACCGACGATTTCATAATACAAAGTTGGCTTTATCGTACGTCTTGCCTTTGCCTTCGTCCCTCTTTGCTTTTGTTTTGCCATTTCTTCACCTCGTGTTCTACATATAAGTAAAGCTCTCCTAAAAACGCTCTATTTATATGTCTGTTTTCTCTATTTTTCAGGTCTTTATATCTTCTATTTTTACACTTCTTGTAAAATGCTAAATAAACAGAAGAAAGCAGCCTACTCATGGCTGCTCAACCGTCTTGTTTTTTATATTATACCATAGCTTCTAAACAAAATCCTTCTTTTTGCTAAAAGGTTATTTTCTGACCTGGCTCAAACTCTAAATAGTGAAGTGGGTCCGTACTTAGCACACGTACAATAGAATAACACCCATGTTCCTCTTCAGAAACCATTAATTCCACACCATTTATATTTACAACTTTTTGACTTTCACATTGTGAATAATCGGCCGGATACACAAGTTGCTCTGGCATAATTGTATATAAAATCATTGTAACATTGTCCCTTCTGCACTACCTTCCGCGCGAACATCGATTAATTCGTTTAATTTTCGAATTGCATTTCCAATACCACCAACATCATCTATAAGACCGTACTTTACTGCATCCCCACCAATTACATTCGTCCCAATATCTCGCGTTAAATTTCCTTTCGCAAACATAAGCTCTTTAAAACGATCTTCTGTTACTTTCGAGTGCTTCGTCACAAAACGAATGACTCTTTCTTGCATCTTATCCAAATACTCAAATGTTTGTGGCACACCTATGACAAGACCTGTTAAACGAATTGGATGAATTGTCATCGTCGCAGTTTCCGCAATAAACGAATAGTCAGTAGAAACAGCAATCGGTACACCAATGGAATGTCCCCCACCTAAAACTAAAGATACTGTTGGCTTTGAAAGTGAAGCTACCATTTCAGAAATTGCTAGTCCAGCTTCAACGTCACCTCCAACCGTATTTAATATTAACAGCAAACCTTCAATTTTTGGATTTTGTTCAATCGCAACAATTTGCGGAATGATATGCTCGTATTTTGTTGTTTTATTTTGCGGCGGTAATTGAACATGACCTTCCACTTGTCCGATAATCGTTAAACAATGAATACGTGATTCATTCATCTGTGGTACATTTGTCTGTCCAAGCTGTTGAATTTTTTCTACTATTGAAGCCTCTTTTCCAGCTTCTTTTGGCTCAGCTTCTTTTTCTTCATTTGTATATCGATCACGTTCTGTCATTTCGCATCCCCTTTCACTCGTATATAACTATTATTTCTTAAGTTATAAATTTCATTCGATAGGGTTAAAAAGAAAAAAAGATCACCCATAAGGGTGATCTTTTTTATACTTCCATAATAATCGGTAAAATCATAGGTTTTCTCTTTGTCTCTTCGTACAAGAACTGTCCTAATAATTCACGAATATTTTGTTTTAACATTGACCATTCAATCGAATATTCTTTAATTGACTGCTCAACAATCATACGTACAATCTCTGTAGATCGTTCAATTAACGCTTCTGATTCACGAACATATACGAAACCACGTGAAATGATTTCTGGACCAGAGATAATTTTCTTTTCATCTTTACCAAGTGTTACAACAACTACTAATATTCCATCTTGAGATAACATCTTTCTATCTCGAAGAACGATATTACCAACGTCACCTACACCTAATCCATCAATTAAAACATTACCAGCTTGTACTTTACCGACTAAGTTCGCTTCATCGTCACCAAAAGCAATTACATCGCCTTTTTCTACGATAAAGATATTTTCTCTTGTAATACCTACATCTTCAGCTAAATACGCATGTGCTTTTTGCATACGAAACTCACCATGTACGGGTACAAAGTACTTCGGTTTCATTAAATTTAACATTAATTTTAATTCTTCTTGGCTACCGTGACCTGAAACGTGAACTTTTCTTTCGCCGTAATAAACAACTTCAGCTCCAGCTCTAAATAACAAATCAATAATTTTTGATACAGATATTTCATTACCCGGAATTGGCGAAGCAGCAATGATAACAGTATCACCTTTACGAATTGAAATTTGTTTATGTGCTTGTTTTGCCATTCTAGATAGAGCAGCCATCGGTTCACCTTGACTACCTGTCGTTAAAATAGCTACCTTTTTCTCTGGGAAGTTGTCTACTTCTTGTAATGAAATAACCATACCTTCTGGAACATCTAAATAACCAAGACGTCTTGCAATGTCTACTACTTTCACCATACTACGTCCTACTACCGCTACTTTTCGCCCTGTTTCGGCAGCTGCATCAAATACTTGTTGAATACGATGTACATTCGATGCAAATGAAGCAACGATAATACGACCTTCTGCGCCGTAGAACACTTTAGAAATTTCTACACCAACTTCTTTTTCTGAACCTGTATACCCTGGACGCTCTGCATTTGTACTATCAGATAATAGGCAAAGTACACCTTCATTTCCGATTTGCGCCATTTTCCCAAGATCTGCTCCACTATTTCCAATTGGAGTTTGATCGAATTTAAAGTCTCCCGTATATACGATTGCACCTTTTGATGTATGGAAACAAACGCCAACAGAATCCGGAATACTATGTGTCGTTCCGAAGAATGACACTGTTGTAGTGTTAAACTCTACTGTTGAATTTGAATCGATTGTTTTTAGGTCTACACGGCCTAACATGCCCGCTTCACCAAGTTTTTCTTGTATAAGTCCTACTGTTAATTTCGTTGCATAGACTGGAATAGATAATTTACGAAGCACATACACAATTCCACCAATATGATCTTCATGACCGTGAGTAATAAATAAACCTTTTACTCGCTCTTGATTTTCCACTAAATATGTAATATCAGGAATAACGATATCAATTCCAAACATTTCATCTCCCGGGAACATTAACCCCGCATCTACGATAAAGATTTCAGAATCAATTTCAACACAGTACATGTTTTTCCCGATTTCACCTACTCCACCAAGAGCAAATACTTTAACAGACTCATTCTCTTTTCTCTTCATGTTGTTGCCTGGTTTAAAAATCTTGCAAACACTGATTTCACTAAAATTGCAGAGACACCAGGGGAAACTCTACAACCACCATATTTTCACCGTCCAAGACGAATGTCCTTACCGTTATGCGATATCATGTCCTTGTTTATTTTTTAAACCAGGTTTCACCTCTCTTTCATTATATAAATCAAATATCTTATTCGATATGATATGAAAATTTAATTAAATTATAATTTTTCCCAATTTTGCTAAGCATACCCGTACTAAGCTACTTAGCCATATTATACCTGATACAAGAAATAGAACACAAGTTAAATCGTGCGAAAGAAAAAGTAAAAGAAAGGAACAGCACTAAAAGTATATGGCTTATTTCCGCTGCTTTTATACTCCATGTTATTTGAAAAAAAACCTTAAACACTGTAAATTACTTTCATTTGATGGATTTCCTAGATTTTTTTCTTGAATTGCACAAAAACACTTATAAAATGAAGCTTTTTTATAGATTACGTCATATTTGAGGCAATTCCTATAAAAACATAATCGAAAGTATTTTCTGTACTAGCAACTACTTTTCAACAAAATTAAAGATGTAAGATCCTTTTCTTATAAACATTGCATTACATGACAAAAGGCTATGAATTACAAAATCTAATAGAAATTTAATAAGGTTAAATTTTTAGCAGGATTTGACAGCCATTATCGAGAACAAGATGTTGGAACCAAATTAATGAAAGAACAATATCATACTTTAACAAGTAGAGAACGCGTAGCGTAATATACTCGTTTTCAACATAAAATGTTTTCTATATTATAGGGTCATATACAGACGAGAAAGGCGATCCTAAAATCATTTTACAAAATATTCACTTTAAAACAGATTCAAACATTTTCATATCAATAAAAAAATGACCTAGTTTCACACTAGGTCATTTTTATTAACGAGGAATAGATTGCATTACAGATTGTAACGTTACTCTTTCTTCTTCTGTTAATGGAAGAAGTGGTAAACGTACAGAACCTACATCTAATCCAACCATTTGTAACGCTGTTTTTACTGGAGTTGGACTTGGCGCCATAAATAACGAATCAGTTACTCTTACAAGTAATTGATGTAATTTTTGTGCCTTTTTAAACTCTCCTGCTTGAAATGCTGTAATCATTTCTTGCATTTCATTTCCGATAACATGAGATGCTACCGAAACGATACCTTTAGCCCCAACTGCCATAGCCGGTAACGTTAAACCGTCATCACCGCTGTATACCGCAAAGTCGTCCGCTGTTTTTTCAATGATTTCTGTCATTGTCAACACATCGCCGCCGGCATCTTTAATAGCAACAATGTTTTCTATTTCTGATAAACGAACAACTGTATCAACGGAGATTTGTACAATAGATCGTCCTGGAACGTTATATAGCATAACCGGAAGCGGCGTACTTTCAGCAATTGCTTTAAAATGCTGATACATTCCTTCTTGACTCGGCTTATTATAATACGGTGCTACTAGCATTACTGCATCCACACCAACTTCTGTTGCCTTTTTAGTTAAGTCAATAGAAGCATGCGTATTATTGCTACCTGTTCCAGCGATTACGGGCACTCTTTTATCGACAACAGATACGACATGGCGATATAACGCTACCTTCTCTTCTGAAGTTAATGTAGGAGATTCTCCTGTCGTTCCTCCTACCACGATTGCTGTTGTACCGTTATCAATTAAATAATTTACCAATTTCGTTGTCTTTGCAAAATCGATATTCCCGTTTATATCAAACGGTGTTACCATCGCGGTTGCAATTGTCCCAAAATCTATCATGGTCTCACTCCTTATTGTTCCAGTTGCTTTTCTTTTGAAAGCTCAAACGCACTATGTAATGCATTTACAGCCTCCACTAAATCAGTTTCTTTTACAAGAACCCAAATTGTTGTATGACTATCTGCCGATTGCAGGATTTGAATACCTTTTTCCGCTAAAGCTGTAACGATTTTCGCAGTAACCCCTGGGTATCCTGCCATTCCAGCTCCAACGATAGATACTTTCGCACAATGCTCTGTCACAATTGGCTCATATCCAAGGTTCTTTAATAATTTAACTGCATGACTTGATACATTATCACTCACCGTATATGCTACACCAGTAGGTGAAATATTAATTAAATCGACACTTATTCCTTCGTTCGCCATCTCTTTAAACACATGTTGTTGCAAATCATATGCCGTTTCTTTTGCAAGCACTTTAATTTGCGTTACGTTTGATACGTGGGCGATACCTGTAACAGGACGTTCTTCTACATCACGACCTCTTGTAGCACCGTCATATGCTGAAATAAGCGTACCTTCACTATCAGAATACGTAGAACGTACACGAAGTGGCACTTTTGCATGCATCGCAATTTCAACTGCACGTGGATGAACGACTTTCGCACCTTGATAAGCCATGTTACAAATTTCGTTATACGTTACAGTTTGAAGATGACGTGCATCTTTTACAATACGAGGATCCGCAGTCATAACACCTTCTACATCAGTGAAGATATCGATGTATTCAGCATGAAGTGCAACACCTAATGCTGAAGCTGAAGTATCACTACCTCCGCGTCCAAGTGTTGTCGTATCACCTTTTTTCGTTTGCCCTTGGAATCCTGTAACGACGATTACATCTACATTTTCTAACTCTTCATGTATACGATCGCAATTCATTTCAATAATCTTTGCATTCGTAAAGTCATCATTCGTTACAAAACCAGCTTGTGCACCATTTAATGCTGCTGCTTTTACACCGTTCTCATTCAACATATTAGAGAAAACAATTGCAGAGATTAACTCTCCGCACGATAATAATAAATCTTGCTCACGTTTAGAAATAGTAGATTCCTCTTGATTTACAAGACTTAATAACGTATCCGTTGCATATGGTTCACCTTTACGACCCATAGCAGATACGACAGTAACTACTTTATAACCAGCAGCTAATGATTTCTTTATATGATGAAGCGCATGCTTACGTCCATTGTCATCACGTACTGATGTGCCACCAAATTTTTGAACAATTATTTTCATATTTTGCACCTTCTCTTAGCCGTTTACACTAATTGTAATTTTACTAAGCGCTCTGCAATTTGAACAGAATTCCATGCAGCGCCTTTTAATAAGTTATCAGATACGACCCAAAGATGGAATCCTTTATCGTTATTTAAATCTTTACGGATTCTTCCAACGAATACTTCGTTTTTACCTACTGCAGTAGCTGGCATTGGATATAACTGCTCTTCTGGATTATCTTGCAGAACAATACCTTCCGCATTTGCAAGTAAGCTCTTTAATTCTGCTACTGTTACGCCTTCTTTTTCTACTTCGATGTAAACAGACTCAGAGTGTCCTGATACAACTGGTAAACGTACACATGTTGCCGCTACTTCTAATTCAGGCATATGCATAATTTTTTTTGTTTCGTTAATCATTTTCATTTCTTCAAATGTAAATCCATTATCTTGGAACTTATCAATCTGTGGAATCGCATTAAAAGCAATTGGGAAATGCTTCTTATCACCTGATACAGGAAGAACATTTGCCTTAACTTCTTCGCCATTTAAGATTGCTTGTGATTGTTCATGAAGTTCTTCAATAGCTGCCGCACCAGCACCTGATACAGCTTGATATGTGGAAACGATTACTCGTTTTAAACCATATTGCTGACGAACTGGCTCAAGAGCTACTACCATTTGAATTGTAGAACAGTTTGGATTTGCAATAATACCATTATGTTCTTTTAAGTCGTTTTCATTTACTTCAGGTACAACAAGTGGCACGTTTTCTGTCATACGGAATGCACTTGTATTATCAACAACAATCGCACCGCGTTTTGCTGCTTCTGGCGCTAATTGTTTCGATACAGATCCACCAGCACTAAATAGTGCGATATCTACTCCTTCAAAGCTTTCAGGAGTTGCCTCTTGAACTGTAAATTCTTCGCCTTTAAATACAAGTTTCTTACCTGCAGATCGTTTAGATGAAAGTAACGTTAATTTCCCGATTGGAAATTCTCGTTTCTCTAAAGTATTTAACATTTGTTCACCAACTGCGCCGGTTGCTCCAACTACAGCGACATGAAAAGTTTTTTGCTTTTCCATCACTATGCCCCTTTCTAGATACCAATCCTTCTATAACTTAGAATCAGAAGGAGTATACAATACCCCTTCTAATCTTAATAACGTTAATTTTATCATATTCTACAGTAAGAATGATGGTTTCATCAAAAATTGTCCGTTTTTTTTCGTTTTTTAATTCATATATCTGAATTTTTCTACGACCACCGGTTGCAATTGCTTTCCTTGCAGCGCTTCTAATACTGTATCTTCCAGTAACTCCATACGAGCTACCATTGAGTTCGGTTTTTTCTCTGGCGCATCTTGACCGAATGGGACGAAATAGATATTTTTTGTGGCCATTAGGCGCATGAGATTTACCCCATTTAATCCTAAAGCATCATTCGTCGAAACTGCCAATACGACAGGCTTGCCATTTCTTAGCGTCGCTTTTGCTGCCATTAGTACTGGAGAATCTGTCATTGCATTTGCAAATTTACTCATAGAATTTCCTGTTAAAGGAGCGATTACCATGCAGTCTAATGGAATTTTAGGTCCAAGTGGCTCTGCTCCAACAATTGAATTAATTGCTTTAAAACCTGTTATTTCTTCAATCTTCTTAATCCACTCTGCTCCTTCTCCAAATCTAGTATTTGTTGATTGAACAGTGTATGAAACAACGGGACGTACTTCTGCCCCTTCAGCAATTAATTTTTCTAAGTGCGGCATAACTTCCTCATACGTACAATGTGAACCCGTAAATCCGAAACCAATTCGTTTCCCCTTCAAACTCATTTCTTTTCCTCCTTTGCAATTGCATCTGCTGCTAATAACTGAGAAAGAACATTTGCTAAAATTTGCCCAGCCGTTTTGGGAGCAACAATACCTGGTAATCCAGGTGCTAGCAACGCTTTGACTCCTCTTTTTTCCGCATATCTAAAGTCAGTACCACCTGGTTTAGAAGCTAAATCAATTACTAACGTATGAGCTGGCATTTTTGCAATAACATTCGCTGTTACAACGAGGTGCGGAATTGTATTGATTACAATATCGATATTCCCTACTTCTTTCTCTATGTCTTGCATATGAAAAGGAGAAAACATCATTTCTGTAATACGTGCAATATGTTCAGATCGTCTTGCTCCAACTTTGACATGGGCTCCTAATGATTGAAATGCTCTCGCAACACTCATTCCTGTTCTACCAAATCCTAGAACCATTACATTGGACCCATGAATTGTATAGTCGGTATGTTGAATTACCATCATTAATGTACCTTCTACAGTTGGAATAGAATTGTATATTGCCACATCATCACGATCAAATAATTTAACAAGTTTTCGGTTCGTAGTAGATACGAGATTTTCCAAGTAAGGTGTACCAATACCCGAATATATAGTAAAGTGTTCTGGTGTATTTTCAATTTGTTCTTTCGTTATTGAAACTTTTTCATTTGAAAAAATAGTATCTACTTCTCCTTTAGCATTTGTACCTGCAACCGGCAAAATGATTGCGTCTACAGAAGTGAAATCTAAATTTTGTATACTTTCTTTTGCTGCCCCTGTGAAACCATGATCTAACTGATCAAACCCTATCAAAGAAAGTTTCGCATCCAATTCAACTAGCTTACGAATTACTTCTAGCTGCCTTGCATCTCCTCCTATGACAGCAATATGCATCTCAGTCAACATTCCCTAATTCACCTTCTTTTTCTGTCATTTATAAGAAAAGTGCCTACTTTTTCTTTTTCCTCCACATCATATGTAATGTACGAGTTTATGGTGATTGAAAATCCAAATGCACATATGATTTATCAGGTTTCTATGTAGATACAAAAAAAGATGACCAAAATGGCCATCCTTCACTCCGAATTTGAACGATCTATACTATCACAAAGAAGCATATCATGTCCGACTTTCTTTATTTGATTCCATGCCACCCTTACTTCTTGTGGTTCCTTTTTAAAACCTCCCCACTTCCCTACAGGTATTATAAGTGTTTGTATTTGTCCGTCTTTCTCATTAATCTCTAAATCCATATAACCTAAGACTCCCATTTTTTCCGCTTTTTCTATATCTACAACCTCTTTACCACTTAATTCACTTAATCGCATACATACTCCACTCCCCTACTGAATTTTTCATTTGCATTGTCTATAATTAGTACCTATTCTATATGTATAAAAAAAATAACCTTCTCTCATTTAAAAAGAGAGAAGGTTATTATCAGATACATCATAAAAATCGATTATAGTTTTATTCCTTTTGGAAGTTTTCCGTCTGGACTAATAAGTGCCGCAGAGAATTCATCAGTAAACATGTTGCGAATTAATCCGTCCACATTTTCTTTTGTTACAGTGTTTACACTTTCAATAATCTCATCAAGTGAACGATGTTTACGAAGAAGCAATTCATTTTTACCGTTACGACTCATACGGCTATTTGTACTTTCTAAACTTAACATTAAGTTTCCTTTTAATTGCTCTTTACTATTCATAAGCTCTTTTTCTGTAATACCTGTATTTTTCAATGTCTCTAATGTTTCTTGCATTGTTTCATACAGTGTATCTAATTGTTGGCTACCTGTTCCACCGTAAAGTGTTAACATACCTGTATCTTCATAAGAAGAGTGGTAAGAAAATACCGAGTAAGCTAATCCACGTTGCTCACGTACTTCTTGGAATAAACGGCTACTCATGCTACCGCCTAAAACATTATTTAATACAATTAAGTTATAAATATCTTCGTGTCCCATTTGTAAGCCTTTATATCCTAGACATAAATGAGCTTGTTCCGTTTCCTTTTTACGGGCTACCTTATTGAAATGGAAAATTGGGCTATGTACTTGTTCACGGTTTGTTGTTCCTTCATAACTACCGAAATATTGCTCCACTGTTTGTAAAAATGCTTCATCAATATTTCCTGCAACTGATACAACTACATTTTCAGGTGTGTAATGATCTTTTATATATTGACGTAACGTATCACCTGTAAACGTATTAAGCGTTTCTTCTGTTCCTAAAATAGGATATCCAAGTGGATGCGTTTCATATGTTGCTTTCGTTAACATATCATGCACAATATCATCTGGCGCATCTTCGTACATTTTAATTTCTTCACATACGACATTCTTCTCTTTTTTCAGTTCTTCCTCATCAAATGTTGAATTAAAGAACATATCTGCTAAAACATCTAGAGCATATTTAGCATGCTCATCTAATACTTTTGCATAGTAACAAGTATATTCTTTTGAAGTAAATGCATTCACTTGACCACCAATGCTATCAAATGATTCTGCAATCTCTCGTGCACTACGTGTTTCTGTCCCTTTAAAGAACATATGCTCTAAAAAGTGAGAAATCCCATTATTTTTTTCATTTTCATTTCTTGATCCCGCATGGATCCAAATACCAATTGCAACCGATCTTACAGTTGGTATATTCTCCATAACTATTCTTACACCATTTTTACAAGTATATTTTTTAATCAAAAACTTTCCTCCTACTGCCAGTTTCTCTAAATAAAACGCTATTATTTAATGATAACAAGTTTAAGGATGAATGTCATGCAAATGTATTTAATCCACACGTTTTTCATCCAGTAATTCAGTTATATTCCCCACTTTATATCCTTGTTCCTTCAATTTTATAATCATTGTTTCTAAAGCCTCTGCTGTAGACGAAGTAGGATGCATTAATATGATAGCACCTGGATGTATTTTTCTCATTACTCTCTGCAATAGTACATCCGGCTCAGGTCGCTTCCAATCAATTGTATCTACAGTCCACATAATCGTTCCCATTTGAAAATCATCTGCAATCTTTACGACTTCATCTCGAAAGCTTCCACTCGGCGGGGCAAACCATCTTACTTTTTGATTCGTTGCTACTTCTATCATTCGATTTGTTTTTTGTAACTGATCTCGTATTTCATCTGACGATAACGTTTTCATATTAGGGTGTGTGTATGAGTGATTTCCAACTTCTTGTTTTGCATCGACAATCATTTTTGCAAACCGCAAATTTTCTTTCACCCAACGTCCTTCTAAAAAGAAAGTGGCCTTCACATCATGCTTTTTCAAGATTTCTAATATGCGAGGCAAATACTCATTTCCCCATGCCACATTTATTGTTAATCCTACCATCTTTTTATTTGGATGCCCTCTATAAATTGGAGCTGGTGATAAATCTTCCAAATGAACACTCGGTGAGACTTCTTTGAATTCAAGATATTTTTGATCAAATTCCTTTAGCTTCTTCATATTATTATACGATGCTTCAATATCCACTTGTCTTCCATTATATCCAGGTGTTGCCTTCCATATTTTATCAATCATCGCATTTTGAGGTGCAATCTCATACTGTTTTGCATGCTTTTGAATTTCTTCATGCAAGTTATCTTGTGCAAAAACAGAATAAGAGCCTAAACTGACATATAAAGAAAATATACATATGTATGCCAATATACGAACTTTCATATAAACCCTCCCAAATTAACTATATAAAAACATTTTCTTCTTATCTTTGTTAATTTGAGCGTTATAATGAAAACTATACCTATACCGACATAAAAATATATGAACATCATGTTTTTTACATAACAAAAAAAGCCAGTTTAACTGGCTTTTACTTATTGCTGCTCTTGTTTGTTTTCTTCTTTAGCAGCTTCTTTTTCTTGCTCTTCTTTTAGCAATACTTTTCTAGATAGATTTACGCGACCTTGCTTGTCAATCTCGATAACTTTAACTGTAATTACATCACCGATTTTCACAACGTCTTCTACTTTACCTACACGCTCAAGTGCAAGTTCAGAAATATGAACTAATCCATCTTTACCGCTGAATAATTCAACGAAAGCACCAAATTTCTCAACACGTTTCACTTTTCCTTCGTAGATCTCACCTACTTGTACTTCGCGAACGATATCTTCGATAATCTTCTTAGCTTTGTCGTTCATTTCTTGATTTATTGATGAAATGAATACTGTACCATCTTGCTCGATGTCAATTTTAACGCCAGTTTCTTCAATAATTTTATTGATTTGTTTACCGCTTGGTCCAATAACGTCACGGATTTTATCTGGGTTAATTGTCATTGTAATAATCTTTGGAGCGTAAGCTGATAATTCAGTACGTGGCTCTGCAATAACAGATAACATATGATTTAGAATGTGCACACGACCAATTTTCGCTTGTTGTAATGCCTCTTCTAAAATCTCACGTGATAAACCATCGATTTTAATGTCCATTTGCAGCGCAGTTACACCTTGTGCTGTACCTGCTACTTTAAAGTCCATATCACCTAAATGATCTTCCATACCTTGAATATCAGATAAAATTGTGTAATGCTCACCAGATTTAACCAGACCCATTGCAATACCTGCAACTGGAGCTTTAAGTGGAACACCTGCATCCATCATTGCTAAAGTACTACCACAAATACTTGCTTGTGAAGTAGAACCATTTGATTCTAATACTTCAGATACAAGGCGTACTGTGTATGGGAAATCTTTTTCAGATGGAATTACAGGCTCAAGTGCGCGCTCTCCTAGTGCACCGTGACCAATTTCACGACGACCTGGTCCACGCATCGGTCTTGTTTCACCAACACTAAATGATGGGAAATTGTAATGGTGCATAAAGCGTTTTGATTCTTCTACACCAAGACCATCTAAAATTTGCACATCGCCTAATGCACCTAATGTACAAATACTTAATGCTTGTGTTTGTCCACGTGTGAATAAACCAGAACCGTGTGTACGAGATAAAATACCAACCTCTGATGCTAAAGGACGGATTTCGTCACCTTTACGGCCATCTGGGCGAATTTTTTCAACTGTAATAAGACGACGTACTTCTTCTTTTACAATTTTATATAAAATCTCATTTACTTGTCCTAATGTATCAGCGTCAGCTTCCTCAGCTTCGTAATGCTCAATTACACGCTTTTTCACTTCGTTAATTGCATCTTCACGTGCATGTTTCTCATGTACTTGAATTGCAGAATGCATATCCTTCTCAGCCATTTCACGTACAGCTTGATTAAGATCAGCGTCAACTTCATAAAGTTTCACTTCTGATTTCTCTTTACCTACAGCTTGTACAATCTCTTCTTGGAATGCAATTAAACGTTTAATTTCGTCATGACCAAACATAATTGCTTCTAACATTGTTTCTTCAGGCACTTGATCTGCTCCTGCTTCAACCATGTTAATCGCATCTTTCGTACCAGCTACAACTAAGTGGATATCACTTTGTTCTTGCTGTTCTACTGTTGGATTAATAACGAATTCGCCATTAATACGACCAACTGTCGCACCAGCGATTGGACCTTCAAATGGAATATCTGAAATCGATAACGCTAATGAAGAACCAAGCATAGCTGCCATTTCAGAAGAACAATCCTGATCAACACTCATTACAATGCTGACAACTTGTACTTCGTTACGGAAACCATCTGCGAATAGCGGACGAATTGGACGGTCGATTAAACGACTTGCCAAAATTGCTTTTTCACTTGGACGACCTTCACGCTTAATAAAACCGCCAGGAATTTTTCCGACTGCATATAAACGCTCTTCATAGTTTACTGTAAGTGGGAAAAAATCTACATTTTTAGCTTCTTTTGATGCAGTTGCTGTAGATAGAACCGCTGTATCGCCATATCTTACTAATACTGCTCCGTTCGCTTGTTTGGCAAGCTGACCAGTTTCAACTGTTAGCTGGCGACCAGCTAAATCTATCGAGAAGACTTGCTTTTCTTGACTCATTTAAGTACCCCTCTCAATTTAAAGTATTCAATTCTTCTATGTAAATGGATAGTATATCACAATATTCTACCTCTAGTATTGCCTAAAATTAAGTAAGCTATAAAGCGTAGAAGATATATTTTTACCTAACAAAAAAGCGGGAATATTCCCGCTTCTTTGACTATCGACGTAAGCCAAGCTTTGTGATTAATTCACGGTAACGTGTGATATCGCTATTACGAAGGTAAGTTAGTAAATTACGACGTTTACCAACCATCTTTAATAGACCACGACGTGAATGATGATCTTTCTTGTGAGTACGTAAGTGCTCGTTTAGAGTGTTAATTTGCTCCGTTAGGACAGCAATTTGAACCTCTGGAGAACCAGTATCAGTCTCATGAGTTCTAAATTGTGCAATGATTTCATTTTTACGCTCTTGTGTTAAAGCCATCCTATTTCACCTCCTATTAATTAAACCCCCAATTACCTAGCAAGCGTCGGTGAGTCGCAATGCCAAGCAATGGTTGTCATAAAGTACATAACATAGAATACTACTTTTCATTTGAAAAAGCAAGTATATTCTTTTCGCTCGCAAAATATTCTTGTGCTGTTTTCTTATCTTTTGCGATTTGTTCAACTAACTCATCAATGCCATTGAATTTCTTCTCTTCTCTTATACGCATATGCCACTCTACTGTAACATTTTGATCGTATATATCTTTGTTAAATTCAAATAAGTGCACTTCAATTGATAATTGACGCTCATCTTCTTTAAAAGTCGGTTTATATCCAATATTACATACACCATCGTACCATTCATCGTGAACTTTTAATCTCACTGCATAAACACCTACAGGTGGCAATAAATACTCATCACTTAAACCTACATTAGCTGTTGGAAAACCAATTTGACGCCCACGTTTGTCGCCGTGTATAACTGTTCCCGCTACAGTATAGGCTCTACCTAAAATAGATGGAATTTGTTCCATTTCGCCATTTCGAATTAACTTTCGTAATGCTGTAGAACTTACTTTCTCTTCTTGAAATTCAACTTTTTCAATCACAGTCTGTGTAAACTCCCCTCTTGCATGAAATGGTAAAGTCTCCATCTTTCCTTTTCCTAAACGTCCATATGAATAATCAAACCCTGCTACTACATGCTTTACATTTAAACCAATAATATAATCATCTACAAATTGTTGTGGTAATAACCCTGCAAATGATTCATCAAATTTAATTACATATAATATATCGATTCCTAAGCTTTCGACTATTTTTTCTTTATCACGCATTGGTGTAATATACTCCACATGCGCATCCTTTTTCCCTAAAACAACAGATGGATGAGGATGAAATGTCATAACTGCACTTTTATATCCTCGGTCGTCCGCTATTTTTTTCGCAGTTCGAATTACACATTGATGTCCTAAATGAATGCCATCAAAAAATCCTAATGCCATTACAGTAGGTGGTAATTCTAATTTATTTTGTTCATGTGGATGAGTTAAATGAATAAGTTTCACGCTTGAATTCACCTTTTTCTGTAATAATCCTTCCAATAATTCATTATAGCTTTAGTTCTTGATTATTCACAAGTACTTTCATCGGCTTTAACATGCCAGGATGTTTCGGATGATGTTCATAAATTGCTAAGCAACGATCATTTTTATCAAACACTGTAATAAATGGTGCTGTTATTTCTAATTCATTCTTTAAGAACATACCATTCTTGATTTTCTCTGCTTGCTTTTCATCTACAACCATTTTTGGAAACTTACTTAATGCTTCATCAATTGAAATGAAGATAGACTCTACTGTTCCATTTTGCACGTTTTCTTCAATTTCTTCAAATGATATGCAATCTTCTAATAAAAATTCACCAGATGCCGTTCTTACAAGGTGAGACATATGTGATGGGAAACCAAGTTTCTCCCCGATCATTACCGCTAACGTTCTTACATATGTTCCTTTACTACACGTTACACGGAAACGGAATGAAATATTTTCTCCTTCAAAAACTTCACGGTCATCAAGTAATACGAATTCATGAATCGTAATTGTACGAACTGGACGTTCCACCTCTTGTCCTGCTCTTGCATATTCATATAATTTTTTCCCGTTTACTTTTACAGCTGAGAACATTGGTGGCATTTGTTCAATCGTGCCTGTTAATTCCGCTAGTACCTCTTCTACTTCTTTACGTGTAATAACACGGTTTACATCTTGTTTCTCCACAACTTCACCAGATGCATCTTCTGTTGTTGTTGAAAACCCTAATGTTACTTCACCTTCATATGTTTTCGTTTCACTTGTTAAAAATTGTGCAATCTTCGTTGCTCTCCCCACACAAAGTGGTAATACTCCCGTTACATCTGGGTCTAATGTTCCCGTATGACCAATTCTCTTTTCTCGCAATATCTTTCTTAATTTAAATACACAATCATGTGATGTCATGCCTTTTGGCTTATGTAATAATACTACACCTTCCATATATGTTCACCTCATCATAATTCTTTCTTAGTAAATATCCAAAACTTATTTTGCATTGAAAAAATGGATAGACAAATGTCTATCCATTATTCTTCACGTTTACCGTCTTTATTAATTTCATGTAAAAGTGTATCAATTCGATGACCATATCCGATAGACTCATCAAACTCAAAGGTAATTTCCGGTGTTTTACGAAGACGAATACGTTGGCCAATTTCTGAACGAATAAAGCCTTTTGCCTTCGCTAAACCTTTTAACGTATTTTCTTTCTGTTCTTCGTCACCTAAAACAGAAATATATACTTTGGCAATTTGCAAATCACCACTCACTTGTACATCTGTTACTGTAACAAATCCGATACGTGGGTCTTTAATTTTACGACTAATGATGTCGCCTAATTCTTTTTTCATTTGCTCGCCTACACGGTTTGCACGTAATTTCATAACTCTTCACCTCATTCAATACCATTCCAATTGTGTTATCGTACGTTCAATTTCAGGAAATGAATCGATGTACTCCAGTACACGATTCATTTCTTTTTCACAGATAACACGATTTGAGGATACGGAAACAACCGCAATTTCTGTACGTTGCCATACATCTTGATGCCCAACTTCAGAAACAGCTACATTATAGCGCTGTTTCACACGAGTTAGCACTCGTTGCAAAATTGCCCGTTTCTCTTTTAAAGAATGCACATCGTAAATCATACACTCGAATGAGAGTGAAGCGACAATCATCGCTTCACTTCTTCCATAACGTATGCTTCAATGATGTCCCCTTCTTTAAGGTCATTATATCTCTCAATTGTAATACCACACTCATAGTTTTGTGCAACTTCTTTTACGTCGTCTTTGAAACGTTTTAACGTATCAAGTTGTCCTTCGAAAATTACGATACCATCGCGGATAATACGAACGCCACTATCGCGTGTAATTTTACCGTCAATTACGTAACAACCTGCGATTGTTCCAACTTTTGTTACCTTGAATGTTTGACGAACTTCCGCTTGACCGATTACTTTTTCTTCGAATTCTGGATCCAGCATACCTTGCATTGCTAATTCAATTTCTTCGATTACTTTGTAGATAATGCGGTGTAAGCGAACATCAACGTTCTCTAATTCAGCTGTACGCTTCGCGTTCACATCCGGACGTACGTTAAATCCAATTACAATTGCATTAGATGCAGAAGCTAAAATGATATCAGATTCTGTAATCGCACCTACACCAGTGTGAATGATTTTAACTTTTACGCCTTCAACATCAATTTTACGAAGTGACGCTGCCATCGCTTCAACAGAACCTTGTACGTCTGCTTTTACGATTAAGTTGATTTCTTTTACATCGCTCTCTTGGATTTGTTGGAATAAATCTTCAAGGCTTAATTTAGATTTCTCACCACGTTGTGCAACTAACGCTTCTTGTGCACGTGATTCACCGATTTGACGAGCTTTCTTCTCATCAGCGAATGCCATGAAACGATCTCCAGCCTGTGGTACTTCATTTAAACCTGTAATTTCAACAGGAGTTGATGGACCAGCAACTTTTACACGACGACCAATATCACTTACCATTGCACGAACACGTCCGAATGAAGTTCCAACAACGATTGGATCTCCAACTCGAAGTGTACCGTTTTGAACTAATAATGTCGCGATAGTTCCTTTACCTTTATCAAGCTGTGCTTCAATTACAGTACCCGTTGCATAACGATTTGGGTTTGCTTTATATTCTTCTACTTCACTTACAAGAAGAATCATCTCTAGCAAGTTGTCAATTCCCTCGCCTTGGATTGCAGAAATTGGTACGAAAATTGTATCTCCGCCCCAAGCTTCTGGAACTAATTCATATTCTGTTAATTCTTGCATTACACGATCAGGATTCGCCGCTGGTTTATCCATTTTATTCACAGCAACAATAATTGGTACTCCAGCTGCTTTTGCATGGCTAATCGCTTCAACTGTTTGAGGCATAACACCGTCATCAGCTGCAACAACAAGGATTGTAATATCAGTTACTTGCGCACCACGAGCACGCATCGTTGTAAATGCCGCGTGACCAGGCGTATCTAAGAATGTAATTTTCTTATCATTTACTTCAACTTGGTATGCACCAATATGCTGAGTAATTCCACCCGCTTCGCCAGCAGTTACTTTTGAATTACGAATTGAGTCAAGTAATGTTGTTTTACCATGGTCAACGTGTCCCATAATCGTAACAACAGCTGGACGCTCTTTTAAGTTTTCTTCATCATCTTGCTCATCAATGAATGTTTCAAACTCAGTTTCACTTACAACTACTTCTTCTTCTACTTCAATACCGTAATCAGTAGCAATTAACTCAATTGTATCTTTATCCAAGTCTTGGTTAATTGTTGCCATAATTCCAAGCATGAAGAGCTTTTTAATAATTTCAGATGGCTCTTTACTTAACTTTTTAGCAAGTTCACCTACTGTAAGGCTTCCAGAGAAAGTAATTTTATCTGGTGTTTCTACTATTTGCGTTTGTTGTCTTCCAGCAAAGTTATCTTGACGTTTGTCTTCATTTCCTTTGCCTTTTTTCTTTTTCTTATTGCTGTTCTTTTTACTGCGAACAACTTTCTCTTCTACTTCAAACTCATCTGCAACAGAAGGTTTTTCCGCTCCAGTGTTATATTCATTATCTAATTTATTTACTACTTCATCTTCTAACATTGTCATATGATTCGAAACCTCGATATTCATCTCTTTAAGTTTTGTCATAAGATCTTTACTTGAGATATTATTTTTTTTTGCATATTCATGTACTCGAATTTTACTCATACCTTCACCCCCGGTAATTTGTATCGAGCATGCTACGTAGCTTTTTCGCAAAGCCTTCATCTAACACAGCTACAACGACTCGCTCGTCTCTCCCAATCGCATGCCCTAATTGTTGTCGATTTTCGACTTTTTTCATTGGTACGTTGTAGTACGTCGTTTTATCAGTGATACGTTTAGTAGTGTTCGCTGACGCATCTTCAGAAAGCAATACGAGCTTTGCTTTACCACTTCGTACTTCTTTTAAAACGAGTTCTTCACCCGAAATGATTTTTCGAGCGCGATTTGCTAGTCCTAAAAACGATTTCCAATCGGACACTTATTTCGACTCCTTCTCAACAAGCTCAAGAAGCTCTTCGTACAGAGAACTGTCGATTTTCGCTTTTAGATGATGTTCCAAAATGTTTTTCTTTTGGGCTTGCATAATGCATTCTTTATCTTTTGACAAATATGCACCTCGTCCTGATTTTTTTCCAGATAAATCAATAGACACTTCGCCCTCTTTGGAACGAACAATGCGAACGAGCTCTCGTTTTGATTTCATCTCTTGCGTCGCGATACATTTTCGTAACGGAACTTTTCGATTGCTCATACTCATCACCTCTATTCGATTTCGTCTTCAACTGAATCGAATCCGAATGCGATTACGCTATCTTCTTCTGTTACAATTCCAAGTTGTTTCGCATCAGACTCACTTTTAATATCAATTTTCCAGCCTGTTAATTTAGCTGCAAGACGCGCATTTTGTCCACGCTTACCGATAGCTAATGATAGCTGGTGGTCTGGAACAACAACAGTTGTTGCTTTTTCATCTTCATCTACAAGTACTTTAACAACTTGTGATGGGCTTAAAGCATTTGCAACATATTCAACTGGATCATTTGACCAGCGAACGATGTCAATCTTTTCACCTTTTAGTTCATCTACAACACGTTGTACACGTTGTCCTTTCGGTCCTACGCAAGAACCAACTGGATCAACATCAATGTTTTCTGCATGCACAGAGATTTTAGAACGATCTCCTGCTTCGCGCGCTACAGAGCGAATTTCTACAGTTCCATCATAAATTTCTGGAACTTCCATTTCGAATAAACGTTTTAAAAGACCAGGATGTGTACGTGATACGTAAATTTGTGGTCCTTTTGTTGTCTTTTCTACTTTTGTAATAAATACGCGAATACGATCATGTGGCTTATATTGCTCATTTGGCATTTGCTCACTTACAGGTAATAAAGCTTCTACTTTACCTAAGCTTACGTAGATGAAACGAGCATCTTGGCGTTGTACAATACCAACCATAATGTCTTCTTCACGATCACTAAATTCTGAGTAAATAACACCACGTTCTGCTTCACGAACTCGTTGTGTTACAACTTGTTTTGCAGTTTGCGCTGCAATACGACCAAAATCTTTTGGCGTTACTTCAATTTCTAGTACGTCGCCATCTTGGTAGTTTGGATTAATTTGTCTTGCCTCTTCTACAGAGATTTCAAGACGTGGATCAAACACATTATCAACAACGTCCTTACGTGCTAAAACTTGAATTGTTCCCACTTCTGGGTTAAAGCTCACACGAACGTTTTGTGCTTGGTTAAAATTGCGTTTATAAGCAGAGATTAACGCTGCTTCAATCGCATCAATAATAATATCTTTACTAATACCTTTTTCTGACTCTAATACGAGCAAAGCATCTAACAACTCAGTGCTCATGAAGATCCCCCTTCTTACTAAAACGTAACAGCAAGTCGCGCATTTGCAACTTTATCCATTGGAATTTGGATTTCTTTTTTACGTGTTTTAATTGTTAATAGTAGTGTAATTGTAGTACCGTCGTAGGAAAGTAACTTTCCTTCAAACATCTTTTCGCCATCAATCGGCTCATATGTTTTAATTGCCACTTGTTTTCCTACCGCTTGCTGGAAGTCTTTCTCTTTCTTTAATGGGCGTTCTGCTCCAGGAGATGATACATCCAAAAAGTAAAGGTGAGGAATTGGATCCTCTTTATCTAAAGCTTCGCTTAAACGTTCACTTACCGCACCGCATTCTTCAATGTCGACTCCCTTTTCAGAATCGATGAATACGCGTAAGAACCAGTCTTGTCCTTCTTTCACATACTCTACATCTACAAGTTCAAGATTTAACTCTTCAACGATTGGCTGCGCAAATGCTTCTACAACTTCTGTGACTTTCTTATCCATAAACAGCCTCCTTCCTGCCGCCATGTACCATTTACAAGAAAAGATCCCGTTCATAAAGACGGTCTATCTTATTCTTTCTCGTTAGCTAACAAAAGCCCCTGCCGTTAAGCAGGGAATATCTGTCTTAGTATTACCAAATTTAAGAAGTAAAACTTGTAACAAAATATGTATATACGACAGAAATGTCTTTACTATCTACATGAATAAAATGTAGATAGTAACACGAAAGAGTGGGTTTCCCCACTCTCTTTTTCACAAAATATACATGACATGGTTATCTCGGTTTATAGTATACCATAGCAAATATTGATTTGCAAAGACTTTTCCTACCTATTAGAACAGTGATAATTGGTTTTGATCCGGCAAATCTCCTAAACAACCTTGGCTATCTAAATACTCAATAATTGTTTTCGAAACCTTACTTCGTTGCTGTAAGTCTTCTTTTGATAAGAAGTCTCCATTTTTGCGCGCTTCCACAATACTTAAGGCTGCGTTCGTACCAAGACCAGGCACTGCATTAAACGGAGGGATTAATGAGTCTCCATCAATAATAAATTCCGTTGCATGCGAACGGTATAAATCAACCTTTTGGAATGAGTATCCACGCTCGCACATTTCAAGCGTCATTTCTAGTACCGTTAATAAACTTTTCTCTTTCGGCGCTGCATCCAATCCTTTTTGAGCTATTTCATCAATTTTCACACGTATGGATGCTGAACCTTTCGCCATCGCCTCTACATCAAAATCATCTGCACGGACTGTAAAATATGCCGCATAGAATAAAAGTGCAAAATGTACTTTAAAGTATGCGATACGCACAGCCATAAGTACGTAAGCAGCCGCATGGGCTTTAGGGAACATATATTTAATCTTCTTACATGAATCAATATACCAACCTGGTACATTATTACCTTTCATGTCATCTTCCCATTCTTCCGGTACACCTTTACCTTTACGAACCGACTCCATGATTTTGAAGGCTAATGATGGATCTAAACCTTGATAGATTAAATATACCATGATGTCATCACGACAACCGATAACTTCACTCAGCGTACATGTACCGTTATAAATTAACTCATTTGCATTACCCAGCCATACGTCAGTACCATGTGACAGCCCAGAAATTTGGACCAATTCTGAGAATGTCGTTGGTTTTGTCTCTTCTAACATCTGTCTTACGAATTTCGTACCGAATTCTGGGATACCAAGTGTACCTGTTTTACAGTTAATTTGTTCTTCCGTTACCCCTAACGTTTCTGGACCAGAGAAAATTTTCATTACCTCTGGATCATCCGTTGGGATTGTTTTCGGATCAATACCACTTAAATCTTGTAACATACGAATAACGGTCGGATCATCGTGTCCTAGTATATCAAGTTTCAATAAATTATCATGAATCGAGTGGAAGTCAAAATGCGTTGTTCTCCACTCAGCACCAATTGAATCAGCAGGAAACTGTATTGGGGAGAAATCAAAGATATCCATGTAATCTGGCACAACGATTATACCACCTGGATGCTGTCCAGTTGTACGTTTTACCCCTGTACATCCCGCTACTAAGCGGTCAATCTCTGCATTCCGAATTGTTAAATTGTGATCATTTGCATAACCTTTTACATATCCATAAGCTGTTTTTTCCGCAACTGTACCAATCGTTCCAGCACGGTATACATAATCTTCACCGAACAGTACTTTCGTATAGTTATGGGCACGTGGTTGGTATTCCCCGGAGAAGTTCAAATCGATATCGGGTACCTTATCTCCTTTGAATCCAAGGAACGTTTCGAATGGGATATCATGTCCATCTTTTACATATGCCACATTACATGTCGGACAATCTTTATCTGGTAAGTCGAAACCAGAGCCTACCGAACCATCATTAAAGAATTCAGATTGCTTGCATTTTGGACAGACATAATGTGGTGGTAATGGGTTTACTTCTGTAATTTCCATCATCGTTGCAACGAACGATGAACCTACTGAACCACGCGAACCTACTAGATATCCGTCGACTAACGATTTTTTCACAAGCTTATGTGAGATTAAATAAATAACGGCAAATCCATGTCCAATAATACTTTTCAATTCTTTTTCTAAGCGAGCCTCTACAATTTCTGGTAGTTCTTCACCATATATACTGCGTGCCATTTTATAACTCATATCACGTGTTTCATCATCGGCACCCTCAATTTTCGGTGTATATAGATCATCTTTTACCGGACGAACATCACCAATTAATGACGCAACTTTTTGTGTATTCGTTACAACAACTTCTTTCGCTTTGTCCTCACCTAAAAATGAAAAACACTCTAGCATTTCATCAGTTGTACGGAAATGTACTGGCGGTAATGAATGTCGATTTAACGGATTTGCCCCGCCCTGTGAACTAACTAAAATTTTACGATACATTGCATCTTCTGGATCTAAGTAATGCACGTTCCCTGTAGCGACAACTGGTTTATCTAACGTCTCACCTAGTTTTACTAAGTTAGAGATAATTGTTTTTAATTGTCCTTCATCTCGAACGAGTTCACGCTCTACTAAATGACGCAACACCTCTGGAGGCATTACTTCAATGTAATCATAGAACTGTGCAATTTCTTCTACCTCTTCAGGAGCTTTTTGCATCATTGCCTCAAATACTTCACCTTTATCACAAGCCGTTCCTACTAAAATTCCTTCACGGTATTTTTTTAATAGTGACCTCGGTACTCGTGGTACACGGTAAAAGTAATTAAGGTGAGAATATGAAACAAGTTTATATAAATTTTTCAACCCAACATCTGATGTGGCAAGTAACGTCATATGACTTGGACGGCCACGCTTATACGCATCCCCTTGTCCCATGCTATCATTTAATTGATCGTGATATTCAAATCCCTTTTCAATTACATCTTTCAACATTTTCACAAGTAAATATCCCGTCGCTTCTGTATCATAAATCGCACGGTGATGTTGCGTTAATTCAATATCAAGTTTTTTACACATCGTATTTAATCGATGATTTTTCATTTCTGGGAATAAGAATCGTGCAAGTTCTAACGTATCAATAACAGGGTTATTCGTTTTTTCTAACCCAGCCTTTTTAAAACCTACGTTAATAAAGCCCATATCAAAGCTTGCATTATGGGCAACAAGTGTATGGTCACCCATCCATTCCTCAAACTTTTTAAACACTTCGTCCACTTCTGGTGCATCAGTTAACATATCATCTGTAATACCTGTTAATTCAATAATCGTCGCTGATAATGGTTGATGTGGATTTGCGAAAGATTCAAAGCGATCAATGATTTCGCCACCCTTTACTTTTACGGCAGCCAACTCAATGACTGTGTCGTATACAGCTGATAAACCTGTCGTTTCAACGTCGAAAACAACATACGTTTCCTCTGCAAGTAAACGATGCGCCTCGTTATACGCTATCGGTACACCATCATTAACTAAATTCGCTTCTACACCGTATATAACTTTAACTCCAGCTTTTTTCCCCGCAGAATATGCCTCCGGGAACGACTGAGCCACAGCATGGTCTGTAACCGCAATAGCTTCATGTCCCCATTTACCAGCTTGGGCAACAAGCCTAGAAACAGGAGTAACAGCATCCATTTGGCTCATCGGAGTGTGAAGATGAAGTTCTACACGCTTTTCGCCTTCTGGCGCTTTATCTTTACGAGACGGCCCTGTTATTTCATTAATATCATTTGCAATCATTACTAAATCTCGAACGAATGTATCGTTTTGAACAGAACCACGCGCTTTCACCCACATTCCTTTTTTCAAGGATTGCAGCATTGGAATATCTTCTTTGTCACGCGAGAACATTTTGATCATAATAGAATCCGTATAATCCGTTATTTTTAAAGTTAATAACGTACGCCCACTACGAAGCTCTTTTGTTTCTACATGGAAGACATATCCTTGAACCGTTTTTCTTCTTTCTTCATCTTGAATTTCTCGCATCGGTGTAATCTCTTCATCCGGCTTAATAAGATACCCGAGTGTAATCGGTCCTTCATGCACAACGCTGCTTTCTTCAGCTTGCTTCTTCGCCATTTCTTCCATAGCTTGTATAACACGCTCGCGGTCTTCTTGCTGCGTTTGCTCACGAAACTTTTGCATTTCTTCTGCATTTTGCTGTATATGTGTGTCTAACTGGAAACGCGGGAATCCAAAAGCTTCGTATTGATCCCCCACTGGTTTCGCAACGTTTTTCTTTAAAGCAGTAGACTCCAGCTCATTATTTACATTTATTAACAACTTCACTCCATTCACCTGCGGAAGTTGCTTCTTTAAGTACGCGAACATGGGTGAAAATGTAATTCGTTCCGTACAAAGTGGCCAATACGCCCTTACTTCTTCTTCTGTAAATTGTTTATTCTCTGTTTCTAATGCAAATGTTGTTCTTGCAATATGAGAAAATGATTGCTTAAGCTTTGTTTCTAGCAATTCATATAATTCTGTAGGCAAAATACGTGGCACTTGTAAATCAAAATGCCAACTTTTATTCGCTTTATCAATAACGAGCCTTTCAATACCACCGCCTTGTAAATATTGATTTATAAGGTCGTCTGGTATTTGCAACTGCTGGAGCAAAATTTGAAATCGCTCTTGTTGTTCATTTGTTAAAGACATAAGCACTCTCCTTCCATTTGCTATTATAAATTGAAACGTACTACAAAGAAAGATTTCTTCCTTCTTCTTTTACAAAATACGTTTACAAAGAAAGAGAAGGTACCCCATTACGAGGTACCTCTTCTTATTTTAAAATATTTGTAATATATGTTTGAAGTTCTTCTACTTTTACTTCTTCAGACTCACCTGTAGCACGTACTTTCACTTCTACAATACCTTCGTCTGCTTTTTTACCAACTGTAACGCGAACTGGAAGACCGAATAAATCTGCATCTGCAAACTTAACACCTGCACGTTCTGCACGATCGTCTAATAACACTTCATAGCCTTGTTCTTGTAATGAGTTGTAGATATTTTCACCCATTTCACGTTGTGCATCAGATTTCATATTTACTGGAATTACATGCACATGGAATGGTGCTACAGCTTTTGGCCAAACTAAGCCGTTCTCATCGTTAAACTGCTCTGCAATTGCTGCCACTGTACGAGATACACCGATACCGTAACAACCCATAATAAGTGGTTGTGTTTTTCCGTTTTCATCTAGGAATGTCGCGTTCATTGCTTCACTATAACGAGTTCCTAATTTGAATACATGACCAACTTCAATTCCGCGTGCGAAAAGAATTGTTCCGTTTCCATCTGGAGATTGGTCTCCTTCTTGAATGAAGCGTAAATCTGTATATTGACTTACTTTAAAGTCACGTTTTGGATTTACATTTACATAATGGAATCCTTCTTCGTTCGCTCCTGAACATCCGTTAACAATTGATGCTACAGCGTGATCAGCAATAATTTCAATATCACCTGTTACACCAATCGGCCCTAATGAACCAATTTCACAATTTAATAATTCTTTTACTTCTTCATGAGAAGCAAGCTCAACAACTGAAGCGCCGTATACATTTTTCACTTTCACATCGTTTACTTCGTGATCACCACGAACAAGTACAACTACTAATTTCTCATCTACTTTAAATACCATAGACTTAATGCACTTGTCAGCTGCAATGTTTAAGAATGCAGATACTTCTTCAATTGCTTTTTGGTCTGGTGTTGCTACTTTTTCAAGAGCTTTTTCTGCTTCGTCACTCTTCGTATACGTATCTACAACAGGAGCCATTTCGATGTTTGCTGCATAATCAGATGTGTCAGAGTATGCAATTGTATCTTCACCAACATCAGATAATACCATAAATTCATGTGTATCTTTTCCGCCCATTGCTCCAGAATCAGCAATAACTGCACGGAAATTCAAGCCACAACGAGCAAAAATGTTAGAGTATGCTTTATATAAGCGATTGTATACTTCATCTAAGCTCTCTTGTGTAGCATGGAAAGAGTATGCATCTTTCATTAGAAACTCTCTTCCACGTAATAAACCGAAACGAGGTCTTTGCTCATCACGGAATTTTGTTTGAATTTGGTATAATGTTAACGGTAATTTTTTATATGATTTCACTTCATCACGCACAAGATCCGTAATTACTTCCTCATGTGTCGCTCCTAATGCGAATTCACGAGCGTTACGATCTTTCATACGCATTAATTCAGATCCGTATGAATACCAACGACCTGATTCTTGCCATAATTCTGCAGCTTGCATAGCTGGCATTAATAATTCTACAGCTCCTGCACGCTCCATTTCTTCTCGAACGATACGTTCTACTTTGTGTAATACTTTTAATCCAAATGGTAGAAAACTATAAATACCAGAAGCATTTTGACGCATAAAACCTGCGCGAAGTAATAATTGATGACTCTTAATTTCAGCATCAGCTGGAACTTCACGTAATGTAGGACTGAATACCATACTTTGTTTCATTTATTTGCACCTCTTCATTTTACTCTTACACGCAGTAAAACCCCTCACCTCGAATTAGGTGAGGGATTTTATTCTACGAGCTCTATTTCATTATTAGTTTCATTCTATTTTACAAGAAAAACTTACGAATGTCATTCCATGTTACAACTAACATTAATAACATTAATAATGCAAAACCAATAAAATGAACCATTCCTTCTTTTTGACGGTCAATTGGTTTCCCTCGTAACGCTTCAATTAAGAAGAAGAATAAACGGCCACCATCTAAAGCAGGAACTGGTAATAAATTAAATAAACCAAGATTAATGCTTAGAACTGCCGCTAAACTTAGTACACGCGTAAATCCATAATCTACAACTTGATCTGTTAGATTATAAATTCCTACTGGACCTGACAACTCATTAATAGAAAATTGACCAGTTACTAATTTCACAAGAGATTCAAAAATTAGTTTCGTCCATTGGTACGTTTGTTCAAATCCTGATTTAATAGAACCCATTACTGTTTTCTCTACAGGAGAATAAACACCAATTCTACCAACTTCGTCTTTTCCTTCTTTATCAAGTGTTGGCGTTACTTTCACATTAAACTGTTCATTATCACGCTTTACTTGTAACGTAATTTCTTTATTCGGGTTTTCACGTACAATAGTAACAACATCTTTCCATGTACTTGTGTTTTTCCCATCAATCGCTTGAATTGTATCATTCTCTTTCAGGCCAGCTTGCTGTGCTGCACTATTTTCCATCACTTTTCCGACCATTGGTTTGTCAATAGGAACCCCTTGTACAAATCCAAGAATCACAAAAATAACAAATGCTAAAATGAAGTTCATTGCAGGACCCGCAAAGATTGTTAAAGCGCGTTGACCCAATTTTTTAGAGCCAAATTGCCTGTTATATGGAGCAATTTGAATTTCTTCTCCAGCAGTAATGATGCGAGCCTTTTCATTCACTCGGAATGTTTGAAGCTCTTCCTCATACTCTTCATAGCCTGAAATCGTTAGATTATGCTCTAAATCAGCTTGTTCGACTTCAATAACACGAACATTTGGATATTTTTCATATCCATCAAAAACTAATTTCACAGCTTCGTCTTTTTCATTTAGCACAAGGCCAACCTTTTTCCCTGGCTTTAACTCAACTGTGTCTGCATCCTCGCCAGCCATTCTTACATAGCCACCCAGAGGCAGTAATCGAATCGTATACACCGTTTCATTCTTTTCAAATGAGAATATTTTCGGACCAAAACCAATCGCAAACTCGCGGCATAAAATGCCTGCTCTTTTCGCGAAGTATAGATGCCCTAGCTCATGGAAAAATACGAGTGCACCGAAAATTAATATAAAGGCAATCGCTGTATTCAATTCCATAACCACCTTTGCTAAATTTGTTCCATCACAAACCGTCTTGTGGCTGCATCAATTTCCAGAATTTCCTCTAAGCTCGGACGTGCAATGACATTGTGATGGTTCATTGCTTTTTCAATGAGGTCTTCCACTGTTAAGAAACCAATTCTCTTTTGTAAAAAAGCTTCAACAGCTACTTCATTTGCTGCGTTCATTACAGCTGGCATACTTCCACCAGCTTTTCCAGCTTCATACGCAAAACGTAAACAACGGAATCGTTCTTGGTCCATTTTCTCAAAATGCAACGTCCCTATTTCCCATAAGTTTAACTGTTTTGTGTCTGAAAGAGGCAATCTATCAGGATATGTAAGTGCGTATTGAATTGGTACTCGCATATCAGGTGAACCAAGCTGCGCCATTACACTACGATCTTCAAATTCAACCATAGAATGGATAATACTTTCTTTATGTAAAACAACATCGATTTGCTCATAAGGGATACCAAAAAGCCAATGTGCTTCAATTACTTCTAGTCCCTTATTCATCATTGTAGCAGAATCAATTGTAATTTTCGAACCCATTGACCAGTTTGGATGTCGAAGCGCATCTTCTACGGTCACATGATGCAATTCATCTCTCGTTTTATCACGGAAACTTCCACCAGAAGCCGTTATAATAAGACGAGAAATTCTTTTTTCATTTTCACCATTCAAGCATTGAAAAATAGCCGAATGTTCACTATCTACTGGAAGTAACGAAACATTATGTTTTCGCGCTGCTTCCATTACAAGATGTCCTGCAGTTACTAACGTTTCTTTATTTGCAATTCCAATTGTTTTTTTCGCCTCAATCGCACGAAGTGTCGGTAACAACCCTACGCTACCTACAACAGCATTTACTACAATCTCCGCATCTGGATGTAATGCTACTTCTAAAAGTCCTTCACTACCATATACAATTTTTGTATTACCAGAAACAGTTTGTAATTTTAAAACATCTTCCTCTCTTTGCACAGAGACGATTTGCGGAGAAAATTCTTGAATTACCTTTACTGCGTAGTCAATATTTTTCCCTACAGAAAAAGCAACGAGACGGAATTGGTCTGGGTGCGAGCGTAATACATCTAAAGTTTGTGTACCAATCGATCCGCTTGCACCTAATAAACTAATGTTTTTCATGACTCCAACCCCTCGTTCATTTATTAATTGTATTGTAATAAGAAGTAGAGAATTGGTAAAACGAATAACCAACTATCTGTTCGATCTAATATACCACCATGCCCAGGTAAAATTGTACCTGAATCCTTTACGCCATAATGACGTTTAAAAGCAGATTGTACTAAATCACCAATTTGTCCAAAAATAGAAATGATAATTGTCAGCACAATTAAAATTACTACATTCGATTCGACTGGGAAGAACACGTTGTAAACAAGTGCCACAATAATTCCACAAACGATGCCGCCTAATGAACCTTCAATCGTTTTATTTGGACTAATTTCTGGCCACAATTTTCTCTTGCCTAATGCTTTTCCTACGAAATATGCGCCTGAATCAGTAGCCCATATAACAAATAATGCACAAAACACATATTTAATTCCTAATATTCTCGTTTCATTTAAATATAAGAATCCCATTGCCACATATGTCGTTGCCATTAGTAAAAATGAAGCATTATCAAAAGTAAATGTATTCTTAGAAAGGACTGTATATGATAAAAGTAATAAAACAATCACAAATGTGATTTCCAATTTACCTAATCCAATCCATGTAAACAGTTCTGATGCACTACTTGGAATTAAAAGAATCCACAATAATACTGCAGCTAAAACTGTCGGTACTGAAATAAGCGTAAGCTTATTCATACGAATTAATTCATATAAACCTATAGAAGCAAGTGCATACACTAAAACCGTAAAAGGCACGCCACCGTATATTACGATGGGAATGAATAGCGCGGCAGCAACCACTCCAGTAATAATTCTCTGTTTCACTACCAAACCCTCTCTTTCTACACGCCTCCGAATCTGCGCCCTCTATGTTGAAAGTCAGTAATCGCATTTAGCAAATGTTCTTCTTTGAAGTCTGGCCAATACACATCCGTAAACCAAAACTCCGAATATGCAATTTGCCATAACATGAAATTACTAATACGTAGCTCTCCGCTTGTTCGGATTAACAACTCTGGATCGGGTAAAGAACTCGTCATTAAGTAGGAGGAAAGCATTTCTTCACTTACCTCTTCAGAACGAATTTTTCCTTCCTCATTATCTTTCATCATATGTTGCACAGCAGAAACGATTTCATCTCGACTTCCATAGTTTAACGCGAAATTAAGAATTAATCCCGTATTCTCTTTCGTATCTTCCATGGCTTTCTCCATCGCTCTGCGTGTATGCGTAGGAAGACGATCTTTTTGCCCTATTACTCGGACTTGTACGTTTTCTTCAATCAATTCTGGTAAAAATGTACCTAGAAATTCTTCTGGAAGCTTCATTAAATAATCAACTTCCTTTTTCGGTCTTTTCCAGTTCTCAGTTGAAAAAGCATAAAGAGTTAACACTTTCACATTAAGTTTACTTGCAAATTTTGTAATTTTCTTTACAACTTGCATACCTTCATGATGTCCCGCAATACGAGGCATTGCTCTCCTCTTTGCCCATCTTCCATTCCCATCCATAATGATGGCAATATGTTCTGGGATATATCCTTTTTTCACTTCTTCAACGAGATGATCAAACGATGTGTCCTTTTTACCTTTAAAAAAAGGAAAGTTTTTAAACATCATTCATACCCTCCAACAAGCAGACGTATGCCTAAAAGTGTAAAAAGACCCCCTTAAGAAGAGGGTCATATTTGCGAAGTTATCGCTATTACACTTCCATGATTTCTTTTTCTTTGTTTTTTGCGATTTCGTCAACTTTTGCAATATATTTATCTGTTTCTTTTTGGATATCTTCAGTATATCCTCTTAAATCATCTTCTGTAATCTCGCCAGCTTTTTCAAGCTTCTTAAGATCATCATTTCCGTCACGACGTACGTTACGAACAGCTACTTTTGCTTCTTCAGCATATTTTTTCACAACTTTAACAAGATCACGACGACGCTCTTCTGTTAATGCAGGGAATGCAATACGAATTACAGTTCCATCATTAGAAGGGTTTAAGCCTAAATCTGCTTTTAAAATTGCTTTTTCGATATCACCGATAGAAGTTTTATCATAAGGTTGAATTACAAGTAAACGTGCTTCTGGAACTGTAATGTTCGCTAATTGCACAACTGGTGTTGGTGCACCATAGTAATCAACTTGTACCTTATCTAATACAGACGAGCTTGCACGACCAGCGCGAACTGTTGCTAATTCACGAGAATAAGCAGCAACTGCTTTTTCCATTTTTTCATTTGAAGACTTCAATACTTGTTGTCCCATATTTATTTCCCCCTTACAACTGTTCCAATATTTTCGCCTAAAACGGCACGTTTAATATTACCTTTTTCCATAACTGAGAATACAATTAATGGAATATCATTATCCATACATAGAGAAGAAGCTGTAGAATCCATTACACCTAAACCTTCTTTTAATACATCTAAGTAAGTAAGCGTTTCGTATTTCGTAGCTGTTGGGTCAATAGATGGATCTGCGCTATATACGCCATCCACATTATTTTTTGCCATTAAAATAACGTCTGCTTCGATTTCCGCTGCACGTAATGCTGCTGTTGTATCTGTAGAGAAGTATGGATTACCTGTACCTGCTGCAAAGATAACAACACGTTTTTTCTCTAAGTGACGAACTGCTTTACGGCGAATGTAAGGCTCTGCCACTTGACGCATCTCAATTGAAGTTTGTACACGAGTTTGGATTCCAATATTCTCCAAGCTATCTTGAAGAGCTAACGAATTCATAACTGTAGCTAACATGCCCATGTAATCTGCTCCTGCACGATCCATGCCCATTTCACTTCCAATTTTCCCACGCCAAATGTTACCGCCACCAACAACAACAGCAACCTCTACATCAAGTTCTGCAATTTCTTTTACTTGTTCTGCAACTGACTTAATAACAGTTGGATTAATTCCAAATCCTTGCTCTCCAGCTAAAGCTTCTCCACTTAGCTTTAAAACGACACGATTATATTTCGGTTTACTCATAATGAACCTCCAATTGCTTACATCTTTATTTTAAAAAAGGGAACACAATGTGTTCCCTAATCTGTATTAGTTACTACCTTTTACTTGGTTCATTACTTCTTCAGCAAAGTTGTCTTCGCGTTTTTCGATACCTTCACCAACAGCGTAGCGAACGAATCCTTTTAATGTTCCGCCTTTAGACTCAACGAACTGACGAACTTTCATATCAGGGTTTTTAACGAATGCTTGGTCAAGTAAGCAAATCTCTTCGAAGAATTTGCCTAGACGGCCTTCAACCATTTTTGCAACGATTTTTTCAGGCTTGCCTTCGTTTAATGCTTGTTGTGTTAATACTTGACGCTCATGCTCAACTTCTTCAGCTGTTACAGCATCGCGGTCGATGTATTTAGGGTTAACTGCAGCGATGTGCATTGCAACATCTTTAGCAGCAGCTTCATCAGTAGAACCTTCAAGAACTGTTAATACACCAATGCGTCCACCCATGTGTAGGTAAGCGCCGAATGCATCTGCATCAGTTTTTGATACGATTTCGAAACGACGAAGTGTAAGTTTTTCACCAATTTTAGCGATTGCTTCGTTGATGTGCTCTTCAACGTTTTTACCGTTTTCCATTGTTTGAGCCATAGCTTCTTCAACGTTAGCTGGTTTGTTAGTTAATAAGTGAGCAGCTAATTCTTTAATTAGTGCTTGGAAACCTTCGTTTTTCGCAACGAAATCAGTTTCAGAGTTTAATTCTAAGATTAAAGCGTCGTTACCGTTTGTTTCGATGAAAGTTAAACCTTCAGCAGCAATGCGGTCTGCTTTTTTAGCAGCTTTCGCAATACCTTTTTCGCGTAAGAAGTCAATTGCCTTCTCCATGTCGCCGTTAGTTTCTGTTAAAGCTTTTTTGCAGTCCATCATACCTGCGCCAGTTTTTTCACGTAATTCTTTTACCATTTGAGCAGTGATTGCCATATTTTTCATCCTCCTAAAATATGTATTTATACCTTTTATAAAGGTGTTTATACCTTAAAAAAGGTGATAAAAGGCCGAACCCCTTATCACCTTTCCAACTTTGTTACGCAGTAACAGTTTCTTCACCTTGTTTTGCTTCAAGGATCGCGTCTGCCATTTTAGATGTAAGAAGTTTTACAGCACGAATTGCATCATCGTTTGCTGGGATAACGTGATCGATTTCGTCTGGATCACAGTTTGTATCAACGATACCGATGATTGGAATGTGTAATTTGCGTGCTTCAGCAACTGCAATACGCTCTTTACGAGGGTCTACTACGAATAATGCACTTGGAAGACCTTTCATATCTTTAATACCGCCTAAGAATTTCTCAAGACGCTCTAACTCTTTTTTAAGTTGAACAACTTCTTTCTTAGGAAGTACTTCGAAAGTACCATCTTCTTGCATTCTTTCGATGTCTTTAAGACGCTTGATACGCTTTTGGATTGTTTGGAAGTTTGTTAAAGTTCCGCCTAACCAACGTTGGTTAACGAAGTACATACCAGCACGAGTTGCTTCTTCTTTAATAGCTTCTTGTGCTTGTTTTTTAGTACCTACGAATAAGATGTCTCCACCTTCAGCAGCGATGTCGCGCATCGTTCTGTAAGCTTCCTCAACTTTTTTCACAGTTTTTTGTAAGTCGATGATGTAGATACCGTTACGCTCTGTGAAAATGTAACGCTTCATTTTTGGGTTCCAACGACGAGTTTGATGTCCGAAATGAACACCAGCTTCAAGCAATTGCTTCATAGAAATTACTGACATAATATAGTTCCTCCTAAATGGTTTTTGATATCCTCCGTTTACTTCATCTCTAAGCGAAACTACAAACGTAGCACCAACACTTAAATCAGTAAACGTGTGTACTTTGTACTGACACCACTGCTTACTATATCATACTGAAATATTACAATCAAGTCGAAAATGCGAACAATGTAAAACTTTCTTTGTTCATACTCGAATTCTAGTATTACCAACCTTCATTTCTTTTAAGCAAAAAAGTAAAACACAATTAATAGTTTTCCCAGAAAACACGCTTATGGCACTTTTCACAAGCGCCATCAATCCATTGCACAAAAAAAACTCTCCTCGATCGAGGAGAGTTTTTTATAAATTAGTTTGTTTTTAATTTAGCAAGTTCCTGTAGAAACTTGTCGTTTAGCACTTTAATGTATGTTCCTTTCATACCTAAAGAGCGAGACTCAATTACACCAGCACTTTCTAATTTACGTAGTGCATTTACGATTACAGAACGAGTAATTCCTACACGATCAGCAATTTTACTTGCAACAAGTAAACCTTCTGTTCCATTTAATTCTTCGAAGATATGCTCAATTGCTTCTAACTCACTGTAAGATAATGAGCTGATCGCCATTTGAACAACAGCTTTACTACGTGCTTCCTCTTCGATTTCTTCTGCTTTTTCACGTAAGATTTCCATGCCTACAACAGTTGAGCTGTACTCAGCAAGGATTAAATCGTCATCTAAGAACTCTTGACCAAGACGAGCTAATACTAAAGTACCTAGACGCTCACCACCACCAACGATTGGTACGATTGTAGTTAAACCTTGACCAAATAATTCTCTGTTTTCTACCGGGAATGCTGTGTAAGCACTGTTCACATCTAAGTTTGAAGATGTTTCTGTAATGTTGAATAAGCTTTGTGTATACTCTTCTGGGAATTGACGTTCTGCAAGCATTTGCTTCATGCGTTCGTTTTCGATTTGTTGGTGAATTGCATAACCTAGTAATTTACCACGACGACTAACTACGAATACGTTTGCTTCGATTACTTCACACATTGTGTCAGACATTTCTCTAAAGTTTACAGGCTTCCCTGCTGCGCTCTGTAATAACGCATTTAATTTTCTTGTTTTTGCTAATAATTCCATTTCAAAAGTTCCTCCTACATGTTACTCACATATTTTTTCATCACTTGGAAACTAGGGCGAGTCACCTGATGACACTATTACAAAATAAACTGGCTCACATCTTTATTTTTAGCAATTGTTGCTAATTTCTCCTCAACGTATTGAGGGGTTATCGTTATTTTCTCTAACGTAATTTCAGATGCTTCAAACGATAAATCTTCAAGGAGCTTCTCCATAATCGTATGAAGTCTTCTTGCTCCAATATTATCTGTATCCTGATTAACTTGATAAGCAATCTCAGCAATCTTACGAATAGCTTCGTCTGAAAATTCAATTTCTATACCTTCGGTCGCTAATAATGCCATATATTGTTTAATTAACGCATTGTCAGGCTCGATTAATATTTTAACAAAATCGTCTGTCGATAATTTTGTTAATTCTACTCGAATCGGAAATCTCCCTTGCAATTCCGGAATTAAATCCGACGGTTTAGACATATGGAACGCTCCAGCTGCAACGAATAAAATATAATCCGTTTTTACTGATCCGTATTTTGTCGCAACATTCGACCCTTCTACAATTGGCAAAATGTCACGTTGCACACCTTCACGTGATACATCTACGCTATTCGACTGCTTACCAGCAATTTTGTCAATTTCATCGATAAAAATAATCCCGAGCTGTTCAGCACGATAAACAGCCTCTTGTGTAACTTCATCCATATCAATTAAGCGCTGTGCCTCTTCATTTGTCAAGAGTTTTCTTGCTTCTTTTACAGAAAGTTTACGTTTTTTTGTTTTTTTCGGCATAAAACTCCCTAACGCATCTTGGAAATTCATTCCCATTTGCTCCATGCCAGTTCCTTGTAACATATCAAACATTGACGACTGTTGCTCAGTCACTTCAATCGATACAATCTCTTCTTCAAGAAGCCCTGCAGCAAGCTTTCTCTCCACATCTTGACGTTTCTTTTCGATTTCACCATCTTCTTGTGTATCAGACGTTTGACTCGAATTTTGAGCGCCCCCGAAAAGCATCTCTAATGGATTTTTAAATCCAGATTGCTTCTCCGGACTCGGTACTAAAATTTCAACAAGACGTTGATTCGCTTGCTCTTCTGCTTTATCTTGAACTTTCACTACCATTTCTTCTTTTACGATACGAACCGATGTTTCCACAAGGTCACGTACCATCGACTCTACATCTCTACCCACATATCCAACTTCTGTGAATTTTGTAGCCTCAACCTTAATAAAAGGTGCTCCAACGAGTTTCGCCATTCGTCGTGCTACCTCTGTTTTCCCAACACCTGTCGGTCCAATCATCAAAATGTTTTTAGGTGCTATTTCATCACGTAAATTTTCAGCTAATTTACTGCGACGGTATCGATTTCTCAACGCTACAGCAACCGCTTTCTTTGCGTCTTTTTGACCGATGATATATTGATCTAATTTTTCCACAATTTGGCGCGGAGTAAAATGTAAATGCATATAAAATGCCTCCCTTACGATTCTACAATTCTTCAACAATTATGTTGTGATTCGTATAAACACAAATATCACCAGCAATCTCTAAACTCGCTTTCGCAATTTGTTTCGCTGTTAAGTGTTCACTTGCATATTGCTTTAAAGCACGACCTGCAGAAAGCGCATAATTTCCACCAGATCCAATTGCTAAAATACCATCATCCGGTTCAATCACTTCTCCTGTACCTGAAACAAGAAGCATAGTTGTTTTATCCATGACAATGAGCATCGCTTCTAGTTGACGTAACATTTTATCGCCACGCCATTGTTTTGCCATTTCAACAGCAGCACGCTGCAAGTTGCCATTATACTCTTCTAATTTCCCTTCAAACATTTCAAAAAGAGTAAATGCATCAGCAACTGAACCTGCAAAACCAGCTAAAACTTTACCTTGGAAAAGTCTGCGAACTTTACGAGCTGTATGTTTCATTACAACAGCATTTCCCATTGTCACCTGACCATCTCCAGCCATTGCACATTCTCCATTATGATGAACTGCAAATATCGTTGTAGCGTGGAAATTCCCCATAGAAAAAACTCCTTTATTTGTTTTTATAGCTTTTAAAGCAATTTATGCCCGCGGGTGATGCTTCATGTAAACAGAACGCAATCTTTCTTTAGAGACATGCGTATAAATTTGTGTAGTCGACAAATTCTCATGACCTAATAGCTCCTGTACAGTACGTAAATCCGCCCCTTCATCTAACATGTGTGTAGCAAATGTATGCCTTAACATATGGGGACTTATCCGCATTGTCAGTGACGCCTTTTTAATGAGTTCATTTAAAACATAACGTACTCCACGACTTGTTAGCGGTGTACCTTTCGCATTTAAAAATACCATACGAGAGTCTTCGTCAGTCTTATTAACTAACTGTTTTCTCCCATTCTCTATATAAGTAATTAAAGAATCTTGCGCATAGCTTCCGAACGGAATATACCTTTGTTTTTTTCCTTTTCCCATTACTAAAATTGTTCCCACCGCAAAGTCAATATCGGTAAGTTGTAAATTGACACATTCACTCACACGGATTCCAGTCGCATACATCAACTCTAATAAAGCTTGATTCCTTTGACCTAATGGTGTTCCCGTGTCAGAAACTTCAAATAATTCCTCTAACTCTTCAGCATATAAAAACTTTGGGATTGACAATTCTTTTTTGGGGAGTGACGCAAGTGCAAACGGATTATCTTTTCGATAACCTTCACGCATCAAAAAACGATATAAACTTCGTAAGCTTGATACTTTTCTTGCGACAGATTTACGGGCTAACTTTTCATCGTGCAACGTCGTTAAGTACAAACGAACATCCGCGTATGTAACGTCTAAAAAAGAGGATATGCCTTCTCGCTCCATAAATTGCACAAAATGTTCTAAATCATTTTGATAACTTGCAATTGTATATTTTGAATAATTTCTTTCAATTTGTAAATATCCAACGAATAATTGTAACAATTTCTTCACATTCACACAACTCACCTCAATAAAGGCTACTAAATCGTATCACAACTTAGTAGCCTTTGCAAGAAATTTAACTAAATATTTACAAAATTTTGAATTGTTTCTAAAGCTCGTGTTGCGTATGCTTCATTTCGTTCCGCTTTCTTTTTGATCTTTTTCTCTAACGGTGCAAATAGACCGAAGTTCGCATTCATCGGTTGGAAGTTTTTAGCATTCGTTGCCGTAATGTAATTTGCCATGCTACCCATTGCAGTTACTGACGGTAATACAACTGGCTCTTCACCTTGCACAAGACGTGCAGCATTAATTCCCGCTAATAATCCTGATGCTGCTGATTCAACATATCCCTCTACTCCAGTCATTTGACCAGCGAAGAATAAATCATCACGTTGTTTATATTGATATGTTGGACGAAGCAAATTAGGTGAATTAATAAACGTATTACGATGCATTACACCATAACGTACAATCTCTGCATTTTCCAGTCCCGGAATTAACTGTAGCACTTCTTTTTGTGGTCCCCATTTTAAATGCGTTTGGAAACCTACGATATTGTATAAAGTTCCCGCTGCATCATCTTGACGCAACTGAACAACAGCATATGGCGTTTTTCCTGTTTTTGGATCTTCCAATCCAACAGGTTTCATAGGTCCAAATACTAGCGTCTGTCTCCCTCTACTTGCCATAACTTCTACTGGCATACAACCTTCAAAGAAAATTTCTTTTTCAAACTCTTTTAAAGGCACTGTCTCAGCAGCAATTAAAGCCTCATAAAAACGGTCAAACTCTTCTTCTGTCATTGGGCAATTTAAATATGCAGCTTCACCTTTGTCATAACGCGATTTTAAATATACTTTATTCATGTCAATGCTGTCTTTTTCTACGATTGGTGCTGCCGCATCGTAGAAATAGAAATAATCTTCACCTGTTAGTTCTTTTAATTGTGCAGCAAGATCAGGAGATGTAAGTGGACCTGTTGCAATAATTGTTGGTCCTTCTGGAATTTCAGTAAGCTCTTCGTTCACTACAGTTACATTCGGATGGTTTTTTACGTATTCTGTTACTTTAGCTGCGAACTCATGACGGTCTACAGCTAAAGCACCTCCAGCTGGTACAGAGCACTCGTCTGCCGCACGAATAATTACAGAATCCATTAAACGCATTTCCTCTTTAATAACTCCAACTGCATTTGTTAAAGTGTTTGCACGAAGTGAGTTACTACATACTAATTCAGCAAATTTATCTGTGTGATGAGCTGGTGTTTGCCTTACCGGCCTCATTTCATATAATCTAACTTGGACACCACGTTTTGCAATTTGGTAAGCTGCTTCACTTCCTGCAAGACCTGCGCCAATGACGTTTACTACTTGTGTTGTCATTTATATCACCTTTCCTTTTCTTCCCGAAAAAAATGTGAGCAGTTACGCTCACATTTGTTGTTCTTCTTCATAATCGCACGAAATACATTGTACTTGCACGCCTTTTTTTAACTTTTTCTCTACAAGCATGCCTTCACACTTCGGACATTTACGACCAATTGGCTTATCCCAAGATACAAAGTCACACTCTGGATACGTACCGCATCCATAGAAAAGACGTTTCTTTTTGTTACTGCGACGCTCAATAATTTGTCCTTCTTCACATTTCGGACAAGTTACACCGATTTCTTTCACAATCGCTTTTGTATTACGACAATCAGGGAAATTCGAACAAGCCATAAACTTCCCGTATTTACCCATTTTAAAGACCATTGGATGTCCGCATAATTCACAGTCTTCCCCAGCTGGCTCATCTTTAATTTCCACTTCACGCATTTCTTTTTCCGCTTTTTCTAAGCGCGGTTCAAATCCTACGTAGAAATCATCAACAATTTTCACCCAATTGGCATTTCCTTCTTCTACTTCATCAAGGCTTTGCTCCATATTGGCAGTAAATTCAATGTTAATAATTTCTGGGAAAAACTCTAAAATAAGTTCAATTACTATTTCACCAAGTTCAGTCGGAACGAAGCGTTTATTATCCAAACCTACATATCCACGTTTTTGAATCGTTTCAAGTGTAGGTACATAAGTCGACGGTCTTCCAATTCCAAGTTCTTCAAGTGTTCTTACTAGACGGGCCTCTGTATAGCGCGGAGGAGGTTGTGTAAAATGTTGCTTCGGTTCTAAATCCTTTGAAAATACAGTTTCCCCTACTTCTAAAGGCGGCAACATCTTATCCTTTTCTTCCGCACCATCATCTTTCGACTCTACATACACTTTCATAAATCCTGGGAACTTTACAACCGATCCACTTGCACGGAACTGAACATTGTTATTAATGAGTCTCGCTGTCACAGTATCCATTATAGCAGACGCCATTTGACTTGCAACAAATCGCTCCCAAATCAATTTATATAATCGAAGTTGATCACGACTTAAGAAACTTTTCAGTTCCTCTGGCTTTCTCATTACCGAAGTAGGACGAATTGCCTCATGTGCATCTTGTGCATTTGACTTTTTCGATTCTTTCTTCTTTTCTGTTCCTATGTATTCCGTACCATACGCTTCAGTGATGTAAGTACGTGCCTCTGTTTGAGCTGTTTCTGAGATACGTGTTGAATCAGTTCTCATATACGTAATAAGACCTACAGTTCCTTGTTTTCCAAGATCTATCCCTTCATACAATTGCTGTGCAAGCATCATCGTTTTCTTTGCTCGCATATTTAACTTACGTGCTGCTTCTTGTTGCAAGGAAGATGTTGTAAACGGTAATGCAGGATTACGTTTTCGCTCTTTGCGCGTTACATTTTCAACTGAAAACGCATTGTCTTTCATCTGTTCAATTATTTCATTCACTTGCGTTTCATTCGTTAATTGAACTTTTTCACCATCTACACCGTAAAAACTTGCTTCAAATGTGTCTTTTCCTTTTACAAATTCTGTTTTAATTGTCCAGAATTCTTCAGGTTCAAAGCTTTGAATTTCCTTTTCACGTTCGATGATTAAACGAACTGCTACAGATTGTACACGCCCTGCACTTAATCCTTTTTTTACTTTCTTCCATAATAAAGGACTAATATTGTAACCAACAAGACGATCAAGTATGCGTCTTGCTTGTTGTGCATCTACTAAATCCATATTAATTGCGCGAGGATGTTTAAATGATTCTTTGATTGCATCTTTCGTAATCTCATTAAACACAACCCGACAATCTGATTCAACGTCCACATTTAACGTATTCGCTAAATGCCAAGCAATCGCTTCCCCTTCGCGGTCTGGATCGGCCGCGAGATAAACTTTCTTTGCTTTTTTCGCCGCTGATTTTAAATCCTTTAAGACGGGACCTTTACCACGAATGGTAATGTACTTCGGGGTGAAGTTGTTCTTTACTTCTATCCCCATTTGACTTTTTGGCAAATCGCGAACATGTCCCATAGACGCGACAACTTTGTATTTTTTCCCTAAATATTTCTCAATGGTCTTCGCCTTAGAAGGCGACTCCACGATTACGAGGTAATCTGACATGCTAGTGCCTCCTTAAGAGGTGGATTCAAGTCTTCATTAATCTTATTGATTTCTCTTGTTTTTGTCAATCAAGAATGAATATACCATACAGTGCCAATCTACCATTTGTCAATAATTGTTTAATAAAAATTTAAAAATATAAGGTTAATTTAAAATCTCCTCCAAGATATCTTCTGCATTTCTTACTAATTTTGCTCCTTGTTGAATAAGATGATTCGTTCCCGATGCCCCCTCTATAAATATAGGTCCAGGAAGCGCAAACACCTCTCTATTTTGCTCTAACGCAAGGTCTGCAGTAATAAGTGTTCCACTTCTCGATTTGGCTTCTACAACTAAAACACCTTTACTTATACCACTAACAATCCGGTTCCTTTTTGGAAAATACCATTTTTTCGGTGCATAGTGCGGAGGATACTCTGTCAATAACAATATATATTCCTTCCACATTTCATATAAATGTCTATTTTCTTTCGGATACATAAACGACAATCCGTGCCCTAATATCGCAATAGTCGGGCAATGATGCCTTACTGTAATCTCATGAGACATTGTATCTATCCCTTTTGCAAACCCACTGACAATAAGCCACTCTCTTTCTAATAAAGGGTGTAAAATAAACTTCAAACTCTCATGACCATATAATGATGGTTCTCTCGTTCCAACAACTGCTAATTTATTTACTTTATTGAGAAAATCTTTCTCTCCTTTTCCATATAAAACGAAGGGAGGATCTTGTATTTCACGTAATAATTGCGGATAATTTTCATCCCATATCGTTATATAAAAAATACGATTTTTCTCTAAATAAGATATATATTGCGGAAGATTTGAACTTTGAAGAAATTTCACTAGTTCTGAAGATTTTTTCGAGGATATTCCAGTGTAGTATTCCATTTGTTTTTCGTTAAAAGTATATATGTTCTTTAATTCTGGATCGACATATAGTAGCCTCTCCATCGCTTTCCAATAATCTGCTAGCAAGTAATGAAGATGTAATAATCGCTCTCTTTTCATCTCAATTCTCCTTACCCATAATTTTTATTATGTAAACAGAAAAAGTGTAAAAAGACACCCTCAAGTAAGAGGGTGTCTTTTTACAGATTAATAGTTTTTGCAAGTCTCAAATAAACCTTTTTCTTTTAAAACAGAGATTAGCGTTTCTCCCATAACTGCTGGAGTTTCAGCTACTTTAATGCCACAAGCTTCCATTGTTTTAATCTTTTCAGCAGCAGTTCCTTTACCGCCAGAAATGATTGCACCAGCATGGCCCATACGTTTGCCAGCAGGCGCTGTTTGACCACCAATGAAGCCTACAACAGGTTTTGTCATATTAGCTTTTACCCATTCAGCTGCCTCTTCTTCTGCTGTACCGCCGATTTCACCAATCATAATTACAGCATGTGTTTCTTCATCTTCATTAAATGCTTTTAACGCATCAATAAAGTCTGTACCGTTAACAGGGTCCCCGCCGATACCTACAGCAGTAGATTGTCCAATACCCTCTTGTGTTAACTGGTGTACAGCTTCATACGTTAAAGTACCAGAGCGCGATACGATACCTACATGACCTTTTTTATGAATGTATCCTGGCATAATACCGATTTTACATTCATCAGGCGTGATAACACCTGGGCAGTTTGGTCCAAGTAAACGTGTATGTTTACCAGCCATATATCTCTTTACGTTTACCATATCTAATACAGGAATTCCTTCAGTAATACATACTACTAAATCAATTTCTGCATCAACTGCTTCCATAATTGCATCAGCCGCAAAAGCGGGTGGAACGTATACAACTGAAGCGTTTGCGCCTGTTGCTTTCACTGCATCTTCTACAGTATCAAATACTGGTACACCTTCAATATCAGTGCCACCTTTACCTGGCGTTACACCACCGACAATTTTCGTACCGTATTCAATCATTTGTTTTGTATGGAATAAACCTTGAGAACCTGTAATACCTTGAACAATAACTTTTGTATCTTTATTAACTAATACGCTCATTTTTCTCCCCCGCTTTCTATTAGCCCACTAGTGAAACAATTTTTTGTGCACCGTCTGCCATAGATTCTGCTGCAACAATATTTAAGCCAGACTCATTTAAAATTTTCTTACCTAGTTCTACGTTTGTACCTTCAAGACGTACAACTAAAGGTAACTCAAGACCTACCTGTTTCGTTGCTTCAATAACACCTTCTGCAATAACATCACACTTCATAATGCCACCAAAAATGTTAACGAAGATACCTTTTACATTTTTGTCAGAAAGGATAATTTTGAATGCTTCTGTAACTTTTTCAGCAGTTGCACCGCCACCAACATCTAAGAAGTTAGCTGGGTCACCGTGGTAATGTTTAATGATATCCATTGTAGCCATCGCTAAACCTGCACCATTAACCATACAACCGATATTTCCATCTAAAGGAATGTAGTTTAAGTCGTATTTTGAAGCTTCAATTTCTTTTGCATCTTCTTCGTCAAGATCACGAAGCTCTAAAATGTCTTTATGGCGATATAACGCATTAGAATCAAAGTTTAATTTTGCATCTAGTGCCATAACTTTACCTTCACCTGTTGTAACAAGTGGGTTAATCTCAGCGATAGAGCAATCTTTTTCAATAAACGCACGGTATAAGCCCATCATAAACTTCACAGCTTGTCCTACAAGCTCTTTTGGAATATTGATGTTAAATGCAATTCGGCGCGCTTGGAAACCTTGTAAGCCTACTGCCGGATCAATATATTCTTTAAAGATTTTTTCAGGTGTTTTTTCTGCTACTTCTTCAATTTCTGTTCCGCCTTCTTCAGAAGCCATTAAAACAACTTGAGAAGTTGCACGATCTAAAACTAGACCTACATAATATTCTTTTTTAATATCGCAACCTTCTTCGATAAGTAAGCGTTTTACTTCCTTACCTTCAGGACCTGTTTGATGTGTCACAAGTGTAGTTCCTAAAATGCTTTCTGCATATGTACGAACTTCATCTAAATTTTTTGCAACTTTTACTCCGCCAGCTTTGCCGCGTCCACCAGCGTGAATTTGTGCTTTCACTACACATACATCTGTTCCTAATTCTTTCGCTGCTTCTACAGCTTCTTCTACTGTAAATGCAACCTTCCCGTTCGGAACGCTAACCCCATAGCTTCTAAGGACTGCCTTACCTTGGTACTCATGGATATTCATGGTCCCATCCTCCCCTGTTTTCCTGTTTTACTCGAAAAGTTTTTTAATGTTTAAAAAACATTACATTGCCATTGTATAAGATGATTGGCACGCTGTCTACAATAAAGTGTCAGAAAACTGAAATCGCTTTATTCTTTTTCGGAAATAGTAATGTTTATATGCCAAAATAAAAAATAAGCTGTATATTTACAGCTTATTTTTGAATCATATCTTTAATTGGCGCGAATGACTTTCGGTGTTCCTCTAATACTCCATGCACTTCAATTGCCTCTAAATGTTGCTTTGTGCCATATCCCATATGTTGCTCAAATCCGTATTCAGGATACTTCTCTCCCAGTTCTTTCATCATACGATCTCTCGTTACTTTTGCGATAATGGATGCAGCTGAAATCGAAACACTTTTCGCATCACCTTTAATAATTGAAGTTTGCGGAATTGGTGTGGGAAGCTTCATCGCATCAATTAATAAATGTTGGGGTGTATAAGATAAATTTGCAACAGCATCTAACATCGCTTGTTTCGTTGCTTGGTAAATATTAATTTCATCAATAACTTGCGGTGATACAATTCCAACTCCAATTGCAATCGCTTGTACTTTTATTTCATCATAAAAACGCTCACGTTTCGCTTCACTCAGCTTTTTTGAGTCATTTAACCCTGGAATATAAAAATCCTCAGGAAGAACGACAGCTGCCGTCACAACAGGCCCAGCCAATGGCCCGCGCCCTACTTCATCAATACCTGCGATATACGTGACCCCTTTTTCACGCAAAGCATTTTCATACTTGGACATTTCAAAAAACTTCTCTTTTTCTTTCTGTTCTAACTCTTTTTGTTTATACCACTTCAAAACGAGCTTTTGAACGCCTTTTCGCTCATCTTTCATTAACAGTTGAAAGCGATCATCTTCTTCATTCATAATTTCTTTCAATACATTTTCCGCTTCTTTTATCGTCATTGTTTGCATTTATACAAGCTCCTTTTTAAACGTATCCAAAAAGAAAAGACGCACAAACGCACGTCTTATACTTCTTCTATTTTTTCCACATCTTCTACTTGCTCTGCAAACTCTTCCGGTGTCTCAAACGTCATTTTTCCAAGTTTGCCACCACGAAGCTCACGAAGTACAAGCTCAGATGTCTTATCATAATCAATCATTCCGCCGCCCATTAAGCAGCCTCTATTTTTTCCAATTGCATCGAATAATTCCACAATATCTTCTGGAATCTCATTTAAATTGTAACGTTCTTTCAAGCGTTCTGGATAATGTTTCTCCATAAAACGTAATGCGTAAACAGCTACATCTTGTAAATTTAAAATTGAATCTTTAATTGCACCCGTCGTCGCTAAGCGAAGACCCACTAATTGATCTTCAAATTTAGGCCACAGAATACCTGGCGTATCTAACAATTCCATTTCCTTCCCAACTTTAATCCATTGTTGAGCTGTTGTCACACCTGGACGATCTCCTGTTTTAGCAATATTTTTCTTTGCCAATTTATTAATTAATGTAGATTTACCAACATTTGGTATACCTACAATTAATGCGCGAATCGCTCTCGGTCTAATACCTTTTGCAACCATTTTATCAAATTTTTCTTTAACAAGCACTTTACAAGCTGCTGCAATTTCTTTCATACCTTGTCCAGCTTGCGCGTTAATCGAAATTGCCATATGGCCTTTTTCTTTAAAATATGCGATCCATTGTTTTGTTAAACGATCATCTGCCATATCCGCTTTATTTAAAACAACAAGCCTCGGCTTATGTGTAATGATTTCATCAATCATTGGGTTTCGAGATGATAATGGTAATCGAGCATCTACAAGCTCAATTACAACATCAATTAATTTTAATTTCTCCGTTACTTGGCGTCTAGCCTTCGCCATATGCCCTGGAAACCATTGAATTACCATGTTGCCACCTTCTTTTTCATTTATTTCACAATACGTGCGTCTTCTAACGGCCAATATAACATATTGGCTTTACCAATTACTTGATCCTTTGAAATCGTACCGATTGAACGGCTATCTTTACTAAAACGACGATTATCACCTAAAACAAATAATTGATCTTTTGGGACAGTTTTCTTGCCTGTCATTTCTTCAAGATTAAAATCATATGTAAGCGGTCCGTCAGCAATTTGCTTTTTCTGCTTGTCTAAATACGGCTCCTCATAAGCCTTTCCGTTAACATACAGTTTATCATTACGATACTCTATTTCATCGCCTGGCAGGCCTATAATGCGCTTAATGTAATCTTTATCTTCTGTTGCTCGAAATACGATAATATCAAAGCGTTTTGGATCTCCAATGTGATAACCAATTTTATTCACAATCATTCGATCACGATCATGTAAAGTAGGTGCCATCGATACCCCGTCTACGAGAATTGGAGCAAAGAAAAACTGTCTAATAACACCAGCTAATACAACAGCAATCAAAATTGCTTTAATCCATTCCCAAAGTGAACTCTTCTCTTTTTTCATGCATTTCCCCTCCACGGTTATGTAAGCTGTTCGTATTATACCAAAATTTCATATAGATTGGAAAAAGGGAGCTTGTGCATTTACAAGCTCCCATACATGTCTTATCGAATTTCTTTAATACGTGCTTTTTTACCGCGAAGGTTACGTAAGTAGTATAACTTAGCACGACGTACTTTACCACGGCGAAGTACTTCGATTTTCGCGATTCTTGGCGTGTGAACTGGGAATGTACGCTCAACACCTACACCGTAAGAAATCTTACGAACTGTGAATGTTTCACTAATTCCGCCACCACGACGTTTAATTACAACACCTTCGAAAAGCTGAATTCTTTCACGAGTTCCCTCAACAACTTTTACGTGTACACGTAAAGTGTCACCAGGACGGAATGAAGGAAGGTCAGTTTTTAATTGGCCTTTTGTAATTTCTGCGATTAATTGTTGCATATTAAATTCTCTCCTTTAAACAGATGCTCTTATAAAGTCTTAATAAATTACAGCGGAACATCGTTAATACGGCTACTGATTTCAGTAGCACAAATGTTATAATAGCATATTACTAGGCCTGTTGCAATAGCAAATATATGAAGTTATTACTGCTCTCGCTTTATTTCCTCAAGCCATTTTTTCTCTTGTTTAGATAGATCTCTATCATCTAACAAATCAGGTCTACGCGTATACGTACGGCGCAAAGATTCCTTATGTCGCCATTCGTCAATATTTTTATGATTCCCTGACATTAATACATCCGGTACCTTCATACCACGAAAATCAGCCGGACGTGTATAATGAGGATGCTCTAATAAACCTGTACTAAACGAATCCTCCACTTGTGAAGCATGATTTCCTAGCACGCCTGGCAAGAGACGTACAACACTATCAGTAATAACCATAGAAGCTAATTCTCCGCCCGTTAATACATAGTCACCAATAGAAATCTCATCCGTTACGAGATGCTCACGAATTCGTTCGTCATACCCTTCATAATGCCCACATACAAAGATCAAATGTTCTTCCTCTGCAAGCTCTTCCGCTTTCTTCTGCGTAAATCTTTCGCCCTGCGGACACATTAAGACAACTCTCGGCTTACACTCTGTCTCTTTCGTCAAATCTTCTACAGCATCAAAAATAGGCTGAGGAGTAAGCACCATACCAGCTCCTCCGCCGTAAGGATAATCGTCTACGCTATTATGCTTACTTGTTGTATAATCACGAAAGTTAACAACACGAAGGTTTACCGCTTCTTTTTCTTGCGCCTTCTTTAATATAGAAGATCCAAATACACCGGTAAACATGTCTGGGAACAACGTTAAAATATCAATTTTCATTATAGCAACCCTTCCATTACATGAATGGTTACTAATTTATTTTCAATATTAACTTGAAGTACAACGTCATCAATATAAGGAATTAAAAGATCTTGACCCTTCGGACGTTTAATCACCCAAACATCATTTGCACCAGGAGAGAGAATTTCTTTGATTGTCCCTAGCGCTTCTCCTTCTTCCGTTACAACGCTGCAACCAATAATTTCGTGATAGTAGTATTCACCTTCAGCAAGTTCGCCTAACTGCTCTTCTGGTACTTTTATTAAAGAACCTTTAAACTTCTCTACTTCATCTACATTGTTATATCCTTCAAATGTTAATAAATCGAATGTCTTATGTTGGCGATGAGAAGTTACCTTCACCGGAAGGTAGTCTGTGTCTTTCTCATTCGATATGTATAGTGTGTTTCCTACTTTATATCGCTCTTCTGGAAAATCAGTACGAGAAATAACACGGATTTCTCCTCTTACGCCATGAGTATTTACAATTTTCCCTACGTTAAACCATTTTGTCATAAATAGTATGTCACCCCTGGTTTCTATATAAATTAAGCATCTCCATTTCATAGATGGAACATGCAATCTCTATTTAAATGTTAAAAAAGGGAGAGGAATAACTCCTCGCCCTTTTTACGTTTATTGAATTTCCAGTGTTACTTTTTCATCATTATGATGTCCCACTGAATACAAGAGCATTCGAATCGCTTTCGCAACTCTCCCTTGCTTTCCAATGACTTTTCCAACATCCTCAGGATGTACAGTTAATCGATACTTTATCTCTCCGTTGTAAAGTTCCTGTGTAACTTTTACATCTTCAGGATGATCGACAAGAGGCTTGACAATCGTCTCGACTAACTTCTTCATAGTCATTGCCTCAATTACTTACCTTGTTTAGATAAGTGGAATTTCTCCATGATACCTTGGTTAGAGAATAAGTTACGAACTGTATCAGATGGTTTAGCACCATTTCCTAACCATTTTAATGCTGCTTCTTCGTTGATCTTAACTTCAGCTGGTTGAGCAACTGGATTGTAAGTTCCGATTTCCTCAATGAAACGTCCGTCACGAGGAGAACGAGAATCTGCAACAACTACACGATAGAAAGGAGTTTTTTTAGCTCCCATACGTTTTAAACGAATTTTAACTGCCATTTATAAAGCACCTCCGAATTTATTTCACACAGATAATTATATTAGCAAAAAGACTATTGCTTTGTAAAGTATTTTTTCTTAACAGAGCCATCTTTTTTTCCTTACATGAATGGAAACTTCAATCCACCTAGTCCTTTTTTCTTGCCTTTTTGCATTCCAGTCATCGTCTTCATCATTTTTTTCATGTCATCGAATTGTTTGATTAGACGATTGATTTCTTGTACAGTTGTACCGCTACCTTTGGCAATGCGCTTTTTGCGACTAGCATTGATTATTTCCGGTTGTTCTCGTTCTAATTTAGTCATAGAACGAATAATTGCCTCAATATGCCCAATTTGTTTTTCATCAACTTGCGCATTTTTCAGCCCTTTAATTTTATTTGCACCAGGAAGCATTCCTAACAATTCATCAAGCGGCCCAAGTTGACGCACTTGTCCAAGTTGTTCTAGGAAATCGTCAAGCGTAAACGAAAGCGTACGCATTTTTTGCTCAAGTTCTTTTGCTTTCTCTTCATCAACTGTAGCTTGCGCTTTTTCAATCAATGTTAAGACATCGCCCATCCCTAAAATACGGGATGCCATACGCTCTGGATGGAACGCTTCAATTGCATCTAGTTTTTCACCCATACCAGCAAATTTAATCGGTGTGTTTGTTACAGCCTTAATAGACAATGCAGCACCACCGCGCGTATCACCATCTAATTTCGTTAATACAACACCTGTTAAACCTAACTGTTCATGGAAACTTTGTGCAACATTTACCGCGTCTTGTCCCGTCATCGCATCGACAACAAGGAAAATTTCATCCGGTTTCGCAACTTCTTTAACTTTCGCTAATTCATCCATTAGTTCTTCATCAATATGCAGGCGACCCGCTGTATCGATTAAAACATAATCATGATGATCTTCTTTTGCTTTTGCAATCGCTTGTTTCGCAATTTCAACAGGACTTACTTGATCTCCTAAAGAAAATACAGGCATGTCCAATTGCTTCCCTAATGTTTCAAGCTGTTTAATTGCTGCTGGACGGTAAATATCAGCTGCAACAAGCATCGGTTTACGATTATGCTTTTTACGAAGCAAATTCGCAAGCTTACCTGTCGTCGTTGTTTTACCCGCACCTTGCAGACCAACCATCATAATAACAGTCGGTGGCTTATTAGCAACAGCAATTTTGCTTTGCTCTCCGCCCATAAGTTCTGTAAGTTCTTCCTGTACAACTTTAATTACTTGTTGTCCAGGTGTCAAACTTTTCATTACATCTTGTCCGACAGCACGTTCAGACACACGCTTCACAAAATCTTTTACTACTTTAAAGTTAACATCTGCTTCTAAAAGAGCTAGACGAACTTCTCTCATCATTTCTTTCACATCGGCTTCAGAAACTTTTCCTTTGCCGCGGATTTTTTGCATTGTCTGTTGAAGTCGGTCGGCTAATCCTTCAAATGCCATATTGCCGCCCTCCTAATCTAATTTTTCGATAGCTTCAACAACTTGTTTCATTTCTTCATTCACATGCTCTTCTTCGCTGATTAGCTGTTTTAGCTTTGCAACAAGTCGCTGTCGCTCTTGAAACTTTTGAAGTAATACTAATTTTTCTTCATATTCTTCAAGCATCGCTTCAGTCCGTTTAATGTTATCATACACGGCTTGGCGACTTACATCAAATTCTTCCGCAATTTCACCAAGAGATAAATCATCTAGATAATAAAGCGACATATAACTTCTTTGTTTTTGCGTTAACAACGATTGATAAAAATCAAATAAATAGTTCATTCTCGTTGTTTTTTCGAGCATGTTGGATCATCCTTTGTTAAGTGATTTCCCTTTACATGAATTAGTTTACATGGAGTCCAAAAGAGTGTCAAGTTTTTTTCTTAACATCATATATTTTTATAGAAAAAGAAGCGGAAATACCGCTTCTTTCGCTTATACTTCTTCTGTTTCTACTAAGTTCGCAAATAAACCATACACATATTGTTCTGGATCAAACTGCTGCAAATCATCCATTTGCTCTCCTAATCCAACAAACTTCACCGGTACATCCATTTCGTTACGAATCGCTAATACAATACCACCTTTAGCAGTTCCATCTAACTTCGTTAAAACAATACCAGTTACATTCGTTGCCTCCCGGAATGTTTTCGCTTGGCTTAAACCGTTTTGTCCTGTTGTTGCATCAATAACAAGCAATACTTCATGAGGAGCACCTGGTACTTCACGCTCAATTACACGCTTCACCTTCTCTAACTCTTTCATTAAGTTTACTTTATTTTGCAAGCGTCCTGCTGTGTCACATAGTAATACATCTACCTTACGTGCTTTCGCAGCTTGTACAGCGTCATACATAACCGCCGCTGGATCAGATCCAGATCCTTGTTTAATCACTTCTACACCAACACGATCGCCCCATACTTCTAATTGTTCAATCGCCCCAGCACGGAATGTGTCTCCTGCTGCCAATAGGACTGACTTACCTTCTGATTTAAACTTATGCGCCAGTTTACCAATTGTTGTCGTTTTTCCTACACCGTTAACACCAACAAATAAAACAACCGTTAATTGGTCCTCTTGCATATTAATTTCGTTACTAAAATCGCTGTCACCTTTGTAAATTCCCACTAGTTTTTCTGAAATAACAGCTTGTACTTCTTTTGGATCTTGAATGTTACGACGTTGTACTTCTTCTTTCAATTGATCAATTAATTCCATTACCGTCGCAACGCCAACGTCTGCACCAATTAAGATTTCTTCTAACTCTTCGAAGAAATCTTCGTCCACTTTACGGTAACGATACACTAAATCATTCACTTTATCCGCAAATGAATTTCTAGTTTTTTCTAATCCGTGTTTAAATTTCTCTGTAACTGTATCCGTTTGTTTTGAAATTTTTTCTTTTAGTTTTTTAAAAAAACTCATACTTTCCCATCCTTCCTATTCACTTGCAATAAGTTCTTCTCCGGCATCTAAACGAACCGAAACAAGTTTAGATACCCCTGATTCTTGCATTGTTACACCGTACAACACATCAGACTCTTCCATTGTACCTTTTCTATGTGTAATTACAATAAACTGCGTCTCATCACTAAATTTCTTTAAATACTGTGCAAAACGAGCTACATTCGCTTCATCAAGGGCGGCCTCTACCTCATCTAGTACACAGAACGGTACTGGGCGCACTTTTAAAATACCAAATAAAAGCGCAATTGCCGTTAAAGCACGCTCTCCACCTGAAAGTAAACCTAAGTTCTGCAATTTCTTCCCTGGCGGTTGTGCTACAATATCAATACCCGTATTTAGTAAATCCTCTGGATTAGTCATTACTAAATCCGCTCTACCGCCTCCAAATAATTCAGAGAATACCGATTGAAATTCCATTCTAATGCCTTCAAACGTAGTAGAAAAGCGTTTTTTCATTTCTTCATCCATTTCGGTAATAAGCTGGTGCAATGTCGTTTTCGCTTCTTCTAGATCGTCTCTCTGCTCTAGTAAGAATGTATGACGCTCCGCTACACGTTCATATTCATCAATTGCCCCTAGGTTCACTGTACCTAACTCTTCTATGGATAATTTGATTAATTTTACTTTCTTACGCGCATCTTCTGCAGGCATTGTCATTGTATATTTTAGTTTCGCCGCTTCAAATGAAATCGTATATGTTTCACGTAAATGTTGTAATCTATTTTCCAACTCTACATCAAGTCGGTTTATTCTCACTTCTTGATCTTTCAACATTTCAAGAATATATTTATGTTTACCTGTCGTTTCTTTCAAATTGCGTTCTAAATGTTCTACTCTCTCTTGCAACGATACACGTTGTTCACGACGAGAGCGAATTAATTCTGAAGTTTGATTACGATCATACGCTTTCTTCTCAATCATATTCGTAATTTGCTCTTCACCACTTGAATTAGATGTCATTTCTTGTTTTAAGAATGCTAAATCCTCTTTCGTTTTTACAAGTGTCGCATCCGTTTCTTCTTTTTCCTTCGTCAATCGTTCAACTTTTTCTTTTTGATTAGATAAGCGTTGTTGCTTTTCAGCTGCCAGCACTTTTAATTCAGTCATTTCTTTTTGAACTTTTTCTTTCGAAGAATGTTGCTCACTTTTTTGTTTTGTTAAAGCTACAATTTTACTATCTAACTCAGTGATATCAGCTTGAAGATTCGCTAAAATCCCTTCTAACTCCTCTTTACGCCCTTGCATTTTTACTCGATCTTGTAAAAACCCTTCAATCTCTAAATCATAAATAGACAAGCGGTCATTAATACGATGTTCTTCTAATTCTAAACGATTAATCTCTTCTCTTAATTTCTGCTCTTCTACACGATCCACTTCTACAGTTTGCCTTAGTTCGCGTATTTTCACTTCTTTTTCTTGAATCTCTTGTTTTACTGCTTTAACAAAGTTTTCTAACTTCGTTGTTTTTTCTTCCATATCAGTTAACTTGCGAGTCCACTCTTCCAGTTCACGTTGGCGTCCTAATAAAGAAGATTTCGCTTGTTTTACCGCCCCACCAGTCATAGAACCGCCAGGATTCACTACGTCACCTTCAATTGTTACAATGCGATAACGGTATTGCAGTTGTTTCGCCAACTCATTTGCTCCGCGTAAATCTTTCGCAACAATAACAGTACCTAATAAATTTGAAACTACATTTTCATATTTATTGTTGTACTGCACAAGTTCTGCCGCCACACCTACAAACGATGGGTGTTGATTTACAATGCGTAATTGCTCAAATGATAACGATCTGCTTTTAATAACAGCTTGCGGTAAAAACGTTGCACGTCCATGTTTATTTTGCTTTAAAAATGCAATCGCATTACGAGCATGCTCCTCTGTTTGTACAACAATATGCTGCATCGCTGCACCTAGAGCGATTTCCATTGCAACTTCGTATTCTTTCGGAACCGTTAACAGTTCCGCAACAGCACCCTCGATACCTTGCAACCTATTTTCTCTAGCTTTCAATACTTCACGTACACCTTGATAGAAGCCAGAATAATCTTCTTGCATCTCTTCAAGCATTTCTTTTCGAGAACGTGCCTGTTGCACAAATTGGTATGCTTGGTATAGTTTTGTTTCATTTTCACTATACTGCGTCTTACATTTCCCAAGTGCCGCCTCTGTCTTCTGTATGTTTGAGAGAATGCCAGCTACTTTTTCTTTCGCTTGTTCGTAACTTTCTACAAGTTTCGTCTTTTTCGCTGTAATTTCCATACGCATTTCTACATATTTCGCATTCTCTTCATCTAGACGCTCGTTTTTAGACGTTTGCTGTTTAGATTGTTCTTCAATCATAGATAATTCATTGCGATGACTAGCTTGTTGATTTAAAAGTTCAATATAGTCACCTTTTAAATTCTCAATCTGTTCCTCTAAATTGTCAGCAAAAGTAGCAAGCAATTGCTCATTATCATGCAATTTTTGCTCCAACTCTTTTACTTCATTCACAAATTGCATTAAAGCTTCTGTACTTGACTCAATCTCACCATCGTAAATTTTAGCTTTCTCTGTTAATTCAACAATTAACTGCTCAAGTTGCGCACAATGCGTCGTAGCATTTTGCTTTCTCTCTTTTAACAACTCGCGCTGCCCTTCTAGTTTTTCTAGCTCTTTACTAGAAAGAAGAAGTACCTCTTGCAACGAGTCTACAGACTCATCTACCGCTTGTAATTGTCCTCGTAATTCCTCAAGTTCTTCTTCACTTTTTTGTAAATTCGTTGACATTTTAGCTTCTTCGTTTTTATTATGCCCAAACTGATTTCGAAGTGCTTCCCATTTCTCATGCAATTCTTCAATTTCATGGACAATAAGCGCAGCTTCTACTTTCTCTAATTCTTCTTTATTCTCAAGATAATCTTTCGCAATAGAAGCTTGTCTTTCTAAAGGTTCTACTTGACTACTTAATTCATGAATTATATCTTGTACACGATTTAAGTTTTCTTGTGTTTCTTCTAATTTTCCTTCAGCTTTCTTTTTGCGAAGTTTGTATTTTAGTACGCCTGCCGCTTCTTCAAATACACCTCGACGCTCTTCTGACTTACTACTTAAAATCTCTTCCACTTTCCCCTGGCTAATAATTGAAAAAGCTTCTCTTCCCATACCAGAGTCCATAAATAAATCAATAATATCTTTCAATCTACATGATTGTTTATTAATATAAAAATCACTTTCACCTGAACGAGATACACGACGTGTTACACACACCTCATTGTATTCAATTGGTAAACGTTGATCTTCATTATTTAAAGTTATTGTTACTTCAGCAACATTAACCGCTCTCCTCGTATCACTGCCTGCAAAAATAATATCCTCCATCTTTGCACCACGTAATGATTTTGCAGATTGTTCACCAAGTACCCAGCGAATTGCATCAGTAATATTACTTTTCCCGCTTCCATTAGGTCCTACTACAGAAGTTACACCCGGGACAAAATCAACAGATACACGCTCAGCAAAAGACTTAAACCCTGCTATTTCTAATCTTTTTAAAAACACGAAAGGCCTTCCTCCTATTCTCCGTCGTTATAAATGTTCTCTATACAAAAACAAGCTATTATACGGATTTACCTTCTTTTTATTTACAAACAAAAAGAAAGTTTCATTCTATGCACAAGGAATCCCCCTCATTCAAAGGGGGATTCCTTATAGTTGTTCTTTTAATTTTTTCAATGCTTCTGCAGCAGCTTGTTGCTCTGCTTCTTTTTTCGACTTACCACTACCAAGACCTAAAGCTACGTTATTTAACGTAACACGTGACACAAATTCTCGATTGTGAGCTGGTCCTTTTTCTTGCAAAATTTGATACTCAACATTGCCACTACCATCACGCTGAATCAATTCTTGTAACTGACTCTTATAATCCATCACATGAGAAAAAGCACCCTCATTAATTTTCGGATATACAATTTCTTTTAAGAATTCCCAAACTGTTTCTAACCCTTGATCAAGATAAAGGGCACCAATAAACGCTTCAAAGACATCCGCTAATAAAGCTGGTCGTTCACGTCCACCTGTCATTTCTTCACCTTTTCCTAATAAAACAAGGCTACCAAATGACAATTCGTTCGCAAAACGAACAAGAGATGGCTCACATACAATAGCTGCACGTAGTTTTGTTAACTCTCCTTCGCTCATTGTCGGATATTTTTGAAACAGATACTGCGATACAGTAAGTTCCAATACTGCATCTCCAAGAAATTCAAGACGCTCATTATCTTCATGCGGTTTTTTTCGATGCTCATTCACATACGATGAATGCGTAAATGCTTGAATCAATAATTTTTCATCTGTAAACGTAATACCTATCTTTTCTTGAAACACTTTAAATGCTTCACGATATTTTGTTTCGTATTTTTTTTCTCTATATTTTCGGTACGGCATAGGTCCCTCCAGATATAAGCCAGAAAGCCCCGCTAAAAAACGGGACTTCACTTAAGCATTATAGATGACTCTCTATGTAAGTCACAGCATCGCCAACAGTAGCAATCTTTTCAGCATCTTCATCAGAAATTTCCATTTCGAATTCATCTTCTAATTGCATTACAAGTTCTACTACATCTAGGGAGTCTGCTCCTAAATCTTCCTTGAAGCTTGCAGCTGGTACTACCTCAGTCTCTTCTACTCCTAAACGATCAACGATGATTTTTGTTACGCGTTCTAAAACATCTGCCATTCCATTCACCTCCCCTCAAATATTATATTAAATATTGACCAAAAAAACTAGGTGAAATCGATTCTTTTATTACATTACCATACCGCCATCAACATTTAACGTTTGACCTGTAACATATTTGCTTTGATCAGAAGCAAAAAACGTTACAGCATTCGCGATATCTTGCGCTTCACCAAATTGAGCAGCTGGAATAACTTTTAACATTTCGGCTTTAATATTCTCATCTAGTACATCAGTCATATCAGTCGCAATAAAGCCTGGCGCAATTGCATTCACAGTAATATTTCGACTTGCTAACTCTTTTGCAGATGTTTTTGTTAATCCAATAACACCCGCTTTAGCAGCAACATAATTAGCTTGCCCTGGGTTTCCTATAACACCCACAACAGAAGCGATATTTATAATTCTACCGTGACGTTGACGCATCATATAACGAGATACTGCTTTTGTACATAAGAATACACCTTTTAAGTTTGTATTAATAACTGTATCCCATTCTTCTTCTTTCATACGCATTAATAAATTATCTTTTGTTACACCAGCATTATTTACAAGAATATCAACTTGTCCAAATGTGTCTACTGTTTGTTTCACCATATTTGTAACATCATCAGCATTTGCAACATCTGCTTTTACCGCAATTGCATCAGAACCTAATTTCTTAATTTCATCTACTACTTCATTTGCTTTTTGTTCATTACCTGCATAATTTACTACTACATTTGCCCCTTGTTTCGCTAAATCGATCGCAATCGCGCGACCAATTCCACGTGAAGCGCCAGTTACTAATGCTACCTTCCCTTTTAACATCAGTTTTCTCCTCTCAAATTTGAAATGGTATCTTTTAATGTCTCTTCATCATATATCGCATATGCTTTCACTGATGAATCAATTGACTTCATAAGTCCAGCAAGTACTTTTCCAGGCCCAATTTCAATAAATGTATCTACTCCCTGCTTCACCATACATTCAATAGACGGGTACCATAATACAGGCGAATAAAGCTGTTCGATTAACTTTTCTTGAATGTCGGCACCACGTGTAATAACATCCGCCGTAACATTTGCAATAACAGGAATATTCGTATCATGAATTGTAATTTCATTCAAAACACTTTGGAACTTCTCAGCTGCCGGCTTCATAAGTGAAGAATGGAATGGCCCACTTACTTTTAGTGGAATTGCTCTCTTTGCACCATTTTCTTTCGCTCTTTGAGAAGCAAGCTCTACGCCTTGCTTCGTTCCAGAAATTACAATTTGCTTCGTACTATTCATATTAGCGATTTGCACTGCATATCCTTCACTTGTTACTTCTTCTGTAACTTGTTTCAGCATATGTGGGTCAGCACCTAATATAGCTGCCATTGCACCTTCCCCGCCCGGAACAGCTTCTTCCATATATTCCCCGCGTTTCCTTACAGCATATACCGCATCTTCAAAAGTTAATGCACCAGCTGCTACAAGAGCGCTATATTCACCTAAACTATGACCAGCGACAAAGTCAGGTGTAATGTCATACTCTTTCAAAGCTGTCAAAATAGCAAAACTCGTTGTTAATAATGCAGGCTGCGCATTTGTTGTTAATGTAAGCTTTTCCTGCGGTCCTTCAAAAATCACTTCTGAAAGTGAATCTTCCAACACCTCATCTGCTTTTGCAAACACTTTTGCAACCTCTTTATTATTCTCTGCTAATTGTTTACCCATTCCAACTGCCTGTGAACCTTGGCCCGGAAAAAGAAATGCTATTTTTCCCATTTCAAATCCTCCTCTTATTGGAGTGACTCTTTCTCCATTACGCTTGAAATCGTAGGAATTACTTCTTTCGCTACCATTTCTCTCGTTTGACGAATCGCACTAAATATCGACTGGTCATTAGAAGAACCGTGAGCCTTAATGACAGGTGCTTTCAATCCAAATAATGCAGCTCCTCCATACTCCGAATAATCCATTTTATCTTTTAATACCATAAGTTTTGGCTTTAATACCGCCGCTGCTAATTTGCTCGTAAATGAACTCATTAATTGTTCTTTCAACATAGAGAATAGCGCAAGTGCTGTTCCCTCTAATGATTTCAACGCTACATTCCCTGTAAAACCATCACATACAACAACATCTGCTACACCTTGCAATAAATCTCTTGATTCAACGTTCCCAACGAAATTAATTGGCGCATCTTTAAGCATTGCAAATACTTGCTTTGAAAGCTCGTTTCCTTTTCCATCCTCTGTTCCAACGTTTAATAGTCCAACGCGAGGATTTTCAATTCCTCTTACCTTCTCAGCATAAACAGATCCCATTACTGCATATTGATATAAATGAATTGGTTTTGCATCAACATTTGCTCCAACATCTAACATAACAAAACCTTTTCCATCTACAGTTGGCATTGTAGGCGATAAAGCTGGTCGCTCAATTCCTTCCATACGACCGACTACAAATAATCCAGCTGCCATTAAAGCTCCTGTACTACCTGCGGATATACAAGCGTCTGCTTCTCCATCCTTTACTTGTTGTGCCGCAAGCACCATTGAAGCTTGTTTTTTTCGACGAACCGCTCTTACTGGTTCCTCCGTTGATTCTATTTTTTCGTCTGTATGAAGAATAGTAATTCGTTCATCACTCGTTAAGTATTGACGAATTTCCTCTTCTTTCCCTACTAACGTAATATGTAAATCAGAATATTCCTTAATAGCTTTCATTGCCCCTAATACTACAGCCTTTGGAGCGTGATCTCCGCCCATTGCATCTATTGCGATTTTCATAAGTTGTTACCTTCCTCACTATAATTACTAGATCGATACATTTCAAAAGTGCCTGTAAAAACAAGTTCTTCTCCAACGAAGCTACGCACTTTGACAACCGTCCGTCCCTTATCATTCTCTACATCTTCAACGCGCGCTTTTGCAACAACACGCTCTCCTAATTTTACAGGGCGAATGTATCGAATGGTAGACTTTGCAGTTAAAGCTAATTCTTCATCAATAACCGCAACAGCTAGTGAGTTTGCTTGCGCAAACAGATGATGCCCACGGGCAATTTGATTTCTTTTAAATACATGTTCTACCTTTACTTCAAAGATAGAGATTGCATGTCTATCTAATTCAATATCAATAATTTCTCCGACAACCTCTTCTAACGGTAAAGATTTCACATCTTCTTCATGTTGCTTTGTAGCTACATGTTTAATTCTCTCTCTTAATTCAGGAATAGACAATTCCATACGATCCAGTCGTACTGTTTGTATACTCACTTGAAATTTTTCCGCTAAATCTTCATCCGTAATAAAAGGATTTGATTCGATTGTTTGTTGTAATAATTCTTGTCTTTCTTTTTTACTTCTTCTTTTCTTCATACCGCACCATCCATTTTTATGACTAGGTACTAACAGTAGTATATAATCATTAAAAGTAGAATGCAACAAAAATTTTTGTTGACTCCCTTTAATCGAGCTTCTCTCCTTGGAACACACCTGTCCCATCAAGATACGTACGCAAGGCAGCGTACTGATCATTGTGCCAAAATGCTTCTGAATCTACTAGTATCGCCGCATCTTGCCTTGCTGTTTCTAACGCTCGATAATCGTGTACCATGTCAGCAACCTTAAATTCTGGTAAGCCACTTTGCTTACTCCCAAAGAAATCTCCAGGACCTCGTAATTCTAAATCTTTTTCTGACAATACAAATCCATCATTTGTTTCAGTCATTATGCGCATTCTTTCTTTTCCTGTTTCTGATTTAGGGTCTGCTATTAATAAACAATATGATTGTTCACTACCACGCCCGACACGCCCTCTAAGCTGATGAAGCTGCGATAAACCGAAACGTTCTGCATCATAAATAACCATCACAGTCGCATTCGGTACGTTCACACCCACCTCAACAACTGTTGTCGATACAAGAATTTGCACTTTATTTTCACTAAACTGGCCCATTATCTCTTCTTTTTCCTGAGACGATAATCTCCCATGCATCAATCCAACTTGGCATTTCCCTTGGTAATGATGCGTCAGCATACTATGTAAGTCGATAGCATTTTGCACATCAAGTTTCTCAGATTCTTCAATTAGAGGACAAATAACGTATGCCTGTCTTCCTTTTTTTATTTCCTTCTCAACAAAACCGAGGACGCGATCTAACATATCATGTTTTGCCCAGTATGTTTCAATCACCTTTCTACCTGCTGGCATCTCATCGATTATCGAAACATCCATCTCTCCAAATGCAGTAATTGCAAGCGTACGCGGAATTGGTGTCGCTGTCATAAATAATACATCTGGACTTTCACCTTTCTCCCGTAAAACTCGGCGCTGCGCTACACCAAATCGATGCTGTTCATCTGTAATAACGAGACCCAACCTATGAAATATAACTTCATCTTGAATTAAAGCGTGCGTTCCAACAAGAATATCTATTTCTCCTTGTTCTAACTTCGCTAAAATTTCTCGGCGTCTTGCACCTTTAACAGAACTTGTTAGCAGTTCCACCTTCATACCAAAATGCGAAAACGTTTCAGCAAGCGACTGATAATGTTGCTCAGCTAAAATTTCTGTAGGAACCATTAAAGCACCTTGATAATGAGCTAATTTCGATGCATAAAGGCCAATCGCAGCAACAACTGTTTTCCCAGAACCAACGTCACCTTGTAATAGTCGGTTCATCCGATAAGGAGATGTCATATCTTTTAAAATTTCATCTACAACTCGGCGCTGCGCACCAGTTAACGGGAACGGCAATGCATCGATAAATTCTTGTAATTCTACTGACGGAATCTCTTTCTTCGTCCCTTTTGAATTTTCCCTCTCCATTTTCCTCAGTGTTTGCATTTTCAGCTGAAATAAGAAAAATTCCTCATATACAAAACGGCGACGCGCTTGCTTTAAATCCTCCTGTCCTACCGGAAAATGCAAAGCCTTAAGTGCTTCATATCTTGGTAATAATTTATACCGGCCTAACAAACCATCCGGTAACACTTCGACTATAGAATCTCCATATTCCTTTAACGCTTGAGCAATAAAACGACGCATCTGTTTTACTGTAAGTTTCCCCTTTACTGAGTAAACAGGCTCCACTTCTTGTTGACGTACAACTGGCCCAAAATGAAGTTCTGATACAGCAATTGTTTGACGATGTTGATCCCATTTACCAGTAATCGTTACCGTTTCATCTAACGTTAATTTTTGCTTATAGTAAGGCCTATTAAAACATACCGCCGTAATTAAATAACGACCGACGAGAACACGAACTGTTAGACGCGATTTCTTCTTACCATAATATTGCAGCAAAGGAGCACTATGAACCTTCCCTTCAACCGTTACACGTTCATCATGCTTTACTTCAGCAAGATCTTTCATCGCATAATCTTCATAACGGTACGGAAAATGTTCTAATAGATGAGAAACTGTATAAATCCCCATTTCATGTAGTAACTCAGATGTTTCTTCTCCGATCCCCTTTACATCCGTAACAGGAACTTGTACAACATCATTCAAGATTCTCACACCCCGTCACATTATTTTCTTTATTGCATTTTATTTGAGTACCAATTAGCATCTGTAATCGCTCTCTTTCACCTTATATATTCTATCATAGGCATTCTAAGAGAAACTACTCAAATCCCTTATATAAAACAAGTAAAAAAGAGCCTCACTATTAGCAGCAAGGCTCTTTTCTCTCTTCAATATGCTAGCCTTTTGAATAAAAACTAGTAATAAACTTCATATTACTACTTCTTATCCATTAGCAAGTAAGTAATCCATTTATTTTCAAAACGAATCTTATCTTATTCTACAGAGAAGATGAAAGAATACACTGGTTGGTTTCCAGCATGCACTTCTACTTCTGCATCTTCAAATTTCTCTTCTACAAATTCAACTAACTCCGCTACTTCTTCGTCAGTTGCATCTTCACCTTGTAGAATCGTTACGATTTCAGAATCTTCATCAATAAGCGCTTCTAGTAATTGCTTCGCAGCTCCTACTTTTTCAGCATTTGTAGATACAATTTTTCCATCTGCAATACACATGAAGTCATCTTTTTGAATTGCTACACCATCAATTTCCGTATCACGTACAGCATACGTAATTTGACCTGTTTTCACATGAGATAAAGCTTCTTGCATGTTTTCTTCATTCTCTTCTAACGTTCCAACTGGGTTAAATGCTAACATTGCTGCCATACCTTGAGGAACTGTTTTCGAACGAACAACAATAACTTCTTGATCTACAACTGATGCCGCTTGTTCTGCTGCCATTACAATATTTCCGTTATTCGGTAAAATAATGATTTTTTCAGCATTCGCTTCTTCAATTGCCTTCACGATATCCTCCGTACTTGGATTCATCGTTTGACCACCTTCGATAACTTTCGTTGCGCCGATGCTCTCAAATAAAGTTTTAATACCAGACCCCATTGCCACAGTTACGATACCATATGGTTGTTTTTCTTTCGATTGAGCTGGTTGTTCAGGAACCATAGCAGGTTCATCTAATAAAGCAGTATGCTGTTCACGCATATTTTCTACTTTAATCTTAATTAAACTACCGTATTTTTGCCCGTAGTTCATAGCGTCTCCAGGATGTTCTGCGTGGATATGAACTTTTACAATTTCATCATCAGACACAACTAGTAGAGAATCACCATATACACTAATATCTTCACGGAATTTTTGTTCAGAGAAATTATGCTCTTTCACCTTTTCAGCCTCTAATTTCACCATGAACTCCGTACAATATCCATACTTAATATCTTCTGTACTCAATTGGCTTTGTACACTACGGTGATGTTCTGCGCGTACCATCTCATTCATAGATGTTTGCGTCGGTGCATCAGAAGAAATCGTTTCTCCTTTTAAGTCAGCTAAAAACCCTTCGTATACCACTACAAGACCTTTACCACCGCTATCTACAACGCCAACTTGTTTTAATACAGGTAATAAATCTGGCGTACGATTTAACGATGCGTTTGCTTCTTTCACAACGTCTTCCATAAACAAAACAAAGTCGCGCTGTTTTTTCGCAACTGTTACTGCATATTTACCCGTTTCTCTTGCAACCGTTAAAATCGTTCCTTCAATCGGTTTCATAACCGCTTTATAAGCCGCCTCTACTCCAGCTTCTAGTGCTGCAGCAAAATCAACTGTTGTTAATTCTTCTTTTTGTTCAATGGATTTAGAGAAACCACGGAACAACTGAGATAGAATAACTCCAGAGTTACCACGAGCTCCCATTAATAATCCTTTGGCTAAACTTACGCCGACTTTACCAGCATGCTGTGAAGGATTTGCTTTCACTTCACGCGCACCTGAAGTCATAGATAAGTTCATGTTTGTACCGGTATCGCCATCTGGAACTGGAAATACGTTTAATGCATCAACAAGCTGAACATTATTTGTTAAATTATTCGCTCCTTGCATGATCATTTGTGATAAACGTTTTCCATCAATTTTTTGAATTGACACAGATTTTCCTCCTTAATGCACATTACAAGTTTATTACTTTAACTCCTTGTACGTAGATGTTTACAGAATCTACTGCTAGTCCTACAGTTTGATCTAATGTATATTTCACTTTCGTCTGCACATTATGTGCCACTTCTGAAATTTTCGTACCATAGCTCACAATAATATACATATCAATATGTACTTCATCTTCATCTTTACGAACAATAACACCTCTAGTGAAGTTTTCTTTTCGTAAAATGTCTGTTAATCCATCTTTTAACTGATTTTTTGATGCCATACCTACGATACCGTAGCAATCTACCGCGGCACCTCCAGCAATTGTTGCAATTACATCTGTACTAATATCAATTTGACCGTACTTCGTTTTAATTTCAATTGACATCTCGTTTCCCCCTTCATAAATGGTGAAAGTGAGCTAGACTACTTTAGTTACTATCATATAATCTTTTTAAAGAAAATTCCATCGTTCTTTCTTTTCACTCTCATATTTTATGTTTTAAATTACACTTTTTTATGATGAGCAAAATAGTCCATTGTTATTATACAACATGTACCACTATAATATGTCAAGCAATTTTTATGGATTTTAACTTTTCTTCATTGACATATAGTGTCAAGTAAATTTTCTTGATTTCTTTTTTCTACGGTGTTGCATTCTCTTTTTAGTTGTGTTAAATTATAGTAGTGTTTTTAGCATCGCATAAAAGACTAACATTGAAAAATTACGTATGGTAAGGTATCAAGGGAGGGAAATATAAATGGCTCGTGTTTGTGCTATTACTGGAAGAAAAGCTCGTTCTGGTAACTCTCGTTCTCACGCAATGAACGCTACAAAACGTAAGTGGGGCGCTAACCTTCAAAAAGTTCGCGTACGCATCGACGGAAAAGTTCAACGTGTTTACGTTTCTGCTAGAGCATTAAAATCTGGCAAAATCGAACGTGTTTAATAATAAAAAAAAGAGCCGATAGGCTCTTTTTTTACTATAACAATGGAAAAAGCACCGGTGATAGGTGCTTTTTTTAATCTTTTTTGAAGGTATTTAACATTGCACGAACAATTCCACCAAGAAATTTAGGTAACTTAATTGTATAAAATCTCATGGTTTCCCTCCTAATCCCCATTACTCCACCTGGTCACTATATGATGTAAGGAGCAAAATTGTTTCTTCAATCAGTGCTTCTTATCAACATTAATATGCCAGAAGTAAATGAAAAAGTACCTTTTTCCTCAACGAGTTCGTTACTAATACAAAGTGTTGATCCCCACTCTATTGTTTTATTAGTAAGAGGGTACTTAAAACCAAACAATGTAATCCCTTCCACTATTTCAGTAACTGGTACAAAAGATACATAAGGAAAATTTTTATTTTCTTCAATTATATGTGTACCCACTTTTTTAACTGTTATTTCATTTTTATTGTCCACAATACACATTTCTATCTCTACTTCTAACCCTTTTAAAAGCATTTGTATATTTGCCAAACCGTGATCAAGTCTTCCACCGGTAGCACCAAAAATACGAATTAGTGCCGGCTTCTGTCCTAATGCCCAGTTGATTGCAATTTCTAAATCCGTTTGATCTTTTTCCCGCGGAACAATATGTAATTCGTTCGTTTGCTGTCCCATCCATACTAATTCTTCTTCAGTAACTGAATCGTAATCTCCAAACGCAACAGCCGGGGTAATCCCTTTCTTTAATAGACGGTATACCCCCCTATCAACCGCAGCCCACACTACTTCCTCATTCTTATATCGAGCAAAATCTGCGCAATATTCCGAAGGTCCTCCTGCCAAAATATGAATAATCATTTTTTCTTCCCCTTCCATTGTAAAAAGGCAATCTGCCATTCGGTAGATTGCCTTTTTACATATTTTTACCCTATCCTATGAATACCTTACTAGGATAAAAGTTCATCACTACCCACGAATTACGCGAATTGCTTCACCGCGGTCTTTTTGATTGTATACTGCTGATCCAGCTACAAGTACATTTGCTCCTGCTTCCACACAAAGTCTTGCTGTTTCAGCGTTTACACCACCATCAACTTCAATTTCTACTTCTAGATTGCGCTCTTTCACCATGTCTGCAACTTGTTTAATTTTCGGTAATACAGAATGGATAAACTTCTGTCCACCAAATCCAGGGTTTACTGTCATAAGTAATACCATATCTATATCTTCTAATACATGCTCAATCACTGAAACTGGCGTATGTGGATTTAATACAACGCCCGCTTTAATACCGTGAGATTTAATTAACTGAATTGTACGATGCAGATGTGGACACGCCTCTACGTGAACAGTAATAATATCCGCTCCCGCTTGTGCGAAAGTCGGGATATAGTTATCAGGATTTTCAATCATTAAATGTACATCTAATGGTAATGATGTAATTGGACGGATTGCTTCTACAATTAATGGTCCAATCGTAATATTTGGTACGAAGTGTCCATCCATTACGTCAACGTGAATGTAATCCGCTCCGCCCTTTTCTACATCTTTAATCTCTTCCCCTAATTTTGAAAAATCTGCTGATAAAATCGATGGTGCAATTTTAATCATAACTAATACCTCGGCTTTCTCTCTCTAATTTCTTCTACGAATTGTTTATAGTTCTTATAGCGATATTCTGTAATCTTCCCTTCTTCAACCGCAGCTTTCACAGCACATTTCGGTTCAGAAAGATGTGTACACCCTCTAAATTTACAGTATTGGCTCGCTTCTTTCAACTCTGGAAAACAATATGTAAGATCTTCTACTTCTATATCAATGAAATCTAGTGAACTAAAACCCGGTGTATCTGCTACTAGTCCACTCCCAATTGCAATTAATTCTACGTGTCTTGTCGTATGCTTCCCGCGTCCTAAATGGGAGGAAATATCATTTGTTTTCAGCTCTAATTCTGGACGTAGCACATTAAGCATTGAAGATTTCCCAACACCAGATTGACCCGCAACGACAGAAACACAATTTTCTAAGTATGGTTTTAATATATCAATACTTTCTGACGTATTAATAGAAGTAAATAAAACATCATAACCCATCTCACGATAATCATTCGCATAAGCTTCAACAGTTGCTTTCATCTTTTCATCTACTAAATCCATCTTGCTAATACAAATAATTGGCTTAATGTTATGATATTCAATCAGCACTAAAAATCGATCTAACAGTCCAGGATTAAAATCTGGTTCTACTGCAGAGAACACAAGGATCGCTTGATCGACATTAGCAATAGGAGGTCTAACAAGTTCATTTTTTCGATCAAACACTTCAAGCACATAACCTTCAGTTGGATTATCTGCCTGAAAAACAACTTGGTCTCCTACAAGTGGTGTAATTTTATTTTTTCTAAATACACCTCGCCCACGACATTGCGTAACCCCTTCTTCATGCTGCACGTAATAAAACCCACTTAAAGCTTTTATAATTTTTCCTTCTGGCATAGAATTCTCCTTTTTTTGTATAAGGTGATGCTGAATTTAAAAATGAATGGATTTAAATTTTCCAAATAACGATTTCAAAGCCTACCATATATACTTTCGCTAATATACATTAAATTTCCCATTAAATGCAAAAAAATATTTACAGCTGCATCACTTTACTAGCTTTTTGAATCATATATTTTTGCCTGCTATACCGTCCACTTTGTAGACAGCATAACAGGCAATAATAATAATAATAATAATAATAATAATAATAATAATAATAAGTAGACTTTCACTATTATTGAGTTGGATATGGTACTTCTTTATCAATAATCGTTACTCCATCTCGTACAATTTTATAGTGTCCCTTTGAACCTTCTTGAATTACAAATTCTAAAGAAATAGTCGCTGATTCAGTAATTGTTCTCGTTTCAACCGGTCTATCCATTTTTTGCTGCATGTCTTCTTTATAAATTTCTATTGTTTGCGGCTTTTTTTCACCTGTTACAGCAGGCTCATATGGGATAGAGATATTGTCCACTTTTACCGTTTTAGTCACTTTAGGCTTTTGACCATCAGAGATAATAATAGTTACTTTATCTCCCTCTTTTAATGGTGTACCTGGTTTTGGAAATTGCGAAATTACAAGTCCTTTTTCGACTGAATCTGAATACTCTCGTTTTATATCTGACGTTAGTTTTCTCTCATTCAAATAACCAGTTACACTATTTTCAGTCCACCCCGAAAAGTCACCTGGTCTAATTTGATAAGGACCTTTACTTACCCAGATTTTCAGTTCTTGCTCCGCTTCTATAACCATTTGATCAGGCGTCGGAATTTGCTCTACAATTTCACCTTTCGGCTTATCATTTTCAATATAATTTACTGTAACTTGTTTATATTTTTCTTCTAACTCAGCTTTTACACTCTCAAAGTTTTGCCCTGTGAAATTCGCCATCTTACTTTTCTTTTTTCCACCTGATTGATAGATAGTAATTTTAGCGTTTTCTTTTACGACTCTTCCTGCTACAGGTTCCGTTTTTATTACATCCCCAACTTCAATATCATCTGTATATACAATATTAGGCTCCGTCACCTCAAAGCCCTTTTCTACTAACGTATTTACAGCTGTCGTGTATTTCATACCAGCCACATCAGGAACTTTGACATCTTTCGGAATAAATAATCCTGGAATAACCGTAAGCGCTAATGTTATTCCTATTGCTAAAAATAAAAATGTTGAAATTAAAACTTTAAGCCACTTGTTACTCCGTTTTTTCTTCTTATCTAACTCAGCTGCTTCTGCTCTTATCGGTTCTTCCACTTTACTCCCTTTTAAAACAATCGTTTCATCACTTACATTTTCAAATAATTGTTCTTGTTGAATAATCGGAATCGCTTTCGTCGCTTCCATATCTTCTGGTATGTAAAATGGTTGCTCATTTATCCTCTCTGGATATAGCGCAGTTTCAATATCTCGCTTCATAGCATTGGCAGATTGATATCGATGGAAAGGATCTTTTGCAGTTGCCTTTAATATAATATTTTCAACACTTTGCGGAATATTTTCATTCCATCTTTTTGGTGATGGGATTTCACTTTGTAAATGTTTTAAAGCTATAGCAACAGCAGATTCGCCAGAAAACGGTTGTCTTCCTGTTAACAATTCAAACATAACTATTCCAAGAGAATAAATATCCGATTGTTTATTTGCTATCCCACCACGTGCCTGTTCTGGTGATAAATAATGGACTGAACCCAGTACTGAATTTGTATGTGTAATTGTTGTTGCACTTGTAGCTGTCGCAATTCCAAAATCTGTTACTTTTATTATTCCATCAGCTCGAATTAAAATATTGTGCGGCTTTATATCACGATGCACAATTTCAAAATGATGGGCGTGTGCCATGGCGGATGTTAACTGCTCCATAATATCAAGAGCTTCTCCTATAGGTAACATACCTCGCTCAATTATGTATTGCTTCAATGTTTGCCCGGGTACATATTCCATGACAAGATAATATATACCATCTTCTTCTCCGACATCATACATATTCACAATATTTGGATGCGACAACGTTGTAACAGACTGCGCTTCTCGATGGAAACGTTTAATAAACTCTTCGTTATTTGAGTAGTCGAGTCTTAATATTTTTACCGCTACATCTCGGCCAAGTATATCATCATGAGCTAAATATACATTGGCCATTCCGCCACCACCAATCATTTTCAGCAGCTTATAACGGTCATTTAAGCGTTTTCCAATCAGCACGTTGCACTTCACCTACTTTCGTTTGTCGAACCCGCATAATCAATAAGAACAAGTGTGATATTATCTTCTCCACCGCGATCATTCGCCAATTGAATGAGACGCTGCCCTTTACCTTCAAGCTGTTCATTTAACTGTAAAATTTGTTGCATATCATCAATAGAAACTTTGTTTGATAACCCATCAGAGCAAAGAAGTAATTGATCATCTTCCTCAAGCACCAACGTTTTAACATCTAATCCAACTTTTTCTTCTGTTCCTAACGCTCTTAATAACACATTCTTTTTCGGATGATACTCTGCATCTTCCTTTGAAATTTCACCATGTCTCACAAGCTCATTTACAAGCGAATGATCTTCCGTTACAAGCGTCATTTCTCCTTCTGATACCATATAGCAACGACTATCTCCTATATGCCCTATCGTCACAAAACTTGGTGTACAAACAGCTATTATAAGCGTTGTTCCCATACCATTACATTCTACATTTTGCTGAGCGTATTCATATATGCGCTCATTAATAATCCCAACACTAGTATGTAACCATTGTTCTACTTTTTTCGGTTCATTCATATTATGCGTTTGCTTCCAATAATCATGGAATAATTGAATGGCCATCGAGCTAGCTACATCACCAGCTCGATGACCTCCCATTCCATCTGCTACTACCGCTAAAACATTTCCATCTAAATTGTGAAAAACTCCTGCACTATCTTCATTATGTTGACGAACTTTTCCTTTATCCGATAGAAATACGGCTTTCATCTCGTCACCTCGTCTCTTCTTTGCGCTCCTTCGCACGCAACTGACCGCAGGCTGCGTCAATATCATGACCTTGTTCACGGCGAATCGTTACATTCACTCCACGATCTTTTAACGTTTTCTCGAACAAGAAAATTTGCTCACGTGGTGTACGTACATAATCACGTTCAGGTACGTAGTTTACCGGGATTAAGTTTACATGACATTTTACACCTTTTAAGAGCGCAGCAAGCTCTTCAGCGTGCTCAACTTGGTCATTTTCTCCTCCAAATAATCCATATTCAAAAGTAATACGGCGCCCTGTTCTATTTACATAGTATTTAATAGCTTCCATTAAATCCGGTAATTTATAAGCACGGTTAATCGGCATTAATTTTGAACGTAATTCTGAGTTTGGAGCATGCAATGAAATCGCAAAATTAATTTGTAGTTCTTCTTCAGCAAACTTATAAATTTTCGGGATAATTCCACTCGTCGAAACAGTCATATGTCTAGCACCAATATGAAGTCCTTTTTCATGGTTAGTGATGCGTAAGAATCCCATTAAATTATCGTAGTTATCAAATGGTTCTCCAATTCCCATAACAACAAGAGAACTTACACGTTCTTCTGTTTCATCAAGCGCACGCTGAACTTCTACTACTTGCGCTACGATTTCTCCAGCTTCTAGGTTTCGTTTTAGTCCACCAAGTGTCGAAGCACAGAACGTACATCCAATACGACAACCAACTTGCGTTGTTACACAAATGGAATTTCCATATTCATGTCGCATTAATACCGTTTCAATAGAATATCCGTCATATAATTGGAATAAGAATTTAATCGTTCCATCTGAAGACGTTTGTTTTACTAACGTGTTTAAAGTAGTAATATCAAAGGAATTCGACAATTTATCACGCAATCCTTTAGAAAGGTTTGACATATCCTCATAATTTTTTACACGTTTTTTATATAGCCAGTCAAAAATTTGTCCAGCGCGGAACTTCGGTTCTCCTTGTTCCTTTAACCAATCTTGCATTTCATGAAGTTGTAAAGAGTAAATTGATGGTTTCTTCGTTTCTACATTTTTCTTTTGTTTTCTTACAGTTGTTTCCATGATGCTACACCTTCTTCCTTAAACAAGCAATATAAAAGCCATCCGTTGCAAAATAATGCGGTAAAATTTGTACTTGACCTTCATTAATATACGGACTTAATTTTTCTGGCATACGTTCTTTTATCGTAGTATCCCATTCAAATTCAGGATGTTCTTTTAAAAATTTATCTATTACTTGTTCATTTTCTATTTTCTCAATTGTGCACGTACTATAAACAAGACGACCGCCTTGTTTTAATAATGGTGCTATTTTTTCTAGTATCGCAAGTTGAATCGTCGATAATCTCTCACTATCGCCTTTATCTTTTCCTAACTTAATATCAGGCTTACGTCTAATTACACCAAATCCAGAACACGGTGCATCTACCAATATTTTATCAAACGTTTCATTTGCAAAGTGCTCTTGCACTTTTCTAGCATCTAGCGCTTTTGTTTCGACATTTTCTAGACCAAGTCGCTCTGCTTGCTGTTTAATTAAACGTACTTTGTGTGCATGTAAATCAAGGGACATGACCTTACCAGTTCCCTTTAATCGTTCCGCGATATGCGTTGTTTTTCCGCCTGGAGCAGCACAACTATCAAGAACTGCATCTCCCGTATTCGGTTCTAAAGCGCGTGCTACAAGCATAGAACTTTCATCTTGAATAGAAAGAAATCCTTTTTTAAACGCTTCTGTATGCGCTACATTTCCTCTTTCAATCTGAATTGCATCATCTGACAAGTCACCACGTTTTGCTTCTATACCTTCACTTGCCAACAACTCAATCGCTTCTTCTACCGTTACCTTATCAACATTCACACGTGCTGTTGGTACAGGTGGTAACATGTTTACTTCGCACATTTTCTCTGCAGTTTCTAAGCCATATGCAGAAGTCCACTCTTGTACAAGCCAAACTGGATGACTCGTCGCAATTGCAAGACGTTCTACTGGATCCTTGATTTCATCTACAGAAGGTACACCTTCTCTCTGAATCGAACGTAATACACCGTTCACCATACCAGCAATTCCTTTATGCCCGCGACGCTTTGCAATCTCAACCGCTTCATGAATAGCCGCTCTTTCTGGCACTCGGTCTAAATAAATCATTTGATATAAAGATAAGCGAAGCAATACCCTTACCCACGCCTCAACCTTCTTTTTTAAAAAAGGCTGTAAATAATAATCTAATGTGTCACGACGTTGAATCGTTCCATATACAATTTCAGTTAATAAACCAATATCTTTTCTATCAATTGCACTTTTTTCAATTAGATTATTTAAAAGTAAGTTGCTATATGCACCACTTTTTTCCACTTGAATTAAACCATCAAGAGCTAATTCACGAACATTTTGTCTCATGCATTTTCTCCTAACTTCGTTCCAATTTCAGGTTTTGTTCCACGTAAAAATTGTGAACAACTCATACGCTTTTTACCAGAAGGTTGCAATTCAGTAATTTTAACACCTGTTTCATTACTAGTTGCTACAACAAAACCATCTTCTTCGATTGCAACAATCGTACCTGCTTCAGCCGGTTCAGTTACAGGCACTTTTTCTCCCCACCATACTTTAACAACTTGTCCTGCTAAAGTTGTATAAGCAACTGGCCATGGATTCAATCCGCGAATGTGATTGTATACTTCCTCACCTGTTTTTGTCCAATCAATTTTCTCTTGTTCACGTTTTATATTGTAAGCAAACGTTACTTCTTCTTCGTTTTGTTTAATCGGTTCTAACTTACCTTGAATTAATAAAGGTACTGTTTTAGATAGAAGGTGTGCTCCAGCTTCACTTAATTTATCAAATAATGAGCCTGTCGTTTCACGCTCTTCAATTTCCACTTCCACTTGCGTTAAGATATCACCAGCATCCAATTTTTCTACCATATACATAATTGTAATACCAGTTTTTTCTTTACCTTCCATAATTGCATAATGAATTGGTGCACCACCACGAAGTTCAGGAAGTAAAGAAGCGTGGACATTAATACATCCATACTTCGGTGCTTCTAAAATTTCATTTGGTACAATCTGACCAAATGCAGCTGTTACAATTAAATCTGGCTCTAATGCCAATACTTTTTCATATTCATCTTTTTCACGAATTTTTAACGGCTGTAACACAGGGATACCATGTTTTTCCGCTTCAACTTTAACAGGTGTAGGTGTTAATACTTTTTTTCTACCTACTGGACGATCAGGTTGCGTCACAACACCTACTACCTCATAGCCATCTTCAATAAGACGACGAAGCACCGGCACTGAAAAGTCCGGTGTTCCCATAAACACTACTTTTATCATTTAAAAACCGCTCCTTTTAACACCTATTCTAGTTCGTTTTCTTCATAATATCTTGTCACTTTCGATGTAAATAAAACACCGTGTAAATGATCGATTTCATGTTGAATTGCACGCGCTAAAAATCCTTCCGCTTCTAATAAAAATACTTTCCCACGGCGATTTTGCGCTCTTACTTTAATATAATCGGCACGTTCTACTTCACCATAAAGTCCCGGGAAGCTTAAACAGCCTTCGGGACCTACTTGTTCACCACGTTTTTCTAATATTGATGGATTGATTAACTCGATTTTCCCAGTATCATCATCGACATCAACAACCGCTACTTGCAAGCTTACACCTACTTGAGGCGCAGCTAAACCGACTCCGTCCGCAATTAACATTGTTTCATGCATATCTTTCAACAATTTCACTAACTTTTTATCAAAGTTAATTACTCTTTCGCATGGTGTTTCTAACACTTCATTTGGATGCTTTATTATTTCTAAAACTGCCATATTTCCCTCCGCTACATTAACATTGTTGGATTAAAATCAATTGAGATTTGTAGCTCTTTTTGCATTTCTGCTTGATAATGTTCATTTACCATTTTGAGCACGTTCTTTAAGTTTGGTTCCCGTTTGTATTTTATCATGCATTGATAACGATATCTATCTTTTATCCTTGGAATTGCTGAAGCAACTGGTCCTAACACCATTGTTTGCTGTGAGCAATGCGTTCGCAAATACGAGGCAATTTTTTCCGTCACTTGCACCGCTTTTAATAATTCTGGATGAGATACGGTTATGAGTACAACATAGTAATATGGGGGATATTGTCTTGTTCGCCTCATTTGCATTTCTTGGTCAAAAAACACATCATATTGTTGGTTCTTCGCTAACTCTATACTGTAATGTTCTGGCGTATATGTTTGAATCACAACTTCCCCTGGCAATTCATGTCTACCCGCTCGTCCACTTACTTGCGTCAATAACTGATATGTCTTTTCACTTGCCCGAAAATCAGGTAAGTGAAGCATCGTATCTGCAGTTAAAACCCCAACAAGAGTTACTTTCGGAAAATCTAATCCTTTAGCAATCATTTGTGTTCCAAGTAGTATATCTGCTTTTTCTTCCCCAAACGCCTTTAATAATTTTTCATGCATTCCTTTTCGACTTGTCGTATCTACATCCATTCGAATGACTCGCGCCTCTGGAAATAGTTTTGTAATTTCTTCTTCTACCTTTTGTGTACCTGTACCAAAGAAACGAATGTATGTACTTTGACAAGCAGGACACTCAGTTGGCATATTTTCTTCATAACTACAATAATGACATTTTAAACGATGATTCATTTTATGATATGTCAATGAAATATCACAATGCGGACATTGTACAACATATCCACAATCACGGCACATAACAAATGTAGAATGACCTCTTCTATTTAAAAATAGTACCATCTGTTCTTTCTTTTCTAATCGATCTGCTATTTTTTCATGCAGCGCCTTAGAAAACATTGATCTATTCCCGTCACGAAGTTCTTCTCGCATGTCAACAATCTCTACCGTTGGTAAAGCTTGTTCATTCATACGTTTTTCCATTGTTAGTAGTTCATAAACACCTTTTTTCGCCCTTGCAAACGATTCAAGTGTTGGTGTCGCACTACCAAGAACGATAGGACATTTATGATATTGCCCTCTCCAGATAGCTACATCTCTTGCATGATACCTCGGATTATCTTCTTGTTTGTAACTTGATTCATGCTCTTCATCAATAATAATAATCCCTAAATTCTCAAAAGGCGCAAAAACGGCTGAACGCGCACCAACTACAACTTTCACTTCTTTTCTTAAAATCTTACGCCACTCGTCATACTTTTCTCCAACAGACAACGCACTATGAAGAACTGCAACTTGCGAGCCAAACCTACCTTTAAAACGATCCACCATTTGGGGCGTTAGTGCAATTTCAGGAACAAGAACGATAGCTTCTTTTCCTTTCTCGAGCACTGCTGCTATAGATTGTAAATATACTTCTGTCTTTCCACTTCCTGTAACACCATATAGTAAAAATGGATTATAAGTTTCATTTGTAATTGATGATAAAATCGGTGTAATAACTTGATTTTGTTCCCCCGTAAGTGGAAATGGTTTCGTTTGTTCAAAATCATCATCGTCATACGGATTTCGGTATACTTCCACATACTTTTCTGAAATGAAGCCCTTTTTAACAAGTGCTTTTATTGGAGCATCTGTTATTTGTAACTCTTCTGTAATTATTTTCAACGGTACACTTTTATAATTTTCCACAAAATAATAAAGTACATCTTGTTGTTTTTTACTTTTCAGTTCAAATGCCGCTAATTCCAATTTATCTTCTGGCAACTCCGGCTGAACAACTCTTTGCTTCTTCTTTTGTACTTTATCTTTCACTTGATAAACGACTTCAACCGTACCATTTTTAATTTCTTGTTGAATAGTCCGGTATAAATGTGGCTGCTGCTCGATTACTTCAAAATCAATTGCTTCTTTATCCTGAAATAAATATAGTATTTCAGATGCTATTTCTTCCTGCTTACAAATTTGTAGACGTTTTTTATACGTTGCTTTTATCGCAGTTGGAAGCATCACTTGAAAAGCTGAAATCATGTAGCATAACGTTTCACTTGTAAGCCAATATCCAAGCTTTAATAATTCATCATTTAAAACCGGTGTTACATCTAATATTTCATGGATTGTCTTTAACTTCTTACTTTCTACATCCACCGAATCTTTAATCCCAATAATAAAACCTTGTAATTTCCTTGGCCCAAACGGAACTACTACACGCATTCCTGTCTGTACAATATCTTCCCATTTTTCAGGGATAATGTAATCAAATGGTCGATCTGTCTGACGGGCAGGTACATCAACAATTACACTTGCAAATTTCATAAACGATCATCTTCTAACATCATTTCAATTTGCTTTAATATTTCACGAGCTACCTCTTTTTTCAGTAAAAGTGGTAACTCAATAACTTTTCCATCTTTTCTATACATTGTTACAATATTCGTATCCGTGCCAAATCCAGCTCCTTGCGCTTTTACATCATTCGCGACAATCATATCTGCATTTTTCTCACGTAGTTTTTTCGTTGCATATTCCTCTACATTTGTCGTTTCAGCAGCAAAACCGATAAGTAACTGTTTATCCTTTTTCTGACCTAACGTTTTTAAAATATCCACCGTTCTTTCGAGTTCAATGACAGCATCACCATTTTGCTTTTTCATTTTATTATCATGAACATATTTCGGACGATAATCTGCAACTGCTGCTGTTTTAATGACAACGTCTACGTTTTGATAATGTTGAAGAACTGCTTCTAACATATCTTGTGCAGATTCCACTTGCACTGTCGTTACATGTAACGGTGGATTTAATGCTGTCGGTCCTGAAACGAGTATAACATCAGCGCCTAAATTCGCCGCCACTTCTGCAATCGCATACCCCATTTTTCCAGAAGAAAAATTCGTCATAAAACGAACTGGATCAACTTTTTCACGTGTTGGGCCAGCAGTTATTAATATTCTTTTTCCCTGCAATGGTTTGTGTTCTGAGAAAGCTTCCTCTAACCGTGCAATAATCGCTTCAGGTTCTTCTAGTCGTCCCTTCGCTACATATCCACATGCTAAAAAGCCTTCCCCAGGCTCAATAAATGTATATCCTAGCGTTTTCAATGTCATCATATTTTTTTGAACAATTTTATTTTCATACATATGCACATTCATAGCAGGCGCAATCCATACCGGGGCTGTAGTAGCTAACAGAGTAGTTGTAATCATATCATCTGCAATACCACCAGCTAACTTTCCAATACAATTGGCAGTAGCAGGTGCGACAAGTACAACATCCGCCCAATCTGCTAAATCAATATGAGCAATAACAGCCGAGTCTTTCTCATCAAACGTATCCGTATATACATCATGGCGAGAAAGCGCTTGGAATGTAAGAGGCGTAACAAACTTCATTGCCGACTCACTCATCATTACTTTTACAATCGCGCCAGATTGTGTCAATTTACTCGTTAACGCAGCTGCTTTAAAAACCGCAATGCCTCCTGTTACACATAGAAGTATCTTTTTCCCTTTTAGCATATGACTCGTCCTCTTTCTTTTTCAAACTTATAATACTGAAATAGAATTCCCAGCTCGTCAGTACCAATATTTCATTCCTTTCGTAAAAAAATAACAACCTACTTGTAAATAGGTTGTTACCGTTACATAGAAAATTATAAAGTCTATGTTTTATTTTGTCGAAGGCAAAGGCTTATTCAGCTACTTTATCTTCACTTGGTACGTAGCTTAATGCTTCTGCATCGATTTCTTCTAATGCTTTACCTACACATTTATGAGAAACAGGTTGCTCTACAACACAGTTATTAGCAAGTTGCATTTCACGTGCGCGTTTTGCAGCCACTGTTACTAATGTGTACTTAGAATCGATTTTTTGTAGTAATGAGTCAATTGATGGATTTAACATAATTATAGACCCTCCGTCATTTCTTTATAATATTTTGCTACCCTTTCGCGGCGGCAATGTTCGCCAACCACAATTGCTTTAATTCTATCACAAGCTAATTCAACTTGATCGTTTTCTACTACATAGTCGTAAGCGTCCATCATCTCGATTTCTTCTTTCGCTACAGTTAAACGATTTTCAATAACATCTTCAGTCTCTGTACCACGTCCGACAATACGGCTCTTTAGTTCAGATAAACTTGGAGGTGCTAAGAAAATAAATACACCTTCTGGGAAAGCTTTCTTAACTTGAATTGCTCCTTGCACTTCAATTTCTAAGAATACATCTTTTCCTTCTTGTAATGTTTTTTCAACATAGTCAATTGGTGTTCCGTAATAATTACCTACGAACTCAGCCCACTCAAGTAATCTTTCATTACGAATCATTTCCTCAAATTCTTCTCTTTCTTTAAAGAAATAATCCACACCATCTACTTCACCTTCACGCGGCTTACGTGTCGTTACTGAAATAGAGTACTGAAAACGTGTATCCTCATGGCTAAACAGCTCTTTACGAACCGTTCCTTTTCCAACCCCAGAAGGCCCTGAAAGAACGATGAGCAATCCTCTTCTACTTCTCATAAATATGTAAAACCTACCCTTCCTCACTTAAATCTTCTTTATTATTCAAACGATGTGCAATCGTCTCTGGTTGAATTGGACTTAATACAACATGCCCATCATCCATAACAATAACCGCCCTTGTTTTTCTCCCATACGTAGCATCAAGCAAAGCATTATGTTCGCGTGCTTCTTGTACTGTTCGTTTAATAGGAGCTGACTCCGGACTTACAATAGCAATAATTCGATGAGCAGATACAATATTTCCGTATCCAATATTTAAAAACCGCATGGCCATAGTTTGCGCCTCCTAGTAAGTCTATCCGATTTCTCCACCACGTATAACTTTATATATTTTTTGAAAGCTACTCAATATTTTGTACTTGTTCACGAATTTTTTCAAGGTTATTTTTCATTTCTACAACATATTTTGAAATTGTTAAGTCATTTGCCTTAGAACCAATCGTATTAATTTCTCTATGCATCTCTTGCACGATGAAATCCATTTTCCTTCCAACAGGCTCTTCAATCTGCAATGTTTCACGAAATTGCTCTAAATGACTTTGCAAACGAACTAACTCTTCATGAATATCACAACGCTCTGCAAAGATTGCGACTTCTGTTAGCAATCTTTGTTCATCTAACTCTTGATTATGTAATTCTTTTAAGCGATTTTCTAATCGTTCACGATATTTTTGTGTAACAATTGGTGCATGTGGAATAATTGCATTTACACAATTGCTAATCTCTTGTAAACGATACGCTATATCTTTATGTAATCGTTCTCCTTCGTCATCTCTCATCGTTTTCAACATATGAGCAGCTTGACGAACAGCCTCATATAAACTGTTCTCAAAATGTTCATTTACATTTTCTATTTCTTCAATTGCTGTTACTTCTGGCATTGCCATTAATTGCTCGAGTGTAATAGAATCTTGTAATTGAAACTTTCCTTTTATATCTTCCATCATCGATTGGTACTGCTCAAGAAGTGACCAATTCACACTTAATTTTCTTTCAACAAGTCCTTCACCTGCTATACTAATAGACACTTCAATGCGTCCACGTCGAACTTGCTGTGCAATTATTTTACGAATTTTGTCCTCAAATACCATCATTTGCTTAGGAAGTCGAATACTCATCTCTAAAAAACGGTGGTTCACCGATTTCATTTCTACTGTAATTTGAAAAGTATCACTTTCTACTTTCGATCTTCCAAACCCTGTCATACTAGAAATCATTTTTATCACATCCAAGCCATAAAATAACTCAATGAAAAAGGTAATAGAGACAAGGCTCTACTACCTTCTGTAAATTATATCACATTTTCATAACATTGACTATTTCAAGTTTAATCCCTTCTTATATAACATTGGCTTTTTCTTTTTCGCCTTTTTCCCTGTTAATAAAGAACCTACTAGTAAGAAAGTCGGAATTGATGACAAACCTCCAATTAATAACCAATCTCTTGCTTGTATCGGCATTGTGCTAAAAATCGGTTGTAACGGTGGATAATATATCACCACTAGCATGAGTAGTAATGAAATGATAACCGCCCCTACTAAATACACGTTCCCAAATGGATTACGATGAAAGACAGAATGCTCACTACGACAATCAAATACATGAATAAGCTGAGCAAGTACCAACGTCGCGAACGCTACAGTTTGTGCATATTTCAGTTCATTTGGATGTTGGTTATACGCAATAATAAACGCTACTAACGTCACTGCCCCAATTAAAAAACCTCGACTTATTATTTTCCACGCAAGCCCTCTAGCGAATACCCCTTCTTTCGGGTGGCGCGGCGTTCTCTTCATCACATCTCCTTCAGCCTTATCCAAACCTAATGCCATCGCTGGTAAACCATCAGTAACTAAGTTCACCCATAAAATTTGAATAGGAACCATCGGCAGGGGTAATGCAAGTAACATCGCAAATAACATAACTAAAATTTCTCCAACATTTGATGCTAATAAATATCGGATGAACTTACGTATGTTCTCGTATATATTTCTTCCTTCTTTAATCGCTGACTTAATTGTAGCAAAATTATCGTCTAGTAAAACAAGTGAAGAGGCTTCTTTTGCAACATCTGTCCCTGTAATCCCCATCGCTATCCCAATATCCGCTGTTTTTATAGCTGGAGCATCGTTCACTCCATCACCTGTCATCGCTACTATATGCCCTTGATTTTGCAGTGCCTTAACAATTTTTAATTTATGTTCAGGTGATACACGAGCGAATACATACGTATCTTCTACAACATTTTCTAATTCCTCCACATCCATATTCGCGAGTTCTACTCCTTCAACAACGCGTCCATCTGGTGGCAAAACTCCTAATTGTTCAGCAATCGCCATTGCTGTCACTTTATGATCACCTGTAATCATTACTGTTCGAATACCAGCTTCTTTACACTCTTTTACCGCCTGCGCCACTTCTGGTCTTGGTGGGTCAATCATACCTTGTATCCCAACCAACATAAAATCTTTTTCAACGTCTCTTTCATGTTCAATAGAATCCGTTATTTTTAAAGGTTTAAACGCAACTGCAATTGTTCGAAGCGCTTGACTACCTAAGCTATGAATAGCCGCCTGTACTTCTTTTCTATATAGCTCACTTAACGGCTGTTGCTTATCCCCCCATAAAATCGTTTGACTCATTTGTAAAAGAACATCCGGTGCTCCCTTCGTAACAATAAACTTTTTCCCCTCTCGATCTCGTACAATAACACTCATCATTTTTCGAGTTGAATCAAATGGAAATTCACGAATAACTTCAAATTTCCCTTTCAATGCCTCACGTGTTATCCCAGCTTTCATTGCTGCAGCTACAAGCGCTCCCTCTGTTGGATCTCCATCTAATACGTACGCCTTTTTCTTTTGAATAATATTTGCATTGTTACATAGTGAACCAAATGTAAGTAGCTGATAAAGTGCTTTTGTCTTAGCTGGATTCACTTCTTTTTCACCTTTCATAAAAGAGCCATTAGGTTCATATCCTTGCCCTGTCACTTTCCACAATTCTCCGCCTGACCACATATGTGTTACCATCATTTTGTTTTGCGTCATTGTTCCCGTTTTATCAGAACATATAACAGAAGCACAACCTAACGTTTCTACGGCTGGTAACTTTCGTACAATTGCTCTCTTTTTTATCATACGCTGTACACCAAGTGATAAAGCTACTGTAACAATTGCCGGCAACCCTTCTGGAATAGCCGCAACAGCCAGAGACACACCAGCTAAAAACATATGATATACTTCATTCCCTTGATACACACCAGCTAATACAACGAGTGCTGTCAAAATAAGAGCCACAATAATTAATATTTTTCCGAGCTGTTCTAACCTTCTTTGCAGTGGTGTTTCCATTTGCTCTGCATTTTGTAACATATTTGCAATTTGCCCCATCGCTGTATTCATACCAGTTGCTACAACGACTCCTGTACCAGATCCTCGCGTAATCATTGTCCCCATAAAAGCCATATTTTTTTGATCACCAATTGCAACATCTTGCCCTTGCAATGCTTCTACCTTCTTTTGTACAGGTACGGACTCCCCTGTCAAAGCAGACTCTTCAATATATAAACTTGATGCTTCAACAAGACGCACATCAGCCCCAATACGATCACCACTGGAAAACTTAATAATATCACCTAAAACAAGTGCTTTAGATGGTGCTTTTACCCACTTTCCATTCCGCATTACAGTAACTTGTGGAGCGGCTAGTTCCTTTAAAGCTTCCAATGATTTTTCAGCTTTTCTTTCTTGAAAAAATCCGAGAATACCATTGATAATAACAATGGCAACAATAGCAATAGAATCAATGTATTCACCTAAAAACGCAGAAACAATTGTTGCTCCAAACAAAACGAGTACCATGAAATCTTTAAACTGTGCTAAAAATACCATTAGTGCAGAAGGCCTTTTTGCTTCTTCTAATTCATTAGTACCAAATTTCTTTACGCGCCCTTCTGCTTCTTTCTCTGTAAGTCCAACCTTTACATTCGTATTCGTTCTTTCTTCCACTTCATGTGCCCGCATTCCATACCAGTTCATCCTGCCATCGACCTCCTGATTCCAGACATACTCTATTGAAAGCTTATTCAGCCTCGTCCAAAAAAATGCTATAATTAACTTTTAGTTAGAAAGGAGTGTTCATTTATGGCATTCGATGGATTATTTACAAGAGCAATTACACATGAAATTGCAAATTCTCTTTACACAGGAAGAATTTCCAAAATATATCAACCTTCAAAGTATGAGATTTTATTACATATTCGAGCAAACGGAAAGAACCAAAAACTAATTCTTTCGTCTCACCCTACATATGCGCGTCTGCACTTAACGAATCAAAACTACGATTCACCAGCAATACCGCCAATGTTTTGTATGCTTCTTCGTAAACATTTAGAAGGTGGGTTTATTGAAAAAATTGAACAAATTGACTTAGAACGTATTATTCAAATTACAGTTCGCAGTCGGAATGAAATTGGAGACGAATCATTAAAAACATTAGTAATCGAAATAATGGGCCGACATAGTAACATTATCTTAGTAGATACGAAAACAAACGTTATTTTAGATAGCTTAAAACACATATCTTTAGCGGTAAACCGCCATCGTACTGTATACGCTGGAGCTGAATATATTGCACCACCAGCACAACATAAAATTAACCCACTTCAGATTGAAACAAATGATGAATTTATTAGACCACTAGACTTTCTATCTGGAAACATGGATAAACAGCTTGTCGGCACCTTTACGGGAATATCCCCGTTATTCGCAAAAGAAGTAGTGAAAAAAGCTGGTATGGTAAATGAAAAAGCATTAGCGGATGCATTTTTCTCCATACAAAAACCATTATTAACTCATACATATTCACCAGCGATGACTACTTCAAATGGGAAAGAATTCTTTTATCTTTTCCCTCTTGCACACTTGCAAGGAGAAGATAAGACGTTCTCATCTGTTAGTGAATTGCTTGATCGTTTCTTTTTCGGAAAAGCAGAGCGCGATCGTGTAAAACAACAAGCTCATGATTTAGAACGCTTTATGCAAAATGAAAAAAATAAAAACGAGAAAAAACTCATTAAACTCGAAAAAACACTGCAAGATGCTGGAAAAGCAGATAAATATCAACTATTTGGAGAGCTACTTACAGCTAATATGTACGCTTTGAAAAAAGGCGATAAAGATATTGAGGTCGTTAATTATTACGATGAAAATGGCGGAACTGTAAAAATCACATTAGATCCTTTAAAAACACCATCCGAAAATGCACAACGCTATTTCCAAAAGTATCAAAAAGCAAAAAATTCAGTTGTTGTTGTAGAAGAACAAATTGAAAAAACCAATGAAGAAATTCTTTATTTTGATAGCTTACTTCAACAAATGGAAGCTGCTTCTTCAAAAGATATTGAAGAAATTCGTGAGGAATTAGCTGAAGAAGGTTATGTGCGCAATCGCAAAACGAAAAACGCAAAGAAAAAGCCTACTAAGCCAGTATTAGATAAATATTTAGCAAGTGATGGCACAGAGATTTTCGTTGGTAAAAACAATAAACAAAATGATTATTTAACAACGAAGTTTGCCCGCCGTGATGAAATTTGGTTACATACGAAAGACATACCTGGCTCTCACGTTGTCATTCGTTCTTTAGAGCCTGCTGAAGAAACTTTACTAGAAGCTGCCAAAATTGCCGCTTATTACAGTAAAGCGAAAGAGTCTAGCTCTGTACCTGTTGATTTCACTAAAATACGCCATGTGAAAAAACCGAGTGGTGCAAAACTTGGTTTTGTTACGTACGACAATCAGCAAACCGTATATGTAACACCAGATGCTGATATTGTAATGAAATTAAAAGCGTAAATACAAAAATGCGTTGCTTATAAGCAACGCATTTTTTATATTCGTTCACACTAGTTCATATACCCATTTACTAATTCATAACATCTTGCTTTTGTCATCTTATATTTCTCTTCTGAAGCTTCTATACGCCTCATCGTTCCGTTATTTGTATCAGTACCAATTGCTTTAACTTTACTTTCTTTTTCTTTAACCCACGCAATTTGTTTCGTTTTTAATGACTGAAACGCATCAGGTGACATCGTACTTTTTAATGTACTGTAAATTTCATTTAGTTTATTATCCCACAGTTCATAATTTCCTTCTATTTCATTTACTATGTCATTATCTGACGCAACATTTGCATGTGTTTCTTGATTTTCTAGAGCAGCTAACTCATTTAAAACCTTAGTTTTGCCTATCGCTGACGAAGTTTCTTTTTTAGGTTGCTTCTCTTCTTTAGATGTAACTTGTGAACTCACACTATTTGCCTTAACCGTTTCTTGATCTTGACTATTATTTTCTCTTGCTACCTTTTCCTGTTTTTGCTCATCTAAATTATATGTAATAACCGATGTTTTTGCATCTACAGCAATTAATCTAGCATTTTCTTTAAAAATATATTTTTTGTCACCACTGTCTTCTTCTTTAACAAAATCAACATTCTTAAAGCCTTGAATTTTCAGAAATTCACTAGCTTCTTCCTTCGTAAGTTTTAAATCGCTAGGTATATGCGATGACCATTTATCTATTAACCATTTTCCATCTTTATAAACGAAAATAAATTCCCATATCTCTGCTTCATTTCCCATATCATTTGAAGGTGTGATAGTCTCAATCGTTAAAATATCTTTTTTCTGTGAATATGTTAATCTCATGTTCGGTTTAATATTAATAGGGAATGGTAACATATCCGTCTCTCTTGATCGATTAAATGTTGCAAGCGACTTAGGAAGCTGATTCTCTACAAACTTTTCTGAAACCAATCCTTTAACTCCTTTTTTAGCTGTCTCTAAATCCCCAGGATTATTTCGGCTCCATCCATTTTCTTTTTCCATCTCACTAAACGCATTTGCTATTCCATCTACACTCTTTCTTACAATCTTTTTCGCTTCTTTTTCTGTCACTTCTGGCGCTTCATCAAGCTGTTCAATCGTTTCATTTACTTGAACTTTGTGTTCGCTTGTTTCACACCCCGTTATAACAAGCATACTAGCGGTCAAACAAAATGACATTACTTTACTTAATTTCTTCATACACTCACATTCCTTAACCCAGTTTTTTTCGTTACATCTCTTTACCTATAAAAAACGTAACAATCCCTTATTATACCAATTAACTTAATTTATTTATACAAAAAATATAATATTTAAATTAAAAAGATTTTCGTTTGCGAGTTTATATTATTGTTCAGTCACATAAAAACTTACTGTAAAAATTTTATATATATTTATTTTACATTCGTCTAGTTTTTTTGACACACAGCTACCCTCTTCTCTTTTATTCTAAATAAATATACTGGCACAATTCTTGCTTTATTAATGTAAAAAGGAGGAATTAAAATGAATGTAAGAATAACTAACATCCAAAAACAACTACATAATTACGGAATCGACGGGTTACTTATTACAAAAAAAGAAAACCGTCAATACGCAACAAACTTTACAGGTAGCGCAGGCGTTGTCTTAATCGCTGCGCATAAAGCTATTTTCATTACTGATTTCCGTTACGTAGATCAAGCAAAAACGGAAATAAAAGCAGCAGAAATTATTATGCATAAAGGAAATTTAGAAGAAGAAGTTGCAAATCAAGTATCAAAATTAAACATTCAAAAACTTGGTATAGAAGACAATAATATGACTTTGCAACAATTTAAGAAACTACAAAAATATATACATACAGAAATGGTTCCAGTGTGTGAGATCATTGAAGATATTCGACTTATTAAAGACACATCTGAAATAGAAACAATGAAAATCGCAGCTACAATCGCTGACGAAGCATTTCACCATATTGTTACATTTCTAAAGCCTGGAATAAGCGAGACTGACGTTCGAGATGAGTTAGAATTTTTCATGCGAAAAAAAGGGGCTACATCTTCTTCATTCCAAATCATTGTAGCCTCAGGCGTTCGTTCTTCACTTCCCCATGGAGTTGCATCAAATAAAATAATCGAACGAGGCGATATCGTTACATTAGACTTCGGTGCACTTTACGACGGATATTGTTCCGATATAACACGTACCGTAGCAATCGGGGAACCATCGGAAGAATTCCAAAAAATATACAATGTTGTACGAGAAGCGTTAAAGCGTGGGACTGAAGCAATTAAGCCTGGAGAAACTGCGAAAAGTATCGATGATATAACGAGGAATTACATTACAGAACATGGATACGGTCAATACTTTGGCCACTCTACCGGGCACGGTCTTGGGTTAGAAATACATGAACCACTTCGCCTATCCCAAGAAAGCAAGGCAACTTTACAAGAAGGTATGGTTGTTACAGTTGAGCCGGGCATTTACATACCGAACTGGGGCGGTTGTAGAATCGAAGATGATATTGTCATCACCAAAGATGGTTATGACGTTATTACAAAATCAAATAGAGAACTAATTATAATCCCTTGTTAATATTATGAAGGTTTAAACAAAACTTTTTTTGCACATAGAATTCCTTCTCTGGAGTATTCATTTAAAGAGGGGGAATTTTAATTGAATTTTGTAATTGATAAATTGGAGGGTTTACATGTAGAATTTTCAAAGCTTGTTTCCATGATGAATTACGCTCGCTATACAACAATGCAAGCAGTGGAAAGTTTAACAATTGAAGAACTTGATTATTTATATGATAAGGAAGCAAATTCAATTGGCATGTTATTGTATCATATGGCTGCTATTGAATTTTACTACCAGATTCATACTTTTGAAGACCGTGAACCAACGGAGGCTGAATTAGAACGCTGGTTACCTGGCATTGAATTAGGCGATCTTGGACCTGAGAAAATAAAAGGAAACGCTATAGAATTTTACATAAATACATTACAAGAAGTACGTTCCAAAACAATCGAGACTTTTCAATCGTTACCTGATGAATGGTTATTTAAAACGACAGACTTTTGGTATGACAAACCAGCAAATAACTATTTTAAGTGGTTTCACGTTTTTGAAGATGAAATCAATCATCGTGGACAAATTCGTTTAATTAAAAAGATGCAAAAAGCTCATGCAGTAAAATGAGGAAATGCCACCGAATAAGGTGGCATTTTCTTTTATTCATTAACGAATAGCTTTTCGTTTACTATTTTAGTGACTACCACTACCAACATTAAAATGCATATTAAATATAGCATTTTCGCAATAAACAACCACCCTTGAAACATTACAATTCCATCTATTATCTCATTTCCTTTCCATAACAAAAACGGAATTGTACTGATTATAATGACAAATTCGATGCTGAAAACCATTTTCTTTTTCGACTATATGCTTTCCATTCATTCCAGCGATACATAGGAGCAAAAATCAATACTCCTATACATAATATAACTGGTACCCATTCACTGTTAAGAAATTGTCCTGAAATAACTGATAATAGTAAACAAACTAGCACACCATAATATCCTATTTTTTCTCTCATTCGTACTCCCCCATTCTACTTCTCCTTTAATATGTAACTTGCTATACTTATAACAATTCTTAGAAAAATAACAACTATAATTACAAGATAAAGACCGTTTGCAGAAGACATCCATTCTTGAAAAATAGACATTTTCTCCATTTGTTTCTGACCCTCTATTAAAATAACCCCTGCGAACAATGAGCATACAACGATGATACCTATCATAATTCCGATACTTTTTACTGTATTGTTTCATACCATCCCAGTTATATAAAAGTATAAATACAAACCCGAAAACAGGTATAATACTTATCCATTCATTGTTTGTAAATAGCTTTAAAATGATTAATAGACTACAAGTTATGATAAATCCCAAAAATCCAATTTTTTTGTGCATAAGCCCTCCTCGAATTCCATTTTTAGGATTAATTGTATTGTAACATCCATTTTTTATCCTTACCATTGCAGTACATGAAATTTTACCTTTTTTTCTGTTTCTTATACTCACATACTTTCCCTACTTTCATACAATAAACTACACGATTGCCTAAGGATGTGAATGTTATGGGAGTTGAATTAACGCTATTACACGCTCTCTATGTTATTTGTTTACTCACTATTATTACCTTTTTTATTCTCCGGAAAGATACTACAATTATTTGTATCGTTTTTATCTTTTTATTAGCATTAACTGCTACAAGTTCTATCCCTCTTGCCGTTAGCAGCATTTTTCAAAGTTTTATTTACGCCATTACTGAGCTATTACCAACTATATTAATCATTTCTATTATCGTATCGATGAGTAACCTACTCGTTCATACCGGTATAAATGATACAATGATTTCACCATTTACAAAGATGATCCGTACCCCTACCCTCGCCTACTGGATTATTGGCCTTTTGATGATGACAATTTCTTTCTTCTTTTGGCCTTCTCCCGCTGTCGCCTTAATGGGAGCTATTTTATTACCGGTTGCTGTACGTGTCGGTCTTCCTCCAATTGGAGTAGCAATTGCTATGAACTTATTCGGTCATGGGATTGCTTTATCCGGCGACTTCGTTATACAAGGCGCACCAAAATTAACCGCAGACGCTGCTGATCTCCCTGTTTCCAGCGTCGTATCTGCAAGTGTTCCACTCGTTATCGTTATGGGCGTTGTGACAACTTCCGTCGCTTTTTTCTTCTTACGAAAAGAGTTTCATACAGGCTTAGCTATACAAGAATCTATTCTATCAACTGAGTCTTCTAAAACGCTCACTTCATTATCTCCTCGCACAAAGAAATGGCTCGCTATTTGTATCCCTATCGTATATATCATTGATATCCTTTGCATGATTCAATTTCAACTACAAGGAAGCGACGCAACTGCACTTATCGGCGGAACAACTGTTATTATGATTATCATCATTTCTCTCATCGCCTACAAAGGTAATGGACTGAATAAAACGACCGATTATTTCATAGAAGGGCTCCAATTTGGCTTTAAAATTTTCGGACCAGTTATTCCTATCGCTGCACTCTTTTATTTAGGAGATAGTGGCTTTGTGAAAATTATCGGAGACTATTTACCGAAAGGTTCACACGGAATCATTAACGACTTAGGCATCGCTTTATCTCAAACTGTTCCTTTAAATCAATATGTATCGGCAGGGACATTAACCATCGTGGGTGTCATTACCGGCTTAGATGGATCAGGTTTTTCAGGTATATCACTTGCTGGTTCCATTGCCAATCTTTTTGGAACAGCACTTGGCCATGGCACAGCTACATTAACAGCACTCGGGCAAATTGCAGCTATATGGACCGGGGGCGGGACGTTAATTCCTTGGGCACTTATTCCTGCTGCTGCGATTTGTAAAGTCGATCCATTTGAACTTGCACGCCGAAACTTTTTACCGGTTGTTATCGGTTTAATTGTCACCACGATCGTTGCGATGTTTATCCTATAACGTAAGCAAGTGTTCTCTTGCTTACGTTTTTTGCTTGTAAAATTCATCATGAATTATCAGTTTTCAAGAGGGATTCGTTATTACTTAGCGAAATTATATTAGGAGAGTAATTATTTCAAAACGTTTACGAGAAACAGATTACTGCAATTAGAAAAGGGGACATACCTATGAATGAATTGATTTTCGTCTTATTAATTTGTCCATTATTTATCTTTATCGTATCTGTTATTGGAACACGCAAAACGAAAACGTATTACGTAATGCCGATTGTAACGTTTGCTAGTTTTTTAATAATAGGTGTTATCGCCTTTACTCCAAAATTTTTCTTTTGGGTTGGCATGTACAGCATCTTCTCGTTTATCGTTTCTTATATGACGCTATTGTTTGTGAAAGGATATGAGGTTGCTGAAAACGCTAAATAGTTGTTAACAAGGAGACAGCAATATGATTTTCTTTGATATTGATGGAACTTTACTTGATTATGAGGCTGCTGAAAGAAATGGTATTATAGATTTTTTTCAAGTATATAATACTATTTTTTCAGGCAATGAATTAGAGGCAACGAAAGTCTGGCATGAATTATCAGAAGAATATTTCAACAAATTTTTATCCAGGGAATTATCTTTTCAAGAACAACAAGTAATGCGAATGTATCATTTATTTAAGTAAACCTATCCCCAAAAGAATCTCAGCATAGATTCAATCAATATATAGAACTATATAAGAACAACTGGACCGCGTTTGAAGATGTACACTATACATTACAGAACTTGCAGCAAGGCGGTCACTCATTAGGTATCATTAGTAATGGTAACTATGAACAACAAGTCGAAAAATTAACTGCCCTAAACATTTTAAATGTATATTTACTTCTAGTGAACTTGGTATATCGAAACCAGATCCTGAAATTTTTCACAGAACCGTATTACAATCGAACCTTGAAATGAAAGATTGCTATTATATTGGCGATCGATTAGAGACTGATGCGATTAGTAGTACAGCAGCTGGGATGCAAGGGATATGGTTAAATCGAGATAACTCACAACTCAAGTACGATATTCCTACTATCTGTTCTTTACATGAAGTTTTAACAATAATATAAAAAACGACCGCGTTCCCCTGCGGTCGTTTTTTTCATGTTACGCTGTGATCCAAGCTTCGTTAGCTGGATTTTTACGCCACTCTTGTAATTTTTTCGTTTCAGCTTGTCCGATCATACCTTTTTCTGCTGCAACTTCAGTTAATGCACTGTAATCACTTAAAGAATATGATGCTACGTTAGCTGCTTCTAGCTTTTCTTTTCCTGCTTCTAGCTCGTATGTGAAGATTGATACGATTCCTAATACTTCACAGCCAGCTTCGCGAAGTGCTTCTACACATGTAATTGCACTTCCGCCAGTTGAAATTAAGTCTTCTACTACTACAACTTTTTGACCTTTTTCAGCTTTTCCTTCAATTTGATTCCCTTTACCGTGGCCTTTTGCTTTACTACGTACGTAGCACATTGGTAAATCCATACGATCGCTTACCCATGCAGCGTGCGCAATACCAGCAGTTGCTGTTCCTGCAATAACTTCTACAGTTGGGAAATGCTCTTTAATTAACTCTTCTAATCCAGCTGCAATCGCTTGACGTACTTTTGGATAAGATAAAGTTAAACGGTTATCACAATAAATTGGTGATTTCATACCTGAAGACCATGTGAATGGATCATTCGGTTGTAAAAATACTGCTCCAATTTCTAATAAATGCGATGCGATTTCTTTTTTCATACTGTTACACCTTCCCACTGTTGTTTTACTGTTTTATACGCTTCAAGCGGATTTTCTGCTTTTGTAATGCTACGTCCAACTACGATGTAGCTTGAGCCAAGTTCCCTCGCACGTTTCGGTGTTGCTACGCGCACCTGGTCATTTACATCATCGCTTGCAAGACGAATCCCCGGTGTTACTGTTACAAATTCATTTCCGCATACTTCACGTAATTTTGGAACTTCAAGCGTTGAGCAAACAACGCCATCAAGTCCACTTTCTTTCGTTAGTTTTGCATAATGAGCAACCGCTTCTTCTAACGTCTTCTCAATGCCGATCTCTTTTTTCATCATAGCTTCCGAAGTGCTTGTTAGTTGTGTAACTGCAATGCAAATCGGTCTCTCTTTTCCTTCTTGCTTACCTTCCTCTAATCCCTCAATCGCAGCTTTCATCATGCTGCTTCCCCCAGCAGCATGAACATTTACCATATCAACATCTAGACTAGCTAGGCTACGCATAGCGCTTTTTACTGTATTCGGAATATCATGAAGTTTTAAATCTAGAAAAATCTTATGTCCTTTTTCTTTTAAGTACGTAATAATTGCAGGGCCTTCTTTGTAAAATAACTCCATACCAACTTTGACAAATAACTCTTCCCCTTCAAAGTGGCACAAGAATTGTTCTACATCTTGTTTCCCTGGAAAATCTAGTGCAACGATTAACGACTGTGACATGTTTGCTTCCAGCTCCTTCCTTGACATTCCGAAATGTGATCAAATCCTAATTCATCTAGTAATGCTGGTAACTCTTCAATAATTGTCGGACATACGAACGGATCGATAAAGTTCGCTGTACCTACTGCAACTGCGCTTGCGCCAGCGTAGAAGAATTCAATTACATCTTCCGCTGTTTCAATACCACCCATTCCGATAATTGGAATGTTAACCGCTTGGCTTACTTCATGTACCATACGAATTGCTACTGGCTTAATCGCAGGACCTGATAATCCGCCTGTACGGTTTGCTAAAATTGGTTTAGCTGTTTTTAAATCTAAACGCATACCAAGCAATGTATTAATCATCGTTAAACCATCTGCACCTGCATTTTCAATCGCTTTTGCAATTTCCACTATGTTTGCCACGTTCGGTGACAACTTCACGTATACAGGTACTTCAGAAACCTCTTTTACTCGCTTCGTTAAATCAGCAGCAATTTCAGGATTTGTACCAAAGGCGATACCACCTGTTTTTACGTTCGGACAAGAAATATTTAATTCTAGTGCATGGACATTAGGCGCTTTAGAAATTTCCTTTGCAACCGCTACGTAATCCTCAGCTTGTGAGCCTGCAACGTTCGCAATGATTGGAAGGTCAAATTGTTCTAACCATGGTAATTCAGAATTCATTACTTTTTCTAACCCTGGGTTTTGAAGTCCGATCGCATTTAACATGCCGCCCGGTGTTTCAGCAACACGAGGTGTTGGATTTCCATAGCGTGGTTGTTCTGTCGTCGCTTTAATCATGATTGATCCTAGTACACTTAAATCGTAAAACTGTGCATATTCACGACCAAATCCAAAGCATCCAGATGCCGGTATAATTGGATTTTTTAATGATAATCCTGGTAATTCAACTTGCAATCTGTTCATAGTACAACCTCCCCGATTGGAAATACTGGTCCGTCGCTACACACCTTCTTGTAAGAATGTCCACTTGGATCTTCTTGTAAGTGGCATACACATGCGAAACAAGCTCCAATACCGCAGCCCATACGTTCTTCTAATGAAATATAGGCTTTTTTCTCTTTGTAACGTCCTTCTAATGCACGAAGCATCGCTAACGGACCACATGAATAAAGAATATCAAAGTCAATTCCGTAATTATCAATTACATCTGTGACAAATCCTTTTGTACCGTGTGTACCATCTACTGTCGCAACGTACGTATCACCAAGTTCTGCAAATTTTTCTTCATAGAAAACTACATCTTTCGTTTGAAAACCTAAGATGTGAATTACACGTACACCTTTTGCAACGAGGCGCTGTGATAGTTCATAAAGTGGTGGTACACCAATCCCCCCGCCTACTAGTAAAGCTGTTTGACCAGGTTCTGCTTCTTCTACAGGAAAACCGTGTCCTAGTGGTCCTAGTACGTCTACCATTTCACCTTGTTTTCTAGTTGCTAATGTTTTTGTCCCTTGTCCTTCCGCACGATATAGCATTGTAAATTCGTTCTTCTCTTGATCTACATTACAAATACTAATCGGGCGGCGCAGAAGGGGCGCAATGCCCTCTGCTACCTTAATGTGTACAAACTGCCCTGGTTCGTTCATTTGCTGTACTAAAGTTCCTTGAAGCACTAACTCGTAAATGTTTTTTGCGATTTCTTTTTGATTAACGACGATCATATTTTGCTTTTGCATCATGCATGTACCACCTCGTGACGCTTTGTTTGCGTAATTTCTTTCATTGAATGAGCTGAGAATGTCATAGATTCTAATACTCGTAAGATTGCTCTTGTTGTATCAAGTGATGTTAAGCAAGCCACACCATTTTCTACTGATTCACGGCGAATGCGGAAACCATCACGCGCTGGTTGTTTACCTTTTGTTAATGTGTTAATTACAAACTGTGCTTTTCCTTGACGGATAATATCTAGTAAGTTGTAGTCTTCAGAATCAATTTTGTTTACAACTTGTACTGGGATATTTTGCTCTTCTAATGATTGTGCTGTTCCAGCTGTTGCTAATAAGTTATAGCCGATTTCGTGGAAACGTTTTGCAATTTCCATCGCCTCTTCTTTATCTTTATCCGCTACAGTAATGATTACTGATCCGTGCGTTGGGATGTTAATTCCTGAAGCAACTAATCCTTTATATAATGCTTTTTCAAGCGTTAAGTCTTTACCCATTACTTCCCCTGTTGATTTCATTTCAGGTCCTAATGTTGTATCAACTGAACGTAGTTTCGCGAATGAGAATACCGGAGCTTTTACATATACTTCTTTCTCTTCTGGGTGATAGCCCGTTCCGTATCCTTGCTCTACTAGGTCTTGCCCTAAAATAACTTTCGTTGCAACATTCGCCATCGGTACGCCTGTAATTTTACTTAAGAACGGTACTGTACGGCTTGCACGTGGGTTTACTTCAATTACGTACACTTGATCTTTGAATACTACAAACTGGATATTTAGTAATCCAACAATGTTTAATCCTTTTCCAAGTGCAATTGTATGTTCAATGATTTGTTCTTTTAGTTTTTCAGATAAACTTTGTGGTGGATATACTCCAATTGAGTCACCAGAGTGAACTCCAGCGCGTTCAATATGTTCCATAATACCTGGAATGAATACATTCTCACCATCTGAAATTGCATCTACTTCAATTTCTTTACCAACCATGTAACGGTCGATTAATACTGGGTGATCTGCATGAACTTTAACTGCATTTTTCATGTAGTGCAGCAGTTCTTCTTGACGATATACGATTTCCATCGCACGTCCACCTAGTACGTAAGATGGTCTTACTAATACTGGATAACCAATTTCTTCTGCGATTGCTACCGCTTGTTCTACAGTCGTTGCTGTTTTACCAACTGGTTGCGGGATACCAAGTTTTGTTAAAGCAGCTTCAAATTTATCACGATCTTCTGCACGGTCTAAGTCTTCAAGTGATGTTCCTAAGATTTTCACACCGTGAGCCTCTAATTTCGCCGCTAAGTTAATTGCCGTTTGTCCACCGAACTGAACAATAACGCCTTCTGGTTTTTCTAAATCAATGATGTGCATTACATCTTCGATTGTTAATGGTTCAAAGTATAATTTGTCAGAAATACTGAAGTCTGTTGAAACTGTTTCTGGATTGTTATTAACAATGATTGCCTCATATCCAGCTTCTTTAATTGCCCATACAGAGTGAACTGTTGCATAGTCAAACTCAACCCCTTGACCGATACGGATTGGACCAGACCCTAGTACAACAACACTCTTACGATCTGTTATCACCGATTCATTCTCATCACCATATGTGCTGTAGTAGTATGGTGTTGCAGATTCAAACTCTGCCGCACAAGTATCTACCATTTTATAAACAGGAGTTATATTGCTTTCTTTACGCATATCGTAAATTTCACGCTCCGTTTTGTTCCAAGCAGCTGCAATGTAGTGATCACTGAAGCCCATTTCTTTCGCAGCTTGTAGTACTTCCATATTTCCTACATTCGCTTTTACTTCGCGTTCCATATTTACGATGTTTTCAATTTTTTGTAAGAAGAAGAAGTCCATTTCACACCATTCGTTGATTTCTTCTTTCGTTACACCTTGACGAATTGCTTCTGCTACAATAAACAGTCGCTCATCGTCTGCTTTAATAATGCGTTTTTTCATTGTTTCTTTATCAAGTTCTTTTAAGTGGTCTAATTCTAAGTGATAAATGCCAAGCTCTAAAGAACGAACCGCTTTTAATAATGATTGCTCTAAGTTACGTCCAATTGACATAACTTCACCAGTTGCCTTCATTTGTGTACCAAGTGTTCTGTTTGCTGATTCAAACTTATCAAATGGCCAGCGTGGAATTTTTGAAACAACATAGTCTAATGCTGGCTCGAAGCAAGCGTAAGTTTTTTGTGTTACTGGGTTTATGATTTCATCTAATGTTAAGCCGACTGCAATTTTCGCTGCTAATTTTGCAATTGGATATCCAGTCGCTTTAGATGCTAGTGCAGATGAACGACTTACACGTGGGTTTACTTCGATTACATAGTATTGGAAGCTATGTGGATCTAGTGCAAGCTGAACGTTACATCCACCTTCAATTCCTAATGCACGAATAATTCGTAATGAAGTGTTTCGTAACATTTGATATTCACGGTCGCTTAATGTTTGGCTTGGTGCTACTACGATAGAATCACCTGTGTGAACCCCAACTGGATCGATGTTTTCCATGTTACATACTACAATCGCGTTATCATTCGAATCACGCATTACTTCATATTCAATTTCCTTACAACCAGCAATGCTCTTTTCTAATAAACATTGTGTTACTGGACTATGTTTTAATCCACCGGATACGATTTCAATTAGTTCTTCTTCATTACTACAAATTCCGCCACCTGTTCCTCCCATTGTAAATGCTGGGCGAACAATAACTGGATAACCAATTTCTTTTACAAATTCATGTGCTTCTTCCAGCGTATGAATGATCGTACTAGATGGAATTGGTTCATTTAAATCCTGCATTAATGTACGGAATAAATCACGATCCTCCGCTTGCTCGATGGCTGATAATTTCGTTCCTAAAATTTCAACTCCGCATTCTTCAAGTATGCCTGATTTCGCAAGTTCAACAGCCATATTTAACCCTGTTTGACCACCTAATGTTGGTAAGATTGCATCTGGACGTTCTTTACGAATAATACGGCTTACGAATTCTAATGTTAATGGTTCGATATATACTTTATCTGCTGTTGCAGTATCTGTCATAATTGTTGCTGGGTTAGAGTTAACAAGGATTACTTTGTAACCTTCTTCTCTTAGAGATTGACAAGCTTGTGTACCAGAGTAGTCAAACTCCGCTGCTTGCCCAATTACAATTGGTCCTGATCCGATTACTAAAATTGTGTTAATGTCTAGGCGTTTTGGCATAACTCTTCCCCTTCTTTCTTGAAGTTTTCAATCATTGCTAAGAAATCTTCGAATAAATCATTTGCATCTTCAGGTCCTGCTGAAGCTTCTGGATGGTATTGTACTGTAAATGCTGGGAACTTCTTATGACGAAGACCTTCTACTGTTCCATCATTTAAAGCAACATGTGTAATTTCAAGCTCTGTATTTTCAACTGATTCTTCTTCTACTGCGTAACCATGGTTTTGAGATGTAATTGCTACTTTTCCAGTTGCAAGATTTTTTACTGGATGGTTTAAACCACGGTGACCGAATTTCAACTTACTTGTATTTGCACCAGATGCTAGAGCGAACAATTGATGTCCTAGGCAAATTCCGAATAAAGGAACTTTACCGATAATGTCTTTTAACATTTCAATTGCTTCTGGTACATCTTTTGGATCCCCAGGTCCGTTACTTAACATAATTCCATCTGGGCTAAGGCGTAAAATTTCTTCTGCTGTTGTGTTGTAAGGAACTACAATTACATCACAGTCACGCTTATTTAATTCTCGTAAAATACCATGTTTCATTCCGAAGTCTACAAGTACAACTCGGTGTCCGCGTCCTGGACTTGGGTATGGATCTTTCGTTGATACGCGTTTCACATGATCTGTAAATACTGTCGCTTTTAATTGGCTCACGATGTATTCTACATCTGCATCCATGTTACAAAGGCGTCCGCGTAATGTACCGTATTGACGAATTTTTCTCGTTAATTTTCTCGTATCAATTCCTGCTAATCCCGGGATGTTTCTTTCTTTTAAGTAATCATTTAACGAAATTTCATTACGGAAGTTTGATGGATGATCACAAATTTCGTTTACGATTAAACCATTTACAGATGGGTGAATCGATTCGAAATCGTCACGGTTAATGCCGTAGTTTCCGATTAATGGGTACGTGAATGTTACGATTTGACCGCAATATGATGGATCAGATAATGTTTCTTGATATCCAGTCATTCCTGTTGTAAATACAACCTCACCTGACTTTTCGATTTCTCCTCCGAAACCTTTTCCAATTAATACTGTTCCATCTTCTAAGATAAGTTGTCTTTTCATACTAATGCACTCTCCTTTTGCCATGCGATCTTACCACCAACGATTGTCATTACCGGCCATCCTTGGCATTTCCAACCTGCGAATGGTGTATTTTTTCCTTTTGATAAGAATGTTGTTGGATCAATCTCTTCTTCTTGTTCTAAATCAATGATTGTAATATCAGCTGTTCTACCTTCTTTCAGGCGACCTGCTTCTAAGCCGAATGTATCAGCTGGCTTTTCTGTTAAATATTGAATTAATTGTTCTAGCGTAATAACTCCTTTTTTCACAAGGTTTGTGTATAGAAGCGGGAATGCTGTTTCAAAACCAGTAATTCCGAATGGTGCTCTTTCAATTCCTTGTGCTTTCTCTTCCGCTGTATGCGGTGCATGGTCAGTTGCGATCATATCGATCGTTCCATCTAATAAACCTTCAATTAATGCTGCATGGTCTTCTTTTCCACGAAGCGGTGGGTTCATTTTAAAATTAGGATCAGCTGATGGGATATCATCTTCACATAACACTAGGTGATGTGGTGTTACTTCTGCTGTTACTTTAATTCCAGCGCGTTTCGCATCACGGATTACACGTACTGAACCTTTCGTACTTACGTGACATACGTGATAGTGACAATCTGCTGCTTCCGCAAGCAATATATCCCTTGCAATATGTACAGATTCACATACTGATGGGATACCGTTTAATCCGTGTTTCTCAGAAAACTTCCCTTCATGTACACAACCTTTATTAATAAGCGTATTCTCTTCACAGTGCGCAACTACTGCCATATCTAATTTTGCTGCACGTTTCATAGCCGCTAACATCATGCTCGCATCTTGTACGCCTACGCCGTCATCTGTGAAAGCAAATGCTCCAAGTTCTTTTAATGTTTCGAAATCTGTCATTTCAGAACCAGCTTGACGTACTGTAATTGCTCCGTATGGTAGTACGTTGACATGTGCTTTTTCTTTAATACGATTTTGCAAGTCTTCCATATGTTCTCTGCAATCTGGTACTGGACGTGTATTTGGCATTGCACAAATTGTAGTGAATCCACCTTTTGCCGCTGCTAGTGTACCTGTTTCAATTGTTTCTTTATGTTCACCACCTGGTTCACGAAGATGTACGTGTACATCTACTAATCCAGGTGCGATTAACTTTCCGTTCACATCGATTACTTCAGCATTATCTGCCGTAATATTTTCTGCTACCTTAGCGATTTTACCGTCTTGTACGAGAAGATCTGTTGCTACAATTTTTCCTTCTTCATTCATATAACGACCATTTTTAAACAAGTAATTCATGTTTCATTCCTCCTAATACATTTGGTAAGGCGCGTTTTAGTACAGCCATTCTTACGTAAACTCCATTTTCCATTTGTTTAAATATGCGTGAACGCTCACACTCAACAAGTTCACTTGCAATTTCAACATCACGGTTTACGGGAGCTGGATGCATAATAATGCTTCCTTCTTTCATACGCTGTTCTCTTTCTACTGTTAATCCGTGTTTCTCATGATATTCTTTCATAATGTCTGTTTCATAATGATCATGACGCTCATGTTGTACACGGAGTAACATCATTACATCCACTTCTGGAACAAGTTCATCTAATGGTTTGTATGTTCCAAATGTGTTGTCTTCACCTTTCCACTCTTCTGGACTTGCAAAGTAAATTGTTGCACCAAGCTTCGTTAATGCTTCTGCATTAGAACGTGCTACTCGGCTATGACGAACATCTCCTACTATTGCAATCTTCAAACCTTCAAATCTTCCAAACTCTTGTTTAATTGTAAGAAGGTCGAGTAGGCACTGTGTTGGGTGGTTTCCACATCCATCTCCAGCGTTTAAGATCGGGATATTCACCTGATCTTTTAGTTCATCGAAGTAGCGATCTTGCTCATGGCGGATGACCACTGCTTTTGTTCCGATTGATTCTAGTGTTCTTATCGTATCGTATAAAGTTTCTCCTTTTTGTACGCTAGATGCATCAGCTGAAAAGTTTAAAACATCTAGTCCTAATCTCTTCTCAGCAACTTCAAAGCTAAATCTCGTTCTCGTACTATTCTCAAAGAACAAGTTTGCAACAAAAGTTTGCTCTGTCGTTTTGCTCTCTTTTCCATTCGCAAAATCTTCTGCGTCTTTTAGGATTTCTGAAATTTCTACTTCCGATAATTCACTCATCGTTAACAAATGGCTCATCGTCATCCCTCATCTTTCTGATTTTTATGTTACCACTTTTGTATTTTTATAACAACCTTTGCATAAAAATACCCTAGTCATGTAAGACTAGGGTGCAAGGAAGAAGCCACCCTTTTCTGTCTCACAGGACTGAATTAAAAGGTTATTTTTATGAAGCAATCTGCTTAGATTGTTTTGTATGTTTTTCTTGTTTTGTTTCTGGTAGTAGTAGATTTAACAGTACACCTACAATTGCTGCAAGCGCCATTCCTTCGACTTGGAATGAATCCCCTACGTGAAGTACCGCTCCACCAATACCGATTACTAGTATTACTGATGCAATCATTAAGTTTCGTTTGTCACTTAAATCTGTTTTATCATCTACCATCATGCGTAATCCGCTTGATGCGATTACACCGAATAGTAAGATTGATACCCCGCCCATAACTGGTGTTGGGATCGAATGAATCAGTGCAGAAATCTTACCGATAAATCCGAACATGATTGCGAATACTGCTGAACCGATGAATAAGTATACACTGTATGCTCTCGTAATTGCTAGCACACCGATGTTTTCACCATACGTTGTATTCGGTGGCCCACCGATTAGTGATGCAATTAATGTTGCTACTCCGTCACCGAAGATCGAACGGTGTAAACCTGGTTTTTCAATTAAATCTCTTTTAATAACATTTCCAAGTACAATTTGATGTCCGATATGTTCTGATATTGTTACTAGTGCAACTGGTACCATCAAGAGTACAATCTTCCATGAAAACTCTGGTGTGTATGTTACAAATGGTACTGTGAAATCTGGTACAACAAACCATTTTGCCTCAGCCACCGGCTTTAAGTCTACTAGCCCTTGGAAGTAAGCGAAGATATATCCGCCGATAATGCCAAGTAACACTGGTATGATACTGAAAAATCCTCTTCCGAATATCGAGCAAATGATTGTAATTGCTAATGTTACTAATGCTACTGAAAAATGTGTAAAGCTGTATTTGCCATCCGCACCGTTCATCGCCATGTTAACTGCTGTATGTGCTAAAGCTAGACCGATTACCATTACTACTGGACCAACTACGATTGGTGGTAGTAGTTTCATAATCCACTCTGATCCTGATTTCTTAATTCCGAGTGAGATTAAGATGTACACAAGCCCTGCTAGCAAACCACCAAGCATTGCTGCTCCCGGCCCACCTGCCGTTTTCGCTGTTATAATCGGTGCGATAAAGGCGAATGATGATCCTAAATATGCTGGTACTTGACCTTTCGTTATAAGAAGAAACGCTATCGTTCCTAATCCACTTGATATTAATGCTACTGATGGATTCAATCCTGTTAAAAACGGAACAAGCACTGTTGATCCAAACATCGCGAACAAATGTTGTATACTTAAAAATAACCATTTTCCCGGTTTCGGTACTTCATTAACGTCTAACACTGGCTTTTGTTCCATTGTTACATCCTCCTTCAGTTTAAATCTTTGCAATAAAAAAACTCTTTGTGCCTGTGCACAAAGAGTCCTATACTTTCGTATGCCAAATTTGACATATGAAAGCCAAGACCCTTTGGCAGCCTCACAGGACTACATTTAAAAGGGCTTTACTTATCGTATATGCTTACTCGATCTTGTTGATCTGTCTCTTGCAAATCAACTTCGATACGCTCTTCACTTGATGTTGGAATGTTCTTTCCTACATAATCAGCGCGAATTGGTAATTCACGATGACCTCTATCAACAAGAACTGCCAATTGAATTTGAGATGGTCTACCTAAATCCATAAGAGCATCCATTGCTGCTCGAACTGTTCTTCCTGTATATAATACGTCATCAACGAGGATAACTTTTTTCTTCGTAATATCTACAGGGATATCAGAACCTTTTACAAGTGGTTCTTTATTTTTGGATTGTAGTGTTAAATCATCACGATATAACGTAATGTCTAACTCTCCAACTTCCATTTCTTTTCCTTCAATTTGACCAATTCGTTCTGCCAAACGTTGTGCAATAAAAATTCCACGAGTTTTAATTCCGACAAGAACACAATTATCGACACCTTTATTTCGTTCCACGATTTCATGACTAATTCGTGTTAAAGCGCGGCGAATCATTTGGTCATCTAAAACGACAGCTTTCTCTTGCATGCTCTACACCTCCAAGCTTTTTTTCTTGCGTGAGAGTAATGGTATAAAAAAAGTCCTCTCAGCGTGTGCGAGAGGACTTTTGAAAAAAGGGTACAACATACCCTAAGTATTTCAAACCGTTACCTTCTCAACCTCACGGGGCTGTGTTAAAGGATCATTATTTAACTGTTGTCAGTATCTCAGTTTTCTTATGATTTGTCAATACTATTTTCGTAAAATATTTAATGCGTCTTCAAACACTTCTGGAATCGGTGCCTCAAACTGAATATATTCACCAGTACGAGGATGATCAAAGCCTAAAATACCCGCATGAAGTGCTTGTCCATTCATATCTAATGTTTTCTTCGGACCATACTTCGGATCTCCTGCAAGTGGATAGCCAATATATTTCATATGAACACGAATTTGGTGCGTACGTCCCGTTTCTAAGCGACATTCTACAAGTGTAAAGTCTTTAAAACGTTCTAACACTTGGAAGTGCGTAACAGCGTTCTTACCATTTTCATCAACTGTCATACTTTGACGCTCTTTCTTATCACGACCAATTGGTGCATCGATAGTTCCCTTATCATGCGGAATCACACCGTGTACAATCGCTTTGTAACGTCTCGTTACTGTTTTGGCTACAAGCTGATTTACAAGCGATTCATGTGCCATATCATTTTTAGCAACCATTAATAGTCCAGATGTATCTTTATCAATACGATGCACGATACCTGGACGCATTACACCGTTAATGCCTGATAAGTCTGTACAATGGTGCATAAGGCCGTTTACAAGTGTACCACTTGTATGCCCTGGTGCTGGATGTACAACCATGCCACGTGGCTTATTTACAACAAGCACATCTGCATCTTCATAATAAATTTCTAAATTTAAATCCTCTGGTTGAATATCTAGCGCTTCTGGCTCAGGAATCGTTACTGTAATTTCATCTTCTTCTTTTACTTTATAATTCACTTTTACTGCTTTCCCGTTCACTGTCACAACATCATCTTTAATCCATTGCTGTACTTGTGAACGTGACCATTCGTTATTTATCCCTGTAACGAATTTATCAATTCGCTCGTTTTTTTGCTCTGCTGCAACTGTTACTTGTACTACTTCACTCATTCAATTACTCCTTCGCTTTCTTGCCTTCTAATAATGTTTGAATAATAATTAATACAACACCAATACATAATGCTGAATCAGCTATATTGAATACTGGATAGTTGTACGAGAAAATATACACGTGAATGAAATCCACTACTTCTTGTCTAAATACACGATCAATAAAGTTACCAATTGCCCCGCCCAAAATTAGACCTAACGAAATACCTAGAAGCTTGTCTGTTTTCGCATACTTTTTCATATAAAATACGATAAACACTACAAAAACAACTGTAATAATGTAGAAGAACCACATTTTATTTTCTAAAATACCCCAAGCAGCGCCTCTATTTCGATGTGATGTTATGTATAATACATTGTCGATAATCGGAATACTCGTACCCAATTCCATGTTCTTTACAATTAACCACTTCGATATTTGATCGATAGCAATGACAAATAACGCTATTACATAATATATCATTTTCATTTCCCCCACAAAGACAGTGTACCTCAAAATTTTAGCATAGCTGCTACCTTTTCACAATGAACCTTTATAGAAGAATAAAATAAATTAAAAAAAGGTAATATAATATCGTTGTGCGTATTCATACATTTACCTTTTCATAGAAGAATTCATGAATCGTACGAGCAGTCGGCATTGTCTTCATTTGCTTTGTCGAAATTAATCTCCCCGTCTCTTCACAAATACCGTACATGTCTATTTCCATTTTAAATAATGCGCGTTCTACATCCTTTAAATCCTCTTTTATATCATGTAATAGCAATTTTTTCTTTATCTCTTCCTTAATTTCATATCCAAGCTCTTGGCTGAACTCGACATCATATTTGTGCATTACTTCTTTAGCTAGTCTCTCTTGCAACTCTTTTCTCATCAATTGCAATTCTTCTTTTATTTCCATGTAAATCTCATTCACGTGTACATTCCTCCTAGCTGTAATGTACAGTTAGTGTGTCCGAAATTTATTTGCTTACCTCACACACATTTTTCCTTCACAGGAAAGAGTCTGAAAAGTTTTTTTGATATGCCATCAACAAAAAAACTGACTGCATGAATAGCAGTCAGTTTTTTATTATTTTACATAGTTTTCTTTAACAACTGTTGCACAACGCTCACATAATGTTTCATGTTCAGCATCTTTACCAATTGTTTCTGAAACTACCCAACAACGTTCACATGTTTCACCAGTTGCTTGAGCAACAACAACCGCTGTATGTTCATACTTCGGTGCATCTGCTGGCGCTTCATCCATCATACCACCAAGTTTATACTCAGAAACGATGAATAATTGCTTTAAGTCTTCGCTAATAGACTCTAACATAGCTTTCATTTCTGCAGTTGGATATAGCGTAATGCTTGCATTTAATGACTTACCGATTACTTTTTCATTACGAGCTACTTCTAGTGCTTTTAACACGTCATCACGTAATGTCATAAATGCATCCCATTTTGTTTTTAACGCTTCCGCTTCATCTAATTGTACAGCTTCTGGCATATCAGTTAATTGTACACTTTCTTCTGTTACGCCTGGAATGTATGGCCATACTTCATCAGCTGTATGCGGTAAGATTGGTGTTACAAGTTTCGTTAACGCAACAAGAACATCATATAATACAGTTTGAATTGCACGACGATCTTCGTGATTTGCACCTTCAATGTATAAAATGTCTTTTGCAAAGTCTAAGTAGAATGAACTTAAATCAATTGTACAGAAGTTATGAATTGCATGATACACAGCAGCGAAGTCGTATGTTTCATATGCTTCTTTAACTTTTGTAATTAAGTCATTTAATTTCACTAACATGTAACGATCTACTTCACGAAGTTCAGCTACAGCTACTGCATTTTCACTTGGCTTAAAGTCGTCTAAGTTTCCTAATAAGAAACGGAATGTGTTACGGATTTTACGATACACTTCTGCTACTTGTTTTAAAATATCATCTGAAATACGTACGTCAGATTGATAGTCAACAGAAGATACCCATAAGCGTAAAATGTCTCCGCCTAATTGATCCATAATTTTCTTCGGTACGACGATGTTTCCAATCGACTTACTCATTTTACGTCCTTCACCATCTAGTACGAAACCGTGACTTAATACGCCTTTATATGGAGCTTTACCTGTTACAGCAACTGCTGTTGATAATGAAGAGTTAAACCAACCACGATACTGGTCAGATCCTTCTAAATATAAATCAGCTGGACGCTGTAAATCTTCGCGCTCTTCTAATACCGCTTGGTGAGAAGAACCTGAATCGAACCATACATCCATGATGTCTGTTTCTTTACGGAATTCGCCATTTGGGCTACCCGGATGTGTAAATCCTTCTGGTAATAGATCTTTCGCTTCACGCTCGAACCATACGTTAGAACCGTGTTCACGGAATAAATCTGCTACATGGTTAATTGTTTCATCCGTAATAATTGGATCACCATTCTCAGCATAGAATACCGGAATTGGCACACCCCATGCACGCTGACGAGAAATACACCAGTCACCACGGTCACGAACCATATTATGAATACGAGTTTCTCCCCATGCTGGTACCCATTTCGTTTCCGCTACAGCTTCTATTAATTCTTTACGGAATGCTTCAATAGATGCAAACCACTGTGCTGTCGCACGGAAAATAATTGGTTTTTTCGTTCTCCAATCATGTGGGTATGAATGTGTAATGAATGTTAGTTTCAGTAACGCGCCTACTTCTTCTAATTTTTCTGTAATTGGCTTGTTAGCTTTATCATAGAATAAGCCTTCAAATCCAGGTGCTTCATTTGTTAATACACCTTTATCATCGACTGGGCAAAGTACTTCTAATCCATACTTTTTACCAACAACGAAGTCATCTTCCCCGTGTCCTGGTGCTGTATGAACACAACCTGTACCTGCATCTGTTGTTACGTGATCTCCTAGCATAACTAATGAATCACGATCGTAGAATGGATGTTTTGCAACTGTGTACTCAAGTTCGCTACCTTTTACTGTTTTCACAACTTCAGCATTTTCCCACTCTAACGTTTTTGCAACTGTCTCAAACAGCTCAGAAGCAATGATATATTTCTCATCATTTACTTTTACAATACTATATTCAAGCTCTGGGTGAACAGAAATACCTAAGTTTGCAGGTAATGTCCAAGGTGTTGTTGTCCAAATGATATACTTTTCATCACCTTCTAATACATTCTTTCCATCTTTTACAGGGAATGCTACGTAAATAGATGCTGATTTTTTATCTTGATATTCAATTTCAGCTTCTGCTAAAGCAGATTCACTCGTTGGAGACCAGTAAACTGGTTTTTGACCTTTATAGATATAACCTTTTTTCGCCATGTCACCAAACACTTTAATTTGTTGTGCTTCATAAGCTGACTCTAAAGTAATATATGGATTATCCCAATCTGCACGTACACCTAAACGCTTAAATTGTTCACGTTGACGTTCTACTTGTTCATATGCATACTCTGCACATAACTTACGGAACTCAGCAACTGTCATTTCTTTACGTTTTACGCCTTTATTTGTTAAAGCTTGTTCAATTGGTAAACCGTGCGTATCCCATCCTGGAACATATGGCGCACTAAAACCAGTCATTGATTTATAACGAACAATAAAGTCTTTTAATACTTTATTTAATGCATGTCCCATATGAATGTCACCATTCGCATATGGAGGTCCATCATGCAATACAAATAAAGGACGACCTTTTGTATGTTCTTGTACTTTTTCGTAAATATTCATTTCAGCCCATTTTTCTTGCATTGCAGGCTCACGTTTTGGTAAGTTCCCACGCATTGGGAACTCTGTTTTCGGCATCAGTAATGTATTTTTGTACTCCATGCTCAATTCCTCCTTACATGTATAAAAGAAATACTTAAAAAACGGAATAAAAAAGAGACTTTCTCATCCCAAAAAGGGACGAGAAAGTCTCCCGCGGTACCACCCTAGTAGATCATATACATATGTATAGAATCCTCTTTATATTCTTAACGCGAATACACGCCTACGCTTACTCTATTTGTTCAGCGCGGAACTCCAGGGTGATATTCCCACTATCTCCTTATCCTGAGCTTACACCATCCTCAGTTCGCTATATAAGGTTTGAAAAGGTACTTATCCCTATCTTCGTTTTTCTTAATAAATATGTTGTTTAAAATTATATGTAATAATGAGAAAAACGTCAAGCTTACACTGTTTCTTCTTTTTTCAACAGTTCATCTACTTCGTCTTCTAACTCAATTAGTTTATCCCAATCATCGTTGTTTAACATTTCAAGCTGTGTTTCTAATAACATACGGAAACGAGTTCGGAATACTTTCGCTTGTTTCTTTAGCTCTTCAATATCAAAAGCAACTTTTCTTGATTTTACTAATGCTTCGTTAATAATACGATCAGCATTCTTTTCAGCTTCACGCACAATTAATTTCGCTTCTTTTTGCGCATTACGTTTTACTTCTTCCGCTGCTTCTTGCGCAACAACGATAGATTTGTTTAACGTATCTTCAATATTAGAGAAATGATCTAACTTCCCTTCTAACTGCGCAACTTTTTCTTCTAAAGCTTTTTTCTCACGAATGACCAATTCATAATCTTTGATAATTTGATCAAGAAACTCATTTACTTGATCTTCATCATAGCCACGGAATCCGCGACCAAATTCTTTGTTATGAATATCTAATGGTGTTAACGGCACAACGCCACCTCCAAGTAGTTATCTAAATTTCCTCTTTCAATTATATCTTTTCTTCGACAAAATAGGAGGATTTCCTTCTAAAAAACCAATCATTTTAGTATACCATACAAAATTCTCCATTTGTCGCGTTTTGTTCTACCTTCTACAGAAAATAATTTACTTCGGCCATATCCTCTAACAGAAAAAACGTCTCCTGGATAACATTCATAAGAAGTTTGCTCCACTGTTTTCCAATTGACTTTTACTAAACCATTTTTTATGAAAGGTTGTACTTTCTGTCTAGATAAATGTAGCATTTCAGCTAACATAACATCTAAACGAAGTGAAGAAACCGTTCCAGATTTCTCCCCCCACGTTTCATGTATTTGTAGAATTTGTTCTCCTTGCACTGCTGATAAGGAGACTTTTACTTTTCCTATTGCTTGTAAGTTCATCTCAATGTACGATACGATTTCTTTCGCAACTACAATTTGGGCACGATTTTCTTGCAGCAAAATATCACCACATTTTTCTCTCGTTAAACCAAGAGACATAAATGTACCTAATATTTGCCTATGTTCTAGCGTATAAAACTTGGAAGGATAGTCAATTTCTAATACTTCTACTTGAAATTCTTCTTCATTTAATTCTAGATAGTCTGGATAAATGAGTGCTCTTTTACGCTCTGCATTAGGCGTTGCACCACCAAATTGCACAGCGACATCTCCTTGTCCAATTACCATAGAAACAATTTGTTGCTGTCTTGGATCAAGGAAATCTGTTAATTTCACTTGATGGTACTCCGCTGTTCGCTTCCACTCCAGCACTTTATCTACAAAGACCTCTTCATCAGGCCTAAAATGTTCGTAAATGCTCATGTATTTAACCTCTTACTATAAGAAATAGCTGAACAAACTGAACAAACCACTTTTAGCAAGTTTTAACGCAAAAATCGCAACGAGTGGAGAAATATCAATCATACCAAGCGGCGGAATAAATCTGCGGAATGGTTCTAAATACGGTTCACAAATTCGCGCCAAGAACTCTCCAAAAGATGATTCCTTTGCACCAGGAAACCATGATAGGAGAATGTAAATAATCAGTGCCCACGAGTAAATCTCGATAGCAGAACTTAACACCATTAAAACTGTTGTCATGGCGTATTACCACCTCTTTATATTTGTTTCTTCTTCTTCACCGAATAACTCTGAAATTGCACCAACAATATCAACATTTTCAGGTGTACACATAAATGTTTTCGGTCCTATTTTTTGAATGTCCCCGCCTATAGCGTATACAGTACCACTTAAAAAGTCAACGATACGTACCGCTTGATCAGTAGACATTCTCTGCAAATTAATTACAACAGCTCGTCTACCTTTTAAGTGGTCCGCAATCCCTTGTGCTTCCGAATATGTGCGTGGTTCTAATAAAACAACTTTTGAAGATTGTTTTGCTGTTTCAATACTCACAACATTCTGCTTCGGTTGCGCTTTTGGAAACGTAACATCTTGTTGTTCTGGTGGATCTTGCTGCTTTTTCATGTCTGTTTGCTCCTTTTCATAACCATATTGAGCTGCTTCTTTTTCTTCCGGTGTATCAAAAAAGAAGTATTTTACTTTTGACCAACTCATAATAAGATTCTCCTTCCTTTTACGCTTTTCCTACTAAAATCGTTCCCAAACGAATATATGTAGCCCCTTCTTCAATTGCAATCGTGTAATCGTTGGACATTCCCATTGATAATTCTTTACATGGCGCATGTAATAACTCTAGCTCCTGCACCTTTGTTTGCAACATACGTAATTCCTTAAAACAGCGTCTGATTTCTTCCTCTTCTTCTGTAAATGGAGCCATCGTCATTAGTCCAACCACTTCAATTTTATCGAATTCTTGCAAACTTTGAATAAAAGAAACAACCTCTTCTATTGCTAATCCTTGCTTCGATTCTTCAGATGAGGTTTTCACTTGAATAAAGCATTTCACTTTCTTATCAGCACGTTTCTGAATTTCTTTCGCCAGGGAAAGACGATCTAACGAATGTAAATAATCAATTTCATTAATGATTTCTTTTACTTTTCTCGTTTGTAATGAGCCAATAAAGTGCCAATTAACTTTTGAACCGAAATGCTCATATTTCTGTAAGAAACCTTCATTTCTATTTTCAGCTAAATCGATAATTCCAGTTTCAATTACTTCGTTTGTTTTTTCAATCCCTACAGTTTTTGTCACTGCAACAAGTTTAATATCTTGCAACGAACGTCCAGCTCGAACGCAAGATTCTTTAATAGCTTCGTTTACAATTACTAAATTTTCTTGTACTGTCACTTGCTTCCTTCCTCCTTAAAACCTATGAAACTCAACATTCTTCCTGTCTTACCTTGATCACGACGATGAGAGAAAAATAGTTGCTCTTCACAGCTTGTACAAAGAGATGACATTACAATATGCTCTTCTTTTATGCCTGCTTGTACACATAATATACGATTAATTTCTTTTAAATTAATTGCGTACTGCCCGTCAGAAATTTTTTGATGAGGAACAGCACCGTTAATTACTTTCTGTGCTGCTGTTAATACACGATCATCCACAACATAACAACAAGATCCAATCGACGGTCCAATTGCAACATGAATTTCATCACTTGAAATACCTTCTGCATTCCACTTTTGAATCATTTCCTTTGCAATCTCTTGTACAGTGCCTTTCCATCCAGCATGCGCAAGTCCTATCATACCATGTGATGGTGCATAAAAATAGAGCGGAACACAATCCGCGTAACAAGACGTTAACAGAACATCTTCATTACTCGTATAAATGCCATCTGTTTTTGAAATGCCGTCCTCATATGAATAAACGCCACTTCCTTTTTCCTGTTGCCCTACTTTTTCAACATGATGATCATGAACTTGTTCAGAGCAAATCCAGTTTTCTAATGGTTTTTGTAACTTATTTGCTAAAATGCGTCTGTTTTCATGAACGTTCTCCACGATATCATTCACATGTAATCCTAAATTCATCGCATGAAAGGAGCCCGTACTTATCCCACCATCTTTTGTCGTAAATCCAGCAGTAATGTTTCCAAGTTCTTTCCACGCTTGTAAATACAGTATACCGTCCACATATTTAAATGGTTCTCTCATAATAAAGCGGCTCCTTTTAATTAAAATAACAGAAAAAAGCATGGTACTTCCTGTCTATTTTACCATACTTTTATTTTTTCATAATCCTAACAGAAAAAAAAGAGGAATTTGTAATATTCTTTATGAAATTGTCGGTGTTTGTATTGATTCTGTTACAGTATTAACAGGATCTACTCTTACAAGTATGACATCCTCCCCAATTTTCACAATTTCCTTCCAAGGAATTACAATCTCAACATCTTTTCCAAAAATACCTAGCATACGTGTCTGTTTGGAAATAATAACAGAACAAACTTGCCCTGTGTTCATATCAATTTCAATATCTCCAATATTCCCAATCCTTTTTCCATCTGAAATATTTATAACATCCTTCATCTGTAACTCTGAAATTCGTATCACCATTTTTACCCTCTCCCTTATATGACGAATTGGAAGCTGTTTCTCATATTTACAGGAAGCCACCTATACGAAACACCATGCTAGTTTCATTATATGAACACTAATCCCCTACTATGAGCACAAACCATATTACATATAAAAAGGTCTCACCATAATTGGTGAGACCTTATCCTTGAATCGTTTTATTCATTTGTTTAATGGCTGACTTCTCTAAACGTGATACTTGAGCTTGGGAAATCCCAATTTCTTCTGCAACTTCCATCTGTGTCTTTCCTTGGAAGAAACGTTTTCTAATAATCATTTTCTCTCGATCATTTAAACGCTTCATTCCTTCTTTCAATGCTAGTTCTTCAACCCACTGCTCGTCCTTTTGTTTTTCATCACTTAACTGATCCATAACAAAGATAGGATCTCCTCCATCATTATAAATCGGTTCAAATAATGAAACTGGATCTTGAATTGCATCTAAAGCAAATACTATCTCTTCATGAGTTACTTCTAGCACTTTTGCAATATCCATTGCTGTTGGTTCTTTTGAATTTTCTGCAATTAACTTCTCTCTTACTTGCAAAGCTTTATACGCAATATCTCGCAATGAGCGCGATACGCGAATCGGATTATTATCACGCAAATATCTGCGTATTTCCCCAATAATCATCGGCACAGCATACGTTGAAAATTTTACATTTTGGCCTAAATCAAAATTATCAATTGATTTCATAAGTCCGATGCAACCAACTTGGAATAAATCGTCAACATATTCTCCTCTGTTATTAAATCTTTGGATGACGCTCAGTACAAGACGTAAGTTTCCATTCACTAATTTTTCTCTTGCGCTTATCTCTCCACTTTGCATTTCACGAAATAATTTACGCATCTCTTCATTTTTTAATACTGGAAGTTTAGCTGTATCAACACCGCAAATTTCTACTTTGTTTCTCGTCAAAGTGTTCCCTCCTATCGGGAGTTGCTGTACAGTGTAAAGTATTTCCTTTGAAGGGGATTTTATGCATATGGTTTTTTCACGATTTTTCATTTAAATTATCTTTCCTAATACAACTAAATAGAATAAGACCAGCCTACATAACGGCTGGTCCTATTCTTCACACCATTTTATTAAATTCTTTTCGTAATCTTTTTATAATTCTTTTTTCTAAACGCGAAATGTATGACTGTGAAATCCCAAGCATATCCGCCACATCTTTTTGCGTCTTTTCCTCTCCTCCAGCAAGCCCAAACCGAAGTTCCATAATTTGTTTTTCACGATCATTTAATTGGTGTAATGCTTTCATTAAAAGGTGACGATCTACAGTAGCTTCTAAATCTTTTGTAATAATATCATCATCTGTACCTAACACGTCAGACAACAATAGTTCATTCCCATCCCAATCAATGTTTAGCGGTTCATCAAAAGAAACTTCCGAACGATTTTTGTTATTCCGACGTAAATGCATTAAAATTTCATTTTCTATACAACGCGATGCATATGTTGCTAATTTTATTTTCTTTTCTGGATTAAATGTATTTACCGCTTTAATAAGGCCGATTGTTCCTATACTAATTAAATCTTCAATATTTATCCCTGTATTTTCAAACTTTCTTGCTATATATACAACGAGCCTTAAGTTGCGTTCAATAAGTAATGACCTTGCTGCCTGATCTCCTTTTGGCAATTTATTCAAAAGAACTTCCTCTTCTTCTTTCGTTAACGGTGGTGGCAACGCTTCACTTCCACCAATATAATAAATTTCATCGGTCTTAATTCCTAATTTCAGCAATACTTTATACCAAAGGTATACTAAATAAAATTTTAATTTCATCATATTATCCCGCCTCTCATTATTAAGCGATCACCATTTTTTGTGAAATCAACATTTTTGGATGCACAATACATTGATACTCCCCATTAGTAGACAGTTGTTGTGTATTTAATCCAATTAATACTTTGTTTACAACAATAGAACTACCTTCATGATCAACTTGCACACTGTCAGGCTTAATTGCCCACAAAAATTGACTTTCTACTCCTACTGCACGGAAAGGAATTAAACGTAATTTTGTCGCCCAACCAGAATCATTTTCTGGTATTTGAGGAATTTCTGTTTTGGAATAAATTTGTTCTGTTAACCAAGATGGTAAGCAATGTTCTAATGATGAAACATGCATAATCATAACGGGTGTTTTTGTTAATGGGTCGTAAAGTTGGTTCCCACTGTCAATAAGACCTGCCAGTTCTAGTTCTTCTTCCGCTAATTGAATTTTTACTTTCACAATTTGGTCATAGTGTATTTTCGTGACCTCTACGCTTTCAATACGCTTTTTAGAAAAATAATAAATTACCGGAAAACCAAAAATAACAAATAACCAACTAATTGGATCGCCGTAAGAAATTGACTGAGATTGAACCAATCCATTTACCATTTCATTCGTTTGCAAAAAGAAATGAGTTCCAATTAATCCTCCGCCAACCATAAAGGTTACAAAGTAAAAAGTAAAAACAGTTTGTGCATAATTTCTAAATGTTGTAAACCCAAATGCTGTATACACAATAAGTAACGAGTACAGTAGTTTCATAATTGGATGTGTCATCATAGAAGCAAAAGGAGTAAAGGCAAAAATAACAATAGTTGAACCTATAAATGCCCCTAACACAAGCCTCCATCTTTTGATCTTCTTTTTTAACACGGTAGCTGTTAATAAAAGCAAAAGAAAATCAATGCAGGCGTTTAACAACCAAACAACGTCGGCGTAAACAACCAAACAATTCACCTCTTTTTTCAAGTTGAGACTAGTATAATGCATATCCAATAGGAAAGTGTGTCAATTTGCGGAGGTGTTTTTTTGTTATTTTGTGATTTCTAGACATAATCTGTCGGTAAAAAATAAAAGTACAAATTCATAGAATGATATACTCTTATTTTCACCAACAAAATATATTGAAATATACGAAATAAAAAAAGACCTGCTTAGCAGGTCTTTTCCATTTAAAAAACAAAAAAGGAGCATGAAAGCTCCTTTTTTTATCGTCTACGACGGTTACGTAAAAATGCTGGAATATCGATATCATCTGAATCTGAATGACGCTCATGTACAACTGGCTCTTCACGCTTCATTTCACGTTTTACTTCACGTTGTTTTGAAGGTTGAGCTACTGGTTGTTGCTGTTGTTGCGTGTGGTTCGCATTCGGACGAATAATTGGTTTTGGTGGTTGAGTTGCAATGCTATCATCAAAACCAGTTGCAATTACAGTTACAACGATATCATCTTTTAATCCTTCGTTAATAACAGAACCGAAGATCATATTTACTTCTGGATCTGAAGCTGAAGCTACGATATCTGCCGCTTCTTGTACTTCATATAAGCTTAAGTTAGCGCCACCCGTAATGTTCATGATAACACCTTGAGCTCCATCAATAGATGTTTCTAGTAATGGACTAGAAATCGCTTTTTTCGCAGCTTCTGCAGCACGATTTTCCCCGTTACCAGAACCAATACCCATTAAAGCAGAACCTCTATTAGACATAATTGTCTTTACGTCTGCAAAGTCTAAGTTAATTAAACCTGGCGTTGCAATTAAATCCGAAATACCTTGAACACCTTGACGTAATACGTTATCAGCTTCACGGAATGCTTCTAACATTGGCGTATTTTTATCAACAATCTCTAATAAGCGATCGTTTGGAATTACAATAAGAGTATCTACATTTTCTTTAAATGCTGCAATACCAGATGCTGCTTGCGTCGCACGCTTACGTCCTTCAAAAGTAAATGGACGTGTTACAACACCAACTGTTAAAGCACCTAATTCTTTTGCAACTTGAGCAACAACTGGAGCTGCACCAGTTCCAGTTCCACCGCCCATACCGGCAGTTACGAAGACCATATCCGCACCACGAAGTGCTTCTTGGATCTGTTCTTTACTTTCTTCTGCAGCTTTTTTCCCTACTTCAGGGTTTGCGCCTGCACCAAGTCCACGCGTTAATTTTCCACCAATTTGCATTTTCGTTTCAGCTTTTGATAGATTTAATGCTTGTGCATCAGTGTTCACAGCGATAAAGTCTACACCTTGTACACCGTGTTCAATCATACGGTTTACAGCATTGTTTCCGCCACCGCCGACACCGATAACTTTTATATTCGCTAATTGATCTTGAGTAGTATCAAACTCTAACATGTCGAAATCCCCCTAGAACCTCATTTTTCGTGTCCAATTTTAATCCCATAAATAACGGAATACACGTTTTACTTTTGACATCATGCGGTCATCATTTTGATTATTATTGTTTTGATTACGAGTTTTTTGTTTTGCAGGTTGCTGTTGTACCGGCGTTGGTGCTGGTGCTGGTACTGGTTCAAAATGCTCTTGCTTTTCCTGCACATTTTTCCCACGTAATTTAGCTTTTTGATAAGAATGTTTAATTAATCCAACTCCACTTGTATATTGGGGCTCACGCACACCAATATAATCAGGAGTTGCTACACGAACATTTTCATGTAAAATATCATATGCAAGGTCAAGAACACCTGGCATAGAAGCAATTCCACCAGTTAGTACATAACCAGAAGCCACTTGCTTTACTCCTAACTTACGCACTTCATCTTGAACAAACATTAAAATTTCCTCTACACGAGCCTCTATTATATCCGATAATTCCAACTGAGAATATTGTTCTGTTTGATCACTTCCCATAATAGGAACCGTAAACATCTCTTCTTCAGATGCTGTATCATAAAAAGCATGTCCATATTTCAACTTAATTTGATCTGCATTTTCTGTTGAAGTTTTCAACCCAATCGCAATATCCTTCGTTATATGGTCTCCACCTAATGGTAATACGCTCGTCGCTTGTAACTCTCCATCTTTAAAAATAGATAAAGTTGTAGATCCTCCCCCCATATCAACAAGGGCTACTCCTCTATTTTTTTCATCTGAAGATATAGCAACTGTTGCAGCCGCTAAAGGTTGAAGACAAATATCAACAATTTCAAGACCTGCTTTTTCTACACAACGAAGTAGGTTATGTAGTAAAGTTCTCGAGCCTGTAATAAGTGTACCTTCCATTTCTAATCTTACACCGATCATCCCGCGTGGATCGTTAATCTCGTCAAGACCGTCTACGATGAACTGTCGAGGTACCACATCAATAAACTCACGTTCTGGAGCAATTGACACAACTTGTGCTGCATCTAGAACGCGTAAGACATCTTCATTCCCGATTTCACGATCTTCATTTGAAACAGCGACTACTCCGTGACAAGGAAGTAGCTGTACCTGGTTTGCATTGACACCTACTACAACTTGCTCAATGTGGATTCCCACCATGCGCTCAGCTTGTTCAATTGCTTTTTTAATTGATCGAACAGTCTCGTCTATATCAACTATCGATCCCTTCTTTAAACCATTTGATTTTACATTTCCAACACCAATAATGTTTAAGCTGTCATTAACCATTTCACCAATGATGACTTTAACATTGGATGTACCGATGTCAAGACTAACATATATTTCATTGCTGTTCATTCTTTGGCACCTCCTTCTTTATTTATACCATACAACTCAATATATGGAACAACAATCGCAACTTTACTATTTATAAGAAAAATATTCAACGTCTTTATACGTTTCCCTTTTTTAACCCTATATTTTTCTTATTTTTATTTAGCATTCAATTAAGAATATCGCAGTAAACTATGAATAACTGCTTATCTTGAAATAATTCTATTTCGAGTGTAAAGTTTACCGCCAAGTATAAGTCTACACTAAGATGTACTCATAGAAAAGTGAAACTTGTACCAATACTAGTATGAATCTAAGAATTTTTACATATTTTTCATCAAATGAACCATTCTTCTAAATTCGTATACATATAATAGAACATTCGTTTTGTTTTTTCTGCTATAATCAACGAAAACTACCATTCTATTCTTTTTTTTCTTCCGCACCTACTTCTTTCGTATATGCACCTACTTCTAAGTCAATTAATACCTTCTTACCTGGCTCAATTGTTTTTAAAATAAGCGGATAGGCTTCCATACGTTTTGCAAAATTTTGAATCGTAGTGCTCACTTCATAACCTTCATTCATATATAAAGTAAGATGATCTTCATTCGCATTCGTTGGTGAATAGCGAATCTCCGAAATAGATTTTAAAATAGCTGGTGTTAATTTTTCTAGTTCAGCGATTAACTCCTTCATTTTCTCCTCTTTAAAAGGTTCGAAAATCGGTGCTGCAACAGGAAGTTTTCCATTAGGTAGTACATCAAGCGTTTTTCCATTTTCTAATAACGGTTGTAATTTTCCCTCTTTATTTATATAGCCAATCGTTAAATATTCTTCGATATGAATATCAATCTTGTTTGGAAAACGTTTTTTTACATTTACTGCTTTAATTTCTTTTCGCTTCGTTAAGTTTTCTTCAGCTTTATGTGCTGTCACTCGGAAATAACTTGTATCATATGTCACGCCTGAATCCTTCATTACTTGCTCATCCGTCATATAGTGATTTCCAAACACACTAATCTTTTTTATATTACTAAGCGGAGACCGAAAATAAATTAAAAAGAGCACTAATAAAAATAAAATTGATATGTATAAAATCAATCGATGATTAACATTTTTTTTGTTTTTTTTCTTTTGATTTTTCAATTTTGGTACACGATCTTGTAGTTTAATCACTTTACTATTATTCATGTACGATCCCCCTATGTAACATAAAGAACGGCATGTTCCTCATGCCGTTCTTATCTTCTTATTATAACATAAATGATAATGAGCGGAACGAATAACCGTTATCTTCCAATGATTTCTACTTCTGTATGCATATCTACATCAAATTTATCCTTAATTGTATGTTTTATTAATTCAATTAAGGACAATACATCTTGCGCTGAAGCTCCCCCGGTATTAACAATAAAATTGCCATGCATTTCAGAAATTTGAGCTCCACCAATCCTATAACCACGAAGCCCTGCTTTTTCTACTAAATCTCCTGCAAAATGTGGGATTGGATTCCGAAATACACTTCCTGCACACGGGTGATTCCATGGTTGCGTTTCACGGCGGTAATCTTTATTATTTTGCATGCTACGTACAATTTCTTCACGTTTTCCCGCCTGTAATTGAAACTCCGCCTCTAAAACAATACCAGGACGTTTCGTTTGCAATACAGATGCCCGATAAGAAAACTCCAGTTCTTTATTCATTAACCAGTCAATTGTACCGTCTTCAAACAGAATGAGAGCCTTCGATAATACACTCGATATATCCGATTTATGTGCACCTGCATTCATATATACTGCACCACCGACACTTCCTGGAATACCGCTTGCAAACTCCAATCCAGCTAACCCTTGACGACTAAGTAAAGTTGACAATTTAATAAGAGGATATCCACTACCAACTCTTACCTTATGTTTTTCGACCTCTAAGTGATCTAATCCTTCTCCTAAACGAATAACAACACCTTCTATGCCTTGATCAGATACAAGAAGGTTTGAACCGCGCCCAATTACAGTCCACTTCGTTTTGTATTGCTTTACTAACTGTAATGTTTTTTCAATACCGGCTACATGCTTTGGCACAATTAAAATATCCGCTGGTCCACCTATTTTCATAGTTGTATAACGTGCTAACGACTCGTTAACTAAAACACGACCAACGTCTGCTTCTATAAGCTCATTTACTAATTGTTCCATAGACAATCTCCCCCATATTAAGTCTCCTTATGACAATAATATGCAGGGCGTTCACCTAACGTTATCCCTCTATTTACGGGCAGTACAGCTCCTAAATCAAAATTCGGCGGTAACAAAGAAGTTAGGCGAGAATCGGGATGCCAGTAAACATCCGATTAGTGAAAGGTAATAATCAACGAGAAAGAATCACTCCCCACCGATTAAAGCCTCACTTTATTTTTTTACAAGCTTATTCATTACTTCATACAGCTTATTTGCTGCATCTGGAATACCTAGTTGCTTAGCAGCTAGCTTCATATTTTGTAATGTTTGTGCATCCAATAAAATCTCATCAATATCACGAATAAGCGTTTCAGCTGTTAAATCTTTTTCAAGTAACATTTTTGCCGCTCCTTTATCAACAACTGAACGTGCATTCTTTTCCTGATGATTATTTGTTACGTACGGACTCGGTATTAACACACTTGGTTTTCCTAACGCTGTTAATTCTGCAAGTGTTGTTGCCCCAGCCCTTGAAACAACAAGGTCTACACCAGTTAGTACCTCTGGCATATTATGAATGAACGGCTTAATAATAACATTGTTCGGGTTCCCTTTTTGCTTCACGGCTTCCATCACTTTGTCATAATGTACTTCACCTGTTACATATAGTATTTCGTAGCTTTTGTTCCCAAACTGTTCAATTGCTTCAACGAAGGCATCGTTAATCGGTCTAGCTCCACGACTTCCACCAAATATAAGTACAGACTTTTTAGGAAGAGAAAGCCCAACTGAACGTTTCCCTTTCATTCCATTTTGATCCATTACCTCTGATGCTCGCGGATTACCTGTCATTACCACTTTTGACTCTGGAAAATGCTCTGTAGCTGCTTCAAAACAAACAGCAACTTTATCAACATAACGACTTAAAAATTTGTTCGTTACACCTGGTACACTATTTTGTTCATGTACAATAGTTGGAATACCTAATTTAGCTGCAGCGTATACAACTGGTCCACATACATATCCACCCGTTCCAATTACGATATCCGGATTAAAACGACGAATATATCGTTTACTATCCTGTACACCTTTTAGAAAACGCATTACTGTTTTCACATTATCTAATGATATTTTTCGTTTAAATCCACTTATAACAATAGACTGAAATGGTATACCTGCTTTTGGAACGATTGTACTCTCTAGTCCATTTTCCGTACCAATATATAAAAATCTTGCTTCTGGATTTAACTTTTTTATTTCTCTAATTAAAGCAAGAGCTGGATAAATATGACCACCAGTACCCCCACCACTAACTAATACACGCACTACTAACTCCTCCGCTTCTCTTTTCTTATTTCCATTATATTTATTTCTATATACATATTGCATTTTTACACACACATACGAAAAACCCTGTCTTATAAACAGGGTTTAGTAGCGAGAATGGCGACTTATATTTAATAATACACCTACTGCCATTAACATTAATGTCAAACTTGATCCACCATAACTTAAAAACGGCAAGGTAATACCCGTAACAGGCATCAGTCCTGTTACAACACCAACATTAATCATTACTTGAATCGCAATCATCGCCACAATACCTACTGCTAAAAACGTACCATATAAATCTGGCGCTCCTAATGCGATACGAATCCCGCGCCATAATAATAGACTAAATAATAATAACACAAATGAACCACCAATAAAACCTAATTCCTCGGATAAGATCGCAAATATAAAGTCAGTTTGTGGTTCAGGTAAATAAAGAAATTTTTGTCTACTTTGTCCAAGTCCAAGCCCAAATAATCCACCAGGTCCAATTGCGAGTAATGATTGGATAATTTGAAATCCACTTCCAAGCGGATCTGACCACGGATCTAAATATGATGTAATGCGTTTCATTCGATACGGCGCTGATGCAATTAATCCTACAAATCCCGCTACACCAATCAAACCAAACATTGCAAAGTGAAAGACCCTCGCTCCCGAAATAAATATCATAATGATACATGTCCCAACCATTACCGTTCCTGTCCCAAGGTCTGGCTGTAACATAATCATCCCAAAAGCAAGAAACACAAAACTAAGAGCCGGTAATAAACCACGTTTAAAAGATGTGATCAATTTTTGCCGTTCCGCTAAAAACTTTGCCAAGAAAATAATCATCGCAAACTTCATAAATTCTGATGGTTGAATCGAAAATGCTCCGATCCCAATCCAACTTCGTGCTCCTCCTCGAACAAGACCTACTCCAGGAATAAGAACGAGAATAAGAAGAATGAAGCAAACTAGCAAAATTACTTTTGAATACGTACGCCACACCCAATAATCAATTTTCATAATAAAAAACATAGCTACTACACCAAGACCCGCAAACAGTAATTGTCTTTTTGCAAAAAAGAATGAGTCCCCCATTTTATAAGAGGCCCAAACTGCACTCGCACTATAAACCATAATCATTCCGATTGTCAACAATGAAAGTGTTACGATGATGAGCATAAAATCAGGCGTTTTCTTCATTACCCACAAACACCACCTCTTTAGGCAGAACCTTTTGCCCTATGTAACAAAACATCAGTAGGTGTTAGCCTACTGATGTTTTGATTTACTTTATATAAGTTTATGCACAGCTTGTATAAAAATGTCTCCTCTTTCTTCAAATGTTTTAAATTGATCCCAGCTTGCACACGCTGGAGAAAGAAGAACAACATCACCTTCTTTAGAATGAGCATAAGCTTTCACCACTGCTTCATCTAAAGTATCGACACTTTCAATTATATCTAATCCCGCTTTTTCTGCCGCTCTTACTAGTTTGGGAGCTGTTTGTCCAAATGTTACAATCGCTTTTACATTTTTGAAATACGGAATTAAATCATCGAATTCATTTCCGCGGTCAAGCCCACCTGCTAGTAACACAATCGGTTGTGTAAACGCAGATAGTGCTTTCTCAGTCGCTAACATATTCGTTGCTTTTGAGTCATTATAAAACTTACGGTTGTTAATCGTTGTTACATATTCTAAACGATGTTTTACACCCGTAAAACGTTTTAACACGACCGTAATTGCTTCATTAGAAGTACCTAATAATTTCGCAATACTCATCGCAGCTAAAATATTTTCTAGATTATGTTGACCAGGTAAAACGATATCGCTTACTTCAACAACTTTTTCACCTTTGAAATAAAGAGCGTTATCTTTTATACACGCGCCATCTTCAATTTCTTTCGTTGTCGAAAACAAGATTTTTTGACCTTTAGTATCCGCAGATAAAGCCATCACATCTGCATCATCCGCGTTTATTACACTATAATCGTTTTCTGTTTGGTTTTTAAAAACATTTGCTTTTGCTAAACCATATTCCTTCTTCGTCCCATGATAATCTAAGTGGGCTTCAAATAAGTTTAAGAACGCTGCAATTTTAGGCTGGAACGATTCTACTCCCATCAATTGGAACGATGAAAGTTCTGTAACTACAACTTCATTTTCTTTTGCATCCTGTGCTACTTCACAAGCTACAGTTCCTATATTCCCTGCAATAACAGGATGCTTTTGTCCTTCTTTTAACATTTCAAATGTCAGCATTGTTGTCGTCGTTTTACCATTAGATCCTGTAATTCCAACAAATGGCGCTTTTGAAATACGATATGCTAATTCAACTTCCGTAACAATTGGAATTTGCTTTTCTTTCGCAGCAACTAATATTGGATTAGAATACGGGATTCCTGGATTTTTAACGACAAGAGAAATATTTCTCTCTAATAATTCTAAAGGATGGCCACCGCATACAACGTCCATTCCTTTTGCTTGTAATTCTGCAGCAAGTACATTGTCAGCTAAAGGCTTTCCGTCATTTACAATGACATTCGCCCCTAACTTTTGTAACAATGTAGCTGCTGCATAACCACTTTTTGCAATGCCTAATACAAGAATATTCTTATTTTGAAATTCAGTTACAGTTTTCAATTACATCCACACCCCGATATAAATTCCTAACACAGCTAATAAAAATCCTGCAGACCAAAACGTCACAACAACACGCCACTCTGACCAACCACATAATTCATAATGATGGTGTAATGGACTCATTTTAAAGACACGTTTTCCTGTTGTTTTAAATGAAATGACCTGAATAATAACCGATAAAGTTTCCATGACGAATACTCCGCCAATAATTACAAGTAGCAATTCTTGTTTTAATAAAATCGCTACAGCTGCAATGGCTCCACCTAAAGCTAATGAACCTGTATCTCCCATAAACACTTTTGCTGGATTCGCATTGAATACTAAAAATCCAAGTACAGCTCCTACCACTGCCATACAGAATATCGCTACTCCAAATTGCTCTTGTGCCACAGCAATAATACTAAATGCTCCAAATGCAATAGCAGCTGTTCCTGATAATAAACCATCTAAACCGTCAGTTAAGTTAACTGCATTTGATCCACCAATAAGCATAAATAGTACAAGTACAAAATACGCCCAACCTAATTCAAACTTAACATCCGTTCCCGGAATCATGATGTATGTGTGGAACGCTTGCCCTTTTCCAATTAAAAAGAATGCAATAGCAATAACAAGCTGCCCTACTAATTTTTGTTTTGATGTTAAACCAAGATTTCTCTTCTTAACTACCTTTATGTAGTCATCTAAAAATCCGATTAATCCGTAACCAAACGTCACTAATAGTAATAACGAAACCTCTGCACCTAAATAATTAAACTTAATCGCCATAATAAGTGAAGTTACCATCATAGATACGTATATGACGATACCACCCATTGTCGGTGTCCCTGATTTTTTTTGATGTGACTTTGGTCCCTCATCACGAATACTCTGTCCGAACTTTAATTTTCTTAAAAATGGAATAAACAATGGCGAAAGGGCAACAGAAATTAAGAATGCTACCCCAGCCGTTACTAATAAACCTTGCTCAAGCACATGTAGTCCTCCTCTCACGTTGTTACTCTTCGTTGTTTAAACGCCCTGTAATTGCTTCTTTCGCAACTTCTCGATCATCAAAATGATGAACTTCTTTACCAATAATTTGATACGTTTCATGACCCTTACCAGCAATAATAATGATATCATCTGCTTTTACTTTAGTGATTGCATGGTTTATCGCTTCTTTTCTATCAATAATCACTTCATAATTATTTCCACTTGCACCATGTACCATATCATCTAAAATAGCCGCTGGATCTTCACTTCTTGGATTATCTGATGTGTAAATTGCATGAGTTGCATATTTTGTTGCAACACTTGCCATTATCGGTCTCTTCGTTCGGTCCCTATCGCCACCACAACCAACGATACAATACACATCACCTTTTGCAAATTGTTTTGCAGTTTTTAATACATTTTCTAAACTATCCGGCGTATGTGCATAATCAACAATAACTGTATAATTTTGTCCTCCATCAACAACTTCAAAACGCCCTGGAACCCCAGCTAGTTCCTTTATAACAGCAATGATTGTTTCTAATTTCACACCCGAAACAAGTCCTGCTGCTGTTGCTGCAAGTACGTTATATACATTAAATTTACCTATTAATTTCATCGTAACATTTACACTTTCATACGGTGTGACAAGGGTAAATGTAGTTCCGCCACTCGTCATAACGATATTTTTTGCCATAATGTCACTTGTTGTATCAATACCATATGTTACAACAGTTGCTGCAGTACTTCTCATATACTCTTCTGTTACATTATCATCGCCATTCAGCACAGCGTACTTTTCACGATTATGATTATAACTATTGCCAAGCTGTGCAAATAGTAACCCTTTTGCATGTTTATATTCTTCCATCGTTTTATGATAGTCTAAATGATCTTGTGTTAAGTTCGTAAACACCGCTACATCGTAATCACATCCGTGTACACGACCAAGATCTAACGCATGTGACGAAACTTCCATTACCGTGCTGTCCACACCTTGTTCAACCATTTTTGAAAACGTCTGTTGAAGTGTTAGTGCATCTGGTGTTGTATTTTTCACCTCAAATGTTTCATCACCGATTTTCATATTAATCGTTCCAATTAGCCCTGTTTTATGACCATGTGCTCGCATAATTTCATCCATAATATGCGATGTTGTTGTCTTTCCATTTGTACCTGTAATTCCGATTAAATGTAACTTGTGTGTCGGTTGACCATAAAAATAATCAGCTAAAACCGCTAACGAACGAAAAGTATTTTTCACAAGTACAACTGGAACGTCAACATCAATTGGTCTTTCCGCAACAATAGCAGCCGCTCCTTGTGCCGCTGCTTGCTTAGCAAAATCATGGCTATCAACCGTATATCCTTTCATACATACAAATAAGCTTCCTTCTTTCACTTTACGTGAATCAGCTTCTATAGATGTGATTTCTGGATTTTCTTTTGGAACAACTGGAAAATCATGCAAACATGATAAAAGTGTATGCAACTTCATTTCACTAAACCCTCTCTACATTGTTTATTTATCTTTTTTTCAGTAAGCAACACATTACCTCCTATATAAGGAGGTAAGTGCTACTGGCCTATTTATGACTGAGACACTTATTGTCTCAAGTTAAGTAACTGTTCTATAAAGAACTCACTTCCACCAATTGTACCATAAAACGTACTATGTTACCTTTAATTCCCGAAGTAAATTCTAATTTTTGAGCCTTCTTTTACTTTAGCTCCCGCTTCTGGTGATTGCTTAATTACTTTCTCTCCATCTCCACTTATATCAAGCTGCAAATCGACGAGTTGTGTTTGTAAATCTTTCTTTTTCATTCCAATTAAATTCGGAACTTCCACAGTTGGTGTATCGCCCCATTTATATTCTTTTTCAACTTGTTCTTTTCTCGGTTTCACTCCCATAACAGGAAGCGCATCTCGAAGGATATTCCCGACAATTGGAGCTGCTACCACTCCACCAAACTGTGTAACCCCTTTTGGATTATCAACAGCAACATACACAACAATCTCTGGATCATCCGCTGGAGCAAATCCGATAAAAGATACAATATAATTATTCTCTAAATATTTACCATCTTTCACCTTTTGAGCAGTACCCGTTTTTCCACCTACACGATACCCATCAATATAAGCACCTTTACCAGAACCTTTCGCTACAACATTCTCTAATGCATAACGAACTTTTTCTGAAGTTTCCTTGGAAATAACTTTTCTTTTCTCAACAGGTGTCTTTTTACTAACAACTTGATTATTTTTCGGATCAATAAACTCCTTAGCTATATACGGCTGATACAATGTTCCACCATTTACAGCCGCCGCTACAGCTGCTACTTGTTGAATTGGTGTAACAGAAACCCCTTGGCCGAATGAAGTTGTCGCTTGCTCTACTGGACCAACTTTATCTAAATTAAATAAAATCCCACTGCCTTCACCTTGCAAGTCAATCCCAGTCTTCTGCCCAAAACCAAAATTACGAATGTATTTAAATAATCGGTCTTTACCAAGGCGATCACCAAGTTCAATAAATCCCGGGTTACATGAGTTTTGAACGACTTCTAAAAACGTTTGACTGCCATGACCTCCTGCTTTCCAGCATTTCAATCTAGCTCCACCGACTTCAGCTGCTCCATCATCATAAAACGTATCCTTCTCTAAGTCTACTAAATTTTCATTCAATGCTGCAGCTAGTGTAATGATCTTAAATGTTGAACCAGGCTCATACGTACTCCACACAGGTAGATTTCTGTTATACACTTCTGGAGAGACACTTTGAAAATCCGCTGGATCAAAACTCGGCCGACTAGACATCCCTAAAATTTCACCATTTTTAGGGTTCATTGCAATTGCAATCATACCGTCTGGATTATAAGTTGACTCCGCAATATTCATTTCTCTTTCCATAATCCTTGTAATACGCGCATCGATTGTTAATCCTAAATTTAAACCGGCTTCTGGTTTTTTGAAATCATCACCAACATTAGGCATCCTTTGCCCTTTCGCATCTGCAAAAAAACGCACATGACCTTTGTCTCCATTTAGCTCTTTATCATAATATTTTTCTAGTCCCATAAGACCTTGGTTATCGCTACCAGCAAAACCTAATACATGTGATAAAAAGTTTCCAAATGGATAGTACCGGATAGAATCCTCTGCGATATACACGCCCTTCAAACTTAATCCTCGTACTTCTTTCGCTTTGTCATGTGATATTTTCCTTCCGCCTTTATCTAACCTTACAATCGATTCTTTTTTTGTAATTCTTTTATAAATCTCATCTTTTTCCACACCTAATACTGCAGCTAACTTCTCTGCAGTCTCTGCTGGTTTTTCAATTTGCCTTGGTACAACAAAGACAGTTGGAGCACTTTTATTCGTGGCAAGTTCCACACCATTTCGGTCTAAAATTTTCCCACGTTCGGGTTCAAAAGTAATATTACGACTCCATGAATCTTTCGCACGATCCGTTAACATATTCCCAAGAAAAAATTGCACATATCCAAGACGAATATCGATAATAGTGAAAATAAGTATACCTGATATAAGTATAAAAATAAGTCGTTTTCTAACTGTTACATTTGATACACGCATATCGGAACAAGCCTCCCTTACGCCTAGCTTGTTCCAATATATGCTTGTACTTATTTAATTAGAACTTCTTCTCTTTTACCATTACGGCTTTTCTGCTTCTTGTTGTGGTTGGAGTGGCGGTACGAGTGTGACACCTAATTCTGTACCAGGTTGTAATAATGTTCCTTCCGCCACACTTTGCTCTGTTACGTATCCTGTACCAGAAGGCTTCAAGTTAAGCTGTAATGTCTTCGCTAAATTCATAACATCACGCAGTGCCCATCCTTGTATATTTGGCATTGTAGGCTTATCTCCTACCAAGAAGACTCGGTCGCCTTTCAATGTTTGTTCAGTCGCTTTTGGTACTTGTTGCTGTACTTTCCCTTCACCTAGTACGATTGGACGAAGTTTTGCTTTATCAATCGCTTTCCCCGCTTCAGCCATCGTTTTACCAGTTACATCTGGAACAGTAGTTTGTTGTTCTTTCAGATGTTTTTTCGGATCTTTCACTTCATTTGGCTTAATCTTTAAATACTCTAAACTATTTTTTGTTACATATTTAAAAATATCAGCTAAAGGTTGTGCGCCGTTCTCATCATCTTTTAATTTCGGCTGTTTAACAGCTACATACACAACAAGTTGTGGATCGTCCATTGGTGCCATACCTAAGAATGAGAATATATAATTCTGTCTTCCTGTCATATAGCCGCCTTTTCCATCCGGAATTTGCGCTGTACCTGTTTTACCACCAACTGAATATCCATCAATTTTATAAGCTGTCCCTGTACCTTTCGGAGATGTAACAACACGTTCTAATAACTGTCTTACTTGCGCTGCTGTTTCCTTTGTAACAGGTTTTCCTACTTCTTCTGGCTTATGTTCTAATTTTACTTTGTCTGTTATCGGATCTACAATTTTATCAATTGCATAAGGTTTCATCATTTTCCCATCATTTGCAATGGCCGTTGCAGCTTGTACAAGCTGAATTGGTGTTACAGTGGAACCTTGTCCAAAAGCTGTTGTCACTTGTTGTATTTGCTGATCAAATAAAATTGTATTCGATCCTTCACCTGATAAATCAATGTTCGTTTTTTCATCTAATCCAAAACTATGAATATATTTTCGGAAACGTTCTGGACCAAGTTTTTGATCTCCTAAAATTGCAAACGCTACATTTGAAGAACGCTCTACCCCTTCATCAAACGTGATAGAGCCCCAACCAGCACCGCCGTTATGGTCTTTTATTTTCCTATCTCCGACTTGATATGTCCCTGACTGATAATAATCTTGCCCTTTGTACACACCTTCATTAATAGCTGCCGCTAACGTGAAAATTTTCATTGTTGATCCAGGTTCAAATGCATTGGCAATTGCGTCATTGAAGAAATATTTAATTTGACGATCATTAGGGTCATAACTAGGTTTAGTAGACATCGCTAATATTTTTCCGGTTTTCGGATCTGCAACAATCCCTATTAAACTTTCTGGCTCATATTGCTTACTTGCTGCTTTCATCGCGTCTTCTAAATAACTTTGGACACGTTGATCAATTGTTAAATAAACGTTATCTCCATTTTTCGGTGCCTTTACATTAACTTTTCCACCATCAAGGGATACACCTTTACGATCACCTGTATATGCTACTTCTCCATTAGAAGCACTTAAGTATTTATCTAAGCTTTTTTCTATGCCAAATTGACCTACCGAGGTTCCATTCTCATCTGGTTTTGCATGACCTATAACATAAGATGCAAAATCACCATTTGGATACACCCTTGCATTTTCTGTAATAAAAGATATTCCCGGCAACTTCAACGCCTCTATTTGTTCCTTCTTTTCTTTCGTCAAATCCTTGCCTAACGTTCCGAATTCGACTTGACTTCTACCTTCCTTATTTAAAGAAGCTAAAATATCCTCTTCGCCTTTTCCAAGTACTCCTGCAATTTTCTTTGCAGTATCTTCTTTATTCTCAACAGAGTTAGCGCCTTTTAGCGCAGCTACTATTTTATAAGAGTTTGCGTCTTGTGCTAACACATGACCGTTTTGATCATAAATGGTTCCTCGGTTCGCTTCAAGAACTCCTTTTTTACTATGCTTTTGTTTAGCAAGCGCATCTAAATCCTGATTATGAACTGTTCCTGTTGATTGTATGTAAAAAAATCGGGCTAATAACAGCAAAAAGAGCAGGAGGAAAAATATCATAAAATAACCTGCTCCCTTATTGGTATGAAATTTAGTCATATTCTTCTTCATCGTTCCTTCACACCTATTGCCTTATTTGAGGCCTTTCACATTATTCGCATTAATTTCTAGCCCGTGTTTTTTTGCAACTTCAGCGATTCGTTCATAGCGACTTAACTTCTCTACTTCAGCTTGTAATTCTTGATTTTCTTTTTGCTGCTGTACAATTTTTTCTTCTATCGTCGCTGCTTCTACATTAACTTGATAAAGGCCTGCTTTATTTCCAATAAACGCGACACAGGCATACAATAAAAAGCCAATAAACGCTACATACAACAGTTTTTCGATTCTTGTAATTTTCGCTTTAACCTTCGGCTTAGCCATCTGCTGTGGGGGCGTTTGAATTTGCACCTCTTCTTGCGCTTGTTGTTTGTACTTTACAGCTAAATTAGTCATACCTCTCTCTCCCTTTTATCGTTTTTCAGCGATTCTCAACTTCGCAGAACGCGCACGATTATTTTCTTCTAGCTCTATATCAGAAGGTAAAATCGGTTTTCTTGTAATAAGCTTTAATTTCGGCTTAAATTCATCAGGAATAATCGGTAATCCTGGCGGCAATTGTGGCGTTGTACTATTTCGCTTAAACGTTGTTTTACAAATACGATCTTCTAATGAATGGAATGTTATAACACTAACCCTTCCACCTGGCTTAACCATCTCAATAGCAGATTCCAATGCTTCTTCAAATACTTTTAATTCATCATTTACAGCTATACGAATTGCCTGAAACACTCGCTTAGCAGGATGCCCACCAGTTCTACGAGCAGGAGCCGGAATACCTTCTTTAATTAGCTCTACTAATTCTCCTGTCGTTTCAATAGCTTTATTCTCACGATAAGCTTCAATTTTTCTTGCAATTTGTTTTGAAAATTTCTCTTCACCGTATTGGAAGAAAATCCTTACAAGTTGTTCATATGACCAGCTATTTACAACATCATATGCTGTTAATGGGGCATCTTGATCCATCCGCATATCTAACGGTGCATCATGATGATAACTAAAGCCTCGCTCTGGTGTATCTAATTGTGGGGATGAAACACCTAAATCAAATAAAATACCGTCTACTTCTGTTATACCTATTTCTTGCAGTTTTTCAGCTAAATAACGGAAGTTACTCTTTACTGTTATAAACTGTTCACCGTATGAAGAGAACTTTTCTTTCGCGTTTTGAATCGCTATCTCATCTTGATCAAACGCTATTAATTTTCCACCTTCAGTTAATTGGGATAATAAATAAGAACTATGTCCTCCCCCCCCCAGTGTACAATCTACATATGTACCATCTGGCTTTATATCTAAGCCGTCTACTGTTTCCTTTAAAAGCACTGTTACGTGTTTAAACATTGTTGCACCTACTCTTTTTCCAATTAATTATGTTGAATGTATCCCTTCCTCTAAGCACATATTTCACGCTTAGAGAATGAAATAATACGAAAGAACGACTCATTTAACTTACCAACAAAGGCAACATACTATACAAATCGCTATTTTCTTTTATTATATACTAAATTTTATCATCTTTTGCGGGAATTTAAATAAAAAACTGTCGAAAAAGCGAATAATACGTTTACATTTTGTGCTATTTTGTCATATATTTAAGTATCCAACACAATTACCATATCCAACACTTTTTGATTGATAATTCAGAAAAAAATCACTTCACAGTAAATTCAACGGAATAAAAATAAAATCCTGCTCCAAAGAGCAAGATTTTATAGTTTTATAACATGATGTTTTCCGTCCCAAGAAAAAGGGTTTTCCATTACACGATCAACGAAATCCAAACCAAACTGATTTAAATAATAACATACATTCCACACACGTTCTTGCGGCGCACCTAATGGACGAAGTGCGAATTGTATACGGCGGAATTTATTTAGCTGAACCTCATACTTTTTCTCAACATTTCTTTTCAACATTCTTTCCAGCAGTTCAATTTGTTCATTAATTTTCAATTCGTTTTTCCCTGCAAACGCACCTAATCCTGGCTCTATTTTCTTTACAAATTGCTGTAAAGATATATGAATATCGGCAATTTCTTTTTTCGCCTTTTCAAAATGATCATCAATCGGTTCCTCTACTCGATTAGACAACCAGTTTTCACGCAGTTTATCGACATCATTTAAAAACGGATCACTTTCTCTCAATTGCAGATCGAATAAATCTGTCGCTATATCTCTCTCCACATAAGTAATTGTAAGACGGGGAACGACAGGTGGCATTTGAAAACCGACAGTATGGAATACTTGTTGTAATTCACTCCAATAAGCTAATTCCCCTGGACCTCCAATAAATGCGAGCGTAGGAAATACATACTCTTGCATAAGAGGACGCGTTACAACATTATTACTAAAACGTGCCGGATTTCTCTCCATTTCTTCAATCAACTCTTCATATGAAAAGGAATGCGCCCCATCCTTTCCAACAAACTTACCTTGATGCTCTTCAAGCAATACTCGTTCATTATCTATTTCCATGAATATATGCACTGCATGAGACTTCGTTTCAATAATCGGTTTGTATCCTAGTTCTTTAATTACTTCCTGCTGATTACGAAGCCCCTCTTGCACCTCTTTATACTTACCTATAATTCGCTTAAAAAATGGAATTTCTAACTTTCTTAATTCAGGATGATGTGAATCAACAAGGATTAAACCAGAATTAGCAAAGATTTTCGTAATAAGATGAGCAAAGAAATCTACATACGTATTCGATTTTTTCAAAGCATCATCAACAAATTTTAATACATCCTTTGTAAAATTTGTTTCTGGGTATGTTTTAAAAATCTCTTCAATCCAACTTCTACAATCTTCAACAGAAAGTTCAGACTCAGAAGCACTCGCCTTTTTCGGATTACGATCATAAAAAATAGTTTTTTTCATCTTTTTATTTTTCGCTACAAAAGTATGGTTAATCTCATCCATATCATGATCTTCACCCGCAATCCAGAAGACAGGGACAACTTTAACTCCTAAACTTTCTTCCTTTTCCTTTGCAAGCTGTAAAATTGAAATAACTTTATGAATTGTATAAAGCGGTCCAGTTAATAACCCCGCTTGTTGTCCAGCTATAACAACATATGTATTTTCATCTCCAAGCGCTTTTACATTTTGAAGTGTAGATTCTCCCGCTTGTAATTTTGTATTATATTCTAATAAATGCGCTACTAAATCTTGGCGGAAAAACTCCCTTTCACGCAAATCATGTAAACGTTGTTTAAAAGCATCTTCTGTTAACATATAATCAAAACATGACTGTATCTCTTTTTTACCGTTCATATAGTCCGCTACAACACCTTGTTGCGGAACAGAGATTTCTTTTATCTCCATATAATTCTTCCTTTCGTATCCAGTTCTCTCACCAATCCACATTGTAGTCAATGTTTCACTTAAAAGCAAAGAATAACACTTATACTCTTGTTTCTAACCCCTTTATTGCATCGAACAAAAATTGAAGTGTCGGAACTGGTCGTTGCTGTTTCTTAGCCTCTTCTAATACATACCCAACAATCGCATTAATTTCCGTCTGCCTATTCGCTCTTACATCCGCTAACATAGAGGATGTATTACGAGACGTTCCTTCACACACATTTCGTACCATTTGCCATACCATTTCTTTTTCTCCTCTAATAAGAAATGCGACCTCCTGAAACACTTGCTCCATCATTTGATAAAAAAAACGATTCGTGATTAATTCACCATTCTTTACTCCCAATAACGCTGTCAACGGATTGATACATACATTTACTACTAATTTTTTGCGCATAATTTCTTCCCAATCTGTTTCTATTTGAACTGGAAAATAAGCAACAGGAAAAGAATGAAATATTTTTTTAAAATGTATAGATTGGCCACAAACCACTCCAAATCTCGTTACACCTACTCCAGTATGATGAACGATGTGCCCTCCCTCTTTTTTCGCACCATGTTCTACAATACCAACAGCTATATTTTCACTCCCTATTTGCAGCATCCTTGGGAGATGCGACATTCCGTTTTGCAAAAAGATTAATGATGATGCACCTTCCACAAACGGTAGTATGTCATCTATATGATATTGCTTCACAGCAATAAATATATAATCTAAATTTTGCGCTACCATACTTTCTATCGGTAAAACAGCTGGATATACTGTTTCCCATCTTCCATCTCTAATACAAGTTACACCTGTTTCATTTAATTCTTCAGCCTGCTTAGCTGTTCTTGTAAACAACGTAACATCTTGGTTACTTTTTTGTAAATAAAATGTATACAATAGACCAATAGCACCTGGTCCGACAATTCCAATTTTCATTTTCACACAAGGGATTCACATTAAGCGCCCTTGCCTCCCCCCTTTTTCATATCTTTTTAAAGTACATGAGCACGCCCTATAATTTCGTTGTCCTCTGCCAAACAAATACACTCTCATTTTTCACTATGTATATACTGCCTATTAATACACTTATACTCTTAGTTTAGCAAATCCTCAAAAAAATAATAAAAGAAATATACTATCTTCTTCATAAAAATAAAAAAATGAGTTATACTATTATTATAAATATTTTTACTTTTCTGCATTCAACGAGATAAGAAAAGGATGTGATGTAATGGGATTCCCAAAAGTTGAGCGCTTGCTCATCAATTATAAAACGTTAGATGAATTCAAAAAATTTAAAGGGTGCGGAGCCCAGGAACTATCTATGCTGGAAGAATTGCAAGCAAACATTATTGAAAACGACAGTGAATCTCCATTTTACGGTATTTATTATGGTGGATCACTAATCGCACGTATGAGTCTATATATGAAAAGAAACGGCGGAGAACCATTCGAAATTACAGGTCCTTACCTAGAACTTTATAAACTTGAAGTATTACCAACTTTTCAAAAACAAGGATTCGGACAAATGCTTGTAAATCATGCGAAACAACTGCAATTTCCTATTAAAACGATAGCGCGTATTCATTCGGCTGGTTTTTGGGATAAATTAAATTTCAGCCCTGTATCAGTAACTGATGGAGATTTTTATATTTGGCATCCAGAAACAAATTTGAATGCGGTTACAAATGAAGAATCGGCTTAAGAAATAAAAAAAACAGCTGTATAACAGCTGTTTTTTTATTTCTTAAGCTTCTCTAACTTCTCAGTCGAGCGAGCATTGTTTCTTTCCGCTACCATTACACTTCTTTTTTGATCGATATAATCAAGCAATGTTCTATACTCTTCCTCATATACTGATAATCGCTCCAGAAGACGCTCTCTTTCTGTTTGTAATGATTCAACTTGTTGTTGCAACACCGTTAAAGAGTTTTCATCTTTATAATTTTGCAAGAAATCAATAACATCATTCAACGTAATTGAAGTAGGTTCTAACACCTTTGTCTCTTTCACTTCATAATTTTCTACTTTACGAAGTTGCTTCGCTTCCTCAATACGTTCTTTATATTGCTTTCTTACGTAAGAATTCCATCTAAATCCACATGCTGCTGGTGTACGAGATAAATTTTTCCCCACTTCCTTAAAGGCAGAAAGTTGTGTTCCACCTTCTCGAATATGCCGGAGTACTACTTCTGCCAGAAGCAAATCTTCATCATCAGTCCAAGCATCTTGTCTTGTTGTCGCCATTTCTCTAGTCCTCCCTATGCATTTTTTATTAAGCATATGCAGTTACTAGAAAAGATAGAATACAACAACTAAAGATTAAGACAAAAAAAATAAACGCAGAAGATATCTTCTGCGTTTATTTTCCTGCAATTACTTGCTGATTACTTCTTTACCTTTGTAAGTACCGCATGCTTTACATACACGGTGAGCTAATTTCGCTTCACCACAGCTTGGGCACTCTACCATACCAGGTACTGATAATTTGAAATGCGTACGACGCTTTCTTTTTACTGTTTTAGAAGTTCTTCTAAAAGGTACAGCCATTCTTCCCACCTCCTTAAAAGAAATAGTTATTTTCATATGAAGGCCTGAACCAGTCTTCCGATTATTTGTCAAAAAACTTTGCAAGTCCTGCCAATCTTGGATCAACAGTCTTTTCTTTGTCTTCTTCCGAAATCACTTGCCAGTCTTGACCTTGCGTCGGTGCTCCACCAGAAACATCATCACTGAAAATTTGCATTGGAATCTCCAAAAGTATATTTTCCTTGATTACGGGCAGTAAGTCAAGTACTTCTCCTTCTAAACAATGAATTTCAGCTTCAGTTTCAAATTCTTCTTGTGAAGTTTGGAACACCTCAGTTGTTTTAATGTCAAATGGTAATGTCACATCTACTAAAGAACGAGAACATGGTAAAACCATGCTTCCAGTTATGTGTAGATGAAACGTAAACTTACCGGAGCCAAAATCAACTCTTCCCGTTACATGAACAGGATTAATTTCACGAATATCTTTCTCGACCTCTTTTAGCTCACTTACATCTACCATCTCATCCAATGTCAATCCTTTATTTCTCAATTTATTCAATTGATGGATGGACCATTTCATATCATATCACCTCAAGGCAACAAACAAAATTATAGCTAGCCATTTTATATTTGTCAATGTTTTTTCTTTACACTATAATGAAGTCATCATAGTAAATAATATATAGAGTATCACGTTTTTCAAAAAGATGCTACATCGAAAGGAGAGATTACCATAAAAGCTGGTGGTATTGTTGTTGAATATAACCCTTTTCATAACGGTCATCTTTATCATGTGCAAGAGACAAAAAAGTTAACACAATCCGATATAATAATTGCCGTTATGAGTGGTCCTTTTTTACAGCGTGGTGAGCCCGCACTCATTTCCAAATGGTATCGCACTAAAATGGCCTTAGCAAACGGCGTAGACCTTGTTGTAGAGCTTCCATACGTCTTTGCAACACAAAAGGCTGAAACCTTCGCAAATGGTGCTATTTCCATTTTAAATGCCCTACGTGTTTCTGAAATTTGTTTCGGTAGTGAGGATGGACAAATCGAAAATTTTTATAATACCATCTCCGTACAAAAAAACGAAGAAGAGACTTTTAACTGCCTTGTAAAACAATTCATGGACGCTGGAAATAGTTATGCAAAAGCAACATCGGATGCTTTCTCACACATTTTAACATCCGAAAAAAACATAGATATGTCACAACCAAATAATATTTTAGGCTTCCAATATATGAAAGCAATTCTGTCACAAAATAGCTCTATACAAGCTCAAACTATAAAAAGATTCGCCTCTCATTATCATGATGAAACATTTAATGACCAACATATTGCAAGCGCGACAAGCATTCGGAAACAACTCTTTAGCGAAGAAGGATCATTTACAACAATTGAACCTTTTCTCCCACAGGCAACCACTTCGCTTTTAGCAAATTACAAACAAAACTACGGGATATTACATAATTGGGAACAATACTTTTCATTTTTTAAATATAAACTCATGACAATGTCTTCAGGAGACTTACGACATATATATGAAATAGAAGAAGGTTTAGAGCATCGTATTTTATCAAAAATACAAAACAGTTCCTCCTTCTATTCATTCATGGAAGCATTAAAAACAAAACGTTATACATGGACTAGACTACAAAGAGCTTGTACACACATTTTAACAAACACAACAAAAGAGGAAATACGTAGCGCAAATATAGAACAACATGCACCATATATCCGCCTGCTAGGCATGTCACAAAAAGGACAAACTTATCTTTCAAAAAACAAGAAAAAAATCGAACTTCCAATCCTTACTCATACAAAAACATTTGACCATGCTGCTTTAGATATAGAGAAAAAAGCAAACTCTGTATATTTCTCCATCATGCACGAACCGTTACGCACGCAACTATTAAAACAGGATATAACACACCATCCTATTCGCTATGATGAAACAACTACAAAATTCCTATAAAAAACCTCTCTATTTCAGAGAGGCTTTTTCCTTATCCATCTTTTCTAAATATGTTAACGCATCATTCAGCGTATCCACTGGTACAATTTTCATTTTTGTTTTAATGTCCTTTGCAGTCTCAAGTGCATCTTTATAGTTCGATTTCTCCGCTCCTTTTTCATTTGGCGCAAAGAACACCTCAGCCCCAGCATCGCTAGCAGCCACCACTTTTTGATTTATACCACCAATCGGGCCAACTTCTCCTTTTTCATTAATTGTACCTGTTCCAGCTATTTCATGTCCTTTTGTTAAGTCTTCTTCCACAAGTTGATTATATATTTCTAATGTGAACATTAAACCTGCGGATGGTCCACCAATTTCATGAGAATTAATTTTCACTTTCGGATCGACCACTAATTCTCTTTCCGTAACGATAGAAACACCTATACCGACACGTCCATTCCCATTAGGAATCGTCTTTACATTTAAATTTTCTTTCAATTGTTTTCCATTTCTCATGTACTCAATACTTACAGCATCGCTTTCTTTTTTCCCAGTCATATATTCAATAAATTGCTCCGTCTTTTCAAATGTTTTTCCATCAACAGCTATAATAACATCACCAAGCTTAAGCTTTCCTTCTGACGGCATTCCTTTTGCCACACCAGCAACTAATACACCTTTATTTTCAAAAGAAACGGAGCGATTTGCACGTTTATATGCATTATAAATTGCTGCATTTTGTGAATCTTTCATCGCATAATTTTGGCGAAATTGATATTCTTCATTACTCTCACCTTTTTGCAATATTTCTTCCGCTTTTGAAATATGTGTATATTTATTAAACTGTGCCGCTATTAAATTCACCACATTTGCGGGTCCCATTGAAACCGTAACAAGCATAAAATCACCAGATTCTTTCGTTCCACCCTCAACTTGAACGTAAGGCTCTAATTTGGCAGCCATTCCTGGTTTTGTTACATAATACGGTAAACGCACGTAAACAAGTAACATCGCCAATATAACCCCTATTAAGATTGCATATATAAACCGAAAACGCTTAAACATTATGTTTCTCCTTCCACTGCTCAATTAATAAATAAATATTTGAAACATGTTTTTCCGCTTCTACTTCTCCAACTCGAATAATGTCTTCAATGTTTGTAAAAGCACGTGAACTAAATTGCTCTACAGCTGGTCGCATCATTAAATCCGATGCAATTTGCCGATTCATTACAAGCTCATGCTGCATAATTTCTATACTTTGCATGATTACGTCATAAATGGACGTAACATCGCCATTCACCTTAATTGGAGACACATCCACAGCGATAACAATATCGGCCCCTAATTCTTTCACAACCGATACTGGGATACGATCAATAACCCCACCATCCACTAATAATCGTCCATCTATTTTTTCTGGTACAAACACTCCAGGAACAGATATGCTAGCCCTCACCGCATCTGCAACTGGTCCACTTGTAAAAACCACTTTTTCCCCCTTCAATATGTCAGTAGCCACAACAGCCGTCGGGATATCTAACTCTTCTAAATTTTTATTATATGTAAACATTTTAATCATATCTTTGACACGTTTTCCAGCAATAAATCCCATTTTCGGTACCGTGAAATCTAAATAATACTTCCGCTTGAAAACAGATGCCAATTTATACAATCTTTCAACGTTACTACTTGCCGCATAAAACGTACCTATTAGCGCCCCCATACTACTTCCTGCAATCATATGAATAGGGATACCAGCTTCCCTTAAAACCTTTATTACACCAATATGAGCAAACCCTTTCGCTCCTCCAGACCCAAGTGCTAAACCAATCTTTGGTTCTTTCATTTTTCTCACCCTTTAATTTTTTTCATTCCTTTTTCATACTTATGGTCTAAATTCACTACGTATCCACGTATACTGAAATGAACGTTTTTTGGGACAAAGGGGGATTTACTTACATGTATGAAAAATGGAAAACCGCTTTCCTTACCATATCAACGCTTTTTTTAACCTTTTCTCTTGTACTCCACCCCCAAGCCGCTTTACAAGCTTCTATTCGCGGGTTAAATATATGGTGGGAAGTTGTATTCCCTTCACTACTACCGTTTTTCATCATTGCGGAACTTCTAATTAGTATCGGTGTTGTAAAATTTATTGGCGTTATATTAGAACCACTCATGCGCCCACTTTTTCGCGTTCCAGGGATAGGTGGATTCGTTTGGGCAATGGGAATGGCTTCAGGTTTCCCTGCAGGCGCCAAACTAAGCGCTAGACTACGAAAAAGCAACCTTTTAACTCAGATTGAAGCGGAGCGCCTCGTTTCTTTCACAAATTCTTCTAATCCACTTTTTATTTTCGGTGCTGTGTCTATCGGTTTTTTTAATAATCCGAAATTAGGGATTATATTAGCGGCTGCCCATTATTTAAGTAACTTTGCTGTCGGATTAATTATGCGTTTTTACGGCCATAATACCGCTTACAAAAATAATACACACACTACAAAAAAACGCCGCTTTCAAAACCCTTTTTTAATTCTTCACGAGACACGCTTACAAGAAAAAAGACCAATCGGTAAATTACTTGGGGATGCTATCGTTTCTTCTATTCAAACATTACTTATGATTGGCGGATTTATTATTTTATTCTCTGTGTTAAATAAAATGATTACTGTATTCCACATTACAGCAGCTCTTTCTTTTATTATGCAACATATTTTATCATTCTTCCAACTAAGTACAGATTTTAGTATACCTATATTATCAGGTGTTTTCGAAATGACACTCGGAAGCCAAATGATTAGTCAAATAAATGAAACACCCCTCTTACAACAAGCTATGGTAACAAGCTTCATTTTAGCATTTAGCGGTCTTTCTATTCAGGCACAAGTTGCTAGCATATTAGCTGAAACAGACATCCGATTTAAACCCTATTTTTTCGCACGAATTATTCAAAGTATTCTTGCCCCTATTTTTACATTTATATTTTGGACACCATTTTATGAGAAAGTAAGTTCTTTCTCACCTATGCAAAAAGATATTCCTGTATTTTTATCCAAGCATCCTTCTATACTACATGAAATTTGGACATCTTTTATACATTACGGACCAATTTTCACATTATTTTGTCTATATTTATATGTTATTTTATTATTTTTTCGCACGTATAAAGAAAAACCCCGTTCACTTTAACGGGGTTTGAAACTTTTCTTTTAAAGCACGCTCTACAATAGGAGGCACAAGATCTACTACACTGCCTCCATACCTCGCAACTTCTTTCACAATACTCGAGCTTAAAAATGAATATTGGTTGTTTGTCATAATAAAAAATGTTTCAATATTTTCATCTAATTTTCGATTCATAGAAGTAATTTGCATCTCATATTCAAAATCAGAAACTGCTCGTAAACCACGTAATATTGCATTTGCATTACGCATTTTTGCATACTCTACTAACAGCCCACTATGCGAATCTACTTTTACATTCGGGATATCCTTTGTCGCTTCTCGAATTAGTTCTAATCGCTCTTCAACTGAAAAGAATGGTTTTTTAGATGAATTGTTTAAAACGACTACGTACACCTCATCAAATACTTTTGCTCCCCTTTTAATAATATCCAGATGCCCAAGGGTAATTGGATCAAAACTTCCTGAAGAAATAGCTATACTTGTCATTCTGTCCCCTCACCTTCATACTTATAAATCGATATTGCAGTAATCCCATAATTCTCAGCTCGTACTTTTACAAGCTTTCCTATTGAATCAGGTAAAACCACATCATTACCATGCTCTGCCATAATTAATCCATCACTATGTAGCAATCCATGTTGATCCATTACACTAATTAAAGATACAATTTTTTGCTCTTTATATGGTGGGTCTATTAATATAAGATCGAATGACATTTCACGTTTTATAAGCGCCTTTACTGCACGTTCCGCATCATTTCGATATACTTCAGCTTGTTCCTGTATTCTACAACTTTCTAAATTTTGATGAATTACTTTTATCGCTTTACTATCCCTATCAACAAAAATCGCTTTATCGATCCCTCTGCTCAAAGCCTCAATTCCAAGGCCACCACTACCACCAAATAAATCAAGGGCGATACCACCATCAAAATAAGGACCTATCATATTAAAAATAGATTCTTTTACTTTATCTGTCGTTGGACGTGTTGTATTACCAGGAACCGCTTTAAGTGGGTGTCCTTTACATTTTCCTGAAACTACTCTCATCTGTTGTCACTACCTTTATTTCAATCTATCGAGCGATTATAGAAAGCCATTCCCACTTCGGTAACCGTTAACAAATTACATTCACCAAAATATTAGAAAACTCAGCATCAAATAACCACTCATTATTTTTATGTATTCATCTCATCATTCACTAATATGAATCCAATATGTATATTAGTTCCACTTTATCTTTTTTATCCTATCACAAAATAAAAAAAAGAAAAATAAAAAGCCTGACATAAAATTTAATTTCATTATGTATATCTTCATTTAGATTGGACATAAATAATTATAACAACATCACCTTCGATGTTGTTGCCAACCGCGGAGAAGACTTACGTTTCCCCATAAGTTCTTCCTCCGGTTTCTCCTCTCCCTTTGCCTTCTTACTAGTACATGCTAGTATAAGAAGGGCCCTGCTATGCAGGGTTTTTTTTCTTTGTGTGCTTTTCATTTAAAAAGTGAAATGGTACAGTAAAAGAAAGAGGAGGAAAAAATATGATTCAACGCTTTATAGAACTCGGAGAAGGCTACTCTGATTTATATGAATTACTTGAAATTGCCAAAACAAATCAAGAACGTATAGCACATATGTTACAATTTGAAACGATAAAAAACGATAAAAAAGTGTGTTCGCTTGTTGTAATATTAAAACCAACTACTACTGGTGATTTCCAACCATTATACATATGTCGTGAAGGCATTCCTGTATTTGAAAATAAAAAAAGTAAACGTGTCATTTTATTTGAAGAAACGGCAGAGCAACTCGGAAAAAAAGTGGCTACTTTTACTGTAAAGCCATCTACAACTTTCCCAGAAAAAGAACTATTTTTTAATCATTTAATTGGTATTTTACGAATGAACAATTTCATTCCTCCGATGAAATAACACTTTATTTCAATTAAAAAATCCCCCGCTAAATTTAGCAGGGGATTTTTTCTATTAGCTATAATCGTATTCTTTTGCTCGATCAGGACGGGAATTTTCAAATTCCGTTTTTAAATACGGGCGATACGACTGTTCTATCTTTTTCACAAAAGGAAGTTTGTTCAATTTATGCATCATATGCTCAATTTGTTCCATGTCACAATATACTACAGCATATTTTAATCGTTTTGATATGTAATGTATGTTACCATATTTCCTTAAAATCTTGGCATGTTTCAATGAATGTAAATAAACAATCATACTTTGTCGTTGCCCGAACATAATCTTCTCCATCTTCTCCTTTTAAAAACATATATTTTATATTCTATGAAAACCAATCAGAAATTTATAACATTACAGGACAAACTCTGTATACGTTTCCTTCCAACTTCTAAAAAACGGGGTACATCACCCCGTTTTTTTACAACCACAACCTCCGCCAGTACCACAACCTCCACCACAGCCACCAGCATCAAAGAATGGATTCCCTGTTGGCACTTTAATGGAAGAAGACACTTCCGAACCGATTGCTACACTAACTTCATCTAATAACTTCTGCAAAGCAGTTTCTGCTCTTTTAAAAGCTGCAACCTTATCATGTAAGTCCACAGAACGCTTTAATTCTCTCATTTTCATCGATACGGTAGTGTAGTCAGGATGGTATTTTCCAAAACGCTGTACTTCCTCATACCGTTCTTTCATCGCTGTAAATTGCTGAATTAACGTCTGAAGTTCCATATCTTCATGTAATTCTCTATAATACTTACGATAATCTTCTGCTATATCTGAACAGATAATCGCTTTTGCAAGCTGCTCTGCCTTATCTAATATTAATACGCTTTCTAGCGTCGCTACAATCATGAGAGACACCTCCGAGTATCCATCATACCACATTTAGATTAGAACTACTAATTGAAGTGACTTACTCAAAAGAAAGATATAATGAAACTATTTTCACACTATATCCGTACACACTTATACATTAATATGTTCCGCTATATTATATTTAAGAACATCCCATTTCCCACTATTTTGTTTCACATAACTAATACACGCATTTTTTAATGGTGTCTTAAATGTAATTTCATCTGGTTCAATGGCATGTAAAATTGCTTTTATCGCGTGTGAGTGAGCAACAATAATAATACGTTTGCCAAAATGAGTTGTTGCAACATCTTCTAAAGCAGCAAAGCAACGAGCTACAATCTCTTCATCTTGCTCCATACCTTCTACTTTACCCTCAGCAATCAACTCTCTAACAGTCGCAACTGGCTTCCCTGAAGCTTCTCCAAAATTCCGTTCAACAAATCGATCATCTAATAAAATCGATTGTAATCCAGCCGCCTTTGCGATTTCATTAGCCGTTTCTTGCGCTCTAATTAACGGGCTACTTATAATGATATCCCACGTTTCTTCTTGTAAAGCAGCTGCACTTTGACTCGCTTGCTTCTTACCAACTTCATTAAGCGGAATATCTTCTCGCCCCTGAATAATTTCTTGAAAATTCCAATCAGTTTGTCCATGTCGTACTAAACAAATTTCCGTCATGCTGCAACTCCTTTTTAAATAATCAATCTCTATTGTAACAAAAGTTCTGCATGACGGACATATTTTTCACTTGCAATTAGGTTGCATTTTGTTGCTTCATATACTGAAACATATCAATCATGATCGAAGCAACAGCCAATTGATTTTGAAATTTTTCCACTTTATCTGGTATTGTTTTTTTGAAATGTTGCATCGCCGCTAACTCAAAAGCCTCTTTTTCTTCAGGATTTCGTGTTAATTTTCTATACCAGTACGGTTGCTCTCTAATATAGCGAGATAAATCCTCATCAGCCTTTATAAACTCCATAATTTCTGCTCTCATCATCTTTCCCCCCTAATCCTTTTGAAAGAAAAACGGGTTATTTTCTGAAGTACTTTGTTCTTGTTGCGTACGGTTACCTTGAAATTGCTGAATAACTTGTTGCACGCTCCCAATAGCACTCGTCACATTAGCTAAATGGTTCTGCATTTGTTCCACGTCCAACTTTTTAAAAAAAGAAAGCATTTGCCCCATCACATCAGCAGTTTTTTCCTCTTCAGTTCGATTATCTTTTTCTTTTTTATTTTCTTTTACCGAAGAAAACGCAGGCGCTCCATCCGGTCTATAAGTTGCCCATATTGGATCTTCTTCACCAAGTAAGTACCATTCTTCATAAAATTGTTGCCAAGTTTTGTGACCACTTCTAACCTCATGAACCATTTTAGGGTGATGGTTTACAAATTCTTTAAACTGTTGAACCGATGGATGTAACGGCCCTTTTGTTGTTGGCATAATCCTCACCTCTCCATGTATATCTACTATATAGTAAGAAAAAAAAGGCGCATGGTTCGCCTATTTTTAGACGATTCATGCACCTATTTTTCTGCTATTTGCATACGGTCAGATTCCCACCTACAATTCAGTGAATACGAAGTAACTAATTAGGTGATGTAACACCCCACCGCTTACAGTTTCGCTTTATTTTCGAATAAAGTTTTGTGTATAAAATTTATCGTATACACCAACACCTAATCCTGTAAATTGTTCATTTAATAAATTCTTTCTATGCCCCTCACTATTTAACCAACCTTGCACTGCCGCAATTCCATCACTATGTTGCGCCGCTATGTTCTCACCAGCAAGTTGAAATCCTACTTTCCCGCGCTGCAAACGATCTCCTAGCGTACCTAATGTAGGTGAGTCATGAGAAAAATAATTATTGTCTTTCATATCTTTACTGTGACCAACAGCAACATCTGCCGTTTCCTGATCCCATGTTAATAATGGTAATTTATGACGACTTCGAATGATATTTGTTAAATCAAAAATTTGTTGCATATTCCCATTTTCTACTTGTTTTATCTTTTCTGGAGTCAATGGTTGTTCTGCTATTAATTCACCTGAATAAACGAGCTGATACGGTCTTTGGCGTAATAAAGTTTCATCATCCATATAACGAACACCCACAAGCTCATGTGTAAATTGATCAAAATACAATTGCGCCCATCCATCTTCTACAGGTATTAACGGTTGTTCCATGACTTCGGTATCAGATAGTTCAAATTGATAACTATTTTTCCCTCTTTTTAATGAAATTTCATGCGAAAGCGGACTTTTTTTATATACTTCTTCATATTTTTCATTTATATAATAAGGTGGAACCTTAACTTGTTCACCAGCAGCGTACGCCGTTATAACTTTACGTTCAGAAACTCCGAATTGAACATACTGAGTTAAATCCTGATTGTATACCCACCATTCATATCCGTATGCAGATGGCTCTATTCGAGAGGGTTCTCCCCACTTCGCTAATAAATTTTCAGAGTCTTCACCAATCATATTTAAAACAGTGTCTGAGGAGTCTTCCTTAATTTTCTTTTTCTTTTTCACAATTTTATTTTCTTGCTTTGATTGAGATGGGGTTAATATATATTGTGAAACGAGTAATTTCCCGTATAAATCAACAGCTAAAATTAAAATTGTAATCATTACGATACGCAATAATTTCTTCAAACGATATACCTCCTGAACAAAACATAAAATTGAGATATACACAAATCCTTTTCTTTCTTTTTGTGTGTACCGTACTCTTTTCACTATATCATATTTTTGTGAAAAAAGTCTGGATTATCCCTTTTCTCTCAATATGAATTGCACTTTCTTATTATTCATACTATTATAAAAATAATGGTGTAACATTAAAAAAGGAGGTATTATATGCAATTTACAAATACGAAATTTAATGGAGCCGTCGTTGAATTAACTCTTTTAACTGAAATCATGGAAAACAACCACTTCGTACTTGCTGGACAGTGGGATTATGAACGGGTTACATACGATTATAAATTTGAAATATTAAATGATGTTTATTATTTGCGAGTGCAAGGAGTTGCTGTTGAAGGTGACATCGGCAGTAGACACGCTGAAGTAAAACTACTCCCTCCCTTATTAGGAAAACATTATTATCCTCACGGCGTTGAATATGGCGATGATGAGACTTTCCCAACGAATGTACTTCAAAAAAGTGAACAACTCCTACAAAATGTCGAAAAAGAGTTAAAAGAACTTCAAATTATTGATTAACAAAAACAAGCGCATCAATATGATGCGCTTGTTTTATTTCCCTTCCCTAAGAATGAATCGTTTTTTTTACTGGATATCCATAAATAGATCCATCTTTTACTTTAATCTCATCTTCCCAAGGAACCTTATATTTACCTTCAGCTAAATCTTTTACAAACGTATATGGGTTTTCTTTCACCCCACCAGGAGTTGCTACATATCCTCTTGAACCTAGATTATATATATTATTTTCTAATCCCCATCCTAATCTAGCCTGATCTGCTAGTTCTGGATATACTTCAGCAGTAACAATCTCCCAAGGATTTCGATGCCCCTGTACTAAAGTAGTCCCATCAAAATTACATACTTGTCCTTCACCAAAGTAATAAAATACACCATCATAACCCGCTAAGTTTACCGACAATGTATACATTAAATTCTGCCATGCATTTGAACGATTGGTTAGCATCCATTGTTCACTAACTTGTGTGCTATACCCAGAAATACGAATCAAGACATTTGCACCTTTATAGGCTGCTTCACGAGCTACTTCAGGGAACATGCCATCATGACAAATACAAACAGCTAATTTACTTCCTCCAGGTCCATCACAAACAGGTAAGCCTAAATCTCCAGCTTTCCAAGGCTCGACTGGCACCCAAGGATTTAGCTTACGATACTTCAAAATCATTTCACCTTGTGGATCAATAATAACTGCTGTATTATATGGCTCTCCACCATCAGGGTTTTTTTCCATTATTGAAAAAACACCATATACTTTAGATTCCTTACATGCCTCAGCAAATAAGTCTGTTTCTGGCCCAGGCACTGTACATAAAAATTCTTCTGTAGTCCATTTTTTTGTATTGAGCCCTTGTGTACTATATTCAGGAAATACTATCAATTCTAATCCTGGGTAACCTGATTTGGTCGAATGAATTGTTTTTATGATTTGTTGAATTTGTTTATCAATGTCTGCACGTGACTCTACTACTGGTACTGGATATTGAATTAGCGCTGTCAAAAAACCACTAATCGGCTTTACCATACTTCCACTACTACCCATTTAAATTCCCCCTTAAAATAGTTCGTATTTATTAAAGATAACAATATATATTTGTAACTCTCTAAAAAACTTGCACTACATATGGAATTATTACGTATGAAAGCTAGTAGTAAATTTTATATCCACTTTTAGTACACGCCTACACTAACTTAACATAAATAATTAGAAAATTCAATCTTTTATAAAAAGCTAAAACTAAAAAAGAAAAAGCGTATGGAATCCCATACACTTTTTTTACTTAGTTTGTAAATACGGCGGCAATTGTTGTAACTGCTCCTTATCCTTTTCACGTTCTCTACGTGCCCATCTAAAGAATACATAGCCTATAATTGTACCGTACACTATTTCCTGGACAATTTTCATTATGATACCACCAGTTTGCTGGTCTTGTACTACTGGCATCCAGTGCAAAAATTCCGGTCCCGTTATATTTAAATCTGATAAAGTGCCCGCTGGTACACATAGTTCCATCGCTTTCATCCAAGCAGCCGGATCCGTATACGTTGCAAATAACGGGGCTGTCGCAAAAATTATTAACGCACAAGCTGGCGTTAATAATATACCATTAGCAAACATGTAACCAAGTTTCTTTATATCACTTAACGTTTGATATTCTGGTAATGGATTTAACATCGGCCACCACATCATGATTGCTGTAAAAAACAATATAGCGAGACAAATAGGATGAGCAATTTGACTTTGTTTTACCGTATCAAAAACAACTGGTAAATGATAAAAAGAAAACAGGCCGTTAAATACAAACAACGCAATAAGTGGTTTAGCAAATACCTTTAATATAATTTGAACGAACTTAAAAGAAGTAATGTAACGATATAACCAAGTTGGTATACCAAGCAACAGTAACGGTGGAACTGCAATATACATGACTGCCATTTCAAACATATGAGCACTAAATATAATATGGCCAATTAAATCAATAGGCCCTCCCTTTACAAAATACAAAAGAACAATACCAGTCGTAAAATAAAAAATTTGCTTCTTACTTACCTTCGTCGCATTTTCAAATCGCATTCTATAAGGTCCAATAATTAAGAAGTACCCAATAAGAATCGAAAGCATAAATAATAAAAAAATTGGACTCCATAAAGCCTGAAAACCAAATATCCACAAGTTACTCATTTTCACACCTACCTTCGTAAGGTTATCCCATAATATGAAGAGGGAGCTGTGACAACACAAGCTCCCTTATATTTCACTTTTCAAATCCACACAATTGTCATAAAAGCTAAAATTGTAATTAACCCTATTAGCAGGCCAGAGTAAAGAAAGAAACTTGCTGCTTCATGTCCTTTATGGCTCATATGCATAAAATAATACAATTGAAAAATTACTTGTACCACTGCTAATAGTAAAATAAATGGCACAGAGAAAGTCGGACTAAAAGTTTTTGGATACGCCACTGCTACAAATGCAACTAATGTTAAAAAAATCATTAATGCAAACGTAATAACTTGATGCTTCATTTCCTCCGCACTTTTTCTCTTCCGATAAACAAGATCAACTTTAGGATTATTCGTTTGCTTTATCGCCATTGTTTATCCCACCATTCCCATTAAATATACTACAGTGAAAATAAACACCCAAACTACGTCAATAAAGTGCCAATAAATCGATGCAACATAAAACTTCGGTGCATTGTATAAATTTAGACCTCTCTTCGCATTTCTAAAGATTAATGTTAAAATCCAACACAACCCAAACAATACGTGGAGTCCATGTGTACCAACAAGAGCATAAAATGCAGAGCCAAACGCACTACTTCTCATAGTATGCTTAAATTCATGTGTATAATGGTAAAACTCATATATCTCAAACCCTAAAAATCCTAAACCTAGCAATACAGTTACTAGTAACCAAAGTTGCATTTTCTTAAAGTTAAAGTTTTTCATGTGATACATCGCATATACACTTGTTAAGCTACTCGTTAATAAAAGCATCGTCATAATGAAAACGAGTGGCATTTGGAACATTTCTTGAGATGTTGGTCCACCATTTGTAGAATTCTTTAATGCTAAATATGTTCCGAATAAGGAAGCGAACAACACTGTTTCGCCTCCAAGAAATAACCAAAAACCGACAAACTTATTTTTCCCTTCAAGGGTTGCTTTTTCAGGCTCTGCTGGAAATGTTTCATTCGTTAATTTTTCATCTACATGCATTATGCCTTGCCCCCCTTATCATCTAAATCTTCCTTATGAATATGGTATCCATGATCATCGATTACTGAACGTAGGAACATTGCGCCAAATGTAATGATTAAACCAATAATTGCTACTAATAACCAGAACTTATCTTTTCCGCCCTGCATATACATTGCACCAAATGCCGCTATAAACAATCCGAAAGAAATGACAAATGGTGAAAACGAAGGATTTGGCATATGAATATCACCAACTGGTTCCGCTGCTGTCATCTCTTTATTACCTTCACGTTTTTCAATCCAAAACGGATCTAATCCGCGAACAAATGGTAGTTGTTTAAAGTTATATTCTGGTGTCGGTGCTGGCATCGTCCATTCTAATGTACGTGCATCCCACGGATCACGACCAGCTTTTTCTTTTGATACTGTCGTTTTAATTACATTGAATAGAAGAACAATCGTCCCAAGAGCCATAAACACCGCTCCGATAGAACTAATCATATTCCCCATTTCCAACCCTTGCCCTTCAAGATATGTGTAGTAACGGCGTGGCATACCAATCAAGCCAAGGAAATGCTGAATAAAGAACGTTAAATGGAAACCGATAAAGAATAGCCAAAACGTTATCTTTCCTAATGTTTCATTTAATACTTTATTAAACATCAGTGGCCAATAATAATGAGCTCCTGCAAGTAAACCAAATACAACACCGCCAACGATTACATAATGAAAATGTGCTACTACGAAATAATTATCATGAAATTGATAATCAGCTGGTGCAGATGCTAGCATAACCCCTGTAACTCCACCCATGACGAATGATGGAATGAAAGCTACTGCCCACATCATCGGTGTCGTAAAACGAATATTTCCGCCCCACATTGTAAAGAGCCAGTTGAATATTTTGATACCAGTCGGAACCGCAATCGCCATTGTTGCAACTGAGAAAATAGCATTAGCAACTGGACCAAGTCCAACAGTAAACATATGATGCGCCCATACCATAAATCCTAAAAATCCAATTAATACAGTCGCAAACACCATCGATGAATAACCAAACAATCGTTTTTTCGAAAATGTCGCGAAGATTTCTGAGAATATTCCGAAAGCTGGGAGTATAAGAATGTATACTTCTGGATGACCGAAAATCCAGAATAAATGCTCCCATATAATTGTATTCCCACCCAATGCTGGATTAAAGAAACTTGTTCCAAATAAACGATCTAACATTAAAAGTCCTAATCCTACAGTTAACGGTGGAAAAGCGAATAATATAAGCGAAGATGTTACAAATGTCGTCCATGTAAACATCGGCATACGCATATACGTCATTCCTGGCGCACGCATATTAATAATGGTGACAAGGAAGTTAATCCCTCCAATTAATGTACCAATACCTGAGATTTGCAAACCGAGTACATAGAAATCAACACCATGACCTTTAGAGGCTAAAGCTAAAGATGCATAAGATGTCCATCCTGCATCAGGTGCTCCACCTAAAAACCAACTTAAATTTAAAAATACTCCACCAAAGAAAAATAACCAAAATCCGAGTGAATTCAAAAACGGGAACGCTACATCACGTGCACCAATTTGAAGTGGTACAGCGGCGTTCATAAATGCAAACACGAGTGGCATAGCTGCGAGGAAAATCATTGTTGTACCGTGCATCGTTAATACTTGATTATAAGCATCCCCAACAAGAAAAGCGTTGTTAGGAATCGCTAATTGAAGGCGAATAAATAGAGCTTCTATTCCGCCTATTACAAAAAACAATCCACCTGCAATTAAATAGAGAATGGCAATCTTTTTATGGTCTACTGTCGTTAAATAATCCCATATGACAGCACCCATCCCCTGTTTTTTTGCTACAGAACTCACGTTTTCAACCTCCCCTTCGCGAATAATCCCTCTTTACTTTTCAACTTTTAACGTTTGTAAGTATGCATTTAATGCATCAATTTGATCATCCGTTAAGTTGCCATATTTGCCAGTCATTTTGTTTCCTGGCTTCATATTTTCAGGATCTTTCAGCCATTTTTTTAAGTTTTCTTCATTGTTTTCGGCAATACCGGCAACCATATCGCGATCCGCAAAGTTTGCTAAGTTTGGTGCGATACGAGCGGAAGGTGGTCTACTATCATTAGATCCAACTGCGTGACAACCAATACAGCTTTTATTAAATATTTCTTGGCCCTCTTGCGCCTTTGTTGAAGCTACTTCTTTCTTCCCATCAATCTTCTTCATATCAGCAAGCCAATTTTTGTACTCGCTTTCATCTAAAGCTTTCACTTTAAATTGCATTAAAGAATGTGATGGGCCGCAAAATTCTGTACAAAAACCATTATAAGTGCCCGATTTATCTGCCTTTAACCACATTTTGTTCACATTGTCTGTATTTGTATCCATTTTCCCAGCTAAAGATGGAACCCAAAATGAGTGTTTAATATCGGCACCCTTCAAATTTAAATACACTTTCTTACCTGTGGGGATGACTAAATCTTGCGAAGTTACTATCTTTTCTGATTTATAAGAAAATTCCCACCAATAAAGATTCGCTGTTACATCAACAACGATAGTATCTTTATCAATATTCTTTTTCTCCATCGCACTTACATCAGCAAGTTTGAATGTATATGTAACCGTTGGAACAGCTAAGATTAGTAAAAGAATAATCGGAATAACTGTCCATATAATTTCTAGCTTGTGATTTCCTTCAACTTGCTCTGGAATATAATCTTCCTGACCTTTCTTTTGTCGGAAACGCACAATTACATACAAGAAAATAATAGTAACTACTAGTACTACTCCTACCATAATTGCACTTGCCAGTAGAAGTAAATCATATTGCATTTTTGCTACTTCTCCTTGCGGAATTAAAGTAGATTGAAAGGCTTTACCGCATCCCCCTAACAGTAAAGCCAGCAGTGAAACGAACGAAAGCAGTCGCCACTGTTTCTTCATACAAACAACCCCCACTTTCCTTGTGAATTAGATTGTACTTTATAGTTAAGTAAAGTAAATCTCAACGTAAAGAAATCCAATTATGTCGTTGTCTTAGAAGAATGTAACTACAATCATTGATACAAATAAGATTGTTAAATAATTTAGGGAATAAACAAACATTTGCACAGACCATTTTATGTCATCTTTCTTACGGAATCCATAAAATCCTAAAGCGATCCATCCGATGTTAAGCAGTGTTGCAATTACCATAAATGTTATCCCTAGTCCACTCATATAAAATGGTAGTGGTAATAAACATACTGTCCAAATCATAATTTGGCGTTTCGTAATTTCAAATCCATGAACTACAGGAAGCATTGGAATTCCTGCATTTCGATATTCATCAACACGTTTCATCGCTAATGCAAGGAAATGTGGGATTTGCCAAATAAACATAATTAAAAATAACATCCAAGCAATTGGATGACCTAAAGATGGATCAATTGCTGCCCATCCAATTAAAGGTGGAACTGCACCAGATATACTACCTACAACAGTATTTAGTGTATACTTTCTCTTTGTCCATAAACTATATAGAACAACATATGTGAAAGCACCAATAAATCCCATTAAGACTGCCATTGGTGTTGTTAATAATAAAAATACAAAACCAAGAAGTAATATGACTAGTCCAAATGTAAGTGCAAATCCTGGTTTATACTTTCCAGTAACCGTTGGACGGGTCTTTGTTCTTTCCATTAATGGATCGATGTCTCGATCAATGTAGTTGTTTAAACAACATACCCCTGCCATAACTAATCCAGAACCAACGATTGTAAAGAATAACTTATCCAGATTGTCCATTACACTTAATCCATTAAAGTGTAATGCCAACCAAAATCCTGTAAATACAGTAAGTGTATTTGAGTTTACAATCCCCATTTTAACGAGTGCTTTTAAATCTTGTATCCGAGTTGTTTCCGGTACACTTGTAACAGCGGACTCATCATGCAGCTCACTTGTTGCATGGTTCATCACTCTAACCCCCTCTTAAAACTTTCATCTTTCTTTTTGCGCCTATTTCAAATGAAATAATTCGCTTCTATATAGCAATATTATTACAGTAGAAACATTGTTAACCCATTCTACTACTAATCTACGCCCATACTCCAATATATTAAATCATATTTCCCGAACATTTTGTGAAGAAAACATGAACTTTTTGTGTCGAATATAAAAAAACTTCATTCTGACTTGTCCTTATCATAACATGATGTTACCTTCTATAATAAACTATTTTATCCTATTTAACACGTATTCTCCCCATTTCTTTTCAAAATAGCCTATTTTTCACCTAAATTTTTCCTTAGAAACCCTGTTTTTACACCTATTTTCTCCCCCTTTCCTTTCCCCTCCATTTCTTTGCTATTTTATTATTTTTTATATATCATAGGAACTAGCGCGTTTTATTCTATACATAATGGAATGAAAATATTTCGCAATAACTTCATAGCAGAAAGATGGTGAAAGAGATTGCAACGCTTTATTAAATGGTTAGCAGTCATTACAAGCCTTGATTTATTAATAGTTTTATTAGGAGGCGCTTTAGTTACAAAAACAGGTTCTGGTCAAGGTTGTGGTAAATCATGGCCACTTTGTAACGGTGAATTTGTTCCATCTAATTTATCAATGGAAACTATTATTGAACTTAGCCACCGATTAACATCAGGATCAGCTGGAATTCTTGTCACTCTCCTTTGTATTTTGTCCTGGAAATATTATAAACATGTGCGTGAAACAAAAACGTTAGCAATTTTATCCTTCGTATTTTTAGTTGCACAAGCATTAATGGGAGCAGCAGCAGTTGTTTGGGGACAAATGCCAGCTGTACTTGCTATCCATTTCGGTATTTCCTTAATTTCATTTGCTTCTGTCATTTTATTAACGTGTCTTATCTTTGAAATTGACCAAAAATTTGATGCACGTTCTCTTATTATGGACAAAAAAATGAAATTTCATATTTATGGTGTAACAATTTACAGTTATATCGTCGTCTACACAGGTGCTTTAGTACGTCACGAAAGAGCTAGCTTAGCCTGTCCAGACTTTCCTTTATGTAGCAAAAACAGACCTATGCCAACTCAACTACATGAATGGGTTCAAATGGGCCATAGAGTTGCAGCAATGTTAATTTTCGCTTGGATACTTTACGCGATGATTCTTGCTATTCGTCATTACAAACAGCAACCTGTAGTATATTGGGGATGGATCATTTCATTTATCCTTGTTACACTTCAAGCTGTAGTAGGAATTTTAGTTGTATTTACAAACGCTAGTTTAGCAATGGCATTGTTACATTCTCTATTCATTTCTTGCTTGTTTGCCGTACTATGCTATTTAGTTATGTTAGGAACAAGAAGTAAAGTGAATGCAAAAGAAGCCGGATCAACTTCTAAACAAACAAAATAATTTAAAACTAAAATCCCTTGCCAATTCGGCAAGGGATTTTTTGCAATAAAGAAAAGAGCTGTATTTACACAGCTCTTTTTTTATTTTAGTGATCTAATTCAATAAGTAAATCACCCGTTTGAATTGCATCACCATCGTTAACATATACTTTTTTCACTTTACCATTGAACGGCGCTTGAACTGTCGTTTCCATTTTCATCGCTTCTGTAATTGCCATAGAATCGCCTTTTTTCACTTCATCGCCTTCTTTTACAACTACTTTAATTACCGTTCCTGGCATTGTTGCACTAATGTGATTTGGATTTTCACGGTTTCCTTTCACACGTTGTGCAACTGTTGCTTTCACACTCTCGTCTTTCACGACAATTTCACGTGGTTGACCATTAAATTCCAAGTAAAGGACACGATTTCCATCCGGCTGTGGTTCTCCAATTGATACAAGTTTAACCATCAATGTCTTACCTTGTTCAATTTCCACATCAATTTCTTCACCTAGCCTCATACCATAGAAGAATGTCGGTGTATCAAGTACAGATACATTTCCATAAAGCTCAGCAACTTTTTCATAGTCCATAAATACTTTTGGATATAATGCATATGCAACTACATCAAAAATTGTTACTTCGCGTCCAAGTTTATGGAATAATTCTTCTTTTAACGCGTCGAAATCTACTGGCTCTAGTAGTTCACCTGGTCTTACTGTTAACGGCTCTTTCCCTTTTAAAATAATCTTTTGCAATTCTTTCGGGAAACCACCGTACGGTTGACCTAAATCACCAGAGAACATTTCAACAACAGATCCAGGGAAGTCCAAAGCATGTCCACGCTCTAAAACATCTTGTTCTGTCAGGTGGTTTTGAACCATAAATAACGCCATATCGCCAACAACTTTTGATGACGGTGTTACTTTTACAATATCTCCAAACATGTCATTCACACGACGGTACATTACTTTCACTTCATCAAAGCGATCTCCTAAACCAACCGCCTTCGCTTGTTGCTGAAGATTACTATACTGTCCACCTGGCATTTCATGCATATATACCTCTGTGTGAGGTGCATTCATACCACTTTCAAACGGTGCATAGTATTTGCGTACATCTTCCCAATAATGAGATAGCTTTTCTAAAGAATCGATATTAACATCTGGTTGTCTTTCATTTCCACCTAGTGCATAGAATAATGTGTTCGCACTCGGTTGTGACGTTTGACCAGCCATAGAACTCACTGCTACATCGACAATATCAACCCCTGCTTCAATTGCCTTCGTATACGTTAATATACCATTTCCACTCGTATCGTGCGTATGCAGGTGAATCGGAATCGATACCGTCTCTTTTAATGCTGAAACTAAATCATATGCTGCGTTTGGTTTTAGTAAGCCAGCCATATCTTTAATACCTAAAATGTGAGCTCCCGATGCTTCCAACTCTTTTGCTAAGTTTTTATAATAATTCAAATCATATTTACTACGTAATGGATCATGAATATCTCCTGTATAGCACATTGTTGCTTCTGCAATTTTACCAGTATCTCGTACAGCATCAATTGCAACTCTCATACCTTCTACCCAGTTTAAACTATCAAAAATACGGAACACATCAATGCCTGCTTGAGCAGAACACTCCACAAATTTTTGAATTAAATTATCTGGATAGTTTTTGTAGCCAACTGCGTTTGACGAACGTAGTAACATTTGGAATAAAACGTTCGGCATTTTTTCACGAAGATCTAGTAATCGTTCCCATGGATCTTCTTTTAAGAAACGATACGCGACATCAAACGTTGCACCGCCCCACATTTCAGCTGAGAATAGGTTTGGTAACATTCTCGCTGTTGGCTCTGCAATTTGATGTAAATCTTTTGTACGAATACGAGTTGCAAGTAATGACTGATGTGCATCACGGAATGTTGTATCCGTTAAAAGTACACGGTTTTGATCCTGTACCCATTTTACTAATCCATCTGCTCCACGCTCGTCCAAAATTTGTTTCGTTCCATTTTGGATTGGCTCTGAATGTTTTAAACATGGAATACGAGCATCTGGGAATATTGGCTTTTCTTTTTTCCCTACTCCTGGGAAGCCATTTACTGTTACTGAACCAATATAATTTAACATTTTCGTTCCGCGGTCTTTACGTTTCGGGAACAAGAATAGTTCAGGTGACACATCAATAAACGAAGTATCATATTCTCCTGATAAGAAGTTTTTATGTTTTACTACATTCTCTAGGAATGGAATATTTGTTTTAATACCACGAATACGGAATTCTTTTAAGTTACGTTCCATTTTTGCAGCAGCTTGCTCAAAAGTAAGTGCCCAAGTTGTAACTTTTACAAGTAAAGAATCGTAGTATGGTGTAATAACTGCACCTTGGAAGCTATTTCCTGTATCAAGACGCACACCAAAACCACCGCCTGATCGATACGCCATAATTTTTCCTGTATCCGGCATAAAATTATTTAGTGGGTCTTCAGTTGTTACCCGAGATTGGATTGCAAATCCGTGTACAACCACTTCCTCTTGCTTCGGAACACCTACTATTTTACTATGTAATGCATGTCCATCAGCTATTAAAATTTGTGATTGAACGATATCCACTCCTGTGATCATCTCTGTAATCGTATGTTCTACTTGAACACGTGGATTTACTTCAATAAAGTAAAACTCATCATCTTTTACAAGGAATTCTACTGTCCCTGCATTTAAATAGTTTACATTTTTTGTTAACTTCACAGCAGCATCACAAATACGCTGACGCAGATCATCTGAAAGTGATACACTCGGTGCTATTTCTACAACTTTTTGATGACGACGTTGTACAGAACAGTCACGCTCGTATAAATGAACAACATTGCCTTCTTCATCTGCTAAAATTTGTACTTCTATATGTTTAGGTTTTTCAACGAATTTTTCGACGTAAACTTCATCATTACCAAAGGCTGCTTTCGCTTCTGATTTTGCTCGATTATATGATTCTCCTAATTCCTCACTAGTACGCACAATACGCATACCACGACCGCCACCACCAAGGGACGCTTTAATAATAATCGGGTAATCATACTTTTCAGCAAATTTTTCGACTTCTTCTAATGAATCTACTGGACCATCACTACCAGGTATAACTGGAATTTGTGCTAGCTGCGCTTGTGTTCTTGCTTTCACTTTATCTCCAAACATATCTAAATGCTTACTTTTCGGACCGATAAAGATAATTCCTTCTTCTTCGCAACGTTTCGCGAATTGAATATTTTCTGACAAGAAACCATATCCAGGGTGGATTGCATCTACATGATTACTTTTTGCAATCTCAATAATGCCTTCAATATCTAGATAAGCATCAATTGGTTTTTTTCCTTCCCCAACTAAATAGGACTCATCGGCTTTATAGCGATGATAAGAACCACTATCCTCTTTCGAATAGATTGCAACTGTTTTTAATCCAAGTTCCGAACAAGCTCGAAACACACGAATTGCAATCTCTCCACGGTTAGCTACCAATACTTTTTGAATACGTTGCAGCTTTGTCATGATTTTCCCCCTCTACTTTCCTACCACTCTAGAGATAAAATATATACACACCTTAAAAAGCGTGAAGTTCTTCACTTTCCACATTATATTATACTTAGAAAGCTTCACTTTATTTTTATCCATCATACCTTATTTTTTAACAAATGATAAGTTTTCTGTGCAATTTGTTTCACAAAAATAGTATAGCATACCTCTTCCTTTTCTAACAACTTAATTGTATATCACATTTAAACAAATGTGATATATCTTTTAACTGAAAGAGAAATTAATACATCATATTTAAAACTACTTGAAAATAAAAAACACATCATGCTCTAAAGCACGATGTGTTTTTTATTTTACAACTACAAGATGTGGTCCATTTTGTTCTCTTTCTTTTATTACCTCATTCTGCTGTTTTTCTTCTCGTTTTACATGACTAGCAATATTAAGTAGTATTCCCATCGCAAGTAGATTAGCTAATAAAGAACTACCACCGTAGCTGACAAACGGTAATGGTACTCCTGTAAGTGGTATTACTCCAGACATACCACCAACATTAATAAACGTTTGAACTCCAAACAAGCTTGCAATTCCGATAGCTATTAAACTTCCAAATGGATCAGTACATTTTTGTGCAACTCTAAATGACCGAATAATAATAAGTAATAAACAGATTAAAATGATAGCTACACCTATAAAACCAAGTTCTTCAGATATAATTGCCATTATAAAATCCGTTTGCGGTTCTGGTAAATAACCATATTTTTGTACACTATTCCCTAACCCTCTACCATTAAGCCCTCCAGAAGCAATTCCAATAAATGAATTCACTAATTGAAACCCATCCTTTTGAGGATCATTAAACGGATCAAGGAAAACAGAAAAACGCGCCTTTTGATATGGATTTAATGCATAATTACCAAGAAGATATAGTGCCGGAATCCATACTATAGAAGTTAAAGCAATTCGTTTAATCCATAAGTTAACCTGTACTCCCGAACAAAGAAACATAATTCCTACTGTTCCTGCAATTAACAAATCAGTACCTAAATCATTTTGCTTTAATATTAAAAACATGATTATACCAACACCAATAAGTACTGGACCTGACCCTTTGGAAACAGGTGTATTCGTTTCTTGTCTTTTGGCAAAGAAATGAGCTAAGACAAGAATAACTGTTATCTTAACAAATTCTGCAGGCTGTATTCCAAATATCCAGCCGTTTGCACCGTTTACTTTCTTAGTGAAAAAGGCAGCTGCAGCTAATAAGGCAACACTAGCACCGTAACTCCCCAACAAAAAAATTCGTTTTCTCCAAACTTTATATGGGATAGTAGCAATAATTATTAATACTATTGTCCCAACAACTAAAGTAATTAATTGTCTTTTAAAAAAGAAATTTGCTGGTTTATCAAATCTCGAAATCGCAACAATGGAACTAGAACTATATACCATTATTACTCCCAGCACACATAAGATAACAAGAGGAAGTAACAATGAATAATCCATTGATTTCCATACTTTTTTCATTTCATTTCCTCTTTCTGTTTCAATTTAATTATTGTTGTATTCCATATGTACATTGATTCTTCCTGCTTTATTATACAAATAAAAAGCCCAAACTAATTTAGTTTGAGCCCCCTTATTTGAACCCGTTATTGTTGTTTGTTTGTAAACGCTTCATGAAGTGCAGATAACTCACGTTCGAGCTCACCTAACATTGCTTTCCCTTGTTCTTCTGCAATAAGACCAAGGCGAACTGCAAAATCGACCTCGCGGGATAGTCCAAACATTTGTGTGTCTAACACTTCTTCATATAATGGACATTGCGGCATTGTAAGATGGTCCATTTGCACCTTAATAAGTCTTAAAATCTTCTCTGCATCCGCTTGTAGAAGGGCTAGTGCCTTTTCCTGATGATTTGCTACTGTCTCAGACGCCAAATTGATTCCCTCCGTTTCCGTCCTACTCTCCTCTATCCTATCTATTAATATTAGCGATAGTTTTAATAAATTGCAATAGAAACATTTTTTGTGACAACAGTGTCTAATGCTATTATACTGAAAAGTGGGAGTATAACACAAATGGGGGAACAACAATGAGCGAAATTTTATTTATTAACGGAAAAGTACGTTTTCCAATCACTATTGATCCAACTGTTTGGATCTTTGATGATCGAAAAGTAGATTTGACAACTTACTTTGATGAAACTAGAGAAAACACGTCTGAACTAGAAACTTATTTAAAAAACACTTCAGAACATTGGGATCGTGAAATTCGTGATGGTGCTGCCTTCCCGCCGATACAACAAAGTGTAAAGAAATATAAAAAAGAACAGCTAATTACTGGAACATTTGGTATACCATTTCATCCATTCCTTGCTAACGCTGAAATTTTAGACGACGCTACGCAAGTTGAAATTGAAACTGTAGATCATACAATGACACTTCCATTAGAAACTGTCAAAAATGCTATACTAGGTTTTTCAAAAGAAGGAAAGCCATTAAAAGAAGACGGACCTGTTCATCTCTATTTCAATGATGGATCTAATCGACAAAATCCAATCCGGAACATCCGTAAATTTACAATTATTTAAAGAAAAGGAGTGAGCTTAAGCTCACTCCTTTTTACAATAAATCTGCTGCTAGTTGAGCTAAATTAGATCGCTCCCCTTTAACAAACTTCACATGACCACTAATGCGCTGTTCTTTAAACTTCTCTACAACATACGTTAAGCCATTATTATATTCATCTAAATATGGGTGATCAATTTGCTGAGGATCTCCCATCAATACAATCTTACTCTTTTCCCCTACCCTAGTTAGTATCGTTTTCACTTCATGCTTTGTTAAATTTTGTGCTTCGTCAATGATAATGAACTGATCTGGAATACTTCTCCCGCGTATATAAGTAAGGGCTTCTACTTCAATCGAACCCATTCCAGCTAAAATAGCATCTAACTCTCCTGGCTTTTTCGTATTAAATAAATACTCTAGGTTATCAAAAATTGGTTGCATCCACGGTCTTAACTTTTCTTCTTTTTCTCCTGGTAAATAACCGATATCTTTTCCGACTGGGACAATTGGTCTTGCAACGAGTAATTTTTTATATAACCCTAAGTCTTCTGTTTGCATAAGTCCCGAAGCTAACGCAAGTAACGTTTTTCCTGTGCCGGCTTTCCCCGTTAATGTTACGAGCGGAATATCTTCACGAAGCAACAATTCTAATCCCATAATTTGCTGCACGTTTCGTGGTCGTATCCCCCACACTTGTTCATTGTGAAAAATAAGTTTCTTTACCTTCTTACCTAAGTGATCCACAATGCCAAGCGCAGAACTAGAGCCCCCTAATGCATCTTTCATTACTACAAATTGATTTGGGTAAAAAGGGTGATTCGCAATTTCAGATAGAGGCAATTCACCTTTCTCATAAAAATAATCCAATTGTTCTTTTGATATATATCCTTCTAAAAAGCCAGAATATATATTTTCTACTTCAATTACGCGATCACTTAAATAATCTTCAGCCTTCAAACCAATTGCATCAGCTTTTACCCTTACGAGTACATCTTTACTTACTAAAATAACAGACTTCCCGTCCTCTTTTTCCTGTTCTTCTAAAGATAGATTTTTTGCTACAGCTAAAATTCGATTATCATTTGTTTTTTCTACAAAAATATCTTGTAGTTGCACAAATGAACGATGGTTTAATTCAATACGAAATGTTCCGCCATTTTCTAGCGGGATACTTTCATGCAGCTTTCCTATTTCACGAAATTTATCTATTAACTTAGATACATAACGAGCATTTCGTCCTACTTCATCCATATAACGTTTTTTCGAATCAACCTCTTCTAATACAACTGCTGGAATCACTACTTCATTGGTTTCAAATGAAAAAATAGATAAAGGATCCTGCAAAAGTACATTCGTATCTAACACATAAATTTTATCCAACCTGTTACCCCCTGACTCCACTTTTAAATTTGTAGAACAAGGGTTTCATCCATAAAATATGGACGAACCATTGTTATAATTATATGTACCGTGTAAACGAGGTAGAATCGAAAATCATAGTCATTAAACCTTTTATTTATTCTTTATTCATTTCTATTCAATATATTACTTTTTATTATAATTATTAACGTTAAATCACAATAACCGATTACAAAAGTGAATAAACGAATTTCTTATTTAGCACATTTATAATTCTCTTATTCCTACTAGTACTTCGTTATCCAGCTTTTTGGCCGCCCGAAGATCGTATGTTTTTTCATATGTTGGTTCAATTGCAAGTTTCGCTCCATAAAACATAACATCACGTACTTCTTGCACATTAACTTCTATTACAGTTAATTTCAAAGAAATACCTTCCATTCTATCTGTCAAAATTTCACCTGCACCACTTATAGAAAATACGGATTCATTCGCCATTATAGTCAATACTACACCTGTATTATGCCTTATATTTTCCACAATACGTGAACGTTGATCTACTGCAAATCGAATACTAGTTTTGCTCACTGCATACACCCAAGAAATAGCACTTACGTTAGGAACTTGTTTTTCGAAATCTGTCGTTGCTATCATCACAATACACTCTTTACGCAACGTTTGTACTAAACCCTCTGTTAAAGTAGGCTCTACTACATTCGCCATATTTTCACCTCCAAACATACTTGGTATATCCTTATCATAACTTATTTTTTGAATTGCGAAAATATTATTTTTTCCCACTATTATTCAAAAACATTATACTTCCATGATATACTTATACTGATAGAATTCGTATTGAGGTGACGAAATGAGAGTCAAATGTATGATTTGTGATAAAAAAGATATGTTAGATGATGAAAATCCTATGGCAAAAAAACTGCGTAATCGCCCTATTCATACATATATGTGCATGGAATGTTCGGAACGAATTGCAGAGCGTACAATGGAACGTCATGCAAGTGGTAATTTCCGATTATATCGTGATAAAAAAGTCGAAGACGATTGGTAAAATGTAAATAAGTCCTTACTCATATAGATAAGGACTTATTTATATTTTTCAGGCTCACGATTCATTTGATCCAAGAAACAATCAATAGCTTCTAATGGAAACCTTGCAGATTTCCTTTCCCCTTTCATTTCATATGTAATTAAATACATTTCCTCGTTCTTTTTAACTTCCACATTTTTTAATTTATGTTCTTCATATATCATATTTTGAAATAACAAATACGTTTCTTTTGCAGCACTATCATCCGGACGTGCTTCCGCAACTGTTTTAATTGTTAACCAATTATATAGTGCATCTTGTACTGAACGCATAAAACTTCGCCCCCTCACCCTGCTTTTTGTTGTTTCGCTTGACGCAAACGCAATCTATAAATTCCAAGTACAATTGCCGCTACAACAAGTCCTTCTCCAACAGGTAAAAATACAGCAAAAAAGGTTAATACTGTACATCCAATTGCTAATGATATGTATATTACTATATTTTTTAGTACAGACAACTTTCTAGCAAATCCTAAATTATAGACGAGAGCACTTAATATAATAATCGTCCCATAAAGTAACCACATTCCTAACTCTGGATTTTCATCAACTTTACATAATTTTGCAAAAAAAGACATTCTTTCTAACACTATTTATCCCCCCTTCTCATAAAAAACAAAATTTCTTTATGTACTTAATACAAGAGTAACCTGCGAAAAAAATACTGTCCACTAAAAAGAGTAAATATTCTAAAAAATAAACATAAAAAAACAGCTACCTTAAAGGTAGCTGTTTTATTTTTTATGCTTCTACAGATTTCTTTTTCTTAGCAGCTCTTTCACGTTCGCTCTTATCAAGAATCTTTTTACGTAAACGAATTGATTCTGGAGTTACTTCACAGAACTCGTCATCGTTTAAGTACTCTAATGACTCTTCTAGAGTCATTAAGCGTGGTTTTTTCATTGTTGAAGTTTGATCTTTCGTTGCAGAACGAATGTTAGTTTGTTGTTTCATTTTCACAACGTTAACTGTTAAGTCGTTCTCACGAGTATGTTCTCCTACGATCATACCAGCATATACTTCTGTACCTGGTTCAACGAAGATTACACCACGGTCTTCAACTTGCATAATACCGTATTGTGATGCTTTTCCTGTTTCAAGTGAAACTAGAACACCTTGGCGACGTCCACCCACTTGTCCAGCATGTACTGGTTGGTAGCAATCGAATGTATGGTTTAAAATACCGTAACCACGAGTTAATGTTAGGAATTCTGTTGTGTAACCAATTAAACCACGTGCCGGAACCATGAAAGTAAGGCGAACTTGACCGTTTCCGTTATTCACCATATCTAACATTTCACCTTTACGTGCACCCATTGATTCCATAATAGAACCAGTGTATTCTTCAGGAACATCGATTTGTACGCGCTCTACAGGTTCACATCTTACGCCATCGATATCTTTAATAATTACTTCAGGCTTAGATACTTGTAGTTCATAACCTTCACGACGCATGTTTTCAATTAAGATAGATAAATGCAATTCCCCGCGTCCAGATACGATCCATGCATCAGGAGAATCTGTATTATCTACACGTAAACTTACATCTGTTTCTAATTGTGAACGAAGACGCTCTTCAATTTTACGAGATGTAATAAATTTACCTTCACGACCTGCAAATGGGCTGTTATTTACAAGGAATGTCATTTGTAGCGTTGGCTCATCAATACGTAATAATGGTAAAGCCTCTTCATGCTCAACCGGACATACCGTTTCACCTACGTTGATGTCTTCCATACCTGAAACAGCTACTAAATCTCCAGCTTTTGCTTCTTCAATTTCTTGACGTTTTAATCCAATGTAACCGAATAATTTCGTTACGCGGAATTGTTTTACACTTCCGTCAACTTTCATTAAAGCAACTTGTTGTCCAACCTTCATTGTACCGCGGAATACGCGTCCAACTCCAATACGTCCAACGTAGTCGTTGTAATCAAGAAGTGCTACTTGGAATTGAAGTGGCTCTTCGCTGTTATCAACTGGTGCTGGAATATGTTCGATAATTGTATCGAATAATGATTTCATATTCTCTTCTTGATTTGCCGGATTTGAATCCAAGCTTGCTGTTCCGTTCATTGCTGATGCAAATACAACTGGGAACTCTAATTGATCTTCGTTTGCACCAAGTTCGATGAATAAGTCAACTACTTCATCAACTACTTCATCAGGGCGAGCGAAGTCACGGTCAATTTTGTTTACAACAACGATTGGAGTTAAGTTTTGCTCAAGAGCTTTCTTTAAAACAAATCGTGTTTGTGGCATACAACCTTCATATGCATCAACAACAAGTAGAACACCATCAACCATTTTCATGATACGTTCTACTTCTCCACCGAAGTCAGCGTGACCTGGTGTATCTAAAATGTTAATTCTTTTATCTTCATAGTGAATCGCTGTATTCTTCGCTAAAATTGTAATACCGCGTTCTCTTTCTAGATCATTTGAATCCATTGCGCGTTCTTCAATATGTTCATTCGCACGGAATGTCCCCGCTTGACGTAATAACTGGTCAACAAGTGTTGTTTTACCATGGTCAACGTGGGCAATAATTGCTATATTACGTAAATCTTGTCGTTTTTTCAACATGTCCAACTCCTAATGTCTTTTTAATCCTTCTCTATTATAAGAGCGAAGGGGATACAATAGCAATTAAAATAAAAGCAAGAATGAAAATATAGTTGTATTCTTACTTTTGTGAAAGTAAAATGAGATTGGAGGGTGAAGAAATGGAACACATTCAATATCGCTTTTTATTAACCGCAATTATCGGTGTTATTTTCTTAATCGGTATCGGCATTATGATTGCTGAAAATAGTCCAATCGGTATTATTATTTGCATTATCGGTACATTTGTTGCAGTTGGATACGGTTTTGTAACAAAAAGAAAAATGCGCAAATCACAATAACGCTAAAAAGTAAGAAGCTTATACATAGCCTCTTACTTTTTTTGTGGCTCTGATATAAAAGATAACACTTCTTCATACACTCCTGGTTTTGCAACTAGCACACTGCTCTTCTCTATGATAGAAAGTGGCGCTCCAGAGAATGTCGTTACCTTCCCTCCAACTTCTTCTACAATTATCTGTCCTCCGCCAAAATCCCATGGTGATAATCTCGGCGTTACATATGCATCTATTCTTCCTGTTGCAACGTACACCATCTCTAACGCTGCACAGCCATACGATCTCGTGCCCCTTGCTTTCTTAACAAGTGCCATCATACTTTCCATATTAAGCAATGGATTATCTGTAAGCCATACCGCATTTAAAGCTACAATACCTTGCTCTACAGTTCCTTTTTCCAATGGAGGAATTGATATATCATTACAAAAAGCTCCAGATCCCTTGACTGCATGATATAGTTCATCATGTACTGGATCATAAATAAGTCCAATCTTTCCGATACCGTTCTTATAAATCCCAATTGAAATTGCAAAATTTCTTTTTTGATGAACAAAGTTCATCGTGCCGTCAATTGGATCAATTAACCAAACAACCCCGTCAGAAGACGTTATCTCGTCTCCATAACCTTCTTCTCCTAAAATATTATGATTCGGGAATGTTTCTTTAATTTTCCCAATTAAAAACTGTTCTATCTCTCGGTCCATATTTGTAACTAAGTCAGCTGCATTGGATTTTGTTTCTATAATAAGTGCTTTTTTCATGGATGCCATTAAATGCTCTCCTGCATCCCGAATCCACCGTTTGGCGTGTGCATCGATGTCTTTCCATACTTCTTGCATGTTTAAACACTCCGATCTTTACTGTTCACAGAAAAAACGAACCCTTTATAAGGTTCGCACCAACTAATTTTTTATACATATACTATTATTACGCTTCTAAACGAATCATTTCAAGTCTTAACACTTCTAACTTTTGTACACACTCTTCTTTTTTCTGTTTATCATCTTCCATCATCGCATCATATAAAGTTGCTAATTCATAATCTAGCTCCAAACGTAGCACCGGTATTCTCTTTTCGGCATCTGTTCTCTTTAACGCATTAATCACCTGTCTCATATTATTTGCCTCCTCCCAATATTCGTCTGCCCTCGGACTAGAATTAATTCAATTTTCTGATTTTTTGTTTTATACTATACTATGTTGGATAAATCATCTATGCAACAAAATTATATTTTTTTATTTAAATTTTTTTGTGCTGTTTTTTTTATGAATAGTACAAGCTATGCTAAAATAAAAGCAAAATAGGAGTTGGAGGAACAATCATGACAATACAAACATTCAAGTCAACTGATTTTGATGTCTTTACAGTTGATGGTCTCGAAGAACGAATGAGTGCAATTAAAACGAACATTCATCCTAAGCTAGAAGCTTTAGGGGAACAATTTGCAGAATACTTATCCCAACACACTGATGAGAACTTTTTTTATCATGTTGCAAAACACGCACGTCGCAAAGTCAATCCACCAAACGATACTTGGGTTGCTTTTTCAACAAATAAACGAGGATATAAAATGCTACCGCATTTCCAAATCGGCTTATGGGGTACTCATGCCTTCATATACTTTGGTTTAATCTATGAGTGTCCACAAAAAGTTGAGACGGCTCATGCCTTCTTAGAACATTTAAATGATTTAAAAACAAATATTCCAAATGACTTCGTTTGGTCCATTGACCATACTAAACCAAGTGTGAAATTACATAAAACACTTGAAACCGAAGACTTACAAAAGATGATTGAACGACTAGCTACTGTAAAAAAAGCAGAATTATTAGTTGGTATTCATATATCACCAGAGGAGTTTTCAGCAATGACCAACGAACAATTCCTTGCTAAGATTGAATCTACGATGCAATCACTCCTTCCTTTATATGCACTTTGTAATCGATAGTAGAAAACGGACAATATATATTGTCCGTTTTTAGTTGTTATCACATTATATCACTTCAGTTTTTATTTTTCAAAATATTTTTTACATTTTTACAAGCTTTTGTTCTTCGACTTCCTTTGCTCTTTGAATAGCACGATATATAGAGTATCCACTTACTTCTTGAAACTCTTTATCAATTTTCTTTTCTTCTGCTTTCGATGGAACAATCTCTTTAAAACGACGATATAAACCCATTAATTCTTCTCTTATAATTCCTTTTTCATAAGCTTTCTCAATTGCTTCATAAAACTTCACAATTATAACCATTTCCTCATTTGACCAATCATAATCTAACGGATATTGATATTCCATTTCGCACCTCATTTATCATTTCTTCTTGTTTCATTATGCTATCTTAAAGAGAATGTTTTATTCTTCATTATAGCCACTCTGCATTATACACTATTTATTCATTTTAATGGAATTGTCTTCCTCCATTCATTAGTTGAGGCTAACTATTAAACATACTCACCTTAAAAATATTTTTTTCTATACATCTATAATTATTGGTGATATAATGCTTTTGTTTTATAGAAAATAAAGTGAAGCTACCATCTCAAAACCGATTTTTTGAATGGCAGAAAAACAAGCCTCATTCTAAAAAAAAGGACTTACCTTTTTTAGAGCAGGATTATATAAAACAAATTAAATATTATGAAGAAGAAGGGGTGTATAGATTGTCCCAATACGAAACACCATTGTTTACCGCTTTAGTTGAGCACAGTAAGCGAAATCCAATTCAATTCCATATTCCTGGTCATAAAAAAGGACAAGGCATGGATCCTACATTTCGCGAATTTATTGGGCATAATGCATTAGCAATTGATTTAATTAATATTGCGCCACTCGATGATTTACATCATCCAAAAGGTATGATTAAAGAAGCACAGGATTTAGCAGCCGCTGCATTCGGTGCAGATCATACTTTCTTTTCTATTCAAGGTACAAGTGGCGCTATTATGACAATGGTGATGAGCGTTTGCGGTCCTGGTGACAAAATCCTAGTACCACGAAACGTGCATAAATCAGTAATGTCAGCTATTATTTTCTCAGGTGCAAAACCGATTTTCATGCATCCTGAAATCGATCCGAAACTCGGTATTTCTCATGGAATCACAATTCAATCTGTCAAAAAAGCACTTGAAGAGCACTCAGATGCAAAGGGCTTACTTGTTATTAATCCAACGTACTTTGGATTTGCTGCAGACTTAGAACAGATTGTACAATTAGCACATTCTTATGACATCCCTGTACTAGTCGACGAGGCTCATGGTGTTCATATTCATTTTCACGATGAATTGCCGATGTCAGCGATGCAAGCTGGTGCAGACATGGCAGCAACAAGTGTTCACAAATTAGGAGGCTCTTTAACTCAAAGTTCTATTCTTAATGTGAAAGAAGGCTTGGTGAATGTAAAACATGTCCAATCTATTATTAGCATGCTTACAACTACATCAACTTCTTACATCTTGTTAGCATCACTTGATGTTGCGAGAAAACGTCTTGCTACAGAAGGAACAGCACTCATAGAACAAACAATACAATTAGCTGAACATGTTCGTGATGCTATAAATTCTATTGAGCATCTTTACTGTCCTGGAAAAGAAATGTTAGGTACAGATGCTACCTTTAACTATGATCCTACAAAGATAATTGTATCTGTAAAAGATTTAGGTATTACCGGCCACCAAGCTGAAGTATGGCTTAGAGAGCAATATAACATTGAAGTAGAACTCTCAGATCTATACAACATACTATGTCTTATCACTTTAGGAGACACAGAAAGTGATACAAATACACTTATTGCAGCATTACAAGATTTAGCAGCAACATTTAGAAATAGGGCAGATAAAGGTGTTCAAGTACAAGTAGAGATTCCAGAAATTCCAGTGCTAGCACTTTCTCCTCGAGATGCTTTTTATTCGGAAACAGAAGTCATTCCATTTGAAAATGCAGCGGGTCGTATTATAGCTGATTTTGTTATGGTTTATCCGCCAGGGATTCCAATCTTTACTCCGGGGGAAATTATTACACAAGAAAACTTAGAGTATATTCGTAAAAACTTAGAAGCAGGTTTACCTGTACAAGGTCCTGAAGATATGACATTACAAACATTACGTGTTATTAAAGAGTACAAGCCTATCAGTTGATAGGCTTTTTTTTCACCTTTTTTCCTTTTCTTCATACGATACTAAAGAATGTAACGTATAGGTGGGGATACTATTATGATTGTAATAGGCCGTTCTATTGTACATCCTTATATTACAAATGAATATGAGCCATTTGCAGCAGAGAAACAACAAATTTTATCAATAATGGCAGGAAATCAAGAAGTTTATTCCTTCCGAACAGCTGATGAACTCAGCTTTGATCTCAATTTACGAGTTAATATTATTATCTCTGCACTAGAACTTTTTCAAAGTGGATTTCAGTTTCGCACATTTCAACAATCCTTTTGCAACCCCCAGTATTGGAAAAGAACATCCCTTGGAGGATTCGAGCTTCTTCCAAACATACCACCTTCTATTGCCATACAAGATATTTTCAAAAACGGAAAACTATATGGAACTGAATGCGCAACCGCTATGATCATTATTTTTTATAAAGCTTTATTATCATTGTATGAGGAAGAAACTTTCAATCGTCTATTTGCAAACCTTTTACTTTATACATGGGACTACGATCAAGATCTAAGACTCATAACAAAAAACGGTGGCGATCTTGTTCCAGGTGACCTCGTTTACTTTAAAAATCCACAAGTGAATCCAGCTACGATTGAGTGGCAAGGAGAAAACACAATCTATTTAGGAAATTTCTTTTTTTACGGACATGGCGTAGGTGTAAAAACAAAAGAAGAAATTATTTATTCATTAAATGAACGACGAGTCCCTTACGCTTTTATTTCAGCTTTCTTGACCGATACTATTACCCGTATAGATAGCCGTATAATGAGCCAATACGCTTCTTCTAGTACACCACAGACATCCATAAGCTTTATTCCAATTAGAGATGATGCAATCGTTGCAACAGTTGGCCATACAACTACAATTTATTAAAAAAGCGCCTACACATGTAGGCGCTTTTTCTTATTATTAAGCTTTTGTATGTTCTTTATGGTCACATTCGCAATGAGATCCACATTTCCCGTATAGTACTGTTGATTTTTCATCTTCAAAATGTCCAATTGTTCCTTCACATACTTGGCATACGATTGTTCCCATTTTCATTTCCTCCTGAGTTTTAATAGTAATCTATTTATCTATCATTAAGCTTTCGCATTATCTTTTCTAGCACAGTCACAATTTGTTCCACATTTTCCGTAAAGTACTGTCGTTTTCTCATCTTCAAAATGTCCGATTGTTCCTTCACATACTTGGCATACGATTGTTCCCATTTTTCATTTCCCCCTAAGTTTATGGTCCTAAAAACTTTTAGCTGTCCATTTCCTATCAATTATTGGGCTTTTGTATGCTCTGTGTGATCACATCCGCAAGATCCACATTTCCCGTAAAGTACCGTTACTTTCTCATCTTCGAAGTGTGCAATTGTACCTTCACAATCTTGACATACGATTGTTCCCATTTTTCATTTCCCCCTAAGTTTATAATCCCAAAAACTTTTTTGTAACCGCTTAACTTTCTGTCTTTATTTTAATATGTTATACTTTTTACGTCAATAGGTTTTTAGTATAACACATTAAATATTTTAAATTTTAATTAGTATGCGATATTCAAATAAAAAACAGCCATATTTATAAGTACGACTGTTTCACATTAATTATTCTTCATATTCCGCATGTAAAGAAGTTGACGGAACTAGAAATTTGAAAAACTGAGCTAACTCCTTCGCTTCCTCTTCTGATCCTAATTTAAAAATCTCCTGTATATATTGAACATTCTCTACATCATCTCTTCCGAGTAAAGTAGACCTTCCTGTTTGCATACAAACAATGAGCGGTTTTCCAAAAAACATATTTGTATAAATAACACCAAAATCATAACGTGTATCATGTGTCATAAACCCTAAAAATCGTACCTTCACACTTTCATGCTCATCATACAATTTTTCAAACATTGGTTTCCACCTTTCTACATCACGTTTCATTAATAGTATATTAAACAAAACATGTAATACTCCTTTTAATTGTCAAAAAATTCAGTAGGATGTAGAATGATAGTATTCTACTAAGTTAGGGGGAACTTATATGCAACACGCCTTTATTACGCTTGTACCAAAATCTAAACAACAATCTGTTTCAATAGATGATATAAAACAACTTTTTCATTATTATAAAACAGTTACTTCTAAAACTGGTGCCCAAATTAATTACACGTATACAAATACCGCTTTTCCTTATGAAATTTTAGATACATCTACAACAACATTAAAACTTCAATCCAATCACGACCGGTATGACTCAATTTATATTGGTGTTGGTATAGAAAATGAACAATTTTTCATCCAAGTTTCTTTACCACCTAATGCAACATATGGTGACAAAGGGAAAGCAAATGAATTTTGCCGTTTTTTAGCGAAGAAATTAGAAGGAGAGTTACAATTATTTAATGGAAGAACAATGTATTTTTATAAACGTTAATTTAAAAAATAAATAATACGATTAAAAATAGTATACAATTCGAACATGTAAGAAATAACGCTTGCTTTCTTACGTGTAATACAAAATACGCTATTACATAGGCTAAATACAGGAATACGAAAAAAAGAATAACTTTATAATGAAACTTATCACCATTCGATAATGTTAATACAGTGGAAAAGCCACTCCATAGTAGTAAATGATAAAATATAACATGTAATATTTTCATGGAACCTTCTCCTTTGACATGCTCTATTTTATTAATATATGGGGTTAAGTTTGAATCAATTACATATTATAGGATGATATATATTACCTTTGAAGTAAGTTACGCCTAAATCATTTGTTAAAGTATTATATATTCATTCGACAAGTACGTTTAAAGACCTTGCAAGTCATTTGATGAAAATAAAAATAGCCCCTCTCTTACAATAAGAGAGGGGCTATTTACATTACTTAAATTATTTTACAATGTGAATTGGCATTCCAAGAGCAACTTCAGCTGCTTCCATTGTGATTTCACCTAATGTTGGGTGAGCATGGATTGTTTGAGCGATATCTTCAGCTGTCATTCCAGCTTCGATAGCTAAACCAATCTCAGAGATAATATCAGAAGCACCTGCACCTGCAACTTGAGCACCTACAAGAAGACCATCTTCTTTACGTGTTACAAGTTGTAGGAAACCGTCAGTGCTGTTTAATGATAATGCACGACCGTTAGCAGCGAATGGGAACTTAGATACAGTTACAGTCATTCCAGCTTCTTCAGCTTGTTTTTTAGTGTAACCAACAGATGCTAATTCTGGATCAGTGAAGCATACTGCAGGAATTCCGATGTAATCGATAGCTGATGCATGGCCACTAATTGCTTCTACAGCTACTTTACCTTCGTAAGAAGCTTTGTGAGCTAATGGTGGTCCAGGAACGATATCACCGATTGCATAGATGTTTGGTACATTTGTACGACATTGCTCATCGATTTCGATGATGCCGCGGTCAGTCATTTTAACTCCAACTTGCTCAAGACCGATTTCTTGAGTGTTTGGACGACGACCTACAGTTACTAATACGTAATCTGCTTCTACAGTTTGGATTTCACCTTTAACTTCAAAGCTAACTTTTACGCCAGTTTCTGTTTCTTCAACGCCTTTAGCCATAGCTTTTGTATGGATATTTACGTTACCTTTTTTCTGTAGAGCACGTTTAACAACAGAGCTCATAGCTTTTTCGAAACCAGCTAAGATTTCGTCGCCAGCTTCTACTACAGTAACTTCTGTACCGAAGTTAGCATATGCAGTACCTAATTCCATACCGATGTAACCGCCGCCGATTACAACAAGTTTTTTAGGAATTTCAGGTAAGCTTAAAGCACCTGTAGAGTTGATAACACGTTTAGAGTATTTGAATCCTGGAATTTCGATTGGTGTAGAACCAGTTGCAAGAACAGCATTTTTAAACGTATAAGTTTGAGCTGCATCTTCAGTCATAACGCGTAATGTATTAGCATCTACGAAGTAAGCTTCACCGCGAATGATTTCAACTTTGTTACCTTTAAGAAGGCCTTCAACACCGCCAGTTAATTTCTTAACTACGCCGTTTTTCCATTCTTGAACTTTTGTAAAGTCAACTTTTACGTTCTCTGCAGTGATACCCATGTCATCAGAATGCATTGCATTCTCATAACGATGACCTGCATTGATTAACGCTTTTGAAGGAATACATCCAACGTTTAAGCATACGCCACCAAGGTTAGCTTTTTCAATGATTGCTACCTTTTGACCTAATTGTGCTGCACGAATTGCCGCAACGTATCCACCAGGACCTGCACCAACAACGACTGTATCTAATTCAATTGGGAAATCTCCTACTACCATTGTTATTACGCCTCCATTACTAATAATTGTGGGTCATTCAATAGACGTTTAATTTGGTTTAACGCTTTTTGAGCAGTTGCGCCGTCAATTAAACGATGGTCAAAGCTTAGAGATAATGCTAATACTGGAGCTGCAACGATCTCACCATTTTTCACAACTGGTTTTTCAGCGATACGGCCGATACCAAGGATTGCTACTTCTGGGTGATTGATAACTGGAGTGAACCATTGTCCACCTGCAGAACCAATGTTTGTAATTGTGCAAGAAGCACCTTTCATTTCAGTTGGAGCTAGACGACCTTCACGTGCTTTACCAGCAAGATCATTGATCTCGTTAGAAATAGTGAAGATAGACTTACGATCTGTATCTTTAACAACTGGTACTAATAGACCTTTGTCTGTATCAGCTGCGATACCGATGTTGAAGTAATGTTTATGAACTACTTCTTGAGATGCATCGTCTAAAGAAGTGTTTAACATTGGGTATTCACGTAATGCAGATGTTAAAGCTTTAACAACGTATGGAAGGTAAGTTAATTTAATACCTTTGTCAGCTGCTACTGCTTTGAACTTCTTACGGTGAGCAACAAGCTCAGTTACATCAACTTCATCCATTAATGTTACGTGAGGAGCTGTATGCTTAGAGTTAACCATTGCTTTCGCAATCGCTTTACGGATACCACTCATTTTCTCACGAGTTTCTGGATATTCACCAGCTGGAATTGGTTGTGCTTTTGGTGCTTCTTCTTTCGCTGCTGCTGGAGTAGCTTCTACTGCTGCTGGAGCCTCAGTTGCTGCTACAGTTTGTCCACCATTTGCAAATGCATCGATGTCAGCTTTTACGATACGGCCGTTCTTACCAGTACCAGCTACTTTATGAATGTCTACACCTTTTTCACGAGCGTATTTACGAACAGATGGCATAGCGATTACGCGCTCATTTACTACTTCTGCAGTTGCTGCTGGAGTAGCTTCCGCTGCTGGAGCTTCTACTGCTGCTTCTTCAGCTTTTGGAGCTTCATCATGATCGTCACCTTTAAATTTAAGGTTTTCGTATCCAGGAGCATCAAATTTAATTAATGTATCTCCTACGATTGCAACTGTTCCTTCTTCTACAAGTACTTCAAGTACTTTACCTTTAACAGGAGAAGGGATTTCTACTACTGCTTTATCATTTTGCACTTCAAGAAGTACATCGTCTTCATTTACTTCATCGCCTGGTTTAATAAACCATTTTACGATTTCACCTTCGTGGATACCTTCACCGATATCTGGTAGTTTAAATTCAAATGCCACGGAATTCAGCCCCCTGATTCATTTCATTATTATGGAATATGTACAAAAGAAACCAGCATGTGCTGATTTCTTTTGCACATGAAAAACTAAAAATTAGAAGTTCATTACTTTGTTTACAGCTTCAACAATATCCTTGTGGTTTGGTAACCATACGCTCTCTGCTTGAGAGAATGGGAATACTGTATCAGCAGCTGCAACACGTACAACTGGAGCTTCTAAGTTTAAGATTGCACGGTCGTTAATTTCCGCTACAACGTTAGCTGCAATACCAGCTTGTTTTTGAGCTTCTTGAACTACAACTACGCGACCTGTTTTTTCAACAGAAGCGATGATTGTTTCGATATCTAATGGTTGAACTGTACGTAAGTCAACAACCTCTAAAGAGATACCTTCTTTTTCAAGTTCTTCAGCAGCTTTTAATGCAGCGTGAACCATAGCACCGTAAGCGATAACAGATACATCTGTACCTTCACGTTTGATATCAGCTTTACCTAAATCAATTGTGTATTCGCCTTCTGGTACATCTTGACGGAATGAACGGTACAATTTCATATGCTCTAAGTAGATAACTGGATCGTTGTCACGAATCGCAGAGATTAAAAGACCTTTAGCATCGTATGGAGTAGATGGAATAACAACTTTTAGACCAGGTTGTTGAGCCACTAATCCTTCTAAGCTATCAGCATGTAGTTCAGGAGTATGAACACCACCACCGAATGGAGAACGAACTGTTACTGGAGCAGTCCAACGTCCACCAGAACGGTAACGCATACGAGCCAATTGACCAGAAATTGAATCCATTACTTCAAAAACGAAACCGAAGAATTGGATTTCTGGAACTGGACGGAATCCTTCAAGTGCAAGACCAACTGCAAGTCCACCAATACCAGACTCTGCAAGTGGAGTATCCATTACACGATCTTCACCAAATTCAGCTTGTAAACCTTCAGTAGCACGGAATACACCACCGTTTACACCAACGTCTTCACCAAATACAAGTACGTTAGGATCATTTTTCATTTCAACGCGTAAAGCATCAGTGATTGCTTGAATCATTGTCATTTGAGCCATGGCTTACTTCGACTCCTTTTCTTTGTAAATTTCATATTGTTCAGCTAAGTTGTAAGGCATTTTTTCGTACATGATTTCCATTAAATCAGTTACTTTTTGTTTTGGAGCTTGGTCAGCCTTAGCAATTGCTTGTTTGATATCTTCTTTTGCTTCTTCGATTACTGTCTCTTCAACTTCTTGAGACCATAGGCCTTTAGCTTCTAAGAACTTACGGAAGCGTACGATTGGGTCTTTTTGTTCCCATTCGTTTTCGATATCTTTTGTACGGTAACGAGTTGGGTCATCACCAGCCATTGTATGTGGACCGTAACGGAATGTTAAAGTCTCGATTAAAGTAGGGCCTTCGCCATTTACTGCGCGCTCACGAGCGAAAGCAGTTGCTGCGTATACAGCTAATGGATCCATACCGTCTACTTGAATTCCGTAAATACCTGCTGCTACTGCTTTTTGTGCTACAGTTTTAGCTGCAGATTGCTTTTCTACTGGAGTAGAAATTGCATAACGGTTGTTTTGAACAACGAAGATTGCTGGAGCTTTGAATGCACCTGCAAAGTTCATACCTTCGTAGAAGTCACCTTGTGAAGCACCACCGTCACCAGTGTAAGTAATTGCAACAGATTTTTTACCACGTAGTTTCATACCTAACGCAACACCAGCAGTTTGGATGATTTGCGCACCGATAATGATTTGTGGAGCTAATGCATTTACATTCTCAGGCATTTGGTTACCCATGAAGTGTCCACGAGAGAATAAGAATGCTTGGTATAATGGTAATCCGTGCCATACTAATTGTGGTACATCACGGTATCCTGGTAAGATGAAGTCTTCTGCTTCAAGTGCGAAATGACTCGCTAATTGAGAAGCTTCTTGTCCAGCTGTAGGTGCGTAGAAACCTAAACGTCCTTGACGGTTTAAAGAAATAGAACGTTGATCTAATACGCGTGTATACACCATACGACGCATTAATTCTTTTAATTGATCATCAGATAATTCAGGCATAGCTGCTTCATTCACAACTTCACCGTTTTCATTTAAAATTTGTAATGTTTCAAATTGAGCTGCGATAGCTTTCATTTGCTCATCAACATTAAATAGGGTCTTTTTTGTTTTAGTACCCATTCCGTTCACCTCTTCCTCTCTTGAACCATATTCTGAAACGCTTTCACTGGCTATTTTCCAGTTTAAAAAGCGCAACGATGTAAACCAACATGTTTGTCTGTCGGTTGAGAATAATTTTGTGTACCTAACAATCTGTACTAATGTTTTTTCAGAAACATATTAATACAATCTTGATCACGTTTTTTAGTTTACAACTATTCTAATTACGATGTCAATTACTTTGAATACGTTTTTTTATAAATAATATGCAGGTTTCTACTACACAAACGTGTTTTTATTTTTTACATCTGTATTAGTAAGCATTGACCTACTGTTATATTATTCCCTTTTTCACTTATTTTTTCTCTTAGAATAATATGTAAACGATTTAATTCTCTTTAGTTTTTCTCTCTTCGTAACAAAAATATACAAACTACTCTTCCTTTTTTAGGTAAATACCTATACATTTCCCCCCTCTCTTCCATACATTATAGTAACCGCAGTATTAGCGGGAAATGATAAAGGAGGTCATCTCATGTACGGATACTCATATTGCTATCCAACTTGTTCATATCCTTCCTACGGTTATGGCGGTTCTTGTGGCGGGTCTGGACGCGGCTTCGCCTTAATCGTTGTGTTGTTTATTCTTTTAATTATCGTTGGTGCTGCTTGCATTCGCTAATGTAAAACGAAACAACTATGGAAAGAAAAAGACGGCTTTGCCGTCTTTTTCTGTTTATCACATACATAACTACTCTATAATAGAACGATTTCCAAAATGCCTACCCTTTCTTGCCGATGACTTTTTCCATCTCCTTTGGTAGACTAAAGAGGAAAGGAGAGATTACATATGCTTACAATGAAAGATGTTATTCGCGAAGGAGATCCTATTTTGCGCAACGTTGCAGAAGAGGTGTCATTACCGGCAAGCGAAGAAGATACAACTACCTTAAAAGAAATGATTGAATTCGTAATAAATAGCCAAGATCCTGAAATGGCTGAAAAATATAGTTTACGCCCTGGAATCGGATTAGCGGCTCCGCAAATCGGTGTTTCAAAAAAAATGATTGCAGTTCATGTAACCGATGCGGATGGTACATTATATAGCCATGCATTATTCAATCCAAAAATCATTAGCCATTCTGTTGAACGTACATATTTACAGGGTGGTGAAGGCTGTCTATCTGTAGACCGCGAAGTACCTGGTTATGTTCCTCGTTATACAAGAATTACAGTAAAAGCAACTTCTATTAACGGCGAAGAAGTAAAATTGCGTTTAAAAGGTTTACCAGCAATCGTATTCCAACACGAGATTGACCATTTAAATGGCGTTATGTTCTATGACCATATCAATAAAGAAAATCCTTTTGCCGCTCCTGATGATTCCAAACCTCTAGAGCGATAATAATAAAGAGGCGGAAGTAAATCTTCCGCCTCTTTATTATGAAATGGGTTCCATATTCACTTATAGCAATCCAGCCCACTTTAGTCCATGATATATACCGTCTTCACTAACATCCTTTGTCACATGATTTGCAAGTTTTTTCAAGTCTTCATGGCCATTTCCCATCACAATACCTGTGCCAACGGCTTCGATCATTTCTAAATCATTTAAACCATCTCCAAATGCATACACTTGATCACGATTAAAACCTAACTTTTCAATGTATTTCTCAATTCCTTTTGCCTTAGAACCACCATTCGGAATGATATCCATTGAATATGCATGCCAACGAATAAAATGAAAATCTGGATAATGATTAATAAACTTTTCCTCTTCATTTACTTCACAAAAAAGTAGTGTTTGATAAATATTACGTTCCTCATAAAAATTAGGCTCATATGGTGGATGCTCAAAGTTTAAGCTTCCAAAGCCTTCTTTCACATAATCATGATATTCCACTGATGCTCTCATATCTTGATGGTCAAGATATACAAGTGGATATCCTTCTTGTTTTGCAAACTGAGTAAACTTATGTAAAGCATCTGGATGTAACGGATTATTAAATATTACCTCATCTTCAAAGACAACGTATTGTCCATTAAAACTAACATAATTATGTATATCAAGTTCCTTACGAATATCTTCGAACATAAATGGCGCGCGCCCTGTCGCAATTGCTACATGTACACCTTTTTCTTGTAACTGTTTTACTGCATCTCGTGTAGATTGTGGAATTTTTTTATCATGATCTAATAATGTTCCATCAATATCAAAAAAGACAATTTTATCATTCATTTGTCAAAATCCTTTCTGGCACTCTATATTCCTATTTTGAATATCACTTTTCAAATTCTAAAAAAAAGTATAACATATTAAACATCTGTGAAGAAAGCGTTCCCTTTCTGACCTTATTTGTAAACTTTGCATATATATATTAGTAAAACATGTGGATACTTGTTCGGATGAATTTTCTTTTCCATTCTTCCTCATACTATACCTATAACTAACGGCTACTAATCGTTACTATAGAATAACTTTCACTGTATGGGAAAGGACAAGACTCACCATTCACTTTTGTCCTATCTCTTATATCAGAGATAGAATTTTCACTAGTAATATGCATGTTTAAAATAAGGAAAGGAAGGAGTAATCATGCTGAAGAAGCTGAAGAAAAAGCTCAAGCGTTATTTAAACGGTCTAGTCCGTAAAAAGACAATCGCTTAAATTGTGCCCATTTCGGGCTTTTTCTTCATTCTCATTCGAAAAAACATGAAAATCGTGACTGTTTGCTTTATAATAAGTAACAGATAATGCAAAACATAGACAAGGAGAGGTTTTCCAAATGATTTTTAAAGTATTTTATCAAGAAAAATTAACTGAGGTTCCAGTACGTGAAAATACAAAAGTTTTATATTTAGAGGCTACGTCTGAAAAGGATGTTCGTACAAAATTAAATAAGTTCGCATATAATATCGAGTTTGTTCAGTCTGTTACTGGCGCTCATCTTGAATATGAAAAAGAAAACGCTGATTTAACATTAGCGGAAATCGTATAGCGATATGAAATTTCTAAAAAACGACCAAGTTGCTGTATTTGCTCTCGGTGGGCTTGGTGAAATCGGTAAAAATACATACGCTGTTCAATTTCAAGATGAAATTATTATAATTGATGCTGGAATTAAATTTCCAGAGGACGAACTTCTCGGAATCGATTATGTAATACCAGACTACACTTATTTTGTGCGAAACGAAGATAAAATTAAAGGGTTATTCATTACACATGGTCACGAAGATCATATCGGCGGAATCCCTTACCTATTACGTCAAGTGAACATCCCGATTTACGGCGGAAAATTAGCAATTGCACTCATCAAAAACAAATTAGAAGAACACGGCTTACTTCGTAAAGCAAAACTTTACGAAATTCAAGAAGATGACGTTATTAAATTCAAAAAAACGTCTGTATCCTTCTTCCGTACAACTCACAGTATTCCAGATTCGTACGGCGTTGTTGTGAAAACACCTCAAGGTCAAGTTGTTCATACAGGTGATTTCAAATTTGATTTCACACCAGTTGGTGAACCAGCTGATTTAACAAAAATGGCTGAAATCGGTAAAGATGGCGTGCTATGTCTATTATCTGATAGTACGAACAGTGAAGTTCCAAACTTTACTATGTCTGAGCGTCGCGTTGGTGATAGCATTCAAGACATTTTCCGTAAAGTAGACGGACGGATTATATTCGCAACCTTTGCATCAAATATTCACCGCTTACAACAAGTTATTGAAGCTGCTGTTGAAAACAACCGTAAAGTAGCTGTGTTTGGTCGAAGTATGGAAGCAGCGATTGAAATCGGACAAAACCTTGGTTATATTCGTTGCCCGAAAGATACATTCATAGATGCATCTCAACTAAACCGCTTACCAGCTAATAAAGTTGTTATTTTATGTACAGGTAGTCAAGGTGAACCGATGGCAGCACTTTCACGTATTGCAAACGGTACACACCGCCAAATTCAAATTATTCCTGGAGATACAGTTGTTTTCTCTTCTTCACCAATTCCAGGAAATACAATTAGCGTAAGTCGTACAATTAACATGTTGTACCGCGCTGGCGCTGATGTAATTCACGGGAAACTTTCAAATATCCATACAAGTGGACACGGTGGACAAGAAGAACAAAAGTTAATGTTACGTCTAATTAAACCGAAGTACTTCATGCCAATTCATGGTGAATATCGTATGCAGCGTATGCACATGAACATAGCAAATGATTGTGGTATCCCTGAAGAAAATTGCTTCATTATGGATAATGGCGATGTTCTTGCTTTACGTTCTGATGAAGCTAGCGTAGCTGGAAAAATCCCATCTGGTTCGGTCTACATTGATGGAAACGGTATTGGGGATATCGGCAATATCGTATTACGAGATCGTCGTATCCTTTCTGAAGAAGGACTTGTAATTGTAGTTGTAAGCATTGATATGAAAGAATTTAAAGTTGCAGCAGGACCTGATATCATCTCACGCGGTTTCGTTTACATGCGTGAAAGCAGCGATTTAATCAATGATGCACAAACATTAATTACAACTCATTTAGAAAAAGTAATGGAGCGTAAAACAACACAATGGTCTGAAATTAAAAATGAAATTACAGACACATTAGCTCCATTCCTATATGAGAAAACGAAACGCCGTCCAATGATTTTACCAATCATTATGGAAATATAAGAAAAAGGACAATGCTATGAAGGCATTGTCCTTTTCTTTTCTCTTATCTTAAAAAGTGTTTAAATCGATCCACTTCATCGTCATGACCAATGACAATTAATATATCTCCTGCTTGAATATTCTCCGTAGCCCGAGGGGATACGATAACTTCTTTACCTCGTTTAATTGCTACAATATTCAATCCAAACTTCGCACGAATATCTAATTCAATTAAAGAGTGCCCATCAATTTTTTTATTCGCAATAATCTCTACAATACTATGCTCATCTGAAAGCTCAAGGTAGTCTAAAACATTGCTTGATGCAATATTATTAGCAATCCTTTTCCCCATATCACGTTCTGGATGCACAATATGATCTGCACCTATTTTACTTAACACTTTTTCATGATAATCATTTTGAGCTTTTACAGTAATATTTTTTACACCCAACTCTTTCAAAATCAAAGTAGTTAAAATACTTGAATTTAAATTATCTCCAATAGCAACGACTACGTGATCAAAATTTCGAATACCAAGGCTTTTTAATACCATCTCATCTGTTGAATCTGCAATTACAGCATGCGAAGCTATATTTGCAAATTCATTAATTTTATCCTCATCTGAGTCGATTGCCATTACTTCCATACCTAATTGAGCTAGTTCTCGGCAAATACTTCCACCAAAGCGACCAAGTCCAATGACAGCAAATTCTTTTTCTTTCTCACCCACAGGAATTCCTCCAATAACTTCAAGTACTATTTATTTTCAGTGTAACACACTTTATATGCGTCACAAAAACTGTAATTAGCTCTTATTTTTGTTTTTGTATATAAAAATATTGTTGCAAGTAAAAAGCGATACCAACAAGTAACATAGCAAATACAAATATATTTCCAAACGAACTAAATGTTTCAAAAACGAATAATAATGTTTCTTGACCAAAAAAGGCAAATAGAAGCTGTATGAATGCAAATAACAACGCCCATATGTAATGATGTTGATGGAATAAATAATGCGTTGCACCTAAAAAAGCAATAAACGAAAAGATAAAGATCCACCAATTTTCTAAAAATAGTTGCCAACTAGAAAATTGATATCCATTTACTAATATCGCAATAAGCGCGATAACTGCCATCGTCGGCACACTCCAAAATAATGCCCGTCCTCTAAAGAAACAAGTGCCTTTAACATCTCCTTTTTCATGTGCAATATAAGTTAGTACTACTGTGCTTATATACAAAACAGAAAGAATTGTTAAAACGATAATAAGCCAAAAATGTAATTGATAATATTCATGTTCTATATTTGTCACGATTGCAGCTAACATGCATGGAATTAACATTCCCGTCCAACCATCTACTTTTCTTTCATTCCAAAAGACCGTATTACCAATCCTTATTCCTAACAACATAAAAATAATGATACCCAATACAAATAACGTAGTTTTATTCCCTACTAAACTCGTTGAGAAAGCAATTAATCCAATAAATAAAAAGAGCACAAACCCATTCATAATTTCTAGTACAGGTGATAAATATCTCTTCACCCATTTGTATGTTTCGTCATATTCATTATTATCTACTAAACGATAGGCATAAAAACTTATCCCAAAATAAACCGCCGCAATAATAACATACGCATATAAGACGAAACATAAAATCGCACTGCTAATTTGCACGTAATTCCCCACCCTTTTTTCTATGTTTCACATTGATTTTACACACTTTTCATACTAAAAGTAAACATATATAAGTTAGTCAAATAATTAATAATGAGCAGTGGCTAAAAACCCCCTGCTCATTATTAAAACAGTCCAATTAACTTTATTCTTTCATTTGTATGTAAATGTCTAAAATCAATCTATACGAGCGTTACTTACACCTCATAACAAAAAGTTTTTTGGAACCTTCAATAAAGCGGAAGTTTTATTTTCTATTCCCTTTCCACTTTACATATTGGCTTAAAAATGTAATTGCCTTTTCAATCACTTCTTCGTCTGGTTTTAATTTCGCATGATGTAAACCATATTCTGAATTTACTCCAAGCCAAAACATAAATCCAGGGATTTCTCGAAGCATATAACCAAAATCTTCACCTGTCATTGCCTCAGTACATGTAATAACATTCATATCTGTTTGTTTATGTACAAATTGCATAAACTCTCTTGTTAACTCTTCATGGTTATATACTTGATGATACATTGCTCCGTAATCTATAATCGCCTCACACTGGAAAGAAGCTTCGATACCTGCAACAATTGCCTCAATTCTGCTTTTCACACGCTTCATTGATTCCACTGATAATGTTCGAATCGTTCCTTCTAAACGAGATTTTTCTGCAATAATATTTTGAACCGTACCACCTGTAATTTTCCCGATTGTAATTACTGCACTATCAAGAGGATTTACATTGCGACTAATAACGGATTGAAGCTGTGTAACAAGATGACTCGCTGCAACAATCATATCATTTGCAGTATGCGGATAGGCAGCATGGCCACCTTTCCCTTTTAAATCAATATATAATTCTGAAGTATTAGCAAATAACAGTCCTTCTTTCGTTGCAATTGTCCCTACAGCGTATTCTGGTGCAATATGAAGACCAAGAATTATATTTGGTTTCCATTCTTTTAACTCTTCACTTTCTAACATAGGAAGAGCACCGCCTGGTCCTTCTTCTGCTGGCTGGAATAGAAATACAAGGTCATCATCTATTCTTTCGCTCACAGCTTTCGTTAGAAGGCCTAAACCGATTGTTGTATGTACATCGTGGCCACATGCATGCATCATTCCTTCATGAATAGAAGCAAACTCATATCCAGTTTCCTCTGTAATTGGCAGACCATCTATATCTGCACGATAACCTATTATTTTTTCTGGATTTTTTCCATTTACTTTAACGATTACACCCGTTTTCCATGTCTTCACTTCCACAAATTCAAGAGAAAGTGTTCCTATATAATCTAAAATATACTGTTGTGTTTTCCATTCCTTAAATCCAATTTCTGGAATTCTATGTAGATCTCTACGAATTTGGACAAATTTGCTTACTGTCATTTTTGCACCTCTATCTATAAAAAGCGTAAGAGCCCATTTACGCTCTTACGCTTTTTTTACTTTTTATTTCTCTGGGTTTAATTGACGAAGCTCTTGTTTAATTTCTGTTTTTGCTTTTGTCTTCTCATCAATTTCTTTAATTACACGTGCTGGAGTACCTGCAACAACTGTGTATGGAGGCACATCTTCTGTTACAACAGCTCCTGCTGCTACAACTGCACCTTTACCAACTGTAACACCCTCTAAAACAACTACGTTTGCACCGATTACTACATCATCTTCAACGATAACTGGTTTTGCAGAAGGTGGCTCAATAACACCTGCAAGTACAGCACCTGCACCTACGTGACAGTTTTTACCGACTGTTGCACGTCCACCAAGTACTGCGTTCATGTCGATCATAGAACCTTCACCAATTACAGCACCAATGTTAATTGTTGCATTCATCATAATTACAGCGTTGTCACCAATTTCAACATGGTCACGAATAATAGCACCTGGCTCGATGCGAGCTTTAATACCTTTTAAATCAAGCATTGGAATTGCAGAATTACGACGATCGTTTTCTACAACGTAGTCAACGATGTGCTTATTATTCTCATCAAGAATTGTCTTAATTTCAGACCATTCTCCGAATAATACACCTGATTTTTTATTCACAAATGCTTGTACTGTTTCAGGGAATGTTACTTCTTTTAAATCCCCTTTTATGTATACCTTTACAGGAGTTTTCTTTTCACTTTTTTGAATAAACGAAATAATTTCGTTAGCGTCCATCATTTTCATTCTTGTTGCCTCCTAAATCCATTTATAATGTTACTCTACCAAACGAAAGAGCGAGTAGCAAGATAATAATCTTATTTTTCCCTTTGAATTTCTTCTATAATTTCTAAAAATGCTTGTACTTGCTTCAACTGCCTTGCCGAGTCACTTGTTAACAACCATGTTTCTCTCGTCAGTTGAACAGGTGTTTTATACATATTTTCCTGTACTTCCTTTAAAACAGTAGAAGGTAAAAGGGCGTAACCTATACCATTTAAAACAAGTTGTTTGCATGTTTCAATTTGGTCAACTACAATCGTTCGCTTAGGCGGATTAGAAAATAAACCATACCACCAATTTTGTATTTGTCCATAATAAGTTGAGTCACTTTTAAATTGAATGAACGGTCTATTTGTTTCTTTTAGCATCGAAATATCTTTTATTTCTTTATCAACTAAATACAGTTCATCTTCAAATAATTGTTGCTTTTGACCTTTATATTCTTGTGTTCCCCTCAGTATAGCAACATGAACGTCTCCTTCATAAAACTGCTTTTGCACTTCACTACTCCATCCAGTAAACAGCGATATCTTTACAGAAGGATATTTATGCACAAACTTTTTCAAAACAGGAGGGAGCCAATATTGACCAATAACTGATGCAACAGCTATTTTTAAAGTTCCATGAGTTTCCGTTCTAAAAACAGCTAGCTCACTTTTTATATCCTCTTCCTTTTGCAGCATTTCTTTGGCATAATTTGCAACTTTTTCCCCTTCAGGTGTAATTGTCAATCCTTTTTGTGAGCGAATAAAAAACTTCATTCCCCATTGTTTCTCCATAGATTGTAATCGTTGACTCAGCGCAGGTTGGGAAACAAATAAACGTTCCGCCGCTTTTCTCATATTTGATTCCTGAGCTAACACAACCATCATTTGAAAATCATCAATTTGCAACTTTCTCCCTCTTTCCTTAGCTTCCATACACCTTATTCCATTAAGCTTTCATTCAGAAAATACAATTTTTCAGCGCAAACTTCCCTTATGTTTTATGTCTTTTTTAATATAATACATACACAAGTGATATGCACGAAAAAAAAGTGACTTCTTCGTTTCTATGAAGTCACTTTTCTCACGTTATCGATTATGTTGCCTTACTTTCTTATTCAACAATTTTAAAATAGCCCGACGTGTTAAAATCCCCTCAAAATAGCCTTCTTCATTAACAGCGCAAATAAAAGGATGATCAATTGTCATTTCTAAAGCTTTTGCAAATGAATCTTCTAATTTAAGAAAAGGTATATCTTCCTTCATCACCTGCTCTACTTTCATATCATCAAGTCTTTCAAACTCAATACGCTCTAATCCTAACATACCATCTAATATCATGGCCGTACTAATCAAACCATGTAATTTATACATTGGATCTAAGACAGGTATCGCCGAATATCCAGATTTCACAAGAACGAGTAAAGCATGTTCTAAACCATTTCCAATTTGGACATGAGCTACTTTTTCCGATGAAATCATTAAATCCTTCACAAGAATTTGTTGAAATTCGTCTTTCGGAATACTAATCATATTACATCCCCCATTTTCCCTTTTTCCTGCTTATGTTCATAACTCTATTCACATTTTATGACAGCGTTTTCATATTATTATTTTGTCCTAAATTTATTTCAATAAAAATACAATCACACAGCTATTTTAGCATACAGCACAAAAAAAAGACTACCATTCCGGTAGCGCTTAATACCCTTTATTTTTTAATCTGTAAAATAACCTTGTGATTTTTTTATATTGCATCACATCTGTCTGTTTCAAACCATTCTCAATGTCCGTAAGTTCCACAGCTAAAATTTCACTTGCATAATTTTGCTGAAATAAAATATCTAGTAGTAAACTTTCTTCTTCCTTCGTTAAAACAACTTCCCTTTGCATATACCCCTCTCCTTACACTCGCATCGTTACTCACTCTTATTATATAAAAAATTTAACCTATTTAATAGATGTAATATTCAGTTTTTGCCAAAAGATATGTAGCAATTATAAACATACAAAAAATCATTTCGTATATCGATTTGCATAACTAAACGCCGCATAAGCATCCGGCTTAATTTTTGCAGTTAATCCCATCGCTCGAATTTTTTCTGTCATATCTAAAATAAATTCTCTTGTTAAACCATCATTCCCAATGTCTAAATGAATTTCCATTATGAATCCAGCCCCATCTTGAGCATAAGGATGCAATAACTCCCATATTGTTTGTATATGAGTAGGCGTAAATAGACATGCGATTTCTTGACTAAACTGCGTTTCTAAATATATTTTCTCACGTAAGGTCGCTGGCTTATCTTTTACTGATCTATGGTGTAAACAACCCCAGGCACCTTTTCCAACACGATGAATATGGATTGCTGTAATAAACCTCGTATCCTTTTGATGCGCTTGCGAGTCTGTCCCAATGGATAATCGATACAAATTTCGCGGATCCTTTTCAATGAAACTACAAATACGGTTAAAGACCATATCAAAATTTAAATGTCTCTCTGAAACATTGTAAAATTTATGTGCACCGTCCACAGAGTCACGTCCTTTCAATTAGACAGACTTTTCGTATTCTCATTGTATGGGACAAAAACTAAAATTATAACTTCCTATCCTTTATTCGTTTCAATATTTCGAATTACAAAGTGACAAACTTGACACGTATAAATTACATTTTGATTAGATTGAGCCGTTAATACATGAATAATCTCAGCAGAACTTTGACAATTAGGACAAATCACAACTGGTAAACGTTCCATACGATAACCTCCTAGTTATATTTCTCCCGCTATTTGCAGAACCCAGCAATTGTGAGAAGTTTAGCTTCACATATTCACCCGGTTGACGGGACTACTTATCCACATGGATAAGCAAACTTGCACGGATTAAATTTTCATTTTAATACCATTGTAGGAAAAATAAAAAACTTCTATACATTACGCTGGAAAGTAATAGAACTAAAAAAGGTACTGCCATATGGCAGTACCTTTTTTATATGTATCAAGAAATGATATCGTAAATCTCAATTGCAACCATGTCGATATTATCGAATTGGTACACTTGAGGTTTTTCACCTTGTTGATACACTTCTAACTCATACATTTCACTTTTATCGAAAAATTTCACGCTACATTTGCGCTCACCGTTCACTTCAAAATAGCGTTGTGCTACTTCACCGCTTTCAGCTTGTTCTTGTAGACTAACAAGTCGAGTTAAAATTCCTTGGAGTAGAGACATGAAATCTCTCCTTTCTCTGATCTTCCTACCAATAGGTTTTACAGCTATACTCATTCTATCCGTCATAACAGAAAAAATGTTCCACACTCTAGGATAAAGGTTATTAGCCAGAAACTCAACTAAAATTTGTCGAAATGCGAAGGAAAAAACAGAAAGAACATATTTCCCCTTCTTTATTGCGGTTTTTATACTGGAAGAATATAATAAAAAACAGAAAAAGGGAGGAATTACAATGAAAAAAATTGAGGTTTATACACAACCTGATTGTCCGCCATGTGTTATTGTGAAAGAATTTTTGAAGCATAATAACGTTGCATATGAAGAATTTGACGTAAAAAAAGACGCTGCTGCTCGCAACCGTCTTTTAAACGACTATGATTCCTATTCAACTCCAACAGTCGTAATTGATGGCGAAGTAGTTGCAGGTTTTCAAATTGAAAAGTTACAACAACTACTCAATATAGAATAGGAATAGGTAAATACCTATTCCTATTCTTATCCCGCTGTTTGTAGGTAGTAAAACTCCCACTAATTAAAAGTTTCACTTTATAATTGTTGCAACCTTTTTATTTCAGTTAAAAGTTCCTGACTTTCATGATATCCTGCTAACTTCCATTTATCTTGATCCCTTTTCAATGTTACAATTTGATATTGTCCACTTTTTGTCCGCTCATATACATATAAATTTTTATGCTCTTGATCATACGACATTTTCGTTTCTGAATTAAAAGAAAACGGCGCTTCTTTTGCCGGAAGTAAATATTCACCACTTTGTTTATCACTTCTGCTATTTTCATCTGTAAATACTTGAAGGAAATTATCTGTAAAATACGGTGATAACGTCTCTATCATCTTATTCATCGGCAAATGCTTCCCACGAATTGAAAACTGGGTTTCATAGCCTTTTTGTATCGTTGTAAATACTTCTTTCCGATCCACTTCCACTTCCTCTTTCCCTAAAACAGTCGTAACACTATAACCAACTAGAAAGGCAACACATACAAATAGAACAAGCCATATTCCATATTTCCTCATTTTTTCACCTTCCTTTTAAAAGAACTTGTCTTTGTAGTATTCATTGTAACAATGATTATGCAAAGAAAGGACAGATTTCGTTCGTAAAATCTTTACAACGATAGACAGCATTTTCATCACCATTTTCACTATTACCAATTTATGATAAAAACAAACAAAAAATGCACTAATCTCTTCGTGCATTAAAATAAAACATCTTCTTCATATAAATATTCATATGATAAATCTATAAATAAAAAGTTGTCATCATCTATTGGGAAAGAAAATGTTCGTACCATTTCGCCCGTTTCGATATCTGCATATAAATCTGAAAGCCTTGCCTTATTCTCAAAACGCATTTTCATGATATTCTCGAGAAAATACGGGCGCCAACTCCAGTTCTTCATATAATAATCCGGCATCACAATCCATTCTCCATCTTTTTTCATAACATTTCCTGATTGTTGGAAACCATCTTCATTACAAATAAATATGCGAAAACTATACTGTGATACACTTTGACTAAATTGTAATAACCAATCATTGATATCTTCATTCTTTTTTTGTTTTGATAAAACATCGCCAATGCGATCGCGTAACATCTCTGTTAAATTATAAATTTTTTGTAACTTCTTCTTTTCATGTTGAATAAACTGATGACATTCATTACCAAGTCGCTCTTTCAAAACATTCGTTTCAATAAAATCAGGTAAACATTCTTTCAAATAATTACCTTGATAATATCTTCCGCCGTTCTTCCAAGCATATTGCAGTTGATAAAAAGCATCTATTTCTTCATATAACAAAGTTGCACCAATTCTTCTAGCAAGTAATGATAAAGAATATAAAATATCTTGATAAGATTGTAAAAGTGCTGTTTGCCTTAAGTTCGTTAAATCTACTTTTAAAATATCAGGTGCTAACACGCTAATACGCTCTAAATTACTTGTGCCCGTTCCGACCTTATTAATCGAAATTTGAATACCATATGTACGATAATACATAAGCAAATGATTAAATTGCTCTATATCTTCTTTACATTCATGCTCTGTAATCTCTAAAACAATTTGTTTTAAATTTAAACCTTGTTCTTCATACCTCAATAAAAGTTGAAGCAAGCTTTCATCATCATCATTCATTAATACATTAGCATTCCGATGTATAAATAATAATAATTTTTGATCGCTTTCTAAATAACGATTTAAAGCTTTTTCTACTATAATATTATCCGCTTCCAGTTGAAATTCACTTGGAATCGAATCATCGTGAAAGAAAGAAGCTAAACTTTGTATGCCCTCTTCTGTTTGAATACGTCCTACTACTTCATATCCAATTACAGTATGCTCATCAGCACTAAAAATAGCTTGATAATAAGGAAGGACTTTATCCAAGTTACTCATTACATCTAATGCATCTATCAACGTGCTTCCCTCCCTTTACTTTTCAAAAATTATAACATGATATTTACGGAAAAATAATAAAAAATCCCTTCAGTTTTCCTGAAGGGATTAGAGGGGTAAAATGCTAAGGGGAATTAGCAATTCTACTATGAAGAAAAAAGAGGTCTTAAATATAACGTATATATGACCTCTTGTAAACACTTTTCTTTCATATGTCACAATTCCGTCACATTTAACCATAAAAAATGAATCAAACATTCATTTTTTATCCCTTTTAAAATGGATATTGATGTAAATGTTGTCCTCCATCCATTGTCATGCAAGTTCCATTTATGTACGCCGCTTCATCTGAGCATAAATAATAAGCTAGACCAGCGATTTCTTCTGGCGTACCCAGCCTTCCAAGCGGAACACTTTGTATCGTACGCTTAGCCATTTCTTCTGAAATCCATAATTTATCAGCACCGCCCGTACGTTCAATTGGTCCTGGCGCGATAGCGTTAACTCGTATTCCATATTTACGCCCCCACTCAACAGCGAGCGTCTTCGTCATCGCTAATACCCCTGCCTTCGCTGCAGCCGAATGAATCACTCCTGGACCTGCATCCCATGCATACGTTGCTACCATGTTAATGATATTCCCTTTTATACCTTTTTCAATCCAATATTTTCCGACAGCATGACTACAGTAAAACGTACCGTTTAACACAATATTAATGACTGAATTCCAGCCATTCACAGATAAATCTTCTGCTGGACAAATAAAGTTTCCAGCTGCATTATTTATTAAAACATCAATTCTACCAAACTTCTCATCAATCTGTTCAATCATTTTCTGAATGTCATCCGTATTTCTTACATCCATTTGTACAGGTAATACTTGCCCTGGAAATTGTTCAATTTCCAACTTTGTTTCCTCTAGTTTTTCCTTTGTACGTCCGGTAATAACAACTCGTGCCCCTTCTTTTGCAAAACGAGTCGCCATTCCTTTTCCCATTCCACTCGATCCACCTGTTATAATAACTACCTTTTCTTTCACATACATCCCCTCCAAAAAATGAATACACATTCATTTTATCACTTTATTTAATAGAAATCTTTATATTTTTTAAACTTTTCTGATATTTTAACGTAAAGAACTTTCTTTTTATTCATTTTTTTTCGTAATCTATACTACTTTTTTATTATGTAAAGTATATTTTAAATAAACTGAAAGGAGATTTGAGTAGCCTATAAATGGAATAAAAACATTGAGGTATACTCATATTTTTATGAAGCACATTACAAGAAGAAATTTTTTAAAAATTGGTATGCGTACTTGTCTCTATTCATTTATAACCAGTAGCATCGGATACTACTATGCTAAATATATAGAGCCCCATTTCATTTCTTTTACACAGCACACATTAAAATCACAACTCATCCCAAAAAGTTTTCATGGTATAAAAATTCTTCAATTCAGCGATTTACATCTCGGATACTATTTCTCGCTTCAACATTTATCTAAAGTTGTTTCTAAAATTAATGCTGTAAATCCAGATATTGTCCTTTTTACCGGAGATCTCATTGATAATTATCAAACGTATACTGACACTCCTTTCGTTGCATCCATTTTAAAAAATATACAAGCCCCCTTCGGTAAATTCGCTATTTATGGTAACCATGATCACGGTGGATATGGAACTGAATACTATGAGCACATCATGCGTGAATCTGGATTTGAACTATTGCTAAATAGTGAAAAAAGAATTCGTTTAATGGATAATAGTGAAATTTCTATTTTCGGTCTCGATGATATACTACTAGGCAGACCAAAAATAGAGAAAACATTAGAGCATGCACGGCAAAGTACTTATAACATTGTTCTTGTTCACGAACCAGATATCGCGCCCAAAGTTTCTAAATATCCAATCAACTTGCAACTTTCTGGTCATAGTCACGGCGGACAAGTACAAATTCCTTTTTTAGGACCTATTATTACACCATCACTCGCCAAAGACTATATTGAAGGCTTCTATACAATTCAGGATTTAACTCTCTATGTCAATCGAGGCCTCGGAAGAACACGTGTCCCATTCCGTTTTATGTCAAAACCTGAAATTACACTTTTTATACTTCAACATTCGTAATAATTCGCCTATTTTCTTGCATATCCTTTCTTGTACGCGCTCATCCATGTTTCATTTACCATATGATGAAAGTGAGTCCAATAAAGGAGGTATGTTCATGTATCCATATTATCAACCAATCCCAGTCCGTTCAGCACCTATTGGTCCAGTAGGCGACTCACGCTTCTTTCCGTTTTTTGGCGTTCCCTTTCTAGCTGGAATTGCTGGTGGATTGCTCGGCGGAGCATTAGCTTTCGGCCCTCGACCGTTTTATCCACCTTATCCACCACCTTTCCCGCCGCCAGCACCTTATCCTTGTTACGGTGGACCCTGTCAACAACCATACTATTACTAAGTTAAAATAACAATTCTTTCAAATGTTATTCTCTCAACGAACCACCTCATTACACGCTTATAATAAAACTATTGTTTCTACTCAGCCTTCCATTTTGGGAGCATATGAGTAGAAAAAAGTAAAAACCTCTTATGGACATAAGAGGTTTTTACTTTTTTCATTATTCAGCGTCTGTATTTTGATATGCCATCTTAAACAACTTCACTTGGCTATCAATTTCTTCTGTACTACCATTAATAACATAATAGTAATCACCATCTTTATTTTGTTCACGTGTTTTCACATTATCAGCTAATGTAAGCTGTAAAATCGCCTTAATTCGTGCCTTCATTTCAATATCTAATATCGGGAAAGATATTTCCACTCGCTTCTCCATATTTCGCGTCATCCAATCAGCTGAAGATAAATATATTTTCTCCTCCCCATTATGATGGAAATAATAAATACGGCTATGTTCTAAATATCTTCCAACAACACTAACTACACGAATATTTTCACTTACATTTGGAATACCAGGTCGTAAGCAACATGTTCCTCGAACAATGAGCTCTACCTTTACTCCAGCTTGTGATGCTTCGTACATTTTTTTAATTAATGGTTTATCTGTTAATGAATTCATCTTAGCGATAATATATCCATTTCCATATTGCCTATGATAACGGATTTCTTCATCTATTAAATCCATAAATTGCTCTCTTATATCAAATGGAGCAACCGATAAATGATGAAAATGTGGCTTTGTTGTATAACCACTTAAATAATTAAAGAAATTGGTTGCATCAACCCCAAAGTCTTTTCTTGATGTAATATATCCAAAATCAGTATATAACTTCGCTGTTGCATCATTATAGTTTCCAGTTCCAAGATGTACGAACCTTTCAATTTTTCCGTTTTTTCTTCTTACAACTAACGTAATTTTACTATGTGTTTTCAAGTGACTTACACCGTAAATAACATGACAGCCTGCCTGTTCTAATTCTTTAGCCCAATGAACATTGTTTTCTTCATCAAACCTTGCCTTTAATTCAACCAATACCGTCACTTGTTTTCCCTTTTCAGCCGCTATCTTTAACGCCTGAATAATCGGTGAATCACCACTTACACGATATAACGTTTGTTTAATCGCAAGTACATTCGGATCGTCTGCCGCATCACGAACAAAATCAACTACCGGCTGAAAGGATTCAAAAGGATGATGTAATAAAATATCATGCTCAATTGCTTTTTCAAATACATCTTCTTCATCACCTAAATCTTGAGGCGGTTGCGGAATAAGAGCTGGATATACAAGATGTTCATATAAAGGAGCTAGTTTTTTATATAAAGAAAACAAACATGTTAAATCTAATGGACCATCCATTATATATACATCTTCATCTTTTACTTCTAGAACCTCATATAATAACGCTAATACTCTTTCATCAATGTGTTCTTTCCCAACCTCTAAACGAACAGCAGCCCCCCACTTACGCTTTTTTAATTCTTTTTCAATTACCTTTAATAAATCTCTCGCACCTTCTTCATGAATCGTTAAATCTGCATTGCGTGTAATACGGAAACGAGTAACAGATGATACTGTATATCCCGTAAATAATTTATGAGTAAAGCTACTAATTACGTCTTCTAATAAAATAAATTTATGCTTTTGCCCTTCGCTCGGTAAAATTATGAAGCGCTCAAGTAATGAAGGAACTTGCACAATTCCTAATTTCGTCCTGTTTTCTTCTTCCGCTTGCTTCTCATCATATAAAAGAGTAGCCAAATTCAAACTTTTGTTTAATAACATTGGAAATGGGCGATATGCATCAATAGCTACAGGAGTTAACACCGGAAAAATTTGCTCATCAAAATACTCTTCTATAAATTCTCGCTGCTCTTTCGTCAAATCATTGAATGTTAAACGTTCAATTCCCTCTAACTCAAGCGCTGGTAATACATAATTTTTAAATGTATCATATTGTACTGTCATTAGTGCATGGGCTTTTATCACAATTTTATTTAATTGCTTTTTTGGTGTTAAGCCAGCTTTATTTTCTGGTTGATTAAATCCAGCACTCACTTGATCCTTTAATCCCGCTACACGTACCATAAAAAATTCATCTAAATTCGAACTAAAAATACTAATAAATTTCAATCTTTCCAAAAGTGGATTATTTGCATCTTGCGCTTCTTGTAAGACACGTTCATTAAATGCTAACCAACTTAACTCTCGATTATTGTAATAAGCTGTATCATTTAAATTTACTGCATTCCCCTTCAATAATTCCATTCTCTTCACACTTCCCCTTGAAACTTTTTTACTATAATTTAGTTACTTTTATTTTAGCAAATTACAATATTATAAAGTGTAAATTTTTTGTAAAGACATCCGTACAACCTAATGTTTTAGTTCAAATAACAAGTTAATATTCGTTTTTAATACTCTTTCTAACTGTTTTTTTTGTTTTTCAGCTTGCACTTTTTCCGCTAATGCTGATTGTTCGCATAAAACTTTAAACGTTAACCCTTCTTCGTTTTCTGTTATAGATATGGTATCAACAAGCGATCGTTGCCTTACATTTAAAGTAGCTGAAAATTGTAAAACAGCTCCTAACAGGCGGATTTTTTTTTGTTCGCTTTTATCAAACCAACCTTCAAATGGTGATAAATGTTGTTTAAATAACATTTTTGATTTATACGATGCAATAAGCGCTAGCCTTACTCGATCTTTATGCATCATGCCATCAATTGTCTTATTCGCTAATAAATAAAACGTATGTAAACGGCTCGCTTCTTCGTCTATATATTTGCCTATATTAAATACTTTCGTAGCTTGATGGAACACTTCCCAGTCTTTTACTGACATAGAAATAAGCCCTATTTCCTCAAGTTGTTTGCAAATTAGTCTTCCATGTTTAATAAGTTGAATAACAAATTCCATGTCCATTTCGTATTCATGTGATAGTAAATGCAAACTTTCTTCAACTACGTTCGGATAATATGAAATCCCCAAATCTTTTGTCAACTCTTCATAGAAAACACCTTCTCTTAGCCCTTTTCTACTTAATACAAATGCCGGTGCCTCTATAACATGAACAAGTGTATGAAATACTTCAACCGCTGGAATAATCGTATCTGCTCGATCTTTTGCTAATCCTTCCAATTTCTGAAGTTCTATGAACGACAATTTTTCCAATTCATCTTTTACAGTTTCAATATCTTCTTCTTTCATCTTGTATAAATGTAATCCTGCTATAGGATAACATATCAAATTTTGATGGATTTTTACTAAGTTCCTAGCACTACCACCAATTGCAATAAGAGGCAATTTCTTATTGCTTAACCATGGTAACGTTCGAAATTGAAACTCTAAATACCGTTGCATTCCTTCTAACTCATCTTTAGTAGGAATATCACCTTTAATAAATTGTTGCTTTAAAGAAAGTGCCCCAAAAGGAAAACTATGGTACTCTAAAATCTCTCTATTTCTAAAGTATGTAACTTCCGTACTTCCCCCACCAATATCTACCGTTATTCCTTCTGAAAACGATGTAGAATTCATAACCGCCAAGTATCCGTAACGCGCTTCCTCATACTCTGATAATACTCTAAGAGTAAAGTCCGTTTGTCCTTCAATAAGCTTTTTAATTTCCTCTTGATTCTCAGACTGTCTAATTGTTGCTGTTGCAACACAAAGTACATGATGCAACTGATGGAACCTTGTACTTTCTTGAAATTGAAATAATGTCTGTAATAATACTTCTATTCCCTCTTCATTCAACACACCATCAATTAAGTAATTCCTTAACCTAGCAACCACTTTCGTATTTTCAATCTCTTTATAAAAACCTCCATTTTGCTTTTCATAAATAACTAAACGCATTGTATTAGATCCAATATCTATAATGGCATACTGTTGTTTTAATATTTCTTTCAAACTTCTCACTCTTTCATTATCAAATTTCAAAAACATATTCTATTACTATTATACAAAATAGTTGTTTTTTGTAACAATATTGCTTTAATATTGAAAATATATACAATCACTTTTTGCATATAATAAAAACCTCTTTTATTTATGGTATAATAATGAAAAATTGAAAGGAGATTCAATATGAAACCTTCACAACCACAATCTCAATTACAAAACCAACATTCTATTAATCGACTAGCTCAATCTATTTTCGTTGTGAATCGTCATGCTAAAGCAGCTACTAATCCTAAATATTTATACTGGTTAAAAAAGACAGCTTTAGAACGTTTGATTGCTGAAAAAAAAGCAATTAAAGAAGGATTACATTTTTCTAGAAACCCACGTTTTAGCCAACAACAATCTGATGTCCTTATACGTTTAGGCGATTATTTTTTCCACATCCCTCCTACGAAAGAAGATTTTCGAATTCTACCGCATCTTGGTCATCTTGAATCCTCCTATCGAAATCCGAAAACAACCTTATCTTTAACAGTAGCAAAAAAAACACTTCAAGATTATATTGGTCCTGAAGCATTGAAACAAGAAAAAAAATTAAGTGAACCTGTTCCATGGTATAGTCGTACTTATACAAAAAAATAAAACAGTTTAGCCAAGTGTAGGCCAAACTGTTTTATTTTTTCTCTTCTTTAATTTTAATATTTGCTTGTTTATAAAAAGCTACTTTTTCTGTATTATAAGACTTTGTGAATTCATTAAATTTATCTTTTTCTGACTCAATATCCTTATAAGATTGATTTACTACTTTTACTTTTTCACTAATATCTTTTAATTTAGTACCTTTATCTTGTAACATTGTGTATAAATCTTTTTCTTGTTTTAAAGATTTATTATAGCTGTCATACATTTTATTAAATGAATCGTGTCGTTTCTCATAGGTGCTTTTCACTTTATCAGCTTGATCTTTCAACTTATTATCTTCAATTTTCTTCACATACTTATCAGCTGACTTCACTTCTTCTTGCGCTTTATTTAAAGCCTCTTTTTCTTTTGTAAGTACTTTTTCTCGTTCAGTTGTATTCTTTGCTGCTTGATTCAATTTTTCTTTAACAGTTTGATTATTATCTTTTCCTTCTTGCACAATCTGGTTATATAATTCTTGTCCTTCTTTCTCTAAAGCCTCAAGTTTTTTTGCATCTTCAAACATTGTTTTTTCTTGTTTAGCAGCGTTTTCAAACGCTACATATAATTCTTCTTCTGGTTTCGGTCCAAAACAACCGGCTAATAAAGTCATTGATAATGCAGTTATAATTGCTAATTTACTATATTTCAACATCTCTTCCTCCTATTTATAAACGACCATCGTATAATATAAAAAAGTTATAAAATATGTAATTGTTCTATACACTCGCATCTTTTTTACGAAGATCATTAATATTGTTTGTACGAATTATTACTTAATATTACATTATTCTTTTTGAAGTATTTAGCAGTTCCATATCCATCTTTAAGTATAGTTCTTCGTGTTTTTTAAAACCTGTTCACACTATGTATTACCTTAATGGCCACAGAATTTCACCTCAGTCTTAATAAGACTATAATAGTTCACCTGATAAAAGGTGATCGTTCCGCTCTCACGTCTATCATTCCCTTTCCAGCTTTCTATCAAATAATCTCTTTGTTCATTTTACACAGTACAATCGATATCTCGCAACAACTTACAAATATTCTTTTCATTTCCTAAAAAGGAAAAGTGTAGAGCTTGCTTTCCTCTACACTTTTAAAATAAAACACATTGTGCAAATTGCATTGGCACTACCATCATAATTATATGCTTATTTCATATATTTTTAAAGACTTTTATTACAAACGCAACGTTTTTTGTAATAAAAGTCAAAAAAATGTTACAAATAAAACTTCTTCCTATCATATATCTTCAAATCGAAGCTTCACTCATTTTCTTGCAAATTTCTATACTGATACAATTGATTTTGCGACTTTCTCAACAGTTCTTCAAACGTTTTTCCTTCTACTGGATAGCTAGCTGCTCCAAATAAAAGAGTGACACTGAGTAAATCACCTTCTATTTCACTTTCAATATTTTTCATTAATCTGTTTGTTATTGTTGATGTTTCATGACCATTATCAATTGCTACAATAACATACTTATTTTCATCCCACTTTGTAACAACATCTCCCTTCCGAATTGTCTTTACAATGGTACTCTCTAATTTTTGTACTAACACTCCCAATTTTTTTTCTTGCAACGTGTCTTTTAATCCTTCCCATTCTTTTACAGAAAGAATGTAAACTGTAATATTACGGGAATCTCTTTCAGATAAAGCGGCTACTTTCCCAAAAAAATCAACAACAAAATCGTTGCTTGCCATTCCTCCTACTTCCACATTCATACGCTTGTTCGCTCTTTTATCGTACCAATGTCCAAAATAATAACTTAGTATCATTTGCAATATATAAATAATAAAGACGGTATAAAATGATCGTGAATCCAGTTTTGCAATTACATCCTGAAGTGCAATCCATTCTGTAACTGCCACTGTATTTCCAAGTAATAATCCACTAATTTTCCCTTTATGTTTCATACTTCTCCCCCTTTTATACCAATATATGTTTCTATATCAATAATGTTTTTCTACAAAATAAAAAATGTACATATGCAATGTACATTTCTGCTTAAGCTTGTATACCTTTCCTACTCTATTTCATATATATAATATATAACTTTTATAGAAAGGAGTAATCTATATGCTACAAAAAGAGAATCTATCAGATGCTATGCGTTTACTAGCTGGTTTTCTATTATCATTAAAATTATTATTTACCTCTTTCGGCATACACTTTATTACAAACGATCAAATCGACGCAATTGTAAATGTTGTTTCATTTTTATTTATTCTATACTTTGGCTACAAAAATAACTATGTAGGAAAAAAAGGAATAGAGCAAAAGAAAATACTCAAAAAACACAACCTTCACTAAAAAAGGAACCTTTTGTACAGGTTCCTTTTTATCATTGCCGCACAACAACTTCATTTGTTTGCAGTGGACCATATGATATCTCTTTATCTTGAAATGTATATGTAGCCTGAAAGAATGCTTGTTTAAGAGCTTTATCTTTATTAGCTTTTATTTTGCAACGTAGTTCCACCTTTTCATTTGGTAACAAATCATCAATTCGCCACCTTACAAGCTGGAATAAAAACTCACTTATCCCCTTATCAACTTTTAAAGAATTAGGAATATAAGCAAAGTAATCTCGAATCATATGACTTACAACAACTCTCGAAATCATTTCTACCCCTTTATTTTCCACTTGAATTCGCATAATAAGTATATCGTTTACATCGTAGGTCAATTCATACGAAAATTGTTCTGTATACATACTACCAATTTGCAATGTAACGGCTACTTGAGGAAATTCATTTTCCTTTTTCGATCCGTCAATCCACAATACTGGTTGTAGCGGTATTGAATACTTTCCTGTATCCGAAATTCGTCCCCATATTTTCATAATATATATTCACCTCATTTCAGATGTACCATACACACAATGAATTCCCCAACTTACTAAAGCTTGCTACAAGTAATGTTTAATATTTCTCTTCCTTTTATCCTATTCGACAATATGAAGAAAAAACCATTTTTCATCTATTAACAGAAGGTGTTCTTTATGAAATTTTTTTACAATTTACTTCATTTCCTTTATAGCAATATTCGTATCGCTCACTCGTTCTCTACTCATATGAAAGAATATTTTGACGGAAGAAAAAATTTGCCTTATAGTCAAATTTGACTATAATATTCTTTATGGCATATTAGTGCACTTATGGAAAAGAAATTAAAATCAACTATACATTAAAATTTTTTATCCACTGCACTCAAAACTTAATATAGTTTACTTATTTCTAAAGGAGGGTTATATTTGGAAACTCAACCATTAAAAAAAGACACCAACAAGACAAAATTTGTTGTTGCTGGTTTGCTGCTTGGTATATTAATGGCCGCAATGGATAATACAATCGTTGCAACCGCAATGGCAACAATCGTTGGAGACCTAGGAGGCTTTGATAAGTTTGTTTGGGTCACATCAGCTTATATGGTAGCAACAATGGCAGGGATGCCTATCTTTGGCAAACTTTCTGATATGTACGGGCGGAAACGTTTTTATATTGGGGGCCTCATTCTTTTCTTATTCGGTTCTGCGCTTTGCGGAACAGCTTCAAGTATTGAGCAATTAAGTATTTATAGAGCTATTCAAGGTATCGGTGGTGGTGCCCTTATGCCTATCGCCTTTACAATTATGTATGATATCTTCCCACCAGAAAAACGCGGGAAGATGACAGGGCTATTCGGTGCTGTTTTCGGGACATCTAGTGTATTCGGTCCTTTATTAGGTGCTTATATTACAGACTATATAAGTTGGCATTGGGTCTTCTATATCAATATTCCATTAGGACTTATCTCCTTTTTCTTCATTACTAAATACTACAGTGAGTCTCTAGAATTTAGAAAACAAAAAATTGATTGGGCTGGTGCTATTACACTTGTCATAAGTATCGTTTGCTTAATGTTCGCATTAGAACTTGGTGGTAAGGAATATGCCTGGAATTCCACTGTAATTATTGGCTTATTTACAACAGTAGTTATTGCGCTTATTATTTTCTTCTTTGTAGAAAGAAAAGCAACCGAGCCTATTATTTCGTTCCATCTATTTAAAAAACCTTTATTCGCAGCTAGTCAAGGAGTTGCCTTTTTCTATGGTGCTGCTTTTATTATCTGTACAGTTTATATTCCAATCTTCATTCAAGGCGTTCTTGGAGGTTCGGCCTCTAATGCTGGATTAATTTTAACACCAATGATGGTTGGTTCTGTAATTGGAAGTCAAACAGGAGGACAATTAGCTTCTCGAACAAGCTATCGTAACATTATGATGGTATCTGGTGTCTTCTTCGTTCTTGGTATTTATTCATTAAGTACTTTAACAATGGACACACCTCGTTTACTCGTAACACTATTTATGATTCTCGCTGGGCTTGGTGTTGGCTTCTCATTCTCAGTATTAAGTATGTCTTCTATTCACAAGTTAGAAATGCGAGACCGCGGTTCGGCGACATCAACAAACTCATTCTTCCGATCACTCGGTATGACTCTTGGTGTAACGATTTTCGGTACAATTCAAAATCATATTTTTACAGATAAACTAAACTCTGTGTTCCCCCCTGAACTAGCAAAATTAGCTCCAAAAGGCGGAGACACAAGTTTCTTATTATCACCAGGCGCTACCGCAAAAATTCCTGCTGAAATATTAGCGGGTATTAAAGAAGCTCTCGCTACATCTATTGCGAACACATTCTTCTGGGCACTCATCCCGGCTGTACTAAGTGTTATTTGTATTTTACTAATGGGAAATGAACGCCTCTTTACAGGCCCTAAAAAGAAAGAAAAACAAAAGCAAGTCAGTTAATATAAAAAAGAAGCGGCATATCCCTTTATGAAAAAGGATATGCCGTTTATAATATGTATAAAGTTTTTATATACAGGAGTTGAGACAGCATGAGCATGAAATTAGTCATTCTCGGCTTGCTACTCGAAGGAGATAAACATCCATATGAAGTGCAGCATATTATGAAAGAACGACAAATGGATTGTTATATTAAATATGCTAAAGGATCACTTTATTACGCTTTCGAGCAATTAGAAAAGCAAGGCGCAATTCACATTACAAATGTAATTAGAGACACAAACCGACCTGACAAAACGATTTTTCATATAACAGAAGAAGGCAAAAAACTATTCCACACTTTACTATTAAAACAATTCGAAGCAAAAAACCAAATATATAAACCTATTTATTCAGCCCTATCTTTCGTTCACTTTAGCAATGATCACGAATTAGTTCCTATTTTAGAAAAAAAGAAAAACGATACTCTTCAATATTTACATACTATGCAAACGATATATGATTGTAATAAAGGAAAGGTTTCACGTGCACAACTATATATTTTACAAAGTGTAATTGAGCATATTACAGTTGAATTACAATGGCTAAACACCCTCCTTAAAGATGCTATAGCAGGCCGACTTTCAGAAGTTGCTATAGATGAAAATTGAGCTATGAAAGAAGGCATCCCTACTTCTTTCATAGCTCAATTTCTCTTTTTATACTGTAATATTATTAGTTACTTCAGAGCTAAAAAGTCAGAATAATAAGAAATAAAAACTTTGGAATTTTCTTATTTTAAAACAGTAGACAAAATTCCAAAAATTGTGTTAGAATTTGTTTCAATATCATATCGCTTGTTAAATTCCTTTCAAAAGGAAAATAGGTACACGAACATTTCGTTTCGTGTTTAAAAGGGAAGCTTGGTGAAACTCCAACACGGTCCCGCCACTGTAAATGCTGAGATTTCTTTTTGGTGCCACTGTGAAAACGGGAAGGTGAAAGAAATTATATGAAGCATAAGTCAGGAGACCTGCCTGTTTTAACAACACTGATAGATTCACGGATGATGATGAGGTGTTAAAACAAAAAGGAAGGCTTATTTTCTATGTCTTTGCACTTTTTGTTATAGGTATTTCCTAGTAAACGGAAATGCTTACTTTCAATTAGGGAGGAATTTAAAATGGCAATTCAAACAAGTAACTTAGGTTATCCACGTATCGGACTACAAAGAGAGTGGAAAAAAACATTGGAAGCTTTTTGGTCCAATAAAATTGATGAAGAACAATTTTTAACAACAATGAAAGAAATTCGCCTTCAACACGTAAAAGTACAGCAAGAAAAAGGGATTGAACTCATTCCAATTGGCGACTTTACATATTATGATCACGTTTTGGATACTGCCTATATGCTAGGATTTATCCCATCACGTTTTTCTGAGTTTACATCTTACCTTGATGTATATTTCGCAATGGCGCGTGGCTCTAAAAATCACGTAGCTTCCGAAATGACAAAATGGTTTAACACAAACTATCACTATATCGTTCCTGAATATGAAGAGGGATTACAAATCTCTTTAAAAGATAATCGTCCACTTCGCTTATACGAAGAGGCAAAACAAGAATTAGGAGTAGATGGAAAGCCTGTTATTTTAGGTCCATATACTTTCTTAAAATTAGCTAAAGGCTATACACAAGAACAATTCCCTTCCATTTTAAAACAGTTAGTTGCACCTTACGTACAACTGCTTTCAGAACTACATGCAGCTGGTGCACAAGCCATTCAAGTTGATGAACCGATTTTCGCTTCTTTAACGAAAGAAGAAGTTCAACAAGCAAAAGAAATTTATGAAGCTATTCGTAAAGAAGTTCCAAATGCGACTCTTCTTTTACAAACGTATTTTGATAGCGTGGAAGAAAACTATGAAGAAATTATTACATTCCCGGTATCCAGTATTGGATTAGATTTCATTCATGGTAAAGAAGGTAATTTAAATGCTATTTCAAAATATGGATTCCCAGCTGATAAAACTTTAGCTGTCGGTTGTATAGATGGCCGTAACATTTGGAGAGCTGACCTTGATGAAGTTCTTGAGTTATTTACAACGTTACAAAAACAAGTCCAAACGAAAGATTTCATCGTTCAGCCTTCTTGTAGCTTATTGCATACACCGATCGATAAAACAGAAGAAACTCACTTATCGACTGAGCTATTTGATGCATTAGCATTTGCAAATCAAAAATTAGAAGAGTTAGTTCTTATTCATTCCGCTCTCACTCAAGGTACAGAAAGCATTAGTACTGAGCTGGAAACATATCGAAACGTACATCATACAATTCGCTCATCTGCTGCACGTAACCGAGAAGATGTCAAAGCAGCACGAACAGCACTAAAAGAAGAAGATTTTTCACGCCCTCTTCCATTTGAAAAACGATACGAATTACAACAAGTTGCCCTGGAGTTACCGCTATTACCAACAACGACCATTGGTAGCTTCCCGCAAACAACTGAAGTTCGTCAAACGCGAAAAGAATGGCGTAACGGTGTTATTTCAAATGAACAATATGAACAATTTATTGAAAAAGAGACAGAAAAATGGATTCGTTACCAAGAAGAAATTGGGCTTGATGTCCTTGTACATGGTGAATTTGAAAGAACTGACATGGTCGAATATTTTGGTGAGCGCCTTGCTGGTTTCTCATTCACTAAAAACGGTTGGGTACAATCATACGGTTCCCGCTGCGTAAAACCACCTGTTATTTATGGTGATGTAGCCTTTATTAACGGCATGACTATTAAGGAAACAGTTTATGCACAAAGCTTAACGGAGAAAGTTGTAAAAGGAATGTTAACTGGACCTGTTACGATTTTAAATTGGTCCTTCGTTCGAAATGACATTCCAAGAAAAGAAGTTTCGTATCAAATTGCACTAGCTCTTCGTCACGAAATTGAACTACTTGAATCTTCCGGAATTAGAGTAATCCAAGTCGATGAGCCAGCACTTCGTGAAGGAATGCCACTAAAAGAAAAAGATTGGGATGCTTATATTACATGGGCAGTACAATCCTTCCTTTTAGCAACTTCTTCTGTAGCAAATGAAACACAAATTCATACTCATATGTGTTACAGTAACTTCGAAGATATTGTTGACGCGATTCGCGCATTAGATGCAGATGTAATTTCTATCGAAACATCAAGAAGTCACGGAGAATTTATTGATACGTTAAAACATACAACATATGAAAAAGGCATCGGTCTAGGTGTATATGATATTCATAGCCCACGTGTACCGAGTAAAGATGAAATGTATAAAATCGTAGAACAATCTTTAGAAGTATGCGATCCTAAATATTTCTGGATTAATCCTGATTGTGGTTTAAAAACGAGAAGAACAGAAGAAGTTATTCCAGCTTTAGAACATATGGTTCAAGCAGCGAAAGATGCTCGTTCCCTTTTAAAAACAAACGCATAACAAAAATGGGTTATCCTTTTCTCAGGATAACCCATTTTTTATTCTTTACTTTCAAAGAAGAATTCGTATTGTATTTTATATAATTCATCATCCGTTGGCTCTTCAAGAGGAATTGCTTGTAAGACAACTGTATACTCACCATTTGGAATAGATATTTGAAATTTGTTTGAAAGAATACTCGTTATAACGATACTTTCATTTTCAACCGTAAAAGGAACCGTAATCGTTCTAACCACTTCTTCTTTTTCAATATGTTTCCCTGGGGTCACTTTCACTTCACAAGTATAATCAGAAAGTGCTTCAAAAATAACAGTTCCCTCTGCCTCAGCATAACCTCTTTCAAAATCTTCATCCGTCCAGTCTACATAAGGCTGCTCACCGTCATAGTTCATCAACATTAATTGCGAATAAGAAATTGTTAACTCCATAGTTCCCCTTCTCCTTCATTATGAAATGTACAAATACTACTTCACTTCAAATTTCACACGCGTACCATCTGGATATTTATCTAACTTATTCCCTACCCAAGAGCCTGCTCCCCGGTTATCCGCCGGACTTATATATTCAATATGTGCTCCTTTTCCGCCTTCCTTGCACATCGCCATTGGCCATTCATCACGATCATACCCTTTTTTTGATGGATACGGTGCTAACGACAATTTCCTTCTATCTGCAGCACCACCACGATCGATTGTACAAACTTCTGAATGCCCTTCTTTTATAGCATCCGTAATATGTTTTCCTGTCTCTGGATAACGTTCTTTCGGAAATTCTAACACTTGATCATACGTATTCGTTTTCTTTACACTTGTTTCCTCTGGCACAAGTACTTCATAAACTGCTACTAAAATAGACAGAATTGCAATAATTGAAATGATAATACCTTTTAATTGCTTCATGTATACCTCCATGTTTCTACCAGTTTCTTTTCCTCAGTTATTATAACAAACTTCTCCTGTATATGTTTTCAGACATTATTTTAGTTATTCCTTGCCATTCCGCCAAAAAATTTCATTTTTTCACTAATGCTGTAGAAAACTAATAGCCTTCCGACATTCTTTTTCAAAGGAAGTCCTCATAAAAGATTGAAATGATATATACGATACTTTTTGGGGAGGAAATATCATGGAAGCTACCTATAAAACGAAAGATGTCACGAATAAAACAGGCATCCCAAAACATATAGTCCGCAAATATAGTCAACTGTTAGAGGAACATGGTTATATGATTTCTAAAACAGCTGATGCTCGTATTTATAAACTTGATGATTTAAAACTATTGAAATCTATACATGAAAGAGCTGCCACATTACAAGAAGATATTTCAGAAACGATACCGATTATTTTAAAAGAAAAAGAGGCCCCACCTGTACCAGTTATACAAGATAAGCAAGAGATACAACCAAAAGAAAAAGAAGATGGGCGTAACTTTGAGGAGTTCATGTTGAAACTTGAAATGCTGGCTCAATTAAATGAAGCAATTATTCATCAAAATTCTACTCTAATTACACAAAATCGTTTAAAGGATGAGAAACTAGATGAATTGATGCAACAAGTGTATGTAAAAGAAGGCTCTCAAGAAAAAATGCTTCAAGAGTTAGTCGAGCACGCCGCTCAAACAGATGCATTGCAAAAAGAAAAAATGGACTTATTAATGAATCATATGTATAAACGAGAATCCAAACAAGAAGAAAAAATGAATAAACTTGTTAGTCAAATTTATAACAAGGACAGTAATCGTGATGCACAGCTTATGCAAGTTATTCGAGAAATTCAAGAAACAAAAAGAATGGTCGCTGCCTCAAAAGAGCAAAGCTTCTTTCAATCATTTAAAAGTTTATTTAGCCGAGCAAAACAAGAAAAAACAAATGAATAAACAATATAAAATAAAAAGTTACCTTCCATCGGTAACTTTTATTCCTTATTTTGTACAGCTGGTAATATAATAATTGCTTCAGTGCCTTTTCCACTTTCACTCTTATATTCCAATGTACCATTATGCGCTTGTAAAATACTAAATGTTACCATAAGCCCTAATCCTGTCCCTTTTTCTTTTAAAGAATAATATGGTTGTCCCAGCCTTGCTAACTGTTCTTTCGTCATACCAACACCACTATCTTTAACTCTTATTATGATTGTTTCGTCTTTTTGAATAGCTGTTACTTTTAAATATCCTTTATTTCCTTGAATTGCTTCAATACCATTTTTAACAACATTCATAATAGCTTGCTTCAATTTTGTCTTATCACCAATCGTATAAAGACTTTCTGAAATTTCAACTTGTAAATATACACCTTGCATCGCTGCAAATGACGACATAAGAGTGGTCATTTCTATTAATTGGGCTGATAAACAAATGTGTTCTTTTTTCTCAATTTGCGGCCTTGCTAAATTCAAGTAATCTGAAATAATTTGTTCCGCCCGATCCAATTCAGCTAATACGAGACGCATATAATCCTTATTCTTCACATCTTCCGTACTTTCTAGCAATTGGATAAATCCACGAACAACAGTAAGTGGATTTCGAACTTCATGTGCCACACTTGCTGCTAACTCACTTACAATATTAAGCTTTTCTGATTTTTGCATCTCTGTACGTAGCAATGCATTTTCATTTAAATATTCAGTTAAATACACCTGAAATACCATTGTCATGACCATGATAAGCGAGGCAAATATAAATCCGCTATATATTTGCGAAATATACGGTGTAAATCCTGTTTCCAAAAGAACATTAATCATGCCTAATACTAAAGAAACAAGCACATAAAATGATGAAATCATAAATGCTAAAATTAATTTCTTATCTCTTGAAAAAAGAGACCATTTCTTTGATAAAAATAGCGGAACTATCAATAGAAATGTTACTTCTAAAACTGGAAGAAAGCTCATTCCCTTTAGTAACCATTCATATGCAACAAAAATAACCGCTGGGATTAACCCAACAATCCCACCATATAAAAAACCACTGACAATTGGAATTGGGTGAAAGTTATACCCACACACATTGCCAAAACAAATAGAGTATGTCATGGAGAGAACGAGCGTAACGCTAGATAAAAACATAATAAAGTAACGATTTGGCTTCGGAGGCATTTCTTGATAGCGATTTAAACGAATCGCTTCATATAAAAATAGTGGTAAAATTATGATGGCAATTTGAATCAACAAATCACGGATAAGCTCCATAACCTCTCATCCCCTATATGTATTTTGATATGATTATATCATTTTATAGGTTTATTTGTTTTAAAATTTTGATTTTTCTTAACATATTTGTTAATTCTTTGTTAACAACTCATAATAATTGTTACAGATTTTCGAAATGATTGTAAACCCTGTACCAAATTCCCTTCGTGCAGTATACAATGAATACGGATTACAAAGAAAATGTAAAAATACTTTTTTAGACGGACAACTATAGCAAAATACAGCATATAATCCATACTATCTATGTTTACAAATAAGTGATCATTACTTTAGTAGGAGGAAGATAAATATGGCGGGTACTACGCTTGTTTTAAAAGAAGAAAATTTGGTTGTTCTAGAAAATGTTGAAAAATCAGTATATGAAGAGTTACAGCATAAAGCAGGAGATGAAGATTGCACATGTGCTGTGAACGAATCAGTTGTTCACCTTGGCAAGGTATCCTCTGTACTCTGGAATGAAGATGAAATAGATTGGGAATACGGATATTAAAAAGTCGCTTATAGCGGCTTTTTTTATCTTTTCTCTCTCTTTCTAAATTACATATACAAAGCGCAATCATAGAAAATATGATAAAATGAACTTAATTTTCAAACGGAAGAAAGGGAGATACAATGGAACAATTCATTAACCCTAGAGTGAAGGATATCCAAATTTCTGGAATCCGTCAATTCTCTAACATGATTCAAAACTATGATAATTTGATTTCTTTAACAATCGGACAACCCGATTTCCCTACACCTTCTCTCGTAAAAGAAGCGGCAAAACGGGCTATTACAGAAAACTATACAAGCTATACACATAACGCTGGTTTACTAGAATTACGTAAGGCAGCTTGTAACTTCGTAAAAGATAACTACGATTTACATTACTCACCTGAAAACGAAACCATCGTTACAATTGGTGCTAGCGAAGCAATTGATGTTGCATTCCGAACGATTTTAGAGCCAGGAACAGAAGTAATTTTACCTGCTCCTATTTATCCAGGTTACGAACCTATTATTCGATTATGCGGTGCAACGCCCATTTTTGTAGATGTTCGTGAAACTGGATTCCGTTTAACAGCTGACGCGCTAAAAAATGCTATTACAGAAAAAACAAGATGTATCGTACTACCATATCCTTCTAACCCAACTGGTGTAACTTTATCCACAGAAGAATTAAAAGATATTGTAGATGTTTTAAAAGATAAAAATATTTTCGTCCTTTCAGATGAAATTTATAGCGAGCTTGTGTATGAACAAAAGCATACATCTATCGCTCATTTCCCAGAAATGCGTGAAAAGACAATTGTCATTAACGGTTTATCTAAATCACATTCTATGACTGGCTGGCGTGTTGGACTTTTATTTGCACCAAGCTATTTAGCAGGACACATATTAAAAGTTCATCAATACAATGTAACGTGTGCTACTTCAATCGCTCAATACGCTGCGATCGAAGCATTAACAGCTGCTAAAGACGCACCCAAAATGATGCGCCACCAATATAAAAAACGCCGTGATTACGTATATAATAGACTCACTCAAATGGGATTAGCAGTTGAAAAGCCAACAGGTGCATTTTACTTATTCCCATATGTTGGTCATTTGACATCTTCATCATTTGATTTTGCACTTGATCTTGTCAAAGAAGCTGGACTAGCTGTAGTTCCTGGAACAGCATTCTCTGAATACGGTGAAGGCTACCTTCGCTTGTCCTATGCATATAGTATCGAAACTTTAAAAGAAGGCTGCGACCGATTAGAAGCCTTTCTAAAGAAAAAAGCTAAGAGTTAAACTCTTAGCTTTTTTCTGCATAATGATCACAAGTTTGACGTTTTAGTAATTTATGAGGAATAATGATACACTTTGCAGTGGATTCTGCATTCTCTACTTTATCAACTAAAGCTTTCGCTGCCTCATATCCTAGCTGATAAATATTCACATCAACTGTCGAAAGTGGAGGGCTCGCAATTTCTGATAATAAAGCATTATTAAAGCTTACAATAGAAACATCCTTCGGTACAACGAATCCTTTTTTAGAAAGAGCACTTAACACACCAAGTCCAATTAAGTCATCCGTTGCCATAATTGCCGTCGGCGGTTGCTGCAGTCCCATTAATTCCTCAACGGCTTGTTGACCACTTTCCCTCGAAAAATCAAAATGTAAAATATATTCTTTTGGTAATACAATGTCTGCTAATTTCAAGGCATCACTCATACCAGCTAAACGATCTCTCGTTACAAGTAAATCTGATCCACCACCAATGAACGCGATTTGCTTATGCCCTAATGAAATTAAATATTCTGCCACTTCTCTTGCAGCTGTATAATTGTCATTATCTACATATGTAATTTCATCTTTTCGATCATATGGTTTTCCTATTAAAACAAACGGGAAATTTTGTTCATGTAAATATTGAATAATCCGATCATTCTCCCTTGAATATAAAAGAATAATGCCACCAATTTGACGTCCCTGTACCATCTTTACGACACCATTAAAAATTTCTTCTTCCGTTTCACCTGTCGACATGTAAAGCGCATAACCTTCTACGTGTGCAAATGAACTAATCCCTCTTATAACTTCTGGGAAAAATGGATTTTGAAAAGCTTTACTTGCAGAACTTGGCATAACAAGACCAAGTGTTTTCGTCGTTTGGTTCGCAAGATTTCTCGCATTTAAATTGGGATGATACCCTAATTCACTCATCACTTTCCTAACACGGCGCTTTGTTTTTTCACTTATACTTGGATTATCAGCAATTACACGAGAAACTGTTGATGGTGCAACATTCGCTTGCTTCGCCACATCTTTAATTGTAACTGTCATAAAAATCCCCCTCCTCTCATTTCTCTGCCATTTTTCATATATTTTATCTCGCACTCATTGCAAGTCATAAACTTTCATTTCTTATATCTTGCAAAACTAATCCTATTCTCCCTCTTCATGTATTGTAAGGGATATAGCTATTTTTTCCTATACTATAATATACTATTTATTTCACTTCTTTTCACATGTGATGTCAAATCTCTTTTCATCTCCCTATAAACTTATTTATAGGGAGATGAAAAGAAAAATGGGACGTAATGTCCCATTTTTCATCCTTTTGTACCTCCAGCTGTTAAACCGGAAACAAAATATTTTTGTAGTGATAGGAATAAAATTGAAATCGGGATCGCAATTAACACTGAACCCGCTGCAAACGTTGTAAATTCATTACCGAATTTTTTCGCAACCATTTCATATAATCCAACTGCTAAAGTATAATTTTCTGGTGTTCGCAAAATAATACTCGCTAAAATGAAATCTGTAAATGGACCAATGAAAGTAAATAATGCTACAACCGCTACGATTGGCTTTGCAAGTGGCATAATGATTTGCCAGAAAATACGGAAATGCCCTGCTCCATCCATTCGAGCTGATTCATCCAGTTCTTTCGGAATCGTATCAAAATACCCTTTCATAAGCCATGTATTCATCGGAATTGCTCCGCCCACATAAATTAAAATTAATGCAAGGTGTGTATCAAGTAATCCTGTTAACTGAGCTAATATATATAGTGCGATTAACGCTGCAAAATTCGGGATCATTTGCAGAATTAAAAATGTTAATAAACCATTCTTTCTTCCAACAAAACGATATCTCGAAAATGCATAAGCAGTAAAACTAATGGCTAGTACAGAGAAAATCATCGTCATTACGCTAACTTTCAAAGTATTTTTATACCAAAGTAAGTAATTACTTGAATCGAGATCAAGTAGCTTGCGATAATGATCTAATGTGGCGTTTTTTGGAATAATACTTGACCCAGATAAACTATCACCTGGATTAAACGATGAGCCAATTATCCATAGTAATGGATAGAAAACAATCGCACACATTATGAAGATAACTAAATAACTTAATGAAAGACGTAGCATCTTTTGTCGTTTAATATTCATTTACATCATATCCTCTTCTTGGAATGATTTTGTTCTCTTAAATTGCCATAACGCAACTGTAATAACGATTAACGATAAAATCATTGTAAGAGCTGCTGCTTTGCCGTATTGAGCCGAAGTCATCGTTAACTTATAGATCCATGAAATTAAAATATCCGTTCCACCTGCATTTTGTCCAGACACAGCAGGTCCCCCGTTATTAAATAGATAAATAATACTAAAATTATTAAAGTTAAACGTATATTGCGTAATTAATATTGGCGCTGTTGCATATAACACAAGTGGCAATGTAATTTTGCGGAACTGTTGCCAAGCAGTTGCTCCGTCTACTGTAGCCGCTTCATATAATTCTCCTGGAATCGATTGCAGTATACCTGTTGTCATCGCAAAGACGAACGGGAAACCAAGCCACGTTTGAATCATAATTAAAGCAATCTTTGACCAAAACGGGTCTGTCATCCAAGCAATCTTTTCAATCCCGAATAAAGCTAATACTTGGTTATTAATTGCTCCAAATGTTTCATTAAACATACCAGCAAATACAAGAATAGATACGAATGCTGGAACAGCCCACGGTAAAATAAAGATTGTTCGAATAATTGCCTTACCTTTAATACCAGGCTGATTTACGATAATCGCTAAAAAAATACCAAGTGCAACTTGTAATGTTGTTGCAACGAATGTCCAAATGACAGTCCAAGAAAATACACTTAAAAATGTATCTCTCCACATCGGTAATGTGAAAATATCAATAAAGTTTTTAAAGCCCACCCAATCTACTAATTTAGCTGGAGGAGAATGATATAAATCATAGTTTGTAAATCCAATTAAAATTACGAAGATGATTGGAAATACGACAACAAAGATAAGTAGTAGAAAACCTGGTGAAACCATTAAATAAGGAAAGCCTTGATCTAACAAATTACGGTATTGCTCTTTTACAGAATTTAACGGTGTTCCAATATCACGTTTCTTCCCATTTTGATATGCATCATATAAGTTAAATGCATATATGCCAAGCCCAAAAGCGATAACGATAAGTGCCAAGATCCCTTCTACTAATAGAAAGACGGAATGGTCACGTGGAACTTCTGTACCGAGCGTTACAATGCCCCATAATCCCATATTTAATAAATCAGCAAAGGCTACAATAAATGAACCTGTTAATACTAGAAAAATAAGACCTTTTACAAATTGTTTATTATACATTTGGCCCACGCCTGGAATGATTGATAACATGGTTGCCACTTTCCTATGCTTTGAATCATTTAACCCCTTTGCAGGTTCCATAGATGTTTGCATGTTCCTTCCCCCTTTTTTCTTCCTACATGGAAGGGAGAGAATTCGTGCCCCTCATATTAGAGGCACGAATTTCACCTTATTTTTTCTTACTATGATTTGCCTCAATATTACCTTTAATTTGTTTCACTGCACTATCAAGTGCGGATTTTGGTGCTTCTTTATCTGATACAACTAATTGAAGCGCATCTCCAGCTGGTTTCCAAACTTCTTGCATTTCTGGAATATTTGGCATTGGAATTCCATTTTCAGATTGTGTCGCAACCGCTTTTGCAGCCTCATTTTCTTTAATGATTGGATCTTCCATTACTGATTTTACTGGTGGAATTTCTTTCGTTTTCTCAAAGCGAATTTTAGCATTTTCTTCATTTGTAACCCACTCAGTAAATTTTGTAGCTAAATCATTTTGTTTAGAGAAGCTTGTTACATGCCATCCTTTTACGCCAACGAACGTTTTCATCGGTTGACCATTTGGTAATTTCGGCATTGGAGCAACACCATAGTCTATTCCAGCCTTTTCCATCGCTTGGAATGCCCATGGACCATTCATAATAGATGCTGCTTTTCCTTCATTAAATAATCCATCTGCAGCTGAACCACCAGATTCACCGATAATACCTTTCGGGAATAACTTTTCTTTATACCATTTTTGAATATATTCAGCACCTTGTACCGCACCGCTATTATTTAATCCAATATCATTTGCATTTGGCTTTCCATCTTTTTCACCAAATACATAACCACCCATACCTGCCATAAATGCATTAGCAAAGTAGAAGTTATCTCCTAGTGCTAAAAATCCGTATTTTCCATCTTTCGTAAAGTCTTTTGAGAAGTTAAACAGTTCATCCATCGTTTCCGGCGCTTTTTGCATCATTTTTTTATTATAAATAAAGATTGGTGTTTCAATCGCTTTTGGTAAACCATATATTTTTCCGTTATATGTTTGTGCTTCTATTGATAAATCTGTAAATTTACTTTTTACTGTATCATCTACTTTCACTTCTGAAAGTAGCCCTTCTGTTACCGCATTACCAATATGATCATGTGGCAATGTTACAACATCTGGCCCTGTGCCAGCTGGACCGTCGAGACGAAGTTTTTCTATTTGTTTCGTCATCTGAACCTCTTCAACTTTTACTTTCACATTATATTTCTTTTCAAAACTTTTCACCGCTGGCTCTAGACCCACACCTTTTTTCTCATCTTCCCAAACAAGAAGATCATAGTCTTTTTTCGCTTTACTTTCCTCTTTTTTCCCTGAATCTTTCGGTCCACATGCAGATAACATACCAATAGATAATGCTGAAACCGTTAATAATGATAATGCTTTCTTCATCCCAAAAACCTCCCTAAATTGTCTATGTACCTCAGTAACTGAAAACGTTTGCATTTAATAGTTTAATTGAAGCGCAAACAATATCTCAAGTCTATGAAAACGTTTGCGCTATTTGTCTATCATTATACATTCTTTTATTCATTTTGCAAATATTAATTTAAAAATTATGTCATTATACTCTTTATACATTGACTTTATATGAAATGAATACTACTCTTATAAGCAATATTAAAGCTATAAGAAAGGCAATCGTTTGCAATACAGGCTTTATTATTACACTTAAGGGAATACTATGTATAGAGATATTGAAGGGGGATTTTCTATATGTTTAAAGAAGCCATTTATCATAGGCCGAAAGATAATTATGCATACGCTTACGATGAACAAACAATTCACATCCGAATACGTACTAAGAGTGATGATGTTCAAAGCGCCGATCTTATTTACGGTGATCCTTACGAATGGAAAGACGGGAAATGGATATCAGCAAGTACACCAATGAAAAAAACGGGTTCTACTGCATTATTTGATTATTGGTCCATTGCAATCGAACCAAAATTTAAGCGCTTACGTTATGGGTTTGAATTAAAATCTGAAACAGACACTCTTATTTATACAGAGCGAGGATTCTTTTCTAACATTCCAAATGATGATGTTGGTAACTTTTTTTGTTTTCCATTTATTCATGCAGATGATGTATTCAAAGCACCATCGTGGATTAAAGACACCATTTGGTATCAGATTTTCCCTGAACGATTCGCTAATGGCGATAGTACGCTGAATCCAGAAAACACCCTTCCTTGGGGAAGTACGAATCCAACTCCAACTAATTTTTTCGGCGGGGATTTTGCTGGTGTTATTCAAAACCTTGATTACCTTGTTAAGCTTGGCATTTCCGGAATATATTTCACACCTATTTTCAAAGCTCATTCAAACCATAAATATGACACAATTGACTATATGGAAATTGATCCACAATTTGGGACGAAAGAAACTTTTAAAGAGCTCATTGAAGAATGTCATAAACACGGTATAAAAGTAATGCTCGATGCTGTGTTTAATCATAGTGGATACTTTTTCGAGAAATTTCAAGACGTTCTAGAGAACGGTGAGAAGTCTGCATATAAAGAGTGGTTCCACATTCATGAATTTCCAATTATAACCGATCCACTTCCCAATTATGATACTTTCGCCTTTACACCGTATATGCCTAAATTAAATACAGCTCATCCAGATGTAAAAGAATACTTACTTGAAGTAGGACGTTATTGGGTACGAGAATTCAATATAGATGGCTGGCGCCTTGATGTCGCAAATGAAGTCGATCACAACTTTTGGAGAGAATTCCGAACTGAAATAAAGACATTAAATCCTGAAGTATATATTTTGGGAGAAATTTGGCACGATGCCCTTCCGTGGCTACAAGGCGATCAATTTGATGCTGTCATGAGCTACCCTGTTACAAACGCTCTACTTTCTTACTTTGCTAACGATTCCATTAAAGCAAGTGAATTTATGAAGCAAATTACAGAATCTCTACATTCCTACTCTATGAATGTAAATGAAGCAGCCTTTCATTTATTAGATAGCCATGATACTCCAAGAATTTTAACAACATGCAATGGAGATAAAAATAAGTTGAAATTGCTCTATGTATTCCATCTTTCTTTCATCGGCTCTCCATGTATTTATTACGGAGATGAAATCGGCATGGATGGTGGTATGGACCCCGATTGCCGTAAATGTATGATTTGGGATACTAAAGAACAAGATCATGCATTATTTACACATATACAAACATTGATTTCATTACGAAAACAACATGCAGCTTTTGGAGGACATGGTACTTTTCAATTCATCGAAGCAAATGATGAACATAATTATATTTCTTATACGAAAACATATGAGGATGAAACTATCTTTTTCGTTTTAAACCCTACTAATAGTGAAGTTACAGTTTCACTCCCTCTTCATGTTACTGGTAAGAAAATAATTAACATTTATACAAATGAAGAATTTTCAGCAGAAGCAAGTGTATTACAAGTTACACTTCCTCCATATGGATTCTCCATATTAAAATGGTAACCCAAAAAATCCTTATGCCAAGGTGGCATAAGGATTTTTCTTATTTCAATTTGAATACCATCGCTTCATACGGACGTAATGTAATGTTATCTATCAATCCGATTTCTACATCGTAATTGTGTATGAATAATTCTGATTCACTATAACTAATATCCTCAGGCATTTCAAATACACTTTCATCCGCAGTAAAGTTTGCAATAACAAGTAGTTTTTCGTCTCCATATGTTCTTACATAAGCAAAAATAGAAGGATTATTCTCTAATATTAAATCATATGATCCATATACAACTATTTCATTATTTTTGCGTAGCTCAATTAATTTCTTATAGTAATAAAAAATTGAACCTTCATCTTGGATTGCTTGTTTCACATTAATCTCTTTATAGTTAGGATTTACAGTAATCCAAGGCTCACCCGTTGTAAATCCAGCGTGATTCTGATCATCCCACTGCATCGGAGTTCTAGCATTATCACGACCCTTTATATAAATAGATTCCATTACTTTTTCTATATCTTCACCATGGTCTATCACTTTTTCTTTATACATATTTAACGTTTCAATATCTCGATATTCATCAATTGATTGGAATCGAACGTTCGTCATTCCGATTTCTTCACCTTGATAAATATATGGCGTTCCCTTCATCATATGAAGAACTGTCGCTAACATTTTCGCAGATTCAATGCGATACATTCCATCGTTACCAAAACGAGATACAACGCGAGGCTGATCATGGTTATTCCAATAAAGGCTATTCCATCCGGTATGCTCTAATGCTTTTTGCCACTTTGTTAAATTCTCTTTTAAAGTAAGAAGTGAGCATGGTTTTACATCCCACTTTCCACCTTCTCCTGAATCTAAATCCATATGTTCAAATTGGAATACCATTTGCAACTCTTTTCGTTCTTCTCCAGTATACAATTTAGCTTCTTCTGTCGTTACACCAGGCATTTCACCAACCGTCATAATATCATAATTCGATAATACTTCCTCATTCATTTCATGCAAATATTTATGAATGTTTGGACCGTTCATAAAATGTTTATGACCTGAAACATAACCATCTTCATCTGTTTCAACTGTTGGTAACCCTTCTTCTTTAGAAATAAAATTGATAACATCCATGCGGAATCCATCAATTCCTTTTTCTAACCAAAACTTCATCATCTCATAAACATCTTGTCTTACCTTTTCATTATCCCAGTTTAAATCCGGTTGTTTTTTAGAAAACAGATGTAAATAATATTCATCCGTCATTTCATCATACTTCCATGCAGATCCACTAAAAGCAGCTCCCCAGTTGTTTGGTTCTTTCCCTTCTTTTCCAGGACGCCATATATAGTAATCTCTATATTTATTATCTTTTGATTTACGTGATTCAATAAACCAATTATGTTCATCAGATGTATGATTAACAACTAAATCCATCATCAATTTCATATTACGTTCATGCATTTCATGTAATAGTTCATCCCAATCTTCCATTGTTCCGAACTCGTTCATAATTTTACAATAATCACTTATATCGTAACCATTATCATCATTTGGAGATTCATAGACTGGTGATAACCAAATCACATCAATCCCTAACTCTTTTAAGTAATCTAGCTTTGAAATAATCCCTTGAAGATCTCCTATACCATCACCATTACTATCCATAAAGCTACGAGGATAAATTTGATATACTACGCTTTCTTTCCACCATTGTTTTTCCATTATGCTACCCCATTTCATTCATAATTCATTTTTCTCTTTTTTAAGGCGCAAACGTTTTCATTAATGAATGATAACAGATTCTATCTCAATTTAAAATAGCGCTTACAATTTTTATTGTTCTTTTTCTAAGAAAAAACGCGAAAATCACTAATAATTCTCCAATATATGAAAACGTTTTATTTTTTTATTTATTTTTTGAATCTATTCGTTTATAATGAACTCAAAGAAAACGTTTGCATAATTATTTCTAGGGGGAAATACCATGGCAGAACTTAAATTAGAAAACATTTATAAGATATATGATAATAACGTAACAGCTGTAACTGATTTTAATTTACACATTCAAGATAAAGAATTTATCGTATTTGTCGGTCCTTCTGGATGCGGAAAATCTACAACGTTACGAATGGTAGCTGGACTCGAAGATATTTCAAAAGGCGAGTTTTCAATTGATGGTAAACTAATGAATGATGTTCCTCCAAAAGATCGAGATATCGCAATGGTATTCCAAAACTACGCTCTTTATCCACATATGAGTGTATATGATAATATGGCATTTGGATTAAAACTTCGAAAAATACCAAAAGATGAAATCGATCGTCGTGTAAAAGATGCAGCAAAAATTTTAGGACTTGAACAATATTTAGATAGAAAACCGAAAGCATTATCAGGTGGACAGCGCCAACGTGTTGCGTTAGGTAGAGCAATCGTTCGAGATGCAAAAGTTTTCTTAATGGACGAGCCATTATCAAACTTAGATGCTAAACTCCGTGTTGCAATGCGCTCAGAAATTTCTAAGCTACATCATCGCCTTGGAACAACAACAATTTATGTAACACATGACCAAACAGAAGCAATGACTATGGCTTCGCGTCTTGTCGTTATGAAGGATGGAAAGATTCAACAAATTGGAACACCAAAAGAAGTATATGAAACACCAGAAAACATTTTCGTGGGTGGATTTATCGGGTCACCAGCGATGAACTTCTTCCGTGGTAAATTGACTGAAACCGATTTCGTTATAGACAATACTATAAAAATCAAAGTATCTGAAGGAAAAATGAAGATGCTACGTGAACAAGGCTATGTAAATAAGGAAATTGTTTTAGGTATTCGCCCGGAGGACATTCATGATGAACTACTATTTTTAGAAGCTTCACAATCTACTACTTTCACAACAAAAATTGAAGTTGCTGAATTGTTAGGTGCTGAATCTATTTTATATATGAAACTTGGAAATCAAGATTTTGCAGCACGTGTTGATGCAAGACATATATTCTCACCTGGAGACCAAATTAAATTGGCATTTGATTTAAATAAAGCGCATTTCTTTGACAACCAAACAGAACAACGTATTCGCTAAAAAAATTTCCTTCTATATAACATACAAAAAAACCGTCCACATATATTGAGGGCGGTTTTCATTATTATACTAGGGCTTCTACTGTATGAAATGATTGTCCTTTCGTGCCAATAATACCGAAAATCGGTAAATCACTAAGCACCACTTCTTCTTGCTGTTTCATAAAAGATGACGTTAATTGTTTTATCTCTATCCAAACGTCATTAATACAAAGTACATTGGAATCGTTCTCTTGTTGGCGAGAAAAAATAGAATCTATTTTATATAAACCAGCATTTTGAAAAAGCATGTCAATGCGACTGAATGCATTCAAAGTAATGCTAATAACGCGTTGCCAATCTCCTTGCTTTTCCATATCATAGAATACAAAAAGGGCTTCTCCGCCTAGATTCGTAATTTCCTCCACTGTTGCTTGTCCACTTTCTTGATCAATGTCCGTCACAATTACTTTTGCGCCTTGTTTAGCCAACAAAAGAGCTGTATTACGTCCAATACCGATGCCACCGCCAGTTACGATAGCAACTTTTCCTGCAAGCTTCATTTTCATTACCCCTTCTATAAGTCTTACCGTCATTCAGTATACTCCTTTATGAGATTATTCTGCAAGCAAGAAAAATTGCTATTCAATTTGTAAACGTTTACTTTTTATCCTTCTTTTTTCTTACTCTTACGCTGATCAAGAACTAGACCGATAAAAATGAGAATGCCCCAAAAAATTATGCTACCTCCTGTCATCTCAACTTCCCCCTTATTATATAAAGTAAAACTTTAATCAGCCCCAAATGGTGAGATAAAGATATTATTTTTAATTATTATATCATTATCTTAATTTTCAATCTATTATAAATAGAAATGACACATTTTAGCTTTTCCTTACTGTAAATATTCACAATATACTTATAAAATAAAAAAAGACCCTTTTATATATAAAAGGGTCTTTTTTTATTTTATTTTATTATACAAGACTTATTATTTTCGTCTTTGTAATTAAGTCCTGAAAACCGCAATTGTCTTTGCGGAACAACATCATATATACGTTACATATTAATGGAATTCCTAATAGCAATACGTTCGGTAATAACACTACAAAAAATCTTATAATTAATGTTTGCAACGTTAGCTTTTCACTCTTCAATGAAATTAATTTTATTCTCGTTACCTTTTTGCCAAGTGTAACACCGTTCCAAATAAAGGGTAACACAATAAAATATATCGCCATTAATATGAAAACTACTGCGAAATCATATCTAAAATCACCTAAGCTTATATTAAAGCGCTTAAACATAGCACTATAGTTTCCGGTCATAATAGCTACTACTGCACCATACATAACCGAGATTAAAAACATGTCAATTAGGGAAGCACCTATGCGATTCATTACAAGCGCTGGACGATGCATCTTTAACTTCATTTTATGTCGACTCCTTCATATCCTTCTTTACCCGTCTCATCGTACCACTTCTAAAAAACATTGTAAACTAGCGTTTCTCTTACTTTTCTTGTACAATTTGTTACAATAGCATTATAAAGGAGGTTCCCATATTGAAAAAATGGATAATCCTATTCGTCGCCTTCCTATTAACTGGTTGTGCAGGAAACACAAGTCACTTAACTTATACGGTTAACGATGAATACGAACTCATACGTACTTCTGGAAATGCATTTGAACTTTTCCCCTCGCAAGATGCTGTATATGCCACACAATACATCCCTGCAAAAATTACAGACATTGCTTGGGATGATAAATACATTATTGCAAAACAAACTGAGGAAAAATCAGATCCAAATAACCCTGACGCAGCAATTGCAAATAAAAAAAGTGAACATTATTGGATTATTGACGTAAAGCACAATAAACGTTTCGGTCCCTACAATGAAAAGCAATTTAACGAACAAAAAGATGCGTTTAAAATTAAGGTGCCTTTTCAAAATGTAGATTCATACATAAAAGAAATAAAAAAACAGTCAGCATAATATTTGAGTGCTGACTGTTTTTCTTACATTATTTTAAAAACACCTTACTCCGAAAGTGAGATATTAAACATTTGTGACTCTTTTACAACATCTTGTGTTTCTGAATCTCCTGCAAGTAAATCATCAGTTGTAAACTGAATATCCTTTACTTTGTCTTTTCCATCGTCAAGTATTAAACCAATAATACCATCTCTTGTTTCACCAGGCTTATAGTCTTCTCTTGACACATTTTTTGTACCAACTAACGTATCTTCATCATATAAAAAGTTTTGAGTCGCTACTTTAAAATGTTGCTTACCATTAATCATAACATCATTCATAGAGAAAAATTGCATATTTTTATTCCCGCTATTCTCCACTTTATATGTAATCTCAACATAACGAATTGTATTACTAATCTCTGTTCCACTTAGCGATGCATATAATTCTGCATCTTCTTGGCTTACTTTATCCCCTAATCTACGTTTTACTTCTTCAGGAGTTAGTGCCGTGTATACTTTCAATGTATTTTTTGCTTTTTCACTCATCTGTGATAAAGAGATTACTTTCACATCTTGTACGTGAATTTTCATTGGCGCTACTTCAAATGTTTGATTCACAGAGTGCATCTGCTCTAACTTGAAAGTACCCCATCCTGTTTCTTTCACTTTTTGTCCTACTTTTTTCAGCTCACGCCCACCATATTCTTTCGTTTCAGGAATAGATTCTTTCTTCTTCGGTTCAGCTTTCTTTTCTTCTTGATGGAAGCAACCACTTAACATAAGAAGAAAACTACATAAAACAAAAATACTTTTCCATGCTTTCATCATTTCATTTCTCCTAACACTATCATTCATGAATATAAAATTAGTCCCTTGCCTTGTAAACTATAGAAACAATGAAAAGTCCACAAAATGAACTTGTCAGTCCAGATACTATTATACCTCCAATTTGGAAAATATGAAAATAGGGATCTAGGAACGCATGCACGATAAATATAATAGTTGCCACAACAATTACTGAAATCCAATACTTTCTTTTTTCCGAAGCTAAAATAAGATCTTTACCCATTCCATTTCTATACTTCCATAAAACGTATACTAATAATAGAAAACCAATACATGTACTTCCATGTTGCATATATTTATAAACAGGGATACCGTACCATTCTCTTTGCAATAATGGTATTTTCATAACAAAATAGCCTGTCTTATGAGTGAATGCATCCCAAACAACATGCGTTAACATACCGAATAATGCTGAATAACAAAATACAAAAAGATCCTCCCATGTATGAAGCCCCCATCTCTTGTCTATTGCATATGTATAGTAGCCAGCAAATGGTTTAGGTAAATGTGTTATAAAAGGCTTTTTTAAAACGTAATGATATATACATGCTAATAAGAAGACAAGTGGTAAATTTAAATATAAGAACCCAAGCCACGTATGCCCAATAACACCATACGGTCTAAAGTGTAAAAAATATTCAAAGTCAGGCGCCATACTACCTAATATAAGAGCCGTTACTGACATATATTTAGAATGCTTTTTCGCAAAAGGAAGAACTGCTGCTGGATGTGCAAATGTAAACGGCATACTTTAACTCCTTCTCACATTTTCAGTAGAATACCATATATCATAACGAGAGAATGGATCTTCATGCAATGTTTATTTTCACATTGGAATATGATAGTTTAAATGATATAATCCACATAAAATATTCAGAAAATAAGGAAGGGATTCAGGTGTCATTAACACTTGTATTTGCTGCTTTTTTAGAATTAAAATCCGTTATGAATTGAGGTTTATATATTGATTGACGTACCCTTTTTACAAAATGTCACATTAAAAAAAGAAAATATCCCTAGTTTTTCCGCATATCCTTACTGCTTACCCGCTATTCGAACATTACAATCACTAGCTTTCCATCCAAATGTAACATTCATTATTGGAGAAAACGGAACAGGTAAATCAACATTACTTGAAGGAATTGCAATTGCGTTAGGTTTTAATGCAGAAGGTGGAACGAAGAACTTCCGTTTTAGCACAAACGATTCCCATTCACCTTTACATGAATACCTTCGAATTTCAAAAAGTTTCAATACACCAAACGACGGTTTCTTTCTTCGCGCTGAATCTTTTTATAACGTTGCTTCTTATATTGATGAAATGGATGCTGATCCAGAAGCACGCGGAAATCCAGTTATTGATTCATATGGTGGTGTCTCACTTCACAAACAATCACACGGTGAATCATTCTTTTCCTTATTTATGAATCGTTTTTCAGGACAAGGTTTATACATTTTAGATGAGCCTGAGGCCGCTCTATCACCAATGAGACAACTTTCCATGCTCATTCGAATGCATGAACTAGCGGAACAAGGCTCACAATTTGTTATTGCGACGCATTCTCCTATTTTAATGGCTTACCCTGAATCTACTATATACTCTTTAACACAAGAGGGGATTCACGAATCCACATTAGAAGAAACCGAGCATTACCAAACAACGAAACTTTTCTTTGAAAATCGTGATCGATTATTTCATCATCTATTTGAGTCATAAAAAAAGAAGCAGCAATAGCTGCTTCTTTTTTATAGTGCTTCTATAAATAAGGCAACCCCGATACCGCCACCGACGCATAAAGAGGCAATTCCTTTTTCTAACCCACGTCTTTTTAATTCGTGAATTAAACTTACCGTAATACGAGCCCCTGTACAACCAATTGGATGCCCAAGTCCTACGCCACTACCGTTTACGTTCACTTTTTCACGGTCTAAACCTAACTCTTTCTCTACAGCTAAATATTGAGCCGCGAAAGCTTCATTAATTTCAAGTAAATCTGCATCTTCTAATGACCAATCCACTTTTTCTAAACCTTTACGAATTGCTGGTGCTGGTCCAATACCCATAATTTTCGGATCTACCCCAGCTACTGAATATCCAACAATTCTAGCTAACGGTTGTAAACCTTTTTCTTTCGCTTTTTCTTCGCTCATTAATACTAGAACTGCACTCCCGTCATTAAGGCCAGATGCATTACCTGCAGTTACAGACCCATCTTTACGGAATGCTGGTTTTAACCCTGCTAATTTTTCCGCTGTAATATCTGCACGTGGATGCTCATCCTTCGAAAATACTACTTCTTTTCTACGTTCTTTTATTGTAATAGGAACAATTTGATCGTCAAAGTGTCCAGACTCGATTGCCTTCAGTGCCAATGTATGACTGCGAAGAGCAACTTCATCTTGTTCCTCTCTTGTAATTTCATATTGTTCAACTAAATTTTCCGCTGTTTCACCCATCATAATATGGTGAATCGGATCTTCTAACACTTCCCACACCGTATCACGAATTTCTCCGTGCTGTAGACGTTGTCCCCAGCGGTGCTGTTTCAATGCATAAGGGCTCGAACTCATCGCTTCTACTCCACCTGCAACAACAACATCACTTACACCTAATTGGATTTGCATTGCAGCTGACATAATTGCTTGCATACCTGAAGAACATTGACGTTGGATTGTATATCCCGTAACTGTGTCAGGAAATCCTGCCGCTAATGCAGCTGTTCTCGCCGTATTTGCTTCATCAGTTCTTTGAATACAATGACCTAAAATTACTTCATCAACTTCATGTGGTTCTACCCCGCCTCGTTTTACAGCTTCCTGAAGTACAGGAACAGCTAATTCTACTGGCGTTACATTTTTTAGCGCTCCTCCAAAAGTTCCAATTGGCGAACGAACTGCAGCTGTAATAACAACATTATGCATTTTGTACTTGCCCCTCTCTTATGTACCCTAGTCAGTTTTTAGGTGAAATTCCATAAGATGTATATCTACAACTATCATACTATAAACATACTAAAAAATCAAAATATTTCATATAATAAAAATAGAAGGAATTAACCTTCTATTCTGTCAGTGCATATAAAAACTTTTGCAAAATTTTCTCTGTCGTTTCATTCAATTTTGGCAACTTATCTACTGGAAAATATTGAAGTTTCAACCCTTCATGATCGAGCTTTAATTCCCCGCTCACATGATGTGCCTGATACAGATGAATGACATTGAAAATTTCATCGCCATTCGGATAACGGAAATATACTTCTTTTCCTGATAGAACACCAAGAAATTGCATTATTTTTGCAGTTAACCCCGTTTCCTCAAATAACTCTCTACGTGCCGTTTCTTCTGTCGTTTCACCCAGTTCCATCGCCCCGCCAGGTACACCCCAATCATATGTATCTGAACGATATTGAAGCAATACTTCTTGATTATCATTTAATATAATGATTGCTGATCCTACGAGAATAAGCGGTCTTGTACCAACGACTTTTCGTAACTCTTCAATATACCCCATATGTAAATTCCCCTTTCCCTAACCTCCCTTATCATAACAAAATTTCTCTCTTTTTGTTCATGTAATTTTAAAGAAAAAAAGGAAGCTTTCGCCTCCATTTTTTCACCTTTATTTCTTAAAACTTTCATATTTTACAGCTTCAAAAGCTTCCTCAATTTCATCATTACGATAATGGACATATGTAAAACGGCCCAATTCTACTAACCTTGCTATTTCCTGTAACGCTTTATGCTGCTCATATGTTTCTTTCAGCTTAATATGTACATAAAACTTCATTAAAGGATGTTCATATAAAGGTTCTCCCACCTCTACATATACATCTTCAACCCCTTGTACAACTCTTACATAACTCGCAAATTGATAAAGTGCTTCTCTGTCTGAAACGATTTTTAATGTATACATATATTCTCCCCCTTTCCTTTACTATATCAAAAAGACGACCATACCATGTTATAGAACTATGAAATTTTTTCGACTTGTCATCTATATATTCAATAAAGAAGGCGTTTATCCATACATGACATCTTTTTCCCACATATATTATAGGAAGAACTTTTTTTCATTTGAGGTGTTCCTTATGGATCCATACGTCAATATATGTATTTGCATTACTCCCGGCGCCGATATTTCTGATGACCGCATCGCAAAAGATTTAGCTGTTGCAGAATCAATTTGGCACCCCATTACATTTCAAATTCAAGAAGTAATTGTATTAAATGAACTTTTCCGTTTTTTTGACCGTGAAATCAGTTATAAAAATTCCATTCAAAGTCAAGAAAAGTTGGCATCCTTTTTCCAAACATGTGTAAATGAAGCTCCTGAATGCGACCTTTATATTTGTTATATTGGCAGTGATTATTTCAAAGAAACAGCAGTAATTGCCTGCGCTTATTCTTTAGCAAAACAACAGCAACTTACTGGCTATATCGTTTTAACAAATTCGGCTGCCCCTATGAAAAATATATATACGCTCGCTCACGAAATCGGTCATATTTTATTTACAAGACGTATTCATGGAAAACTTACTCATGCAGATCCTCATTCTCCAACGGGCTCGGAGCACCACCCTTCTCCAACAAATCTTATGTATCCGATAGTCCCTCGTCCAGAAAACGTTCATATTCATTCCTTATTAACAACAGAACAAAAAGCGCTCTCTTTACAAAGCTCTTTACTACAAAGAAAAAAACAGTAACCCTCATGTTACTGTTTAAAACAACTTGTTCCAATCAACAAACCAAATCCCGGCTGCTAGAAATAAAAATAGACAACTAAATGTAAATGTAATCCCTCTACAAATCCCTATATAATATTTCTTTGGAAATAATTTTTTGCATATCCAGAGCAGCCGCTTTTTATTGAATTTCTAGTTCTCAATTTTTCTTTCTTCAATTTTTAAAGACCATCTCATTAATCCATATATACTTCCATACATAAGTAAGATCTTTGCAATTCCCCAAAATACATTTCTTTCTTCTAAGTCTTTAAATAAGAACATAATCGCAAGAGGAACAATTAGTACCACAACACCCATCCAACCAAGAACATATACTTCACCAATAAGAAGTAATAAAAATATAGTTACTGCTAATATATATGTCTGTATTGTCGACAATTGTAAAATTGGCGTCCCATACCATTTATTCATAAATATTAATAACACTAATAATAAAATAGGTATCATCACTACTACATAAATAATTCCAAACTCTACTAATTTACTTTTAAAAGAAGACATTCTAAACGCAACAATCGTTCCAATAATCGTAATGATTAAAACGATAGGATAACCGATTAACTGTACATTCGTTAACGTAAATTGTTGATTCGGATTTCCAAATAAAATATTTGTAAGTAACCAATATCCTCCTATTCCAATTATCATTCCTAAAATAGTCTTTATACTCCCGCTTTTATCCTTCTCCATCTCTTTCGCTAATTCTTCCGCATACTCTTTTGGTGAGTCACCAAATATGTCCCTTACCGTCTTCCCCTTTTTTTCACCTTCTACTAAATGAAACTCTGCATCTTCTAGAAAGGCGTCCACCTCTTCTTCTTTAATCCCTTTTGTTATTAAATATACTTTCGTATCGATTAAAAACTTTTCTCCTTCTTTAGAAACATTCATTATAACCCCTCCCTTATTTAACCATTTCTCTTCTATTCGTCTTCATCATAATTTCAAGGAAAATTAAAATAAACAAACTTCCGTATAAACATATAATTTGAAATAGCATTGGCATGAGATCTTCAGATGTAAATGTTTTAAACAGTAACATAATAGAAAGTGGAATGATTAAATATAAGTTTTTAAACCATCCTTCAAAATATATATTTATCGCTACTGTTATGATAAAAATCCCACCAGCTAATATATAACTTTGGACTTCGGTGAATGTGAGCATTTTTGTAGGATATATCACATCTAATATCGTAACAGCTCCTAATAAAAACAATGGAGCAATCATAACTAAAGACCACATGGAAAACCATGTTTTTGTAAAGCTTGTGACGAAGGTCATTTTGCGAAGTAGAAAATTAGGACCTATAACAACTAAAATCAATGAAAAACTGTAACCGATACACTGAATAAGTGAAATCTGTAACATTCCATTATTCACTATTAAGATAGAAGCAATAATCCAAAAAGATACGATATTCATTACTGTAAAACCAATTTGCTTCCACGTTTCCTGTCTATCTCTTTCCATCACTTTTACAAGTTCATTTGCATATTCTTTCGGTGAGCTTCCGAAAATATCTTCTACACTCTTCCCCTCACTCTCACCTTCTATTAAATGAAGTTCTGCGTCTTCTAAAAAGTTTTCAATATCACTTTCTTTCACACTCTTTGCCGTCAAAAATAATCTCATATCTAACAAAAACTTTCGTGCTTCACTTGATAACATTATTTTCTCCTTCCCTTCCCTTCAAGTAGACGTTCTACACTACTTTGCATCGCTTCCCAGCGATCCATAAATTCATCAAGTGCTTCCTCGCCTTTTTCTGTTAATGTGTAATATTTTCTCTTTGGACCAGATGGAGATTCCTTCATTACGCTTGTTATTAGTCCTTCTTTTTGCATTCGTATTAATAACGGATAAATACTTCCCTCACTCGCCATTGTAAAACCATACTTTGCTAGCTTCTCACTCATTTCATAACCGTATATTTCGCCTTCAGAAATAATAGCAAGTAAGCATCCTTCTAAGATCCCTTTCAGCATTTGACTTGTCGACATAATTCAAATCCTCCTACTATCTTGTTTTACAAGATAGATAAGTGTAAGTATCTTGCTTTACAAAATAGTATAGCAAAGACTATTTTGCAAAACAAGATAGCTAACGATATTTTTTCCAAATGTTTGCAGGATTTTCATTATAACCTCTCTAAATAGAGCACTATGAAAACTTTATTATGAAGGGATGTTTTTCATCATGGTTACAAATCGAGTTGTCTTTTTAACAGGTGCTGCGAGTGGTATTGGATATGAAATGGGAAATACTTTTGCAAAAGAAGGTGCAAAAGTTGTGATTACTGATCGTCTTGAAGAACGTGCGAAAGAAGCTGCTGAGCAATTGCAAAGTGAAGGTTTTCAAGCTATCGGTTTAAAATGTGACGTTACATCTGAAGAGGAAATTACAGCATCAATTTCTCAAACAGTTAGTCATTTCGGTTCATTAGATATATTAATTAACAACGCAGGAATGCAACACGTTTCACCCATTGAAGACTTTCCAACGGAAAAGTTTGAGCTACTAATTCAAATTATGCAAATTGCTCCGTTTATCGCAATTAAGCATGCCTTTCCGATTATGAAACAACAAAAATATGGTCGTATTATTAATGTCGCTTCTATTAACGGCCTTGTCGGGTTTGCTGGAAAAGCTGCCTACAATAGTGCAAAACATGGCGTAATTGGATTAACAAAAGTTGCCGCTTTAGAAGGTGCTACGCATGGTATTACTGTTAATGCCCTTTGCCCTGGTTATGTCGATACCCCTCTTGTACGTAATCAACTACAAGACTTAGCTACTACACGAAATGTACCACTTGAAAATGTTTTAGAAGATGTTATTTATCCACTCGTCCCACAAAAGCGCTTATTACAAGTACAAGAAATCGCTGATTATGCTATGTTTTTAGCGAGTGAAAAAGCTAAAGGTATTACTGGTCAAGCTGTCGTTATCGATGGTGGCTATACTGCTCAATAAAAAATAAAGTTTGCTCAAGAAGAGCAAACTTTATTTTTTATTGCGAGGATCTTCGTACTTTAGTAATTGCCGCGGGAGCTTCTCAATTGCAACAATTACCCCCTCTAATTTACTTTCAATACGGTGGAGTAAATATAATGTTACAACAATTGGAAACCCTACATTACCTATCATCTTGATCCACTCTTCCATCCTCTTCTCCTCCTTTCATTATATAAGTAAGAGAAAACAATGCATTTAGGCATAAAAAAACAAGCTATTATGTATTAGCCTGTTTTTCAAATAATGATGCAATTTCTCGTTTATAATCCCCGCTTATAATACCTTTCTCAGTAATAATTCCTGTAATTAATTCGTTCGGTGTTACGTCAAATGCAGGGTTATAAACATTCGTTCCAATTGGTGCTACTTGTTTTCCAAAGATTTTCGTAACTTCTGTTTCATCTCTTTCTTCAATAATTATTTCGGCTCCAGTTTCTTTCGTAACATCAAATGTTGACAGTGGCGCAGCAACATAAAATGGGATATCAAAGTACTTTGCTAAAATAGCTAAATTCATTGTCCCTATTTTATTTGCCGTATCTCCATTTGCGACAATTCGATCCGCCCCTACAATAATTGCATTTATTTCTTTCGTTTGAATAGCATGAGCTGCAGTATTATCTGTAATAAGGGTCACATCAATATTTGCTTGCTTCAATTCCCAGGTCGTTAAGCGACCACCTTGTAAAACTGGTCTCGTTTCACACGCATATACATGTAAACGCACACCTTTCTCTTTTCCAATATAAAAGGGAGCTAATGCAGTTCCATATCTGGCAGTTGCGATACTTCCAGCGTTACAGATTGTTAAAATATTATCGCCATCTTTAAAACATGTTAACGCATATTCCCCAATATTTCGGCAGACCTCTTCATCTTCCTGCTGAATGCGAAGCGCTTCTTCTTCTAATGTTTTTTGTGCTTCTTTTATTGTAGTAATCTCTCGAATAGATTCTCTCATACGATCAATTGCCCAAAATAAATTTACTGCTGTCGGGCGTGACGTTCCTAAATAATTACAATCTCTATTAAACTTCTTTTGAAATTCTTCAATATGTACAGTGCTATATTTTTTTGATGCAAGCGCCAAGCCAAATGCAGCTACAATTCCAATTGCAGGCGCTCCTCGTACTTCTAACATTACGATGCTTTTCCAAACCTCTTCAATAGTCGTCAATGTTTTGTATTCTGTGCTATGCGGCAATTTCGTTTGATTTAATACCGCAATTGCATCACCTTTCCAGCTTACAGATCTCGGAACAGTAACAATTGTACTCACGCTTTTACGCCCCCTGAAACTGTCTGTTGAAATAATGTTCGAAACAGTTGAATATCAGCACTTTTAGATTCATATTTTATTAGTTCTTTACCTAAGGATAGCGCTTGTTTCTTAGCTTGAATTCTTGTTTCTTTATTTTCTATTTCATCTAAATCTGCTACATGAGCTAAACCAATTGTTCTACGAATCAGTTCACATCCGGCAAATCCAACTGCATCAGTAAAGATATTTTGCAAAATAATTGGTAACCATTGTTTTTCTTTCGTATATGCTTCTACACCTTCTCCAATCCATAACTTTGTAAAAGTTTCTACAAAATAACTCCACGTCTTTTCTATATGGAAAAATAGTACACTTCTTTTCTCTTCTTCTCTAGATAAAGCATTTAATAATAGATTTGCAATAAATTGACCTATGTCAAATCCAAATGGGCCATATGTCGCAAATTCTGGATCAATCACTTTCGTTTCAGAAGGTGACGAAAAAATACTACCAGTATGTAAATCACCATGAATAAGAGTTTCTTTTCTTGTTAAGAACTTATATTTATATTGTGCTACTTTTAGTTTTAAAGTTTTATCACTCCAAAGTTCATCAACCACGAGCTGTAAATCTGGCTCATAATCATTTGTATCATAATGTCCAAACGGATCTGTAAACACTAAATCCTCTGTAATTTTACAAAGGTCCGGATTTACAAAGGTACCTTCTAGTACCCTCTTCTCTTCTGACTGTAAACCAAAATCTGAAGTATAAAATAAAACATGTGCTAGAAAACGGCCGATATGCTGGGATAAAAGCGGATATTCTTCTCCGTCTATTAATCCTTTTCTTGTAATTGTTAGTCTTGATAAGTCTTCTATTACCGTTATCGCTAACTCTTCATCATGACTGTACACTACTGGAACATAATCCGGTACATACTGCGCAAAAATTTGTAATGCCTTGCTTTCAATCGTTGCTCTTTTTATAGACAATGGCCAGCTTTCACCAACTACTTTCGCATAAGGCAGTGCTTGTTTTATTATAATTGATTTCTCTCCATCATCTAATTTGAACACGTAATTTAAGTTTCCGTCTCCAATTTCATGACAAACGACATTTGCCTTTGCTTCAAAATAGCCATGATCTTTCGCATATTGTACAGCTGTTATTTCTGTTAATGAATAATATCCCATCGTCTTCTCCCCCTTTTTAAATTCAGAGGTTTTTCTAACATAGAAAAACCTCTTTCCACTAAGAAAGAGGTTTGAAGTTTATCTTCTCCCCTCTTATCTGCCAGAAAGTTTTACTTTCTGCTGGAATTAGCACCGTGCCTTTTGGCGTAATAAACGCCCCATTTCACAATGGTATTACGGTCGGTTGCTGGGCTTCATCGGGCCAAATCCCTCCACCTGCTCTTGATAAGAGTTGTATAATTTTTTGAATTTTTAACTTTATGTTGAAGACTATACCAAGAATAAAAATCACTTGTCAACATTTTATTTGTATAATTCTGGACGGCGATCCGCAAAAACTGGAATTCCTTTACGTACTTCTTTAATTTTCTCGAATTCAAGCTCTCCAAATAAAATTGATTCCTCTTCATTCGCCTCTACTACAACTTCACCCCAAGGGTCCACAATTAAAGAATGACCCGCAAATACATTATTTGGATCCTTTCCTGCTCTATTACATGCAACAACATAACACTGATTTTCAACTGCTCTTGCTTGCAATAGCAAACGCCAATGTGCTAAACGAACTAATGGCCATTCTGCTACAACAAATAATACTTTTGCCCCTTTAGCAGTATGGACACGCATCCACTCTGGAAAACGAATATCATAACAAATTGTTCCAGCGCATTCAACATCATCCAGCTTAAATTCGCCCGTACCATTACCGGCTATTAAATATTTATGTTCATCCATAAGCTGAAATAAATGTACTTTACTATATTCGTTGACTAGCTGTCCTTCATTATTTACAACATACATCGTATTTGTAACGCCTTGCTCTGTTTGCTTTGCTATAGAACCACCAACAATATGTACATCATATTGCTTCGCCCATTCTATTAACTTTTCTTTCGTTTCCACTCCATCCCTATCTGCAATTTCAGAAAGTCTCGTTAAATCATATCCTGTTGTCCATAGTTCTGGTAAGACGATAACATCTGGCCTTTCCTTCATAGCTTCGCTTATTTTATTTTTAGCATTCTCAATATTTTTTTCTACATCTCCAAAAACAATATCCATTTGAATACATGCGACTTTCATTTTTTCAGCCCCATTCTTATTTTTTTCTTTACAAAATACTGGAAAGATTATATCATTTGTCACTAGAATTGTAACAACTTTCAAAAGAGGTGGAAAGTATGAAATTATTTCAACCTTCTGAGATAGTAACATCATTGCCAACACAATTTTTCGCTTCACTTGTTGCAAAAGTTAACAAAGTCGTTGCAGCTGGTCACGATGTTATTAATCTAGGTCAAGGTAATCCAGATCAACCAACACCGCAGCATATCGTAAAAGCTTTACAAGATGCTGCCGAAAAGACCATTCATCATAAATATCCGCCATTTCGCGGACATGAAAGCTTAAAGGAAGCCGTGACTACATTCTATAAACGTGAATACGGCGTCGAATTAAACCCAAAAACTGAAGTTGCTATTTTGTTTGGTGGGAAGGCTGGACTAGTAGAATTACCAATTTGTTTTACAAATCCTGGTGATACAATTCTCGTTCCGGATCCAGGCTATCCAGATTATTTATCTGGGGTTGCCTTAGCAAAGGCACACTTTGAAACCATGCCGCTTATTGCAGAAAATCATTTTTTACCGGATTATAAAAAAATTGACGACTCTATCGCTGAACGGGCAAAGTTAATGTTTTTAAACTATCCAAATAACCCTACAGGTGCTACTGCATCAAAAGATTTTTTTGATACAACCATTCATTTTGCTAATAAACATAATATATTAGTTGTTCACGATTTCGCTTACGGCGCTATCGGATTTGATGGTCAAAAACCTGTTAGTTTCTTGCAAGCAGACGGTGCGAAAGATATAGGAATTGAAATTTACACGTTATCGAAAACTTTCAATATGGCTGGATGGCGTATTGCTTTTGCAGTTGGAAATAAAAGTGTCATCGAAACCATTAACCTATTGCAAGATCATATGTATGTTAGTATTTTTGGTGCAATTCAAGATGCTGCTCGCGAAGCACTATTAAGTTCACAGTCTTGTGTAGTAGATCTTGTAAATAGTTACGAATCTCGGAGAAACGCTCTTATTTCAGCTTGTCACTCAATTGGTTGGAATGTAGACATTCCAACAGGGTCATTCTTTGCATGGCTTCCTGTTCCAAAAGGATATACCTCTGAGCAATTTGCTGATATTTTACTAGAAAAAGCACATGTTGCAGTTGCTCCTGGTGTTGGATTTGGTGAACATGGCGAAGGGTATGTCCGTGTTGGTCTCTTGCATACAAAAGATAGATTACGAGAAGCCATTAATCGAATTGATAAATTAAATTTTTTTAAAAAGTAATTGACAACATGAAAAATATCTGACAAAATTCAGTTATCTTAAAAATTTAAACATTTCTAAATACTTCTTATCAAGAGCAGGTGGAGGGACGAGCCCGACGAAACCCGGCAACCGATCTACAATCGTAGACACGGTGCTAATTCTCGCAGCATTATGCTGACAGATAAGGAGCTGGTTGTAAAAAAACCTCTCCTTAGCTGAGAGGTTTTTTTATTTAACTAGGAGGTTATAACAATGAGCGGAATAATAGCGACGTATTTGATCCATGACGGTTCACATAACTTAGAAAAAAAAGCTGAGCAAATTGCACTTGGTTTAACAATTGGCTCTTGGACTCATTTGCCACACTTATTACAAGAACAATTAAAACAGCATAAAGGCAATGTCATTCATGTTGAGGAATTAGCTGAACATGAACATACGAATTCATATTTACGTAAAAAAGTAAAACGCGGAATTATTAAAATCGAATATCCGTTATTAAACTTCAGTCCAGATTTACCAGCAATTTTAACGACTACATTTGGAAAGCTATCCCTTGATGGCGAAGTAAAATTAATTGACTTAACTTTTTCAGACGAGTTAAAAAAACATTTTCCTGGTCCAAAATTCGGGATAGATGGTATTCGAAACCTTTTACAAGTGCATGATCGTCCCCTTTTAATGAGTATTTTTAAAGGAATGATTGGACGAAATATTGGGTATTTAAAAACGCAATTACGTGATCAAGCAAGTGGTGGTGTAGATATAGTAAAAGATGATGAAATATTATTTGAAAATGCATTAACACCACTTACGAAACGCATTGTATCTGGAAAAGAAGTTTTACAATCCGTATATGAAACATACGGACATAAAACGTTATATGCCGTAAATTTAACAGGACGAACTTTTGATTTAAAAGAAAATGCGAAACGTGCAGTGCAAGCTGGAGCTGATATTCTATTATTTAACGTATTTGCTTACGGACTAGATGTACTACAATCACTTGCAGAAGATGATGAAATCCCAGTTCCTATTATGGCACACCCTGCTGTAAGTGGTGCTTATTCAGCATCTAAGTTATATGGAATTTCATCTCCATTATTACTCGGAAAGCTACTACGCTATGCCGGGGCTGACTTTTCATTATTCCCATCTCCATACGGAAGTGTTGCGCTAGAAAAAGAGGAAGCTCTTGCTATCTCAAAATATTTAACTGAAGACGATGCATTTTTCAAGAAGAGCTTTTCTGTTCCATCTGCTGGTATTCACCCTGGTTTCGTTCCCTTTATTGTACGAGATTTCGGTAAAGATGTTGTTATTAATGCTGGCGGCGGGATACATGGACATCCAAATGGAGCGCAAGGCGGTGGTAAAGCATTCCGTACTGCAATTGATGCTACTTTGCAAAATAAACCACTCCATGAAGTAGATGACATAAATTTGCATAGTGCACTACAAATATGGGGAAATCCCTCTCATGAGGTGAAATTATGAGTATTCAAGTATTTTGTGATTTCGATGGCACGATTACAAATAATGATAACATTATGTCCATTATGGAAAAATTCGCACCACCAGAAGCTGAAGAAGTAAAGAATAGAATTTTATCACAAGAGCTATCTATTCAAGAAGGTGTTTCTCAATTATTTCGATTAATACCTACTCATCTGCACGATGAAATTATTCAATTTTTAATAGAAACTGCTGAAATTCGTAATGGTTTTCATGAATTTATACAATTTGTAAATGAAAATAACATTTCTTTTTACGTTATATCAGGTGGAATGGATTTCTTCGTCTATCCACTCTTACAAGGACTCATTCCAAAAGAGCAAATTTACTGTAATGAAACAGATTTTTCAAATGAATACATTACGGTGAATTGGCCTCATCCTTGTGATCATCATTGTCAAAATCATTGCGGATTATGTAAATCATCACTCATCCGTAAATTGAGTGATACGAATGACTTCCATATTGTGATTGGAGATTCAATTACTGATTTACAAGCTGCGAAACAAGCAGATAAAGTATTTGCTCGTGACTTCCTTATTACAAAGTGTGAAGAGAATTATATTGCTTATACACCGTTTGAAACATTCCATGATATTCAAAATGAATTAAAACATTTGTTGGAGGTGAAATCATGAAACAACTTTTTCGTCAATGGTATGACTTAAGCGAGATAAAAAAAGAATTAACAACTCGAAATTGGTTCCCAGCAACAAGTGGTAATATTTCTATAAAAGTTAGTCATGAGCCACTGACTTTTCTCATTACAGCAAGCGGTAAAGATAAAACAAAAACCACTCCAGATGATTTTCTATTAGTAGATCATGTAGGAGTTCCCGTTTTAGAGACTGAATTACGCCCTTCAGCAGAAACAATATTGCATACACATATTTATAACAATACGAATGCCGGGTGCGTACTTCATGTTCATACAACTGATAATAATGTCATCACAAATTTATATAGTGATGCAGTTACCCTTCAAAATCAAGAAATTATTAAAGCTCTCGATATTTGGGAAGAAGGTGCAACAATTCACATTCCTATTATCGAAAACCATGCCCATATCCCAACGCTTGGAGAAAACTTCCGAAAGCATATACAAGGTGATTCGGGAGCGGTATTAATCCGTAACCACGGTATTACCGTATGGGGCCGAGATAGCTTTGATGCAAAGAAGAGATTAGAAGCTTATGAGTTTTTATTCCAATTTCATATAAAACTATTATCAATTCAAGGAGGCGTTTCTAATGGCGCAAATTCGTATTCATGAAGTAAATACTCGTATTGAAAATGAAGTGGAAGTATCTAAATTTCTACAAGAGGAAGGCGTTTTATATGAGAAATGGAATATTTCTAAACTTCCTACTCATTTAAATGAAAATTATTCTTTAACAGATGAAAACAAAGCTGAAATATTAGCTGTTTTTTCAAAAGAAATCGCTGATGTTTCAGCACGTCGAGGTTATAAAGCACATGATGTAATTTCCCTTTCAAATAGCACACCTAACCTTGACGAATTATTAATTAATTTCCAAAAAGAACATCATCATACAGACGACGAAGTCCGCTTTATCGTCAGTGGTCATGGCATTTTCGCTATTGAAGGCAAAGATGGGAAATTCTTTGATGTTGAACTTGAGCCAGGCGATCTAATATCTGTTCCAGAAAATGCAAGACATTATTTTACCTTGCAAGATGATCGTCAAGTTGTAGCTATTCGTATTTTTGTGACAACTGAAGGCTGGGTTCCAATCTATTAAGGTAGTTAGTTGAATAAAAGGACTTGGATCCCCTTTTCCAAACTTTTATTCACTCTACATATATACATCCTCCTATGGAACAGGCTTATTTCACTTTTGAAATAAGCCTGATTTTTTATTTACTCAAAAGTACCATTTCATCACAAATTTAACGCCTTGATTTTTCAAGTGTATTTTTTGAACATTTATTGAACATTTATTGAAATTTTTCTGAAAATTCTGTTTTAAATGTGATATACTACAATTAACTAAGAAGGAAAATAATATCGCAAACAGAGGGGGATAATCATGAGCTTACTTATCGCACTTATACTTGGAGTTACATGTGGAGCATTTCCTGTTATTTTAGGAGCTATTATGGAAGAGTTAGAAATTGGTGTTTTAGGATTTGCCGCATCTTGTGTAAGCGCTTTATTATTTGGTTTATTCGGCGCTATTCCTGTTTCAATTCTGTGTGCTTTTTATATAATACGCCATGCTCGTACAAAACAATTTGGTCCTAATCACATCGCACAAATTATCCCATTCCCGGTTGAACGATGTCGCCGCGCTTCTAACTTATAATGACTAAATAAATAAAAGTCCTCAAATGAGGACTTTTATTTATTTTCTTCTAGAAATTGAAACAATTCTTGTAGATGTAGGGCATCTTCACCATAGCTAACAGATACATGAAATATACCGTCAATCTCAGCTTGCATATAAAGATCCACTCCATCACGATCATATTTCAATGCCAAATAAAACTCCATTTCTTCTAACATCTTTTTAGAGGTTCGAATTACATAATGCCCCTTCTCATCTCTTCCATATTCAAAGTCTGGTTCAAAATCATATTTTTGTTTAAAAGCTTCTTTTTGTTTTTCATTAATTTGCATACAAGTAGCTCGCTGTACAGTATCAATCATCTCATCAAAATTTTGAAGGTCCACCTCGTTTACCCCCTTATATATTTTTTATATAATACTTGTGTTCCACTATTTTCTTCGCCATCCTTAACTAACTCTTCATACAATTCTTTCGCCAAACTTAAGCCTGGGACTGGTAATTGTAATTTTTCTGCTTCCTCTAAAGCAATTTTCATATCTTTCATAAAATGCTTTACATAAAATCCTGGCTCAAAGTCTCCTTTTAACATTCGAGGAGCTAAATTACTTAATGACCAACTACCTGCTGCCCCTGTTGAAATACTCTCTAACACTTTATCTGGATTCAGTCCAGCCTTCTTCGCGTAAGCAACAGCCTCACATACTCCAATCATATTGGAAGCAATCGCAATTTGATTGCACATTTTTGTATGTTGTCCACTCCCAGCTGGTCCTTGTAATTGAATGTTTGTTCCTAACTTTTCAAGTAAAGGTAAGCATCTATCATATATTTCTTTCTCTCCACCTACCATAATTGCGAGTTTTGCTTCTTTCGCACCAACATCTCCTCCTGAGACAGGTGCATCTAACGTATATATATTTTTGCTTTTTGCAACTTCATTAATACGTTTTGCTAAAGTAGGTGTAGATGTCGTAAAGTCAATTACTATCGTACCTTCTTTTGCATGTTCTATAATTCCTTCTATACCAAAATACACTTCTTCTACATCATGTGGATATCCAACCATTGTCATTACAATATCAACTTGCTTCACTAACTCTTTTGGCGTATCACACCATTGTGCACCATCTTGCACTAAAGAATCTGTTTTTGCTTTCGTTCTATTATATACATATACTTTATGACCATCTTGCATTAAGTGATAAACCATACTTTTTCCCATTACGCCAATACCAATGAAACCTATTGATAAAGTTTTATGTTCCATTTTCTCATCCCCTTTGTTCTAATAAATCATTTACCATCTTTCGGAACTCTTTATTAAAGTCATCATCCATACTATTTTTTACATTTGAAAATAACATAACAAAAATTCCTTTTTCTTTATTAAAATTATTGAAAGTGTTCCAACCAGATAATACACCGTGATTATGAAAATAATCTGGATATATATAAAAACTAAATGCATATTTCCGTTCTGCTGAAGGCGAAAACATTGCTTGTATACTTTGTTCAGAAAGAAGTTTTCCATTTATAATTGCTTCGTCTAACTTCTTCATATCTCCAACTGTCGTATACATCTCACCACAACCATATAGCCAATCCATGCCTAACTTCTGCGCTGGTACAAGCTCTTGATTTTTTTTCACATAACCCTTTGTAAAATTTTTATCTCCAGGTACCATATTTCCCATACCGGATTCATGCATATCTGCTTTTACAAATATGTTTTCTTTTATGTAATCTCCTAAAGGTTTTTTCGAGATATGTTCTATTATATAAGCAAGAACCATATAATTATAATCTGTATATCTCCAACCTGTTCCTGCAGGAAATTCTAAATTTTGACGTCCAATCCAATTAATTAACTGTAAACGGGAAGCAGCATTCACATTTCCTTTCGCATGTTCAGGTAAACCAGAGGTATGGGTTAATAAATGATATAGCGTAATATTTTTATTCTCCGGAAATGAAGGAATATATTTATTTACATTATCTTGAATATTCAATTTACCTTGTTCTTGCAACTGTAAAATAGATGTGGCAACAACTGTTTTCGTAATAGAACCAATACGATATTTTGTTTGAGGCGTATTTTCTATTTTATTTTGAACATCAGCATACCCATATCCTTTATTCAATATAACACGCTCTTTATCTGTTACCAAAACTGTTCCATTAAATTGCTTTCCGACTAAATATTGATCTAATTTTTGAGATATGCTAGCATAATCAATTTGTTGCTCTTCTTTTTCTTCTATATTCCCTTGTACTTCTGATTCAATAGTAGGATTCACTTTAGTTGTTAATACAGTGTTTTCCTTTATATTGGGGCTAACAAGAAAATAGTATACTCCGCCGCCAACTATAGCAGACAGTGAAGCCATCACCATTACTTTTTTTATCATATTGATCCTCCATAATTCCTTCGCTAAAAATTGTCCCCCTATTCTATTATCAAACAATAAAAAAAAATCGCAACAATTTGTTGCGAAAAATTACATTTTTTCTTTTCTATACACACATACTTGATTCTTCCCATTTTTTTTCGCTTCATATAATGCAATGTCCGCTCGTTGCATTAATTCTTCTCTTGTAGTTCCTTGTTCATATAACGCAACTCCAAAACTAGCTGTTAGCTTCGAAATTCCAGTGAATTGCTTTGTTTCAATGAAGAATCGTAATGACTCCGCAACTTGAAATGCTTCCTTTTCTACTGTATTTGTCACTAATATAATGAATTCTTCTCCTCCCCATCTTGCAAATACATGTTGTTGCTCCACTTTAGATTTCATAAGCTCTGCAAGTTGTATTAATGCCAAATCACCAAAATCATGACCATATGTGTCATTAACCGTTTTAAAATTATCTATATCAAATAAAATGATAGCTATTTTCTCATCACTACGTATTACCTTTTCCCACTCTACCTCTAGTATTTGTTGAAACTTTAAACGATTATAAATCTCTGTCAATGAATCTACCATAGCAAGTCTTTCTTGCTCTTGATAGATTTCATCTAATTCTGTAATTTCCGTGCACTTTACAATAAATCTTGATAAATCTTCTGGCAATGGTGTCGCACGTAATAAAAAAGTGGATACTACCCCTTCATAATTTAGCATCTTAATTCTTCTACCACTTGATAAAGTATCGTCTAACCATGTGATATCATGCGTCGTCGAATAGTATCCACTTTCTCTAATAAAATGTTCAGCAAATACTAAATGTTGCTCACGATAGGCAAACAGATTTTCATATCCAAAAAAAGCTAAAAAATTTGTATTACAATCAACAATCTCATCATCTTCTACTATAAATAATAGATCATTTTGAAAATCAAACATCGTTTGAAGCAATTCCTGCTGCAAACCGACTTGCCTTACTAAAGAAAGTTGATACAAACTCTTATTCACTTCCTCTAACACTGCTTGCGGAGTTACAGGAGCTATTACAATATTACGTATTCCTAATGCAAGTACATCTGTGAATTCTTTTGTTATTTGTTGATCCCAAATGACAATGAATGTACTGTGCGGAGTATACATATTCTTTATATATTTTATTTGAGAATAATCTGTTACATACGTAATGATAATGTGTGGTTTCGTTCTTTGAAATAATAGTTCGCCCTCTTCAAAACTATTTGCTATAAACATACATTTTGGATGGATATTTTCTACCGTTTGTTGATGCTTACATCCATTTTCTATATAAAGGACATTTAACTGCAGATCTTGTAACACATTTTGGAAAACCGTATTCTCTAATAAAAAATGTAGTATGTTCATCACTAGTCTTCACTCACTTCATATATCTTGTTCTACTGAATTCCTCACAAACTTTTTTAAAAGACTGTTCTCCAATAAACTTTAATTTGTGAGAGATACATATTAACAAGCTAATTGAGAATGTTATCTTCGCTTTTCACTCTATAAATTCCTTTTTTAGTGTATGATTGTAGGAATTGTATCGTTTGTATGAATGCCCTAGCTTATTTTTAAAACTTGACAATTAAAATAAAGATATTATATTCTTAAATTCGATAACTTACAAAATGTAAGTAGTGTATATTATTTTTTGAAAATAATTCGATATACAATTTGGAGGATATACAATGACAAACGACAACTTTTTTAACGTTCTATATGAACGCACATCTACACGTGCATTCAACCCAAATAAAGAAATCTCATCTACAGAATTACATGAGATTTTAAAAGCCGCAGCACAAGCACCTTCCGCTTGGAACTTGCAACACTGGAAATTCCTCGTTTTTCAAGGTGAAGATGTACAAAAACGATTACACCCAATAGCTTATAACCAACAACAAATTCTTGATGCTTCTGCAGTAGTCGCTATTTTAGGTGATTTAGAAGCTTATAAAAATGTTGAGCCAGTATATGGTCCAATTGTAGAACAAGGATTTATGAAAGAAGAAGCAAAAGAACGCTTAGCTAAAAATATTGAATCTGCATATGCTCGTGAACAATTCCCAAGAGATGCTGCCTTTTCAAATGCATCTTTAGCAGCAATGCAACTTATGCTTGCAGCTAAAGCAACTGGTTGGGATACTTGTGCTATTGGTGGCTTCAATCCACAAGCACTGACAGACGAATTTAACGTTTCATCTCGTTACGTTCCAATTATGCTTATTACAATTGGTGAATCAACTTTAAAAGGACACCCTGCACCTCGTATGAGCGTAGAGCAAGTGAGTGAGTGGGCAAAATAATAAAAAACGAAGGTAACTACATTGCCTTCGTTTTTTTATTCCCTGTCATACTTTTGTAATATTACTACAAATCATTCGACATTTATACTTATGGAAAAGTATATTCTATTCCCTTATCATAAATAAACTTGACGTTTTGTGTCGAATTTTGTTTAGGTGTTGAAATATACCCGTGTGTTTTTGTTACAATTGTGATACAATGATAACAAATAGATAACAAGAGAGGGATTTTCATTGAGTTCATACGGAAGCTTTATCGCACTTTTATGTTACATAGTAACTGTACTGCTTCTATATTTTATTGGTGATGCCGCAAACATCTCCATTTTACAATTCCCAAAAGAAGAAGCATTCCAATTAGAATCAGAAAAACATACTGCACGATCCATTGTACCACTACTCCTAGCTCTTCCTGTATATATCATCGTTTTATATAAAAGTAAAAAAGTGTAAAGGCTACCTATTTCATTTATTTCGGTGGTTTTTACATTTTTTGTTATATTTCCCCTATTTTAAACATCATTCCATACTAAACACCCAGCTAGTCATTTAAAATGAGAAAATCCCCTAGAAAAAATTCCACTCTCTGTCCAGTCACTCACTACCGAACTTACATAGATTATAAGTGTGAAGGGGGTGATGAGGATTATGTTTGGATCATTTGGATGCTGTGATAACTTTAGAGACTGTCATCATCATGAAAGAGAGTGCAGACATCATGAGAAAGAGAAAGAGAGAGAAGTAGTTAGACCACAACAACCAGCTGTATGTAACGTACTTGCTAGCATTTCAGTTGGAACAGAGCTTTCTCTTTTAAGCATTAGAGGTAATGGCACTTTCAACAATGTAATTTTTGAAGGTTTCGCTAACGGTGTTGCTCTTTTCTCTGCTTTAGCTCGTAATGACAAAGACAACAAAGATAACAATAAAGACGATAAGAACAATCAAAACCGAAATACTTTTACTGGTATTTTACGTGTATGCCCAACTGATATCGTTGCAATCGCTATCTAATTCTGTCTCTTATCCTCGATAGTAAGCAAATATGATTTACTTTTCTCATAGAAAAAACCTGAGACCGATTTCAAATCGACTCAGGTTTTTTTATTGGTTATATGCTTTTAACTAGTTCAACAACTTCTTCAGCAGTTGACATCATTAATGCTTTTTCTGCTAATGTTTCCATTTCTGCTTTTGACAACTTGCTTAGTTGTGTTCTTGCAGGAAGAATAGATGTTGCACTCATACTGAACTCATCTAAACCTAATCCTAATAATAATGGGATAGCAAGTGAATCGCCTGCCATCTCACCACACATACCAGCCCATTTGCCTTCTTTATGAGCAGCATCGATAACCATTTTTACAAGACGTAAAATAGATGGGTTATATGGTTGGTATAAGTATGATACTTGTTCGTTCATACGGTCTGCAGCCATTGTGTATTGGATTAAATCATTTGTTCCGATAGAGAAGAAGTCAACTTCTTTCGCGAATTGATCTGCTAATACTGCTGAAGCTGGGATTTCAACCATCATACCAACTTCAATAGAATCAGAAACAGTTGTACCCGCTTCTACAAGTTTCGCTTTCTCTTCTAATAAAATTGCTTTTGCTTGACGGAACTCATCAAGAGTTGCAATCATTGGGAACATAATTTTTAAGTTACCGTATACGCTAGCACGAAGTAATGCACGAAGTTGTGTACGGAACACATCTTGCTCATCAAGACATAAGCGAATTGCACGGTATCCTAAGAATGGGTTCATTTCTTTTGGTAAATGTAAGTATGGAAGCTCTTTATCTCCACCGATGTCAAGTGTACGAACAACGACTGGTTGACCTTCTTTTACACCTTCAAGAACTGCTTTATACGCTTCGAACTGCTCTTCTTCTGTTGGAAGATTGTCACGACCCATGTATAAGAATTCTGTACGGTATAAGCCAACGCCTTCTCCGCCATTATCGATAATACCTTGTACATCATTTGGTGTTCCGATATTTGCAACAAGCTCAACATGATGTCCATCACTTGTTACAGTAGCTTGGTCTTTTAATTTTGCCCATTCAGTTTTTTGCTCTTCAAATTTCGCTTTCTTTTCTTCAAACGAACGAAGAGTTTCTTCTGATGGGTTTACAATTACTTCTCCATCTAAACCGTCAATGATAACGATATCGCCGTTTTGGATTTTCTCCATAACAACTTTCGTACCAACAACAGCTGGAATTTCCATAGAACGAGCCATAATTGCAGAGTGAGATGTACGTCCACCGATATCAGTAGTGAAACCTTTTGCATACTTACGGTTTAACTGAGCTGTATCAGATGGTGTTAAATCTTCAGCAATAATGATTACCTCTTCAGAAATTGTACCAGGATTTGAGAAGTTAATTCCTAGTAAATGTGCAAGAACGCGTTTTGTTACGTCACGAATATCCGCAGCACGTTCTTTCATATATTCATTATCCATGTTTTCAAACATAGAAATAAACATTGATGCAACTTCATCCATTGCAAATTCAGCATTTACTTTTTCGCTATTTACTTTATCTTTTACTGGGTTTACTAGTTCTGGATCATTTAACACTAATAAATGTGCTTCAAAGATCGCAGCTTTGTCAGCACCTAGCTCAGCAAATGCGTGGTCCTTAATAGCTTCTAATTCAGTTTTTGCTTTCTCAAGCGCAGCGTCTAAGCGTGCAATTTCTGCAGCTTCGTTTGTAATTGATTTCTTTTCGATGTTAAATTCAGGATTTTCAAGTCTGAAAGCCTTTGCAATAGCAATCCCACTTGATGCAGCGATCCCTTGAATGTTAAGAGTCATTATTCTCCTAATCCTTCGTTTTTCATAGTTTCTTCGATAGCTGCTAGTGCTTGAGCTGCATCATCACCATTTGCAGTGATTTTAATTTCTGCGTTTTGTTGAATGCCTAAAGACATAACGCCCATGATTGATTTTAAGTTAACGTTCTTTCCGTTATACTCTAAGTTAATGTCAGAACCGAATTTGCTTGCAGTGTTTACAAGTAGAGTTGCTGGACGAGCATGAATTCCTGAGTCGCTAGTTACTTTAAAGATTTTTTCCATGATTATTTATCTCCTTTAAATTACAGTTTTTTTTAGTTGTATAGACGTGAGTACTACATCATCTATTGTATATAATAGGCGATGTTCGGTCAACCACATCGCCTATTATAATTATAAACATTTTGCGTCAAATTCCTACTGAATGTCAATAATAGCGGTTTCGCCCTTCTTAACATTTCCATCTTTTTTCAATTCGACTTGTTGCCCTTGTTGTAAGTTTGTAAATACAATTGGTGTAATGATAGATGGTGCATTTTCTTTTACAAATGCAAGATCTACTTTTAATAATGGTTGGCCTTGCTTCACTTTATCACCTTGTGCTACAAGTGCCTCGAATCCTTCACCATTTAATTTTACAGTATCAATACCAAAGTGGATTAAAATTTCTTTTCCGCCTTCAGATTGAATACCAATCGCATGTTTTGTAGGGAATACATTGACAATTTCACCGTTAACTGGAGAAACTACTGTTCCTTCAGTTGGCTCAATTGCAAATCCGTCTCCCATCATTTTTCCTGAGAATACTTGGTCAGGCACTTCTGTAATTGGTAAGATTTCCCCTTCGATTGGTGATACAATTGTTTCATTTTCATCAACTTTTTGAGGAGCTTCTTCCACTTTTACAGGTTCTTCTTTTTCAACATGAGGTGTACGACCTGACATTATATCATGAATTTGTGATTTTAACGTGTCAGATTTCGGTCCGAAAATAGCTTGAATGTTATTTCCAACTTCAAGTACACCAGCTGCTCCAAGTTCTTTTAAGCGGTCTTTGTTTACATTCTTTTGTTCGTTAACTTGAACACGTAAACGAGTAATACAAGCATCTAAAGAAGCAATGTTTTCTTTACCACCAAGTGCTACTAATACTTCACGAGGAAGTTCGCCTGCTTCTGTTTTTCCTGCACCGTCATTCGCATTTGCCTCTTCACGACCAGGTGTTTTTAGATTCCATTTACGGATTGCAAAGCGGAATCCGAAGTAGTAAATAACTGCTAGTACAAGACCAACAATAATTACCCACCACCATGCTGTACGGCCTGGTAGTACACCGAATAATAGGAAGTCAATTAAACCACCAGAGAATGTCATACCAATTTTAACACCTAAAATTTGCATTGTCATAAATGATAGACCAGCAAATACAGCGTGAATTCCGAACAATACTGGCGCTACGAATAAGAATGAAAATTCAAGTGGCTCTGTAATACCTGTTAAGAAAGATGTTAATGCTGCAGAACCTAAAATACCTGCTGCTAATTTTTTATTTTCTGGACGTGCTTCATGGTACATTGCTAAAGCTGCTGCTGGAAGACCGAACATCATGAACGGATACTTACCAGTTGTAAATGTACCTGCTGTTAATTCTACACCGTCTTTTAACTGTGCCATAAAGATTTTTTGGTCACCACGGATTAATTCGCCAGCTGCATTTGTATACTGTCCGAATTCGAACCAGAACGGTGAATAGAAAATGTGATGTAGTCCAAATGGAATTAATGAACGTTCAATTAAACCGAATATAAATGCTGCGATTGTTCTATTTGCATCAATCATTTGATGTGAGAACGTGTTTAAGCCACCTTGAATGTATGGCCAAACGAAGCACATGATAATACCTACTATTAAAGAGAATGTTGCAGTTGCGATCGGTACGAAACGCTTACCTGCAAAGAAACCTAAGTATGATGGTAATTCAATGTTGAAGTATTTATTATAGCAATATGCCGCTACTATACCGACGATAATACCACCAAATACCCCTGTTTGTAGCGTTGGAATACCTAATACGTTTGCATACGCTGGATCTGCAAATCCAATTTTTACTGGGTCTGCTCCAGAACTTGTTACTTTCACTAGCTTATCTACTTCTAAGAACACACTCATCGTTTTGTTCATAATTAAGTATCCGACGAATGCTGCTAAACCAGCTACTCCGTCTCCACCAGCTAAACCAATTGCTACCCCAACTGCGAATAATAATGCAAGGTTAGCGAAAATAATATCACCAGATTGTTCCATAATTTTTGCAACCATTACGAACCAATCTGCTTTTAAAGCAGGAATAACATTTGTTAACTGTGGATTTTGAAATGCATTACCAAATCCAAGTAAAATACCTGCTGCCGGTAAAATCGCTACTGGAAGCATTAACGCTTTTCCGACTTTTTGAAGAACACCAAAGATCTTCTTAAACATGGAAACCCTTCCTCTCTTATCTATATTGATACCTTCCGACAAACGCCAAAAAGACATGAGGAAAAAAAGATAGAACGATAGCTATACAAAGGGTAGTATATCCCTTTCTCTAGCTTACATTCCTTACTTTTCTCCACTCATGCCTGATCGAATCAGTAACACGTGTCAAAAATAGGTTTACGTATAAGTTCACTATAATTAAGGCAAACGTTTTCGTTACTCACCTTAATGTGTTTGTCGAAATTTGTATAACTTTGCAATAGTTATTATACATAACTATTGTAAGCGATTCAATCATTTTTTTTAACGTTTTCATTTTAGACAAAAATATATGACTTATTACACATGCTCTGCCTTGACTAAGCGTTGCAAGTGCATCGTTAAATAAATACTTTCAGCTTCATATACAGGTAGTTGCAACTCTTTTTGCATGACCTTAACTAGCTTCCAAGCTACGTTATAGCAAACTGGATACTCCGCCTTTAATAAATCAGCAAAACTTTGCGATTCTTCTACTTTTTCTCCTTTTTTCACCCTCTCAATAGCATATTGGAGATGACGAATAAGGCGTAAATAATGAATGCTCTCTTGATCTAATGTAATTTCTAAGTTTGTCTCAATTAAAGATACAAGTTGTGCAATGAGACGGGAGTTTTGATTAACTGAAGATAAATCAGAATTTGTAAGCGAACTGTAAATGTGAAGTGCAATAAAACCAATTTCTCCTTCTGGCAATGTAATTTGCAAACGAGAATTTAAAAGTTCTACAACACCTTCCGCAATTTCATATTCCTCTGGATAGAGCATTTTTGTTTCAACTAAAAAAGGATTATCAATTGTAAGTCCTTGTTTTAACCTTTTAATTGCAAATGAAATATGATCTGTTAACGCAATATGAATATGTTCATTTAGTGGAGATTTCGCTTTTTCTTGAATGTACAGCATAATATCGTTCATCAATTCAATTAATTTTTCACTAACATGCGGCACTAATAATTTATATTGTTCACGATCACGTTCATTTTTTAAGACAAACATTTTTTCGATTTGTTCTTGCTCCAATACATCTTTCGCTTTTTTCCCAAATCCAATTCCTTTACCAATCACTACTACTTCCTCGTGTTCAGGATGGCTAGCAATGATGACATTATTATTTAAAACTTTTTTAATTTCTAGATAATTATTCATATAACACCACCCTCGTACTTAAATAGCCTACTTTTATGTTACAGAATATTCTTCTTTGTCGTCAATGTAAAACATCTGCCATTTAATAAAAATTCATTTTTTAGACATGTTTATATATGATGCGTATAATGTAAGAGCAACTGTACATAGAAAGGAGATAACAGCATGATTAAAATGTTTGTAAGTGATATCGATGGTACAATGATGCAACACGGAGGTCTTATTGATGAACAAGATGTTGCGGCACTACGCAGCCTCGCCGAGCAAAATGTTATTCTTTGCTTCGCTTCCGGAAGACTTGATAATGAAATTGCAGACTTAATGAAAGCTGTAAATACAAATTTTCATCGTATTAGTGTAAATGGTGTTTTTGTATATACACATGAAAATAAACAACTATTATCTGCAACTTTTGATTCCAGCATACTTCCCGATTTGTTAGCTATGACGAATGAAAATCCTTATTTCCGTTATGTAAGTGATGAGCATAATTATTACATTGAAGAGAAAACACCTTTTATTCAAGAACTTGAACAACAAGTAACAATGACTTCTGTTGAAGAACCAAACTTACTACAGAAGATTGATGATACAATTTTCCCAAATAAAATTTCTGTCGGTGGAACAAAGGAGAGCTTACAACTCCTTCAAAAAAAAATTGATGAAAAATTCCACGGGAAAGTTAGCACTTTCATCTCAGCAGAACAATGTTTAGATGTAATGCCACCGAATGTTAGTAAAGGCTCTGCCATTTCTGTTTTATTAAATGAGTTTCAAATAAAACCTGAGGAAATTGCTTGTATAGGGGATTCTTACAATGATATTCCTATGTTTTCTTTAACTCCCCACAGTTTTGCTATGTCGCAAGCAGATGATGCAGTAAAAAAACACGCTCACTATGTAGTAAATCACGTCAGAGATGCTGTTAACCACGTAATTGCTCATAATAAAAATACGACTCATTCCTTATAAGGATGAGTCGTATTTTTATTTCTTTACATGTTATCCATTTTCATTTCGACTGTACTTCACAAACTGAAATATACTATTTGTTACGTGCGATATTCGTAATAAATTTATAACGATCTCCACGATAAATACATTTCACGTACTCTAGCGGTATCTCACCTTCTGAATATGACCATTGACGCATTACAAGTACAGGCGCCTTTTTAGGAATATGCAGATGTTCAGCTTCATTTTCCGTCGCAACAGAAGCTTCAATTGACTGAGTAGCGCTAACAAGTTTAAAGCCCAGTTTTTTCTCTAAATGTTCATATAAAGATTGTTGCAATATCTCTTCGTTAATATCTTTTACAAGAGCTGGCGACAAATATGTCGTCTCAAAAGCAATCGGTTCATCATCAGCTAAGCGAATACGCCTCACTTCATAAACCGATTCCCCCTCCTGTATTCTCAACCGGTCTGCTATTTTAGCAGTAGCTGGAACTAGGCGGAAACTAAGTAATTGACTACTTGGGTTCATTCCACGAGAAATCATATCTTCTGTGAATCCCGTCATTCCTTGCAATTTTTGTTCCACTTTCGGAAGTTGGACAAATGTTCCAATTCCACGCTTCCGATATAAATAGCCTTGTTCCACTAAATTATTAATCGCCTGTCTGATTGTCATACGACTCACTTCGAACTTATCACAAAGTTCATTCTCAGATGGGATTTTATCTCCCGGCTTCCATTCGCCGTCCTCAATTAGCTGTTTCACCCACTCTTGAATCTGATAATAGATCGGAAATGGTGAATACTTGTCGATGTTCATCAGCAATCGCCTCACTGCATAAAGATAGAGCTTCTTGATCTGCGATTACGGTTACATTCGGATGACGTTGTAAAACTGTAGCCGGACACTCTTCACTATATTCACCTTGCAATAATTCTTTAACAGCTTCTGCCTTTTTAGAACCCATAGCAACAAGTAGAACTTGTTTCGCTTTCATAATGCTTCCAATTCCCATTGTAATCGCATGAGTTGGCACATCTTCTTCTTTTTCGAAGAAGCGAAGGTTTGCTTGGCGTGTAGATTCTGTTAATTCAACAATGTTCGTTGGAGAATTAAACAGTGTTCCTGGCTCATTAAATCCGATGTGACCGTTTTCACCGATTCCAAGAATCTGTAGGTCAACTGGGTTAGCAGTTAGAATGCCCTCGTAACGTTTGCACTCTTCCTCTAAATCACTTGCCATCCCGTTTGGTACATAAGTTTGTTTAAATGGAAGATGATCAAACAACTGTTCTTGCATGAAATAGTGATAGCTGTTTTTATCTTCATGTGGTAAATTTACGTACTCATCTAAGTTTACAGTGGTTACACGGCTTGTATCAAGTTTATTTTTTCGCATTTCTGCATAAATACCTAATGGAGAGCTTCCTGTAGCCATTCCTAATGTTGGATTTTCTTTTGTTTTTACAACTTCTTCAATTAATTTATAACCTGCTTCGGCTAGTTCTTCTGGAGTTTTTACAACAAGAATATTCATTTAATTACTTCCCTTCCTTCATATGAATTCCTAAACGAACCGTATCATATACATGTAAATCTTCATTCATCACAACAAAGTCTGCATCTTTTCCTACTGCTAATGCACCTTTATTATTTAATCCAAACTCTTCTGCTTGGTTAACTGATGTCATCAGTACTGCATCTTCGATTGAACAACCCGTAAATTCAATTACATTTCGGAAAGCTTGATCCATTTTTAGAATACTACCAGCTAACGTTCCATCTTCTAATCGAGCACTACCATCTTTTACATGTACTGGCTGTCCGCCAAGCTCATATAATCCATCTTCAAGACCTTTTGCGCGCATTGCGTCAGTAATAACACTTACTTTTTTCGGTCCTTTTAACTTATATGCTAATTTCACCATATCAGGGTGAATATGAATACCATCTGTAATTACTTCAACCATTACATTTGGATTTAATAACACATGACCAACAACTCCTGGTTCACGGTGATGTAATCCACGCATTTGATTGTATAAATGTGTCGCATGTGTAATCTTTCTATTTTTTAGTTGCGCATCAATTGCATCTGTATGCCCCATTGTGCCCACTACACCAGTTTCAGCAAGATATTGTTCAAACTCTAATGCTCCCTCTTCTTCTGGTGCATATGTTACTAATTTAATTAAATTCCCACTTGCTTCTTGCCATTGTTTAAATTGCTCAATATTTGCAGGAACGATATGTTCAAGTGGTTGTGCACCTGCACGTTTCTTTGAAACATAAGGTCCTTCTAAGTGAATATATTCGAAATGCGCTCCTTTTTCTTTTGCTTCTTTCGCAGCAGTTAGCGCTGCTTCAATTGCCTCTGGAGCTTGTGTCATTGTTGTCGGGAAGTAAGTTGTAACCCCTTCTTTTAACATTTCTTTACCTAGAGTTACTAACCCATCGCTATTTGCATCCATCGCATCAATATCGTATCCACCATGAATATGAACATCGATCATACCTGGAATTACAATCTTCCCTGTAGCATCAAAAACAGTTTCATTTTCTTGTGGTACATATTGAGCCATCAAACCAATTTCTTTAATGGTTTCTGCGTAACGGATAAATCCGTTTTCCACTATTTCTTGACCTGTGTAAATTTTGGCATTGATGACAATTTGCGTTTTCATTTTCATCGATCCTTTCCCATGAAATACCTACTTGTTATTATTACCTTATTCGCCTAGTTCCATCTTAATATATGCACGAGTAGTTGTCTATACATTCTAATGAAATTTCCTTTTTATTCAACAAAAAAGGAAATTTCTTACGTCCCTTATAATTATAATATATATTATTCATTTTTCCAAAAAGGGACAGTATCCACCCCTAATATAGAAATCACTTCAACAATGGCATTAACCCGCTAGACTCTAACATAACATGTTCACCATCTGTTTCTATTTCTACTGTACGTTTATTCGTTCTATATACCATTATACCGTGCCTTTTTAAGCGTTTTACTACACTTTGATGAGGATGTCCATACGGATTACTACTCCCGTAAGACAGAATAGCAAACTGCGGTTCCACTTTTTTTATAAACGTTTCACTTGTTGAAGTATACGAGCCGTGATGCCCCACTTTTAAAACATCTGCATGTACATCAAATTGTTTTAATATTTCATGTTCTGTCCGTACATCCGCGTCACCCATTAATAAAAAATCCGCTTTTCCATATCGCACCTTTAAAACAATTGAGGATTCATTATTTTCATCTTTTGATTTCCCATTGTTTAATACTTGTATAGAAACATGTGGATCCAGCGGTATATATTGCCCTTCCTTTACTGAAACGAAAGGTATCCCTCTTTTTTTAATATTGTTCCGATATGTATGATAAGTAAGAGAACTATATGTTTTTCCGCTATCTAATATAAGCGATACCGGCATTTGCTCTACAATTGGAATTAGCCCCCCTATATGATCCATATCAGGATGGGTACTGACAATTACATCTAAATGATTAATGCCTTTCTCAATTAATTTCTGAATAATAACCTCTCCTGCTTCATAAGGTCCTCCATCAATTAACATTGTTTGTCCGTTTGGCATTATGATAAGTGTTGCATCACCTTGCCCCACTTTTAAAAAGCTCACTTTCATTTTACTAAGATGTTGCCGATGCATATGTAAAGGAGACGTAGTATGAATAGACATCATATACCTTTTAGCTGATGCGCTATTTAAAGAAAAACATAATAAAACAGAAACTAATAATAGAATAATCCGCATACCTCTCATAACTCGTCTCCTTTTTTCATTTAGTATGGCACTGTAAATAATTGATATACAAAAAAAAGCTTAGCAAAATGCTAAGCTTTTATTTCGATATCTCTTGTAAGGAACCGAAGAATAAATCCGCTTCATTCATTTGTTCATTCTCTTCAGAAAGCGGCGGTAAATCATCTAATGTTTTCAATCCAAATGTGTCCAAAAATTCTTTTGTTGTTCCGTATAAAATAGGACGCCCTGGTCCTTCTGCTCTTCCCATTTCTTTTATAAGTAAATGTGAAACCAACGTTTGTAACGCCTTATCGGTTTTAACTCCTCTAATCTCTTCCATTTCAGTCCTTGTGATTGGTTGACGATATGCAACAATCGCTAACGTTTCAAGGGCAGCTTGTGAGAGTGAAGCAGCTGTTGGTGTATCTATTAATTTTTGATAATATGAAGCATGTTCTTTCTTTGTAGCAAAACGATATACTTTTGCATACTGTACAATTTGCAAACCACGGTTTGCACCTTCACATTCTTGTTGCATTTCTTCTAAAATATTAATTACTTCATTCATTTCAATTTCAAGAACTTTCGCTATTTGTTCTGGATAAATCCCTTCATCACCAGAAACAAATAAAAGGCCTTCAATAATTGACTTTTGTTCTTTCCTATCCATTTCACGAGCTCCTTCCTTCTATTTTCCCATAAAAATACACATCAAAAAACCGAATCACACTCAATGCGTTCGGTTCAATATTTCTTCTCTTGTTCCAAACGATACATTAAAACATAGCATGAGATAAAGTGTTTCTATCCCAATTTCATATACTTGCTCTATGCAGATTTATTAGAGCTTGATACGAAAATTTCATCAAAATTATGTTCTTGCTCAATTATGATTTGTTGATTTTTCATAAGTTCCAGAACTGCTAAAAATGTTACAACCATTATTTCACGTTCATCATCAACAAACAAATCATGAAAACTTTGGCGACCACCCTTTATTTTTAACTGCTTTAAAATATCAGTCATTCGCTGTTCAATTGGTATTTCTTGACGAGTAATACGTGTTGTTACAGGTTTTTTTGCCTTTTTACGGCGCATTAATTTTTGAAATGCCGCTAGCATATCATATAACGTAACATCAAGAGGCAAGCTTGTCTCTTCTTCTTGTTGCAACGATGTAAAGTCAATTGGTGGACGTGTATATAGCTGTGCTCTTTCTTGTTCTCTTTCTTTTAACTCAGTAGCAACTTGCTTATATTTCTTATATTCAATTAACCTCTCCATCAATTCTTGACGAGGATCATCTATAAAATCATCACCGTTATCAAGTACATCTTCTTCATGTTTCGGCAACAACATTTTACTTTTAATTTGTAATAACGTTGCGGCCATTACTAAATACTCACTTGCAACATCTAATTGCAGTTCTTTCATCGTATGCACATAAGATAAATATTGCTCTGTAATATCTGCTACAGGAATATTATATATATCAATTTCATAACGATGTATTAAATGTAACAATAGATCTAAAGGCCCTTCAAAAGCCTCTACTTTAAAATTATATTGCACAAAGCATCCCACCACATTTTTTCTATAACAACATAAGTATAGAGCATACTCATGTTCTATCCAACCTTTTTAAGAAATTTAATTAAAAATAGACCGATGCCTATGTCATCATGCCCACCACTTCATATGATAACAGTGTAGTAAGAACAATGTAGGAGGTCAAAAAACTATGGGTCACGTTGATTGTGGTTTTAGCGGTGGGTTCGCATTACTTGTTGTACTGTTTATTTTGCTAATTATTGTAGGAGCAGCTTGCTTCTGCTAATATGAACAATAACGGCTAGGGGGAAATCTCCTAGTCGTTTATTGTTCATATTTCTATGATACACTTATATGTATAACCGTTAGATAGGGGCGAGAAAACATGTATCCTACCGAATACATACAATTTTTAATTCATTTCCAAGGAGATTACGACTATTTTGAATGCCACGAAATACTAGAAGAGTACTGGAAGACAAAACCAAGAGGAAATCGTGATCATTACTTAGTTGGTCTCATTCAAATTGCAGTTTCTTTATACCACCAAAGACGTGCTAACTGGAATGGTTCCACAAAAATGATGAAAAGCGCAATCACAATTTTAGAAAAAAGCGGTGTGTCTTTACAACGTTTAGGAATTAATCAAGTACAACTTCTTTCCTTGCTCAATGAAAGATTGCAATCTATCCATAAAAAAGAACGTTTTGTACCTTTATTTTTACCCTTATCAGATCCATTGTTAGAGAAGCAGTGCATAGAGTTATGCAAAAAACAAAACCTCTCTTGGAAAGACTTGAATGCTATTCCAAGTGAATATATTATACACAAGCACACTTTGCGTGATCGCACAGAGGTCATTACTGAACGAAACGAACAATTACAAAAAAGAAAGCAGAGATAATAAACTACTTATCCCTGCTTTCACGAATGTATATTTTGTTCTAGCCCTTTACATTTTTCGCAAAAACTTGCTGTTTGCTCATTTCCGCAAATTGTAAACTCAAGAAATTTACTCTTTAACTCTTGAACCATCTTCGTTCCAATCCCCACATGACGGTGAGACGGATTTACACTTAAATGCTGAATTTCTAATACTTGATTCTCTTTTTTTACAATCCCCATTATTCCAACAAAATCTTCATTTTCTTTCCACAAATACAATTGCCAATCATCTTTTGCTTCATATTCTTTCATTGTCAATTGTAATGTTTTCAAATCTTTTTCAGTTGGCATAAACGAAAGAAGCCCCATTGCGATTTTTTCATAACTTTTTTTAAAACGAATTAACATAACCCTTATCCCTTCTCACAAAAGTTACAAACTAGTAATCCCCTCAATCACTCTTTTCATATCACATTCATTTTACAATATTTTCAACAGAGTGAGAAGAGTCTAAAACAACTTGATAATCATACAAAGCGAAAAGAAGAAAGTCAAATCTATGTTTCAGCACTATTCCTTTAATAAATAGAGTGAAAAAAAGAAAATTTTATATAGAATGAAAAGAAACATATCATTCAACATCACTTCATTCATAGTTACCCTAAAGCAGCACAATTCTAGCAAAATTAATATAACAAAAAGTATTTGTGGAAACATATAATGTAATGTATTCTATGTAATTTGTTAAAGGTTTGTTCTCACAAGCAATATATTTTAGCAACAATACTACTTGTATGATGCTGTAGAAGAAGTACTCAATCTCATTAAAAATAAAAAAGAGAGCAAAAGCTCTCTTTTCCCTTACCTTATTCTTCCCAAACTTTAACTTCTTTCATTACATCGCCTTGACGCATTTTTAATACTGTTTCAATACCGCTTGTTGCTTTACCAAATACAGTATGAACGCCATCTAAATGTGGCTGTGGCTCATGAACAACAAAGAATTGGCTACCGCCTGTGTTACGGCCAGCGTGAGCCATAGAAAGTGATCCTACAAGGTGTCTATGAGGGTTTCCATCAGTTTCACATGGAATAGAGTAACCTGGACCACCAGCACCTGTACCTGTTGGGTCTCCACCTTGGCTTACGAAGCCAGGAATAACACGGTGGAATGTAACACCGTCATAAAATCCTTGCTCTGCTAATTTTTTAAAGTTTTCTACTGTTTTTGGCGCTTCTTCTGGGAAAAATTCCAATTCGATTTTTTCACCGTTTTCCATTAATATGTATCCTAAAGTTTTCATATGTATATGTCTCCTTTCAACTATCTCAGCACTATATTACCACATTCATGACTAGAAACAAAAAGAATCCGACAATCTAGATACTTCTTTTTTGAAATGTGGAAAAAGCTAGGTGACAAATAAGAAATATATACTATAATAACTTTGTTGCCCGAAAATTTTAGAAAGAGAAAGGGAGCGGTTTTTCGTGAAAACGAAATTATTAGCTCTGCTATTAGCTGTAACGGTATTTATGATGCCAACAGCTTCATTTGCAGACATCATCGAGGGAGAATCAATTGTTACACTAGGAGAGAACTTATCCGAACAACAAAAACAAGATCTGTTAAAAGAAATGAAAGCACCGAAAGATGCTACAATTATCACTGTATCTAATGCGGAAGAACATAAATTTCTAGAAGGCATTGTTCCAAAAGCACAAATTGGTACGAGAGCAATTTCTTCTTCTATGATTACATACACAAAACCAGGATCTGGTCTTATTGTACGATCAAAGAACATTAACTGGGTAACAGATGCAATGTACACTAACGCTTTGATTACAGCAGGTGTAAAAGATGCAGAAATTCAAATTACTGCACCTTTTAAAGTTTCAGGAACTGCAGCTTTAACTGGATTAATGAAAGCATATGAAACTGCGTCCAATAAACCAATTCCGGAAGAAGTTAAAAAAGTAGCGAATGAAGAAATGGTACAAACAGCCCAGCTTGGTGATAAAATTGGTGAAGAAAAAGCAGTTCAACTTGTTGCAAAAATTAAAGAAGAAATTGCAAAAGAACAGCCAAAAACAACAGAAGATTTACGTTCATTAATTAAAAAAATTGCTGATCAACTCGGCATTACATTAACAGATGAACAGTTAGATAACCTAGTAGCGTTATTTGATAAAATGAAGAATCTTAATATCGATTGGAATCAAGTTGGTAGTCAATTAAACAAAGCAAAAGAACACGTTTCTGCCTTTTTAGGATCTGAAGAAGGACAAAGTTTTCTAGATAAAGTGAAAGATTTCTTCTCAAGTATCATTGATTTTGTTAAATCTTTATTCAAGTAAAAAAGAAGCCCGCCAGTGACGGGCTTCTTTTTTATACAAGTAACGGTAATTTCATAACAGCCTCTTCAACCGAACGCACTATATGATTTGCTTTCTCCTTTACATATGGATGGGCATGATGAAGAGTAAATGAATGCGGGGTTACTTCAAACATAGAAATATCATTGAAGGAATCTCCAATACAAGCAACTTCATTTGCTTCAATTTGCAAATGGTCCATTAGTCGCTTTAGAGCACTCCCCTTACTCACGCCTCTTGGCATAATATCAACATAGCGTTTACCTGATATAAAAACTTCCGCTTCGCCTTGAAACATATCTCGTAGCTCTTGATCTAACGTCACAATTTTCTCTTCTTCTCCAAAAACAAACAATTTTGCAGGGTGTACAGTCTTACCAAACTCTTCTTCTAACGCTTCAATTTCAGCGATATGCACGCCCATATACGCTTCAAAATTATGGTGATGTTCATTTTTCCTTTTTGTATATCGTTGCTCATTTGCACAAACAATATCCGCTAGTCCCTTTTTATGTATATATCGATATATTTCCTGGGCAACCGTATTTTCAAAACTCGATTCATGAAATAAATTCCCATCTGGAAGTAACATTGTCGCTCCATTTAAGCCCGTTGTGTAATATGGGAATGAAAACCTTTTTACAACTTCATCAATTCTGTGTGTAAAGCGGCCAGAGGCAAAACAAATATTTGTCCCTTTCTCAGCTAACCAACACAGCGCACGTTCATCTTCTTTTTGCATATGATTCACATCGTAAACGAGCGTGTCATCTAAATCACTTACAAATAATTTAATCATGTCCTCTTCCCCTTCCATACACAATATCTACTCTAAGTGTACACAAAAAATGTTTGATTTTTGTTAAAAAACAATAAATTTTTACTAAAAAAAATAAACGGGTGTATAATCCCGTTTATTTTTGTCTTTTTACATTTTGAGGTCTTACAATACTTGGTCGTACTTTTAAACTAGACATCGTTGGACGGAGTAAAATTTTTGTTAACGCGCCCCAATCAAATGGTAAAAACGGCCATAAATAAGGTGTTTGTAAACTTTTTATAGACGTTAAAAATAAAATTAATATCGTCATACCAATTACAAATCCCATCTCATGGAAGAGACCTGTTAAAATAATAACAAACAATTTCCCAACCTTATTCCCTAATCCTAATTCATAACTCGGTGTTGCATATGCACCAATCATCGAAACCGCTACATACAAAATTACTTCTGGCACAAACAAACCTACATCAATTGCAATTTGACCAATTAATATGGCAGAAATCAACCCTGCTGCAGACGATAATGGGGTTGGAGTATGAATAGCAGCCATCCTTAAAAACTCAAGTCCGACCTCTGCCATTAACACCTGTAATAGGATTGGTAAATGCGTCATCTTAGTCGGTCCAATAAAAGCAAGATTTGCTGGTAAAAGAGTTGGATCAAATACAAACACTAACCAAAATGGTAATAAAAATAGCGAGAATATAACACCTAAAAAGCGCACCCAGCGTAAAAATGTACCGACAGCTGGATTTTGTCTAAACTCTTCTGCATGCTGTAAATGGTGAAAATATGTTGTCGGTGTAATCATAGCACTAGGCGATGTGTCAACAAGTACTAACACATGTCCTTCTAGTAGATGATTTGCTGCTACATCTGGCCTTTCTGTATATCGAATAAGCGGGAATGGGTTATAGCTTTGCTTTACAACAAATTCTTCTACTGTTTTATCCGCCATCGTAATTCCATCTACATCAATGTTATTTAATTCTTGTTTTATAATCTTTACTAAATCTGGATTTGCAACATCTTGAACGTATGTAATACAAATATCCGTTTGTGATCTATCTCCTACTCGAACCATTTCATTTCGAAGTCGTGGATCTCGAATTCTCCTACGAATTAACGCTGTATTTACAACGATATTTTCAACAAATCCATCCCTCGCACCGCGTACTACCTTTTCGGTATCTGGTTCTGTCGGTGTTCGCCCTGGATAACTACGAACATCAATCGCGAACGCTTCCGTTTCACCTTCCACAAATATCACAATGAGCCCTGATAATACTTGGAGCATTACCTCATCCATCGTTTTTACTTTGCTTACTTGTTGATGGATTAAGCGATTCTCTAAAAGCTTCACTGTATCTTCTTCTACATCCCTTATCTCATTTGTATCCACCGCTTCTTCTAAAATAGGGATAATATAATTTGTATCACAAAGTCCGTTTACAAATAACACACCGATTTCTTTATTCAAAATTTGAAATTTACGAATGCCAACATCGTATGTAACGCCTAGTCCAACTGTCTGCTTTAAATAATTTTCATTATCACTTATGAAAGTTGATATAGGGATATCCACTTTTTTAGGCTTCGTCATAAAAACCACTCCTTTCCAAAATTAATTGAATCGCTTTTCTAGTAATAGGTGATCCCCTCTCCCATTCATCATTCCCGCACATCTTACCAATGTCACCGACTCCAACGATGACAGGAACATTCAAGTCATCTAAACAATAAATTGTATCTCCGCTAATTCTGCCAATTTCACCATCTGGAAGTCCAAATTTATCAACACCGTATTCGGTTAAATTTCCGTTCCGATCTACACTTACATCTACACGTGCCCATTCCCAATGATGCGTATTAGACGCTACCGCTAAAATACCGAGCACATCAATTTGTTTATGGGTAGCTACATATTTTAAAGCCTTTTCACCAGATCCTTCTCCAATAAATCCACTGTCATCAAACATGACAAATACAGGGTCATATGGCGTTTGCATAATAAGCTCAACAACTTTTTTCCCTGTCAATTTGGTTGGATTACTTTGTGATGCTGAAATACACCTTCCCCCAAATTCCTTCGTTAAAAGCTCAATTGTCCGCTTTGCATATTCATCTCCATCTGTGACCAAAACAACCCTTCGTCTCATTTGATTTATCCTTTCGGTTTACATATAAGTGCTATAAAAAACGAAAACAATATCGCTGCGGAAATGCCCGCAGACGTTAAACTAAACATGCCAATACCAATTCCTAAATATCCATGTTTTTCTGCTGCATGCATTGCTCCGTGCAATAGTGAATGTCCAAAACTTGTAATAGGGACTGTTGCTCCAGCACCTGCAAACTTTATTAGTTTATCGTACAATCCAAATCCATCTAAAATTGCTCCGATGACTACAAAAGTTGCCATTAAATGAGCTGGTGTTAACTTTGCGAAATCTAACAATAGTTGCCCAATTACACAAATAGCTCCACCTACAAGAAATGCATATATAAAATCCACAATTCACTCTCCTTTAACTCTCTCAAATACGACACCATGTGCAATTGTTGGAATCGTTTCTTTCTGTTGCATCATTATCGGGCTTAATAATGCGCCAGTGGCAACGACAAAAATTCGTTGTAAATTCCCTTTTTGCATCTCGTGTAATAAATGGCCATATGTGACAACTGCTGAACAAGCGCAACCACTACCACCTGCAAACACTTCTTCTTGACTTGATTCATAAATCATTAATCCGCAATCATTGTATATATGTCCAAGATCGTAACCTTCCTCAAGTAAAAGTTGTTTTGCAATCGGTGTCCCAACAGCTGATAAATCACCCGTAACAATCAAATCATAGTCATCGGCACTTCTTCTTAAATCTTCAAAATGCTGTTGAATTGTATGAGCTGCTGCTGGAGCCATCGCTGCCCCCATATCCAAAGGATTTGTGATTCCTAAATCTTGCACTTTTCCGATTGTAGCCGCCGTAATTTTAATTGCACTTTTTTCATTGCTAATTAATATAGATCCTGCACCAGTCACAGTTGAATTTGCTGTCCCTGGTTTTTGCCCACCGTACTCTGTTGGATAGCGAAATTGTCTTTCAGCCGTTGCATTATGACTACTTACTGTAGCTAAGACACGATTTGCAAATCCACCGTCTATAAAAGCTGAGCCAACTGCTAAAGTTTCCATAGACGTCGCACAGGCGCTAAACATTCCTAAAAAAGGAATGCCCCACTGACGCGCAACATAATTTGCTGTCACTGTTTGATTTAATAAATCTCCCGCTAAAAAGAAATCAATTTGCGATGTTTTTATATTCCCTTTTTGCACTGCTTGTTGAATTGAGTCTGACATTAATCTTCGTTCGGCGAGCTCCCAATTTTCCTCTCCACAATGCAAGTCATCATATGAAATATCAAAATCTTTTCCAAGAGGGCCTTCAGCTTCTTTCGGACCGACAGCAGTACCCGTTGCATTCACATATATGTCGTTTTGAAATACCCACGTTTGTTTTCCGGTCAACCTCATACTAGCCCCTCCTTTAAGACATAAAAATTTTAAAGGTATACCTTATTAACCCAATGATATATGCACCAACAACCCCAAATACAATCACACTTCCTGCCAGTTTAAACATATTTGTCGCAATCCCTAGAACAATCCCTTCACTCTTATGTTCTAAAGCAGCGCTTGCCATAGAATTTGCAAATCCTGTTACCGGTACCGCTGATCCTGCTCCAGCAAATTGACCGATTTTATCATATACACCACACCCCGTTAAAATCGCGGATAATAAAACAAGAGTTGCAACAGTTGGGTTTCCTGCCTCTTGTTCACTGAAGTGAAAATAATGTATATAAAATTTCATCAATACTTCTCCAACTGTACAAATGAGTCCACCTACAAGAAATGCTTTGATACAATTTAGTAAATAGTTTGGCTTTGGATGATACTCCTTCACTTTATTTATGTAATCATCCTTCAATTTCTGACTTGTCATTTATATACTGCCTCCTACTTTACGAAATAAATCCAGTGAAACAACGATCCTATTACTTTCCCAAGCACAAGAGCAACGAGTAAAACAATAATCTTCCCCTCTACCCCTACTCGTTTAGCTAAAATAGGTAGAACATTTAACACCTCTGTTAATGCCGCAGCGAGCATTCCAATGAACGTACCACAAAATAGCCCTAATATAACGAGCCAATATTGCGACGTTTGAAGTGTAATGTTTTTCAAACTGCACCAAGCCCCTGTTAAAGTACCTGCAATGACTGCCCACTCAAAATATTGAATATGCTTTCCACTTCTCGTTAATTGAGCTAAACGGGGGATTATACCAAGTACAGCTAAAAATGCGACATATCCGCTACCTACCGCTATCCCTCCAGCTAAACCAATTAAAATAACAAACCCAGACTCAATCATCGGCAAGTTGTTTCATATTATCCTTGTTTTCATTAACGATTACATATTGATCAAGTGACTGTTGATATTGAAACATCTCAACTTCTAACGGACTCGGCTCTTCATTAATTCGCTTTTGAAATACATGATTAAAGAATAGAACCATCCCTAAACCAAGACCTACAGAATAAGGAATTTGAAATAAAAGTGGTTGTGCATTAAATTCTCCAGTAATCATGTAATATAACCGTTGATGTACTTGTTGCATACTTACATCCTCATGGAAATAAATGATTGCAAGAGCTGCTCCAATGAAAAGTAAAAGCCATACAAGCCCGAAAAAAATTGGGTGTGCCTTCTTTTTTTCGTATATAATTTCAACAAGAGTTTGTCCGGAACCGAGTAAATTAATTTGTACGTGAGATGCTTTCTGTTGAATAATCTCAATTACTTTCATAACATCAATTACAACATGCGTCTTATCATGCGCTGTTATTTTGTAAACTATCTCATTTTGTAACAACTCAACTACGGAAGAATCTCCGGCAAGTTGAGCAACATCGCCCAGCTTTACTTCATAAGTAGGAGAAACTTTTAAACGATTGCGCATTTTAATATAAATCGTTTGTTCCAACTTTCATTCACCCCTTCACTCTTCCTCGTAGTTGTAGTATGGTTATTGAATTTTTTTCTAATACAATTTTTTCATAAAAAAACATCTGCACCATTTTGGTACAGATGTTTTTTACTTATGCCTTTTTCTTAAATAAGTTTGCAATACTTAATGCAAGCCCTCCCCAAATGACTACTATTCCAATAACCATCATCATAATCGCTGATCCACTCATTATGAAACACCTCGATCTTTCCATTCTTTTTCAAGCTTGGCAGAATCCGAATGAATTTGTGCATCCCATTTTTTCAGGCCAATGATTATTGCAACTATGAGGAATGCTGCTGCTATCGACCAACCATACGTTACAACAAACTCAGTCGGATAATCTCCGTAGTTCTTTTTAATATTTTGGATTGTACCATCAATTAGCATATACCCTAACATAAGCGGAGTAATAACGAGTAAACTCACTCTCCAAAACGTTCCTAATTTAATATCAGATACAAAGTTTGCATGATTTTGATAAACTGGTAAACGGCGTAAAATGAGCCCTATCGTAACTACTTCCGCAAGTGCAATTGTAATTAATCCGAAATTATTAGCGAAATAGTCGACAACATCTAAGAACATAAGTCCACCACGTGTTGCAAAAACAAGAGAAACTAACACGAGAAGGGTTCCCATAATTCCAATAGTTTTTTCCCGACTTAAACTGAATTTTTCAGATACAGCGGCAAAGCATACTTCCGCGAGTGAAATAAGTGATGTAATTCCAGCAACCGTTAACGATAAGAAAAATAAAACACCAAACAACGGTGACATCGGCAATTCATTAATAATTTGGGGAAATACTACGAACGCAAGCCCAACGCCAGCACTTGCTACTTTATCAACCGGTACTCCCATATTATTTGCCATAAATCCAAGAGCTGCAAAGACCCCAATACCTGCTAATAATTCAAATCCTGAATTTGCAAATCCAGTAATAAAGGCATTATTTGTTGTATCCGAGTTTTTCGGTAAATAACTAGAATACGTAATCATAATTCCAAATGCTAAAGATAAACTAAAGAATATTTGACCATAAGCTGCAAGCCATACTTTCCCATCAAAAATACGACTCCAATCTGGTTTAAAGAATGCATCTAGTCCTTGCATAGCACCTTCCATCGTCACTGCACGAACGACGATAATAAGGAACATAACAACTAATAAAGGAATAAATATACGGTTAACAACTTCGATTCCTTTTTTAACTCCTTTAAATGCAACGCCAAGCACAATAATCCAAACGAGAGCTAACGGAATTAATACTTCCGGTACAAGTCCTCCAAATTGTCCTGGCTTATCTGCAACATGTAAGTACTCTTTAAATAAAAATGATTGCGTGTCTTTTCCCCACGCTCCAGTAATTGCAAAGTATGTATAGGATATAGACCAAGCAATAATTACTGCATAATATGTTGAAACGATAAATGTTACGCACATTTGCCACCATCCAATAAATTCGGCACGCGGGTTAATACGGAAAAATGTAAGTGGTGCTGAACCACGATGACGATGACCAAGGGCAAACTCAAACGCTAACAATGAAATACCAGTCGTTAATAATGCAAATAAGTACGGTAAAAAGAATGCTCCTCCTCCATTTTCATACGCTGTATAAGGAAAACGCCATATGTTTCCTAATCCAACGGCAGATCCGACCGCTGCGAAAATAAATCCAGCTCTCGTTCCCCATTGTTGCCTCGTTTCCATATTTCCTTCCCCCTTTATGACAAGTTCATACTTGGATTATATTTTAAATTGACTAAATTATCAATAAATTCTGTTAATTTTTGCGAAAATTAACATTTCTCTCCTATTAACGGCACAAAAAAATCGAATAGACAATTATTCGTCTATTCGATCTTTCATCTGTTTTAATATTTTCTTTTCAAGTCTTGAAACTTGTACTTGCGAAATGCCTATGCGCTCGGCTACTTCTGACTGTGTTTGATCTTTATAGTAACGCAAGTATACAATTAAGCGCTCTCGTTCATCTAGTTCTCTAATCGCTTCTTTTAAAGCAATTTTATCGAACCATTTCGTTTCAGATTGATCTGCAATTTGATCTAAAATAGTGATTGGATCTCCATCGTTTTCATATACAGTTTCATGTATAGATGAAGGGGCCCGGCTCGCTTCTTGTGCTAGAACAACTTCCTCTGGCGTTAGTTCTAGTGCCTCTGCCACTTCATTAATCGTTGGAGCCCTTCCGAATTCTTTCGAAAGCTCATCTCTCATCTTTCGAATTTTGTTTCCTGTTTCTTTTAAAGACCTACTAACTTTCACTGATCCATCATCGCGTAAGAAACGTTGTATTTCACCAATAATCATTGGAACTGCATATGTTGAAAATTTCACGTCGAAAGATAAATCAAATTTATCTACCGATTTCAAGAGCCCAATACATCCAATTTGAAATAGGTCGTCTGGTTCGTATCCTCGATTAAGAAACCGCTGTACAACCGACCAAACGAGGCGCATATTACTTTGAACGATTGTATCTCTCGCTTGTTGATCTCCATCTTGACTTTTTTGAATTAACGCTTTTAGCTCGTGGTCCTTTAACTGAGGTTTCTTCTTCTCATTTTTGACCTCTATGTCCATAGGCTATTCTCCTTAATTGCATAGAGCGTTACTATTTGATAAGTATTTTGTCAAATGGATTGTTGTCCCGAAAGATTCGTTTGAAATAACTTCTACTTCATCCATAAAATTTTCCATGATAGTAAATCCCATTCCGGAACGCTCTAATTCAGGTTTAGTTGTAAAAAGGGGTTGTCTCGCTTCATCTAAGTTAAAGATTCCAATCCCTTCATCTCGAATCGTGAGTTTCACCATTGCTTCTTCCAAAATTACAGAAATATAAACAATACCTTCTGCATTTCCTTCGTATCCATGAATAATTGCATTTGTAACCGCTTCTGACACAACTGTTTTAATCTCCGTTAATTCTTCCATCGTTGGATCTAGTTGTGCAATGAAAGCCGCCACTGTAACGCGAGCGAATGATTCATTTTGACTTAATGCTGAAAATTGAAGGTTCATTTCATTTCTCATCTATGCCACCCCCAACGTCGCGAGCGCGTGCGCTTCACTTTCTTCTAAGCGAACGATTTTGAATAAGCCCGACATTTCAAATAAACGCTTAACAGGCGGTGAAATTGCACAAACAACCATTTCTCCACCTAATCCCTTTACGTGTTTATATCGGCCTAATATAACACCTAGACCAGAACTATCCATAAACGATAAGTTCTCTAGGCTCAAAACAATATGATGAACACCATGTGTCTCAATCATATCTGTTACTTTCGTTCGCAACTCTTCAGCCGTATGATGATCTAATTCACCCTCTAGTCTCACACATAGGACGTCACGTTTTACTTCTAATTGCATGGAAAGACTCACACGATTTCCTCCTTATGCTCAAACTTTACTTATTCACATACATAAAGATTTTCGTGATATAAAATAAGAATCCTTCCTGCTGACAAAAGAAGAACTATTTCGTCATAAAGTGAAACCTTTCAGCATTATTCACTTACATACGAATAGAAAAGCGGCAAAATATTTGCCGCTATTTTGATGTTGAAAACATCCCAAAACTTCTTTTAAATAACTCCCACCAGCTCGCTGCAGCAACATCTTCTTTTGCTATAATTGTTTGTTTTAATAAAACATCTTTATCTTTTTTTATAACAAGGGTGCCAAGCGCGTCACCTTTTTTAATCGGTGCTTTTACTTTCTTTTCAGCAATTACTTCTTGTTTTACCTTGTCCATATTCTCGCCCTTCTTCATAAGAAGAGAAACATTATCTGACGCAACTAAATCTACTTTTTCTTTTTTCCCTTTTCCTACTTGAACTGTCTTAATTTTTTCGCCGCGCGTATACAATTTCTTTGTCATATATTGTCCAAATGCATAGTCAAGAAGCTTTGTCACTTGGTTGTTCCGTTCTTTTGATGTTGGTGCTCCCATGACAACTGAAATGACACGCATACCATTTTTTTCAGCCGATGCTGTTAAACAATATTTCGCTTCTGTCGTAAAACCTGTTTTTACTCCATCTACGCCAGGATAAAAACGTACTAGTTTATTCGTATTAACGAGCCAAAACTTTTTATCCGTATCTTCACGTAAATAATCTTCGTACTTACCTGTGTATTTACGAATAAGTGGATACTTCATCAATTCTCTCGCCATTATAGCCATATCATTTGCTGTCGAATAATGGTCTTTGGCCGGAAGACCTGTTGGATTTTGAAAATGTGTATTTTTCAGCCCTAAATCTTTCGCCTTTTTGTTCATCATATTTACAAATCCTTCTTCTGAACCTGCGATGTGCTCGGCTACTGCAACAGATGCATCATTTCCAGATGCAATTGCAATACCCTTTAACATCTCATTTACAGTCATCTCTTCCCCAGGTTCTAAAAAGATTTGCGATCCACCCATTGAAGCTGCATGTTCGCTTGCTCTAACTTTATCGGTCAGTTTTAGTTTTCCTTTTTCAACTTGTTCCATAATTAAAAGCATTGTCATAATCTTTGTCATACTAGCAGGTGGTAATTTTTCATTTGGGTTTTTATCAAATAAAACTTTACCTGTATCTTGCTCAATTACGATTGCTGACGACGCTTGTTCCGCTAACTTCGGCGTTGTTTCTTCTGTTTTCTCCTGCTTCGTTTTTTCAGATTGCGCAAAACTCACTGAAGTTCCAGAAAGCAATAACATGAAACAAACAAGTATTCCAAAAACTCGCTTCATGACTAACCCTCCATTCTATATCAGACCTATTTTTTCCAATTCCCCTTTTTTTAATACCAATTTTTTCTATTATTTTCAGTTGACAAATACATTCGCCCCCTATATTGTATTAAGTGTATTACACATAGTAGTACACTTAATACATATGAGGAAGGAGACATTGCTCTTGCATATTCAACTTGACCCAAGAAGCAACACTCCGATATGGGAACAAATTGTTCAAAATATAAAAGAACTCGTATTGAAAAACATGTTGGCTCCAAGTGATAAACTTCCTTCTGTACGCGAACTCGCTTCTTTACTCGTTATAAATCCAAATACAGTGAGTAAAGCGTATCAAGAGTTAGAGCGACAAGGAATTATTGAAACGTTACGAGGAAAAGGAACATTTGTATCCCAATCGATTACCCCAACATTAGACGAAAGGAAAATCGCTATGGTTGAAAAGCAATTTCATCAATTACTATTAGAAGCCTCTTATCTTGGTATTACGAAAGATAAAATTCATGATTGGATAGATTCATACTATAAAGAGATTGGAGGGAATACGGATGTTGAAAGTGACAAGCTTGAAGAAAACAATTGATAATCAAACAATTTTAGACGATGTTTCTTTCACATTACAAAAAGGTAGTATCGTCGGATTACTTGGAAGAAATGGTGCGGGGAAAACAACTTTATTACGAACGATAGTCGGCATTTTAGACCCAGATGAGGGAACTGTTACATATGAGGATATCGACATTCATAAGAATCCTGAAACGAAACAAAAAATCGTATATGTCCCGGATTCTACTAACATACTGAACGGTTATACAGTAAAAGAAATCGTGAAGTTTTATAAAGCAGTTTATACCGCATTTGATGAACCATATTTCTACGAACTACTAGAACGTTTCAACTTACCAAACAAACGAATTCGTAGTTATTCAAAAGGAATGAAGGCACTGCTTGCCATCATTTTAGCTGTTGCTGCACAGGCAGAATATATTATTTTAGATGAACCAACAAACGGACTTGATCCTATCGTTAAAAGACAGATTTTACAGTTTCTCGTTGGAGAAGTTGCAGAAAAAGAGATTACCATTTTCATATCTACCCATCATTTAGATGAAGTTGAACAAATTGCAGATACAATCATCATATTAAAAGGACATACCGTATCTTCTATTACATCACTAGACGATGCAAAATCACAATTTGCTAAAATTCAAGTTGCTTATGAACGATCATTACCTCAAAAACTAGAAAACTTAAGCAATATTAAAATATTAAATCAAACAGGAAAAGTATATACAATCTTAATTGAGGGAAATGTAGCTACAACACTGGAGAAGTTTTATAAAGAGCAACCTATACTCATTGAAGAATTAACAATGTCACTTGAAGATATTTTTATCACTACATTTGAGGAGGATTCACATGTTTCATAAAGCTTTATGGATGAGGCAATGGAAGCAAGGAAAATATATAATTCTATTATTCTGGTTAACTAGTTTATATCAACTACCTTATAAATATTATCAAGAAGCGCAAATGCAACTAAAACTATCAAAAATGAAGTTTGGTGACTATGCATATTACTACTCCTACTATTTTCAGACATCTGATGGTGCCGTCTTCTTTCAAGGAGCTACTCTAATTGCACTCGCTTGTCTTTTAATTGGATGGGAACGTAATAATCAATCAACTGATTTTCTATTCTCGATGCCTTTTAAACGAAAGGATATTTTTTTTACAAAATGGTGGCTTGGTGTTTTGAATATTATTATAGTACAAATTGTTTGCTGGATTAGCATGTACGGAATAAAGAACATGTCGTTTCACAATGAGTATCAAACCTTTGCTCCGTTCTATAGTTACTTTCTATATGCTACCGTTGTACTTATCGCTATTTATACATTCACCTTATTTATCGGGACTTTTACTGGACATATATTTTCTCAAAGTATTTTAACTATCATTCTATTATTTTTACCATACGGTTTTGGATGGTTAATTTCCGGATTCATTTATTCACACGCACAATGGTCTGTAGATGCAATGGGAGAAATAGAGCTCCATACTCATGAGTACTTACAACATATAGGTATCATTTCACCATTAGAATATTTTTCTATTACTTATGATTACCACCCGATAGAAACATTTGATGACTATGGCAATAAACTTCCCAGTGTATCACAGGACAATCCTACGGAGCGTATTTCTGTACCTTCTCCTTGGACACTATTAACACCATTTTCTTACATCATTACCTTTTTATCAATAGCAACCTTTCTATACACACGTACACCGAACGAACAAAGTGGAAAAATACTATTGTTTCCTAACTTGCAAAAATGGTTCATAATTTGCACTGTTCTATGCTTCGGACTACTTGGTGGTAGAATATTAGGCGGACGAGATGCACTTCTGTCTTATTATGTTGGATTTTTCCTATTCGCTACCATAAGTTACTTCATTTTTACACGTCTATTAAAATTGAAGTTTGCTTTTGTAGGGAAATAAATATGCATTAAGGTGGTGGATACATGTTTCCAAAAGCATCATAGATGTGAAACTATAAACACGGAACAATGACATTAAATAGAAGCTGACGAAAAAGGTATATAATGACAAAAGAAATATGTTATGAATTATTTAACTCTTATATGAACTAAATAAAAAAGGCATTGCACAAGAGCAATGCTTTTTTATTATATATCCCGATCTAAATAAAGAGGTTATTTCACATTCTCTCTCCTATCCCCATACACCATCTCTTCTTTCATCCCAAATCCATCACCATTTTGCACAATTTGCTCTGTCGGTGCAACTACACTTTCGGCAATTTTCCATTCCCCACGCTCTTTTACGAATACTTGTAGAAAATAGTTCATGCCATCTAATTGATATGCATTTTCTTTTTTCACATTATAGTGAATCGCAATGTAGTACACTTGAATGTTTTCTTTCCCTATTTTTGATACGTATTGCGATAGTCTCGGTATATAAAGTGCTGCTTTCTGAAAAGATAGTTGCTTCGCTTTAACAAGCGATGAACTTGTTACATTACGTAATGTGTCCCGATTACGAATATTATCGCTATGGTGGAATAATACTGCGTTTTGCATAGAACGAACCCATAATTTTGAATATAAGACTGTATTATCGTTTTCGATGTACTTCACTTCTTTTCGCACCACTTGGATAGGCGTATCTGCGTACGTGAATGTTTGAAAACAGAAAAAACTACCAAATAAAATGGTAAGTGCAGCAATATATTTCATAATCTTTCCTCCGATCTTTTAATTAAAGTATCGGAGTTTCAAAATATTTTTATTCAAAAGAAAAAGGATAGGAGTGCTTTCGCTTCCTATCCTCATTTATTATAATACGCGGCCAAATAGTTCTAAGACCATTTCTATTTCTTGGTCGCTCCAACCTTTAAATCTCTCTTTATAATATTCTTTACGCACAGCTTCAAGTTTTTCAGTTACTTCTCTTCCGTGCTCTGTAATTTCTAAGTACACGATTCGACGATCTGAATTAGAACGTTTTCTTTCTACTAATCCTTTTCGTACGAGACGATCTGTAACAGCTGTAATATGACTGGAGGTTACGTTTACTTCACTCGCAATTTGCGAAGCCATCTGTGGACTGTTTAAAAATAACGCACGTAATACAGAAAATTCATTATATGGCATATGTTCTGCAAAACGTGTATTAATATCATTTTGTAATAAACGTATCATTTTTCGAAATGATGCAGATAAATCTAAAATCAGCGTTTCTCTTTTTTCGTTCAATAGCCTCGTCCCTTTTTTATCATATTTACACATATTATAATCTATAAATACCTATGTTGTATATGCTTTCTTTCCTCAACATTCTCATTTATGTAACTTTTTTCATATAAATTTCTTTTTTGTTCACACATATACATATAAAAAGGATGGTGATGGAAAATGCAGGGTGGAATGAATCCTTATTTACACAACGTACGCACTGCTAATACTGGTAAAGAAGCTACTATTACTGTACAAGGAGAAGGTGTTGTAAAAGCAAAACCGAATGTTGTTATATTAACACTCGGCATTCGAACAGATGATAAAAATGTAAAACAGGCTCAAGAAGAAAATGCAGTGCAATCCAAACAATTGCTGGATGCACTTAAACAGCTTGGTATTGCCGATAAAGATATAGAGACGATTTCTTATACAATTACTCCTCAATACGAATATGTAAATGATAAAGCATTGCTACAAGGATACCGTGTAGAGCATTTGTATGAAATTACCGTTTTAAATGTACAAAAAGCTGGGGAAGTATATGATATAGCCGTTTCAAATGGCGCAAATGTAGCAAAAGGTTTACGTTTCCGAGTATCTCATCCAAATAAATATTATGAGCAAGCTCTCATTCAAGCTCTGCACCAGGCAGTAGAAAAAGCTCGTGCTATTGCGAGTACATATAATTTAAATATTAATCCTGTTCCCCTCTCATTCGTTGAAGAATCTGCCCAATTACCAAGGGAGGTTACGTCTTATGCTACTTTACATGCGCAAGCAGCTCCACCCATTCAATCGGGAGAATTAGAAATTATTTCAACAATACGGGCAATTTTTACGTATTTATAAATAATTTCATTTATAAGTAAACGTTATCATTTTCCTTGTTGTAAAAACATGATGTTCTGATATAATAAAGGACGGTGAGCTCTTACGAAAGAGATATCACGGGTGGGAGAGGGATATGAAAAAGAAGGTTTAACATGAAAGGAATACTTGAAAGAACATTTAAATTAGGTTTACACGAAACATCACCAAAACAAGAAGTTTTAGCTGGAGTTACGTCATTTTTCACGATCGTATATATTATGATTGTAAATGCGTCAATTTTATCCGATGCTGGCATTCCTCTTGAAGCTGGAATTTTAGCAACTGTTTTCAGTTCATTTGTCGGATGTCTACTCATGGCATTTTGGGCAAATGCGCCTGCTATTCTTGTCCCTGGTATGGGTGTAAATGCATTCTTCACGTACACAGCTGTGCATACGCTTGGACTAACTTGGCAAGAAGCATTAGCTGCTGTCTTTATCTCTGGTATTATTTTTGCAATTGCCGCTTTTACACCAATCGCTCGCGTGCTATCAGTATCAATTCCAAAGTCATTAAAAGAAGCAATTACTGTCGGCATCGGATTATTTTTAGCGTTTATCGGATTGCAAAAAGGTGGTTTAGTCGTTTCGAACCCAAATACTGCTGTTGCAATGGGTAAATTAAGTAACCCTGTCGTTCTTGCGACCGTGCTTACTCTTATCGTTGCACTTGTACTATTTATTCGTAACGTACGTGGAAACTTTTTATGGACGATTGCAATAGGAACTGGTATTGCATGGCTATTTGGCCTTGTTGATACAAGTCAAATCGGAAATAGTTCATTCTCATTCGCTAATTACGGCGATGTGTTTGGAGCTATGTCATTTGGCAAACTTTCTTCCTTACCGTTTTGGATTGCAACATTCTCCTTAAGCATGGTGCTTATTTTTGAGAACATGGGACTTCTGCACGGTTTATTAGAAGATGACCGTAAATTCCCACGTGCTTACCAAGCCAATGCAATTTCAGCAATGACATGTGGTCTATTTGGCACAAGCCCTACCGTATCAACAGTAGAGAGTGCCGCAGGTATTACTGCAGGCGGAAAGACAGGTCTGACGTCTATCGTTACGGGGTTGTTATTCTTTGCATCATTGTTTGCACTTCCGTTTGTCAAACTAATTCCTGATAGTGCCATTGCACCAATCTTAATTATTATTGGCGGCCTGATGATTACAAGCATTCAGCAAATTCCTCTGAACGATTTTTCAGAAGGATTTCCAGCGTTCTTAATTATCGTCATGATCCCGCTCACATATAGTATCGCTGATGGCATTGCGTTCGGATTTATTGCTTACCCTATCTTAAAAGTTGCTCTTGGAAAGCGTAAAGAAGTCGCACCATCTATGTATATCATTACATGCTTATTCTTAGCTATGTTTGTATTACATGCTATTGGTTAAGAAAAAACACCGGGGAAATCCTCGGTGTTTTTTTACTTAAACCATCCTTTTTTATAAAACCAGGCCATCATTCCGCCGCCAATTAATGCCATTAGAAGAAGACAAATAAAATAACTATATTGTCCACCAAGCTCTGGCATATGCGTAAAGTTCATTCCATATACTCCCGCAATAAATGTTAATGGCATGAAAATAGTCGAGAATACAGTTAATGTTTTCATAATGTTATTCATATGATGTGAGTTTAATGAAAAATAACTATCCCGAATATCGGCCGTTAACTCTCGACTTGCCTCAATCATTTCCGTAAGTTTAAGTAAATGATCATGTATATCTTTAAAATAAATCTCATGATCACTTATACCGTAAAAACGAGTGGAATTCAAAATACGATACAATAAATCACGCATTGGAATAATTGTACGTCTTAACTTAGATAAATCTGCCCTAATATCAAATACTTCTTCTAGTACGGCTCCTGCTGTCTCACCTGTTAAATTATCATCAATCGCATTTAAATGATCTTCAATGTAATATACAGGTGCGAAATAATCATCTACAATTTGATCAGTGATCGTATGTGCTACATGTAAAGGTCCTTTCTTAATCCGCCTCTTCTCACCAAGTGTTTTCCATACTCTTTCAATTGCATTATTATGAGAAAAATGGAAAGAAACAATATAGCGATCACTAACAAACAAATCAATTTCATGTGGTTCTAGCCCATCTTCTCCAAACGCATGAAGAACTAAAAAGTTATATCCATCATAAAAATCAACTTTTGGCCTCTGTACATATTCTAGACAGTCTTCAATTGCAAGGGGATGGAACTTAAAATGGTCTTGCAGAATATATGTATACTCTTCTTTCGTTGGCTTATATAAATCTAGCCAATACCATACAATATGGTCTTTCTTTGTTTCTTCTAGAGAAACATCATATAATACTTCATCTGTTTTTGTTACTGCACAAATTCTAATCATAATTTCACCCATTATTATTATAAACAAAAAATAGTAAAAAAAGCCAAGGAGAAATCTCCTCAGCTTTTTTTTATTACTTCGTTACAATACCGTGTACTAAAGTTGGTGCATCTACGTGTTCTTTAGAGATCTTCATGTTCTCATAAATTTTCGCTTTTACATCTTCAACATTTTCGCGGTTTGCGTAAATTGTAACAAGGGATTCACCTTGCTTCACGCTATCGCCTACTTTTTTGCGCAGCATTAGACCAACTGCTAAATCAATTTCAGACTCTTTCGTTGCACGTCCTGCTCCTAAAAGCATTGCTGCTGTTCCGATTTCGTCTGCAACGATTTCTGATACATATCCGTCTTCTTTCGCTTCCACTTCAATTTTAAATTGTGCTTGTGGCAATTTAGAAGGGTCATCAACAACAGATGCGTCACCGCCTTGCGCTGATAAGAACGTTTTAAATGATTCTAGCGCTTTTCCGTTGTTCATTACTTCAATTAGCTTTTCACGTGCATCTTCTAAAGATGAAGCTTGTCCAGCAAGGTACACCATTTGACTTCCAAGTGTTAAACATAGCTCTTCTAAATCTTTCGGCCCTTTACCTTGTAATGTATCAATTGCTTCTTGTACTTCTAATGCGTTACCGATAGCTTCACCGAGTGGTTGACTCATATCAGAAATAACTGCCATCGTATTACGACCAACGTTATTACCGATGCGTACCATTGCTTCTGCTAAACGTTTTGCATCTTCATCCGTTTTCATAAATGCACCTGCTCCAGTTTTTACATCAAGAACAATTGCATCTGCACCAGCAGCAATTTTTTTACTCATAATCGAACTTGCAATAAGCGGAATTGAGTTTACTGTTGCTGTTACATCACGAAGTGCATATAACTTTTTATCAGCAGGTGTTAAGTTACCACTTTGGCCGATAACAGCGATTTTGTTTTCATTTACAAGACGCATGAATTCATCGTTTTCAATTTCCACATGGAATCCTGGAACTGCTTCTAATTTATCAATTGTACCACCAGTATGTCCTAAACCGCGTCCAGACATTTTCGCTACTGGTACACCTAAAGCAGCTACTAATGGACCTAATACAAGTGTCGTTGTATCACCAACACCACCTGTCGAATGCTTATCTACTTTTACACCTTCAATAGCTGATAAGTCGATTGTATCACCGCTATTTACCATTGCCATCGTTAAATCAGCACGCTCTTGATCGTTCATATCTTGGAAGAAAATTGCCATTGCAAGTGAACTTACTTGATAATCAGGAATATCACCATTTGTATATCCTTCAACAATAAAGTTAATTTCTTCTGTCGTTAATGCATGTCCGTCACGTTTTTTTGCAATTAGGTCCACCATTCTCATTGTGAAGTCACCCCTTCATTTGTTTTACGATTGCTTTTACTAATGCTAAGAAGTTAGCTTTAACACGTTCTGTCGTTTCAATTACTTCATCGTGGTGAAGTGGCTGATCTAAAATACCAGCTGCCATATTTGAAATACAAGAAATACCTAATACTTTCATACCAGCGTGACGCGCTACAATTACTTCAGGTACTGTTGACATACCAACTGCATCTCCGCCAAGTGTACGAAGCATACGAATTTCAGCAGGTGTTTCATATACAGGACCTGTCATTCCTACGTATACACCTTCTTGTACTTTAATATTTAAGTCTGCTGCAACTTGTTTCGCCATTTCGCGAAGTTCTACTGTATATGATGTAGACATATCAGGGAAACGTACGCCCATTTCAGAATCATTCGGTCCGATTAATGGATTCGTACCCATGAAGTTAATGTGGTCTGAAATTAACATAAGATCGCCTGGCTCAAATGATGTATTTACACCACCAGCTGCGTTTGTTACAACTACTGTTTCTACACCTAGTTCTTTCATAACACGAACTGGGAATGTTACTTTTTGCATGTCGTATCCTTCATAGAAGTGGAAACGTCCTTGCATTGCTACTACTGTTACACCTTGAAGTGTACCAAATACTAGTTGACCTGCATGGCCTTCTACAGTTGATACTGGGAATTCAGGGATTTCACTGTAAGGTACTGTTACTGCGTTCTCAATTTCGTCTGCTAATACACCTAGTCCTGATCCAAGGATTAGTCCTACTTGTGGTGTCTCTTGAAATTTCTCTTTTAAGTATGAAGCTGATTTTGTAATAAGTTCACGATTCATTTGTTTATCCCCCTATTTCTTTAGCTCGTTTAAGAAGCTTGTTCCGTATTCTGGCATTTTCACACCGAAGTTTTCTGCTACTGTTGCACCAATATCAGCAAATGTTTGACGAAGTGGTAACTCTTGTCCGCCTTCTTTCATGCTTGGGCTATATGCTAATAATGGTACATATTCACGTGTATGGTCAGTACCAGGGTGAATTGGATCATTACCGTGGTCTGCTGTAATTAATAATAGATCATCTTCTTTTAGTTTTGCGAATACTTCTGGAAGACGTGCATCATATTCTTGCAGAGCTTCTCCGTATCCTTGTGGATCACGGCGGTGGCCGAATAATGCATCAAAGTCAACTAAGTTTAAGAAGCTAAGACCTGTAAAGTCCATATTTAATGTATCTACAAGCTTATCCATTCCATCCATGTTAGACTTCGTACGAAGTGATTCAGTTACCCCTTCACCATCATAAATATCAGAGATTTTACCGATAGCAATTACATCGTAGTCACTATCTTTTAATTCATTCATTACTGTACGACCGAATGGTTTTAATGCATAGTCATGACGGTTTGGTGTACGTGTAAAGTTTCCAGGTTTACCAACGAATGGACGAGCAATAACACGCCCTACCATGTACTTCTCATCTAATGTTAATTCACGTGCAATTTTACAGATTTTATATAGCTCATCAAGTGGCACTACTTCTTCGTGTGCTGCAATTTGCAATACGCTATCAGCAGAAGTATAAACGATTAAAGAGCCTGTTTCCATTTGCTCTTGACCAAGTTCATCAAGAATCTCAGTTCCAGAAGCTGGCTTATTACCGATAATTTTACGGCCTGTTTTTTCTTCTAATTCATCAAGTAATTCTTTCGGGAATCCTTCCGGGAACACTTGGAATGGTGTATCAATGTAAAGGCCCATGATTTCCCAGTGACCTGTCATTGTATCTTTACCAGTAGATTTCTCTTGCATTTTTGTGTAATATCCAAGTGGTTTCTCTACTTTAGAGATACCTTTCATTTCTCGAATGTTACCAAGACCTAATTTCACCATGTTAGGCATTTGTAACCCATTCATATGTTCAGCAATGTGACCAATTGTGTCAGATCCTAAATCACCAAATTGCTCAGCATCTGGTGCTTCACCGATTCCCACAGAGTCCATTACGACTAGGAATATACGTTTATATTTATTCATAACTGCGACCTCCTATAAGTTCAGTTCTACTTCTTGTAGTATGTTCAAAACGCTATAAAGTGAAACTGTTATCCAAAAGAATTCTCATTGTCAAACAGTACTTCTTTAAATCATTTTCTAACCTATTTCGTTTACTTGAAACGATTCAAAAACATTTCTAGTTTTTTCTAAGTCAGATGTCAGACATCTGATACTGATATCATAACATGTTTACGCTTTCTTTTTAATACATTTTCGTAGAATTTCTCATTTTCTTCACACTTCTATTGTAATCCATTCTGCAACGAAGTGCTAATTTTTTTATGATTTATTTCTTCATAACAAAAATAAAAAGTAGCTCTAAAGAGCTACTTTTTATTTTACTTCTATTGTTTCTTCTTTATGTTCATGCAATTCGCCTTTTCTTACATGTACTTTCACTTTGTAAGCACCGTTTTCTTTGAAAGTATGTTTCGTTTCATACTCTCCTTTATTTCCTTCTTTCGCCGGAATAAATTCGTGTTTTTCAACACCATCTTTCCAAATCTCTAGTTGTACTTCAGCACCAGTTAATGCTTCTTCTTTTTGCTTTAAATGAACTTTCATTGTAGATTCAGCATTTGCCTTTATGTCTCCAGCCATAAGATGGATCATTGTGTCACTTTTATGATCTCCATGTCCTGCACTGTGGTCACTATTTTCTTTTTTCGCATCTTCTACTTTCGCATTTCCTACAGCAACTTTATGTTCTGGCATAACGTGCATATCACGTGCATTTGTATGAGGAATAATATGATATACTCCGTCAGTTTCAAATGTTTTCTCTACTGCATAAACACCTTTTCCTTTATGCTTACCATCTAACATCTCGTGCTTCTCGTCGCCATCTTTCCAAATTTCAAACTTTACATCATCGGCATCGGTTACTCTTTCTTTTCCTTGTGTAACAAGTGCTTGTACTTCTGTTTTTTCACCAGGTTTAATTTCTTTCGGATTCGTTTGAATTGCTACGTTTACACTTTCAAGTTTCTTTTCTTTTTTCGGTTCTTCTTTGTTTGTATTACAGCCAGCCAACGCTAGCATCGCGATAAATAAAGTTATAATCAGTTTTTTCATCATCATTTCCTCCTTTATACTTTATTTAGTATAGAGGAAATACATTGTAATATTCCAGTCTTCTGCTGAAAACAATATACGAAATGTTTGTGAAGTTTCTGTGAAGCGGTCTTCCCCTCTTAATCTATGAAAAAAAGAGCATAGTAACTATGCTCTCGGATGAAACTGTTTATATACATCTTTTAATCTAGTTTTTGAAACGTGCGTATAGATTTGAGTCGTTGAAATATCTGCATGTCCAAGCATTTCTTGTACAGCACGTAAATCTGCTCCATTTTCTAATAAGTGCGTAGCAAACGAGTGACGCAACGTATGAGGTGTAAGCTCTTTTTCAATATTTGCTTCTTTCGCTAATCGTTTTAATATTTTCCAAAATCCTTGTCTTGATAATCGATTACCATGATGGTTTAAAAAGAGTGCATCTACTACTTTTTTCCCCATTAATTCTCTTCTTCCTTTTTCAATATACTTTTGAATCGCTTCCGTTGCTAAACTTCCTAGTGGAATAATTCTTTCTTTATTCCCTTTCCCTATGCAACGAACAAATCCCATCGTTAAATGTACATCTTCTAAATTGAGTGCAATCAATTCTGAAACACGAAGTCCTGTCGCATACAGTAACTCTAGCATCGCCTTATCACGAATCCCAAAAGCACTTGTCATTTTTGGTGTTTGAAGTAACGCCTCTACTTCATCAACTGATAATACTTTTGGTAATTTCCGTTCCCCTTGCGGCGTTTCAATATGTACGGATGGGTCGTGTTCTACCGCTCGTTCACGAAGTAAAAATTGGTGGAACGAACGAATTGATGCGATATGACGCGCCAATGTTTTCGAAGATTTTCCGTTTTCTTTTAAATACTGCAAAAAGTTAACAATGTGTAAACGGGTCACTTCATGAAAAGTTTTCGTCTGTTCCACATTTTGCAAATACTTTACGTAGCTTTTTAAATCCCGTTCATAAGATACTACTGTATTCTTTGCTAATCCTTTTTCGACAACCATATAATGAATAAAATCTTTTAATTGATCTTCCACTCTACACTACTCCCCATTTTCATAGAAAAACATCATTCTATTTACGAAAGCATCCTTTGCCGGTTCTTCATTCCCTGATACTTTTTCTACAGTCTCTTCTTTAGGTTTTTCATAACGATGATAGCTTTCATATTCTTCATTTATCCATAGTATAGCGAAATAAAACAAAATCGTACAACTTGTAAATAATAAAAATACTTTTATTCCATCAAAAGTTAATTTTAAAGCTCGGCGCATTGTAAATTCCTCCAAAATATAAGTTATTACAACATATGCCAAGCTTTCACCAATTTATACCTTATTCAAATAAAAAACCTCTTCCTAGATAAATAGGAAAAGGTTATTTTTCATCCGTTTCATTTTCTTGACAGTTTTTACAAATCCCATGGAATGTTAAACGATGATCTTTCACCTTAAAGCTCCAGTCTCGTTCTACTTTCCTTTCCACTTCACCAAGTAAATCTTCTTGTATTTCTTGTACAGCACCACATTGTGTACAAATCAAATGATGGTGGAAACGCTGCGCACCTTCTTGGCGTAAGTCATAGCGTGAAACACCGTCTCCGAAGTTAATCTTATCGACAACTTTTAACTCAGATAATAGTTCTAAAGTTCGATAGACGGTTGCTAATCCGATCTCTGGCGACTTTTCTTTTACAAGGAGGTAAACATCTTCTGCGCTTAAATGATCTTCTTCATTTTCTAGCAGCACACGAACTGTTGCTTCACGTTGCGGTGTTAATTTGTAGCTCGCTGCATGTAATTGCTTCTTAATTCGTTCAATTCTTTCTTCCATTCGGTACTACTCCCTCCTCGCCACTCTTACACCATTATATCAGAAGAAGGGCTTCTGTCAAAAGAAAAAACAATAAAAACAAATTGATAATTATTCTCAAAAAGTATTTATTTTTTATTAATAGCCTCAACGACTTCTTTCATTAAAACTGGTGATGCGTAAGCCTCCACACTAGAAGCAATTGCTAACACCACTCCAATTACGAGAAAGAAGCATGTATAACGGATTAATAATGGTAATAGTGGCTCGGTTATTTTTCTAATAAATTGATGCCTAATCATCCGTAAAGAAAAACTTGCAGCAATAGTTGTCATAACGAGAAAGACTGGAATGATAATTAAATTTTGTGGCAAAACAGATACAAATGCTAATAATAGTCCATTCCATCCATGCTGACTTACTAAAAAACCAACTGTAAATCCAACGACAACTCCTTTTACAAATAATAAAATAAAAATAAGTGGTAATCCAATAATTGAAATCCCTAAAATCCAAATAAATCCGATGTATTTTAATTGCGAAAAGTAACTTTCTCGAAACATTTCGCCTGCAATGGCAAATTCTCCTTTAGAGACTTGTCCAAAAAATCGTTGTAAATAAAATGATAAATCTTGTTTTTGATTGATTTGTAAACTATTCACCAGAATGGCTCCGAATATTACTCCCATCAATAATAAAACGGCGTTAAATATATATAATGAAGAGTTTTCCTGTATGTGAGACATTACACGGTCTTGCCAATTTTTTCGCCACATTTTTCTTCCCTCCGTTCACACTCTTATTAAAAATGTATGAAAGAAAGAAAAAAGTATGACGAATTAACATTGAAATTCCGCTCTACTTTGCTAAACTAAAAAGTAGAGAATAGGAGGGATTTCTCTTGAAACCATTATTATTAGATTTTCCAACATTATTTCAAACTGAACGCTTGCAAGTTCGTAAACCATTTCCAGGTGATGGTGCAGAAGTATATGAAGCAATCCAAGCTTCTCTAGAAGACTTAGTACCGTGGATACCAATTAACGCTGAAACAGAAGAAAGTGCTGAAGAAATTGTTCGCGAAGCTCACGGACAGTTTTTACTTCGTGAAACACTTGATTTTCACTTATACGATAAAGTATCTGGTACATTCATCGGAGCAATTACACTAAAGCCTGAAAACTGGGATATTCCAAAGTTTTCACTTCACTTCTGGCTACATAGTGCCTATACAAAACAAGGCTATATGACCGAAGCTGTTAAAGGTGCAATTCAGTTCGCCTTTGATAAACTAGGCGCTAGAAGAATCGAAATTCGTACTGATGCAACAAATATAAATGCATGTAGCTTAGCAGAACGTCTAGAATTCATTCTAGAAGGTACAATGGAAAATGATTTCCTAGCACCAGATGGTAGCTTACGTGATGCACGTGTATATGCAAAAATCAATTAAAAAACACTCGCCTTTGGCGAGTGTTTATTTTTGTAATTGTAAATATTGTACTGCAAACATCGTCTTCGCATCATGAATACGAAGATCTTTCATAAGAGTAATCGCTTCTTCTAACGATACTTCCATCAATTCCACAAACTCATCTTCATCTAACTCAGCTTTATTTTCTTTTTTTGTCAAACCTGTCGCTTTATATACATATAAAATTTCATCTGCGAATCCTGGAGATGTATAGAAAGAAGTAATGAGCTCCATATTTTCACATACATATCCTGTTTCCTCTTCTAATTCACGAACTGCTGTCACCTCTGGTTTTTCACCGGGTTCTAACTTGCCGGCTGGAATTTCTATAATTGCCTTTTCAAGCGCTTTACGATACTGCTCAACAAGCACAATTTTCCCCTCATCCGTAATAGCAATAATCGCAACTGCACCAGGGTGATTTACAATTTCACGTTTACTCATTTCTCCATTTGGTAATACTACATCATCAACACGAACTTTTATAACTCTACCATCAAAAATCGGCTCAGTTTTTACTGTTCTCTCTGTAAGATTACTCATACTACTTCATCTCCCTGTTCTATTTCCTATTCTTTCTTCATACATTTTACCACATTGAAAGGAGCGTGATAGAAATGAAAGTTTATATTTTACCAAATCGCATCACGTTAGTCGGAAAAGCATGGCAAATTCGCCATAAGCTAAAGCAATATAGCAAAGAGTATACAACTGTACAAGAGTGGATTACAGCAAATAAAGTGAAACATTAATCATGCTTTTACGGGCAGTTAATGCGAAGCGAAAAGGAAACGTTTGTCAACCTCTTTTCCCTCTCGTACAATAAAGGTAAGGAGGTTGACCTATGAAAAAACGTCAATTAGGAAACTCAGATTTGTTTGTTACAGAAATGGGCCTTGGCTGTATGTCTCTCGGTACATCTGAAACAGAAGCTATGCGTATTATCGATGAAGCGATCGATTTAGGAATTAATTTTTTTGATACAGCAGATTTATATGATTACGGATTAAATGAAGAATTTGTTGGAAAAGCCTTGAAGGGGAAAAGAGACCAAATTGTTCTTTCAACGAAGGTTGGAAATCGTTGGACAGAAGAAAAAAATGGCTGGTCTTGGGATCCTTCTAAAGCTTACATAAAAACTGAAGTAAAGGAAAGTTTACGTAGACTTCAAACTGATTATATTGATCTTTACCAACTTCATGGCGGAACGATTGAAGACCCAATCGATGAAACAATTGAAGCTTTTGAAGAATTGAAAAAAGAAGGTATTATTCGCCATTACGGTATTTCTTCTATACGCCCAAATGTCGTTCGTGAATATGCAAAACGCTCAAACATCGTTAGTGTACTAATGGAATATAGCCTTTTAAATCGGCGTCCAGAAGAATGGTTCCCCCTTCTAAATGAACACCAAATTAGCGTCATTGCCCGCGGGCCACTTGCAAAAGGAATTTTAACTGACAACAATGCAAGAAAAATAGAAAGAGTAAAGGAAAAGGATTATCTCTCTTATTCTTACGATGAATTACATACAACTCTAGCGAGTGTAAAAGAAACGATTGGAGAAAGCTCTTTAACAGGAACAGCTATTCAATATTGCTTACATAATAAGACTGTTGCAGCTGTTATACCTGGTGCAAGCTCGCTTCAACAATTGCAGGAAAATATACGAGCTAGCCAACAGTTACCTTTAACGAAAGAAGAATATGTACAACTTCAAAAAATTGTTAAATATGACACATATGCTTTGCATCGTTAAAAATATCGAATTACCGATAAACAGAAGACTGCCTCCTTTATTAGGAGACAGTCTTTTTTATAACGTATCATATTTATCAGGATTCGTTCCTACATGTAAATCACGATTCAACGTGTTAATTTGATTTATCTCTTCTTCAGTTAGTGAGAAATCAAAAATAGTAAAGTTTTCTTTAATACGAGATGGTGTAACAGATTTAGGAATTGTAACAATCCCGCTTTGAATATCCCATCTTAATATTATTTGCGCAGGTGTTTTTTCATATTTGTTAGCAATTCCTTGAATGATTGGGTTCTCGAATACTTCGCCGCCCCTCATTAACGGACTCCACGCTTCCATTTGAATTTGCTCATCTTGACAATAATTACGCAATTCAAATTGCGTTAACATCGGATGAAGTTCTACTTGGTTTACCATCGGCTTCACTTTACAATTTGGTAATAACAGTTCTAAATGATGTTTATGAAAATTAGAAACACCAATCGCACGCACTTTACCTTCTTCATATAATTTTTCTAAAGCTCGGTACGTATCAACATACTTCCCTCTTACCGGCCAATGGATTAAATATAAATCTACATAGTCCATTTGTAATTTCTTTAAGCTTTTTTCAAACGCCTCGAGTGTCTCCTCGTATCCTTGATCGTTATTCCAAACTTTTGTTGTAATAAATAGGTCTTCTCTTGGAATTCCTGATTCACGTATCGCCTCTCCGACACCGCTTTCATTTTCATATACAGTCGCTGTATCAATCAAACGGTATCCAACCTCTAACGCTGTTTTTACTGCTTGTTTTACTTCGTCTCCTTCTTTCGCTTTATATACGCCTAGACCAATCATCGGCATTTTCACGCCATTATGAAGTGTAGTTGTTGGAATATGCACAGTCGTCTCCCTTTCATTGTTACATTATTTATAAGCCACAACTTTATTTCAACAATATTCATACAAAAAGTCAAAACATACGTACAGTTTACATAACACTTTTATATAGCTAGAAAATAACGTGAACTCATTCATTCACGTTATTTTCTCTCCATTCTTTCGCTTTTTTATCCACATTGCGCACAAACTCATTTTTCCCTTCCGTATATAACGTGCCATCATATGTATACTTTTCGGCTAATTCTTTCTTTAAGGTTGCATATGCCTCTGCTTCTTCACAATGAGCCATCATATAATCACGAAACGCTAAATGCCTTACTATCTCTGGATTTCCTTTTTCAAACACGTGTAAATGATACGAACGTTTTTCCTCAGTTCCATGAATAAAATATCTGCGTCTTGAAATACCATTTTCCCCTTTTACGATGTAACCAAGCTCTATAAATCGTTCATTCCACCCATCTACTCTTTCGATATTTTCTACTTCCATGATCATATCAATAATAGGTTTAGCTGCCAGCCCGGGCACTGACGTACTTCCAATATGATGCATTTTCACCGTTTCTGGCATCGCTGATTTTAATCTTTCAGCCTCCATTTGAAATTTTTCAATCCAATGGTTTTCATGTGGAACAACGACAATTTTTCTCATTCTAACTCCCCTTTTCTTACAAGCTCGTCAAAAAATGATCAGTGGTATTTCACTGATCATTTTTTTATTATTTAAAGTCTTTCCAAGTAAGGTTACTTTCACTTAGCAGTTCTTCAAATGATTTATTCTTTTCACGTTCTTTTTGTTCTTGGCGCTTTCTTTCCAGTTCAGCTGCCTCTTTTTCCTCTTCTCTCACTTGCAACTCTTTCTTCTTACTCTTTAATTGTTGCATGAGTGAATCATTTAATTGATCGCCTAATGTAAGTGTTTCTTTCTTTGGTTGATTCACTTGCGATTGTCTTTGCATTTGTCTTTGTTTCTTTTTCTTCATGCTACTCACCTTTTACTTTTTTCTCCATTATAGTAGATACACGATGAAATCGACAATAAAAAAGGGTCTTTACTCTATTATTCACTTTTTGTAAATATGTTAATTTTTCGAAAAGACTAAATTTTTATGTAGCTATAATCCTATGAATCTATTAAAATTATGTCGTATGATGTCAGATTATAAAAAGAGGAGAATTATATTATGTGGAAAAAAATTATTCCTGCCGTTGCTGTTTTAAGCACTATTACTTTTTCAAGCGTATTTGCCGCTCCCCCATCTCAGAATCCAGCTGAACAAAACCGCTACATAGACGTACAAATGCTTGGTATTAATGATCTCCATGGACAACTAGATACTGTTAAAAAAATCACTAATAAAGAAGCTGGTGGCGCTGATTACTTAGCTACTTATTTAAAAGAACGTAAAAAACAAAACCCTAATACACTTCTCGTACATGCTGGTGATATCGTCGGAGCTAGTCCACCAGTTTCAGCATTATTACAAGATGAACCGACGATTGAATTTTTAAATGATTTAAAATTTGATGTTGGTACAATCGGAAACCATGAATTTGATGAAGGCATTGATGAAATGAAACGCCTCATTTACGGTGGATATCATGAAAAAACAGGGAATTTCAAAGGGGCTAACTTCCCCTATGTAGCTGCTAACTTCTATAACAAATCAACTGGCCGCTTATTTTTACCACCATTTACTGTAAAAATGGTAGATGGTGTTCCTGTTGGATTCATTGGTGTTGTTACAACTGATACACCAAATGTTGTTATGCCTACGATGCTTAAAAATGTACAAATTACTGATGAAGTAGAAGCAATTAATAAATCAACACAACAATTAAAACGCCTCGGCGTTAAATCGATCGTCGTTCTTGCTCATGTCGGTGGAACAACCGATGAGTCTGGGGTAACAAATGGCGATCTTACTCGAATTGCAAATGAAACAGACCCAGAAGTTGATGTTATTTTCGGTGGACATAGTCATACGTATGTAAATGGTACAGTAAATAATAAACTAATTGTCCAAGCAAATTCATACGGAACGGCTTTCTCAGACGTGGATGTAACAATTGATCGGAAAACAAAGGATATTGTAAAGAAAAAAGCTGAAGTTGTTACAACGTATCATGAAGGTGTAGAACCTGATAAACAAGTAAAGAAAAAACTAGATCAATATAAAGAAAAAATCGCACCACTTGTAAATGAAGTGGTCGGAAAATCTACAGCACCTATCGACCGTAAACAAAATGATGCTGGTGAGTCCACTCTTGGAAATTTAGTTGCCGATGCTCAGCGTCAAACGATGCAAACTCAAATCGCCCTCATGAATCCTGGTGGCATTCGTAATGACTTAGATGCTGGTGATATTACGTGGGGTGAGTTATACGGCATTCAACCTTTTGGAAATCAATTGATTAAAGTAGATTTAACAGGTCAAGACATTCGCGATATTTTAAATCAGCAATGGCAAAAAGGAACAACAAGAATGCTTCAAATTTCAGGTATTCAATATACGTGGGATGCAAATAAAACAAACGGTGAAAAAGTTACAAATATACGTTTAACAAACGGAGAAGAATTATCTCCATCTAAAACGTATAGCGTAGTTGCAAATGCCTTCTTAGCTTCTGGCGGTGACGGATTCGTATCATTTAAAAATGGTAAAAATGCAGAAACTGGTCCAAACGACTTTGAAGCGTTAGTCGATTACGTAAAACAATTAAAAGAACCAATTCAGCCAGTTATTGATGGAAGAATTCAAAAAGTAAATTAAGTGTTTCTCTAATAATAAATTTTATTTTTCACGCCATAAAGGATTTGTACTGATCCTCTATTTTATACGTAATATACATCATAAAAAGGATACTCGTTCTTCCAATGAACATAGTATCCTTTTCTTTAGTTATCAAAATGTGATGTTTTGTCAACTTCATATTGCTGTAAAAATTGTTGCAACGCCTCTTCTACAAGTTTAGACTTTTGAATTCCTTTCGATTCTGATATAAGGTCCAATCTTGCTAATATTTCTGTATTAATAGAAAAGGTTCGTCTCTTTTTCTCTGTACTCTTACTCATAATTGGTGCAATTACTTCGCCTCTTTTTCTTAGTAACTCATAAATGCTTTGTAATTGCTCGTAAATTAATAATTGATAATCTGTTTTCTCATATTGAAGGGCGGTCGCTTCTTGGAGTTGTAAGTGACGTGGTTCTTCTCCATCTCCTACAAAAATACGTTTCTTCTGCTCTCCATCATATTCGTATCCAATCAATCTTAATTTCTTCGATAATGTATACGGGCTTATTTCAAGACGTTTTGCTATAATAGCGATGGATTCACGTCTGTTTAAACCATCTATAATTTCTCCAATCGTCACAATTTCCCTCCTCCCGTGTTGAAATGACACTAGTATGGTATGTTACAATGATTTTCTAACAGTATATGCAAAATGAATAGCCTGTGCGATTCATACGATTTCACAAAAGGAGGTTTTCAATATGCTTTTTCGTAGCTACACCCCTCAGTTCTATAACGAAAACAAACAACTCATTCCTAATAGTATCGCTACGATAGAAAGCGTTATGATAAATAATCGAAAACAAACTCTCCTTATGCGTGGACAAAACGTAGAGCAACCTATTTTATTATGCTGTCACGGCGGACCTGGGATGGCACAAATCGGATTTATTCGCCATTTTCAAAAAGAATTAGAGAAGCAATTTATTGTTATTAATTGGGATCAGCGCGGGGCTGGTAAATCCTTTTCAATGAAAGATTTCGGAGCAAATTTCACAATTGAACAATTCGTTTCCGATGCAAAAGAAGTGATTCAATATGTACTTAAAAGGTTCAACAAACAAAAACTATTTCTCGCTGGTCATTCTTGGGGAAGTATTATCGGGCTTAACATAGCACATCAATATCCAAAGTATATCGAGGCTTACATCGGTATTGGGCAAATTGTACATATGAAACAAAATGAAGAATTGCTATATCAACATTTAATTCATTCTGCAAAAAAACATGATCATAAAAAAGCATTAGCTTCCCTTTTAAAATTAGGCAAACCACCATTTTTAGATACGAGACGTCTCATTATTCAAAGAAAGTGGCTTGGCACATTTGGAGGCGCAATCCAAAACGGATCTTCCTTTTCTTTCATACGAAAAGGTTTCTTTTCTCCTGAGTATACGCTATTAGATTGGTTCAAGTTTCTCGCAGGAAATTTAAAATCTGGCGTTTTATGGGAAGAAATGCTGACAATCGATTTCTTTTCTTCTATCTCAAGTTTATCTATTCCAGTTTATTTTTGTTCTGGTCGCTATGATTATCAAACTCCTTATGCACTCGTTCAGGAATATTGCGATCTTATTGAAGCGCCTATAAAAAAGATGATTTGGTTCCCAAATTCAGCACATTCTCCTGATTTAGAAGAACCAGAATTATTCGCTAATTCTTTGCAATCAATTAAACAAGAGCTAGCTTTTCAGCATTAGTAACAAAAGGCTCTTTTACATTTCATAGAAAACATTTTATAATAATATGTCGCAAGTATGTATAAACATCGCAAAATGTTTCATATTTACTTGTCTTAACAGAATAAAAATTTAGGGAGATTACATTTATTATGAACGCTGTACTCGTCGCAGTAGCAATTATGCTATTGCTTAGTTTGTTACGTGTCCAGGTCATTGTCGCCATCATTGTTGGAGCTTTAACAGGCGGAATTATCGGCGGACTCGGTATTTCAGAAACGATTAACACTTTTACAACTGGTCTTGGAAACAGTGCTCCAATCGCTTTAAGTTATGCAATGCTTGGTGGTTTCGCTATTTCCCTTTCCAAAACAGGACTTCCAGATGCTATGATTCAAACTGCATTAAAATGGATTGGCAATGAACAAGACACGAAAAAACAAGTTTATTCTAAAATACTTATTTTATTCATTATTTTAACGATGGCTTGTTTCTCACAAAATGTGATTCCTGTTCACATTGCTTTCATCCCCATCTTAATTCCAGCACTTTTAAAAGTATTAAATGAGCTGAAAGTGGATCGCAGACTTGTCACATGTATTATTACATTTGGATTGATTACTCCTTATATGTGGATCCCTGCAGGATTCGGAAAAATTTATCATGACGTATTACAAACCAACGCTGCGCAAAGCGGCCTTACATTTGATGTCACACTTATTCCAAAAGCAATGACTATTCCAGCAATTGGTATGATTATTGGATTATGTGTAGCGGTATTCATTACGTACCGAAAACCTCGTACGTATGAAACAGAACAAATTCATACTACCGAAAATGAAATCGTTCCCTATACAAAACGTAGCATTACTTTCGGGTTATTATCTATCATTGCTACATTAACTGTTCAATTAACAACAGAATCAATGATTTTTGGTGCTTTAGCAGGTATTATCGTCTTATCGGTTAGCGGCAGTCTACCACTTAAAGAAGCAGATGCGATATTAACAAGCGGAATGCGTATGATGTCCTTTATTGGCTTTGTTATGATTGCTGCCGCTGGATTCGGCGCTGTTCTTCGAAAAACAGGACATGTTGAATCTCTGGTGCAAACGAGTGCACATATAATCGGAAATAATAAACCACTTGCTGCATTTCTTATGCTCGTTATTGGACTTCTCGTTACAATGGGAATTGGTTCATCCTTTTCAACGATCCCTATCTTAACAACCATTTTTGTACCTCTTTGCATTCAGCTTGGATTTAGTCCAATGGCCACAATTGCAATTATCGGTACAGCCGGAGCACTAGGTGACGCAGGATCTCCAGCATCGGATAGTACCCTTGGACCAACATCCGGTTTAAATGCTGATGGTCAGCACCATCATATATGGGATACATGTGTACCCACTTTTCTACATTACAATATACCGTTACTTATATTTGGTTTTATTGCCGCAATTACATTATAAAAAGGTGCGTATAAAACGCACCTTTTACTTTTTTATTTTTCCTTTTAATTGTTGAAAAGCTAATTTCCCATTATCTTTGACATAGCTTTCAATTGCCGGTAGTGATGAACCTATCCATTCACACTCTATGCTCCCATTAGGTCCAACAATTTTTAATTTATCTGGTATATGTATATTTAGAAATCTCGCTGACCGAATTAACTCAATAGCAATCTGATCACTTGAGGTTACAATTCCATCTATATACGGATTGTTTTGCAATAATGTAATAAATTGTTTATTTGTATACCCTTGTACACATTCTTCTCGATAAGAGATTCCTTCATCCCAAACAGCGTCTAAAAACCCTGCTATATAATCTTCCATTTCTTCACTTTCTTCTCCCTCACCGAAATATGCAAGAAAGTGACACCCTTTCTCTTTTAATAAAGAAACAGCTCTCTGTCCACTTTCATAATAATTTCTATGTGATTGTTGCTCATCGATCACAACAAACGGAAATGGAATTTCTCCTACACTTTTAAAAACTGCTCTCGTCAAAATAACAGCTGCAATGTTATTTTGCTTCAGCATATGTATGTATCTATCTTTATTCTCTATATTACAAATAATGATTTGATAGCCTTCTTTATATGCTATTTCCTCAATACAATGTAGCAAAGTGATGTTTGATTGGTTACATAAATTATCTACAAGTAATGCAATTATCGTTGAATTCTCTTTAAATAGTGGCTTCGCTGCACTGTTTGGCCTATAACGTAATTCTTCAATTGCTTCCTTTACTTGTTTTACTGTGTCCTCATGAACGTATCCTTTTTCATTAATAACTCGTGAAACGGTTGCGACTGAAACACCTGCCAATTTTGCAACATCACGTATAGTTGCCACATCGTCACCCCTTAATATGGTAATAGATTACAATTTTACGGTAACCTAAATTACACTATCCGTCAAGATTAATAACTCATATTTCTGAAAATTGTTACATCATTTGACTAAATGATACTCCAACTGAATTTCATGTAAAATTGGGATATTATCATATCCAATACGTGGAATTTCTTTCTTTATTTTTCGTGCCTTCTCTACCGCATTCACATATAAATTAGTCATTACAAAATTACGTTTTTGGTAAAATCGTAACGCATTCATATTATCATTTGTTGTAATAAGCCAAACCTCTCTGCACCGCTCTTCTTCTGCAACTTGTAATACACAATCCACAAGTTTCGTCCCTATTCCTTTTCTTTCTTCAAAGCTATCTAGCGATACAATTTCACACATATTTCCGGTCACTTCATACGTTATAATTCCGATTATTCTGTCATCTGAGAGCGCAACAAATCCTGGCAACTCTTCTAACTGATGTCCCTTACCACGTGAAACCATCAATGAACTTCCCCAGTTCTTACACATGAACATTCGGATTGTTTCTTTCATCGCTGGCGTAATTTTTTGTATATGCAGCATTTCCTATTTCTCCCCTTTTATATCATTGTGATACAATATAAGTGTATCACATGTAACGGTATTTGGAGGATGAGGTAAAGTATGAAACGTTTTTTTGCAGCATTGTTTACTATACTAGGTGCAATAACTGCCCTTGGGATTTTCTTTACAAATAAAGTGATGTACTTAAAGAAAAAAACAGAGGAAGAAGTACTCGAAAGAGAAACGAAAAAACATTTTCGTATAGAGGATTTTGATGCTCTTCATAAAGAAGAAATTCATATCCCTTCACAATTCGGATACGACCTTCACGGATATTACATTCCTGCTGGTCATTCCAATAAGTTTATGGTTTTTTGCCACGGTGTAACTGTAAATAAAATAAACTCTGTAAAATATGCAAACTTATTCTTAAAAAGGGGATATAATGTCCTCATTTACGATCATCGTCGTCATGGTAAAACTGGCGGAAAAACAACAAGCTATGGATACTATGAAAAGCATGATTTGAAATCCGTAGTTGACTGGCTAAAAAACCGTTTTGGAACCAATATTACACTTGGTATTCATGGTGAATCTATGGGAGCCGCAACAATTCTTCAATACGCAGGACTTGTAGAAGATGGCGCTGATTTCTATATTGCAGATTGTCCTTTCTCTGATTTTCACGGACAATTACAGCACCGTTTAAAGGTTGAATTCCATTTACCAAAATGGCCTTTATTACCTTTAGCAAACGCATTTTTAAAAGTTCGTGACGGTTATACAATTCGTGAAGTTTCACCAATCGACTGTATAAAAAACATTAACAATCCCGTTCTCTTTATTCATAGTAAAGATGACGACTATATTTTAGCTGATATGACAAAAGCGTTATATGAAGCGAAAGAAAATAATAAGCAACTTTATATTGCAGAACACGGTGCACACGCTTGCTCTTATAACGAAAATAAAGAAGAGTACGAAGCAGCCATCGATCAATTTTTAAACACATATGTGAAAGAAACAAAAAACAGGCTTGCATAAGCCTGTTTTTTTATTGCGCTAAAACGTCTGTAACTTGTTCCATATTTTCAGAAATCCATTGCATTGCATCATCTAACGTTGGAAATTCTGTCGTTTGAAATGTTACTTCATCTTGAAGTAACCAAACATCCTTTACCTCTTGCCCTACACCTGCAATGGACCAATGTAACAAACTATATGGATGATTATCATTCAAAAATGATGCCCACGTGCGCTCATTTGCAATGTTTCGTAATGTATGTAATTGTTTATCCATCTCTCGTCACCTTACTCTAGTCAGTTATGAAAACTATTATAACACTCTCTTCTTTCTCAAACAAAGTGCTCTTTTTTCCCCGCTATTTGCGGGCAGTAAAACTCCCACCTCAAAATTCGGCTGAAACAAAGAAGTTAGGCGGGAGATTAACTGCCCCTAAAAGCCCGATTGGTTCAAATAATAATTAGTGGGGGATGCCTCTCCCACTAATTAAAGTTTCACTTTATATTGCCAAGCACTTCCCTTGATTATATGATGAAATTAAGCGTTTGGGAAGGAGGGATAACGTTGGCAAAAGTACAAATTAAAGTAAATGATAATGGCTCTTTTCGCGTTACAGGGGACGTGGAATTAGTCGACTCACAAGGGAATGTATTCCCAGCAAAACCGGCATTTTCTTTATGCCGTTGTGGTTTATCAAAAAATATGCCTTATTGCGACGCTTCGCATAAAGGTAAATTCGAGTCTGTTGTTAGAGCACCAGAGGCAGAATAATTTTACATGTGACATGCACATTTTTTTGTGCATGTTTTTTCTTTTTAGCAACTCCGTTATATCCCTTCTCCTTACAACATTTCTAATACTTTTATTTCCATTCCAGCCTGCATATATTTTCACACAATTCTTCACATTCGAATATTTTTTACTAGCCTTTTATTTTTTTTGTGCTATAATTTGAGCAAACAGCATCCTTCGGGGTCGGGTGAAATTCCCAACCGGCGGTGATGAAGTGAAAACTTCTAAGTCCGTGACCCGTTTTCAACTCGAAAACGGTGGATCTAGTGAAACTCTAGGGCCGACAGTATAGTCTGGATGGGAGAAGGATATGTTTCTAGTTTTTTATATAGTGAATACACTTTTATTTCAGTATGCATATTTTTAAAGATTCATTTTGATTCTTTATATATGTTTAATTTTCTATACTTATTTTTTATACTGAAATAAAAAGAGACAACTAGCGTTTAAAAATTCGATATTTTGCTAGGTTTTTTCCTTATGCAGAAATATCAATTATCGTTAGGTTTCTTTCCTATGCTTTCGTATTCAAACTATATTTCTAGAAATCACGTCTCCCAAACCCCAAGGATATTAAATCCTTGGGGTTTTTTGATTTTTTTAGGAGAGGTGAAGAAAATGACAGATCAAGAATATATGAGGATTGCCCTGCAGTTAGCAGAAGGAACATCAGGACAAACAAGTCCAAATCCTATGGTTGGTGCTGTTGTTGTAAAAGATGGAAACATCGTTGGTATGGGGGCTCATTTACGGGCTGGTGAAGAACACGCTGAAGTTCATGCCCTTCAAATGGCTGGTCAGAACGCCAAAGACGCTACCGTTTATGTAACACTGGAACCATGTAGCCACTTTGGAAAAACACCACCTTGTTGTGAATTGCTCATCGAAAAAGGAGTTAAGCGTGTTGTAATTGCTACTCTCGATTGTAATCCGCTCGTTTCTGGTAACGGAAAAAGAAGATTAGAGGAAGCTAGAATTGAAGTAACTACCGGTGTTCTTGAAGCAGAAGCAGTTTTATTAAATCGCTACTTTTTTCACTACATGAAAACGAAACGCCCTTTTGTAACAATCAAAACAGCGATGAGCTTAGATGGAAAAACAGCAACTGTAACTGGTGAAAGTAAGTGGATTACAGGTGAAGAAGCACGTGCTGATGTTCACCAATATCGCCATACACATGATGCAATTCTTGTTGGAGTGAATACAGTTATAGCTGATAATCCTCATTTAACAACAAGAATTCCAAATGGTGGGAAACATCCTATTCGCGTTGTTTTAGATACCCATTTACGAACACCACCATCTTCTCATGTTATAACAGATGGTTTAGCACCGACATGGATTATTGTCGGTAAGGATGTAAAGAAAGAGAAGATATCTTCTTATGAATCTAAAAATATAGCTATATTCCAAATGGAAACGAAGCATATAGAAATCGAGGACCTTCTTTCCTTTCTTGGAGAAAAACAAATTCTTTCTCTATTCGTTGAAGGTGGCCAATCGATTCATGCAAGTTTCTTAAAAACAAACAATTTTAATGAAATTGTAACCTATATAAGCCCGAAATTAATTGGTGGGAAAGATGCTCCTACTTTATTTGGAGGAAATGGTTTTTCAAAATTACAAAATGCGCTTTCCTTGAAAATTCAAGAGATGAAACAAATTGGTGATGATATAAAAATTGTTGCGAATGCCCAAAACGAGGTGACGGAATGTTTACAGGAATTGTAGAAGAATTAGGAACGATAGCAAACATGCAACAAAGCGGAGAAGCGATGAAATTAACGATTCATGCAAAGAAAATTTTATCAGATGTTCACTTAGGTGATAGTATCGCGGTTAACGGTATTTGCTTAACTGTAACAAGCTTTACAACTACTTCATTTACAGTTGATGCAATGCCTGAAACGATGCAGTCGACATCACTTCGCATGCTTAAACCGCACTCTAAAGTAAATTTAGAGCGAGCAATGGCTGCAAACGGACGATTCGGTGGACATTTCGTTTCAGGACATATTGATGGCATCGGAACGATTTTAAATAAAAAACAACATTACAATGCCGTCTATTACAAAATAGCAATTTCTGATGAACTGCTGCGCTATTGTTTGCATAAAGGATCCATTGCTGTTGATGGAACGAGTTTAACGATATTTGATATAGACGAATCTTCCATAACGATTTCACTCATCCCGCACACAGTAAGCGAATCTATCATTGGAGAAAAAAATGCCGGAGATATCGTAAACATTGAGTGTGACATGATTGGTAAATATATCGAACGCTTTATTACTAAACCTACAAAACGAGTAGGTTCAATGACTGAAAGCTTTTTACAAGAAAACGGATTTCTATAAGGGGGAAGCACAATGTTTCATCGTATTGAAGAAGCTCTAGAAGATTTAAAACAAGGTAAAGTCGTTATCGTATGTGATGATGAAAACCGAGAAAATGAAGGCGATTTTATTGCTTTAGCAGAGTACATTACACCAGAAACAATTAATTTTATGATTACACATGGCCGTGGTCTCGTTTGTGTACCGATTACAGCCGGGTACGCAGAACGTCTACAATTAGAACCAATGGTATCTCATAATACAGATTCACATCATACTGCGTTTACAGTGAGCATTGACCATGTTTCTACAACAACAGGGATTAGCGCTCACGAGCGTGCAACTACGATACAAGAATTGTTAAACCCCGCATCAAAAGGCGCTGATTTCAATCGACCTGGACATATCTTTCCATTAATTGCGAAAGAAGGCGGTGTCCTGCGTCGTGCAGGTCATACAGAAGCTGCTGTTGATTTAGCGAAGCTATGCGGTGCCGAACCAGCTGGAGTTATTTGCGAGATTATAAATGAGGACGGCACGATGGCACGTGTACCTGATTTAATAGAATGCGCAAAACAATTTGATATAAAAATGATTACAATAGAAGATTTAATTGCTTACCGCCGCCATCATGAAACACTTGTGACGAGAGAGGTGGAAATTACATTACCTACAGATTTCGGTACTTTCCACGCAATTGGCTATTCTAACTCATTAGATACGAAAGAACATATCGCACTTGTAAAAGGTGATATTTCAATAGGTGAACCGGTACTTGTGCGTGTTCATTCTGAATGCTTAACAGGAGATGTATTCGGTTCACATCGCTGCGATTGCGGACCACAACTCCATGCAGCACTTGCTCAAATTGAGCGTGAAGGAAAAGGTGTTCTTCTTTATATGAGACAAGAAGGAAGAGGCATTGGGCTTCTTAATAAGCTTCGTGCTTATAAATTACAAGAAGAAGGATTCGATACTGTAGAAGCAAATGAAAAACTCGGCTTCCCTGCTGATCTTCGTGATTACGGTATCGGAGCACAAATATTAAAAGATTTAGGTTTACAAAGTTTACGATTATTAACGAATAACCCAAGAAAAATTGCTGGCTTACAAGGTTACGATTTAGAAGTAGTCGAGCGTGTACCGTTGCAAATGCCAGCAAAAGAAGAGAATAAATCGTATTTACAAACGAAAGTAAACAAATTAGGACACTTACTAAACTTATAATTAAAGGAGAGATTTATTATGGTATTCGAAGGTCATTTAGTTGGTACAGGATTAAAAGTTGGAGTTGTTGTTGGACGTTTTAACGAATTTATTACAAGTAAGTTACTTGGCGGCGCTTTAGACGGATTAAAGCGTCACGGTGTAGAAGAAAATGATATTGATGTTGCTTGGGTTCCTGGTGCATTTGAAATTCCTTTAATCGCTAAAAAGATGGCTAGTAGCGGAAAGTATGATGCTGTTATTACATTAGGTACTGTAATCCGAGGTGCTACAACTCACTACGATTACGTTTGTAATGAAGTAGCAAAAGGTGTTGCGTCTTTATCACTACAAATGGACATCCCAGTTATTTTCGGCGTATTAACGACAGAAACAATTGAACAAGCGATTGAACGCGCAGGTACGAAAGCTGGTAATAAAGGATATGAATCAGCTGTTGCTGCAATTGAAATGGCTCACTTATCAAAACAATGGGCATAAAAAAAGAGGCTGCGGCCTCTTTTTATTTTTTTACCTTTTTTTGTACATCTTTTATTAATTCATTCATCGTTTTTCCTTCTGTTTTTATATGAAGAGCTTGTGCTGTTCTCCATACATTCTCTCTTTTTTTCGCTTCTTCTATAATAGTAATTTCTTTTCTAACTTCCTTTAAATCTTTTCCTTCCGTTTTCAATCCAAAATGTTCAGCTTTCGTTCGAAAGTGTTGTTCGATTCTTTGTTGCATCTCTTTTTGTTCAGGATTTTCAGCAGCCTTAACTGGATCAGAACTTATTGCTTTTATTAAAATTAAACAAGTCATAATCGCTAATATGTATTTGTACATGTAAAATCCTCCAACCCAATATAAATTACATATTTACTATGTACAACTAGGGCTTGGAAAATTCGTCCACAAAAATTCTTTTTTTCGTTCAAAAACCAATAGTAACAGGCGTTCACAACTATTTATTACATTTTATTTACAAAAAAAGCAAACCCTTTTACAAGTTTGCTTTTTCATCTATCTTATAATGCACACTCTTCAATCTCAAATCCTAAATCTGCAATCATACCCCAGTCTGCAGTCGGCTCTTGTCCAGCTGTCGTTAAGTAGTCCCCGACAAAAATAGAATTTGCTGCAAATAAACCGATTGGCTGTACAGAACGTAAATTGATTTCACGTCCTCCTGAAATACGAATTTCTTTTGTCGGGTTTACAAAACGCATCATTGCCAGTACTTTTAAACATTCTACTGGCGTTAACTCTTTTTGCCCTTCAAGAGGTGTTCCCTTTACAGCAACAAGGAAATTACAAGGGATAGAATCTGCATCTATACGTTGTAATTCAAATGCAATTTCAGCACGCTCTTCAATTGTTTCTCCCATGCCAAAAATCGCTCCAGAGCATGGAGAAATGCCCGCTTGTTTCGCTTTTTGAACTGTATCAACACGATCATCATACGTATGAGTTGAACAAATACTATCGTAATTATTTTCATGTGTATTTAAGTTGTGGTTATAACGATGCACGCCTGCTTCGGCTAAACGTCCTGCTTGATCTTCATTTAAGAAACCTAAACAACAACAAATCTTCAAGTCTGTCGTTTCACGAATTTCCTTAACTGCTCCAATTACGTGATTTACCTCTTTATCCGTCGGACGACGACCAGACGCTACAATACAATATGTACCTGCTTTACGGCGTATTGCTTCATGTGCCCCTTCTACAATCTTCTCCTGCGTTAACCATGCATATTTATCAATCGGTGCTTCTGAAATAATAGACTGTGAGCAATATCCACAATCTTCAGGACATAATCCAGATTTCGTATTAATAATCATATTCAATTTTACTTTCTTACCAAAGTGATGATGACGAATGATGTAAGCTGCATTCATAATTTCTAGAACTTCTGTATCATCAGCTTCTAATATCGCTATTGCATCTTCTTTCGTAATCATCTTCTCTTCCACTACGTCGTATGCAAGTTTTTTCCAATCCCTTTTTGTTTGTACTTGTTTCATTTCATCTCTTCCCCTCTTTTGTTATATGCATAAATAAAGCATGATACGTTGCCTTTATCCCTTCATTTCCCGTGAAGTCTCTTTCGTATATGCGCAGCATCGCACGAAAGAGTGAGGGACTTTGACAATATGATCCTTCATTGCTATTAGTCGCTCCTACTTTTCGAATAGAATGTAGAAATTCCTTAACTTCTGTAAAACTCTCTATGTAACATGTTTCAGAAACATGCACATCCCCTGTTTCTATCTTGCATATATGAAGCAACTGATCTTTCGAATAAAAACGTTGACCAATCGATGTTTCATTTTTTATATTTCTTTCTTCTTTCGCACGTTGGAACGAAGCATGCAATTCTTGAAATGTTTCATGTCCAAACGTTGAAAAGAGTAATATCCCATCTATAGACAAATGTTGAAATAAATTTCTTAACACTTGTTGTAAATTATTTAACCATTGAAATGTAGCATTTGAAATAATGACATCATATGATTCTTCTAATCGTAATCGCTCAATATCTTCACAGTAAAACGTTACATTTTTTACATTTTGTCTAGTTTGCGCAATTGCAATCATACTTTCAGCAAAATCAACTGCTGTAATATGTGCTTTCGGAAATAACTTTGATAATTGCTCTGTTACATACCCCGTCCCGCACCCCAGTTCTAAAATACGTATTGATGCCGTTTCACTATATCGTTCCTTTAAGATTGAAAGTAATGAATGTGCCATCTTTTTTTGTACATTTGCATATCGATCGTAAGATACGGCTGCCCCATTAAACCGTTTTTGTAGTAACGTTTTGTTGATCATGTCGTATCCCCTCTACAAATTGAATTATCTCATTTGCGCAATATTCAAAATTCGTTACACATAACGCATGCCCTGCATCACTTACTACTTTCAGCTCGCTGCTGCTATTCTCCGTCATACTACGTGCCGCAGACAACGGGCATATTACATCCTGTTCTCCGTGAATAAGTAGTATAGGTACTTTAATTTCTTTTAGTTCTTCTCTCATATCTGTTTCTATTAAATAATCCAAACCTAGTTGTAAAGACTGAATAGAATCACCTTTAAAACGGTCTACAATATCTTCAAAGTTTTTATTCTCTTTTAGCTCATCTTTCGTAAACATATTTTCATAAAACCGCTTGAGCGTATCTTCTTTCCTTCTCGCCAAATTCCTTTTCAGCCGTTCTACATGCAAAGCATTCCATCCGTTACTGTAGTCGCTCGTATTTGTAAATTTAGCAGTACCACCAATTAATACGATGCCTTTTGCCTGAATCTTTTTATAAGCTTCAACTGCTGCTAACGCTCCTAGTGACCATCCAACTAAAATTACGTTGTCATTATGCGCTACATCTATAATTCGTTCCGCAAATTCACTTCGTTCTTTCACATTACGCCAATCTATGCTTTGAACAGGGTATCCTTTAAAATACTGAAATACTAAATCCCAAATATTCTCTTCCATTCCCCATCCTGGGATAAAAATAATCTTTAGCTCGTTCATACGAAAATCTCCTCTTCTTTCGCAATGTGAATAATTCGGTCAATAGCCCATTTTAAATCATCTATTGTATGTTGCGATGTAACTGCAAAGCGAATTCGAGAGCTATGAACCGGCACAGTTGGCGGACGAATTGCAATAGCCGCAATCCCTGCCTCTTGCAACCTTTTACTAAATCGTAAAGCATGTTCATTTGAACCGACTACAATCGGTACAATATGAGTTGAACTATTCCCAATATCAAAACCAGCATCCCTTAATTTAGTTCTGAAGTATTCTCCGTTTGCTATAAGGTTCTCTCTTCTTTCGTTATCTTCTTTTACAATTTCAATTGCTTTTTGCACTGCTCCTAACGTACTTGGTGGTAAAGCTGTAGTAAAAATAAAGCTTCTCATCATATTTTGTAAATACTCTATATAAATTTCATCACCTGTCAAATACGCACCATAACACCCTAAAGCCTTGCTAAACGTCCCCATATGTATATCAATTTTTTGAGTAAGATTTTTTTCTATATGAGATAACCCAGCTCCGCCGATTCCATATATTCCACTCGCATGTGCTTCATCGACTATAATGATTGCCCCGTATTTCTCTTTCAGCTGTACTAAATCTCTCAAATAAGCAGTATCACCATCCATACTAAAAATGGTATCAGTTACGATTAATTTCCGCTTTTCAGGTGACGCTGTTTTCAACAGCTTCTCTAAATGATCCAAATCATTATGACGATACCTTTTATGCTCTGCCCCGCTTAATATGATTCCATCAACAATACTTGCGTGATTTAACTTATCACTAAAAACAATATCGTGCCGAGAGGCTAAAGAAGATATGGCACCTATATTTGCCGTATACCCACTATTTACAATTAAAGCTCTTTCAGTACCTTTCCAGTCACATATGCTTCTCTCAACCTCTTCATATAATGGATGATTTCCTACAACGAGACGAGAGGCAGTCGCTCCAGTTCCACATCTTTTTGTACAGGCAATAGCAGCTTCTTTTAACCTTTCATCTCCAGCTAACCCTAAATAATTATTTGACGCTAAATTTAACATCCTTTTTTTATCTCGAATAAGCCAAGTCTCTTCTGCCTTCTCTGTTACATATAAATTTCGATACTGCCCTTGCTCATGTAATTGTTGTAATTTAGATTGAAGGTGCGCCCGCCACGTTTGATTCATTTTGGATAAACTCCTCTAATTTTGAAATCATAATATGTTCTTTTGCAGATTCTAATACTTCTTCTTTCGTAAACTCACCTTCAAAGAATGGTAATAATCCTAAAACTGGTACCCCGCTCAGCTCTTCAATCATCTCTTTATTTTCTTGCACTCTTTCCATTTCACATTCTTTGCAACCTGATAAAATGACACCCGCTACGGTTAAGCCATGCGCCTTTGCGTAAGCAATCGTTAACACTGTATGATTTACTGTTCCTAATGTAGGACGAGCTACTACAATAAGAGGCAACTGTAATTCTTTTGCAAAATCAATTACTAAAGCATCTTCTGTATATGGAACAGCAAGCCCACCTGCTCCTTCTACAAATAAGCTATTAAACTCTTTTAATAGTTCATTATAGTAATCAGTAATTTCTTTTAACTTTACTACTCTTCCAGCTCTTTTCATGGCAAGTCTCGGAGCAAGTGGTTCTTCAATAGAATAAGGGCAAATTTCATTTTCTGGTGTCGGTACACCTGATAATGCTTTTAACCTTGCCGCATCTCCCTCAGGATTTGATGCAACATGCCCACTTTGCAACGGTTTATACACCCCTACGTTATATCCTAATTCTCTAAATACACCTGCTATAGCACCTGCAACTACTGTTTTTCCAACTTCAGTATCAGTTGCTGTTATGAAAAAACCACTCATTATTCTCCCTCCATAACATCTGAGATTGCCTTATATAAAATGCGTAACATATCATCAATCTCTTCAAAAGTAGAAGCAAGTGGTGGCATAAATACAATCGTGTTACCTAGCGGTCGTAAAATCATACCCAGCTCTCTTGAGCGTTTACATACTTGAACACCGACTCTTTCTGTCCAGCCAAACGCTTCTTTCGTTTCCTTATTCTTCACAAGCTCAATACCAACCATTAATCCGCACTGACGAATATCCCCTACATGTTTAAATGCAAAAAGCTCTTCTAATTGCGTCGCCACATATTCTGTTTTACGTGCCACTTCTTCTATTAAATTTGTTTTCTCGTATAGTTCTAGATTCGCAATTGCTACGGCACACCCTAACGGATTACCTGTGTAGCTATGTCCATGGAAAAATGTTTTTTGTTCTTCATATTCTCCTAAGAAGGCATTATATATTTCATCTGTTGTTACCGTAACTGCAATTGGTAAATATCCACCTGTTAAACCTTTCCCAGCAGTTAAAATGTCTGGCGTCACATTTTCATGTTCACAAGCAAACATTTTCCCTGTACGCCCAAATCCAGTCGCTACCTCATCTGTAATAAATAATACATTGTACTTAGTACATAAATCGCGCAGTCCTTTTAAATATCCTTTTGGCATTGTAATCATCCCGCCAGCACCTTGCATTAATGGCTCTACAATGATGGCAGCTACTTCTTCATGCTTTTCTTTCAACAATTCTTCCATTTCTTCTAAATGGCTTTTTACAATTTCCTCCTTATTATTTCCGTAAGGAGAACGATATGTATATGGATACGGCATTTTAATCGCATCAAATAAGAGCGAACTATACACTTGGTGAAACAAGTCTATTGCTCCTACCGAAACAGCTCCAATTGTATCACCGTGATATGCTTCTTTTAATGTAACGAATCTTTGTTTCTTTGGTTTCCCTTTATGCTGCCAATATTGGAAAGCCATCTTAATTGCAATTTCAACAGCGGTAGAACCTGAATCAGAATAGAATACCTTCTTCAATCCATCTGGTACAACCTCAATAATTTTTTCTGCTAATAAAATAGATGGAACGTTAGCAAGTCCTAACATAGTAGAATGAGCAATTTTATTTAATTGCTCACGAATTGCTTCATCTAATTCCGGTACTTGATGTCCGTGAACATTTAACCATATAGATGAAACACCATCCCAATATTCATTACCATTTACATCGTATAGTTTTCTTCCCTCTCCACGTTCAATAATGACAGGATCTTCTTCTAAATAATCTTTCATTTGTGTAAATGGGTGCCATACGTAAGCTTTATTTTTCTCTGCTAATTCTTCATATGTATAAGATGATTTTTCAATCGTTCTACTATTTATTGTCACAATTGTCACCCCTAATGTTAACTTGTTTATAAATATAGTTAACATTAAATCCGAATGACTGTCAATTATTTTAAAATCAAATAGTTCTTAAAAAAGAACAACTTATCATACGATAAGTTGTTCTACTTTCCATGCTGTATCTTTCCAATTTCTAAAATAATTTCTTCATCTTTTTTCCCCTCTGTATCAATTCCAAGTTGCTTAGCGTGCTCAATTAATAAATCATGACGCTTCTCAAATCTAGCGGTATTTACTTCTTTCGTAACCTCTTCTTTTGTTTTCCCCTCAGTAGAAACTCCTAGTTTTTCTGCTGCTTTTTCCATTGATTTCTTCTCTTCTATTTCTTTTACTTTCTTCACTTCTGACTGTTGTATTTGCTTTTGTTTCAACTGCTCTGATTCAGCCGCAAAAGCTGTGTAAATTCCAGCACTTCCTCCAATAACTAATAAAGTGGTAAAAAGAATTATTTTTTTCTTCACTCTTTCCTCCCCCTTTCAAATTCATTATAACGTACATTTTTACAGCGTTAAAAACAATTATCCTTTATTTCCCTAAAAAAACATTTAATATTTTTATTGACATGTAAGATGAAAATATGATAAAAATTTAACTAACATCATATGAATCGGCGTTGATAGGATTTAGTAGTATTTCGATTTCTGATTTCAGAGAGCTGGTGGTCGGTGCGAACCAGTACAGAGCGAATTATGAATTACCCCCTGGAGCTTCTTTTACGAAACGTGAGGAGTAGTGAAAGACGGTTATAGACCGTTATGTCTAAAGAGTGGTGAAACGACACTGTTTCACAATTTAGGGTGGTACCGCGAATTTTTCGTCCCTGCATATATTGCAGGGGCGTTTTTTATTTTATAAGCGCATATCATATGACCCTTTATTTTGTGACGCATTCATTTCACAAGCTAGGGTGGTACCGCGATTTCTTCGTCCCTGCATAATTATATGCAGGGACGTTTTTTTATCCAATCATTTCCGTATCATATAGAAGGACTAACAATTACCGGTAATTTGTCACAAAATTCTAAATTTTAGAAGGAAATATACAATATTGGCGAATTTTATATAAAAAAGAGCTATTTTACATTACTTAGGAGGGGAAAACAATGGTTTCAAAAATTGAGTCTGTTCTTTTAACAATTTTTATCTTTTTCTGTATTGGTTTTAGTGTTATTCAATTAGAAGTTTCACCACACATCCCAATTTTATTTGGTATCGTTCTTTTATTAGCATTTGGATTCCTGAAGAGAATCTCTTGGTCTACTATGGAGAAAGGGATGATTAGTAGTATTTCAGCTGGTATTCCATCTATATTTATTTTCTTACTTGTAGGCGTATTAATTAGCGTTTGGATCGCAGCTGGAACTATTCCGACTTTAATGGTATACGGCTTCCAGCTTGTATCTCCAAAAATTTTCGTTCCAACTGTTTTTGTTGTTTGTGCAATTGTTGGAACGAGTATCGGTAGTGCTTTTACAACTGCTGCAACTGTAGGACTTGCTTTTATGGGAATGGGTACTGCCCTTGGATACGATCCAGCTCTTATTGCTGGTGCAATTATTTCTGGTGCATTCTTCGGAGATAAAATGTCTCCTTTATCTGATACAACAAACTTAGCGCCTGCTGTAACGGGTGTAGATTTATTTGAACATATTCGTAACATGCTTTGGACAACAGTTCCAGCTTTCATTATTGCTTTTATCGCATTTTTCATTTTAGGAAGCGGATCTGGTGGAAACGTTGATTTCTCAGCATTTATTAACACACTAGAAAAAAATGCAACGATTTCTATCGTTACACTGATTCCTATTTTATTACTGTTCCTATTCGCATTTAAAAAGGTACCCGCAGTTCCAACATTACTTGCAGGAATTGTGGTAGGAATTATTATTCTCTTTATTTTTAAACCTAGCACTTCTTTAGCTGATTTAATTAAAATTATGCAAGACGGTTACGTTTCTAAAACTGGTATCAAAGATATTGATAGCTTATTATCTCGCGGTGGCCTGCAAAGTATGATGATGTCAATTGCTCTTATTTTCCTAGCTCTTTGTATGGGAGGATTATTACAAGGAATGGGTATTATAGCGCAGCTGATGAATATTATCTCTAGCTTCGTAAAAACTAGTACACGCTTAATTATTTCTACTGCTTCAACTGCAATTGGTGTAAACTTCTTACTTGGTGAGCAGTACTTATCCATCGTTTTAACAGGACAAGCATTTGCTAATAAATACGATGAAGTCGGTTTAGAACGTCGTAATTTATCACGAGTATTAGAAGATGCTGGTACAGTAATTAATCCACTCGTACCATGGGGTGTAAGTGGCGTATTCTTAACAAACGTTCTTAGCGTTCCAACATTCGATTACCTGCCATACGCAATCTTCTGTTTAGCATGTCCAGTCGTAACCATTATTGTCGGTTTTACTGGATTCGGTCTTTCATGGAAAAAAGAAAAAGCAGTACCAGTTTCATAATATAACAAAAAGGATTACCAAATCGGTAATCCTTTTTATATTTCTTGACTATCTATTCGCTTTCTTTCTTCTAAATAACATAAGTAATCCAGCTCCAACAAACGCAAGACCAGCTCCAATTGTAGAAGCAATACTTGCACCTGTTTTCGGTAAATCACGTTCATCTTTTTCAGCTTCTTTATTTTCACCTACAGTTGTTGTTTCTTTTGTATTTTGATCATCTGTTGTAGTTTGTCCAGATCCAGTATTGTTTCCATCTTGCTTTGGTTCATTACCATTATCACCTTCTTCTGTTGGTGGTGTTGGGTTTTCTCCATTACCTGTTGGCGGTGTCGTTGGGTTTTCTCCATCACCTTTCGGTGGTGTCGTCGGATTTTCTCCACCACCTGTTGGCGGTGTTGTTGGATTTCCTTCACCAGTTTCTTTATCATCATTTTTCTTCGTTATATCAATTGCATATTTAGCAAATTGATTCTCAGATGGTCCAACATATGATATGTTCCCATCTTTCTTTATATACTTTTGTGCATTTGGTGAAGAATCAAATGTTGTATTTAATTTATCTGCAACAATCGGTTTAAACGTCCAATTTTGATCAGCTGCTGGATCAATATTTTTTATTTTTTGCATATACTTCACAATGATTTGACGTGTTTCATCTTGTGATTGGTATACAACTTCCCCTTCACTTACACCTGGGAACGTTTGACTACTTCCACGATAGTTATTTGTAGCGACGATGAACTTTTGATCATCAGCTACTGGCTTACCTTCATATGTCATATTTACAATACGATTCGTATTTGCATTTACAATTTTTCCATCTTTATCGTATTTCGCCGGTTGCGTTACATCAATTTCGTATTTTAAGCCATCTAAAATATCAAAGTTATATGTAGGATAGCCTATATTTACTAACGGCTGTTCTTCTGTTTTCTTTGGATTAATTTGATTAAACTGACCTGCAGACATTTCAAGCCATTCTTTCACTTGCGCTCCGTTTACTTTTACAGCATATAACGTATTCGGATATACATATAAATCTGCAACGTTTTTAATTGCTAACGTTCCAGCTGGAATATCAGTATAATATGCAGCACCGTTTCGGCCACCTGCTTTAAATGGTGCACCTGCAGATAAAACCGGAATATCTCTAATCTTTTCGTACTCTGGTTTTTTAAGTTCTTGTTCTACATACCATTTTTGCGCATTTGTCACAATTTGTACGGAAGGATCATCTTGTACTAATGAAAAATAACTATTAATTGGTGCTTTCGTTTCACCTACATGTGTATTTACATATTCGATTGTCTTTTCATGTTCATCTTTAATTTCATTAACTAATTTTTGATCAGATTCTACTAATGGATTACCTTTACTATCAGCAATCGGACGAAGTTGCGGCTTAGACTGATCTTTTTGCACTTCCCATTTTCCGTTTACCTTTTTCAATTGCATATCAATAATACCTAAGTTACTACCAAAAACACCCGGCATTACAACTGGAACACCATTAAATACGTCCTTCACTTCAGTATGTGAATGTCCCATTAATACTGCATCTACGCCTGGAACTTGTGTTGCTAAATGATATGATGCATTTTCCATTTTATTTACTTCTTTATATTCGCTCTTATCGACGCCTGAATGAGCCAATGCAACGATAATATCTGCACCCTCATTTTGCATTTTTTTCGCCATTATTTTTGCTGTTGCGACGATGTCTTTCGCTTTTACTTTTCCTTCTAAGTTCGCTTTATCCCAGTTCATGATTTGTGGTGGAACAAATCCCATTACACCAATTTTCACTATTTGTTTTTGGCCTGCTTCATCCACTACTTCTTTCTTTAAAATATGATATGGTTTAAAATAATTTTCATCGTTCTCTTCCTTATCATCATGGTCAACTTTATATACATTCGAGTTAATAACCGGGAAATCCGTTTTTTCAATCACCTTGTTTAAATAATCTAAACCGTAGTTAAATTCATGATTCCCAAGAGAGATGACGTCATACTTCATTAAATTCATTACACGATATAATGGATGTGTATAACTAGGATCCACACGATTCTTCGGATCTTTTATTTTATTCGCTACGTAATCCCCAAGCGGTGTCCCTTGTAATGCATCCCCATCATCAAATAGGACAGAGTTTTTCACTTCTTCACGTGCTTTATTAACGAGTGTTGCCGTTTGTACAAGACCTACTTTATTATCTGTTTTCGTTTGATAATAATCGTAATTCATTAAGTTAACGTGAATATCTGATGTTTCTAGAATTCGTAAGTTAACTGTACTCTCCCCAGTGTTCTCATCTGCATGAGCTGTTGCTGGCATTACTTGCGGTGCCATTACACCAATCGCAAGAGTTGCTCCAGCTAGCATTTTTTTTGACTTTTTCACAAAAAATCCCCCTTATACAATTACCAGAAATAATGAAATGAATCCCTATCTGTCTCTAACCACATACCTTTTTTCTTCTATTAGAGACACAATTTTCATTTCACCCTGCGCTAACGAGTAGTCCCCTTAAACGCTCGATTGATGAAGACTAACAATTAATAGGAAATAAAGCTCCCACTAATTAAAATTTCACCTTATCTGACATTATCATATATAAAGTTCTTTCCTATCGTCAATATTTTTTGACAAACTTCAACAAATTTTCTGTAAAGTTATTATAAACTTTTCATAAACATATAATATGCCCTTACATTGCTAATACTGCTGAATATGATACAATTACCAATTACAAGGAGGATGAATTTATGAAAAAAGTCATCTTAACAATTGTTTGTCTCCTCCTTCTGATCATTTCTTATTCTTATTTTGAAAAGAACGACGAGACAAAACAAAATGAATCTGAAGAAAAAACAGAAAAAACATCTGCCCCAAATTGGATTGATAAGCAAACAAACGAATCATTTTATCATCTTGTATTAGGTGATTCACTCGCTAAAGGATATGGATCGACACAAGGTGGATTTGCTGAATTAGCCTCTAAACAAATAGAAGCACAAACTCATAAACCAATTACTGTAGAAAACCTTGGGATAAACGGTCTTACAACAGATCGTCTCGCTAAAAAAGTTCAATCAGAAGATGTAAAGCAAAAAATTAGAGCAGCAAATATCATTACAATTAATATTGGGGGAAATAATTTATTTCGCTTAAATCGTGATGTCGGTGTTATAGACGGTATTAAAATGTTAAATAAAGAAAAAGCTCATTTTGAAGCGGATGTAAAAAATATTGTAAAGACAGTCCGAGATCAAAATCCGGATGCTTTACTCATTCTTTCTGAACTCTATAACCCGTTACAACTCGATGACTCCATCGCAAGTTATGCAGATATGTTTTTAGACGGCTGGAATGAATCCGTTTATTCCATTGCAAAAGTGAATCAACCATCTATCGTTTTGCCAATTCGTAAATTAATATCGAATGATAAAAAAGAATTGCTCTTTGACCAAGTACACCCAAATGATAAAGGCTATACGATTATTGCCGATTCATTTACAAAAAAAGTGTTGGCCTACAAATATTAAAATTCCCATGAAACAATTCTATTTTTATAACATGTCTTTTTTGTTACAATGATAGTGGAAGGGGGCCTTTATATGGAATCACGCGAGTGGGAACGTATTGTTGATCATCTTCTTTCGCTAGTGCCTCTTTTTTATCGCAAATTTATGCTTCCTGGAGAATTTTCTTCTCAAAGACATATGCCGCCATCACATACACAAGTATTACTGCTTTTGCATGAAAACGGCACATTAGCAGTTTCCGAAATCGGCAAGCGGCTAGCGATTTCACGGCCTAACATGACACCTCTATTAAACAAACTTATTCAAGAAGAACTAATAGAGCGTCATTATAGCGAAAAAGATCGACGGGTCATTTTAATTTCTCTAACAGCTGAAGGGAAATTATTAGTAAATCAGTATCAGCAATTCATTTTAGACAAACTAAAAGAAAATTTCCAAACATTATCTGAGGAAGAGCGCGAAAAGCTCATTCATTCTCTTCAAACCATTCAAAATTTAATTTTGAAAACAAACGTATAAAGCTGCTTCTAAATAGAAGCAGCTTTATGATTCGTAATAGTTACCATAGTACACATTGGAATATGGCCATGTTGTTAAATATGGTTTTTTTTCCTGTGTAGGCTGTTGTTGTGGTAATTGTGGTATTTGTGATAATTGCTGTAATTGTTGTTGCCGATATAATTCGTATTGTCTACTCGTATCATAAACCGGATAATAATTTACATATGGATATACTTGAGGTACGTAATAATAATACATTATCCTCTCCTCCTTTTTCTTAAACATATTCAAAGGAGAAAATGAATGTGACATTGTTTATAATTGTACAAGTGGTTCTCTCACTCGTTTCTTCCTTTTCTTCAAGCGTAACTTACGGTTCTTTTCGTATAAATAATGCACAACGAAATATGAAATGAGACCAAACACAACTCCTAAAATCGTCATTCCAATTAATACATACACTTCACTTTGTAATAAGCTCTTTAATATCGTAAAAATGTGACTTGAAAACAAGTCCGCTATCGTAAATGGTTCATGATGAATTTTCTGTACATGAAATGGATAAATCATTTTTCCTAGCGCATACGCAAGCGGAAATAAAAATACTGGGAGAAACGATATTTTCCCAATAATATTGCCAATAACTGCCGCAGGAAAAGATCCCTTTGCTAACCTGACGATTGGATAAAATACTACATATACGAGCGATGCCGTATAAATGACTAACATTTCTAAGCCGAATCCTATAGCAAACCCTAACGATACTTTCTTTGCGCCTTCTGGCGATCGAAGCAACTTATAATATTGAAACTTTAATATTCTCCACATCCGCTGAAAAAACGAATATGTTTTCTTAGTTGTTTTCACCCTCATCATCTCTTTAACTATATTTTTATATGTAGTATGTCCTTACACACTCTGAAAAACAAATTTAGTTTTCTCTTTTATTATAAATGATATCGAAATGGTTAACCAAATATACATCCGACATTTTAATATAAAAAAACCTCCCTTTTAGGAAGGCTCTTCTACATTTTTAAATAAACTCACTAATAACGCTTTTTGAGCATGCAATCGATTACCAGCTTGCTCAAATACGATAGACTGTGGTCCATCTATAATTTCGCCTGTTACTTCTTCTTCACGATGGGCAGGTAAACAGTGTAAGAAACGATATGTTTGTTTCGCATGCTTAACAAGTTCGTTATTGATTTGGTAAGGTTGAAATAAAGAATATTTCTCTTCTTCGCCCTCTTGCCCCATGCTCATCCAAACGTCAGTATAAATGAAATCTGCTTCATTCACCGCTAATTCAGGATCATGCAAAACTTCAATTTCAGCTCCTGTTTCCTTGGCAATCGCTAACGCTTTTTTTACAATCTCTTCATTCGGTTCATATCCTACAGGCGTTGCAACAGTCATATGCATTCCGACTTTTGTACTCGCTAGCAACAATGAATGACATACATTATTTCCGTCACCTACGTAAGCTAATTTTATTCCTTTAAATGTATTTGTTTCTTCATATATCGTCATGAGGTCTGCCAATGCTTGACAAGGATGATGATCATCCGTTAAACCGTTAATAACAGGAATACTCGATTCTTTTGCAAGCTCTTCTACATCCGCGTGTGAGAATGTACGTATCATGATCCCGTCAATATACTGCGATAATACTTTCGCAGTATCTGAAACGGTTTCTCCTCTTCCCATTTGCATCTCTTTCCCACTTAAAAACATACCATGTCCCCCGAGTTGTACCATTCCCGCTTCAAAAGATACACGAGTACGAGTTGAATGCTTATCAAAAATAAGCCCTAATATTTTGCCTTGTAATAAAGGCTCTTGCTTATTCTTTTTTAAATATATAGCGAACTCAATTAAAGAAATAATTTCTTCTTTCGTTAATTCTTCTAGTGTTAAAAGATCTTTCGTATTTAATTTCGGTACTTGTACAGTTGACATGAAACTTCCCCCTTATATGATTGATACGTTTTTTGTACAAACTACTTTTTTTATTATATATACTGCCTGTTCTAACTCTTCATTCGTGACAATGAGTGGCGGTAATAGTCTTATAACATTAGGGCCTGCTTGTAATACGAGAAGTCCTTCGTTTTCTAGTTGTTCTATAAAACTTGCAACTTCATGCTTACACTCAATCCCAATCATAAGCCCCTTACCACGTATATTTTGAATACATTCGACATGCTGTAATTCCTCTTGCAACTTCTCTAATACGTACTCGCCTTTTTCTTGTACTTCTTTTAAAAACGATGGTTTTTTACTCACTTGCAATACTTCTTTCGCTGCAGCCATCGCGATGTAATTCCCGCCAAAAGTTGAACCGTGTGATCCTGCAGTAAACGACGTTCCGAGCTCTTTCCCGCCAATCATCGCTCCGACAGGAATCCCATTCCCAAGTGCCTTTGCAACGGTAACGATATCAGGCTCTATTCCCACTTGTTCATAAGCGAATAGTGTTCCAGTTCTTCCTATCCCCGTTTGTACTTCGTCTATAATAAATAAGGAACCGAACTTATTACATAATTTTTCAATCTCTTTCAAAAAAGATAGATCAGCAGGTATTACTCCTCCCTCTCCTTGAACAACTTCTACCATTACCGCCGCAACTTCTTCATTCATTACTTCCTCTAATGCTTTAATATCGTTAAAAGGGATATGTAAAAAAGATGGAAGTAATGGACCAAATCCTTCTTTCACCTTATCTTGGCCCGTTGCACTCATCGTTCCAAATGTTCTACCGTGAAAAGACTGCTGGCATGTTACGACGAGAGATTTTCCAGTATGCTTACGTGCTAACTTTAAAGCCGCTTCATTTGCCTCTGCCCCACTATTACAGAAAAACACATAATCTAATGCTCTATTTTCTGTTAATAATGACGCAACTTCTTCTTGTAAGCTGTTTGTAAACAGGTTAGATATATGCCATATATCATCAAGTTGCTCTTGTACACCTTTGAGAACAGTAGGGTGACAATGTCCTAAATTACATACGCCAATTCCTGATGTAAAATCTAAATATTGCTTACCTTTATTATCAATAACTTTCGTTCCAGTTCCCTTTACAAACTCAATAGTTCTTCTGCCATACGTTTGAAAAAGATGACTCGTCATGCAATACTCACACCTTTCGTTACCGTCGTTCCAATACACTCTCCCGTAACCTCAGTAAAATCTTTTGTACCATTCACAATACTTATCTTTTGCACTCCCATTTTTAATGATGCTAGTGCCGCCTGTACTTTCGGAATCATCCCACCTGTAATAACACCTGTTTCTATAAAAGTTGCAATTTCAGATTCATCCGTTTCCTTTACCAAATTCCCTTCATGTAATATTCCATCTACATCCGTAATAAAAATAAGCTCTTTTGCCCCTAACGCGGCCGCAATCCCAGCTGCAGCATTGTCCGCATTTATGTTATAAATTTCATTACCATTTACCCCGATTGGAGCAATAACAGGAATATACCCCATATTTATTAATCCTTTTAATAAGGCTGTTTCTACATAACTTACTTCTCCCACATATCCTATCTCCTCGCTGACAGGTTGAACTTGAAGTAAATTACCGTCACACCCCGAACAACCTACAGCAAGTAAATTATGCTTTTGTAAATTCATTACGAGTTTTTTATTCGTACTTCCGCATAGCACCATTTGAACAACATCCATAACTTCTTTTGGTGTTACGCGTAATCCATCTCTTTTTTCTACGTTGATGTTACAATCTTTTAATTTGGCATCAATTTCTGGCCCACCACCATGAACAATCACTACTTTATACTTCTGTTGCAATTTCTTTATACAATCAAAAAACACAGCATTTAATTGATTCAACATACTACCGCCGCATTTCACTACAATATAATCGCTCATCTTCTCTCTCCTTATGTACGATAACAAGCATTTATTTTCACATATTCATAGCTTAAGTCACAGCCCCAAGCTGATCCTGTCTCTTCACCTAAGTGTAAGTACACATTAATGACTATTTCATCTTCTTGTAATCTCTCTTTCATTTCTTCTTCAGAAAATATTTGAGGCTCACTATTTTTTAATACCGATATAGATTGAAGAGTAATGTCAATTGTGTTCGGATTAATAGCTACTTCACTTTGTCCAATACTGCTAATAATTCGCCCCCAGTTTGGGTCTTCACCATGTATTGCTGTTTTCACAAGACTCGAACCGACTATTTGCTTTGCAATTTTTTTTGCCTCTTCATTCGTTTGAGCTCCTAGCACATTTACTTCTATTAACTTCTTAGCTCCTTCACCATCTTGCGCAATTTTTTTCGCTAAATCTTCACATACCTTCTGTAAAGCACATACGAAAGTTTCCCAATCTGTATGTTCCATATTTATCGGTCTTGTTTCTGATAATCCACTTGCCATAACGATGACCATATCATTCGTAGAAGTATCTCCATCTACCGTAATTTGATTAAATGTATGATTCGTAATTTGGGATAACACTGTTTGCAATACGTCATGCTCTATATGAGCATCTGTCGTAATAAAACTAAGCATCGTTGCCATATTCGGATGAATCATCCCTGAACCTTTTGCAACACCCGCAATCGCCACTTTCTTCCCATCAATAATCATTTCATAGCAAGTTTCTTTCGTTATAAGATCCGTCGTTAAAATTGCTTCAGAAAAACAATATGCTTCACTTTCTTCCTTCGTTGGTATAAGAGTTGCAACTCCCTTTCGGATTATATCCATCGGCAGTGGAACACCAATTACACCTGTTGAAGCTACTGCAACGTAATTTTCTTTCATCCCAAAATGTTCCGCCCCTAATGCGCGCATCTCGTATGCGTCTTGTAATCCTTTCATTCCAGTACAAGCATTTGCATTTCCACTATTAACGATAATTGCTTGTAACTTCCCTTCTGCCGTTATACTATCCTTCGTTACTTGCAAAGGAGCTGCTTGTATTTGATTCGTTGTATACACAGCGGCACATGATGCAGGTACATCACAAACGATGGCACCTAAATCCTTTTTCTCCTTTTTTAAACCATTTGCAGTACCAATTGCAGAAAAGCCTTTCGGCGTTACAATTGAACCATTTTCTAATTTTGTAATAGACGCTACTTTAATCATCATGTCCCCCTTATAGATAAAGCGGCATATGTTGTAAACCTGTTGTCTCTTCTAGTCCCGCTATTATGTTTGCATTTTGAATCGCTTGCCCAGCCGCGCCTTTCATCATATTGTCTATAACAGAAACGACCGTAACTCTTTCAGCTCTTTCATCGTAAGCTATGCCAATATCACAATAATTTGAGCCTCTCACTTCTTTTGGACTTGGAAATTTCCCTTGCGTACAAATTCGGATGAAAGGCGATTGTTCATACGTTTCTTCATACAATTTTTGAATTTGCTTTATTTCCATCTTTTGTTTTACTTTTGCATAAAGTGTAATCATGATTCCTCGTGATATCGGTATTAAATGTGTGCTAAATGTAATTGGCTGTGATTCACTATTCCATTCTGTAAGCATTTGCTCAATCTCTGGAACGTGCTGATGCTCATTCACTTTATAAATGTGCAAGTTATCATATAGCTCAGGAAAATGAGTCATTGTTGTTGGTGTTTTACCTGCTCCTGATACCCCTGATTTCGCATCAATAATAATCGAATCTTCTTCAATCATGCCGCTACGTACTAACGGCGCTATCGCTAGCAATGTGGCTGTAGCAAAACATCCTGGGTTTGCAATTAAATTTGCCTTTTGAATCCCAGTCCTTTTCCATTCACTTAACCCATACACTGCTTTTCTAAGAATTTCTTCTTTCGCTGCTGGCCTTTTATACCACAGTTCATATGACGAAGGATCTATCATACGAAAGTCTCCAGATAGGTCAATTACTTTTAAACCTTCTGCTAATAACTTGGGAGTTAACTCCGCCGATACTCCTGCTGGGGTTGCTAGAAATACGATTTCTGCTTCTTTTCCTATCGTCTCCACATCAATTTCTTGTAACGTATGAAAAAGGACATTTCGAAGATGCGGATATACATTTGTTATACACTCACCAACTTGTGAAAAAGAATGGAGAGATGCTATCGAAAAATATGGATGTTGTTCTAATAAACGAATTAACTCAATGCCCCCATATCCAGTGGCTCCAATAATTGCGACTTTCATAAGTTCCTCCTCATATCGATTCTTTAAATTAAGTATGATTATAATATTGTATATTTATAGAGTCAATTAAATATTTATAAATTTTTAAATCTAAAAAAACTTAATTTTATTAGAAAAATAATATACTCAACCGAATTTTTATACAAAAATAGTGCATAGTAGTTTTTTTATTTCACTTCAAGTACAATAAAACAATACATACGTACATACAGGCGGGGAAAAATATGAACGAAAAATTAATTGAGAAAATGATTATAAAAAGTTTTCAACAATATCAATGCAGTCCAATATCAAAAGAAGATCAGGAAATGCTAGTGAAACATATTCAAACGGTGACTCATTCAAATATTGAAATTGATTTATACGAGGAAATTGAGGATATTGTTTATGATTATGTAACTGGAAAACAATAAAAAATAGGAGATTTCCATATGGAAATCTCCTATTTTTTACTTAATGATTTACCTGCTACACGTTCAAATAAACCTGGGAATAAAGCATAAAGTTTCGGGCCAATTCCCATCCACTTCGGTAAGTTTACTTCACGTTTTTTCGTGTGCATCGACTTTACGATTTGTTCTGCTACGTATGTTGGTTTTAACATGTAACGTCCCATATTCTTTACATATGTACCAGATTGATCCGCTATTTCAAAAAAGTTTGTATCTATCGGACCTGGATTAATTGCTGTAACATAAATATCTGTATTGGCTAATTCCATGCGTAAACTATTCGTAAATCCTAATACGGCATGTTTCGTTGCTGCATAAGCACTCGATTTCGGAGTTGCAATTTTTCCAGCAAGTGAAGCAATATTAATAATATGTCCTTCATTCTTGTTTACCATATAAGGTAGTACCGCTTTCGTACATGCTACTAATCCAAATACATTTACTTGGAACATATCTTTTACTTCACCCATTGACGCATCTTCAAACGTTTTAAAAATACCAAATCCCGCATTGTTTACTAATATATCAATACGTCCCACTTCTTGTAATACCTTTGAAAAAACAGACTGTACTTCCATCTCATCACTTACATCTAATACATAATAATAGCAAGGCGTATTATAAGTTTCTTTAATTTTGTCTACTAACGCTTGTAGTTTCTCTTCTGTTCGAGCCATTAATACTGGAGTCGCTCCCTGTGCTGCAACTTGCATTGCAACTTGCTCACCAATCCCACTAGAAGCACCTGTAATGACGATTACTTTATTTTGTAAACGTACTGTCATTGCTGTCACCTACTTTGCATAATAAATCAATTGTTGCGATGACTCATCAATCATCACTTGTTGATTATATGCTAAATAGTCCAATTGTCCAACCGTTTCTGAAATAGTAAGTGGTAATTGTTCTTTATATAATACCGGAAATAGTTTTACACATACTTCAAATGCTGTCATTGGTTTTTCCTTTAATAACTCAAGTACTTTAAAAGCACGTGTTTCTTGCTTTTGTAATCTCGTTTCAATAAGTTGTTTCACATTTAGAACATCTTCCCCATGCCCTGATAAAATGCGTGAAATATTCATTTCGCTTAAACGCTGTAATGTTTGATTATATTGTAGTAATGGGCGTGCCCGTTCTGTTTGCCCTTCATATGGTGGTTCTAGTATTGGATTCGAAGAAATATGACTAATGAGAGCATCTCCACCAATTAATATTCCATCAGATTCTCTATATAAAGAAATATGAGTAGAAGCATGACCTGGTGTTTCAAGCACTGTAAATCCAGGCAAAGAATTAATACGATCTCCTTCTCTCACAGTATGCGTTAACGATCTATTACAAGAATATTTAAGTGTCCTCGTCGTCAATAACGACTCGTCTTTCAAAAATGCTACTGGCACACCAAACTGTAAGGCCGTCTCTCTAAAAAATTCATGATACCGCTTTAAAAACTCTGGATTTTGTGTGATCCAAGGCTCATTCCAAGGATGTCCAATAATATTCGTCTTCTCAGAAAATATATTTAAAAGTCCACAATGATCTGCATGATGATGCGTAATGACTACTGTTTCAATATCTTCTATCGTATGTCCTAATGCACCTAATTGACTTTCTAACGCATTTCTTGCCTCTTCTGTATTCGTCCCTGTATCAATTAATGTTAATGTCTCCCCCTCAACTAAAAACACATTCACAGTTTCCACTGCAAATGGTACAGGAATCTCCATTCGGTGAATCGCCGTCATGCTTAGCCCCCCTGTCTCTTTCCGGTTCAAAAATGAATACTTCTTCAGTTTACAACTTCTATATATATTTGTCATTATTTTCAGATAAAAAGAGGTGTTTCCTATAAAAAAACGAATGTATGTACATTTATAAGAATTTCTAACCAAAATTAAAGGAGGAACATCATGTCTATTCAAAACATTTCCTTTCTCGGTGCAGGCTCTATTGCTGAAGCTATTATTGGTGGCTTGTTACATGCAAATGTTGTTAAATGTGAACAAATTACTGTAAGTAATCGTTCTAACGAGACAAGATTACAAGAGCTACATAAAAAATACGGTGTCAAAGGTACTCATAATAAAAAAGAATTACTTACTGATGCAAATATTCTTTTTCTAGCAATGAAACCAAAGGATGTTGCAGAGGCGCTTATCCCTTTTAAAGAATACATAAATAATAACGTGCTTATTATTTCATTACTAGCAGGTGTTTCTACTCACTCAATTAGAAAACTACTTCAAAAAGACGTTCCAATTATTCGTGCAATGCCAAATACATCCGCAGCCATTTTAAAATCAGCTACCGCTATCTCCCCTTCGAAACATGCAACAGCGGAACATATTCGCACTGCAACATCTTTATTTGAAACGATTGGTCTCGTCTCTGTTGTAGAGGAAGAAGATATGCATGCTGTCACTGCATTATCCGGAAGTGGACCTGCTTATATTTATTACGTAGTGGAAGCTATGGAAGAAGCTGCAAAAAAAATTGGTTTAAAAGAAGATGTTGCAAAATCACTTATTCTTCAAACGATGATTGGTGCTGCTGAAATGCTAAAAGCAAGTGACAAACACCCTTCTATTTTGCGAAAGGAAATTACTTCTCCTGGCGGAACTACCGAAGCAGGTATTGAAGTATTACAAGAACATAAATTTCAACAAGCACTTATTTCTTGTATTACACAGGCAACGGAACGATCACATAATCTTGGAAAAACATTAGAACAACTAACAAAAGAAAAATAAAAAAAGGAGCTCAAGTTTATTTGAGCTCCTTTTTCTATAATTACACTTAGTTATTGTTCTTCCCAAAAATCTCTTCTTGCAGGCGACGACCAGTCGGCGTTGCTGCAAGTCCACCTTCCGCTGTTTCACGAAGTGCTACTGGCATCGTTTGTCCGATTCTAAACATTGCCTCAATTACTTCATCACATGGAATTGTACTCGTTACACCAGCTAATGCTAAATCTGCTGAAATCATCGCATTTGCAGCTCCTGCTGCATTACGTTTTACACAAGGTACTTCTACAAGTCCTGCAACAGGATCACACACTAAACCAAGCATGTTCTTTAATGAAATTGCCATCGCTGTAGCTGCTTGATCTTGTGTTCCACCAGCCATCTCAACTGCAGCTGCAGCCGCCATTCCACTTGCTGAACCAACTTCAGCTTGGCATCCTCCTGCAGCACCAGAAATACAAGCGTTATTCGCAACAACCATACCGAAAGCTCCTGCTGTAAATAAGAATTCAATCATTTCTTCACGTGTAGGCTGCAATTTTTCTCTTAGCGCAAATAGTACACCTGGCACTGTTCCAGCAGACCCTGCTGTTGGTGTTGCACAAATAATTCCCATCGCTGCGTTTACTTCATTTGTTGCAACAGCTTTGCTTACTGCATCCAAAATCGTATCTCCAGATAAGCCTTTTCCACTCTTCATATACGCTTGAACTTTTACAGCATCTCCACCAGTTAAACCAGTTGGTGATTTCACGCCGCGAATACCACGTTCTACTGCTTGTTCCATCACGACTAAGTTCTTTTCCATACCAGCAATTACTTCTTCACGTGAAATACTTCTTGTTTCCATTTCACATTGAATCATAATTTCTGCGATTTTTACATTTTGTTCTTTAGCTTGCGCCACTAGTTCCGCTGCGTTCCGAAACATGGTGTGTCCCCCCTGCAATTAATCCATAATAGTTACTTGACAAATATTTTGTTGCGCTTTTATTTCTTCAATCACTTCATCTGCTAATAATTCATCTGTTTCAATAACCATAAGCGCTCTTCTTCCTTTTTCTTTACGAGAAACACTCATTGTACTAATGTTAATCTCGTTTGTAGCAAGGATTGAAGCTACTGCTGCAATAGCACCAAAGCGATCGTTATTTACAATAAGTAGTGCTGGACTTGTGCCTGATAATTGAAGATCGAATCCGTTTAATTCTACAACTTCAATTTTACCGCCACCAATTGAGCAAGCAACAACTTCAATTTCTTCTTCACCTTTATACAAACGAATTTTCGCTGTATTTGGGTGAGGTGCATTGGCATCTTCTTCAATGAATTCCACTTCAATTCCGCGCTCTTTTGCTATTTCTAGCGCCTCTGGAATACGTAAGTCATCTGTTTCAAATCCTAATATTCCACCGATTAGTGCTACATCCGTACCATGCCCTCGATACGTCTTTGCAAATGATCCATATAACGAAATGCTTACTCTTTCTGGTTCATGACGAAACAGCTGGCGAGCAACTTGCCCCATTCTTGCCGCGCCTGCTGTATGTGAACTTGATGGTCCAATCATAACTGGACCGATAATATCAAATACTGAGCGATACTTCATCATAACTCCCCCTAAACCTCTATGCAAAAATTTATTCTACTATTCTATTAACCTGCTACATCTGTCGCTTTTCCAGTTGTACCACGAATTTGTTCTGCTGTATGAATTGGATAATTTTTAAATAAAAGTAATCCAATATAACCTGAAATAATACCAGTTATAATAATACATAAGAATCTTAGCATTATTTTCATTAAAAAATGATATAAGATAATCCACAATAAAGTCTGGTAGCAATCCAAAGTTTAACACAGAAGCCATTGCAAGGATAGCATAAACAAGCGATATCTTTCCTATTATAATTCTCATGTTACTCTCTCATGGTTTAGTCAACTTCACTTGTTACGATAATAACTAAAAAGCATGTGACTTATCATAAATTATAATCTGCCCTCATTATAGCTTGTTTTTTATAAAACGCTTACTTTTGTTGAATTTTAAAAGTTCTGAATAAAAGTCCATTCCTGCTATTTGTATCACTTGTATGTCATCTGACTTATATAACAGTTTTTCTAAATAATCATTATTTCGTATTTTTATCGTATATATTCAAACCATTCTAATTTTCTGTATCATCCAAGTATAAGTATAAAATAATAACAGTTTTATTTTTAAATTTTTTTAGACATAAAAAAATGGTAACCCACCGTTACCATTTTTTACAAAATTATTATTTTTCTACTGGGAATGATTTCAAATCTGTCGCTATTTCTGTATTAGAAAACAACTCTCTTGCCTCTTTCAATAATTCCTTATATGTATCTCCTTGATAGCGAGAACTAATGTGAGTTAAGATTAATCGCTTCGCATTTGCCTGAAGTGCAATGCTCGCAGCTTGCTTAGATGTGGAATGAAAATAATCATGCGCTTGTTGCTCATCTTCTGCTGCGAAAGTCGCTTCATGGACAAGTACATCTGCATCTTGCGCAAGCTCCCTACTCGCTTCGCAATATCGCGTATCACCTAAGATAGTAATAATTCTTCCTTTTTGAGGTGGGCCGATAAACTCATTTCCATTTAATATCGTGCCATCCTCTAATTCAACTACTTCTCCATCCTTTAAACGTTTAAAGATTGGACCTGGTTTCACACCCATCTCAAGCAACTTATCAACTAAAAGAGCACCTTGTATATCTTTCTCTACAATACGATATCCAAAACATTCTATACCGTGTGACAATCTTTTCGTTTCTACATAAAATTCATTATCTTCAAATACGGTACCTTCTTCTGTTATCTCCACAACTTCAAGTGGATATTTCACATGTGTCGTACTTACCGATAATGCCACTTCAATAAATTGTTTAATTCCTTTCGGTCCATACACCGTTAAAGGCGTAGTTCCTCCTTGAAATGAACGGCTACCTAATAAACCAGGCAATCCAAAAATATGATCGCCATGTAAATGCGTAATAAATATTTTTTCAATGCGGCGCGGACGTACAGATGTATGTAATATTTGATGTTGCGTGGCCTCGCCACAATCAAATAACCAAGTTTGTCCTCGTTCTTCTAACAATTGTAAAGCAATTGCTGAAACGTTCCTTCCTTTTGAAGGAACACCTGCACCAGTTCCTAAAAATACAAATTCCACTTTCTTTCCTCCAGCTCTAAATATACTCTATCTCTCATCTTACGGAATGTTATTTCAAATGGCAAATTGAATTTACATAACCAATCATCTAGACAACTATATAACACGAACATTATACTTAAAAAATTTAGCAAACGTTCGTGTTTTGTGTTAAAATGATTATACTACATTTTAAGGGAGCGTTTTATTATGAAAGAAGTATTTCGTTTACAAACTGATTTTTCATCTTCATTTGATCGCTGGGTAAGTTCTTTCGTGTCTGATCACCCAGCACAATTAGAATGGACAACTTTAAAGGAATTAATCCATGAATATACAACATCACATACAAATGATACGTTACCAGCATATATTTCTTCAGCTTTAACATATTACGCCCAACGCGTTTCAACTACAAACAGTTCAGAGATTGTTATTTTTGAAAACCCTACAATCTCGTAATCTATAATAAAAAAGCACTGGTTACAGTGCTTTTTTATTTATACTTATTTAGCAAATGATTATATTCCGTCCAAAAGTCTGTATACATACTTTGATCAAACTCATCTAAAATTATCTTTTCACTTGATTTATTGAATAATTCTTTTGCTTGTAGCGCAAAAGAAACAATTTGTTTTCTATATTCATTTTCATTTACTTCTATATGAAGCCTTCATAGTATATAGCCTTTTGATCAGTAGAAATAACTTTGATAAAATCCTTTAAAACCACATTTTCACCTATATGGTTTATAGTCCAATGAATTGAAATTGGGCATCCTAACATGAGCATAGTGCCACATCCGTGCAAAATAAGCCCCTCTTCATTTTCAATATCACAAATATATTCTTTATCTAAAGTTCGTAACAGAGCTAAAGCTGATTCACTTATTCCCCATTCCTCATCCATACCTGTTTGTGTAATAATCGTTCCATCCACATTTAAATAAATTTCCCCGTGAGAACATAAATCTTCCTGCTCATTAAACAACCACTTTTGATTCTCAATATTTATAATAAAATTTTGTGGTACCATTACAAATTCCCCTTTTATAAAAATACTTATTTTCCACATTATTTATAATTAATATCATGCATTTCATCCCATATATCTATTATAAATCCATTTAATATTTTAAAAACACAGATAAAAAAGATATTGACACTACGATTTTACAGTGCTAACATTCAACATGTAATTGAATATGGTCTCTGTTAGGTGAGGCTCCTGTATAGAGAAACGCTGCTGCCCAAAAATGTCGAGAGACGCCAATGGGTCAACAGGAAAGGTCGGAATGAAGGCCTTTTTTAACGTAGCTGGTTTCAGTACCTATGCTATACAGTGCTAAAACTCAACGAGGGAGAGGTGCATGTATTTTGTCATACACAAAAACTGTTTTTATTTATGTCTACTAGCAGTCTTTGTTGTGGACTCTTTTAACTGCGAATTCAGACCTTTACTCGTTTTGAGTAAAGGTCTTTTTACGTCTATATGCACCTTACTATGAAACAAACATAGCATATTCAGAAACTACTAAATTGTACGGAGGTGAGGAACAGTTGGCAATTGATGATTCGGCCCAGATACCCATACGTTTTACATTCATATTTCATCATGTAGGTAGGAAAGAAACTGTTCCTCACCATTTCAAATAGTTAGGTAACAGATTGTTTCCTCCTTCATGACAGAGGAGGAACTACCGATGTTTAATTTACAAAGACAAGAAACAAAGCATGCTTATGAGCAAGATAGCATGAAAACAAATAACGAATTATTAGTGGAGGTTGCAACACAAGATGTAATCTCTGCGTTAAAACTTCTAGAAACAACACAAGATGGATTATCTAAACAAGAAGTGGCTCGTAGACTTTCTTTATACGGTCCGAACGAAATAGCTCATAATAAAATGGCGCCGTGGTACATTCAATTTCTGCTGGCATTTAAAAATCCATTTATTTTCGTTTTATTAGCTCTTGGAGCACTCTCCTTTTTCACAGATGACATACAAGGAACAATTGTCGTATCTGCAATGGTACTACTTAGTGCAACGATTCGGTTTTCCCAAGAATTTCGTTCTCAAAAAGCTGCCGATAAGTTAAAGGCTATGGTTCGAACAACTGCGAGCGTATTTAGAATAAATGGATTTGTACATGAAACAAAAAATGTAACGAATTTAAATCGAAATTACACAACAGAAATTCCAATTGAAGAACTTGTACCTGGCGATATTATTTCCCTTTCAGCAGGTGATATCGTTCCAGCTGATGTGCGTGTTGTATCCGCTAAAGATTTATTTGTTAATCAATCTTCTTTGACAGGGGAAGCACTTCCTATAGAAAAATACGAACACTGCTACCATACAGAAAATAAGCATATCTTACCGAAAAACATGAAAAAAAATTACAATCCACTCGATATGGAAAACCTTTGCTTCATGGGAACAAATATTGTAAGTGGTAGCGCAAAAGCTGTTGTCATCTCAACAAGTACCGATACGTATTTCGGCTCTTTAACAAATAAGGTGATCGGAAAGCGTGTAGAAACAAGCTTTGATAAAGGTGTAAACAAAGTAAGCTGGCTCTTAATTACATTCATGCTTATTATGGCGCCTATCGTCCTTCTCATTAACGGATTGACAAAGGGAGATTGGCAAGAAGCTTTCTTCTTCGCTATTGCCGTTGCTGTTGGCCTTACACCTGAAATGTTACCAATGATTGTAACTGCTAATTTAGCTAAAGGTGCCGTTAACATGTCTAAACAAAAAGTAATTGTAAAACAGCTAAATTCTATTCAAAACTTAGGTGCTATGAACATTCTTTGTACAGATAAAACCGGAACTTTAACAGAAGATAAAGTTGTCCTTGTTCGTCACTTAGATTCTAATGGAAATAAATGCAATCGTGTCTTGCAATTTGCCTATTTAAATAGTTTCTATCAAACTGGATTGAAAAACTTAATAGATAAAGCTGTTATTAAGCATACAGAGGAAAACAATACATTTGACCCATCAGCTTTTCAAAAGCTAGATGAAATTCCATTCGATTTCGCCCGCCGGCGTATGTCAGTCATCGTAAAAGATATTTCAGGTGAACATACAATGGTTTGTAAAGGTGCCGTAGAAGAAATTTTATCAATTTGCAACTACACTGAAGTGGATAAAAAAATCGTTACACTCACTGAGGAAATACGCTCAAATGTCAAAAAACTAAGCGAGACATTGAATAGTGAAGGTATGCGGGTTATTGCTGTGGCTTATAAAAAAGATAGAAACATAAATGATAAAGAGTACGCAGTAAAAGACGAAACTGATATGATTCTCGCTGGATATATCGGCTTTTTAGATCCACCGAAACCATCTGCAGCAGCTGCAATTCAAGCATTACAAAAGCATGGTGTACAAGTAAAAATTTTAACTGGCGATAACGAAATTGTTACACGAAAAGTTTGTAAAGAAGTTGGATTAGATATCGGCGAACCAATCCTCGGTTACGAGATTGATTCTTTACCAGATAAAGCATTAGCAAAACTTGCTGAAGAAACGACTGTATTTGCGAAGCTTAATCCAATGCAAAAATCTCGCATTATACACGCATTACAAGGAAACGGACACACTGTAGGTTACATGGGAGATGGCATTAACGATGCTGTAGCATTACGTGAAGCTGATGTCGGAATATCTGTTGATACTGCTACTGATATTGCGAAAGAAGCTTCTGATATTATTCTACTCGAAAAAAGTTTAACTATATTAGAAGCCGGGATTGTAGAAGGACGTACTACATTCGGAAATATTTTAAAATATATTAAGATGACAGCTAGCTCTAACTTCGGTAATGTGTTTAGCGTGTTAGTAGCAAGTGCTTTCATTCCTTTTTTACCGATGCTTGCCATTCATCTTTTAATTCAAAACTTACTTTATGATATTTCACAACTTTCTATTCCATGGGACAAAATGGATAAAGAGTTTCTAGAAAAACCCCGAAAATGGGATACTGCAAACTTACGAAACTTCATTATTTGTATCGGCCCAATTAGTTCCATATTTGATATTATCACATACGTAGTCATGTGGAATGTATTTGGCGCAAATACACCGAGCGAGCAATCATTATTCCAGTCCGGTTGGTTTGTGGTTGGATTGTTAACACAAACTTTAATTGTTCACATGATACGAACACAGAAGATTCCATTTATTCAAAGTGCTGCATCAACACCCGTCGTTTTATTAACCGCTCTTATTATGGCAATCGGGATTTATATTCCATTCTCACCACTTGGTGCAGCCGTTGGTTTACAAGCATTGCCACTTAGCTACTTCCCTTGGTTAGTAGGAATACTATTAGGCTACGCTTTTTTAACACAATTCCTGAAAAAGCTTTATATTAAAAAGTTTCATAGCTGGTTGTAAAAATAAGAATGAGTGGGTATTCCCCGCTCATTCTAAAAGACATAACACATATTTATATATGGAGGTGACCATGATGGTATGGTACGATATTATATTCAGATTAGTTATAGCAATTATTGTAGGAGCTTGCATCGGAATGGAAAGACAATGGAGACATCGAATGGCTGGGTTACGGACAAATGCTCTCGTATCACTTGGTGCCTGTATATTTGTTTTATTATCCGTCATGCTTGATCATGATGCTAGCCCCTCACGCATTGCTGCTCAAGTCGTTAGTGGCATTGGTTTTTTAGGGGGTGGCGTTATTATCCGCGATGGTTTTAGTATTAGAGGGCTAAATACGGCAGCTACTTTATGGTGTGCAGCTGCTGTCGGTACTCTTACAGGCGCCGGTTTCCTCGTTGCAGCTATATTAGGTGCAGCCGGCGTGTTACTAGCAAATATACTTCTTCGCCCAATTGCTCTTTTTATGAATAAAAAATCAAAAGAAGAATCACCTGAACAAACGAACTACTTACTTTCCCTTACTTGTTCAGAAGAAACTGAAGCACATATTCGTTTTTTACTTATGCATATGGTAAGTACAGAAGGGCTCAGTTTAAAAGAGTTGTATAGTGAAGATGTAGATTCTAATCAAAAAGTTTGTATACAGGCTACATTACATTGCAAGACAAATGCAGCTATCTTAATTGAAAAAATAGTAAGTAGAATGCTATTAGAATCTGGCGTTACTGGAGCTGGATGGAAGACTTCTTTAGATTTAGAAGCGAGTTAAATAGGAAAGGTGTCATGATTTTTACTACTTCATGACACCTTCTACATAAATTTATTTTCTAACTTTTGTTGAAACGACTTCTCTTGCTTACGTAGTAGTTGACTACCTCGTTGTAAAAGCAGTGTTCCATACTTATCATTAATTTGATCAATGACAGCAAGTAGCGGTTCTTTTTTTGCATCCTCTTCAAATGAAAACAAATCTAATTGTTTCACCGATTCTGTCTTCCACTCTATTTCAGTAGCTGTAACACCTAGTAAACGAACGGAATCACCATCCCAATGTTGCTTCCATAAACGGGATGCTGCTTGAAAAATATCGCGTTCTTCCGAAATCGCATTTTTCAATTGCTTACTCCGTGTTACTGTTCGCCTATCATGGTATTTAATCATAATTTGAATATTATAGCTGACAAGGGTTCGCTTTTGTAACCTTTTACTCACTGACTTTGATAAACGTTCTAACATATCAAGTAATTCTTTCTCTTCATCCATATCCTTTGAAAAAGTCATCGAGTTACCGACACTTTTATGCTGTCCCATTTGACTCGGATCCACTTCCCTATCATCCATACCTTTTGCACGCCTTTGCAAATCAACACCGTGCTTGCCAATTTTAGCGCGAATGATATGCTCGTCTCCCTTTGCCAACTGTTCAATTGTCTGTATATGAATATCATTTAATTTTCCAGCTGTTTTCTCACCAATTCCATGCATTGCTCCAACTGGACGTGGCCAAATCAGTTCTGGAATATCGCGTTTTCGAAGCACGGTAATACCAAGTGGTTTTTTCATATCTGAAGCGGTCTTTGCTAGGAAAAGATTTGGAGCGATTCCAATACTACACGGAAGCTGCAACTCTGTTAATAGTGCTTGTTGAATCATCTTTGCTATTTCAAGAGGAGAACCAAGTGCGTAGCAATCTGTAATATCTAAATACCCTTCATCTATTGAGACTGGTTGTATCTTTTCTGTAAAACGGGAAAGGACTTGAAACATTTGAAATGAAGCTTCGCGATATAATGTGAAATTAGGACGCCTTACAACTAATTGCGGGCATAACCTTTTCGCTTCCCAAAGGGGCATCGTCGTACGTATTCCGTATTCTCTCGCCTCATAACTACATGTTATAATAATTCCTTTTCTCTCTTTTTCATTTCCAGCAACCGCTAATGGCTTTCCTTGTAATGATGGATCATGAGCAATTTCAACAGATGCGAAAAAGCAATTCATATCTACATGTAAAATTACACGACCATTTTTCGGATACATTTCTCGCATAGTACTCACTCCCTAATCAGAACGTTCGTTCTTTTATTATATCAAATTTTGCACAATAGTTATAATAATTACTTGTTCTTTTTTATAATCCATATAAAGAGGATACACATGTGAAAGAGGCTGATTATGGTGAAATTAACTATATGTTCCTTGTAGTTATATTAATCATCATAATTATTTACTCCTTCCAATTTTCAACATGAATACGTTTGGATTTTTCTCTCGTCTAATATTATATACTGCTATGATTTTTCTTGTATTGGCTTATACGCCTTGTAAAAACAATCGAATCAAAATAAAAAGCGTGTAAATCACAATTGATTTACACGCTTTTTCTATTCTATTACTTCGCTACTTCTTCAATAATTGCAACAACTAATTCTGCTGTTTTTGCTAACTCTTCAACAGGAATCTTCTCGTTTGTTGTATGAATTTCTTCATAACCAACTGCCAAGTTAACTGTTGGGATACCGTGTCCTGCAATTACGTTTGCATCACTTCCGCCACCACTTTGGTGAAGAGAAGGTGTACGACCAATTTTTTCAGCTGCACGTTTTGCAACTTCTACAACGTGATCGCCATCAGCAAATTTAAATCCTGGGTACATAACGTTTACTTCAACGTCTGCATGACCACCCATTTCTTTTGCAGTTGTTTCAAATGCTTCTTTCATTTTCGCAACTTGTGCTTCCATTTTCTCATTGATTAAAGAACGAGCTTCTGCAAAGATTTGTACATGATCGCAAACGATATTCGTTTGTGTACCACCTTCAAAACGTCCAATGTTTGCAGTCGTTTCAGAGTCAATGCGACCAAGTGGCATCTTCGCAATTGCTTTCGCTGCGATAGTAATTGCAGATACACCTTTCTCCGGTGCTACACCAGCGTGAGCTGTTTTCCCGCGAATAATTGCGTTCACTTTCGCTTGTGTTGGAGCTGCAACAACGATTTCACCAACTTTTCCATCGCTATCTAATGCGTAGCCATACTTCGCTGTAATACGCTCACGATCTAAAGCTTTTGCACCAACAAGACCTGATTCTTCTCCGACTGTAATAATAAATTCAATTTTACCGTGAGAGATATTTTTCTCTTTTAAAACACGGATTGCTTCGAACATTGATGCTAATCCAGCTTTATCATCCGCGCCCAAAATTGTTGTACCATCTGATACGATATATCCATCTTTAATAGAAGGCTTAATTCCATTACCAGGAACTACTGTATCCATATGAGAAGTAAAGTAAATTGTATCAACACCATCTTTTGTTGCTGGTAAAGTACAAATTAAGTTACCTGCACCATGACCAGTTACAGCCATTGTGTCATCTTCAAATACTTCTACACCTAAATCTGTAAATTTCTTCGTTAATACTTTGCAGATTTCTGCTTCAAATTTCGTTTCAGAATCTACTTGTACTAATTCCATAAATTCATTTACTAAACGTTCTTGATTAATCATAAGACTGCGCCTCCTGCACTACCATTATGTATGTAACACTATTAATTATAACAGAATTTCGCAAAAGTTTCGAAATACAAGACAAAAAACAGATGGTTTACATGTCTAGATAACCATCTGCTTTCTATTACTCATTTAACAATACCCAGCGCATATGATCCTCCCACACGCCATTTACCATTAACATCTTCCTAGACACGCCTTCATATTGAAAGCCTATCTTCGTCACTACTTGTATAGATGCTAAATTACGAGGCATAATCGGAGCTTCTATACGATGTAACTGAAATCCCTCAAAAGCAACTTGAATTGCTTTTCTAAGCGCTTCTGTCGTATACCCTTTGTTTAACTCTGCTTTATCTAATTTATAACCGAGTACACAAGATTGATAAATGCCACGAACGATTAAATTAAATGAAATACACCCAATTATTTTCGTATCATCACCCTTTTTAAAAATCCATAGTCTGATGATTTTCCCTTCTTCGAACTCTTTTCTATCCTTTTGCAACTTTTTCTTTTGATAATCTAGCGTAAAAAAATCATCCGGTCTATACTCTTCCCAAGCTTTTAAAAACTCACGATTTCTGTCGTAATATTGAAGAACTGTTTCAGCATACGACTCATCAATTTCCTTTAAATATAAACGATCTGTTTCGTATATTTTCATCATCGTATCTCCATTCTTCAGCTTGCCCAACTAAAAATTAACAATATACCCTTTTACTATATTCTCTACACACACTCAAATTTCCTGTTATATTTTGCAACCCCTTCCCGAATTTTGTCCTTACTCTCCCCTTGTCCATAATTTCATTTCTCGTTACAATGAAATTGTACTGATTTGCAAGGAGGTATAACGATGCATAAAAAAGCTCAAAAAATTATGGTTTATGTGATGCTAATTTCTATGCTTGTAACAACATTACTTGCTGGCGCGAGTATGTTTTGGTAAAAAGGGCGATGTGTTCGTCCTTTTTTTACTTTTTACACATGACAAAATAAACCATCTCGACATCGAGATGGTTTATTTTATATAAAACACAATCGCTACAATACTAAAGGAAAATGACATTACAAGTGCTATTACAAAACTTGTATATTGTTTCTGCTGAAATGCCCCAATAACAAAAGTGAGATTAAGTAATGCCATACATACAATCGCTACAAGATAAGAACATATATTAAAAGTTGCCAATATGAATGTAATAACAAATAGAAATCCCATAAAAAACTGCATATACGAAAGTTTTGGATTCAAGTACATATGAGCAACCCCTTTATCTAATTTTATCTTTCTATACTTTCATTAACGCATGGTTATGTACACATGTCAAGACAACTTATTACAATAGAAAAAGCCAACCTTTTCGTTGGCTTCTTCATATGCAACGGCTCCTTTTTCTTTTGCCAATTGCTGAAATGATTTTTTCGATTTCACAATCCATACTTTCGTTCCAATTGGAATACGATCAAACAAATATTCCACATCGTTTTTCTTCATTCTTATACATCCTTGTGAAATATACTTTCCAATTGAACTCGGTTGGTTTGTTCCATGTATTCCATATTTACTTCCATCAGTTCCTCTTGCATTAAATCCAATCCACCTTGATCCAAGTGGATTTTTTGGCGATCCACCTGGAATATCCTTCGCAATGTAATACGGATCCTTCGCTTTCATTACAACATCAAAAGTTCCTTCTGGAGTTAATTCATTCGTTTTCCCTGTCGCTACTGGAAAAACCTTTTGAATCTTTCCATCGTCAATGTAAGCTAATTTATTCGTTGCTTTATTTACAATAATAAAAGGATCTCCGGCACGTGGATTATCCCCAAGAGGCCAAATCGGTGATAAAGAAAGACATAATATGATAGAGAGAAGATACGGCATAGATAATTCCTACCTTCTATATAAGTTCTTTTATATTATCCTTTCCCTTAAAGCGACTTTTAATGAGTAAATATTGTTCCATTTCATACACAAGTTGAACAAGTTTCGCACGTATCTCAAATTCTTCGCGTGTAGCTGGCAATGGCATGTCTCTAAATAATTCCCTCATTTCTTGAAGCTGCCTTAAGGAAATAACGCCTGTACTCTCAGGGCTAATAGCATTACCAATGTTTTCAACAACATCTGCAATCATGTCAGCTTGTTCATACGTCCACGATAAAGAAGCTGCTAATGGTATCATTCGCTCTAAAATTTCGAATTGTTGCATACGCATATTAAAATAACGATAGTAATAATCATCTTCTCGCATAAATGCATTCTCAAGTTTTTTAAACGATAAATCTCTTGCTTCATTTAACATATTCTCGGTTTCAATGAGTTCTGCTCCACTCCAACTACTTTCTCGATTTCGTAAATACACAACCATTTCAAACAAAATCGTTTTAAAATTACTCTCTATTTTATCCTGATACTCTTTTAGCTTATTTTCACTACTCGGCATATACATATTTACTAATAACGCCACGCTAATTCCTATTGTTAATATAGCAATTTCATTTCCAACTATAAGCCATGTAATTTGCTTCAATGAATATAGATGCATAACAATAACTGAACTCGTGACAATACCTTCTTGAATTTTAAGCATTACTGCAGTCGGAATAAATGTAAGTAACAATATACTAATTGCAAGTGGTGTATAGCCGATCGTTTCAAAAATACAAAACGCGAATACCATTGATAATACACACGCTAGAAAACGATGTAACGACACTTGAAGCGATTTGCGCTTCGTATTTTGTACACATAAAATAACTAAAATACCTGCTGAACTATAAAATTCTAATCCTAATAACTGAGCAATAAAAACTGCCGCGCCTGTCCCTATTGCTGTTTTTACTGTACGGTATCCAATTTTGAACATATCATTGCTCCTATATGTATAAACGTATTTACAGCTAGTATAAAAAAAGGATGACACAATGTCATCCTTTTCTACTTATTATTCACATAACCTTTTCATATTACAATATTTTTTGTAAAAATTGTTGCGCACGTTCACTTTTCGGCGCTGCAAAAAATTCTTCTGGCGCACTATCTTCTACAAGCTTTCCTCCGTCCAAGAAAAGAACACGATCTGCCACTTCTTTTGCAAAGCCCATTTCATGTGTAACAATAGCCATCGTCATTCCTGTCGTAACTAACGATTTCATAACTTCTAACACTTCTTTCACCATCTCTGGATCTAGCGCCGATGTCGGTTCATCAAATAACATAACTTCCGGTTCCATCGCTAACGCTCTTGCAATTGCTACACGTTGCTTTTGTCCTCCCGACAAACGATTCGGATACGTATTTTTTTTATCTACTAATCCAACCTTTTCTAAAAGTTTCTCAGCTTTCTTTTCAGCTTCTTGCTTCGTTACCCCTTTTACATTGATAGGGGCATACGCAATATTTTCTAATACAGTCATATGAGGAAATAAGTGAAAATGCTGAAATACCATACCGACATTTTCACGAACATGCATAACATTCGTTTTCGGATTCGTTACTTCTTCCGTTCCAATCCAAATGTGACCATCCGTTGGTGCTTCTAACATATTCATACAACGTAAAAATGTTGATTTTCCTGATCCAGAAGGTCCTATAATTGCAACTACTTCCCCTTTTTCAATCGTTGTTGTAATTCCTTTTAATACTTCGTTTTTACCAAATGATTTATGAAGGTTTTCAATTTTAATCACTTTTCTTCATTCTCCCTTCAATTGCCTTCCCGACTAATGTAAGAATAATGACTAACATATAATAAATCAGTCCAACAAAAAGTAATGGTTCAAGATATTTAAATGTCTCACCACCTACAATGTAAGCACGACGCATTAAATCAGTCGCGCCTATTACTGTTACTACAGCTGATTCTTTCGTAAGTGTCGCAAATTCGTTCACAAGCGCTGGTAATATATTTTTTAATGCTTGAGGGAAAATAATATTTCTCATCATTTTTCCGTATGGTATCCCTAAAGCCATTGCTGCTTCTGTTTGTCCTTTATCAACTGCTTGAATACCAGCACGAATTACTTCTGACATGTATGCACCTGAATTCAAGCTAAATGCAAGTACAGCTGCTAAGAATGCTGGTATTTCATAACCAATTATTTGCGGGACACCGAAATAAATAATCATTAATTGCAATACAAGTGGTGTACCACGAAAAATTGATGTATAAAAATCTGCTGCTATATTTAATGCTCGTATTCTAGCAATTTTACAAAGTGCTAATAACGTTCCTAAAATAAATCCTGCTAAAGCTGATACCGCTACAATTTTCAAAGTAACTTCTAAACCTTTTAGTATATATGGTATCGAAGGCGTAATCGCCGAAAAATCTAAGTTCATTCTTTTCATTCCCCTCACAGAAAAGTGAAAGGCAGCTTATTTTCCGCTGCCAAACCATTTCTTCACTAATTTATCCATTTCTCCATTTTCTTGCATTTTTTTAATTACTTTATTAAATTCAGCTGTTTTATCACTGTTTTTCGGAAGGGCAATTGCTGCTCCAACTTCTTCTGGCGCTTCTTTAATTTCAATTCCTTGTAAATCTTTCATTTTCTCTAAATAATTTTTAGCAACTGTGTCTTCTATAATTGCAGCGTCAAAACGACCAGCTTTAATTTCTTGTACGATTTCTGGTATACGGTCACGTCCCTCAACTTGGAAATCTACTTGTTTTTTAAATTCTGCCGCTTTCTCTTCTTGAATAGATCCTGTTTGTACCCCTACTTTTTTCCCTTTTAAATCCTCTACAGATTTAATGTTAGAATCCTTTTTAGAAACAACCATATTTTTCGCAACAAAATAAATATCTGTAAAATCAACATTATTTTTACGCTCTGCAGTTGGCGTCATGCCTGCCATTACGAAATCAACTTTTCCTGAACTAAGAGATGCTAATAAACCACCAAAATCCATATCTTTCACTTTCACTTCATACCCAAGTTCTTTTCCGATATATTTAGCAACATCAACATCAAAACCAATAATTTCATCACTTTTTGAAGCTTCCACGTATTCATATGGTTTATAATCTGCTGAAGTCCCCATTACGAGTACTTTCTTATTTCCTTTTGTTTCTTTCGATTCCCCATTACTACAAGCGCTGAATATACTTACAATTAAAATAAGTGCAAACGATATTGATACTAACTTCTTCATCTTTCTTCCCCCTAATAATGTATATTTAAAAGTTTAATAGAATATTTATTCGATGTTTGTATTGTATCAGCACTTTTATTTTTATGCAATATATAAAATAAAAATAAATAATAAAACAATATAAATGCTATTTGTTATGTATAAAATAATGCATAAAATAACATAACTATGCATATCTCTGAAATTTTAATAATAAATAAAAAAGGCGGCACATCCACTTGATTGTGGACGTGCCGCCTTTTCTCTTATTTTTTATAGTTCTTCACAATTCTCTTCAAAATATGATTGTAGTTTCGCAATAACTTGCATCGGTTCATGACCTTCAATTTCATGACGCTCTACCATCGTTACAATTTTTCCATCTTTTAATAAAGCAAATGATGGAGAAGAAGGTGGGTACCCTTCGAAATATTCACGCGCTCTTGCTGTCGCTTCTTTATCTTGACCTGCAAACACCGTTACAAGGTGGTTAGGACGTTTATCATAATGTACGGAATGCGCAGCAGCAGGACGAGCAATACCACCTGCACAACCACATACAGAGTTTACCATTACAAGTGTTGTTCCATTTCTTTTAAACGCTTCTTCTACCGCTTCTGGCGTCGTCAATTCTGTATATCCAGCAGAGACAATCTCTTCACGCGCTTGGCGGACAACATCATTCATAAAAAAGTTAAAATTAATCACTCTTTTCCCTCCTCTAAAACTACCTATTTGTATCTTACCAGTTAATGTTTATGAAATACAAGTAAGTTTACTTGTATTTAAGTATAGAAAAGGTGTTAGAGCAATTGCTCTAACACCTTTTCTTTAATGACCACGATGTTTTTGCTTTGCTTTTTGTACTTTAATTAAACGTCTTCTTTCTTTTTCAGCTTCTCGCTTCTCCTTAGACTGCACTTTCTTTTCTTGTTTATGCAATTCATAAGATAAACTAATCGCCTCTTGCGCCTTAGTAAAACGTTTAACATTTGTTTCTTTTGCTGCTTGTCGTATGATACGCTTTATGTTTTTAGGACGCTGTTTTTCTTTAACTTCTACACCACATTTTGCAAAATGCTGAAAATGCTCTAAAAGTGAACTATTCACAAACATAAGCACTTCTTCATCTGACGGTTCCGCTCCAAAAATATACCTTGCTCCATACAATTTCCCTTGTTCTTTACATGTAATGATTCCAACAAAAAATTGGCCATCGTGATATACTGTCAACTCCATTGACAGCCCCTCCTTTAAAAAATTAGAAATACGGGACATCCCGGAGGGGAAGGTTACTGACATGAAATCATGCGTCTGGACTACCAACCAGAGCTGTGTTTTTGTATTTCTTTCACTTTTATTATATCTTTTTTTCCATAATCTTCATATATTCAACAATCATTTTTTTATGCGATCCTACAATATAGTCAGGTAGTTCTGTTACTGAAAAGAATTTAAGCTGAACAGCTTCTTCTTTATTCATAACAAAATCCCCTTCGTATTCATCCGTATAATAGGCGGTTGTTACAGATTGAAATTCATCACCATTTGCTAATTTTGTAAAGTAGTTCGCTCCAGAAAATACATTGATTAGTCGCAAGTTCTTCACTTTTATTCCTGTCTCTTCATATACTTCACGATAAGCTGTTTCTTCTGGTGATTCACTAAGCTCCATTAGCCCGCCAGGTAGCCCCCATTTTCCGTACGGCTCTGTCCGCTGCTGCAATAAAACATAACCATTTTCATCTATAACGAGTACAACAGCACCAACTAAAATTAAAGGGCGATGACCAACTATTTTTCGTAATTCTTCTACATATCCCACCGTATCGCCTCCTTTTTCGTTGTCCACACTATTGTATCATATGTACGAAAAGACAAAATGCGTATATTTTTCATTTTTTTAACAAAATATTTATTTTATGTGATTCATCTACTGTAGCTAACATAATGGATTCTACTTCTGTACTCTCCTCTAGAAATTCTCTCGCCCACGCTTCTGTTTTTCCTAATAATGCAAGAACATCTTTCTGAATCCTCCCATCCTTTACTAATATAAAAGAAACTGGAGATTTTCTTCCCGCCACTTTAAGATCAAGCCGCGAAACTGCTTCATATTCTGGATACCGAAATATAGAAACGACACCGTTCGCTTCCCATAATGCTAATTTAATCGTTTGAATATCGCTCACATTTCGCATACGAAGTTCCGAAAACAAATATTCCACGGTAATTCTCGCCTTTTTCAAATTGCTAAAATCAATGGAACCATTATGTATAAGAATGATAGGTGCTGGCTCTAAAAAGCGTCTCCATCTATCCCATTTCAGCATTAAAACTGAGCTTATAATATGAAGTACAACGAGTATGAACGTTGTAATCATCGAGCCCAGTAACCCTACTTTTTCATCAGACAATGCGTTAGAAATATTCCCACCCAGCAATAACACTAATACAACATCTAAAAAACGAAGTTGTGCGATAGACCTTTGCCCCATTGCTTTCGCAACTAATATTAAAAATATGTATGCTATAATAGCCCGAATAACCCATTCACTATTAGAAAGATGCCGTGCTCCTTCAAAAATATGCATATGCATCACTTTGCACTCCTTACCCGTCTCAAACTGCTATCCTGTTTTAGTTTGCAACGTTTATGAGCATATATGTAAAAAAAGCTGGTTCGTTTAAAAACGAACCAGCTTTTTTTACTTAACTGAAAACATATATTTTTTATAAGTTTTCCGTACCGATAGTATTAGCCCCATCATAATCATATTCGAGAATAAGGAACTTCCCCCATACGATAAGAAAGGTAATGCAATACCTTTTACAGGCATTAACCCAACGATCATACCGATGTTTTGGAATATTTGAACTGTTAATATACCGATAGATCCAGCGCATAATAATGTACCAAATAAATTATCAGCGGAATAACCAATAATAATTGTTCGATATAGTAGCAACAGGAACAAGAAGACAACTAACGCTGCTACGATAAATCCACCTTCTTCGGCAATTGTAGCGAAAATAAAGTCAGTATGCTTCTCTGGGATATAGACGCTTCCTCCCCCAAACCCTTTACCTTCCATTCCTCCACTACCTACAGCTAAAATCGATTGTTGCGTTTGATAACCTTGATCTGCATTTTCAAATGGATTTAACCAACCTACAATACGCGACTGTTGGTGAGGTTTTAGTAAAGTAACTAAATTATTATAGAAAAAATCTTGATACTTAAAGAAAATAAATATTAAAGCAGATAATATGGTCAACGGAATAACTGTACATAATGCTATCAATTTCTTTTGAATACCTGACATAAATAAAATACATGCAATAGCAGCAGCATATAAGAACACCATACCTGTATCCGGTTGACTATATACAACCGCCATAGGTGGAAGTGACACTAGCATAATTTTACCTACTAGCTTTAAATCTGTTTGGAATGTCCTTGCCATATACTGTGCATTATGTTTTACTGCTATACTCGCTACTACAAGTAGCAATGCAATTTTGAAAAACTCAGACGGCTGAATTTGTCCAAATACTGGGAAAACAAACCATCTTTTTGCACCTAATTTTTCAGGTGTAAAACCTGATGGTGGTAATACTTTCAAAAGAATAAGTGAAGCAAACCCAGCAATATAAAGCGGCCAAGATAATTTTTGTAACTGATCTAAATCAATGCTTGCAACAAGAAGTAACAATACAACCCCAATTATGTAGTTAACACCTTGTTTCATAGCAAAGTTTGCAGCTCCATACTGTCCCGTTTGCTGACTGCTATATATAGCAGCTATACTCGTCACACATAGTGCACACAAAATTAAAATTAATTTTACATCTAAACTTTTTAGAAACTCGGTACTTCTTTTCATGACATCCTCCTGAAACATTGTTACGGCAAAAATAAAAAACCAGGAGTCAACATTCTTCATGTTTTGACGACTGATTACACATTATCTATAAAACACTTATATAGAATAACTCTCTTTTTCATACAATACAATATATTATACTACAGTTTCATCAGTAAGATTTGCCAAAAAAATTATTCTTTTCTTATTTTATATCCATATACCATATATCAGCAATGTATTTTCGTAAATTCCTAATACATAATCGTTTATTGTAAGATTACTGGGAAAGGTATTTATACATATAGTAGGATGTAGATGAAGAAATAAGATGATAAAAAGCTCGCATAAGCGAGCTTTTTATTAATATACAGATGTATTATTTTCTGACATGTTTTCTAAAATTTCTTTAACACGCCCTAAGAACTTACCACAAATTAAACCATCAAGTACGCGGTGATCAAGTGATAAACATAAGTTAACCATGTCACGAGCACCGAACATACCGTTATCCATAATTACTGGGCGTTTTACAATTGATTCAACTTGTAAAATAGCCGCTTGTGGGTAATTAATAATACCCATAGATTGAACAGAACCGAATGATCCTGTGTTATTAATTGTAAATGTTCCACCTTGCATTTCGTCTGCTTTTAACGATTTCGTGCGTACTTTTCCTGCAAGTTCTGTAATTTCACGAGCGATACCTTTAATTGTTTTCTCGTCCGCTTGCTTAATTACTGGTACAAATAGTTCTTCCTCTGTTGCAACAGCGATAGAAAGGTTAATATCTTTCTTCTGAACAATTTTATCGCCAGCCCACATTGAATTGATTTGAGGATACTCTTTTAACGCTTGTGCTACTGCTTTTACGAAGAAAGCAAAGAACGTTAAGTTAAAGCCTTCACGCTTCTTAAAGTCACCTTTGATTGAGTTACGGTATGACACAAGGTTTGTCACATCTACTTCAATCATCATCCAAGCATGTGGTGCTTCGTGTTTACTACGTAACATGTTCGCTGCGATTGCTTTACGCACACCTGTTACTGGAATTTCGATATCTCCAGGCATTGTAGGTACAGAAACTGGTTTCGCAGCTTCTACTTTTTGCGCTACTGGTGCTGCTTTTGGTGCTTCTGGGCGAGCTTCTACTACTGCCGCTACAGCTTCCTCTTTCTTCGCCGCACCTGCTTGCGGAATATTTCCAGATTCCACTAGCTTTAAAATATCTTTACGAGTGATACGGCCGTTTGCTCCCGTACCCTCTACTAGATCTAAATCAACGTTATGCTCACCCGCAAGTTTTAACACAGCTGGTGAAAAACGTGGTTTTCCATCAGTTGGTTGTTTTACTTTCGGTGCTTTTTCAGGCGTAATTGCTGCTGCCTTTGGTTCTTCTTTCGTTTTTTCCTCAACAGCTGTTGCTGCTACTTCGTCTGCGCCTTCTACTTGAATCACACAAACTACTTCACCTACAGCTAACGTATCACCTTCACCAGCGATTAACTCTTTCACAATACCAGTGAAAGAAGATGGTACTTCAGCATTTACTTTATCAGTCATTACTTCTGCAAGCGGATCATACTTGTTTACGTGATCGCCAACATTAACGAGCCATTTACTAATTGTGCCCTCTGTAACGCTCTCCCCGAGCTGAGGCATTGTAATATTTTCTACAGCCATGTATAGTCCCCCCGATTAAAATTCCGCAAGTTCACGCATTGCTTTTTCAACTTTATCTGGATTTACCATAAAGAATTTTTCCATTGTTGGTGCATATGGCATTGCTGGAACGTCTGGACCTGCAAGACGTGCGATTGGCGCATCTAAATCAAATAGACAGTTTTCAGCAATAATTGCTGCCACTTCACTCATAATGCTTCCTTCTTTATTGTCTTCTGTTACAAGAAGAACTTTACCTGTTTTAGAAGCTGCTTCAATGATTGCTTCTTTATCTAATGGATATACAGTACGTAAATCAAGAATGTGTGCAGAGATGCCATCTTGTGCTAACTTTTCAGCTGCTTGAAGAGCAAAATGAACACATAATCCGTACGTGATAACTGTAATATCATCACCTTCACGTTTTACATCTGCTTTTCCGATTGGTAATACGTAGTCATCCTCCGGCACTTCACCTTTAATTAAACGATATGCACGTTTATGTTCGAAGAATAATACTGGATCTTCATCACGAATGGCTGCTTTTAATAAGCCTTTTGCATCATATGGTGTAGAAGGGATAACGATTTTTAAACCTGGCTGGTTTGCAAACATCGCTTCTACAGATTGTGAATGATACAATGCACCGTGAACACCCCCACCAAATGGTGCACGGATTGTAACTGGACAAGTCCAATCATTATTAGAACGATAACGAATTTTTGCTGCCTCAGAAACAATTTGGTTTACTGCTGGCATGATGAAATCAGCAAACTGCATTTCAGCGATTGGACGCATACCATACATTGCTGCACCAATTGCTACCCCAGCAATTGCAGATTCTGCAAGCGGTGCATCAAGCGCACGATCTTCACCAAATTGATCATACAAACCGTGTGTCGCTTTAAACACGCCACCTTTTTTACCAACATCTTCTCCTAAAACGAATACTTTCTCATCGCGTTCCATTTCTTCGCGCATTGCTAATGTAATAGCATCAATATAAGACATTACAGCCATGAAACGTTCCCCCTATTCTGCGTATACGTGCTTCAATGCATCTTCAGGTGCTGCATACGGAGCATTTTCTGCATATTCTGTTGCTTCATTTACGATATGCATAATTTCGTCTAACATTTGTTTTTCCGATTCCTCAGTTAACACACCAGCTTCTTTTAAATAAGCCGCGAATGTTATAATTGAATCTTTTTTCTTTGCTTCTTCTACTTCTTCTTTATCACGATAAACACGATCATCATCGTCACTAGAATGTGCTGTTAAACGATATGATACTGTTTCAATTAAAGTTGGGCCTTCACCACGACGACCGCGATCTGCTGCTTCTTTTACAGCTTTATATACTGCAAGCGGATCGTTTCCGTCTATTGTATATCCAGGCATACCATAACCAATTGCACGATCTGATACGTTTTTACATGCTAATTGTTTTTCAACCGGAATAGAGATTGCATATTTGTTATTTTCACACATAAAAATAACAGGTAGTTTGTGTACACCAGCAAAGTTTGCCCCTTCATGGAAGTCACCTTGGTTTGAAGAACCTTCTCCAAATGTAACGAACGTTACTAAATCTTTCTTCTCCATTTTTCCAGCTAGTGCAATACCAACTGCATGTGGTACTTGCGTTGTTACTGGAGATGAACCTGTAACAATACGATTTTTCTTTTGACCGAAGTGACCAGGCATTTGACGACCACCAGAGTTTGGATCTCCAGCTTTCGCGAAAGCAGACAACATAAGCTCTTTAGCTGTCATACCAAATGCTAGTACAACACCCATATCACGATAGTATGGTAATGCATAATCTTTCTCTCTATCAAGAGCGAACGCCGCTCCAACTTGTGCAGCCTCTTGTCCTTGACAAGAAATTACGAATGGAATTTTACCAGCGCGGTTTAATAACCACATACGTTCGTCGATTTTACGTGCAAGTAACATCGTACGGAACATTTCTAATACTTGCTCATCACTTAAGCCAAGCTCTTCATGGCGCTTTTCTTTTACTTCTGCCATTTTTCATAACCTCCTAAATCCACATTTTTATGCGTGTAACGCTCTTCCATCTACAGCAAGTGCTGCTTCACCAATCGCCTCAGATAATGATGGATGCGGATGAATTGTATGTGCTACTTCCCAAGGTGTTGCATCAAGTACTCTTGCAAGACCAGCTTCAGAAATCATATCTGTTACATGTGGTCCAATCATATGAACACCAAGAATGTCATTTGTCTCTTCATCAACTACAAGTTTTACGAAACCATCTGATTCTCCGTATACAAGTGCTTTTCCGATTGCGCGGAATGAGAACTTACCTACTTTTAACTTATAGCCTTTTTCTTTCGCTTCTTGTTCTGTTAAGCCAACAGAAGCAACTTCTGGACTGCTATATACGCATTTTGATACCATAGAGTAATCAATTGGTGTAACTTCTTTCCCTGCAATATGTTCTACTGCAGCAATTCCTTCATGAGAAGCAACGTGAGCAAGTTGCAGGCCACCGATTACATCTCCAATTGCGTAAATATGCGATTCTTTCGTTTGATAAAACTCATTTGTTTGAATGTATCCTTTTTCCACAACGATATCTGTGTTCTCTAAGCCAATATTTTGCGTATTCGCTTGTCTTCCTACAGATACAAGCATTTTTTCTGCTTTAAATTCTTTATTTTCACCGTTGTGTTCAGCTTGGATTGTTACTCCATTATCTTTTACCAATGTTTCTGGTAATACTTTTGCACCAGTTACCACTTTAATACCTTTTTTCTTGAATAGACGTTGCATTTCTTTTGAAACGTCTTGATCTTCTAGTGGTAATATCGTTTTTGCATACTCTAATACTGTAACTTCTACACCGAAGTCAGCAAGCATAGATGCCCACTCAATACCGATTACACCGCCACCAACGATAATAATCGAACTAGGAAGCGTTTCCATTTTTAGGGCATGATCCGAAGACATTACGTATTCTCCATCTAATTCTAAACCTGGTAATGAATTTGGACGAGAACCTGTTGCAACAAGTACATTTTTTGGAATTAACATTTCATTCTCTTCTCCACTTGCAAGTTCAACTGAAATTGTCCCTGGCATAGGAGAGAAAATAGACGGGCCAAGAATACGACCAATACCTTCAAACACATCAATTTTACCTTGTTTCATTAAATGTTGAACGCCTTTATGAAGCTGCGTTACAATCTTCTCTTTACGCTCTTGTACTTTCGCAAAGTTTAGTTCTACATTGCTTGCAATAACTCCGAACTCTTCGCTTTTTTTAGCAGTTGCATATACTTCCGCACTACGTAAAAGAGCCTTACTAGGAATACATCCTTTGTGTAAACAAGTACCACCAAGATTTTCTTTTTCGACTAGTGCTGTTTTTAACCCTAATTGTGATGCACGAATTGCAGCAACATATCCACCAGTACCGCCGCCAACGATGACTAAATCATATTCTTTTGCCATTATCTCAACCCCTAGCTACCGTTTCTTTTTCACGTACAACGTATTCTTTTGGAGCTTCTTCTTCACGTAATACACGAAGTGCTCCTTCTGCTAACGCTTCTAACTCATCTTCGCCTGGATGTACGATAACATCTGCAATCCAGTCCACTCGCTCTTTTATTTCATCGACAAGAATTTTACTGTATGCCAATCCACCAGTTAATACGATTGCATCGATTTTCCCGTGAAGTACAGCGCTAGCTCCGCCAATCTCTTTTGCAACTTGATATGCCATTGCTTTATAAATAAGAGTTGCTTCAGGATCACCTTTTTCAACCATTTGCTCTACTTTAATCGCATCATTTGTACCGATTAAACTTACAAGTCCACCTTGTCCGACAAGTTTTTTAATCATTTCATCACGGTAATACTCACCAGAGAAACACATTTCTACTAGTTGCCCTACTGGTACTGTACCAGCGCGCTCTGGACTAAATGGTCCTTCTCCGTTTAAACCGTTATTCACATCGATTACTCTTCCTTTTTTATGAGCACCAACTGTAATACCGCCACCCATATGTGTAACTAATAAATTTAAATCCTCGTATTTGTGATTTAACTGTTCAGCTACTTTACGAGCAACTGCTTTTTGATTTAATGCATGGAAGATACTTTTGCGTTCCATACCAGCAATGCCACTTATACGAGCAACCGGCTCCATCTCATCTACAACGACAGGATCTACAATGAATGCAGGAATGTTTAATCCAGAAGCAATTTCATATGCTAAAATGCCTCCAAGGTTTGAAGCGTGATGACCGCTAAAGCCATTTTTCAAATCTTCTAACATCGCATCGTTTACTGTATACGTACCGCCTTCGATTGGACGAAGTAATCCACCACGCCCACAAACAGCGTTTAATTTTGAAATGTTAATACCATGAGAATGTAGAACTTCTAAAATCGTTTCTTTTCGAAACTCATATTGGTCGATAATTCTCTTATATTTTCCAATCTGTTCTACGTCATGACGAATCGTTTCTTCTAGAACGGGTCTTTCATTATCAAAAACACCAATTTTTGTGGATGTACTACCTGGGTTAATAACAAGAATTCGATTTACAGACAATGTTGCTACCTCCACTAATAAATTCAAAAGGAAGTGGAAACCTCATAAGAGGTAACCACACCTTTTGTAAAAGTTATATATGAATGATTAGCGACGGCTAATAATATCGTGACCGTTGCGTAAGTAAGTGCTACGAGAATTCTTCAAGCTTGCAATGCGCTCTTCAGCTAGACGATCTGCCGCTACATAAGTTGCTATGCCATCGCGTTTTGAAATTTCGATTACTTTTGCAATCGTGTCATAAATAGACTCAACACGTTTTAGTGCACGTTCTCTATTGTATCCATATAATTCGTCTGCTACGTTAATTACGCCACCTGCATTAATTACATAATCTGGTGCGTATACAATACCCATTTCATGAATGATGTCACCGTGACGATCTTCTTTTAATTGGTTATTTGCAGAACCTGCGATTACTTTTGCTTTAAGTTGTGGAATAGTTTCATCATTAACTGTTGCGCCTAATGCACATGGTGCGTAAATATCGCATTCCACACCGTAAATTTCATTTGGTTCAACTGCTGATGCACCGAATTCTTCTACAGCACGTTGTACAGCTTCTTTATTAATATCTGTAACGATTAATTTTGCTCCTTCAGCGTGTAAATGTTTGCATAGATGATATGCTACGTTACCAACGCCTTGAACAGCAATTACTTTTCCTTCTAAATTGTCAGTACCGAAAGCTTCTTTTGCAGCTGCTTTCATACCACGATAAACACCGTATGCAGTTACTGGAGATGGGTTACCAGAAGAACCGAATGATGGTGAGATACCTGTTACAAAGTCAGTTTCTTCGTGGATAATATCCATATCATCTACTGTTGTACCAACATCTTCAGCTGTAATGTATCGTCCGTTTAGTCCTTGGATATAACGTCCTAGTGCACGGAACATTGCTTCGCTCTTATCTTTACGAGGATCACCAATAATTACTGTTTTCGCACCACCTAAGTTTAAACCAGCTGCTGCGTTTTTGTATGTCATCCCTTTTGCAAGACGCAATGCATCTTCAATCGCCGCTTCTTCAGAATCATATGTCCACATTCTTGTTCCACCAAGAGCCGGTCCAAGTGTTGTATCATGAATTGCAATAATTGCTTTTAAACCAGATTCTTTATCTTGACAAAATACCACTTGCTCATAATCATATTTTTCTAAGTATTCGAAGATTTCTAATGTCATTGTCGTTTCCCCCTAATGTTTTACCCTTTTTGGTTTATTTTGAAGCAGTCGCAACTGCCAATGCTAATGAATATACTTTTGTTTCTGCTGAATCAGCACGAGATGTTAAAACAATCGGTGCTTTTGCGCCAGCAATCATTGCTCCTACTTTTGCATCCGCAAAGTATACGAGTGATTTATATAGCACATTTCCAGCTTCAATCGTTGGGACGAGTAAAATATCTGCCTTACCTGCTACATCACTTACTATGCCTTTATGCTCTGCTGCAATTTGTGATACTGCATTATCTAAAGCAAGTGGTCCATCAACGATACAATCTTTAATTTGTCCGCGGCGATTCATTTGTGTTAACATCGCTGCATCAATTGTCGCCTGCATCGCTGGATTCACAACTTCTACTGCTGCAATTGGTGCCACTTTTGGCAAGTCGATTCCTATTGCCCGGGCAACTTCTACAGTATTTTGTATAATAGCAGCTTTTTGTGTTACATCAGGTGCGATGTTCATCGCTGCATCTGTAACGAAAATAAGACGATCATAATTTGGAACTTCAAATGCTGCTACATGTGAAAGTACGCTACCTTTACGTAGGCCCCACTCTTTGTTTAACACAGCCTTCAAAATATTCGCTGTTGGGATGTTACCCTTCATAAGCACGTCTGCCTCACCATTTCTCACAGCTTTAACAGAAAGTTCTGCAGCCTCTGCATTAGACATTGCTGCAATCACTTCAACATGTTCTGAAGTTTGTAAACCATGTTCTTGTAGCATCCCCATTATTTTTTCTTGATTTCCATATAGACGAAATTGAGCTAGCTGTAATTTAATTGCTTTCGCTACAGCTTCAATTACTTCATGATCTTCAGCTACTGCTACAGCTACAGTTTTTTTAGGCTGTCCCGCTGCTTGATCAATTAAGTATTCTAACTTCATATTTTGTAATCAACCCTTTCCGTCGTCCCTCGTCTATTTATAAAGCAAATACCGTGCCAACTTTTAAAAGTGGTCTTACCAATAATGAAAACGCATTCAAAATGCAGTAAAATCAATACTTTGGAAAATAACGAAAGATTCTGTCTTATTTTGTCGCTTTTTGTATACCATGCAATAAATTGCACGGTACGCAATTTATTGCATGCTATTTTTTGCATGGTCATACTTTTCTAGCTTATAATATAAATTTCGAACGGAAATTCCTAACGCTTTTGCAGTTTGTGTTTTATTCCCATCAAATCTCTCCAAATATTCATGAATAATATTCCCTTCAAACTCTGTTACTAAATGTTCAAGTGGCTTTTCTTCTAATTCAGGTAATAAATGAGATTGCTTTGACTCCACCTGCTCTTCATTATGTAATGGTGGTAAATGTTGTACATCAATATAGATCTCGTTATAATTCATAAAAATAATCGCTCGTCCTAAAATATTTTCAAGTTCTCTCACATTTCCTGGCCATTCGTATGATTGTAAATATAAAATAGCTGAATCAGTGAGCCCTTCTACATTACGACCATAATCTTGATTAATTTTTTGAATCAACCTGTCCGCAATTTTCGGTATATCTCCTTTACGTTGACGAAGAGATGGAATTTGAATTGGAATTTTATTTAATCGATAATATAAATCCTCCCTAAACTTCCCTTCTAGAATAGCCTTTTCTAAATTCACATGTGTCGCTGCAATTACTCGAACATTAATGGGTATCGCTTTCGTCCCACCAACTTTTACAATTTCTTTTTCCTGCAATACACGAAGGAGTTTCGCTTGTGTATTTGCAGATAACTCCCCTATTTCATCTAAAAAAATACTACCGTTATTCGCTTCCTCAAAGAACCCACGTTTCCCGCCTCTTTTCGCTCCAGAAAACGCCCCTTCCTCATAACCAAATAATTCACTTTCTAACAACGTCTCCGAAATAGCCGCACAGTTTACACGGACGAATTTATTGTATTTTCGATTACTTCCATTATGGATTGCATGTGCAAACAATTCTTTACCAGTCCCAGATTCACCGCGTAACAGTACCGTTGCTGGTGTATTCGCTCCTAGCTTCGCCTGTTCGATAGCTGCCGTTGTTTCATCTGAATTTCCGACAATATCATCAAATGAATATTTTGCTTCTAATGTGCGAATAATTTGCCTTGCTCTATTCAATTCATTTGTTAACTTTTGAATTTCCGACACGTCACGGATAACGCCAACGCTTCCTTTCAATATTCCATCCACAATAACTGGCGCTACGTTTACAATTACATCGCGCTTTTTTTGCCCAATCTTCATATGTATTCCGCGCACCGCACGACGCGTTCGAAGTACTTTCATATGCATACTTTCGCCTTCTACAATATCAGTTGTAGCAGGCTTCCCAATAATATCTTCTTCTGTTAGACCCGTTAATTTCGTATATGCCGGGTTAATGACTAAACCTCTTCCTTTTTCATCCACAACCGAAATCGCTTCTTCAGATGAGTTGATAATTGCCTCTAATAGTGTTTGAATTTCTTTTAAGTCTGTAACTTCTTCCGCTAAATCTACAACTTCTGTTATATCTTTAAAAATTGCAAATGCCCCTTGTACCTCTCCGCCTTCTTTTAATATCGGTATACGCGTTGTAATAATTTTCTTTCCATTCTCTAATGTTAGTTCATAATTTACTTCTATTTGTTTCGTACGTATAATGCGAAGTAATTTACTAGTGGGAATGACTTCTAAAATATATTTTCCTATCGCCTCTTCTTTTTTATATCCGATAATACGCTCCGCACTTTTATTAAAAAGACGAACTTGTCCCTCTCGATCAATTACGATCATGCCGTCATGCGTAGAATTTAAAATTAATTCTCCTTGTTGCGTTTGTTCCTCTAACCGCCCAATTAACCCTTCCTTCTCATGCGCTAATCCTGTAACAATTTTTGCAATATCACCTGGTATAAGAAGAGTGTCTTTTTTCTTTTTTTCCAATAAAACTTTATGTACATCATCTTCACCTGTCATATCAAATATTACATCGATATGCATAGAAAGAAATGGAGTTACACTTTCTCCAATTGCAATTCTATATTCCTTAGCAATTTGTAATCCTTTTGCCAACGGATTTATATCAATAATCCCTATAATTTGAAATATATTCGAACTATGTAACAGATTCAGCAGTGCGCTCCCGCCTTCACCTGCACCAACAATTAATACTTTTTGTTTCATATATTACACTTCCTCTCGAAGTAACTCTGCAAATTTTTTCACACCCTTATCTTACTCGTTCAGCACCCTCTTGACAAACCCCCTTTCCGTATAACATCATTAAAATATACGAAATAATCTGAAAAGGAGAGTTATGTATGCAGCGTTACGTTGCTCTACTATTAGCACTCATCCCTATTTCATTAGCTGTGTTTGGTATAAAGTTAATGAGAGATACTGTATTCGGGATTCTATTTCCACCAATCTCTATACTGTGGTTACAATTTTTAATCGGTGCTCTCTGCTTCGGGCTCGGGTTTTATATCTTCGGTGGCTTCGTCTTGCACCGAGACCGTAAACGAAATAAAGTACAGGCTCGCTTTAGAAGATAGGAAGGCCCCACTATTTATAAATAAAAAAATGAGACCGTTACACGCGGTCTCATTTTTTTATTGGCAACAACGTTCTTGCCGTTTCAGGGTAATCAGTAATAATCGCCGATATATTCATATCAAAATATTTACGCATAAGCGTTTCTTCATTAATTGTATAAGGGCGAACCTCTACACCACTTTCCATCGTTAGTTCAGCAATAGCATCTTGAAGGTAACGATAATTCGGATGTACTGCTGTAGCCCCCATTTTTTTCGCGTATGCCCACGGACTATGCAAACCTTCGCGATATAAAATTGCTGTTTGAATATCAGGAGCCATCATATGACACCGTTTCATGCTGTAGTGATTAAACGAAGAAAATATAACACGATCCTCTAAACTAAATTTCCGTACAAGCGTTATAACTTCTTCCTCTAAACCTCTGTATGGAATTTTATTATTTTTAAGTTCAATATTAAGTAGCAAACTCGTTCGTTCAAGCCATTCTAATACCTCTTCTAAAAGTGGTATTTTACAAAACCCCACTTTATCACCAAATTTATAACTTGCATCTAACTTGCATAAATCCTCATATACATAATTCCGAACCGCACCTTTTCCATTTGTTGTTCGGTCCACCGTTTCATCATGAATGACGACAACTTTTCCATCTTTCGTTAATTGAACATCAAGTTCAATTCCATCCGCTCTAAAAGACTCAGCCGCTTCAAATGAAATCATTGTATTTTCTGGGTACATTCCAGCCGCACCACGATGTGCAAATATAAGAGTCATCCTCACTCCCCCAATCTTATGCTATACTATACGAAAAAGGAGGTACTTCTATGAGACCATTACAAATTTCTCCAGATACTGCAGTCCGCTTATCAAAAGCACTAGGTGTTCCACTTGAACAACTCATGCACATGCCGCAGCACATTTTAATTCAAAAGCTAGTTGAATTAGAAAAACAAAATAAAGACGAAGAATAATACAGTCCTGTTTTGCAGGGCTTTTTATTGCCCTCCATTATACCATGGATACTTTCCCTACTAAAATTCTTTAATAGATGTACTTCGGTGCAATTTAGCCGTTCCTTCATCATTTAATAATGAATCATATCTTTTCTTTTTTGTTACAAGTCATAAAGAAAGCAGACTATTTATTTATAAGTCCCCATTGCATCCTTAAAACACGATAATACAAAACTAGAAAGCCTTTATATTATTTTTTATTGAACGTGCGGAGCATCCCCTGATTCGTATAGTTCTTTCGCCTTTTCCTCCCCGAATGTAGTTAAAATATAATGTTGCTCTTCTAACGCATCCATTGCTCTAGTTGCTTTACAAACGTTATCTTCTTGAGCATCCGAGAAATAATTGTGATCTTCTACAATTTTACTAAAATCTTTTTTCACCCATCTATCAGCAATTGCTAAAAGCTCATTTTTCTTCGCAAAGCTACTCTTATTTATGATTTCTTTTAACTTTTTAGCATTATTTTGAACCATTGGGATAGAGCCCGATTTTCGTTCTGCCACCACTTTTTGATGAGTCATGTGATGCATCGCTGTAATGACTTCGCTTTCAGTAGAATTTTCAGTAACATACACATCAACAAAGACTCCATCTACCTCTCTACCTACTATCGTTTGGTCTTCTTTTTTGTCTATTTGAGCACTCACCTCTTTATCTGCTGGATTATCGGCAAGTTCTAACATTCCAAATGTAACTGCTACAGCAAGAACTCCCATAGCTGCTACTATTCCTAACCAAGTTAAAATTTTATTTTTCATTCCCCTTCTCCCTATCTATACCTATTTAATTACCTTATAAAAAACTCACTTATATGTAATATTACTAAAAATAGGTTTTATTTTCCATAGTATGAAATAATCTCTTTTTCTCAACAAAATAAAAAGACCAACGAATCATAAAATTCATTGGTCATTGAGTGAAAAGTTTATTGGTTTTAAAATTGATATTAAGTATAGATTTCAAGAATTTGTCGGCTTAGCTAAAGAGTAAACCCTTACTATCTTTACTCTCAGCTAGCTTTATGTTCAAGTCTCAGCTTATCCGCAACCATTGCGATAAACTCAGAGTTCGTAGGTTTTGCTTTTGACATGGATACTGTATAACCGAATAAGGACGAAATAGAATCAATATTCCCACGGCTCCAAGCTACTTCAATCGCGTGACGAATTGCTCGCTCCACACGGCTTGCTGTGGTATTATATTTCTTTGCGATATCTGGATACAATACTTTCGTAATCGATCCTAATAATTCGATATCGTTGTATACCATGGAGATTGCTTCTCGTAAATACATATATCCTTTAATATGAGCGGGTACACCAATTTCATGAATGATACTCGTAATACTCGCATCTAAATTTTTCGGTTTTCCATCTACTGTTGTTGCTGATCGGAATGATGGTAGTGGACGTTTAATCATAGCATTTGCTTTACCACTCACTTGACGAATATGACTCGTTAAATTCTCCATATCAAATGGTTTTAATATGAAATATGAGGCACCTAAGTCAACTGCTTTTTTCGTCACATCTTCTTGCCCGAATGCTGTCAACATAATTACGCTAGGCTGTTTTAACCTTTCAATATGTCGCATTTTTTCCAATACAGCTAAACCATCTAAGTGTGGCATAATAATGTCTAAAACGAGTACATCAGGTTGCTTATCTGTTAATAAGTTTAAACACTCTTGACCATTATAAGCAGTACCGATTACTTCCATATCATCTTGAGCAGCTACATAGCTCTCTAACATTGACACTAGTTCTTTATTATCATCCACAAGACATACTTTAATTTTCTCCACAGCTTTTCCTCCCTTACCGAATCGATTCTCCGACATGTGTATCCTTCTAGGCTACATGAATTGTTCGACAATTGTGTGAAAATTCCCTTTTAAAGTTTCTTACTTTCCGATAAAATCACAAAAAAATATGTTTATCGTTCATTTATTCCCTTTCGCAACACATTCCATCATAGAAATACAACGAAACGTTCAACCCTTTTCTTTTATTTTACAACAAAAAACACCTCTTGCGGAGCTTTTACAAAATTTCAACGAATTTTTCAACAGAAAAAGCGAGCTAATATGTATTAGCTCGCTTTTTTCTCTTGATCATAAATATTAATTCCAGCTTGATGTAACATCCATTCAATATGAACACCATATCCTGATGTTGGATCATTTACAAATACATGTGTAACAGCACCAATTACTTTTCCATTTTGTACAATTGGACTTCCACTCATTCCTTGTACGATACCGCCCGTTTTCGCTAATAGACGTTTATCTGTTACTTTTATTACCATACCCTTTGTAGCTGGGAATTTTTGCTGCACTGTACTAACGACTTCAATATCAAACGCTTCTACTTTATCTTGATCAATAACTGTTAATATTTTTGCCGGTCCTTCTTTTACTTGATGAGATAATGCGATAGGCATTGCTTTATCCATTATACCGTTTTTCATATTCGTATTTAATTTTCCAAAAATACCATATGGACTATTAATTGTAATATTGCCAATCACTTCACGATCTGGTGAAAATCTTGCTAATTTCTCGCCTGGATTCCCATGACTGCCTCTTTCAATTGATGTAACTGTCGAGCGCATAATTTGTCCATCTTCGACTTGAATCGGCTTTTTTGTATCATTATCAGAAATAACATGACCAAGCGCCCCATATTTCATAGAATCCGGATGAACAAATGTCATCGTTCCAATTCCAGCTGCCGAATCACGGATATACAAACCAATTCGATAAGACGATTCACCATTGTCTTTTTGCGGCGTTAGCTTCGTGCGAATATATTTTCCATCTCTTAACAATACAAGATTAAGCGGTTCACCTGTTTCTCCACTATTATGAATAAACGGTGCTACATCACTCATTCTTTCAATGGTTTTACCATTAATTTCAGTAATCATATCTCCAATTTGTACACCTGCTGTTTCACCAGGAGATATTTTACCTTTTTCAGTTTGAATTAAATGATGGCCTACAACAAGTACACCTTTTGTATTTAATTTCACACCAATTGATTGTCCACCTGGAATCACTTTAAAATCTTTTAACACTTTCACATTTACTTTTTTCACTGGAAAACCCGCAAGCTGAAATACCATATCAGCTTCACCATTTTGATGAGAATTTACCATAAGTCCTTGTTTTTGTTCATTCGAACTCACTGTAAATACATGACGATTTGTGGATGAAGCTTTGAAAACTGGTAATGATGATATTTCTGATTGTTGTCCTTCAAAAACAACAAGTTGTTTCGGTGATGAAATAAACGTTCGAAGCGGTTTAAAACATCCAATAAAAACTAAAGAAACAAGGAGACAAAGACCTATTATTTTTCGAAATTTTTCTAATTTCAACTTGTTCACTCTCCTCGCTCCTACCCCACATTCAGCCTCTTGGCTTCACTTTTTAATCTCTCCTTGCAGTGCTTTATTTATAACCGGAAGAATTAAGAAATCGTCATTTGAGAAAAAAAGCTATCCATTACTGGATAGCCTCTGCTGTCTGTTTAAAATGATGCGCTTGCGTAAGTAATTCTTTCGCATGCTCCGTCGTTAAATCTGTGATTTCCACACCAGAAATCATTCGAGCTATTTCTGTTACTTTATCCTCCATAGTTAAAACAGTAACTGATGTAATTGTCCGATCATTCGCTACTTGTTTTCGAATAAATAAATGCGAATCTGCCATTGAAGCTACTTGAGGTAAGTGCGTAATGCAAAGCACTTGCGAGTTTACTGATACTCGATAAATTTTTTCAGCAATAGCCTGTGCGACCCGGCCACTTACACCCGTATCCACTTCATCAAAAATAACAGATGCAACCCCTTGATGCTTAGAAAAAATGCTTTTTAAAGCTAAAATGATACGAGATAACTCTCCGCCAGAAGCAACCTTTGAAAGTGGTTTTAGCGGCTCTCCTGGGTTCGTCGAAATATAAAATTCCACATGATCGTAACCATCCGCCGTAAGTCTTACCGGTGCACCTTCCACAAGGGGCTCTTCTGCATTTCCTTCTCTCTTCATAATTCTCACTTCAAATTTCGTTTTTTCCATATATAATTCTTTTAATTCCTGATGGATTGCATTTGTAAGGTGTTCTGCAAGCTCATGACGCATATTACTTAACAACGTTGCTTCTTTCAGAATAACACTTTCTAATTCCTTCAACTGTTTCTTCGTCGTTTCAATATGAACGTCTTTATTTTCAATTGTAAATATTTCTTGTTCAATTTTATCTGCATACGCTAAAATCTCTTCTACAGTATTTCCATATTTTCTCTTTAGCATACGAATTTCATTCAAACGTGTTTCGATTTCATCTAAACGATTTGGATCATATTCCATCATATCGAGCTTTTCTCTCAGTTGATATGCAACCTCTTCTAATAAGTAATAGCTATTTGCAATTGAATCATGATTCTCTTGATACATTTCATCTAAATGTGTAATACTTTCCATTTGTCCCATTGCGCTTCTTACATTATCTAATCCTTGTCCGTCAGCACTCAATGAACGATATGCATCACCTAATGCTTTATAAATCTTTTCAAAATTAGAAATTTGCAATCGTTCCTCAGTTAATTCATTTTCTTCATCCATCTTTAAATCGGCTTTGCGAATTTCTTCATGCTGAAATTGAATTAAATCTAAGCGATGTGCCATCTGTTGTTCATTTTCACTTAACGATTTCAATTGTTTTTTTAATTTTTCATAGTCAGCGTATACGTTTTGATATATGTCTAGTTGTTTAACGATTCGATCCCCATCAAAGTGATCAAGCATAAACAGATGTCGTTCTTCATTCATTAAATCTTGCGTTTCATGCTGTCCATGAATATCAACAAGTGTTTTCCCAATTTCTTTTAATATGCTAAGTGTAACAAGCTTCCCATTTACACGACATACACTCTTCCCGTTCGCAGCAATATCACGCTTTAAAATAATCATGCCATCTTCTATTTCTATATCTAACTCTTCTGCCTTTTCAATACATGGATGCTTATCATCTTCAACATAAAACAGCCCTTCAATCTCAGCCTTTTCTGTTCCATATCGAACAAATTCTGCTGACCCACGGCCACCTACAAGTAAACTAATCGCATCAATAATAATCGATTTTCCGGCCCCTGTTTCACCGCTTAAAACCGTTAAACCTTTTTGAAAAGAAATATTTAATGCTTCAATAATAGCAAAGTTTCTAATCGATAATTCCGATAACAATGCCCCATTCACCTCGTTATAAAATAATCCCTTACTAAAGGATTTTCTCAGTTCTTCATTCAAATAATCATGCTATATATTTGTATGTATATACTCTTCTAACCCGCTTCATTGTACCAAACATTTGTTTTACGGGTCAATCCATCTATTTTCTAACTTTATGCAAACAAAATATTATATTACAATTGAAAAATCATATTTTTGACCAATAAAAATATCTTGTTCACTTCCCACTTTACGATGGAAAGCAAACAAGATTTTTTGTTACAACATATTTAAGAAACGATCAGAGACAACACCTGTATCGTCAGGTGTACGGCAAATAATTAAGCAAGTATCATCACCACAGATGGTTCCGATGATCTCATCCCACTCTAAATGATCAATAAGTGCTCCAAGTGAATGAGCGTTACCAGGCAATGTTTTTAGCACAAGCATATGTCCTGCCGTGTCTAATTTTACAAATGAATCCACTAGATTTCGTTTTAATTTTTGTAACGGGTTAAATCGTTGATCTGCTGGCAAGCTATATTTATAGCGCCCATCATGTAATGGCACCTTCACTAAGTGCAGTTCTTTAATATCGCGCGATACTGTTGCTTGCGTTACATTAAATCCCTCATTACGTAAAATATCAACTAATTCATCTTGTGTTTCAATTTCTTTGTTTGCAATAATTTCCCTGATTTTAATATGGCGCTGACCTTTATTCATACATTTGCACCTCACACTATCTCTTACCATAGTTTAAACATTGGTATACTTCACTTATTTATGTTAACTTATAATTCGTTTCTTGTACACAATTGTTTTTACAATCATTATACAATTACAGCAAAAAGAGGAACAACATATGTTATTCCCCTTTCCCTTTTTGTTTTAGAACGTCATGCGCTTCTGTAACAACTTGCTCTATAGAAATCGGAGAATGATTTTCGCCATTCTCACGTTCACCATGCCATTTCAGATGAATTAAAAATTCAATATTACCATCCCCACCCGTAATTGGTGAGAATGTTAAACCTTCCACATCATAGCCCTCTTTTAAAGCAAACTCGACAATCATCTCTACAACAGCTTCATGTACTTTTCTATCACGAACGATACCCTTTTTCCCAACTTGCTCTCTTCCAGCTTCAAACTGCGGTTTAATTAACGCTGCTACATCTCCGTTAGGCATAAGCATTGTTTTTAAAACTGGCAGTATAAGCTTTAATGATATAAATGAAACATCAATACTTGCAAATTGAGGTAAACCACGTTCTAAGTCTGCTGGTGTCACGTAACGGAAGTTTGTTCGTTCCATTACAACAACACGCTCATCTTGACGTAATTTCCACGCTAGCTGATTGTATCCTACATCTAATGCATAAGATAATTTCGCTCCATTTTGAAGCGCGCAATCTGTAAAGCCACCAGTTGATGAACCAATATCTATCATAACTTTATCTTGTAAATCAAGATGAAATGTCTCTAATGCCTTTTCAAGTTTATAACCACCACGACTTACATACGGCATAACTTGTCCCTTCACCGTAATCTCAGTATCTTGCGAGATTTTCTCTCCTGGCTTATCAAGTCTCATCTCATTTGCATATACGAGTCCGGCCATAATGGCGCGCTTTGCTTTCTCACGCGTTTCTATAAGTCCTCGCTCTACTAATAGTACATCTACTCTTTCTTTTTTTACGCTCATTTGTTACGCCCTTTTTTGTTTTGATGGAATCATTGTATGAATACGGTCTACAACAGCATCTGTCGTTAAACCAATTTCTTCTAATAATTTTGTTACACTTCCGTGCTCTATGAAGCGGTCTGGAATACCCATTCGTTCAACTAATGCACTATGGTAACCATTTTCAGATGCAAATTCAACTACTCCTGTTCCAAAACCACCGATTAAACAAGCTTCTTCAATCGTTAAAATCGGTATATTCTTCCCTAGAAGATCATGTAAATATGCTTCATCCATTGGTTTAATAAAGCGAGCATTCACTACTTTCACTGAAACCCCAGCTTTTTCAAGACGCTCAGCTGCTTCCATTGCCATTGGTATTGTCGTACCAAACGTTAAAATAGCTACTTGTGTACCCTCTTTTAACGTCTCCCACGTACCGATTGGAATCGCCTTTAATTCTTCATCCATATGAACGCCAAGTCCATTACCACGAGCATAACGCAATGCGATTGGTCCATCTTCATATTGCATCGCCGTATAAACTAAATGTTGCCCTTCATTTTCATCTTTCGGCATCATAAGCACCATATTCGGCAAGTGACGTAAGAATGAGATATCAAATACGCCTTGATGCGTTTCACCATCTGCTCCTACTAATCCCGAGCGATCTATTCCGATGAAAACATTTAAATTTTGGCGGCATATATCATGAACAACTTGGTCATATGCTCTTTGTAAAAATGTCGAATAAATTGCTAAGAATGGCTTCATTCCTTGCGTTGCCATACCTGCTGCCATTGTTGTAGCGTGCTGTTCTGCAATACCTACATCAATCATACGATCTGGGAATTCTTTTTGGAATTTCTCAAGTTTTGATCCAACAGGCATTGCAGGTGTAATTGCTACGATACGCTCATCCGCTCTCGCCAGCTTAAGTACTGTTTCACTAACGACAGCACTCCATGCTGGTGCAACTTCTTTTGGCTTAACGAAGTCACCTGATTCAATTTTATAAGGTCCTGTTCCATGCCAAGTTCCAATAACGTCACTCTCAGCCGGTTTATAACCTTTTCCTTTTTTCGTAATAACGTGAACAAGTACTGGGCCTTTTGTTTTCTTTGCATATTGCAACGTTTCGAATAACTTTTCATAATCATGCCCATCGACTGGACCTAAATATGTAAAGCCTAACTCTTCGAAAAAGACACCAGATACTAGTAAATATTTAAGACTATCTTTTATTTTCTCTGCTGTCGCAGCCACTTTCCCGCCAACTGCTGGGATTTTCTTTAATATATACTCTAATTCATCTTTTACCCAGTGATATTTTCCTGCGGTACGTAAACGACCGAGTACATTATGAAGCGCACCAACGTTTGGTGCAATTGACATTTCATTATCATTCAAAATAACAATCATGTCTGTTTTTTCATGTCCAATATGGTTCAATGCCTCTAAGGCCATTCCACCTGTTAAAGCACCATCTCCAATAATTGGTATAACATATTCTTTCGTTTTCTTTAAATCACGTGCCAGAGCCATTCCCATTGCAGCCGATAACGAAGTCGAGCTATGACCAGTTTCCCATACATCATGCTCACTCTCGCAACGTTTCGGGAAACCACATAGACCTTGATATTGCCTTAATGTACCAAACTCTTTCGCGCGTCCAGTTAAAATTTTATGTACATAGGATTGATGTCCTACATCCCATAAAAATTTATCTTGCGGGCTATCAAATAATTTGTGCAGAGCAATTGTGAGTTCTACTACACCTAAATTAGGTGCAATATGTCCACCTGTTTGAGAGAGCTCTTCAATTAAAAACTTACGAATATCCTCACTCAATCCCTCTAGTTCACTGATAGACATATCTTTCAAAAAACTAGGGTTTTGAATTTGCGTTAGATCCACATGGATCACTCACTTTCATTTCATAATCTGTCAACATGTCAAATATTATAAAAAACATTTACACAAAACAAGAAATTCTCTTTTCTATTTTTCGTCTTGTCCCGCTATTAACCAGTCTATTGCGCCTTAATCCTATTATAAACCATATTTCTTTAGGCGATGAAAAAAATAGCCGCTAACACGAAGTGATAACGGCAATGTAATCTACATATATTTTTGCCAATAACAAGAAAAGAAAAACCTTTTCCTACATTTATATCATAAAATGATGAATGACTCAACAAATGAAAACGCTGTTATATTAGTTATTACGTTTTGCAATCAAATCGCAAATAGATAGTAAATATTCATCTTGTAATTGCAAGGAGCTAATTGCACCTTTTGCTTCTGCAATTGTTTCTTCTAAAATATCCTTTGCTCTATCTACAGTAAACAACGTCGTATATGTGCTCTTTTCATTAGAAAGATCGCTACCAATCGGTTTTCCAATCTCTTCTTCGGTGCCTTCGACATCTAAAATATCGTCTCGAATTTGGAAAGCTAGACCGATATATTTAGCAAACGCAAGCAACTTTTCTTCTTGCTCTTCTGTCGCATCAGAAAGTATCGCACCCGCAAGTACAGCAAATTCAAGCAGTTTTCCGGTCTTATGTTTATGGATGTACTCCAATTCATCAATCGTAAGGCGTTTCCCTTCAGCTTCCATATCTGCCACTTGTCCGCCAACCATTCCTTCTGGTCCTGCTGCTTTTGCAAGTTCAAGTACAAGTCTTACTTTTTTTTCTGCAGAAATTTCTTTTTGCTCATATGCCATAATAACTTGAAAAGCATACGTCAATAAGCCATCTCCTGCTAAAACTGCCATCGCTTCACCAAATACTTTGTGATTTGTGGGCTTTCCTCTTCTTAAATCATCATCATCCATACAAGGTAAATCGTCATGAACTAACGAATATGTATGAATCATTTCAAGAGCACAAGCTGCACCTACTCCAAGATTTCTTTCTTTCCCAAACGCTTGTAATGTTGCAAACAAAAGTAACGGGCGGAGACGTTTTCCACCCGCTTCTAAAGAATATGCCATCGCTTCACGAAGTACATTTGGACATTGTAATTCATTTGCATAGCTTACAAGTTTCTCTTCTACGAAAGTTTTACTTTCCTTCAAAAAAGTATCAAAAGCAATCGTCACTATGCTTCATCTCCTAAAGCAGTAAACGGTTCAAGCTCTCCATCTTCCCCAAGAATAACTGCCATTTGTTCTTGTACATTCTTCAACTTCTCATCACAAAGCTTAGATAATTCCATACCCTCTTTAAAATAAGAAATCGCTTCTTCTAAAGGTACGTCACCTTGTTCTAGCTTAGAAACAAGATGCTCAAGTTGCGAAATTGCCTCTTCAAAGCTTAATTTATTTTCCATTATTCAATTCACGCTCCTCTATGCCTGATACGCTACAATCTAGTATTCCATCTTGTAATTGAACTGAAACAGCATCTCCAAGGCTTACATCTTTCACACTTTTTAACACTTGCTTCTCTTCATCATATACAAGCCCGTACCCTCTCATCATTACTTTAAGCGGACTTAACGCTTCAAGTTTTTGAGCAGCTCTTACAAAGGCAAATTCTTTCGTTTGAAGTAACGTTTGCATTTCACGTTGTAATTGCTTTTGCAACGTTTCAACAGCTACCTTCGTTTGAATAATTTTTTGAGATGGGTGGTGCTTCTCTAAATAAAATGAAAGTTGCTTTAACTGATTCACCTTTTTATCAATATAGCGCTCTTTCGCTAAAACAAGCTGTTCTAGCGCTCTATCTAATTGCTCTTCCTTTTGCTCATATACTTGTCTTGGATAACGGAACGCATACGATTTTTGCAACACTTGTAGTTTTTCTTCTTTTTTATGTACTAACTCTTTCATTGCTCTTTGCAATCTCAGAGTTCTTTGTAATACCTTTTCTTGTAACTCTATAATATTAGGTGCTGCTAGCTCAGCTGCTGCAGTCGGTGTTGGCGCGCGTAAATCTGCAACAAAATCTGCGATTGTAAAATCCGTTTCATGGCCTACTGCCGAAATAATAGGAATTTCACTCTTAAAGATTGCTCTTGCAACCATTTCCTCATTGAAAGCCCATAATTCCTCAATAGAACCTCCACCACGACCAACGATTAGTACATCTATCTCTCCCATTTCATTCGCTGTACGAATCGCTTGTACAATCGAGGGAGCCGCTGACTCCCCTTGTACAAGTACCGGAAATACAATAACATTCCCAATTGGATAACGACGTTTAATCGTTGTTATAATATCACGAATCGCTGCTCCTGTTGGCGACGTAATCACACCTATTGTTTTAGCGTAAGGAGGAATTGCTTTTTTATAAACTTGAGAAAAAAGTCCTTCTTCTTCTAAGCGAACTTTTAACTGTTCGTACGCTAAATGTAAATTTCCGACTCCGTCAGGCTGCATGTCTTGAATATAAATTTGATAAGAACCACTCGCCTCGTAAACAGAGATTTTCCCTTTCACGAGTACCTTCATCCCATTTTCAGGTTTGAATTTAATATTACGATTATGACCCGCAAACATAACCGCTGCGATTCTTGCATTTTCATCTTTCAATGTAAAATACATGTGGCCACGGCTATGATTTTTAAAGTTGGAAATTTCACCTTTTAACCAAACAGACTGCAAATGCGGATCATATTCTATTTTTGTTTTTATATAGCGTGTTAACGCTGTAACGGTTAAATATTGCTTCTCCATTTCTCTCTCCTCATAGCCGACTCAAATTATTTACAAACGACACCTGCACGTTTGGCAGATTCAACAGTATTATGAAGAAGCATTGTGATTGTCATTGGACCAACACCCTTTGGCACAGGTGTAATGTAACCCGCAACATCTAACACGTTGTCAAAGTCAACATCACCACAAAGTTTTCCTGTTTCTAAACGGTTAACACCAACGTCAATTACAACCGCTCCTTCTTTAATATAATCCGCTGTTATCATTTTAGGTCGTCCAACAGCTACGATTAAAATATCAGCTAACTTCGATAACTCTTTCATATTTTGCGTCTTAGAATGACAATATGTGACAGTTGCATTTTCATTTAAAAACAATTGCCCCACTGGTTTACCGACAATATTACTTCTTCCAATTACTACTACATGTTTTCCAGAAATATCAAGATTTGTTTCTTTTACTAATTCTACAATACCATGCGGTGTACATGGAAGGAATGTATCTTGTCCCGTCATCATACGTCCCACGCTGATTGGGTGAAATCCGTCTACATCCTTTTCTGGTGAAATTCTTTCAATGATAGCTTTTTCTTCAATATGTTTTGGTAAAGGTAATTGCACTAATATGCCATTAATACGGTCATCGCCATTTAAGCGATCGATTTCAGCAAGCAAACGTTCCTCAGTAATTGTTTCAGGAAGTTCAATTAGCTCTGAGTAAATCCCTACTTGTTCACAGCCTTTTTCTTTTCCTTTCACATAAGAACGAGATGCTGGATCTTCTCCAACTAAAATAACTGCTAATCCTGGTACAATACCTTGCTCTTTCAACTTCACAACTTCTTCTGTTAATTGTGCTCGTTTTTTCTCCGCAACTTCATTTCCTTTGATGATTACTGCTACCATTTTAAGATTCCCCCTTAAAGAATTTACAGTGTATCTTTTATATTAGATAAAACGCCGTTAATAAAACGACGAGATTCCTCATCCCCAAATGTTTTGGCAATTTCAATTGCTTCGTTAATTGTTACGTTGTGTGGAATTTCTTCCATGTATTTCATTTCATACACAGCTACACGTAAAATACTGCGATCAACAATGCTAATACGCTCAAGCTTCCACTTTTTTAAGTTTTGACGAATCGCTTCATCGATTGCTTCTTTATTTTCTACAAAACCTACTACAAGTGACTCTAGAAACTCATTTGTTTCTTCGCCTTCATCTAGCGTGTTTTCCACTGCTACTTTCGGTTCTAATTCACCTGTAATATCCATTTGGTATAATGCTTGCATTGCTCTTTCTCTAGCCGTCCTACGTTTCATTGTAACTCTCCTTTATGCTTCAAGTCTTTCCTTATACTTTGTTATATTATTATAATTTATAAGCCGTCAATTCACTTACTCTTACAGTTTTCATTGATTTTCCAACCTTATAATACAATGATAATAACACAATTTATCGTTTCACACACGGGTTACAAGGCTGAAAAATAATAAAAAGATTAACTTCAAGTTCCATATCTTATCACAATGTACGTTTTTTGGAAAAACGACACATTTTCTTGTTTATTTCTTATTTTTTGAAATAGTATAATAATTAGAGGTTTGTAATTTGTGAAGAAATGAAACGATAAAAAAGATGCCTATGTTACTAGGCACCTTTTCATTCTTACACTGGTTCGATTTCTGTTTTTTGTGTTTCGAATGTTACGCCAACGATGTGAACATTCACTTCTTTTGGCTCAAGTCCTGTCATCGTAAAGAGTGCTTGGCGAATATTGTCTTGAATCTTTTGTGCAACAACTGGAATTGCTACACCAAAATACATTACAACATAAAGGTCAACGATAATATCTTCGTTTGCTAATTCAACCTTTACACCTTTACCATGATTTTTCTTACCTAACTTCTCAACAACATCTGTAGCAAAATTACCGCGCATTGCCGCTACACCTTCTACTTCAGCAGCTGCAATACCTGCAATTACTTCAATTACTTCTGGTGCAATTTCTACTTTACCAAGAGTTGTATCTTGACCCATATCTAACATATGTTCAGCCATGAAAAAAACCTCCTTTAATGTATCACTGCGTCACAAGTTCATGCTCTTCCAAAAATTTCGTATTAAACTCACCTTTTACAAAATCAGGATGATCTAGCAATTGCAAATGGAACGGGATTGTTGTATGTACGCCTTCAATGACAAATTCACTAAGTGCGCGCTTCATTTTTGCAATTGCCTCTTCACGTGTTTTTCCGTGAACAATTAATTTAGCAACCATCGAATCATAGAAAGGTGGGATTGAATATCCCGGATATACAGCTGAATCGACGCGAATACCAAATCCTCCTGGTGGTAAGTACATTTCTACTTTACCTGGAGATGGCATAAATTTTTTGGCAGGGTTTTCCGCATTAATTCGACATTCAATTGCCCAACCATTAAATTGTACTTCTTCTTGCTGTAACGATAACTTTTCTCCTGAAGCAACAAGAATTTGTTCTTTAATTAAGTCCATTCCCGTTACCATTTCAGTAACCGGATGCTCAACCTGAATTCTCGTATTCATCTCCATGAAATAAAAGGTTTTCGTTTTATATTCATAAATAAACTCAACCGTACCAGCACCTGTATAATCAACCGCTACCGCCGCTTTAACTGCCGCTTCACCCATCTGCTTGCGAATATCTTCATCAAGTGCAGGTGATGGACTTTCTTCTAATAGTTTTTGCAAACGGCGCTGAATTGTACAATCACGCTCTCCTAAATGAATGGCATTTCCGTGTGTATCTGCCATTATTTGAATCTCAACATGGCGGAAATCTTCAACGTACTTTTCTAAGTATACACCAGGGTTCCCAAAAGCGGTACTAGCTTCTTGCTGTGTAATTTGAATTCCTTTTATAAGCTCTTCTTCATGGCGTGCAACACGAATACCTTTTCCGCCGCCACCTGCAGTCGCTTTAATAATAACTGGATATCCAATTTGATTAGCAAGCTCGATCGCTTCTTCGGTATTTTTAATAATTCCTTGTGAACCTGGTACAATCGGAACCCCTGCTTCTTTCATTGTATCACGAGCAACGTCTTTTGTGCCCATCTTTGAAATAGCTTCTGGACTTGGACCAATAAAAATCAAGTTACATTCACGGCATAACTCTGCGAAATCTGCATTCTCTGCTAAAAATCCGTATCCCGGATGAATAGCATCGCAGCCTGTTAACTTCGCAACGCTAATAATATTCGTCAAATTTAAATAGCTTTCTTTCGAAATCGTTGGTCCTACACAATACGCCTCGTCTGCAATCTGTACGTGAAGTGACTCTTTATCTGCTTCTGAATAAATTGCAACTGTTTCAATATCCATTTCTTTACAAGCACGAATAATTCGTACAGCAATTTCCCCACGATTGGCTATTAATACTTTTTTTATCATCACAAAGACTCCCTTATTACGCTTTTACAAGAAATAGCGGTTGTCCATACTCAACAAGCTGTCCGTTATTAACAAGAATTTCAACAATTTCACCCTCTACATCAGCATCAATTTCGTTAAATAACTTCATAGCCTCGACAATACATACGATAGAATCTTTCGATACTCTATCCCCAACACTTACATATGGAGGTGTATCAGGTGAAGAAGAAGAATAGAATGTACCTACCATCGGTGATGTGATTTTATGTAGGTTTTCATCTTGAACAGTTTTATTTTCTTCTTGTTTTGGCGCTTCTGCTTGTGCTGCTGCTACTGTCGTTTCAACTTCAACAGGCGCTACTGGTTGCATAGCTTGTTTTGCTGCAGGTGCTTGCACAGCAACAACTTCATTACCACGCTTTTTCATTTTGATTGTTGTACCGTCTTTTTTGTATTCAAATTCATCAATATTAGAGCTATCAATTAATTTAATTAATTCACGAACTTCTTGAATTTTAAACATGTAAAATCCACTCCCATACTCTTGTTTGTCCCGTTTTTACAGATTCTCGTCACGAAAACTAGATTGACTGTAAAAATACGATGTATTCTATTAGAAAATATATTTCATTAACTAATAGAAATATTTACTATTTCCATCTTACGATAAATTTTTTAAACATTCCAATTTATATTTCTTTATAATAAATCGAAACTCCTGTAAAAATATTATTCCAATAAAAATTTAATACCTAGTAATAATACCAAGTTTCACATGAAATTGGCAAGACCACTTCTTAAAAAACATTCACTACTTTAGCAAAACGTTACACAGCAAACATGCCATTCCCTCTCCACTCTTCACTACACCTATAGTCAATAACATATTTTTACCAAATATTATTTTTTTGTTTACACGCCGTTCATCATTCCTTCATATAAGAATAGTATGTTCAAAGTGTAGAAAATATATTGTGTCGAGGTGTGGAAATATGATATGGCTCATTCTCTTTTTACCTGCTGTAATCGTTTGGGCATGTGTTCTTTGCATCCACGTCAAATCCGGAAAAAGTAATCATCAGTACCATGAACCATTAATCTTTTACTCGCAACGTGTTTCTCCATTCCGAGTTGAACATAGTAAAAATAACTACAAAGACGAAATAGAAAAAAGCTATCGAAAATGATAGCTTTTTTCTATTCACACGTTTACTTACATACTCTATTTTACTATTTGCATACCCTTGGCTTAGTAAAAGATAATAATCCGCAGGGAAATCCCTGCGGATTAAAGTTTCACTTATTTCGCTGGTGGATCAAATTTCACACCTACATCTTTTGATCCGCCTTCACTTCTTACAAGTTGAATAATTTTATTTGCTTCTTTCTGTGAATGTTTTGCCGCTTTAACCGTTACTCTAATGTCAGTACCATCAGCTCTTACAAGAGCATCTGGATATCCTCCTTGAGATTTAATTACTGTCTCAAGTAATTCTTGCTTCGTTTCCATTGTCGTAATGGCATCAAAATTTTCTTTTGCTTTATTCTTTTCTGTTGCTGAAGCTTTTGTTGAACTCATCACTTCTTGTAATTTTGCTTTCGCTTCACTACGCTGATCTTCCATTTGCATACGTAAAGCTGTGAAATTCTCATCACTTGATTGAACTGATACATTGCCCTCTTTTTTACTTGTTTCTTTTTTTGCATTTTCTTTTTTGTCTGTTTCTTTATTTGTTGTTTCCTTACTTGTATTTTCTTTTTTCGGAGTTTCTTTAGGCGCTTCGTTTGTTACTGCTTTATCAGTACCTTGTTTTTCTTGTCCAATCTTTTCACCTGTTGCCGGCGATGCTGTATTCATTTTGTCAGGAGTTGTCACGTAATACACAGATAGTACAACAACTAAACTTAACATCGTTAATAACCAAACTGTTTGTTTTTTTAACACTTTATTTCCTCCCTATCAATTTTTCGGTGAAACTGAAACGCGATGGGCCGGTACATCTAGCAGCCTTATCACAGCTTCTTTTACCATTGCTTTAACTTGTATATTATCCACTCCCTTTGCTACGACAAGAACACCACGTACTTTCGGCTTCTCTGTTCGTAAAACAACAGGAGTTTCCTTATCCCCTTCACGTATAATGACAGTCTTTTCATCAAGAGACTCGTCCTCTACTTCTCTCTTACCGCCTGTTTTATCTGTTTCACCTGTTGTTTGTGAGCGTTTCACTGTATTTTTTTCTAAAATTTTTTCTTCAGATGAATCTAAATTCACTTTAATCGTTACGTCTTTTACTCCTGCTATTTCTTCTAAAGCAGTTTTTAATTCTTGTTCATACGCTTTTTCATATTTTTCTACATTTGACATACTATCATTACTTTTTTGTCCGAAAGTTGGTACGTCTTTTTCTTGATTTTGAGTTTTTTGTTCTTTAAATACAGGTACTTCTTCTTTTTTACTTGAAAAGAGACTACTAGAAAACATAAGCAAAATTCCAAGTATGAGTAGGACAAGTAAAAACTTAGGTGTTACCTTTTTACCCTTCTCGTTGCTTTCTTTTTGATCCCCATTCAATAAGTTTCGAAAAAATGAGAACTTCGAATTTTTATCTTTATTGTCCATTTACTCTACCTGTCCTCCCTTCCATTTGAACTTGGATTTGTTTACCCTCTAGTTGCCACCTGCTTGAAAAGAAATCTTTCATTTCTACATTCGTTTCTTCCACTTTTTTTGGCGGCTCTTTCGTGTTAATTTCAATTGGCTTTACTGTTTCGATTGCATCATTTTTACTACGTTCTTTTTCTTTCAACGTCACAACAACAGATTGAATATCTTTCGCTGACTTTACTTCTTCTGTATTTTCTGCTGCGACTATTTGTATTTCAGAGACAGTCATACCATACTTTTTCTCAAACTCTTTTCCTACTTCTTTTTTCATTTTGGTAGCCATCTCTTCTAAACTATATGCACGTGTTAGAGCTTGTATTTCTTTTTTCTTCGAATCTATTGAATTTTTTACAGATCCTTCTGCTACGTACTTTTCTTCATTAAAATTTGCAATTACTTCATTTACATCTGTCTGCAATAGTTTAAAAAGGGGCGTTAAAATTAATACGACTAACAAAAGACTTACAACGAATTTAACGTATTTTTGCAAATTCGAATTTGGAAGAATAAGATGAAGCATTGTTGCTAAGAGCAAAAAAACGATAATATTTCTGATCCACTCTGTAACAAATTGCATACTCTTCACCTCCTACCGCATCATAAGTGTAATATTCCCCGCAGCAATAATAATTGTAATACTTAAAAAGAACATAAATGATACGATAGCTAAGCAAGCAAATACGTAAATGATGCTTCGTCCAATAATGTCTAAACATTGAATAATTGCTCCGCCGCCAACCGGTTGCAATACTGCTGCTGCGAATTTATAAATAAATGCAATACAGAAAATTTGAATCGCTGGAAAAGCAACAATTAAGCATAAAATGACGAGCCCAATAATTCCGACTGTGTTTTTCAATAATCCTGATGCGCTAATAACAGTATCTGCCGCTTCTGTAAACATCCTTCCAACTACTGGAATGAAGTTTCCTGTTACAAATTTAGCAGTTTTCACAGCTATTCCATCAGCAACAGCTGTTGCTGTCCCTTGTACAGATAATACTCCTAAAAAAATTGTTAAAAAGACACCGATAATCCCTACGCTAACGTTTTGCAGAAGCTTGGATAATTTCGTCACTTTATATTGATCACTCATTGTACTTACAATACTTAATATCGTTGCCAGTAATAAAAGTGGTAGAACGATATAATTCATAAGAAGCCCACTCGTATTCATTAAGAAAATGATAACCGGATGAAAAAATGATACAGATACAACCCCGCCCCCAGTTGCTATAAGCGCCAGCAAAATTGGCAATAACGCTAATATGAAATCTACCATTGTTTGTATCGTTTCTCTTGCATATGTCATAACGACATAAAAACTATTTAAAGCAAAAATAATAAGTACCATATACACAACAGCATCAGCAATTTTACTTACGCTACTTTTTGAAAAAGCGGATTGCAGTGATTGCAACAATGCACTAAAGATTGTGAGCATAATAAGTGTGCCAAGCAGTTTTCCATTAGCAGCAAGCTCATGAAATAAATATTTTAATAACCCTATCATCCACTCTTTTAGAGAGAATTCTTTTTCTCCCTTTACAAACTCCATAAAGCTCCCTTTTTGACTCTCTGGCAAATAGCCTCCATATTTTGTAACAAGCCCGTCCCAAAATTGCTTCACATCTTCAATTCCGAGCTTATCCAATTGTTGATCAACGACGTTTGTTTCTACAGGAGAAGCTTGTACAACAACCGGTAAAGAAAAGAAAAGGAAGCAAGCAAATAGCAGCTTAGCTCCAAACCTCCTCAACATTCACTCCCCCTTATCCCGTCGGTAAAAATCCGAGAATAGTTTCAATTACAACCGTCAAAATAGGAATCGCCATAACGAGAATTAAGATTTTCCCAGCAAGTTCAATTTTCGAAGCGATGGCACCTTGACCAGCATCTTTTGTAATTTGGGCTCCAAACTCAGCAATATAAGCAATTCCAATAATCTTTAGTAACGTTTCCACGTAGACGTTACTAACCTTCGCTTCACTTGCTACTCTCTCAATCATTTGTAAAATAGAATGAATTTGATCGATTAAAATAAGAAACATCACGCTACCTACGAACACAATAAATAAAGATGTAATACTAGATTTATGCTGATTCAAAACAGCAGCTAAAAACGTAGCAACGAGGCCTAATCCGACAATTTGTATAATTTCGATTCGAACCGCCTCCTTTACTGGAAGAGAAAGACACTTTTAATCTTGTCAAATAGCGTGTTAATTAAAAATGCAACATGAAATAAAATGACGACAAAACCGACAAGGATAACCCAATTTGCAATATCCTCCCGCTTTAATTCTTTTAGTACAGTATGAATGAAAGCTAAAACAATGCCGATTCCGGCGATTTGAAATATTAATCCAACATCAATGGACATCGCCTTTCTCCCCCCTATAGCAGTAAAATTACAATAAGTAGCCCTGCTAGTACCCCTAAGCTCTTAATCATTTTTTCGTATTGCAGTTGTAGCGCTTTCGCTTCTCCTTCTTCTCTCTCCAAATGTGTAATACATAAGCGAATATGTTTTTGTTGTGATTCACGATCATGTTGCCCGAGCGTTTCACCAAATTGCTGCAGTATTTCATACTCAGTTTGTTGAAATGCGGTTAACTTCCAGTTCTCTTTCAAACTATCTATCCACGCTTCTCTTACTGTTTGTTCCCCGCTTTGTAGTCTTCTGGCGAAACTTTGAAATATCCAATTTAATGGCTTTGGCATTTGTTTAACTAATCGCTCGGCAGCCTCAGATAAAGGTGTGTGTCCATACATAATTTCTGCTTCTAATGATTGAAGTGCTGATTTTAATAATCTAAGTTGCCTCGGCCTCTCACTATATCTTTTAGCGTATGAAAACCCGAAAAAGGTGCTGACCGCAACGATTAACACTGCACCGAATATTTTCACCATACGCCCTCAGCCTTTCTACTTGATAGCACTGGTTTTCCATATTTATCTTTCACCTGCATAACCGTTCCTGGACCCCTCGCTTTTGACAACTCCACAAACCTATCAAATATACCAAGCTCTAGCACTGCCTTTAGCGATGGACGTCTCACAACATCCTCATAGGAAAATCCGTGTGCACTTATAAAAAGCTGAACACCTGCATGCACTGCCTCCATAATTGCTTCACTATCTTCTTTACGGCCAATTTCATCTACGATCAAAATATCAGGACTCATAGAACGAATCATCATCATCATTCCTTCTGCCTTTGGACACGCGTCTAACACATCGACTCGGGTACCAAAATCATATTGCGGGATCCCTTTCACACAGCCAGCAATTTCTGACCGTTCATCAACGATCCCCACTTTACAAGAAGGAATTTCCGAAGCACTTACTCCTTGACTCATGCAACGAGCTACATCTCTTAAAAGTGTCGTTTTTCCCGTTTGCGGAGGGCCAATTACCATCGTGTTTAACCATCTTTTTTCATACAAATATGGCAAAAGAGGTTCAGCAATCCCTATTTTTTGACGAGCAATACGAATATTAAAGGAAGAGACATCACGAATCATTTTCACTGCGCTTTTTTCTGTAATGACTTTTCCCGCTAATCCGATTCTATGCCCCCCGCGAAGTGTCACATACCCACGTTTTAATTCCTCTTCCATCGTATAAATTGAGAATTGACTTAACTTATTCAGTAAGTAAATAGCATCCTCTGCAGTAGTGATATAGTCATAAAAAAACACCTTTCCGTGTGCAATACACTCTAGCGGTCTTCCAATTCGAACACGAATTTCCTCTAAAGCATCGTATTGCTTACATTCTTCAATTAAATACTTCATCGTTTTTGGTAAAACTTCTAATACCTCTTTCATCGGCTTCTCCCCACTATACTCGACTTACTATTTCAGTAATGCGATAAAAATACAGCAAATTCCAAGCGCTAGAAAAAAGAGCTTCAAGAAAGAAATTTCACTTGCTACACTCGCTATCCCAATTGTCATTGTTAAAATTAATACGGTAGGTCCAACAAACGCTAACATACCATTTATAAACAACGCTTTCTTCGCATCATTCACATAAAGCATAAGCAAAGCAGCAAATATCTCCGCACTACCTGAAAATAATCGAAGTGCTCCCATAACAAGCACGGATGTTTCCATTGCCGCTAGCCACTGTTTCATTCTTCCACCTTCTCCCGTAACAGTTACTAACTTCGTATTCTTAAAAAGAATATATTTGTACAACCATATGCAGAGGTTGTCTATTTCAGAAGTAAAAACATAATTTTTCTCTAAAGCCCGAATTAGAATCTGAATATTCATATTATTTTATGGTATATTATGGTACATTTAGTTTAAAAGGGGTATAAACCATGCAGCACGTTACTTTATTACCACTCGATTTACGCTATACAAATGTGATTTTCGAGCTATCAAGTGATCCACATATAAAAAATGCATTAGGGATAACGGTAGAAAACATCGAAGACACAAAAGCATTTCTTCTTTTCGCAATAGAAGAAGAACATCAAAAGAAATCCTTATCGAGAATGATTGTGAATGAAGAGAATGAAATAATTGGCCTCACCACACTTAAACATATTAATGATGAGAAGAAGCAATCTCACATTGGTAGTTGGCTCGGCTATCCGTACTGGGGAAAAGGCTATAACGAGGCTGCTAAAAAAGAAATCTTTAAAATCGCCTTTTTAGACTTACAACTTTCCTACGTATTTGCTGGTGCTAAACGAATAATACCCGCTCGTTAAAAGCACAAGAAAAACTACCTTATATTTCATTGCATATGGAAAACAAGTTTCCAGACGAATACGCTGCACTAGAGAAAGAAGTAAAGTCAACTTGCTCTTTGCATGTCGTGTCACGTGAAAATTTTTTAAACTGGTTGAGATTACAGAATGAGGGGGAAAAATATGAAGACATTGAAAATTAGTTTAACCGTTGTAGTAGAATTAGCTCTTATTTATCTTTTTTCCTTATTGGTCGGTTGGTCATTTATAGAGACATTTTTCCTTGGTAGTTTAGCAATATTTGCAATTATGTGGTTAATTATTATGAGTAACCATAGAAATAACATTACAGATCACGCAATAAGTAAAACATTAACTGGTGTTGAGACTGGCGAAATAAAACCATTTCAAATTATTTTGACTCCATCTATTATGGGTACTCTTTCACTTGTTTTAGTCAGTTTTATTATAACAGCTATTTACTATCTACCCTATTTCCTATAAAAAAAGCACTCGTGAATTATCACGAGTGCTTTTCTACTATGCACGAGAAACGTATTTACCTTCACCAGTGTTGATGATAAGCATTTCGCCTTCGTTAATGAAGATTGGTACTTGTACAACAAGACCAGTTTCTAATGTAGCTGGTTTTGTTACGTTAGAAGCAGTATCACCTTTAATACCAGGCTCTGTTTCTGACACTTTTAATTCAACTGTATTCGGAAGTTCAACACCAAGTACTTCGCCTTGGTAAGTCATGATTGCTACTTCCATGTTTTCTTTTAGGAATTTAAGCTCGCGCTCGATTTGGTTTTCACCAAGCTCGATTTGCTCATAAGTTCCGTTATCCATAAATACGTGAGCCTCACCACTTGCGTATAAGTATTGCATACGACGGTTTTCGATGTGTGCTTTTTCTACTTTCTCACCTGCACGGAATGTTTTCTCCTGAACAGATCCTGTGCGAATGTTACGTAGTTTAGAACGAACGAATGCAGCACCTTTACCTGGCTTTACGTGTTGGAAATCAAGTACTTGCCAAAGGGCATTGTCCACTGAAATTGTTAAACCTGTACGAAAATCGTTTACTGAAATCATGTAAAAAAATCCTCCTGTGTATTACAAAATAATAAGTTCTTTTGGTGATTTCGTAATTACTTCATTACCTTCACTTGTCACAATGATATCATCTTCAATACGTACGCCGCCAATACCTGGAATATAAATACCTGGTTCTACTGTTACAGCCATACCGGGTTCAAGTACTGTATCAGAACGGAACGCTAAACCTGGTGCTTCATGGATTTCAAGACCTATTCCATGACCAGTAGAGTGTCCAAAGTATTCACCATATCCTTTTTCCGTTATGTAATCACGCGTTAGCGCATCAGCCTCGCGACCTGTTAAACCAGCTTTAATACCGTTCACACCACGTAGTTGTGCTTCTAAAACGATATTATAAATTTCTTTTAATTTATCAGATGGTTCACCGACTGCAATCGTACGAGTAATATCAGAGCAATATCCTTTGTAATAAGCGCCGAAGTCTAATGTAACGAAATCTCCTGTTTCTATCACTTTTTCAGATGCCACGCCGTGCGGTAATGCCGAACGAAGACCTGAAGCAACGATAATATCAAACGAAGAAGATGTTGCTCCTTGTTTTCTCATGAAAAATTCAAGTTCATTTGACACTTCAATTTCAGATACTCCCGGGCGAATGAATGATAGAATATGCTCAAAGGCAGCATCTGCAATCTGTGCAGCTTCCTTTAATATCTTAATCTCTGAATCAGTCTTTATCAAGCGTAACTTTTCTACAAGTCCAGAAGTTGGGATAAATTCAGCATCAATCGCTTCCTTATGCGCTGAATAAGAACTATATGTAAGAGTATCTTGCTCAAAACCAAGCTTTTGAATTCCAAGCTCTTTCACTTGCTTTGCCACTTCATCAATGATTAATCCTGCGTGCTGTACAATCTCATATCCAACCGCTTGTTTACTTGCCTGCTCGACGTAACGGAAATCTGTAATAAATTGCGCACGATCTTTTGAAATAAGAACTACACCTGCTGTTCCTGTGAAGTTAGCCATATATCTACGACTATGTTCATTTGTTAACAAAATACCGTCAATGCCAGCCTCACCAAATGCACTTCGTAATCTTTCAATTTTCTCCATTACTTTATGCCTCCCTCAATTTCTCCATTAATGCAAATAACGCTAACTTATAGCCATAAAAACCAAATCCAACAATTTGTCCTGCACAAACAGCTGCCGTCACAGATTCGTGACGGAACGATTCACGCTGATGAATGTTAGAAATATGTACTTCAATAACAGGAATCGAAATGCTCGCAATGGCATCACGAATCGCATAGCTATAATGCGTAAATGCTCCCGGATTTAAAATGATCCCTTCATATATATCTTCCGCTTCATGAATAATGTCGATAATGGCACCTTCATGATTCGATTGGAAACATTCTAACTCCACTCCCATTGTTTCCGCTTCTTGCTTCATATCTGCTTCAAGTGTCGCTAGCGTGCCCTTTCCATATACATTTACCTCACGAACACCGAGGCGATTTAGGTTAGGACCGTTTACGAGGAGTAACTTTTTCATATTCTTAAAACTCCTTAATATTAAATATCTATACAATATTTTAACATAGGAGTTACTTATTTGAATAGTTCGTCTTCTCTTGCCCTTCTTGCTCTACTTTATTGCTATTTACTGCGTAAGAAACAGAATATGCTATAAACACACCATACAATATAAAAATACATATTGTCGTTACAATTGTCTCTTTTGGTAAATGGAGCGCACTTTTAATAACAGGAGCCATTAAACCCATCCCCAAAAACAGTAATGCCCACCAAAATAATCCATAAATAATTCCCGCAATAATCCCTTCAAACTTCGCAAAAAATGCTTTATACAAAAAGGCAATCAAAATTGAAAGAAGTCCCATACAAACTATTCCTGACACATTCCCCCATACACCTTCCTTCCAACTTCCAAACGCAAATGGTAAAAGGAAATAATTCGGTCCCGCCTCCGTGAATGAAAATATATGAAGGAAATACCATATCCCGCCCCAAAAGATTCCACCAAACAAACCGATTTGTACAAAATTCCTTGTTCCTAATTGTTCTTGACTCACATCGACACCTCCGCTCAATAGTATGCCCGAAACTATTTTGAAGCATGTTTAAATCCTGCGAAATTTGTCTATAAAAAGAATAAGAAATGTCCGACTCTCATAACATTTTCCCTTGTCATCTACTTGTATTTGCCGATAAAATAAAGGAAACTCGGTGATTGTCTTATTTCAAAACGACAGAACCCAGTATGACAATTGCCTCTTTTTCTACATAAGAGAGAAACAAATACAGGTTGGTGTTAACATGGCAGAAGAGTCAAAACAAATATATGGCGGGCAAGCGGTCATAGAAGGAGTTATGTTTGGCGGTAGAGAATATACTGTTACAGCGGTTCGTCGTAAAGATAAATCGATTGAATTTTATCGATTACCACGCGTTCGTAATAAAGTATTATCTATCCTAAAAAAAATTCCATTTTTACGAGGTATTGCCGCTATTGTGGATGCAAGTGCGAATGGAGCAAAGCATTTAAACTTCGCTTCAGAACGATTTGACGTCCACCCAGAAGATGATGAACAAATTGCAAATAAAAAAGAAGAACAATCAAAATTAACGATGGTATTAGGAGTTGCAGCTGTTGGCGTTTTATCTTTCATATTCGGTAAAGTCATCTTCACAGCAGTTCCTGCACTATTAGCTGAATTAACGAGACCGATTTTCCCATCTCATACTGGGCAAATCATTGTCGAAAGTGTCATTAAGCTCATGCTATTATTGAGCTATATATACTTTATTTCTTTAACCCCACTTATTAAGCGGGTATTTCAGTATCACGGTGCAGAGCATAAGGTAATCAATGCTTATGAGAATAACCTTCCTCTGACTGTAGAAAACGTTCAAAAGCAAACTCGCCTCCATTATAGATGCGGCAGTAGCTTTATTATATTTACAGTCATTATTGGAATGTTCGTTTATTTCCTAGTCCCTACAGATCCTCTTTGGGCACGAGTTATAAACCGAATTTTATTAATTCCAGTTGTACTTGGTATTTCTTTTGAAGTATTGCAATTTACAAATCGATTAAGAGATATTCCCGTATTACGCGTACTTGGATATCCTGGGTTATGGCTACAACTATTAACAACGAAAGAACCAACAGATGACCAAGTGGAAGTAGCAATTGCATCGTTTGAAGAATTATTACGTTTAGAGAACAAACAATAATTATTTAAAAATGGTGTTCAACTCCTTTCCTCATCGTTAATATACTAATTTTAATATACGTTTTTAGGAGGTGTCCCTTATGAACGGTCGTTCGTTTACTTTCGCTATATTTGTGCTTATTATTGGATTGGCAATATTCGGCCTTGTTTCATCTGTTATTACAAATCCCATGGGTGTATTAAGAAATATCGGGTACATGTTACTTGTTGTCGGTATCTTTTACTTACTATACAAGATGTTTACAAATTCCAGTGGTTCCGCAAATTCGCAAAGCTCATATAAGCGTGCGGCAAAACAATCGAACCGCAAACATGGGAAACAAAATGTAGCACCCCTAGGCAATTCTTTCTTTAAGTCAAATACTTCTAATGACAAAAGTAAAAAAGGGAATTCTTCCACTTTGAAACGAAAAAGAAAACAGTCTCATTTAACTGTCATTGAAGGAAAAAAAAGTAAAAAGAAAGACCGTGCTTCCTTTTAGGAAATACGGTCTTTTTTTATACTTTGAAGCACTTCTTTTAAACTTTTCTCTCTCATACTTTCAATTCGAAGATGATGATTTTTAAATGGTAAATTCCGTGTCACATCATTAGGTACAACAACGCACGTTAATCCCGCTGCAACTGCTGCTCTCAATCCATTTAATGAATCTTCAAATACAACAGCTTCAGATGGCTTAATTCCTAATTCTTCTATTGCAACTCGATAAAGAGCTGGATCTGGTTTTACCTTCTCAACATCTTCTCTCGTTTTAATTACTTCAAAATATTCTCGAATCTGTAGCTCTTCTAAAAAATGAATAACCCATTCTCTAGACGAACTAGAAGCTAGTGCGATTTTTAATCCCATTTCTTTCGCTTCTTCTAAATATTCTTTTACCCCGTCACGAGCTTCTGGTATTTTCATTTTCTCTTTATGTAAAGTTGCCACTTTTTCTTTTAATACACTTTTGTTAAACTTCTCTTTTAATTGATCATTTAAATATGCATAAAGTACCTCATCTGTTGTTCCAATGCATTTCGCAAATTCCTCTAAAGGTAGTTCCCCGCCGTATTCACGAACAGCATCTCTGAAAGAGTGAAACCATATCGTTTCTGTGTCCACAATTAATCCATCAAAATCAAAAATAATTGCTTTCATAATTCTCCCATCCTTTTCGAATTGAAATAAAAAAGGAAACGCCATCCGTTCCCCTTAATTACTTTTCTCTTCATTTGCTTTTTGAACACCACGAAGTGTTTCCACTCGAACCTCATCTTGTTCAAAGTATTGTACTAAATCACCGATACGGTCAATTGATTCCCAACTTAAATGATGTTCAATTCCTTCTACATCATTATAAATTTTACTTTCATCCACACCGATAATGCGCATAAACTGTTCTAACAATTCATGTCGATATACGAGACGTTCCCCGATTTTTTTACCTTTTGATGTTAATACAAGCCCTCTATATTTTTCATAAATTAGATATTCGTCTTTGTCTAATTTTTGTACCATTTTTGTTACAGAGGATGGATGTACACTAAGCGCTTCAGCAATATCAGATACACGGGCATAACCCTTTTCATCAATCAACAAATAAATTTGTTCAATATAATCTTCCATACTAGGGGTAGGCATCGGTTTCCTCCATCCAATTTCATTTTGCTTATTCCGTACGAAGCAATCAATAAAATGATACACCAGAAAGAATAACGTGACAAGGTGGAAACGAGCCTAAATCTGCAAAAGTGAAAAGAACCTGTATTCAAATACAAGTTCCTTTCATGTAAAATATTGAATTTCTGCGTCAGGAAAAAAGTGATGAATATATCCTCGAATCGTTTCCTCCAATACTTCTGCATCATCTTTTTTATATACATATTTCCCAATTCCATATCGTCCCCATTTATACTTTCGCTTCTCTTCATCCATTTCAAGCTTCGTATTTGGATAACGCTCTTGAATAACCTTTTTCGCTGGTTTCGTAAAACGATGCTGAATTAATTCAAACGTTAAATTTGGTATCGTCATATCTTTCAGCGCATTGTACAGTCGCTCAAATAGTTCACGATATCCTTCTTCCCATCCTTCATGCATATAAAGTGGCGCGACTATAAAACCAAGTGGATAACCTGCACCTGCTACTTTACGTGCCGCCTCAATTCGCTCCTCAAATGGCGATGTCCCTGGTTCAAAATTTTTAATTACATATCGTGAATTTATACTAAACCTGAAACGAGTTTTCCCATTATGCTTTGCATCTAATAAATGATCAACGTGCGAATATTTCGTGACGAAACGTAAGCGCCCATATTCACTTTCTCCAATGAATTCAATCGCCCGCTTTAATGCATGTGTTAAATGATCAATCCCAACAATGTCTGATGTACACGCTGCTTCAAATCTTGTTATTTCAGGTGCCCTTTCATCCATATATTGCTTTGCCTTCTCAAATATTTCATCAAGATTCACATACACACGAACGTAAGGCTTACTCCCAAGTGTTGTTTGCAAATAGCAATAATGACAATGTCCCATACACCCTGTTGCGAGCGGAATTGCATATTCAGCTGACGGTTTTGACGTATCAAACTTTAGCGTCTTCCTTACTCCAACGACAAGTGTAGCCTTTGCATTACGATACTTTTGCAAATCATTTTCTCCTGGCAAATTTCTAATTTGATTATGTGATGTCGTTTCACGAATTTCTAATCCCATCTTCGTAAACTTCTCATAAAGCTCTTTTCCAAGCGGATATTCAAGTGCCTTTGGTTCAAAGTAAACGAGTTTTGGCATAAATGGTTTCATGTGCTTCCCTCCCTCTCGTTAGTATGGGAAACGTTAAAAAATTAACACGCATTAAAGTTTTCCACTTCAGTAACTTGCGTTGCAAGTTACTGAATGTTATAATTTGGATAACAGCTACCTTGCAACGCAAGTTACCTGAGTAAAAGGTGGTGAAATCATGCACAGCCAAATGTTAAAAGGTGTACTAGAAGGTTGCATCCTATACATCATTTCACAAGAAGAAGTGTACGGATATGAACTGAGCACAAAATTAAATAAACACGGATTTACATTCGTAAGCGAAGGAAGCATATATCCGTTATTGTTACGTATGCAAAAAGAAAAATTGATTGAAGGAACATTAAAAGCCTCCTCACTCGGTCCAAAACGAAAATATTATCACGTAACCGATAAAGGATTAGAGCAGCTTGAAGAATTTAAACAAAGCTGGGGAATGGTTTCAACTACGGTAAATAACTTATTACAGGGGGAGTGATAGGGATGAATGCACAAGACATGATTGAATTGAATAATAAAAAACGTGAGCTTCTAACACCTGAAAATGAAGTTGCTTATAGCGATATGTTAGTTTATCTTCGTTTATCTAACGTGCCAGAGCAACAAGTAGAAGAACTATTACTAGAAATATTAGACCATCTCATCGAAGCACAAACAGAAAATAAAAATGCTTATGACATTTTTGGTGATGACTTACAATCTTATTGTGATGAACTCATATCGGCTTTGCCGGTTCAAACAATGTTAGAAAAAACTTCTTTAATCGGCTTTGTTATTAGCTTACTTCTCGCTATACAGTTTGGAATGGACACCATTGCTTCTCTTTTCATTTTCTTTTTTGAAAAGAACACCGAAATAATAAGTCCACCTTTTAGTATCCTTGGAACTACTTCGTCTGTTTCAATAATTATACTAGGTATACTATTTATTTTATATTTATTAAAGCGGTACTCCTTTGATCAGAAAGTGAATTGGAAAAGAAGAATTCTATTTGGATTCGCATTTGCTATCCCGTTTTGTTCCGCTATATTCTTAAATATTTATTTTAAAAAACAACCTTATCTCATTTATCATCTAACCTTTTGGCAAAATGCCTTAATCGCTATCTTATTTTTTATTTTATATAAATTACTATATAAAAAATCAAATTTTTAACAGCCCTTCAAAAGGCTGTTTTTTCTTCTGTCTAATTTTACAAATTGAAAAATTTCATAAAGAAAATAAGAAAAATGCAAAATAATTAAAGTTAATTGTTGACGTGATGCTTTTATTATCGGTATCATAAATCTTCGTGAGCAATTATTTTTCGTTATACGATTTTTTTATTATTACTGAATTTTTGAGAGGAGAAATTAGATGTCAGTTAAGAAGAAAACGCAAGTACGCACCGGCAAAATGGTACGTGAACTAATGTTAGCAGACGAAGATGTAAATGCTTCGCTAATTATGGTATATAGTGAAAACGGTGTAAACGCAGAAATTAAAATCGAGGGCTTAACGCCGAAATGTAACGAAGAATTATTTTTGAGCGGAAACGTGGATTGGAACAAGAGTGTTATTTATAAAATTGTTGATTTCACTGGGAACGCTGAAGTTGGTAAAGTTACATTAACAGCGATGAACAAAAACAATGTTTCTCTAGAAATTGAACGCGTTATGTGGAGCAAAGAGAATAAAGAAGCTGCTGAGCAAGAAGAAACTGTTGTAGAAGCTACTCCGAAAAAAGAAGTAGTTGTAGAAGCGCCAAAAGCAGTTACACCTGCTCCAAAACCTGTTACGCGAGTAGAAACACCTGCAGCACCTAAACCTACTCCGGTACCAACACCGAAGCCAGTAAGTGTAGAAGCTGCTATGGAATTATCTACTCCAGCACCTGTGAAAAAAGCAGTACCAACTCCAGTTACAAAGCAAGAGTCTGCACCGGTTGCGCCTGCAACACCGAAGCAATCTGCTTTGACTGAAACAAATACAAAACTACAAGAAAATTATGTGAAACTCGTGAAAAAGACAATTGAAGTTTGTCAAGATTACGAGCTTGGCATCGACATAGATGATTCTATTGAAAGCTTAAAAGAAGAACTACAAAGCCAAGGTATTAGCGTTACATTTGACAAAGAAATTATGGACGTTGTAAGTCGCCTTCGTTCTTTACAAGATAAAGGAATCAAAGTAGAAAAAGTACTTAATTTACTATAAAAAAATAAGAGGTGGCAATTGCCATCTCTTATTTTTTATAATTCCACTCATTACTTTCATACTTTTCTTTCGCTAACGTTTGAACTTCATGTAACTGTTCTTCTGTTAATTCATATGGAACAAGTTCTACATCCAATCCTTTTTCAAAGCCAACTTCAAACGCTTTAATTAACTGTTCTATCGTAAATGTACGGTCTGTTAATTCATTAATTGCTACTGCTTTAGAAGAGAACATACTCTTCATACGTTCCTTCACACGTTCATTTGGGAATAAAAATAGATCATATAGTTCATCTAAATCAATTTCTAATGGAATCGATCCGTGCTGTAAAATAACACCTTTTTGACGTGTTTGAGCACTACCAGCAATTTTTCTTCCTTCCACTACAATTTCATACCAAGATGGTGCATCAAAACATACACCTGAACGTGGATTTTTCAAATTTTCACGATCTGCTTCTGTTTTTGGAACTGCATAATATGCTTCTAACCCTAATGCCTTAAAACCATCTAATAAGCCTTGCGAAATAACACGATATGCTTCTGTAACTGTTTTCGGCATATTCGGATGATCTTCAGACACAATAACACTATACGTTAACTCTTTGTCATGTAGTACACCCCTGCCGCCTGTTTGACGACGAACGAATCCATATTTTTTTTCGTTAACTACATCCATATTAATATCTTTCTCAACACGTTGAAAATATCCAACTGTTAATGTTGGTACTTCCCATTCATAAAAACGAATTGTTGGTGGCATTTTCTTTTCACTTTGCCAATTTAACAAACATTCATCTAACGCCATATTAAATGCCGGTGAACATTGACCAGAGTTAATATAACACCATTTTTCTTTTCCCATCCTGCACCTCATATAACCAATTATTTTTCACATTCTCTAGTCTACCAAATTCGACAAAATTTGTGAAAGAATACGAAATTTCTTCTTATATGCAAATGAATCTGTTGCATAAATACATATGGGCATTATAATATTGAAAGTAGGATAAGAAAAAAGGGAGCGATAGAATCGTGTCAACAACTTGGATTATTTTATTAGCCGTAATCGTAGCATTTATCGGCTACACTGTATGGATGTACTTCTATCAGAAAAAATTAATTAAAACTCTTACAGAAGAAGAATTTCGCGCTGGCTACCGTAAAGCACAGCTTATCGATATTCGTGAAGCAGACGAATATAACGCAGGGCATATTTTAGGTGCACGTAACATTCCGTTATCACAAATTCGCCTTCGCCATAAAGAACTTCGTCAAGATCAACCTGTTTACTTATATTGCCAAAGCGGATTCCGTACAGGTCGTGCAGCGCAATACTTAAAAAAACAAGGCTACAAAGATTTCTACCAATTACAAGGTGGATTTAAATCTTGGACAGGCAAAATTAAAAAGAAATAATAACATACAAAAAACTAGCTGAATAAATCAGCTAGTTTTTTCATTTCATCTTATTCGCAATGTATAATAAATTCTGCTTGATTACCTTTTCATCGTTCTCTTCTACATTCCGATACAGCAGCTGATATTCAATTCCTTTCTCTTTCCATATAAGCGTAGCAAATTCGTCACCACGTTCATAATCATCTTTATTTTTAAAATAAGCAGACGTTCCATTATTCAGTTTCATTTGTTCTTGAAATCGCTTCTCTTCCATAAGATCCGGAAAACTATAAGGAAAGTTCGCGACATTTAACTCAATATACTCATTTCTACCTGGCTCCTTCTGTTTATATTTAATCGTTAAGACAGCGTTCTTTTTCCCAAGCGTTCTTACTTCACCCTTCACATCACTTGTAATGTCGTACGGTAAAAACGTTGGAACTTTAAACTTCACCGGAAAATATTTTGGAAGTTCCTTTAGCGGAATAGGATCCGTAACACGATCCATAGCTCCTCCTGTTGTTCCCACAAAGTGTTTTCCTTCTTGCATCGTTTGCTGAAACGAACACGAACTAAGTACAAAACTAGAAAACACGAAACAAATGATTCTTTTTTTCAATTTGTTTCCGCCCTTTCATACCACTCTCTTAACGAACGAAGCGTTGATATGCTCTTCATATTCGCTTTGTCATCAAACTCCACCTTTGAAAACTTTCCACGTTATTCTCACACATTTTGACAACACTTTTTGCAAACAAAAAAGACCCCTATCATCCTTACGCCCAAGTGAAAAGGTTACGCGAATAAAAAGAAGTCTTATTAATACCATAGTTTGTGAAAAGCTTTTCAGGTCAAGATTTTTTCTTTCTTATTATTTTCCCTTTATAATAAGGGAAAGAGGTGATACATATGGCCAATATAAAACAAATTGCTAAAACTGCTGGTGTATCGATATCAACTGTTTCTCGTGTTCTGAATAATCACCCTTACGTAAAAGAAGAAAAGCGTAAGCGTGTTCTAGACGCTGTTGAAGAATTAAACTACGCAAAAAATATAAATGCTGTCCATTTAATAAGAGGGAAAACATATACAATTGGCGTTATGCTTCCTTTCATTAACCTCCCCTACTTCAGTACCATTATTGAAGGAATCGGTAACGAAGCATTATTAGCTGGATATCACATTAATTTATGCCAAACAAATTACGATAGCCTTGAAGAAATTCGTGTTCTTGAAATGATGAAAATGAAACAATTTGATGGGATGATTATTTGCTCCCGAACGAGCTCTTGGGAACAAATCGAACCTTTCGCAAAATTTGCCCCTATTATTTCATGTGAAAAAATGAAGCACCCCCTCATTTCATCCATCTACGTAGATCATTATGAAGGTTTCCGTCTCGGTACTGCCTATTTACTAAGTAAAGGCCATGAAAAAATCGGAATTTGTTTAGCAAGAAAAACAAGTGTAAATTCCATGGAGCGCGAAAAAGCGTTCGCCGATACCCTTCGTAACGAAGGGAAAACGTTGCATCCTGAATGGATTTTCCACCAATGCTATACAATGCAGGACGGAGCACAAATACTCCATCGTATTTTAAATATGAAAAATCGTCCAACTGCTATTTTTACAGCGAACGATCAAGTTGCAGCTGGTTTATTAACAGAGGCTCGAAAACATGGTATTCGAGTACCTGAAGACCTTGCTATCCTTGGATTTGATAATCATGAAATTTCAAAGGCATTAGAAATTTCCACAATTGAACATCCCGGTCTCGCAATGGGCTCACATGCTTTTTCTTTATTCCATAAGCAGATCCAAAGCGAGCAAATTGTCGGCAGTGCAAAAGAACTTTCATTCCATTTAATTGAGCGAGAGACTGTCTAAAAAGAGCGTTACCTATAACGCTCTTTTTCAGCTCTTCACCTATTGACATTATATTTTTCATCTCATATAATGAACCTAACGAACGGTAGGTAGGGGATGAAAATGACAGCAAACCGCATTAAAGCTGTAGCACTTTCTCATTTCGCACGCTACGGCTATGAAGGAACTTCATTGGCAAATATTGCTCAAGAAGTTGGGATTAAAAAACCATCGATTTACGCACACTTTAAAGGAAAAGAAGAGCTATATTTCATATGCTTAGAATCTGCTCTTCAAAAAGATTTGCAGAGCTTTACAGGCGATATCGAAAGCTTTTCCAATTCGTCCACTGAAGAATTGCTTTTAAAATTATTAAAAGGCTATGCAAAACGCTTTGGTGAAAGTGAAGAATCAATGTTTTGGTTACGAACTTCTTATTTTCCGCCTGATGCATTTCGCGAACAAATTATTAATAAAGCAAATGTACACATTGAAAACGTCGGAAAACTTTTATTCCCTGTATTTAAAAGAGCAAGCGAACAAGATGAGCTGCATAACATTGAAGTAAAAGACGCCTTAGAGGCTTTTCTATGCTTACTCGACGGTCTTATGGTTGAACTATTATACGCAGGTTTAAATCGTTTTGAGACACGTTTAGACGCTTCTTGGAAAGTATTTTGGCGTGGACTTTCAAACTGACGGATTGCTCCTTTGCAATGCGTCGTTTTTAAGCCCTTTACCTAACGACTGGTAGGAAGGAGAAATGACATATGGCATGGATTTATGTAATAATCGCTGGTATTATTGAAATCTTTTGGGTGATTGGACTAAAAAAAGCAGAGGCACCACTTGAATGGGCTGGTGTTGCTCTATTAATTACAATTAGTTTCGTCTTATTATTTAGAGCTTATAAAGATTTACCTGTCGGCACTGTATACGCAGTCTTTACAGGAATCGGAGCTGGTGGAATCGTTCTTACAGAGATTTTCATCTTCGGAGAACCTTTCTCTATCGTAAAAGTTTTATTAATCGGTTTAATCTTCTTTGGAGTAATTGGTTTAAAACGAGTAACAGAAGAAAAAGAAGCGAAGGAGGCCGCATAAAATGGCTTGGGTATTTTTAATTCTAGCTGGTATTTGTGAAATTATTGGTGTACTCTTTATGAAAGTAGCCACTGAAAAGAAAGGCTGGGCACCAAAAGTTATTTTAATCGCTAACTTCGGCGTAAGCTTCTTCTTCTTATCTCTTGCGATGAACACATTACCGATGGGAACTGCTTACGCAATTTGGACTGGAATCGGAACTGCTGGAAGTGCACTTCTAGGCATTCTCATTTTCCGAGAATCAGCGGATTGGCGTCGTCTTGCTTTCTTAAGCTGTATTCTATGCGGCGCTGTTGGCTTAAAACTATTAAGCTAACGTGAGGTGAATGTCATGTGGAAAGAAAAAGGAAAGAAAATATTAGCATGGATCACACTTAGTATCCTCATTCTATTACAAATAAGTTTTCATATAATAGAATCATTGTTTCATAAAGTATTATCCATTCTCACATTCCTTCCTAACATGACACTTGAAATTATATCGATTGTTTGGTCCATTATCGCCTCCATTGCAATCGTCATTATATGGAGTATCGCCAAACTATGGAATAAGTTATTTAAAAAGGACAGTACTTCTGAAAAAGAATAACTGTCCTTTTTTATATTCATTCAGACTTTCTGTAGAAGTTACATGTGATAAGACAAAACAGACCAATTATGGCAATACTTATACCAACCCCTTTATGTAAACTTGGAAATAACAGTGGTATATCCGAGTAAACATTTGCTAATATGAGGCCGATTGAAAATAAAAATATTCCTATTCTATATAACCATTTTCTTTTGTTCATCATTCTCCCCTCCTAAAATTTTTCATACACTCCTTTCTTTTGGACATACTACCTAAAAAAGGAGTGGATAATATGCAAAATTCTATACATAAGCAAATTCTATTTTTATTTTTCCTATTTCTTATTCTCATCATCGTTTTCAGCTTTATATTACATACTCCGAAAGATGTACCAAATAGCGTTTCTTTTTATAAACTACTGCTCTCGTATTGTCGTTATTGAAGAAGGTGCCTTTTTTAAGGCACCTTTTAAAATTCTCTTTTTTCATATATTTTTACTGAAACGAAGATAGATGCTATGAACATGCATATTGAACCAATGAATAACAAGCTGTTATATAGCTGAATTTGTTCTAGGTTGATTCCAAAGAAAATAGAAGAAACAGCCATAGGTGCTATTAGTATAAAAATCGCAATAAAAATAGTTTTCTTATACCCTAGCCAAAAGGATAGCGGTAAAACCAAACTTAAATACACTAAAATAAAACTACTACTAGCAACCATTGTCGTTTCAATAAATTCAAATAAGTTAACCCCACTCTTCATTCTCATCGTGAAACAACCGATCGTTACACTTATAAAAAGAATAATAATTGCTACTATATATTTCGCATACACAATTTGTTTTCTCAATATTGGTAAACTATTTACTATAACTTCACTCTCATTTTTACTATCTGCTTCAAATGTTTTTACCGTTGCCCCAATTGTAATAATTACTGACATAATTATGAACAGATTTTCCGTATCTGTTAAGGCCATATAAAAGAAAACAGGATACAGTATGTACCAAATTAAAAATTTCCATTGAATAATGAAATCTTTTAAAATTAGTTGCTTGATCATGTATTACCCCTCCTAATATGAAAATGCTCCTTCTATAACTCTGCCTCCTGAAACATTTTCATTGAGAGAAACATTGATATGACTATACTTACTAACACTCCAATACTAAGAACACCCATTGCTAGTGTAGCCTCTTGAGAGTGGAGTACTTTTAGCATAATTGTTTTATCACCAAAAATATTACACATAAGGCCAATCATACCTGTTAAAGGCAAAATCATAATAACATTCAAAACAGAAGTCGCTTTATATCCTCCAATGTAATTAGCGGGTATCGTTACAACACAATAGATTAAAGTTGCTACTATTGCTGAAAATACTGCATATCCAGGCATGACTATATCCCTGCCCAATAAAATATTCCCTAATATTAAGACTATAAAAGTTACACTCAAACCAGCCATAATAAATAATGAACTTGCAATATATTTAGCTATAACTATCTCTGTTCTCGTTATAGGCAAGCTCACTAATACTTTTTCCGCTTTACTTTTCTCTTCATAATAAAAAGAAATATATATAATCGTACTACATGTTATAAATAATCCTATTGCAATCCCCATTGGTTCGACGGAATGCTTAAAAATAGATAAAATAGGTATTAAAAAATAGAAAGGAAACATCTTCTTCTGTAAGAAAAACTCCTTCAAAATCAATTGTTGCATATAAATTCTCCTCTCTATAAATCACGCGTTTCATAAATTTTAATTGTAAGAAACATAGAAACGATATAGACACTAGCTAATATCATTCCTCCAACTATAAATACACCAATATGTACTGGATTCATAATCCACTCACTGAATGAAGATGTTGTTTCATTCAGCCCATCACTAATAAATATCCAAAGAATTACACCCACTCCTATTGATGCTGCTGATCCTATACTTCTTACTACCTTCGATTTTGTACCATAATAACTAGGGAAAAACGTGACAACAAAAAATGTGGCATAAACAGCTCCATTTATGACTTCATACCATGGAATTTCAATGTATAGATTAGGATGATATACACCGATATCACTAATAACCACAATACCCCTTATAAGAAAAACAACTAACATCGTAGAGAGAATGGCACCAACAATGAATATTGCACAGGAAATATATCTAGCAATTATGATATCCTTTCGACTTACCGGTAAACTATTTATAACAATGTCACTTTTATTTCTTTCATCCATAACGGTTAACGTCATAACCGATGAAAAGGTTATAAATAGACAACTCATTGGAAATAACAATTCACCACTTGCATCTAACATAAAGAACAAAAGGGGCATAACAAGATTCACTAACCAAATTACCCGAAAAAAGAACAAATCTTTATAGATTAGCTGACGCATAGGCACCTCTCCCTTTCGCAGTGTAAACGATAATGTCATCTAATGTAGGCTTTTCTAGTACAACCTCATTTCCAAACCAATCGATAATTCCTTGTTTATCCTTCGCTAAACCTTCGAAACCGAATTTATTTTTTCGTAATCCAACAAATAGTTCTTTTCCTTCTCGATCTAATAAATCATTGCTTCCCTTAACGATTACGTAGTTCTCCATTAATTCATCTTTTTCACCAGTAAATATAATTTCTCCATCGTTGATAAACGTAATATAATCTGCAATACGTTCTAAATCCGTTGTAATGTGGGTTGAGAATAATACAGATACTTCATCTTCCATTACAATTTCTTGCAACATATCAAGTAATTCACTTCGGACAACTGGATCTAATCCTGCTGTCGGCTCATCCATAATGATAAACTCTGCATGATGTGAAAGTGCGATGGCAATCGCAAACTTCATTTTCATCCCTTTAGATAGCTCTTTAATTTTTTTATACTTTGGAACTTGCAATCTGTGCATATACGATTGGTATTGATTTTCGTCCCACTTTTTATATAACGGTGCAATAATACGTTTCATTTGTTCACACGTTAAATCTTCGTAATAATGATTTTCATCATATACAAAACCAATATTTTGTTTTATGTCCTTTTCAGCTTTCTTATTGTCTTTGCCAAAAATTTTTATATCGCCGCTATCTTTTCTAATTAAATTCATAATCATTTTGATCGTTGTACTTTTCCCAGCACCATTTGGTCCGACAAACCCCATAATATATCCTCGTGGTAATGAAAAACTTATATTTTTCACTGCAAAATCTTCATAACTTTTACAAACGTTTTTTAACTCTAACATCTCTCTCATTCCCCCTTATATAAAAACGCAATCATCTGCTGCAATTCTTCAAGTGAAAGCTGCAACACTTTACTTTCTTTTACGATTTCTTCAGCCTTACTTTCCAATAGACGTAGCCGCTGTTCTTTTAATAGTTCATTATTTTTACGTGAAACATAAGTCCCCTTCCCAGCAACAGTTTCTATATATCCTTCTTTTTCAAGCTCCTCGTACGCACGCTTCGTTGTAATTACACTAATTTGCAATTCCTTCGCTAAGCTACGAATAGACGGTAATTGGTCTCCACCCTTTAAACCACCATTTAAAATAAGCTGGCTTAATTGTTTTCTTATTTGCACATAAATAGGGTCTTGGGAAGAATTCGAAATAATAATATTCATGTTTTCCTCCAGTGTGTGTATATACTGTATATACCTTATATATACAGTATATACACAGCATCCTATTTTTGGCAAGAAAAAAAGACCAACATTTTCCTGTTGGTCTTTCGTATATGTATCACTTTTCAAAGCGATCTAACATCTCGTCTCTCATTCCGAAACTTACTACTGCAATTCCTATATACATAAACAGAAGGAATGCCGGATGAACCGTGTTGTACCAGCTGCTGTCAACGATTAAGTAAATCGTTAATGCCACAACAAGAACAAACGCTAAGATAAACATATAAAAGTGTCTTGTACTACCCATGATAAACTCCTCTCTTCTCACTTCACCATTCAACAGTTTATTTTATCGAATAATTCGATATGACTCAAGGTTAACTTTCTGTTATGTAATCAAGTTCCACCTTTACAATGTCCTCACATGCTATTGAAATGATTGTTCCTTGTTTATCAATCGCCGTCACTTCTCTATTATCCATTACACGATTTGCTACTCTTTCTAACACTTTCCCTTGGTCTCGATAGCAAAATTCTTTTACATCTTTAATTGTTTCTCCATTTTCTAAATGGTATACCATTCTATAACATCGATATCCCACACTTTCACCCCCGTCTTGCTCGTTTTTTCACATATACATAAAAATGAGTAATTTTTGCCTCATCACATCTTCTTAATTTCAATAAAATTCTAACAAAAATAAATACTTTTATCAAACCGACTTTTTCAACAAAACTACCTATAAAACTACACCTTTACACCATTAGGAAACAAAAAATATAATTTTTTAACATTTTCTTCACTATTTCTGCACAAATTCTCCATACAAAAAAAGAACCCGCCGCAGCGAGTTCTCCTTTTGTTATTCTAATCAAACTTGTACAGGAGCTGGCTTTGCATAACGTAAAACTGGTTTACGTGCAGCCATCGTTTCGTCTAAACGTTTAATGACTGTCGTATGCGGTGCTTCTTGTACAACTTCTGGATTTTCTTCTACTTCTTTAGCGATTTGAATCATCTTATCAATGAAACCATCTAATGTTTCTTTTGATTCTGTTTCTGTCGGCTCAATCATAATACATTCTTCCACATTTAATGGGAAGTAAATTGTTGGTGGATGGTAACCGAAATCAAGCAGACGTTTTGCAATATCTAATGTACGTACGCCAAGTTTCTTTTGACGACGACCTGATAATACAAATTCATGCTTACAATGTCTATCGAATGGAAGATCGTAGAATGGCGCTAATCTTCTCATCATATAGTTCGCATTTAATACAGCATACTCAGTTACTGCACGCAAGCCATCTGGACCCATAGAGCGAATATACGTGTATGCACGAACGTTAATTCCAAAGTTACCATAGAATGGCTTCACACGACCAATTGCTTCTGGACGGTCGTAGTTGAAGTGATAACCATTTTCCGTTTTTTCTAAAATCGGTTTTGGTAAGTACGGAATTAAATCAGCTTTCACACCTACTGGACCAGAACCTGGGCCACCACCGCCGTGAGGACCTGTAAATGTTTTATGAAGGTTTAAATGCACAACGTCAAATCCCATATCTCCTGGGCGTGCTTGGCTTAATACCGCATTTAAGTTTGCACCATCATAGTATAACTTACCGCCTGCATTATGGACGATTTCTGCCATTTCTAAAATATTTTCTTCGAATAGACCTAATGTATTAGGATTTGTTAACATAAGTGCTGCTGTTTCTTCGTTTACAACACGTTTTAAGTCTTCTAAGTCAACAAGGCCATTTTCATTTGATTTTACTGTAATTGTTTCAAAACCAGCTACAGTTGCAGATGCCGGGTTCGTTCCGTGAGCAGAGTCAGGTACAATTACTTTCGTACGGTTAAAGTCACCATTCGCTTCATGGTATGCACGAATTAACATTAAACCTGTCCATTCTCCGTGTGCACCAGCTGCTGGTTGTAAAGTAACAGTATCCATACCTGTAATTTCAATTAAATGCTCTTGTAAGTCATACATTAATTCCATTGCACCTTGTACTGTCTTTTCATCTTGCAGTGGATGAATATTTGCAAATCCTGCGAAACGAGCTACACTCTCATTAATTTTCGGATTATATTTCATCGTACAAGATCCAAGTGGATAGAATCCAGAATCAACACCGTGGTTACGGTTTGAAAGTGCTGTATAGTGGCGCATAATATCAAGTTCAGATACTTCTGGTAGCTCTGCATCTTCTACTCGAATATAATCGCTCTCAAACACATCTTCTAGTTTCACTTCTTCTACATCTAATTTGGGTAAGCTATATCCTATGCGTCCTTCTTTACTCACTTCAAAGATAAGTGCTTGGTCTTGGTTCTTCATTGGATAGCCCCCATTTCGTTTACAAGTGTGTCAATTTCCTCTTTTGTACGAAGCTCAGTTACTGCTACTAGCATATGGTTTTCATGCTCTTTATAATCACGGCCTAGATCGTAACCACCGATAATATTCTTTTGTAATAATGCATCGTTTACTTCTTTCACTGGACGTTTGCAATCTACAACAAACTCATTGAAGAATGGTCCAGCAAATGTTACTGTGAAGCCTTTCGCCTCAAATTGACGTTTTGCATACTGTGCTTTAGAAATGTTTTGACGTGCCATTTCTTTCACACCTTGTTTGCCAAGTGCCGTCATTGCAACAGAAGCTGCTAATGCATTTAACGCTTGGTTTGAACAAATATTAGACGTCGCTTTATCACGGCGAATATGCTGTTCACGTGCTTGTAACGTTAATACAAATCCACGTTTACCATCTGAATCTACAGTTTGTCCAACAAGACGTCCTGGAATTTTACGCATAAATGCTTTCGTTGTTGCAAAGTAACCACAGTGCGGTCCACCAAACTGCGTTGGAATACCGAATGGTTGTGCATCACCGATTACAATATCAGCACCAAATTTCCCTGGTGGTGTTAATGCGCCTAATGATAATGGATTTGAAGAAACGATAAATAATGATTTTTGTTGATGAACGATTTTTTCAATATCAGCTAATTTTTCAACTTGTCCGAAGAAGTTTGGATATTGAACGATTACACAAGCAACTGTATCATCTACTTCACTTTGTAATACGTCTAAATCTGTTACACCATCTTTATGATTAATTTCAACAACTTCAAGATTTTGACCTTTTGCATACGTTTCAAGTACTGCTCTTGATTCTGGATGAACCGCGCTAGATACAAGAATTTTCTTTTTGCGAGTATGGCCAGCTGCTAACATTGCCGCTTCAGCTAAAGCTGTACCCCCGTCATACATAGAAGAGTTTGCTACATCCATTCCTGTTAATTCACAAATCATTGTTTGGAATTCAAAGATTGCTTGTAATTCCCCTTGTGAAATTTCCGGTTGGTATGGTGTGTAAGCTGTATAAAATTCTGAGCGAGAAATAACATGATCTACAATTACTGGAGCATAATGATCGTATACGCCTGCTCCTAAGAAAGAAGCGTATTCTTTTAAGTTAGCATTTTTACTAGCCATTTGAGATAGCTCTTTTAAAAGCTCTGGCTCTGATTTTGCTTCTTTAATTTTTAAATCCCCTTTAAAACGAACACTCTCTGGAATATCAGAGAATAATTCATCGATCGTTTGAACGCCGATCGTTTGTAACATTTCTTTTTTGTCTTCTTCTGTCATTGGAAGATAACGATGCAACATGAAATCTACCCCTCTCCCCGTTACTTTGAACGTTTGTAAAATGGTGTTGGAACAACTACTGCTTTGACGCGTTTATTACGAATTTCAATTTCTACTTCTGTATCAACTGCTGCGTATTTTACATCAATTAGTGCTAAACCAATGCTTTTCTTTAACGTTGGAGATTGTGTACCACTCGTTACTTCCCCAATTTTTTCTTCACCAATAAATACAGGGTAATGCGTACGAGGAATTCCACGTTCGATTACTTCGATGCCGACTAATTTACGAGGCGCACCGTTTTCTTTTTGCTCTTTTAACGTTGCTTTTCCAAAGAAGTCTGCTTCTTTATTTGTTTTTACCGCAAAGCCAATTCCAGCCTCAATCGGTGTAATATCTTTTGATAATTCTTGTCCATAAAGTGGTAATGTTGCTTCGAATCGAAGTGTATCACGAGCACCTAAACCACATGCTTTTAAGCCCTCTTCTGCTCCAACTTCAAGAAGTTTCTCCCAAAGTTTTGCAGCATCTTCACTCTTACAGTAAATTTCGAATCCATCTTCACCTGTATAACCTGTACGAGATACAAGTGCTGGAATTCCATCTACAAGAATATCGTTTTTAAATTTAAAGAACTTAATTTCTTTCAAATCTTCTGACACAACTTTTTGTAAAATGCCTTCTGCTTTTGGTCCTTGAATTGCAAGCTGTGCAACTTCACTAGAAACATTGACTACTGTCGCATCGCCAATTACATGACTTGCTAACCATTCGTAATCTTTCTCGATATTTGATGCATTGATTACTAATAAATAGTCTTCTTCACCACGTTTGTAGATTAATAAATCATCTACTGTACCACCATTTTCGTAGCACATAGCTGTATATTGTGCGCCCCCTACCTTTAAGGTAGATACGTCATTTGTAACAACACGTTGTAAAAATGCTAAACTATCTACACCTTTTACTTCAACTTCTCCCATATGAGACACATCGAACAAACCTGCAGCTGTACGTACAGCTTCGTGTTCTTCTTTAATGCTTGAAAATTGAACTGGTAATTCCCAACCACCGAAGTCGATTGTTTTCCCACCATACTTCGCGTATACATCAAATAACGGTGTACGTTGTAATGTAATCATGCTCTCTCCCCCTTATGCTTTGACAAATCAATAAAAGTTGCTTCCCTTTTCTAAACATTTTCATTCTGAAAAGATAGGATATACGGAATCTCATTATATTTTTTTATGAAAGCGTAAATAAAAAATCACTTTCTTGGATAAAATACGAAAGATTCCACACATTTCACACCATTATCCTAACATCATTCGCTATATTTCATCAATATTCTAGCATAAAAAATAATTTAGAATTTTTTATGTTAAAACACAATAAATACAGCTTTTGAGATTTAATACTTTATTATTGTCTATCATATAGCCTTTAATAACGATAATTATGCCTTCTTTTAAGGCAAATCATCATACATTAAAAAATAATTACTTTAGTTTATAAAAGGTGGGAGAGTCGTAATGAATGTCGATATTTCCGTAGATCGGACGTGGCAAAACAATTTTTTAAATAGAATTGATGAAGATGGTCCTTGGACAAACTGGGATTTATATCACTTAGCTTATGAAACAGAAAAATCGTTACTTGTTCCTACTTTTGATGGACTACAAGCACCGAAACATTTATCCCATTTCACACCGCTTCCGCATCAATTAGAAGTCGCTCAAAATGTAATTGAACAAATGAATGGTAAAGCGATTCTAGCAGATGAAGTAGGTCTTGGAAAAACAATCGAAGCTGGACTTATTTTGAAAGAATACATGGTCCGCGGGCTTGTGAAAAAGGTACTTATACTTGTCCCAGCTTCTCTCGTATCACAATGGGCATACGAGCTGAATACAAAGTTTTTCATTCCCGCTGTAGCACAAAAGAAAAGCTACTCGTGGGAACAAGCTGACGTAATCGTATCATCAATTGATACTGCGAAACGTTCACCACATCGCGATATCGTGTTGAACTTAGAATATGACCTTATTATTATCGATGAAGCACATAAACTGAAAAATAATAAAACAAAAAACTATGAATTTGCACAACGATTAAAAAAGAAGTTTTGTTTATTACTAACCGCTACTCCTGTTCAAAATAAGATTGATGAAATTTTTAACCTTGTTTCTTTATTAAAGCCAGGACATCTAGGCAATCAATCCAACTTTGAAGAATATTACGCTTCCAAAAATCGTTCAGCCGAATCAGATGAAGACTTAAAAGCTCTCATTAACAAAGTAATGGTGCGAAATAGACGACATAATACCGGTATCGATTGGCCGAAGAGACATGTACGTACAATTTTTATTGAGTTTAATGAACAAGAACAAGCTCTATATAATGATATCGAAAATTGGCGAGGACAAGACGCCTTCACATCTGCTTTCTCATCGTTAACTTTAAAACGGGAAGCGTGCAGTAGTCGTGAGGCTGTTTACTATTCATTGAAAAAGCATGTAGAAAAAAGACAGAAAGAAAATGAACATTATATAAAAGATCCACATATCGATGTGCTAATGGACAAAATTAATCATATTCCTTTCAACTCGAAAGCAACTAAAGCTCTAGAGCTTATAAAAGAAATTGACGATAAAGTCGTCATTTTCACGGAATACCGAGCATCACAGATGTACTTACAATGGTTTTTACAACAACACGGTATTTCTTCTGTCCCATTCCGCGGCGGATTTAAACGCGGGAAGAAAGATTGGATGAAGGAACTTTTCCAAAATCGTGCCCAAGTGTTAATTGCAACGGAAGCTGGCGGAGAAGGCATTAACTTACAGTTTTGTAGCCATATGATCAATTATGATTTGCCATGGAATCCAATGCGTCTTGAGCAAAGAATCGGACGTATTCACCGTCTCGGTCAAAAGAATGATGTTCATATTTATAACTTAGCTACAAAGCATACTGTTGAAGAACATATTCTGAAACTGTTATATGAAAAAATCAACTTATTCGAGCGTGTTATCGGTGAACTCGATGAAATTTTAACGAGAATTAATATGAAAAACATCGACGCGCACATTCAAGAAATTTTCGCGCAATCAAAAAGCGAAGGTGAAATTAGAATTAAGATGGAAAACTTAACATCTATTATCGACTTTGCGAAACGAAATGAAGCTGAGGTGCAAGGCTATGCAGCAACATGAAATTCATAATTACTTATACAATTTCTTTGAGGCGAATAACTGTGAAATTTTAGAACGTTCTCCTCATTTATTAGATGTACAGTTAACAATTGAGATGGATAAATTATTAATGAATCGCCCTTTTTATTGGCACTATCTTGAGAAAACAGGAGGCGTACCGAATCCGATGCGCCTTACTCTTATTACAAATCCAGAAAATGAAGAAAATGATGGTGAGCTTATTCACTACGGTTCACCACGTCTACATCAAATTTTCCAAACGACAAAAGAATTAGGCTCTTACATACGTTTATATGAGGATGTAAGACATAATGGGGCAACACATACACCGCTCCACCCTTGGCTCGGTATTAATATAAAAGTTTCCTATCAATGTGATCGAAAAAAAGACATCCTTCACTCGATTGGCATTCATCTCATTTCTGGAACAATGATGGCAAACTTTCATGAAACATTAACAAACATTAAACTTACACCAAAAATACCTGATTTTTGTTTTACGCTCTCGCCCATCATTAAACCTCAAAGTGGTTTACAACGCATAGAAGACGCTTTAAAAAATATAATTGCAGAAGATGACCATACGTGGGCAAAAGAAGCAAGAGTGCGTTGGAATCATGATCTAGACCTTTTAAACCGTTTTTATGAAGAAAGTGACGAACTTCCTGAGAGCTATGAAATTGAAAAACAAGCTCTGCAAGAACAGTATGAACCACATATTACAGTGCAAATTATTAACGGTGGCCTTTTTTATGTTACCGCGAATCATTTTCTATCTTGAAGAAGCTCCTTCTGCTTTAGAAGGAGCCTCTTTTGAGCTATTTTCTACCCTACTCGCTATCGCCACTACGCTCTTGCTGTTTTTTCTGTGCCATACGTTTCTGCTGTGCACGATCCTTTGCACTCACATGATTTGCATCAGTTGGAAGATTTTCTTTCGAACGTCCAATTCCATTGCTCATCTTTCCCACTCCTTTTTGCGTTTTTCAAAATACATGTTTATTTTCAGCTAGAGTTACAATCCTTATACAAAAAAATAAGAGCAGCCATTGGCTACTCTTACTCGCTCACATATTTTTGAAACATATCATGGATGCCTTTATTTACTAGGTTCGAGATCTGCTCGTCAGATTTATTCGGATAACGATCACGCAATCTGATAGATGCCTTCACCATTAAATTTTCTAATACAGAACGGCCACCTTCTCCATAAATAATTTCAGCATATTTAACAAGCCTTCCATCCTCTACTGTTGCTGGATTATGATTGAAGAAAAATTTACTCATTGTCTCCACCTCTCTCTTTTGATAACGTTTACATTTATATAGATTATTTATGTTATTTATTTCACAATATTGTATGCATGTATATTTAATTAGTTTCATTATAAAGCAACATATCGATAGTAAATATGTGATTTTCCGTCCATTTTGTGAACAAACTAAAAATGAAAGCGTTTCCTTTATTATATACTAAAAAAACTTACTACGCTAGGGGCAATTTTTTTCAATCTACTAATCCCTCAAAAATTGATATATTTTTTCTTTTCCCATTAAACCTTATACAATTTTCAGAAATTATATTATAAAATATATGTATGACTTAAGGAGGCTTTGTATGAATCAAAATAAAAAAGCTATATTAGATCTTGTCTTTTATCTCGTAATCCCATTCCTCATTTGGAAATTTGCAAAACCTTATATCGATCCTTATTACGCGATGTTACTTTCCTCTGTTCCGGGGATTATTTATACACTGTATACCTTTAAAAAAGAAAAACAGTTTAACGTGACAGGGTTCTTTATTTTAATTACACTCATTTCTAATACAACGGTAGATCTATTATCTGGGTCAGCTGAACGAATGTTATGGAATGATGCATATTATCACATCGTACTCGGTATTATCGTCATATGTACAATTTTTATAAAAAAACCACTTATGTTATATTTCGCAGCAGATATTGCCGCACTTCAAGGTCATGACCGTGATAAAAGTCGTGAGCTTTATCGTGATAGTCGTATATATCCAGCACTGCAATATTTAACGTTATTTTTCGGGCTACAATTTATATTAAAAAGCTTTTTAAAAATTTATTTCATCTCTGTTTTTGGTGTAGATGGCTACGGTGAAATGAGAGCGATTATGACCGCTGTCGGCTGGGGCATTTCTATTTGTATCGGAATAGGGTTCGTATGGGTGAACAATAAAATACATGCCGTTACGGAAGAACAAGAATCCGTGCAGTAAACAAAGATCCCCTAGTGTATTACGACACTAGGGGATCTTTATTTTGCTAGACATATGACTAAAATTTAACTTGATTTTTTTCTTTTATTTTTTACATTTCGATAAAACAAAGCAGCACTCAGCGGCATAACACCAAACCACTTATTCATAAATGGCTCTTTTTCAGCACGGCGTTGTTCTTTCTTTTGTTTTCGATCTTCTTTTGGAGCATCCATATACGACACAAACTGCTGCGTCACAAAGCGAACATAATCATTAGTAGACATATTATCATCACCTCTACTTGATTAGTATGTCCACTTTTTTATACATTAATCTTTTCCTTTAATTCATTCATAATTTGCTTTACAGACTTATTTGTCGTATCGATATGAATATGAGCCTCTTCATAATAAGCTCGGCGTAATTCAAATTTCGTTACAAATGCATCTATATCTTTCTTTTGAAATAGTGGACGTGTCGTATCTTCACGAAGCCTTTCTGCAATTACATGCGGATCACAATATAAATACACGACAGTTCCGTTCTCTTTCATCCACTTGCGATTTTCCGCTCGTTCAATAATTCCCCCACCAGTTGTAATAATGACATTATGGACTGGTAGCGAACGTAACATTTCGCTTTCATATTCCCGAAAAGCCGTTTCGCCTTCTTCGGCAAAAATATCACGAATTGCCTTCTCTTGCTTCTCTTCGATTTTTTGATCAGTATCTACAACATCCATTTGAAGTTCTTGACTTAATGCTTTTCCAATTGTTGTTTTCCCTGCTCCCATATAGCCGGTTATGTATATAGATTTCATTTTCTGTCCTCTCAATCGTCATTTATTAATTGTTATTATAACGAAAGATGCTACTTTGTTTAATAAAAAAACGTTTTGTTCTTATACTATGAAGAACAAAACGTAACACTCGCTTTTACTTATAAGTACCTCTTCTCACCCACTGCGTTGCAATCCATTTCTCGCCTTTCGTTACAGGTGCCCCTCCGTGTAACGTAAGCTCATTTAGTGATTGATCTTGATAAAAATACTCAAAGTACACTGCCATTCCCTTTCTAGGGTGTACAGAAAGATTTAATTTCGGGAAGTACGTTTCCCCGCCTTCTTCTACATCATTTAAGTACATTACAAGCGTACTAATACGATTGTTAGCAGCTGATCTACTATGTTCCGCAAAATAATCATAGTGTGCTTTATATTGTTGATCCACTTCATAATTTAAAATGTGCAATCCTTCACCATGCGACGCAGGAACATTCATGATAGATGAAATTCGTTTTTCAATCTTTGAAGTAAGTTCATTGTCTTCCAAAAATGCACCGCTACTTGTTCGAATATCATTTACATCACGTGATGAACCAACTTTAGAACGCTTCATTTTATTTTTAGACATTTCAATCAATTCATCACACTCTTCATCACTTAGTACATTTGCTAATACGACAATAAGAGGTTCTTCGAATTTTGAAATAATGTGTATTTCTCTATCTTCTGTCATAATCGTATTTCCTTTATGATCAAAAATAGTTTGTTCCTTATTTTCACCTATTTGATTGTTGTTTGTCATTTCCCTATTCTCCCTAAAAATAATGATTGGATAGCATGAATATATCACATTCTTTCTACCTTTCTCTTTTTTGAGAAAATTTAAACTTTTAATCATTATATTTATCCATTTCTTCTAAAAAATCAATTCAATTTACAATAGAAATCCCTGGTTTTTCTTCGTATTTTTTACATATTATCCTTCTATCCAATCGACTATTTTTCCATCCTTTTTTCTATACCGAAAGCTCACCGTATAGAAAGCTTCCTGTTTGAGTGTACACTGCAACGCAACGAGAATTAAATCATTTTCAAAGATATAATTTCCACTCACTTCTCCCTTTTCATACTGAAAGAAAAATGCACCTTCTTTTTCTTTTTGCTGTAAGTCTTTTTTTATATCTGTAATAGATCGGTTAAGTAGTTCATCCAGTAAAAACTTTTGTTCTATTTCTATATAAAAATTTTTATCTGTAAACAACATATTTGTTTCGTATATAAAAAAAGAAGTTAATAAAATAAGAAAGATGAGTGTTCCAGGCATTGTAAACCCATTTTGCCCTCTCATACATTCATTTCCATTTCACTATATCGCATAACTACACCTTCATATATTTTTCCGCTAGTATCTTTCACATTTATAATGAGTACATGAGGTGTTAGTTTGTAAGAAACCGTTCCAATATTTTGTAAAACAACTTCCCTCCCGCGCCTATTTACCTTTCTTATAAGACGACTATTCTCTTTTTCATACGATACTTCACTCCCATTACGCGATCGAAATCGTAAAATACTTTCTCCATTTTCAAATGCTAGCTGTTCTCCAGATGATACTTCACGAAACTCCAATTGCATTTGACCTAAAAATACATCCCACTCCCAATCATTTAATCCTTTTGACTGTTTATTTTCCATTTCAATGAAATGTAGGCGGGGAAAGAGCAAAAAAAATATTGATAATAGAAACAGACATACAATCATTTCTATTAATGAAAAACCAAATTCTAATTTATTTTTTCTCCTACATAAAAGCATTGTTCCATCACTCTGTCTTTCACATCTCTCCACATGGTACAAACTTCATTGCCTCCCCAATATGTGTAATACACAATTCCATTTATATTCTTTTCTATTATTCGCTTTTCTTCATTTCCATACATATATATAATTGCTTCCTTTTTTAATAATCCAGATGCCTTATAACGAATTTGTATATTTTTTCTTTCTTGCATAACTAATACTGTTTGCGGTAGTAGTAACGATACAGCCATCATTAAAATACTTAACGATACAATCATTTCAGCCATTATGGATCCTTTTTGACATTTCACGATACGTAAATCTCCCTCTTCCAAGCTGAAATACAATTTCATATTTATAATTTCGATATGAAATTATAATCGTACCACCTCTATTAATATTTCCACTTGGATTATATGTCATCGGATTTGGAAACGTATGCAAATCAATTTGTATATCTTCTTCATACTCCCGCTTGACGATATAATACTTTGTACCTGACTCTTTTATAGCATACATATTTCTATCTTTATGCCAACGTAATGTATAGTGCTTTTGACGATTTATCGCTAATTGCTGCATATACAAAATATCATTTGAAAACTGTCTCAAAAATTGTTCAACTTTTTGTCGCTCGTATAAGGAATGAACACTAAAATACGTAACTACACTTAATACAGAAATAGCAAATAAAACGAGTAACATTTCTAAAAAAGTAAACCCCTGTTGTTTCACAATGCCCTAATTGATACTGCGCCATCATCTGAAATATGAATAGATTCGCCATTCGGGCACTTATCAGTTGTAATATACTTTTCATCTGTCAGTTCTTTTAACGATGGAATTTTATTATGTTGTAATTGATATACTTGTATTTGTGCTTCTATAGATTTCACGTAAGCTGCACACCCTTTTCCTTGGACCGATGAACGCTGTGTAACTACATTTGGAATAATTAATAGTAATAATATAGTTATGACAACCATTACTAATAGCATCTCTAACAGAGTAAATCCTTCCTCATTCTGCATACAAATGCCCCCTAAATAGAATTCATCATTTGAAACATTGGCATAATCATCGCTAAATACATAAGGACAACGATTCCTCCAATACATGTAAATAAAATAGGCTGAATGATAACTAACATATGTTTAATTTTCCGTTCCATCTTTTCCATAATAAGATCGCTATAGTCACCTAATTCAATCGCTAAATTGCCGTTTGCTTGTCCATGCGTAATAACATAAGAAAGTTCTTTCTCGTAATACCCACTTTTAGCAATGATAGATTGTAACCGTTCTCCTCCAATTAATTGTCTTTCAATCCGGCTCGCTTCATATTGAAAGAACGGATGATATCTTTGCTCCATCATTATTGTTAAAGCTTCGCATACTGATAGTCCACCATTTAATAAACCACTCAACTGAGTAGCAAAATAATGTGAATGCTTTAAAATAAGAAATGTTTTGATGAGGGGCATACGAAGCATGATTTTTACCTGGCTAATATGTGGAAGTTTCCTAAAATACAACATATACAAACTACATCCAATAATAACAGTTAAAATAACGGTTAAAATAATGTAAGGTAGCAGTTTTATTGCACTTAAAATTTGTTCTGTAAGTAGTGGTGTATTAGAACCGAACGAACTATAAACCATTTCAACCTGAGGTAATAAAATGAGGTTGAAAATAAAAAGCATGATTAGTAGAAAAAACATTAAAAACATAGGATACTGCATGATTTTCATCATGTCTCTCCTATACTTATCTTTCTTATAAAGAAGTGCACTTCCTTGTTGCAAAGCAAAAGAAATATCACCATGTTGCTCGGCATAAAATAAATAACTTAACATGTCCTGATGAAACTTTAACTGATGAAAAGAATCGTGTAGACTTTTCCCATCTTTTAACCCCTCAATCATGTGCTGCAATTGTACTTTCTTTTCTACAGGTAATTGAAACTGTAAAAATTCTAATGCTTGTAAAAGAGAGTAGCCTTTTTCTAGTAATTCTCCTAAACGTTTCAACAATACTACTTGATCACTTAAACTCCAAGTTTTCTTAAACATAAACATCATCTTCTAAAAAACCTAAAGCATATCCTTTTCTTATTGACGATTCTAAAGTCTCATGTTTGTAAGTAACACATTCTCCATCTGCTTCTTTAAGCGCTTGTTTTAACTCATATCCATATAGCAGCTCATAAATGCTTGCTTGCCTTACTTGCCTCATTGATTTACATAAAGTTGAGCACTTTCCTCTGCAAAACGGACACTTCAATTCGACAAGTCGCTGTGCAGCTACAGCCAATAAAGACTGTTCAATCTCTTGCCTCGTTATACCATAATCCATGAAACGAATGATTGCTCCTTTCGCATCATTCGTATGCAGCGTTGTCATGACTAAATGTCCTGTCAAACTTGCTCTTATAGCTATTTTTGCTGTTTCTTCATCACGGATTTCACCGACTAAAATAATATCTGGATCATGACGTAAAATAGCCTTTAATCCTGTTTCATATGTGAGACCCGCTTTTTCATTTATTTGAATTTGTAATACATCGTCACTTCTTTTTTCAACCGGATCTTCAAGTGTAATGATGCGACGTGTTTTCTTTTTTCTAATTACCTCTAATAATGCATACATTGTCGTTGTCTTCCCAGAACCAGTCGGTCCAGTAAACACGAGTAGCCCCTGTGAATAGCGTAAAAACGAGAGTAGTTTTGCTGCCGTACTTGGAAATAACGAAAGATGTGATAAGGGCTGCACAGATGCTTGTAAATGAAGGCGAATAACGAGACTTTCTTGATATACTGTTGGAAGTGTTGAAAGGCGTAAATACACTTCTTGTCCATCAATTTGCAAATACAACGAACCATTCTGTGGCTTCCGTTTCTCTCCTATGTCCATAGATGCTAAAAATTTAAAATGTGAGACAAGTTTTTCTCCAAACTCCTTTTTAATACAATGTCTCGTCATTAAATCTTTTCCTATACGTAGTTGCACCGCTACATCCTTCTGCCGGGGCACAATATGTAAATCTGACGCTTGTACCCTACACGCTTCTTTTAAAATTGTATTCGCAAAAATTTCAATCCCATTCATCACTTTTCCCTCCTCACTATGTATATAGCATGAAAACATGCACAATAAAAATTTGGAATTTTGTATTTTGACTAGAACAAAAAGGAAAAATATGTTTGTGAAATTATGAACAATTTCCGAATTATTGTCTGAAATTACCTATACTCATGTTTATCTGTATTATAATGTTATTATCTTGGATAAAGTGATAAAGGTGGAGATCCTCATGGAACAAGCTTTAAAAATTACAGGTGTATTATCTGACCCAACTCGTTATTACATTTATAAATATATTTCGCAAAAACATAGTTACGTAACGGTACAAGAAATTGCAGATGAGTTTGACATTCATCCAAACGTAGCGCGTTTACATTTATCTAAACTAGAAGATGTTCATATGCTAAAATCGGAAACGAAGAAAACTGGAAAAGGCGGACGACCGAGCAGATTGTATGTCTTATCTGAAGATGTTATCCAATTACAATTTCCATTCCGTGATTATCAATTGTTAGCAAGAATCGCATTTAATTCTTTACTTAGCCTTGGCGCTGCTGGTGAAAAAGCGCTATACGAAACAGGAAAACAATTCGGGGCCGAATTAATGCAACAACATATGCAACGTTTAAATGTGAGTGAAGATGCTTTAACAGTAGAGCAAAAAGTTCAAATTGCAAAAGAAGCTTTCTCAACAGCCGGCTTATCACCTGCATTTGAATTAAGTGCAGATGGAACAAAAATTTTCTATGATGTACACAATTGTCCATTTAAAGAAGTTGCTGTTCATCATCCAACTGAAATTTGTAACATGCACGGAGATATGATGAAAGGCATTTTTGAAATCCTATTCCCTAACATGGAATTAACTCGACATGATAGTCTATTAGATGGATGTAAATCTTGTAATTATAAACTAACAATTTAATTTATCATATAAAAAGAAGCCAATAATAATTGGCTTCTTTTTATATGAACGAATATTTACAATAGCAAGAAAAATAAACTATAATGAAAAGAGGTTTTACTTTTTCTAGAAAAGGAGGGAAATAGCATGGATCGCATGTTTCGCGTTCTCGGCTTTTGGACTGGAATTTTCTCGGTTATGTTTTACGTAGGAGATATGCAACAGGCTGCACTACTATTTTTAGGACAAACAGGTTTCTTCGTACTTTTAAGCTATTTAAAATTAACAGAGCGTATGTATATATACGTATTCGGGGCATATTTAACTGTTTTCTTCATAGGATTTACATACTACACGACATTTTTACTTGTCCCTGGGGCTGGACATTAAAAGATGGCATTTTGCCATCTTTTTTTTAATCCCGGAATTTCCTAGTTGACTTATAGGTTTTATTACCTTATATTCTATATAACAGATTGGAATTAGGGGGAATCAACATGAATACACTGCTTGTCGGAATTAACGTTGCAGTCATGCTCATCTTAGTTGGCGTATTATATTATATGCAACGTAAGCATGTATCTTTTAATAAACGTGTATTTACCGCTTTAGGAGTCGGAATTTTATTCGGTCTTATATTACAATTCATTTATGAGCCAACTTCTAAAGTAATTATTGAATCAAATACTTGGTTTGGCTTAATTGGTAACGGTTATGTGAAATTACTTCAAATGATCGTTATGCCACTTATTTTAGTATCTATTATTTCAGCATTTACAAAATTACAGTTAACGAAAAACCTTGGTAAAATTAGTGGTCTTATTATAGGAATTTTAATTCTTACTACAGGTATCGCTGCAGCTGTCGGTATCGCTGCAAGTGCAGGATTTGATGTATCTGCAACAGGCTTGCAACAAGGTGATGCAGAATCTGCTCGTCTGAAACTAGTTGAAGAAAGATTTACTTCTATTGAAAAGACAACAATTCCAGATAAATTATTAGAGCTATTGCCTACAAATCCGTTTCTTGATTTAACAGGCGCTCGTCCAACATCAACAATTTCTGTCGTAATATTTGCAGCCTTTATCGGCATTGCCTTTATAGGTGTAAAACGAAAATATCCAGAACAAGCAGAGCTATTTAAGAAAATGCTTGATGCTGTATATGCAATCGTAATGCGTATGGTAACATTAATTTTACGCCTTACTCCATACGGCGTATTAGCTCTTATGGCAAAAACAGTTGCTGGTAGCGATATAAATGCTATTTTAAAGCTTGGTAACTTCGTGTTAGCCTCTTATGTAGCACTTATCGTAATGTTTATCATTCACTTATTATTAATTGCATTGTCTGGTTTAAATCCAATTCAATATTTGAAAAAAGTGTTCCCTGTACTAACTTTTGCATTCACATCTCGCTCTAGTGCTGGTGCGATGCCATTAAATATTGAAGCTCAAAAAGAAAAGCTTGGTATCTCCGAAGGAATTGCAAACTTCGCAGCTTCATTTGGGGTATCTATCGGACAAAACGGTTGCGCAGGTATTTATCCAGCAATGCTTGCAATGATGGTCGCTCCAACTGTAGGAATTGATCCATTACAACCACAATTTATTTTAACTTTAATCGCTGTTGTTGCTATTAGCTCATTCGGTGTTGCCGGAGTTGGTGGCGGTGCAACATTCGCAGCTTTAATCGTACTATCTACAATGAACTTACCAATCGGTATTGTTGCTCTAGTTATCTCGGTTGAGCCATTAATCGATATGGGTCGTACAGCTCTTAACGTAAGTGGTTCTATGACAGCAGGTCTTATTTCAAGTAAATGGCTTGGTGAATTAGATCAAGATACGTACAATCAAGATGATACAAAAACTGGTGAAATTGCTTCATAATGAAAAAAAGACGCTAACATACAATTGTTAGCGTCTTTTTTATTCCGTTCCCTCTTTATAGATCTTATCTTGAGAATTATCACTCCAAGTATTCTTCTAATTGCTCTTTTAACTCTTCCTCAATCTCATAACAAGATTCATCAGCGAGTTCTCCTACTTTCTTACTACCCAAAATGTTTGATTGAATTGGCATTCCTAAAAAGATTCTTTCACATTACTAAATTTGAATATTATAAAATTTAATCATCCCTTTTTCTTCATCTAATATAGCTATAGCAACTGTTGAATAATAACCCACCTCAAAGGGATTCTCTTTTTCTCTTGCAAATCCCATATCTAATTCCATGTTTTTTTCTATGTATAAATGCGAATACTCTTTATACAATTTAAGTGACATTCGCTCTATTTCCTTCTCCATACATTGAATGTTCTCTTTTAACTCCAACGTAAACTCCTGTTCTTTATATTTCATTTTCGCCTCCTTAAACATAGAAAAAGAGAATACAATAATATATTCTCTTTCCTCAAATATATTTCATTATCTCACAGCCCGTCCTTTTCACAAATAACCATTTTGTTCGCACCATTTATGAAATTGTCCTACGTCTACTCCAACTAACACGATATCCTTTAGCTCTACATCAATAATTTGTTCTCCAATTACAATAGCAAACTGCGATGCTAATTTTGTCTCGTTTTTCTTTACAATTCCAATTCGGTTCCGATGCGGTCCATCTTTTATATATGCTTTTTGTCCTACAATATCAAAGTTCAAGATTCTCACCTCTTTTACTGCGCTCAAATTGGAAATACGATCTCCACCTCGGAAAATTTCCTTTCATTGCACTATTTCTCTATATATATGACGAAACAATAAAAGAGTCCTTCCTTCTTTACAATTATTTTTTCTTTGTTTCATTTTTGTGATTGAAACGTAAAGTTTATAATAAAATACACTTGGAAGCGCTTTCTATGTAATTTTTTATGTTATAATATAAAAGTAGAACTTCGTAAAGAGGGTTAAAAAAATGAATACAAAAATGATTAAAAAAGTAATTGAAGCATTAAAAGTATATGGCTTTCAGGATGTATCATTCTGTGACAAAACGAGGCAATTTTTATTTCATAACGAAACCGATATTATGAGCGGCTATGCAGAAATAACATATAGTAGTCAATTTGAAAAATTCAACGTACAAATTCATCCAATTGAAACACATCACCAAGCAGAGTTACAAGAGGTTGAAAGACATATACAAGCTTGTATAAGAAAAGTGGAATATTTAAACGCACTTCTTACCGGGCAGACAAAACTAGATGATAAAATTATTATTATGTAAAAAAAGAACGTGATTGAATCACGTTCTTTTTTCATTATATGTTCATCTTTTCCTTTAGTTGTAATCCTGTAACAGATTCTAATACATCCATCGATTCTCCAAATGTCATATCAAAAATTGTATTGTCCTCTATGTACGGAAACTGTCTGAAACGCTTTTCTAACACCTTTACAGCATCTGATGTAAAGTTTGCACTATCAATGCCAAATTCTGTTTCAAGAAGAACGATCCAATCTAACACATGAAAACCTAATCCATTGACGAATGCAATAAGTTTTTCTTCTGGGTTTGAAGATAAGAATACTTGGCGTTCCATCTCACTAAAAAGTTCTTCTCCTAAGATTTCAGCTAACTCATCATCATGTTCACGTTCAACAAGTTCTTCGTAGCCGTAATCATCCACAAGCTCTTCTACTTCTTCACTATCCTGACAAAGCAATTGACTAAGAAGTGCCTCTTTCTTAAATTCACTATTTTGTACGACTTCTAAAAAGCTCGTTTCCCATCCATTTTCTAATTTCATATTATGTACTCCTTTATATACGTTTCTTATCATCACTGTACCCAAAAGATCACTTTTATAACCTTTTAGGTAGTTACTATTATTTCACATGATTCATAACATAAGATGCAAACTCAGCTACATCTCCTTCAAAAATATTTATTTCTGGCAAGTGATAGAACGTTGTTTGGAGCGGGTTTCCTGCATGATATACATATATCGTTTTCTCTAGTGCAATCGCCATTCCAAACTCTGTATGGCTCCCGTTTCCGCCATCTAATATAAGTAAAAACACATCCGCTTCTTTTACAGCATTTTTTTCTGCCTGACCAATTTCTCTTAATTGTTCTTGATTCACTGCTCTTTCGTTTTTGGTCCAATCATATGTATGGTGCCATCCTGCATGTTTCAGTTCATTTGCTACGGAACATACAAGATGTTTATTTTGGAAACCTGAGGCGATATAAAAATTCATTTATATACACTCCTTCATTATGTATCGGGAAACTCCTTTTTAGCGTTATTTGTTATAGCTATAATAAATAACAACTTCAAAAAAAATCCCCATCTTTAAAACTTATTTGCGTTTAAATGATGGGATGCTTCATGGTCTTCTTTTATTTTTTGTTTTTTATAACTTTCATCAGCTAACATTTCTAGTTCAGCTGTTATCTCTGATTTTTCAAGCTCTCTTTCTTGCGAAAATTTCCTTGAAATATAAACAATAACACTACCAACGTACAACACAAAGCATATAATAAGTGCAGTATTTTCATAGAGACTTAGCTCCAACACAGTCACTCCTAATCCATTCGTATTTTCACGCTTCATTAATTGGAATTTCCCTATTAACCCATTTGTTATCCCGCTATTTGAGGGCAGTAAAACCCCCTCCTCAAATTCCAGTGAAAGCAAAGAAGTTAGATGGAGGATGCCCCCCAACTGATTAAAGTTTCACTTTATTGTAACATAAAAATATCAATTCTTGGAATCTTTCACCCTACTAAAAGAGGCATGATTGTTTCATCATGCCTCTGAAATATTTTGAATGATTGTTTTAATTGCTTCTTTTCCATTATATTTTTTTAGTGCTGTTTTATACTTCTCATTATTTTGATTCAATTCTTCGACATACTTTATAAGAGATTTTACAGTTACATCTTCTTCATATAATACGGAGGCATACCCTTGCCTTTCAAAGGACTCTGCATTTAATATTTGATCTCCACGGCTTGCAAATTTCGATAATGGAATTAAAACCATCGGCTTTTGTAATGTTAAAAATTCAAAAATTGCGTTGGAGCCCGCGCGTGAAATAACAAAATCTGTTACCGCTAATATATCTGGCAGTTCTCCATGTACATATTCAAATTGTCTATATCCTTCTTTATTTTGTAAACTTTCATCAAGGTTACCTTTTCCGCAAAGGTGAACAATTTGATACTTTTTAAGAAGTTCTGGTAATGCTTCTCGAGCCGTATCATTAATTTTTTTCGCGCCCAAGCTACCTCCCATAATCGTAATAACTGGCTTTTTACGTGAAAAACCTAAAAATGCTAAACCTGTTTCTCGATTTCCCTTCAGCACTTCTTCACGTACAGGAGATCCCGTATATATTACTTTTTCTTTCGGTAAATGTTTCGCTGCTTCTTCAAATGTAACAAATATTTTCGAAGCAAAACGAAGCGCAATTTTATTTGCTAGTCCTGGCGTCATATCAGATTCATGTAATAAAACTGGTACTCTATTTAGCCATCCTCCAATTACGACTGGTACAGATACGAAACCGCCTTTTGAAAAAATCACATCTGGTTTTAGTTTTCGAATCCTTACATACGCATCCATAACACCCTTCATTACAAGAAAAGGATCTTTTATATTTTTCAAATCAAAATAACGACGTAGCTTTCCACTCGAAATACTATAGTAGGGAATGCCTTCCTTTTCTATAATCGTTTTCTCAATACCTTGATGAGAACCAATGTAAGAGATATCCCAGTTGTCTTCTTGTAAATATGGGATAATGGCTAAATTAGGTGTTACATGTCCTGCCGAACCGCCACCTGTAAAGACTATTTTCTTCATACGTCTCCCCCTTCTAGACTATAATACACTAAAATATCTTGCCTCAGGGTGAGAAAATACCATAGCCGTTACGGACGCTTCTGGCTCCATCATGAATCCTTCTGTTAATGAAATACCTATTTCCTCTGGATGAATTAAGCGAAATAGCTTTTCTTGATCTGCAAGTTCTGGACACGCCGGATAACCAAATGACACGCGTATTCCTCTATATTTCGTACGGAAACGTTCTTCCATCGTCAGTTCAGGTGAGTCTGGAATGCCCCAGCGGTCACGAATGAGCATATGTGTTTTTTCAGCAAGTCCTTCTGCTAATTCAAGCGCTAACGATTGAATGGCATGACTACGTAAGTAATCACCTTTCGCCTTCCACTCTTCAGCAATGTCCCGAACTCCTTCCCCAACCGTAACAGATAAGAAAGCAACATAGTCCATCTCATCTCCAATTGGACGCAAATAATCGCCTAAAGTACGATAGGGAGCCTTTCCTTGTCTAGGGAATGTGAAACGCTCTATAACACGCGTATGATCTTCTGGATCATATATTACAATGTTTTGTCCGTCGCTTTGCGCTGGGAAAAATTGATACACTGCTTTCGGCTTTAACCAAGATTGTCCTTCCTGCAATAATTCATCTATTAAATCATTTAATTCATGTGCTCTCTTATCTCCCTCTTTCAAAAGCTTCTTCACATTTCCTTTTAATCCAAGGTGATGCCCAAGTAGCATTTGTCTATTTAAAAATGGAGCGAGATGAAGAGCCGGAATATCACGTAATACAATTCGTTTTGTTGAATCAGGCACCATAACCTCAGCCTTCGGTAATGGCTCAATTACTGCTGGAATTTCTACTTTCTTCTCCTCTTTTTTTACGATATGAAGATGACGTTCTTTTTTATCCTGTTTCATCTTCTCACGCTCTTCTTCTTTTTGAAGCTTATTAATAATATCGAGCCCCGTCATCGCATCACTCGCATAACAAACGAGCCCTTTATATGATGGTGAAATCCGATTATCTGTAAACTTTCTCGTTAACGCTGCACCACCTACAACAATGGGCACATCAATATTTGCTGCTTTTAAATCTTCAGCAGTCGTTACCATTTGTTGCGCTGATTTTACTAATAAACCTGAAAGGCCTATAATGTCCGGCTTCTTTTCTTGTACTTCTTGAACAATTCGATCCGAACGTACATTAATTCCTAAATTAATAATCTCATATCCGTTATTCGCTAAAATAATTTCAACGAGATTTTTCCCAATATCATGCACATCACCTTTTACAGTTGCTAATAATACTTTCCCTTTTTTTGCACTATCGCTAGATTCCATATGTGGCTCTAAATAACTTACAGCAGCTTTCATACTTTCGGCACTTTGCAATACTTCAGCAACAATAAGTTCATTATTATTAAATAGTCGTCCTACCTCATCCATCCCTGTCATAAGCGGACCGTTAATAATATCAAGAGGTTTTCTTCCTTCTTCAAGTGCAAGACTTAAATCCTCGTGTAATCCTTGTTTCGTACCTTCTACAATATAATTTGCTAGTCGTTCATCTAGCGTTAACGTTTCTTGCACAACGACATCTTTCTTTTTAGCGACTCGGTAAAAGTTTGTAAATTCTTCTAACGTCTCTTTCGTCGTTTCAAACAGTAATGCATCTGCAAGGTGTTTTTCTTCCTCTGGAATCGACGCATAGCGTTCTAATTTTTCCGTATTAACAATCGCGTAATCTAATCCAGCCTTCGTAGCATGATATAAAAAGACGGAATTCAATACTTCACGTCCAGCCGGTGGTAAACCAAATGATATGTTACTTACACCTAAAATCGTTAAACACTCTGGTAACGCTTCTTTAATAAGGCGAATGCCCTCTATAGTCGCTGCCGCTGAACCAATATATTCTTCATCACCTGTCCCTACTGGAAACACAAGTGCATCAAAAATAATATCTGACGGGCGTATCCCATATTTCGTCGTTAATAATTCGTAACTTCTTTTTGCAATTTCTAATTTTCTTTCAGCACTTACTGCCATACCATCTTCATCGATTGTACCAACTACAATTGCAGCACCATACTTACGAAGAAGCGGTGTTACCTTTTCAAAACGCTCTTCTCCATCTTCTAAATTAATAGAGTTGATAACAGCTTTTCCTTGAATATAAGTAAGTGCTCTTGCCATAACATTTTCATCCGTTGAATCAATCATAATCGGTACTTTTAACACTTTCGTAACTTCTGTCAAAAATTTCTCCATATCTTCTATTTCATCACGATCAGGATCTGCCATACAAATATCAATAATATGAGCATTTTTCTTCACTTGCGCTCTTGCCACTTCAGCAGCCTCTTCAAATTTCCCTTCTGCTACTAATCGTTTAAATTTACGTGATCCAATAACATTCGTTCTTTCACCTACAAATAACGGTCTCATAGACTCATCATATTGCAGTGCCTCTAATCCACTAATTCCATGTCCTTCTCTCTCATGATGGTCACGAGGCTTAAGAGATGCTAGTGCTTCTTTCATTGCTTTTATATGTTCTGGTGTCGTGCCACAACAACCACCGATAATATTAACCCATCCTTCTTCAGCAAATCGCTTCACCTTTTCAGCGAGAGAAGATGGAGACTCATGGTAATGTCCATCTTCATCAGGAAGACCTGCATTTGGATAACAAGAAATATAACACTCCGATAAATCAGATAGTGAACGAATATGGTCCCTCATAAACTCCGGACCAGTCGCACAATTTAACCCAACAGATAATGGTTTCATATGTTCTACTGATAAATAAAAAGCTTCAATTGTTTGCCCAGCCAGAGTCGTTCCCATTGGCTCAATCGTTCCTGAAATCATAATAGGAACCGTTTTTTTCAGTTCTTCAAAAGCAGCTTCAATTCCAATATAAGCTGCTTTCACGTTACGCATATCTTGACTCGTCTCAACGAGTAATACATCAACTTCTCCTTTTAATAATCCTCGTGCCTGCCTTGTATAAGCCTCAATCAATTCTTCAAAAGTCACACCACCAGTAACACTAATTGCTTTCGTTGTTGGTCCCATCGCTCCCGCAACATATACTTCCTTACCGCTTTCTTTAACAGCTTGCTTCGCCAAAAGTGCTGCCTTTTCATTTAGTTCTTCATCTAAATGAGACAGCTCATAATCACTTAGTACAATATCCGTTGCCCCAAATGTATTTGTTTCAATAATATCCGCTCCAGCTTCAATATAAGCTTTATGAATCTTTAAAATAACGTCTGGTCTTGTTTCTACTAAATATTCATTACAGCCCTCGTACTCTTCTCCTCCGAAATCTTCAGCAGTTAAATCCTCTTGCTGAATCATTGTTCCCATTGCACCATCTAATATTAAAATGCTATTTTGTAATTTTTCTTCTATACACTTCATCAATTAATACCTTCTTTCACTTCTTGCTTTTCTCTTACATATTTAACAAGATGTTCTGTAATTTCATATTTTAAAAATGGTGTAATAAGATAAATACCATTAAAATATTTCATCGCTGCGTCGATCAATTCTTGCGAAATGCGAATCCCTTCCTCAATTGCCGCCTCTTTCGTTTCGTGTCCATCCATTCTCTCTCTTATTTCTTCTGGAAGAGTAATACCCGGTACCTCAAAATGAAGAAAATCTGCATTCCGCTTACTTACTAACGGCATAATTCCAATAAAAATAGGTTGTTCCAAATGCTTTGTCGCTTCATACACTTCTTCAATTAACGCGATATCGTAAATTGGCTGAGTTAAAAAATATTCCGCTCCAGCATCTATTTTTCGTTCCATTCGCTTAACCGCTGCTTTTAAGTGCCTCACGTGAGGATTAAATGCGCCGCCTACAGAAAACCTTGTCGCCGGTCCAATTGATTTCCCTAAAATTGAACGTCCATCGTTCATTTCTTTAATCATTTTAATGAGCTCAATAGAGGACAAATCGTATACAGAAGTTGCACCAGGAAAATCACCAACGCGCGCTGGATCACCAGTTAAAGCTAACACTTCTTCCATCCCTAACGCCGATAAACCTAACAAATGAGATTGTAGTCCAATGACGTTATGATCCCTACACGTTAAATGTGTCAATACCGGGATATCATGCTTCGTTAATAACGCACCCATTGCCATATTAGAAATACGAGGCGATGCTAATGAATTATCTGCTAGAGTAATAGCATCTGCTCCCGCTCTTTTTAAAGCTCTTGCTCCTTCAAAAAACCGCTGTGTATCTAACGTTTTCGGTGGATCTAATTCCACTACAACTGTCGTTTGTTTTTTCGCTTTCTCTGCTAGAGTGACGTGAGCCTTCAAACGTTTCTCATGCGTATGAACAACTTTCGGCCTTTGAATGGTGTCTTTTTCTATTACAGGTGTAACATTCGCAACAGCGTGCTTCATACTTTGAATATGTTCTGGAGTCGTACCACAACAACCACCTAATAACCGAATACCTTGCTCAATAAATCTCGGCGTCATCGCCTCAAAATAAGCTGGGCTTCCCTCATATACGTAACGTCCCTCCACATAATTCGGGAGACCTGCATTTGGGTATGCTGATAAATAGCCATTTTGCGGAATCGATATCATTTTGAAAGCCTCCGTCATATGAAGCGGCCCTAGTTGACAATTTAATCCAACAACATTTGCACCGTAATCTATAAGTTGCTTTAATATTTCATTGACATCATTTCCATTTTGAGTCGTACCTGCTTCATGTAACGCTAATTGAGCAACAATTGGAATGTTCGTTTGCTTACGCAATACTTTAACAGCATGAAGTAATTCAAATTCATCGTAAAAAGTTTCTAATAGTAATCCATCAACCTGTTCTTCTAGTAAAGCCCCTGCCTGTTCAAGTAGCATAAACTCCCTTTCCATATCAGTCGTTGTAACGGCTCCGATATGTTTCATACCACCAATTGTTCCTAAAATTGCATTTTTATCTGTCACAGATGCTTTCGCCAGTTTTACTGCCGCTCTATTAATTTCTGTAACTTGATTTTCTAAGCCGTACATACGTAATTTCGCCTCATTTGCTCCATACGTATTCGTTTGAATTACATCTGCTCCAGCAGCTACATATTGTTTATGAATCGATATAATTAAGTCTGGATCAGATACATTCAATTCTTCAAAGCTACTTTGCAAGCCATGTGAATGCAATAACGTCCCAACCGCACCATCACCTATTACAATTCCTTTTGATAATAAATCTAGTAATTTCACGAATCTCCCTCATTTCTATCAATATAAAAACCCCCTCTTCACTTTGAAGAGGGGGACATAATCGTTCCTCCTCTTATTATGCAAAACATTCGTTTTGCAGGTATTAGCACCGTTTCAAACATTTCGTTTGAAGGTTGCCGGGTTTCACAGGGCCTTTCCCTCCACCGCTCTCAATAAGAGTTGTCTTTATTATTTTATTTATGTAGCTAAAAGGAAATGCGTTCCCCTTTTAACAATGTTTGTTAATTTTTTAATAAATTTAGCATGCACAAAAGTAAAAGTCAATGACACTTGCGGAAAAATAAAAATTTTTCAAAATAAAGTTGCAATTCAATTATCTTTTGTTGTAAAGTTAAAAACATAATAAAAATTTCATACGAACATTCTTATCTAGAGAGGTAGAGGGACTGGCCCTGTGACACCTCAGCAACCATTAACATTTTGTTAATAAGGTGCTAATTCCAGCAAATTGTGAAAGATTTGACAGATGAGAAGAAGACTCTATTCAAACCGAAAGCCTTCTTCTTAGAAGGCTTTTTTTATTTTATATTCACTTAATGTTTCAATTTAAAAAGGAGGAATTTTCACATGTCAACAATCGAAACAAAACTAGCACAAATCGGCAATCGCAGTGAAACTACAACTGGAACGGTTAATCCACCAGTTTATTTCTCAACCGCTTATCGTCATGAAGGAATTGGTAAATCTACTGGCTTTGACTATTCACGAACTGGCAATCCAACTCGAGGTCTTTTAGAACAGGCAATCGCAGACTTAGAATATGGCGAACAAGGTTATGCCTGTAGTTCAGGGATGGCGGCTGTTCTCCTCGTCCTTTCTCTATTCCGCTCTGGAGACGAACTTATTGTATCTGAAGATTTATACGGTGGAACGTATCGATTATTTTCTGAACATGAAAAAAAGTGGAATGTTCGATGTAGATACGTAAATACACAGTCTATTAAACAAATTGAGCAAGCTATCACAACTGAAACGAAGGCTATTTTCATAGAAACTCCAACTAATCCATTAATGCAAGTTACTGATATTGCTGCTGTCGCAACTGTAGCGAAAAGGCACGGACTACTTCTTATTGTAGACAACACATTCTACACACCTTATATACAGCAACCATTAACAGAAGGTGCTGACATTGTACTTCACAGCGCAACGAAATATTTAGGGGGACATAACGATGTACTAAGCGGACTTGTCGTTGCAAAAGGAAAGGAACTTTGTGAAGAAATCGCTCATTATCATAATGCATCAGGTGCAGTTTTAAGCCCATTTGACTCATGGTTATTAATTCGCGGTATGAAAACGTTAGCGCTTCGCATGAGACAGCATGAAGAAAATGCGAAAGCAGTTGTTGCATATTTAAATGATGAAGACGGGGTGACAGATGTATTTTATCCTGGAAGAGGCGGCATGATTTCATTTCGCCTTAAAGATGAAGCTTGGATTAATCCATTCTTACAATCTTTATCCTTAATTACATTTGCCGAAAGTCTTGGTGGTGTAGAAAGTTTAATGACTTATCCAGCAACGCAAACACATGCTGATATTCCTGAAGAAATTAGAACAGCAAACGGTGTATGTAATCGTCTTCTTCGATTCTCCGTTGGCATTGAAAATAGTAACGATTTAATTCAAGACTTAAAGCAAGCCATTAAACTTGTAAAAGAAGGTGTAAGAATATGAGTTATTCTATAGATACACTCTTACTACACAACCAATATAAACATGACTCGCAAACAGGAGCTGTGAACGTTCCTATCTATAACACATCAACTTTTCACCAGTTTGATGTAGATACGTTCGGAAAATATGACTATAGCAGGTCAGGAAATCCAACTCGTGAAGCTCTTGAAGATATCATTGCTTTATTAGAAGGTGGAACAAAGGGATTCGCCTTTGCATCAGGCATTGCAGCGATTTCCACTGCATTCCTCCTTCTTTCACAAGGTGATCACGTACTCATTTCAGAAGATGTATACGGAGGCACTTACCGAGTGATAACTGAGGTACTCTCCCGTTACGGTGTTTCACATACATTTGTTGATATGACCAATTTAGAAGAAATAAAACAAAGCATTAAACCAAATACAAAGCTCTTTTATGTAGAAACACCTTCTAATCCACTTTTAAAGGTGACAGATATTCGCGAGGTTTCTAAACTTGCAAAATCTATTGGGGCTCTTACTTTTGTTGATAATACATTTTTGACACCACTATTCCAAAAACCACTTGAACTTGGAGCTGATGTTGTTCTTCATAGTGCCACAAAATTTATTGCTGGGCATAGTGATGTTACTGCCGGATTAGCAGTAGTAAAAGATGCAGAACTCGCTCAAAAGCTTGGATTTTTACAAAATGCATTCGGTGCTATTTTAGGACCTCAAGATTGTTCTCTCGTACTTCGCGGTCTAAAAACATTACATGTACGCCTCGAGCATTCAGCTAAAAATGCCAATAAAATTGCACATTATTTACAAGAGCACGCTAAAGTACAAAATGTCTATTATCCGGGATTACAAACACATCTCGGATTTGATATTCAACAATCTCAAGCAACATCAGCTGGAGCAGTCTTATCATTTACTTTGCAGTCAGAAGATGCACTCCGCCAATTTTTATCAAAAGTAAAATTACCTGTTTTTGCAGTTAGTTTAGGAGCTGTAGAGTCAATTCTTTCTTATCCAGCAAAAATGTCACATGCAGCACTGTCGCAAGAAGCTCGTGATGAAAGAGGAATCTCTAATTCATTACTTCGGTTATCAGTCGGTCTTGAAAATGTTAACGATTTAATATCCGATTTTGAAAATGCCCTTTCTTATGTAGAAGAACCTGTAAATGCATAGAGAAAAAAGAAGATATGAGAATAGGTTTTCATATCTTCTTTTTATGCGATTTAGTTATAGTCATTTGAAATTTTTCTTATAGTCCATAAAAAATAAAAGTATATCATCTATTTCTAAATAATGGATTAATTGATATATTAAGAAATAAAAAAGGGGTAAAAATAATGGATACTTGTGCAGATATTTTAATCGTTATCGATTTACAAAATGGCGTATGTTATGGCGGAGAGCATTTATTTGATTTACAGAACTTACTAACAAAAGTAAATAAAAGAATTTCTTCATACAGAAAATTAAATAAACCAATCCTTTTTGTTCAACATTGTGATGATGATTTAGTACCCGAGAAAGAACTTTGGGCTATTCATACCGATCTTGATGTTCAAGAACAAGATTTTTTTGTAAGAAAAACACATGCAAATTCATTTTATAAAACAAACTTAAAAGAAATTTTAGATCAATTATCTGTAAATCGCATTGAATTTTGCGGTGCCCAAACAGAGTACTGTATGGATGCTACGATTAAGTTTGCCCACGGACTGGGATACGAAAACTTTATGGTACAGAAAACAACCTCTACGTTGAATAATCCTTTTATGTCCGCAAAAGAGACAATTGATTTTTACGAGAACATATGGAATCACAGATTTTTAACGTTGCTAAAAGATGAATTTTAGAATAAATGACTAATGACTTGATTATCCTAAGATTTATCAGCCGTAATCAAATATTTCATTATCACCATAAAGAAGCGAATTACATTCAGCTTCTTTTCTTTTAACCTGTTTTATATTCTATATATATCATTATAATTCCTTTGTCATATTATTTTAAAAATTTCGTATATTCATTTGAAAGAATAAGAAAATCATGATAAAATTGTGTTACAAATATATCTATATCTTTCAATTTTTAAAACGCATCGAAATTTTCACCCAAAAATGTCATTTTACAAAAACGTGCTAATTTACCTATTTTATTTACATCATGGTCTCTTTTCTTACAATTTCTTTACTTTAGGACTTTTTTTCTGCAACAACTATTTTCTTTTCTTTAAATTTTTGGTATGTATAGTATGGTATAATAGCTCACACGGAGGTGGAAAAGAACATGTTAGAAACCTTTCAAAAAGAATTAGAACTATATGAAAGTAATGCAGAATTATTAAAAGTGCTGGCTCATCCTGTTCGTTTATGTATCGTAAAAGGATTAATTGAGCGCGGTCCAAGCAACGTTTCTACAATGTACACTGGCTTAAACATGCCACAATCTACAATTTCACAGCATTTAGCAAAATTAAAAAGCGCTAAAATCGTTTCTAGTGAAAGAAAAGGATTGGAAATTTATTACAAAGTAGAGAACGAAACAATAATTCAACTCGTTCGCGTATTATTAGGTTAGGGACTAATAATCGAAGAAAAAGAACGTATTCTATATTTTTTATCTCATATCTTTAATATAAATATATATCATGAGAGGAAATATATAATACTACATAAGTCGTATTAAAAAACAAGACACAGTATATACTGTGTCTTGTTTTTTATATTGTTACATACCGCTCCAAATGTAAATGTTGCATATCTTTTGTATGTATAACAACATCAAACGCACTCCCTACTCCTCCATTCAAAATCATAGAACGAACTGCTCGATTTTGTTTTTGCGTTTCAGAAAAAGGATTCATATCTTGATGGCTCGTAAGCTGTTCTAATATCCCTGCAGCTAACAAGAACTCAGGTTGTTTCTTATGCCATACTGCACTCATTCCTTGCATACTAAACATCTCCTTTAGCTCGTCCCAATGAATATGAGTAGTAAGATCCATTTCACCTGGATGCGCTAGTGGGTTACGTATTAGCTTATGCTGATAATAACCTCGCAAACTTCCTTCACGGTGTGCTGGATGCGTCCATTCTTCTTTTGTGTATCCGTAATCAACTGTAATACATATACCTTTTTGAAACCATTTCGCAATTTCTTTTACATACTCCTCCATCACAAGTGGTACTTCAAAACGTTGCCCTTCAGCAATATGAATATTATATTTCAATAAATATCGACCAATTCTTTTATCTAACGGCCTACATATTTCTGAAAGGCTTCCTTCCTCTGTATATGTAATACGCACTTCATACAACATACCATTTCTTTTCTCAATTATTTCAACAGGAAATGCATCAAACAACTCATTCGAAAAAAGAATTCCCTCGAAAGAATCTCCCATTTCACTATAAGAGGTATAGTACGATACATTAGAAAATGAGCCAAGGTGCTCCTGCTGTAATTTCCTATGAAAAGGGCTCACTTCAATCATTGAATAGTTTAAATCAATAAAGGTTTTTGGAGATAATTGCTTCCATTCTTGTAAAACATCATAGGCAAACTTTCCAGTTCCCCCACCAACCTCACAAATATTCGAAGCAACTTCACCATTTTCAACAAGACGAATAAAAAGTTTAGCAAAAGTTTTTGCAAAAACAGAGGATACATTGCTACTTGTAAAAAAATCCCCTTGTCTTCCAATCTTTTCACGTTCTTTCATATAATATCCATGACCTTCTGTATACAATACAAGGTTCATATACGTACTATATGAAATTGAATAATCCTTTTCTTTCCCCATCCATTCTCTTAAAATGAGCTCCATTCCCATAATGACTCCTTATTGTAAAAACGGATTATTTTCTTTTTCAAAACCAATGCTTGTTTCTGGACCATGTCCACATAACACCGCTGTCTCATCTGGTAATACAAATAATTTCTCTTCAATACTTCCAATTAATTCAGCAAAACTTCCACCAGGCAAATCTGTTCTTCCAATGCTCATTTGGAACAATACATCTCCTGAGAATACAGCATTTGCCTCTTTACTATAATAAGAAATACTTCCTGGAGAATGTCCTGGCGTCTCAAAAATTTCAAAATTAAATGATCCAATTGTTAATGTACCTTCTGCATCAATAATATGATCCGCTGGTTTTGCTGTAATACTGCGGTTCATCATAAAAATTTGAGAGCCGTTTACAGTTGCATCTCCTAACCAATCTGCTTCTTCTTTATGTACGTATACAGGAATATGAAAAGCGTCTCTTACCGCATCAACAGCACCGATATGATCAAAGTGAGCATGCGTTAATAAAACAGCCAATGGTTTTAATTGTTCTTCTTGTAAATATGTAACGAGCTTTTCACCTTCGTGCCCAGGGTCAAAGATAATGCACTCTTTTTGATCGTTCATTAAAATATAAGCATTTGTTTGTAATGGGCCTAACGGCATTTGTATCCATTTCATATGAAAATCTCCTCCAGTTATTAAACTTACTTTTAATGATACAACATTTCTTTCTCTTAGGAAAAGAAAGGATGCTATCTCGACAATCATTTTTAAAACATGTACAATATAAAAGAGTAAATATTCCAAAAACTCATAATAAGAAATGGGTAGACAGAGGAGGATATTGCATGGGCCTTGTTATTATTTTTACACTTGTCACTCTGTTAGCTGTATTTGCTACGCTTAGAACACTTCGTGAAAAAAACTTTTTCGCGAGCGGCTTTGCAATTGCAACTGTACTCGTTTTCGGATGGTTTACGATCATGACTGTTCTATATAACGGGTATCCACCAGCAGCTTAATTCGTTTACACTTTATTCTTCATCGAGATTTCACACAAAAAGAGGAAGGGTTCCCCCTTCCTCTTTTCATATTTCAAAACTTATATCATCTTCGCTTCGTATTTGTGCTTTTTTACAAGCCAAGCTCCTCCGATAACACCTGCATCATTACCAAGTGTTGCAATAGCTAACTTCGTGCTCTTTACAGCACGTGAGAAAGCGTATTGCTCGAAATAGCGTTGAATTGGTTCTAATAGCGCATCTCCAGCTTTAGACACGCCTCCACCAATAACAATTTTCTCTGGGTTCAACGTACTAGATAGGTTCGCTACAGCTAACCCTAAATAAGAAGCTACCTTTTCTACTACTTCGCCTGCTAATTCATCACCTTTTCCAAGTGCTTCAAAGACATCTTTTGATGTAATACGTCCTTCTTCAGCTAACATAGAACGCAACATGCTTTCTTTATTAGTCTCTTGTATTTTTTGCATAGCAACACGTACAATACCTGTCGCAGATGCTACTGTTTCTAAGCAACCAGACTTCCCGCAATTACATGGGAAAGCATTTTCTGTAACTACTGTAATATGTCCAATCTCACCAGCAGCACCACTCACGCCGTGTACAATCTCACCATTGGCGATTACACCACCACCAACGCCCGTACCAAGTGTCATGCAGATTAAATCTTTTGCACCTTCACCAGCACCTTTCCACATTTCACCAAGCGCTGCTAAGTTTGCATCATTATCAATAACAACAGGTAATCCTGTTTCTACTTCTAATAAATCTTTTAGCGGATAGTTTTTCCACCCTAAATTAACCGCTTCATAAATCATTCCAGATGCCACATGTACAGGGCCAGGAGCTCCCATACCAATACCAATTAACTTGCTCTTCAATTCGCCTAATTCTTCTAGCTTTTTATCAATTGCTTTCGCAACATCAAGTGTAATATGTTTTCCTTGCTCACCTGTATTTGTAGGGATTTCCCACTTATGTAAAATTTCGCCGTATACATTAATAAATGCTAATTTAATCGTTGTACCACCAAGGTCAACACCAACTAACCATTTCTCTTCCATGTTGCTTACCTACCTTTATCTAATTCTTATTTAGCTCTTTTTGAATTTCTTGCTTCAATAAAAATAAAGCTGTTTGATAGTCTTGTGGATCGATTAGCTGTGATTGATTTAATTCACGCAATTCATCTTGCATTAATTGTAAATCTGCAATTCGATCTCCCGTATAAATAATCGTACCAAATTTCTTTAGCAATTGCTGAATATCATAAATAGATACCATTTCATCACCCTCTATGCTCACTTACTATAAAAATTATAATAAGAAAACGTTCACATATTTTATTATAATCAAGAAGAAAAAGTCTCGTCAATTTTTATTTGTCTATACAAGCTCATTTATAAGCATTGTTCCTTTTTCTGTAATAATTTTTTCTATATTTTTATCAAATGGCTCTACCGGAATGTGTTTTACCATTTGAAAATCATATGCTAATGATAGCGTTTTCCCTTTATAATGCACGAGATAACGATCATAATAGCCCCCGCCGTATCCAATCCGTTCTCCTCGCTCTGTATAAGCTACGCCTGGCACAATTTGAAGATCAATGTCATCCGCACTCACTTCTTCCGTAAGTCCCGGAATCGGTTCACGTAAATTCATATACACCGTTTCTAATTGATCAAAATCACTAATTTTCCGGAAGGACATCGTTCTTGTTCCTTTATTACACTTAGGAACTACAACTTTCTTTCCTTCTTCCCAAGCTTTTTCGATAATAGGATATGTATTCACTTCATTTTCCATTGAGAGAGTAATTCCAATTGTTTTAGCTTCAACCCACTCTTTTTGCGCATACAACGAAAATGCAATCTGTTCTGATAAAGTTGTATATTGTTCTTCTGATAAAGAATTCATGTGTTCTATTATTTGTTTACGCAAACGCACTTTCTCTTCTTTCACACATTCTCCTCCTTACAGTGACACTTTACTCTATGATGATAGTGTATCACTTTTAACATAGGAATCGAATAAAAAAAGAAACAGTAGGAAAATATTCCTACTGCTTACTTTGTTTCACGGTGTAACGTAGACTTCTTGTCACGCTTGCAATACTTTTTAAGCTCGATACGCTCAGCGTTGTTACGTTTATTTTTCTTTGAGATATAGTTACGATCTCCGCATTCTGTACATGCTAGAGTAATATTCACACGCATTCTTATTTCCCTCCAGTACTAATAACTTAAATCAGACTATACTATAATACCACTTTTAAAATAAAAATTCTACACCTTTTGATATTGTCTAATTTTTTCTATAAGATTTTTCATGTTTTCCCTTGCTATTACTGGGTTTCTAGCATGTGAATACACTAAAAATTTTGGTTGTTTTGTGTCAGAAACGATATAAGACCACTCTTTTTCAGTATATTTGAACTGTACTCCTTCAAATATACCTTCTCCCTTCCTTTCAATATCATCCAATAATTTCCTCATAATTTTCCCTTTTTCATTCCATGAACATACCACTTCATCATAAAGTAAATAGAGCGGAGGTGATTGCTCTACTATGCTGAGAAACGTTTTTCCTTGCAATGCTATTAGCTCAAATAATTTTCCAATTCGATATAAAATATCTCGCTTCCACCTTACTTGAAACGACTTCCTTTCATCCTGCGTATAAAACAGAAGATAACATTCTCCTAATTTCAAAGACATTGGGTAAATATTTCCTGTAGATTCGAGTAAGAAATCTGGAATAGCTACCTCTTCCAAATCTGTACCCTGGTAAATATTACTATGTTTATCGTATAACTCGAAATGATTTCCTTGCTCAGAAAACATAAGAGCCATATTCGCTTTACTTGATTTCATCAAAGCTTTCACATGATCTTTTTGTTCGCTTGCATAAATCCATGTAACTGTACAACCAAGTCTTTGTAGAAAGAGCATAAGTAAATGTTGCAACGTATCATTTCTCTTATTAATAAGAAGATGAAACTTCTGCATCTGTATTTTCTCGATATCAATATGCCCCAATATAACTTCTATATACTCATTCATAGAAACATGAACCAGCTTATTTCGCCCCATCTCTTTCTCATGCACGTAATAAAATAATTCGGACATATATACTTGTTCTATCTCTTTTTGCTGCTTATACGTTAACGGCATGCCAGCTTGACCATACAACTTTATAACAATCTCATTCTCATTCTCCACTTGAATGAAAACCCCACCTGCACATTGCAAATGATGAACACTATATTGAAAAAGTGACTCGTTCATTTCTTTGCATTCCATCGTATGAATCCCTATACCATGAATAGCATGTAAAAATAAATTTTTATAAGAGGTTGTTTCTATATTTTCTTGACTTCCAATTAATATACTTTCTCCTTTTGTAAAAAGAGAGCCATACGCCATCGCAATCTTCACGATAAACTGGGGAGTAATTTCAACATTCCCTCTTCCTACAATGCGGCTTTTTTGTAACCACCCTGCACTCATTTCACTCTCTTGAATACCAGCCGCTCCTACTATCGAATGACTATCAATCGCCTTATAAGGCCATAGTTTTCCTTTTTGCTTAATTATCGTACTTCTCCCGATATGACAGTGATCCGCTACAATGCTTTTTTGAAACAGTGTAACGTCATCTTCAACTATTGTACGCTCTCCTATTGTCGTTTCTAATAGTTCACAATACTTTCCAATATGGGCATTTGCAAAAACAATACTTTTTTGAAGATGAGAATAATTTGAAACGATACTATTTTTTCCAATAATAGAATATGGCTCAATTACAGCTCCTGTACCAATCTTTGCTCCTTCTCCAATGAAAGAGGGGCCATGAATTTTTGTCCCTTTCCCAATCGTCACCCCTTCTCCCATCCATACCATCGGTAATACTTCCGTATAAGGAATAGGTACTTGTAACTTTTTCGTTAACAAATCAAATTGTGCTTGTCGATATTGATTAAATGTGCCGATATCTAACCAATAACCTTCTGACAAATATGCGAATAACACATTTTTGTTTGCCAATAACGGAAACACATCATGACTGAAATCAAAAAATTGTCTAGGCGGTATGTAAGAAAAGATTTCTGGCTCCATAATATATATGCCTGTATTCACAACATTAGATACTACCTCATTCCAACCCGGCTTTTCTATATATCGTGTAACCTCCTGGTCTTTATTCATTACAACCAATCCAAATGAGAGTGGATTTTCTACTTCTTTCACAAACATTGTTACCATTCTTTTCTTTTGTTCATGAAACCTAATTCCTTCTGATAATTGAAAGTCAGTTAATGCATCCCCGCTTATTACAACAAATGTTTCATCTAAAAATTGTTCTGCTTGTTTAATACTCCCTGCTGTACCAAGCGGAGGAGAGTCTTCAAAATAATACAAGTTAACTCCCCATTTACTACCATCACCAAAATATCGCTTAATCGTAGTACTCATATATTGAACAGTAATTGCAATTTCACGAATACCATGCTGGCGTAATAACTCAATATTGTATTCTAAAACTGGTTTTTCTAATAATGGTAACATCGGCTTTGGAGTATTACATGTTAATGGTCTAAGGCGTCTTCCTTTTCCTCCAGCTAAAATAACCCCCTTCATATACTTCAGCCTCCACTTATATAATGTTCAGTAGCTCCATATACCATATGTATATTCTCTATCCCACATGAACTAGCAGCATAAACTTGATTAGTTAAACGAATCCTCATTTAAAAGACCCTATAATTAAATTTCCCACCTATAAAAACGTACGTTTCAAACGACAAGAAAGCGCTTACTATTAATTGATAAATAATACTTATTAACGAACAACATATATACTAATTTTCCCATTACATTATGATACATCTTATCATCATAAACTAAAGGAAACAACGAGCTTTTTTTGTCATGTTTTGACTAAAAAAAGCAGGTGATTTCTCATCACCTACTTTTATTCCTACTCATTCAATAAATAATGCTTTCCTTTTACTAAATAAAATACATTTTCAGCAATATTTGTAATATGGTCTGCTACACGCTCAATATATCTCGCCACAAATGATAATTGTGTAATTTGCGTAATTGCTTCTGGTTGTTCCGGAACTGAAGATATAAACTCACGAATTGCTTTTCCATATATTTCATCAACGGAATCATCCATTTCAGCAATTTGTTTCGCGAAAGTTAAATTTTCTTGTTCATATGCTTCTAACGCTAAATGCAACATCTTATTTGCAACCGCAAACATTTCATCCAGGTTGTGCAAACTAACAGCCACTTCTTTTTCCCCAAGACGAATTGTAGCCTTTGCAATATTAACAGCATGATCTGCAATACGCTCTAAATCTGTCGCTGTTTTAATTGAAATAAAGATCCTTCTTAAGTCACTTGCTACAGGTTGCTGCTTCGTAATGAGCATAAGCGCAAGATCGTTTATTTCCTCTTCTAAATTATCCATACGGTAATCACCATCAATGACCTCTAACGCTTTCTCTACATCCCTTGTATGCAGACCTTCCATAGCAATCAATAAAGCCGCATTTGCTAATTCGCCAAGCTCAATCACCTTTTGCTGTAACACTTTTAAATCACCTTGAAACTGTTCTCTTACCATTTTTTCTTCCCCCTCAATATTATGTGCCATTATATACAAAGTGAAACTTTAATCCCCCCTCATCAATCGGGCTTTTACAGGCCGCCCGCCCACCTAACTTCTTTGCTTTTGCTGAATTTTGAGGTGGGGTCTTACTGCCCGCAAATAGCGGGATAAATCTCCTACATAACCTCTTACGCTTGTAATAAACCTTAAGATAAAGAGAAGGTATTACTTCCCTATTAAAGTGAGATAAAAATAAGAAATGCCCTCTGTTAAGAGGGCATTTTCTCTTAGCTTTGCAACGATATCAACCAAAGCGACCTGTAATATAATCTTCTGTACGCTTATCTGAAGGCGTCGTAAATAATTTGTTTGTATCTGTATACTCCACAACTTCCCCGCTTAAGAAGAAAGCGGTTTTGTCTGAAATACGTGCTGCTTGTTGCATATTATGCGTTACGATAACAATACTAAAGTCTTTCTTTAACTCTTGAATTAATTCTTCTACTTTTAATGTTGAAATTGGATCTAGTGCCGATGTTGGCTCATCCATTAAAATAACGTCTGGCTCAATAGCTAAGCAACGTGCGATGCATAGACGCTGTTGCTGTCCACCAGATAAACCGTATGCATTATCGTGCAAACGATCTTTTAACTCATCCCAAATCGCTGCTCCGCGTAAACTTTTCTCAACAATTTCATCTAATGTCTTTTTGTCACGAATACCATGGATTTTTGGACCGTATGCTACATTCTCATAAATAGATTTTGGAAATGGATTTGGCTTTTGGAACACCATTCCTACGTGCGTTCTTAATTCTTCAACTGGATATGATTTATCAAATATATTGCGTTCTCTATACTCAATTACACCTGTAGTTCGAACGATCGGTACTAACTCTACCATGCGATTTAACGTTTTTAAGTACGTTGATTTACCACAGCCACTTGGACCGATAATTGCTGTAACTTCATTCTCATGAATACTTAAATTAATATCTTTTAAAGCATGGTCTTCCCCATACCATAAATTTAAGTTTTTCGTATCAAATACTACTTTCTTTGGCGCAGTCTCGATTTTCTCTTCGTTTTTCACCTGTACATTTACTACTGTTGCTACCATTTGAATTCCCCTTTCATCCACTTCCAACTTATTTTCGATTTCGTAACCATAAAACAAATATATTGATAAATAGCAACAAACCTAACAAAACAATCATCCCAGCTGCTGCTACATACTGAAATTCTTCTTGTGGCCTACTCATCCAATTAAAAATTTGAATTGGTAAAACTGTAAATCTATCAAACATACTAAATGGAACATAATTTGCAAACGCAAGTGCCCCAATAACTAATAGTGGTGCTGCTTCTCCAATTGCTCTTGATATCGCTAACGTACAGCCCGTTATAATCCCCGGGAAAGCATATGGCAATACAATTTGATACATCGTTTGCCACTTCGTAGCACCTAATCCGTAAGAACCCTCTAATAATGCACTTGGTACTGATCGGATTGCTTCTTGACTCGCCACAACAACTGTTGGTAAGACGAGTAAACTCATCGTCAGTGCTGCTGCAACTATACTCTCTCCTAAATGAAGAGCATATACAAAAATAGTTAAACCAAGCAATCCAAATACAACGGATGGTACTCCTGCTAATGTTTGATTATTAATCTCTACTATTTTTTTAAATAGAGATTCCTTCGCATATTGCTCTAAATAAAGGGCTGTTCCAACTCCAAATATAAAAGAAACAGGTATAACAATACTCATAAATAATATTGTCCCTGACAAAGCTGCAGCAATACCAGCTTCTTTCGGATTACGTGAAGCGAAATTTGTAAAGAAATCTATTGAAAGATAGCTTATACCTTTTTCAACAATTTGAAACAGTAACACAAACAAAATTAAGATTGAAAATAAAATCGCTATATAAAATAACAATTTGTAAATTCGATCTTTTAAAAAGCGTGATGCCATGTTTTTTTGTATTTTTTTATGATTCAACATCCGCATATTATGTCATCCTCCTAAAACGGCGCATAATTGACTGCGAAATGATGTTCATAATAAAAGTAAACAAAAATAATGTTGCACCTACAGCATACATGCTGTAATACGTAATCGTTCCATGCGGAGCATCACCTAAACTTACTTGCACAATATAGGCTGTTAACGTTTGAATAGAATGTGTCGGATCAAGCGATACATTTGGTGTGGATCCTGCCGCAATTACAACAATCATCGTTTCACCAATTGCACGCGAAGCCGCTAATATAATTGCTGCCATAATCCCTGTAAAAGCGGACGGAAACACCACTTGTTTTACCATTTCAAACCGCGTCGCTCCGAGTGCTAATGAAGCTTCTTTCGTCCCTTTCGCCACAGCTCTCATCGCGTCTTCAGATAGAGATGCAACTGTAGGCATCATCATAAATCCGATAACGATTCCTGGGCTAATCGCATTAAAAAACTGTAAATCTGGTATAATCCTTTGTAAAATCGGCGTAACAATTGTTAATGCAAAAAAACCATATACAATTGTCGGGATACCTGCTAATAGCTCTAACATCGGCTTTAATATTTTCCGTGCACTATTTGAAGCATATTCGCTTAAAAATACGGCACACGCTAAACCGATAGGAATTGCTACAAACATAGCGATTGCTGTTACAAGGAACGTTCCACATATAAGTGGTAATATACCGAATTTAGGATTTTCAAAAAACGGTAACCATTCTTTCTCCGTCAAAAAGGAGTACAATGATATTTTTTGAAAAAACATGATTGTTTCATTAGAGAGCGTAAAAACAATTCCAAGTGTCGTAACAATAGAAACGCTAGCAATTATTTTTAGTAACAAAGGCATTATTCGATTGATTCGCTGCGTTTTTTTTCTTTGTTTTGTATTTCTTTCAATCAAATGTTGTACAGAAAATGTAATTTGACTTTTGTCATTATGAGCCAAAGATGAAAACCCCTTTCCACCCTGACATTACCTTTTTATTTCTGTTAACATACGCAGCTGTTCATTGTATTTTTCTTTTCTTAATTTTACATACCCGACCTCTTCAGCGAGGTTACCAACATGCTGAATCATAAACTCAACATAGTTTGCTACATTCATTTTATTTCGGATAGATGCATTATTCACATAAGTAAGTAGCGGCCTAGATAACGGCTTATACTTACCTGACTGAATGGTCTCTTTCGTCGGAAATACACCATTCACTTTTATTGCTTTCACCTTATCTCGATTAGCCATATAATAAGCATATCCTACAAAAGCAATGGCATGTTTATCATTCATTACCCCTTGCATAATAACTTGATCATCTTCAGACAAAGAGACTTTTTTTACAATGCGATGATTTTGTAAGATGACATTTTGAAAATAATCATAAGTACCAGAGTCTACGCCTGGTGCATAAAACTTCACTTGTTCACGTGGCCATGTTGAATGAATTTGTGACCATCGCTTCTCTCTTCCATCTTCACTCCACAGTAAACGTAACTCGTCTACTGACATATCGTCTACCCATGTATTGTGCCGATTCACAACGATTGTAAGACCATCGTTAGCGACCTCAAAAGGTGTGAACTGAATAGAGTTTTTCTTCATCTCATTTTTCTCGACTTGTTTCATTACTCTCGAAGCATTATTTATATCTACTTCTCCTTTACTGAAACGATTAAATCCTCCTCCAGTTCCAGAAACACTGATGGAAATTTTCACGTCTGGATGCACCTTTGTATATTCCTCCGCTACTGCTTCTATAATAGGAAAAACCGTTGAGGATCCATCAACTCTCACTTCTCCCATATCATTTAAAGCAAATGCAGTAGACATTTCAAAACAGAGGAACCATATCGATAGTACGAAAATTATAATCGGTGTACGCATCCATTTCACGTGTTCTTCCTCCTAGAAGTAACCGGAAATAACAGGATTACAGATATAAGAATACTGCTAAACTATTAATTCGGTTTTAATTGTTTGTAAAAGTTTTGTAAAGTTCCACATAAATCAACATACGGTACAATTTTAATTCAGTAGTAGCTATTCATTTCCTCTGATGATTTCCCTATAAAATATTTATCCCCTATCCCACCATATACAAGTATCATTTATACGGCCGCGTTTTTTTTCAATGTTGTATACTTGTCCACATTTATTACACGATATGCATAAACCATAAAAAAAAGCACACTATCTTTTCAGATAGTGTGCTTTTTTAAAATTTTTTTATTCATCATCTTGATCTTTATTTTTATTGTTTTTATCATCTTTTGGAGCTTCACCATTTACTTCTTGGTTTTTTAAATCAAAGTAGGCGTCCATAATTTCACGACCAATATATCCATTAATACCAGTCTTATCATCATGTACCCATGGAACAACAACAGAGAATGCTACTTCTGGATCTTCAAGTGGCGCATAACCTACTAATGTTAAGTTATATGTTTCCACACGTTCACCATTTGCCTTTCTACCAATCTCTTTATCTCCGCCATACACAGTTTGCGCGGTACCTGTCTTCCCTGCCGCTTTATATTTTGCACCTGTAAAGTATTTGGTAGCTGTACCACCTGAATCATTATACACTTGTCTAAATCCTTCTTGAACACGTTTAATTTGCGATTCTGGCATATCAACACGATTTAATACTTTCGGTTCCATAGATTGAACAACTTTCCCAACTTCATCTGGTTTCACTGCCGGTTGACGAATTTCTTTTACAACTTGTGGTTGCATACGATATCCACCATTGGCAATCGTCGAAATATATTGCGCTAATTGAAGCGGTGTATACGTATCATACTGTCCAATTGATAAATCTAGTAAGAAACCTGGTTGACTACCTCTCCCCATCTGACCAGCAGATTCATTCGGTAAATCAATTCCTGTTTTTACACCAAGTCCAAACTGTCCGAAATAATAACGCATCGTATCAAATGCTTTTTGAGGTATATCTAACGTACCACCTCTCACATATGGAACACCAGCGATATTCATCGCTGTTTTAAACATATAAACGTTAGAAGACATTTTTAAAGCTGTAAGATCATTAATATATCCCATCGTTTTCCAAGATGACTTCGTAGGTGTACCTTTTAATTTAATTGGTTCATCCAATTGTACTGAACCTGGTTGAATCGCACCAGTTTGATATCCAGTAAGTACTGTTGCACCTTTTACAGTTGACCCCATCGGATAAGAACTTGTCATGGTACCTAATGCAAAGTCATTTACTTTCGTTTGACCATCTTCGTTAACTAATTGTTTCCCAGCCATAGATAAAACTTCACCATTTTTTGGGTTCATCATTACAACGAATGCGCGATCTAAAAGAGGTTCGCTTCCTTTAAATCTCATTAAATTCTTCGTAAGAATATCCTCCACGCGCTTTTGTAATTCCATATCAATCGTTAAATTCAGGTCATTACCACTTTGTCCTTTTGATACATTAATCGTTTCTAAAATATTACCGTTTTTATCTGTAACATTTCTAACTTCTGCTTTCGTACCGTGCAGACTATCTTCATACTGTTGTTCAAGATAACTTTTTCCTACTCGGTCATTTCGATTATAATCACGAACAAGATAGTAATCTAGTCTTTCTCTTGGTAAACCTTCGTCAGAAGTTGTTACACCACCAAGTACACTTCGGAACAAATCACCATCATATGCATATTTTCGTTCCCAATCAACACTTGTATCTACTCCCGGCAATTGCGCTAAATTTTCACTAATAATCGCATATTCTTCATCTGTTGCATTTTTCTTAAGAACTTGAGGTGTCATTGCATATCCGCCATCCATCTTACTCTTAATCGCTAGTATTTCTAGATCTTTTGCGGATAATTGATTAATCTCTTCTTCTGTTACACGACTGCGCTGACGCTCGTCTAATTCTTTATCATCAATTTTTTTATCTTTAAACTCTTGACGATCTTTATTCGTAATTTTTTCTTTAGCTTCCTCTTTATGCATAGCAAGCCAATAATCTTTTTTATCGCGATCTGTTAATTTATCTGTCGGTACTTCAATCAAATCTGCTAGCTTTTTCGCTGTTTCTAAGCGATCCTCTGCAGTTGATCCTTTCATTTTTGTAAATGTAATAGTACGAATGGCTGCATTATCTACTACAGATCGCCCATAACGGTCAAATATTTTCCCACGCGGTACAGGATTACTTATCGTTGAGTTTTCTTTCTTCTCCACTTCATTCTTATATTCTTCACCGCGAACAATTTGTACATATCCGAGCCTTACAATAACCGCGGAGAACATTAAAAACACGCAGAAAAACAGCACGTTTAACCGAAAAGGAACGTGGGTCTTTTTCTTATTTTGCTTCTGCTTCTTGCTCATACAAACCCCCTCTACCAACAGCTATGTAATGTGAAAGGGACACCTTCATACAGGTGTCCTCACTGCTGTCTTACATCTTTTTCTATTCTAGCATAAAACAAACGAGAAGTTAACCTTCTGGTTCAGTTTGGTTTTGCGCGTTTCCTTGCGTTACAACACTTGTTTTACTCGCATTTCCCTCATCATATTTGACATTTTTAACTGCAAAATAAATAAGAAAATGTCCAGCACCTAAAATACATAATAAGTAAGGTAAACTTTTTTCAGGTGGAAAGAATAGTACAGCACATAAAAAACTTAAAATGGAACAGATTCTTCCGGCGTTTAACCACAGCTCCCGAACAACGACATATTCCACACGCCATTCTCTCGCATTTTTCGCTCTACCAATTACGTCATATGTCATTGATCCATACGGAACAAGTAAAATAGGATATGCAATCGCAATACATGCCGCATAAATAAGTAATTTCGTGTATGTAACATTGAAAATAACTAAAAAGACGACAGCATATAAAATAATGCCTCCAAGTAAAATTGCTTTTTTTCGCCACTCCTTCTTTAACATACGAGCAACTAAGTAATAACATACAAAGGATACAGCAGAGTTCACTAAACTATATTTCCCTAATGCGAACTCACTATTAGTTGCTAAATAAACATATACTGAAATGACAAAAATAAACGTTCCTTCTCTCAATCCTTGGAAAAAATGAGCTCGTGTAATCTTTCCCCAGTTTTTATCAATCCGTCGTTCTTTCAATACTTGCACGATTTCATAACGCCCTTCACATTCTCTTTTAGATAAAAAGAAGCTTAAGACGACAGCAATTGCAAATAGAACTAATGAAAGAAAGAATATAACAGTATAACCACTCCATTTCTCCATACGTGAAATTGTGTATCCTGCTGCTATTGGTCCGATCATCCCAGAGAAGGATGTAAGAAGTCCAAGAAACCCATTAAAGAAATCTCTTGTTTCTGGTTCTGTAATTTCAAATGTCAATAAGTTAAAAGCCAACCAGTAAAAACCGTATCCTACTCCTAAAAGAGCCCCCATTAATAAAATATACTGAGAAGCACTTTTCCCCGCTACTAAGACAACAATAAAAAAAATTGCGAGCGTTCCTACTCCTATTCGTAATAAAATCGAGCGATCGATACGTTTCGCTAATTTTCCCCCTACAAGAAATGTGAGAGGCTGTAATATAACGCTGGCCAAATTATACAAGCCAAGATTCACATAATTTTGTGTTTGTTTCCATAAATAAATATTTACAAACGTATTCGATAAAGAAATTGCGAGCGTGTATAAACCTCCTATAAGGAGCAATAACACTAAATCCCGATTCACTTCAACGTCACCAATTATATGTTTCCACTTCATACACAACTCTCCTTTACTTCATGTTCTAGTCTTCCAAAGACAAGCCCAATTATGTAAAAGGAAAGCATAGAAAAAAAGCTAGGGGTTCTCCCCTAGCTTTTTTCTATATTTATTACAATTATTTTGCTTCTTGGTAACGTTTTTCAGCAGCGTTCCAATCTACAACGTTCCAGAATGCACCGATGTAGTCTGGACGACGGTTTTGGTAGTTTAAGTAGTAAGCATGCTCCCAAACATCTAAACCGATAACTGGCGTTTTACCTTCAGTTAAAGGAGAATCTTGGTTTGGAGTGCTTGTTACTTCTAGCTCACCATTGTTTACTACTAACCAAGCCCAACCAGAACCGAAGCGAGTTGCGCCAGCTTTTGCGAATTCTTCTTTGAATGCATCGAAGCTACCGAATTTTGCTTCAATTGCAGTTGCAAGTTCACCTACAGGTTGTCCTCCGCCGTTTGGAGATAGGATTGTCCAGAAGAATGTATGGTTAGCATGTCCGCCACCATTGTTACGTACTGCTGTACGGATTGCTTCTGGTACTTCGTTTAAGTTTGCAACTAATTCTTCTACGCTTTTGTCAGCTAATTCTGCATGACCTTCTAAAGCAGCGTTTAAGTTTGTAATGTACGTGTTGTGATGTTTTGTATGATGGATGTTCATTGTTTCTTTGTCAAAGTGAGGCTCTAAAGCATCATACGCATAAGGTAAATTTGGTAATTCGTGTTTTGCCATTGTTATATTCCTCCCAGTTTATGTATTGCCACTTAAGTGACATACAACTTCATTCTACCCTAATTGCCATAGGGTGCAAACAAATAAATCACATTGTCTTGCTATCATTAAAGTAGCAAAATTCCCACTTCTTTTCAATTAAAATGCTCATATATTCCGTAAAAAAAGCTTCCTTCTACAAGGAAGCTTCCTGCTAACATAATAAACATGCGAAATGGATATGGACCCTGTAGGACTCGAACCTACGACCGGACGGTTATGAGCCGTCTGCTCTAACCAGCTGAGCTAAGGGTCCACAATTATGTATGTAACAACATATCAAATAAAGGAATTCCTATCGGATATGCCCTTTAAGAAATGTAAGATAAATTTACCATATAGAAAAGAAAAGTGTCAATTGTATTTTTCTTATTTAAAAGAAGAAAGTTAATAAAAAGAAATTTAGTTATCTCCACTATATGTAAATATAATATATCTTGAGATTCTCTAGATTCCTACGTTACAATGATTTTATACATACATAAAGGAAGTGAATCTATGTCCATATTTACCCAATTCGTAAAAAGCATATACTCGCCTAAAGATATGGCGCTATTCCGTTTTCAAAAAATCGGTAAAACCATTTTGTATATTATGCTACTTTGCTTAATTACTACTATTCCAAGAACTTTTTTGTACGGTAGTTTGATCCAAGATGGTGTAGGCATGGTAAATCAAGTCATCGATAAAGATTTACCTGATTTTAAAATTGAAAATGGCGAACTAAAAGCCGATATTGATCAGCCTATTGAAAAAGAAGAAGGAAATGCACTTTTCGTATTTGATCCAAATTTAACAGACCTAGAAAAATATCAAAATAAAACAGGTTTATTTGTTTTAAAAGATAAAGTAGTCTCTATGGGAAATGGTCAAACACAAACGTATTCTTATAACGATTTGTTAGGTGCATCTCTTGAGAAAAAAGATCTACAAGAATTTATTTCTTTATTCGATAATATTTATCCAATTTTATTATTTGTTATTGGATTCTTAGTGTACCTATTCCAATTATTCATCACTTTTGTAGGCGTGACTTTACTTGCGTTCATCGGTTCTGCTATGAGCGGTCAACGTAAACTATCCTATAAACAAGTTTGGACACTAACTGCATACAGCTACACAATCCCAACCATTTTCTTCATGATTATGGATTTATTCAAAATCGTCGTACCTGGGGCAACATTCATTTATATCGCTGTTGTTTTAATCGTTCTATACTTAACGATTAAAGAGGTACCCCAACCAAAAGAAAAATAAAAAAATGCCTAAATAGGCATTTTTTTTTTGGACAAGCATATATTCCTAGCAAAGGAGTGAAGAATATGAAGAGGTTAGGTATATTCCTATTCGTGCTTGTTCTCGGTTATATATTTTATTACGATATAAAAATCGGTACTTTACCGATGTTAAGTTCATATAAAAAAACAACTGCTGCCCAAACGATTAAAAAAGAAAACACAGACAGCCAACAAAATAAAGAGAATAAAACAGAAAAAGAAACGGATACATCTTATAAAACAATTGAAGTAAAAACTGGCGAGACAGTTCTTTCTATTACAGAACAAATTAACAAGAAAAAAATTCCTTCCATAGAAAAAGTCATTGACGACTTTAAACAATTAAACAAAAGTACATCTGCTACAAAAATACAAATTGGAAAGTCTTATAAATTCCCGTTATATCAATAAGCCATCACTTAATCCTTGTCAATTACATAAAGGCGCTGATACAATAGTAAAAGTGAAACCGAGCACTTCGGTTTCTATAGCCCTATATCACGTATACTATCATTGATATGAGGGACTAAATAAGAAACTTCTTTTATAAGGAGAGCGATCTATTCGTGAATGAAATGACTCATCGTACAAAAACACGTCCAGTTAAAGTCGGTAATTTAACAATTGGCGGTAATAATGAATTAATTATACAAAGTATGACAACAACAAAAACACATGATGTTGAAGCAACAGTTGCCGAAATCAAGCGTTTAGAAGAAGCTGGCTGTCAAGTCGTCCGTGTTGCCGTTCCAGATGAACGCGCAGCTAATGCTATTGCTGATATAAAAAAACAAATCAACATTCCACTTGTTGCTGATATTCATTTTGATTATCGCCTTGCTTTAAAAGCAATTGAAGGTGGCATTGATAAAGTACGTATCAATCCAGGTAATATTGGTCGTCGCCATAAAGTAGAAGCTGTTGTAAATGCAGCAAAAGAGCGCGGTATTCCAATCCGTATTGGTGTAAACGCTGGTTCATTAGAGCGCCACATTTTAGAAAAGTACGGATACCCAACTGCTGATGGTATGGTTGAGAGCGCGCTACATCATATTAAAATTTTAGAGGACTTAGATTTCCACGATATTATCGTATCTATGAAAGCCTCTGATGTTAACTTAGCAATCGAAGCATACGAGAAAGCTGCTCGCGCTTTTGATTACCCATTACATTTAGGTATTACAGAATCTGGAACATTGTTTGCTGGAACTGTAAAAAGTGCCGCTGGTCTTGGAGCAATCTTAAGTAAAGGCATCGGAAATACACTACGTATTTCATTAAGTGCTGATCCAGTTGAAGAAGTAAAAGTTGCTCGTGAATTATTAAAATCATTCGGTCTTGCTTCTAACGCAGCGACACTTATCTCTTGTCCAACTTGTGGTCGTATTGAAATCGATTTAATTAGCATCGCTAACGAAGTGGAAGAATACATCTCTACACTTCAAGTACCAATTAAAGTTGCAGTACTTGGTTGCGCTGTAAATGGTCCTGGTGAAGCTCGTGAAGCTGATATCGGTATTGCTGGTGCACGTGGAGAGGGATTATTATTCCGTAAAGGGCAAGTCGTTCGTAAAGTACCAGAAGAAACAATGGTAGAAGAACTGAAAAAAGAAATCGACGTAATTGCTGCTGAAATGGCTGCTGAACGAGAAAAAGAAAAAGAGACACAAGAACAATAAAAAGAAGGTTGCCACAATATTTGTGAGCAACCTTCTTTTTTACGTAAAAAAGCTCGTCAGTTATATAACCGACGAGCTTTTACTTTGCACATTTTGGACAACGACCATATATTTCAAACTTATGACCCGTTACTTCATAACCAGTAAAATCTTTATTCATAAAATCCATTGGGCAGGAAGTAATCTCTTTCGTCCCCCCACAATCCAAACAAATAAAATGATGATGATGTTCCATAATAGAACAAGTGAAACGAAAATGTTTTTCACCATTTAATTCCGTTTGTTCTAAAACACCAATCTCAGCAAAAACTGTTAAGTTACGATAAATCGTATCAAAACTAAGCCCTGGATAATCGTCTTTCATATGCTCTAAAACGTCTTTCGCAGTTAAATAACGATTATGTGCTGCAAATAATCTGAGCATCTCTTCTCTTTTTCCAGTATGTTTGTATCCTTTTTCCTTCATTAGGCGTAAAGCTTCTGTTAGATTCATACCTATCCCTACTTTATGCAGTTTTTTTCTTCTTCCATAAAATCGCACCGATTAAAATAAGAACTGCTATCATAACAATTGTACCACCTGGTGCTAGATCAAGTTGATACGAAGCAAACATTCCACCAATTACTGCAATTTCACCAAATAAAATGGAAAAGAAAATTGTTTGTTTAAATCCTTTAGCAATACGAATACTTGCTGCAACTGGTAACGTCATTAATGATGATACGAGAAGAACCCCTACTACACGCATTGATACTGCAATGACAAGAGCAACTAATATAATGAAAATAAAGTGAATCCATTTCGCTCTTAAACCAGTTGATACTGCGTATTCCTCATCAAATGATAGTAGAAACAGCTCTTTATATAATAAAATAATTGTCGCAACAACAACAATTGCTACAATCCCAATAATAATTAAATCCGTACTTGTTACAGCACTGACACTACCAAATAAATAACTAAATAAGTCTGTGTTAAATCCATTTGCAAGTGAAATGAAAATAACTCCAACTCCCATCCCTGCCGAAAGGATAATCGGAATTGCTAATTCTTGATAGTGCTTATATACAGTTCTTAACTTTTCGATTAATAGCGCTCCACCAATTGAAAAAACCATCCCCATATATAAGGGGTTTAAAAATCCACCTGTAAAAATGGTTTTTTCAAGTAATAAACTTGCTGCAATACCTGATAACGTCACGTGACTTAATGCATCCGCAATAAGAGATAAACGACGAATAACAACAAACACACCTATTAGCGGTGCAACAAGTCCAATTAAAATACCTGCGTATAAAGAATTACGTAAAAAGTCATATTGTAAAAAATCTTGTATCATTATATCCTCCCGTGATGCTCATGTTCGTGTTCTAAACGATGAACATGATGTCCATATAAGACGGACATTTCTGCATCTTCTAACTCTCGGAACTTCTCTACATTTCCATGGAAATGTAGATGTTGGTTTAGGCATGCAACATGTGTTACTTTTTCGGTAACAGCTCCCATATCATGAGTAACAAGAATTAATGTGATCCCGAGCCTTTTGTTTAAATCCTCTAATATTTCGTAAAAACTTTCCACATTTTTTACATCGATTCCAACAGTAGGCTCGTCTAAAATAAGCAATTCAGGATCACTAACGAGCGCACGAGCAATAAATACACGCTGTTGCTGTCCACCAGAAAGCTCTCCAATATTACGACCTTGAAACTCACTCATCCCTACATCAGCAATTGCTTTTTCTACCTTTTTCTTATCCTCTTTTGTGAAAAAGCGAAAAAGCCCTTTTTTCGAAACAAGTCCCATTGACACAACTTCAGAAACAGTTGCTGGAAAACCAGAATTGAAACTATTTGCTTTTTGGGATACATAACCAACTTTATTCCATTCCTTAAACTTCTTACTATCAACGCCAAACACACGAATGCTTCCTTCTTTTGGCTTTAAAACGCCTAATAAACACTTAAGTAAAGTTGATTTACCTGAACCATTCGGTCCCACTAAACCTAAAAAAGCTCCCTTCGGAACTTGCAAATTAATATTTTCTAACACATTCCGATCTTCGTATCGGAATGTTAAACCTTCAATCTCTAATATATTATTCATAGCATCTCACCTATTTTAATTCAGAATGATTCCGATTTATATCTATTTGAATTATAGTACAGCTTATTATAGTTGTAAACCAATCTGCCTAAAATATATCTATTTTTTCAAGAAACCTTACTATTATAACAAAAAGCAGAGAAAAATTCTCTGCTTTCGAAAAATATTCCTATATACGTTTAGTGAATAGCCGATTTAAACTTACCACCATTTGTCTCTTGCGTGCTCATAATCGTAACAAACGCATTTTCATCAATTTCATGCACAATTGACTTTAACTTCGTCACTTCTAGACGCGTTACAACTGCATAAATAACTTCTTTTTCTTTATCTGTATAACCACCTTTTGCTACAAGCTTTGTAGTTCCACGGCCGAGTCGATGTAAAATCGCATTTGATACTTCCTCATATTGATCAGATACAATTAAAACTGCTTTCGTTTCATCTAGCCCTTGAATTACTGTATCGATCGTTTTAAATGCAATATAGTACGTCATAACAGAATACATCGCTTGTTCCACACCAAACACAAATGCTGCCCATGCAAAAATAAATAAGTTCACAAACATTACGAATTCACCAACAGAGAACGGTAATTTCTTCGTTAATAAAATCCCCATAATTTCAGTTCCATCTAACGATCCACCATGACGAATTACAAGTCCTACACCAAGACCTAAAATAAGACCACCAAACACAGTCGCTAAAATAGGCTCTGTTGTAAACGGTGGCACCGCATGTAACGTTGACTCAATGAATGCTAACGCTACAATACCAAATGCCGAAGATAACATGAATGTTTTTCCAATTTGCTTATAACCCGAATACATAAATGGGATATTGAGAACAACGACTAAAGTAGAAAAACTTAACCACCAAATATTAGGAGTAAGGTAATCTAATATAAGAGAAATACCAATAATTCCACCATCAATAATTTTATTTGGCATTAAAAATAGTTCAATCGCTACCGCTGCGCATGCTGCCCCAAAAATAATCATAACTAAACGATAAATGAGATGAATAACACTTTCTTTTCGATGTTGCTTTTGCTCCATAGGTCCTCCCTTTACTCTTTTTCTGTAGTTTTGTCCTTATATTATAACATACGCTTCTTTTCCTCATGAAAAAAGAAACTCTATACGAATATGTACAAGCTATATGCTCATATATTTCGATAGAAGAACGCGTGAAGGAGGATAACAAGATGAACCTCATTAAACAAATTGTTAATAAAAAATTAAATCATATTTCTACAAAAGAGTTATTAAAATATAGCAAAGAATATGAAGTTTCTATTACGACTGCACAAGCTGACCAAATCGTTTTACTTATGAAAGGTAAAAATATTAATATTTACGATAACAACGAGCGACTAGAGCTCTTAAAACAGATTGCAAAAGTAACTTCCCCTGCCACTGCCCAACAAGTAAATACATTATTTCAGCAATTACTAAAATAAGGAGGGGAAATCCCCTCCTTATTGCGCTTTAATTTTTTCAAGAAGCCCTTCATCAAAAGTACCGTTTTTCAGCATTTCGATTTCCAATTTGTATGGTGGCTTCTTATCTTTTTTATCTTCCCCTACATACGGTGTTTCAAGAATTTTTGGTACATGCATTAACTGTGGATGATGTACAATGTGATGCAACGCTTTATACCCAATGTGACCAAATCCGATGTTTTCATGACGGTCTTTTCCTGCTCCGCGTACATTTTTACTATCATTAATATGAAGTACTTGTAAACGATCTATACCAACGATCTTATCAAATTCGTTTAATACACCGTCAAAGTCATTTACAATATCATATCCTGCATCGTGCGTATGACACGTATCAAAGCATACAGATAGCTTTTCATTATATTTTACGCCATCAATGATCTTTGCAATTTCTTCAAAGCTACGACCACATTCTGTTCCTTTTCCTGCCATCGTCTCTAACGCAATGTTAACCGTCTGTTCTGGCGTTAGTACTTCATTAAGCCCTTTAATAATTTGTTGAATACCAGCATCTGCTCCAGCACCAACGTGCGCTCCTGGGTGAAGAACAATTTGTTTCGCTACACCTAATGCCGATGTTCTTTCAATTTCCATACGAAGGAAGTCTACACCTAATTGGAATGTTTCTGGCTTCGTCGTATTCCCAACATTAATAATATACGGCGCATGGACGATAATTTCCTCAATACCATTCAGCTCCATATGTTTTCTTCCTGCTTCTATGTTCAATTCTTCAATTGGTTTTCTTCGTGTATTTTGCGGTGCACCTGTATAAATCATAAACGTTGTTGCACCGTATGAAACAGCCTCTTCACTTGCTGCTAATAACATGTTCTTACCACTCATGGAAACATGAGATCCAATCTTTAACATACAATCACCTCTTCAATATACAATAGATATAATGATAGCATAATTTGTAGAAATATGTAGTGAATTGTTTGTTTACAAAAGACGCACTACACAAATTTATATGAGTATTTAAATAGACTATACTCTTCATTTAAATTAGCGGGATTAAAAAAAGATAAGGGAAACCCCTTATCTTTTTTTATTGCTATATTTTCTCTTCACTTTGTCACGTTCTGTTGCAAGTTTACGTTTATAGTTTGGTTTTACTTTTTTCGGTTTTTTAATAACTTTCGTTGCCATAACATCAAGTTCGTCATTTGGTTTTTTACGGCTCTTACGACGACGACGCTCACCTAAATCCGCCCACTCATCTCCGCGTAAATCTACATGTTTAAACTCGATATGACGTTGTTTTTCTAAGCTATCTAATGCTTCTTCGTTTGCTGGATCATAAATCGTCACTGCAATACCAGAATGCCCCGCACGTGCTGTTCTTCCAACGCGGTGAACGAAGAAATCTAAATCTGATGGTAGCTCATAGTTAATAACATGGCTAATTCCTTCAATATCAATACCACGTGCTGCTAAATCAGTCGCAACAATATATTGGAATTCAAGGTCACGAATTTGTTTCATCATTTTTTTACGATCACGTGGTGATAAATCCCCGTGAATTCGTCCAACTTTTAAGCCGCGTTCCATTAATCCATCAGCAACTTGATCTGCCATTTTTTTCGTATTCGTGAAAACAACTGCTAAATACGGTTTAAATTGAAGTAGCATTTTATTCACTAAATCAATTTTATTACGATGTTTAGAAGGCACTAAATAGTGTTCAATGTTTCCAGCTGCAACTTGTTTTGGATTGATATGAATATGCTCTGGATTCTCCATATATTTCTTCAGAAACGGTTTTAGTTTTTGAGGAATTGTTGCAGAGAAAACTAGCATTTGCAAGTTTTTAGGCATGCGTGCTGCAATTTTATCTACATCGTGAATGAATCCCATATCAAGCATTAAGTCAGCTTCATCGACAATAATCGTATTTGCTTTATGAACAAATAATGCTTGTTCTTCTACTAAGTCTTTAATACGTCCTGGTGTCCCGACTACGATATGAGGTTGTTTTTTCAACTTTTCAATTGAACGTTGTTTATCAGTTCCACCAATTAAACAACGCGCTGTAATCATTTGATCTTCCGCACAGAATTTTGTTAATTTCACAATCTCTTCGTAAATTTGTTGTGCTAACTCACGAGTAGGTGCTGTAATAACAAGTTGTACTTCTTCACGGCTTGCATTAATTCTGTTCAATGTAGGAAGTAAGTATGCATGTGTTTTCCCAGAACCTGTTTGGGATTGTCCAATTACACTTACACCTTTTTTCACGACCGGGAAAATTTTCTGCTGAATTCCTGTCGGCTCTGTAAAGCGTAGTTCACGAACTGCATCTATTAAAAATGGTTTAAAATCATACTGTGTAAAAGTTTGTTGTGTCATAAGTTACACCTTCTTTCTAAATTTCTACTGCGCGCACAAATCAGTCAAGTCTACATTATATCGAAATCTACAAGTAAAATCCATCTTTAGTTTAGGTTTTCCCTTCAAAAACTAACCTTCTTCCCCCTTATTGCATATTGTATGTGTATATACCTAACTGAAGAAAGGAGGATTTCTCACATGTTTCCAAAATCCCCCACAAGACAAATGTATCCAAATCAAGGGCAGCAACCTTATACACCATATCCAATTCCACAACTACCACCGATGGCACAAAAAAAGAAAGGGTTCCTTGCTAAACTCTTTAAAAAACACGATCCAACCGAACCTTACATGCAAATGGTTCCGCCTTATCGACAAATGGAAGGACCGCCACCAATGATGCACCAGCACCAGCAACCGCCACCTCAATATCGGCAACAATATCAACCCCAATATCAACAGCAATACCCACAGCAGTACTCACAGCAATATCAACCATACATGCAGCAGCATCCAGAGCAAATGATTCCCCCTCAAATGTACGAATCAAACGAAACGCGCGGCGGCGCAACAACTACAGCAGCATCCAGTAGCGGCATCGGCAGTTTTTTTGCGAATTTAATTTCGAATCCAACTAATATGATAAACAATATAGAAAAAGTATCCCAAGTCGTTCAATCTGTAAGCCCTGTCGTCGAACAGTACGGCCCTATTATGCGTAACCTACCAAGCATTGTTAAAATCCTCACCTCTGGAAAAAGTACGGAAGAAGATTCAACTAAAAATCAGGCTGAAGACATAACAGAAAAGGTTGAGGTAGCAACTCCACCTCCTCCACAAAAAAAAAGAAAAAGAAAAAAAATAGTGATTGAGCCAGTCATAGAAAAAGAATTACGAGAGGAGCCTGTTCAAAAAACAGCAACAAAACCAAAACTATATGTGTAACAATCCTTTGTTTTCTATCCACTCCTCCTTTATAATGTAAAAGACTATGCACAAAAGTATCCCTTGTTTAGAAGGAGAGGATTACTCATATGAAAATTGTTAAAATTTCCCCTCGTGGTTATTGCTACGGTGTTGTCGATGCAATGGTAATTGCACGTAACGCCGCATTAGATAAATCATTGCCGAGACCCATTTATATTTTAGGTATGATTGTTCACAATAAACATGTTACAGACGCTTTTGAAGAAGATGGAATCATCACATTAGACGGTCCAAGTCGCTTAGAAATTTTAGATAAAATTGATTCTGGTACTGTTATTTTCACTGCACACGGTGTTTCTCCAGAAGTTAAACAACGCGCAAAAGAAAAAGGTTTAACAACAATCGATGCCACTTGTCCAGATGTTACCAAGACACATGACCTTATCGAAGCTAAGAAAGCGGAAGGGTATCATGTCATTTATATCGGTAAAAAAAATCATCCAGAGCCAGAAGGCGCAGTTGGTATTGCACCTGACATCGTTCACCTTATCGAAAAAGCCGATGATTTAAAAACATTAGAAATCCCAACAGATAAAATTTTAGTAACGAATCAAACAACGATGAGTCAATGGGATGTTCAACATTTAATGGAGGACATTCAAAAAAAATTCCCAACAGCAGAATTCCATAAAGAAATTTGTTTAGCAACTCAAGTTCGCCAAGAAGCTGTCGCTAAACAAGCTGATGTTGCAGACTTAACAATTGTTGTCGGTGATCCGAAAAGTAACAACTCAAACCGTTTAGCACAAGTGTCACAAGAAATTGCTGGTACGAAAGCATACCGCGTTGCAGACGTAAGTGAGATTAAATTAGAGTGGCTACAAGGTGTAGAAAACGTAGCTGTTACAGCAGGTGCTTCTACTCCAACTCCAATTACAAAAGAAGTTATCGCTTTCTTAGATCAATATGACCCAATGAATCCCGCTACATGGGAGAGAGTTCGAAAAGTACCGTTACAAAAAATATTACCTCGTGTAAAAGTGAAAAAAGAACAATAATAAAAACCGTTGCCTATATGAGCAACGGTTTTTATTTTTCTTATACAAATGTAAATGGATCTGTATGTAATTGCGAGGCATGAATGTGTACATTGAGTTTCTTTGCATCCACTTTTTCTTGCAATTGCTTTTGTACACCTTGCTTCATTACTTTTTCAACGTTATGTCCTGGGTCAACTATATTTAAACCGAGCATCATCGCATCATGAGCAACATGATAATACATGTCACCTGTTACATATACATCTGCTCCTTTAAATTTAGCTTGATTGATGTATTTGTTACCATCACCACCAAGTACAGCTACTTTGCGCACTTTATCATCTAATTTCCCAACAACTCGTGCACCCTTTACATCTAATGATTGCTTTACATGTTCTGCAAACTGTCCAAGTGTCATTTCTTCTTTTAAGTATCCTATTTTCCCAAGCCCTAATGTTTCGCCTTTGTTATCAAGTGGATACACATCATACGCTACTTCTTCATATGGATGTGCCGTTACCATTGCTTTAATCACTTTTCGTTGTAGTGAAACTGGAATAATCGTTTCGATCCGCACTTCTTCTACGCGCTCTAACTGTCCAGTTTCCCCTACATAAGGATTTGTCCCCTCTTGAGGTACAAACGTACCTGTACCCTCGCTACTAAACGTACAGTGGCTATAATTGCCTATATGACCAGCACCTGCGTCTCCTAATGCTTTTCGTACTTCCTCTGCATGAGTTACTGGCACAAACACAACAACTTTTTTCATTTCTTCTGCATATGTCGGTGCCAAAACTTCTGTATTTTGCAACCCTAACGCCTCAGCAAGTAAATCATTTACCCCGCCCTTGGCAACATCCACATTTGTATGCGCTGCATAAATGGCAATATCATTTTTAATACACGTTTCAATAATTCTTCCGTACGCTTTATCTGTATGAATCGCTTTTAACGGATTAAAAATTAAAGGATGATGCGCGATAATGACATTCGCTCCTAATTGAATCGCTTCCTCCACAACTTCCTCCGTTACATCTAATGCAATTAATACGTGTTGTACAGATTTATTAAGCGCTCCAATCTGCAGACCAATTTTATCTCCTTCCATCGCCAGATGCTTCGGATACATACTTTCAAATAAAGAAATAATTTCATGGCCGTTTGGAATTTTACTCATGATAAAATCTCCCCTATCATTTTCATTTTCGCTTCTACTTCTGCACGTTTCGCTTTTGTTTCTTCAGAATTAGCCGCACGTTCTAACTGTTTTAAAATATTTTGGAAGTTTTTCAATTCCCCTTCCCATTTTTCAACGAAAGCTTCACTTTTTTCTTTTATTAAAAATGGCCCCATAAACAATCCCGCTTGTTTATTTTCCGAGTAAGGTGCTTCGACATTTCCTCGCTCTCCTACTAAAATCTCGTAAATTTTCCCATCTTCTTTTACGATTTTTTCATGGATAAGCTCCCAACCATTTTCAACAAACCATTCACGAATATGATGTGCTGCAATATTCGGCTGTAAAATTAAACGTGTTACACCTTCTAATTTTTCTTTACCACTTTCTAAAATGTCACGAATTAACGCTCCGCCCATTCCAGCAACCGTAATTACATCTACTTCTCCTGGCGCTATAACAGCTAATCCATTCCCTTTACGCACATCTACTTTATCTTGCAAGCCACTTTCAGCTACAGTTGCTTGTGCAGAGCGAAACGGTCCATCTACAACCTCTCCAGCAACTGCTTTTGTAGCAATATTATTTATAATTGTATAACACGGTAAATACGCATGATCCGATCCAATATCAGCAACTGTAGATCCTACCGGTATTTCACGCACAACTTCTTCTAATCGTTTTGAAAGCTTTACTTCATTCATGTATTTCCATTACTCCTTCTCTTGTCAGTCTGTCTCCATGATAATGAATTTATAGTAGTTGTTGCAAGCCTATAACAACAATTCACTCCTCTATCATTCATCGTATTTTAGAAAATATAGAAAAACAAGCCCTTTGCATAAGCAAAAGACTTGTCATACGGAACTTTATTTTTTCTTCGATAACCAATCAGCTACTTTAGTGGCTTGATCAGCTGGAACTATATTAGCAGGCATATTGCCCTTTCCTTTCGAAAGAATTTCTTTAATTTCATCCTTTGAAAGTTTCCCACCAATTTTTTGTAAGTTAGGTCCTACTGCCCCTTGTAACTGATCACCGTGGCAGCTCGTACAGCTTTGCTTCACAATATCCTCTGGTTTTGATGCTGTTTGTGCTGGCTTCCCGCCATTTTTTGCATCAGCTAACTCTTTAGATTTATTTAGCCCCTGAAATGAAAATACAAACATAACGATAATACCCAATGCTGCAATAAGAGCGAACGGAATCAGCGGATTACGTTTCATATCTCTTCTCCCCCCTCTATACCCCTAAATAGTTAGATGATTCAGTCATTTCCATTGTACTTGAAAACGCTCTATCAGAAAAGAGAAAACTACTACTTGTTAAAAATATTCCATAAATTCAGTTTATTGTTTTTTATTGTCATATAGCTTATTATTTCGATAATTATTAACGTTTCTCATCATATTTTTCGCTTTTCTACATATATTTTTGTATAGAATAAACAAAATTAATCGAAAAATCGAAAAATGAGCATTTGCAAATCAAAAGACAATTCTGTAAAATAAATTACAAGAAATTGTAATCGTTGCCGATAGCTAAATTTTAACAAAAATTAACAAAATAAAAAAGTTTACTTCACAAAGGTGAAGTAAACTTAAAAAATAACCTATTCTAAGAAATCCTTAAGACGCTTACTACGACTTGGATGTCTTAATTTGCGAAGTGCTTTTGCTTCAATTTGACGGATACGCTCTCTCGTTACGCCGAATACTTTCCCAACTTCTTCAAGCGTACGAGTTCGTCCATCATCTAAACCGAAACGAAGACGCAGAACATTTTCTTCACGATCTGTTAGTGTATCTAACACATCTTCTAATTGTTCTTTTAGCAATTCATAGGCCGCATGGTCCGCAGGCGATGTTGCTTCTTGGTCTTCAATAAAGTCACCTAAATGGGAGTCATCTTCTTCACCAATTGGTGTTTCAAGAGAAACTGGCTCCTGTGCAATTTTTAAGATTTCACGTACTTTTTCTGGAGCAAGATCCATTTCTTCACCAATCTCTTCAGGAGACGGTTCGCGACCTAAATCTTGTAATAATTGACGTTGTACACGAATTAACTTATTAATCGTTTCAACCATATGAACTGGAATACGAATTGTTCGCGCTTGGTCCGCAATCGCACGTGTAATAGCTTGGCGAATCCACCAAGTTGCATACGTACTAAATTTGAAACCTTTACGATAATCGAACTTTTCAACAGCTTTAATTAGACCCATATTACCTTCTTGAATTAAGTCTAAGAAAAGCATACCACGGCCTACGTAGCGCTTTGCAATACTTACTACAAGACGTAAGTTTGCTTCTGCAAGACGACGTTTCGCTTCTTCATCGCCTTCTTCAATACGCGTTGCAAGTCGAATTTCTTCTTCTGCAGATAGTAAGTCTACACGACCAATTTCTTTTAAATACATACGAACAGGATCGTTGATTTTAACCCCAGGTGGTACACTTAAATCATTGAGGTCAAACTCTTCTTCTGTTTTTGTAATTTGGCGATTATTAGGGCCTTCTTCGTTGTCATTATCACCAACTAAGTCAATGCCTTGTTCACCTAAATATTCATAGTATTCATCCATTTGATCGGATTCAATTTCAAATCCATTCATGCGTTCTGCAATCTCTTCATATGTAAGAACGCCACGTTTTTTTCCGAGCTCAGTGAGTTGTTCTTTCACTTGCTCAAGGGTCATTTCAGTTTCAATTTGTTTAGAACGAGCTGGTTTGTCAGCCATCTGTTCCCCTCCTTACGCGAGATACAAACATTCATTATACTAAAACTTTATCAAAAAAGCTATTTTCTCGCTTTTTGATTTTGTAAATATGCTACATAATATTTAGCAGCCTCTACAGGATCTGTTTTTTCCATTTGTTTCACTTTAAAGATGATCTCCATCTTTTCAAGTTTTTCCTGATGCCGTCTAAGCGTCTCCAAATGGCCTTGCAACACTTCTTCTGTGTATTCTGGATTAATAAATTCATCCGTCGAAATATCAGTGATAATATTTTTCAACTTTTCATCAGAGAGCCAACTTAAAAATGTTCCGACTGAAGGTTCATTTCCCTTTTCATAATATGCGTATAGTTCATATAAAATCCCTTTATGTTCTTCTGTATGAAAATCTTCTATATGGGATTCCATACGAACAGCTACTTCTGCACTTTGCAACATATGGTAAATAATTTCTCTTTCCGCTCTTTCAAAACCTGTTAACTTCGGTTTTGTTTGAACGACTTGAGACGGTTTAGCAACCTGCTTTATTTGTTTTTGCTGTACCTTTTGTTCTTTGCGATATTGGTGCAATTGATTCAAAAGTGTTTCCATTGAATACGAAAATTCTTGCGATAATGACTTCAAATATGACTCTGCCTGCATCGCATCTTGTAACAACGATAACTCTTTTAAAACACTTTTCACATATTCTTCTTTGCCAGACTCATCTTGCAAATTTTTCCCTAAACGCAAATAATTTATTTTAAAACCAACAAAACTCACACTTGATTTCACAAGATTTTCAAAAGCGGTAGTCCCATATTGTTGCACATATTCATCAGGATCAAGCTTATCTGGCAAGGATGTGACTTTCACTTGGCAACCAACTTTTAGCAATAATTGCCCTGCTTTCATCGTCGCTTCTCGCCCTGCTTTATCACCATCATAGCAAAGAACAACAGTTTCAACGTTACGTCGCAGAAGTTTTGCTTGTTCTTCAGTTAAAGCTGTTCCCATTGTCGCAACAGCTTCTTCCACACCACTTTTTACCGCAGCTAGTACATCGGCATATCCTTCAAAAAGAACCACTTGCCCACGCTTTCTAATAAACGGTCTTGCTTGGTGGAAGTTATACAACAATTTACTTTTGTGAAAAATCGGTGTTTCAGGGCTATTTAAATATTTCGGAGTGTCATCCCCTAACGCCCTTCCACTAAACGCTATCACCTTACCTTGTAACGTATAGATCGGGAACATAACTCTTCCACGGAAGCGATCGTAATGACTACCATCCTTCTCACTTCTTATTAGAAGGCCAGCTTGTTCCATACTAGACAGCGATAAACCTCTTTTTTGTAAAATTTTCGTCGCTGCATCCCAAGCAGGTGATGCATAACCAATTTCAAACTTCTCAATCATCTCTTTCGTAATACCACGGTTTAATAAATATGAAAGTGCTTCATTTCCCTCTTCCGTATTTACTAATAAATGATGATAATACTTTTTCAATAATTCATGAGCTTGTTGCATGATGACAGTGTCATCAGATATGTCTTCTTGTTGTCCTTGTCCTGATGTGTACTCTGCAACCGCAATTCCATTTCTTTCGCCTAGCTTTTGAACAGCCTCGGTAAAAGCCAGTCCTTCCATTTTCATTAGAAAGGAAAATACATTTCCACCTTCTCCACATCCGAAGCAATGAAAAATTTGCTTATCAGATGAAACAGAGAATGAAGGAGAATTCTCACCATGAAATGGACAAAGGCCGAAATAGTTACGCCCCTGTTTTCTAAGTTGAACGTATTCACCAATCACTTCTACAATATCGGATGATGTCCGAATCTGTTCAACAACTTCTTCGGGAATTCTGTTCCCCATAACTCCATCTCCGTGTCGTATTTTGTATTCGATATAAATTAAAAAATTCCTTTATAATTCGACAATATTTTTCTAAACTTGTTAGAAAGTGTTGCCGATTACATTGTATAAACGATTTTGAACCTTTCCTATAGGTCCTTTATCTGCATAAATCGCATATACATACTTGCTATATAAAATTGTATACATTTGCTCATCTGTTACAAATGTATCTCTTAGAAACAATACATATACACCTTTTTACAAGAAGAGTAGCAAGCCACATATACTGTTTGATCTTGAGATCTGTAACTTTTTCATGTTGATCCATATAACAATCAACTCCATTTTGTTCAGTATCTACAATGATCCAATTGCCTTGCTATTTCCTTAAAGGATGAGCATATGATGCGACAAACAAAATTCCGACATGAAATTCCGCTCCAACTTGCACAATTTCAGCCTTCACGGGATATACATCTACACCAACTAATATGTTGTTGATGTTTTGCATATTTCTGTATTCTACATCCCTTCTGTGAATCCTTCCATAATGTGCGTTTTCTTGTATAGATTTTGTCGATTTAACGTAATTACATGTCTTTTTCGTAAATCCTATCCCTAGTTTATTCTGAAAAATTAAAGTCTAAACGTAAAATATAGGTTTTTATCACAATTTTTTATTATAATATATTTTCTTCAACTACGCTACATATCCCTTTATTTTTTCAGCTTACATTTCAGGATGACAAACTCACACCTTGAATATACTAAAAGACAAAGGAGTATAAGTATAACCATTACACTACAATCTATTACAAAATCCATAGATATCATATTTCACACGAGCGAAAAAAGCACATTCACCTTTGGTAAATGTGCTAAAACATTTTTTGGTTTTGCACTGCATTCACAATAATATTTGCTGTTTCTTCAATCGCTTTATTCGATACATCGATTACTTGGCAATTTATTTTACTAATTACTTCCTCAAAGTGATCAATTTCTTCTTGAATACGATTAATATTTGCATATGTTGCTCCATCACTTAATCCAAGTGATTTTAATCGTTCTTTTCGAATATGATTTAACTTATCTGGCGTAATTTTCAAACCGAAACATTTTTCTTTTGCCACTTGATATAGTTCTTCAGGTGGGTCAACTTCTGGCACGAGTGGTACATTCGCAACTTTCAAGCGTTTGTTATGAGCTAAATATTGGGAAAGTGGTGTTTTTGATGTACGCGAAACACCAATCAACACGATATCTGCTTTTAAAATACCTCGTGCATCTCTGCCGTCATCATACTTCACAGCAAACTCAATCGCTTCAATCTTTTTAAAGTATTCTTCATCTAACCTACGGACAACACCTGGCTCATATCTCGGCACTTGCCCCGTAATTTCTTCAATTTGATCAATAAGAGGGCCGATAATATCGTATGCCTCTACCCCTTCTTTTGCAGCCTCTGTTACTAAATACTGGCGCATATCAGGCTTAACTAACGTAAAACATATAAGTGCTTGATTACTCTTAGCAATCGAAATCACTTCTTTTAATGTCCCTGTATCTTCTACATACGGTACACGTCTAATATCAGGAGCAAACGGGAATTGCCCCATTGCTGCTCGAACAACCAAATCAGCCGTTTCCCCTACAGAGTCAGATACGACATATACGATTTTATTATCCATTACATTACCTCACTTTAAACAAATTACACTTATTCGTTATTTACTAAATTTACAAACGCACGTGTAATATTTGTTTTTGTAATTCGCCCAATCACTTCTAAACCTTGTTTCGTATCTTTTACAACTGGCATTGCATCAATCTGTCTTTCTATTAATTCCATCGCAATATCATATAAAGAATCCTCTCTACGACACATCGCAATGTTTGGCATCCTTGTCATGATAATATTAACCGGAAGAGAGGTTAAATCCTGCTTTCCTAAGCTCGCTCTTAATAAATCTTTACGAGACACAACACCAACTAATAGAGTCATCTGATCTACAACGAACAATGTACCAACGTCCTCTAAAAACATCGTACAAATTGCATCGTATACGGAAACATTTTTATCAATTACAACCGGTCTAGATTGATAATCTTGTACTTTAATTTTCTTAACAGCTTCAGATAATAGCTGCCCCCCAGTTTTACCCGTATAAAAATAACCTACGCGTGGACGTGCTTCTAAATAACCAGCCATCGTTAAAATTGCTAAGTCTGGTCTTAGCGTCGCACGTGTTAGACCCAATTGCGCTGCAATTGATTCCCCTGTAATAGGACCGTGATCTTTTACAATCTGAATGATATGTTCTTGCCGTTTATTCAGCTCTATGATAATCACCACCTTTAATGCACAACGAAAAAAGTTATACTATCTCCTAAATATTATATACTAAATATGCTATTCGAAAAAGAAAGTATGTAAAAAGGACCGTATACGGCCCAAAATTATATTTGAAACTTATCAAGTTGTTCTAAAAAACGTCTTGATTTCAAATAAATTCCGCAATATTCATCATAATATGTATTCAATACTAAACGCATTTGTTTTTTTGTGCTATCCTTTACCGATACATTTCCGAGCCTATGTAAATCGAAATGGAAGAAAAGACGTAATAATTTATGAACAGCTTCTCCTACCGGTATACGATATGGGTCTTGCTCTGCATGACGTGAGCACAGAAAACCGCCTTCCCTTACGGAGAAGGCGACAAAGTCTGTTTCTTGATGACAAATCGCACATGTATCAAAGTACGGGCGCATCCCTAATACCGGAAGCATTTTCGTTTGATAAATTAATGATAATACTTCTGGATCAACACCCTCACACATATAATGCAACGTTTGATATAACATTTCAAATAAATACGGATTATGTTTTTTATCTTCTGTTGCTTTATCAGTTAACTCAACAATAAATGATGCATAAGCAGTTAAAAATATATCCTCGCGAATTTCTTTCATAGTTGAAATAATCTCGCCTTGTTGCAATGTTCCAAGCCCAGATCCCATTTGAATAAGAAAATGGCCATGTGTCATTAATTGCGACACAGATGCTAATCGGCTTTTCGGTTTTTTTGCCCCTCTTGCCATTGCACTTACCTTACCAAGTTCTCTTGAGAATATTGTAACAATCTTGTTCGTTTCTCCGTAATCTGTCGTACGGATAACGATGCCCTCAACTTTTTGAAACATGTTCGTCACCATCCAAGGTTTGAACAAAACGGGTCAAGAAATTGGAGAGTCTAGATGCGCTAGCTCCTCTTCATGTTGATCCATCTCATCGTTTACGTCTTTTTCCATTTCTTTCAAAAGCAAGTACGTTTCAATGCTTCCTGTTTTGGAGAAAAACTTCCAGGTAAAATCTAGCATAAGAATCCACCTTTCTCAATAAGCGTAGCCTATAAACCAATTTCCTTTGTTGTTATTAAATTGACCCATTTTGTCCATTTTCATGTGAGAAAAATTTTTCCTAATTTATCAAAGTTCATAAAAACCAATAATCAGTGGATGAACCAACCATCCACTGATTACAACTTTACTCTATTTTAGTACTCATCCTCGCGGAAACCTAGGTCACGAAGCTGAGACATTTTATTACGCCAATCTTTTTGCACTTTTACCCATACTTCTAAAAATACTTTAGAACCAAGTAGCGCTTCAATATCAAAACGAGCTCGCTTACCAACTTCTTTTAACATTTTCCCTTGTTTTCCGATGATGATTCCTTTTTGTGATGCACGTTCAACAACAATCGTTGCATTTATATAAACTGCCCCGCCCTCACGCTTTTGAATCGCATCGATAACAACAGCCACAGAATGCGGCACTTCTTCACGTGTTAAATGTAGTACTTTCTCACGAATAAGCTCTGCAATAATAAATCTCTCCGGATGATCCGTTACTTGATTCTCTGGATAGTATTGTGGTCCTTCTGGTAAATACTTTTTAATTGTTCCAATTAAAGCGTCCACATTATTACCGTCTAACGCAGAAATTGGTACAATCTCTGCAAATTCATGTAGTTTACGATATTGATCAATTAACTCTAGTAATTGCTCTGGATGAAGTTGGTCAATTTTATTAATGACTAAAAATACTGGTTGTTTCGTTTCTTTTAATTTCTCAATGATGAATTCCTCACCACGACCAAATCCTTCAACTGCATTAACCATAAACAGAACAATATCAACTTCTTTTAATGTCGTTTGCGCCATCTTTACCATGAAGTCGCCTAATTTATGTTTAGGTTTATGTATTCCTGGTGTATCAATGAAAATAACTTGTGCATCATTTTCTGTATATACACCTTGAATTTTATTACGAGTCGTTTGTGGCTTATCACTCATAATAGCAATTTTCTGGCCGATAATACGGTTTAAAAATGTAGATTTTCCAACATTCGGTCTGCCAATAATAGAGACAAAACCTGATTTATAACCTTTTCTATTCATGTAAATCCTCCGCTAAAAATGCTCCTGGTAACAATTCTCCGACTGTCGTCTCTTGAACGTCACCATGTAAGTTTGATAAGTATACTTTCGTATCCTGTTTACATAATTCTACCATAACTTGTCGACATGCTCCACAAGGAGGTACTGGGCGCTTTGTATCTGCTACAACCGCAATGGCTACAAATTCTTTATCTCCTTCAGAAACCGCCTTAAATAAAGCTGTTCTTTCAGCACAATTACATAAGCCATATGATGCATTCTCAACATTACATCCACGATATACTTTTCCACCGCGCGTTAATAATGCTGCACCTACTTGAAATTTAGAATATGGTACGTACGCTTGTTTACGCGCTTCGATTGCTTCTAGAATTAATTGTTTACTATTCATATTCCCGCATCCTTCCTGTTCACAGCTATGAAGAGATACACTCTCTCATTAAAGGCCCTTACAGCACTTCCAAAGCTTAATAAAAGCTTCGGAATGCAACTATACCATATACGGTAAAAAGATAATAGCACCAATTATAACAGCTATAATTGCAAACAATAAAACCGCTCCTGCCGCAACATCCTTTGCAATTTTTGCAAACGGATGAATATCGGCAGTCGCTAAATCTACCGTTTTTTCCACAGCCGTATTTACCATCTCTAAACTCATTACACTCCCTATTACAATAAGTAATATCATCCACTCTATTTTCGTAATATGGAAATAAAAGCCGCAGCATATAACAATGACTGCGGCTAAATAATGGATTTTCATATTTCGTTCATGACGAAAACAAAAGAATATACCAGCTATAGCATATCCAAAACTATCTATAAGTTTTCCTTTTTTCATCGTCCTAATCCAAAAGCTTCTAAAATTTCTTTTTGTCTTCCGAACATTTCTTTTTCATCTTCTTCTGTCATGTGATCATAACCAAGTAAATGTAAAAAGCCATGTAACGCCAAAAATCCAAGTTCACGATCGAAAGAATGTCCGTACTCTTCAGCTTGCTCTTTCGCCCTTGGAATAGAGATAATAAGATCCCCTAACATGCGCGGCATCTCTGCACCAACAATCTCCATTTCTCCTTCTCCCATCTCTTCCATGGCAAAGGATATTACATCTGTAGGTTGATCTTTATCTCGGTAATCACGATTAATTTCTCTAATGCGCTCATTATCTACAAATGTCACCGATACCTCCGCACCATCCTCGATATTTTCCATTTGAGCTGCTTTTTCTAACACTTCACGAATTAAACTCATATACTCTTCTTTTACTTCTTCTGTTTCATCAATAAAATCAATTAACAAACTCATTCTTTCTCCTTTTCTTCCGGAGGTTCCGGATATGTAATACGCGAATGGAAAATACCATTTAACGTTTCACACAACGTTTTTCCAACGATTTGTAGTTCCTTAAACGTCAAATCACATTCACTAAATTGACCGTCTTGCAGTCGATCTTTAATAATACTTTGCACCAAATTATTAATTTGTTCTGGCGTTGGGTGATTCATAGAACGTACCGCAGCTTCTACACTATCAGCAATACCAACAATTGCCGATTCTTTCGAAGTTGCTTTTGAACCTGGATAACGGAACATCTCTTCTGTATATTTTTCTTTATCTTCTTTAATAGCTTTATAATAAAAATATTTCAGTAACGTTGTACCGTGATGTTGCCCAGCGATATCAATAATTTCTTGTGGAATATGATATTCTTCGAGCATTCTTACTCCATCCGTTACGTGAGCAATTATAATATCTTTACTCGTTACAGGATCTAATTTATCATGCGGGTTTTTAATTCCCATTTGGTTTTCAATAAAGAATTGCGGTTGTACTGTTTTTCCTACATCATGATAATATGCCCCTACACGCGCTAATACACCATTTGCCCCAACTGCTTCACAAGCAGCCTCAGAAAGATTCGCTACCATTACACTATGATGATATGTCCCTGGCGCTTCTAACAAAATTCTGCGTAAAAGCGGATGATTTGGACTTGATAGTTCCATAAGCTTCATACTTGATACGATTCCAAGTCCACTTTCTAAATATGGTAAAATCCCCATAGCCAAAACGGATGATATAATCCCTGAAAGTGAAGCCATTAATAATTGCGTACCAATTTCAAGAGGCGAAAAATTCCCATTACGTAATAATAAGAGCGCCGCTAATACGACTACATTTAATACAGAAACGAGTATACCAGCTTGTAAAATCATTGTACGACGATTTTTTTCTCGCAAGAAAATACTAACCGATAATGAACTTAACAATACGTAAATCCCTACACTATAATTTAATGTACTCGTTACTCCTTCATTAAACATAATACTTCCGCATACAGAAAAAATCATACTCGTTAAAAAGACAAATCGATCACCAATCATTAGTTTTACAAGTATTGTTCCCATCGCAACTGGGACAACATATGCAATCCCTGCGTATTCAAGTTTTTGAAACAAACTAATGATTTTCATTAAGACGATTGTGATAGACAAAATTGTAATATACGCTAAAACATACGGTCTATCTTCTCTTTTTCTCTTTAAAAATAATTCAAATTGTTTATGCATAAAGTATAGTAATACACCAATGAGTACCGCTAATCCAACATAAGGTTGAAAGCCGTTCCCTTTTTCTAACAAACCAACTAATTTCAACTGATTATACACATCACTTGAAATCGTTTCACCTTCTCTAACAAGAACTTGTCCTTGAAGAATATAAACAGGTGGAACTAAATCTTCCTCTGCTTTTCTCTTCTCTTTCGTTAAGATCGGGTCATAAAAATAGTTCGCTGAAATTGCATATCTTCCTAGCGCCTTAATTGACTCTTTTAAACCATTATCAACATTAACACTATTCATCTCACTTACATATCGTTCTTTCGCATCTTTCAATTCGTCCATTTTAATATGCTCAGTCATGATACTATTAATCGCTGTGACCGCAGCATCTTTCGCTAATACTAATTGGCTCGAATCTGCATTAATCAAATTTAGTAAGTTTGAATCAGATAATTCTTTCGTTAAGTCAGCGGGTAGTTTCTTTTTTAACTTATCCACTTTCTCAGCATCAGTCATCTTTTTTTGATCATCCGGTCCAACAGCTTTAATCTCTTGCACCACTTCATCCACTTTAGCAAAGACGTCATTCACAATATCAACTTTGTTTTGTTTATACTCACTTTTATATGTATATTGATCTTCAACTTTTGTAGCGGCTTCTTTTTTCTTTTTATCCGTTGTAACTTTATCTTCAATTTTTATAGGAGAATGGATTGTCTTTTTCGCAATAGAATACATATTAACATCTAATTGTTCTGGTTTTACATTATTCATAAGCGCAAAAAACAGCACTGCTCCTAACACAACGTAAGAAATCCAACTTAGTTTTTTCGAATGTTGTAAATTACGAAACCACTTAGAAATTTCTTGAGATCTTGACATGATTTTAATACCTTCTCCTCTCCAGAAATAAAGTGAAACTATTTATAGCTTTCATTTCTTCTACCCAACGATACTTTGAGGCAACATTTTACACACCAGTACCTATAGTTTATTTTCCTTATCTTTCATGATAGTAAAAAATATGACATTCGCCAACCTTATCATACAAAAAGAAATGATCCTGACAAATAGGATCATTCCATTTTATCATATGCCTCAATAATACGTTGCACCAATGGATGTCTCACAACGTCTGTTTGTTCTAATGTAATAAATGACAGACCTGATACACCAGATAAAATATTAGCAGCTATAGATAGCCCTGATTTTACCCCTTTTGGCAAGTCTACTTGTGAAGGGTCCCCTGTAATAACCATTTTAGAGCTAAAACCTAATCTTGTTAAAAACATTTTTATTTGAGCACCCGTTGTATTTTGAGCCTCATCTAAAATAACAAATGAATCATCAAGCGTACGCCCCCTCATATAAGCAAGCGGAGCTATTTCAATTACTCCTCGCTCCATCATACGCTGCGTATATTCTTGTCCAAGAATATCATGTAAGGCATCATATAATGGACGTAAGTATGGATCTACCTTCTCTTTCAAATCCCCTGGTAAAAAACCTAAATTTTCTCCAGCTTCTACAGCAGGTCTTGTTAAAATAATTTTCTTTACATATCCTTGTTTTAAAGCTCTCACAGCCATTACTACAGCTAAGTATGTTTTTCCAGTTCCTGCAGGCCCTATCCCAAAGACAATATCATTCTTCTTCATCGCATGAATATATCTTCTTTGCCCCATTGTTTTTACACGAATGGATTTACCTTTTGCAGTCTTGAAAATTTCTTCTTCATATAACTCTTCAAATTGAGCAATTTTCCCTTGTTGCGCGAGCTGAATTGCATACGCAACATCTCTCTCTGAAATTGATATACTTTTACGAATTACAACAAGTAATTGCTGTAAGATTTTTTCTACGAGTGTCACCGTTTCAACTGCTCCAGATACATGAACAGTTTCTCCTCTAGTTACGATCGATACATTCAGTTCTCGTTCAATTACTTTTAAATGTGCATCATTGACTCCAAAAAGAGCGATTGCTTCGTTAGTATTTTCCAATTGTTGGTTCATTTCTACTAATTGTTCTGCCATTACTCAGTCTCCTTGAATATCGGATTCGGATATTGGTTGTGGCTCTGCAATATTTTCAACCACAGTATAATGCAATGTGACTTTTAGTTGATCCGCCTCAACCTCTTTACTCAAAATCTTATCACTTACAATCATAGCATGTTCATCCAATTTTTTCTTTAGTTCTTTTTCGGCCATCTCCTTCGCTACTTTCAGCGCTTGCTTTTCTGTATATTCTCGATTCGCTTCTTCCTCTTCTCTCACAACATCTTTTTCATATGCAATCGGCAGTGTAAAACCAAATAATTTCACATCATGCTTTACACTTTCAGTACGAGAGCGTTTATACTTATCATGCTGAAATCCCCATATTTTTATTTTCGCATCCCCGAATTTAAGAAAATGTTCATTGTATACATTACCAGTATACACTTGGAATTGCGTCTTTAGCGGAACATCTACCTTAGATGTATACCACGTTTCGCCATACACAATACCTTTCGCTGAAACAATCGTCGGACTTTCCTCATTACCATATATTCCCGATACGAGAATCTGCCCTTTTTCTACATGATCATTCTTCAGTACAACCGGCTTTCCAACTTCTACAAACGTTTTTGTAATAATCGCTTCTTTTTTTGCTACTAAATTTTGCGGCCTTTGTTCCTTTTCTTTTTTTGGTTCGTTTTTTTCAACAATTTTAAAATGATACGTCGTTCCTCTTACTTCTAGTCCCGCCCAAGTAATGGCATTAATATTATCTGTCAAATGGCGTTGTACATCTTCTACATTCGGCATTTGAAATTGTAGTTTTCCTTTTTTAATACCCATTTTATCCAATTCTTTCATCAATATATATTCTGTTTCGGGTTTTGCTCCTGTAATTTCAATTTTCCAAACCATATTTGACATTGCAATCACGCCAAAAAAGAAAATTAAAAACCCAATTAAAAATCCACTATTTTTAATTAAACGCTTATTCCAAAAAGGAAAACCATAACGTCCAATAAAATATAATTTACATTCATTTTTTCTATAAATTGGTTTTATTTTTTTCACATCGCGTAACAACATACAAAAAACTAACGTTTCATCAGCTATTTTCTTAACATCCCAAACTAACAAATTCCTCCGTACACATTCATTAACAAACCGTTCCGCTCCTCTACCTTCAATCCGCACTTTTACATATCCAAGCCACTTTATAAACCATTTATTTTTCATTTACCACCTTCACTGCCTTTCTAAAAGTAGATATACTACTTTTTATTTGAAGCATTAAAATAGCTCGTACTAAAATGAAACAAATTAAAACTGTAATCGGTCTCTATCAACGAAACTTTTACAGGATAAAGAAGAAAAACTTCACAAATGGAAGTTTCACTTCAATCACCTTTTTTTTCATTTTCTAAAAATGTTACTTGCTCAATTATCCCTTCGAGCAAAAGCTCTTCTGGAAGAATCGTTTTAATAACAAAGGATTGTCCTTTAATTAGTAATTGACCATGTTTTAAAAGCAATCGCACTTCTTTATCTGAAAACACTAATAGCCCCCGATGATTTTCTATATAAATATGTATTTGCCCAACAAGAGTAATCCGAGGCAGATCCATTAATACATCCACTGGTAGGTCTACTTGTTTTGTTAACCAATTTTTCATTTGTTCTAATTTCTTCATCTCGAAAGACCCCCTCCTCATCCCATATATATGTATTTCTTCACAAGTGCCTATCGTGTTATAACGACTTCACTAACATAACTATATTCTGTAAGAGTTCATCTCATGTTAATTAAAACAGTCGCTATATGAAATCATATTTATCAGGACAATGATGGATCAGAGAATGTTACCCATAATAATAGAAGTATTAATACAAGAATATGCGCCCTCAGGGGATATCAGTACAAGTTAAATTAAGAAATTGAGCCTAGCAAGAAGTTGGAAACTTGAAAAAACCTGTTACAATTCGTTCTGGACGTGACATACTGACCATAGAATAAGTAGTTGTCATTCATTAGACAAATGAGATAAAATCCGAAAAAGGAAATTGCTCCACTCTGAATTTTGCGGTGTAAGTAAGAATATTTTATAGCTGGTTGTTATATGAATTTCAAAAAAATATTAGGATTCATTAAAAAACAAAAAAATGAATTAATAAGCGAGGAAATACGAAAGGAAATTGGATTTAGTCAAGAAATTTTGAATGTTATAAAACAAGTTACTAACAGCAGCATCCAGCCCTTTTATGCAACTGATTCAAAATCTAAAATAGCCGGAGTCTCTTTCGTTACCTTTGAGGATTCTGCTGAACAGCAAGTTATAAAACTTCAATCTGAGGTTCAGAAACTTGGATACTTAGCTTTTATTTGCGAAAGAAGTTTTAGTCAAGGAAGTAAGAGTGAGTGTAGAATTGCAATTACACAAGGAAATGACCAATTTGATATCCTTACAATCCAACAAACAAATGGCGTTAATTACGAAGTTAGCAATATAGATGTTATTTTTAAACTAAGAAAATGGAATGATCGCTATCCTTTTATCATAATCGGTGCAGATCATGACTGGGTTGATGCCATTTTTAGCGCGTTACCTACAGACGAAGAAATGCAATCTTTCGCGCAAGAAATGTATGAATTTTGTCCAGATATAGTGGAACAAGGAACAGAAAGCATTGAGGAGTTAGTCGAAGAAATTAAGAAAACGAAAAAGCTTTTTTATGGTGGGATTAATCATAACTAAGGCCGTTACCTTTTTTTACATACCAGAGGCGTTTCTATCACTTACAGAAACGCTTTTTAAGCAATATAGCGTTTTTCCTTAATAAGAACAATAAAAAAACGTCTCATACGAAATGAGACGTTTTTTTATGCTAATAGCTGGATAACCAACTTATTCACAAGTGATCCGTCTGTTTTACCTTTTACTTTCGGCATAACAACAGTCATCACCTTACCCATATCTGCTTTAGAAGTCGCACCAACTTCAGAAATAACTTGCTTGATTACATCAACTAGTTCTTCTTCAGTTAATTGCTCTGGCAAATATGCGCTTAAAATCTGAATTTCACTTTGCAGTTTATTAACAAGGTCTTCACGACCAGCTTTTTTAAATTCAAGGAGGGAGTCCTTATACTGTTTTACTTCACGAGCTAAAACTGTTACTTCCTCTTCTTCAGTAAGAGTATGTTGCAGTTTAATACCTTCATTTTGTAAAGCAGCCTTAACCATACGAATAACGGTTAATTTTTCTTTTTGTTTATTCTTCATCGCTTGTTTCATATCATCGTTTAAACGACCGAGAAGACTCATAACTTACACCCTCTCTTAGAATTTACGCTTTCTTGCCGCTTCAGATTTCTTCTTACGTTTTACACTTGGTTTTTCATAAAACTCGCGCTTTCTTGCTTCAGCAAGTGTACCAGTTTTAGAAACCGATCTTTTAAAACGGCGAAGTGCATCCTCCAAAGACTCGTTTTTACGAACGACTGTTTTTGACATTCTCTTTCCCTCCCTCCGAAACATCACACTTACATACTAACTTCAGCATGCAAAAAGAAACACTTCTTCAGCATGTCTTTTACGATTATAATACATTTTATCACTTCAGGTCAACTATTTGGCAGAATAAAAGAAGAATAGAAGCATTTCCTTTTCAAAAGTTATACAAATAGCTAGTATCCTTCTTTCATGAAGACAACTATATTTTTATCATTTCAACTTTTTTCATACAGGGATGCACGAAACGCCTCTCCACCTTCTAGTACTTAACCGCTTCAAATAAAGAAAGCATGCAAACCGTTTCCGGTTGCACGCTCTTTTTTATGCGCTTGCTGATTCTTTTTTCACATCATCTTCAAGAACACGAACAAATTGCGCTTCGTTATATGGATAGCCAGCTTTCGTAATTTTCACTTTCACTAGCTTACCAATTAATTCTTCTGATCCTTCAAATACAATTTTCAAGTAGTTATCTGTATACCCTACATATAACCCTTCACGGTCGCCGTCTTTAAATTGCTCTTCTGGAATGATTTCAAGCACTTCACCTTCAAACGCTGATGCATATTCTTTCGCTAATTGATTAGATAGCTCAATTAAACGATGAACACGATCGTTCTTCACATCTTCAGGAACTTGATCTTCCATGCGTGCTGCAGGTGTTCCTGTACGTTTTGAATAAGGGAACACGTGTAACTCAGAGAAGCGGTTCTCTTTAATGAAATTGTATGTTTCCATGAATTCTTCTTCTGTTTCACCTGGGAAACCAACGATTACGTCAGATGTAATCGCAAGGCCTGGTAACGCTTCTTTCAAACGATCTAAACGCTCTTGGAAGAATTCCATCGTATATTTGCGACGCATACGTTTTAATACAGTATTAGAACCAGATTGCAACGGAATATGCAAGTGACGTACAACTACTTCAGATTTATCTAACACTTCAATTACTTCATCTGAAATTTGACTCGCTTCAATAGAAGAAATACGAAGACGTTTTAATCCGCCTACTTCCGCTTCCATATCACGAAGTAATCCAGCTAAGTTATAATCTTTTATATCTTCGCCGTATCCACCTGTATGAATACCCGTTAATACGATTTCTTTATAGCCTGCATCCACTAATTGTTGTGCTTGTTTAATAACCTCTTTTCCATCACGAGAACGCATTAAACCACGCGCCCAAGGAATGATACAGAATGTACAGAAGTTATTGCAACCCTCTTGTATTTTTAAAGACGCACGTGTACGATCCGTGAAATAAGGTACATCAAGTTCTTCGTACACACGTGTTTTCATAATATTGCGGACAGCATTAATTGGTTGACGCTCTTTACGGAATTCTTCGATGTAACCTAACATCTTTTCACGATCCTGTGTACCAACTACAATATCTACACCTGGAATCGCCATAATTTCAGCTGGAGATGTTTGTGCATAACATCCCGTTACGCAAATAACTGCATCTGGATTTTGACGCACAGCACGTCTGATTACTTGACGGCTTTTTTTGTCCCCAGTATTCGTTACTGTACATGTGTTAATAACATATACATCAGCTTTCTTTTCATATTCTGTTCTTTCATAACCACCTTGTTTAAACAATTGCCAAATGGCTTCTGTTTCATAGTGGTTTACTTTACAACCTAACGTATGGAACGCAACAGTTGACATTGATCATCACCCCATCAATTCAAAATGATACGAAGCAGCACTTAACGCGTATAACGGCGCCGTTTCTGTTCTTAAAATTCTTGGTCCTAAACTACATGGTACAAATTTATGTTCACGAAGCGCTGTAATCTCTTCCTCAGCTAAACCGCCTTCTGGGCCAAATACAATCAATAGCTTTTGACCTGGTTTCATTGTCGTTAAAGCTTTCGCAAAATTAGATTTCTCGCCTTGTTTCGCTTCCTCTTCGTAAGCAACAAGACAAACATCATACTCACCACTCATTGTAAGCAGTTGCTTAAATGATGCCGGAGCATGTACTTCCGGAATTTCACTTCTATGTGATTGTTCCGCAGCTTCTTTCACAATTTTTCTTAAACGCTCAACTTTTTTATCAGCTTTTTTCGCATCCCATTTTACGATAGAGCGAGATGCTTGAAATGGTAAGAATGCAGCTGCCCCAAGCTCAGTTCCTTTTTGAAAAATCAACTCTAGCTTGTCTCCTTTTGGCAGTCCACTTGCAATCGTCACGAAAACAGGAAGTTCACTTGACGCCTCTACCCATTCTACAATAGCCGTATTAATAAATTCACTGGTAATTTCATCAATTGAACATACTGCCGTTTTTCCGTTTACACAGCAATAAATTTGATCGCCAGCTGTCATACGCATTACTCTCGCAATGTGATGTACATCATCACCTACAATGCGAATTTTTGCTTCACTTACATGTTTTTCTTCTACAAAATAACGTTGCATATAATCACCTTAGTAGAGTTTCGTTCCTTTCGTAAGTCAACACTTACGAAAAGAACGAAACATTATCATTTTTCATATAACAAACGGCAAGTCCCTCACCTTATAGTGAGAGACTCCCCTTTTCATTATAGACTAAAATCTATATTACGCATTTCGTGCAATAATTGCTACCCAATCTTCCATTCGTAACACTTCTTCAATTGTAAATCCAGCTTGTTCTAACGCCTCAGAAATTACTTTTTCCTTCGCAGCAATAATGCCCGATGTAATAAATAATCCACCTGACTTCACAACTCTCGCTGCATCTTCAGGGAATAAAAGAATAATTTCTGCTAATAAGTTAGCTACAATTAAATCAACAGGACCTTCAATACCTTCTAAAAGACTATTTTGCCCAACAGACACGATATCATCTGTTTTATTTAAACGCACATTCATTTCTGCACTTTCAACTGCAACCGGATCTAAATCATATGCTTGAACAGAAGACGCATCTAATTTTGCCGCTGCAATACTAAGCACACCAGAACCTGTTCCTACATCAATGATAGTGTCACCTGGCTGTACTGTTTTTTCTAAAGCACGAATACACATCGTTGTTGTTGGATGAGTTCCTGTACCAAACGCCATACCTGGGTCTAATTCAATGATTTTTTCATCAGGAGAAGATGGTGTATATTCTTCCCACGTCGGTACGATTGTGAATGTATCAGAAATTTGTACTGGATGGTAATATTTTTTCCAAGCAGTAGCCCAATCTTCTTCATTGACTTCGTTAACGGTAATATTTCCAGTACCAATTTCAATGTCGTAAGATGGAAGCACATCAATAGATGATTTTACACCTGCAATCGTTTCATGTAAAGAATCCGTTTGCGGGAAATATGCTTTTATTAATACACCTTCCGCCGGATATTCATCTGGATTCAATGCATAAATTTCACCATATTGTTGCTCGCGCTCTTTCGTTAACTCCGCTGGATCCTCAATCGCAACTCCGCTAGCACCAGCTTCATGTAAAATATGAGAGACAGCTTCTACTGCTTCTTCTGTTGTATGAATACTAATTTCTGACCATTTCACAATTTACCAACTCCATTTTTTATTTCCATTATTCCCCTTTGAAAGCACGTTTAAGCTTTCCGAATAAACTATCATCCTGCTCTTCTTGTCCTGCAAATTCACGTAATAAATCTTTTTGCTGTGAAGTCAATTTCGTCGGTACAACAACACGAACGACTACATATTGATCTCCTTGGCCGTATCCACGTACGTTCGGAGCACCTTTTCCTTTTAAGCGGAATTCTGTTCCAGTTTGTGTTCCTGCTGGAATTTTCAGCTTCACTTTACCATGAACAGTAGGAACTTCCACTTCATCACCAAGCGCCATTTGCGCAAATGTTAATGGCATTTCGCAAATAATGTGATCTCCTTCACGCTCGAAGAATTCATGATTTCTTACATGAACGACAACATATAAGTCTCCTGCTGGTCCGCCATTTACGCCGGCTTCACCTTTTCCAGACACACGAATTTGTTGACCATTATCGATACCCGCTGGAATTTTAACATTGATTTTTTTACGCTTACGAACTTTACCTGAACCGTGACATGTCGTACATTTTTCTTTAATAATTTGTCCAGTTCCTGAACAATGACCACAAGCTTGACGGTTTACGATACGACCAAACGGTGTGTTTTGTTCGACACTCACTTGACCAGAGCCTGAACAATGTTTACATGTTTCTTTTGAAGTTCCTGGTTTTGCTCCACTACCTTTACAAGTATCACATGGATCTTCTACTGGAATTTCCACATTTAATTCCTTACCAAAAATAGCTTCTTCAAAATCTAAAGTGACTTGATATTGTAAGTCAGCACCTTGGCGCGGAGCATTTGGATCACGACGTCTGCCGCCGCCACCGCCAAAGAAAGAACTAAATATATCTTCAAAACCGAAGCCACCGCCGAAGTCTCCTCCGCCGCCAAATCCACCGAATCCTTGATTTGCACCAGCATGACCAAATTGATCGTACTGCGCACGCTTTTGATCATCACTTAACACTTCGTATGCTTCTTGTACTTCTTTAAACTTTTCAATTGCATTTTCTTCTTTGCTTACGTCTGGATGGTATTTTTTAGCCAAACGACGATACGCTTTTTTTATTTCATCTGTTGAAGCGCCCTTGCTAAGTCCAAGGACCTCATAATAGTCTCGTTTACTCATAAATTTACAACCCCCGAATCTTTCACATAAACGTAATTTTAACACCGAAAGAAAGTGCTTTGCAACAAAGTTTCCTCACTTACAGTATGCAAAGCGAAAAACTTAAGATCCTCGCACATCGCTTCTCATTCGTGAAAAAAGCCAAAGTCAAGGCACGCTTGACTTTGACTTTTTGTCATCTTACTTATTATGTTTACAGTTGAATTACTTGTCTTCTTTTACTTCTTCAAACTCAGCGTCAACTACATTGTCTTTCTTCGTGCCAGCGTCTTGTGCACCTTGCGCACCTTCTGCTTGACCAGCAGCTGCTTGAGCTTGCTCGTATAATTTAACAGTTAATTGTTGTACGATTTCTTGTAAAGCATCTTTTTTCGCACGAATTTCTTCAAGCTCGTTTTTCTCAATTGCAGCTTGTAATGCTTCTTTCGCTTCTGTTGCTTTTGCAACTTCAGCTGCATCTACTTTACCTTCTAAATCTTTTACAACTTTGTCTGTTTGGAATACAAGTTGGTCAGCTTCGTTACGAAGTTCAACTTCTTCCTTACGTTTTTGGTCAGCGTCAGCATTTGCTTCCGCTTCTTGTACCATACGTTCTACTTCTTCATCAGAAAGACCTGAAGAAGATTGGATTGTAATAGCTTGCTCTTTGCTTGTTCCTAAGTCTTTCGCACGTACGTTAACGATACCGTTCGCATCAATATCGAATGTTACTTCGATTTGTGGAATACCACGTGGTGCTGGTGGAAGGTCAGTTAATTGGAAACGACCTAACGTTTTGTTGTCAGCTGACATTGGACGCTCACCTTGTAATACGTGAATGTCTACTGCTGGTTGATTATCAGCAGCTGTCGAGAATACTTGTGACTTACTTGTTGGAATTGTAGTGTTACGCTCGATTAATTTCGTGAACACGCCACCCATAGTTTCAATACCTAAAGAAAGTGGAGTTACGTCTAATAATAGAACGCCTTCTACATCACCAGTAAGTACGCCACCTTGAACTGCAGCACCTAATGCTACAACTTCATCAGGGTTTACACCTTTATATGGCTCTTTACCAGTTTCACGTTTAATAGCTTCTTGTACAGCTGGGATACGAGTAGATCCACCAACAAGAATAACTTTATCTAATTCGCTTGGAGCAAAACCAGCGTCTTTTAATGCACGACGAGTTGGCTCTAATGTTCTTTCAACAAGACCTGCTGAAAGCTCTTCGAATTTCGCTCTTGTTAACGTTAATTCTAAGTGTAATGGACCAGCAGCTCCAGCACTAATGAATGGTAATGAAATTTGAGTTTGTGTTACACCAGAAAGATCTTTTTTCGCTTTTTCAGCTGCATCTTTCAAGCGTTGAAGCGCCATTTTATCTTGGCTTAAATCAATGTTATTTTCTTTTTTGAACTCAGCTACTAAGTGATCGATGATAACTTGGTCAAAGTCATCGCCACCAAGACGGTTGTCACCAGCAGTTGAAATAACTTCGAATGTGCCGTCTGCTAACTCAAGGATAGATACGTCAAATGTACCGCCACCTAAGTCATATACTAAGATTTTTTGTTCTTCGTCTTGTTTTTCTAAACCGTAAGCAAGTGCTGCTGCTGTTGGCTCGTTAATGATACGCTCAACTTCTAAACCAGCGATACGACCAGCATCTTTCGTTGCTTGACGCTCTGCATCGTTGAAGTATGCAGGTACTGTAATAACAGCTTTCGTTACTGTTTCACCTAAGTATGCTTCAGCAGAAGCTTTTAAGTTTTGTAAAATGATTGCAGAAATTTCTTGAGGTGTATAATCTTTACCTTCAACTTCTACTTTGTAGTCTGTACCCATATGACGTTTAACAGACATGATTGTATTTGGGTTTGTAATTGCTTGGCGCTTTGCAACTTCCCCAACTTGACGTTCTTCATTTTTGAAAGCTACAACAGAAGGTGTTGTACGGTTTCCTTCTGGATTTGGGATAACCTTTGGTTCTCCACCTTCCATAACAGCTACACAAGAGTTTGTTGTACCTAAGTCAATACCGATAATTTTACTCATGGCGAATCCTCCTAGTTTTATGTAAATTATTGATTTACTTTTACCATTGATGGGCGAATCACACGGTCTTTTAATTTATAACCTTTTTGGAATTCTTCCACAACCGCGTTTGATTCAAATTCACTATCTTCCACTTGCATAATAGCTTGGTGTTCATTAGGATCAAACTGTTTACCAACAGCTTCAATCACTTCCACACCTTCTTTAGTCAGCGCTTCTAACAATTGACGATGCACCATTTCCATACCTTGTAACAAGGATTTCGTTTGCTCATCAGTCGCTTCCACTTGCATTGCTCTTTCAAAATTATCAAGAGCTGGCAAGATGTCTGAAACTAGACTTTGTGCTCTATATTTTTCAGCAGCCTGTTTATCCATTTGGACACGGCGCTTATAATTTTCAAAATCAGCTTGTAGACGTAATGTGCGACCTTCCGTTTCCGTTAGTTTCGCTTGTAACTCATCTACTTTTTCTTGTAAAAGAGCAGCCTCACTTTTTTCTTCTACAGTTTCTTCACTGTTTTCTGGCGTGACAGCTTCTTCAACTTGCGCTTCTTTTACTTCTTCGTTACGCTCTTCCACAATATTCACCTCCTTAAAAGGTATTAGGTATCATGCATAGCATGATTACCTAAGCATTATATATTACACACAGCAATGAAAATTTCATCACTTGAGCGAATGTATTACTCTCATTTACTTTTTAAGTCCATCAGTAAATTGTCTCGTAAATAACTGTAACAAACTAATTACACGAGAATATTGCATTCTCGTAGGACCTAAAATAGCAATTGTTCCAAGTTGCTCTTCGCCGATCGAATATGTTGCAGAAATTAAACTGCAATCCTCCATAGCCGTCGAAGTGTTTTCCCTACCAATTTTCACTTGAATCCCGACTTGTTTATGACGCAAAATGTCATAAAATTCGGCTTCATTATCAATCATGGTAAGCAAAGATCTAACCTTTTGAATGTCATGGAACTCTGGCTGCGAAAGCATATTTGCTTTTCCTCCAAAGTATATCTTTTCCGATAACGGAACTTGAAATGTACCATCTAACATTTTTATTGCACTATCGTAATTATGAACATACCCACGTAAAACTGTAACAATTTCCTTAAAGATTTTATTATGAAGTTCTTCCATCGGTACGCCAGATAGCTTTTCATTTAAAACATTAACCATTTTTTCTAAATCTGATAAATCAACAGATTCCGGAACGGTAATCGTTTTACTTTGTACATGCCCTGTATCAGTTACAATAATAGCGACTGCAGTTTGACGATCAAGCGGCACAATTTGTACATTTTTAAGTTTATTTGTACTTAACTTCGGTCCAAGAACAATGGCCGTATAATTCGTAAGTTCTGATAAAATTTGAGCAGATTGCTGTGCAATTTTTTCCGCTTCAAAAATTCTTTCAGCAAATAAATCTTTAATTTGTACAATTTCAGCGTTCGGTAAGTTTTGCGGCGCTAAAAGATGGTCTACATAAAATCGGTAGCCTTTCTCAGAAGGAACACGTCCAGAAGAACTGTGCGTTTTTTCAATAAAACCTAATTCTTCTAAGTCCGCCATTTCATTTCGAATAGTAGCTGAACTAAATGTAATTTCATCTTTTTTAGCCAACGTTCTAGACCCAACAGGCTGCGCTGATCCAATAAAGTCATCAATAATTGTTTGTAAAATTAAGAGCTGACGTTCCGTAAGCATCTCATCATCACCTCTGTTAGCACTCTTTGTCTTTGAGTGCTAAATCTATTAATAACTTACCAAAATTGACATTCAATTGTCAACGGAAACGTCACGAAATAATGAAACTTTTTCACGCCTATGGAACATTTAATTAGTCAATCAAAAATGATTGGAATACTTCATTCCCTAATAATTTTCCTTTTCGCGTTAAACGCACATGTCCATTTTCCTCTTCAAGTAATCCTTGTTCTTGATTGCTTTGTAACTGCTTCGCGAAAACTTGATCCATCTCCACATTAAATTTATTGCGGAATGCCGTTTTAGAAACACCTTTTGTTTTTCGAAGTCCTAAGAATAGTTCTTCTTCCATTCTTTCTTTCTCCGTCACCTTATGAACATCTAAATACGGAAATCCTGTTTCATCAATTTTATTAAAATATTGCTTCAGCGGACCTACATTTTGAATACGTTCCCCATTCACATAACTATGAGCTCCAGCTCCAAAGCCATAATACTCTTCATTATTCCAGTATGTGAGATTATGTCTACTTTTATTGTCACCTTTTGAGAAATTACTAATTTCATACTGGTTATAACCGTGTTTCTCCATTTCATCCATTACCATTTCATACATTTTAGCTTCATGGTCTTCACCCGGAAGACGCAATTTCCCTTTATTCATTAAGTTATAAAACACTGTTTTAGGTTCCACAATTAATGAATATGCCGAGAAATGTTGTACACCAAGCGTAAAAGCAATGTCTAATGTTTCCTTCACATCTTCTATCGTTTGTCCTGGCAAAGCATAAATAATGTCTACATTAATATTTTTAAAGCCTACTTCCTGAGCTTCTCGAATCGCTAGGAATGCATCTTCCCTCGTATGCTTGCGCCCGATTTTCTCAAGCAGTTCATCACGGAACGTTTGCACACCAAAACTAATTCGATTCACTCCACCTTCTAGTAGTACATTCAACTTCTCTTTCGGTAGATCTCCTGGATTCGCTTCAAATGTCAATTCACAATTCGGAGCAAACGGACGCAAATGACGATTAATAATCTCGAGTAATTTTTTTGTCTGTTCCATATTTAAAGCTGTCGGAGTTCCACCGCCCACAAAAATCGTTTTCATACTATCAAACGGAACTTTTTGAACCGTATTTATTATTTCCTTCTCTAAATAATCTAAATATTGATCAACCGGTTGGCGTTCAATAAACACTTTATTAAAATCACAATAGTGACAAATGTGCTGACAAAACGGAATATGAATATATGCAGCTTGTACCAAATATAACTCCTACCTTTCTAAAAAGAAAACCTCCGCACTCCGGAGGATTCTCTACTTCTCTAACGTATTACGAATTTGTTCCATTCGCATTTTTCCCCAATCATACATCATTTCAACGATCGGTAAAAGTGACATGCCTAGTTCCGTCATATAATACTCAACACGAGGAGGAATTTCGGGATATACTGTTCGATCAACAATCCCATCTTCCATTAACTCTTTTAATTGGTTCGACAAAACTTTATGAGAAATGCTTGGGAATAACCGTTGTAATTCACTAAAACGATGAGGCCCTTCCACACCAAGATGCCACAGTATCACAACTTTCCACTTTCCACTAATAATAGAAAGCGTCAATTCCTTTTCACAATTAAAATTGCCATTTTGTATTTTATCTTGAATATCTTTTCGAATATTTTCGGACATTAACAATCTCCTAACTCTATATGAACTAAAAAGCTCTCTCATTATTGTAAATGAGAGCTGCTCAGATGTCTAAAAAGTAATTATACAGAAAAAAGAAGCCGCACAAACGACTTCTTTTTTATTTCAAATATTAGTTGTCATCCATTTTCAGTACAGCCATGAATGCCTCTTGTGGCACTTCTACAGAACCAACAGACTTCATACGTTTTTTACCTTCTTTTTGCTTATCAAGAAGTTTACGCTTACGAGAAATGTCACCGCCGTAACATTTTGCAAGTACGTTTTTACGCATCGCCTTAATTGTAGAACGTGCTACAACTTTATTTCCGATAGTCGCCTGAATTGGTACTTCGAACTGTTGTCTCGGAATTAATTCTTTTAATTTCTCTACAATTACTTTACCACGGTCATACGCTGAATCACGGTGTACGATAAATGATAAAGCATCCACTTGTTCATTATTTAAAAGAATATCCATTTTCACAAGTTTAGATGGTTTATAACCAATTAACTCGTAGTCAAATGATGCATACCCTTTCGTATTTGATTTCAATTGATCGAAGAAGTCATATACGATTTCTGATAACGGGATTTCATATGTTAATGTAACACGCGTTTCATCTAAATATTGCATATCAATAAACGTTCCACGTTTACCTTGGCAAATTTCCATTACAGCTCCAACATAGTCATTCGGAACCATAATTGAAGCCTTCACAAACGGCTCTTCTACACGATCGATAGACTGTGGATCTGGCATATTAGATGGATTATCAACAATAACATCTTCACCGTTTGTTAAATAAACTTTATAAATAACGCTTGGCGCTGTTGTAATTAAGTCAATCTTAAATTCACGTTCAATACGTTCTTGAATGATTTCCATGTGAAGAAGTCCTAAGAATCCACAACGGAAACCAAATCCTAACGCTTGAGATGTTTCTGGTTCAAACTCAAGAGCAGAATCGTTTAACTCTAATTTTTCCAACGCATCACGTAAATCGTTATAACGAGCAGAATCAATTGGATACAGCCCACAGAATACCATCGGGTTTAATTTACGGTAACCTGGTAACGCCTCTGCAGCTGGACGTTTCGCATGTGTAATCGTATCACCAACACGTGTATCACCTACGTTTTTAATAGATGCTGCTAAGAAACCTACATCACCTACTGTTAACTCGTCACGTTGCGTAGTTTTCGGTGTAAATACACCTACTTCTGTTACTTCAAATTCTTTACCCGTTGCCATCATACGTACTTTATCGCCAACTTTTACCGTTCCATTTACAACACGGATATAAGCAATTACACCACGGTACGGATCATATAAAGAGTCGAAAATCATACATTGTAACGGCTCTTCTGAATCACCTGCCGGAGCTGGTACTTTTTCAACAATTTGTTCTAAAATTTCTTCAATACCAATTCCAGCTTTCGCAGAAGCAAGTACCGCTTCTGATGCATCTAAACCAATTACATCTTCTACCTCTTGACGTACACGTTCTGGATCCGCACTTGGTAAGTCGATTTTATTGATAACTGGTAAAATTTCTAAGTTGTTATCGAGCGCTAAGTATACGTTCGCTAACGTTTGCGCTTCAATACCTTGCGCTGCATCTACTACAAGAATCGCACCTTCACAAGCCGCTAAACTACGAGATACTTCGTACGTAAAGTCGACGTGTCCTGGTGTATCAATTAAATGAAGAATATACTCTTCACCATCTTTTGCTTTATAGTTTAATTGTACTGCGTTTAATTTGATTGTAATACCACGCTCACGCTCTAAATCCATAGAGTCAAGCAACTGAGCTTTCATTTCGCGTTGTGTTAACGCATTTGTTTTCTCTAAAATACGGTCTGCTAACGTTGATTTTCCGTGGTCAATATGAGCAATAATAGAGAAATTACGAATTTTGGACTGTCTTTTTGCTCTTTCTTCTTTGTTCATCTATGTTCTCAACTCCTAATAGTCTCGCCAATATACACTAGCACTGATTATATCAATAGAGCAACAAAGATTCAATGAAAACTCGTGCTGCTTACGATACAAATCATTCTATCTATATCTTATGCGAATAAACCATAAGAGACAAACCCTTTTCAAATTTTAAAACGGTTGTCTTACAAATCAGTAAAACAACCATCTCCCATGCTACTCTTAGCTAAAAATCCCCTTTATTTTCCCAACAACTATATCCGTTCCGAACTTCGTCATTTCATAAGCTACACTTGCTACCGCCATCCCAATTCCTTCTACAACATTAAAACTTCTTAAACGTTCTAATTGTTGTTGTTTTTCTGAAGCTGAAAACGAACTACCCAAAATTTCTGATTCAGCACCTGTACTCTCTGTCCCTGTCATATGAGCTATTTGTTCATACGACAATTGCCGATAACCTTTCATACTTTTCAAACCATGATTAGCAAGTGACACTCCTGCTATCATCATAAGTAAACATAAAGCTACACTACATATACACAAAAGCGCAAAACGACTCAAACTATTATCATCTTTCTCCCTCAATGTGTATACGCTCCCGTATTATCTTGATCAATTTGATGATGCAGCGCTGCATTTAAACCACTCGCTATTACATTCGCCATATCCTCAATAAAAGTATCTACTTCTTTTGGGGTCACCATTAAGTTATGACCAAGAGGCGATAGCACTTCATAAATCAACCTTCTTTTTTCTTCTTCTTCTAACGTACCAACAGCACCTAAAAACATATTTCGGCTCTTTTCATCTGGCATATCTTCTTCTGTTAATTTTTTCTTTTCTCCAAATGAAAATCCCGCTGGTAACAAAGATCTTGAAGGTTTGTTTCCTTCTTTCATCTCTCGACCAAAATGTTTCAAAATAAAATCAATCGTATCACTTGTAATCGAAACGGCATCGACCACAGTCGGAACACCAATTGCGATAACAGGGATACCTAATGTCTCTTTACTTAGTTCCTTACGTTTATTCCCAACCCCTGATCCAGGATGGATTCCAGTATCAGAAATTTGTATCGTGCTATTTACTCGTTCAATAGAACGGGCAGCTAATGCGTCAATCGCAATTACAAAGTCTGGATTTGTCTTCTCAATAATCCCATAAATAACATCGCTCGTTTCGATGCCTGTAATCCCCATTACCCCCGGCCGAATTGCACTAACAGGCCTGAATCCTTCTTCTACACTTTCAGGCTGCAATTGAAACAAATGTCTCGTTACTAATACATTTTCTACAACTATTGGCCCAAGAGCATCCGGTGTTACATTCCAATTCCCAAGGCCTACAATTAAACAGCTCGCTTCTTTTGTAACACCAACCTCTTCTAAGAAATAAGAAAATTCTTTTGCAAAAATACGCTCCACTTTTTGTTGAAGTTCTGTATCTTGCTGACGTATACCTTGTACTTCAAGCGTTAAATAATTTCCAGGTTTTTTACCCATCGCTTCAGAGGCAGCTTCATCAATTGTTACTTTTGTAATTATAGTACCTTCTTCTTCCCTCTCTTTTACAATTACCCCCTGTATCCCTTTTTGTTCTTCTTGGCTTTCTTGCAACATTTGATGAGCTTCTACAGCAAGGTCAGTTCTAACGCTATATTTACTTAAATCCAATGGTTCTTTCATCGTATCTCCTCCGTAATTCATAGTAAATATCGTTAGATTTCCCAAAGTTATATAAGGTCATTCTTTCCTTTACGTGAAATTTCATGGATATACTATTGCAATTCTCTTCACCGTTTGATAGAATATCACTTGTTCTATGTAAGAATCGAGTCATTCGATTGCACCAGGGAGGTGAAAAGTATGGCAAACATCAAATCTGCTATCAAACGCGCTAAACTTAGCGAAGAGCGTCGTGCACATAACGCTTCTATCAAGTCTGACATGCGTTCTGCTGTTAAAACTGTAGAAGCTTTAGTTACTAATAACGATCTTGAAAATGCTAAAGAAGCTTTCAAAACTGCTTCTAAAAAACTTGACAAAGCAGCTCGTAAAGGTCTTATCCACCAAAACGCTGCATCTCGTCAAAAATCTCGCTTAGCGAAACAAGTAAACGCGTAAGGCGTTTAAAAAACGATCCATTTGGATCGTTTTTTTATATACAAAAAAAGTTCATGCACTAGGTACATGAACTTTTTTGTGTCATCACATATGATTTAATCGCATTAAGAAAAACTCGAGCACAAGTTTCTTATCCATCTTTCCCGTCTTCATACTATAATCAGCTTCTGCTAATTCTATAATCACTTTTTTTAATTCTTCAAAAGAGAAAAATTTCGTTTGATTCATCGCTAATTTTACACGATACGGATGTACACCAATATGAGATGCAATTTGATTTTGCCCATAACCACGTTGCTGTAACTCTTTCACTTGATACAACAAACGGAATTGACTCACTAATAACGCAAGCAATTTAATCGGTTCTTCCTGCTGCGTAAATAATCCATCCAAAATTTGCATTGCACCTGCAATATCTTTTTTCACCACTTTTTCTGTCAAAGCAAATACATTTTGCTCAACTGATTTTGGCACAAGCTCTGCAACAAGTTTCGTCGTAATCTCTCCGCCCATACCAACGTATAACGTTAACTTGTCCATTTCCTTCGCCAACATCGTTACATTACTTCCCACAAGCTCTAGCAACAAACTAACAGCCACGTTATCAATGTGCACATGCACTTCATCTGCCCGAGCAATAATCCACTTCTGAACATCCTGCACTTGCATCGCATTCGCTTCTACTACATCTGCTGTTTTCTTTAATAGTTTTGTAATTTTTTTTCGCTCATCAAGTTTTTCGTAAGGCGCAACAAAAACAAGAATAGAAAATGGAGAAGGTTCACCAATGTATTCTTCTAAAATTTTTATATTTTGCTCTAACTTTTCTTTTTGCGAAGTCAGAAATAGCGGTGATTTTATTAACAGTACTTTCCGTTCTCCAAAGAAAGGAAGCGTACGCGCATCCTCAACCACATCTTCTAAATATGCTTCTTCCAAATCGTATGTCACAACATTAAACTCTCGATCTTCTTCTTCAAGTGCTTCTGTCGTAATAAGCTTTATCGTTTCATTTATAAAAAAAGCTTCCGTTCCATATAGTAAATATAACGAAGCAAACTGTTTCTTTTTAATTTTTTTATGTATATCACTCATACTTTTTCCTACTCCCTAACTTGGCAATATATATTTATACTAATGCCCTAGCTTTTGTTTTACAAGTACAAAGGAACAGGCTTTATAACCCGTCCCTTTATTTATATTAAACGCCACGCAATAAGCCCCGGGTTTCTTATTGGTGTGCGGTAATCACCTTCCCTTTATTATTCACAATAAAAATTCGAGTATAAGTGCCAACTGTTAACATGCTTGGAAACAAAAAAACCACGTTACTTCATGATCTAAAAGTAGCAAAAAAGCTCATTTTCTCTTCATATGGAAATTGTAGATTTTTTTCTGACAATATTTTATACTAAAGTGGAATGTTGGGGAGGGATTCTAAATGAATGATTTTGAACAAAACGTTCAAAGTAAACGCAATGACGCTATTGATTCAGGGGTAGGATTTATCGTCTCATTTGGTTTTTTCGCAACACTTTTCATCATTGCAACTGTTATTAAATTTATCGGTTCTTAAAGGCTGCCACTTCATGGCAGTCTTCTCTTTTTCACCTATCATATGTCTTATCGTATGTGATTTTACTTTGAAAGGTTCCATTTTCCCCTTTAAAAACATAGGAAATAGCACCTTGCTTGTCCGTGCGCCATATCGCACTCCCCATCTTCTCCAAACGCTCTATCACTTCTTTATGCGGGTGTCCATATCTATTCTGCTTACCAACAGATATAATCGCTACACGGGGCTGTATAACGTTCAAAAAAGACTCTATAGATGACGTGTTACTTCCATGATGAGCAACTTTTAAAACATCTACTCGCAAATCTGGATACGCAGATACTAAAAACTGCTCTCCTTCTTCTTCTAAATCGCCTGTAAATAGCCACGTCAATCCTCCAAATTTTGCCCATATTACAATTGAAGCATTATTTTCACTTTTTTCTTTTCCTTTTGGAGCTAAAACGAAAAATTCAGCTTCATTTACACTCCAACTTTCCCCTTCCCCCACTTCAGTTATTTTCATTTCCTTTTCTAATGCCTGTTTCTTTACTACTTTTTCTAATACTGCATCTTTTCCCTTCCGGCCAAACACAACTTCTTTTACAGGTATATATGATAATAATTCTTGCGCAGCACCTATATGATCTGCATCTCCATGCGTTACGATTAATTTATCAATTGTTTTAATACCTTCTTTTTGTAAATAGGGTATTAAAACATCATTTCCAACAGAAAATTCATGCTTTTTTTGTTGCCACTCTTCCTTATTGACACGAAGCGTTCCACCTGTATCAATAAGATAAACCCCTTTATCATACGGAAGGCGAATTAATATTGCATCACCTTGTCCAACATCAATAAATGTTACACTTCCACTTCCTCTAAAATATGGATATACATAATGACACGTGCTAATAAAAAGAAATATACTCACAACTATACAAACCATTTTTTTCGGCGCTCTCCTTTCCCAAACCATCAATATACTGACAATACTCGCGCAATATACAGCTACAAGATTGAAGGACGTTTTCCCGAAAATAAGCTGGTTAAATGGTAAACTTTCACAATAACTTAGAAAAACATTAGACATACTCAAGCCTATTGATAACACATCCGCAAATCCTTTTGCGAGAAACGGGACAATTGGCATACACAGTAAAATAATAATGCTACATGGTAATACAATGATAGATAAAAACGGAACGTATAAAAGATTGAGGAAAATGCTATATGGAGAAAAATAACCAAAGTGATATAACAAAATCGGAGTACTAACGAGCTGTGAAATGATAGAAATATAAATAGAATTTCGGATTACTCCGTTGCTACTCACTAACAATAACGGAGCAGACAAAAGTAAAGCGAAGCTACCTACAAAAGAAAACTGAAATCCAATATTAAAAACAAGATAAGGGTCATATATAAGCATACATATAGCTGTTACACTTAAAGCATCTAAACTAGATAAACGAATCGAGCACATAAAAGCAATCAACGTCAAAACTCCTGTTATAGAAGCCCTTATAACAGAGGGTGACGCCCCTGCTAAAACCATATACAAAGGAATACAAATGATAAGGCAAATTGTTGCTACCTCCCTCGTCGCACCACTTCTTAGCAAAATAAAATATACTATCACCATTAACAATACAATGTGCGAACCTGAAATTGCTAACAAATGTACAAGACCAAACTGTTGATATTGCTCTTCCACTTCAAACGTCATTTGTTGTCTATCACCAAATAGTAACGCATTCATAAAAGCACCTGATTGCTCTGGAAACATCTCTGTAACTTTCGAGATTACTTGTTGCCTCAAAAGGAGAATCCGTTGCATGAGCGACAGTGATGTTTTATAGCATTCAGAAATATATGTAGCCTCAAATGTGAAATGAATATGTTGCTTGTATAAATAATCACGGTAATTAAAACCATGAAAATTCCGAGCTGTTTGCGGTTCTTTCCTCTCACCCTCGAATACACATGATATCCCTGCGTATAATTGTTGCATTTTTTCCTTTTCCAAGGCTGATTTTATTCTATAACTTAACTGCACTATATTTTTATTGTGATCTTCAAACTGAAAAGATAGGCGATCTCCATTAACAAGCGGTGTATTTTGTATAACTCCTCTTGTAACTCCATAGGACTCTCCTAGAGACTTATTCCACCCTTGAACATAGGAAGTGTATATAGCGCCACTAAAGCACGCTACAATGCAAAAAAAGAAGGTTTTACGCGAAGTGCGATATAAACAGAAGAAAACATTTAAAAAGAGGCAAAAAACTATCAATAAAAGTGACGAGGAAAAGGCAATTGCAATCCCTATTATAAACGAGATTGCAACATACCCCCATTGTTCCTGCAACTTATACTCACTCCTTATAGCATCATTTTTGCTTTCGTGAATACATGCTGTAATTCTTCCATTGATAAATTATCTTTTTCTAAAGACGCAAATAATTCTTTTAACTCCGTATAACGTTTTTGCTCCTCTAATGCAGCGATATCATATTCTAGCGGAACGTGCTTCACTGTTACATTCGCTTGTTCAAATAACTCTATGGCGTATGGATGATTTTTATAATCCTGCGCATAATAAACCGCTGTAATACCACTTTGAATAATTGCCTTACAACATTGTAAACAAGGGAAATGCGTAACGTAAATTTCTGCTTCCTCTGTTTTCGCACCAAACTTGGCACATTGTAATAAAGCATTCATTTCGGCATGAATTGTCCGAACACAATGATTATCGATTACGTAACAACCATCATCTATACAATGTACGCCACCTTTAATCGAACCATTATATCCACCAGCAATAATTCGTTTATCGCGAACGATTGTCGCTCCTACCGCAAGCCTTGTACATGTACTACGTAACGATAGTAGATGGCTTTGCGTCATAAAATATTGATCCCATGAAATTCGTTCCATATTTTTCACCTACTTTTTTGTCTACTTGTAGTGTAGCGAAAGAAGAAAAACTTCGTCAATCTTTTACGGAATAATAATTTGATCTTTTATCTTTTCAAGAGACTTCGCACCAATCCCATCAATCTCTAATAAATCTTCTATTTTCTGAAACGGACCATGCTCTTCTCGATATTTCAAAATACTTTCTGCCTTTCGAGAGCCAATCCCTGTAATTTTTTCCAATTGCTCTTTCGCTGCTGTATTTATTCGAATCTTGCCATCTTCCTTAGAAGAAGTAAACATCCCTTGTTCTGGCTCATTTTTACTCGGTATATAAAGAAGCATTTGATCTTGTACAATTTGTGCTAAATTCACTTTTTTCATATCTACTTCTGATAAAAAACCACCAGCCTTTTGAACCGCATCCTTTACGCGATCTCCTTCCTTCATTTCATATACCCCTTCTTTATTAACCGCTCCTTTCACATCAATTATAATTGTTCTTTTCTGTTCCTTTGTATCCGATATTTTCGGTTTACCCTTTTTTTCTATCTCCTTCTCTTGCACATTCATTGTAATAGGCGTTCGTTCTACACTCTGATTCGTTTTCCAAAAAACAAGAAAAAGTAAAGTTCCAATAATAGCTACTAAACCTAACCACTTTTTCGGAAAATCCCACATCATTTTACACCTCTAATCATAAATTTATAACATCATTCATATTGTTTAGGAGAAAGCTGTTACGAAGGAGGGATGAAACTTTGAACATAGGAATTATAGGGACAGGAAACATGGGGAATATACTAATCGATGCATTTTTAGAAACCCGTGCTGTCAAACCTTCGTGCCTTACAATCATTAATCGGACGCCTGCCAAAGCATATCATATAAAAGAAAAATACCCTTCTGTTCATATAGCAAAAACAATCCCGGAAGTAATCGAACAATCACAACTTATTTTTATTTGCGTTAAGCCGATAGATATATACCCTATCCTAAAAAAATACGCTGAACATTTTTCTGATGAAACGTGCTTAGTTTCTATTACAAGTCCAATATCTCCATCACAATTAGAGACTCTCGTACCGTGCCACGTCGCACGTATCATTCCAAGTATCACAAATCGCGCCCTCTCTGGCGCCTCACTATTTACATTTGGAAATAATTGCTCTGAAGAATGGCAACAAAAACTACTTCGTCTATTCAAAAATATTTCTACACCTCTTGTAATAGAAGAAGATATAACACGTGTTTCATCTGATATAGCAAGTTGCGGTCCTGCTTTCTTTAGTTATTTACTACAATGCTTCATTAACGCTGCTGTAGATAAAACAAATATTACACACGAAGAGGCTACTACTTTAGTAAGTGAAATGGTCGTGGGGATGGGGAAATTACTTGAAAAAGAAATCTTCACATTACCTACCTTACAAGAAAAGGTTTGCGTGAAAGGCGGCGTTACCGGGGAAGGCATTCGGGTTTTAGAAGAACACGTTGGAGATATGTTCCATAAGTTAATCGAGCGAACACATGAAAAATTTGATGAAGATTTAGAATGCGTTGATCAGCAATTCAATAAACACACATAATAAATACGTCATTTTCATTCCAAATCCTTTTTATAAATACTTATTTTTTTACAATACATTTTCACTCCAACTACTATTCCCACACTTTACGCATACGATCTTCAGATTATGCTAGAACTAAAAATACATCTTCTTTATAAAACAAAAGCAACCTTCTCGGTTGCTTTTGTTTTATTTATTTTATTTGTTTTATTTGTTTTATCCGTTTTTCTTCGCCATGAAGAAAATACGCTCTGTTTGTTCTGTAACTTCAAGTCGCTCAAAATCACCTGTTACACGAAGAACTGTAAAACCTGCTTCTTCAAGCCATTTCGTTAACTCTTCCACTTGATATGCACGTTGCACGTGACATTCGTCAAACCGATGGTACACATCTTCTTCCGGATCTTGAACAAAGAATGTCAAATCATGCTCTACACTATTTGATTCTTCACCAGGGAAGCAATTCCAAATAAGAGATATTTCTTCTCCATTCACTGTATACGTTTCATTTTGAAATACATGATGTATTTTATATAAAGAATGTACATCAAATAAAAACAAACCATCTTGACGCAAATGGTGAAACACTCTTCTAAATGTTTCTTGTACTCCATCTTCTTGCAATACATAATTTAATGAATCACAAAAGATAGTGACACAGTCAAACTCACCTGGAACATCAAGCTCTCGCATGTCTTGTTGGTAAAAAGGAATAAAGTATCCCTCTCCTCCTAGTTTTTGCTGAGCGACTGTTAACATTTCTTCTGAAAGATCGACACCTATTAAATCGTAACCCTTTTGCACAAGCGGAAGGGTTACATTACCCGTACCGCATGCTACATCAAGAATTTTTGCCTCTTTCATATCTGCCTGCTGCAGGCTTTCCTCTGTGAATTCTACCCATTTATCATAAGGGACATCATTCATCAGTTCGTCGTACAACAATGCAAATTGTTCGTATTTCATTGGCCTAGCTCTTCTGTTATATCTTCACGTGGCACATCGCCCCATAGACGCTCTAAATTATAGTGATTACGCTCATCTTTATGGAATACATGGGCAACTACATCTCCAAGATCAACTAATACCCAACGTGCTTCGTCAAAACCTTCCATACGTTGTACGTCGATTTGGAACTCATGTGCTTTTGATTTAATTTCACGTGCAATTGCTTGCACTTGTTTATCTGAATTACCGTGACAAATAATGAAATAATCTGCAATTGGTGAAATACCTTGCATATTTAGGACAACCATATCTTCTGCTCTTTTATCATCAGCTGCTTTTGCCGCTAACACTAATAAATCTTTATCGTTCATTTACTCATTTCCTCCTTGATAACTGCATTGTATGTTTGGAATGTTAATGGATAAATCGTCTGATTTTTTTCCATTAAAAATTGAATTGTTCTCTTTAAGGCAAATAATAAAGCTTGATTTATATCCGTATATGCGAGTTTACGAGCCTCTTCCACACCTGGAAACTTTCGCCCTGGCTCAATGTAATCAGCTACATAAATCACTTTATCTAACATCGTCATGTTCTCATGACCACTTGTATGATATGTAATAGCTTGCAATATTTCAGAATCCGTAATGCCTACCTCTTTTTCTACTAAGTATGCCCCAACAGGCGCATGCCACAACTCTTTATTATAGCAAAGTAAATCTTTCGGCAAATCTTCACGTTTAATAATCTCTTCCATCTCTGAAATTGCTCTACATTTCGCATAATCATGGAATATAGCTGCCATCTCTGCTTTTTTCTCGTCCACACCGTATAACTTAGCAAGCTCAATCGCTGTCTCCATTACACCAATTGTGTGTATATAACGTTTTTCATGCATTTGTTGTTTGACAATATGAAGTGCATTCTCACGATTCATACAACCCATTCCTCTCGATATATACCTGTACTTTTTCAGGAAGTAAATATTTACACGTTTTCTTCTCCTTATATCTCTCACGTAATAAGGATGAAGAAACTGCAAATTCCGGAATTTCCACTGTAGTAATCTTATATGGTGTATGCAATGTATACCCAGGTCTTGCAACTCCAACAAATGTTACAAGATTAAGTAAAGCTTCAATGTTATACCACTTCGGTAAATACTCAACCATATCCCCACCGATAATAAAGTGAAACTGCACATCCGGATACTTCTTCGTCAATTGTAACATAGTGTCATACGTATAAGATGGGCCCTTCCTGCTTAGCTCTTCTAAACAAATAGAAAAGTGTTCTTCTGCCTCAGTCGCAAGCTCTAACATATGTAAACGACTTTCTATACTTGTAATATTACGTCCTTGTTTATGTGGCGGAATCTGGTTTGGCAAGAACCATACTTCTTCCAATTCCAAAGCGTGATATACTTCATTTGCAATTAGCAAATGTCCATAGTGAGGCGGATCAAATGTACCGCCAATGATGCCAATTTTCCTCAAAAGAAACGCCCCTTCCTTTTACATACAGCAACTCTCCTTGGTTAGGAACGAAGAGAGTTGCTATTAATAAAAGTTCAATTGGTTTCGCTCTCTACATCATTACGCATCAGCGATAAAAAATAGCGCATGCTAATCTTTTTATCGAGGAAGCTTAATTTGTTTATTTTCTCTTGATTCTTTGTATAAAACGATTGTACTTCCAATTACTTGAACGATTTCAGCACGTGCACCTTTTGCAAGTTCTTCCGCAACCTCACGGCGATCAAATTCACAGTTTTGTAATACACTCACTTTAAATAGTTCACGAACTTCTAACGCTTCTCCAATTTGTTTTACCATATTTTCATTTACTCCGCCTTTTCCTACTTGAAAAATTGGTGTTAAATGATGTGCTTGTGCACGTAAAAATCTTTTTTGTTTTCCTGTTAACATATATGTTAGCCTCCAAGCTTTTCTATAACTAATTGTTTCATTCGATCAATATTTGGTACACGTCCTGTCCACATTTCAAATGCAAGTGCTCCTTGATAAACAAACATATCAATACCATTTTGAATGATTGCACCCTGCTCTTTTGCCTCACATAAAATTTTCGTTTCAAATGGATTATAAATTATATCTGATACAATCGTTCCTTTTTTTAACGAACACATTTGTAATGGCGTATGTTCGACGTGTGGATGCATACCTATCGTTGTCGTCTGAATGATAATATCATAATTTCCTTGTTCTTCTGTCGCTTTTTCTAACGACAAAGCAACAGAATTAACATCGGCCGTACGTGCAGCAATAAGTTCTTTCGCCTTATCTACTGTACGATTGGCTACATCAATCTCTTTTACACCTACATCAGCAAGAGAAAAATAAATAGCTCGGCTAGCACCACCTGCACCAAGTAACAAAATACGTTTCCCTTGAAGTGGTTCATTACTAATTGACTGCAGCGCTCGAACAAAACCAATTCCATCTGTGTTGTAGCCAATTAACCTTCCATTCTTATGAACCACTGTATTTACTGCACCGATTTTCCTTGCCAATGGATCAATCTCATCCAAATACTCCATGATAGCAACCTTGTGCGGAGTTGTTACATTAAATCCTGAAATACCTAATGCTTTTAAACCTCTTACTGCTTCCCCTAGCGCTTCCTCTTCAACAAGGAATGCATGATAATGGGCATCCATATTCAAGTGTTCAAATGCATCGTTATGCATAACGGGTGATAATGAATGTCCAATTGGATTTCCGATTACACCATATAATTGTTTCATAAATCCCTCTCCATATTAAATTAAAGATTTACGTAGTGAAACACTTACTCCTTTTGGTACGTGTGCAACAATTTTCGCGCCTGGTTCGTTCACAGTAACCCATCCTAATCCAGAGAATACAACATCCGTCTTTGGTTCACGAATATTAAATTCGTATTTCACTAACTCAGGCATATTTGCTAATTCTTCTGGTGTTGGCGGGCTTAGTAAATCTCCAGCATGATTTTTATATAATTCATCTGCTTTCTCAAGCTTTGTACGATGGATTGTTAAACGATTCGAGAAGTGACAAGTAAACGCACGACGACCACCACTTACATAATCAAAACGTGCCAATCCACTAAAGAATAACGTTTGTTCTTCATTTAATTGGAATACCATCGGCTTAATTTCTTTTGTTGGTGTAATAAGCTTTAAGCTTTGCTTCCCAACATAATGAGCCATTTGGTGGTGGTTAATAATACCTGGCGTATCATATAAAGAAGATTCTTCGTCTAATGGAATATCAATTAAATCCAGTGTTGTTCCTGGGAAATGAGATGTTGTAATTACATTTTCAGTCTCATCACTAAATTCTTTAATCATACGATTAATAAATGTCGATTTCCCTACATTCGTACATCCAACAACATAAACATCTTTGCCGCCGCGATAATACTCAATAGCATCTGCTAGTTCAGCAATTCCTTGTCCCTTCGCTGCACTAATTAAAAAGACATCTTCTGGTTTTAATCCTAGCTGCTTTGCACTATAGCGCATCCAATGCTTTACTTTATCATGTTTTACTGACTTTGGAATTAAATCAGCTTTATTTCCAACAAGTAATACTTTATTATTTCCTACGAAACGATGTAAGCCAGGTAACCAGCTACCATTAAAATCAAAAATATCTACAATTTTGACTACTAATGCATCTGATTTTCCAATTCCATTTAAAATGCGTAGGAAGTCATCATCTGTTAACGATACATCTTGAATTTCATTGTAATGCTTCAAGCGAAAACAACGTTGACAAATGACTTGTTCTTTCTCTAAAGATGAGGTAGGAGCATACCCCACTTCGTTTTTATTTTCTGTTTGAATTTCTACACCGCAACCAATACATTTAATTGTTTCAGTCAAACTTTATTCCTCCCAGTTAATTAAACCTTTTTTCTTCATATTTTTCATGATTCTTCGTTCAATTTTCCGATTAAAGCGCGTCACTAATCCGTCCGTTTGTGCTACCGGTACAACTAAAATTGTATGAAGCCCTACTCGGTTTCCACCAAGCACATCAGTCAGTAACTGATCTCCAATTACTACAACTTCCTCTGCCTGCAGATGCATCTCTTGTATCGCACGCTTAAACGCTCGAACAAATGGTTTACGTGCACTATGAATAAATGGAATACCTAATGGGTCAGCAAAATCTTTTACACGTTGCTCATTATTATTTGAAACAACCGTTACTTGGATGCCTTGCTCTTTCATTTTTAAGAACCATTCTTCAAGTTGCGGGGTTGCATTTGGACGATCCCATTCAATTAAAGTGTTATCTAAATCAGTAATAACACCTTTAATCCCACGTTTTTTTAAATCTTCTGGTTGAACATGATATACATTTTTCACGTATTCATTTGGTAAAAATAGCTTCAATTTCTTTCACCTCTTTGAGGATTTTTCATAAAATTTTTCGACAACATTTTTCGATATATAACCTGTGGATAAAATTGTACACATTTTCCACATTAATCTTTCAGTTAATTTGGAATTTACTAACAAACTATACACACTTTATCCACCTAGGTATGTGGATAACCACTCGTTTGTGACTGTCATACTTTTTTGGTACATTAAATGCATCAACGAATCAATCCTTATATTATTAGGAGGTGACTCACCTTGAAAACAAAACATATGGAACAGTTATCCACTGAGTTACTCACTGAGTCTTATTATAAAGCAAAAGAACTAAAATTAAATCCCGACTTCATTTTACTTATAAAACAAGAAATCATTAGACGCTCATTAGAGGACAAGCTTGTCAAATCTTCTTGATTACATATAAAGTGAAAGTTTAATCAGCCCGTACCAATCAAACAGTTACAGGATACATTATTGAATGCCCTGTAAAAAGAGCCATCCTACGATGGCTCTCGAATAAACAAGTACTCCCATCTAGGGGATTTCATCATTAAGTATCTTTGCCCATAACTCTTACTTACGGTTATAAAAGCTTTTCTTTATTTATGAGCTAATCGAGTAGCTATTTTTTCACCAAGACGCAGCTCTTGTCCACTCTTTAATTCCTGCACTACTTCTATCATATCTTTTTCAAACAATAACACAACTGTTGAACCAAATGTAAAGTATGCCATTTCTTCACCTTTTTGAACAGTGTCTCTCTCATGCAAAAGCTCAATACTATTAACAAACATGGCCCCTACTTTTACAAGAGCCATATGTTCGCCATCACTGCTTACTTCTGTAACAGAACGATAATTTTTTGACAGCGGTTCTTTCCCGTATTCCATACCAGCTGCATTTACCGGATACGATTTTCTACCGAGTACAAATCTTTCAGTCACAGAACCAGAAAGCGGACTATGAATGCGATGATAGTGACTTGGACTCAAATAAATTACCATATATGTACCGCCTGCATATCGCGTTGCACGTTCTTCATTACCTAGCATATCCACAATTGAATAGCGCTTTCCTTTAATATCAAATGTTTTTGTATCCTCAATAGGACCATGATCTGCAAAAACACCATCAACAGGACTAACGATACTCGATGCATCTGTATCAATACTACGCTTTCCTTCTTTTAGCTTACGCGTAAATAATTCATGCAATGTTCTATATTCCTTCAAACCCTTTTCCATCTCATCTTGATTAATTTGAAAAACTTTCGCATACGATGGAATAATGATAGAGCTCAAACGAGATTGTGCAAATTTACGTAATATATAAGAAGTAAAGCGACCATTTGTAAGTTCTATCATAAGTCGATATAATGTACGTCGCAAATTGCGAAACCCCCTAATCAGTCTATAACTTTAGTTTTCCCTTATTTTCTTTCTATATCATACGTAAAATTGGTTCTTATTCCCACATATCATATAAAGCAGCCTTATTATACATACAGAAAACTAAGTATGGTATTATTCTTAAATTATTTAGCACCTTCTAATATTACAGATAGAATCCGTCATTTTCAACAGTGAACATGTATTTCTTCTTAGCATAACGCGTTTTCTTTTCTTATTTACAATAAGAAAAGCAGCCCATTTTAAAATATGGCTGCTTCTAATACACTTTACTCTTTCGCTTTTTTCTCTTTCTCTGCCCTTACAAACTCGTGGAACATTTTCATTAAAGCACGCTTTTCGATCCGTGATACGTAACTTCTAGAAATGCCAAGCGCCTTAGCTATTTCCCGCTGTGTTTTCTCCTTATCTAGCCCAAGTCCAAAACGTTTCACAATCACTTCTTTTTCTCTTTCGTCTAAAATATCGATATACTCTTTAATTTTTTCTAACTCCATACTAAGCTGAATCATATCAATTACATCTTCAGACTCTGATTTTAATATATCAATAAGCGATATTTCATTGCCCTCTTTATCTTGCCCGATCGGATCATGAAGTGAAACATCTTTTTTCGTTTTCTTTAGTACACGTAAATGCATCAAAATTTCATTTTCAATACAGCGTGCTGCATACGTCGCAAGCTTCGTTCCCTTTCCTGCAGAATAGCTCTCGATCGCTTTAATGAGTCCGATTGTACCAATTGAAATTAAATCTTCTGCATCTTCTCCTGTGTTCTCAAATTTTTTAACGATATGAGCTACAAGCCGTAAATTATGTTCAATTAAAAGATTTCTCGCTTGAGCATCACCTTGCTCCATTAACTCTAAGTACTTTCTCTCATCATCTGATGATAACGGCTGCGGAAACGCATTATTTTTCACATAAGAAACAAAGACAAACACTTCTCGAACCATATATCCAATTGCGGCGAATAGACTCAAACCTTTCACCTCCGCCAAAATAGTGGTCTTTATTATGTGTATGTGGGCTTGAGGTTGTTTGTGTCTGTACAGTTTATTTATAAAACTCAACACTTCCAACATTTAAAATATTTTATTGTTATATTATAATTATATAAAATTGTTATTTATATATGAATATGCTATTAAAGGGGAAACTATTCATGCTTACATTAGATCGATTATTAAATGTAACAATTTATTTAGGGGTATTTTTACTTTTCATTTCGTTCATTACTTTTGTTATTAAGAGAGGGCCTGATTTATTATTTTTTCAATTTGGAATTTCTTTGTTTTTTGGAGCTCAAATTATAATTGGAATGAAATTTTTTCATAATTATGGTTTCTCCTTTCACTCAAAACTAGAACTACTTATCTTTATTTTCTATGTAATTGGATTTATTACATGTATACTACTGTTCTTTAACTTTCAAAATCCGTATCGAATTTTTTTATTAATTTGTAGTTTTTTATTTTTAACTGGATCCAATTATTACTTTAAAGAAACATTAAATTTTAGTAAAAAAACTCCAAAGCAACATAAAACTTTTTTAAGTACACAAGAAGACTCTTTTCCAAAAGAAGTCCGTAAATTTTCAGAGGATTACAATAACATAATAAGGAATGATTTTTATGAAATACCGATGATTCCTACTGAATTACAGATTACAAGCAAAAAACATTCTTCCCATAGTACATCTTTCTTAGTTGAACTTTATAATAGCGAGAATGAAATTACTGATGACTCTGTACAATTAACTCCATCAGACCGTTTTTATATACTGTTAAATACACAAAAAACAAAAATATCAAAAATAGTATATGAAGGGCAAAATTTTTTCACATTAACAGTCACACTAAAGGCTCTTAATTTACAGCAAGAACCAGAAATTCATAATATGTTTTTAGAAATAGATAAACGTAGAGCGATGAATCTTCTTAATTTTGAAATTAAAGCCCATACTAAAGAATGGAAAGTAACATTTAAAAGTGATAATTCTTCTTCCAATCTTCCTATCACATTTAATTTTGAAAAACGAACAGACAAATTATAAAAATAAAAAGAGTTATTTTCTTTGAAAAATAACTCTTTTTATTTTACTTACTCCAAATCTTTCTCCCAGTTTGGGCATCAATATAACGAATTTCCCGACTACAATCAAAAGGTTCTTTATGTTTTTCATCTGTCGTTTGTTTGTACAGTAGTTTGTATTTCGTTTCCTCTGCATCATGATCCACAAACCATTCTAATTTAACTCGGATAGCCTCTCTGTATATTTCTAACGCTTTTTCTTTTGTTACTTTTGGTGTTGTTTCATATGTAAGTAATTCTTTTATAAAGTTGCCAGACTCTCCAGAGTAGTGCATCACAGCACCATTTTCTGCATTGATGTTGATCATAATATATTTCCGCTCTACATGAATGTCATTTACATAGATTGAAAAGGAAAACCTCTCTATCCCCTCTTCCTCCTCATAATTATCCCAAAGTTGAACATACTTTGTCGCATCTGGGATAATATGCTCTAAAAATTGAAGTGCCTTGCTTAAACATTGCTCTCTTGATAAGATTGTTTTCCTTTTTTTCTCATCCTTCCACATAAAAAAAGAAAGCAATTGATTTGTTTCTTTATCTAGAGTAATTACAACGAATTCATCATGTTTCAACATCGGAAAATGTTTTTTATAAAACTCATCCATTGAATATGAATCCTTCTCTTCTATTTCTTTTTGTAATTCTTCTTTTAATACAAATTTTATCCGGACTTCATCCTCATCTACTTTTTCATCTATTTTGACAAACTTCCCCTTGTCCCAATCAAATAAATCAAACACATCTTTTTTTTGACTACTCTTTAGCGGTTTATCAACAAGTACTGTAGAAGGTAATTTATAGTGTTCTAGCCCATATAAATCTTTACCTGTACTTGCATCAATAAACGCATGACTAGGCTCTGGTTCATATACAAGATGGTACCCTTTTACTTCTTCCCCGTTTTCATACTCACATGAAGAGTATGTTAAATCTACAAATACAAGTCTCATATCTTGTCTAGCTTTCAAATTTTCTAAAACGATATTCTCCCCAACAATTTCACTTGGCCATAACGGTTTTTTCTCTATGGCTTTTTGTCCATTGTAATGAAAATGCACAACATTACCTGAAGGGTGCACTTGCACAACACACCCAGTATTCGGCAATGGATAGCTATTCACTTCTTGCATATAATTTACTTCTTTCCAACCGCGCCTGTCGTCCTTAACCGTTACATATGTATAGAATTCATATTCTTCTTTTGTATATTTTTTTAAGAATGTATTTGCAACCTCTCTTGCTTTATTCTCCTCTATCGCTCCCTTATCACTCGAAAAAGAATTTCCATCATCTATCCTAAATTCAATTAAATTACCAGTATGTCTATTTAATGTAATTTGTATCTGTTTCTCCTCATCATCTTTATGTCCCCACCATAATAGATGATACGGGTCATCAACCCCTTCTTGATCATCTACAACAAGCCTATATTCATCTGGAATTTCAATAATATGAGCTACGTGCTCTTTTCTTTCTTTATCTTTTTGATTCACCATACCCTCTCCTTCGTTACAATTTAAGGTAATTATAGCAAAGAAAACCAAAACTTATTAACAAAAAAAGACTAGAGATATCTCTAGTCTTCTACTTCGTCTCACGATGTAACGTTACTCGCTTTAATCGTGGACAATATTTTTTTAGTTCGATGCGTTCTGGATTGTTTCGTTTATTTTTTTTAGAAATATAATTACGATCACCACACTCCGTACAAGCTAATGTAATATTTACACGCATAGGTAATTCTCCTTTCTTTCAAAGATCGCAAACTAAAACGTAATGATTACGATTTATATATTATAAAACTTCATTCTATTTGTCAATTGCAAAAACAAGAAGATTCTATTTAGAATCCCCTTGTTTTTATAGTTAAATAAATTTTATTAAAACGATTCGTATGTAACAAACTCACTAATTGGCTTTCGATATCCTCTTGGACGAACTTTAGTCGTATCACTTTTCCCTATCGTAATCATTAAAACAGGTATTACATGCTCTGGCATATTTAATTCACTTTGTACTGCTTTTTCATCGAAACCAATCATTGGACATGTATCATATCCATAATATTTAGCTGCGTACATAAAAGTCATCGCACTTAACGAAGCATTTCTAATCGCTTCATCCTCCATGAAACGCTCTCCCTTTCCTTCATATAAACCTTTCGTTTGCCTAATGGTATCTTCATATTCGCATTCATCAATCATTTTTAAAACTTTCATACCGAAGTAAATATTTTCAACATTTTGGTATGCTCTTTTATCACCACAAACGAGCACTACCGCTGATGCACTCGATACTTTATATTGACCGAACGCTAATTCTTTTAATCTTTCTTTTCGCTCTTGATCACGAATTACAACATAATGTGTGTGCTGCAAATTATAGCAAGATGGAGAAAGCTTAGTTAACTCAAATATTTTTTTAAAATCCTCATCAGGGATTTCTATACCTTGTATAAATTTCATTGCAGAACGTCTAGCAATTGCTAATTCTTCAAAGTTCACCGTATATCCTCCTTAATAACTATAAATTTAAATATACATTAATTTATACAAATGGATAAATCAAATAAAAACACTTTAAATCCGAATAATAATTATGATTAACAGCAAAAAAGACAAAAAGCTGAAACAATTAGTTCATACGAAATTCACACGAATCTATTACTATAGAAATTGTACATAGTGAACTTATTAACAATCACGTTTATTTATATAGAATCTTACTCGAAAGGAGTTGAAAGTATGAAAACTAAATATCGCTTTATGATCTCATCATTTGCCGCTTGTGCTTATATGATTTGGTATTTAGTATAATAACAACCTCACTTGTAAATAGGAAAAGGTGTGTATATAAAATGGAATATAATCAATCAACAGTTAACTACTGGAAAGCTTTTGTATTACCATATACATTTGCTTTAGAAGAGTTAAAAACTAAATTTGAAATTATGAACCGGGAAGCTCAATTTTTAGAGGATTACAACCCGTTTGAACATATAAAAACAAGACTAAAACAACCTGAAAGTATTATTAAAAAGCTGGAACGTAAAAATTTATTACCGACAGTTGAAAATGCTCAAACGCATTTACAAGATATTATTGGTATTCGTATTACATGTTGCTTCGTAGAAGATATTTATCATTTAAAAGAAGTCATTCAAAAGCGTGAAGATATGGAAATCATAGAGGTAAAAGATTATATCGCTAATCCAAAGGGAAACGGTTATAAAAGTTTACACATGATTATTAAATATCCTTTATCACTGAATTCTGGTACAAAAGATGTATTTGCAGAAATTCAGTTACGTACACTGGCAATGGACTTTTGGGCAAGTTTAGAACACAAACTTTATTATAAATATGAAGGGAAAATACCGGAGTATTTAAAAGATGAACTACATGATGCAGCAATGAAAGCTGAAGATCTTGATAATAAAATGGCCACAATTCGTCAAGATATTGATGATATTGAGGCATGCTCAAATCAAATTATGCTACCACTATAAAAAAAGGTTCTCGCCAATGAGAACCTTTTTTTATACCATTTTTGGAAAGTGCGACTCCCACACTTATTAAAGTTTCACGTTATTTTTTCTCTATCGTGCGAACCTCTTCAATCTTCCATTTCTCATCTTCTTTTCCAAGAGCGTACTGTACTTTCTTTTGAAGAGTGACACTATCGTCTACTTCCTTTTCTTTCGTTTCAACAATAACATACCCTACTTTACTAGCTTTCATATCTATATGTTCCAATTCAATCTTCTTATTTCCCTTTTGAAATGCGGCTTCTTTTTGTGTTTTTAAGTCTTCAGCACTAGGCATCTTCTTTGAAAATAACTCCATATGTTCTGCAAGATTTTTTTCATTCGTCGTTCGCACAAATGTAGTAATAACATCTTGAATAGATTTCTCTTCTTCTTTTGTTATTTGTACCTTTTCCTCAGTTTTTTTAGTAGTAGATTTTTGTTCTACGTTATTCTCTTCTTGTTGACATCCAACTAGTAATACTACAAATACTAGAAGGAATCTTAATTTCCTAAATATTTTTTCCATATTCCCAACTCCTAAAAAGAAAAGTGAGGCATTTCGCCTCACTTTCGCTCTTAATTAACGTCTTCCTTTATTCGGATCGCCGCCGCCAACAATATCAAAGACACGTTTCGCTATATTTGTATTCTCCTGAACGCCTGAGAATAAGTATTTACCTGGACCAAATGCATACACGTTCACATCTTCCCCTGTATGTCCACCAGTTGTCCAGCCTGTAACCGAGCGCTTATTGAAAATATCTTCAATTGCATTATCAATCTTTGTTACATCTTTTGACGGAGCTATATCATTTACAGCTTGAATTTCTTCTGGAGTTAATTGTAAATCAATATACTTTTTCAATGTTTCTTCTACATTTGCACCTTTTGCAATCTCATTTGCCATAAAGTCTGGTGTGCGTTTTGCAGCTTTAATTGGATCTACTTTAAAGTTATACTCGCCATTGGCACCTAAAGATAATCCACCTGTAGCGTGGTCTGCCGTTGCAACAACTAACGTATTTTTATCTTTTTTCGCAAACTCAATCGCTGCTTTGAAAGCTTTTTCGAAGTCTTCCATTTCACTCATTGCACCAACGATATCATTATCATGTCCAGCCCAGTCGATTTGACTTCCTTCCACCATTAAGAAGAAACCATTTTTATTTTTGTTCAAACGCTCAATTGCTGCATTAGTCATTTCTTCTAATGAAGGTGTTTTATCATTACGGTCAATCATTTTATCTAATCCACCTGGTGCAAATAAACCAAGAATTTGATCATTTTTATCATTTAACAATTGATCTCGATCCGTTACATAGCTATAACCAGATTTCTTAAACTCTTCTGTAAGATTACGATCTTTTCTAACAAAGTTCTTTACGCCGCCGCCAAGCATAACATCTACTTTATGCTTCCCTTTAATTTTCTCATCAAAATAATCATTTGCAATTGCGTCCATATTTTTACGGCTAATGTCATGCGCACCGAAAGCAGCTGGTGTTGCATGTGTAATTTCAGAAGTTGCAACAAGTCCCGTTGATTTCCCTTTTTCTTTCGCTTGCTCAAGAACCGTTTTCACTTCCGCTTTATCATTATCAACTGCAATTGCAGCATTATATGTTTTAATCCCTGCTGACATAGCTGTTGCTGCTGATGCAGAGTCTGTAATATTTTCATGCTCATCTTCTGGGTATGTTTTTTGTGTTCCTACAAGATGCTTATCAAATTCTGTAGATTCCATTTCAAAGGTTTTTGGATTATCTTTCATATAACGGTGAGCCGTCATATATGAAGGGCCCATACCATCCCCAATTAATACGATAACATTTTTAATCTTTGCATTGCTTCCGTTCTCATCTGCATTAACCTCACTAGAACGAGTAAAATTCCATGTTGCTACCGAAGTAACTGCTAATGATGCCACAACTGCAAATGGCCATGCTTTTTTCACAAACTTTTTCACTGTCTTGTCCCCCTAATTAGGTTATTCATTTCCCACTATCAAATTTAATGGAAGACTATTAAGAGAAAATTAGCTGTATGTAAATTTTTTGTTAACTTATGTAAATATCAGTTATAATTTGTATAACTTTGTCTCTTCGTATCAGCCATCCTGCCCTTTACAATTTAAATATAAACAGGTTGGATTTCATTTAACGTAAATCTCTTTTTTTTACATTTTGACTCTATTTTTATGAAATTAAATAGAAATGCGGTGAGCCTTTATGAAAATAGTAAAGCTAAATGAGTCTTTTATTTTTGAATTACTTAATCTTTGCAAATCTGTTGGATGGTTACACGATGAAATTTTTATGAAAAAGCAATTCGAAATGTATCTTTCTATCGGCACACTTGTAGGTTATATTCATGAAAACAAACTCATTGCGACTGGAGGAGTATTTCCCTTTACAAGTAACTTCACTTCCATTGGTATGTTAATCGTTCACCCTAATTTTCAAGGACGAGGAATAGGGCGCATGTTGCTAAATCATTGCTTGGAACAAATTCATCCAAAACAACCAATTGCACTTATTGCGACAAAAGCTGGCGAACCTCTATACACATCATGTGGATTTCAAACAGCAACAACAATTCATCGTTTTGAAAAGCAAACTACTAAGACGTATCCTTCTCACTTACAACAAGTACGAGAAGAAGACCTTATATCTCTTACTTCTCTTGATCAAATTGCAACTGGTGTGAATCGTTCTCTACTTTACTCTTTGCTATTACCAAGGGCCATACACGCTTTTAAAATTGAAAGAAATAACCGTATAGAAGCTTTTTCATTATGCATACGAAAGGGCAATATATTATGTATCAATCCACTTATCGCCAAGCAAGAAGAAGATGCTATTCAATTATTAAAAAAGATATGTGAATGTTGGAATGGTATAGTACGAATTGATGTCCCACACTCACAATTTACATTTCGTAAATTTCTTCAAACAGAAAATTTCCAAGAAACGCTCCTTTCACCTCTTATGATAAAAAATGGTATCCAACTTCCTGGAAATCGTAATATGCTATTTGCTATGATAGATACAGCGTTATGTTAGAAAGGAGACACCTAATTGAAGCGATTTAGCTATTTTATGGTAGGTTGTCTTACTCTTACACTATTAGTAGGATGTAGTGCAGCAGAAAAGCCAGTAGAACAAGTAAAGCAAGTGAAAAATACAATTACAGCTAAACTAGCTACCGAGGAAAAAATGGTAGAAATAGATGGTCAAACCATTTACTTTAAAAAGATTGGTAATGAAAAACCACCTTTACTTATGATTCATGGCTTTGGAGGGTCATCAGATGGTTTTCAAAAGATTTACTCCGATTTAGCAAAAGATCATACAATTATTTCTGTAGATGCTTTAGGATTCGGGCGCTCATCTAAGCCAATGGATTTTTATTATTCTTTTCCAACTCATGCAAATTTGTATTATAAATTAATGAAAAAACTAGGGTATGATTCATTCGCAATACTGGGGCATTCCATGGGGGGAGAAATTTCTCTAAATTTAACATATTTATATCCTGAAGCAGTTACTCACCTTATTTTAACTGATGCTACAGGTGGTCCTCATACATTCGTTACTAAACAAGGCTCACCAAAACCACAATTGCCGACTGATTTAAATGCCGTTTCTTCTATTACTGATTATGATGAGAGCAAAGTGAAATTCAAACGTAACGATGAAGAGCATTATAACAAAATGAAACTATGGCCTAGACGTCTTAAAATTAATGCGAATGAAATGAAACAGCCGACTTTAATTATATGGGGCAGAAATGATAGTAGCGTTTCTTGGAAAGAAGGAGAAACGTATCATCAATTCTTAAAAAATAGCACTTTACATATTATTGAAAAAGGTTATCATGCACCATTTCGCCAAGAACCACAAGAATTTGTCGGGTATGTACAAGACTTCTTTAAGAACAATCCGATCAAAGTTGAAAAATAACATAAACGGGTATCTCATTTTGAGATACCCGTTTTCATATATTAAGCAGCTTGCTTTTGGCGTTTTTGAGTTTTTGATCCTAATACTTTCGGGATAACAAAGCCATCCATTCCAAATTTCCCAGCGTTCATACCGGCAACAAGAACAAACATAGATAAGATAACCATCTCAGGGTTCACACCAATTGACCCACTAAACATATAGGAAAAGTTCATTACAAGACCAAAAAAGACCGCTGTTTTTGTTAAACAGCCTACAATTAAACCAATTCCGACTAAAATTTCTCCCCATGTTACAAGCGTATTAAACAAATCTACATTTGGAATTGCAAATTCTTGTAAGAATGATGCCCACCAAGATTGAACAGCCGGTTGTGCACCTTTAGATTTTTCAATTGCGCCTTGCAAATAACCTGTTGCATCGAATCCTTTTCCTTGTAGTTTACCGATTCCAGCCATTAACCATGTGTAACCAAGATATACTCGAATTACTGCTAATACAAAAGAAACTGCTTTGTTTTCTCTTAAAAATTGAATAACCATATCTTCCTCCTAAAGTTGTAATTAAGTTAGTTACAGTTAATATAATAACATTAGTTACTTATTTTTCAAACGTTAATTATGAATAATTCATGAAATGTGTATGAAACATTAAAAACTAACGTTTATATAGTAACTTTTATTACCTGTAAAAACTTGAACATATCATACCACAGGTGATAATCATTTTCATTGAAAAAAATGTAAAAAAATTGTGAGTTAAATGTGAAACACGTTTATTCGAATATAGAATAAACGTGTTTCACACTAATTATAGAATCGAAATGTATGTGTCTCCTCATCAATTAAACTCGCTTCTTGAAACGCTTCTTCTAACGTTTTCCCATGGTTAATAACCCCATAAAATAAGCGTATAGTAAACATAAGTGCTGCATTTCCATCTACATAATCAATCGATCCAATATATGATTTTGCACCACTATGTAAAAAAGATTTTGCAAGTTTTTGCTCCCCTAATGTGCACCCGCTATTTACAATATGTGTATTATGCAATTTTGCATATTTATAAATTTCTGCTTTACCAAAATACCCTCTCGGTTCATCTTGTTCATATACTTCTTCGCCTAACTCTTCCATGACAAACTTCCCTTCTTCACCATGAAAGCAAAAAATAATATAATTAATATCGTTAAATAAGTTCTTTCCAGAAAGAACTTCCACAAAATCTTTCGGTCTACCAATCCAATATGTCACAACTCTTGCACCAAAATACTCAAGAGATGCTCGTATTGATTGCGCCTCTAAATCCGAATTAAAACCAACTACTAATGCAATATTCAACAAACAACCTCCATCCTATAATCAGCCCTTATCAATCAGACTTTTATGGGATAAATCCATTTCATATATACCTGTTTCTTTCAAAAAATCTGATCTAGTTAAAACGACTTTATGTAAATATTGCCTATATGCTGTAATTGTTCCATCGTGAGATACAATGCAAATTCTTTCCGCACCCAGTTCATAACACCAAAGAAGAAATTCATCTACTATTTGCTGAAAACTATTCTCTGAAATAGTGTTTATACCTTCCTTCCATAACTGATTATTTGAGCTTTTCTCTATCGAAAAATGCGGAAATAACTTTGTTATCATTCCCTGATCTACTATATAATCGCACGGTAATGTTTTCGCTCCTTCTCGATAAGGAAAAATACGTGGAGATACATATGGATGGACTATTTTTTGACAAGCTACTTTCGCACTCCATATTGTCGCCGTTTGTAAAGTTCTAAGTGTAGGACTAACAATTAATATATCCGCTTCTTGTAATGATACATCACGTTGAAGTAATTTAGCTTGAGCCTTTCCTACTCTCGTCAATGGTGGGTCAAACACTTGTAAACTTTCTGGTAAATCCGTTGTATGTTTACCTTCACCATGCCGAACAAAAACGATTTTCATATTCAGTCTCCTCTTACTATAAAATCCTCACACATATTTCTTCCCTATTGCATTCTTTATTCCTGCTGTATAAAAACCGATATGTAAAAAAGGTTTGACACGAAGGTTTGTAAAATATTACAACATTACATGTAAAATACTTTTTACACCGGGAGGAGAATTACATATATGAAATGGATAATTGTCTTTATTGGAATGATTGTATGGGGATATATAAACGGCTTCTTTAGTAGTGATAAAACTGCTAATCCTTGGATTACAGATGATGAACGTGAAACAAAAATTAAACAAAAAGCAATTACGGCAAGCTGGTCCGGTGTTTTTATGTTTTGTACCATTAGCCTCTTAAATAAATGGTTAGGTTTAAGCACAAATGATAACTCACCGTACTTACCAGACCCTATCGCAGCTATTTTAAAGGCAAATGTAGAGTTACAAGTTTTACTCATGCTATTTGTTATGTTTGGAATATTTTACTTACATTATCGAAGAAAATTAAGTGCCTAACTTCTAACTCATGATTATCCTCCTAAATGGTTATAGTAATCATGACAAAATGAAAGGAGAGATATAAACATGAGTAACTCGAATGAATTTTTAGATACACTACATGAAAAACAAGCAAAAGATGAACAAAATAGAAAGCGCCAAGGGAACGGAAACCCAGCGAAAAAAAAGCCAAATAAAACACATAAATAACAGTAAAAAACTGCCTAAAACAATCTTTTAGGCAGTTTTTTATTCTTCTTTCACCGAGATAACATTTTCCCAATTCCATTTCTCATAATACCACTCTGGTATATCTACATTTTCAATCCACTTTTTTTCATGTTTTCCATCACTATGAGCTATCCATATATTAGCTTTCTTACGATCTGAACGTATCCATATTAATTGATTGCTCTTCTTCATGAAAATTGGATGATAATCGCCTTGCTTATTAGATGACTTTGTAATTTGATATTGTTTATCGCTTGTGCTATTTATCTCATATAAAGATGGGAATGGCCTTTTTTCTGGCAGAGTTTCAAACCCTCCCTCTTTTGCTCGTGAAACGATAATTACATTATCGTTCTTCCATGTAAAATCCCAATCCACATATCCTTTCGGCGTAAATGTTTGCTGCTGGAGTGCTGGCAGTTCTTTTATTTTTAAATGTTTATTCTCTAATGCAACTCTCCCGCTTCCTTCAATATAAGCCAATATGTTTTTTGATGGCGCCCATTTGAACCATTCTGTATTTAATAACATTTGATCTACTATTTCAAACCGACTACCCTCTGCTCGAACTAAGCAAAGCGTATTACTATCAGCTGACCATGAAGCTGTCGGTACCGCTAAAAATGAAATCCACTTTTGATCTGGTGACCACTTAAAGCCACTTGCTACTAGCGCTAGAAAATCATCATGTTCATTTGGCAATGCATACAAATGCTTCATTTTGTGAGGATTCATATGTGCATCTTTTTGCACTTCATATAGCTGAGCCCCTGTCCATCCTGTTGGAAGTAAGTGCGCTTCAGAGGATACAAGAAAGTTCTTTCCATCAGGATACCATGCATAATCACCCACACCAGCCGATACATTTTCAAAATCTGCATTCTTTTTTTCTACATCAAATGTATTCAATGTACCTGTAAATATAAATGCAATTATATTTTCTGTTGGTGACCATTGATAATTCGATGCTTCTGAGTGAAACGGCGTAACTTTCTTTCCATCTTTCAGCCGATATAACTCAAGAATATTTTGTTTCTCCCCTTTTACATATGCCAGCCATTCTCCATCATGTGACCACTTTGGCCCTGTTATGTTCTCTCCTTTTGTAAGTTGTTTTTCTTTCCCATCAACTTTAATCCAAAGGTTATGATGACGAATAAAAGCAACTTTCACACTATTATTTTCTGCGCTAGTAATAGCGATAGAACATAAAAACATAAACAACACTACACTACCACTTACTATTAGCCTTTTCATACCATCACTCCATTTCCCTCATAGCATTCCTCACTTTCTTCCTACAATATGTGAAAAATATCGATTCGACATAATCAGAAAAAATTCCCCAAGAAATTTTCAATTCATAGAGGATTGGTATGAATTATGTCGAAAGTATAGTTTAGCCAACATTTATATTTATAAGTTCTAACTAAAATGTAAGATTACATTTCTGAATATTGGCACTTTTTATCAGAGGGAGTATCAATGAAAAAAACTACATCTACACTATTAAGCATGGCGCTTGTCTTTTCTAGTTTTGGAGCTTTAAGCGCTCATGCTGAATCACTACAAAAGGAGAAGCAATTTAGTCCACAATTAAAAACAACGATTGAACAGTGGGGAGAACATAAAATTGCTCAAAATGTTGAAACGAAAACAACAAAAGAAATATCAGTAATTGTAGAATTGCAACATGCACCTCTCGCTGCTCAAAGTAATATTCAGCATGCTCCAGATTTACAAAATAGTAATGCGCAGTCTTATCATGCTGAGCTAAAAAAAGCACAAGAAGATACGACTAAGAAAATAAAAGAAAAAGCACCTGGTGCAAAAATTAAAGAAGTGTATAATACGTTATTTTCCGGATTCTCTATTTCAGTTCCTGGAGATCAAATTACCTCTCTTGCCTCTTTACCTGAAGTAAAAGCAGTCTATCCGAACTTAACATATAAATTGCATGAAACATCAAAAAGTACTACTAACGAAGAAGCACCAAATATCGGTGGACCGACAATTGGTGCACCTGAAGCGTGGAATTTAAAAGATCCATCTGGCAAACCGCTTGATGGAAAAGGCATGAAAGTAGCCATTATCGACTCTGGCGTAGACTATACACACCCTGACTTAAAGGCAAATTATATCGGTGGATATGACACGGTTGATGAAGATAGCGATCCAATGGATGGTAACGTACATGGTACTCATGTAGCTGGAATTATTGCGGGTAATGGAAAAATTAAAGGCGTTGCTCCAAACGCTTCTATTCTAGCCTATCGTGTAATGAATGACGGTGGAACTGGTACAACAGATGATATTATCCAAGGGATTGAGCGAGCGATTCAAGATGGTGCGGATGTGTTAAACCTCTCCCTTGGGCAGGATTTAAATGTACCTGATCAGCCTGTAACATTAACGTTAGAACGAGCAGCGAAACTTGGTGTTACTACTGTCGTTTCAAATGGAAATGACGGACCAAAACCTTGGTCTGTTGATGCTCCCGGTAACGCAAGTAGTGTCATTTCTGTTGGAGCATCTACGGTTTCTATCCCATTTCCAACATTCCAAGTAGCTGGTTCCAGCAAAACATATCAAGGGTTACCGTTATCAAAATCCGATTTTCCAATAGGAAATGATTCCCCTCTTGTATACGTTGGTTATGGCAATCCAAGTGATTATGCAAAACAAGATGTGAAAGGGAAATTCGCACTTATTTTACAAGGTACTTCTAGTACATTAGTAAAAGCAGAACAAGCGAAGCAAGCTGGGGCACTTGGTGTGTTATTAATCTCTAGCGAAAAAGAAATTAATATGATGCCGGAATATTTTTCACGTGAACATCTAGCTGTCCCAGTAATGCAATTATCAAATACAAATGGGGAAGAATTAAAAACTTTAATTACAAAACGAAAGAAAAATATAAAAATTGGACAACCAAAGCAAACAGAACTTATCGGTAACTTTAGTTCAAGAGGACCATCACAAGGAAGTTGGCTAATAAAGCCTGATGTTGTTGCACCTGGAGTACAAATTACTAGTACAGTACCGCGAGGCGGCTATGAATCGCATAACGGAACAAGTATGGCTGCTCCGCAAGTAGCTGGAGCGGTTGCCCTCTTGCGTCAAATGCATCCTGATTGGACGACAGAACAATTGAAAGCGGCTCTTGCTAACAATGCAAAAACATTACATGATGTCAATGAAAATACATACCCTGTTATGGCACAAGGATCAGGTTTAATTAACATTCCGAAAGCAGCTCAAACAAATGTATTAGTAAAACCTAACAATGTCAGCTTTGGTCTTATTAAGCCAAATAGCGGAAAAGTAAAACTGACGCAAAATGTTACATTACAAAACCTTTCTAGTAAAAAGAAAAGTTTTTCAACTCGTGTGGAGTTACTAGATGCAAACACAAACACAAAAGTAAAACCTTCTGTCCCTTCATCGATTAGCATTCAACCGAATAGTAGTACCGAAAAACCATTTACTATCACTGTAGATAGCTCACTACCACAAGGTGTGTATACTGGAAATGTATATGTAAAAGAACAAGGGGCAAAAGAAGAAATTCGAATTCCATTCACATTTAGTATCGATCCTAAAGATTATAAACGTATCGATGGACTTGAAATTATTAATTCTACTTTTAGCCCAAATGGCGACCACGTACTAGATGATAATCTCATCAACTACTATTTAGTTGCGCCTGTGGATGATGTAACATTGCATGCAAATTTAGTTACGAAAGAACGTGTAACGTATCAAGGGATTATCCATCAAGCTAAAAATGCAACTCCTGGATACAAACCTTTCAAATGGAATGGTACAAAAACCGATGGAACTCCTTTAGCTGACGGGCTATATCAAATCGAAGCAGTTGCTTCTAATTCTGGCGGAGAAACAAAACAAACAGCTGCTGTATTTCTTGATCGAACTGCACCTAAGTTAACATACGAAGTTGACCAAGAAAATCTCGTAATTAGAGGAAAAGTTGATGATATTCTACTAGATTGGATGTCAGAATCTGGTTGGATAGCACCTGGTATTCCAGTGAGAATGCAATATGAAATTAACGGAAATGGTGTATGGGACCAGGCATTCCTGAACCCTTGGGAGAAAAGCTATGACATTTATTTCGATCGTACTCAATTACAAGAAGGAAAAAATACTATTCACATTGTAGCAACTGATGCAGCTGGCAATACCTCTAATTTAACTGTTAATTTAGAAGTGAAATAAAGTGAAACTTTAATCAGTAGAGATTTCGTTCATCCCCACTGATTATTACCCTTCACCAATCGGGAGTTACGGGCAGTTAATCTCCCATCTCACTTCTTTGCTCCAACCGAATTTTGAGGTAGGAATTTTACTGCTCATTAACACGGGATAAAAAATTTTTGTTGACAATTTTTTTAATATAGTTTTATAATACAAAACATAGTTTAGTTGAACGAATTATATATCGGCTTTGAAGGAATACTAGTAGCGACTTATATCACTGTCTCAGAGAACTGATGGTTGGTGCGAATCAGTACATATACAAGCGTGAATTACAATTCTGGAGCTTCTTTCCCGTAATGCTTTTTATGCATGAAGAGAAAGACGGATCTTTCCGTTATCGTAAAGTGAGTGGTAAACAATTAGTTGTTTACAAATAGGGTGGTACCGCGATTTTTATCGTCCCTATCGGATTTTCCGATAGGGACTTTTTTGCGTCCATCCTCTTACACAATTTCATATATACGCGTTGAAAGAATCGCAGTAGTATCTTATATCCCTGTTACAGAGAGCTAATGGTCGGTGGAAATTAGCACATATATAAGTATGAATTACAATTCTGGAGCTTCTTTTTCGTAGTGCTTTTATGCATGAAGGAAAAGACGGAATTTTTCCGTTATCATTAATTGAGATGTAAGTATATTTTCACTTACAAATAGGGTGGTACCGCGATTCTTTCGCCCCTATCGGATTTTCCGATAGGGGCTTTTTCTATTTCTCACAGAAACAGATGTTAAATAATTCCGAATCTTATGATAAAATTTTATAAGCGCTTACAAATAATGAAGGGAGGTGATACAAGCTATACGAAATCGATATTCAATTTTATAGAAAAAAAGGAGGATGTCTAAATGACAAAGAAAACAGAAATTCCATCGCATTTAAAACCATTCGTATCCACACAACATTATGATCAATACACACCGGTGAATCACGCTGTGTGGCGTTACATTATGAGACAAAATCATAGCTTCTTAAAAGACGTTGCTCATCCAGCCTATGTGAACGGACTACAATCATCTGGTATTAATATAGATGCAATTCCAAAAGTAGAAGAAATGAATGAGTGTTTGGCACCAAGTGGCTGGGGCGCTGTAACGATTGACGGACTTATTCCCGGCGTAGCATTCTTCGATTTTCAAGGACACGGATTACTACCGATCGCAACAGATATTCGGAAAGTAGAAAATATCGAGTACACACCAGCTCCAGATATCGTACACGAAGCCGCAGGACACGCACCGATTTTACTTGATCCTACATATGCAAAATATGTGAAACGTTTTGGGCAAATTGGTGCAAAAGCTTTCTCTACAAAAGAAGAACATGATGCATTTGAAGCTGTTCGTACATTAACGATAGTAAAAGAAAGCCCTACTTCTACTCCTGATGAAGTTAAGGCTGCTGAAAATGCTGTAATTGAAAAACAAAACTTAGTTTCTGGTTTATCAGAAGCTGAACAAATTTCACGTCTTTTCTGGTGGACAGTAGAATATGGATTGATCGGAAATATAGATGATCCAAAGATATATGGTGCTGGTCTCCTTTCTTCTGTTGGCGAAAGCAAACATTGCTTAACAGACGCTGTAGAAAAGGTTCCATTTTCTATCGAAGCATGTATAGGGACAACTTATGACGTAACAAAAATGCAACCACAACTATTTGTTTGTGAATCCTTTGAAGAATTAACAGATGCGCTTGAAACATTTTCTAAAACAATGGCCTTTAAAACAGGTGGAAAAGAAGGTTTAGAAAAAGCAATTCGCTCTGAGAACTATGCAACAGCTGAGCTAAATAGTGGATTACAAATTACAGGTACATTTAGCGAGACAATTGAAAACGATGCAGGTGAATTAATTTACATGCGAACAAATTCGCCCACGGCATTAGCGCTTCATAATAAACAGTTAGCAAATCATTCTACTTCTGTACACAGTGACGGATTTGGAACACCGATTGGATTACTCACTGAAAATATTGCATTAGAAAATTGTACAGACGAACAACTACAATCATTAGGAATTACAATTGGAACTATCGCTGAGTTTACTTTTGCAAGTGGTATTCATGTAAAAGGAACAGTAACAGATATTGTAAAAAACGATAAGAAAATTGCTCTTATTTCCTTTATCGATTGCACAGTTACTTATAACGCCCGCGTTTTATTTGATGCTTCATGGGGCGCATTTGATATGGCTGTTGGCTCACAAATCACTTCAGTATTCCCAGGTGCCGCAGATGCCGCAGCATTTTTCCCAATGGATGAAGAAGTTCACGAAATTCCTGCTCCACTTGTACTGAATGAACTTGAACGTATGTATCAAACGGTTCGAGATATTCGAAGTGAGGGGATTTTACACGACGCGCATATCGATCAATTAGTAGCAATTCAAGAAGTATTAAATAAATTTTATGCGAAAGAATGGTTGCTGCGCCTTGAAGTATTAGAGTTACTTTTAGAGCATAACAAAGGGCATGAAACATCGGCAGCATTACTACATCAACTTTCTACTTTCACAACTGACGAAGCTGTAACACGCCTTATTAACAATGGTCTTGCGTTACTTCCAGTAAAGGATGTGAAAAATGATGCTAAGATTAACTGAAGAAGAAGTTCACGAAGAATTATTGAAGGTAGATAAATGGATGGTAAAAGATGAGAAATGGATTGAACGAAAATATATGTTTTCCGACTACTTAAAAGGAGTCGAATTTGTCTCTGAAGCCGCCAAACTATCAGAAGAACATAATCACCATCCATTTATCCTTATCCAGTATAAAGCAGTTATTATTACTTTGTCATCTTGGAATGCAAAAGGTTTAACGAAACTAGATTTTGAGCTTGCAAAACAATTTGATGAACTATTTTTACAAAACGAAAAAGCAATTATAAGAAAATAAAAGGAGAAGCCTTTTTAGGCTTCTCCTTTTATTTTGAAATGGATACAATGTCCAAATGGATCCTCGACTTGTAATATTCCATCTTTGTACGTAGCAATCTTGCCAATATTTTTTAAGCTTTCACATACTTGCTCTTTTTGTTTTTCATTCGCTAGTACAACTGTGAAATATTTCAAACCAACAGAACCTGGCATTTGCGGTGGTACCCCTTCACCTTGCCATGTATTTAAACCGATATGATGATGATAACCACCTGCAGATACGAACAATGCTCCATTACGAGCTGGAATCGTTACTTCAAAACCAAGACCATCAACATAGAAACGTTTCGCTTCCTCTAAATCAGCTACATGAAAATGAATATGCCCCATCACAGTACCAGCTGGAAAGCCATTCCATGTACTTCTTTGCTGTAATAATTCTTCACCAGCTAACGGGTTACTAACAAATGGGAGTTCTCCATTCTCATCACGCCAAACTTCTTTTTGTCGATCATGATAAATTTCAATCCCGTTTCCATCTGGATCAGCTAAATAAAGAGCTTCACTAAAGTAATGATCGGCTCCGCCATGTAGTGGATATACCATCTCTACAAGATGACGAAGAACATTCGCTAAATCCTGTCTACTTGGTAATAAAATTGCATAATGATATAACCCTGTTCTTCCTCTTTGCTTCGGAAAAGCTTCTTTCTTTTCTTCAATGATAAGAAGTGGTTCATCATTTTCATTCCCAAATGTAACGACTGCTTCTTCTTCTCTTAGCACCTTCATACTTAGTACTTCCGTATAAAACTCTAGTGATTTCTTTACATTAGATACGTATAAATGAACAATATCAAGTGTTGTATCGGGATGAAGTTGAAAACTCATCTTGTTAGCCCCCCCATTTAAATTAGTTCTTTTTTGACATTTTTTCTTTTAAGAAATTATCTACAAAACCATCAGCTTTTGCAACAAATAAGTATGCACCCATTGCTAATAATGCAAGTTCTAATTCGAAACCAGGATTTTTTCCATCTCCCAATAAACCAGCTGACCATTTCACTTTTACGATTGCTCCAACCATAACAAGTGCAAATAATAATCCAATATATCTTACACCTAAACCTAGAATTAATAATAGACCTCCAACTAATTCAAACGTTGCTACACCGTATGCAAGTCCTCCTGGTAAACCAATACTTGTAAACCATCCTGCAATATTGTCAATTCCTGATTGGAATTTTGTTAAACCGTGCATGAAGAATGTTACCCCTAACACGATACGAATAATTAAGTTACCAATATGTTGATTCATTTCATTCTCTCCTTTATAGTTTTCTTATACAAAACTTTTATTCACATTACAAAACATACACTAATTTTTTTTATTCGTCAATTCATTTTCACTGGGAAAAAATATATTTTTTTTGCTATGATACAAATAGTTGTTTACAAAAAGGAGCTTGATTTTATGAATATTGGTTCTGCAATACGTGAAATTCGTCAACGTAGAGGCATAACAATTGCACAAATTTGCGAGGGAACAGGTCTTTCTAAAGGATTTATGAGTCAGGTTGAAAATAATAAAACATCACCATCTATCTCAACTTTAGAAACGATCTCCAATTTTTTAAACGTTCCCCTTCCCTATTTATTGTTAGAGCAAAAAGATCGATTAAAAATTGTCAAAAAAGAAGAACGGAAATACAGTGTATACGGCAAAGATGAGCAAAGAATTGAACATGTTGCGGAGCAAGGGGGCCTTCGCCTATCTTTAGTAGAAATCCCAACTGGATTCCCGAAAGAAAACTCACCAAATGCCCATGAAGGGGAAGAATGTCACCTTGTATTACGCGGAAAACTAGAAGTTCAGCACGGTGAAGATATTGCAATTGTAGAAGAAGGTGATTCTTTCTCATGGAATGCATGCGTTCCTCATATTGTTCGTAATATAGGAGAAGAAACTGCATTATTACTCATCTCTAGTTATGCGGAAAATCGAAAACGTGTTTATTAAATAATAAAAAAAAGAAGCCTGTTAAACAGGCTTCTTTTTTATCCCCTTATAATTCCATAACTTGTCCCAACTAGTACAGTCTTTTCATGCTGATTGCGATAAACTGACTCGATTGAAACTTTTTTATAGCCTTCCATTTGCTCAACATTTGTTAAAGTTAGTTCACAAGTGATCGTATCTCCTGTGAAAACTGGTCTAATAAACTCACTTACTAATTCTCTTGCTATGTAATGTAACTCTTCTCCCACTTTCGTCCCAATGCTAGCAGTCAATAAACCATGAACCATTAATCTTCCATTTTCATCGTATTCCACATGGTGTCTACCTTTATCACCGGTAATATTTGCAAATTCAAAAACTTCTTCCTCAGTAAATCTTCTTTCATATTTAAATACATCCCCAGCTTTTACACTCATTTTTATCCCCCTAATAATAAACAGAATTTTCTTTTATTTTATCATAAAACGAGCCTCAATCCATTCTCTATTATCAAAAGTCTCAAAATTACCTCGCTATACTTTTTTACTTTCCATTCATTTATCGGTGACCATCTCTTTTCGCGACTTGGTATCCATAATACGCACATGTTCCATTTCTCGATAGCTCTCTAACTTCAAACCCACAACTTCTATAAAAATCAAAATTGTTCGCTGATGTATGCGCAAACCAATCACCGTGGGGAAGTTTTTGCAGGCAAAGAGCTACAAGCTTCTTACCTAATCCCTTCCCTCTATATTCACACTTCACAACTAAATTTACTATGTTCGCAATCATAATTCCATCAGAAATGACTCTAACCATCGCAACCATCTCTTCCTCATCCCAAATTGTGAAAGCCCATGTTGAATTTTCGAATGCTATCGTAAATTTTTCAATTTGCCAAGAAGGGATATTATCATTACTCCAACCAGCATCTTCAAACAAAGCTTTAATTGCATATGCTGGTACGCTACTCGTTCCCTCACGAATAATAAGTCCATTATGATAAATGTACATGTAACCCCTCCCTTTATTTTCATATACCATTCTTCAAAAAATGCAATTTACCTTTAAAAAAGTAATTTTTTCATCCAACACGCTTAATAGAATAAACTAGAACATCGATTCCATGAAATGACGTTGTTTTCTCATAGCTGAGCCCGGTTTTTCTAGCAACAAATATTGAGGCGGGATGATTCGGATTAATAAGAGAAATTAATTTATTCATTCGTAATGCTTGGAAACCATAGTCACGAAATGCTGCCGCCGCTTCTTTTGCATACCCTTTTCCCCAATACTGAGGAAGTAACCAATAACCAATTTCAATTTCCTCTTTTCCATCTATCTTCTGCTTTACCAGCCCTGCATGACCAATTCTTGTTCCCGTTTCCTTTTCAATCAATACAAATAAACCGAGACCGTTTTTATAGCTAGGAATCACCCATTCCTCCAGACTTTTTTTACACTGCATATATGTTTTTAACGTCCCATTTCCAATATAACGCATTACCTTCTCGTTCCCCCACAGTGAAGCGTAGAACTGTAAATCATCCATTGTATATTTGCGAATTTGTAAACGTTCTGTATGAAACATGCTGGCACTCCTTTCCACTAATTTTTTCTTCATTTCACGATCACGTTTTGTGTGTATACGAAATGTTACTATTTATTATAAAGTGAAACTTTAATCAGTGGGAAATTTTGTTCATCCCCACTGATTATTAGTCTTCACCAACCAGGCGTTTACGGGCAGTGTATCTCCCGTCTAACTTCTTTGCTTTAGCCGAATTTTTAGGCGGGAGTCTTACTGCCTGGAAAATAGCGGGATAAATGAACCAACAATAAAATACAGAATATTCATTCTTAATAACTAAAAAAAGCAGTAGACAAATATTGTCCACTGCATCCATATCATAACTAGCATAAAGAAAACTACAATTGAGGGGGTGTAGGATTTTCAAATATACTAGATACTTATCCCGTTCTAACGGGCGGTAAACTTTCCAATTGTTTCAAGTGAAAAGTTTACCGCACATAAGAACTTCCTTCGTTCATTAAGATAGTATTGCTAAATAATCATATACACGCTTAGATTTCTCTCCACCCATTCGTGCATGTTGAAGAAGAGAAATACCATGAGGGCCAGATGCACGCAATGCTTCTGGTTGAGCTACTAAAATAGCTTGTACAACTTCTAATTCACCAAGCATAGCTGCTGCAAAAATATCCATCCGAGCACCCTTTTCTAGTAAATAAAGAGCAATATCTTTACGACCTACATGTGCCGATGCGCCTAACGCACTTTCCCAATCTGATCCACCCCAATTATAAGAGGCGTGAAGTAAGCTTGGCGATTCAGCTAATAGCTCTTGTACTTTCTCTAAATCCCCGTGAGCTGCCATAACAAATTCTCTTACTAATTCAGTGGTAATACGCTCTTCTGTTTGCATCGCTCTTCTCCCCTTCTAGAAATTCGTTTCGGTGTAAAAAACGGTTTGTCATTTCCTTGAAAAATATCTACATCTATGCCAAATACATGTTGAAACATTTCATGGCATAGTACTTCTTCTGGTATACCATCATACTGAATCTTTCCTCGCTTTAATACGAGTAAACGATCGCTATATTGAGCAGCTTGGTTAATGTCATGTAAAACCATTATAATTGTCATTCCAAACTCCTCATTTAATCGTTTCACAAGTTCCATTACTTCCAACTGGTGAACGATATCTAAAAAGGTTGTTGGTTCATCCAATAATAAGACATTTGTACGTTGCGCTAGCGTCATCGCAATCCAAGCACGTTGCCGTTCCCCTCCTGATAAAGAATGTAAAAGACGATATTCATACCCTTCAAGATTTGTAACAGACAATGCCCAATCAACAATTTCTTCATCTTCTTTATTTAAGCGGCTACTCCATGATTTATGTGGACCTCTTCCGAACTCAATTAGTTCTTTCACTGTCAAATCTAATTGATGATCATGCATTTGTGGTAACATCGCTAATTGCTTCGCTACATCAGCACTCTTCATTATATGAATATTTTTCCCATCTAAAATGATGTCCCCTTCGCTTTGTTTCAGTAGCCTTGCTATTAAACGAAGCAAAGTAGATTTTCCCGATCCATTCGGACCAATTAAACTAACGATTTCTCCAGCCTTAATATGTACATTCATATTTTGCATTTGAAATCTTTCAGAGTGTGCATAAAACACTTTGTTAACGGAAATCACGTTGTTTTCCTCCTCTATGAATTAAATATAAGAAGAAAGGACCACCTAAGAAGGACAGTAAAATACCAACAGGCAATTCGATTGGGTCAAACCAACTTCGAGCTATTGCATCTGCAAAAACAAGTAATACCCCGCCGCCAAGGCATGATAAAGGTAGCAAATATCTATAATCATTTCCAACTAATAAACGTAGCATATGTGGTACGACAAGACCGACAAATCCAATAAGACCAGACACACTTACCGCAATTCCAGCTAATAATGTACTTACTACGATTAAATAAAACCGACTTTTTTCCACATTATGTCCTAATAGTTTTGCCATTTCATCTCCAAGCATTAACACTCGAATATGCTTAATACCAAAGAAAGCTAATATAATGGCGAATATTGCATAATAAATAATCATGTTTAAATGTGCCCAACTTACACCACCAATGCCGCCCGCTAGCCACGGTAACACGGATTGTACTTTGTCACTATGTAATAACATTAAAGCTGACGTTGCTGCACCAATTAATGCATTGATTGACACTCCTACTAAGACGATTCTTGAAGGTGGTGCCCCTTTTTGCCATGATAAAGCATAAATAACCATCGCTGTTATGAAAGCTCCTAAAAACGCCCCTAGTGGTAAAAAAGCTAGATGCTGTGGGAATAAAATCATGATGACAATTGCTACAAGGCCTGCTCCAGATGAAACCCCGATAATACCAGGATCTGCAAGAGGGTTTCTCATAACCCCTTGCAGCAGTGTACCAGATGCAGCTAAACATGTTCCTACTATAAACCCAACGAGAACTCTCGGTATGCGAAGATCCCATACAATTCGATGAACTGTCGAACCTTCATCTTGTATACCTGTTAGAATGTCTCGTACAGAAAAAGATAAACTTCCTGCGAAAAGTCCGTAAAAGAGGCCTAGAATTGTTAATACAACTAAAGTAACTGCTATTATCCATCTTTTTTTCGCAAAAGGATGTTCCTTTTCTCTTACTACTTCACTACTTTCCATACGTATCATTTCCTTACATCTTGTATACTTTTATACATAAAGTCCATTGCTTCTGTAACTTTTGTCCCAGGATTAGATCCAAATAAATCAGGTGGCAAAATAACTACGCGGTTTTGTTTTACTGCATCTAAATTTTTCCACGCTTCATTTTTCATCATTTCGCCTTCGAATGCTTTTTTCACACTTTTTGGATCTCCGTGTGTAATTAAATAAATGACATCTGGATTCGCCTCAATAATACGTTCTACACTTAGCTGTGCATATTGCGGATATTCTTTCGTTTCTGGAAAATCAGAAGCAATATTTTTCCCGCCTGTTTTTTCTAAAACATCACCTGATAAAGATGTTGGTAATGCCGCTAAATAAGTACCTGGTGCGCCATACACTAGCAATGCTTTCACATCGCTCTTTTTCTCATATTTCTTCATTTGATCATTGATTTTTTGATTAAGTTCTTTTTCTTTATCTTCTTTCTTCATTACCGTTCCATATAATTCAATATTCTTTTGAATATCTTGTACAGAATTCGCAGAAGAAATGATTACTTTCGTTCCCTGTCCTTCAACCGTTGGCACATTCTTTTGGAATCCATTGTTAGCAACAAGTACATCGGGCTTTAAACTAGCAATTTGCTCAAAGTTCGGTTGATGTGCATTCCCGATTACTTTTGCTTTCTTTAACTCCTCTGGAAGAGTTAATTTCGTATCCGGACGACCTACTACTTTTCCACCTAAAGCATGAATAATATCCATGTCTCCCATACTTAATGTTGCAAAACTTTCTGGTACTTTATCGAATGTTACCTTTCTCCCTGACAGGTCGGTAATTTCGATTTTTTCTTTTCCTTTTTCTATTTTGGTTGCAGACGCTTTTTCGTCCCCTTTGGCACTGCAACCTATTAACAAGAAAAAAATAGATAAAATCGCTGTAAATAGCGTAATAGATTTTTTCATTCCTTCACCTCTAATTGATAATGATAATCATTAACTACTATTCTACTTTAATTGATAAGGATTATCATTGTCAACATGAAACGCATACATTTTTCTACAAAAAACAAAAAGCGCGACAAAAAGATTCTTTCTTTTCGCCGCGCTCTAGTTAACAATATTATTCACATTCATTTTCCTCTAACTGGTCACGCATCACTTTCACACGCTGAAAGAAAAAGAACGATAAACTTAAAAATATAACGATGCTCCCCATCATAACAAAAAATTGGATTGTCTCTTTTGCTCCATCCGGAATCAACAAGCCAACCATTAACAATGTACTTACAGCGAGAAGAATTTGTCCGAACCTAGTATAATCTTCTATTTTCCCTTGTAATTCTTTCATTATATTCTCACTCCTCCATTTCACTTTATCATATTCTATGAAACTGAAAGACCAGTAAATACAGCCATTCTGGGAGATGTTTTCCAACAAAAAAAGAGCCGCTTTACTGCGGCTCTTTTTTAATCATTATTCACCTTTATATGCTTCCATATAAATTTCTTTCAGCTCTGAAATAAGCGGTAACTTTGGATTAGCAGTTGTACATTGATCTTCAAAAGCTCTTTCTGCTAATACTCCAACAACCTCTTCAAATTGCTCTTTATCTACCCCTTGTCCGGCAATACTCATATTAATATTTAAGCTTTTTCCAAGCTCAATAATTGCTTTGACGAGTGATTCCACACCTTCTGCTACTGAGCTTGCTGGAAGCCCGAGCATTCTCGCAATATGTGCATAGCGTTCATCTGCTACAAAGTGCTCATATTTTGGGAACAATGCGTGTTTTCTTGGCTTAATAGCATTATAGCGGACTACATGCGGCATAAGAATTGCATTTGCACGTCCGTGCGGAATATGGAATTCTGGACCAATTTTATGTGCTAAGCTGTGATTAATACCTAGAAAAGCATTTGCAAATGCCATCCCTGCAATTGCAGAAGCGTTATGCATTTTTTCCCGTGCTTCTTCATCATTTCCATCTTTATATGCTCTCGGTAAATATTTGAATACGAGATCAATAGCTTTTAATGCTAATCCATCTGTATAGTCATTTGCCATAACAGACACATACGCCTCAATTGCATGTGTTAAAACATCCATACCAGTATCTGCTGTTACATGTGGTGGTACTGTCATTACAAATTGCGGATCAACAATTGCTACATCTGGTGTTAATTCATAATCTGCGAGCGGATACTTTATATTATTTTTCTTATTTGTAATAACCGCAAATGGTGTCACTTCTGATCCTGTTCCTGATGTTGTTGGAATCGCAACAAACTGCGCCTTATTTCCTAATTCCGGATATTTACATGTACGTTTTCTTATATCTAAAAACTTCTGTTTAATGCCATAGAATGTCGTTTCTGGATGCTCATAGAATAACCACATTCCTTTTGCTGCATCCATAGCTGAACCACCACCAAGTGCGATAATTACATCTGGCTTAAAGCTTCTCATCATTTCCGCACCTTTAAAGACAGTTTCATCTGATGGATCTGGTTCGACCTCAAAGAAAACTTCAATTTTCACATCATTTGCATGCTTGTTTAAATAGTGCGTGACTGTATCCACATAGCCATGTTCAACCATTCCAGGATCCGTTACAATAAATGCACGTGAAATGTTAGGCATATTTGCTAAATACGCTGTAGCATGTTTTTCAAAATAAATTTTTGGTGGCAATTTGAACCACTGCATATTCTTTTTTCTATTTGCCAGCCTTTTTATATTTAATAAATGAGTCGCTGTTACATTTTGGGAAACTGAATTTTTTCCGTAAGAACCACAACCAAGTGTAAGTGATGGAATAAATCCGTTATATATATCCCCTATTCCACCTTGTGATGAAGGTACATTTACAATGAGACGGCAAGCTTTCATACGTAATCCAAATTGCTTTTGCACTTCTTTATTTGTAGAATGAATAACTGCTGAATGTCCTAAACCACCGAGGTTCAACATTTCTTCGCAATATGTAAATCCTTTTTCTAATGAATTCGCCTTCACACAGGCTAATACTGGGCTCAGTTTCTCACGAGATAACGGGTATGCTGCTCCGATACCTTGAATTTCAGCTACAAGCATTTTTGTATGTTCAGGAACAGTAATCCCAACTAATTCGGCAATATACTGTGCTGATTTTCCTACAATATCACTATTTACTGCACATGTATTTTCATTTATAACGAGCTTTTCTAATTTTTTTCTTTCTTCTTCTGTTACAAAGTAACAATTGTTTTCGATCATTTCTGTTTTAACATCATCATAGATTTCTTTATCGACAATGATTGCTTGTTCCGATGCACAAATCATACCGTTATCAAATGTTTTCGATAAAATTAAATCATTAACAGCTCGTTTTACATGTGCTGATTTTTCTATATAACACGGTACATTACCAGGACCTACACCTAGCGCTGGTTTTCCAGTAGAGTAAGCTGATTTCACCATACCAGCGCCTCCAGTTGCTAGAACGAGTGCCACACCCTCATGGTTCATTAATTGTTTCGTCGCTTCGACAGACGGTCTTTCAATCCATTGAATACAATGTTTTGGTGCACCAGCTTTCATTGCTGCATCATATACGGTTTTCGCTGCTGCCACCGAACAATTTTGTGCAGAAGGATGAAATGCGAAAATAATTGGATTTCTCGTTTTTATCGCAATCAAAGCTTTAAACATTGTTGTCGACGTTGGATTCGTTACTGGTGTTACCCCAGCTACTACACCGACAGGTTCTGCAATTTCTATTATTTCTTCATGAGGATCTTCGTGAATAATTCCTACCGTTTTATCTTGCTTTATACTATGCCAAATATATTCAGTGGCAAAAATATTTTTAATGCATTTGTCTTCATAGACACCACGGCCTGTTTCTTCAACAGCCAATTTTGCAAGTGGCATATGTTGATCAACACCTGCTAATGCCATTTCATGAACAATGTTGTCAATCTGCTCTTGTGTAAAACTTTCTAATGCTTGTAAAGCTTGTTGACCGTTATTTACTAACGTATCAATCATCTCTTTTACCTCTTGCATTTCATTGACAACTTTCTCTTTGACTACCATGTAAATTTCCTCCTATTCTGTTATCACGGTCTTTATAAGTCCCTATAGGTCATAATAAGTCCCGATTAGCGAAAAAAAATAGAGTTACCGTCCTACATGAATCCCATTGTTTGTGAAAAATTTCACAAATTTACTCGTGAATAACATTTCATGAATTCAATATACATGAAATCATTTCATTTGTGTATGTCTAATTTGTGAAATGTTTCACAAATTAGACATACACAAATGCACTGCTCCACATTAGCAGTGCATTTTTTATTACGCTAGCGCTTGTGCTAAATCTTCAATTAAATCTTCACCATCTTCAATACCGACAGAAATACGAATTAATGTATCTGTAATTCCTAATTCTTTACGGCGATCTGCTGGGATTGATGCATGTGTCATTTGAGATGGGATAGAAATTAAACTTTCTACTGCTCCTAAGCTTTCAGCAAGTGTAAAGTATTGCAGTTTCTCAAGTACTTTATTTAATGTTTCCTCACTATCTACATCAAACGAAATAATAGCACCAAATCCATTTGCTTGTTCTGTTGCTAATTCGTGGTTTTGATGTGATTCAAGACCTGGGAAATATACTTTATTTACTTTTGGATGATTATTTAAGAATTCAGCAATAGCGCGTGAATTCGTTTCATGTTCTTCCATACGAATTCCTAATGTTTTTAAACCGCGAAGTAGTAAGAAGCTATCTTGTGGTCCAAGAATACCTCCTGTTGAGTTTTGTACAAAGTGAAGGTCTTCTGCTAGTTGTGGGCTATTTACCACTACTAGACCTGCAACTACGTCACTATGACCTCCTAAATATTTCGTTGCACTATGAAGTACAATGTCTGCTCCTAAAGAAATCGGCGACTGCCAATATGGCGTCATGAATGTATTATCAATAATTGTTAATAAATCTTTCTCTTTAGCAAGAGTAGATATTTTCTTAATATCAGTAATTTTTAGTAATGGGTTCGTTGGTGTTTCCACATAGATCGCTTTCGTATTTGGACGAATTGCTTCTACAACTTCCTCTAAGTTTGTTGTGTCTACAAATGTATGTTCAATACCGAAGCGGTTTAATACTTTCGTAATAACACGATACGTTCCACCATAAACATCATCTGTTAAAATAACGTGGTCACCTTTTGAGAACAACATAATTGTCGCTGTAATAGCAGCCATTCCAGAACCGAATGCAAATCCAGCATGACCATTTTCTAATACGGCAATCATTTCTTCTAAAGCTGCACGTGTTGGGTTGCCTGTACGTGAATATTCATATCCTTGATGCTTACCAACCGCTTCTTGTTTGTACGTACTTGTTTGATAGATCGGTACGTTTACAGATCCAGTTGAAGGTTCTCCTATGCGAATACCATGAATTAACTTTGTCTTTGCTCTCATTTTTTATTCCCATCCTTTGTATATGTCTTTACTTAAATAGCGCTCACTGCTATCAGGAAAAATGGTTACAATATTTGTACCTGGTGCTGCCTTCTCTGCCTCAAGTAAGCTCGCATGAAATGCTGCTCCTGAAGAGCTCCCAACGAGAAGTCCTTCTTTTTGCGCTAATTCTTTCACTCGTAAAAATGCATTCCGATCAGAAATCGTATGAATTTCATCAAAATAAGATGTCTTCAAAAATGGCGGGATAAATTCCAGTCCAATTCCTTCGGTCTCATGTGAACCAGCCTTACCACCATTTAAAATAGATCCTTCTGGCTCTACGATAACTGTTTTAATATCTATATTTTTTTCTTTCAAATAAGATGCAGTCCCCATAAACGTACCGCCAGTTCCTGCTCCAGCAACAAATATGTTAATCTCTCCATTCAGTGCATCCCAAAGTTCAGGACCTAGTGTTTTGAAATAAGCACGCGGGTTTGCTTCATTCGCAAACTGACTTGGAGAGTATGAATTCGGTATTTCATTTACTAATTCTTTTGCTTTTGCAATTGCACCGGTCATTCCTTGCTCAGTCGGTGTATGCACAACCGTTGCACCTAGTGCTTTCATTAATTCTTGTTTTTCAATACTAAATTTCTCTGGTACACAAACGATAACACGTAAATCATGTTCTAATGCTGCAAGTGCCAGTCCAATACCAGTATTCCCAGCAGTCGGTTCAATAATTGTTCCACCTTGGGTAACAAGCCCTTTTTCTAGCGCATCTTCGATTAATTCTCTTCCTAAACGATCCTTAACGCTTCCGCCTGGGTTATAAAATTCAAGCTTTGCAAATAAGCGGACCCCTTTCGGAAGTGAAAAACGAGTAATTTCTACAATTGGTGTATGACCAATTAACTCATGAACTCCACGATATACATTCATCGTGTTCTCCCCCTTGTTTGCCAATAAAGAAAAGGCAACTGTATGTATTTTCTTTATATGAGACAGTTGCCTTTTTGTTACATTACTTTAACTCTTCTAACACTTTTACGATAAAGTTTGTAGAATGAAGAGCTGCTTGATCTAAAAACTGATCAAATGAAACATTTGATTCTTTACCAGCAATATCAGAAAGTGCGCGAATGATAACAAACGGAACTTCATATTGGTGGCATACTTGTGCGACAGCTGCTGCTTCCATTTCTACCGCATAAAGATTTTCAAATTTATCACGGATGGCTGCAACGCGGTTCGGATCACTCATAAATGAATCGCCTGTTGCAATCATGCCTTTTACAACTTGAATATTTTCTTCAGTTTGCATACATTTCTCAGCTAATGCAACTAACGCCTCATCAGCTTTAAATCCAGGCGGCATTCCTGGTACTTGACCATATTCATAGTTAAATGCTGTTACATCTACGTCATGGTGACGAACTTCAGTGGAAATAACTACATCACCAACGTTTAGAGAATGATGGAATCCACCAGCTGAACCAGTATTAATTACTTTTTCAGGCTTATATTTTTCTAATAAAATTGTCGTTGACATCGCTGCGTTTACTTTACCAATACCAGACTTTAACAAGATTACTTCATGTCCTGCTAATAGTCCTTTCGTAAATTCACAACCTGCAACCGTTTCTGTCTCTGCTTGTTCTAATTTGTCACGTAAAATACGTACTTCTTCTTCCATTGCTCCAATTACAGCAATTCTCAATCTAATCCCTCTTTCTATTGCTTAGTTGCCTCCATTACCCAAACGAAATGATTTAATCTCGTAAACGTTACATGGAAGCCATTGTTTTCAAAAATAGTCTGCATAACTGGAATGCGTGTATAGTATTCCGTTTGCAAATCGTTTGCTAACTGGTGAAAACCTCTTTGTTTTGCTGTTTCAACAGTTTTATCATATGCATCTTGATCTGCAAATATCGTATCAGCAAACACTATTTTACCACCTTTGTTTAGCAATTGACTATACTTCGCAACCGCTACATTTTTTTCATCATCTGTTAAATGATGAAATGCATAGGTGCTTACAATGGTATCAATTGAATTTGGGACTTCAAACGAAAGAAAATCACCTTCTGTAATCGAAAATTCTTTTGGCAATTTCTCTTTTGCAATCATACGCATTTCACGCGACGGTTCTATACCGTAAACTGTGCGGCCAGCAAGTAATAATTTATTTGTTAAATTACCTGTACCGACACCAAATTCTAATACATTACCAAATGACTTGTTAACTACATCCTCTAGAATATCCTCATAATGGGCGAAAACTTCTTTATATTGTATATCTTCGCCTTGTACGAATGAGTCGTACGTATGAGCCCACTCATCAAATAAACCATTAAATTCTGTGCCCATAAAAATTCCCCTTTTTCTTATCGGTTTTATCAGTATGATATTCCCTCTTTCTAAAAATGTCAATTGAAATGTACATGGTATTTCCTTCTTTTCTTTGTTACACTATAGTTGATTACATAGGAGAGGGGCCGTCTTCATGTCATTTACCTTTGAAATGTTAGAAGATAAAGTAGAATTTTTTGAAGCGGGAGACTTAGCTTCTTTAGAACGAAAAATTAGTGAACAAATCGATAATAATAAAGCACTTATGCTTGAAGTTCATCACATCTCACATCAAATGGTTATGGATCCTGAAAGCAAAAGACCGTATTATAGCGCGGTTGTTCATTTTAAATTAAAGAAATTGCGTTAACTAAAAAAGAGAAGCTCCTAAGGAGCTTCTCTTTTTTAGTTTAGAGTTTGAACAAGTACTGGTTTCCAGCCCTCATTGTCTACCCAATCAATATTTACGTAATATCTTTTTCCACTTTGCTTATCTTGAACGTCACCATAAGCTTTACTCTTTCCAGTTTTGTCTCTTCCAACAAAATGGAATACTAATTGCTCCTTCGGTACTTCAATACCTGCAGCAATTGCACTTTGCATCTCATTCCAATCTGATGACCCCTGTTTAAACGTCATCGCTGGTGATGAACCTTGCTCTGTTCCTACAGCTTTCCAAGAAGGTTTTGTATAAGCCTCTTTTGCCTTGGATACAGTTTTTTCAGCTGATACTTTCTCGTTAGCTTTCGCTTCTTCTTCAGCTTTTTTCTTTTCTTCCTCAGCCTTTAACTTCTCTTCTTCAGCTTTTTGCTTAGCTTCTGCTTGCTCTTTTTCTTTTTTCTTAGCAGATTCTTTATCTTCTGATTTTCCAGCTTTCTCATTCTTTGTTGTTTGTTGAGAGACTTTCTTATCAGTAGAAGATGCTTGCTCTTTCGTACTAGGAACGAACAATTGATATGCTACAATAGCTACTAATAGTAATACAATAGCGATTGCAATATTTAAAACACCGTTTTGACGACGTTTTTGTTGTTTCTGTTGGAATCTTGATCCTCCTGCCATTCTCCAAACCTCCATGCAGTTTTTCCTAATTGCTATTGTAACATTAAATCTAGAAAGGTTGAACATTTACACTGATATTTTCATGAAATGAAAACAATTCACTATAAATTGCAAGATTACTTTTCATTCTCCAATTGATAGATTGCTCCTACCATATCTTTAAAAATAGGTGTGACTTTATTCACTTTGTTATCAGTCTCTAGATCAACAACAACTAAAGCATATCTTGGATTCTCATACGGAAAATAACCTGCAAACCAGCGATTCACCCTCGTCCCTTTCCCTGTTTGCGCTGTCCCGGATTTTCCAGCGACACTGAGCGGTAACGAGCGGAATGCCGTTCCTGTTCCTTTCTCCCTTGTTACAACGCCTCTTAATAACTCTTGTAATGTTTTCACTGTTTCATACGAAAGCTGTTTTCCATGTAACGTATGGTTCTCAAATGTAAAAAAATCCGCTCCATTTTTATATACTATTTTTTCAACAGCTTTCACTTCCATTTTTTCTCCATTCCTCGCAATCGTCGCCATCATATTAGCAATTGCTAGAGGTGATATACGTACATCTTTCTGTCCAATCGCTGTTTGCTCTACCGCTTTTTTACTATTTTTATTTTCTTCATTCCCCCAAATAGTAGAGCCTTTTTCTTCTGGCATTTGCTCGAAATGAGGTGTATGAAATACAGAACCTTTCCATCCGACCTTTTCATTTGCTCCTAAAGCTGCTACGTATGTTTCTAGCACCGTCCTATCCTTTTGTAATAGCTCGTTACCTAACTCAGAAAATGTCCTGTTACAGCTCCTAGCAAAGCTCTCTTTGAAGTTAAGTGTACCCATCATAACTTGTGGGTCATTTTCACCATATAAATCTTTATTACAATTAAATGTCCGATTAAACAAATTTACTTTTTGATCAATGACTGCAGCTGCAACTACTGTTTTAAAAACAGAGCCTGGAAAATGCGGCGTTAACATTTGATTTTCAAGTGTAGTCTTATATAAATTCTTATCTCTTACTTGTAAAGACGGCTTACTGACCATCGCTAATATTTCATTTGTCTTTACATCAAGTAATACTAATCCCCCCTTCTTTATTTCATTTGCTTCAATCACTTCTTCTGCTTTTTGCTGCAACCCTTTATGTAAAGTAGTTTGAATCCTAACGGGGTAAAATGGATTTCCTGGTGAAGTATATTTCGCTTGCTTTCCGAAAATCGGTTCTCCTTGCCGATCTACTTGATACAATACTTTTGCCTCTCCATCAGTCAATAAAAATTCATCAAATGATTGCTGTAATCCTGAAATACCTATCGGCGTTTGTTTTGAAATTTTTTTCACTTCTCCATATCGCTTTTGAAATTCTCTTTCGTTCTCCCCTACATCACCAATTAAATGATTTATCTCCCCAGTTTGTTTTAATCGCACTTCAGCTGCTACAATACCTAATACATGTAATTGATTCACCTTCTCCATCTGCTCTCTTGTCACTCGAAATGGAGCAGTTTCCCCTTGCAGTATAAATGCATTTTTTTTATTTTTCATTTGTCTTCTGATCTCTTGTCTCGACACACCAATGATATGCGCGATTTTCTCTAACATGTCATTTTTTATTTGTAAAAATGGAAAAACAATTAAAACAGGATACTTTTCCTCACCTATTTCTTTACCACTACGATCTATAAACTGCCCACGTCCATCGTCTACTGCAATGGATTGCGTACGTTGCGTAACACTTTTTTCAATTAAATTTATTTTGCGATCAGTAAATGATTCTGTATCTATAATTTGAATTTGAATTAAACGACAAAGCAATAAAAACATAATGCCCATAAAACAAATTAAAACAATTGTAATTCTCCGTTTTATTTTCATAAAAAAACACCTCGTCTGTTATAGTTTGGACGGAGTGTTTCATCTTTTATACAAATAAAAAAATCACTCGTTTTTACACGAGTGATTTTTTTATTATTTTACAGAGACAATCTCTACTTGCATTTCTCCGCCTGGTGTTTGGATTGTTACTTTCTCACCAATTTGCTTACCTAATAAGCTTTTTGCGATTGGAGAATCGTTAGAAATTCTTCCTTCAAATGGATCAGCTTCCGCACTACCTACGATTGTGTACGCTTCTTCATCTCCATTTGGTAATTCTTTAAATGTTACTGTTTTACCTAATGTAACAACAGTAGATACTTCGCCATTATCTTTAATGATAACTGCGTTACGAATCATATTTTCTAATTGTGTAATACGTCCTTCTACGAATGCTTGCTCATCTTTCGCTGCATCGTACTCAGAGTTCTCAGAAAGGTCCCCGAAGCTACGTGCGATTTTAATACGTTCTACTACTTCTTTACGTCTTACTGTTTTTAATTGCTCAAGTTCGTTCTCTAGTTTTTGCTTACCCTCTTGCGTCATAGGGTATGTTTTTTCTGTTGACATATTTTCCACTCCTTTTATATACCAATCCCCCGAAAAAAAGAGGAGTTCCATATGAAAACTCCTCCGCTTCCATTGTTAGCGGAGGTTTCTAGTACCCTTGCACTAGCGGAGTTGTCACATACAACCCCGTATTTCCAATTCTTCTTTATATAAAGAAGATATGTATGGAAAGTTGATATAAATATGCCCTCACCTATATATAGATGAGGTTGCATGTTTCATTGTATTCGATGGGAAGGGAAAAAATCCCTTCCTACCGTATATCTTTTACTATGCTATTACAAATTTACTTTTTGTTCAAGAATTGTTGCAATTTTTGTCACCATAATATCAATTGCAACATGGTTTTGTCCACCTTCAGGGATAATAATATCCGCAAACTTCTTAGAAGGCTCAATAAATTGATTGTGCATTGGACGTACAACAGTTACGTACTGATCAATAACTGAATCCATCGTACGACCGCGCTCTTTAATATCACGCTGCATGCGGCGCAGAATACGAAGGTCAGCATCTGTATCAACGAATAACTTAATGTCCATCAACTCACAAAGACGTGGGTCTTCTAAAATAAGAATTCCTTCTAAAATAATTACATCTTTCGGCTCAACTGGAATAATTTCTTCTGAACGCGTATGCAATGTATAGTCATATACAGGCTTATCAATTTGCTCATATGCAAGCAACTGCTGCAAATGTTCAATTAACAGATCATTATCAAACGCAAGCGGATGATCATAATTTGTTTTTAAACGCTCTTCCATTGGTAAATGGCTTTGATCTTTGTAATAATAATCTTGCTCCAAGATTAAAATGGAATGACCTTTAAAATGGTCAAAAATCGCTTTCGTTACACTTGTTTTTCCTGATCCTGAACCACCAGCGATTCCAATTACAACAGGCTTATTCGTCCCCATTCGACTACCACTCTTTCTTATTGAAGTATGCTTTTGCGCATCATATTATTCACATACACTGGTTGATCCACTTTGAATTTCACGATTTGCAACGGATGTCTCGCTGCATCTAATTCGTTTCCATCCTCATCCCAAATTTTCTCCACCGTCTGCGTAAAGTTTTCTATTTCTGGTCCAAAGAACTCCACTTCATGTCCTGGTTTGAAATGATTACGTTGCTCAAGCGTTACGATGCCCGTTTCTTCATTATAATCTAACACTAAACCAGCAAAATCATACGTTGTTTTCTTACTATGATTTCCAAACATTTGCTCTTGATGTCCTGGAACCCCTTCAAAGAATGCAGGAGCTGTATCACGATTTGCACATTTATCAAGCTCATCTAACCATTCTTGTTTAAACTCAAAGTTATCCGGATCCGCACAATAAGCATCAATTACTTTACGATATACAGTTGCTACAGTCGCTACATAATGGATTGATTTCATACGTCCTTCTACCTTTAAACTATCGATTCCAATTTCAATCATTTTCGGAATTGATAAAATTAAATTTAAATCTTTTGGACTCATCGCAAAGTGAGCATCTTCTTCTTGGAATAGAGGAAGCTCTTTTGCATCTTTATGTTGTGATACTGTTTGAACTAAATCATAATCCCAGCGGCAAGATTGGCAACAACCGCCACGATTAGAGTCACGCGCTGTCATATGGTTACTTAGTGTACATCTTCCTGAATATGCGATACACATTGCACCATGGACGAATGCTTCAATTTCAATATCCACTTTGTCTTTAATTTCTTTCATTTCTTCATAGCTTGCTTCACGAGCTAATACAAGACGATGTAAACCTTCTTCTTTCCAATACTGTGCTGCTTTCCAGTTGGATAGTGATTGCTGTGTGCTTAAATGCACCTCAACAGAAGGCGCTACACGTTTACACGTCTCAATGATAAGCGGATCAGCAACGATAATTCCCGTTACGCCAGCTTTTTCAATCCCTTTTAAATATTCCTCTAGCCCGTCCATATTTTCATTATGTGCGAAAATATTTGTTGTTACATATATTTTCGCTCCATATTTCTTTGCAAATTCAACGCCTTCTGCCATATCTTCCAGCGTAAAGTTACCTGCATTCGAACGAAGACCAAATTCTTGTCCACCTAAATATACAGCATCTGCCCCATAATGGATAGCTACTTTTAATTTTTCTAAGTTACCCGCAGGGATTAACAGTTCAGGTTTCTTCACAATAACGCGCTTGCCATCGATCACTCGTGAAATTTCTTGTACAGTCATTTCCTACACCCTCCTCGTTTAGTAAACCGTTTCTTTAAAGAAGAATCCTGTGTCTAACGGACGATTTACTGGTTGCATTTCTTCTATTTCTTTATATAGAGCATCTTTCACGTCATAATACGCATCACGATCTTCTACGCATAAATCAATCGCTTGACGATATTTCTTCGTTACTTCAATAATGTATTCAGAACTTTTTAGTACACCATCGATTTTTAAGCTGTCAACTTCAGCTTCGATTAGTTCCTCTAATTCATCGATGAAACAAATATCGTTCGGACTCATAATATGAGTACCATTTTCATCTTCATAGATTGGATATTTATTATTACGCTCTGGGTCATATAAGAACATATTCTCTTCATATTTTTTCTTTTCAATGTCAAGATTACGTCCTTGATACTCAAAGTAGTTTCCTACTAATGAACGCTTCGATTGGAACATACAAGTCATACCGTGAATTTGTACTTCTAGTTCCACTTCAGCATTTTCTTTTAAATCAACAATTTCATCTAAGCTCAGCTCACGAGCTAATACAGCACGCTTCGCTCCTCTTTGGCCCCAGTAATTACAAGTGAACCAATTGGTTGCTGTCGTTTCTGTATTCCAGTGCAACTGCATATTTGGCGCTACTTCGCGAACAGCCATTAATACTGCTGGATCTCCGAAAACAATTGCATCTACATTTACTTCATTTAAAAATGAAACGTAATCTGTTAATTCTTCTACTTTATCGTTGTGGAACATAGCGTTCATTGCTACGTATACTTTCACACCATTTTCATGCGCAATCTTCACAGTTTGTTTTACATCTTCACGTGAAAACTCCCCTGCTAAACGTAAACCAAACTTTTGCTCACCGATCATTACCGCATCTGCTCCTGCTTTCGCAAGAAGTTCGATATCCGCCACCGCTCTTGGCGTTACTAACAATTCAGGTTTCTTCATACCTTGGTCACCCTCTCTTTTTACTAACAGCTACTCCATCACCAATTGGGAAAATTGTTGTATCATATCCTTCATGGTTCATAAGCCACTCATTATACGTCTTAATACGACGGATTAAACCACGTGTACGTCTGTTTTCAATCTTCTCTTTTGTCGTTACAAGACCATGGTACATAACATTATCTGAAATAATTACGCCACCAGGATTTAATAACGGTTCATATAAGTCAAAAAAGCGACGATACTGTCCTTTTGCTGCATCAATAAAAATAACGTCAAATGTCCCGTGTTCTTTTACTTGTTCACCTGTTTCTAACGCATCACCGTAAATAACTGAAATACGATCTGTTACTGGGGAACGTTCTATATATTCAAGTGCTTTTTCATATCGCTCACGATTGCGCTCAACTGTCACAATACGTGAATTTGGAATAGCTTGCATCATACGAATACTAGAATAACCGATTGCTGTTCCAAGTTCTAAAATGCTTTTCGGTCCAATTAAACGTAAAAATTGCAGCATAAATTCCATTCCAAGTCGATCCATAATCGGCACATGATTTTCTGTTGCATATTCTTCCATTTCAAGAATTAATTTATCTTTCGGATCAATAAATGATAATAGGTACTCGTTAACTGCATCCTCCATAAATGGTCCTCCTTATTTACATGGAGAAGTGCCTCTATGACGTCTTTTCCCACATAGAATGCAATAAAAATACAAGCCAGCTTTACCCTTAGCTTGTACGTCCCGTTTTGATATTAAAAACGATTCTTCTGCCAGTTTTTAACCCGATATATTTTACCACAAAAAAGAGGGATGTGCGACTTTTTTCGCTATCCCTCCCCATTTCACTGTTTTTTCGTAATGTATTTTTGCTTTAATGCATTATGCTCTTCTAATGTTTTCGCATAGTACACTTCACCACTTGGTGCAGCTAAGAAATAATAATAATCTGTTTGCGCAGGTTCTAACGCAGCTTCCACTGAATGTTTACCAGAGTTTGCGATCGGCCCTACCGGCAATCCCTTTACAACATACGTATTGTACGGTGAGTTGACCTTTAAGTCTTCGTATAATACACGTTGTTTATGCTTTCCAAGTGCATATAATACCGTTGGATCCGTTTGAAGCGGCATACCTTTTGCTAAACGATTATAAAAGACACTAGCGATCTTTTGACGATCTGTAAAACCAGTTGCCTCTTCTTCAATAAGTGAAGATAATGTTAAAAGCTGATGAACATCCCAGTTCTTCGCTTTCATTTTCGCCTCATTTTGAACAATGATTGCATTTGTTTTCTCAAGCATCGGAATTACAATTTCTTCTAACGTTGTATCTTTCTTATAAAACGAATACGTTGCAGGATATAAATAACCTTCTAATGGGTATTTAATATTACTATCAAAGATTTTATCCGTTAATAACTTCGGATACTTTTGCTGCATTTTTTGAATAAATGCTTTATCGTTTAATTGACGCGTAACATCATCTTTATTCCACTTTAGTTCTGTCGCAATCGTTTCTGCAATTTCAGTTACTTGCGCCCCTTCTTTAATCGTCACTTTATAAAGAGCTGGACGATGCACGTTGCCAGATGACATTTGTTCGATCACATCTTCAGCATTCATTGAAGGGTTTAATAAATATGTACCTGCTTGTAAACTTTTCGATTTAGCCTTTGTATAAAAACTAAAAACTGTACCGTTTTTTACAGCGCCTTTTTCTTCTAAAATTTCTCCAATTTTACTTGTAGATGATCCTTTCGGAATTTCTACTTCAATCTCTTTTTTATTCCCGGTATCAACTGGTCCTAATGCGGATGAAATATACGCATAGACTGAACCACAAACTAAAAGCAGTGCAATAATCGAAAATAAAAAGATGCGTCTACGCTTCTTTTTCACTTGATTCTCTATCAAAACATTTCCTCCTTACTTAATTGTAGACCGTATGTACACCTTTCTATACAGCACGATGTAAAAACGCAACAAATTCACTTATCTTTTTTTAATAGACACTTTATTTTTCTACAATCCGTCTCATTATACTACAAAGACTTACACAGTTTCGACAAAAAATCTTTCATTTTACATATAAATACAAAAAAAGATGGACTGTATGTCGTCCATCTTTTCAGTACCTATTATTCAGCTTCTTGCTCATCAGCAAGAGTGTTGAACATTTCTTGTACCATTTCCCACTCTTCTTCAGATTCGATTGGAAGTAAGCTTCCGCCCTCTTCTTCATTTTGCTCATAAGCCATTGCATCATAAATTGGGTCTCCATCTTCGTCTACTTCACCGATTGGAGAGAAGACTACATATGATTTTTTACCAAATTTTTCAGCATCAAAAGTGAAAATAATTTCACATAAATGTTCGTTACCTTTTTCGTCTACAATTGTAATTTGATTTTCTTCCATTTTGGTCACCTCTTATTTACTATCTAAAAATCCTTGTAAGATTACGACTGCAGCCATCTTATCGATTACTTGTTTTCGCTTCTTACGACTTACATCAGCTGAAATGAGTAGACGTTCCGCTGCCATCGTTGACAAACGCTCGTCCCACATTACAACGTCTAATTGTAACAGCTCTCGTAGGTTTTCTGCAAATTGTTGGCACGCTTCACCACGTGGGCCAATTGTACCATTCATATTTTTAGGTAAACCTACTACTATTTTATCCACATTGTACTGCTTTACTAACTCAGAAATACGATCAAAACCAAAGTGACCTCGTTCTTCGTTAATCTTAATTGTTTCTAATCCTTGTGCTGTCCAGCCCATTTCGTCGCTAATTGCAACTCCGACTGTTTTTGTACCTACATCTAAACCTAATATCCGCATAAACTACTCCTCACGATGATGTTTCAAGTAAGACTTCACAAGCTCTTCAATAATCTCATCACGTTCAAGCTTGCGAACGATGCTACGTGCATCTTTATGGCGAGGTATGTATGCTGGGTCTCCACTTAATAAATAACCGACGATTTGGTTAATCGGATTATAGCCTTTTTCTTGAAGTGCATCATACACAGTTAAAAGTACATCATTTACATGGACACTCTGTTTTTCATCTTGAATGCTAAACTTCATTGTTTTATCAAAACCGTCCATTTCAAGCACCTCACTTATATAGTAAGTATAGGGAGAAGAACTTCTCCTCTCCCTACCATTGTACACTACTATCTCTTTATTTTGAAACAGATTTAACGTACTCTTGTACAAATGCTAAAGCTTCTTCGACTTGAGCTGGGTTTTTACCGCCTGCTTGTGCCATATCAGGACGGCCACCACCGCCACCGCCGCAACGAGAAGCTACTTCTTTCACAAGCTTACCAGCATGGTAACCTTGGCCAATTAAGTCTTTCGTTACACCTGCTAGGATGTTTACTTTATCGTCATTAACAGACGCTAATACAACAACTGCCGACTCTAATTTATTTTTTAGATCATCCATCATCGTACGTAAGTTGTTCATATCTGCGACATTTACTTTCGCTGCTAATACATTCACACCATCAACTGTCATTACAGAATCAGTTAAGTTTCCAGCTTCGATATTGCTTAATTTCGCAGCAAGAGATTCATTTTCTTTTTGCAGTTGTTTTACTTCGGCAAATAGACCATCAACTCTTGTTAAAATATCTTTCGGATTTGTTTTCATTTTTCCTGCTGCTTCTTTTAATAAACCTACTTGATCGTTCATTAATTCGTATGCAGACTTACCAGTTACTGCTTCAATACGACGAGTTCCTGCACCGATACCAGACTCAGCAACGATTTTGAAAATACCGATAGAAGCTGTATTATCAACGTGACAACCACCACAAAGCTCTAAGCTGTAATCGCCAACTTGTACAACGCGTACAACATCACCGTATTTTTCACCGAATAATGCCATTGCGCCCATTTCTTTCGCTTCTTCGATTGCTTTTTGAGAAATCTCAACATCAATACTTTCCCAAATTTTCTCGTTTACCATACGCTCAATTTTTTCTAATTCGTCAGCTTGTACTTGACCGAAGTGAGAGAAGTCAAAGCGTAAACGTTCAGAAGTTACAAGAGAACCTGCTTGGTTAACGTGTGTTCCAAGTACATCTTTTAATGCTTGGTGTAGTAAGTGAGTTGCTGTATGATTTTTCACAACGCTACTACGGTTTTTCGTATCGATAATAGCTTTCACAGCCGCATCTTTCGTTAATGTACCTTCTTCAACAACAACTTTGTGTAAGTTTTGACCATTTGGTGCTTTTTGCACGTCTTTTACAAGAACTTTCACGCCATCAGCAAGAAGGTAACCACGGTCTGCAATTTGTCCACCGCTCTCAGCATAGAATGGTGTTACATCAAGCATTAATTGTCCTTCTTCACCAGCTTGTAAGCTGTCTGTGTATTCGCCGTTTTTCACAAGTGCAACAACGTTACTTTCTGTTGCAACTGTACCGTAACCAACGAACTCACTCGCTACTTTAACTTCTCCAAGTACACCGCCTTGAACTTGCATTGAGTCAACGTCTTGACGAGCAGCACGTGCACGCTCACGTTGTTTTTCCATTTCATTTTCAAAACCTTCATGATCAACTGTCATGCCAGCTTCTTCTGCATATTCTTCTGTTAATTCAATTGGGAAACCGTATGTGTCATATAGACGGAACGCATCTACTCCAGAAATAACAGTTGTTTTTTCTTCTTTTGCTTTTGTAATAACTTCAGCTAAAATTGCTTCACCATCATGAAGTGTTTCATGGAAACGCTCTTCTTCGTTTTTCACAACTTTCGCAATGAAATCTTTCTTTTCAAGTACTTCTGGATAGAAGTCTTTCATTACTTCTCCAACAACCGGTACTAATTCAAACATGAATGGACGGTTAATGTTTAATTTCTTCGAATAACGAACAGCGCGGCGTAATAAACGACGTAATACATAACCACGGCCTTCGTTAGAAGGAAGAGCACCGTCACCAACAGCAAATGTTACTGTACGGATATGGTCAGCAATTACTTTAAACGCCATATCTTTTTCTAAATCGCCATTACGATATTTCTCACCAGAAATTGATTCTGTTGCACCAATCATCGGCATGAATAGATCTGTATCAAAGTTCGTAGGCACATCTTGAACGATAGATGTCATACGTTCTAGACCCATCCCTGTATCAATGTTTTTCTTAGGAAGTGGTGTATATGAACCATCTGGATTATGATTAAATTGAGAGAATACAAGGTTCCATACTTCTAAGTAACGCTCGTTTTCTCCGCCTGGATATAATTCTGGGTCACTAAAGTCATTACCGTAAGCTTCTCCGCGGTCATAGAAAATCTCTGTATTCGGTCCACTTGGTCCTTCACCGATATCCCAGAAGTTTTCTTCTAAGCGGATAATACGCTCTTTTGGAACGCCCATTTTCTCATTCCAAATTGTGAATGCTTCTTCATCTTCTGGATGGATTGTAACTGATAGTAATTCTTTATCGAATCCGATCCATTTGTCGCTCGTTAAGAATTCCCAAGCCCATGTAATTGCTTCTTCTTTGAAGTAATCACCGATTGAGAAGTTTCCTAACATTTCAAAGAATGTATGGTGACGAGCTGTTTTCCCTACGTTTTCAATATCGTTTGTACGAATTGATTTTTGAGCATTTGTAATACGTGGATTTTGTGGGATTACACGTCCATCAAAATATTTTTTTAATGTTGCTACACCACTATTAATCCATAGAAGAGATGGATCTTCATGTGGAACTAGTGATGCACTAGGTTCTACTGCATGTCCTTTTTCTTGGAAAAAGTCTAAAAACATTTGACGAATTTGTGCGCCTGTTAGTTGTTTCATTGTATTTTCCTCCTTAAATATAAAAAACTCCCGTCCCTATAAAAGGGACGAGAGTTAACTCGCGATACCACCCTAATTATGAATTGATTACAATAACAATCAATTCATCACCTCATGGTGCCGTAACGTGGCAAGACGGCAGTGATTAGCTGCTCTCAGGATTAGCTTTCTGTTACCCTTCATTTAAAGCTTCTTTCAGCCATATGGAAGCTTCTCTCTATAAATGGACTGTAACGTACTTGTTCCGTCATTGATTTAATGTATTATATGACTAAATATAATAGAATTCTCTTAAGTTTGTCAATGTAGATAATCATTTATATTGTATTAATCGCTTATTAATCATAGGTATTCTACTATTCATTCTTAACAGCCTTTTCATATATTATGCGTTTATTAATAAATTGGAATCTCCTTACAATAATAATTTATAAAAATTTCTAAATATTACTTTTTTTGCTATAATTAAATTATTGTTAATAAAATAAAGGAGCGATCACAATGACAACCTTACTTAACAAAGCTAAAAACATATTAGCAACTGACGAAACGATATTATTTTACGCAGCATGTTCATTAGACATATTTATTTATCGTTCCGTCGCAAGGCCAGGATTGCTAATTTTAACGAACAAAAGGCTATTCTTTTACGGGCCAGATGTAAGTAAGAATCCAATATTTGAAGAGTACTCTTTTGCAAAAATTTCTAATCTAAAAGAACAAAAGCGTCTTTTCAACAATCAAATTGTATTTATGTATGATAATGAATGGAAAAAAATAAAACATATTCAAACAAATGATGTGAGCTCCCTCGTTCAAAAGATACACGAGCAGCTTTCTAAATAAATATATGATTAGCCCTCTATTTCTTACATAGAGGGCTTCTATACTTACACATTTTCTTTTTTCAAGAGAGGTCTCACATGAACAATGACAGTACGAATAACTGCTAAAATCGGAACCGATATTAGTAATCCTACAATACCAGCTACTTCCCCCCCAACTAGTAATGCAAGCATAATAATAACAGGATGCATACGAAGTGACTTACCAACAATGTAAGGCGATAAAATGTTACTTTCCACAAATTGCAAAATAGCAATCGTAATCCCCGCCTTAATAAGTAAACTCGTTGATACTGTTGCTGCAATCATTAACGTCGGGATCGCTCCTAAAATAGGACCAAAGTACGGGATTATATCCGTTACCCCAATAATAATGCCAAGCAATAATGGATATTTCATACCGATAAACCAAAAAGAAAGAGCTGATACTCCCCCTAATACTAAACAAACAAATAACTGTCCTCGAATATAACTTCCAAGTGACTTATCAATTTCTTTCGCAAGCATTTGCCCCGTACCTCGCCATTTACTTGGGACTAGTTTCCAAAAGATATGATAAAACTCACCATAATCTTTTAATATGTAAAATACAATGAACGGTATTAAGAAAATAATGAGCAATGAATCGAGTACACCACGAGCTGTACTCATCACTTTATTTAAAAGCGCTTGAATCTTCGTTTCCACACCCACAAAAAGTTGTTTCACCTTTTCATGAATGAACGAAGGGAAATTCGCTGTTTGTTCTGTAACGCCATCCATCCACGAATCGTACATCTTTGTAAACTGCGGAAATTGTTCATTAATCTCTTGTAACTGTTTAATAACGACTGGTGTTCCTTTATAAATCCCATAACCAATTCCGCCAAAGAAAAGGATATAAATGAGCAAAATGGCAAGTGTACGGGGCATCCCTTCCTTATGAATTTTTTCAATTAAAGGGTGCAATAAATACGCAATAAAACAGGCGATAAGAAACGGCGTAATCGCTACTTTAAATACAAAAATAATCGGTGCCCATAGTGGCTTAATTTTTAAAAAGACGAGCAAACAAAGAAAAACAAGTAACAATAATCCTAAACGATATATCCAAATGATTTTAAGATTCTTCACATGAAAAACCTCCTCCACCTTTATTTTGAAAATAAATGGGTTAGGTTATGTGTGAAACTTTTAAAATCTTTTCATACGGACCATACTGTTTTTTAAAGACGTACATATAAATAACATAACAAGGACAACCACCCCTGAGAATACAGCATGAAATAATGTAATCAGGAGGGCTAATTATGGTTTTGTTTATGCTTGGATTATCAGCACTTTTTATGATTCTTGAATGGATTTGTATCGGCTTTGGTATTTGGAAGGGGTTCTTTATTCGTTCCTCACGTAAAGAAAAAGCGAAGCAATTATGGCAGTATGGAATACTTGGCGTCGGCTGTTACGGTCTATCTTATCTTTTCTCAGAAATTGGACTTTTTTATTTGCATATGAGTGCATAAAAAAACTCCCTTGTCTATAAGGGAGTTTTCACTTTATCGAAATGATTATAAGTAAGACTTAATCATCTTACGTGCTTTTTTCATATTGCGTTTTGAAAATACATCTTGCTTACGAGCATATTGATATGCTGCAGCTCCAACACCTAATGCGATTAATGAATTGCGTAGATTCAAAGTAAATCCCCCTTTTCGTTATCCGATCGTTCTTTCATTCTCATCAAATAAATCATCAAGAGAGCTTAATGAACCATCTTCCTCAACTTGATGCGTATGGATTTTCCCCTTTGAAACCGATAATTCGATATAACAATTCCAGCAATAAAATTGGTTGACACCTATTTTCCCAATGTCTTTCCCTTTGCAATTTGGACAAATGAACATATGGCTTTCATCTCCTTACAGTCTCCCAGATTCTATTCGCCATTATGTCCAAACCGCATTCATTTATACATTGCTGGAGCCTTTCAACGCTATGCGTTTGAAAGTTTCACTATATAATTTCACCTTGTTACATGAAATCATACGGTGAAATGTTTTCCACGTCCATTTCCTCGCCATTAACTGTGACCATCTGTACTTCTCCTTGTGATTCCTGCAAGCGACTAGCTAAAGTTGTTTGACGCATTGCATCATCAAGGCGATTTACACCAGATTGGAAAGCTACTTCCTCCCCGCAAATAATAAGGAACTTCTTACTTCTTGTAATGCCCGTGTAAATTAAATTACGGCGTAACATACGGTTGTAACTTTTCACAATCGGCATAATAACAATCGGAAATTCACTACCTTGTGATTTATGAATCGAACAACAATATGCATGTGTAATTTGATTTAAATCCGGCTTTGTATACGTTACCTCAATTCCATCAAATGAAACGATAATCATATCTTGTTGCTCAACGTTTTCTTTCGCATAAAACACCGAAACAATTTCTCCGATATCCCCATTAAACACTTGGCTCTCCGGCTGATTAACGAGTTGCAGTACTTTATCGCCTCTTCGGTATACAACATCACCGTACTGGATTTCTTTACTCTTTTCCCTTTTCGGGTTAAATACTTGTTGCAGCGCTTCGTTTAATACATTAATACCAGCAGGCCCGCGGTACATCGGTGCTAATACTTGAACATCCCTTGCACTAAAGCCTTTTGTTTTAGCGTTTTCGCAAACTTTTTTCACAACCTCAACAATTTGAGCCCCTGTACAGCTGATAAACGAACGATCTTTTTTATTTTGCGCTAAATCTGGCGGGAGTGTGCCGTCTTTGATCGCATGGGCAAGTTGAATAACAGATGAGCCTTCTGCTTGACGATAAATTTCAGTAAGCTTCACTGTCGGAACTGCACCTGCATTTAATAAATCTTTTAATACTTGTCCAGGTCCTACAGATGGCAACTGATCTTCATCACCTACAACGATAACTTGAATATTCGTTGGTAGCGACTTAAATAGCTGATTTGCGAGCCAAATATCAACCATTGAAAATTCATCGATAATAAGGAGCTTACCTTGGACAGGATCCGTTTCATTACGCTGGAAAGATCCTTCTGGCGTCCAGCCAAGCAAACGGTGAATTGTGCAAGCTGGAAGTCCTGTCGATTCACTCATCCGCTTCGCTGCTCTTCCTGTTGGAGCTGTTAATAGTATTGGAAATGGATTATCATCACTGTATTCATTCGGATTTAACGATAATCCGTGAAGTGACGCATACATTTCAACAATCCCTTTAATAACGGTTGTTTTTCCTGTTCCTGGTCCACCTGTTAATAACATCATCGGTTTATGAAGTGCCGTTTGAATCGCTTCTTGCTGAAATGGTGCATATTGTACATTCAACTGTTCTTCAATTTCACCTAATGTTTTTAACACTTCTGCTTCAGGAAATGAAGGTGTTTCCTCTTGATTCATCAATCGACGAATAGACTTTACAACACCTTTTTCAGAGTAGAATAAAGTTGCTAAATACACTCGTTCTTCTTCTATGATGACTTTCCCTTCACTTTGCATCGTTTCAATACAACCTATAATATCTTCTTCAGTCACTCTTCCTTCTTGATTGTTTAAAAGTGACATCGTTTCTCTTACAAGTTGATCTTTCCTCATATAAACGTGACCAAGTTGCAATGAGACATTCTCTAATGTGTAAAAACATCCCGCTCGTACACGGTCGTCGTGATTACCCGATATCCCTAACGCACGCCCTATATCATCCGCTCGTCCAAAACCAATCCCGTCCACTTCTTCAATAAGTTGATACGGATTATTACGAATCACTTCTAATGTCATCTCTTTATATTGCTGGTAAATCTTAATAGAAAGTTTCGTTCCAAAACCGTAACCATTTAAAAAGCTCATTACTTTCTCTAATCCTTGATGTTCAACAATTGTCTCATATATTTCCTGAGCCTTTTGTTTGTTAACAACACCATTTAACGCCTCAGGGTCATCCATAATTTTAGAAATAGCATGTTCCCCGAGATGATCCACAATTTTTTCCGCTGTACGCTTTCCTATCCCTTTAAATAAATCACTCGCTAAATATTGCACCATACCTGCTTTTGTTTGCGGCAATTCTTTTTTAAATGTTTCAACCATATATTGTTTTCCATACTTTGGATGGTCCTTAAAGTGACCTGTCAATGTAAACACTTCATCTTCATGCATGCGGGGAAAATGACCGTTTATCATTACTTTCTTTTCGTCATACGTTTCATTCGTTTCAATGACTTTCATACTGACAACGGAATAGAGGTTTTCTTCGTTGTGGAAAATGGTATGAAGAACTTGCGCTTTTATAAATTTTTTCTCTTCCTCAAACAAATCCATTGCATGTTGATTTCCCATCTTTCCTCTCCTTTCCGATATTTTCACTTTAATGAGCAGTACATCCCCCACCTTTTTAGATGAGGGATAACTACCCATTAAACTATATTTTTATCTTATTCAGCTTCTTGCTCTAATAAACGAACGCCATTACCAGCTAAAAAGTGATCTGGCTGAATTTCAGTTGCTTTCTTAAATAAAGCGAGAGCTTTCTCGTTATTTTCTTCAAATACGTAAGCAACACCTAAATTGTAATACGCATCTGCATGCTCTTCATCCATTTCTAATACCTTTTCAAAATAAGGTTTCGCCTCTTGAATATGTTCTAGTCGCGCAAAGCAAAGTCCGCACTGGAATACAGCTTCTACATCGTTTTCATCTAATTCTGTTGCTCTTTGTAAGAATGGTAGTGCAAGACGATCATTTCCAAGCTGTACATGTGTAATACCTAACATAAATGTTACATCAGCTGATTGTAATCCAGCTTGCATTGCTTGTTCGAATACAACTTTCGCCTCAGTAAATTGCTCTTGGCCATAATATACGTTTCCTAAGCCATAATAAGCAGCTGCAGATTTATCATCTAACTCTAATGCACGTTTATAAAATAAAATCGCTCGCTCACTATCTCCTAATACGTCTAATAAATTTGCAAAATTAATGTATCCAAGCGCATCTTTCGGATTTTCTTCAATTGCTTCTGTAAAATTTTTAGCTGCTTCTTCCCAATTTCCTTCTTGCATATATTGAATACCTGTTTCAAGTTTGTTTGACATGTCCTTCACCTCTACAACAAATTATAACAAAGAATGTATTTTCCAAGCGAACGAAAATTCGCTTTATGTAAAAGAAACCTCTAACCGCTAATCGGCAGAGGCTTCTCATTTATCCTAAATAATCCAATTTCTTACCACTACGGTATACTTCATCAATTGTAGCACCGCCTAAGCACTCATCTCCATCATAGAAAACGACTGCTTGTCCTGGTGTAATTGCACGAATTGGCTCATCACAAAGAATACGAACTGTATTTTCATCAACGATTTGAACCGTTACTTTATTGTCTTCTTGACGATAACGGAATTTCGCCGTGCACTTAAATTCTGTTTCTTTTTCTTTGTTACTTACCCATCCTACATTCGTAGCAATAACTTCATCACCATATAGAAGTTCGTTATGGAATCCTTGATCAACATATAAAATGTTTTCTTTTAGATTTTTTCCAACAGCAAACCATGGATCACCATTACCACCAATTCCAAGACCATGACGTTGTCCAATTGTATAATACATTAAACCGTCATGCTTCCCTTTCACTTCACCAGATAATGTTTGCATTACACCTGGTTGTGCTGGTAAGTAGTTACTTAAGAAATCTTTAAAGTTACGCTCACCAATGAAGCAAATACCTGTACTATCTTTTTTCGCCGCTGTCGCTAAGCCAGCTTCTTTCGCCATTTCACGAATTTGTGGTTTCTTCAGTTCACCTAACGGGAACATTGTTTTTGATAATTGCTCTTGGCTTAATTGATTTAAGAAGTATGTTTGATCTTTATTGTCATCAACGCCGCGAAGCATTTTATATTCGCCGTCCATATAAGCAACGCGTGCATAATGACCTGTTGCTACATAATCGGCACCAAGCGCAATTGCATGCTCTAAAAATGCTTTAAATTTAATTTCTTTATTACACATTACATCTGGGTTTGGTGTACGACCAGCTCGGTACTCATCTAAGAAGTACGTAAATACTTTATCCCAGTATTGTTTTTCAAAGTTTACTGCATAATACGGAATACCAATTTGGTTACACACTTCAATTACATCATTGTAATCTTCTGTTGCTGTGCAGACACCATTCTCATCTGTATCATCCCAGTTTTTCATAAAAATTCCGATTACATCATAACCTTGCTCTTTTAATAAAAGTGCTGCTACAGATGAATCGACGCCACCGGACATTCCGATGACAACGCGTGTTTCGTGAGGTAGTTTGTTCATCATGTCACCTCCCATGCTAATTTTGTGTTAATCGCTTCACGATTTTCACTGTTTCGTACGCCGCTTTTTCAATTTGCTCTTTCGTATTTCCAAGTCCAAAACTAAAGCGTACGGATGAACGTATTTGATCGGAGTCTTTTCCAAACATCGCTACTAATACATGTGATGGATCAATCGAACCAGCTGTACAAGCAGAACCACTTGATACTGCAATGCCAGCTAGGTCTAAGTTCACAAGAAACGGTTCAATGTTCATTCCTGTAAAACTTACATTAAGTACATGCGGTAAGCGATGTTCTAAGTTTCCGTTTACCTCGAAAGTAATGCCTTCATTTTTGAAGACAGATACCATTATATCTTTAAACTCTTCATATTGGGCATTTTTTTGCTCACGAGTTTTTTCAGCTATAAGAATTGCATGCTGAAGCCCAGCAATACTAGGCACATTTTCCGTACCAGCACGGCGTTTTCTTTCTTGCTCTCCGCCTATTAATAACGGCTCAAATTTCACATTTGCACCAGCGAATAAGAACCCTACACCTTTTGGCCCATTAATTTTATGAGCTGAAATTGATAATAAATCAATACCAAACTCTTTCACGTCAATTTCTACTAAACCGTAAGCTTGTACCGCATCTGTATGGAAATAAGCTTGATGCTCTTTTAGCAGCTTTCCTATTTCCACAATTGGTTGCATTGTCCCTACTTCATTATTCCCAAACATAATAGATACAAGAATCGTCTCTTCTGTTAATGCCTTTTGTATGTCAGAAACTTGAATGCGTCCTGTTTCATCGACAGGTAAATATGTCACTTCAAACCCTTCACGCTCTAACAATTCGCACGTATGCAAAATCGCATGATGTTCAATTTGCGTCGTTATTATGTGGTTACCTTTATGACGGTTCGCACGTGCTACACCTATAAGCGCTAAATTATCAGCTTCTGTACCACCACTCGTAAATATAATTTCATTCGGATTCGCATGAATGCTGCGTGCACACACTCGTCTCGCCCCATCTACTGTGTGACGAGTTTGACGTCCATAAAAGTGAATACTAGACGGGTTCCCGAATATTTCTGTCATATATGGAATCATCTTTTCGACCACTTCTGGGTGAGTCGGAGATGTCGCAGCATGATCTAAGTAAATGCGTTCCATTAAATCTCCTTCTTTCCAAATCGTTTCACAAGGAATTAAATGTAAAACATATAGCCCCCGTGATTTTCTTCCTCATAACGTACTAAATCTTCTAACGTTGTACTATCTAACACTTCTTGCACCGCATCACGAACACGCATCCATAACTGGCGCTGTGCTGGCTCTTCTTCTTCTATCATTTCTACAACACTAATCGGTCCCTCTAATACACGGATTACATCCCCAGCTGTAATGTTAGCCGGTTGATCAGATAATACATATCCGCCATATGCCCCGCGCGTACTCTTTACAAGACGAGCGTTACGAAGTGGTGAAATTAATTGCTCTAAGTAATGCTCGGATAAGTCATGCGCCTGCGCAATTGATTTTAATGAAATCGGACCTTCACCAAACTTTTTTGCAAGATCAATCATAATTGTTAAGCCATAGCGGCCTTTTGTTGAAATCTTCATCTATTTTGCACCTCTTTTCAAATTTTCACTTCTATTGGTTATATCTTATTTATAAAAAGAACACAATTTAAAATCCTATGAAATTATAGCATAATATAGTATTATAAGAAATTTCAACTTGTGTATCAAAATGATAACATAAAATCACATTGAAAAACTCGGAAATTATTACAATTGAAAGAAAAATGAAAATATTCTTCTTCATTTTTCCCATAAAACAGCATCCTATTTCAAATTTCGTAGAAAAAAATGATACGATAGAACGAGATTATATATTAAGGGAGACGGTCTAAATGAAACAACCACTCGCACATCGAATGCGCCCTACAAATATTCAAGAAATTATTGGGCAACAGCATTTAGTTGGTGAAGGAAAGATTTTATGGCGAATGGTCCAAGCAAATCATTTTCAATCTATGATTTTATACGGTCCTCCAGGTACAGGAAAAACATCCATTGCCAGTGCAATTGCAGGAAGTACCGGTACCCCGTTTCGTCTATTAAACGCTGTTACTCACAATAAAAAAGATATGGAAGTTGTCGTACAAGAAGCAAAGATGCATCGACACCTCGTTTTAATTTTAGATGAAGTTCACCGTCTAGATAAAGCAAAGCAAGACTTTCTATTACCTCACTTAGAAAGCGGACTTCTTACTTTAATTGGTGCAACGACAAGTAATCCATTCCATGCAATAAACTCCGCTATTCGAAGCAGGTGTCAAATTTTCGAATTACACGCACTAACAGAAGATGATATTTTAATTGGGTTAAAAAGAGCTTTAGAAGATAAAGAAAAAGGCCTTGGAGAATATGCTGTAACGGTAACAGATGAAGCACTACATCATTTTGCAAATGCCTCTGGTGGTGATATGCGTTCCGCTTATAACGCACTTGAACTTGCTGTATTATCTAGCTTTACTACAGACAATCAAGCGGCTGAAATCACACTCGAGATTGCAGAAGAATGCTTACAAAAGAAGAGCTTCGTTCACGACAAAGGCGGCGATGCTCATTATGACGTATTATCAGCATTTCAAAAATCAGTACGCGGAAGTGATGTAAATGCAGCGCTCCATTATTTAGCACGCCTTATTGAAGCAGGTGATTTACAAAGTATTGGCAGACGCCTTCTTATTATGGCTTATGAAGATATTGGACTTGCTAGCCCACAAGCTGGACCGCGTACACTAGCTGCAATTGAATCAGCTGAACGAGTTGGATTCCCAGAAGCACGCATCCCACTTGCAAATGCCGTTATAGAGCTATGCTTATCACCAAAATCAAATTCAGCTTATAAAGCACTTGATGCTGCATTACACGATTTACGCAACGGTCAAACAGGTGACATTCCAAGCCATTTAAAAGATAGTCATTACAAAGGCGCAGAATCACTCGGAAGAGGCATTGGATATTTATATCCACACGACCATCCAAATGGCTGGGTAAGGCAACAATACTTACCTGATAAAATAAAAAACAAGCAATATTATAAACCGAAAACGACAGGGAAATTTGAGCAAGCACTTTCTACTGTTTATGAAAGATTACAAACTTCGAATAAAACGAAAAATAAAGGGTAACATAAACGAAAACGTCACCATTATGGAGGCTTCGCTTATGAAAACACGTCAAGATGCATGGACAAAAGAAGATGATCTCCTTTTAGCAGAAACTGTTTTGCGACATATTCGCAGCGGAAGTACACAAATAAAAGCGTTTGATGAAGTTGGCGACGCTTTAAACCGCACTTCCGCAGCTTGTGGTTTTAGATGGAATGCTGAAGTAAGACCGAATTACGAAGATGCGGTACAGCTTGCAAAAAAACACCGTAAAGAATTAAAACGTTCTGAAGCTAATATAGAAAAAGATCGGTTCACGAAAACGAAACAACTCGTAATTGACGCCGATTTTTCAGAAGATATTACGCCAAGTAAACAAGATCTTACAATGCAAAATGTCATCTCATTTTTACAAAATTTAGAACATAACAATCCTTCACTTGCAAAGTTGCAAACTGAAAATGATGTATTACAAGCTCAGCTCACTTCTCTGCAAAAAACGAATCATGAACTTGAAACGAAATTAGCGGTACTCACAAAAAAACAACAAGCAATCGAAGAAGATTACGCGATGCTTGTTCGAATTATGGATCGCGCTCGAAAACTTGTTTCGGTTGAAGAACAAGAAGAACATATTGCTCCCATTTTCAAAACAGATCAAAATGGAAATTTAGATATTATATATTCTGCAGAGAATTAAAAACAAGGATGTCACTTTTTTTGACTAAGTGACATCCTTGTTTGTTTTCGGTAAACCATATATATACATGTCGGTAAATGAAATTATATTAACGGTTTTTCAAATATATCTATCACAACTTGCAATATATCAACGGTTTTTCGAATATATCTATCACAACTTGCAATATATCAACGATTTTTCAAATATATCTATCACAACTTACAATATATCAACGATTTTTCAAATATATCTATCACAACTTACAATATATCAACGATTCAATAAAGGAGATCGATTTAATGACAAAGATTTACAATAACATTACTCCCTGTCATACAAGAAAACTCCTAAAACATATTGGATAATTTTCACTAAAATATTATTATAACCATATACCTTTAAAGGGAGATGCTTGCTATTTCATTAATAATCTTCAAAATAACTCTTGGCCTTCTCGTCCTGACTTTAGCTCTTTTCACCATTAACAGTCTAAAAAAGACATCCGCCTATAAATCAGATAAATATGATTATTACTTACTAACCTTACTTACATTTGAACTAGTAGTGATGCAAATATCCATATTTCTTTAATACATATAAAAAAGCATATATCCAAAATGGATATATGCTTTTCTTTTATTCTTGCCCTACACGTTTCACTTCTACATTTTTAATACGTTCACGTACAACGTGACTTGCCATAATTAAGCCTGCCACAGATGGTACGAATGCATTTGATGAAGGCGGTAATTTCGCTTTACGAATTTTTGCATTCTCGTCTGGTACGATTTCTTTACGTACTTCTTCACGAATTACGATTGGGTTTTCGTCAGAGAAGACAACTTTTACACCTTTTTTAATACCCTCTTTACGAAGCTTCGTACGAATTACTTTCGCAATTGGATCTGTATGTGTTTTAGAAATGTCCGCAATACGGAAACGAGTTGGGTCCATTTTATTTGCTGCACCCATACATGAGATAATTTTAATTTTACGACGTAAACATTGTTTAATTAAATGGATTTTGAACGTAATCGTATCAGATGCATCCACTACGAAATCTAAACCGTGTTTAAAGAACTCTTCATATGTTTCATCTGTATAAAACATTTCTAATCCAATTACTTCACATTCCGGATTAATGTCTGCAATACGCTCTTTCATTAATTCTACTTTTGAACGTCCTACAGTAGATACTAAAGCGTGAATTTGACGGTTTACGTTTGTAATATCTACAACGTCTTTATCAACTAATACGAGACGTCCTACTCCAGAACGCGCTAACGCTTCAGCTGAAAATGAACCTACGCCGCCAATTCCTAAAATACCGACTGTACTATTTTTTAATATTTCAAGTCCTTCTTTACCGAAGGCTAATTCATTACGTGAAAATTGATGTAACATTCAGCTCTACACTCCTATTACAAAAATGGTCTACCATGTATTCTAGCGTTTTTCCGACTATTTGTATAGAAAAAGTTATAGAATTCCTAAAAATACATATTTCGATAATGAAAACATAGTGTAAACCGGGATTTTGTTTCTTCTTTTAATTATCCATTAAAAAAGTCTAGATGGTTATAGTATAACCATCTAGACCCTATTCTTACTTCTCTTCTTTTAAGCTTAATTTTAAGTTTAACTCTTCAAGCTGTGCTTCTGCAACTGGGCTTGGAGCTTCTGTTAATAAGCAGCTTGCGCTTGCTGTTTTTGGGAATGCAATTGTATCACGAAGGTTCGTACGGCCTGCAAGTAACATAACAAGACGATCTAAACCTAATGCGATTCCGCCGTGTGGTGGTGTACCGTATTCGAATGCTTCTAATAAGAATCCGAATTGCTCTTGCGCTTCTTCTTGTGAGAATCCAAGTGCTTTGAACATTTTTTCTTGTACGTCACGCTCATAAATACGAAGTGATCCACCACCAAGCTCATAACCGTTTAATACAAGGTCATATGCTTGTGCACGTGCTTTTTCTGGTGCTGTTTCTAGTAGCTCAACGTCTTCACGGAATGGCATTGTGAATGGATGGTGAGCTGCGAAATAACGATCTGCATCTTCATCGTACTCAAGAAGTGGCCAATCAGTTACCCATAGGAAGTTAAATTTACTTTCGTCAATTAACTCAAGCTCTTTACCTAGACGTAAACGAAGTGCGCCTAAGCTATCTGCAACAACGCTCTTCTTATCTGCTACGAATAGTAATAAGTCGCCAGCAGTAGCTTCTAATGTGCTCATTAACACATTTGCATCTTCTTCACCGAAGAATTTCGCAATCGGTCCTTTTAGGCCGTCTTCTTCAACTTTAAGCCAAGCTAGACCTTTTGCACCGTATACTTTCACGAATTCAGTTAATGCATCGATGTCTTTACGAGAATATTTACTTGCAGCACCTTTTGCATTAATTGCTTTTACTTGTCCGCCGCTTTCTACAGCACTTGTAAACACTTTAAAGCCACAACCTGCTGCAAACTCAGATAAGTCTGTTAGTTCCATTTCAAAGCGTGTATCTGGCTTATCAGAACCGTAGCGAGCCATTGCATCAGCATATTTCATACGAGGGAATGGTGCACTAACTTCTACACCTTTTGCATCCTTCATAACTTTCGTCATCATACGCTCCATCATTTCTAAAATCTCATCTTGTGTTAAGAATGAAGCTTCAATATCGATTTGCGTGAATTCTGGTTGACGATCTGCACGTAAATCTTCGTCACGGAAACAACGTGCTACTTGATAGTAACGCTCAAATCCGCCGACCATAAGAAGCTGTTTAAATAACTGTGGTGACTGTGGTAATGCATAGAATTCACCGTCATGTACACGACTTGGTACTAAATAGTCACGAGCTCCTTCTGGCGTACTTTTCGTTAAAATTGGTGTTTCTACTTCTAAGAACTCTTCTGTATCTAAGAAGTTACGAATTGTTTTTGTTACGTCGTGACGCATTTTGAATGTGTTGAACATTACAGGACGACGTAAGTCTAAATAACGATATTTTAAACGCACATCTTCTGATGCATCTGTATCATCAGCAATGATAATTGGTGTTGTTTTCGCTGCATTTAGTACATTTACTTTTGTTGCTTGTACTTCAATACGACCAGTTGCCATATTGTCATTAATTGCGCCTTCACCACGTTCAACAACTGTACCTTCTATGTGTAATACGTATTCGCTACGAATTGTTTCTGCTACTTCTAACGCTTCTTTTGATGTTTCTGGGTTAAATACAACTTGTACGATACCTGTACGGTCACGTAAATCGATAAAGATTAATCCACCTAAGTCACGGCGTTTTTGTACCCAACCTTTTAATTGAACTGTTTGTCCAACAGCTTCTACTGTTACTTTTCCACATGCATGTGTTCTTTCAGCCACTGTAAGTTCCCCCTATATTAATTTCTCTGCTACGTATGAAGCCAATACATCTAAAGCTACTTCTTCTTGTTCACCTGTTGCCATATCTTTTAAGTTAATGATGCCTTTATCTAGCTCATCTTCTCCTAATACAGCTACAAATTTCGCCTTTAGACGATCTGCTGATTTAAATTGTGCTTTCATTTTGCGATCTAAATAATCTTTTTCAACCGACAATCCAGCTTTACGAAGATCGAATGCCACTTTTGCAGCATGGTCTTTCGCTTTTTCACCAAGCGCTACAACGTAACAATCAATGCTATGTTCAAGTGGTAATTCAATGTTTTCAGCTTTTAGCGCCATAATTAAACGTTCAATACTCATTGCAAAACCGATACCTGGCATTTCTGGTCCACCGATTTCTTGTACAAGTCCGTTATAACGGCCACCACCGCTTAATGTAGTGATCGCACCGAAACCTTCTGCCTCACTCATAATTTCAAAAACAGTGTGTTGGTAGTAGTCTAAACCACGCACTAAGTTCGGATCTTTTTCAAATGGAACATCCATCATCGTTAATAGTTCTTGAACTTTGTCGTAGTATACTGCTGAATCTTCGTTTAAGTATTCTGTAATAGATGGTGCTGTTGCCATTAATTCATGGTTACGGTCCTTCTTACAGTCTAAAATTCGAAGTGGGTTCTTTTCTAAGCGAGATTGACAGTCAGAACAGAATTCGCCGATACGTGGCTCAAAGTGTGCGATTAATGCATCACGGTGTGCTTGACGGCTCGCTGCGTCACCTAAACTGTTTAATACAACTTTAATATTTTTCAAGCCCATGCCGCGGTAAAATTCAACAGCAAGTGCAATTACTTCTGCATCAATTGCAGGGTCATTACTGCCGATTGCTTCGATACCGAATTGTACGAATTGACGATAGCGACCTGCTTGTGGTCTTTCATAACGGAACATTTGACCGATATAGTATAATTTCGTTGGTTGTGTTGCATCACCAAACATTTTATTTTCAACGTAAGAACGTACAACAGGTGCAGTACCTTCTGGACGTAATGTTAAGCTACGCTCTCCACGATCTTGGAATGAGTACATTTCTTTTTGTACGATATCTGTCGTATCACCAACACCGCGTAAAAATAGCTCAGTGTGCTCAAAAATTGGTGTACGAATTTCTTTATAATTGTAACGACGGCAAATTTCGCGTGCTTGCCCTTCGATATACTGCCATAACTCAACAGTGCCTGGAAGAATATCTTGCGTTCCGCGTGGGATTTGAATAGACATATTCAGTTCCTCCTCAAATTGTTTTAATCTTAATAAAAATAAAAAAACTCCCGCCTCTACTGTTTAAACAGTAGGGACGAGAGTATTATACCCGTGGTGCCACCCTAATTGAAGCACGTATGCTTCCACTTTTTTAATAACGCTTAAATATGCGTTCATCCCTACTAAGCATATATGCCGTTCAAGTTGAAACCTCTAGAGTGTCATTCAATCAGTCATCATGCAGAAATGTTTTCAGCCTAAGACATTCCTTCTCTTTCCATGTGTATCTCATTTACTCTTCTCTATCAACGGTTATATTCATATGTAAATATAAAATTACTATACGTTTGTTAAGTAGGATTGTCAAGTGCTCTAAGAACGTTCAATCTGCTTCTTTAAACGCTTTACATCTTGAAGAGAAATCCCAAACTCGGAAGCAAGCTCCATTGAAGTATTATTTTGCTCTTTTGAAATAAAATCATGAAAATTCACGTTAAACAGTTGATTTGCACCATTTGTAACAGAATGCCCTTTTTCATTCATACGCATACGTATATCCCTCACATTCAATATGGATGTTTTACTTTTTATTGTTCCATATTGATGAGAGAGTTATACATAACCGAAACTGCTATTGATTCCAAATAAATGAACAAAACATACAACAATGTATAAAAAAGAGAGGATTATATAACCCTCTCTTTTTTATCAACACTATTTACTTTCTACAATTAAGGTCACCGGACCATCATTGATTAAAGAAACGTCCATCATTGCTCCGAACTTCCCTGTTTCCACATGCAATCCTTGTTTTCGAACTTCTTCATTAAAGAAATCGTATAAACGCTCTGCGTAGTCAGGTTTCGCAGCATCCATAAAGTTTGGACGTCTTCCCTTGCGACAATCTCCGTATAATGTAAATTGCGAAATAGATAGAACTTGTCCTTCTACATCAAGTACAGAATGATTCATCTTTCCGCTCTCATCTTCAAAAATACGTAAGTTTGCAATTTTTTCCGCAATATAAGTTGCATCTTTTTCTGTATCTTCATGCGTAATGCCAACTAGTAATGTTAAACCGAACGGAATTTGTCCTACGATCTCACCGTCTACTGTGACAGACGCTTTCTTTGATCGTTGTAAAACAACTCTCATCTTTCTACACTCCCTATTAATGCATCATGCGTCGTACTGCATAAATTTCTGGAACGCGTTTAATGCGTTCTACTACTTTTTTCAAGTGTTGTAAGTTACGAATCGAGATTGACATATTAATTGTTGCCATTTTATTACGGTCACTTCTACCAGAAACAGCTGAAATGTACGTTTTCGTCTCTGTAACAGCTTGCAGTACTTCATTTAATAAACCACGGCGATCGTAACCCGAAATTTCAATATCAACGTTATACTCAATTTCTTTTTCAGGGCTACCTTCCCACTCTACTTCTAATAAACGTTCTACAGCTTCTTCTGTATGAACGTTTACACAATCACGGCGGTGAATCGATACACCTCGGCCTTTCGTAATATATCCAACGATATCATCGCCTGGAACTGGGTTACAGCATTTCGATAAACGGATTAATAAATTATCAGCACCGCTTACCTTTACACCAGAATCCCATTTTCGAATTTTCATCGGTTTACGAACTTCTTTAACTTCAACAATTTCTTCTTCTTCGCGTTGTTTGCGGAACTTGTCCGTTAGTCGCGTAACAATTTGCGAAGCTGTAATTCCGCTATATCCAACTGCTGCAAACATATCTTCTTCATTTGCAAAGTTAAATTTCTCAGCGACGCGTTTTAAGTTATCAGGCGCTAATACTTCTTTCATCTCATACTCTAGACCACGTACTTCCTTTTCAACAAGTTCACGGCCTTTTTCAATATTTTCGTCTCTACGTTGTTTCTTAAAGAATTGACGAATTTTATTTTTCGCATGAGATGTTTGAGCAAGTTTTACCCAATCTTGACTTGGGCCATATGAATGTTTCGACGTTAAAATTTCAATGATGTCGCCTGTTTTTAATTTATAATCCAACGTCACCATTTTACCGTTTACTTTTGCACCAATTGTTTTATTCCCAATTTCCGAATGGACACGATACGCGAAATCAATCGGAACCGATCCAAGTGGTAATTCCATTACATCGCCTTTCGGTGTAAAGACGAATACCATGTCAGAAAATAAATCAATTTTTAATGACTCCATAAATTCTTCTGCATTAGAAGCTTCATTTTGCCATTCTAGTATTTGACGGAACCATGTGAGTTTCTTCTCTAATGTACCTGTTGTTTCTGCTGTTTTTCCTTCTTTGTACGCCCAGTGTGCCGCGATCCCGAATTCTGCAATTTCGTGCATTTCTTTCGTACGAATTTGCACTTCAAGTGGATCACCTTTTGGTCCAATTACAGTCGTATGAAGAGATTGATATAGATTTGCTTTTGGCATTGCAATATAATCTTTAAAACGACCTGGCATCGGCTTCCAGCACGTATGAATAATTCCAAGCACCGCATAACAATCTTTAATACTATTTACAACGACACGTACAGCTAATAAATCGTAAATTTCATTGAACTGCTTATTTTGCAGTGCCATTTTACGATAAATACTGTAAATATGTTTCGGTCTTCCAGAAATCTCAGGTTGAATTGCAACTTCTTTTAATTTCTCACGAATACCAGTCATTACTTCGTCTAAGTATTCTTCACGTTCTGCACGTTTACGCTTCATTAAATTTACAATACGATAATATTGCTGTGGATTTAAATAGCGAAGTGACGTATCCTCTAGCTCCCATTTAATAGTACTAATTCCGAGTCTATGTGCTAAAGGTGCAAAGATTTCTAACGTTTCATTCGCTATGCGACGCTGCTTCTCTTGAGGCAAATGTTTCAATGTACGCATGTTATGAAGACGATCAGCTAGTTTAATTAAAATAACTCGAATGTCTTGAGCCATTGCAATAAACATTTTGCGATGGTTTTCTGCTTGTTGTTGTTCGTGAGATTTATATTTAATCTTCCCAAGCTTTGTAACACCATCAACAAGCATAGCAATTTCTTTGTTAAATTCCCGTTCAATATCTTCTAACGTAATCTCTGTATCTTCCACTACATCATGTAAGAAACCTGCTGATACCGTAGCTGGATCCATGTGTAAATCAACTAAAATACCTGCAACTTGAATCGGATGAATAATATACGGTTCACCCGATTTTCTATATTGTTCGCTATGCGCATCACGTGCATATTCATAGGCACGTGCCACTAGCTCAATATCTTCATCCGCTAAATATTGACTTGCTTTCTCGAGTACCTGTTCAGCTGTTAGTACCTGCTCATTTGCCATCGAATCACCTTTTATTGAAAATTGACTTTATCTTTATTTAATAGAATAAATTATATTCTATCATTATAACCCAATGATTGTGAATTGTGAAAAGGAAAAGATTTTACTGACATTTCACCATGATTTTTTGTTCAATTATACAAAAGTACCCGCTCCTCTCCAAGAGATTCACGGGTACTTTTTATCACCGTAGTTTTACCTATATAGTGATTAGTATTTTTCTAATACTAATACATCGTAACCATCTAACATTTTACGACCATCTAAGTAAGTAAGCTCTACTAAGAATGCAATCCCTGCTACAACTCCGCCTAGCTCTTCAACTAACTTAATTGTCGCTTCGATTGTTCCACCTGTAGCTAATAGATCATCTGTAATTAATACGCGTTGACCTGGCTTAATTGCATCTTTATGGATTGTTAAAACATCCGTTCCATATTCTTTACCGTAGTCAACTGTAATTACTTCACGTGGTAATTTTCCTAATTTACGAACTGGCGCAAATCCTACTTCTAACGCATAAGATACTGGGCAACCGATAATGAAACCACGAGCTTCTGGTCCTACTACAACATCGATATCTCTTTCTTTTGCGTATTCAACGATTGCATCTGTTGCTGCTTTGTATGCTTTACCGTCATTCATTAAAGGTGTAATGTCTTTAAACACAATACCTTCTTTCGGATAATCCGGTACAATTGCGATATGTTGCTTGAAATCCATATTTCTGAATCCTCCTCAGATCTAAAAGGTTTGTAAATACAAATCCTTTACCCTAACTGTTCTACTTCTTTATGATTACGAATCGTTTCAAACCATGTATATAGTTGCTGATATGTGCTATAAACCAATTCTTTTTCTAATTGTAAGTGGTTCATTTTCTCACGATATGTGTTCGATTCAATTAAATCACGCTTTTGTTTTTTGTCTGCCATAAAAATGACGCCATCTTTTATTGTAACAAATTCTAACTCAAAAAACACCTGTGTCATGAAATTTACTGTATCTTTTGACCAGCCTTTATGGCGACATAGTTGTTCTCCATATTGTCTTAAAGAAAATGGTGTTTTTTGGCTTAAGAAAGAATAGTACCATTTAAAGTGTTCTCTCGTAGGAACTGTACTAAATAGATGGTTATTTTCTTGATAAAACAGCGTATAAATTCGCGCTGGGAATCCTACTTTAAATAACTCACGTAATTCATCTGTTCCGCTTGGCAAATCGAGTAACACGATGTATTGATCATCCAAATGCGTTACTTCTGACGCATGCATAAGCTTTTCTTTATAGTCCTCTAAAGAAAATTTATTCAATACCTCTTCAGAAAAATACACCATTGTTATTTTTTCTTTCGGCAGTTCTGCTAAATTTGCTTCTGCATTACGCATACTACGCCAATCAAATAATTGCCACGCCTCTATAGCAATATCTTGTACCATTAATTGTGGCTTCTTAAAATTGTTCCATTCATTGATGGATGCTTCTCCTATTACAGATACTTTTGCAACTGGAGAGATTTCTTTCGCATATGCACCAAAACCAAATCCAATTGTATCCAGTGTTGCTTGTCCATCACGAAGAGCCATTTTTAAATGAGAGCCATCTGATCCGATTGCGCGAATACTTTCTAACTCTGCATCTTTCACTGCAATACGTGGTTTCGGATTTCCAACACCAAATGGTGCTAACTTCTGCATATCTTCAATTGCCGCTAGTGTTACATCCTCTACTTTGCAAAAAACATCAACTGCTGTAATTGGAATAAAATCTTCTTCTGTTAAAATTGCATCTGCTTGTTCATTTAAGCGGCGACGTAATTCATCTACATCATTCATATGTAGCGTCATTCCCGCTGCCATTGGATGCCCTCCGAAGTGTGGCAATAACTCTCTACAATCTGATAAATTTGCAAACAAATCAAATCCTGCAATACTACGCGCTGAGCCTTTTGCTGTTTCTTTTATAGGATCAATACATAATACAATAGTCGGACGATAAAAACGTTCAACTAATTTAGAAGCGACAATCCCAATTACACCTGGATTCCAACCTTCTTTTGCAAGTACTAACACTTTGTTTTCTTCTGGTGGGAAGTTATTTTCAACTTCAGCGATAGCCTCTTCTGTAATTTGCTTTACAATATCTTTTCGCAGTTTGTTCAGCTCATCAATTTCTTCGGCCAACTCTTTCGCTTCCTCAGGATCATCTGATAATAAAAGGTGTACAGCCGGCGTTGCATCTTCTAAACGCCCGACCGCATTAATACGCGGTGCAATTGAGAAGCCAATACTCTCTTCTGTAATTTCACTTTGCGAAACGTTAGCAACTTTAAACAATGCCTTTAAACCAATATTTTTCGTCATACGCATATGTTTTAAACCGCGTTTCACTAGCAACCTATTTTCACCATGAAGTGACACTAAATCGGCTACTGTACCGATTACTGCAATCTCTAATAAATGTTCTGGTACACGGCCTAATAGTGCATGCGCAACTTTAAACGCAACACCTACACCAGCTAAATAGTGAAACGGATATACACCGCCATCTAATTTCGGATGTATAATCGCAAGTGCTTCTGGCAATTCTGGCGGTGGCTCATGGTGATCTGTAATAATTAGATCTATTCCAAGCTCTTTCGCTACATTCGCTTCATGTACTGCTGCGATGCCAGTGTCGACAGTAATAATCAGTGAGAACCCTGCGCTATGCGCCCAACGAAACGCTTCTTCGTTCGGCCCATACCCTTCTGTAAAACGATTTGGAATATAAAATTCTACTTCTGCACCTAATTCTTGAAGAGCAAGATATAACACAGTTGTACTACTTACTCCGTCTGCATCGTAATCACCAAATATTAATATTTGTTCTCCATTTTGAATCGCCTTATTTACACGTTCTACCGTTCTATCCATTCCTTCTAATAAAAATGGATCATGAAATTCTTGATTTTCTGTATTTAAAAAATCTAAAATCTTATCTTCTGTATCTAGTCCTCTACCGAGGAATAATGAAACGACAAGTGGCGATAACTGTAATTTACTTGCTAATTCACTCACTCGTTCGTCATTATATTCTTTTTCTTTCCAACGCGTCTTCGGTTGTAACACGAAATCACCCCTTAACCTGTTCATTATACAAGACAGATTAAGGGGTGACAATATAATGCAAACTACGATGCAATATCTATATACTAAAATGTTAATGATGTTTAATTTGGAGAATACGGATTTATATGCACGAATACATTTTGTACATTATCTTGTTTCATAAGTATTTCTTTCACATGTTTTCCAATACGGTGTCCTTCTTCTACAGTAATGTATGGATCTACAGACACTTTAATATCGACAATAACATAATGACCATGCTCCCGTGCATATAAAGAACCAATTTTTTTCACACCATCTACTTGAAGAACTGCTTCTCTAAGCGGAATAACATCCTCCTCATGAAGAACATGGTCAAGCGTTGCATGAATTGCTTCCGCTCCAATGCTCCATGCCATTTTTACAACAAGAAGCGAAACAACTAATCCTGCAATCGGATCAGCATATACAAGCCAGTCTATACCAAGCTTACCACCGAGTATAGCTGCACAAATACCGATTAAAGCTGCAATTGAAGAAAATACATCCGAACGGTGCTCATATGCATTTGCAATAATTGCATCACTATTTACCCTTTTCCCTAATCGGAATTTATATTGAAACATTCCTTCTTTCACGACGATTGAAAGAACAACAGCAAAAATCGTAATTCCTTTCGGCGGTTCTAGTTCTTGCGAAAAAGCTTTTATAGATGAAATCGCGATTTCAAGTCCCACAATAAATAATAATACCGCAACAATAATCGCTGAAATCGATTCCGCTTTACCATGACCATACGGATGATCTTCATCAGGTGGCTGCTTTGCCGCTCGCAATCCAAAAAGTACAGCTAGCGAACCAATTACATCTGATGCAGAATGCACCGCATCTGCTAGCAGTGCTTTACTGTTCCCAATATAACCAATTACCGCCTTTACAATTGCTAATATAATATTACCAACGATCCCGACAATAGCACCAAACTCGGCCTGTTTAAAACGTTCATCTTTTTCCATAATTAAAATCCCTTCTTTTCTTAACCTATCTTTTTATTTTAACAAAAACAGCGATAACACCACCACTTTCTTCCATCTTCTTCCCATCAAAAAGTTGCTATCTTATTGTATCCACAAACGAAAAAAGAGATGCCTCATAATAAGGCATCATCTTTTCTATACTTGCGGTTCAGATTCTACTTTCTCAACCTTCTTCTTGTTTTTCCCCTTTTTCAAACGACGGTTTTCAAGCATTAACCAAATTTGAGAGGCAACGAAAACAGAAGAGTACGTACCTACAATTAATCCAACAAGTAACGCAAACGAGAAGTTACGTAGTGACTCACTACCGAAGATAAGCAGTGCAATTACTGGGAATAACACTGTTAATACGGTGTTAATCGAACGACCAAGCGTTTGGCGGATACTTGCATTTACAATCTCTTCTAGGTCTTTTATATCGCGCACTCGTTTTTTCTGTTTGTATAATTCACGGTTTCTATCAAATGTAACAATTGAGTCATTAATAGAATAACCGATGATTGTTAGTACTGCAGCGATAAACGTTAAGTCTACCTCTAGTTGGAAAATACTAAACATAACAACCATAACGAATGCATCATGTAGTAACGCAAGCACTGCAGATAACGCATACGTAAATCGGAATCGAATACTTACGTATAAAACGATAACTGCAGAAGCAATCAGTACAGCGATAAATGCATTTCGTGCAATTTCTTTACCGATTGTCGGTGAAACTGTACTTATGTTTGGATCTGTACCATATTTATCGTGGAAGAATGTTTTTGTTTTGGCAATTTCATCTTTTGATAAAACACCTAATGTACGAACTGCGAAACCTTTATTGTCATCTCCAGTCGGTACAATATTTTCTTCCTTCACATCAATGTTCAATTCTTTAAAATCTTTATGAACATCAGATACCGTAACGGCTTGTTTTGATTGCAAGTCAATACGTGTACCACTTGCAAAGTCAATCCCAAGATTCAATTTGAAAATTGGTAAGATAATTGCACCCGCAATTACAACTACAATTGAGAAGATAAGGAATTTATGACCGATATTCACGAAGTTAATACGATCAAATCTCGTTGGCGGATGCACTACACCTTTTGTTAATGGAATAATATCCTTTTGTTTCACACCAAAATATCCTGGTTTTTTATCGAAGTAACGGCTCTTTACAAGTAAACCTAGTAAGAAACGAGTACCGAATACGTTCGTAATAAAACCAACTAAAATACTTACGATTAAACTTGTTGCGAATCCTTTTACAGAGCTATTACCATAAACGAATAACACACCAGCTGCTGCAAGAGTCGTAACGTTTGCATCTAAAATTGTTGCTAATGAACGATGGTTACCAGCTCGGAATGCCGACATCATGGACTTACCAATTTTCAGCTCTTCTTTCAGTCTCTCGTACGTAATAATATTCGCATCAACTGCGATACCTACTCCGAGCACTAACGCCGCAATACCTGGCAACGTAAGAACTGCATGCATCCAGTTAAAGACAAGTAATGTAACGAAAATGTATAAACCTAACATAATAACCGCTACAAGTCCTGGTAAACGGTAGAATACAAGCATAAATAAGAAAATAAGAGCGATACCAATCGCACTAGCGAAAATCGTTTGCTCTAACGCTTGTTGACCAAATTTCGCTCCAACAGATGTTGAATACATTTCTTTTAAATCAACAGGAAGTGCACCTGCATTTAATAAAGATGAAAGTTGTTTCGCACTTTCAACTGTGAAGTTTCCACCTACGATAGATACTTCAGCTTGGTTAAATACTTGGTTTACTGTTGCTGCTGATAAGAACTTTGGATTCGGTTTTGCAGATTCTGCTTTATACGAATCTTTTCCTTCTTCAAAATCAAGCCAAATTACCATTAAATTCGTTGGTGGTGGCATTTTAGAAATTTTTTCAGTTACTTCACGGAATTTTTCAGCGCTTTTTAGTGTAAGACCTACGCTCGCACGGCCTTGCTCATCAAATGTTTGCTTCGCTCCGCCGCCTTTTAAATCCGTTCCATCCATAAGAAGGTTATCATCCACATCACGGAATGTTAATTTCGCTTGTGTTGATAACATTTCACGTGCTTTTTGCTGATCTTGTACACCAGCAAGCTGTACACGAATTCGATCTTGCCCTTCGATTTGAATGTTCGGCTCACTTACACCGAGAACATTGACACGATTTTCAAGAGCACCTACTGTACTTACAAGTACGTCTCGATCGATTTTATCACCTTTTTTGGCTGGTTTTACTTCATACAGAATTTCAAAACCACCGCGAAGGTCTAGTCCTAGACTAATTCCTTTTGCTATGTCTTTTCCTGCCGCACCAATTACTCCACCGATTAATAAGACGATGAGGAAAAAGGCGGCAATTCTCGTACCACGCTTTGCCATATGTACCCTCTTTCTGCTACTAACACTTTCAATAAATCTTTTACGATTCACTGCTATACGTGTGCATACGCCTAGTTAGTAGACTTCCTTTCTATAATTTTTGCTAGCTCATCACTAGCTGTATAGGTAAGCTTTTACACTCCCTACACTTTCATCATTTATTTTCCTCTTCACTACCTCCTTTATATATAATCTTAGACACAATTATTTCCTCTTTATCAATACATATCATTATACTGCAAAAGGAAGAACAAACCAATTGCAGTCGGTTATTTATTTTCGTACTCATCAAATGACCAAAGCGGTGCTTGGTAAGCTTCAACAGTTAAATATGTCATATATTCATTAGTACTTACTGTTAATACGTCATTAACTAATTCATACAATCTAACATCGCTGTCTATCTTCTTCCACTTTTTCACTTTGAGAAACTTCCAAATGTCATCATCTGTTACTCGGTCGTAACCGAACATTTGAAACTCTTCTACTTTACTTTCTAAAACGACTTGTAACTGTCCGCGGTATGATTCTACCAAAGCCTCTCTATCTAACATTTATAACATCTCCTTCTTATTTCAGCACGAAAAAGTCGCTTTAATCCCGCTCTAATGGACAGCAATAACTACTTTCAAGAGCACTATCATACTTCACTCTCTTAAATGCTTGTCATTCTTGTCTCGTACGTGCATATAAATTATTGTAAATCATTCCATTGATTTTGAGAAGGTAGGAGAAGAACATGACGAGACAAAGCTTTTTAAAAGGCGCATTTATTTTAATGATAGCCGGCTTTATTACAAAAATACTTGGCTTTATCAACCGCATAGTAATGGCACGTATTTTAGGAGAAGAAGGCGTTGGTCTTTATATGATGGCCGTTCCTACATTCATTTTAGCAATTACATTGACACAAATTGGTCTTCCTGTCGCAATCGCAAAGTTTGTAGCAGAAGCGGAAGCTGTAAACGATAAACAAAGAGTTAAAAAAATATTAACCGTATCACTAGCTGTTACATCCGTTATTAGTATCATTTTAACAATCGGAATTATGTTCCTCACGCCTATTTTAGCAAAAACATTATTAACCGACGAAAGAACATACTATCCATTAATGGCCATTTTGCCCGTTGTCCCGGTTATTGCTGTTTCTTCTGTTTTGCGTGGTTACTTTCAAGGGAAACAAAACATGAAACCTAGCGCTTATGCGCAAGTTCTAGAACAAGTCGTCCGCATTACCATTATCGCTATATGCATCCAGTTATTTTTACCTTACGGCATAGAATACGCTGCAGCCGGCGCTATGTTATCAGCTGTTCTCGGTGAAGTTGCATCCTTATTATTTTTACTCACGTTATTTCAGCGAGAAAAACATTTATCAATACGCTCTGGATTTTTCACTACTGTAAAGGAAAGCAAAGGGACATTTTATTCTCTGATGGATATTGCCCTTCCAACTACAGGAAGTCGTTTAATCGGCTCCGTTTCATATTTTTTTGAACCTATTGTCGTTATGCAAAGCTTAGCAATCGCTGGTGTCGCTGCTTCTGTTGCAACCCAGCAATACGGTATATTAAACGGTTATGCATTCCCGCTTCTATCACTACCCGCCTTTATTACATACGCTCTTTCTACAGCGCTCGTCCCTTCTATTAGTGAAGCAATGGCAAAAAGACAACATAAATTAGTGGAGCACCGTTTACAACAAGCACTTCGAATTTCATTAATTACCGGCGGATGGTCTGTCGTTATATTATACGTATTCGCTTCTCCTGTTTTAACTCTTATGTATGGATCAGACAGCGCAACAGCATTCATTCAACTTCTTGCGCCTTGCTTTTTATTTCATTATTTCCAAAGTCCACTTACCTCTGTTTTGCAAGCTTTAAACTTAGCAAGGGCTGCAATGATGAATACATTTATTGGTGCCATCGTGAAATTAATCGTTATTTTTGTACTAGCATCAAGGCCAGAATTTCAAATGATGGGGGTTGCACTTGCTATCGCTGCAAATATTGTAACAGTAACATTTCTTCACTACGCTACTGTTTTAAAAAAGATTACATTTACCATTTACGCAAAAGACTATATTTTCGGCGGACTTGCCATCGGTATCGCAGGCGCCTTCGGTTTTTATCTCCATAAATATATTATTTTCTCTCATTCCCTTGGCATACAAACATTATGGGAAATCACTTTAACAACAATTGTTTATATCGTACTTCTCTTCACTTTCAAACTCATTCGAAAAGAAGAGTTAAGTCGTCTCCCTATCATTCGTAAACTTTCATTTTTGAAATAAGATGAAACTTTAATCAGTGGGGTAATCTCCACTGATTATTAGTTAAACCAATCATTCTTACTCTTTCAAAGGATAAATCTCTAATTTTCTTTTACATCAACAAAAAATTGTCCGTTTTGAAAACTACAGTATAAAATTTGTGTTACATCGTTATAACCTAAGTTTTTTAATTTCTCAATAAGCCATTCATCTGTATGCTCAATCATTTGTAAATGACTAGATTGAATTTCTCCATCAATAATAAGTGGAAGCGTAAACTGTAATGTATCTTGTTTATTTTTTTGTTTTTGAAAGACAGATAACTTCCCAGACGGTTCCAAAATAGCATATTCTACATCCCGAATATCTCCAACTCCTTGTTCCCTTAATTGCATCATTAAATCATCTATATTATACCGTTGCTTTCTCATCTTCTTTTCATCAATCTTCCCCGCGTTTACAAGAATAGCTGGCTCACCTTCTATTAAATGCCGAAAGCGTTGATACTTTAGGGAAATGACTGACAAAATAATTTGGATGCACATAAGAAAAGTCATCGGAACTAATTGATGCCAAAGTGATTTATCGGTATTTTCAATTGCCACTACGGCCATTTCTCCAAGCATAATAAATACGACTAAATCTAATACACTTAGCTCTCCTATCTCACGTTTACCCATAAGACGAAAAATAATTAAGATGATGATATACAAAAGCATTGTCCGTCCAATTATTGATATCCATTCCATTTCTACATCTCCTTTTTTACGTATAGACTCCCCTATAAAAAAGAAACTAGTCTAACTTGGGCAAAAGGAAAATATGCTTGTATTAAAAAGGGGGAATGCATAAATGGATGGAACGAAAAAATTATCAACTGCAATTGGCTTCGGTATTGTTACACTACTAATTCTCGCATCTATTACTAGTATGATTATGGCTCTTTTATTAAAGTTTACAAATATAAATGAAGGGACATTAACCGTTACTATTTTTATACTCGCTCTTTTATCTATGCTTATGTCTGGATTTACTGCCGGCAAAAAGGCTCAAGGAAAAGGTTGGCTAGTAGGTTTCACAACAGGGCTCACATTCACTATACTCGTCTTTCTAGTTAACTATTTAGGCTTTTCTCAAACCTTATCGAACTCACAATTACTTTATCAATTAGCATTAATGGGGGCGAGTACACTCGGTGGTATTTTCGGTGTAAATATGTCAAAGCAAAGTAACTAAAAAAGGCCCTGCACATTTCATGCAGGGCCTTCCACATTAGTTTTTCACAACTTCACGAATCGCATTGCGATCGAAAGTTAAGTGTGAACCACCAGATTTAATAACGATTTTCGTCTCATCTACTGATTCGATTGTACCGTGTAAACCACCGATTGTTACGATAGCATCACCTTTTGCTAACTCACTTTGCATTTGAGCAACTGCTTTTTGACGTTTTTGTTGCGGGCGAATTAATAAGAAATAGAAAATCGCAAACATCGCAACGATCATAACGATATTCATCATACCTGCATTCATCTTTTGTTCCTCCTTTTAAATTATGTATTAGAAGTTTTTAGCATTCGGTTTATTAAAGCCATACTGTTCAAAGAACTCTTCGCGGAAATCGCCAAGACGGTCTTCACGAATAGCTTGTCTCACCTGCTCCATTAAGTTTAACAGAAAATGAAGGTTGTGATAAGACGTTAAACGAATTCCGAACGTTTCATCACATTTCATTAAATGACGAATATACGCACGTGAGTAGTTTTTACATGTGTAGCAATCACAGTTTGGATCAAGCGGACCGAAGTCTCTTGCGAATTTCGCATTTTTTACAACGAGTCGACCTTCACTTGTCATACATGTACCATTTCGAGCGATACGAGTTGGAAGTACACAGTCAAACATATCAATACCACGAATTGCACCATCGATTAATGAGTCAGGAGAACCTACACCCATTAAGTAACGAGGCTTATTATCTGGAAGAAGTGGTGTTGTAAACTCAAGTACACGGTTCATAATATCTTTCGGTTCACCAACAGATAAACCACCTACAGCGTAACCAGGGAAGTCCATTGAAACAAGGTCTTTCGCACTTTGACGACGAAGCTCTTCGTACTCCCCGCCCTGTACAATACCGAATAAACCTTGATCTTGCGGACGTTCATGCGCTTTTAAGCAACGTTCTGCCCAGCGGCTCGTACGCTCTACAGATTTCTTCATATATTCAAAAGTAGCCGGGAATGGCGGACACTCATCAAATGCCATCATAATATCCGAACCTAATGCATTTTGGATTTCCATCGCTTTTTCTGGTGATAAGAATAATTTATCTCCATTTAAGTGATTACGGAAGTGAACGCCTTCCTCTTCAATACGACGGAAGTCACTTAAACTGAATACTTGGAAACCACCAGAGTCTGTTAAGATTGCACGATCCCAGTTCATAAATTTATGCAAGCCGCCTGCTTCACGAATAATTTCATGACCTGGACGTAGCCATAAATGATACGTATTACTTAAAATAATGCCAGAATCCATTGCTTTTAATTCTTCCGGTGACATTGTCTTAACTGTCGCAAGTGTACCAACTGGCATAAATGTTGGTGTATCAAATGAACCGTGCGGTGTATGCACACGACCTAAACGGGCACCCGTTTGTTTACATGTCTTAATAAATTCATAACGAATTGCTGTCATAACTTACTCCTTTTATTTGTTTCTCATTTTAGCGTGAGATGCAACGAACATTGCATCACCGAAGCTAAAGAAACGATATTTTTCTTTTACTGCTTCATTATAAGCATGAAGTACATTATCTCTATTTGCAAATGCACTTACAAGCATGATTAATGTTGATTTCGGCAAGTGGAAGTTTGTAATTAAACCATCAATTGCTTTAAATTCATATCCCGGATACATGAAAATATCTGTCCATCCAGAAGCGGCGCAAAGCTTACCGTCATGATCTGTTGCAATTGTTTCTAACGTACGAGTTGATGTCGTACCTACAGTAATAATACGTCCACCATTCTCTTTTACACGATTTAATAATGCCGCTGTCTCTTCAGACATATGGTAATATTCTGCGTGCATATGGTGTTCTTCAATCGTGTCTGCAGAAACTGGTCTAAATGTTCCAAGCCCTACGTGAAGTGTAATGAATGCCAACTGAACGCCTTTTTGCTTTAACTTCTCAAGTAACTCTTCTGTAAAGTGAAGTCCCGCAGTCGGCGCTGCTGCTGAACCGATTTCTTTCGCATATACTGTTTGATAGCGATCGCGATCTTCTAGCGTCTCTTTAATATATGGAGGAAGTGGCATTTCCCCAAGTTCATCTAAAATTTCATAGAAGATGCCGTCATATGAAAATTCAAGCTGACGTCCACCTTGATCTGCAGTTCCTGTGCAAATTGCTTTTAATTTCCCTTCGCCAAAAGAGATAACAGTTCCTTCTTTTACACGTTTCGCTGGCTTTACAAGCGTTTCCCACTTATCGCCTTCTTCTTGTTTTAAAAGAAGTACTTCAATGTGCGCGCCTGTATCTTCTTTCACACCGTGCAAACGAGCAGGCATAACTTTCGTTTCATTTAAAACTAAGCAATCCCCCTCATGTAAGTAAGAAAGAATGTCCGTAAAATGTTTATGCTCAATATCACCTGTTTCACGGTCTAACACCATTAATCTTGATGTTTCACGATCTTCTAACGGGACTTGTGCAATAAGTTCTTCTGGTAAATGAAAATCAAACAGATTTATATCCATAGCTATATCCACCTATTTCTTATTTAAATCGATTTATTATATACATAATAAAAGATAGTACAATACTTAACACAATACATGTAATGATAGGAAAATAAAAGGTAACGTTTCCTTTTTTCACAAAAATATCGCCTGGAAGCCTGCCAATGAACTTCCAAGCTAATCCAACAACGATGAGTAAGATTCCCGCTGTAATAAGCATTTTGGGCATCTCCATCATACTTTTGGCATCTCCATTCCGAAATGTTCATACGCAAGCGGCGTTACAATTCGGCCCCTTGGCGTTCGTTGTAAAAAGCCAATTTGTAATAAATACGGCTCATACACATCTTCAATCGTATGAGATTCTTCTCCAATTGTTGCTGAAACCGTTTCTAATCCAACTGGACCACCACGGAATTTCTCAATAATACCAAGCAGTAATTTATGATCAATATGATCTAGACCTAATTTATCTACTTGCAGTAGCTCTAATGCCATTTGCGTAATTTCCATCGTAACCGTTCCGTTACCACGAACTTGCGCGAAATCACGTACACGTCTTAAAAGACGATTCGCAATACGAGGTGTACCACGAGCACGTCTTGCAATTTCTAATGCAGCTAACGAATCGATTTCAACTTCAAACACTTCTGCTGTACGTTCAACAATCGCAGAAAGCTGATCTACTGTGTAGTACTCTAACCTTGAAAGTACACCGAAGCGGTCACGAAGCGGTGCCGATAATGCTCCGGCGCGTGTCGTTGCTCCAACTAATGTAAATGGCGGTAAATCTAGGCGTACAGAACGTGCTGAAGGCCCTTTTCCAATTACGATATCAAGGCAAAAGTCTTCCATCGCAGGATACAATACTTCTTCAATTGATCTATGCAAACGATGAATTTCATCAATAAATAATACATCCCCTGGCTGAAGCGCTGTTAATACAGCAGCTAAATCTCCTGGTCTTTCAATCGCGGGACCTGAAGTTGTTCTAACATTAACGCCCATCTCATTTGCAATAATATTCGCAAGCGTCGTTTTACCAAGACCTGGTGGTCCATATAAAAGCACGTGATCTAACGTTTCTTCACGCATTTTCGCTGCTTCAATAAATACTTCTAAATTATGTTTCGCTTTATCTTGGCCAATATACTGACGGAGCGTCTGTGGCCGTAATGAATATTCTAAATCCGCATCTTCATATGCAGATTCCCCTGAAAGGAGACGTTCGTCCATTATACTCACCTCTTACCATTTAGTAAAAGACTAAGTGCCTTTTTAATATACTGATCCGTCGTTAATGATTCTTTTAATAACTCTGGTACAACGCGAGAAACTTCGCGTTCTGCGTATCCAAGTGCGCGCAGAGCTTCCAGTGCCTCATCAAGCTCAGCTGATGAACCTTTCTTCTCATCAAAACGTTCTGTGTCTGAGAATAAATCCACAAATGCATCTGGTACGACATCTGCTAGTTTTCCTTTTAAATCTAAAATCATTTGGCGTGCTGTTTTCTTTCCGACGCCTGGGAATTTCACTAAAAACTTCTCATCTTCATGCTCAATCGCTTGAACGACCTGTCCTGTTTGACCAGAAGCTAAAATTGCAAGAGCGCCTTTTGGCCCAATGCCAGACACGCCTAACAACTTTGTAAATAATAAACGCTCTTCACGTGTTTTAAACCCGTAAAGTGCCATAATATCTTCTCTCACATAATGATATGTATAGACACGGATTTCTTGCTTACTTCTTTGAAATACATACGGATTTGGTGTGAAAATTTGATAACCAATTCCATTATGGTCAATTACGACATATTCCGGCCCTACATACTCCACGTAACCTGTAACATATTCAAACAAAATACGATCTCTCCCTCTTAAATCATGTATTCCATTTTAACATATTTAATGATAGAAAAGCGAGACTGCCCCAACAAATGTTCTCCACTTGAAACTTCTGTTATTTTCCATTGACAGAAAGATTAAAGCACCTTAATATACAGAGGTCGATAATGATTATCAATACTAATTAAAGGGGTTACATCAGGATGAAACGTAAGCTATTTATTTTATTTACTATTATGCTTGTTGTTCTTTCTATCGTTGGCTGTTCTTCTCAAAAAGAAGAATCAAAAGCAAAAGAACAACCGAAAACAAAAGTTGTAAAACATGCTAAAGGTGAAGCTACAATTCCAGTAAATCCAAAGAGAATTGTTGACTTATCTGGATCAACAGAAGAACTATTACTTCTTGGACACAAACCTGTTGGTACAGCAAATACATATAAAGATAAAATCCAAAATCACTTAACAGACAAGTTAGATGGAGTAAAAGCAGTGGGTTGGTACTGGGCACCTAAAGTTGATTTAGAAGCTGTTACTGCTTTAAAACCAGACTTAATTATTTTAAACAACCGTCAATTAAAAATTTATGATCAACTAGAAAAGGTTGCACCTACAGTTGTTCTAGAAACAAACTTAGAAGACTGGCGTGGTAAGTTTAAAGAAGTAGGTAAGCTATTTGACGAAGAGAAGAAAGCAGACAAATGGATTGCAGACTACGATAAGAAAGCAGACTCTTTATCTAAAAAAATTAAAGAGAAAACAAAAGATGAGAACTTTATGTTCGTTGCAGTTACACCTCAAAACTTCCGTGTATACGGCAGCTTCGGATACGGTGACATCATCTTTAACGACTTAAAACTTCCTGCAACAAAAGGTACAGATTTAAAACAAACGATGGCGCAAGTATCACTAGAAGGTCTAGTTGCATTCCAGCCTGATCAAATGTTTATTGTAAACTTCGGCGGCGAAGCTGATAAAGTGTACGAAGACTACAAAAACAGTGCCGTTTGGAAAGACAATAAAGCAGTTAAAAATAATCACGTATATGAAGTATCAAATGAAGTCTTCAATACGAAAGCATTCAATCCAATTGGAAAAGATATGCTAATTGATGAAATCGCAAAAGAAATTTTAGCTAAAAATAAGTAAGAAAAAGCAGCTCACCATGAGCTGCTTTTTTTCTTATTTTGCACTGCGTATTGTTTCATTTTTTCAATCGTCTTTACAAAACCTTCTTTTGATTTAATCCGAATACCACGCTTCAATTTCGCACGCTCATAACTCTCAAGCTTTTTCATATCAATTTGAAAGAAAGAATGGATCGCATTATCACTTTTTGGCACACCTTTGAAAATTTGTAATATCCCTTCCTCTGAAACACCAAAATATCCGCTCGTTTTCAATAACGGAGAAATATCATCAACTTTCTTTTGTAATACGATTTGTACATCATCACGATCAACAAGTTGCCATTCTTTATATTGCTGTAAAAACTTTTCTAAATCCGCTACTTTTTCTGTAAGTATTTCCTCACTTACTTCTCCATCAACATACATACGCTCTAATAAAATTGTAACCTCAGGTTCTTTTTCCGTTACTTCTGGTACTGGCCCTTCCGCCTTCACATTCGTTTCATAAACGAAACAAAACATCATAACGAAAGCTTGCATCGCAATCAGTATCCATTTCATTTCCGTTCACCTCTTTTAGGCAAGATCATACTTTCATTAGTAGTTTTTCCGGAAATGGTGGTTTTATCCATATTACATTTCTTTCGAAAAATAAAAAATGCAGATAAGGGTTTACCTCATCTGCATGTATCATTTACTTTTATATAAAATGAAAGACGCCTGCAAAGCAGGCGTCTTGATGCGTTTACGGCGAGAGACCAGGCGACCACATTCGCGTGTTTAGCACTTAAGCATATCTCTCGTCTTACGTAAATTAGCTCATCGCTTTGTTAATATAACATTAATAAATTATAAGTGCAACATGTTTATAAAAATATTTTATTCCCTCTTTTATCCAACTGAATAATATGTAAATTATAAATTGATAAAAGTAATATATATGTTACAATTAATATAACAGCGAAATCATAATAAACCGGAGATGGATATTGTGAAAAAAATAAAGGATGAACGTCTCATTCTGAAAACATTAAAAAACATACGTATTGCCTTTCTTTTTCAATCGCTTGGTATAATTGGCATTTTAGGCTATATCGGATTCACTGAAGGAATGGATCAAATTACGAAATCTCCATTATGGCTATTATTTATTCTTACAAGTATCGTCCTTAGTTATTTACAGTTAAGTGTTTCAATCGATGTAGAAGAAAGTGAAAAGGAAATAAAGTTAACTCCTTATTATAAACTTGTCTTCCGCTCCCTTATTGTAGGAATCGTTATGGCTATTATTTATATTATTTTCAGTCCAGAAAGACCACTGTTTGAAGCTATTTTAACAGGTAGTATTCTTTTCATATGCTTTTTAGTTTCTTACTCCGTTAGTTATTTTATTAAAAAACGTCGTTTACAAGACAACGATGAATAAAGAGGAAGGGCTCACCCTTCCTCTTTTGTTTTGTTATCGCACTGTACCAGTTAAACCGTAACGAATGTCTCGGAACATATTCACTATGTCACGATTAAAATCGTTTGTAACTGTACCGTTACGTAGACGCGTACTCATTGCATCGACACGAGTAAACATATCATTTCTTACAGAAACATATACGTTTCTGTTTCCAACTTCATTTGAAACCGCTTGACGAATTTCGTTCGCCATCGCCGTTTCATTTGTCACTGTGTTACGTGGTTTTACCGCAATCGCTACATCGTTTCCATATACAACTGTAGACACACGGTCTACGTTATTCATACGTTTCACACGATTTGTTATTCTTTCAGCTGTTTTACCATCATTGTTAATGTATGAATTGTTCATTGTAATATTACGAGTTGGATGCGGATTAGCAATTTGTCCATTGTAATTTACATCTCGATAATAATTGTATCCTGTATCGTTACGACCATTTCTATATGTTACATAATCTGTATAACGATCATTACGTGTCACATTATCACGATACTGGTGTGTATCATTATAAGATGTACGTTCGTAATTGTAGTTACGTCCATCCATTGCATTGTTATCTTTCGGTGTACCACATGCAGCTAATGCACTGGTAACTAACAAAGAAGCAGCAATCACTTTTACTTTCGTATTCAATACAAAAACCCCCTCTGTTAGAATGAGCTTCTCTACTGAAAAGCTCCCTCTTATGATGAGTAACAGAGAAGGTTTTTACACTGTTAATATTTCACTGGGAATTTTCTAGCACTTCATAAAAAAACTGCATTTTCTTAATTAACACGAATGCAAAAAAGGCGGGAATACTCCCGCCTTTTTAAACTTCTTCGTCCTCTTCTTCTGAAACGGGCTCTCCAAATACATTTGGTGGATCTGGTTGATAATACATCGTTCCTGGCTGTGGTGCATATGCAGACTGAGTTGGTTGATAATATAAAGGATTCGCATATTGCGGACCACCTGGTTGTGGACTATATAGTCTACTTTCTCCTCCGCATCCACAATCTTCCTCTCCCGGCACAAGCGGCGGCATATTATTATCCATTGGCATCATATTCGGATTTGGCATAGACGTATATTGTGGTCCAAACGGCGCTCCTTGCTGATATGGCATTTGATATGGATTTGGTTGTTGATAATACGTATTCGGCGGCATCATGGGCTGTTGATACGGCATTTGATATGGCATCATATTCGGTGGTTGATTGTTATCCATTATCGGCATTATATTCGGCATTTGATTGTTATCCATTATCGGCATCATATTCGGCATTTGATTGTTATCCATTATCGGCATTTGATTGTTATCCATAATTGGCATCATATTCGGCATTTGATTGTTATCCATTATCGGCATCATATTCGGCATTTGATTGTTATCCATTATCGGCATCATATTCGGCATTTGATTGTTATCCATAATTGGCATCATATTCGGCATTTGATTGTTATCCATAATTGGCATTATATTCGGTGGTTGGTTGTTATCCATGATTGGCATTATATTCGGTGGTTGGTTGTTATCCATGATTGGCATTATATTCGGTGGTTGGTTGTTATCCATGATTGGCATTATATTCGGTGGTTGGTTGTTATCCATAATTGGCATTATATTTGGCATTTGAATATTTGGCGGTATGACTTGTGGAATAACTACATTTTCTTTCGATACATTTGGTGATACTATATTCCCTACGTTTTCTTTCTTTACTTGTGGTGACACTATATTCCCTATGTTTTCTTTCTTCACTTGTGGCGATATTATATTCCCTATATTCTCTTTCTTCACTTGTGGTGACACTATATTCCCTACATTTTCTTTCTTCACTTGTGGTGACACTATATTCCCTACATTTTCTTTCTTCACTTGTGGTGACACTATATTTCCTACATTTTCTTTCTTGACTTGCGGTGACACTATATTCCCTACATTTTCTTTCTTCACTTGCGGCGTTATTATATTACCTACATTCTCTTTCTTCACTTGCGGCGATACTATATTATTTTTTTTCGTTTGCGGAGAAATGATATTGTTAGGTTTCATTTTACTAATTTGAGGAGCAATTAACTCGCTTCCTTTTTTTATTACATCTGAAATTTTATATTCTTTTTTCGGTTTTATTGGTGGTTGTGGCGGCTGTGGCAATACATTTACCGAAAACTTCGTGTTTTCTTTTTCCGCCGGTTTTTGTTTTTCTATCACAGGTGGTTTTTGAATAACAGACGGTTTTTCAATTGGTTTCTCTTTTTGAATTGGCTGTTCTTTTTGCACCTCTTTTTGCGGTTTCACCTGTACTTCTTTTTGCGGCTTTACCTGCATCTCCTTCTGCGGTTTTACTTGCACTTCTTTTTGTGTTTGTTGCATAGCTGGCTGCTGTGTAATTGGTGCTGATTGATACGTAACTTCTTCTTCATCTTCTATTCCAAGTGGAGTTGGTGTTGCTGCAAATTCTTTTTGTTGCACTTCTTTTACGTATTGCTTTGGAGGCGCTGAACCTGCTCCAGCCTGTTGTTTCATGTGAACACTCTTGGATGGCACTTTAATTTTCATACCTGGCATAATTAAATCTGGATTACTAAGTTGTGTATTTGTTTTTTTCAACGTATCAAAATCCACTCCGTACTTTTTCGCAATTTTCCAAAGGGTATCCCCTTTTTGCACGATATGAATTTTCAAATTTTCCCCCTCCTGTATAACTTATCTATAAGTAACAAATCTCATGAAGTAACTCTTTCTAAATAACATTAACTTCTTTTCACTTTTAGCACTTCTTCGATTTTCAATATCATTCGAAGTGGAATAAGCATAAAGAACCACAATGATTTCTTCAAAACAATGTATGCCCATTTCGTTCTCGTTATGATTATATGTATGAAAAAAAGCAACGGGAATGCCGTTGCTTTACACACGCTCTAACATACGATTTAATGCAAGAACCGCTTCTGCCGTTACTTGTTTATCTACGCTAATAACGTTAATTTCTTCTCCTCTTTCTATCGTTTCAAGTACCCATAATAAGTGAGGCAGATCAATTCGGTTCATCGTTAAGCACGGGCACATAAATGGATTAAGTGAAACAATTTCTTTATCTGGATGTTGCTGAATAATTCGGTTCACTAAATTCATTTCTGTACCAATCGCCCATTTGCTACCAGATGGCGCCGATTCAATCATATCAATAATATATTTCGTTGAGCCTGCATAATCTGAAGCAGCTACAACTTCATAGCAACATTCTGGATGTACAATAATATTCATATCAGGATGATTTTTTCGTACGCTCTCAATGTTCTTCACTGTAAAATTTTGATGAACAGAACAATGCCCTTTCCATAAAATCACTTGAATTTCTTCTATATCCCCATCGTACTCTAATGAATCTGTGTGTGGGTCCCATACTGCCATTTTATCTAACGGGATACCTAAATCGTACGCTGTATTTCTCCCTAAATGTTGGTCTGGTAAAAAGACGAGACGCTCTTTTTGAGTAAACGCCCAAGATACCATTTGCTTTGCATTAGAAGAAGTTACTGTTGCTCCTCCGTTACGACCACAAAACGCTTTAATTGCAGCTGTAGAGTTCACATATGTTAACGGAATCATCGTATCTCCAAATAATTTCTTTAACTCTTTCCACGCTCTTTCTGTTTGTTCAATATCTGCCATATCCGCCATCGAACAACCTGCACGCATATCTGGTAAGATGACAACTTGATCATCTGTCGTTAACATATCTGCTGTTTCCGCCATAAAGTGCACCCCGCAAAACACAATATATTTTGCGTCTTTATTGCTCGCTGCAACTTGCGCAAGCTGAAGTGAATCCCCTGCTGCATCTGAAAATTGTACCACTTCATCTTTTTGATAATGATGCCCTGGAATGAATAACATTTTCCCCATCTTCTCTTTAATTTCACGAACACGCTTTTCCATATCTTCCGTTGACATCGTGTAATAACGCTCTGGTAACATCGTTTCAATTGGCTGTACTTGTTCTAAAATACTCATATACGTTTCTCCCCCTCTAAGCCACTTTCCTTACCCTTCAATATTGAAACTAATATCAAGTGCTTTCACTGAATGTGTTAACGCTCCAAGTGAAATATAATCTACCCCTGTTTTTCCGTATTTCGATAAATCTTCAATTGTGATGCCCCCTGAAGCTTCTGTAACGATAGCGCTTGGTACAATTTTCGAAAACTCCCGGATTTCATCTGGCGTACGATTATCGAACATAATAATATCCGCACCAGCAGCAACAGCCTCTCTCACCTGTTCCTCAGTTTCTGTTTCTACTTCTACTTTCACCATATGTCCTAACTTTTCTTTCACTGATGTAACAGCTTTTGTAATAGAACCAGCAAACACAATATGATTGTCTTTAATCATGACACCATCATATAAACCGAAGCGATGATTAAATCCACCACCACACACGACTGCATACTTATCAAACATACGTAGTCCTGGCATCGTTTTTCGCGTATCACAAATGCGAGTATGGCTACTATCTAAAGCAAGAACCGCTTTACGCGTCATCGTCGCTATTCCGCTCATACGCTGAATAACGTTTAATATAACGCGCTCTGCTGTTAATAACGATGCAATTGGCCCTTGCACAGTTGCAATGATTTCGCCTTTTTCTACAAGATCCCCATCTTTTTTATGAAGCTCTACTTCAATTCTCTCATCAATTAATTTAAATCCTGATTCAATTACTAAACGTCCTGCAAAGACCCCTGTATCCTTCGCAAGAAACGTTCCTTTCGAAAGTAAGTTATCTGGAAAAATAAGCTGAGATGTTACATCTCTTTCTCCTATATCTTCTAAAAAAAATCGATTTAATGCTTCTTTAACTTTTATCGTGTTCATAAAGCCCCTCTTCCCCTCATCACACAAGTTGTAGTTTTCTCTTTACTCGAACAATCTCTTTCTTTCCTATATTTCTATCTGGATAATCACTTCGGTAATGCCCGCCAATACTTTCTTCTCTTTGCAGGGCTGAAACAACTATAAGCTCACAAACTGTTAACATATTAATAAGCGTTATCTCTTCATTCGTAAGAACATCATGTTGTAATATCATATTTCGAACACCGTACTTACTAAGCCATCTCTTCGCATAAAATAAGCTTTGCTCTGTTCGCACAATCCCAACATATTTCATCATACATTTTTGTATTTCTTCTTTCGTCGGTAAATGATTCAGAACGATAAACTTTGCTTCTTTGTCGGCTAGCATGTTCACCTTTTCTTTTGTCTCTCTAGATAAAATGTGCCTTCCGATTCTTCCTCCAAACACAAGACCTTCTAATAATGAATTACTCGCTAATCTATTTGCACCATGAACCCCATTACAAGCTACTTCTCCGACTGCGTATAGGTTCGGAATAGACGTCTCTCCATCACAGTTCGTTTTCACGCCACCCATGTGAAAATGAGTACCGGGCACGACTGGAATAAGGTTTTTATTTATATCGACTCCATTTGTTTTACATATCGATGACACGGTCGGAAAGCGTTGTTCAAAGTTTTGAATCATTTCAATGTTTAAGTACACTTTTTCACCCGCAAGTAGCTGTTCGTGAATAGCCCTTGCGACTACATCACGAGGCGCTAAATCCTGTTCGGAATGTATATCCATCATAAAACGCTGCCCTTTGCCATTTATAAGGACAGCTCCTTCTCCGCGAACGGCTTCGGACACGAGGCCGGAACAACGCCCACCCGCGTATAACATCGTCGGATGAAATTGTATAAACTCTAAATCTACAAGCTCTCCGCCTGCACGGTACACCATTGCAAGTCCATCGCCTGTAATTGTCTCATCATTAGAAGTAAAGGCGTATAAACCGCCAATACCGCCTGAAGCTAACACCGTATAATCTGCATTGTAACGTTTCAGTTCTCCTTTATTGTTGCGAGTTAAAGCCCCAACACATTTATCTTTTTCTATAATAAAATCAAGCACCATTTCCTGTTCCACTACCGTAACGTATGGAGCTACTTCTTGAATAAGATGCTCTAATAAATTCTTTCCTGTTGCATCGCCACCTGCATGTAAAATACGACGTTTTCGATGCGCTCCTTCTTTTCCAAGATGAGGACCTGTTTCATCTCCATCAAATTTCATTCCTCTTTCAATAAGGTTATTAATTTCTTTCGGTCCTTCCTCGACTAAATAACGGACCACTTCTTCATTGTTATAACGACACCCTGCTACTAACGTATCTTCAAAATGATCATTAGGATTGTCATATGTAGCTACCGCTGCGGCAATTCCACCTTGAGCTAAATGTGTATTATTATTACGTTTCGTCTCCTTTGTGATAATAATCACATTCTTTTCGTGACAAATCTCTTTTGCAACACGAAGTGCCGCAACGCCACTTCCAATAATTAAGACATCTGCACTTGGCATAATTGTTGCCTCCTACTTTACACTTTTCAACTGTCTTGACACCTATATTTACATAGTTTTAAAATAATGACAAGAGTTTTTTTATAATTCTTATTTTCACTACCATTTAAAAAGTAAAAGAAATGTAACTCTTACTAGAGAGAGGAACTTACATGATGATATATCTTGACTATGCAGCTACTACACCTATGAGCGAGGAAGCGTTACAAACATATATGAAAGCAGCTTCGCAACACTTCGGAAATGAACAAAGTTTACATGATATTGGAGGAACAGCTTCTTCTTTATTACAAGTTTGCCGAAAAACATTTGCGGAAATGATTGGAGGCAAAGAACAAGGAGTATTTTTCACAAGCGGTGGATCGGAATCGAACTATCTTGCGATTCAATCACTTCTAAATGCCCGAAATAAGAAGCATATTATTACGACACCTATGGAACATGCATCCATTCGAAGTTATTTTCAATCTCTAAAATCAAAAGGCTATACGATCACTGAAATTCCTGTTGATAAAAGCGGACTCATTTGTTTAGTAGATTTAGAGGCAGCTATTACAGAGGATACTGTGCTAGCAAGTATACAGCATGGAAACTCTGAAATCGGAACCGTTCAAAACATTACAGAAATCGGTGCACTTTTAAAAACATATAATGTTTTATTTCATACGGATTGTGTACAAACATTTGGTAAACTGCCTATCCATGTTTTTGAGATGGGGATTGATAGTCTTTCTGTTTCAGCACATAAAATATACGGCCCAAAAGGTGTCGGCGCTTGCTACATAAATCCGCAATCTCGCTGGGAACAAGTATTTCCAGGAACTTCTCACGAAAAAGGATTTCGCCCAGGTACAGTGAACGTTCCCGGCATCGCATCTTTTTTAACAGCTGCTGAAAATATATTAAAAACTCAATGGGAAGAAAGTTTACGTTTTAAAGAGTTACGATCCTACTTTTTAGAGCAAATACAAACACTTCCGCTAGAAATTGAAGTAGAAGGTCATTCTACTTCTTGTTTACCACATATTGTTGGGGTTACAATAAAAGGAATAGAAGGTCAATATACTATGCTAGAATGTAATCGTCATGGTATTGCCATTTCCACCGGAAGTGCTTGCCAAGTCGGTAAACAAGAACCTTCGAAAACTATGCTTGCAATTGGAAAAACGTATGAAGAGGCCAAACAATATGTCCGCTTCTCTTTCGGACAACAAACAACGAAAGATCAAATTGATACTACTATTCATGCACTACACACAATTGGAAATCAATTTTATAGAGGTGTTAAATCATAATGAAACAAAATGAACAAAAAAAGATTTTAGGTGAAGAAAGACGACAGCTTATCCTCCAGTGGCTTCTTGCTGCAAATGAACCGTTATCGGGGAATGAACTATCGAAAAAGACGAACGTAAGTAGACAAGTTATCGTGCAAGATATTTCCTTGCTTAAAGCACGAAACGAACCAATTATTGCGACTGCTCAAGGTTATTTATATTTAAAGCCACAAGAGAAGCAACAAACTTTCGAACGCGTAATTGTATGCCAACATAAACCAGCAGAAGTACGTCAGGAACTCACAACGCTTGTTGACCATGGTGTTACGATTAAAGACGTAAAAGTTGAGCATCCTGTATACGGCGACTTAACAGCATCCATTATGGTAAGCAATCGCTTTGATGTAGAGCAATATTTACAAAAAATCGAAAACACAAATGCTTCCTATCTTTCACAACTAACAGATGGTATTCACTTACATACAATCGAGGCAGATTCTAAAGAAAAATTAGATGCTGCTTGTGAGGCGTTAGATAAAGCAGGATTTCTCGTTTATTAATGTAAAGCACAGAGTTTTTATCATTCTCTGTGCTTTTTTAATGCTATAATATTGTAATCAATCGTAAAGGAGATCAAATATGGGAATTGAACTCGTTCACTTTAGCATTGGCAAACCGAAACAAATGAAATATGGCGAAGATAAAGAAATGATAACAGGTATATGTAAAGCTCCTACAGAAGAGGCCTTTCTCTCAAAAGACGGATTTCGTGGTGATGACGTAGCGGATTTAAAACATCACGGGGGACCTGATCGTGCTGTTTGTGTGTACCCACACGAGCATTACGCACTATGGGAAGAGGAATTTCAAACTACGCTTCCCGCTTCCACATTTGGTGAAAACATTACCGTAACAAATATGTTAGAGCATGACGTATGCATCGGAGATACATATCAACTAGGCGAAGCAATCATTCAAGTAACGCAAGCTCGCGTACCTTGTAGCACAATTTCAAAACGTCTTGGCATCCCTGGCATACTGCCGCGTATTGTAGCAACTGGATTTACTGGTTACCTATGCCGCGTTCTTCAAGAAGGTACTGTACGTAAAGATTCAAAAATTACATTACTAGAACGTCAGCCGAGCAATGTTTCTGTTTTGTTCTCTAACGAAATTTATTTTCATAATAGAAAAGATAAAGATGGCATTGAAAAAATTCTTGCTGTTCCAGAACTAGCTGATATTTGGCGTGGTCAGTTAGAAGATCGTCTTGCGAAGTTAAAATAAAGTGAAACTTTAATCAGCCCTCACCAATCGGGCTGCCCGGCAAATAGCGGGATAAAGAATCCCACCTTTTGCAGGTGGGATTTTATTAATCTATCAAAAAATATACTAGGCAATGAAATGATATGGACGATTAGGCAAATACAAATATTCCATCTACATCTTACAACCAATAAGAAGAATAACTCCCCAGCACAGTAACAGAAAAACCGAGTGCTTCAAGTTCCATCGTTACGCCTGGCAATAATACGTCATCGTATGCTTTATCGACATCGATTAAGAAAAAGTAATTTCCAAGACCTGTTTTCATCGGACGCGATTCGATTTTTGATAAGTTTAATTTTCTCCATGCGAAAGCTGATAGCACTTGATATAGGGCACCTGCATAATCTGCAGGTAACGTTATCATAAGCGTCGTTTTCTCTCCGCGGTTTTCTCCGTTATTCGGGAGTATTGCTTTCTTTTTCTTATGAAGTACTAGGAAACGTGTGTGATTATTTTTATGCGTATGAATACTACGTCTTACAATTGTTAATCCGTATTTTTCTGCAGCTGCTTCATTTGCAATAGCGGCAATTTTTTCTTCAGGATGTTCTTTCACATATTGCGCAGCGGCACTTGTGGATGTCATATCTCGAACAGTTACTCCTTTTAATTCTTCATTTAAAAACTTATGGCACTGTGCAATGGCATGCGGATGAGAATGCACCGCATATACTTCATCCCACACTTCTGCATACTGCGGATGTACAAGTAAATGCTGCTGAATTGGTACTGTAATTTCTCCTACAATAGCAAGCGGCTGCTCATGTACAAGATAATCAACCGTTATATTCACTGAACCTTCTATTGCATTTTCTAACGGTACGACTGCGAAGTCTACATTTTCATTTGCAGCTGCATCTATACAATCTGGAATCGTTCGATACGGTACATGATCTGCTTCCGGAAAAAAACGACTCACCGCCATATTTGTAAATGTTGCTTCTGGTCCTAAATATCCTACTCGAATCATCGTCTTTTCCCCTCTTTTTCGTTTTCTTACTGTTATACCATACTTTTTTATATTCTTCTATGTAAATTTCGAATATTAAAAAAAGACTAGCATTTGCTAGTCTAAATGTTTCTTATATTCTCTTTGAGCGAAGAAGAAATAAATGATACATGCTACGATATAAAACAGAATGAACAAACCTACTTTTTTTAATGATCCATCCATAAAAAAAGTATTATGAAACGTATATAACGCAACTGCACTATGCATACTCCCTACTATAATTGGCGCAAAAAATAGCATACATAATTGCCAACGAGAAATTTTCCATACTTCTTCCTTCGTCATTCCAAGTTTAGAGAGTGCACCATACTGCTTTCGGTCCGATGCAATATTATGGAACCATTTAAAATACACGATACTACATGAAGTAAGAAAGAATAATATACTAATAAACGAGCCCACAAATAGAGTAATATCGCCGCCTTCTTTCATACTTACATATAACTCCATATTACTTCGAAATGCATTATTATTATCTTGTTTCATATGTTTCCGTAAATCTTCGTTCAATTTCTTCGTCTTTTCGATATTTGATAATGTGTAGCCTCTATATATCATCTTTTCAGAATCAGGAACCTTATTTGCTATATTGTCAAAGTCTTCATCATTCATAACGAAGAACAGACCATTAATGTACGAAGGGTGATAGTTAAATTGAACCCCTTCTTTCTGACCGTTAAATACGAATTGATATGGTTGATTCATTACTTGCAATTGAATCTCTTTTTGATTATATACATTCGAATTATTGTATTTATTATAATAAACGAGTGTCACTGTATCTTTTTTAGGATGATATGTTTTCTGTTTTTGTTTCCTCGCTTCTTGGTTATAATCACTTTCTTTTATAAGCGGTGCTATTGTTGTTTCTCCTTTATTAGACTGAAAGGATGCATACACTCCAACAAAACTCATATATTGAAAATCATCATACCCATATTGATTCAGTAATTTTTCAACCGCACCTTCTTCAAAGACTTCATAAGTAGAAATACCTTTTTCTATGTACGAAAACGAGTGTATCCCTCCAGTTCGCCACATATCTTGCATGCTAGAAAAATACAAGAACACCGTACCTGTTGCCGTAACTACAAACGTCGTTGCCATAGACATCAGAAAGAAAAAGCGACCATTTTCCTTCATTCGATGTGACAATTGATTCACTATAAACAAATATGGATATGTATACATAATCTTTTTATTTCGCTTTATCATTTCTAACACTTGGGTAGCACCATGCGCGAAAGAAAAATACGTTCCCAAAAAGACAAGTATAGACACAGGGAAAAAGTATATTGCTATCGTAGCCATCGTCACTTGTAGCGCTAACGCATATCCTATCCCTAAACAAATAAAGCCGAATATACAAAGCCACTTTGATGTTTTCTTCTCTTTTTTATCTGTTCGAAATTCTTTCAATAACCGAATGATTTTTATATTCCATATACGTAAAGCACTTATAAAAGATAACAAAATAAAAACGACCATATATGTAATAAATGTTACACCAATCGCACTTACGTCAAATATAACAGGGAGTTCTTTCGGAAGCCCCAGTAACATACTAAACACCATGAAGAAGAGCTTTAAAAAGATCAAGCCCAGCCCTATACCGAAAATATTAGCAAAAATTCCAATTAATATTTGCTCGGTCATAATTACTCCTATTACGTTAGACTTCGTTGCTCCCATTAACATATATAACCCTAATTCTTTCTTACGTGCTTCTATGAAAATAGAAGTAGAGTACAAAATAAATATGACGAAAAAAGAAATGATTATAACATTACATATGATAAGTCCCCAACGTACGTTTTGATACCACATCGTCTCTTGCATATACGGATGCACAATGACAGACATATATGCGTAAGAAGCAAATATTGCAAAACAACTACTTAAGAAAAACACTTTATAATTACGCCAATTCCCTTTTATATTTTGCAGCGCTAGTTGCCAAATGTTCATCTATCGTCCTCCTGTAACTTACTACATAGGCAAAAAGCTAGAGGTTCCCCTAGCTTTTTACGTGTTTTAAATATCCTCTTTGCGCAATCATAAAGTAAATGGCAGAAGCTAAAATGTATGCTCCAATTACAAGCGCACCTGATTTCCATAAATCAATATAAAGCATTTTCCCTAACGTATGAAGAGCAACTCCACTATGAATGGAACCGATTAAAATTGGGACAAAGAAGATAACTCCCATTTGTCGAATCGCAATTTTGCGAATTTCTTTATCTGTCATACCGATTCTCTTTAACGATTTAAATTGAATACGATCTTGTTCTTTATCGTTAAACCATTTAAAGTATGTCATACTACAAGCGAAGAAGAAGAACAGTACCGCTACGAAGAAACCGATGAACATTGTAATTGCTCCACCTTCTCTTATATCCTTATACGCAAACACTGAATTTCTCAATTCTCCTTGCTTTTCTGGTGCAATTTCATTTTTCAAATCTAATACAAGATTTTCTGTATTTTTCCAATCCTCGATATAATAACCGTAATATTTCGTCTTTTCTTCATCTGGTACGAGTTTTGCATATTTCTCAAAATCTTGATCATTTACAATAAGATATTCACTATCATTAAAAACAGAATACTGCGTTGGATTATTTAATTGAACAGACTGCTTTTGCCCGTTAATTGTAAATTCATACGGTTTCGTACGATCTATCTTCATCAGTTCATTTGACATATCAACCATAACCATCGTTGCACTACCTGGTGCATTATGAACTTCTGTAGGTTGCTCTCTCTTTTGTTTGCGCACTTCTGCATTATATTCTTTTTCTGAAATAATCGTCATCGGTACTTCATGTTCACTATTAAACAACGTTATTTTCTGTGTTGCCGGTAGTTTAACGTAGGTTACTTTTCGCGCATCTTCAAACCCGTGTCTCTTCACAAGCTCCTGTACCTTTTCTTCATTAATAAGATTATGCGTATTTAACCCCTTTTCCTCATATGAAATAGCATGTGGTGTAAGTTCTACCGTTTTCGCACTCATATTTTCAAAATATACGTACAGCGTACCAACTGCTGAAGATACAACGGCCGTAATAATAGAAATTACAAATAGAAAACGAGCATTATCTTTCATTTTATAAATAAGATTGCTAAGGACGAACATATTTGGGTACGTATAAAAAGATTGTTTTCGTTTTTGCAATGCTTTTAATACGACTGTACTACCTTGTGTAAATAGTAAATACGTTCCGCCAATTGTCAGTCCTACCACCGGTAAAAAGAGGATGAGGAAATTCAGAAACGTTACTTGGAAGCTAAGTACATATGCAGCAATAATACATCCTATACCAACTACACATAACCATGTAAATGCAAACGGCTCTACTTTTTGCTTTCTAGCTTCTCTTAATAAATCAATAATTTGTAAGCGTCCTACCGTCCAAACGCTAAACAATGATAGGATTAAAAATAGGATAAAGTATACGCCAGCTGTAATAAGAACTGCTTTACTATTCCAAACGAGTGGAAGTGTCTTATCTATTTTCAATAATACGCTTAACGCTTGGAAAAATAATTTTGAACAAAGCATTCCAACCCCAGTACCAATTACAATTGCAATACTACCTAACATCAGTTGCTCTAATATAATCATTCGGCCGAGCTGCGATTTCGTTCCGCCTATTAATGTTAGTAGACCAAACTCTTTTTTTCTTGCTCGTAAAAACGTTGAATTTGCATATAAAATAAAGAGTGCCGAGAAGATGACCACAATATAATTCATCGATTCTAATCCTTTTGTGATCATCTTTCTCATACTAATATTACCGCTTACGACATCTGGATGATAAATAAAAGAAGCATACATGAAAAATACGACAATCGATAAACAACTACTTATAAGAAACGCTTTATAGTTACGCCAATTTCCTTTTACGTTATTAAGCGCGAGCTGGCGAAAGTTCATGATATTCTCCTCCTAGCATCGCAAGTACGTCCAGAATTTCTTGGAAAAAGGCTTGTTTCGTTCTTCCTTTATGTATTTCCGAGAAAATTTCCCCATCGCGTATGAAAAGGATACGTTCACAATAACTAGCCGCTACTGGATCGTGCGTAACCATTGCAATCGTTACTTTCTTTTGCTCGTGTAAATCTTGCAGAGCGCCCATTAGCGATTTCGCTGACTTCGAGTCTAAGTTTCCAGTTGGCTCATCTGCTAAAATTAACGTCGGTTCATGAATGATTGCTCTCGCTGCTGCTGCACGTTGTTGTTGTCCGCCTGATACTTCGTATACTTTTTTATTTAATATTTCTTCAATAGTTAAAAACTTTGCAATCTCAAGCACTTTCGCATCGATTTCATTTACAGATTTCTTCGCCATTACAAGCGGTAAAATAATATTTTCTTTAATCGATAACGTATCAAGTAAGTTAAAATCTTGGAAAATGAACCCTAAATGTGTACGGCGAAACTCCGCTAATTTTGCAGCACGCATTTGATTAATTTCTTCACCATTTACAAGCACATGACCTGAAGTTTGCTTATCAATTGTTGCTAATAAATTTAAAAGCGTCGTTTTTCCGCTTCCTGAAGGACCCATAATCCCTACAAATTCGCCTTCTTCTATTTTAAAATTTATATCGTTTAAAGCAGTCGTCGCTACTGAACCTTTTGATTGGTACACCTTCGTTAATCCTTTTACTTCAAGAACACTCATTTCTAATCCCCCTATGTGTTTTCTTCTTACATTTACTATAAGAAAAATAAGAAAAAGAAACGAGTGATTTCCCTTACAAAACATTTTGTTATCTTACAGTTTTGTCATTTTTCTCATTAATGTATGATACTCTTCATCTTTTGCAAATTGGAACGTGAATGTTGTTCCTTCTCCTTCAGCCGATTGAACATATATTCCATGATGTAAATTATCGCAAATTTCCTTCGTAATATATAAGCCCATCCCAGTCGCTTCTCTCGTTTTACGTCCATTTATTCCCGTAAAGAATGGATCAAATATGCGCTTTACGTCTTGCTCTGGAATACCAATTCCATTGTCCTTAATATGTAATAACACCTTTTGATTTTTCTCTTCAATTTGAAATTGAATTTCTTTTTTCTCTGCCGCTGAAATTTTTGTATACTTGATTGCGTTTACAACAATTTGACCTATAGCAATACTCAGCCATTTTCTATCAGATGCAACCATACAAGTATCTTCTTCAAACATCACTTTCGGAAATACAGACGATTGAATGAAGGATTTTCGATTTTCATTAATAATACCTCGCACGACATCTATAACATTTACTACTTCTACTTTATAATCCTTCGCAAACTGCTCTAGCCTTGCCATATGTAACGCTAAATCTAAACCATTTAGTATACGGTTATTTTCTTCACGAATACTTTCAACTGTTGCTCTTGCCTCACGATGCTCCTTGCCAAACTTCTGCAACAATAATTCAATAACAGATACTGGTGTTTTCATTTGGTGAATCCATTGGTTCATAAATATCATTTGCTGTTGCTCTTTCGCATGCTGTTTATGAACTTCATTCATATATTGCTGTCTTAATAACGTAAAAGATTCAACGACCATTTCTTGCTCTAATGTATAAGATTCATCAATAAGTAAAGAGTCATGTAATGTATTTCCGCCAGTAACATACTTTTTGATACTCTTTAAAAACACACTCCGTTTTCGGTAATCGTAAATGAGGTATACAGTAAACACAACTGTTCCTAATAAAAGTCCATATAACCACGTACTCCAATCAATGGATTTCTTTTCTAAAAAACTTTGCAACTGCAAAACAAGCCCAAATAAACAAAGGCTAACAATATAAGAAAGAATTAAAGAAAAGCGGTCCATGAGGTAATTTTTAACCTTCATGCCCTTCGCCCCACTCTGTAAGAAGCGCATAACCATATCCACGTTTCGTTACAATTGCATTTTTAATGCCTAGCTCTTCTAGTTTCTTCCTTACACGTTTTACATTTACGGTTAATGTATTATCATCCACAAATGCTACTTCATCCCATAGAGCTTCTAACAGTTCTTCACGCGTTACATATTGATTCACCTGTTTCATTAAACACTCTAATAAGTAAAACTCATTTTTTGTCAGTTCAGTTTGTTGTCCCTGCCACTCAACGATATGCTGGGACGGGAATAACAACAGTCCATTTACACCTAAACAATCACTCTCAGCAGCAGAGGCATACTCTCCATAGCCACGGCGAAGCGCACTCTTCACCTTTGCCATTACGATATCTAAATGGAATGGCTTCGTAATATAATCATCGCCGCCATTTTCAATCGCCATTACTTGATCCATTTCCCCTGTTCTTGCAGAAACAAAAATAATCGGCGCATTCGATACAGTACGAATTTGACGACACCAATAAAAACCGTCAAAGTACGGTAAATTAATATCAAGTAACACAAGATGAGGATTTATTTTTACAAACTCATCTTTTATATGACGTAAATCACTTGCTCTAAATGATTGATAGCCATACCTTTCTAAATGCTCCTCTAATATTCCCGCAATTTTCTCATCGTCTTCTACAATTAATATTTTATACATGTTCTTTTTCTCCCCATAAAAGAATTCTTCTACATTTACTCCTTTTTCCATTATAAATTGAAAATTTAATTAGTGGGGATTTTTTCCTATATAAATCCGATTTTTACGATATAAAAAAAGACTGCCGTATTTCGGCAGTCTTAATCGATAAATTCAAATTCATATTCAAGAATTTTTACAATATCTCCGTCTTTTGCACCACGTGCACGAAGCGCTTCATCAATACCCATTCCGCGCATTTGACGAGCGAAACGACGTATAGATTCATCACGTGAGAAGTCTGTCATCTTGAATGTTTTCTCGATATCGTAACCAGAGATAACAAACGTGCCATCACTTTCACGTGTAATTTCAAATTTAACACCTTCAGTATCAAATTTGTACATTACACTTGTATCAGACTCATCCGCAACTTCATGTATTGGGAATTCTGGTGTTGTTTCTATTAAGTTTGCTACTTCAAACAGTAAGTCACGAACACCTTGTCTTGTTACAGCTGAGATTGGGAAGATTTTTACTTCGTCTCCCACTTTCTCTTTAAATGCTTGTAAGTTTTCTTCTGCATCTGGCATATCCATTTTGTTTGCAACAACAACTTGTGGACGCTCAGTTAAGCGAAGATTGTATTCTTTCAATTCATTATTAATCGTTACGTAATCTTCATATGGATCACGGCCTTCTAAACCAGACATATCAATAACATGCACGATTACACGTGTACGCTCAATATGACGTAAGAATTGGTGTCCAAGTCCAACGCCAGCATGTGCGCCTTCAATTAGTCCTGGAAGGTCAGCCATAACGAAGCTGCGGTTATCACCAGTTTCAACAACACCAAGATTCGGAACGATTGTTGTGAAGTGATACTCTGCAATTTTCGGACGCGCTGATGATACAACAGATAATAATGTAGATTTACCTACACTTGGGAATCCAACAAGTCCAACGTCTGCTAGTACTTTAAGTTCTAGAATGACATCACGCTCTTGACCTGGTTCCCCGTTCTCAGCGATTTCTGGCGCTGGGTTCGTAGCTGTTGCGAAACGTGAGTTACCACGGCCACCACGGCCACCTTTTGCAATTACAGCAGTTTGTCCATGCGTTACTAAATCGGCAAGAATTTGACCAGTTTTTTCATCTTTTACTACTGTTCCTGGCGGAACCTTTACAAGTAAATCTTCAGATTTACGTCCGTGCTGACCTTTACTCATTCCGTGCTGACCGCGATCAGCTTTGAAATGACGTTGGTAGCGGAAGTCCATTAATGTACGTAAGCCTTCCTCGACTACGAAAACAACATCTGCACCTTTACCGCCGTCGCCACCTGCTGGGCCACCTTTAGGAACATACTTCTCACGACGATACGCAACCATACCGTTACCACCGTCGCCGCCTTTTACATATATCTTGACCTGATCTACAAACATTATTTCACCACACTTTTTTCAATTGGTTGTAATATAACTGAGACTTCTTCGTCTCGCACTGTATAAGAAATGGAATACCATTTATTGTTTTGGGTCGCAAGCCAATTCTGTAGTTCTTCTACACTCGTTAGCTTACCACGAAAATCAAAAAAGAAACGAGCATTCTCCGCGTCACATTCAATTGTGATACAAACATAATTTTCAACATATACGTCTAAACTATGCTGAAGCATTGAGAAAAATTGATTCGTCCATGTACATACAGTCTCATCCAAGTGAGATAAGTTATGTAATTTCCCTAATACTTCGTACTCCAATAAGCACGGCTGCTGTTTCCAATTATATGTTAAAATCCACTCTGAAAATAAAGGCATTGATAGCCCCATCAGATTGGATTCTTGTCTCGCTTCTTGGACAAAACGATCGATGAGACTATGAATTTCTTCCACTTTTCCAAGTGAAAGGTTTCCTTTCACCATCTGCATACGATTGAGCCAATCATGTCTTGAATGGCGCAATGCATCTATAATTGTCCATTTTTCATTCATTTAGATACCCCTTAATATAGAAAAACTCTAACCTGCACTCAGGTTAGAGTTTTCCGTGAGTTCTTATGCTTCTTGAGCAACAGGATATACGCTCACTTGTTTGCGGTCACGGCCAAGACGCTCAAAGCGTACTACGCCGTCAACTTTCGCGTATAAAGTGTCATCGCCACCACGACCAACGTTAACACCTGGATAAATTTTTGTACCGCGTTGACGGTAAAGAATTGAACCACCTGAAACCGTTTGACCATCTGCGCGTTTAGCACCAAGACGTTTTGACTGAGAGTCACGACCGTTCTTTGTACTACCTACACCTTTCTTAGATGCGAAAAACTGAAGATCTAATCTTAACATACGTTACACCTCCTGCACTTTTTCTATTAAACGGATATACTTTCCGTAATCAAGTTCGATCGTCTTAAGCGAAACAACCAATCCTTCTAAAAGTATCTGTGCTTTTTCTGCTGCATGAACGTCTAAATCATTAGGCAATTCATACGTTAAGAATCCGCCATCACTTCCGAGTTCAATAGTTGCCTGCACATTACAAAGTTCTTCCACTGCATTTATAGAACCAAACACAACCGCTGTAGTTCCAGCACAGACAAGGTCTTGTCCATGTGGCGCATAATCGGCATGTCCAGTCATTTTAAATGATTGGATACTTCCTAATTTCGTGCGACTTATCGTAATTTTAATCATGTTAACCAGAATTAAGCGTTGATAGCTTCAACAACTAGCTTAGTGTAAGGTTGACGATGACCTTGTTTCTTACGATTGTTCTTTTTCGCTTTGTATTTGAAAACGATGATTTTCTTAGCGCGACCTTGTTTTTCAACTTTCGCAGTAACTGTTGCACCTTCTACAACTGGGCTACCAACTTTAACGTTTTCGCCACCAACGAAAAGAACTTTGTCAAAAGTAACAGTTTCACCAGCTTCAACATCTAATTTTTCAATGTAGATTGCTTGACCAGCTTCAACTTTAATTTGTTTTCCACCTGTTTCGATAATTGCGTACATACTTGCACCTCCTCTTAATTACTAAGACTCGCCAAAAACGAGGTAGACATAAATGCCTTTAGGGAACCTGTCTTGTGCGGTTGTAGCATATAGCCGTTTAGGTGCTATAAACTATAACATAAAGATGTTACCATAATTCATTGAGTATTGTCAATGAATCTTCTACTAACTATTTTTTCCGTTCTACAATTTCTTTTTTACTTCCAAAACGGATAATAGCGTACTTTTCGATAATATCATCTTTGAAATAAATTTCAAATGGAATATTTTTTTGTAATTCTTTTTGCAAAAATTGTTTTTGCAGTTCTTTAGGCGCAGCGATTAATACTGCCTCATCCTCTATGTTGCCATATGTGATTAATTCTCTCTCTAGCTCATACGCAATTGTTTCATACGACATTACATAACCCGTCGCTTTGCAAGATACACACTCTTCTAGTAATACGTCACGTAAAGAATGTTTTTTACGTTTTCGTGTCATCTCCAAAATTCCTAACTCAGTAAATCCAAGTACTCTTGTATAAGTACGATCATCTTTCATAGCAGCTATGAGACATTCTCTTACCTTTTCTTTATCTTCTCTTTTTTTCATATTAATAAAATCAATTAATATCATACCACCAATATCACGAAGTCTTAATTGGCGTGCAATTTCTTCAGCTGCCATCTCATTTGTGCGAAGTACTGTATCTTGTAAATTTTGTTTTCCAGTAAACTTGCCCGTATTCACATCAATTACAGTCATCGTCTCCATTTGCTCTACAATTAAATAAGCACCATTTGGAAGCCACACAATTTTTGGGAGTGCTTTCTCAATTTCACGCTCTATTCCAAAATGGTTAAACATCGAAGACTTTTCATTATAAAAAGATACTTTTTCTTTTCCAACTTTGTCTTCTAACTCTTTTACTATACTTCTTGTATCTACAACTACTTTTTCAATTGTTTCAATTGGATTCTCTTGAAATACACGATCTAAAAAGGTCGCCGGTCGATGAAGTAATAACGGCGCCTTTCCTTGATCCTCTTTTCTTTTTAACTCTTCATACAACTGTTGTAACCCTTGCATTTCAGCTTGTATTTCTTCAATTTCCCCTTTTTCAGAAGCAGAGCGGAAAATGTAACCTCCCGTTCCTTCTACTTCAATTTCAAGTAACTGTTGTCTTCTTTTATTATTTTTTATTTTCCGAGAAACAGCTCGCATCTCATCAAACGGCATATAAACGACATATTTCCCGGTAAATTCTATATTCGCTGTCAATTTAGGCCCTTTCGTATCAATTGCCTCTTTCACAACCTGTACGAGTATCGCTTGCCCTTCATGTATACGATAAGAAGGTGGTACATCATCGTATGAAAGATACGCATGTTTTTCTAAACCTATATTTACAAAAGCTGCGTTCATTCCAGCAATTGTTCTTACGATACGTCCAACATAAATATGCCCAACAATCTCTTGCTCTTCATTACGTTTCCATAAAAACTCAACAATCTTTTTCTTCTCTTCAATTGCAACGCGCTTTTCCGAACCAGCGTAATTCACATATAACGTTTTCAAAATTATTTCCTCACTTTATAATCTTCTTTGCTTTTACAATAATAAAAGGTTAGTGCTATCGTCAACACTAACCGATTAATTCTTCAACTGATGAGGTTGTTCGTTTTTCAGTAAAATATGCATAGAGCAATTCATTTTCATCCAATGTGTAATGCTCTTTATATTTTCCACGGACGATAATAGAATGCTTATATCCTCTACGAAATTTTGTGAATATCTTATATAAATGATCTTCTGATTGCACTTCAATAGGTGCAATCTTTTCAATCCCTCTTTTATTTCCATAATAACGTTCTAATAAAAAACGCATAAATGCATACCGTCTTTGTTTCCACTCTTGATATAACGACACTGCCAAAAATATGAGTAGTACCCACATCATAATATTGTTACTATTCCAGAGCAACTGCCATCCTAATATTACACCAAAAAAAACACATGACAATTTCATCATCTTTTCATGTGCTTGTAAATAAGGAAAACGATATGATAGTATATTAAACAATACTTTCCCGCCATCTAACGGCCAAATAGGGAGTAAATTAAACGCTAAAATAATTATATTATTCCACATAAAGAAATAATATAAATCTGCATTCAACCAACCGGCTTCAAACAACATATAACCTACCAGCATCATCCAAACATGTTGAATCGGCCCTGCAATTACGACAACAAGTTCCTCTTTCAATGACTTATTACCATGTTCCTCAAGCTCGGCCACGCCACCAAACGGCAAAAGCTGAATTCTTTTTATACGCCAATTATAGTGTGCTGCTGCAATAGCATGCCCAAGTTCATGAATAAGAACGATACAAAATAACAGTAGTAACTCTTTAAAACGTGCAGTAAAAATACCAATGACAATAATAACCCAAAATAATGGATGCACGGAAATTTTCGTCAAAACGTCTCTATATTTAATCAAATGATATCACCTGGATCGGATCAATAAATTTTTCATTCTTTTTTATCGCGAAATAAAACTTTCCATTTTTATCATTTGTATCATTACTCACCGTTCCAATTTTTTGTTTCTTTGAAACGTAATCATATAATTTCACTGACATATCGTTTAAGTTTGCATACCATGACTCCGTACCATCTGCATGTTGAATTTGAACTGTATTTCCAAGTTCCTCTTTCTTACCCGCAAAAACAACTAATCCTTCATTCACTGACTCAACCGTTGCATTGCTAGCTGTTTGGACAAATACACCTTGGCCATTTTTTTGAAACCCTTGCATTACCTTTCCAGAAGCGGGAATTGCATAATCTTTTTGCTGAATACTTCCTTCTTTTTTCTCGTTTGGCGAATAGAATACGAGCGGTTTTCCAAATTGCTTTTCGTACCATTTCGCTACAGTAGCAAACTGAAATTCCTCTTTCATCACTTTTTCTGTAACAGCTTTAGCTCCATTGAATGAAGAAGGAGCATTCTTATATAAAATAGCAACCGAAAGAACTAATATTGCCGATAATAAAACTTTGAAGAAAAAGACTTCCTTTCGAAATAAAGGATGTATTTCCTTTTCTCCATCTTCAATAACTACTGTTTCGCTATCAAAATTCCCTCCGGTAAAATACTGTTCTTCCTCTATCCTTTCTTGCTCGGCCTTCCTTTTTGCAATCCGCTTTTTAATTTCTTCTACGCGTCTATTCTTCATACTGTCTCCTTTCTTTCGTTAAGCTAATTTCAATAGAAACAGTTGTATACAGTTTGTACATATGTATGAGCTAAGAAAGAAAGATATTCGTGTGAAGAAAAAAGAAAGCACCTCGCATATGTGCGAAGTGCTCTTAACGGATTCCAAAGAAGTTTTTCACCTTTGCAAATACCGATACCTTTTCTTGTTCAAATGCTTGTAATGGTACATTCTCACCTAACAAGCGTCTTGCAATATTACGATAAGCCAACGCTGCTTTTCCGCTTGGTTGCAACGCCACAGGTTCACCTGTATTTGTAGCTCGAATAACTTCATCGTCATCTTCGACAACACCAAGAAGCTCAATTGACAATGTACGTACAATTTCATCAACATCTAACATATCCTGTTCATGAAGCATATGACTACGTACACGGTTAATAACAAGTTTCGGTGGTTCAATATCCTCTTTTTCTAAAAGCCCAATAATACGATCCGCATCGCGCATTGAGGATACTTCTGGAGTCGTAACAACGATTGCTTTATCCGCACCAGCTACCGCATTTTTAAATCCCTGCTCAATCCCCGCAGGACAATCGATTAATATGTAATCATAATCTTGACGTAATACTTGTATTAATTCATCCATTTGTTCAGGTGTTACCGCTGATTTATCACTCGTTTGTGCTGCAGGTAATAAATAAAGATCATCAAAACGTTTGTCTTTAATAAGAGCCTGAGGTAAACGGCAACGCCCTTCAACGACATCAACAAGATCAAATACAATACGATTTTCCAGCCCCATTACTACGTCTAAATTTCGAAGACCGATATCTGTGTCAATTAAGCACACTTTCTTTCCAGATAACGCTAGGGCCGTACCAATGTTCGCAGATGTAGTAGTTTTACCTACTCCGCCTTTTCCAGATGTAATTACTATTGCCTCTCCCACAGCTATACAATTCCCCTTTCTAACTTTGTTAAATTAGGTCTAAGATGAGTGAGAAGTTGCAGGCGATCGACAACAATGTGATTGTTCTCATTAATATACGCACATTCTGCCGCCTCCGCTCCGTCTTCTTTCTCTTCCGGAGCCCGCATTGCCACATCACTAATTCGAAGTTGCATCGGGTTCATAACAGATGCAGCGATTACAGCATCTGAATCCCCATAATACCCAGCATGTGCAATTCCTCTTAATGATCCTACGACAAAAATATTCCCCCCAGCGATAACCGTTCCGCCTGGATTAACATCTCCAATTAACAACAAATTTCCTTTTACATGTAAAACTTGTCCAGAGCGAACAATTTTGGAAATAGGGACAATTTCTGTTTCTTCTTTCCAAGCTATTGCTTCTGCTTTAGTGATAACATCACTTTCAATTGAATCCACAACAAGATTCTTTTTATTACGAATTAACGTACGAATCTCTTCTTGTTGGACTTCTGTTAAATAACGATTTCCTACTTTCACATGCACTTCAATTAAAGAGCGCCCATCACCATCGTAGTAATGTGTAGAAAGTTTTTCGTCTAATTCCATCAATAATTCTGAGAATGAACAACAATCATCTAAATGAAGCGTTATCCCATCTTTTGTCCCTTTTATCGTTACATTTTGTTGCTTTTTTTCTTCCACTAAAGTTCACCCCACCGATTCAATTCGACATAAAATTAGAAAATCCTTTTTTCTTTTTCTTCCATCGCTTTTGAAAGACGCACTATATATCGTCTCAGTGGGAAACAAACTATCAATAAGAAAATAGCATTTAACAATAAAGTAGAAAGGAGACGATCTGTGAAAAAGACATGCGCTGGCATATGAGTACGTCCTAACAAAGTTAAGAATCCATACACATAATACTCTAGTGCTACAATGCTAGCTAATATGATAGAAACAACAATAAATAAATTCAATTGTAATACTTTCATCACACTATAAACTAAATAAGCTAAAATCGGATAAGCAAAAATATATATCCCGACAAGTTCTGTGTATACGGTATCAAATAAGAAGCCAAATAATAGTCCGTAATAAATCCCTTGGACCGGACTATAATACACTGTAATAAAACATAAGACGATTATAAAGAAATGCGGTGCTGCTATACTGTCTTTCCAAAACACATCTGTTGGAACAACAGTAGCAAACATATTTTCAAATAGAAACACAAAAAGGAGCAAAAGAGGAAGAGCTGCTCTTTTTAATATCTTCATCATCTCTTCTTCTCCTCCTATTCTAATGGCGCTGAAGGTGTTGCACGTTTAGCAACCGTAATATGCTCTACGTCATTTAAATCAGCGGCAGGTTTTACATAAGCTGTTTTTGTTAAGCCATATGCATCCGGCTGAACATCAACGATTTTTCCAATTACAAGACCTTTCGGGAAAATATCACCAAGTCCAGATGTTACAACTAGTTGATCTTTTTCTACCGGTGCATCAGAGCCAATCTTTGTGAAAAGAAGTAATTGTTTTTCTTTGTCATAACCTTCAATCAAACCAAAGATTTTCTCTTGCCCTTGTACAATAGCAGAAACGCGATTTGTTCGGCTCATAGAACTTAGTAATTCTACTGATGATGTAAACTGAGATACACTTTTCACTCTTCCAACTAACCCTTGTGAAGTTACTACAGCCATATCTTTTTTAATTCCTTGCTGTGCCCCTTTATCAATTCCAATTAAATCGTACCATTTATCTGGATTACGAGAAACAACAGTAGCTGGAATTTCAGTATACCCGCTATTTAACTCTTTTTTACCAGTTAGCTCTTGTAGCTTCTTGTTATCATCTTCTAGTTGTTTTACTTTCCCTGATAGACCTGCATAATTATCTAATTTTGCTTTTAATTCTTTATTCTCTTCATACGTGCGCTTTACATCTTCTACATTTTCGAAGAATCCAGCTACGTATTTCGCTGGCTTTTGGAATACACGTTCTACAACACCGACAGTGTCTTTAACAAACTGCTCTGGCCATGTTAAACTGTTCCGTTCTTTCAATGAGATTCCAATCAATGCCACGAGAAGAATAATACTAACCAACAAAACAATTAATCTTTTGTTTAAGAAAAACTGTGGCACGTTCACACCCTCTTAATTTCACTGATTTTTATTTTGCAATATTATCGAGCAGCAGTTTTGAAAAGATCGATATTGTCTAATGCTTTACCTGTTCCAATTGCTACGCAATCTAATGGATCTTCTGCAACAAGAACTGGCATTTTCGTTTCTTCACTAATTACTTTATCTAAATTACGTAGTAATGCCCCGCCGCCTGTTAATACGATACCGCGGTCCATAATATCAGCCGCTAATTCAGGTGGCGTTTTTTCTAACGTATTTTTAACTGATTCTACAATCGCATCTACTGTATCTTTTAATGCATCTGCAATTTCTTCTGGCTGAATTAGTACTGTTTTTGGTAAACCACTTACTAAATCACGACCGCGAATTTCCATAGGCTCGATACCTTCTGGCTCGCCTGCAGAACCAATTTCTAATTTTAATGCTTCAGCTGTTCTTTCACCAATCATTAAGTTATAGCTTTTCTTAATGTACTGAATGATTGAATCATCCATATCATCACCAGCAACACGAACTGACTGGCTTGTTACAATACCACCTAAAGAAATAATTGCAACTTCTGTTGTACCACCACCGATATCAACAACCATACTACCAGTTGGTTCCCAAACAGGTAAGTTTGCACCAATTGCTGCTGCAAATGGCTCTTCGATAGGATAAGCATCACGAGCACCCGCTTGACGAGTCGCATCGATTACTGCACGTCTTTCTACAGCTGTAATACCAGATGGTACACATACCATTACATACGGCTTACGTGAGAAGAAACCGTTTGATTTTTGAGCTTGTTGAATGTAATATTTCATCATTGTTGCAGTTGTTTCATAATCAGCAATTACACCGTCTTTCATCGGGCGAAGTGCCACAACGTTCCCTGGTGTACGACCAATCATTTGTTTTGCATCGCTACCTACAGCAACGATTTGTTTCGTATCAGTTTGTAACGCAACTACTGAAGGTTCACGTAAAACTACACCTTTTCCTTTTACATATACAAGCGTGTTCGCAGTTCCTAAGTCTATTCCAAGATCGCGAGTAAATCCACCAAATCCAAACATATTATTTATCTTCCTTTCTTGTTTTCACGGACTCATTTTTTCTTACTTTATATTATAAAAACAGTACGTTTTTTATATCTTTATCCTTTTTGTAGATAAATTTCTACAAAAAACTCATAAATCACATTATAAAACAAAATAAGTAAAAAGCATAGTCTTAAATATGACCTTTTTCCTTTAAACTCACGAATTTATGGTCACCTATTATAATATGATCAAGCACTTCAATTCCGATAATCTGACCGCATTCTACTAAGCGTTTTGTTACTTCAATATCTTCACGGCTCGGCGTGGGATCTCCTGAGGGATGGTTATGAAGACATATGATAGAGGCTGCTGCACGACGGAAGGCTTCTTTAAAAACTTCCCTTGGGTGTACAATTGACGTGTTTAAACTTCCAATAAAGATCGTTTGCCTATGTATAACTTGATTTTTTGTATTTAAATATAAACAAACAAAATGCTCTTGTTGTAAAAAGCGCATTTCTTCCATCATGTATTTCGCACAATCTTCTGGACTTCGAATACTATATCTATTTTGATATTCTAAACGTACCATTCTTCTGCCTAGCTCAAAGGCTGCCATAAGTTGCGATGCCTTTGAAATCCCAATACCATGTATACTAATTAGCTCTTCTAATGTTGCATCTTTCAACATACGTAAGCCATCAAATTGGTGTAAAATTTTATCTGACAACTTTAAAACTGTTTCTTCTTTAGAACCTGTTCTGAGTAACACTGCGAGGAGCTCTCGATTTGATAAACTTCCAGCACCTTGTGACAATAAACGCTCCCGTGGTTGTTCTTCTCTTACAACATCACGAATACCGTTCATCTCTCCACCCCTTTATTTGTTCTCTCAAAGAAAACCCCATGCAATTTTACGCATGGGTTACATCAATATCAAATTGTTTTAATTCTCGAACGAGACGTGCAATTGGTAAGCCAACTACACTATAGTAGTCCCCTTGAATATGTTGAACGAAAATAGACCCTTTACCTTGAATCCCATAACTACCTGCTTTATCAAGAGGTTCTTTCGACGCGACGTATGTATCAATTTCCTCTTCTGTTAATTCCCAAAACGTAACTTCTGTACGCTCATAAAAAGTAACCGTTTTTTCTTTTGATATAATCGCAACACCTGTATACACTTCATGTGTTTTCCCAGATAGTAATTGTAACATCTCTTTCGCCTCATCCTCATTAGAAGGCTTACCAAGGATACGCGACTCATATGTAACAATTGTATCTGCACCTAACACAATGTGATCACTATTATTTTCTGCAACCGCTGATGCTTTTTGCAAGGCAAGCGACATTACAATATCAGAAGGCGATGAATATGCACCAATTGTTTCCTCTACTTCACTTACAACGATTTCAAATGGTACGCTAGCTAACTCAAGCAATTCCTTCCTCCGAGGTGACCCTGAAGCTAAAATTATTTTTTTCATATTTTCTCCTTCCTTTCTCACATGAAGCAGAACAATTTATATCAATCGTATCAAAGGAATAGTTTGCCCACAAATGAAAGAAATATTAATTTCTCTAACTAAAAATAACACTTCTTTATTGCATACGATTATATTCCTGTCATAGAGAAAGCACTTTGCTCTAAATTCAAAAGAAAAGAAAGAAGTACATGTACTTCTTTCTTACTCATTTTATTATCCTATCATTTCACTTTCTACGAAACAATTTTTTCATACGAGAGTAAGCCATCAATAATAACTTGATTTAATTTCGCCAAAGATTCCTTATCCATTTTCCCATCTTTTACTGTTTGTACAGCTACCGACGTATACATATACAGTTTCTTTGCTTCTTCTCGCTTCATACTTTTCCCTTCTTTTTCAATCGCTTTCCATTCTTTTTCAATCACTTCTATATCTTTTGCGCTGCTTTTTCCACCAACTTGTACGCTAGAAGCATATTTTGCTAAATGAGTATATAATGGCTGCACTTTTGTTAAAAATGTTCCTACTTCTTTATCATCTTTCAGCAATGCTTTATCTGTTATATCCCAGTTCTTTTTTAAAACGGAGACACCATCATTTTTATACTTAGTCATTAATTGATTTATAGCCTGTTCATCGCTAGCAATACCAACAACTATTGCATACTTATCCCCGCTCGGTCTCAAAGCACCAATGCCCCCATTGCCTTTCCATTCTTCAAGAGCTGCCTGTCCCTTTTCTTCAGAAGAATAAAGCCCCCCTTGAACAAAGAATAATTTCATTGGATCCAATGACGTTCCTGTCTGCGCCTTTTGTTTTTCTTCTTTCGGTGCTGGTGTTTGTTCTGCCGTTCCACCCACCTTTGATTCTCCATTTCCAGTCGGCCTTGAAGCAGTTACTTCACTTCCTCCTGTTGTTCCTTGTCCAGTAAGTAAATGAAGCATCCCCATTCCAAACGTCGTACCGATAATAATTGCGGTTGCAACGATTACAATTAATGTATTACTCCACTTCTTTCGGTATTTTTCCACAGACACTGATTTCGCTTTTTGAAACGGAACAACATTTTTAGGTCGTTCACTTTCTACTACCATCCATTCAAATTCATCTTTCTTCTTTTCCTCATACTTCGCTTCTGTTCCATTTACTTTCACTGAGATCGTTCGTGATTGCTTGTCCATACACTCACACCTCACCTCTTATCGTTGTCCGCATCATATCATATTCATTTCACAAAAAAACGAGATATTTGTCAGAGGAATTCGCCAAATAACCCTATATATTTATCTTATATGTATGCATTTGACTTCATTTGTAGAACAAAAAACTAGATAGCAAAGACTATCTAGTTTTTCTCTCGAATATATTTTCGAACTTCAGAAATGAAATAAAGAGAACCTGTTATGATAAAAACATCATTTTCCCCTATCATTTCAACTTTTGTATCAATTGCCTCTTTCCAATTTTCAAAAACTAATTTTGATTCTTTTTGTGAATATGATGCAAGCTTGTCTGCAGAAATAGCACGATCAAAGGCGAATGTTGTAAAAATCATTTCATCTGCAATGGTTTCTAATCGGCCTACCATGTTATGCAATTGTTTATCACCAAGGGCAGTAAATAAAACTATTACATTTTTATCTTTGTAATGCGCTTCTACTGTTTTCACAAGGCTTTCGATACCTTCTGGATTATGAGCACCATCTATAATAATATCCGGGTTACTTTGTAGCTTTTCAAAGCGCCCAATCCAATACGCTTCCCGTAATCCCGTTCTTATTCCCTCTTCCTCAATTAAAAATGATAAATATGTTTTTACATACATTACTGCCATAAGTGCTAGCGCTGCATTTCCTACTTGATGAATACCTTTCATTGAGATTTGCAAATCTTCAAATGCGGTAAAAGGACAAGTAAAATCAAACTGTTCCCCATCTTCGTTAGACTGTTTGTGTAACGCTGTAAAATGCTTGCCAAGTTCGTATAAGTTTGCATGGTTTTCCTTTGCAACATTTTGAATGACTTGCAAAGCTTCTTCATCTTTTACACCAGTAATTACCGGCACACCAGACTTAATAATCCCCGCCTTTTCATATGCAATTTCTCCTAGTGTATTCCCTAAAATATGCATATGATCGTGACCGATATTCGTAATAATCGTGAGAACAGGGTGTATAACATTGGTAGAATCAAAACGTCCACCGAGCCCTGTTTCAAATAAAACAACATCACAGAAATTGACTTTACCGAAATAGCAAATTGCCATAACAGTAATAATTTCAAACTCAGTCGCTTCCCCTAAATCCGTTTCATCTAGTTTTTCCACGACTGGTTTTACCATCTTTACGAGTTCAGTAATCTCTTCATCTGCAATTGGTGTTCCATTCACACTAATGCGTTCATTAAATGTTTCGATGTAAGGGGAGGTAAACGTTCCTACCTTATATTTCGCGCCTTCTAACATGTAACGCATATATGTTAACGTTGAACCTTTTCCATTTGTACCAGCAAGATGAACACATTTTATATGACGCTCTGGATTTCCGAGCTCTTCTAGCATCCAATTCATTCTTTCTAATCCTGGTTTAATACCAAATTTCAATCGGCTATGAATCCACCCTATCGCTTCTTCGTATGTATGTATCACGTATGCTTTTCCCCTTTCAAAAGACAACTTTCATAGTTCTATTATACGCAAAGAAAAGAGACTCACCAATATAGTGAGTCTCTAAAAATATTTTTACTTTTCAAGATCTGCTAGACGTTGACGAACTGCTTCACGTTTTTCTAGGTAATCTTGCTCTTTCGCACGCTCTCCTTCAATAACCGCTGCAGGAGCTTTCGCTACGAAACCTTGGTTAGAAAGTTTCTTCTGTACACGTTCTACTTCTTTATCGAACTTCTCAAGTTCTTTCTCAAGACGAGCTCTCTCTTCATCAAGATTGATAAGATCAGCTAACGGTAAGAATAACTCTGCACCTGATACGATTGCAGTCATTGCTTTTTCTGGCGCTTGTAAGTCCGTTTGAATTGTTAATTCGCTTGGGTTACAGAAACGCTCAATGTAAGAGCTATTCTTCGTAAGTTGAGCAAGTACAGCCTCATCTTTTGCTTTAATTTGCATTTGAACTTTTTTGCTCATTGGCGTATTTACTTCTGCACGAATGTTACGAACAGAGCGAATGATATCAACTAGAAGGTGCATTTCTGCCGCAGCTTCCGTATCTTGTAAATCTTCGCGAACTGTTGGCCACGCAGCTACTGTAATAGATTCGCCTTCATGCGGTAAATGTTGCCAAATTTTCTCTGTTACGAATGGCATGAATGGGTGTAATAGACGCATTGTTTGATCTAATACGTAAGCTAAAATAGAACGAGTCGTTTTCTTAGCTGCTTCATCTTCACCGTATAGTGGAAGTTTCGCCATTTCAATGTACCAGTCACAGAAATCATCCCAAATGAAGTTGTATAATGAACGACCAGCTTCACCGAACTCATATTTATCCATGTTACGTGTTACACTCTCGATTGTTTCGTTTAAGCGAGTTAAGATCCACTTATCTGCAACTGATTTTTCACCAGTTAAATCGATTTCTTCATACTTCATATCATCCATGTTCATTAATACGAAACGTGATGCGTTCCAAATTTTATTAATGAAGTTCCAAGTAGATTCTACTTTTTCCATGCTGAAACGTAAATCTTGACCTGGTGCACTTCCTGTTGATAAGAAATAGCGCATTGCATCTGCACCGTACTTCTCGATAACATCCATTGGGTCAATACCGTTACCAAGAGATTTACTCATCTTACGACCTTGCTCATCACGAACTAAACCGTGAATTAATACATCTTTAAATGGACGCTCGCCTGTAAACTCTAAACCTTGGAAAATCATACGAGATACCCAGAAGAAGATGATGTCATAACCCGTTACTAGTGCATCTGTTGAATAGTAACGTTTGAAGTCTGCTGAATCTTCATTTGGCCAACCAAGTGTTGAGAATGGCCATAGCGCTGAACTGAACCATGTATCAAGTACGTCGTTATCTTGATTCCAGTTTTCAATATCTGCTGGTGCTTCTGTACCTACGTATACTTCACCAGTTTCTTTATGGTACCAAGCTGGAATACGGTGTCCCCACCATAATTGACGAGAAATACACCAGTCATGAATATTTTCCATCCATCGTAAATATGTGTTTTCAAAACGCTCTGGTACGAACGTTACTTTTTCTTCTTCTTTTTGTTGAAGCGCTACTGCTTTTTCAGCAAGTGGAGCCATTTTTACGAACCATTGTGTTGATAAGTAAGGCTCAACAACTGCACCGCTACGCTCACTATGACCTACTGAATGCATATGTGGCTCGATTTCTACTAATACGCCAGCTTCTTGTAAGTCTTTCACTAATTCTTTACGGCATTCGAAACGATCCATACCGTTATATTTACCAGCTTTTTCGTTCATCGATCCATCTTCGTTCATTACTAAGATGCGTGGTAAGTCATGACGGTTACCTACTTCAAAGTCGTTCGGGTCATGAGCTGGTGTAATTTTTACAACGCCTGTTCCGAAGTCTTTTTCTACGTACTCATCAGCAATAATCGGAATCTCACGGCCTACGATTGGAAGTGTAACTGTTTTTCCGATCAAATGTTTGTAACGATCATCTTCTGGATGAACTGCTACCGCTGTATCACCAAGCATCGTTTCTGGACGAGTAGTAGCAAGGCGAATGTGACCTGAACCGTCTGTTAACGGATAGTTCATATGGTAGAATGCACCTTGAACTTCTTTATGAATTACTTCAATATCAGAAAGAGCTGTGCGTGTTGCTGGATCCCAGTTGATAATATATTCACCGCGGTAAATTAAGCCTTTTTCGTATAATTGAACGAATACTTTATTAACCGCATCAGATAAACCTTCGTCTAATGTGAAACGTTCGCGAGAATAGTCTAGTCCTAAACCAACTTTCCCCCATTGTTGACGAATGTGAGAAGCGTACTCTTCTTTCCACTCCCAAGCTTTTTCAAGGAATTTCTCACGGCCAAGATCGTAACGTGAAATACCTTCTTCACGAAGTTTTCCTTCTACTTTCGCTTGTGTTGCGATACCAGCATGGTCCATTCCTGGAAGCCATAGCACATCGTAACCTTGCATACGCTTCGTACGAGTTAAAATATCTTGAAGAGTTGTATCCCAAGCATGACCTAAGTGTAACTTACCAGTTACGTTCGGAGGTGGAATTACAATTGTATACGGTTGTTTCTTCTCGTCTCCTGTTGCTTCAAAATATTTGCCTTCAAGCCACCATTGATAAAGGCCTTCTTCAACGGACATATGATCATATTTAGTTGGTAAATTCTTTTCCGTGTTTGACATTATTTTCCCTCCTTAAAATAAAAAATGTCCCTCATCCAAAAAGGACGAGGGACATCGCGGTACCACCTTTATTTACAAACAAATTCATAATTTGCTTATACTCTTAATTTGATAACGGACAAATCCGTCTTTTCCTAATGAGAACTATTCTGTTCAGAAAAGATGCTCCAGGGCTACCTTCTAACATAACTATCTAGAGAATCTCCCAGCTACTGATTCTCCTCTCTGAAGACGTTTCATGTTATACTCTTCCCCTTCAAGGCATTTATATGATTGTTAATTATTATATACAATAGTGTAAAAAACGAAACCTTATTCGTCAAGATAAATTTAAAACTATGACTTTTCGGGTGAATATAAAGAAGATAAGTAGCATTCTCTACTTATCTTCTTTATCCCGCTATTTGCGGGCAATAAGACCCCACCTCAAAATTCAGCTGAAGCAAAGAAGTTAGGTTGGAGCCACCCGCTGATTAAAGTTTTACTTTACCCGTTCCCTTGCTGGGCAGCTTGTAATTGTGACAGGAAATATTCTATATTGCTAACAAGCCAATGCGATTGTTGCAAACTCTTTACTCCGCGCAGTTCATTTTCCTCGTTGCGATTATCTCTTCTTTTCTTATAAGACTGGATTTGCCGAATAAATTGCGATGGATACGTCATATACGCAAACATAAGTAGTTGCTCTTCTTTCGTAAAAGGGAAATTTTTTTGATACATTTGAAACCATTCAAACCGATCACTTCTTGCGATTGGATATGTGTTTAAAGACCGTGAATAAAAACCTACTATATCTTGCACAGGCGTTGCAAACTTCGATTTTTCCAAACTAATAAAATAGCCATTTCGCTCATAGTCAAATAAAAAATGATTAAGTGACACATTACCATGCACAAAAGTAATACGTGTTTTCTCTTTTTCTTTCATCGCATCGTTCCACTCATTTAATTGCTTCGTTGCAAATTCACGCGCTCTCATTACATGATGATAGTACGTACAATATTGTAATTCAAACGGGGACATATACCATTTTGATTCAGATTCTACGAGAAACTCTTCTAACATCTCACCATCATTTTCCCAGCGATCGGATATAGTTGTATAATGTTTTTCTAAATCTTCTTCCGTATATGTTTCTTCCTTCACAGTTTTTTGATGCAACGTTCCAAGTGTCTGAAACATTTTATGGTATTGATCATTATCCTCGCCGTTTCCTTCTGCACGTTCTAACCAAGGCATTAAATAATAATTATACGTCCCGTCACTTAAAATATAATTTCCATCCGTCGCGTGGTATATAGGTACATAATTTGAAAAACCTTTCTCCTTCAAATATTGAATATGATGCAGAAAATTATTCCGCTCTAACTTTCTGCCTTCTATTTTCTTGAGTGCATATGGACCTTGATTCGTATAAATTTTCATTACGCTTCCGTGCTCTTCCATATGCTGCGTATCCAATCTATATTGCCTCACGATAGGTTCATAGTGATTTCGTAATTCAATATCCATACGAATAACCCTTTCTATTCAAAACATAGCCTCTAAGAAAAGAAGCGAGTGAAAACACTCACTTCCTTATTTCGCCTTTACCCTTGAAACCGGAATATAAATAATTTGCCCCGTATTTAAAAATATATCTTCTGTTTGATTGACACGGCACACATTTTGCACAGACGTTTCATAACGTTCTGCAATAGATTCAATTGTATCCCCTTCTTGCACGAAATACATTCTTAACTTTGTAAATTCTTCTTCCGGTTCTTTCGTAAATAGTTTTGTTAAATAAAGCGCATTTTCATCTCGCTGTGAGTACTCTTCTTCTTGTTCTTCCTGCTTTTTCGCTTTTTCTTTCTTGAAATCTTTTCGCCCAAACAATTCAAATTGCGGCGTTGTTTCTTGCTCCTCTTCACGCTCCACAAATTCATGTTCCTCTATCTTCTCTTCTTCTAATTCCTGCTCTTTTCTTTCCTCTAATTGGAACGGTTCAAATGCGTAATCTTCCCACTCATCTGATTCCTTATATGCTGGTTCTTCTACATGCGGCGCCGGTCTATTTTCATCCTCTTGCGCTGAATCTTCTTCTAACTCGGCATACACCGTTTCTTCCTCTTCAGCTTCATCCTCGTTTCTCTCTTCATCACACAAACCGCTAATAGATATATCCGCTAATAATTGTAAGCAACCATTTTCCTTTAATTCATAATCAAATTCCTCAATTGATACATATAGCTCTTCAATTACTTTCACTCGATTTCTCGGAATTGATATTTCAAGCGGAAAGGAATGAACAAGTTCATTAACCCCATCTTCCCTTGTTTCTACATAATCAATTGACTTTGCTGGCGATAGTTCTCTTAATGAATACGCCGAATCATCTTTTCGTGCAACATACTCTCCCGTTAAATCTAATTGCCCTCTCACGATTACTTCATGATCAAGCTCTTCTATCTCAACGTCTGGATCTAACGAAATTGACAAAAGTTCATCGACTTCCTGTCCCTTTTGGAACCAAACAGATTCTTTTAATGAAAATCGTAACGAATGATCTGCAGCCACTTCTTTTCCCCCTCCCAAACTATATGTCATTACAGATTTATGTAGAGAAAGCTTACTTTATGAATAAAAAAAATCGCCCCCCTTATGGAGAGCGATTTTTCTCTAATACATTATTTTAATTTTGACATTGCAATTTCAGCTGCTGCAATCGTCGCCTCAATATCTGCGTCACTATGTGCTGTCGATAAGAATAAACCTTCGAATTGAGATGGCGGTAAGAATACACCTTGTTCTACCATTTCACGATAGTAAGCCGCAAAGAATTCTAAGTTTGAAGATTTTGCTGCATCGTAATTAATAACGGGCTCATCTGTAAAGAAAATACCAATCATAGAACCTGCACGGTTAATATGATGTGGAATGCCATGTTTTTCAGCTGCTTTACGTAATCCAGCTTCCAACATTTCAGCTTTACGCTCAAATTCTACATATGATTCTGGCGTTAACTGTACTAACGTTTCATAACCTGCTGCCATTGCAAGTGGATTACCTGATAAAGTACCAGCTTGGTAAATCGGTCCGCTTGGTGCAACTTGGCGCATAATTTCTGCTTTACCACCGTATGCTCCTACTGGTAAACCACCACCGATTACTTTACCTAAGCATGTTAAATCAGGTGTTACGCCATAATAACCTTGGCCACAATTATAAGCTACTCGGAACCCTGTCATTACTTCATCAAAAATAAGCAATGCACCGTTTTGTTCTGTTACTTCACGAAGACCTTCTAAAAATCCAGGCTGCGGAGGAACAACCCCCATATTTCCTGCTACTGGTTCTACAATTACACAAGCAATATCATCACCGAATTGTTCAAACGCGTATTTTACGCTTTCTAAATCGTTATAAGCTACTGTAATCGTATTTTTCGCTACACCTTCTGGTACACCAGGACTATCTGGTAAACCTAAAGTCGCCACACCAGAACCAGCTTTAATTAATAGCGAATCACCATGACCGTGGTAACAACCAATAAATTTCAAGATTTTATTACGACCTGTATAACCACGAGCTAAACGTAGTGCACTCATTGTTGCTTCCGTTCCAGAGTTAACCATACGCACAATCTCAATTGATGGCACGCGCTCAATAACAAGTTTTGCTAATTTATTTTCAATTTCTGTTGGTGCACCGAAGCTTGTACCTCTTTCAGCAACAGATTTTAACGCTTCTACAACACGATCATTTGCATGACCATGAATTAAAGGCCCCCATGATAATACGTAGTCGATGTATTCATTCCCATCAATATCATATACTTTAGAGCCTTTTCCACGCTCCATAAACAACGGATTCATCCCAACAGATTTAAAAGCACGAACCGGGCTATTTACGCCACCAGGCATTAAGTCTTGTGCCTCTTCAAACGCCGCAATCGATTTATCAAACTTTTTCATTATTTAGCGCCTCCTTCTTGTAACCATTTTGCTGCATCTTTCGCATGATACGTAATAATTAAGTCTGCTCCTGCACGTTTCATACTAATTAATTTTTCAAGAACAACTTCTTTTTCATTAATCCAGCCATTTTGCGCTGCCGCTTTAATCATCGAATATTCACCACTTACATTATAAGCGACAACTGGTAAATTAAAGTTATTTTTCACATCACGAACGATATCTAAGTAAGAAAGAGCTGGTTTTACGATTAAGAAATCTGCACCTTCCATTACATCTGATTCTGCTTCACGGAATGCTTCCATACGGTTTGCCGGATCCATTTGATATGTTTTACGGTCACCAAATTGCGGTGCACCGTGCGCAGCATCACGGAATGGTCCATAAAATGCTGATGAATATTTCACAGCGTACGACATAACTGGCACGTGTCCAAAACCATTTTCGTCTAATGCATGGCGAATTGCTGTTACGAAGCCGTCCATCATGTTTGATGGCGCAATAATGTCCGCTCCTGCTTTCGCTTGACTTACAGCCGTTTTCGCAAGAACTGCAAGAGACTCGTCATTTAAAATAATACCATCTTCAATTACACCGCAATGACCATGGCTTGTAAATTGACATAAACATGTGTCTGCGACTACTACTAGCTCAGGGAAATCACCTTTAATTTGCTGAATAGCACGTTGTACAATTCCATGATCACAATATGCTGATGATCCAACTTCATCCTTTTCAGCAGGTAAACCAAATACAATAACAGAACGAATACCTAAATCAACAACTTCTTGCATTTCAGCTTGCAATAAATCTAAAGAAATTTGATATACGCCTGGCATAGAAGGAACTTCATTACGAACATTTTCACCTTCTAATACAAAAATAGGGTAAATAAAATCTTCCGTATGTAAAAACGTTTCACGCACAAGCGCACGCATGCCCCCGCTTTGTCTTAAACGACGATGACGATTAAATTGTAAAGAGTTCATAGATTTCTATCCCCATTCTTTCATTTTATAGATTCACAAACACATTGTAGTAATGCTTCTACAGTGTACTCTTTCGGCACAATAACAGACGGAAAATAACGACTTGCCTCTTTTTCCGTAATAGGTCCTATACAAGCAATTGTACATTTTTTTGTCCATTCTCTCCAGTTTGCACCCTCAAGTAAACGAACAAAACTAGTAACAGTTGAAGGACTCGTAAATGTAATAATGTCTACTTCTCCTAACTTCAACGCTGCTATAAGCTCTTGCTTTTTTTCTACATTCACTTTCGTACCGTATACGATCAACTCATCTAGAGAAACACCAATTTCACGCAGTTTAACTGGTATTACATCTCTTGCTAAATTGCCTTTTGGAAATAAAATACGTTCGTTTCCATTTAATTCTTTTAGAAACTCTTCGGCAAATGCTTCTGCAACAAATGAATTCGGGACAAAATGAACTTGATAGCCCCTTTTTTCTAACTCTAATTTTGTTTTCACACCTACCGCAGCGATTTTAATGGTTAGTGGTAGTTTCTTTTTTAAACTATCTAGAAAAAAAGCTACACCATTTCTGCTCGTAAAAATAACCCAGTCGTATGAATGTAGCTGCTCTTCAATATGTTGAATTTGCCTATGAGACATACCTTCCATACGCAAAAGCGGAATTTCCAATGGAATTCCGCTCTTTTCTTTCACTGCTACACTCATTTGTTTCGCTTGATGCTGGGCACGTGTAATCAATACCGTTTTTCCAGCGAGAGCGTTCATATTTATTGTTGCTCCTTATTTGCAGCAAGAATGAGTTCTTTGGCGCCTTGTTTAATTAAACGGTCCGCGGCCTCTAATCCTACTTCTTCAGGATTAGTACCCACTACTGTCTCTTTTAATAAAACAGAGCCATCCATAGAGCCGACAAGAGCTGTTAATTCGATTGCATCGTTTTCTGTAAGGGTTGCATATCCAGCGATTGGAACTTGGCATCCACCTTCAAGTTTATGAAGAAATACTCGCTCCGCTGCCACTGTTCTTTCTGTTATCGCATCATTAATATGCGCTAACAATTGCAATAAATCCTTATCATCCTCACGACATTCAATCGCTAATGCACCTTGTCCTACAGCAGGTACACATAACGTTTCATCTAAATGTTCTGTAATAACTTCATCATCCCAGCCCATTCTTTGTAATCCAGCTGTCGCTAAAATAATCGCATCGTAATCTTCTTCTTTTAATTTACGTAAACGTGTATCGATATTCCCGCGAATCCACTTCACTTGTAAATCTGGTCTCGCAGCGAGTAGCTGTGCACTACGTCTTAAACTACTCGTACCTAAAATAGCACCTTCCGCTAACTCTTTAAACGATGCTCCATTTTTTGAGATAAAAGCATCCCGAGGGTCAACACGCTTTGGTGTACAGCCAATCATTAAACCTTCTGGAAGTACGGCCGGCATATCTTTCATACTATGTACAGCCATATCGATTTCTTTCGTAAGTAACGCATGCTCAATTTCTTTAACGAACAAGCCTTTTCCGCCTACTTTTGAAAGAGTAACATCTAAAATAACATCACCTTTTGTGACAATTTCTTTCACTTCAAATTCATATGGTAGACCTAGCGCTTTTAACTGATCAATAAACCAGTTTGTTTGCGTTAATGCTAGTTTACTCTTTCGTGACCCTACAATAATTTTGCGCATAATTCTCTCTCCTCATTATAAATACCAAAAGTGGAAATTGGATAAACTGCTTAATAGAAAAATGTTTACTAGCATTACGAGAAACGATCCGATATTCCACTGTACAATTTTCTTACCTTGCAACACATCTGCCGCTCGTAAATATAAACCTGTGCAATACACAAATAGAACGACAAAAGATCCGATTACTTTCGTATCATACCAATGGAAATTGTCCAATTTTGTATATCCCCATATACACCCCAATAAAATTGCTAGTAAGAAAAATGGAACAGAAAATAAATTTAATCCGTAAGACGTAGATTCAAGCTTCGGTAAATTCCCTAACCTTCTTAATCTCGCATTCCACTTTTTCTTTTTTAATAGGCGATATTGCAGTAAATACATAATAGAAAAAATAAACGATACCGTAAACGTTGCATAAGAAATAATCGCCATTCCAACATGCACGTATACAAGTTCTGAAACTAATTGCTCTGCAAGTACTGGCGACATCTTTCCGAGCGGTGTAAAAATAGAAAAAGCGCTTACGCCAAATGCAACAACATTTGTAAAGAAGACTAAAAAGTCAACGCGCATAAATCGATTTATGACTAACGACATCGTAATCAATAACCAAACATAAAAATAAATCCCTGATAATAAAGTTAAAATGGGATTCGTTTCTGAATCTGTCGCCCTAAGCAACATAAAAATAGACTGCAATACCCATACAATCGAAAGTAACCAAAAAGCAAATCGGTTCGCCTTTCGGTTACTTTGGAAATAATCTATAAAATATAAACTAATGCTACAAGCATATAAAATAATTGCAATATGATAAATAATACTGTTATTTAAAAAACTCATCCGATCATCCTTCCAAATTATAAAGATGGAACGGATGGTGTCCACACTCTTTTATGTTCTACTTCTTCCGCACGACTCTCTACTTCTTCCGTTTCTAAATCAAAAATCTTTGCAAATAACGCTAGTTTTTCGCTCGCTCCCTCTTCAGCAGCTATTTCTTTTGCTACTAAAATTGGGTCTTTTAATAATTGATTAATAATACTTTTCGTATGCTTACTAATAACTTTTTTCTCACGATCACTAAGGTTTGGTATTTTTCGCTCTAGGCTTACCATCGTTTCACTTTGGATTGCAAGTGCCTTATCACGAAGAGCTGCTATTAACGGAACAACACCAAGTGTACTTAACCACGTTTTAAATAGAACCATTTCCTCTTCAATCATAAATTGAATTTTCTCCGCTTCTTTCAAACGCTCAGCACGATTTGCTTCCACTACTCCTTGCAGATCATCAATGTCATATAAGAAAGAACCTTCTAACTCATCAATCGCTGGATCAATATCACGTGGTACTGCAATATCAACCATAAATAAAGGACGACCAGAGCGCATTTTCTCTACCTTTGTCATCATCTCTTTCGTAATGACATACTCTGATGCACCAGTTGAACTAATTAAAATATCTGCTTCTAATAATGCACATTGTAATTCGCTTAACGATTTTGCATGTCCCATATATTTCTCAGCCATTACTTCTGCTTTCGAAAGCGTCCTATTCATAACTGTTACTTTACGAGCACCACTTCCATATAAGTTTTGCAATGCAAGTTCGCCCATTTTACCAGCACCAAGAATAAGCACATGACAATCTGTTAACTCGCCAAATATTTTCTTTCCAAGCTCAACAGCAGCATAACTAACAGACATCGCACTTTCACCAATTGTTGTTTCTGAGTGGGCACGTTTTGCTAATGTAATGACTTGCTTAAACAATTCATTAAAAATTGTGCCTGTTGCTTTAACTTGTTGTGCTTCTAAAAAGCTATCTTTTATTTGGCCTAAAATCTGTGTTTCTCCCACTACCATAGAATCTAAACCGCACGTTACGCGGAATAAATGGTCTATTGCACCATCTTGTTCAAAAATAGTTAAATATGGTGCGACTTCTTCTATTTCAAGCTGAAACCAATCAGCTAAAAATTTCTTAATATAATACCGTCCCGTGTGTAATTGATCTACAACAGCATAAATCTCAGTGCGATTACAAGTTGATACAATGACATTCTCTAACACGCTCTTTTGATTTTGTAATGTAGTCATCGCTCGCTCTAGCTCTGCTGCCTGAAATGTGAGTTTCTCACGAAATTCTACAGGGGCTGTTCGATAATTTACACTAACAACAAGAATATGCACGCAGCATGTCCCCCTTCACCCGTTTTATCACTTTATCTACTATCATAATACAACTTTCCTCTTATGAATCTGACAATCGTGTGAACAACCGATTATTTTTTAATTATTCTCCGTATGTAATAAAGGAGATTCAGCAAACTAATAAAAAAACTTCTACTTTATAATGATTATAAATTAATAACTCTATTTGTACGTTACCAAAAAAAGTCCTCATAATCAAGTGATGGAAACTATTCCATATAAATTATAACATCATCTTTCCTATCTTCTTTCATCATGAAGGAAAATATGTATGATTGTTCCAAAATGTAGCAAACACTTTCTCAATACAATGTATTTGACATTTTATTTCTTTTTCGTTATATTGATTTTACAAAATTAAATTGTGCACAACTTAATAAGAAGGGAGTTATGTATGACAGAGGACTCTTTGCATCTAGATAACCAACTTTGTTTTTCTATTTATGCCTGTTCTAGAGAGGTTACTCGTTTTTATCGACCTTATTTAGAAGAGATGGGTATTACGTATCCCCAGTACATTACTTTACTCGTACTATGGGAGCAAGATGGACTAACAGTAAAAGAAATTGGAGAACGTCTATTTTTAGATTCCGGTACGTTAACACCTATGTTAAAACGAATGGAATCATTAACACTTGTAAAACGTGTTCGTTCCAAAGAAGACGAGCGAAAAGTTTGTATTGAATTAACAGAACAAGGTAAAAATTTAAAGGAAAAGGCTTGTTCATTACCGACAACAATGGCTACAAACTTAGGAATTACAGAGCAAGAATATCGCTCTTTATTAATTCAACTAAATAAACTAATTGAAACAATGAAAACAATTAATGATGGAAAAGGGGAATAAATATGGATAAATTATATACTGCTTCAGTAACAGCAACAGGTGGAAGAAATGGGAAAGTAGTTTCAGATGATGGCATATTAAATCTTGATGTGAAAATGCCGAAAGCACTAGGTGGTGCAGGTGGAGAAGCAACAAATCCAGAACAACTATTTGCAGCTGGTTATGCAGCTTGTTTCGATAGTGCATTACAACTTGTCATTCGTACAAAACGTATGAAAGTAGAAAGTACAGAAGTAACCGCTCACGTTTCTATCGGAAAAGATACAGATGGTGGTTTTGGCCTATCTGCCGTGCTTGATGTACATGTCGCTGGCGTTTCACATAGCGAAGCACAAGAACTTGTAGAAGCGGCTCACGGTGTATGTCCTTACTCTAAAGCAACACGAGGTAATATTGAAGTTACATTAAACGTACGTTAACAGCTTATATAAAGAAAAAAACGCGCGACATTCGTCACGCGTTTTTTGTTTTTGTCATTTTATGAATTGCCTTCCACGCTTCTTCTTTTCCAAGTCCTGTTTCAGAAGAGAATAGAACGATTTCATCGCCAATTTCAACAGCAAGCGTTTCTTTTACAACTTTTAAATGCTTTTGCCATTTCCCTTTCGGGATTTTATCAGCTTTCGTCGCAATAATAATTGTTGGGATTTCATAATGCTTTAAGAAATCATACATCATCACGTCATCACTTGTCGGTTGGTGACGTAAATCAACTACTAATACAGCTGCGTCTAATTGCTTACGCGTTGTAAAGTATGTTTCAATCATTTTCCCCCATGCCGCGCGCTCCGATTTAGACACTTTCGCATATCCATAACCTGGAACGTCAACAAAATGCATCATCTCATTGATCAAGAAAAAGTTCAGCGTTTGCGTTTTTCCTGGTTTAGAAGAAATACGCACTAACTTTTTACGATTTAAAATTTTATTAATAAAGGAAGACTTCCCGACATTTGAACGACCTGCTAATGCAATTTCTGGTAAATCACTGTCTGGATATTGTTCTGGTTTAACAGCACTAATTACAATATCTGCTTTTGTTACTTTCATTGTTTCACTCCTACTAATGCGTGCTCCAATACTTCATCTAAATGAGATGCAAGCACAAACGTAAGGTTTTCTTTTACGCTCTCTGGAATATCATCTAAATCTTTCTCGTTTTCTGCTGGCAAAATAATTTTTGTTAAGCCTGCGCGGTGAGCACTTAATGTTTTTTCTTTTAAGCCACCAATTGGTAATACACGACCACGAAGTGTAATTTCACCTGTCATACCTACTTCTTTACTTACAGGAATACCTGTTAGTGCAGAAATAAGTGCCGTTGCCATCGTAATACCTGCTGACGGTCCATCTTTCGGAACTGCTCCTTCTGGAACATGAATATGAATATCATTTTTCTCATGGAAATTCGGATCAATCTGAAGCTCTTCTGCACGAGAACGTATATAACTAAACGCAGCTTGTGCGGATTCTTTCATAACATCCCCAAGTTTCCCTGTTAAAATTAGTTTCCCTTTTCCTGGCGCTACAGAAACTTCAATTGCAAGTGTATCGCCGCCTGCTGCTGTGTAAGCTAGACCTGTTGCCATACCAACTTGGTCTGTTTTTTCAGCTTGCCCATAACGGAATATGTGTTTACCAAGTAAATCAACAATCTTTTTCTCTGTCACAACGATACGTTTACGTTCTGCTGTAACGATAATTTTCGCTACTTTACGGCAAACTTTTGCAATTTGGCGTTCTAGCGTACGAACACCAGCCTCACGTGTATAATAACGAATAATTTCAAGAAGCGCTTCATCACGTACTTGTAAATTACCTTTTCGTAAGCCATGCTCTTTTAATTGTTTCGGCAATAAATGCTCACGAGCAATGTGTACTTTTTCAAGTTCTGTATAGCCAGCAATCGAAATGATTTCCATACGGTCAAGTAACGGACCTGGAATACTTGAAAGTGTATTAGCAGTTGCTACAAACATAACTTTCGATAGATCATATGGTTCTTCAATGTAATGATCACTGAAGTTATGGTTTTGTTCTGGATCTAATACTTCAAGTAATGCTGCTGATGGATCTCCACGGAAATCGTTAGACATTTTATCAATCTCATCTAATAAGAAGACTGGATTAACTGTTTTCGCCTTTTTCATACCTTGAATAATGCGTCCTGGCATTGCTCCAACATATGTACGGCGGTGACCACGAATTTCAGATTCATCACGCACACCACCAAGAGATACACGGACAAAGTTACGATTCAATGATGTTGCAATTGAACGCGCTAACGAAGTTTTTCCGACCCCAGGAGGGCCTACTAAACAAAGGATAGGTCCTTTTAATGAATTCGTTAACTTCTGTACAGCTAAATATTCAAGTACACGCTCTTTCACTTTTTCAAGACCGTAATGATCGTTATTTAAAATCTCTTCCGAATGAGCAAGATCAATTATATCTTCTGTTGCCTCTGTCCACGGAAGCGCTAATAACCAATCAATATAATTGCGAATAACACCACTCTCCGCAGAACTTGCTGGTAACTTTTCATAACGATCTAATTCTTTCAGCGCAGCCTTCATTGTTTCTTCAGGCATTCCTGACTGTTCAATTTTTTCACGAAGTTCTTCTACTTCTCCGCCCTTACCTTCTTTGTCGCCAAGTTCAGTTTGAATCGCCTTCATTTGCTCACGTAAGAAATATTCTTTTTGCGTGCGCTCCATTGAACGTTTCACTTGTTGCCCAATTTTCTTTTCTAGGCTAAGTAACTCTTGTTCATCTTGAATAATTGAAATAAGTGTATGTAATCGTTCTTTTACAGATACAATCTCTAGAATCTCTTGTTTCTGCTTCGTTTTAATCGGCAAGTGAGAAGCAATTAAATCAGCTAATCTCCCTGGTTCCTCTACATCAGCTACCGTTGCAAATGTTTCATTTGAAACTTTTTTCGAAACTTTAATATATTGTTCGAAATGCTCCAGTAACGTACGCATAAGAGCTTTCTCTTCTAAATCATCTTCTACTTCTTCAGTTACCGTTTTAATAGACACTTGTACTACATTTTCTTCTTCGATAAACTCTATTACTTCTGCTCTATGTAAACCTTCCACAAGGACACGAAGCGTACCGTTCGGCAATTTTAGCATTTGCTTTACTTTCGCCACTGTACCTACACTATATATGTCATCTTCTTTCGGATCATCGATATTCATTTCTTTTTGCATTGCTAAAAAGATGATATTTTCATCCATTGCCGCCTGCTCTAGTGCTTGTATCGATTTATCACGTCCTACATCAAGATGCAAAACCATCGTTGGATATACGAGAACGCCTCTTAATGGTAGGAGGGGCACGATTCTTTCGTTCGTATTCATACTAGACATAGCACCTCCATAATAAATTAAACTCCTGTTCAACTATTTTATATTACAATACACCTAGATGCAATTGCTGAGATTCCTCGCAATTGTAAATAGCTTGTTTTTCTACCTCACGAAAAGAAAAAAGACTCCGATTAAGCATACAAACTTAAACGAAGTCTGGCAAATTTTATTATTGTTTATTTTTACATAGATTGTGCATCTGTTTCGTCTACGTTAGTATGTACATCTAGCTCTCTATGCATATTTTCTTGCATAAACGTTAACTCAAATACTTCTTTTAATTTACGGACAGGAATAATTTCGATTCCCTTTATCGTATACAAAAATGGTTGCATATTTTCAGCAGGAATAATGACTTTCTTAGCTCCCGCTTTTTTCGCAGCTTTTATTTTTGCGTACACGCCACCAATAGGCTTTACTTCTCCGTGTATACTTATTTCACCTGTCATCGCTACTTCATTATTTACATATGTGCGATGCACCGCAGAATATACACCTGTTGCCATAGCGATTCCTGCAGAAGGTCCATCAATTGGGATACCACCTGGAAAATTAATATGTATATCGTATCCTTCTGGCAACACATCTAAAGAACGAAGTACTGTTAATACATTATCAACAGAGCCTTTTGCCATACTTTTACGGCGAATCGATTTCGTTTGACTACCAATACTTTCTTCTTCTACAATTCCGGTAACATTTACCGATCCTTTATCTTTCGCCGGAATTGCTGTTACTTCAATTTCTAATAACGCACCTGTATTTGGTCCGTATACAGCAAGACCATTTACAAGACCAATCCTTGGAATCGGATAAATGTGCTTTTCGTATTTCGGCGTAAGCTGACTTGAGTGAACAACCCACTCTATATCTTCATCTTTAATGAAAGAACGTTCTTCATTTATCGCCATACCAGCAGAAATTTGTACGAGATTAATCGCCTCTCGTCCATTTCTTGCATACATCCCAATCATTTCAATACCATTTTCACCTATTTGCATTTCCACTTTTTCCGCGGCGTTTTTCGCTACTTTTTGAATCTCTTCCGTATCTAATTCACGGAAAAATACTTCTAAGCAACGTGACCGAATAGCAGGAGGAATTTCCTCTGGCGAACGTGTCGTTGCTCCAACTAAGCGAAAATCTGCCGGTAAGCCTTTTTGGAAAATATCATGTATATATGTTGGGATCATCGTATTTTCTTCACTATAGTACGCACTTTCTAAAAATACTTTTCGATCTTCTAACACCTTTAACATTTTGTTCATTTGAATCGGATGGAGTTCGCCAATCTCATCAATAAACAAAATACCACCATGCGCATCTGTTACAGCACCTTTTTTCGGTTGCGGAATACCTGCTTGCCCCATCGCCCCAGCACCTTGATAAATCGGATCATGCACCGAACCAATTAAAGGGTCTGCGATACCACGTTCATCAAACCGAGCTGTCGTCGCATCAAGTTCAATAAATGTTGCATTCGTACGAAATGGAGATTTAGGATTTCGTTTCGCTTCTTCTAATACAAGACGTGCTGCCGCTGTTTTCCCAACACCTGGCGGGCCATATATGATTACATGTTGCGGATTCGGACCACAAAGAGCCGCTTTTAAGGACTTAATCCCGTCCTCTTGCCCTACAATATCTAAAAAGGTTGTAGGACGCACCTTTTCTGCTAGCGGCTCTGTTAAAGAAATCTCACGCATTTTACGAAGCTGTTCTAATTCTTTTTTCGATTCTCGATCAATTGAAACTTTTTGTGTTCGTTGATTTCGAAGTAAATGCCAGAAATATAATCCGACAATTACACCAAAAACAAGTTGAACAACTAAAAATATATTTGTCCAGCTCATTATTTATTTCCTCCCGCAATATTTTATCTCTTAGTATTTCCGCGGAGGAACGTAGCTAAACATAAAGAAAAACAGCAATTATAAAAATTGCTGTTTCCCTTTCGCATTATGCAGATGTTTTTGTATCAAGTACAGTACCGTCTTGTAACACCAATTTTGGCGGTTCATTATCAGCTACTGTTTCTTTTGTAAGAATACACTTCTCGATATCTTTACGAGATGGAAGTTCGAACATTACATCAAGCATTAAGCCTTCAATAATAGAACGAAGTCCACGAGCACCCGTTTTACGTTCAATTGCTTTTTTCGCAATTTCGATTAGTGCACCTTCTTCAAACTCTAACTCAACATCGTCAAGCTCCAATAGTTTTTGGAATTGCTTAACAAGTGCATTTTTCGGTTTCGTTAAAATATCAACAAGAGCATCTTCATCAAGTGGCTCTAGGTTCGCAATAACTGGAAGACGACCGATAAACTCTGGAATTAAACCAAATCTTAAAAGATCCTCTGGTAATACGTGAGATAAAACATGCTTCTCATTTACATCAGCATTTTTCTTCTCAGAACCAAATCCAATTACTTTCTCACCAAGGCGACGTTTAATAATCGGCTCAATGCCATCAAACGCTCCACCACAAATGAATAAGATGTTCGTTGTATCAATTTGAATAAACTCTTGGTGCGGATGCTTACGACCACCTTGAGGTGGAACGCTTGCTACAGTACCTTCTAAAATTTTCAGAAGTGCCTGCTGCACACCTTCACCAGATACATCACGTGTAATTGATGGATTTTCGGACTTACGTGCCACTTTATCAATCTCATCAATATAAATGATTCCTTTTTCCGCTTTCTCTACATCATAATCAGCTGCTTGAATTAATTTTAGTAAGATATTTTCTACATCTTCCCCAACATATCCAGCTTCTGTTAAAGATGTTGCGTCCGCGATTGCAAATGGAACATTTAGAATACGCGCTAACGTTTGTGCAAGTAATGTTTTACCACTACCTGTTGGCCCGATAAGTGCGATATTACTCTTCGCTAATTCTACATCATCAATTTTGCTGTTAGAATTAATGCGTTTGTAATGGTTATATACCGCTACCGCTAGTGCTTTTTTCGCGCTATCTTGCCCGATGACATACTCATCTAAGATTTCACGAATTTCTACCGGTTTCGGTACATCTTTGAATTCTACTTCTTCGTCCTTCGCAAGCTCCTCTTGTACAATTTCAGTACAAAGTTCGATACACTCGTCACAAATGTAAACACCTGGACCTGCCACTAACTTTCGAACTTGCGTTTGTGTTTTACCACAGAAAGAACATTTTAATTGCCCTTTTTCATCATTAAATTTAAACATATTTTCACACCCCTTACAAAGTGCTAACCTCTTGCCTTCGTATGTACACGATAAATGTATCGTATGTAAATACATATTATGTCACTACGTGGCGAGAAATACAAATAATATGACTAGTTATGTACAAATAAAAAAATTTTAAAACTTTTGAAATATGTATATTCGACTTGTAAAGGAACTTTTCCTTCTCCATCGAAAAGTTTTATAAATATATTTCTATATTTATAAAACAAGGCACGATTAAAATCGTGCCTTGTTATTTTATTATGCAGCGTTTTCTACTAAGAAGTCTACAGCTTTACGCACTTTAAGATCTTCAGCTAAAGCGTCTACGCTTCCAAGAGCTTGCTTGATAGCGTCTACTGGCATACCGTACATTTCAGCCATTTTTTCAACTTCTGCAGTTACTTCTTCTTCAGTAACTTCGATGTTTTCAGCTTCAATGATAGCTTCAAGAACAAGATTGATTCTTACACGTTTTTGTGCATCTTCTTTCATTTGCTCTTTTAATTTGTCAGCGTCAGTACCTGTGAATTGGTAGTAAAGCTCAAGGTTCATACCTTGTTGGCTTAAACGTTGCTCGAATTCACGAACCATACGATCTAACTCAGTGTTGATCATAGCTTCTGGAATTTCGATTTCAGCGTTAGTAGCAGCTAATTCTACTACTTCGTCACGTACTTTGTGCTCAGCTTCGTGCTTTTTGCCTTCTTCTAAGTTTGTGCGAAGTTTTGCTTTTAATTCATCAAGAGTTGCAACCGCTTCGTCTGCTTCTTTAGCGAACTCGTCGTTTAACTCAGGAAGTTCTTTTGTTTTGATTTCGTGAATTGTTACTTTGAATGTTGCTGGTTTGCCAGCTAATTCAGCAGCATGGTACTCTTCTGGGAATGATACTTCAACGTCTTTAGACTCACCAGATTTAAGACCGATTACTTGCTCTTCGAAACCTGGGATGAATGTACCAGAACCGATTGCTAGAGAGTAGTTTTCGCCTTTTCCGCCTTCAAATGCTTCGCCATCAACGAAACCTTCGAAGTCGATTACAGCTGTATCACCGTTTTCAACAGTTCCTTCTTCTTTAACAACTAGTTCAGCTTGACGCTCTTGTAAAGATTTTAATTCGTTCTCTACATCTTCGTCAGTTACAGTTGTTTCAACTTTTTCTACTGCTAAACCTTTGTACTCACCTAATTTAACTTCAGGTTTCACTGTAACTTTTGCAGTGAAGATAAGGTTAGCATTTTTTTCGAACTTCTCGATGTCGATTTCAGGATGATCAACTGGGAAGATACCAGCTTCTTCGATCGCTTCACCGTATGCTTTTGGTAAAATGATATCTAAAGCATCTTGGTATAAAGATTCAATACCAAAGCGTTGTTCGAATAATGGACGAGGCATTTTTCCTTTACGGAAACCTGGTACGTTAATTGTTTTTACTACTTTTTTGAACGCAGCGTCGATAGAGTTGTTTACTTCTTTAGCATCAACTTCGATTGTTAAAACGCCAACGTTACCTTCTAATTTTTCCCATTTTGTAGACATTTATTCTTTCCCTCCAACTATAATAATGTATGCACATACCTCTATAGATTAAGATCTTCATTATCTCTTTTTTGAAATAACAAATACACAAATAATCCTCTAGCAAAAGCTTTCAGATATAATGTTCCAATCTACTAATTGCCCAGAAGACAACTACGGTATATTTTGTTCGAGAATAATATGAAACATATTAAGTAAGAGAATTACACTTCTCTTCTCTTACAAACAGGCAGATTTCTGCCTTTTGCAACCCTTACATTATAACATAGAATATGCTCGTTTCAAGAACTGAACGATTCTTTTTCATAATTATACGGGCAAATATCCTTCTCTTTCAACACGTAATAACCATTGATAGGCAATATGAAACTCTTCCAATTCGATATTATATGCTGCCATAAGCTCTTCTTCATCTATAGCCAATCCGAAACGCTTTCTTCCAATTCTCTCTAAAACAGCTGACCAAATCTCTTCTTTATCCATTAATAGAGCGAATGGGAAAACGCTAATTTGCAACTCTTTCCAATATGTAACCATTGCTTCAAATATATCGGGATAATTTTGCTCTAATCGGCTTGATAATTTATGTATAATGTTATTGGATTGCTCCTCATTATGACCTGTAAATGCTGGAATCACCTTAATCGTATTTCCAAACTTTTCTACCTCTATTTCTTCTTCTACCTGACTTTCTATCATTTTATACAAAATAGAAGTTTTCAAATAGGGGTGCTGCTCTTCGTCTATTAAAAATTTCTTTAAAACAGGTAATGCAAGATCTAAGTCTTTTAACGAAAGTCGCTGAATCGCTCTTAGCTTCTGTCCAAAGTTTTCTCCAAAAATTTCATTAGTAAACTCATCCAATTCAAAATTTGAATCCACTAGCGATGCATCTCCCTCATTTAGCATACCTTCTGCAAATAAAGCAAGCTGCGCTAATTTTTCCTTTTGATCAGGCATTATATCTTTCGTTTGTAAAACCTTTTCAACAGTTTCAATAACACCTTCATAATCATTTGTTTGAACTAAAATAGTTACGTACGTTTCAAGAATATCACCAAATAAGACAACTCCTGTTTTAAGCAACTGTTCACATTTGTCTTTCGCTTCTTCCATACGTTTTAATTCGAGTAAACAAATAACTGAAGCTAATTCCGTTTGTTCCGTTTCCGCATTATACTGACGTAATATTTCAAAGCAACGCAATGCATCTTCGAATTCCCGCTCTTTCAGCGCTAAAAAACCTTCATCAATATAGCGCTCTGATAGTTGTGGAAACAATACGACCGTATTTTCTTTTTTATCCATACGTCCGCCTCTTTTTCTTGATTTTAATTATGTTCAAAGTAAATATATCAAATGCGTAATGAGAACACAACATCCCTAAACTATTTGTTTGAAATATGAAAATATTTAATTTTTAAATTCCAATACGAATAAATTTCTACTAAAAATTAAAATTGTACAAATAAAAATCCCCAGCAACAAGCGCAGAGGATTCATCATTAATGGAAAGCTTTTATAATTGTGGGGTATATTACAAGGGTAATAATTTGGAGAACAATAATTGCCATAACAATCATGCTAAAATAGAAGATTGGTTTACTTCGCTTCATTAAAAACATAATAATAAGCATCGTACAAGCAAACAAACTTAAGAAGAACAAACTTGTTGTCGAACTAAGTATACCACTTGGGACAAAGAACAATAACACTACACTACAAGTACCTATAATTCCAAATAACCATTCCATTCATTCACTCATTCCCTTTCCCTCTCATGGCTGTTTTCTCTAAGCGATCAAATGTTTCACAACATCAACTACATACGTTAATTTCTCATACGCTACAAATCCAAAAGCAACCGTTAAGCCCGTTACAACTAATCCTTTCATCATTTCTGCCTCCTCGTTTTATCGTTGTTATCTTCATTATAAAAGATTAGCAATTTCTTACCATCGAACTACCTTACAGTTACCTTACAGAATTGTAAGATTCCAAAAAGAGATTGAAAAACACCTCATATCGCTTGAGGTGCTTTCACGGAATTTCTCTATAATCACTTGCAAAATTAACTTTTTCTCTTAGTTATTTTTCGGTGAATCGACTCTTAAACTAATAGATTTACTAAATAATTTAGAATCAAAATAATTATTCGTTACTTTTCTTAACTTACCTTCAGATATTTTCGTATTACAAGAAAACAACGGGTGAAAATCGTGTTAATATATTTTTGTACAATTAAGAATTTAATTTACAAGGGGGATTATATATGTTTAAAAAAATGGCCGCAGATGTATTAGGACTAAGCGATGTAGGTTCTGTCATTACGCCGAAAGACTATGATAAGGTTGATGCTGATGATTATGTGATGCATGAAGATGGGGAGAAAATTTACTTTCTAATTAAATCCAAATCAGATGAATATTGCTTCACAAACAAAGGGTTAATTCACTTAGACGGTACAAGCGCAACAAGTAAAAAACGTACACTACGCCGCTTTAGTTATAGCAAATATCAAATTAAAAACGTAGCACTTGAAACTGCAGGAACGATTGATTTAGATGTAGAAATTAAGTTTCAAATGGGCGATGAACATTACTCAATTGATGTTCATAAAAAACATATTGAAGAATTAAAAGATTTATATAAGGCTTTACTTAAAATCGAAGAAATTTCATACGACAACGATATTACATTACAATATGCACATAAAAGTTTAGATATGGCATCTAATGCATTTAGCCGTATTTCAAACGCACAAGTAAATCTAGCAGAGCAATTTAAAGAAATGAACGAGATTGCCTTTAACTGGCTTGTTGATACGAAGAAACAATATAATGTGAAAGATTATGGTTTTGTATTTGAGAAGTTTATTAATAATTAAACAAAAAACCTTGTTATCAAAAGATAACAAGGTTTTTTTAGCGTCCTAGGAGAGATGAGAACTCCCGCTCCGGCCATTTCCGTACTATTTTATATATTTTGATCGCAGTCTTAATATATCTTCGCCCTCGCGAATGCCTGCCGATCCCTTCCTCACATTTTTTACGACAGTCCAATTCGGGTTAGTTTCATCACCGATATTCTGTACTGTAAAATTGCCATCACCATATTTCCGGTGACCTTCTGCCAATTTTTCCGTTAAATCATTCTCATTTGATCTCGCCATCTTTGCGCCATCTCCCTTTTTTATACGACCTTCTTAAACCCTCTAACCAATCACAGGTCCAGTCAATTGGAGATTCTCGTTTTCCGCTTCTATTAATTGTAACACACTGCCGGGGATAAGTTCCGATAACTGCTGCTCAATCGTACTAGAATGGTAAAGAGTTTGATAATATTGTAAATAAACAATTAAGAGAATCTGGATATGGTTTTCAATACGTGCATAAACCATTTGATGAGCCTGAACAAACAAATAATATAACTGACTAGCAAAGAGCGTTTTTAAGCGCTCTTTTTAATGCACTTTAATCTGTTGCATATACTCATTATCATATATCCCGTTATAATATTTTTAAACCTCTTGCACATACATCAATTTATAGACAAACAAAAAACCTTGTTATCAAAAGATAACAAGGTTTTTTTAGCGTCCCAGGAGAGATTCGAACTCCCGACCGTACGCTTAGAAGGCGTATGCTCTATCCGGCTGAGCTACTGGGACATGGAGCGGGTGAAGAGAATCGAACTCTCGACCAGAGCTTGGAAGGCTCTTGTTTTACCACTAAACTACACCCGCATATGTTATTTTCTTTTCTTCGTTAGCGCCGTTGCCCTATCGACAATATTTATTATATGTATAACCACACATAAAGTCAACACCTTTTTTAAAAGAGGATAAATTTTCTTATCCTCTTTTAAAAACTGCTTGTTCAACTAGTTGTCCGTCTAACGTTTCAAAACGAACTTCCATTTGATTTTCATCCATTTCTAATAAAGCAAATGTCTTTTCTACACGCTGACGTGGTAATAAAATACTGCCTGGATTAATAAATAAAACGCCCTCGATTAATTCCGCACCTAATACGTGAGAATGTCCGAAGCATGCAACTTGCGCTCCCACTTCTTCAGCATGGTACGCTAGCGTTTGTAATGTCATTTTCACATTATGGCGATGTCCATGCACTACTAAGAAGCGAATTCCATCTACATCAGTTACAATTTCATCTTGAAAGTTAGCATAATCACAGTTTCCTTTTACAACATGGAAACCTTGCAGTTCTTCATGAGCAGGCGTTAGCTCTGAATCACCGCAATGAATCATGATATCTACTTTCCCTTCATATTTCTCTTTCAACTGCTGTAATTCCTTCACAGAGCTATGACTATCGCTTACGATTAAAGCTTTCATCATTCTCTCTCCCTTATTCTCCTAAAAACCATTCCGGGATTTTTTCTTCTAACTTACGAAGAGCACGGCCACGATGGCTAATAGCATTTTTTTCATCTGAACTTAATTCCGCCATTGCTTTTTTGTATTCTTCCACATAAAAAATCGGATCGTATCCAAAGCCATTTTCTCCGCGGCGTTGTTCTAAGATAAACCCTTCACATGTCCCATTTACAATGACAGGCTTTTTATCACCTTCAGGGAAAGCAACTGCTAATGCACAATAGAAACGAGCTTTACGCTTTTCAAAGTCAACGCCATTTAATTCTTGTAACACTTTATCGATATTTGCTTGGTCATTTTTCGGTTCACCAGCAAAACGCGCTGAATACACTCCTGGTTTTCCATTTAAAGCATCTACAATAAGACCCGAATCATCCGCAATTACGATAGAATTCAACTGTCTACTCAAACTATCCGCTTTTAAGATTGCATTTTCTTCAAATGTTTCACCAGTTTCTTCGACTTCTTCAATATGAGGAAAATCGTGTAATGATTTCACTTCTAAATCAAATCGCTCAAATAACTCAGCAAACTCACGTACTTTCCCCATATTTTTTGTCGCTACAACAACTTGTTTCATACTTTCCACCTCTACTCTATATGAGATACGATGTCACCTAAAGCTTCTTTTTGTATATCAATCAGTTGGAAAATGCCTTTTTCCGCAGCATCAAGTAGTTCATTTAACTGCGCTCTACTAAACGTCGCTTCTTCTCCAGTTCCTTGCACTTCAACAAATTGGCCTTTTCCAGTCATAATTACGTTCATATCAACGTCTGCTTTAGAATCTTCTGCATAGTTTAAATCTAAAACAACACCTTGCTCTTCAACAATTCCTACTGACGTTGCTGCTAAATAATCTTTTACTGGAATTTTAGATACTTTTTCTGCTTGTAATAATTTCTCGAAAGCTAATACCATCGCTACATATGCACCTGTAATAGACGCTGTTCTCGTTCCACCATCTGCTTGGATAACATCACAGTCAATCCAAACTGTTCTCTCGCCAAGCGCTTCTAAATCAACTACCGCACGTAATGCTCGTCCAATTAGACGTTGAATTTCCATTGTACGTCCTGTTACTTTCCCTTTACTTGACTCCCTAATTGTACGTTGTTCTGTCGCACGTGGAATCATCGCATATTCAGCTGTTACCCAGCCCTTTCCTTCTCCACGCATAAATGGCGGGACACGCTCTTCAATTGTCGCTGAGCAAATCACCTTTGTATCCCCAACTTCAATTAATACAGATCCCTCTGGATGTTTTAAATAATTCGTGTGAATATGTATATGGCGTAATTCTGTTTTCTCTCTACCATCTACTCGCATAAAAATAACCTCCTCTTAATTACTACTCGTTAGTATAGCCAAATTTAAATGTATGATATGTATACAATAAAAGAAGGAGAACCCAAAAAGCAATTCTCCTTTCTTACTTAAGTATATCAAATTATTCAAGATTAAAAACTACCTGTATTCACGTTTTCTGGACGATCTACAGGTTTTATTAACTTTCCGCCCTTTTCATCTATAAGATTTGCTTTTCCATTCACTTCAATAGAAATATTTTTCACACCTTTCTTTTCTGTTAAAGATAAAACTAACGACTTCAATACGTAATTTGAGATCATATTTTTATCTGGGTTTACAAATATATTTTCATTAAAGTTTAATGTAAGATTTCCGTCTTGTAATTTCGGATTCGTAATAAGCTTAACGCCTGGATTAAAATCATTCAGGAGCGATTGATGAATCGGACCTTTTACAAGTTCATCTATAATTGCTGCATAATCATTTTCTTTTCCTTCCGCAACGCGGCGTGTGACTGGTACGTAGTATTGCTGTTTATTATTATTTTGCGCCATGAAATATAGTGTGACTGGTTTTGTATTCGTTACATCTGCTACTTGTTCATCATCGAAGTTAATACCATTTGCACGGCTCACTCCTTCACCAAGCGGTGTACCAGCAACCGGCATCTTCGCCAATTTCTCACCATTTATTTGGAACTGCACTTGTTTTATCTCTGTAAATTGCGTCAACGTCCACGCTATAGATTCAATGATTTGACGCTCTTCTTCTTTCGCATAGTTTTTCATTTCTTTAGAGAAATCAATAACTGCCGTCCCGTCCTTTTTCAAATCTAAAGTCATCGTTGTATTCGCCGGAATGACTGCACGAAACCCATTCGGTAATAAATTCGTTACCGGTCCATCTTTCACAAGGTATTCTAACGTTTGCTTCACAGTCTCATTTGCTTTCGGAGTAGGTATAGCTAACGTTTGTGGTACAACATAACCATTTTTATCAACAAGGTATAGTTCTCTATTTACCATTTGCCCTTGCTTATCTTTTTTAGCTACTTCTTTCTTCCCACCCTCTGTATACGTAACTTGTTTTGGCGGATCAATTTGTTCAGTTGCTTTCTCCTGATTTATAAAGCCACACCCTGTTAGTAAAACAGCGCTCACAGTAGCACCAACAACCCATTTAAAAGTGGATTTAGGCATGCCATTCCCCCCTAAAATCTAAGTTTGTACTATTATGTATACGAGCCGTTTCACATTTTAGAACAAGCTGTGCCTCTTATAAAGTGAAACTTTAATCAGTGGAGGGTCTAACTGCCCAGCAAATAGCAAGATAAAACAAAAAACTCCTGATTTCTCAGGAGCTCACTTATATGAATTCTACTATTATTCTTTTTCTAAATGAATATGCTTCACATTTTCAATCGGTTGACCGAACCATTTTGATGCAATTTCTTTAAACAAGCCTATTTTTCCTGTTGTTAAGAAGAGATGATCGCTTTGTTCTTCTCCTTCATTCAACATTTTACTATGATATAAGATTGTACTTACTTCACGTGCTGTTTCATCACCAGAACTAATTAGTTGTACTTTATTTCCCATTACTTTTTTAATAACAGGTCCTAAAATTGGATAGTGTGTACACCCTAATATAAGTGTATCAATATCGGTACTTTTCAGTGGTTGCAGCGTTTCTCTTACAACTTCATACGCCATTTCACTTTCGAAATTCCCACTCTCTACAAGTTCAACGAAAGGTGGACAAGCTAAACTTTCTACCATAACACGGTTATTAATAGACTTTAACGCCTCTTCGTATGCACCACTTTTCACCGTTCCAATCGTTCCAATAATCCCAACGTGATACGTGTTTGTCACTTTTAAAGCTGTACGTGATCCTGGGTGAATAACTCCTACTACTGGAATTGGTAATTGTTTTTGCATCTCTTCTAATACAACTGCAGTTGCTGTATTACACGCAATAACTAACATTTTAATATTTAAATCTAGTAAATGCTCCGTCATTTCCCACGTAAATTGACGTACTTCTTCTCGAGAACGTGGACCATAAGGACAACGTGCTGTATCTCCTAAATATATGATACGCTCTTTCGGCAACTGACGAATTAATTCCTTCGCTACTGTTAAACCGCCAACTCCTGAATCGATAACACCGATTGCTCTATTCAACTTCATCACCCGTTTTCTCATTCATCATCTTTTATGTTTATCATTATATTTTACACACTTTAAGTTCGCTCACTTCAAATGCTTCTGTATGAAAATTTTCATTTGCCCATGTATAGACTAGGACCTTTTTTATTTTGCTCCTTTTTTTCATAATTTGCAAGATAGAAAAATAACCGACCTTCTATAAGAAAGTCGGTTTCTTCTATATAAAGTGCATATTCATTGATCCATCTTTTTTTGAAAAGAAGACATTCCCATTAATAAGACGAAATGAACAGAAATTAAAATGACGATCAAAATAAAATTCAATCGATAACTATTTGTAGATTCCATAATTTTGCTCGCTACAGCTGGTCCGAATGCCATACCGAAAAAGTTAATTAAATTATATAAACCAAGGCCGACTCCAACTTTAGCTGGATTTAATGTTTTCGGAATAAATGTGTTTAATGATACTTGAATTGCCGAATAACTCATAAATGTTAAAATAACCGCAAATAAAATAAAGAGTAAGTTCCCGTCTGGAATAATCCCTAAAATTAAAAAGCCAATGATCATAACTACAGACGCTACATACATCATCCTCACATTCCCAAACGCAGGAATAATCTTTCCGGTAATAAAACTAGATACAATACCAAAGAGAGATGCAAGAAACAATACAATTCCAATAACGAACGGAGACAATCCGTGCCCTCTTCCTAACAGTAATGGTAATAATAATAAACTAGCACATAACGCCACATTAATGATAAATCCGACCGCTATTAAACGCAGGAATGGTTTATTTGTAAACAACTCAATATCAATAAACGGCGACTCTGCTCTCTTCATATGAGCCTTGAATAAAAATAGGAAAGCAACAGATAACACAAAAAGCCAACTATTAATATTCACTCCTAATAAAACGGTCGTAATCAATACAAATAATAAAAATGCTCCAATGAAATCAAAGTGGAACACTTCATCGGTATGTTGCACCTCTTCTGGCATAAATTTTACGAGCAAGAAAATACCAACCATTGAAATAACCATAAATAAAAATAAATACGGCCACCCTAACGTATTTGTAATTGCCCCACCAACTAAAGGTCCAATACCAACCGCTAATGCAATAGAAGAACTAATCATTGCTAACGCACCCGGTTTTTTAGCTGGAGCAACTAATTTCGCCACCGCAATCATACTAAGCGCAATAAACGCTGCTCCTCCGCTCGCCTGCACTAACCTTGCGAAAATGATAATCTCATAAGATTGATTCACAAACCCAACAATAGAACCAGCTACAAATATGATAATAGAAATAATTAATAGCCTTTTTACACTGTAACGATCAGCCAGTTTTCCATATATCATCGAACCGATACCGACGACTAAAGAATACCCTACTACAACCCAACTTACTTTCAATTGACTAATTGATAAATCATTAGCAATATCCTCTAGCGCTACATTAAATAACACAGCGTTCATCGGTCCTAACAAAACAATAAAACATAATGTAAAAACAAACCATTTCGAATGGTTACTTATATCTTTCCCCATGTGTAACACTCTCCTGATTGCAATTTTAAAACTGTCAAACTATAGATAAAAAAATGAAGTTATTTAAATGTTGTATCACCACTAAACAACTTCATTAAATGTATAAATGGTGCTAATTTATCGCGCGATAAATTGAATTCGAAACGAAACACGTATGTTGTTCGATATTCATGGAACTATCATAGTTTCAACATTACAGTTTGTCAACGAAAAACATACAAAGTAAACTAATTTAGTCTTTTTAGTTTACTTTGTTCAAAAGTTATTATACACTAATTTCGAAGCTGATATAAGGAGGACTGGCATGATTATTCAAATTTGCATTTTTTAACTTAATAAAATGAAACGAATACAGAACTTTTATATAGAAGAGACATTATAGGAGGATTATGATGAAGAAAAAAATGTTAGTTGTATTAACAAGCGTAGAAAAATACCCAAATTTAAATAGGGCTACCGGACTTTGGCTCGGTGAAGCTGTACATTTCGTAAAAAAAGTAGAAGAAGCGGGTTACGAAGTTGATTACGTCAGTCCACAAGGCGGTTATACACCAATTGATCCACATAGTTTAGCAATGGCGGAGAGCATCGATTGGGAATGGTACCAAAAGAAAGAGTTTATGAATCGCCTCGGTTCTACAATGAAACCAAGTGAAGTGAATCCAGAAGACTACGCTGTTATTTATTACGCAGGTGGTCACGGGGTTATTTGGGACTTCCCAGAAAATAAAGAACTTCAAAATATTAGCCGCAATATTTATGAAAACGGCGGTATTGTTTCTTCCGTTTGTCATGGAGCAGCTGGTTTATTTCATATTACATTAAGTAATGGGGATCGTTTAATTAGCGGTAAGAAGGTAACAGGCTTTTCAAATGAAGAAGAAAAATTAGCTGAATTAGATCAATTCGTTCCATTTTTAACAGAAGATGAACTCATTAAAAATGGAGGACTTTACGAAAAAGCTGCACAGCCTTGGGAAGCTTTTGCTCTAGAAGATAATCGTGTTATCACTGGTCAAAACCCAGCTTCAGGTGGTTCAGTAGCCGAATTAGTATTAAAACAGTTGCAAAAATAATATGTACTAAAAAAGCAGATCTCCCTCTACTAAGGGAGATCTGCTTTTTTACGAAATCATTTGCAAAATAGCAATAACTTCTTTTTCAATTTCAGAATCATCAATTGCTTCTATATACTCTGGTTTAAAAAGTTGATACTTCTTTAATTGATAAAAATCAAGTATCGCTTTCTTTAAAGTAATATCGTACTGAATACAAAAAGAATGATCTATAATACGTCGTAACATCACATCATCTTGTACCATAAATAATTGTGCATTCATTTTATTAAAATAACCTTGTTCCATACCCGCTTCAAAAAACATTTGCAAATTATGATTACGATTTTGTTGTGCAGCGACTAATTGATCTGACAAATGCGGATATGCTTCTTTCAAATCTTGCAAAAAAACATCCGAAATATATGTCACACATTTTAAAGAGTGGATAAACGTCTTTTGGAAACGTTCTGCAAAAGACATGCTTTCATCTTGATTGTCCGCATCACCTTCGAGTAGATAATTCATAAAATCCTCTACTACCGCCTCAATAATTTCATCTTTCGAAGAAAAACGTTTATATAAAGTAGCTTTACTAATATCCATATATTTCGCAATTTCATCTATTTTCAATTGGCTAAAACTCGTCTTTCTAATAACGGGCTTTATTTTATTAATATAAGTATTTGCACATGCGACTTTTCTCATTTAAAAGAGCCTCCCCTTTTGTCCATACAAAATAGTATAGCAAATTCACGAATGATTATAAATGAAGTTATTATACTCATTATGCTTTTTTAGTTTATTACATTTTCATATACTATACATAAAGAACTAGAATCCATTATCACCAACTGGACAGTTACAAACCAATTTTGAGGGGGGAATTTTAGGATAAAAATACCCACTACCTTTGTTAGTAGCGGGTACTTTTTCTATAATTTATTTACAGCCCTTTTTATAGCCTTACCTATTTCCACGCTAGACTGTGGATTTTGCCCTGTAATTAAATGCCCATCTACTACCACATGCGGCGTAAAATTAGGCGCTACATAAAACAAAGCTCCTTCTTCTTTCAACTTACTTTCTAACAAAAACGGAACGCGCTTTTCTAAATGTACAGCTTTTTCTTCATCGTTTGTATAACCTGTTATACGCTTACCGGCAACAAAAAACGAGCTATCCTTATTTTTCACACCGACTAAGGAGCTTACTCCGTGACAAACAGCCGCTACAATCCGGTTATTGTTATACATATTCTCAATCAAATTTGCTACATATGGATTGCCTGGAAAATCTACAATCGCCCCGTGCCCACCACCAAATAAAACCGCATCATAATCCGAGAAATGAACATTCGAAATCGGCCTCGTATTTTGTAATAAAGAAGCTACATGCTTGAATTCGCGAGGTATACCATTCGGAATAGACACTCTATCTATAGGTACTCTCCCGCCTTTTATTGACACAATATCAACATCAAACTTAGCCTTTTTAAATAAATGATAAGGAGCTGCGAGCTCTTCAAGCCACAAACCCGTCGGGTGTCCATTCATATCATGAGCACTTGTTGAAACTAACAGTATCCTTTTCAACATATCCCCTCCTTATTACCTATTTATGTATGGAGTGTTCTTATCATTCATATAGCAAGTGAAGCAAACAAAAAAATAGCCGACTCTTTGTATAAAAGTCGGCTGCTTTCTTATAGTTCGAGCTCTCCCATACGAAGAAGCTCCACAACTGCTTGTGAACGTCCTTTAACCCCTAGCTTTTGCATTGCGTTTGAGATGTGGTTGCGAACTGTCTTTTCACTTATAAAAAGTTCACCTGCAATTTCCTTCGTTGTTTTATCTTGAACCAGTAATTCAAATACTTCTCTTTCTCTCTTTGTGAGTAAAGGTTTAGATTGATACGCTTTTTCCTTCAACTGGTATAACCCTCCTTGCTTAAGCCAGAGCTGTGTATGTGTAAGTTGGGTGTTTATTTAGTCAAGATATTGTATGAACGAAATGTGCAGGTGGTGAATGAAAATGGGCTTTATTTCCTATGTTATTTTAGACTTTTATACAGTGCGTACACTCTTTTTATCCACTTACTTTCCAACGCGCCATATTTGTTCTAGCAATATACTTACAACCGTACCTACAAATAAACCATTACCGAATATATATTGCATAACAGACGGCAAGGATTGGAGTGCTCCAGACGGTAAAAACATAACGCCGCTGCCAAATAATACTGCAACGCCTAAAATCGTTACATTCCTTTCACTCATCGGCACTTGTTTTATATTATTAAATCCAATTCCAATTAACTGTACGAACGAAGCCATTAAAACAGCCGATGCGACAGCAGATGGTAAAGATGCTAAGTAACGAATAATACTTGGAAAAAGAGACATTACGACTAGTAACGCACATGCCATTAAGAACGATCGTATATACTTTTGTTTTGTTAAACGTATAAATCCTGCCGTTGCTGGTAACGGAACGACACCTACAGTTGAAAATACAGAAGAGATGATATGTGAAATCCCCCCAACCCATGTTCCATCTTTCAACTGTTTTTGTTCAATAGTCGCTTTATGAATAGTTGCTTGATTAATTGCTATAATAGCTGCCACCGTATTCGAAACTAAAATACATACCATAACGAAACTTGACACAGCCATACCTGTATTCCATTTTGGAAGTCCCCAAGCAAATATATGTGGAAGTTGTACAAAATGAGTTACTTGAGATGGGATTGTCACTTTTCCTGCAATAAGAAAAATAATCCACCCACTAATTAATCCTATTAAAACTGCATAACTTTTGACAAAGCCTTTTCCGAAATTAGATAGTATAATAACGAACAAAAATATACTAAACGCGATCATTGCTGTAAATCCGTCAATTTGAGAAATAGTAGCTGTAATCCCTAACATTCCTTTTAAAAATACACCACTTAATTGTAAACATAATAAAAGTAAAAACGTCCCTGTCACAAGCGGCGTAAATAAAAATAAAATACGTCCTATAAAACCAGTTACTCCTAATCCTATTAAAATAACACCGGAGATTATCATTCCTAATTCTAAAATTTGCAGTGTACTATGTAATTGATCCTGTCCGGCCGTTGCATAAGCAAGCACGGTAAATACACCAACCCAAGATCCAGCCGGCCCATCCGCAATTGGCAGTCTATGCCCAAGCCAGCCTTGTAAAAAAGAAGATATACCAACTACAAAAAACGTACGCTGCATTAAATAAAATATTTCTTCCGTCGTAAGATGAAATAATCCGCCAACGACAATTGGTAGTGCGATTGAATTTGCTAATAAAAATATAAACCATTGCAAAGTTCCCATAATATGATTTTGGTTATGTTGATTGTCCAAAATTTTCATCCCTTCTAGCTTTCCTATAAAAAATATACTGTAAGAATAAAAAAGAAGAGTTCTAGACTTACCATTAGAACCCCCCTCAAAATATTTAAACGATTCTTCTACACAAGATTATTTAATTCCACCTCATTTAAACTTCCAACAACAATATTTCCTTTATACACGACTAAACGTTTTTCTGTTTGACGCGCTACTGCTTCAGCAGCGCATGTCGCATTTGTCAAAACAAAACTCGCTTCATCCCCTACATTCGGCCATACTCGCTTCCCTTCATTATTTAACGTTTCTTTTCCTCCTGTAATAAAGCGAAGTGCTTTTCCTAAAGACCTTTCGTCACTCCACCCAAAACGCTCTGCTAATCGATTCGCCTTTTGAAGCATATCACCTGTTCCAAACGGTGACCAATGATCTGTAATACTATCATTTCCTAATGAAACCTTAACACCTTTTTTATCTAATAACGGAATTGGGATTACTTGTTTACCAATTGGTACCGTTGAAGTAATATCAATATTTACATTTGCGAGTCTTTCTGCCACTTCTTCAGCCTCTTTATCAGTAACACCACCAAGTCCAAGTGCATGACTAATTGTTACACGACCTTGCCATCCTGCTTCTTCTGTTAAACTTGCCAATCTCTTCATCGTAAATGTTCCAAGATTATTCGCATCATGCAAATGAATATCAACATCCGCATTAAATTCTACTGCGATATCCATAATTGTATGTAATGATTTTTCAATGTCATTATCCACTGTAGCTGGATCTACGCCTCCGACTAGATGAGCACCCATACGCATCGCATCTTTCACGAGTTGCACAGAATTACTGCGCAATAATCCATGTTGCGGAAACGCAACAATTCTACTAGACACTCGATTTTTATATGTTTCTAATGCCGCTAACGTCGCCTCCAAATTACCAAGCCCAATAATTGGATCAACATTACAATGCGTTCTAATATTCGTTGCACCATTTTGCAGTAGTAACTCTAGCATATTTTCCGCTCTATTTTGGGCAGTCGCTAATTGCTTTGGTAAAATTTTTTCTTCTTCATTAAAACGTGTAAAAATACTTTCTGCTGGCATACAAGCTTTCCAAGGACCACTATAATATGTCTTATCAATGTGAATATGCATCTCTTCGAAAGCGGGCAAAATTAATAAACGATTAGCATCAAGAATGAGTACCCCTTCCTCTTGAACAGTCCCTGCTATAATTTTTTTAATTCGTCCCTCTTCAATAAGTAAACTACATAACTCTGTTTCTGTTTTTGAAATTCTCCCCTCTTCATATGTATACCCCGATTCAAGCGTTACATTAGTCAACCAATATACCGTCATCTCTATTTCCCCACCCTTTATTAAAAGTTACCTCTTACTATAATTTTAATATCAACTGAAAATTAAGACAATTAATATGACTGTTCCCTAAAAAAATGTCATACAACCTCATAGTCTCCTCATAGATTTCCATATAGAATAGAAGTATAGAGTTTGCTATAAAAAGGAGTGTATTGGAAGATGTCAAAAAGATTATGTAAATCCGAAACTGATAAAATGCTATTTGGTATATGCGGTGGTTTAGGAGAATATTTTGATATTAGCTCTACTCTCATTCGCATACTTTGGGTCATTGCAGTTTTATGTTTTGGGACGGGTTTTTTAGTTTATTTTATTTGTTTATTACTTATGCCACGCTCTTACTAATAACATTCTTTCATATATTTGAGCATAGTGTATACAAAATCCCCTATAGATTTTTCTATAGGGGATTTTTTCATGAAGAATATTTCATCGTTAAATGTAATACCGCCACTTCTTCTTCTTCATTTTTATAAATATGCTTCTTATTCGCTTCAAATTGAATGGAATCAAACTCATTTAATTCGTATACATCATTCTCCACTTGAATAGACACTTTCCCTTTCATTACCGTTACAAGCTCAATCGCACCTTCATGATGAGCTTCTGGTTCATATATACTATTTGATCGTAAACAAGCACGGTGCATTTCCATCCCTGTTTCTTTCGTATAACGGAACATCGTTTCTAAATGCCATGCTTGTCCTACATCTACTGCAAATCCTTCTCCACAGCGCGCAACGGCTACAGGTTCTCCAACAACCATTAATCTGGATAAAGGAATTGATAACCCTTTCGTTATTTTCCAAATGACAGCTAGCGTCGGATTTGTTTCCCCTCTTTCGATCTTTCCTAATGTTAATTTACTAACTCCTGTTTTATGAGCTAATTCTTCTAAACTTAATTTCTGCTCATTTCGAATTTGTCTCAATAACTGTCCAACTTGTTGAATGACTTCTTTCGTTTGCATATCTTCATTTTCTTTCATATATAAAACCACCTTAAAGTATAAAATAGTTTACTTTTAATTAATTAAAGTATATTATACTATACATAATTATTTTTCCGAAAGGAGTGCTATACTTCATGCGCGCAATTTTATTAGGTCTTTTATCATCGGCCTTTTTTTCTGCAACCTTTATTATTAATAGAGCAATGAATGTATCTGGAACGAGCTGGGCTTGGACAGCTTCCTTCCGTTTTTTATTTGCTCTCCCTATTTTATTCCTTATCGTTTTATTTCGCAAAAACTTTAGGGGATTATGGGAAGAGTTAAAAAAACATCCATTGGCGTGGATCGGATGGGGTTCTGTTGCCGGTATTGGTTTTTATTCTTTATTAAGTTTCGCAGCTGTCTTTTCTCCAGCTTGGCTCGTTGCTGGAACTTGGCAAGTTACGATTTTAGCTGGTTTACTACTATCACCACTATTTTTTGTGAAAATAGAAACAAAATCAGGTACGAAACTTGTACGTGGAAAAATTCCACTTCGTAGCTTATATGTTGCTTTATTTATTTTACTTGGTGTAATTTGTATGCAAGCAACTGCCGCAGGCCATATTACAATGACTCAGTTCATTTCAGGTTTTTTACCTGTCGTATTAGCCGCTTTCTTATATCCGTTCGGTAACCGAAAAATGATGGAGCTTGTTGGCGGACGCCTTGATACGTTCCAACGTGTATTAGGAATGGCAATTGGAAGTCTTCCTATAACAATTTCGCTTGGTGTATACGGATTTTCTACTACGGGTATTCCAACATCTAGCCAAATGCTTCAAGGATTTTTGTTAGCATTATGTTCCGGCGTTATTGCAACGATGACATTTTTCTTTGCTACTGACTTAGCAAAAGATAACCTGGCTTTACTTGGAGCTGTTGAAGCAACACAAGCTGGAACGATGGTCTTTACCGTACTTGGAGAAATTGTTTTCTTGAATGGTTCGTTTCCTGGCGGGCTTTCCCTACTTGGAATGATTATTATTATGTTAGGAATGGTTGCAAATAGTATTTTAAACCGATCTATTCCAGCCGTTAAACAGAAAAAATCAGCATAAAAAAAGAGTATGGTTCTATAGAGATGAACCATACTCTTTTTTATTGTCCCCCTATTTTGCCTTATCAGAATAGTATTTCATTGGCTGTTTATACTAAAACGTATGTTATAATACGTTTCATGCGCATTAATAGGAGGTAAATTATGTTAAAAAAAGCAATCGCTGAATTTATTGGTACCTTTGTACTTGTATTATTCGGAACTGGAGTAGCTGTCACTGGCGGCGGAATCGAAGGAATTGGAACATTAGGAATCGCTATGGCTTTCGGCTTATCTATTGTAGCTATGGCATATAGCATCGGAACAATTTCTGGATGTCACATTAACCCAGCAGTATCAGTAGCTATGTTCATCAACAAACGAATGAACGCTATGGAACTTTGTTATTATGTATTAGCTCAAATTTTAGGTGGTTTATTAGGAACTGCAACGTTAGTAACAATTTTAAAATCTGCTAAAACACCTTTAGATAATTTAGGACAAAATGGTTTCGGAACTCTTGGTTTATCTGGAGCATTTTTAGTTGAGTTCATTTTAACTTTCGTATTTATTTTAGTTATCGTCGCTGTAACAGGTAAAAAAGGAAGTTCTTCTTTAGCTGGACTAGTAATTGGTTTCACATTAGTTTTAATCCACTTATTAGGAATTCCGTTAACTGGAACATCTGTTAACCCAGCTCGTAGTATCGCACCAGCTTTATTTGTTGGTGGAGAAGCACTTTCTCAACTATGGGTATTCATCGTAGCACCAATTCTTGGTGGTATCTTCGCAGCTATCGTAGGTAAATTCATTTTAAATACTGAAAAATAGAATTTTCAATATTTCTGAATAAAAAAAGCGAGCCCTCATTATGAGGAAGCTCGCTTTTTTATTCTTTCATTTTAGACTTTAAATTTGTAACTAATTGATCTACCGTTACATTTGCAAGCACGTTTTCCATCGCTTCTTGCGCTTGCATTAAAATAATTTCTAATACTGATTGAATATTAGCTCCTACTGGACATTCAATGTTGGGATTTTCATGGAAGGAAAATAGCTGTCCTTCTTCTACAACTTCCACTGCTTTATATACATCAAGTAATGTAATTTCTTCTAAATCTCGAGCAAGTGTCGTACCACCTTTACCAGCTTGTACATCAACAAGTCCTGCTCTCTTCAACATTCCTGTAATGCGACGAATCACAACTGGATTTGTATTCACACTACCGGCAATCCATTCAGAGGTACAGCGAGAGTTTCGATCTATCGCAAGTAATGTCAGCATATGAACACCTACTGTAAAACGACTACTAATCCCCATCTGCACACCCTCCTTTTTATTCATTCTATTAAAAGACGACTCTTATTATTATATACTATTTTTAATTTATACATAAAGAAAAAGCATGATTTCAATAGGAAATCATGCTTTTCTCTCATTATTGACGCTTTATAAATTTCGCTAAATCTTTAAATTTCACTTTATCTGAGTAATTCATTACGCCATTTACGTAAATGCGGCTTGTAACAGCATTTAATATCGCAATTGTCGCCAATAAGACTGCTAATGTTATCGTAATTTCTAGCATACCTGCTTCACCAGCTACAATACGTGAGAAGGTAACCATCGGTGTAAAAAATGGAACGTAAGAACTTACAACAACGATAGTACTATTCGGATCACTTAATGATTTAATACTAATGAAGAATGCAGCCATAATTAAAATCATTACCGGGAAAGATACAGCTTGTAAATCCTCCGTCTTAGACACGACAGCTCCAGCAGCAGCATACATCATTGCATAAAGTAAATATCCCGTAATGAAATAAACAAGAAACATGCTTACAACCTTTGCATCTAATTTCGTAAAGTCAATTGGAATACCAAATAGTGAGGCACTTTCTAAATCGACCCAACCTAACAAATATGGAATAAGATAACCACACGCCAATATGACAAGTTGCAATAAAGCCGTTGAAACAACCGCTAAAATTTTCGCATACATCATCGTAAGAGGTTTCACTTTCGGAAGCATTACTTCCATTACACGTGACGCCTTCTCAGATGCAATATTCATTGCGATTGTATTTCCGAACGCTACAATAAACATATATAAAGCAAATGTAAAGAAATAGGCAATTCCGAAAGAAGATGTACGATCTTTTATCGCTTCTTGCTTTACTTGAATTTCTGTTTGTAATTGCTGTGCAATTTCTGGTGAAACATTATTTTTGGCAATTGTCACCATCGTATATTGTTGCTTTAAATATCCTGCCATAATTGCAGAAGTTGCTTGGCTTGGAAATCCATTATACATATATGTAATCGATGGAGCCCCACCCTTTTCCGTCACATGGAATAGACCATCTAAATCGCCTTCTTCTACTTGCTTATGCAGTTTATCAAAATCATCCTTTGAACCAAGTGTTATTTTTGCTGATGGCAATAGCTTATTTAGCTCATCTTTTTGTACTTTATATGTGGAACTCTCTACTACAACTGCAATTTTATCTTTATCCTTATTTTTATCATCGCCTGAAGTAAAATGATTAAATGCAAAAATCCCAAACACAACTAAAAATAAGATCGCACTCGTAATTAATGATTTTTTAGATAAAAATGCTTCCCTAAAATAAAATGAAAATACGTGAGAAAATTTACGCATCGTTATTTCGCCCTCTCTACAAAGATTTCATTTAACGTCGGCTCTAACATTTTGAATTGCCGTAAGCTAACACCTTGCTCTTGCAACTGTTGCAAAATCTTGAGAGCTTCCGCATCGTCTTGTACTTTCACATAAAGAAGGCCTTGTTGTTTTTCATACGATACATGTATAGCTTCTAATCCCTTTTCATTCTCTACTGTATCTTCAATCGTTAAATTACGGAAACCGTATTCTTTCTTAATATCACTTAGCTGTCCTTTTACGACTGCTTCACCTTTTTTCAAAATACATACATGTTGGCAAAAAGCCTCTACTTGTTCCATACGATGACTTGATAAAATAATCGTCTTTCCGCTCTGTACTTGTTCTTCAATAATACTAGCTAACATCCCGGCATTAACTGGATCAAGGCCGCTGAATGGTTCATCTAAAATGAGAAGTTCCGGATTATGAAGAAGAGCAGCAATTAATTGGATTTTTTGCTGATTCCCTTTTGAAAGCTCTCCAGCCGTTTTAAATTTATATTCTGGTATCGCTAAACGCTCTAACCAATGATCAATAGCGTGATCTACTTCTTTCTTCGACATTCCTTCTAATCTACCAAAATATCGCAACTGATCTATTACTCTACTTTTTGTATATAAACCTCTTTCTTCTGGTAAATACCCAATTGTTACGCCACTATCCCCAAATGCTTTTCCATCCCACGTAATCGTACCTTCATTAGGCGTTAATAATCCGAGAAGCATCTTGATTGTTGTTGTTTTCCCTGCACCATTTCGTCCAAGTAATCCTAGTACTTCACCTTTTGGTAACGAAATTTGCAAACCGTTAACTGCTTTTGATTCCCCAAATTGTTTCGTTAAGTTTTGAATTTGTAAACTCAAAGTATAAAGCCTCCCCTTTAGTATCATTCGTACTCTCTTTCAAAGACTATGTTTATTCAAGAAAAAATATAGCACTACACTTCATCCTCTTATATGTAAACACCGTCATTAATCCATCATTTGTTCTATTTAGTTAAAATTGTAAATAACAAACCTCTTTTTGTCAATTATAATTGTCATTACGACAATAAAACTTGTCAAAATAACTATTATTATTTTGCTCATCTTTCTAATATAGGACATACTACTATATATACAAAAGACAATATGCAAATGTTCATATAAAAATATTATATTTTAATATATAATATAAAATGATTTTCTAACATCAAGGAGGGTACATATGAAGATGAAGAGGGGCATTACCACTCTATTATCTGTAGCGGTTCTATCTACATCACTTGTAGCATGTTCAGGAACACCAGAGAAAACAGTGGCGAAAGAAGAGAAAGTAAAATTAACAGAACAGCAATTAATGGCTGATTTATGGTATCAAACAGCTGGCGAAACGAAAGCACTTTACTACCAAGGGTACAATATCGGTCAATTAAAGCTTGATGCAGTTCTTGCAAAAGGGACAGAGAAAAAACCTGCTATCGTACTTGATTTAGACGAAACTGTTTTAGATAACAGTCCTCATCAAGCAATGAGCGTAAAAACAGGCAAAGGCTATCCTTACAAATGGGATGATTGGATTAATAAAGCTGAGGCTGAAGCCCTTCCAGGCGCAATTGATTTCTTAAAATATACAGAGTCTAAAGGTGTAGATATTTACTACATCTCAAATCGTAAAACGAACCAACTAGATGCAACAATTAAAAATCTTGAGCGTGTAGGTGCTCCTCAAGCAACGAAAGAACATATATTACTACAAGATCCGAAAGAAAAAGGAAAAGAAAAACGCCGTGAACTCGTTTCTCAAACCCATGATATTGTCTTATTCTTCGGTGATAACTTATCTGATTTCACAGGTTTTGATGGAAAATCTGTAAAAGATCGTAACCAAACAGTAGAAGATTCAAAAGCACAATTTGGTGAGAAATTCATTATTTTCCCGAATCCAATGTATGGCGATTGGGAAGGCGCTTTATATGATTATGATTTCAAAAAATCAGATGCAGAAAAAGATAAAATCCGTCGCGACAACTTAAAATCATTTGAAGTAAAATAAAGAGGATGGCATTCGCCATCCTCTTTATTTTACTTTCTCTGTTAAAGGCAAGATAAACACTTCCACACGTCTATTCTTTGCCTTTCCTTCTTGTGTATCGTTTGGAGCAATTGAACGGTATTCTCCGTATCCAATCGCACTAAATTTTTCTGGTTGTAATTCTTTATTTTGCAGTAATACTTGCATAAAATTAACTGCCCGCTGCGTACTTAATTCCCAATTCGACGCAAACTGCGCATTGGCAATAGGGACATTATCCGTATGACCCGATACTGTAATTTCACGAGGTGACGCTGAAACAAGTAAGCTAGACATCTCTTTCGCAATCCCTAAAGATTCTAATTTCACATCTGCTTTCCCCGAATCAAACAGTATATTTTCTAATATTGTCACCATTAATCCCTTTTCAGTTAATTTAGTTTGAAAAGAAGAGGATAATTGTTTTTCATTTATATATTGATCAATCTTTTTTTGTAATGCTTTCAATTCATCCATCTCTTTTTTTTCTTTAGCTCTAGCTTCTTCTTGTTTTTTTGCTTGTTCTGCCTCAAGGCTACTTGCTGATAATTCTTTTTCCTCATTTGGCTTTTGATCACTTAAAAATTCTTTGTTACCTGTTCCCCCAGCTAATTCACTTCGAAAAGCAACTGCCATCTGTTTAAACTTCGCAGCATCTATACTACTCATTGCGAATAAAACGATAAACAATGCAAATAACAACGTTAACATATCAGAATATGGAATTAACCACGTTTCATCGATATGCTCATCATGTTTTTTCTTTTTGCCTCTTCTATTTTTCTTACTCCGCATTTTTTTCTGCTCCTTTTTCTAGCTTTTTACGCTCAGTTGCAGAAAGTGCACCTAAAATGCGGTTCTTCATAATAAACGGATATGTACCTTCTTGTAACATTAATAAACAATCAATGATTAAACGTTTTTTCTCAATTTCAGCTGAAGATTTTTGCTTTAACTTATTTGCAAATGGATGCCATAATACATAACCTGAAAAAATACCAAAAATCGTTGCAATAAACGCACCCGAAATAGCATGACCTAACTTTTCAATATCAGTTAAGTTACCAAGCGCAGCTACAAGACCGATAACAGCACCTAAAACTCCTAATGTCGGTGCATACGTACCAGCTTGTGAAAAAATAGCAGCTCCCTTTGCATGTCTTTCTTCAATTGCCTCTAATTCAGATTCCAAAATCTGCTCTAAATCTTCTGCGGATACGCCATCAATCACAAATTTCATACCGCGCAAAAGAAATTCATCTTGAATTTTGTCTAATTGTTGCTCTAAAGACAAAATACCGTATTTTCTACTTTCAGATGTCCAATGAACAAATAATTCTAGCAACTGTTCATAACTTAAATCCTTTTTATTTGAACCAAAAAGAACTTTAAATAGTTTTGGAACCCTTTTTAGTTGATTCATCGGAAATGCAATACATACTGCAGCAAATGTACCGATAAAAATAATTAATGCTGCGGCAGGATTTAATAAGGCTGTTACGTCAGCGCCCTTGACGACCATCCCTACTACCACTGCTAAAAATCCTAAAACAAGTCCAATAATTGTTGCAAAATCCATTCCCATTCACTCCTAGTCTATACAAGAAGTTCTTTATTCTCGATAATCGCTACATCTTCTTATGTATATATATTACATAAAAAATGCAATTCATGAAAGATAAGAAATGAATTATATAAAAAAATACTACAAATTCACACATTTTCTGACATTTTCTTTGCATTTCTATTACGTTATGACTCTTATATTCCTTTTCCAACAAACTAGACTTATAATAAAAAAAACGATACACATTTTATTAAGAAGGGACTGTGATTACAAGGCATTATGAAAAAGATAATAATTATTTCTGCCACTACTATTGTAATCGGTATCACATCTTTCACTTACTTTGGTTCTAAATCACCACTACATAATGAAGCGAAAGCTGTCGAAAGTCAAAAACATACTAACCACCCAAAAGAAGAGATTCCTGCTTTTCCAAAAGCTGATCATAATGCAAAGAAAATAGACAATGACTTTTCAGTTGTAACAAATCCAAAATCTAATCTTGTCTTAATTAATAAACATCGAAAACTACCAGATGGATACATTCCTGAAGACTTAACGAGACCAAACGTACCATTTGCTAGTCCAAAAGATAAAGAAAAAACATTGCTACGCAAAGATGCTGCAGAGGCACTTGAAAACATGTTCAAAGCTGCGAAAAAAGAAGGGCTTGATCTTACAGCTGTATCTGGTTATCGTTCATACAAACGCCAAAAATCGTTGCATGATACATACGTTAGGCGTCAAGGAAAAGCTGAGGCTAATTCAGTAAGCGCAATTCCTGGTACGAGTGAACACCAAACGGGTTTAGCAATGGATATTAGTTCAAAAACAGCTAAATTTCAATTAGAGCCTATTTTCGGGGAGACAGCAGAAGGAAAATGGGTCGCGGAACACGCTCATGAATTCGGCTTTGTCATTCGTTACTTAGAAGATAAAACAGATACAACAGAATATGCATATGAACCATGGCACTTACGCTACGTTGGTAATCCATACGCTACATACCTATATAAACATCACTTAACATTAGAAGAAGCGATGGAAGACAAAAAATAAGAGAGCAAATTGCTCTCTTATTTTTCTTTCACTCTATCATTGTAGTAATTTCTTCTTCCATTCTTCAGGCCATGGTTCGCCTCTTCCTGTTTTTTTCGACGCTTGAACCATCATTCCACGACCTACTAAACAAACCTCTCCTTCTGCATTCTTCACCATATAATGTAGATCTAAAGAAGAGTTCCCAACCGATCCTGCCTTTACATACACCTTCAACTGTTCATCAAAATATATTTGCTTAATAAAATTACATTGTAAATCCGCAACAACGATCATCGTTTCTGATGATGCATGTGTCCACTCTTGCATAAATCCAAGTTCTTTAAACAACGCGATACGAGCTTCTTCAAAATAAGTAAAAGCAACGACATTATTTACATGTCCAAACATATCTACTTCACCAAAACGAACCTTTACAGGATTGTAAAATGAAAAACCACTTTCCCATTTCTCGAAGTCTTCAATATAAGAAATTCTCTTCAACGCTATCTCCCCTTCCTACCCAAAAAAAACAGAATAAACTGAAAAATACAGTTATAAATATTGCCCCTTCAAAATGAAGAGGCAATATTTATTAATAGTTATTATCGCTACCAAAGAAATCTTTGAACGATTGAATTGTTGTATCGCGGTTTAATGCCGCAATTGAAGTTGTTAAAGGAATACCCTTCGGACATGATTGCACACAGTTTTGAGAGTTACCACAGTTTGCTAGCCCTCCATCTCCCATAATTGCACGTAAGCGATCTGCTTTATGCATTTCACCCGTTGGATGTGAGTTGAATAAACGAGCTTGTGATAACGGCGCTGGTCCAATAAAGTCAGACTTACTGTTTACGTTTGGACATGATTCTAAGCAAACACCACATGTCATACATTTTGAAAGCTCATAAGCCCATTGACGCTTTTTCTCAGGCATTCTTGGTCCTGGACCTAAGTCATACGTACCATCAATTGGAATCCAAGCTTTAACGCGTTTTAGAGCATTAAACATGCGACTGCGGTCAACTTGTAAATCACGTACAACTGGGAATGTCTTCATCGGCTTTAAGCGAATTGGCTGTTCTAATTGGTCAATAAGAGCCGTACATGATTGACGTGGCTTTCCGTTAATAACCATCGAACATGCACCGCATACTTCCTCTAAGCAGTTCATATCCCATGCGATCGGAGTTGTTTGGTTTCCTTTTGAATCAACAGGATTACGACGAATTTCCATAAGCGCCGAAATAATATTCATATTAGGACGATATGGAATTTCAAACTCTTGGTCAAACTCTTGTGCATCTGGTCCATCTTGTCTCGTAATGATGAGGCGGATTGTTTTCTCAGACATGTTGTTTATCCCCCTTCTCTTCACCCTTAGCAGCTACATCATGTTTTGAAGAATAATCACGTTTACGCGGTTTAATTAATGAAACATCAACGTCTTCGTAATGGAATGCTGGTGCATTTCCTTCTCCTTCAAATTTTGCCATAGTAGTTTTTAAGAAGTTTGCATCATCACGATTTGGGAATTCAGGTTTGTAATGCGCCCCGCGGCTCTCATTACGGTTATATGCGCCAATTGTAATAACACGTGCTAACTCAAACATATTTGCAAGTTGACGTGTAAATGAAGCACCTTGGTTACTCCATCTCGCTGTATCGTTAATGTTAATACGTTTGTAACGATCCATTAACTCTTCAATTTTCGCATCTGTTTCTAATAACTTTTTATTTTCACGAACTACTGTAACGTTATCTGTCATCCATTCTCCAAGCTCTTTATGAAGAACATATGCATTTTCATTACCATCCATCGTTAAAATATTGTTAAATTTCTCTGTTTCGATTAATTCATTTTGCTCATATACAGTAGATGAAACAGCATCTGATGATTTAGAAAGACCTTTCATATATTCAATTGCGTTTGGTCCTGCTACCATACCACCGTAAATTGCTGATAATAGTGAGTTTGCACCAAGGCGGTTACCACCGTGCATAGAATAATCACACTCACCTGCTGCAAATAAACCTGGAATACTCGTCATTTGCTTATAGTCAACCCATAGTCCACCCATTGAATAGTGAACAGCTGGGAAGATTTTCATTGGTAGTTTACGAGGATCATCCCCTGTAAATTTCTCATAGATTTCAATAATTCCACCAAGTTTAATATCTAGTTCTTTCGGATCTTTATGAGAAAGATCTAAGTACACCATGTTTTCACCGTTAATACCTAGTTTTTGCTCTACGCAAACATCAAAGATTTCACGCGTTGCGATATCACGAGGTACAAGGTTTCCGTAAGCCGGATATTTTTCTTCTAAGAAGTACCATGGTTTACCATCTTTATATGTCCAAACACGTCCACCTTCACCACGTGCAGATTCACTCATAAGACGTAATTTATCGTCTCCAGGAATTGCCGTTGGGTGAATTTGAATGAACTCACCATTTGCATAATATGCACCTTGTTGATATACAGCAGAAGCTGCTGTACCTGTATTAATAATGGAGTTTGTTGATTTTCCGAAAATGATACCAGGGCCCCCTGTTGCCATAATCACGGCATCAGCTCCGAAACTTTTAATCTCCATAGTTTGTAAGTCTTGTGCAACGATTCCTCGGCACACACCTTCATCATCAACAACAGCTCGTAAGAAATCCCAGCCTTCATATTTCGTTACAAGTCCTGCTACTTCGTGACGACGTACTTGCTCATCTAATGCGTAAAGTAATTGCTGTCCAGTTGTTGCACCAGCAAATGCTGTACGGTGATGTTGCGTTCCACCAAATCGACGGAAATCAAGAAGTCCTTCTTCCGTACGGTTGAACATAACACCCATACGGTCCATTAAATGAATGATACCAGGTGCTGCTTCACACATTGCTTTAACTGGTGGTTGGTTCGCTAAGAAGTCCCCACCATAAATTGTATCGTCAAAGTGGATCCATGGAGAATCCCCTTCACCTTTCGTATTTACGGCACCGTTAATTCCGCCCTGAGCACATACAGAATGTGAACGTTTTACTGGTACTAAAGAAAACAGTTCAACATTTACTCCTGCTTCTGCCGCTTTAATCGTTGCCATTAAGCCAGCCAAGCCACCGCCGACTACTATAAGTTTCCCTTTCATGCTCTCCCACTCCTTACTGATTTGCTAGCTGTGGATCGATGAACGCTAATAATGCACTCACACCTACATAAGATAGACCTAAGAAAATAGCTAATGTTACATAAGTAGAGATTCTTTGTGAACGTGGAGATACTGTAATTCCCCAGCTGATGCAGAATGTCCATAGTCCATTTGCAAAGTGGAAAATTGTTGAAACAACACCAACTAAGTAGAATGCAAACATAGCTGGATTGTTTAAAATATCTGCCATCATATCATAGTTTACCTCTTTACCTAACATTGCTTGAATACGAGTTTCCCAGACGTGCCAAGAAATGAAAATCAGCGTAACGATACCTGAAATTCTTTGGAAAACGAACATCCAGTTACGGAAATAACCGTAAGAAACCGCATTGTTCTTAGCTGTAAATGCAATATATAAGCCATATATAGCATGGTACAGTATCGGTAAAAAGATGATGAAAATTTCTAGCGCATACCGGAATGGAAGGAGCTCCATAAAGCCTGCAGCTTTGTTAAAAGCCTCTGCTCCTCTTGTTGCAAAGTTGTTTACAATTAGATGTTGCGTCAAAAAGACACCAACCGGGATGACCCCCATTAATGAGTGCCACTTACGAAACGTATACTCGCGGCCTTTCATGTCCCCATTACCCCCTTGAATGTTTGACTGCTGTTTTCAGATTAATTTATAACAATAATGTTTTTTCACTATTGGCATAAGAAAAACTGAAAAAATTATTCGAAATATTTCAGCATAATTTGATAACAAGTTCATTTTACCCCTATTTTTGTCGAAGCGTCAAGAAAACGTATACATAATTTGCATATAATTTGGCAATTCTTTTTTTCTTCTTAGATATTCAGATTTCCCTAAAGAAAAATCTGTTTTTATAAATGAAAAATGTTATATAATAATCCCTATAGAAAGAGGGGAATATTGTGAGTAAAAATACAATCGATATAACATCTTTAGAAGATGTTTCATTGAACGCCTTCGCTTATGAATTGCTACGTGAAGAATTACTACCTGATTTAATCGGCAACGATTTAGATGGTATTTTATACTGGTCTGGTAGAAACCTTGCAAGAAAATATCCGCTAGAAACAATTGAAGAAGTCATTCAGTTCTTTGAAAAAGCTGGCTGGGGCACTTTAAGCATTATTGAACATAAGCGTCGTGAAATGCAGTTCCAACTTAAAGGCACACTCATTGCAGAACGTCAAAAACAAAAACGACATTCTTCTTATCAACTAGAAGCTGGATTCATCGCTGAACAAATTCAAAAGCAACGGAACGTCGTTGCAGAGTCATACGAAGAAAAGAAAAAACGTTCTGACTCTATTACATTTCTTGTAAAATGGGATATAAAAGATCTCATTGAAGTGTAAGCATTACCTACAGTCAACTAGACATATCAGTTTAGTTGACTTTTTTGTATTTTCATTCAGATGCATTTATTTTAAATCTTCAGAAATTATACCAAAAAACAGAAGACGTTGTAAACTACAACGTCTTCTTATCTGTTAAATACGTATAAATCGTCTCCGCGACATTTTTCGGCATACCCGCTTCGACAAATTCCTCTATAGAAGCTTCTTTCATCTTCTTTAATGAACCAAAATGTTTTAACAATACCTTTTTCCGTTTATCACCTATTCCTGGAATGTCATCCAATGCTGATTGAATGACAGATTTCCCATGTAATTGACGATGGAATGTAATCGCAAATCGATGCACCTCATCTTGAATACGCTGCAATAAATAAAATTCTTGGCTATTTCTCTCAAGCATCACAGGTTCCGGTGGGTCCCCAATAATTAAATGGGAGGTTTTATGTTTATCATCTTTCACAAGACCTGCCATCGGAATATATAATCCGAGCTCATTCTCTAGAATATCACTTGCAGCCGCTAGATGGCCTTTTCCTCCATCAATAATAATCAAATCAGGTAAAGGTGAATTTTCTTTAAGGGCCCTTGTATAACGGCGCCTCACAACTTCTCTCATAGACTCATAATCGTCTGGCCCTTGAACCGTTTTAATTTTATATTTTCGATACTCTTTCTTCGCCGGTTTCCCATCGATAAAAGCAATCATTGCAGAAACAGGATTTGTTCCTTGAATATTTGAGTTATCAAACGCTTCAATACGATACGGCGTTTCAATCCCAAGCTGCTTCCCTAAATGATCTACTGCTTTAATCGTTCGTTCTTCATCACGTTCAATTAAGTAAAACTTCTCTTCAAGAGCAATTTTCGCGTTTTTATTTGCTAATTCTACAAGGTCTTTTTTCTTACCACGTTTCGGCTGTGTCGCTTCTACTTCTAAAAAGCGCTCTACTAATTCCGAGTCTATACTTCCTGGAACGACAATTTCCTTCGGCTTAAAATGACTACTGTTTTCATAAAATTGGCCGATAAACGTTAAAAAGCCCTCTTCTGGTTCATCGTAAATTGGAAACATAGAAACATCACGTTCAATTAGCTTTCCTTTTCGAACGAAGAAAACTTGAACACACATCCATCCTTTATCCACTGCATATCCAAACACATCACGATCCACTAAGTCACTCATAATCATCTTTTGTTTTTCCATAATCGCATCAATATGAGCAATTTGATCACGCAACTCTTTTGCACGTTCAAACTCTAGTTTCTCTGAGGCCTCATACATTTTTACTTCTAATTCTGAACGAACTTCTTTATGTCCACCATTTAAAAACTTAATAATTTCATCTACAATTTCTTTATTTTGTTCTTCCGTCACTTCTTTCACACACGGCGCTAAGCATTGACCCATATGATAATACAAACAAACTTTATCTGGCATATTCGTACATTTCCGAAGTGGATACATACGATCTAGCAGTTTTTTCGTTTCATGAGCAGATTGTGCATTTGGATAAGGACCAAAATACTTTCCTTTATCCTTTTTTACATTTCGAGTAATGAGTAAGCGCGGTTGCTTCTCCGCCGTAATTTTAATAAAAGGATATGTTTTATCATCTTTTAATTGAATATTATATTTCGGATCATATTTTTTAATGAGATTTAACTCTAAAATAAGTGCTTCTAAATTCGAAGAGGTTACAATATATTCAAAATCAACAATTTCTCCTACAAGCCGCAGTGTTTTCCCATCATGTGAACCAGTAAAGTACGAGCGCACACGATTTTTAAGCACTTTTGCCTTTCCAACATATATAACCGTTCCTTGCTTATCTTTCATCAAATAACAACCAGGTTGATCTGGTAAAATAGCCAACTTCTCTTTCAAATGTTCGTGCACTCGTCTCCCTCCATTTCTACATACTTAGCATTTTTATTTTCCCTTGAAAACATACTATGCTCAAACACCCAACATACGTTCTTTTATTGTAACGGAAAGACTGTAAAAAAGAAAATAAAAAAAGCTACCAACTGGTAGCTTTTTTATTTTAGAAATGTTTAGAAACTAATTCTACTAACGCTTCTTTCGGTTTGTAACCTAACGTTTGATCAACTACTTTACCGTCTTTTAATACGAAAAGAGCTGGAATGCTCATTACTTCGAATTGACGAGCAGTTTCTTGGTTCTCATCAACATCTACTTTTACTACTTTTACTTTTTCGCCTAGTTCTGCATCGATCTCCTCTAATACAGGAGCGATCATTTTACAAGGTCCACACCAAGGTGCCCAGAAATCTAATAATACAACACCTTCGCTAGTTTCAGCTGCGAAGCTTTGGTCATTTGCGTTTACAATTGCCATTTTATTTCCTCCTTCAAGTATATTCTACCAAGAGTATATCATTAACTTATATACGTGGCGAATAATATGTATCGTTATGTATTGTAACAAAAAAATGTTCCTTTATACTATATAAAAATATGGATTAAATACTAAAAAGATGAGAGACAGGGGATCTCTCACCTTTTTCTATATATAGGGGTACTTCACTTGGAACTCAAGGGTACTTAAATCATGAATGTACTTTTAACTTTTTAAACTCTTCTGTTAAAAGAGGTACAACTTCGAACAAGTCACCAACAATACCGTAGTCAGCTACTTTGAAGATACTTGCTTCTGGATCTTTATTAATCGCAACGATTATTTTTGAGTTAGACATACCTGCTAAATGCTGAATCGCACCAGAAATACCACATGCAATGTATAAGTCTGGCGTAACAACTTTACCAGTTTGACCAATTTGTAATGAGTACTCACAGTATTCAGCGTCACAAGCACCACGAGATGCCCCAACAGCGCCGCCTAGTACGTCAGCTAACTCTTTTAATGGTTTAAATCCTTCTTCACTCTTCACACCGCGTCCGCCAGCGATAATAACTTTCGCTTCAGAAAGATCCACACCTTCTGCTGTTTTACGGACAACATCTTGAATAATTGTACGTAAATCTTTCACATCAACTGTAATAGAAGATACGTCACCGCTGCGAGACTCATCTTTTTCCAGAGTTGCAATGTTATTTGGACGCACTGTCGCAAATAAGATGCCGTCTGTTACAATCTTCTTCTCGAATGCTTTACCAGAGTAAATTGGACGAGTGAAGATAACATTTCCACCTTCAACCTCTAAAGCAGTTACGTCAGAAACTAAACCAGCTTCAAGCTTCGCTGCTAATTTTGGTGATAAATCTTTACCAAGTGCCGTATGTCCAAAGACAATACCTTCTGGATTTTCTTCAGCATGTACAGCTAAAAACGCTTGTGCATAACCATCAGATGTATATGATTTTAATTTATCATTTTCAACTGTCACAACGCGATCTGCACCGTAATGAATCAATTCATTTGCAAAAGAGGCAACGCTGTCTCCAATTAGAAGACCTACTACTTCACCGCCTTCTGCAATTGTTTTTGCTGCTGCTACCGCTTCAAACGAAACGTTACGTAGCGATCCATCACGAACTTCACCCATTACTAATACTTTACGAGCCATAGATTTTCCCTCCTGCATATATAATTTCGTATTTTATTAGATTACTTTCGCTTCTGTATGGAGCAACGATACAAGTTCTTTTACTTGATCTTGCAGCTCGCCTTGTAACACTTTTCCTGCATCTTTCTTAGGAGGCAAATAGATTTCAATTGTTTTTGTCTTTGCTTCCACATCATCTTCTTCTAAATCTAAATCATCTAATTCTAATTCTTCTAGTGGCTTTTTCTTCGCTTTCATAATACCTGGAAGCGATGGGTAACGAGGTTCATTTAAACCTTGCTGTGCTGTTACTAAAACTGGTAATGAAGTTGCAATCACTTCTGTATCACCTTCAACATCACGCTCAATCTTCACATTTGTACCGTCAATTTCAAGTTTTGTAATTGTCGTTACATATGGAATATTTAACGCTTCAGCTACGCGTGGCCCTACTTGTCCAGATGCACCATCAATTGCAACGTTTCCGCCTAAAATTAAATCTGCATCTTTATCTTTTAAATACTCAGCAAGTACTTTTGCTGTCGTGAACTGGTCACCATTTTCTACATCATCTTCAATATTAATTAATACCGCTTTATCACAGCCCATTGCTAATGCAGTACGAAGTTCTTTCTCACTATCTTCGCCACCGACTGTTACAACTGTAACTTCTCCACCTTGTGCGTCTCTTACTTGAATTGCTTCTTCAATTGCATATTCATCGTAAGGGTTGATGATGAATTCCGCTTCGCCATCGTAAATTGCACCGTTTTTAATTACGATTTTTTCTTCTGTATCAAATGTTCGTTTCATGAGTACGTAGATGTTCATTCCATTTACCCCCTTGTTTTTCAGAAAGATTCTATCAATTTTAATTTTCTGTTAATTTATATTAAAAAAATAATTGAACTACCTGCCACTAAATGAAGGTTTACGCTTTTCTAAAAATGCGGCTACACCTTCTCTTCCATCTTCACTCGTAAATACTTCACCAAAAATTTGTGATTCACGTTGTACACCTTCATAGTAATGAGACGATTTTGTCGTTTGCAATAACTCTAGTACAGCACGAGTTGTTGCTGGACTTTTTCCAGCAATTTGTTTTGCAACTTTAAGCGTATCATCTAAAAATGATTCTTCAGAGAACAATCCGTTAACAAGTCCCCACTTTAATGCTTCTGCACCAGTAATTGGTGTACTTGTTAACATCATTTCACAAGCTTTCGCTTTCCCAACATAACGTGGTAAGCGCTGTGTACCTGCAAAGCCAGGAATTAATCCAAGTGTTAATTCAGGTAAACCAAGTTTTGCACTTTCAGTTGCAAAGCGCATGTGGCAAGACATAGCAAACTCAAGGCCGCCGCCCAGTGCCGCTCCATGAATTGCCGCAATAACTGGTTTTGAACATTTTTCAACACGCTCAAACGTAACTTGTCCAAGCTGTGCTAATTCTGTTGCTTGCTTCGCTTCAGTAACAGATGTAAATTCTTTAATATCTGCTCCTGCTGAGAAGAAACGTCCTTCACCGTGAATAACAACAACACGAATGTTATCATCCTTTTCCACTTGATCAATTAATTCAGTAACGTCATGCATAACTTGTGAAGACATCGCATTCGCTGGTGCGTGATTTAACGTCGCCACCGCGATATGATCTTCAACTCTTACAGATAGGAATTTCAACATGATCCCTCCCATTATTGACGATAACCACAAGCTGCAATAAGTAGCCCGTGTACCGTTTTTGAAAGTGCGACCAGATCATACTTATGATCGCTCATTACCCAATTGGTCACAACTTCATCTACTGTTCCAAAGATCATTTGTCTTGCCACGCGAACATTTAAATCTGCTTGAAATTCACCTTGTTTTATACCAGTCTCTAAAATCTCATCCATAACTTGTAAGTAGCCTTTTAATACTTCATTTATTTTAAGGCGCAAGTCTTGATTGGACTGCCTTAGCTCTAATTGCGTAACGATAGCAAGCGGATCATTTTGCGACAACAGCAAGAAGTGCGTTTCTACCAACATGAATAACTTCGATACAGCGCTTTCAATTCCTGCTGTTTTTTGACGAATTGTTTCGACAAATTCTCCCATCTTCTCTTGGAATAAGGATATTAATATATCTTCTTTATTTTTAAAATATAAATAAATCGTGCCATCAGCTACCCCAGCTTGCTTTGCGATTTTAGAAACTTGCGCTTGGTGGTACCCATTCTCCGCAATCACAATGACTGCCGCATCAATAATTTGATTGTATTTCGGTCTATTTTTCTTCACTTTACTGTCCCCTTCAAGAAGATGACTGAATGAATAGTCATTCATATTCTTATAATACTGACTATTTAGAAAAGTGTCAATCCTATTTTTTCAAAAAGAAAGGGCCTTAGCCCGTTTGCTCATCCTCATTCTTTCTCTTCTCTTCATCTATTAGAACACGGCGCAAAATTTTCCCTACTGTCGTTTTCGGCAATTCATCTCTAAACTCATATACTTTCGGCACTTTATAAGCCGCTAAATATTTACGTGCAAACTGATTTAATTCTTCCTCAGAGCATTCCGTACCTTCTTTTAACACAACAAATGCTTTAACTGTCTCTCCTCGGTACGGATCTGGAACTCCAATTGTCACTACTTCTTTCACTTTTTCATGCTCATATAATACTTCTTCAACTTCACGAGGATACACATTAAATCCACTTGCGACAATCATATCTTTCTTGCGATCTTTTACATAGAAGAATCCATCTTCATCCATGTAGCCAACATCACCTGTATGGAGCCAGCCATCTTGCAATACAGCCGCTGTTTCCTCTGGCTTATTCCAATATCCTTTCATAATTTGAGGGCCTTTCACTACAATTTCACCTATTTCTCCTGGCGGTAATGCCTCACCAGTTTCAAGCGACATAATGATTGCTTCTGTATCTGGCCACGGAACTCCGATGCTACCTGGCACTCGCTTTTCCCATAAAAAATTACTATGTGTAACCGGAGAGGATTCTGTTAAACCATATCCCTCTACTAGTTTACCACCTGTAACTTTTTCGAACTTTTCCTGTACTTCTACTGGCAGTGGTGCTGATCCACTAATACAAGCACGAATAGAAGAAATATCGTATTCTTTTAAAAGCGGACTATTTAAAAGAGCTATATAAATAGTTGGTGCCCCTGGAAACAATGTCACTTTATGCTTCTTAATCGCTTCAAAAACCATTTTCATATCAAACTTTGGAATAAGGACCATTTTGTATCCTTGCATAATACTTAAATTCATAACAGCTGTCATACCATAAACATGGAAAAATGGAAGAACCCCAAGAACGACTTCTTCTCCTTCTTTGCAATTATATAACCATTGAACTCCCATTAACGTGTTAGAGACGAGGTTTTTATGCGTTAACATAACTCCTTTCGGAAATCCGGTTGTTCCTCCTGTGTACTGTAAAAGAGCTAGATCATTTTCAGGATCACAAGGCACCTCAACATTCGTATTCACTTCTTTTTCTACTGAATTCCAAAGATGAATCGTTTCACTCTCTGATACTTTCACAACTAAATTCGACTGTTTTTTCTGCACAAATGGATACAATAGATTTTTAGGGAATGGTAAAAAGTCTGCAATACGAGTTACGATAATATGCTCAATTTTTGTAGTAGATTGAACATTCGTTACTCTTGGAAACACTAAATCGAGACAAAGAATTACTTTTGCTCCCGAGTCATGAAGCTGATATTCTAATTCCCTTTCTGTATACAGTGGATTGGTTTGTACTACGATACCTCCCGCAAGTAATGTACCGTAATAACCAATTACAGCTTGCGGACAATTCGGCAACATAATAGCAACTCGATCACCCTTTTCCACACCGAGCTTTTGAAGATAATTTGCAAACCGCTTCACCTTATCATGGAAGTCCGAAAACGTAATATCCTTCCCTAAAAAGTGAAGCGCTTTCTTTTCTGGGTAGCGAGAAGCCATCTGTTCTACATATCTATGAAGCGGCTGAATATCATAAGAAATCGTACTCGGAATTTCCTCTGGATAACTTTTCAACCATGGTTTTTCCACCTTCATTCCCCCTTCAAATACATAAAAAATAAATGAATGTTCATTCATGATGGTTATTTTCATTATATTATAGTCACCATAACGTTACAATCATAATATTCTGACTTTTATATAACTATGCTTTACTTCATTAACTTCTTATTATATGTAGAAACTCTCTTAATCTTAAAAGAGTAAGAGAGTTTGTCATTAACTTAATCTTATAATTGTTAATACCGCTCCTGGGGTAGTTGTTGATAATGTCGCAACAGCTAACAAACCAAATAATTGTAAGCTAATAGCATCTCCTGCTGCAAGAGTTGTAATAATTGTTGCACTAAATGATGTGGTTGCTACCGCAGGAGAATTTATCGTCCCAGCAAGTGCCCCTCCATTAATTGTAATCCGTGAACTGACTAATAATGAAGCCGTTATATTAATTGTATATGAAATATAATAATTACCAGCATTTGCAACCGTAAATACTGTATTTCCCCCGGAAACCGTAATACCTGGACCGATATTTTGATTATTCGGAAGCGGGACATTCGTTCCACCTAGAACTACCGATATCGCTGTTCCCGACGTATTATTTGCAAATGCATATGTCGCCGTGATACTTGTACCTGTAGCTCCGGTTGAGCCTGTTGAGCCTGTCGCTCCCGTTGCTCCTGTCGCTCCCGTTGGACCTGTTGAACCTGTCGCTCCCGTTGGACCTGTTGCTCCTGTTGAACCTGTCGCTCCCGTTGGACCTGTTGAACCTGTCGCTCCCGTTGGACCTGTTGAACCTGTCGCTCCTGTTGGGCCTGTTGCTCCTGTTGAACCTGTTACTCCCGTCGCCCCCGTTGAACCTGTCGCTCCCGTTGGACCTGTTGAACCTGTCGCTCCCGTTGGACCTGTTGCTCCTGTTGAACCTGTTGCTCCTGTTGAACCTGTTACTCCCGTCGCCCCCGTTGGGCCTGTTGCTCCTGTTTGACCTGTTACTCCCGTTGGGCCTGTTGCCCCTGTTATTCCTGTCGCTCCTGTTGGACCCGTTGCCCCTGTTATTCCTGTCGCCCCCGTTGGGCCTGTTGCTCCTGTTATTCCTGTCGCTCCCGTTGGACCTGTGTCGCCTGTTACTCCTGTTGCCCCCGTCGGACCGGTTGGACCAACCTTAGGAACTGTCCCATCGCAACTAAAACAGCATGAATCAACATGTACACCATTTTGATTATTACACCCACAATATCCATTTACGTTATTGCTCCATGAAGACATGTTGATCACTTCCTTTACATTCGATCTTTTTAGCGCAATCACCGACTTAAAAAACACCTATCTAAATAACAAAGAAATACTTTGCCTAGTCGGGGATAAAACACAGATTTCCTCCATACATTCTAGTAATTATTACATGCAATTCACTCTCCTTTTGCTTGTACTTTCGCCTTATCTCCACAGACTATTAACAATACACATTACACTATCGTACACAGCCACTTTCCCATTTAAACTTTCCACATTCGCCAATATTTTTAGTAAAGAGGCTTATTCTTCATAAATAGCGACTATAATCTATAAAAATCCGTATAATTCGTTATTTTTCGTCAAAATTTTAAAAATATATTGACACTTAAAATACCCTCATAGTATGATTTGGGTGTTGTAATTGATAACCATTTTCACTTATGGTACTAGTTACAAAAAACACTTAATTTGGGGGCAGAAGATGAAGAGAATTCTCAGTATTTTCATAGTAGTTCTTCTATTCGCTGTTGGATGCGGACAGCAAAAAGAGGAGAAAAAAGAAACAAAAGCGGACAATAAAAATCAAGCTATAACAATTAAACACGCTGAAGGGGAAACGAAGTTAGATAAACCAGCAAAAAAAGTAGTTGTACTTGAGTGGGTATATTCAGAAGACTTATTAGCACTTGGTGTTCAGCCAGTAGGGATGGCAGACATTAAGAATTATAATAAATGGGTAAATACAAAAACAAAACCAAGTAAAGATGTTGTAGATGTAGGGACACGTCAACAACCAAACTTAGAAGAAATTAGCCGTTTAAAACCAGACTTAATTATCACAGCTTCATTCCGTGGTAAAGCAATTAAAAATGAATTAGAGCAAATTGCACCAACAGTTATGTTTGATCCATCAACAAGCAATAACGATCACTTTGCTGAAATGACAGAAACATTTAAACAAATTGCAAAAGCAGTTGGAAAAGAAGAAGAAGGTAAAAAAGTATTAGCTGATATGGATAAAGCATTCGCTGATGCAAAAGCAAAAATTGAGAAAGCAGACTTAAAAGATAAAAACATCGCAATGGCACAAGCATTTACTGCTAAAAACGTACCAACATTCCGTATCTTAACTGACAATTCTTTAGCTTTACAAGTTACAAAAAAATTAGGTTTAACAAATACTTTTGAAGCAGGAAAATCTGAGCCAGATGGTTTCAAACAAACAACTGTAGAATCATTACAAAGTGTACAAGATTCAAACTTCATTTACATTGTAGCGGATGAAGATAACATTTTTGACACGCAACTAAAAGGCAACCCTGCTTGGGAAGAATTAAAGTTCAAAAAAGAAAACAAAATGTATAAATTAAAAGGCGACACTTGGATTTTCGGTGGTCCTGAGTCTGCAACATCTTTAGCAACACAAGTAGCAGATGTAATGACAGCGAAGAAGTGATTACACAATGAATAGCTTACAACATACACTTCGAGCAAGTCTTGTATTCGGAGGAGGAGCAGCTCTCTTGCTCCTCCTTTTCTTTATTCATATCGGACAAGGTCAAGCAAATATTTCCTATAGTATGATTATTGATGCTCTTATCTCACCGAACCAATCGCTAGAACATCAAACTTTAATCATGCTTCGATTACCTAGAGCCGTAATTGCCATTTTAGCTGGAGGCGCTCTTGCTGCATCAGGGGTTATTTTACAAACGTTAACGAAAAATCCACTTGCTGAATCCAGTACAATGGGTATTCACTCTGGCGCATATTTCTTTCTAGTAGCGGCTACAATTTTCTTACCGAAAGGTTTACAAATTAATTCTCTTCTGTTCACATTTATCGGCGGTGCTATTACTGCTTTATTTGTATACCGTATTTCTGGTGGAAAAAAGGGAACCCCACTCAGAATGGCATTAGCTGGTATGGTCGTTACATTAATGCTCTCTGCCTTTACCGGAACGATGCAGCTTTTCTATGAAAATGAAACAGCTGGTTTATTTTTATGGGGAGCTGGATCTCTTATTCAAAATAACTGGGATGGCGTTCAATTTGCTTTTCCATTTATCATTATTTCTTTCCTAGTTTTACTATTTATATCTCGTAAACTCAACATTCTCTTACTTGGTGATGATGTTGCTGTTTCTCTTGGTGAAAAAATAGCAGTAACACGTCTTATCGCCTTCATTGCTGCAATCTTTTTAACAGCAGTAATTGTTACTGTTGTTGGACCAATTGGATTTGTCGGCTTAGTTGCACCTCATTTAATGCGCCTTATCGGATACCGTCAACACTTTACTCTTCTTCTCTCTTCTTTCTTATGGGGGGCAGTATTATTGCTTGGAGCAGATGTTGTCGGTAGATTAATAGATCCAACCGGTGCAGAACTTCCTGTTGGGGCAGTCACAGCAATGATTGGATCTCCTTGGCTTATTTACTTAGTGTATCGAATGATGAAGTCGAAACAATATATGAATGATAACGGTGCGAATGCAGCTGGAGCTAGTTCCCGCTATTACTCTTATAAAAAGGTAATCATTATATCTATCACACTTTGTATTGTGACGATTGCTCTTGGTATTACAATCGGTAGTAACGCTTATATCGAAAGCATTACAAATGTTATATCAGGTCAATTAACACAATTTGACAAAAACATGATGATGAATCTTCGATTACCAAGAATGCTCGTTGCCGCTATTGCTGGTGCATGCCTTGCAATAAGTGGGCTTGTTTTCCAAGGTATATTACGAAACCCACTTGCCGATCCTTCTATTATTGGTATTTCATCGGGAGCTGGTGTCGGTGCTTTAACTGTTATGTATGTCTTTCCTACACTTCCTGGTTTCTTCCTACCAATTGGTGCATTTATTGGTGGACTACTTGCAGTAGGAATTGTCCTCTTCTTCTCATGGAAATCAGGGTTTAGCCCCACAGCTCTTGCTTTAATAGGGATTGGTATTTCTGCACTTGGCTCAGCAATTATTCAAATCTTTATCGTTAGAGCCAATTTGAATGTTGCCGCTGCTTTAACATGGTTATCTGGCAGTACGTATGCAAGAGGGTGGAATCACTTAGAAAATATCATTCTATATCCATCTCTAATTCTTGTATTCATTATCTTTTTCTTAATAAAACAACTTGACGTTCTCGTACTGGGAGACGATCTAGCAACTGGACTTGGGCAACCAGTAAATAAAACACGTCTTGCTCTAATTGTGCTAGCGACACTACTTGCATCAGTAAATATCGCTGCTGTCGGTACAATTGCCTTTTTAGGCCTTGTCGCACCTCACTTAGCAAGAATTGTTGTTGGTATGAACCATCAAAGACTATTCGTTTGTTCAGCACTATTTGGAGCAATCCTTCTTTCTGTTGCTGACTTACTTGGACGTACAATCGCATATCCGAAAGAAATCCCTTCTGGCCTTGTCGTCGCTGTACTTGGAGCGCCTTATTTCTTATGGTTGATGAGGAAGAGTGGGAAGAAGGTTAATTAAAAGACGGCTTCGTTTTAGAAGCCTCCTTTTTATATACTAAATAAAGTGAAACTTTAATTAGTGGGGGGGTTCTTCATCCCCACTAATTATTAACCCAAACCAATTGGGCTTTTATGAGCAGTGGATCTCCCACCCAACTTCTTTGCTCCAGCCGAATCTTGAGGTGGGAATTTTACTGCAGGTGAATAGCGGGATAAATTACTCTGATCTCACTAATTTCACAGATTTAGTCCCTCCCATAAACTCATGATGTACAGTTAATGTGTTCTCCTCAAGTTTCAAATCAACCTTCTGTTTTCTTTCTCCCATTAAAAATACAAGCTCTATGGAAATAATCCCTTGGTCCACACTTAATATTCGAAAGTCTCCTATAGTAGTCCCTTTCCCAAAAATATTATGTTCCATAAATTCTCCGCCTGTTTTCTCACTATTAATAGATTCTATTTCCAACCCAACTGGCCTGTCTGTACTTTCTGATGACATCCAAGACCCCTTTAACTTTCCAATATCAGCCTCTTTTTTCTTTTCATTTTTTAACTCTTCCTCTTTTCTCTTAACTTCTGCTTGTTGAGTTAGTAAGCCATCTATTTGCTTATTCAGCTCTTCAGCCCGTTGATTTTCCGAAATAAATTGTTGATTTTGGCCAGTATCGTTAACAATTTTATTTACTATCCCTTTAGCCTCTTCATACTTTTTATCATTCTTTAACTTCTCTGCCTTTTCCAATTGACCTATATATTGACCTTTTAACTCTTTATGCTCTATGAGCGAATCTTTTTGTTCTTTCGCTTGACTTTGAAGGATTGCGGAACCATCTTTCATCTTTTCTACTTCTTGAAACAAACCTATTGCTTGTTCTATATTTCCACTCGATTTCTCTTTTATCGAACTTATCATCTTAGTAGTTTGGTCTTTTAATACCTTTGCTTCTTTATCATCCTTTTTCTCTTCTAATGCTAGCTCAAATGATGCTACTGCCGTGTCATATTCTTTACTCGCTAACGCCAATTTCCCTTGATCCATTGCTTTTTTATAGGTTTCATTGCTACATCCTACCATTAAAAATAAAATTATGATTCCTAAAATCAATCTTTTCATAATATCCCCCTAAATTAATATAATTCTATATACACTCAATGGTATCATAAAATTTATATATAAAATTTTATGATACCATCATTAAAACATAAAGGGAACTTGTCATTTCTTCTCGAACTTAATCTATGAACATAAGTAGAGGGGGATAACAATAATGTACCAAACAATTGAAGGCTTCTTGCAATCATGGACATACGAAGCAGAGTCTACTCAGAAAATGCTTGATTCATTAACCGATGCATCTTTATCACAGGAAATTGCACCTGAACATTGGACGTTAAGTAGAGTTGCTTGGCACATCGTGACGGCAATTCCTGTTATACTATCTGGCACAGGGCTAAAGTTTGAAGGAGAATCGAAAGATTATCCTGTTCCAACTTCTGCAAAAACAATTGCAGATGAATACCGTAAAGTAAACGCGGCTTTTGTTGAAACACTTCAAAGTAAATGGACTGATAAAGACTTAGCTACTATTAATGACTTCTTTGGTCGCCCTATGCCGAATTCTATATTTTTAATGACACTCATTAATCATCAAAATCACCACCGCGGACAAATGACGGTTTTAATGCGACAAGCTGGCTTAACAGTTCCTGGCGTATATGGCCCCGCAAAAGAAGAATGGGCTGCGGCTGGAATGGAAGCTCCTAAAATGTAACGACAAAAAAGACAAGATGTTTACATATCTTGTCTTTTTCTGTAACTTGTTTCATGTGAAACTATTTTTTCTTAATGGTTGTTTTATGGAAAAGATAGGTTAAAATGAATACATATTACGAAGAGGAGTAACCAAATTGAATACAAAAAATAAAAAAATAGCTATGGGAACTATTTTACTAACTTCTCTTATTGGAGTTATTAGTGTATCTCTTTATTTCACCTATTATGGTACCCCTTGGGGAAAACAAGTAGCAATTACGGACTCAAAAGAGTATATTACAAAATATTTTAATCTAGATGCAGAAGTCAAAAATACTTCTTACGATGCTAAAATGAATAGCTATGCAATCTCCTTTGAAACAAGTACCGATGGCGAGTTTACTATCGAATATAAAAGTCCTAATAACTTTAACATTTCTCCAGAAGTGCAAAAGTATTTAAGCACACACTCTAAATTTACAGAGTAGTAACGAAGCGTACATATACAAAAAAGAGTTGGTGTAACGCCAACTCTTTTTTGTATATTCTTATCATACAGTTATATCTTCCTTCTCTATATTTTTAATGCCGTAATATGCAATCACAACTCCAATTGCTGCGAGTGCTAGTTGAAGGGGAAGTAAAGTTGCTGTAGGAAACTCTGGGTTGGTATTCATTGCAATTGAGACAACGATAAGAGATGAAACAATTGTAGTTGGCACTGAACGTTTACGCATTCCGAAATATAATGGGATTAAACTCATCCCCGCAGTTGCAATGGCTAAAGGAACTAGTTTTATTCCTTCTTGCACCAATTGATCTACTGTGAATGAATTAGGAAGAATTGAAAAATAACTATCTATCCCAAAGAAAATTCCTACTACTAAAATGTTAGATACAATAACTGTTATAAATGTTACTATCGCTGTAATAGCCAACTTACTAGCCATCATTTTCTTTCGGTTAATGGGATAAGAAAACATGAGTAGTATTGTTTTATTTTTATATTCGCCAATTATTAACCTTGCTATTAATACACTACCAAAAATAATAAATGTTGCTCTTACTATTGTGCTAGCCATTAGCAAAATCATCTGCGGATCTCTTATTTCTGGATCTCCTTCTATTTGTGCAATGAAACTAACAAAGATTAATAATGCCAGTATAATGATATTTGCAATAACTGCTCCCCTCACATACCATCCAAACTTAAACTTCTTCAATTCTAGATTCATAAGACGTAGCATGATAGTCCTCCTTTCATTTAAACTTTAATCAATATAAATTACCCCTGTTTTACTTAAAATCTTCACTTCGTTTTTTGCATCACCAATAGTTCCTTCTTTTATCTTTTCTGTATTTTTATCTTTCTTAAGTCCTTTTAAATCCACTATTACGTCAGTCAAATTACTTTTAGCCATAAGCTTCAATGATGCCGGGACAACTTTATACCGTACGCCAATATCCCCTGATTTTGTTTCTACAAATAATGATTTTCCTTCTGTCATACCTTTCAGTAATACTTCCCCAGATGTTGAAGTGATGTTCATATTTTCGTTTTTTACATTTTTCACGTAATTATCACCAGTAGTGGAAGTTATATTTACTTCTTGTAATGAACTATCTTTTAACATTAAATCTCCGCTTTCGGATGTAAATTCACCCTTCTCTGCCGATAGTCCTGTAATCATTCCATCTCCAGATTTGCCTTTTGTCACGATGCTTTTTACTACTATATCGTTTATTTTCACATCACCCGATTTATTATTTAATACAATTTTATCTATCTCTTTCTTCGGAATAGCTATACATATACTATTTTTCTTTCTAAACGTAAAACCATAAAAAAATCTGTTCATCTTTTGTTTTTGCTTAATCACAATTTTATTTTCGTCATTTTCTATTTTGACAGGATCTATCTCTTTATCTGCTTGTTCACCTTGAGCAGAAATTACTATTTTATTAGCGTCTGTACTTTTAAACTCAAGATTCCAATTTTCATTGTCTACTTCTATTGCTTTTATATTATTTATATCAAAAGACTTTTCTTTCTTAAAATCTTTCCCCTGAAATACCTTGAAACCAAAAACCGCACTAGCAATTGTAATGAATAATATTGCAATTACTATTATTTTTTTCACCATTTATACCCCAGTTCGTTGTTGTTTTAGGCTTACTTCACGCCACATCTATCTTGTCAATTTTACGAAACGATAGATAGCTAATGAAAATTCCTAATAAACAGAGCACTATTGGGATAGCTATAAAATCAAACATACTTACTTGACCATTTCCAGGACCAACGTTACTGTTCATCATCATCCCAATTATTACTGCAGAAGTAATCGTTGTCGGTGTTGATTTCTTTCTCATTCCAAAAAATAAAGGAATTAAACTAATACCAGATATCATAAATGCACTTATAATAGTAGCTGGAACGATAGCTATTATTTCCCCCATCGTAACAGGCGTTTCAAGTAGTCCCATTATTGGATTCATACAGAATATGAGCAAACTAATAATGAAAGTAGCGATAATCGTGCTCACAAAACAAAAACAAAAAACAATTGTTAATTTCGCACTCATTAGCATTTTCCTTTGCAGTGGATACATAAATAGTAGCTGTATTGTTTTGTTCTTGTATTCATCAATCACTAAACGTGATAAAATAACCGATGCAAAAATAATAAATGTAATTCTAATAAGAATATTTGCTAAAGACATGTATTCCATATAGCTAGAGAACATCAAATCATCCTCTACCTTAGATCCCCATGCCATAAGACTTACCGCCGCAAAAATTGCTATAATACAAATTGCTACCCCTTTAAAGTAACTAGATAATTTATGTTTCTTCCATTCGAGCTTCATTAATTTAAACATATAAATTACGCCTCCATTCTTTATATACCTGTCTCTACGCTGCTAACATTCTAATTCCAGCAGTAACGAAGCTTAACATTCCTATCACTAGTAGAATCAACAACCATTTCCGCTCTGGTTTTCTATAATATAAAATTCCACTTATTAGCATTACGATAAATCCACTTACCAGATTCAGCCACAGTCCATTAAGCATGAATCCCTTCTCCATCCATTACATTTAAGAAATATTCTTCTAAGGAACTATGTTTCTTATTAATACTTTCAATTTCCACATCGTTCATAATAAGTGCTTTTGAAATGGCCTGCTGAGACGCTGACGTATCATACACACGAATCATGGTTCCACTCATTATTTTGTAGTTTTTTATACCAAGTTTATCTTCTAAAATATAAACTGCACGTTTCACATCAGGAACAGTGATTTCAATGTACTCTGTTTGTTTTCCGTTAATACTCTTCATTGAAACTTCTTTTATTAGTTTTCCATTTTGAATAACACCAATTGTATCCGCCATTAGTTCCATCTCACCTAAAATATGACTAGAAACTAATAATGTAATGCCATATTCTTTGCAGAGCATTTTAAATAACTCTCGTAACTCTTTAATACCAATTGGATCTAAACCGTTAATTGGTTCATCTAAAATGAGCAATTCTGGCTTTGTCACGATTGCCCTTGCAATACCGAGTCGTTGTTTCATTCCTAATGAAAAATCTTTTACTTTTTTATTATCTATCCCTTTTAGTTTCACTAAATGTAAAGCATGGTCAATTGCATTTTTATCGTAGTAGCCCATATATTCACAATGCAGGTCTAAGTTTTCTTTCGCCGTTAATTTATCATAAAAGATTGGGTATTCAATAATTGTCCCCATTCTTTTTAGTACTTCATAAGATGTATCTGTTAATTTCTCACCGAAGATTTCAATATCACCACTCGTCGGTTTTATTAAATTTGTAATCATTTTCATAATCGTTGTTTTACCAGCACCGTTTGGTCCTAAAAAACCGTAAATTTCTCCTTTTTTCACATGCATGTTAACACCGGAAATAACTTCTTTCCCTTTAAACACTTTCGTTAACTGGTTTGTTTTTAATATATATGTCATGTTACTTTCCCCTTTCGCAATACTCTATATTTCTATAATAGACAACGGAAATCTCTTTTTTCTTACCCGTTTCTTACAAATTCCTTACGCTGAAAAAAAGCTTGTAGAATCTACTGCTCTACAAGCTAAAATTGCATCTTTGTTAATACAATTGTAAAAATTGTTTTTTCATACGGTTTACTAGAGAGGTGAATTTTTCCGTCCATCGCTTCCACAAGCCGTTTCGTAATCGTTAATCCTAGACCGCTTCCTTGGTACAATCTATTTCTTGAATCTTCAAGTGTGTACATACGCTCAAATACTTTATCAATATGAGATTCATCAATCCCTTTTCCTTTATCCCATACGTCTATATACACACTCGTTTCATCATCTCTTAACGTCATACCAAGTGCCTTTCCATCGTCTCCATATGTAATCGCATTTGATATTAAATTATTCAATACCCTACCTAATACTTCTACATTTCCAAGTGCGTATATATTTCTTTCTGGTATATCAATATGAACCTGAAAACCTTTCGTCGTCACTAAATCATAAAAAGATAAAATCTTCTCGCGGCAAACTTCATTCATATTTACTTTTGTCATTTCAATTGCTTTGTCACCAGATTCTAATTTTGCCAAGTCAAAAAACTTATGAATTAACTCCATCACTTCTAGTGTTTTCGTATGCACTTTTTCAAGTAATATTTGCTGTTCTTCTTTACTTATCGTTTTATCCTTATTTAACATTTCTGTATATCCAAGAATAACTGTTAGTGGTGTTTTCAAGTCATGCGAAATATTTGAAAGCATTTTTCTCATCGAAATTTCTACTTTTGCATGATCTGCATTCGTTTTCTGTTTTGCATCTAATAATTGATTAATTGCCACTAATAATTTTTGCAATTCTAGATCATCTGTCATAACGAGTAACGTCTCGCCTGTTTTGTCATTTACAATACTTTCTAACTTTTCATATGTGTATCGTAAATTTTTACTACTATTTTTTCTCATTCTATATTGCATATAAATAACACATAACAATATAAAAATAATACCTATTAACAAATTGACCATATTACATCACTTCCAACTTATAGCCGATGCCCCATAACGTTTTAATATATTCTGGATTAGATGGATCACTTTCGATTTTCTCACGCAATCTTCTCATATGAACATTAATAACGTTATCGTCACCGTAATACTCTTCATTCCAAACTAACGTATATATTTGCGCTTTTGTAAATACACGATTTTGGTTCTTTACGAATAGCTTTAAAATCTCAAATTCTTTTAAAGTGAGTTTGAGAGGCTTCCCGTTTTTTTCAACTGTAAAATTAATTGGATCAATTGTTAAATCACCAATTTGAATCATTTTTTCTATTGTTTCTGTAGCCGAGTATTTCGTAGACCTCCGAATACCTGCTTTTACACGTGCAGCCAATTCAATCATAGAAAACGGCTTACAAATGTAATCATCTGCTCCAAGTCCTAATCCAACAGCTTTATCAACATCTGTATCTTTTGCCGACATCATTAAAATCGGAACTGCACTTTTTTCACGAATAATACGTACAACCTCTAATCCATCTAGCTTCGGCATCATAATGTCGAGGATAATCAAATCAAATGAACCTTTTAAATATGTGTTCACGCCTTCCTCTCCATCAGACGCGATTGTAACTTGAAAGCCCTCTTTTATTAAATACTTTTCCACCATCTCTTGAATTGAAATATCATCTTCCACTAATAAAATATGATGTGACATATGTCTATCCCCTTTTTACAAACATTAACATGCTAATTGTATCGTAACGAATGAACACTGTGAAGAATAATATGAATTTTCAAACCAACTTCCCTTCCTTCCATAACAATGATATGATGAAATTTACTACGATAGTTCATAATTAACTTTATATAAAGGAGACTTATCATGTCAGAAAACAAAAAAGTAAGCTTAGCTGATTTAATGCGCGAACAACTTGCAAAGAAAAAGCAAGGTAACGGTAATGGTCAGAATGCCAAAAACCAAAGCCAAGAAACAAAAAAATTACAAAACCAACAAACGAAGAAAACAAACAACCAACGTAGACGTACAGGTGTATAAATGAACGGACAAAAACGTTCTAATATCGCACCCGGCCTTGAAGTTGATATTGTATTAAAACAAGATCAACGCACCGGCAAATTAACACGTGGAATTGTAAAAGATATTTTAACAAACTCCCCTTCCCATCCGCATGGCATTAAAGTACGATTGCAAGACGGGCAAGTCGGTAGAGTACAAAATATCGTTCAATAAGAAAAGGAGCTCAAGTAAACTCGAGCTCCTTTTCTTTATTACCCTTTAATTTTCTCGATGAAAACTACTTTTAAATAGTCTCCTTCTTTAAATTGATCAATGGTACGGAAATCTTCTGGTAAAGAATGTTCTTCTAATATTTTATATTTGCCATTCATTTCTTTAAATGCCGTATCGATAAAGCCTTTAAACTTTTTCATATCGAACGCACTACAATTTGTAGAAGCAACGATAATCCCGTTATTTTCTGTAATAGCAATTGTTTCTTTTAATAAATTTTTATAATCTTTCGCTGCACTAAATGTATATTTCTTTGAGCGTGCAAAGCTTGGAGGATCAAGTACGACCATATCAAATTTCATCTTTTTCTTCGCTGCATATTTGAAGTACAGAAAGACATCTTCTACAATAATATCTTGTGCTTCATAATCAACTTCATTTACACTAAACTGCTCAATCGTTTTACTTAAACTACGATTTGCAAGATCCACACTCGTCGTTTTGCTCGCTCCGCCAAGCGCTGCAAATACAGAGAAAGCACCTGTATAAGAGAACATATTCAACACGGTTCTTCCCTTTGCATATTTATCACGAATTTGTTTTCGCACGTTACGCTGATCTAAAAATACACCAACCATCGCTCCGTCATTTAAATATACAGCGAAGTTCACACCATTCTCTTTTACGATAAGCGGGAACTCACCGCGCTCTCCTGCTACGAAATCATCACCTTCAATGTATTTCCCTTTCGTATCAAAACGCTTTTTCTCATAAATGCCTTTAAAGTTTGCTACTTTTTGAAGAGCTGCTATAATCTCATCTCTGAAAGTGTAAATCCCTTCACTATACCAACTTACTACGTAGTAGCCGTCATAGTAATCGATAATTAATCCACCAAGACCATCACCTTCACCATTCACCACACGGAATGCTGTCGTATCACTTGATTTATAAAATTGTTTTCGTTTATGTAAGGCAGATTTGATTTTACTTTCAAAGAAAGATTGATTAATTTGTTCACTCTCTTTTCTCGTTAAAATCCAGCCGTATCCTTTATTTTGTTTTCCATAATAACCTTTTCCGACAAAGTTGTTCTTCTCATCTACTACTTTGATGATTGTCCCTTCTTCACGAACATCGTTTAAATTTTGAATTGCATCTTTTAAAATAAGTGGATATCCACTTTTAATTTCTTTTATAAATTTCGGTTTTATTTTTATAGTTACTTCTGATCGCATATAATAACTTCCTTTCCATTTGCATGCTTTCTCTATAGGAAGCATTTAAAAAACGAGCCTGAAAAAACAGCCTCGTTTCACTATACCATATTATTGCTTTGCTAGTACAACTCGCTCATTCTCACACTTAACCGCCACATATTTACTACGTTTTGAAATGGAACTCTCACTGTCCAAAATAATAGAAAAAATTATATATTTCACATTTACCATTGACATTGATAATGATTTTCATTATCATTTAATGTATATGAGTTCTTGAAAATATAGCTACATTTATAGGAGGAATAAACATGATTATTGTTACAAATACAGCTAAAATTACAAAGGGAAATGGACATAAATTAATTGAGCGTTTTAATAAAGTAGGTAAAGTTGAAACGATGCCAGGCTTTTTAGGTCTAGAAGTTCTTTTAACGCAAAATACAGTTGATTATGATGAAGTAACAATTAGCACTCGCTGGAATGCAAAAGAAGATTTCCAAGGTTGGACAAAGAGCGCCGCATTTAAAGATGCTCACTCACATCAAGGCGGGATGCCAGAATATATTCTTGATAATAAAATTGCTTACTATGATGTAAAAGTTGTACGTATGCCAATGGCTGCAGCACAGTAAAAACAGTTCTTTTTTTAGTATAGAATATGAGAAGCGTTATCTATCACTTCTCATATTCTATACTTTTTTCTTTAATTTCTTTTTACTAATTTTGCGTGTACAACTAGCCTTCCAGCCTCTGGATCAAGCGCATAGTCACAAGTAGAAAGTGTTACAATTTCATCATTAGCCGTCAATTCCGTATCCGTTTTGTACAGTGATTTTTCTTGAATTTCCTTTAAGAACGATGTATATGCTGCATCATTTTCAAAATCCGTTTCAATGTAATAAAAGTCCGTTGTTGTCGTGTATACTGAAAAAACTTCAACGTCGTATCCTTCAAATAATGTATCGTAATATAATTTACGATGGGACATGAAAAAGTCTTCGTCCAACATCTTTTTTAAACTACCAAACATAGAACCGTCTTTCATACGATGACCATATAAAATCGTATTGCGATTTCGAGATTTCACATCATTACGATGGTCCATAAAAATGCTGCCCGCTCTCATATCTTCACCTTTATAATTACGAAATAAATAGTAATCATTATCTTTTGCTTGAACGATTGGATAATTAATTTGTGTATCATCCATCGTAATCCATCCGACTATCTCTGGATTAATTTTCTGGAGATCCTGAAACTGTTTACGTACCTCTCCATCTTCTGATTTTTCTTCCATTGGACTTCTTTTATAAATATGTTGTGCCTCAGCCATTACTTTACGATTTTCATAATAATCCATGAAAATCCCGCCCAACTCATACATTGAATAGAAAAAGATTCCTAAAAACACAATTGTAAGTATACGTTGAAAAAAAGAATTCTTTTTCCGTCCTTTCTTACTATTCAAATTATCACCTCAAAACGGATTATGCTCAGCCTTTAGATTCCCATAGGTACCATGTACAATCCGGTATCTTCATCCTGCTTTACAATGACATCTACACCATATATTGCTTTAACCATTTCTTCTGTTATTACATCATTAGGATTACCTTTCGTAATGATCTTTCCATCTTTCATAACGATAATATGGTCGCTATAACGAATGGCTTGATTAATATCATGTAATACCATTACAATCGTTAGCCCATACACTTCATTTAACTCTTTCACTAACTCTAATATTTCTAGCTGATAGTAAATATCTAAATATGTTGTCGGTTCATCTAAGAAAAGCATTGGTGTATTTTGAGCTAATGTCATTGCAATCCAAACTCGCTGCCTCTCTCCACCAGATAAAGCATAGATTGGCTTATCACGCTTACTTTGTAAATTCGTACATACTAGTGCGCGCTCTATCGCTTCTCTATCTTCATCTGTTTGCGGAGAGAAAATATTTTTATATGGCATACGCCCAAAGCTTATTAGCTTTTCCACTGTAATATCTGCTGGAGCCTCATTTTGTTGATGGACAACTGCTAGCTTTCTAGCAAACTCTTTCGGTTTATATTCACTAATCGCTTTCCCATCAAGTATTACTTCTCCACTGCTAGGAACGTGATTTCTAGACATGACACTAAGTAATGTTGATTTCCCGCATCCATTCGGGCCAATGATTGTTGTAATTTTCCCAATTTCTATTTCACTACTAACAGACTTTAAACGATTTGTTACGTTATCGTATGAAAAGGTTACATTTTTAATTTCCATGAACTTTATCACTCTTTCTAAGCAAGAATATTAAGAATGGACCACCAATAACCGCCATAATTGTTGCTGCTGGAATTTCGTTAGGTGGCACAATTAACCTTCCAATCGTATCCGCCGTCAAAATTAATAACGCGCCTGCAAGAGCAGAAAATGGAATTAATACTTTATGGTCTGAACCGACTAATTGTCTTGAAATATGCGGAACTAGTAATCCTACAAAAGCAATAACACCTGCAATCGCTGTTGATACTGCCGCTAAGAGTACTGCAATGGCAGAAATAATAAGACGAACTCTCGTCACGTGCAAGCCTAAGTTTTTCGCAGTCTTATCTTGTAGCGATAATAAGTTACACCAAGCTCCTACGAACAGAGCAAGAATAAGACCAATCGTTCCATAAGTCACCATTATTTCTACATCGCCCCACGTCTTCATTGTTATGTTAGAAGTCGTCGTTTGCTTAATACTCTTAATAAAATACCCACAAATCGTAACGAATGATTCATTTAATCCAGTAAACATCGCATTAATGGCAATACCAATTAAAATAATGCGAAGCGGGCTTAACCCTGACTTCCATGAAAACGAATAAACGAGATAACACGCAAACGCACCACCTAAAAAGGCGAATACGGGTGTCCAGAAAAAGAATTGCGGGAACAACGTAATAATAACGAGTGTCATAAAACTAGCTCCTGAAGATATACCGATTACCCCAGCATCAGCGAGTGGATTCTTCATAACAGCTTGAAAAAGCACCCCTGAAACAGCAAGAGCCGCTCCAGTGAACAGCGCAATAATAATACGCGGGAAACGTAAATCTTTAATGACTTCAACATCTTCATTCCCACCTGTAAATATCCCTTGCACAAGTTCAACAATACCTACTTCTAAACTCCCTTTCATCGCTGACAATGATGTCATAACAATGAGCAATGCAGTAACAATGAGGAAACTCCAAGTTTTTTTATTCATTCTGCTCTTCCTTTATATTAAAATGCATCACGGATACATCATTTTTTTCAATTCATCTAACGCTTCAATTGCTGCTAAATTGCCTGTCGTTCCAAATAAACGCTCTTCTAAATCGTATACACGGTTATTTTTAACCGCAGCAAAGTGTTTCCAAATGTCATTTGTTTTAAATTCTTTATCAAACATTTTTACAACTTCATCAGGCATACCATGAGCTGCTCGTAAAATAATATCTGGATCAGCTTTCTTTAAATACTCTGTATTAGAAGCTAAATATTCTACTTGTTCACCTTGCACAATATTTTTACCACCTAGTTGTTTCACTAAATCTCCAATATAAGAATGCTCTGTTGCTACTAAATAACTGCCCGGCACACCTAATAATATAAGCACTGTCGGTTCTTTCTTTCCTTTTACTTCCTTTTGAATGCTAGCAACCTTTTTATCTAACTTAGTTACTACTGCTTCAGCCTGCTTTTCACGTCCATATTTCTTACCTAAATCGCTAATAGAACTTTGCATATTTTTTAAACTCGTTAAATCTAAAAAATTTGCTTTCATACCCACACCATCAATAACTGGCTTTAATTCATATTCAAGTGTTGTCACAGATAACACTTCTGAAGGCTTTAATGACTTTACCTTTTCCATATCTGGACTCATTGGATTCCCAACTTCAGGTAAACCTTTATATCGCTTCGGTAAAGTTTTAGAACTTGTTGGAACGCCGACTAAATCTACTTCTAACGCATCCATAATTTCAGTAACAGCCACTGTTGTTGCAACAACGCGCTCCTTACTCTCACTCTTTACCTGCTTTGCTGTTTCTTTTTTTGGTGATGAGCACCCGGCTATACTCATTAACAAAATGATAGCCATTAGTACACTTACGATTTTCTTCACTCTCAATCACCACTCCCTTCCATACAATATGAAACAAGTCTTGATGCACGCGAACATGCATCAAGACTCCAAAAATTACAATCTACCTGCTCTATATTTACGAACTAGTAAAGCAAGTGAACCTAGCAGTAACACCATGTATAAACCAAGTTGTGCTGTATCTGCAGTTTTTGAGTTTTTCTCTTTTTTCGAATCATTTTTTGTATCTTCTTTTTTCTTCTGACCATCTGCATTTCGGTTAAAATCAGGAGTACCTACTGTTTTTACATTATCTACTTTCGGTGTAGTCACTGGATTTTTCGGTTCATTTTTCGGTTCCTCTTTAATAGTTCCTAACGCGCCGATATTATTTGTATCAAATTGAATTTGTACATCGTAGAAATGATGGTAGTTCATCTCATCGATGTCTACCTTTACTTTTGCGTTTAATTTTTTAAATAGATCTTCTACTTCAAACTGTACTACTCGCGTATTTGCATTTTTATCTTCGCTTACTACTTTCGCATCAGCGAATAGTTCCTTGTTTTCCGTTTGGAATTTCGTAATCCACGCACTATTTTTCAGCGTCATCTCAATGTATTTTTTACCATCTTTTACGATTAATTTCGCTGGATTTACAACATAGTCATTCATCTTTGAAATCTCATCTGTTTTATCTTTTAATACTTTAAATGTAATATCATATTGGCCATCTACTAAATTTGTCGGATCAACTATTACTTTCGGGTTATTATTTCCACCTTGGTTGTTGTTTCCACCTTGGTTGTCATTCCCGCCTTGGTTGTCGTTTCCTCCTTGGTTGTCATTCCCGCCTTGGTTGTCGTTTCCTCCTTGGTTCCCTAAAGCTTTAATACTGTCTTGATCAAATACAAATTGAACATCGTAGAAATGGTGATAATTCATTGAATCAATATCTACTTTTACTTTTGCATTTAATTTTTTAGACAAATCGTTTACTTCTACTTCTACTACTCTTGTATTTTGTTCTTTATTTTCACTTAACACTTTTGCATTAACGAAAGAACCATTCTTCTCAAATTCAAATTTCGTAATCCATGTACTATTTGTTAATGTAAACGATACGTATTTCTTACCATCTTTTACTTTTAATACACCTGGGCTTTTTGTGTATGTGTTCATCATTGAGATTTCATCTGTTTGATCTTTTAACACTTTAAAGCCAATGCTGTATTCACCATCTTTAAGAGCTTTTGGATCAATTGTTGTGTTATTATCTTGGTTGTTGTTTCCACCTTGGTTGTTATTTCCGCCTTGGTTGTCGTTTCCTCCTTGGTTGTCGTTTCCACCTTGGTTGTTATTTCCACCTTGGTTGTCGTTTCCGCCTTGGTTGTCGTTTCCACCTTGGTTGTTATTTCCACCTTGGTTGTCTAACGGCTTAATGCTACCTTTATCAAATGCAAATTGAATATCGTAAAAATGGTGATAATTCATTGAATCGATATCTACTTTTACTTTTGCATTTAACTTTTTCGATAAATCTGGTACTTCTACTTCCACTACGCGTGTATCAGCTTTTTTATCTTCACTTATTACTTTCGCATCAACAAACGAACCATTTTTCTCAAATTCAAATTTTGTAATCCAAGAACTGTTCGTTAACGTAAATGATACATACTTCTTACCATCTTTTACTTTTAGCACACCTGGACTTTTTGTATATGTGTTCATCATTGAAATTTCGTCTGTTTGATCTTTTAATGCTTTAAAATTGATGCTGTATTCACCATCTTTAATTGTTTCAGCATCTGGTTTTTTATTTTCATCTGGTTTTTCTGCTTCCGGTTTTTCTACTTCTGGTTTTTCTACTTCTGGTTTTTCTACTTCTGGTTTTTCTACTTCTGGTTTTTCTACTTCTGGTTTTTCTACTTCTGGTTTTTCTGCTTCCGGTTTTTCTACTTCTGGTTGTTTCTCTTCATTTTTAATTTGTTCAAGTTTATCTTGTTCAAATAAAAGTTGTACATCATGCGTTTGCTTATAATTTCTTGATGCCATTTCGATAAATACTTTTGTATTTAGTTTTTTAGATAAATCGTTTACTTCAAACTCTACTACTCTTGTATCTTTTTCCTTATCCTCACTCACTACTTTTGCATCAACAAATGCGCCATCTTTTTCCGTTTGGAAATTTTTAATTAATGAGCTACTTTTTAGTGTTACAATTGCTTTTTTCTTACCGTTTTCTACTTTTAATACTCCTGGATTTACCATGTAAGTATTCATCTTAGATTCTTCATCTGTTTGATCTTTTAATACTTTAAATGGAATGCTGTACGCACCATCTGTAATTGTGTTAGAATTTGGTTGTTGATCTGGGTCAGGCTTTTGGTCGGGCTTCTGACCTGGATCGGTAGTTTCATTTGGATCTGGCTTATTAGCTGGGTCCTCTTTTTCATTTGGTTTTTCTACATGAATTGGTGTAATGCTATTTTGATCAAATGCAATACGAACGTCGTACTCATGATGATAATTTAAAAAATCAATATCTACTTTTACTTTTGCATTTAATACCTTCTCTACATCTTCTACATCAAATTCTACTACTCTTGTGTCTTTTTCTTTATCTTCACTAATTACATTTGTCGCAACTAGCTTACCTGCTTTTTCTGTTTCAAACTTCGTAATCCATGAACTATTCGTTAATGTAAAGGATACTTTCTTTTTCCCATCCTTCACTTTTAAAGTTCCCGGGCTTACTGAATATTGATTCATCATCGATTCTTCATCTGATGTATCTTTTAAAACTTTGAAGCCAATTGAATATTCACCGTCAGCCAACTTGGTAGCTGCTTGAACTGCAAGTGGTTGTAATGTTGATACGAATGTAAATATCATTAAAAACATAGCAACAATAATTTTTGTATACCTGTTCAATGGAACGACTCTCCCTTTTGAAAATTATTTAATACTGTTCCCATCAAATACAAAGCGAATATCATACGAAGCATTATAATTAATAATTGGAATATTAATTTTCACCTTGCCATTTAGTTTTTTTGACAAGTCAGCAACTTCAAATTCTACAACTCTAGTATTCTCTTTTTTGTTTTCACTTAACACGGTTGTTTCTACAAATTGACCATCTTTTTCTACTTGGAAACTTTTAATAGAAGCACTATCTTTCACTTTAAATGAAACATATTGTTTTCCATTTTTAACTGTTAATGTTGCTGGGCTTTCAAAATAACTATTCATTCTAGACGATTCGTCTTTATCGCCTTTCCATACAGTAAAAGCAATATTATATTTTCCATCAGCTAGTTTTGTAGCAGCCTTTGCATCTTGTAAACCTAGTGTTGCGATAAATGTAAATAAAACAGCAAATACGGCAATAATCATTTTAAATTGTTTAAACATATATTCATCACCCTTCAAAAGATTTATTTACTCAATTTCACTTTACGAATTAAGAAAGCACCTGAAATAAGAATTAACGCTGCAAACAATCCAATACGTGCTTCATCGCCTGTTTTTGGGTTATCTGTTTTTTCAGCTTTTCCATTTTCATTTTTTGTTTCTTTGTTCGCTTCTTTAGCTGTTTCCTTACTCTCTACTTTTGTTTTCTCTTCTTTTACTTGTGTATCTGTTTTCGCTTGATCATTATTTTTTGTTGTAGCAGCTACGCCGTTATCGCCACCTACAGCTTTTACATTTGCATCAAAAGCAAAACGAATTGTGTAGTGGTGGTCATAGTTTGCATTTGGTACAACAACATGAATTTTTACAGCTGCTGGTTTGGATAAATCATCTACTTTAAACTCTACTGTTCTTTTATCTGCCGATTCATCTTTACTAACAACTTTCGCATCAACAAAATTCCCGTTCTCTGGTGCTTTAAATTCTGTAATCCAAGCACTATGATTCATCGGAACTTGTACTCTCATCTCACCGTTTTTCACTATTAATTTTGCTGGCTTTTCAAAATAGTCATTTGCCATTGAAGCTGAATCATTTTCCGCTTTTTGAATTACGTAATTAATATCGTAAGTACCATCAGCTAGTTTTGCTGAAGCATTCCCGTATGGCATTACAAGAAAAGCTAGCATACATACGAACGTTATAATAAAAGCGGGTAATACAGAAACCTTTTTCATTTTTCTTGTTTCCTCCTTTGTTATCTTTCACTTCACTTTTTGAAAATGATAATTATTCTCAATTTACAAGAAAAAAAATAATCTCTTCTACCTATTATTTAATTAGCATTCTTTTATGTAATATAAGTATTATTGATTATCATTCTCATTGAATGTTAAAAATAATATCTCACCCTATTCCTTATATGAAGGCATAGAAACTGAGAAAAAATTTCAAAACTTATTTATTGATTATCATTCTCAATATAAATCAAAAAAAATAAACTATCTCTTCTCCTCTTCTTTCACCTCTTCCCCCTAACAACACTTTAGTTATAGAAAACCCTTTTCCCTCACTTCCCTTCCAATATTTCCACAACTAAGTCAATCTTAGCCTACTCATAATTTTTTTGTCAACTATATTACGTATAAAATTTTTAATATCTGAATTTCTCTATATGTGGCTTTTTCTACAAAAAAAGAGACTTTCTATTATAGAAAGCCTCTTTTCCCTATTTTTCTACAGCAATTTCCTGCTTTTGAAACTTAGAAACTATATAACCAAATCCTATACCGATTATGCCTGGAACTAACCAACCAATTCCTACACTATATAATGGAATCTTATCTAAAATAGGTGCTAGCGCTGCAATTTGAAGGTTTGCATTGTGTAACCCATCAAAGAAACTTATTGCAAATGCTCCTACAATCCCGCCCACATACATCGCTAATGGAAGACGAACGTAGTTTTCAACAAGTGATAATACGATAAGTACGATTCCAATTGGATAAATGGCGATTAAGATTGGTAATGCTAATGCATTTAACTGAGTTAACCCAAGGTTTGCTACCATAAATGCTAATACACAGAAAATGAAAACGACTTTTTGATAAGAAAGCTTTGGTAATAAGGAAGAGAAGTAATCACCACAAGCTGCAACAATACCTACAGAAGTTGTTAAACATGCTGCTGTAATTGCGATCCCTAGTAATAAAGTTCCGTAGCTACCAAATAAATGATTCACGACATTTGTTAAAATAATTCCTCCGTTTGCGCCCATTCCAAGCGATACACTAGAAGCTCCAAGATACGCAAGCGCTAAATATACAAGTAGTAAACCAAGTGCTGCAATAAATCCTGCAAAGATTGTTACTTTTGCAATACTATTTTTATTTGTAATGCCTTTTTCTTTTAACGCATGAATTACAACATTTCCGAAAACAAGTGCTGCAAGTCCATCTAAAGTTAAATATCCATCAATAAATCCTTTGAAGAGAGGAGCACTATACGCTTCTGTCGGTGCACCAAATTCTCCAATTGGTGTAATAAGTGCTTTACCTACGATAATTGCAATAACTGCTAATAATATTGGAGTTAGTACTTTACCAATACGCCCCACTAATTTCGAAGGATTTAAAGCTAAATAGAAAGTGACTGCAAAGAAAATAAGTGTAAAGATAACAAGTGGATATGACTGACCAGCTATCTCACTTGGTAAAAACGGTGCAACACTCATCTCATAAGCTACTGTTCCTGTACGCGGCACACTTACGAATACGCCTAAACATAAATAAATTGCAGTGATAAAAACAAGTGCGAATATAGGATGTACACGTCCTGCTAGCTCATTAATATCTCCCTTTAAAGCTATAACAATTACTCCTAATAAAGGTAGTCCAACCCCTGTTACGATAAAACCAAACAGCGCGATCCATACGTCCGTTCCAGCACCTTGCCCTAACGCTGGTGGAAAAATCATATTGCCTGCACCAAAAAACAGTGCAAATAACATTAAACTTATTGCAAACATCTCTGAAAACTTTAAAGATGATTTCATTTCTACTAACCTCCTAAAATAATTAATTGACAAAATATTCTGATTTTAAATCCGTCACATATCCTCTTTCAAGCATACTTCCCCGTAAAAGAACGCAAAAAACACCCGTCCCTAACAAAGGGACGAGTGTTGAAATCGTGGTTCCACCCTTATTCTAATAAAATGAATTTATAGCAAAATAAGCTCATTTTATAGCTCGTGTAAATTGATAACGGTTTTATCCGTCAAGAATTACAATGCATCATGTATGCAGTTCACTCTTGAAGTTTAGAGGTGGTAAGCTTGTCTTTTCGTATTAGGAAGCTCACAGCCTAAGGCTCCCCTCTCTGAGAATCGTAAAATACAACTCATGTCCTCATCATTACTTTTATAAAATATCTTGTCGAAACTTGTTGTTTTTTATTATATGGGCTATTTTTTAAAAAATCAATAGTTTTATTTTTTCTGACAAAAAAATATAGGGAGAAAATTTTTCCTCCCTATAACTGCCCTTTTAATATCTCTAATTCCTCAGTTGCAATGTTCCGCCATTTTCCTACTCCAAGCTCATTTAGCTCTATATTCATAATGCGCACTCGCTTTAGCTTTATTACAGTAAATCCGAAAGCACGACTCATTCTACGAATTTGCCTGTTCATTCCTTGCGTTAAAACGATACGAAATGTTGATTGATCGACTCTCGTCACTTTGCACGGCTTCGTCATACCATCTTTAATCTTTACACCGCTGGACATCTCATCAATAAACCAGTCCGTAAAAGGTTTATCGACTGTGACAACATATTCTTTCTCGTGTTCGTGATCACCGTGTAAAATTTGATTGGCAATCGCGCCATCATTCGTTAATAAAATAAGTCCTTCTGATGCTTTATCTAATCGCCCAACTGGAAAGATTCGCTCTGGGTAATTGATATAATCAATAATATTATCTTCAATATGATCAGCTGCTGTACAAGTAATTCCGACTGGTTTATGGAATGCGATATACACCTTTTCTTTCTCTTCTTTCGCAATAACCTGTCCATCAATCGTTACAACATCACCATCGCTCACAAGTGCACCGTGCGTACATATTTCGCCATTAATAGCCACGCGTCCAGCTTTAATAAGGCGGTCTGTTTCACGTCTTGAGCATGATTTTGCTTCGCTTATGTATTGGTTGATTTTCATGTTTTATTCCTTTTCATATATAATAAAAACGTCAATCTATGGCAATATCATTATGCCACGATTGACGCTTTTTCACTTCGCAAAAACAACTAAATAAATAACCCCAATCACCAAAAATATTCCACAACAAGCTAACAATACTTTTGCAAGTTTGTCCATAAACATATAATGGTTTCCCCTTTGTTTCGTTGTTTGCTATTTTAATTCGACAACTGTTACGCCTAGGCCTCCCTCGCCCATGTCACCGTAACGGTAATTCTTCACGCCGCGATGCTTCTTCAAGTAATCTTGTACACCTTGGCGAAGCGCTCCTGTTCCTTTACCGTGAATGATTGATACACGAGGATAACTTGCAAGCTGGGCATCGTCTAAATATTTTTCAACGCGCATCATTGCATCTTCATAACGTTCACCGCGAAGATCAAGTTCCAATGAAACGTGGTAATCTCTACCCTTCACACTTGCGACTGCTTTTTTCTCTGTTTGCTTCGGTGTGTTAATGTATTCCATGTTAGATTCTTTTACTTTCATCTTCAGAATACCGATTTGTACGCTCCACTCTGTATCACTTACTTTTTCAAGTAATTGACCCTTTTGACCGAACGTTAATACTTTTACTTCATCACCTGCGCGTAACTGTTGTTTCGGCGCAGTGTTTTTCACGTTTACTTTTTGTTTCTTCACAAGCTCTGGCGCTGTTCCTTCTAGACGGCTCTTCGCTTCAATAAGCTCATGGTCTTTCACATTTACAAGCTGTGCTTTACGCAATTGACGAAGTTCTTGAATAATCCCTTCTGCTTCTTTCTTCGCAGCTTCGACTTTTTCTTCCCCTTCTTTTTGCGCTTTTAATAGTTTTTCATCACGCTCATCGTTAAACTCAATAATTTGACGTTGCAACTCACGATGAAGTTTCTCAGATTGTTTGCGAAGTGCCTCTGCTTCGTTCCAGTCACGCTCTGCATTCTTTTGACTTTCTTCTAACTTCGCAATCATATTCTCAATTTTGTTTGTATCTGTACTAATGTGGTTACGTGCTTGGTCAATAACGCGATCAGATAATCCAAGGCGCTTCGAAATTTCAAAGGCGTTACTGCGACCTGGTACACCGATTAATAATTTATACGTTGGGCTTAATGTGTTCACATCGAACTCAACACTCGCATTAATAACTTGCTCACGGTTATATCCGTACGCTTTTAATTCTGGGTAATGCGTCGTAGCAACAACGCGAGCACCGCGGTTACATACTTCATCTAAAATCGAAATGGCTAGTGCAGCACCTTCTTGCGGGTCTGTTCCAGCACCTAATTCATCAAATAAAACTAAGCTTTCAAAATCAGCTTTTTCTAAAATATCTACAATGTTCACCATATGTGAGGAGAACGTACTTAAGCTTTGTTCAATCGACTGCTCATCACCAATATCAGCAAAGATATTTTTAAATACACAAATCTCTGACTCATCCATTACTGGAATGTGAAGGCCAGATTGCGCCATTAATACACAAATACCAACCGTTTTCAGCGTAACTGTTTTACCACCTGTATTCGGTCCTGTAATAACAATTGTTGTGAAATCTTTACCTAGCATAATGTTATTTGGCACAATAATTTCTGGATCGATTAGCGGGTGACGAGCTTGTCTTAAATCCATATAACGCTCGTTATTTACGATTGGTTTCGTTGCTTTAATTCGCTTCGCATAAAAAGCTTTCGCAAAGATGAAATCAAGATTTGCAACTACTTCTACGTTTGATAAAACGATATCGGCTTCTACTGCCACTTCTTCTGTTAACATTAATAAGATGCGTTCAATTTCTTGTTTTTCTTTCACACGTGCTTCTTGTAGTGCATTATTTAATTCTACAATTACTTGTGGTTCAATAAATAATGTTTGTCCAGAAGCAGATTGGTCGTGAACAATACCGCCATATACGCCGCGGTATTCTTGTTTTACTGGGATTACGTAACGTTCATTACGAATTGTTACAATCGAGTCAGACAGCATCTTTTGCGCGTTTGAAGAACGTGTCATATTTTCTAACTTTTCACGAATACGGCTTTCTGCAGTACGAATTTGAGTACGAATACCACGCAGTTTATCACTCGCGCTATCGACTACTTCACCGCCATCACCGATGCAATTTGTAATTTTCTTTTCTAACTCATATAAAGATACAATTTGAGCGACATGAGTTTCTAAAATCGGAAGCTCGACACCGTTATCAGCCATATCTTCAATAAAACGTTTCATATTACGACTACCATACATCGTATTCGCAATATCAAGTAGTTCATTGGGGCTTAACATACTTCCAATCTTTGCACGCTTCACATTTGAGCGAATATCCGTAATGCCACCTAATGGTGCACTACCTTTTAAACGAATGACTTTCGCTGCTTCATCCGTTGTATCTTGCATTTCCACAATTTCTTCAAAATCAGTGCTCGGCACTAAATTCTTCACTTTATCACGGCCAAGTGAAGAGGCTGTATGTTCAAGTAATTGTTCTTTTACTTTATTGTATTCTAATACACGCAACGTTCTTTCTAACATGTTGCAGGTCCCCCTTGTGTTACTTATTACGTTTAATATAGTCTAATAAACGTTCAATATCCCATGTGTTAATCACGTTATCTTTTTGAATCCAACCTTTACGTGCTGCAGCTACACCTGTTTCCATATCTTCTAACATTTCAAGTGTATGAGCATCCGTATTAATCGCTACTTTTACACCAGCATCTTGTGCTTGTTTTAATAATTTCGCGCTTAAATCTAGACGGTTCGGATTCGCATTTAATTCTAAAACTGTATTTGTCTCTTTTGCGAGTTTAATTAATAAATCTGTATCTACATCATAACCCTCACGGCGCCCGAGAAGACGTCCTGTCGGATGGGCAATCATTGTGACATGTTTATTCTCAAGTGCAGTACGCAGACGTTTCATAATCGTTTCACGGTCTTGTGAGAAGCTAGAGTGAATCGCTCCAATGACATAGTCTAATTCTTCTAATACTTCATCATCAAAATCAAGCGAGGCATCTGGTAAAATGTCCATTTCAATTCCGCGTAAAATTGTAATGTCTGGATACTTTTCATTCATACGTTCAATTTCTTTCGCTTGCTCACGAAGACGCTCTTTCGTTAAACCATTCGCTACTTTCAAGTATTGCGAGTGATCAGTAATCGCCATAAACTTGTATCCACGAGCACGGCACGCTTGTACCATTTCTTCAATAGAAAAAGCACCGTCACTCCAAGTTGTATGCATATGTAAATCACCTTGTATATCGGAAAACTGAATTAAGTTTGGATACTCTTTAATTAATTCAATTTCTTTTCCATCTTCACGCACTTCTGGCGGAATAAATGGCAGACCGAAATGAGCGAAGAAGTCTTCTTCAGTCTCAAATGTTTTCACTTCACCTGTTTCCAAGTTCTCTACACCGTACTCACTAATTTTCTCGCCTTTATCTTTTGCGATTTGACGCATTTTTACGTTATGGTCCTTTGATCCTGTGAAATGGTGAAGAGTTGTAATAAACTCTTCTGGTTTTACTAAACGAAAATCAATTGAAATATCATATTCATATTGAAGACGGACAGAAACTTTCGTATCTCCACTCGCGATTACTTCAATCATATTATCGAATTGTAGTAAATGCTCACGTACCGCTGCTGGTTCTGTCGTTGCAATGATAAAATCTAAATCTTTCACTGTCTCACGAACACGGCGTAAGCTACCAGCGCGAGAGAAACGAATGACTTCAGCAACATTCGACAATTTCTCCTCTATTTCCCCGGCAATAGGCAATACCATCGCAATTGGTAAACGCTCTGGACGAGAGCCTACTTGATCGATTGCTTCTAATATTTTCTCTTCTGTCTTCTTACCGAAACCTGCTAAAGCCTGTACTTTATTTTCCTCACAAACAGCTTTTAGCGATTCCATATCAACAACACCAAGTTCTTTATATAACTTAGCCACCTTTTTACCACCAAGTCCTGGTAGTTTTAATAACGGCAATAAGCTACTAGGTACTTCTTTCTCAAGTTCTTGCAATACTTCAGATGTTCCCGATTCTATATATTCTTGAATAACGGCTGCTGTTCCTTTTCCGATCCCTGGAATCTTTGTGAAATCTTCAATTTCAGAAAGACTACGATCGTCACTTTCTAATGCTGCTGCCGCTTTACGAAATGCAGATATTTTAAATGGATTCGCACCCTTTAGTTCCATAAAAAGCCCGATTGTCTCTAATAATTTGATAACTTGTTTTTTATTTACTTTCATCATTGCCCCGCCTTTCTTTCATAGAAAAAAACTTCTCTTTCCGAAAAAAGAGAAGTTATACTCTGCTACCTGTCTGCCATAGTTCCTTCACCTTTTCAGATAGAATCGGTGTATCGTCTACAATTATTTTGCTAATTGATGATTTTTGTAATGGTGTTTGTACTTGTTCAATCGGAAGAATATTTCCAATGATAATTAAGACAAACAAAATAATATATACTTCTAAAAATCCGAGGATTGCCCCCGCAAACGCATTTACTTGCTTTAAAACCGGTATTTCTGCAAACATATTTAACAAATTACCAAGTAATGAAAGTGCAATTTTAGTGATAATAAACAATATGATAAACGCAAGCGCTTGATAAAATACTGTCTCAATATTATTTGCATCAATCCATTCTGGAACAGATACGTTTTTATCAAATGGATACGGAATAAATTTCGCAAGTGCTGGCGCTAAATCTTTACAGTACCAGTATGCAACAAGGTATGCGATAATAAAGCTTGTTAACTTTACAAGTTGCAGAATAAACCCTCTGCGTAAGCCGAGGAAAAATCCCATAACAAGCAGTAAAATGATAATAATATCAATCATGTTATTCCATTCCTTTTTTTGTCATACTTTCTTTCAATTTCTCATGTTCTTCTTTTAATTTTATGTAATCGTGTATGACGTTTACCGCCGTCAATACCGCTAGTCTACTCGTGTCAAGCGAAGGATTCTTGGCATTGAGTTCGCGCATTTTATCATCCACAATCGCTGCTACCATGCGGATATGACTTGTACTTTCATCGCCAACAACTGAATATTGCTGACCATAGATTTCTACATTAATTCGACTTTTCTTTCCCTTTTGTTGTGACAACTCACCGGCCTCCAATCACGTACAGAATCCTAAAGTTTATCATACCATGAACCTTCATAATATGGAAACAGAAAGAACAATCCGATATGATAAAAATAACAATATAAAAAAAGGGGCGACCATTATGTCAAATTCTATCGTAATTCAAACAAATTCTACAGTAATTGAAGACATGAAACAACAATATAAACATTCGCTTAGCCCAAAAATTCCACAAGGCGGAATCTTCATGGCAAAGGTACCATCTTGCACAATTACAGCGTATAAATCTGGAAAAGTAATGTTCCAAGGAGGCCGCGCTGAAGCAGAAGCTTCTCGTTGGCAAACTGTCTCTCAAACACCGAAAACAGCTGTAAAAAAATCTGTCGATTCCCATCGTTATGCGCCGCCCGCTTCCATCGGTACAATGTCTATTGTAGGGTCTGATGAAGTTGGTACGGGAGATTTCTTTGGACCGATGACAGTCGTTGCTGTATATGTGGATGCAGAGCAAATCCCACTGCTAAAAGAACTTGGTGTAAAAGACTCTAAAAACTTAAATGACGATCAAATTACTGCCATTGCGAAACAACTTCTACACGTTGTTCCTTACAGCTCTCTTGTCCTTCATAATGAAAAATATAACGAGCTATTTGATAAAGGAAACAATCAAGGTAAGTTAAAAGCTTTACTACACAATAAAGCTATTACAAACTTATTAGCTAAAATGGCACCTACAAAACCTGAAGGCGTCTTAATCGATCAATTCACACAACCTGATACATACTATAAATATTTAGCAAAACAAAAACAGGTACAGCGTGAAAATGTTTATTTCGCTACGAAAGGTGAAAGCGTCCATTTAGCAGTAGCCGCTGCTTCTATTTTAGCTCGCTACTCATTCGTAAAACAGTTTGACGAACTAAGTAAAAAAGCTGGTATGCCACTTCCAAAAGGTGCTGGTAAACAAGTTGATATCGCCGCTGCTAAATTAATTCAAAAGCTTGGTAAAGAACGATTACCTGAGTTTGTGAAACTGCATTTTGCTAATACAGAGAAGGCGTTTCGCTTATTAAAATAGTATCGACAAAAACAGGAGCCTACAAACTCCTGTTTTTTGTTTCACCCTACTATTGTCCTTGTAATTATGTCACAACATAAATATACATATTATTAAAATTAAAGAAGATAATTCCTATTACTATTTCTATAAATGATTCTAAACATCTTACTAGGTAATCCCATGAAAGACAATTCAAAATTAGGGAGAATATCCAACTATTAAGTGAGCAACAGGAGTTCCAAAATTTAATCGAAAGATATGGTAGATCATTCCTATTAAATTTTCGGATTCGAAAATTTATCGTGAAACACGATGCACAACAAGCTACAACACTTCTGTGAGGAATTTGAATTCATGATTAGAAGAAAAGGATTGTTTACATAAGGAGGGAATTCATATGGACGCTGTGAAAGTTAAAAAATTATTATATGTTTTCATACACCTCGTAGTTCCACTTTCTTACTTCATTATTTCTACTGTTTGGGGCACTTTCTTCACTACTAAATCCACATTCGAAAACATATCTGATAGCCTTAGCGTTATGGCCATCTATTACGTGTTCATAAGTTTACTGTGGTTTTTCTATTTCGATCGATTAGACAAAGACATAAATAAGATTACAAAAGAAATTAACGATAATATGATGTAACACATAACAAAGGAGAGCCCTTAAGACTCTCCTTTGTTATATTAGCTTCGTTTCTGCTTCTTATTAGATGAAGGTACTTTATGAGAACCTGTTTCATGTGTCGTCGTTCCTTGTCCTTCTACTTCTGGAGAACCTAGGCCCGATCTTGAATGATCTTTTTTTACTTTTTTACTCATTTATATTCACCCCTTCGCGTTACTTTTTGCTACAGGGTAATAAACTATGCAAAATAAAAAGCGAGAGGAAATCCTCTCGCTTTTTTCACATTTTAGAACTCAGAAGAACCTGGAGTTCTTGGGAATGGAATTACGTCACGGATGTTAGCCATACCAGTGATGTACATTAGGAAGCGCTCGAAACCTAGACCGAATCCAGCGTGTTTTGTACCGCCGTATTTTCTAAGTTCTAAGTACCACCAGTAGTCCTCTTCGTTCATACCTAATTCTTTAATTCTGTCTACTAAAACGTCCATTCTTTCTTCACGTTGACTTCCGCCGATTAATTCGCCGATGCCAGGAACTAGAAGGTCAGTAGCAGCTACTGTTTTTCCATCTTCATTCATACGCATGTAGAACGCTTTAATGTCTTTCGGGTAGTCAGTTACGAATACAGGGCGTTTGAAGATCTCTTCTGATAAGTATCTTTCATGCTCTGTTTGTAAGTCAATACCCCATTCTACTGGGTATTTGAAGTCAGCACCTGATTCTTGAAGTACTTTAATTGCTTCTGTATATGTGATGCGACCGAAGTCAGAGTTAATCACGTTGTTCATACGCTCTAGAACTGTTTTATCAACGAAACTGTTGAAGAAGTCCATTTCTTCTGGTGCATGCTCTAATACATATTTCATTGCATATTTCAGCATATCTTCTGTAAGATCCATTACATCGCCTAACTCAGCGAATGCAATCTCAGGCTCAACCATCCAGAACTCAGCAGCGTGGCGAGTTGTGTTTGAGTTTTCCGCACGGAATGTAGGTCCGAATGTATATACATCACGGAATGCTAATGCATACGCTTCAGCGTTCAGCTGTCCACTTACTGTTAAGTTTGTTTCTTTACCGAAGAAGTCTTTTGATTCATCAACTTGTCCGTCTTCACCTTTTGGTACGTTGTTTAAATCTTGTGTTGTTACGCGGAACATTTCGCCAGCACCTTCTGTATCACTACCAGTGATGATTGGTGTGTGAACATGTACAAATCCACGCTCTTGGAAGAACTGATGAATCGCAAATGCTGCGATAGAACGTACGCGGAACGTTGCAGAGAATGCATTTGTTCTTGGACGTAAGTGAGCGATTGTACGTAAGTATTCAAACGTATGACGCTTCTTTTGAAGTGGGTAATCAGAATCTGATAAGCCCTCGATATCAATTTTTTCTGCTTTAATTTCAAATGGTTGCTTCGCCCCAGGCGTTGCAATTACTTTACCTTCTACTTTCACTGAAGAGCTAAGTGGAAGCTTTGCAATTTCTTTAAAGTTCTCTAATTCTGTATCGAAAACGATTTGAACGCTTTTGAAGAAGCTACCGTCGTTTAATTCGATGAAACCAAATGCTTTTGAATCACGTAAGTTACGAATCCACCCTGATACTTGTACTGTTTGACCTGCATACTTTTCTGTATCTCTATACAGACTTTTTACTAATGTGTTTTCCATAGTGAAATTCTCCTTTGCTGATATATTTAAATACAAAAAAACCTTTCATCCATAAAGGGACGAAAGGTTAAACTTCGCGGTACCACCCAATTTGTCATAAAGACCAACTTTAACTCGTATGTAATACATACTTCCCGGTTTGTAACAGGCCGGATTCCCGTCTAAGTCTACTCTTGAATACAAGATTCAATTTCGGTTAGCAACTCCAAGGTGTTCTTCACATATACCGCCTCATCAGGCTCTCACCGCCCCTGACTCGCTTTGGATTATAGTATATACTACTTTTCCTTATCATCGTCTTTCATTTTGTTAAACTAAAATTAATGTACTACATTCGAGAGAAAGATGCAAGATGCCAGAAAATATATAAGCGATTTTTGTAATATATCGACTTACCGACATCTTTCGACGATTGTGCAATAAAAAAATTGCCGGAATGAATCCGGCAATTTTCTAATTACTTACGTAACTCCGCACCAAATTTCTCTTCTACCGTTGTTAATACACGGTTATGTGCTTCTGTTACTTCTTCGTCTGTTAACGTACGTTCTGCATCGAAGTAAGTCATAGAGAATGCAAGTGATTTCTTGCCTTCTTCCATTTTTTCACCTTCGTATAAGTCGAATAGTGTTACGTCTTTCAGAAGTTCTCCGCCAGCTTCAGCAATGACTTGCTTCATTTCACCAGCTTTTGTTTCTTTTGTTACTACAACAGCCATGTCACGTGTCATAGATGGGAAACGCGGAATTGCTGAGTAGTAAGTTTCTTCAGCGTCTGCACCGAATACTTTTACAAGAGATAGTTCAAATACGAATGTATTTTTCACATCTAATTGTTTTTCTGCTTCTGGGTGCAATTGACCGATGAAACCAATTACTTCGCCATCTAATACGATGTCAGCTGTACGGCCTGGGTGCATACCTTCACGTTTTGCTGGTGCATATGTGATTTGGTTTGAAACGCCAAGTACGTCAAATAGTCCTTCTAGTACACCTTTCATAACGAAGAAGTCTACTACTTTCTTCTCACCTTGCCATGCATGGTGAAGGGCAAGACCTGTCATAACACCTGCAAGGTGTTGTTCTTCTTTCGGAAGTTCTCCTGCTTCTGTTGGTAAGAAGATAGAACCTACTTCGTATAAAGCAACGCTGTCGTTTTTACGAGCAACATTGTATGAAACTGCTTCTAGCAATTGTGGCACTAAGCTTAAACGAAGTTGGCTACGCTCTTCGCTCATTGGAAGCGCAAGGTTTACAGGTGCTTTTTCGTTTGGCTCAACCATGTATTGTTTCGCTTTGTCAGCGCTTGTTAATGAATACGTGATTGCTTCATATAAACCAGCACCCTCTAAGAAGCGACGTACTTTACGACGTTTCGTTTGTGCTGATGTTAATTTACCACGAGTCATCGTTCCAGAAGGTAATGTAACTGGAATGTGGTCATAACCGTATAGACGGCCCACTTCTTCTACTAAGTCTTCTGAAATTGTAATATCAGGACGACGTGCTGGTACATTTACATGGAATGTTCCTTCTACTTCTGTGAATGGGAATTTCAAGTTTGTAAACATTGTACCCATTTCACTCGCAGAAATATTTGTACCTAATACACGGTTTACTTTTTCAGCAGTAACAGATACTGTACGCTCTTGTACTTGTAAGTTGTCAGCTTCTACTACACCTTCAAGCGCTTCACCGCCAGCATATTTCGCCATTAAAGCAGCTGCGTGTTGAATTGCTTCAAATGTACGTGTTGGGTCGATTCCTTTTTCGAAACGTGCACTTGATTCACTACGAAGACCTAAGTCTTTTGATGTACGACGCACTGTTTGACCTGCAAAGTATGCAGACTCAATTAGAACGTTTACTGTCTCATTTGTAACTTCAGAATCCGCTCCGCCCATTACACCAGCAACAGCTAAAGCTTTTGTTCCGTTTGTAATTACAAGGTGGTGGCTTTGTAATGTACGCTCTTGATCATCTAACGTTTCAATTTTTTCGCCTTCTTTTGCAAGACGAACAACGATTTCTTTTGAACCTAATTTATCGTAATCGAATGCATGTAACGGTTGACCGTATTCCATTAAAATGTAGTTTGTAATATCAACTACGTTGCTAATTGGACGAATGCCAGCTGCCATAAGGCGAGTTTGCATCCACATTGGTGATGGACCAATCTTTACGTTTTTAACCATTTTTGCAATGTATAATGGGTTTTCTTCTTTCGCTTCTACACTTACAGAAATATAATCAGAAGTTTTTTCTGCTATTTCTTGTAATTCGATAGCTGGAAGTTTTACTTCTCGCCCGTAAATAGCAGCCACTTCATATGCAACACCTAACATGTTTAAGCAATCTGCACGGTTTGGTGTTAAACCAAGCTCAAGTACTTCATCGTGTAAGTTTAAAATTTCAAGTGCATCTGCACCAACTTCAGCGTCACTTGGGAAGATGAAGATACCATCTGCATATTCTTTTGAAACTAACTTTCCATCAATGCCAAGCTCTTGAAGAGCACAAACCATACCGTGTGAAGCTTCACCACGTAGTTTTGCTTTTTTAATTTTGAAGTTACCAGGAAGTACAGCACCAACTTTTGCAACTGGTACTTTTAAACCTTTTGCAATGTTAGCAGCTCCACAAATAATTTGAACTGGCTCTTCTTCACCGATATCGATTAAGCATTTGCTTAATTTATCAGCTTCTGGGTGTTTTTCACATTCTAATACGTGACCAACTACAACACCTTTTACACCTTTATTTAATACTTCAACGCCTTCTACTTCAATACCACTTTTCGTGATTTTGTCTGCTAGTTCTTGTGCTGTTACATCTTTAATATCTACATACTCTTGTAACCAACGATATGATACGAACATATTTATCCTCTCCTTCCCTTACGCTCGTTTGAATTGTTGTAAGAAACGTACATCATTTGTATAGAAATGACGAATGTCATCTACGCCGTATTTCAACATTGCGATACGCTCTGCGCCCATACCGAATGCGAAACCTTGATATTCTTTTGAATCATAACCAGCCATTTCAAGTACGTTCGGGTGAACCATACCTGCGCCTAAAATTTCAATCCAGCCAGTTCCTTTACAAGTGCCGCAACCTTTGCCATGACACATCATACAAGAAATATCCATCTCTACAGATGGCTCTGTGAATGGGAAGAAACTTGGACGAAGACGGATTTCACGATCTTCACCGAACATCTTTTTCACGAATACTTGCAGTGTACCTTTTAAGTCACTCATACGAATGTTTTTATCAATTACAAGACCTTCAATTTGCATGAACTGATGTGAATGCGTCGCATCATCATCATCGCGGCGATACACTTTACCAGGACAGATAATTTTGATTGGGCCTTTTTCTTTATTATTTTCCATCGTACGTGCTTGCACAGAAGATGTATGTGTACGTAGTAACGTTTCTTCTGTAATGTAGAATGTATCTTGCATGTCACGTGCTGGGTGATCTTTCGGTAAGTTTAGTGCTTCGAAGTTGTAGTAGTCTTTTTCTACTTCTGTTCCTTCAGCTACTTCATAACCCATACCGATGAATACATCTTCAATTTGTTCAACAACAGCTGTTAACGGATGGTGACAACCTGTTTCAACAGGACGACCTGGTAATGTAACATCAATTGTTTCCGTAGCTAATTTCGCTTCAATTACTGCTTTTTCTAAGTTACCAATTTTGTCTTCTAGACGCGTTTGAATCGCTTCACGTACTTCATTTACTAATGCTCCCATACGCGGACGCTCTTCTGCTGATAATTTTCCCATGCCGCGTAATACTTCTGTAATTGGACCTTTTTTTCCTAAATACGCTACGCGTACGTCGTTTAAGCCCTTTAACTCTTTCGCTTCTTCAATAAGCTCTAACGCTTTTTGCTTTAGCTCTTTTAAACGTGCTTCCATTTTGGAACCCTCCTAATTTTAAAAATAAAAAAACCTCGCTCCCAAAAAGGGACGAGGTAAATTCGCGGTACCACCCTAAATTGACAGAACAAGTCTGCCCACTCATTAGTTATAACGATCAATTCTGACCGGAACGCCTTTACATATACATGGTCCTGGCGTCAACTCCAGAGGTGAATTCACTTCCGTCTACCATAAGAATGCTTTCAGTCTACGGCACTCTCTCCCTATATGGCGATTTTGTAAGCTACTCTTCTCTATCAACGTTTTTCGTTATTTAACTTTTAATATAATGTACTTCAACTTATTATAAGAAGTTTTTTATTTGTTCGCAACCGGGCTTTGCAAATAATACGTTAAAATCCCTGCTGCAACCGCAACATTTAATGATTCTGCCCCGCCGTAAATCGGAATATACAAGTTTTGATCCGTTTTTGCAAGAATTTCTTGGCGTACGCCATTTCCTTCATTTCCAACAATTAATGCAAAACTTCCGGCCGGAGTTACTTCACCATACGGAACTCCATTTTCAAGAGCTGTTCCATATACAGGAACGTTATTTTCTTTTAACTTGTCTACCCATTCTTCTAAGTTCCCTTTTACAATTGGCAAGTGGAAAATAGAACCTTGTGTAGAGCGGAGTACTTTACTATTGTAAACATCAACACAACCTTCTCCAAGCACAACGGCGTGAATACCAGCTGCATCAGCTGTACGAATAATTGTTCCTAAATTACCTGGGTCTTGCAGGCCATCTAATAAAAGGAATTTCCCATCAGTAAGAGCTACTTCTTTCTCATGCTTCTCACAAACAGCAAATACACCTTGCGTCGTTTCTGTTTCACGAAGTATTTTTACAATCGCCTCAGGCACGATATACATTTCCACATCATTAACTGTCCAATCTTTCGGAAGGTCTGTCTGATCTGAAACGATAAGTTCTGTTACAATTCCTGCCTTCAGAGCTTCCTCGACTAAGTGAAATCCTTCTACAAAAAATAAACCTTTTTTATCGCGTTCTTTTTTCGTTTGCAGCTTTTTCCACTGCTTTACACGCGGATTTTGTACTGAATCAATGTTTTTCATAATATGTATTTCCCTCTCTTCTTGTCTTATCATTATAGCCTATTTTTCATACATATTTACATAAAAAAGAACAAAAACTAACGTCAGTTTCAATTCTGAAGAAGAGGTGAAAGCAATGAGTTTTAATTTACGCGGTGCCGTATTAGCGAATGTATCTGGTAATTCACAAGATCAATTACAAGAAACAATTGTCGATGCAATTCAAAGCGGTGAAGAAAAAATGCTTCCAGGTCTTGGCGTTTTATTTGAAGTCATTTGGAAAAACGCTGATGAAAATGAAAAGCACGAAATGTTAGAAACACTAGAGCAAGGATTAAAAAAATAAGCAATTTGAAAATCACCTTCGCATAAGCTAAGGTGATTTTTTTACGAAAAAAATTTTTCTTCTCCTAAACATTTCTACTTTACTAACGAACTATGATGGAGTACAATGTTCAAAATACATTTAAACCGATCGATTTTTCTTCGTATACATCATTAGATAAAAGGAGTGAATGTTTTATGCACCGTATTACGCTTGAACAAGTTTTTAAACATCACATTACACAAAAATACGTAAACCGTTCTGGAATGGTCCACGCGATCGCTGTCGCTTACCATGCGTTTCACCTAGCCAAAAAGCATCACGCCTCAGTCGATGCTGCGACAAAAGCCGGTTTCCTTCATGATATCGGACATCATACGTGGTACACAGGCGGCGAATGGGACTATGACTTATATAAAAAGAATGATATCCATGCAATTAAAGGTGCTGAAAGAGCACATAAATTGCTTATTAGATTAGGAGAACATCCAAAACTAGCAAAAGAAATTTCTATCGCAATTCTTCTGCATACAGATTCTTTCTTAGTGGAACAAGAAATTGAAAGAACATCTCTTCAAAACATTATTAAATGGGCAGACGAAGCAGATGAAGAACCAGGCGGAGCTCATCATTATAGAACGATTTCTTATGAAAAAGCACTTAAAGCTATTCAGCAATTAGATCGATTGGTAGAGCGTGAATTGCAAATAGAGCAAGCCAAATTGAATAACAAGACAGAACATAGTTATCAATGAGAAAGAGGCATCACTACAGGGTGATACCTCTTTTATTATTTTATGGAAAATAAACCTTTATCCCGCATTAACGGGCAGTAAGACCCCCACCTCGAAATTCAGCAAAGACGAGGAAGTTAGGTGGGGAATCAACTGCCCGTAAAAGCCCGATTGGTGAGGGCTGATAATCAGTGGGGGATGAACCTCCCCAATGATTAAAGTTTCACTTTATATGTAATATTTAAATATTACATTCAAAAACATTTTACTTTATAATTAAATATACAAATATAAAAGAGGTGATTTTACAAATGCAACCCGCTACACAGCTTTCTAATGAACAAAAACACTCGATGTCATGGGGACAATTTATTAGCTCTGTTTTATTCGCCTTTTTTGGGACTGGACTTATTACTGTGTTCCTCGCAATGCCATTAACAATTTATACAGCAGGTCTTACAGATAAAAAACAAGTTGCCCTGTATGAATCTATTGCAAATACTGCAAGTACCGTATTACAACTAGCTGTATTGTTATTCTTCATTTTTAAATTCGAACCCGCAAAAAAATTACTACTAAAATCTTTTAACTTTAAAACACTGAAAGAATGGCGCACATACGTATACTTACTTCTTTTCTTCGTTATCAACATCATACTCAATTACATCTTGTTAAATTATGTGTTCCAAGACGCAACAAAGCAGCAATCTTCCGCACTAAGCTTAGACGTCTTTAAGCAATATCAAATATTATTACTTCTCAGCTTTGCAATACTCACACCCATTTTTGAAGAACTTATTTTCCGTGGTTTTATACTTCGCTTCTTCTCAGAACGCTTTCCATTTTGGATTGCAGCCATCGTAACAAGTTTCTTCTTCGGTATCGCTCATACATACTCACTTGGGGTAATGGTAATTACTTTCTTTATGGGATTATTAATGGCCATTTTATGTAAAAAAACAAAGTCCATTATTCCAGCTATGTTATTTCATATTATGAATAACATGTTGGCATTCTTGAGTTAAAAAGAGGTATCATCGCGATACCTCTCTTTACTCTTTTATCATAACTTCAAACTCTTCTGCGGTTAGCGTTTTTGATAATCCGTATCGTTATTACCCATTTCCTTCAATTTATATATACTCATTAATAATATCCAAAATAAACCTCATGTAGTAAAATATAACTTAATTCACATAAAGGAGTTTACATATGTTCAGTATTATTTGGATGCTTTTCACGCCACTTCTCTTACTATGCGGGATTGCTGGTGGTATTTTTTTAATAGTAACGGGGATTAAATATCGGAAATTACTCGTTGGTTTAATGGGGCTACTTAGCCTATCCTTTGTCACACTACCTTTTGTTCTTTTAAGTGTAGGGATTCATATCGATACAATTTTCCCGATTCCAACTGCTCTTTACTGGACCCTATTTTCTTTAACTGGATTATTAGCAGGGGTAAGTGGAGTACAAGCCAAAATTAAAAGTATACGTAATATGGGATTCATTATTTTTACCATTGGAATATTAGGTGTTATCTTCTGGGAGCTCATGTCTGTAGGTGATTCATTCTATATATAATATTTTTTAGCAACCTACAAATCGGAGGTAATACAGAAGTGTTTGGAATATTAACTTGGATGATTTTAGCTCTTACTTTAATGTTATGCGAATTCATCGTCGGCATTTTTTTAATTATTGCTGGCATGAAACATCGTAAATTACTTACCATTATAGCTGGTTTAATTAGCATATTACTTATCGTTGTTCCTATCGTTTGTATAGGTTCTGGAATAGATTTAGAGGGGATCGTTCCAATTTCTGGAACTTTATATTGGTACTTCTTCTCTTTAGCTGGACTATTAGCTATTATAAGCGGCAGACACATGTCAAGTATTCGTTCTATGGGGATAATTTTGTTTCTAGCAGGGCTGTGCTCCGTAACTGGTTATCATTTTTTATATCTCACTCTTTAAAAAGACAAAAAAGCAGGGAAATTAATTCCCTGCTTTTCTATTTGGTTTATTGCCTGATGGTAAGAAGAACGATAACACCCAAGCAATCCCTGCAAGTATCGTTGCAATTAAGAAGGCATCGTTAATACCGTTAATTGCAGATAGCTTTGAAATTTGTCCATATAATAGTTGTGTGCTCATCGCGTCTCCTGCTTGAGCTGATCCAGCTAAGGCCACTAAGCTTTGACCCATGCCGTGTAATTTATCAACTAAAATTGGGTTTGATGTTGTTAACATGTTGCCGTAATCTGCTACGTGAGCAGTTGTTTGTTGCGTCATAAGTGTGATTAAAATCGCTGTTCCGATTGAACCAGCTACTTGTCTTGACGTATTTTGCGTTGCTGTACCGTGAGAAATTAATTTCATCGGTAGCGCGTTCATACCAGCTGTCATAATTGGCATCATAATGAATGACATACCAATTGAACGTATAATATAATCCGTCATAATAACGCTATACGGTGTATCCATCGATAATTTTGTAAATTCATATGTCGCATACGTCGTAATTGCCAATCCAATTATCGCTAATGGACGAATGCCATATTTATCGAATAATTTACCCGCTACTGGTCCCATGATCCCCATAATTAATGATCCTGGAAGAAGTAGTAAACCAGATTCAATTGGCGTAAAGCCACGAATGTTTTGCAGATATACTGGAAGCAATAACATACCTCCGAATAATGCCATCGTAACGATTGCGTTAATTACTAAAGTAAAAGTAAATACTGGATATTTAAATACTTGTAAATCAAGCATTTTATTGTCCGTTGTTAACTCTCTCCAAATAAATAACGCTAAACCAATTACACCGATAACAAGTGAAATAATGACTTCTGCACTAGTCCAACTATTATTTCCAGCTTCACTAAATCCGTACAATAAGCTTCCTAGTCCAATACTTGAACTAACCACACCGAATATATCTAATTTCGTTTTAGACACTGGCTGAGCTAGTGTAAAGAATTTTAAAGATAGGAACGTAATAATTAAACCAATAATAAACATCGCATAGAACATTAAGTTCCAGCTATAGTTTTCAATCACCCAACCTGTTACAGTTGGTCCGATAGCTGGCGCTAAAATCATCGCTACACCTAGTAATCCCATCGCCGCTCCGCGTTTATGAGGCGGGAATAACGTCATAAAGATATTCATACCAACCGGCATTAAAATACCCGCACCAACTGCTTGAATTACGCGACCTGTCATCATCATTGTAAAGTTTCCTGAAGTAGCACAAATGATAGATCCTACCGTGAAGAATAACATTGCTGCTACGAATAATTTACGATACGTAAATCGTGAAACTAAAAAGGCACTAATCGGTACTAAAATACCATTTACAAGCATGAAGCCTGTAATTAACCATTGTGCTGTTGAAGTTGATACATTAAATTCATTCATTAACGGAGGTAATGCAACGTTAATGATTGTTTGGTTTAAAATAGAAACGAACATGCCGAGAATTAATACAGCTACAACTGCTTTTACGTTCACATTCTCTACAGGCATAGACATTTGTTTTTTCGGCACTTCTTTTTCTTGTTTTACTTCTTCTTGCTTTCCTGTTTCTAACTCAACTACATTAGAAATTTCCGATTCTTGCTTTCGTTCAATTTCTTTCTCTTCTGTTTCAACTTTACTTACTTCTATTTTACTTACGGCTGGGACTTGTTCTTCTCCCATTTTCGTTTTTTTCTTTCGTAAAAGACGATTTACAAGGAAGAAGACGATTATACAAAATAGTGCATATCCTGCAATTACAATTGAGGACATCTCATCTCCCCCTTACTTATGAATACGAACTGTCACATTCATGCCAGGAACAATATTTACTGATTTGCTATGATCTAAAGAAATTTTAACTGGTACTACTTGTGTTACTTTCGTATAGTTCGCTGTTGCGTTGCTTGATGGCAACATAGAGAATGTATTCGCTGTTGTTAAGCCAACTTGTTCTACTTTTCCTGTTAACGTTGTATCTGGGTATGCATCTACATACACATCTACATCTTGACCTTTTTGAACATCATCAACATCTGTTTCTTCAATGTTTGCTGTTACCCATAAATTGTTCATATCAAATGCATAAGCAATCGGGCTACCTGCTCCAACGAAAGCATTTGTTGTTGCGTTTGATTGTACAACTGTTGCATTTTGTGGAATTGTTACATCTACTGTTTGTTCTCCATTAGCTGCCGCTACAGTAACAGTACCTAATTTATCGTTCTCATTATAATTTTTTCCTACTTCAGCTTTCCAGTCAGTTAGTTTACCTGCTACTGGTGAAGCAACCGGAATTACCTTTCCATCAATCTTTGCATTGTCTGTTTTTAAGTAATTTTCCGTTTGATTGTAATAGTAATAACCGCCAATACCGCCGCCAACTAGTACAATTAATGTGATAATGTTGATAATTACCATTCTTCGAAACTGATTCATTGCATTCCTCTCCTTATATCGCATATAATTTTTTTCTAAACTATTTATGTCCTTATTGTTTAGATTGTTTAATTGTTAATTATATTAACCTTTTAACAAAAAAATCACACCATCTGCAGCGTAAATCGAAATTTATCTACCTGCGAGCGGTGCTGATTTCTGAAGGACTATCGTTTATAATTATAAATAATTATTTTGAATCTACAACCGACAATTTACGTATGAAATGTCGTTTAAACAACAATATAATACCAATATGTTGTTTAAGTACAGAAAATTAAACGAGGGGAAATAAAAATGTCTATTAAAAATACAAATGATCCACGTGTAAAACGGACGAGACAACTCATACAGGATGCTTTTGTCGCTTTAGTAGGCGAAAAAGGTTTTGAAAATGTTACTGTTCAACATATTGCAGAACGCGCTCCTGTAAACCGCGCTACATTTTATAGCCATTACCACGATAAATATGACTTACTAGACAAAAGCATTGAAGAAATGTTAGAAAAGCTAACTGAAGTAATTAAACCGAGAAATAGAAATAAAGAAGATTTCCAACTAACATTTGATTCGCCACATCCAAGTTTTTTAGCCTTGTTCGAACATATTGCAGAAAACACTAACTTCTATAACGTCATGCTTGGTGATAAAGCTGCCGGAAACTATACGTATAAGATGATGAAAGCAATTCAAACGCATTTAACATTAAGCCTCTCTATTTCACAACCTAACGATGAAAAACTAATGGTTCCACGCGATATTCTCATTAGTTATGTTACTGGTGCCCATCTAGGGATGATTATGTCATGGTTAAAAAGAGGAATGATATATACCCCGCATTTTATGGCGATGCAATTAACTCGTTTAATTATTTTAGGCGCTCATACTGCAGCGGGATTAGAACGGCCTTTTTAAAACATAAAAAAGCGAAGGAGAATCTCCTTCGCTTTTTCTATTAATTAAATGTAATGTTATGTACAGCCTCTTTATCAAGACGTTTAATAACTTCTACAATTAACTTCACTGCATTTTCATAATCATCACGATGTAACATTGCCGCATGAGAATGGATATAGCGCGTTGCAATTGTAATTGCCATAGAAGGAATACCATTTACAGCAATGTGAATCGCACCCGCATCCGTTCCTCCGCCCGCTACTGAATCATATTGATACGGGATTTGTAATTCATCAGCAACATCAACTACGAAATCACGTAAACCTGTATGTCCAATAACAGAAGCATCATATAAAATGATTTGTGGTCCATCGCCCATTTTACTTTGCGCTTCTTTTGACGTTACACCCGGTGTATCTCCAGCGATACCAACATCTACTGCGAACGCGATATCTGGTTTAATATAATTCGCAGATGTTTTTGCACCACGAAGACCAACTTCTTCTTGTACAGTTCCAACGCCGTATACAACGTTTGGATGCTTTTCATCTTTTAGTTGTTTTAATACGTCAATTGCAATTGCACAACCGATTCGGTTATCCCACGCTTTTGCAAGTAACATTTTTTCATTCTTCATCACTTGGAATTCAAAGTACGGTACAACTTGATCTCCTGGTCGTACGCCCCACTCCATCGCTTCTTCTTGGCTAGAAGCACCGATATCGATGAACATGTCTTTAATTTCAACTGGCTTTTTACGAGCTTCTGGAGGTAAAATGTGCGGTGGTTTTGAACCAATTACACCTGTTACATCTCCTTTACGCGTTACAATCGTCACGCGCTGTGCAAGCATAACTTGTGACCACCAGCCACCAACCGTTTGGAAGCGAAGGAAACCTTTGTCATCGATTTGTGTAATCATAAATCCAACTTCATCTAAATGACCTGCAACCATAATTTTCGGACCGTTTTCTTCCCCTACTTTTTTCGCAACTAAACTCCCTAAATTATCAGTAGAAAGTTCGTCCGCAAACGGCTCGATATATTTCTTCATTACTTCACGTGGTTCACGTTCGTTACCAGCAATACCACGTGCATCCGTTAATTCTTTTAGCATTGTCAATGTCGCGTCTAATTTTGTCATTGCCAACACCCTCCTTTTTCTTCAGTCAATTCATTATACAATAATTAAATTGAAATATTCAAAAATTAAATTAGTATCCTTGTGTTTGACGCTGATGATTTACCTCATTTTTATCTAAATATGCTTTTTCAATCTCTTCTTGCTCAAATTCAAGTGCTTGTCCAAGTCGAAGATAGCTCGTAAATAATTCAATATAGTTTGTAATAGATGGTTGATCTGTAAAACGAATTACTTTCGCATATGTGTCTAAGAAAATTTCCACTTGTGTTTTATTCGTTTGTGCACATTTATAGAATAAGAAGTTTTTATCAATACCTAAATCAATTCCGATTGATAAAATAAAATGCAAACCATCTACGTATTCTTCTAATATTACTTCACGTTCCGAAGCTGGTTTGTTGCTCCAATATTTAAAACAACGTGTTTCATTTGCAAGTTCACCAATTTCTACAAGAAGAGCTAACATTTTTTCTTTTAACAATTTTTTCGGTTGTAAGTCATGTTCTTTTGCAATACGGTCATCTAATTCTTTTTGTAATTTAAATAGTTGTAGTAAGTCCATTCTATTGTCCTCCTCCAACATCGCATTTTACGCAACAATGTTGTTTCATCTCAAAGTTCATTATTATGTTTCAGTTCTTATGAATAAGTCAGCTATCTACCTCTTTATAAAATAGCTTGTCCTTAATTTGCAAATACGTTTCAGTCATCACTCTTAAATTGTTCATCTGATGAAAGTTCCATATCATCTTTCCATTATAGCAGTGTCGTTTCGGCTAGGAAAGATACTCTTCTTTCCAAACGTGCATAATTAAAAAAAGCCAGGAGGATTCTCCTGACTTCATATGTATATTCTTCTATATCACTATAGTTTTTATGTTGATTTTGTCATATCGATAACAACACATCCGTTAATCTTTAGAACTTCAAACTTCTCTCTGAACACAAACAAAAAAACCTTAGAAGAAAATTCTTCTAAGGTTTCAACTAATTAATTAGTTAATGTTGTTTTTTGCAACTGTTGCTAATTCAGCGAAAGCTTTTTCGTCATGAACAGCTAAGTCAGCAAGCATCTTGCGGTTAACTTCGATGCCAGCATTTTTAAGACCGTGCATTAAGCGGCTGTAAGAAAGACCATTCATACGAGCTGCTGCGTTGATACGTGTAATCCATAATTTACGGAAGTCACGTTTCTTTTGACGGCGGTCACGGAATGCATACATTAGAGATTTCATAACCTGTTGGTTAGCAACCTTGAATAATGTATTTTTTGAACCGTAGTAACCTTTTGCTAATTTAATTACTTTTTTACGACGTTGACGAGTAACTGTACCACCTTTTACTCTTGGCATAATATTACCTCCTAATTGTTCTATATATCAGCCGAACTTATTTTAAGTTGTCAAGCATTTGACGAATGCGTTTGAAGTCACCAGCGCTTACTACACCAGCTTTACGTAGTTTACGTTTAGCTTTTGTAGATTTGTTAGCGAATAAATGGCTTGTGTAAGCGTGAGAACGTTTCAGTTTACCTGATCCAGTCTTTTTGAAACGCTTTGCAGCGCCGCGATGAGTTTTTTGTTTAGGCATAGGTATTTCCTCCTCTATCTATTACTTATCGTTTTTCGGTGCTAAAACTAAGAACATACTGCGTCCTTCCATTTTAGGCTTAGATTCAACTGTACTAACTTCAGCACAAGCTTCTGAGAAGCGATCTAAAACACGTTGACCGATTTCTTTATGAGTAATGGCACGTCCTTTAAAGCGAATTGACGCTTTAACCTTGTCGCCTTTCTCTAAAAACTTGATAGCATTACGAAGTTTTGTGTTAAAGTCGTGTTCATCAATTGTTGGACTTAAACGAACTTCTTTCATGCTAATTACTTTTTGATTTTTGCGCTGCTCTTTTTCTTTCTTCTGTTGCTCAAAGCGGAATTTACCGTAGTCCATAATGCGGCATACTGGCGGTTTCGCATTTGGAGCAACTAATACTAAATCAAGATTAAGATTTGCAGCTAAGTCTAAAGCGTCATTACGAGACTTGATTCCAAGTTGATCGCCATTTGCGCCAACTAAACGTACTTCACGTGCACGAATTTGCTCGTTAATCATCATATCCTTGCTAATAGTAAGCCACCTCCAAGGTTTTCTCAGAACATATTTTGTAGTCATAGAACCCGACAAAAAAAGTGCGGGCATACGACACCCACACTTGTAAAATCTTAAGTAAGAAATACATTTACCTGCTAACTGCGAATGCGTCCATCAGGTGAGAAGCGGGTGCTTCTACTTGTTCCACAAAACAATATTCTATTATCCTTGATGAGTTTATCATAGGACATGACGTCTGTCAAGAAGACGCGATGTGTTTTACTAACAACAAGAAATATTGTAACAAACAACTAACATACTTGCAATACTTTTTTATGATAAGTGTTACATGGTTATTTTTTCTAGTTTTTCTCTTTTATATTACAAAGAAAAGCCGCGGTATACCGCGGCTTTTTCTTATCGTTTTCCTTCTACTTTAATCATATCAACAAAAGCATCTAATGCGATTGTTTCTGATTTTTGTTCACCATATTTACGTACGTTTACGCCGTTTTCAGTTACTTCATTATCACCTACTACAAGCATGTACGGAATTTTTTGCATTTGTGCTTCACGGATTTTGTAACCGATCTTCTCTTCACGAGTGTCTAATTCAACACGGATACCAGCACGACGCAATTCGTCTTGTACTTTCTTCGCATAGTCTAAATGTACTTGCGGAGAAACTGGAATTACTTGTACTTGAACTGGAGCTAACCAAGTTGGGAATGCACCTTTGTATTCTTCAATTAAGAAGGCTACGAAGCGTTCCATAGTTGATACGACACCACGGTGAATTACAACTGGACGATGTTGCTTACCGTCTTCGCCAACATAAGTTAATTCAAAGCGTTCTGGAAGTAAGAAGTCTAATTGTACAGTTGAAAGTGTTTCGTCTTTTCCAAGAGCAGTACGAACTTGAACATCAAGTTTTGGACCGTAGAATGCTGCTTCACCTTCAGCTTCATAGTAATCAAGACCCATTTCATCCATAGCTTCTTTTAACATACCTTGTGCTTTTTCCCACATCTCATCATCCGCATAATACTTTTTAGTATCTGCTGGATCACGATAAGATAGACGGAATGAGTAGTTCTCTAAACCGAAATCTTTGTACACTTCTAGAGTTAAGTTTACAACACGTTTTAACTCTTCTTTAATTTGATCTGGACGAACGAAAATGTGCGCATCGTTTAAAGTCATTCCGCGTACACGTTGTAACCCAGATAACGCACCTGACATTTCATAACGGTGCATTGTTCCAAGTTCCGCAATACGGATTGGTAATTCACGGTAGCTGTGAATATCATTTTTATAAACCATCATATGGTGAGGACAGTTCATTGGACGAAGAACTAATTCTTCATTATCCATTTCCATTGATGGGAACATGCCATCACGGTAGTGATTCCAGTGACCAGAAGTTTCATATAACTCTCTACTTCCTAATACTGGAGTGTATACGTGATCATAGCCTAAGCTTGCTTCTTTATCAACGATGTAACGCTCGATAATACGACGAATTGTTGCACCCTTTGGTAACCAAAGTGGTAAACCTTGTCCTACTTTTTGGCTATTAGTAAATAGTTTTAATTCTTTACCTAATTTACGGTGATCGCGCTCTTTCGCTTCTTCAAGCATACGTAAGTGCTCATCTAATTCTGCTTTCTTAACGAATGCAGTACCGTAAATACGTTGTAACATTTTATTATTGCTATCGCCGCGCCAGTAAGCACCTGCAACGCTTAATAATTTAAACACTTTAATTTTCCCTGTAGATGGAAGGTGAACACCACGGCAAAGGTCGAAGAATTCGCCTTGCTCATAGATTGAAATAACTGCATCCTCTGGAAGATCGTTAATTAAATCTAATTTTAACTCATCACCAATTTCTTCAAAGCGACGAAGTGCTTCTGCACGTGGTACTTCATGACGAACGATTTCTAAGTTTTCGTTCACGATTTTTTGCATTTCTTTTTCGATTTTCTTGAAGTCTTCAACTGTAATTGCTTCTTCCATATCGATATCGTAATAGAAGCCATTTTCAATTACTGGACCAATGCCAAGCTCAAGCTTAACATCTTTATATAAACGTTTTAACGCTTGTGCTAAAAGGTGGGCTGTTGAATGGCGTAAAATATATAAGCCATCTTCAGAATCTAATGTAATAATAGAAACTGCACCATCTTCTTCGATTGGTGTAACAAGATCGATCATCTCATCGTTTAATTTTCCAGCTACAGCTTTTTTCTTTAAGCCTGGGCTAATAGAAGCTGCGATTTCTTCAGTTGTTACGCCTTTTGGAAACTCCTTCACAGCTCCATCAGGGAAAGTAATTTTAACTACATCTGCCATCACTGGTCACTCCTCTTTTTCTCAAAATAAAAAACACTCATCCCGTAAAAAGGGACGAGTGTTGAATTCGTGGTTCCACCCTTGTTCCAATTAACATAATTGTTAATTGCTCAAGTTCAACATAACGGTGTTGTCCGTTAGCAATTACTAGAAAAACCGTTCACTGCTAAAGTTTAGAGGTGGTAAGTAATAATCCCGTACTAGGAAGCTCACACCCTAAGGCTTCCCTCTCTGAAAATCGTAGAAAACTACTCATGTCCTCATCATGACATTTCGATATATTTCATTTATGTAGGTAATTATATGCTCAAAAACTTAGAAAATCAAGGGCGTTACCTTTATTTTTTAAATTTTTCACATTGCGCTCAAAATCATGTAATCCATGTAATTGGACCCGTTCTTGAAACACATTTCGCAAAGTAATAATCATATTATGGTCTTGTTCTTTCGTATATAAATAAATCTTTTTGGGCGAAATAGAAAGAAGCGGCGCAATTACTTTCGTATCAATATATACATCATTTTGCTTTAATAATTCCTCATCTATATATTGGACCAACTTCTCCTGTTTTAAACGTCTTCCTTTATCATCATAAAAGATAAAGCTTTCATCAAAAATAAGATGCACGCAGGACAAGCGTGATTTACGGCTACTTACTTGTTGCCGAAGCGTCTCAATGAACATTTGGTATTCTTGCTCCATCTTATATTCATCAATTGCCACTTCCGCAAGTTTAGCCACCATTTCCCTATATGTACGAAGACGAAAACGGATATATGATGAAAACGAGAATGAGAGCGGATCACAAAGCCAATTATTTAAAGAAGACTTAATATATGACTCAAATGCGTTACGCGTTAAATCCTGAGCTACCCCTTTTCTTCTTCCCTTTAAAATCTCATGTGCCATGTGCAATATTTGATGACACTCTTCTTGTTCTTCATAAAAAAACTTTTCTTTTAAGATCGTATAAATCCACTCATTTTGTTTCACATTCACAATAAAATACACCATTACCGGCAATAAGATCTTTTCAATATAATTTGATTCACGTACTGGTATGTGAATCACCACTTTTTGTTCCTGTAAATACACACTCGTTTCCTTATATAATACTTCCGCTCTTTTCAGCAATTGTCTATATACGTGCATAGCATCATTTTTTTCTTCGAAGCAAATTTCAATCACTTTTGTCCCCCCTTTTATCCCTGCTCTAAAGGACTGTATCTATACGTTACAAATCCTATAAGAGTCCGTCCCGCGTGAAGTTCACTCTTAGTAGAATTACATTTCCTATCGTTAGAAAATCCACTCAATATGGCTTGCTAATTTTATATATATTAAGGGAGGAAGAAAAAAATGATACAAGCTACTATGAATTTTTTTATTGTATACTTTACTTATTACTAAAGGGAGGTATCTGAATGTTTGAATATAAATTCGTAAGAGTCGAATTTCATTGGGGGCTCACTCGCTCAAACTAGCTGAAGACTACCAAGAAATTATTCAAGAACATGCTAGAGATGACTGGAGGTTCGTACAGATTGTTGCCCCTACGATTGGCAGTTCTGGACAACCTGAATATTTCGATCTCATATTTGAAAAGAAAATATCACTATAATACAAAAGAGCAAGCTTCTCAGCTTGCTCTTTTACTTATGACGACGGTTTTTCCCACCAATTGGAATTGGTTTGGCTAAATATTTAATTCGTTCCATAATACGTGCTGCCTTCATTTCTTCAGCCTCACCACGTTGTGTATACGTTAAATGATGTTCCAATTGTTTAAAATCAAAATTAGACGTAAAGAACGTCGGTAAGTTTTCTAACATACGGAATTGCAAGATTGCACCAAGCACATCGTCACGCACAAAGCTCGACATCGCTTCTGCCCCGATATCATCTAACATTAAAACTTGTACGCGTTTAACCGCATCAATCTTTTCGCCAATCGAATTATCTTGAATCGAACTTTTAATTTCACGTAAAAATTCCGGGAAGTATACGAGCATCGAACTTATTTTCTTTCGAGCAAGCTCGTTCGCAATTGCTCCTAAAAGGTACGTTTTTCCTACACCAAATTTACCGTACAAATATAAACCTTGTGCTTTTTTACCTGGTTCATATGTACTTAAAAATTCATTCGCTGCGCCAATTGCATCGATACGTGCATTTAAATCAGAAGGGTCTAAGTTTTCCATAGTTGCCTGTAAAATATCCGTTGGCATATATACACTTTGAACGAGTTTTTCATATTTCTTTCTCTCGTCATATGCTACTTTTCTAACGCAGCGATCGTATTGAATATCAATCATTTTCCCTTGAATAACAAGCTTTGGCTCATACCCTTGCAGCATATTTTTACATGCACCTAAATCCGGGCAATCTACGCAACCTACACTTTGTCCAATATATTCATATAACTTCACAAGACTGCGCTCAATCATAGAAGTCGTTACTTCACCTTTATGTTCGTCTATAAATTCTTTCACACGCGGATGCGCCATTACTTCTGCCTTTAATACTTCATATCTATTTTTAAAGTTTTCATTTTCCATTAATTTTGTAAATGAATTTTGAATATGCTCCATTTTCTCACCTCAAAGAGCGTTCATTCTCTTCTATTAATCACGCTTATATTTTTTTAACACTTCTTCTAATCGTTTTCGTTCATCTTCTAGCGTACTTGCATCTTTTTCTACACTTACATCTTTCTTCGCCGTTTCTTTCTCTTGTTCTTTCGGCTCTTCTTCCTTAAGCCAATCTGGCACCATTTCTTTTCGTACCGTTTTCTTCGCCGTACGGCCTTTTTTCTTCGTCTCAGCCCACTCTTGATATTGACGGTTCTCTTCTTTCGCTAACGCCATCGCGTCCGCTACTGTACCGACCTTTTTACGTGCCCAATGCCCAGCAATCTTCTCGACATACGTTTTCGCAAGTTTCATATCTGAGCGTAGCATAACGTAATAAATAAGTACATTCACAACTCCTGGTGTCAATTTTTGATTAATCATGACATCTTCAACGATTTGCAAGTCCGCTTTCGTTGCCTCTGCACCACCAGAAATCTCTTTCAATAGTTGTTTTGGCGAGATTTCCTCTAGCTGCTTTATTAACATCTCCTCTTGTGATGAAGGCTCTTTCTCTTTCATCGTACGTGCAGCATGAGGCTGTACTCTTTCACTTAGTACCGGTAATGCTTGACCATTTTCAAATTGATACCAATCGCGCGCTCCTTTTCTAAGCCTTTCCATATCAATTGTTTGCATCTCTGTCACCGCACCAAGAACGATATTTTGCATCGATAACACATCTACACCATACACGTAAGCAAGTGTTATAACGCAGTCTCTTACTTGATCTGTAATCGCCTTTTTAGGAACAAGAGCGGACAATCCATCTACAAATAAAGAGAAATCAAAGAAATCATTCCAAACTTTCGGAGCGTCTCCCTTCTCGTTACTTGGCATAGTTGTCGTTTTTGGAATACGAAGGTCTTCTTGCGCATGCTCAAGCTGTCCTGGATTAAACGAACCAAACACATCATTGAAAGAGCGCGTAACATTTTCATAAGAAGCAAAATCAAATTCTTCTTCTAAGAAATATTGCTTTACTTGATTATATTTTGTCCGACTCAATCGATTGTATAAAAAGATACTTAAAACAATATCATCAAAAAACTGCTTCGGAGATAAAGGTGGTTGCAACTCATATATGAACATTCGAATATCTTTTTCTTTCTTAATATATACCTTCAAAAGCCCAATTGCCTCTAACTTTACTCGTTCCTCATATATTTCAGGAAGTTGCATTTGCATAGTCACCATAAGGGAATGATGTGTATTCTCTTTTCCAAATACACGATCTTGCTCTAGCTCCCCCCATAGTGTCATGTATAAGCTAAAAGCTCTACTACCTATTAACGGCTGATACAACATCGTCAATACTTTTCGGTCGTAATTATGCAGTAGCCCTTTCGCACTTACTTTATAACGATCAATCGGCAATAGCTCCATCCATGACTGTTTTTCCATTCTTGCTTTTCCTTTCTCTCATCCAATCTATCCTCTACTTCATTCCTTCTATCTTCATTATATAAATTCTTAGTGAAAAAGAGCTATTAGCTTTCGCTTCTAGCTCTCTTATCCTATTACTTACGGTATGTAAAGAGAATAAAATACAACTTCTACTCTCTTTCTTTTTGCAGTATATCTTTTAATTCTTCAATAAATACATTTAAATCTTTAAATTGACGATATACAGAAGCAAAACGTACATAAGCAACATCATCAATATCGCGAAGTTCTTCCATAACAATTTCACCAATCATATCACTTTTCACTTCTGATATACCTAAATTACGCAGTTCACGTTCCACGCTTTGTGTTACTTCTTCTAATTGTCTTAAAGATACTGGTCTTTTTTCACACGCTTTAATTAAACCGCGTAAAATCTTTTCTTTATTAAACTCTTCTCGTGTGCCTTCTTTTTTAACAACGATAAGAGGTGACTCTTCTACCCTTTCAAAGGTCGTAAAGCGACTTAAACAACTTTCACACTCTCTTCTTCTTCGAATAGAGCGCCCCTCGTCTACCGGACGCGAATCTAACACTCTTGTACCATTATGAGAACAGGATGGACAACGCAATTCATTCACTCCTTTACACTATACTCTTTATTTTTCTCTACTCAATTCACCTAAAATATATATACAATATTATATAACTCATTCTAACTCTCTTACCACTTTAAGTTTCAGCGCATCACTTTATCATCTCATACTTAAAAATAAGATGGTATATAAGGCACTACCTCATTTGCAAGAGTCCAATGTATTCAACTAACGAGTACGTTATATTTTTCCTTTTTTATAAACTAAAAAAGAGGTGCATTATACACCTCTTTACATTTTAAATCAATTATGTTCTTTTTTAAAGAGCTTTTGTTTCTCTCTGCTTAATTTCGAAGCTACCAGTGCCTCGAGGAAGCTCGATGCTCTCACGCGTTTTCGCGTTTAAACCTTCTGCAATATATTCTGCAGCAACATTTGGATCAATACGATCCCCACAAGTATAAACATCAATACTTGCGTAACCGTGCTCCGGAAAGCTATGAATTGTTAAATGTGATTCTGAGATAATTACTACTCCACTTACACCTTGTGGTGCAAATTTATGGAAAGCAACCTCACGCACTTCAGCACCAGCTCTTAGTGCTGCATCCACAAATAATTGTTCAATATACGGCATGTCATTAAGCTTGTCGAAATCGCAATCCCAAAGTTCAGCAATCACGTGACGACCCATCGTATCCATAGTATCCATTCTACAGTTCCCCCTTGTAAATTTATTCTAACTGTTCGAATTGAAAACTAATTTGCAATTTGGCTTGCTCCACTACCACGGGGGAAAGTTAGTCCAGAGAGGTCCTAACCCTTTAAGTAGTGACTACGTACCTCAGCTCTTAAGTTTACGAGTGTTAGTATACTTTGTTTATTTTCATTTTGCAACAACAGTTTTTTCGATTTTCTGTCATATTTTCCTCTTTACTTTTCCCTAAAAAAAATAAACGATTCACAAATGCAGTAATCACAACGTTTCGTGGTATGTCCACTTTTTAAAATATACTTATATAATTTTTTTCCTTTTCAGAAAAAAATAAAAAAAGAGGGCAAATATTGCCTTGCCCTCTCCTCCCTTATTCACTTAAATGTGTTGCACATTTTCTTGTTTCGCTAACTCTTCAACAACTAACGTTACAAGATCTACAACACGACGAGAGTAGCCCCACTCGTTATCATACCAAGCAAGTACTTTCACTTTACGATCACCCATTACCATTGTAGATAAACCATCGATAATAGCTGAATGTGTATTTGTATTAAAGTCGATAGATACTAAAGGCTCTTCGCTGAATTCTACAATACCTTTTAACGCACCGTTTGCAACAGTTTTGAATGCATCATTAATAGCTTCAACTGTCACATCGCGTTTTACATCTACTACTAAGTCAACAAGAGACACGTTTGGTGTTGGTACACGAAGTGCCATACCATGAAGTTTTCCGTTTAAGTGCGGAAGAACTTTTGCTAGCGCTTTCGCAGCACCTGTCGTTGTCGGAATGATTGATTGTCCGCAAGCACGTGCTCTTCTTAAATCTTTATGTGGGTTATCAATATTTTTTTGGTCATTTGTATAAGCGTGAACTGTCGTCATTAAACCGTTTTCAATTCCAAACTGCTCATCTAACACCTTCACAACAGGCGCTAAACAGTTTGTTGTACAAGATGCATTTGAAATAACAGTATGTTTTGTAATATCTAATTGGTCTTCATTCACACCAACTACAATTGTTACATCTTCATTTTTACCAGGCGCTGTTAAAATAACTTTTTTCGCTCCAGCTTCAACGTGAAGAATTGCTTTTTCTTTCGAATTAAATTTACCAGTTGCTTCAATTACAACTTCAACACCTAAATCTGTCCAAGGCAATTCCTTTGGATCGCGGTTGTTTAAAAGGCGAATCATTTTTCCATCAACTAATAAGTGATCTTCAAATGCTTCTACTGTTCCGTCAAACTTGCCATGAACTGTATCATATTTAATTAAGTGTGCTAACGTTTCAGATGGATAGCTTGCATTGATTGCTACAATTTCGAATGCGCTTTCTTTTATTGCTTGACGAAATACCATTCTCCCAATACGTCCAAATCCATTAATTGCCACACGAGTCATAATATGTTATCCCCCTTGAATGCGTTATACTATTTATCTCCAATCCCAATAATAGTATAACACAAAAAGGAGATATGTCACTAAGCATTTTCATTAATTTCACAATTTTTTAGTCAATAATGTTCCACTTCTTTAAAATTACCTGCAATTGTGTTTTCGTTCCCATAATTGTGCCATCATTATTTATCACTTCATCTGCATTTTTCACTTTTTCTTCTAACGGCATTTGAGATTGAATACGAGCTGTTGCTTCTTCTTCTGAAAAGTTATTTCGTTTCATTAAACGCTCTAATTGCGTATGCGGCTTAACTGCTACAACTAAAACGCGGTCAACAAGACTTGTTAATTTGCTTTCAAATAAGAGAGGAATATCTAACACAACCGCTTGCATATCTTCTTTTATGTACATCTCCTTTTGCCTATTCATTTCCTCACGCACTGCAGGATGAACAATTTTATTTAACTGCAATCGTTTTTCTTCATTATAGAAAACGACACTTCCCAGTTTTGGACGATCTAGTTCTCCATCTTCTTGTAACACTTCCGTTCCAAATACTTCTACTATTTTGTTATATGCTGGTTTTCCTTGCTCTACAACTTCTCGTGCAATAATATCTGCATCAATAACCGGTATGCTCAGTTCACGAAACATTTGAGATACTGTACTTTTTCCACTTGCAATGCCTCCTGTTAATCCAATTACTACTGTCATAATAAGCCTCCTCATAATAAAAGGCGCGAAACTAATGTTCCACGCCCATACTTACATTTTCCAAATTCCAATTATAATGAGTAATACCCCAGGCAGGAATGTAAATTTTTGTAACCACTTCATATTCGATAAAACCGTTCCAAGTTTCATTCCAATAAATAAAAACAAAGAACTCATAATCGCAACTAATATCGCCATCATAGCGGGTGCATACCCTAATAAAGATGCACCAATTCCGGCACCAAATGAGTCTACAGAAAGAGCGATACCAAGAAGCAATGCCTCTCCTGCAGAAATGGTGCCTGATTTATCAAAATCTGCTACAGTCGGTTTCCGTAAAATTTGAATCACTAGCCCTAGCGAGGCAATCTCTAATTTCCAGACCTTCTCCTCTTGCTTCGGTTCTTCTTTTTTTTCACTTCGAAAAAATTGATACAATACCCAAATCCCTATTCCAATAAGAACAAGCCCACCGATACGCGTTGCGATAACAGGTGAAAATACTTTCGCGATCATATGTCCAATTCCCATTGAAACAAGCATAACAGCCGCTGAACACATTCCGATAATTATAATTGATCTTAGTGGAATTCTTACGCTTCTTAAACCATATGTTAGCCCTACACTACAGCTATCTAAGCTTAATGTAAAAGCTAATAAAATAAGAGATAAATAAAGGTACATCGGTAAGCTCCTCCCTTATACATAGCTCTGCTGTATGTATATGACAAATGCCTATCCGATGTTATCTCTTTTCTATATTCTTGGCTGACAAATTGGGCAGTAATGCGTTCCTCTTCCGCCAACAACTGTTTTTTCTAATATCGTACCGCAAGTTACACACGGTTCTCCTTTTTTTCCGTATACATTTAGGAGTTCTTGGAACGAACCAATTTGCCCTTGTGAGTTGATATACGTTCGAATTGTACTTCCGCCACGCTTCACTGCTTCTCCTAGCGTTGTAACCGTAGCCTCATAAATTCGCTCAATTTCTTCTTTTGTCAAAGACGACGCTTCTCGTTCCGGATGAATTTGAGAACGGAATAAAACTTCATCCACATATATATTTCCAAGCCCTACTAAAAGACGCTGATCCAATAGCACAACTTTTATTTTACGATTTGTCTTTTGCAATCTTTCTTGTAAATACTGTGGTGTCAATTCAGCATCAAACGGCTCCGGCCCTAAGTCAGCAAGAGGCATTTGGTTCATCTCTTCACCTTTCTTAAAGAGATGCATCGTACCAAACTTTCTCACATCTTTATAATGTAATTCAGTTCCATCTGTAAATAAGAAACGGACGTGCGTATGTTTATCAATTGGCTCATCCTCTTGATGTAGTAAAAACTTACCTTCCATACGCAAATGTGAAACAATAACATAATTTGTTACATATAGAAGCAAAAACTTTCCTCTTCGCTTTATATTTTCAATCTTCTCGCCTTTTAGCATTTCTTTAAAGATTTCTGCATCATCTGGTCGTTTCACTATTTTTGGATAAGTAACAATAACATCTTCAATCGTTTTTCCTGTTACAAGATTTTCAAGTGTCCGTCTGACGTTTTCAACCTCTGGTAATTCAGGCATTTCATCACTTCCTTATTTTGCGTCGTACCAAGTTGGACCGTAAGAATAATCAACTTTCAGCGGAACTGCGAGTTCAATCGCATGCTCCATTACTTCAGGTACAAGCTGCTCTAATTTTTCAATTTCTTCTTTTGGTGCTTCAAATATTAATTCATCGTGTACTTGCAGAAGAAGACGCGCTTGTAATCCTTCTTCTTCTAAACGATCTGCCATAATAATCATCGCTTTTTTAATAATATCTGCTGCAGTACCTTGAATTGGTGTATTCATCGCTGTACGCTCAGCGAAGCTACGTAAATTGAAATTACGACTCGTAATTTCTGGAATATAACGACGACGATTTAATAATGTAGCCACATATCCTTTTTGTTTCGCATCTTTTACGATGTCCTCCATGTATTCTTGTACACCAGGGAAACTTTCTAAATACTTTTCAATAAATTCCGCTGCTGCTTTTCTTGTAATTCCTAAGTTTTGTGAAAGACCATAATCACTAATACCATACACAATTCCGAAGTTAACAGCTTTCGCTTGTCGTCTCATATTTGAAGTTACTTCATCTTTTTCAACGCCAAATACATCCATAGCTGTTTTCGTATGAATATCCATGTCATGCTGGAATGCTTCAACTAGCCCTTTATCATTTGCAATATGAGCTAATACACGCAGTTCGATTTGTGAATAATCAGCCGCATACATAATCCAACCTTCTTCTGATGGAACAAATGCCTGACGAATCTTTCTTCCTTCTTCTAATCGAATCGGGATATTTTGCAAGTTCGGATCCGTTGAACTTAATCGACCTGTTTGCGTTAACACTTGATTAAAGCGAGTATGAATTTTAGATGAATCTTCATGTACAACTTTCAGTAAACCTTCAATATAAGTTGAATTTAGCTTCCCTAATTGACGATAATGTAAAATGTTTGGAATAATTTCATGGCGATCCATAAGCTTGTCTAATACATCAGCTGACGTAGAATAACCTGTTTTCGTCTTTTTAATAACCGGTAAGTTTAAGTTCTCAAACAGAATTACACCAAGCTGCTTCGGTGAATTAATATTAAATTCTGTTCCCGCAAGCTTATAAATTTCCTGTTCCATTTCCTTTAATCTACCTGCGAGTTCTTCTCCCATATTACGAAGACGCTCCGTATCAACTTTTACACCTTTTACTTCCATATCAGCTAATACACGCGCAAGTGGCAATTCTAACTCTGTAAACAGTTCATATTGCTCATTCTTCTTTAACTCTTCAACGAATGTTTGCTTTACATCATATAATACATGCACTTTACGAGCCACATGCTCCGCTACTACTTCTAACTCTGGAACAGCACGCTTCGCACCTTTTCCGTAAACTTCTTCATCTGATTTCACAGCATGCGTTTCTTTCATTTTCGCTACAGTACGGAAATCTTTATCTGTATCAGCCGGGTCAAGTAAATAAGCAGCGATTAATAGATCAAAGTCAATCCCTTGCATATCTATCCCATTCCATTTCAGTGCAACGATTGCTCGCTTCGCATCAAATGTATGCTTTCTCATTTCTCCATTTGCAAGCCATGCTTTAAATGCATCCGACGCAAGAGCAATATCCTTCTGAATAAAGTAGCAACCATTTTCATTTTGAATACCAAAGCCTTGAATGTCCGCCTTATGATAATTATCTTCTTGCACTTCTACGATAAGCGCACTATCTTGCTGAAGCATTTCTTCTGTAACTTCTTCCACAATATCAAATGTAATATCATCTAATTCAGCTGGAGCTGTTTCTTCTGGCGTAACGCCTAATTTATTTAAAAGAGATGTAAATCCTAAACTCTCGAACATTGGAATCACATCACTTGCTTCATATCCTTTATACGCCATATCATCCACATGAACTGTAATCGGCGCATCTGTAATAATAGTCGCAAGATCTTTACTCATAAGAGCTTGTTCTTTATTTTCTTCCAGTTTTTCTTTTAATTTCTTCCCGCTTACTTGATCTAGATTTTCATACACTTCTTCAACCGTTCCAAACTGTGTTAACAATTTAATCGCCGTTTTTTCACCAACTCCTGGTACACCCGGAATATTATCTGATTGGTCTCCCATTAAACCTTTCATATCGATAATTTGCTTTGGTGATAAGCTATATTTTTCAAATAAAGATTCTTTCGTATATTCATCTACTTCCGTAATCCCTTTTCGCGGAATACATACAAGCGTGTTATCAGAAACAAGTTGAAGTAAATCTTTATCTCCTGAAATAACTTTTACACTTGCTCCTTGTTCACTCGCTTCTTTTGCTAGCGTTCCCATAATATCATCCGCTTCATAATTTTCTAATTCATAACGCGGTACATTGAACGCATCCAGCATCTCACGAATAAACGGGAACTGCTCTGATAATTCAGGTGGAGTCTTTTGACGTCCTCCTTTATACTCACTATACGTTTTATGACGGAAGGTTGTTTTGCCTGCATCAAACGCCACTAACATATGAGTTGGCTTTTCTTCCTCTAATATTCTCATTAACATCATTGTAAAACCGTAAATTGCGTTCGTATGTATACCTTTGTCGTTATTTAAAAGCGGTAGTGCAAAGAAAGCACGATACGCGATATTATTACCATCTACTAATACGACCTTTTTTTCCAAAATTGAAACCTCCCCATACAAATTTGAAATGATTTTTTTCACAGAAAAAAACCGTTCCTTTCCTCTCTCTATATTAACATGACTAATAGAGAGAAGAAAAATAACGGTTATTTTCTTTCATATATAAAACAGACTTATATTGGCATAAAGGGAAGTGACGAGAACAGCTTAACTATTCTCGTCCAAAATTACTCCTTGGATGAAGGGGTTTTCATGTATTATATTAACAGAGCTTTATTAATATTTAATTAAGCCATTGTTAATATATTGTAAACATCCTTCATCCTATTTTTCAGTTGCTGATTTTGGTAAAACAACTGTAAATGTTGTCCCTTCCCCAACTTCACTATCCACTGTAATTGTACCGTGATGCGCCTCTACTAAATGCTTTACAATTGATAATCCAAGGCCTGTACCACCAGTATTTCTACTTCTCGCTTTATCCACTCGGTAAAAGCGTTCAAAAATACGTGGAATTTCCTCTTTACTAATACCAATTCCAGTATCCGATACTTTTATATAAGCATTATACTTATCTTCCGCTAACTCTACTGAAACAACGCCTCCAGCCGGTGTATATACGATCGCGTTATTCATTAAATTAATAAAGATTTGTTTCAAACGACTTGGATCTCCAATAACAGAAGCACGTTTTAATACATTCACTTGTAAAGAGATTTCTTTTTCTCCTGCTTTATTATCAAGCACCATATGAATATCTTCAAGCAGCCCCTTCATGTCAACGGTTCCCATATTTAATTTAAATCCTTGTTGTTCGATCTTTGACAAATCTAATAAATCTTCAATTAATCCTTGCATGCGCTCACTTTCTTTTAAAATAATGTGCAAGAAATGTTCGCAGAATTTTTTATTATCCATCGCTCCGTCTAAGAGTGTTTCTGAAAAACCTTTAATAGAAGTAATCGGTGTCTTTAATTCATGAGAAACATTCGCTAAAAAGTCTTTTCTCATTTGTTCTAATTTCTTTAACTCTGTTATGTCATGGAATACGAGAACAATCCCTTTCCATTCATGGTTTGTCCCGATAATCGGCGCTCCATATACTTCGAAATGCTTCCGCTCAATTCCAAGCGGCAATAACATTTGTTTACGCACTTTCACTTCTGTCATAAAGATTTCTTCTACAAGCTCAATAATTTCTGTATGATGAAACGATTCATAATATAAGCGATCTAAATATTCTTCATCTGTTACGTGGAAAGTTTCCTTATAAGAGCGGTTTACAAGGTTTATATACCCGCGGCTATCAATTAAAATCATTCCGCTTCCCATATTTTCAATTAACGTATGCAGACGATCTTGCTGCATTTCTTGTTCAAGTGTCATCTCTTGTAAGTTACGAGCTAAAATATTAATCGCTTTACTCAGCATTCCTGTTTCATCCGAATGACTTTCGTATGCACGTGCTTTATAATTACCCTTTGCCAATTCAATTGCAACTTTTGTAACCGATTCAATCGGCCTAATATATTGCCCTGTAATTTTCATACCTAAAAATACAACTACGAGACAAGCAATAACAAATCCGATAATTAATAATCCCCACGTTTTTTGATGTACGTCTTTTAAAGGATCGATTGTACTTTTCACCAAAACGTATCCTTGTTTTCCTTCTACATCTTGAACGAACACCGCATGATAAAATTCATTCTTTCGATCTGTCTCTTTCGTAATCACTTTACTCCGTTGTTTTGCCAATTCCGAAGTAAGTTCTTTAATCGTCTCTGGACTAAATGCCAATTCTTGTCCTTTTCTATATTGAACTTTCTTTTTTTCATCCACAAATACGATAGAAGCTGGTATTTTTTCTTCTAACTTTTCAAATACGTATGGATTTTTTAAGACATTATCAAAACCTTGCTCTTCTGCTAACGCCGCAACATACTCCGTCTCTTTTACCATTCTCTCTTTAGCATGATCTATATAGTAGTTTTCAAACACAGTTTCTAGCAATAAACCTAGTCCAACTAAAATAAATACAATAAGAGAAACAAATGTAAAAAGAAGCCTGGAACGAAATTTATTCATTCCCTTTTGGCTCCTCTAATTTATATCCTAAACCACGTATCGTTTTAATGTACGTCGGTTTTTTCGTATTTTGTTCAATTTTATCGCGCAAATGGCTAATATGAACATCAACAATTCGTGTATCACCAGCAAAATCGTAATTCCATACAGCACTTAATAATTGATCACGCGTCAACACGCGACTTTTATTTTTCGCAAGATACACAAGTAGTTCAAATTCTTTTGGTGTTAATTCAAGCTTTCTTCCTTGGAAATAAGCCTCATAAAACTCCGGTAAAATTTTAAGTTCTGCAATTGTGATGCTATCTTCATCTGGCGCTTCTGCAACTTGTTCTTCTTGTTGTAATTTCGTGCGGCGCAAAATCGCCTTCACACGAGCAACAACTTCCCTTGGACTAAATGGCTTCGTCATATAATCATCTGCCCCAAGTTCAAGGCCTAGCACCTTATCAAACTCATCATCTTTTGCCGTTAACATTAAAATCGGCGTCATAACGCGCTGCAATCGTAATTCTTTACACACTTCCATACCATCCATTTTCGGAAGCATTAAATCTAATATAATTAAATCTGGGCGTTCTGTTGTCGCTTTTTGAAGCGCCATTTCTCCATCCATCGCTGTTATAACTTCAAACCCAGCTTGTTGTAAATTAAATTCGATTAAAGTTAAGATAAATTCCTCATCATCAACTACTAAAATACGATTGTTCATTCTTTTCCTCCAAGTTATAGACTTGAAACCTTCTTCATCCTAGTATTTTCCCCGTTATTCTCATCATACTAGAAAACAAGGTCCCTCTCAATATAATTGTCTATTCATGGAGATCGTTTGTGTAGAATTGAGAAAATAGAAGTAATTACGATTCACCTGCAACTACACAGGATTTTGCCAAACTTTATAGATTACTCTCTCTTCTTTAAAGCTCACTTCCGTATGAACTATAAAATCTTGATTTTGTGCTAAGAAAAACGAAAGAGCATACGCTATTTTATAATCCGGTGTTTCATATCCATCAAATACTCTCCCGTACATTTCATTCGCAACCCCGTCTGCCCACACTTCAGCTTCTCTTACCGTTTCAAAGATAACGTTTTCTCCTTTCCACCTCATCTTAAAGAATCACTCCTTCCATTGACTTAAATTATCAAATTATAATATAGTAAATATTGTTAATCCGATAATCCGAATATAAAAAGGGGTCTATTATGCGACTATTACTACCTATTTTAACTTTAGTAGTAACATGTTTCCTTACTTTTAACGTACCGAGCTGGGATACGATTAAAACGGGGTGCTCAGAATTTGCTGAAGGGTTCAAAGAAGGATTTTTCAACTAAAAATAGCGCTAGCATCCTTATTCAAGGTATGCTAGCGCTATTCATATTTTCATCTTTTAAAAATTATCTAATGCTTTTTCCATAATGGAAACAGATTTAAAAGGCGGCGTGACTGTTAATGAACCTTTTACAACAGTTTCTCCTTTTTCATCATGAGCAGATACAAGCATATCAATTGTATGTTCCTCCTCAGAAACAGCCACAACTTCAAAGTGGATTTGTAACGTTTCATAATGGTGAACATGCTTCACGAACGTAAGGTCCTTCCTAGTAATATGACTTCCTGGACCCGGTAAATATTTCGTAACTGCCGTTGTAATCATTCCCGTTAGCATAATGCTTGGTACAATCGGCTTTTCATACGGAGTTTGGGATGCGTAATCATGCTGAATATATAATGGATTGGCATCATTCGTTAACCCTAAGTACAATAACAAATCTTTATCCTCAATTTTTTCAGTGATAGATAATTTCTCTCCTACTGTAATTTCATCCATTTTACGACCAATTTGAACTTTTTTCTTTAACATGTTACAACCCCCTCCGATTTTTTCACCTTATTATCCTACTAAAAGCGATACCTTATCCGAAATTTACTATGATGAGGGCAATGTATAGTATAAATCTATAGTTTCATTATAGGATACTACAAATGATAGCGTTTTCATATTATTTCAAAAAAACAATTCGGTAAATAGTAGAAAAAGATTCGGAATCCCGAATCTTTTTCACTACTATTCAATTATTAAACAAGAACTTTCATTACGTTACGTACAGATTCTACAGAGCGATCTAACGCTTCTTTTTCATCTGCAAGAAGTTCTAATTCAATAATTTTTTCAATTCCGTTACCACCTAGAATTACTGGTACCCCTAAGTAAAGGTCACTATAACCATACTCACCTTCAAGGTACGCAATAGCTGGTAATACACGGCGTTGATCTTTTAAGATTGCTTCTGTCATTTCAACTAAAGAAGCTGCTGGTGCGTAATATGCACTACCGTTTCCTAATAAGCCTACAATCTCACCGCCACCTTTACGTGTACGTTCTACGATTGCTTCTAAACGCTCTTTCGGAATTAACGTTTCTAACGGAATACCGCCTGCATAAGAATAACGCACAAGAGGTACCATGTCGTCACCGTGTCCACCAAGAACAAATCCTGTAATGTCTTTCACAGAAAGATTTAATTCTTGTGCGATGAATGTACGGAAACGAGCTGTATCTAATACGCCCGATTGGCCAATTACACGCTCTTTCGGGAATCCTGCTTCTTTAAATACAGAATATGTCATTGCATCAACTGGATTTGTTAACACAACAATAATTGCATTTGGTGAATGTTTTGCAATGTCGCGCGTAATACTTTTCATAATTTTAGAGTTCGTTGCTACTAAGTCATCACGGCTCATACCAGGCTTACGTGCAATACCTGCTGTAATAACGACAACGTCAGAATCAGCAGTATCTGCGTAATCAGATGTTCCAATAATGTTAGCATCAAAACCTTGTACTGGGCTCGCTTCTAACATATCTAACGCTTTCCCTTTTGTTGGATTTTCCAGTTGTGGAATGTCCACTAATACAACATCTGCAAGTTCTTTTTGTGCTAATAAGAATGCCGTTGTTGCTCCTGTAAATCCTGCACCGATGACTGAAACTTTCTTGCGTTTGATTGTCATAATTTACCCCCCGCTTTAATTATGCGTTTTTGATTATCGCTACATCCATGTTTTTAATAAGCTCATTAGCAAACTCAGAACACTTCACTTCTGTTGCGCCTTCCATTAGGCGAGCGAAGTCATATGTTACTACTTTTGATGCAATTGTTTTCTCAACTGAATCTGTTACTAATTTCGCTGCTTCATTCCATCCTAAGTGTTCTAATAATAATACACCTGAAAGAAGAACTGAAGATGGGTTTACTTTATCTAAACCTGCATATTTTGGAGCTGTACCGTGTGTAGCTTCAAAGATAGCATGTCCAGTCACATAGTTAATGTTTGCACCAGGTGCAATACCAATTCCACCTACTTGTGCAGCAAGTGCATCAGAGATATAGTCACCATTTAAGTTCATTGTTGCAACAACATCGAACTCACGTGGACGAGTTAAAATTTGTTGTAAGAAGATGTCTGCAATAGAATCTTTTACGATGATTTTTCCAGCCACTTCAGCGTCTGCCATCGCTTTATTTGCTGCATCTTTACCATCTTTTTCAACAATGCGATCATATTCAGCCCAAGTAAATACTTTGTCGCCGAATTCTTGTTCCGCTACTTCGTAACCCCAGTTTTTGAAAGCACCTTCTGTAAATTTCATAATGTTTCCTTTATGAACTAATGTAACAGAAGAGCGTTTTTCATTAATTGCATATTGAATTGCAGCACGAACAAGACGCTTTGTCCCTTCTTCTGAGATTGGTTTAATACCAATACCAGATGTTTCTGGGAAGCGGATTTTATTAACACCCATTGCTTCTTTTAAGAAAGTAAGAACTTTTTCTGCTTCTGGAGATCCTTGTGCATATTCAATTCCAGCATAAATGTCTTCTGTATTTTCACGGAAAATAACCATATCAGTATCTTCCGGACGTTTTACAGGTGAAGGAACACCTTCAAAATAACGAACTGGACGTAGACATACATATAGATCTAATTCTTGACGAAGTGCTACGTTTAGAGAACGAATACCACCGCCAACTGGAGTTGTAAGTGGACCTTTAATTGCGATTAAATATTCGCGAATTAAATTTAAAGTTTCTTCTGGTAACCACTCGCCTGTTTGGTTGAATGCTTTTTCCCCTGCAAGCACTTCTTTCCAAACGATTTTCTTCTCACCATCATAAGCTTTTTCAACTGCTGCTTCTATTACGCGAGATGCAGCTGCCCAAATATCAGGACCAATTCCATCTCCTTCAATAAATGGAATAATCGGATTGTTTGGTACATTCATAACACCATTAGTTACAGTAATTTTTTCACCTGTCGTCAATGTGATAACCCCCATGTTTGAAATTTCATATGTATGAAACTGAGGGAATAACCCCTCAGTTCAAACCGTTAGTCAAATTAAAATATTCTAATCATTACATCTTTCCGAAAAAATCAGACTTTTGAAAGCGTATTTTCACTATCGAAATAGTGTTTTTCGCTTATCGTTGTGCGATTGGAACATACACTTGATGCGTTGGTCCATTATAATCAGCACGCGGACGGATTAAACGGTTATTTTCATATTGTTCTAGAATATGAGCTAACCAGCCTGACATACGGCTAATTGCAAAAATAGGTGTAAATAAGTCATGGTCAATTCCTAAACAATGGTATACAGAAGCTGAATAGAAATCGACATTTGGTGGAAGACCTTTTTCTTTTGTTACAATGTCTTCAATTTTGATAGACATATTATACCATTTGTCTTCTCCTAAAAGCACGCATAATCTCTTAGACATTTCACGTAAGTGTTTTGCACGTGGATCACCTTGCTCATACACACGGTGGCCAAAGCCCATGATTTTCACTTTATTTTGAAGAGCATTATGAATATATGACTCTACATTTTCTTCTTCGCCAATTTCAGTTAACATCTTCATTACATTTTCATTTGCCCCACCGTGAAGAGGACCTTTTAATGCACCGATTGCTGCTGTAATACCAGAATATACATCTGACAGTGTAGCTACGCAAACACGTGCAGTAAATGTAGAAGCGTTTAACTCATGATCTGCATGAAGTACAAGTGCCTTATCAAAAGCTTCAATTTCAACTTCATTTGGCTCGCGATCATTTAACATGTACAAGAAGTTTGCAGCTAATGATAAATCTTTTCTTGGCTCAACAATATCTAAACCTTTACGGATTCTCGCGTAAGCAGCAACTAAAGTTCCCACTTGAGCCTGTAATTTAACCGCTTTCAAATAATTAGACTTTTCATCCATAATTTCAGCGCTCTCATCGTATAATGATAGCATGGAAATTGCAGTTCGTAAAACAGACATCGGATGTGCAATTTTTAAATCTACTTGTTTCAAATATGTTAAAATCTCACCTGGAACTTTATAGTATTCAGATACAATTTCATTAAATTCCGCTAGTTCTTTTTCATTAGGAAGCTTGCGGTGCCATAATAAGTACACTACTTCTTCAAACGTAGCATTCTCAGCTAAATCATCAATATTATACCCAACATAAGTTAATGTATCATCAATAATAGAGCTCACAGATGATGTTGTTGCTACTACCCCTTCTAAACCTCGAATAACAGTCATGACATTCTCTCCTTTTCCTGAAAATTCTCCCAACCTTGCTCCTTATATCTATTTGCTCCCCTTATGAATTATGAACGCCCGTTCACTCTTTAGGCAAGCAAAATGCACGATCATGCAAATTTGTTGCGATGTTCCCCTCTTATTGTCCATTGTTTACATGGAAAGCATGAGCGTGAATGTCTCCCCGAATCCTCACGCTCAAAACAACAAGTTAGTGAGGAAAATACATTCCGAAGAGTTTTATGATAAAAACAACATAAAACAATATCATTATAAAATTGTTTTATGTTGTTTTTATTTTATCTGGTGTAAAGTCTCTGCTGTTATGTAACTTTTCAAAGTTTCTAATCCTATTATAAACAATTATCTGACTTTTGTGAACAGAAAGAATTCAAAAATTTTATATTACTATAAAATTCCTTATTTAAACATTTGTATAATACTCATAACCGCATAGGCAATTCCAGCCCCAATTAACGGACCAACAGCAACCCCATTAAATAGCGCAACCGCTATAATTGTCCCAAAAACAAGCGCAGTTGTAATGTGAGGATCCGTTGTCAACAATTGTACGCCGCCTTTCGCTAACAAAGCGACCGCTACACCTGAAGCTAAAGCAATCCACGCATAATAAGATTTTGCCGCTTCTCCAAGTTGTTTAAAACCTATTTCCCCCGTCGCAATCGGTACGAGCACCGCTATTGTAATGACCGTTACACCTAGGTTAATTCCTTTCGTTTGTAAATAAGGAAAGACCTTATCTCCTAAAAACGTAAACTTCAATAAAAATAACACACCAATTGCTACAGTAAGCGATTGGTTTTTAGCAATAAGTCCTATAATAAGTAGTATGAATAAAAATAACGTTGACTGACTAATCATGTTTGCACTTCCTTTCTGAAAATAATGAACTCATTTCCAAACAAAAATACCTTTAAACCTATCGTTATACATGATATATCGATGCCTATTCAACATGAATCACTTCATTTTTTATGTATTTTAAAATGATAAATTGAGACTTTCACCATAAAAATTTAAGCATGTATACATTTTAAAAAACAGGCGTCTCTTCTTTCTTTTCTAATTAGAAACAGGTAAAATAAAAAGAAGAGAAAATGAAGTTTTTACCATATAGTAGAAGCATCAACACCAAGCTTTCACAGTCACTCACATACTGAAAAAGCAGGAAAAATCCATCATTCCACTATAACATAAAGTGAAACTTTAATCAGTGGGGCACACTCGTTATAAGTTGAACGAATTAGGATAATCCAAATTGGAATGGGAGGTATACATCTTTGAACCGAAACTTACTATATATGATATTGCGACTCATATTTGTCATTGTAGCAACGGTAGCTGGGTTCTATGTATTACTATACATGTCAGGGCTTATCTATCCTTTTATTATCGCTTTTGCATTTGCTTATTTGATTAATCCTGTCGTCAATTTCCTTAATCAAAAACTACAATTTCCTCGCGCACTAGCAGTACTCGTTAGCTTAATTCTCGTATTTGGAGCTATCGTTGGACTTGTTACATATCTTGTGACTGAAGCAATATCTGCCACAACATACTTACTACAACTTGTTACAGTAAAGTTTCCAGATATCGTTACATTCGCTCAGCAATTTGCACTTAATCATATTATGCCTCTCTACGATGATTTAATCTCTAAATTTAATCATCTTGGAGAACCACAGCGCTATACAATTACACAAAACATTCAAAACTTAGGAACAGAGGCAACAACACAAATGAAAGAACTTTTAACCGCCATTATAAGCGGGTTAACGAATTTCATTAGTGCACTGCCAACAACTTTAACTGTCCTTGTATTCATTTTATTAGCCACTTTCTTCATTAGTTACGATTGGCACCGTCTTGCTCAAAAAGCAAGAAAATTACTACCAAATCGTGTACATGGCTACGGAAAAACTATTTTTGTCGACTTAAAAAAAGCTTTATTCGGTTTTGTGAAAGCACAACTTACACTCGTATCTATGACAACCGTTATTGTACTGATCGGACTTTTAATATTACGCGTACCATACGCCATTACTATTGCGATTATTACAGGAGTTGTAGATTTACTACCATATTTAGGAACAGGCGCAGTCTTCGTTCCATGGGTTATATACGTATTTTTCACTGGCGATACCGCATTCGCCATTGGTCTTCTCATTTTATACATCGTCGTGATTGTCCAAAGACAAATTATGGAACCGAAAGTACTTTCATCTAACATCGGTCTCGATCCATTAGCAACACTCGTCGCTCTATTTGTCGGCTTTAAACTTTTTGGCTTTTTAGGATTAATCATCGGTCCAGTCACCTTAGTACTACTTAATACATTACACAAAGCTAATGTCTTCCATGACTTGTGGAAATATATTAAAGGTTCACCTTCAAAATAACAGTTTCTAATTCATACAAAAAATCAAGCTATAATCAGTGGGAAATTCCCACTGATTATTCCTTTTACCTATTTTTCACACTACTCACACGCAACAAGAGCATTACCCAGAAACAGGATAATCCTCTTGTTTTTTTGCATAAAAAAACACATATTCTAGCTAAAAATACATTTTTATTCTATTTTATCTATAATTATTACTTACATTTATTACTTTTTATGTAAATGAATAAATATACAAAATGGCATAAAATAAGGCTTCAACTAACAATCACCACCTTTTATATGAATTCTTTACACCAATCGCTCCTTTATATACAAAAGCAAAACTTTAATTTGGCTGCATTTCGCACCATCTTATTCATCCAAATTAATAGCACTAAAAAATCACACGTTTAATCGAAGCACAACAAGAGTTCAAACGAAAATTATATAGCAAATATAATAAGCGGACGTTTTGTTCATCCCCCCCACATCAAACACTTACGAGCATCCCAGCTTTGAGATAGAAATTCCACACCCCACAAATAACGCGGTAAAGCAAAGCTTCAATCAGAAAGTTCCTCCCCTCTTACAAGACAAAAAAATAGCACTTAGATCGTTATAATCTAAGCGCTACTTCTGAATGATAATAGTAGAGTTCTTTCTAAACTTCCATTCCATCCACTTCATAACAAGCGGCTTCAATAAAGCTCTCGTAATAGGGATCACGCAGATAAACCCTAGCACATCTGTCACATAACCAGGAAGCACTAAGAGAATACCTCCTACAAATACAAAAATACCATCTAGTACTGCCTCACCTGGCATTTCCCCTCTATTCAACTTAGATTGAATCTCTCCAAGCACTTTAAATCCTTGTCTTTTCGCCAAATACACACCTACTACACCTGTAAATACAATCATAGCGAACGTAGACCATAAACCTATTACATGACTTGATCCGATTAAGACCGTAATCTCAATCGCCGGTATTAAAATAAACAAGAATAGTAACCACTTCATAGTTCTACACCTCTCCCACAACTCACTTTTAACGCCCTCACAACGCCTATATACATCATATGAAATATAATACCCTTTCATATTAAAACCCATAACAAACAGCTTTTAAAAGCAATTCTAGGCGTTTTAAGCTAACCCTATCTCGTTTTTGTGTAAAAAAAAGAGAAGGACTCCGATCCTTCTCTCCGTATTACTTATAGCACTTCCGCATGTCCATTATAAACAATTCCGCGTGCTGCATCAACTGTTACTTCTTGGCCATTTTTTAAAGTTGCTGTTACGCCGTTTACACCAACGATAACAGGAATACCGATTGATACGCCTACAACAGCAGCATGGCTTGTTAAGCCACCTTCTTCTACAACTAAAGCAGCAGCTTTTTCGATTGCAGGAATCATATCTTTATCAGTGCTTGTTGTAACAAGGATATCACCTTCGTTTACGTTCGCTACAGCTTCAGCAGCTGTTTTTGCTACAACTACTTTACCTTTTGCAGCTTTACGACCGATTCCTTGTCCTTTAGCAACTTCTTCACCAACAACGTGGATTTTCATTAAGTTTGTTGTACCAGTTTCAGCAACTGGAACACCAGCAGTAATTACTACAGTATCTCCAAGGCCGATTAGACCTGCATCCATACCTGTTTGAATTGCTGTATCTAACATTTCGTCAGTTGAAGCTGCGCGCTTCTCAGCCATAAATGCTTGTACACCCCAAACAAGTGCAAGACGACGTCCTACTTGCTCGTCAGATGTTACAGCTACGATTGGAGATTTTGGACGGTATTTAGAGATCATTTTCGCAGTATGTCCACTTTCTGTTGGAGCTACGATTGCAGCTACATCAAGAGCAAGTGCTGTATGCGCAACAGATTGGCTAATTGCATCTGTAATTGTTGGAGTGAACTCTTTAATACGTTTTTTGAACATATCTTCGTATTGTAATGATTTTTCAACACGTACTGCAATGTTAGCCATCATTGTTACTGCTTCTACCGGATATTGACCAGCAGCTGTTTCACCTGAAAGCATGATTGCATCTGTACCATCGAAGATTGCGTTAGCTACGTCACTTGCTTCCGCACGAGTTGGACGTGGGTTACGTTGCATAGAGTCTAACATTTGTGTCGCAGTAATAACTGGTTTACCTAACACGTTACATTTTTTGATTAGACGTTTTTGTACTAATGGTACTTCTTCTGGCGGAATTTCTACACCCATATCACCACGAGCTACCATTAAACCGTCAGAAACTTCTAAGATTGAATCGATGTTGTCGATACCTTCTTGGTTTTCGATTTTCGGTACGATTTGGATGTATTGAGCGCCATGCTCTTCTAATAATTCACGGATTTCTAATACGTCAGACGCTTTACGTACGAATGAAGCTGCGATGAAATCAACTTTTTGCTCGATACCGAAGATGATATCTTTTACGTCTTTTTCAGTGATACCAGGAAGCTTAATGCTTACGTTTGGTACGTTAACACCTTTTTTATTTTTTACAGTTCCGCTGTTAAGAACTTTTGTACGGATGTTTCCATCAGCTTTTTCGATTACTTCTAGTTCGATAAGACCGTCATCGATTAGAATGCGAGAACCTGGGTCTACATCGTCATAAAGACCAGCATAAGATACAGAGAACTTCTCTGCAGTACCTAATACTTGCTCAGTAGAAAGAACTACTTCTGCACCTGTTACAAGCTCAGCTTGTCCGTCTACGAAGTCGTGAGTACGGATTTCTGGACCTTTTGTATCAAGTAAGATACCAACTGTTTTACCAGTTTTCTTTGAAGCTTCACGAATGTTTTTAATACGAGCTCCGTGCTCTTCATGGCTACCATGAGAGAAGTTTAAACGAGCAACGTTCATACCTGCTGCGATTAATTGCTCTAATTTTTCAATACTTTCACTAGCAGGACCTATAGTACATACAATTTTAGTTTTACGCATATTGCACCTCCGAAAATTATGAAACCGTTCCCAAATATCTGACATTACGCCGATTAGATGGATAATTCTTTAGATAATTGATACATATCTTTATCGATTGTATGCTTTTGAGCTAACGCTTCGATAATATCATGATCAACAAGTTTGTTATCTTGAATACCTACACAACGTCCACCTCTACCAGCAATTAATAATTCAACTGCTCTTGCGCCAAGACGACTTGCTAATACACGGTCTTGTGCACTTGGTGATCCGCCACGTTGTACGTGACCTAATACAGTTACACGAGTATCAAAGTTTGTTGCTTCTTCAATGTGCTTACCGATGTCAATTGCACTTCCAACACCTTCAGCTACAACGATAATACTGTGTTTTTTACCACGTTCACTACCGCGCTTCAGACGAGCGATAACATCATCCATGTCATACTCTTCTTCTGGAATTAAGATTGTTTCTGCACCATCAGCTAAACCAGCCCATAATGCGATATCACCAGCGTGACGTCCCATTACTTCGATAACATATGTACGTTCATGAGATGTAGCTGTGTCACGGATTTTATCAATTGCATCAATAACAGTGTTTAAAGCTGTATCGAAACCAATTGTGAAGTCTGTTCCAGGGATATCATTGTCGATTGTACCTGGTACACCAACACATGGGAATCCTTGTTCAGTTAATTTTTTAGCGCCTTGGTAAGAACCATCTCCACCAATAACAACAAGTCCTTCGATACCATGTTTCTTTAATTGCTCGATACCTTTTAGTCGTACTTCTGGGTCTTTAAACTCAGGACATCTTGCTGTATATAATTTCGTACCACCGCGGTGGATAATATCGCCAACAGAACCAAGTTCTAATTTTTCAATGTGACCAGAAATTAATCCAGCGTATCCATGGTAAATACCATATACTTCAATATCATGGAAAATCGCTTTACGAACAACTGCACGAATGGCAGCATTCATACCAGGTGAATCTCCACCACTTGTTAATACACCAATACGTTTCATTTGTACTCACCTCATAAAGATTATTTGCCTTATAATAAAATAACACGAAAAAATATAAAAACACAATGGAGAAGATGTGTCTTTTCATAATAAAAACGTGCATTCGCGAAGAGGAACGCACGCTTTTCTTATTTTATCCCAATGGAAGCGTTTGAAAACGAAACTTGCCCAATTTTCATATATTTTTCATAACGTTTTTCGATTAATTCATCTTTCGAAATTCCGTTTAATTGTTCAAAAGTTTTTCTAATCATTAAGTCTATATTTTCTGACTGTTTTAAAAGATTACGGTGAGCTCCACCTTTTGCCTCTGGAATAATTTCATCAATTACACCTAATTCTTTCAAATCTGCTGCTGTAATTTTCATTGCTTCTGCAGCTTCCTTTGCTTTTCCTGCATCTTTCCAAAGAATTGCCGCTGCACCCTCTGGTGTAATAACAGAATAAGTGGAATTTTCTAGCATATGAATGTAATCTCCTACTCCAAGACCTAGCGCACCACCACTACCGCCTTCACCGATAACGATACAAATAACTGGTACCGTTAAACCTGCCATCTCAAATAGGTTGCGGGCAATAGCTTCACTTTGTCCACGTTCTTCAGCTGCTTTACCAGGATAAGCTCCCTTCGTATCGATGAAACAAATAATAGGACGATTAAACTTTTCCGCTTGTTTCATGAGACGCAGTGCTTTTCGATATCCTTCTGGATGAGGCATTCCAAAGTTACGGCGAATATTTTCTTTCGTATCTTTTCCGCGCTGATGCCCAATTACAGTTACAGGCATCCCTTTATATTTCGCAATGCCGCCGACAATCGCTGCATCATCGCCAAATAGACGATCTCCATGACATTCGAAAAAATCAGTAAATAAGTGCTCAATATAATCGAGCGTTGTCGGTCGTTCTGCATGACGAGCAATTTGAACACGGTCCCATACTTTTAGATTGCCGTATATATCTTCCTCTAAATTTTCTAGCTTTTCTTCCAAAATATGAATCTCCTCACTGAAGTCCATCTGGCTGTTTTTCGTATAGTCTTTCAGTTCACGAATCTTATTTCTTAGCTCAACAACTGGTTTTTCAAATTCTAGCTCTGCCATACAGCCAATTCCCCTCCTTGATGAACTTCTAAAATCTTGCGAAGCGATTCTCTCATATCATCACGATGCACCACCGCATCTAATTGACCATGATCTAGTAAGAATTCTGCCGTTTGGAAATCTTCCGGTAGTTTCTCACGCACCGTTTGTTCAATTACACGTCTACCAGCAAATCCGATAAGTGCACCTGGTTCTGCAAGATTATAATCACCAAGTGAAGCGAAACTCGCTGAAACCCCGCCCGTCGTTGGGTGAGTCATAACAGAAATAAATAACCCTCCTGCATTACTATGCTTTTTCAAAGCTACGCTTGTTTTTGCCATTTGCATTAAACTTAATATCCCTTCTTGCATACGGGCACCACCCGAAGCAGTAAAGATAATAAATGGAACTTGTAAGTCGTACGCCTTTTCAACCGCACGGGCGATTTTTTCTCCTACTACAGAGCCCATGCTCCCCATTCGAAAACGAGAATCCATTACTGCAACAACAATAAGCATGTCATCAATTGTTCCTTCACCAGTTACAACCGCTTCGTTCAATTCAGTCTTCTTACGATCGCTCTCTAGTTTCTCTTCATAACCTGGAAACTCGAGTGGATTTAATGAAACCATTTCTTTGTCATACTCACGGAATGACCCTTCGTCCAATATACTATCAAGACGTTCCCATGCATTCATAGGATGATGATATCCACAATTCACACATACTTTTAAATTTTTTAGAAGTTCTTTCGTATACATGATTTTTTTACATTCCGGACATTTTGTCATAACGCCATCTGGCACATCTTTTCGTACTTGTTCTGAAGGTATTGCAGCGTACTTTTTCTTTTTCACGAATAAATCTCTTAGCACAATTTGACCCCCTTCGTTGAGAGCTAAGGTTAGCGTAAGAAGAAAATGGGGCTAACACCAAAGTTTGATGTTAGCCTTATCTTCTCAATCTGTCTAATAACCTCACTCTTTACGTTTAACTTTAACCGCTACGCGGTAGAATGTTTGTCATAACGTGTCATGGTCATTTCGACAAATTTTATACATTACGAGTGAAACTGTATATTCTCTACTAATTCATCGTAAATTTTTAGTGCATCATTTTCTTGTTTTTCTTCCAAAGTAGCATAAAGCTTTCTATACATATCGATAGAATCTCTTGAAACTTTACAAGAAAGAGTTGCTACGTAATCATTTACGATCATCCAAATGCGATATAGTAAATAATTATCGACTTGTTCAATAAGTGTTTTAAAGAACGTTTGATGAAGCGTTGGGATTGAGCTTTCATTTTCTTCAAGTACTTGGTGTAATCTACTTAGTACTTTAGAAAACGTTTCTTTCGGTAAATTACATACAATTCGAATCATATCTTTCTCAAGCAATCGTTTTGTTTGTAATAAATCACGAATTGTTTTCTCATCTTGCAGTAAGAACGGAGCAATTAATTGTACAAGACCGTTATCATAAAAGTTTCGAATAAACGTCCCTTCACCACGTCTCGTTTCAATCAATCCTACCAGTTCTAAAGCACGCAATGCTTCTCTTACAGAGGAACGTCCTACGTTTAAACGTGAACTTAACTCGCGCTCAGACGGCAAACGATCCCCCGCTACCAATCCATCCTCTTCCATAATGGAACGGATTTTTTTTACAATTTCGAGATATACTTTTGTATTTGATGATGTCAATGGAAATTCCTCGCTTATTCTTTACCAATCAGCGCTAATTGTTTTGTTTTTTCAGCGATCTCATTTGGATCTACTTGACGGCGAGCTACTCCTGTCTCCATTGCTGCTTTTGCAACGTAAGCCGCTACCTGAGGCGCTACACGCGCGTCAAATGGCGCTGGAATGATATAGTCTGCATTCAACTCATCTTCTGCTACAAGCTCAGCAATAGCCTGTACAGCTGCCATCTTCATTTCTTCGTTAATTTGTGTCGCATGTACGTCAAGTGCACCGCGGAAAATACCAGGGAACGCCAGTACATTATTTACTTGGTTCGGGAAGTCAGAACGACCTGTTCCAACAACAGCTGCGCCCGCTGCTTTTGCCAATTCTGGCATAATTTCTGGAACTGGATTTGCCATTGCAAAAATAATCGCATTGTCATTCATTGTACGAACCATCTCTTCTGTTAATGCACCTTCTGCAGATACACCAATAAATACGTCCGCACCTTGTACAACATCAGCTAAAGAACCTTCTATACGATTCTTATTTGTATATTTTGCAACTTCATCCTTCACCGGATTCATACCTGTAGGACGACCATCATAGATTGCCCCTTTACGGTCACACATAATAATGTCGCGTACACCATAGCGATATAAAAGTTTAATAATTGCAATACCTGCTGCACCTGCGCCATTTGCGACAACTTTAATGTCAGACATTTTCTTTCCAACTAATTTCAGTGCATTTACAAGACCTGCTACTGTTACGATAGCTGTTCCGTGTTGATCATCATGGAAGATAGGAATATTTGTTTCTTTTTTCAAACGCTCTTCAATAATGAAGCAGTTTGGTGCTGCGATATCTTCTAAGTTAACGCCGCCAAAAGTTGGCTCCATTAATTTTACAGTTTCAACAATTTTATCTACATCGTTTGTATTTAAGGCAATCGGGAATGCATCTACACCAGCAAAGCTCTTGAATAATACAGCTTTACCTTCCATTACTGGAAGAGATGCTTCAGGTCCAATGTTACCAAGACCAAGTACAGCCGTTCCGTCTGTCACAACTGCTACCATATTTCCCTTCATCGTATATTCATATACCTTACTTTTATCGTCATAAATTTCTTTACAAGGTTCTGCAACCCCTGGAGAATATGCAAGACTTAAATCTTTTGCATTTTCTACTTTTACTTTTGATACAGTTTCTAATTTTCCTTGATGCACTTTATGCATGTGAAGTGCTTCTTCACGAAGTGTTGACAAACTATCCACTCTCCTCAAATTATTCTTGCTGATATCAATTTCTCCAAGTGGTCTGACCACGAACACTACTACTATAATAATCGAAGTGTAGGGAAATTGTCCATTATATTTTCACAACTACATTTTCTTCCCCGACAATTTCACGAAGTGCTCCTAAACATTCTTCACTTGGATGAATCGATAAACTCCGAGATAATTGTACCATTTTATGTTCCTTTTCATAATAAATTAGTACTTTCGCAAAACCTGAATAGTCGAACAATATTTTCGTAACCTGATTTAAAAGCTTTTTCTCATACTGAGACGGCAATTTCACGTAAACAGATGCGTCTTTCTTTTCTTCATAAACATCCATTTCCTCTAGCGGATATAGCCCATTTACAATCCATTGCAGCTTATGATTTCTTAGCTCAATCGTACCGTCAACTAAAACAATTGCTCCTTCTTGTAACTTGTCCGAGAAATGTATATACGTTTCCGGGAAGAGGACTGCTTCCATTTCATCATTTTGATCACAGAATGTAATAAATGCCATCTTTTGAAACTTTTTCGTACGAATCACTCTCACACTTGTTATATACACAATAGCTCTTTGTACTTTTTTCTTGTGTCGCATCGCCTGAGCGAGAGATGGAATTTCTAATTCTTTTGCTAACTTTACATACTGCGCTGTCGGATAACTTGATAAATAAAAGCCAAGTGCTTCTTTCTCTTTATTTAGTTGTTCAATAAAAGATAGCTCTTCTCCTTGTACGTATTTTGATTTTGGAACAGCATCTCCTAAATCACGTGCGAGATTCGCGTACTCTAATGCCCCTTTAATACTTTTCCATAAATTCGTTCTCGAAACACCAAAATCATCAAAACATCCCGACCAGACGAAAGCTTCTAAATTGCGCTCCGTTACAAACTTTGACGGCAAACGGAGACAAAATTCAAACAAATCTTCGAACATTTTTTTCTCTCGTTCTTCTAATAATGCCGTCACTGTAGCCATTCCAATATTTCGAATCGAAAGTAAACTGTAACGTATCGCATTCCCCTCTATTTGGAAGTTGTAACCACTTTTTTGAAGAGACGGCGGCAAAACGTGAAAACCTTTCCGCTTCGTTTCTCGTATATACTGTACAATTTTATCTTCATTTCCAATTGCACTTGATAATAGTGCCGTCATAAATTCCAGCGTATAGTTCGCTTTTAAGTAGGCAAGTTGATATCCGATCATACTGTAAGCTACAGCGTGACTTCGGTTAAAACCGTAATTCGCAAATCTTACAATTAAATCGTAAATTTTCTCAGCAGACGTCTCATCGTAACCATTTTGCAAACAACCTTGGACAAAATGCTTACGTTCCTGATCTAAAATATCACGATTCTTTTTACTCACTGCACGGCGCAGTAAATCTGCTTCACCAAGCGAAAACCCTGCTAACTTCGATGCAATTTGCATAATTTGTTCTTGGTATACAATGACGCCGTATGTTCTTTCTAAAATTGGCTTTAAATCCGGATGTAAATATTCAATTTTTCTTTTTCCATGTTTCGATTCAATAAAAGTCGGTATCTGTTCCATCGGTCCCGGTCTGTATAATGAGTTAACAGCTACGATATCTTCAAACTCATTCGGTTTTAACCCGCGAAGTACATTTCGCATACCACCTGACTCAAGCTGGAATACACCTGTTGTATCCCCTCTCCCTAATAATTGGAACGTCTTTTCATCTTGAAGAGGTAAGTTTCTTATATCGATTTCTTTCCCTGTTTTGTTCGCGATAAATTTTACAATATTTTCAAGTAACGTTAAATTACGTAATCCTAAAAAGTCCATCTTAAGCAACCCAAGTTCTTCTAGCGCATCGGCTGGATATTGCGTAACATAAACATCGTTATGTCCTTCTTGAATTGCTACACTGCCTGTTAGCGGTTCTTGACTCATAATAACGCCAGCCGCATGAATAGACGTATGACGTGGTAAACCTTCTACACGTTTTGCGATTTCAAACACACGCTCATGCAGAAGATTCCCTTGTATAAACTCACGAAGTGATTGTGATTCTTCATATGCATCTTTTAACGTTATACCAAGCTTTGATGGGATAAGTTTTGAAAATATATCAATATCTCGCGGCGGAAGCCCCATTACGCGGGCAATGTCTCTAATTGCCGCTTTTGCTGCAAGCGTACCAAACGTTACAATTTGCGCAACACGGAGCTGACCGTATTTCTCTTTCACATAGCGAATCATCTCATCACGTCTTACGTCTGGAAAATCAATATCAATATCGGGAAGCGTCACACGTTCAGGATTTAAAAACCTTTCAAATAATAGATCGTATTCAATCGGATCAATATCTGTAATTTCTAATACGTATGAGACGAGTGAACCAGCTGCCGATCCACGACCTGGTCCTGTTAAAATATGATTTTCATGTGCATACTTCATAAAATCCCATACGATGAGGAAATAATCACTAAATCCCATACGAGAAATAACATTTAATTCATGATTTAAACGCTTTATATGCACTTCTTTCGGCGCACCATATCGTTTCCGCAAACCTTCTTCACAAACACGACGCAAGTATATATCACTCGTTTCATTAGACGAAACAGGAAACTTCGGAAGTTGATTTACATGGAACGGTATTTCTACTTGGCAACGCTCTGCAATTTTCATTGTATTTTGGATTGCTTCCGGCGCATGGGAAAATAGTGCTTCCATTTCATCCGATGACTTTAAATAATATTGATCTGTTTTCAGCCTCGGCCTATCTGGATCAGTCATTTTCGTTCCACTTTCAACAGATAGTAAACATTCGTGAACAAGTGCGTCACTTTGATTGATATAGCGCACATCGTTTGTTGCAACGACTGGAATATTAACCCTACTAATAAATTCAGGTAGTTTCTCTTGTAAAAGCAACTCATCTTGAATCGCATGATGCTGCAAACTCATATAAAAATGGCCGAACATATTTTGATATGTGCGAGCTACTTCTTCAGCCTGACTCACATTGTCTTCTAGTAATAATTGCTCAATTTCGCCATCTTTACCTGGTGAAATAGCAATTAATCCTTTCGCATAATGCGCAAGCCACTTCTTAGGAATACCTTCTTTGGATTTTGTCATAATACTGCTAGAAATCTTTAATAAATTTTGGTAGCCTATTTCATTCTCAGCAAGTAATACAAGTGGATAAGACCTTTCTTCTTCTTCACTAAAAATAGAAGCGGTTAATCCAATAACAGGCTGTATACCATGTTTCTTACATGCTTTATAAAACGGAATAACGCCATACATAACATTTTCATCCGTAATAGCCAGCGATGAAAAACCAAGTTCTTTCGCCCTGACTACAAGCTCATCAATTTTACAAGCACTTTTTAATAAACTAAAAACGGTTTGACATTGTAAATGCACAAACTTCACTGTTGTACCCTCTCTTTACCTATTTGACTACTTTTATTATAGGTGATGAGGAAAGCGGAAATCAAAACATACTTCTTATACTTTGTCCATATATATGAAGAAGAAAGGGGAATGACGATGGATGTAAGAGAACATACTTTTTTCTCTCTGCTTATTATTAGTTATTTTATTGCCTTTGGGGTTATACTTGGCGGTTCATTAATTGGTGGATTTGGTGCGTTTCTTATCGGAAAACCAGCTCTAACTTACATTAATCAATTCGCCCAAAATTTAAGAATTTGGGCACTCGTTGCAGCAATTGGTGGAACATTCGATACCTTTTATAGCTTTGAAAGAAGTTTCTTTGGCGGAGATATGAAAGATATCGTAAAACAAATTCTCCTTATTTTTTTCGCAACTGGTGGTATGCAAACAGGTCTCATTATTATTAAATGGCTAACGCAGGAACATGTATGAGAGTACCAAGTGCCAATACAGCAAAAAGATGGTACTTAGTATTAGCTGGTGCTGCTGTTGGAGGCGTGTTGAGCTGGTTTATTTTTTTGTACATATACGGTGTTTTTCAAGAAGAACAAGCTAGTAAAATAGCAGAACAAAGAGAAATTATAGAAAAACAAGAAGCAAAGCTCCACGTCCTTCTCGAAGATCAAGAAAAATTGAACACTGAAAATAAACGGCTCTTAACCATTCAAGAGATTAAAATAAAACTTATCAATCGAGAAAAATACGATTTAGACAATCTTACACTCGAAAATATGACTACATCTATCCATAATGATCTCCAGCATCTTTTAACGAAAAACATTCAAAGTATCGCAAAAAATAAAGACCTACTCAAAAAGGTAATCGAAAACAAAACGTACAAACATTACGATCGACTATACCGTTTTAAAGTCGATACAATATCTTTTGATACAGTGCTTGAAATTAGCATTACTATAGAAAAGGAAAAATAAAGAAGGAGGGCTTTAGCGCCGCTCCTTCTTTTCGTTCTAACATATAGTCCCTTATTTACAAATCTCACGTAAATCAGCAAAAAGACGATCCGCTTCTTCCCAAGAAGATGCCTTGGCACCAGAAGCCATCGGATGTCCTCCGCCGTTATATTGCATTGCCAATTTGTTTATAACTGGTCCTTTTGAACGAAGACGAACACGAATTACGTCGTCTTCCTCTAAAAATAGAACCCACGCCTTTAATCCATCAATATTGCCAAGCGCTCCAACAACACCAGATGCTTCAGAAGGAAGTACATCAAATTCTTCTAATACTTCTTTCGTTAATTTAATGTAAGCTGCTCCTTCTTCTACCACCGTAAAGTTTTGTAAAATATAACCGTTTAAACGAGCAATTTTTTCTTTTGTCTTATACATTTCATTGTATAAATCTGTGAATTTCACACCCATGTCAACAAGCTCACTTACGTAACGAAGTGTTTTTGCTGTCGTATTTGGGAATAAGAAACGACCTGTATCTCCAACAATTCCTGCTAAAATAAGGCGGGCTGCTTCTTTTGTTATTTTTAATCCTTTATCTTTTCCATAGTTATAAAACTCATAAATCATTTCACTTGTCGAACTCGCTGTCGTATCTACCCACGTAATATCTCCATATGGATCTTCATTTGGGTGATGATCAATTTTAATTAACATCTTCCCTTTTGTATAGCGTTGATCGTCAACACGTTCTTGATTCGCAGTATCACAAACAATAACAAGCGCATTTTCGTATATACTATCTTCAATATCATCCATTACTCGTAAGTATGCTAACGACGGTTCATTGTACCCAACCGTATAAATATTTTTCTCTGGAAACGATTCTTTTAGAATTGTACCAAGGCCACCCTGTGAACCTAATGCATCTGGATCCGGACGCACGTGGCGATGAATAATAATTGTATCAAACTCTTTAATTGCTCCTAAAATTTGCTCATGCATATGTATAATCTCCTTTTTAATCAACTTCTTCACTTTATCTCTCATTATAACGGAAAGTATTTCATACATGCGAACAATTGCTTTATAATAAAAGTTAGAAAGTTTAGATATTTCTTTTTTCTCCACTATTTTTTTCATAAAACGATGGGAGTGTTCATTATGCCAGTATTAGTCTTCTGTATTATCGTCTCATTTATGTTGTATCTCTTCTACAAAACAAAATACTTTCGTACAAACCGCCCAATGGAGAAAGGTTGGCTCTCTGGAAAATCCGCAATGGCACTCGGTTCATTCGTCTTATTCTTCGGGATAAACCAATTCTTTTTAGAACTTTCAACCGCTCGTATTATCGTTGGTATCTTATTCGTTCTATTTGGTAGTGCAAGTGTATTTAATGGATTTCGCCAATACAAACATTTCTTACCATTAGCAGTTAAAGAAGCAGAAGTCTATGAAACAACGTAAAAAAGCATCAAAATTGTGATGCTTTTTTACGTCCTCTAACTTTTAAAATCATATATGCGACAAACGCAGATGGTATATTAAATGGGTTACCTTGTACGTGAAAATGTAATTGTTCTTCTCCAAAAGACATTTTTTCATATAGCTCTCGCTGAGATAATCCTGTCTTTTCCTTTTTTTCATGTAAACCTTGTAAATATAAATATTGGATCGGTATCATTACAAGAAAGTAAAATAGTGCGATACTACCAAAAAAGAGTACGGCTGACGACATAATGTATACCACCTTCCATAAATCCATTTTCTTACAATATAATCATAACACAATATACAACCAAATTGAATTACTATTCTGTCTTTTCTTGCGTTACTTTTCCACTCCACCCCATACATATTTCACTAAAACTCTCATCTAAAATCATGCCTTTCAAATTTAAAACAACAAAAAAAAATGGAACAAATCAAAACGATTTGTTCCATCTTTTTATTTATCAATTAACTGAACCATAAGTAATGCTTTTCCAACGACATTACCTTCATGATGCACCTCTACATCAACCTTACCAAATTTACGCCCAATTTCTAATACTTTCGGATGAACGGATACAACATTATCAATTTGAACCGGCTTTACGAAATAAATTGTTAAGTTTTCAACAATTAAATCGCTTTTCTTTTGCGCACGAATAACGCGATTTGTCGCTTCTGTCACAATTGTTGCAAATACACCGTACGATAACGTTCCGATTGAGTTCGTCATTTGCGGCGTCACCGAAAATTGATATAGATGCTCATTCTTCGCTTCTTTTGGCGTCATAAATTGATTCGTTACAATATCATCAATTGTTTCTCCAACTTGTGGCTGACGTTGAATCATTTGCAGTGCCTGAAGTACATCTTGACGGCTAATAATACCTTGCAGTTTATTTCCTTCCTCAACGACAGGAAGTAATTCAATTCCTTCCCACACCATCATACGTGCCGCAGCTGCGACAGACATTTTACCATTCACTGTAATTGGGTGTTTTGTCATTACTTTATCAATTGGTGTTTCTTTCGCTACACCGATCATGTCTTTTGAAGTTACGATTCCTAGCACTTTTTTATTTTCATCGACAATTGGATATCTTCCGTGCATTGTCTCTTCATTATATGCATGCCATTGCTGTACTGTATCATGTGGCTTTAAATATAACGTTTCTTCAATTGGTGTTAAAATATCCTCAACAAGTACAATTTCTTTCTTAATCAGTTGATCATAAATTGCACGATTAATTAACGTTGCGACCGTAAATGTATCGTAGCTACTTGAAATAATCGGCAACTTTAATTCGTCTGCTAATTTCTTCACATGATCTTCCGTATCAAATCCACCCGTAATTAATACAGCGGCTCCAGTTTCTAGCGCTAATTGATGTGCATTCGTACGGTTACCAATAATGAGTAAATTCCCAGCTTCTGTATAGCGCATCATCGCTTCTAATTTCATAGCTCCGATTACGAATTTATTTAATGTTTTATGTAGTCCTTCTCTGCCCCCAAGTACTTGACCGTCGACAATGTTAACGACTTCTGCATATGTCAGTTTTTCGATATTTTCTTTCTTCTTTTGTTCAATTCGAATTGTTCCGACACGTTCAATTGTACTAACATACCCTTTATTTTCTGCATCTTTAATTGCACGGTAAGCTGTCCCTTCACTTACACTCAAATCTTTCGCAATTTGTCTTACAGAAATTTTATGGCCTACTGGCAGGCTATTAATATGTTCTAAAATTTGGTTATGCTTGGTAGCCAAATGGTTTCACCATACTTTCTTTTCCCTAAATTCTTCATGTGTTGTACTTTCAGTATACTATATTTTCAAAACTGTTACACTCTCTCTTTGCATACCTGTACTATTTTTTTTATAACAAAATGACTCTTACATTCCACCAGTCATTCTATTACAACAATGTAATGCTATTGTCATCTCATTCGATAGTTCGCCCACTTGATTCCCTATACAATGAAGACAAGAAATAAAACAAAGGAGCGTACACATGATGAAAAAATTTTTAGAGGTTGTAGGTGCTGTATTTTTAGCTTTCGTAGATGCGAAAAAAGTTGCAATGGAATTGAATGAAACACCTGAACAACCACGTACCAAAAGAAAAGAATCACCAAAACAAATACAAGCATTAAAAGCTGTTCTACACACGTAAAAACCCTTCACTTTTCTTTTCAAATGAAGGGTTTCTTTTCTATAGTGTAATACTTTCTCCAACTTCTAATACTTTCCCTGTACAATTTTGTAGCTTTTCTACAAATTGATATGGATCTTGTTCAATAACTGGGAACGTATTGTAATGCATCGGTACAACAGTTTTCGCATTAATCCATTTTGCCGCTAGTACAGCATCTTCTGGTCCCATTGTGAAATTATCACCAATTGGTAAAAATGCTAGATCAACTTTATTTAATTCCCCAATTAACTTCATATCAGAGAATAGTGCAGTATCTCCTGCGTGGTACACTGTTTTCTCTTCTGCTGTAAATAAAATACCTGCTGGCATACCTGTATATGTAATCGTCTTATTTGCTTCATCAATATAACTAGAGCCGTGGAATGCTTGTGTAAACTTCACTTTTCCGAAGTCAAATTCATGTGAACCACCAATATGCATCGGATGTGTATTTACACCTTGCCAACTTAAAAATGTTGCTAGTTCAAATGGCGCTACAACAACTGCATTATTTTTCTTCGCAAGTTCTACTGTATCTCCAACATGATCACCGTGTCCATGCGATAAAAGGATTGCATCCACTTTTACATCTTCAGCTTTTAAATCTGTTTTCGGATTACCTGTTAAAAACGGGTCAATTAAAATAACTTTTCCATTCGCCTCAATTTTCACAACTGAATGCCCATGATAAGATACTTTCATTATTACATTCCTCCCCTATTCACATTCTCACTTTTTATTCTACATGATTTTTCAATTCCCTGTCTTTTCTAACATCTATTTACTTGTCATAACGCTTTCTTCCGAGTTAAAGTTATATTTGTAATTAAATATCTCGGGGGTGCCAATCGATGAATGCTAGATTAGAAAATTTAATGCAATGGCTAAAAGAAAAAAACGTAGAAGCTGCGTTCTTAACTTCTACACCGAACGTCTTCTACATGACGAACTTCCACTGTGAACCGCATGAAAGATTACTTGGTATGTTTGTATTCCAAGAAAAAGAACCTATTTTAATTTGTCCTAAAATGGAAGAAGGTCAAGCACGTAACGCTGGCTGGGCACATGAAATTATCGGATTTACTGATACTGACAGACCATGGGATATGATTGCAAAAGCAATTAAAGACCGCGGCATCAATGCAAATGCAGTTGCAATTGAAAAAGAACATTTAAACGTAGAGCGCTACGAAGAATTAACGAAATTATTCCCAAATGCAGCTTTCAAATCAGCTGAGGAGAAAGTTCGCGAACTTCGTTTAATTAAAGATGAAAAAGAACTTTCTATTTTACGCGAAGCAGCTAAAATGGCGGACTACGCTGTTGAAGTTGGTGTAAATGCAATTAAAGAAAACCGTAGCGAGCTAGAAGTATTAGCAATTATTGAACACGAATTAAAAACAAAAGGCATACATAAGATGTCATTTGATACGATGGTATTAGCGGGTGCAAACTCTGCTCTTCCACACGGTATTCCTGGCGCAAACAAAATGAAGCGCGGTGATTTCGTACTATTTGATTTAGGTGTAATCATTGAAGGTTATTGCTCTGATATTACACGTACAGTAGCATTCGGTGAGATTTCTGAAGAGCAAACTCGCATTTACAACACTGTACTTGCTGGACAACTACAAGCAGTTGAAGCATGTAAACCAGGTGTTACACTTGGCGCAATCGATAACGCTGCTCGTTCTGTTATCGCAGATGCAGGTTACGGAGACTTCTTCCCGCACCGACTTGGTCATGGACTTGGAATTAGCGTACACGAATATCCAGATGTAAAAGCTGGTAACGAGTCTCCATTAAAAGAAGGTATGGTCTTCACAATCGAACCTGGTATTTACGTACCAAACGTAGGTGGCGTTCGTATTGAAGATGATATTTACATTACAAAAGACGGATCAGAAATTTTAACGAAATTCCCGAAAGAATTACAATTTGTAAAATAATAAAAAGGCAGCGTGAATGCTGCCTTTTTTTATTCCTCTACTATTTCAAATTTCTCTACAATCATTCTTGCTGGATAGCTTTCAAGTATTTGAGAAAACCATACTTTTATTTTATCCCCTGTTTTTAACTGTTTATATGCGTCTTTGTCCTTAAAGCTCAAGACTATATGTGATGGATGCTCTTTATTCATTTGTTGTTCTATATAATTTTGCAACTCTACTTTTGTTTCAAACGTTTTATCATCGGCAAAAAATACCGTGTCATTTCTTAATATGATATACCCTTCTTTAGGGACTTCTTTTACCGTTACCTGCTCTACTTGTTTTGTAGTACAAGCTGATAATATGACTAGAAATACACTTAAAAACATAACAATTTTCACATGCCTATTCATTTTTAACTCCTTACTTTAGGCTATTTCAAATTTAACACCATCTTCTCCTCATACTTATCATCCCATTTAATTACAACTTCTATCGGTTCATCTTTAGATAGAGGTGCACAACTTACACAAGAAGATTTTATTTCAACCCTTGCTCCTTTATGAACTTCTGACGTTTGTGTCATTGTACTAAAGGCTCCATTAATAGCAATCTCTAAGTTTTTAAATTCTGTCTTTCCATCCCCACCCTTATATTGAAACGTAAACATTCCATCTTCACTGTCATCCTTAATATGCCCTTTATATTGTCCAGTCCAACTTTTGCTCTCGCTAGAAAAATTAACATACGAAATGGAACAGCTTCCTAAAAAGAAAATACTAATAAAAAAGAATAATGCTCTCTTCATAATGCCCCCTCCATTCAAATGCACTTATTTATTGTCTATTTCTTCCTCTTATTATATTATAAAAATACAGAATTTTCTAAAATAGGAGGTTTATATGTTACAACAACAGTTAGAAGAAATTCGTAATAATAATTACATCATAGATAACACACTTCATATTGATTCTTTAAGTTCCAGTATGCTTGAACATATCGGTGTTACTGATAGCTACTTAAGGGACAAACTCATCTACTCTACTTTTTATCATCTCATCAAAAATCGCTACCTTTCACACACACAATTACAGAAACTATTATTAGAAAGCATCGGTGAAAAATATTTATTGTATAAGATTCATTCAGATGATGAAGATGCTGTATTTACTCGTGCATTTACGACCTTATTAATTGCGCTCATTATAGATGCAGATACAACTCATAATTTCTTATCACAGAATGATATTTTAACTGTAAAAGATCAATTAATTCTATATATGAACAATGAACATGATTTCCGCGGATATGTGCAAGACCACGGCTGGGCACATAGTATCGCACATGCTTCCGATACATTTGAGGCGCTTGTTCATAGTCCTAAACTAGAAACTTTACATTACGAAGAGATATTAAAAACTTTGTTAAACAAAGTTTGTGTCCATTCTATTTACTACAAATATGAAGAAGACGAGCGTCTCGTTTATCCGATTGTCGCAATGCTGCAAAATGGCCTAAAAGAAGAAATACTCATATTAGCCCTTCGTGACTTAGTAGCTCAATTACTGGTCCAAAAACAAGCACTACCTATTGAATCGTACGAGTTTTTATATGGAAATACAAAATCTTTCTTACGTAGCTTATTTTTCAGACTACGCACACTTTCTATATGTGAAGAAACCGAATTCGAAATTGAAAAATTGCTACAAGAGCTTCCAAAATATTATTAAAAAAGAAGGCCACTCAAAAAGTGCCTTCTTCTATTTCACTAATATTTAATTGAAATTTCACGATCCAAACTGAGAAAAGGTGGACAAGAAGCGCAAACGCCATACATGCTCCACTTAAAAAAGTTAGTATAGGATGCGAATACACGTGCCCCAACCCATAGGATATCGCCACGAAAAACATTGTTATGTAAATATAAATTGCTCCATGTATTTGCCTCATATAAACCTCCTTTTCCCATATTATAACACAATTTTTCTGATTATTCACATTAATTACTTGTAATCAATATTTCTCAACTGTTACACCTCTTACAGCAGCCTTAATATACGGTGACCCTTGTAAACTTTGTAAATCCTCTGTTTTTCCTGTTACGACTATACCGTATATTGGTAAGTCTTTTGGTTTTGTGTTTTTTATTTCTTTATCCCGCATTAACGGGCAGTAAGACCCCACATCAAAATTCAGCGGAAGCAAGAAGTTAGATGGGGGATGAACCCCACACTGATTAAAGTTTCACTTTATAGTTTATCCTAAAATCTTCTCAGTATCCCTCTTTATTTTCACTTAAAGACATCCAAATGCAGCTTTTATAAATTGTTTCATAATAAAAAGCACATCCATTTTGATGCGCTTCTCTGAAATACTATTCTATTATTTCATCGCTTCCTTCACAACATCTTGAATCATAACAACTTCTGTTTTCATATCAATAGACGGTGCTTCTTCATCGATACATTCATACCAAAATGCTAAGTGCTTTTTATCAATTTCATGATGCGAATTTTCGACAAAAATACCACCTTCTCCTTGCACAGAATACCAATATAAGTACTCTTCTCCATCTCTTATTTCCCGGAAAATTGTCTCAACGTACATTTTTTCGTCGTTTAATGTCAAAAGCACTTCTTTCAAATTGTCATTAAGAAGCTGCATCCATTCATCTACTCGATGACTCTTACCAGGCTTAACTTTAAATCTTGTTAATTCTACATTCATTTTTATTCCCCCGTTTTCTTACGTACAAACAAACTATATTCTATTGGATGATAAAAACTTAATTTACTAGCTAATTTTCGCGAAGGAATATTGTCTACATAACAATCCCAGCTCGGTATAATGTCATTTTGCATGCAATGTTCAATGAACCTTGTTGCAACAGCTTGAGCTAATCCTTTCCCTTGATGTGCTTCATGTGTTGCAATATCTATTTCAGCAAAACCATTCCCGCTAAATATTGAGACACATTCAGCTACAATTATCCCATCTTGTTCTATACAAAATCCAAAACCACTGTTCAAAAACGTTTCTTTTGATCCCCAATACTCTTTGTAGTACTCCTCTTTAAATTCACTGCTGCGCTCTATATCTCTTCTATCAATACGCTTCACTTCATATGTATTTTTGTTAAAATCTCGTTGACTCTCTTCAAAGGTTACGCTTTGAAATTTCATTCGCGGGATGTTCCGAAGTACATTACTAAAACGCTCTTCTATCATCATTTCCCACTCTTCACTCGAAGTGAACAGTGTAAATCTCTTCTCTGTTTTTTCAATAGCCGTTTTTAAATATGAAAATAACTCTTCGTTATAATTTTGATCATCCATATCACCAAATAAATAATAGATACCATTAGCTGTAATAATTAATCCTGCTGTTAATTGCCCGTTTATAAAAACCTCACCATCTATCATTTGATCACATACTGCATAAGCAAACGTCGTCGTTCTTGTATTACCTTCTAAAACCGGAAGAACTTTTCTATAATCGGCTACAGATAATTTTTTCATAATTGCTCCACTTTAATCGTATCAGCCTCTATATGTTCAAAACAAAGATTTACCGTTCTCTTTACTGCTCTCATTCTATGAATCGTACATGCTGGAATTAAAATAGAATCATTTGGCTTTAAAACCGCTGTTTCTCCATCTTCAAAATCAATAAGTAATTCTCCCTCTAGCACAATAAATAATTCATCCGAATTAGAATGATAGTGCCAATCATATTCACCAGTAAATACAGCGATTCGTAAACAATGACTGTTTATATTTGAAACGACGAAGTTTTTATGTTGATCTTGAATGTCTTTTGTTAATTCTATTAAGTTCACAGTTTCCATATTTCATCCCATCCTTTCGTTAGTCGTTCTTCTGAAAAATTAACTTAATCTCCACCATCACTTGAGCTACTACAATCACTACTACTGTAGTGACCGAATCCACTTGATGAGCTTGAAGTGTATGAAGATCTTTTGCTTCTTTTTCTATCTTTTTTACTTTCATGACTAGGCCATACTGTAGCAAAGAGTATAACGAATAAGGCTAATTCTATTACAACAAGTATAAATTCTAGAATGCTCTCAATAATATTGGGAGTTATCCCAAAACTGTAAAACACTCCAAATGAATACATACACAAAATTACATACAGAGCCATACAAATATACCGGAATGTTTTTTCTATCATAATGACTACTTTTTGTGAAAAAGGTATGTTCTGTTCCTGTTTTTTCTTTATGTACTTTTGTCTTTTAGCTTGCTTTTGCTTCCTTTTTTTACTCCCCATTGAATCCCCTCTTTTATTATATAATTCTAAATTATCATAATAAAAATCGATTTACACCAATAAATAACAATTATTCACATGTTATTTCCCCATATAAAAAAGACCCTCCTTATGAAAAGGAAGGTCTCAAATGTATTTCTATTATGATAAAGCAGGAGCTTTTTCAAGTAACTCTTTCGCATCAGCGTATTGTAAGCCGTGAGCTTCTGCAACTGCTTCGAATGTTACATATCCATCTAATGTGTTAATACCTTTTAATAATGCAGAGTTGCCTAGGCAAGCATCTTTATAGCCTTTGTTAGCAATTTGTACTGCATATGGTACTGTTACGTTTGTTAATGCAAGAGTTGACGTACGTGGAACCGCACCTGGCATATTAGCAACTGCATAATGAACAACGCCATGTTTTTCGTAAGTTGGGTTGTCATGAGTTGTAATACGATCAGTTGTTTCGAAAATACCACCTTGGTCAATCGCAATATCTACAACGACAGAACCTGGTTCCATTGATTGAATCATTTCTTCAGTTACAAGTTTTGGCGCTTTTGCACCTGGAATTAATACTGCTCCAATAACAAGGTCAGATTCTTTAACAGCTTCTGCAATGTTGTATGGATTAGACATTAATGTTTTTACTTGGTTACCGAAAATATCATCTAATTGACGAAGACGTTCTGCACTTAAGTCAATGATTGTTACATCTGCACCTAAACCTACTGCAATCTTAGCTGCATTTGTACCAGCTTGACCACCGCCGATGATTGTTACTTTGCCGCGTTTTACCCCTGGAACGCCTGCAAGTAAAATACCTTTACCGCCTTTGTTTTTCTCAAGGAATTGTGCACCGATTTGTGCAGACATACGACCAGCTACTTCACTCATAGGTGCAAGTAATGGTAAAGAACGATTGTCTAATTGTACTGTTTCGTATGCAATTGATGCAACTTTGTTATCGATTAATGCTTTCGTTAATTCTGGTTCTGGAGCTAAGTGTAAGTATGTGAATAAAATTAAACCTTCACGGAAATAGCCGTATTCACTTGCTACTGGCTCTTTTACCTTCATAACCATATCTTGATTCCATGCTTCTTCAGCAGTTTCTACAAGTTTCGCACCAGCTTGTACGTATTCTTCATCCGTAAAACCAGATCCTAAACCTGCTCCTTTTTGAACAAAAACTTCATGACCATTTTGTACTAAATGTACTGCTCCCGCTGGCGTCATTGCCACACGGTTTTCATTGTTTTTAATTTCTGTTGGAATACCGATACGCATGATTAGTTCCCCCTTGAGTTATGAAATGACCCCTGAATCATTTTTTAAAGCGCTTTCTACGCTCTTATATTTTAACATAATATCTCAATATTTGACAAAAAATAATACAAGTTTTCCGATAGATTTAATTTTATATTAAAAGACAGTATTATCCGCACCTCTCAGCACAATGGATAAACTGTCCAATTATTTGAAACTTCATCTTATTTTATTCTATCGATGTCTATGAATAACATCCACTGCACCAGTCACTTCAATAATTGTACCGGTAATCATATCGGAATCTTCCTCACATAAAAACGAAATGGTTCTTGCAATATCTTCACCTGTTCCAGATCTACCAATCGGTGTGTTATGCTCTTTTAGCTGACGTGCTTCTTGAATAGTCGCCTCTTTCATATCGCCAATAATATCACCAGGACATACCATGTTCGCAGTAATACCATACTCCGCTTCTTCATAAGCAACTGTTTTCGTTAATGAAACAAGTCCTACTTTCGCCGCTGCAAAAGCTGAACGATAAATCCATCCCGGTGCACTATCCGCCCCTTGAAATCCGTAATTAATAATACGGCCAAAGTTCTGTTTTCTCATGACCGGAACGACAAGTTTTAATAAATGAAATACCGCTGTTAAATTTCCCTGAATCATTTCATTCCATTCATCTTCTTCATAATCAACTAACTTTTTTCGTTCAAATACATATGGACCAGCATTATTAATTAAAAAGTCAATTTTGCCAAAACGGCTCATCGCTTCTTCTACTATTTTATGTAAATCTTCCTTCTTCGTGACATCTGCTTGCACGAATTGTAGACGCTCTTCCACATCTTTATATGTTTCTTTCATCGTTTCCATAGCGGTGATATCGCTATGGTACGTTACTGTTACTGAATAGCCTTTAGCCAATAACTTTTCTGTTACTTGCTTTCCTAAACCTTTCGTACCGGCTGTAATGAGCGCATGTCTCACAAAACTGCCCCCTTTTAAATTGCTATACTTCATATGTAACAAGTTCTCGCTCCAATTACAACTAAAATGAATTGAAACAGAGTTTTCAAAATTCTGTAACGTTTCTGGCAAGCACGTTACCAAAATTTGTTTTATAATTAAGTTGTAAACAGTTATAAAACAGATTGGGAGGAATTTACTATGAATAATACATATACAAATATTTTAATCGCGGTGGATGGTTCTAAAGAAGCAGAAAAAGCCTTTAAAAAAGCAATTCAAGTCGCAAAGCGCAACAATGCAACATTAACAATCGCTCATATCGTTGATGTAAAAGCGTACTCAGCAGTAGAGGCTTATAGCCGTGCAATTGCTGAACGTGCAAATCTATTTGCAGAAGACTTATTAGAAGACTACAAAAAAACTGCGCTTGAAGCTGGTCTTGAAAAAATTGAAACTGTATTAGAATTTGGTAATCCTAAATCTAAAATTTCAAAAGAAATCGCTCCAAACCATAAAGTAGATTTAATTATGTGTGGTGCGACTGGTTTAAATGCTGTTGAACGCTTCCTAATCGGTAGCGTCTCTGAACATATTATTCGCTATGCGAAATGCGATGTCCTTGTTGTTCGTGGTGATGAGGAGCAAGGTGATCTTTAATTTACAGATAAAACACCAAGTCCACATAGGCTTGGTGTTTTTCATTTTATCAACTTCACTATAAACACAAGACATGCTACGACAACAACGGTAATTGCCAATACATAAGGCGGCAGAAACTTCAAAGACCATAATGCCATCATGATTGTCGCAACTGTTAAATACGTTTGCTTTGCATCTTCTGTCATTTTTTTACGAAGTAAGAAGACGTACAAATAGCCAATTGGCGGCGTAATGAAACAAAGAACATCTATGATTTTTGATTTTAAATACCATTTTTGTTCTCCAAGTTTCTTTATATCCCCTTCTATTCTCTTATGCTCTTGTTCTCTCGCTTCTTCTACAAGTGGGTCTTCCTCTTCTCCTCGCTTTTCTTTCATATAAGGAAGAAAGTGCATAAAAAAATAGTATGCGAATACGAACGCTCCAAATCCAATATTTAATCTTTCTAATGGAATATGCTCACTAAAAAAAGCAGCAGTAAGCACTAAAGACAAACAGTACGTCATCATCCAAAATGAACGTTTTCTCTTTTTCCGTTCCATTTCTTTTTTACCTTGTATATCTTTTCTTTTCGAAAGCCATATAGAAATAAAGCAATCTACTACAAATAGAGAAAAGATAAATATCGCAACATGTACTGTTTCTACATTTCCAAATGAAAATACGTTTGGGAATGCAACATGCAATACAATTAGCGTGTACAAAATTAGCCCTATAAAATAAATACGTCTCATTTTTCATCCCTTTCTTATTTCCTAACATTACGTTAACATACATTTTTTAGAAATAGACGGACAAAATATATATGTGTAAAAAAGGAGGATGCTATATGGATGATTCTGAACGCATTATTTTAGACGTGAACGGAAAAGAAATTGAAATGCTAGATACGATTCGCACTCATTTTAAAGAGAAACATGGCGTTGAACTAAGTAATGGTGCATTGCTTCGTGATTTGATGGATATTGAGTATATTCGAATTACGGAAGATCGACATAAGTATGATTAAAAGAAAAACGACTGCAGGCGAATGCCATCAGTCGTTTTCTTTCTTTATTTAAGCTCTTGATGCTTCCCGCCCATACCACCTGGCTCATTGCTATCTTGGTGTACAGTTAGTTTATTTGTTTTCGCATCTTTTAAAACTCTATATGTATATGATTCATTTGGTTCATCTTTAAACTGCACATTCATTCCATACGAATCCATTTTGCTATAAAAGGCCGGTTTTATATATAAAATATCACTTTCTTTATATCCTTTCTCTTGCAAATGCCACATCGTTGCGATAATCGCTTCCTCTTGCTTCTCTTTTTCACCAACAGACAAATATTTGTCCAAGAGAAATACTTTAGCATTTGCAAGTAAGCTGATTAATAGTACGACTATAAATATTATTTTTTTCATAGATTCCCCTGACCTTTAATTGTAATCTTTGACTATATCATAACTTTAATGCCGATAAAAAGAAAGTACGCTAGACTTTAACAGACTAGCGTACTTTCCAACTCAATTCCTAATAACTTCTTTCGTTAACCCCTTCGCCTTCTCCAAAGCGTTTTTGATTTGTTCAAACCCTGTCCCACCAGCACTATTACGACGCTTTACAGCCGCATATGGTGAAAGAACTTCATACAAATCTTCTTCAAATAAAGAGCTCATTTCTTGATATGTTTCAAGCGGGACATCTAATAAATAAATTCCTTTTTGTGTGCAATGTAGCACTAACTTCCCAACAATTTCATGAGCTTGGCGGAATGGTAGTCCTTTGTTTGCTAAGTAGTCGGCAATTTCTGTTGCGTTGGAGAAATCTTGCGTCACAGCTTGCCCCATTTTTTCTTTGTTTACAGTCATCGTTTCAAGCATGCCCGCCATAATATGAAGACATCCTTCTACTGTTTTGACTGTATCAAACATTCCTTCTTTATCTTCTTGTAAGTCTTTATTGTAAGCGAGTGGTAATCCTTTCATTACTGTAAGTAAACTGAATAAATTACCGTATACTCTGCCTGTTTTACCACGGATTAGTTCCGCCATATCCGGATTTTTCTTTTGCGGCATAATGCTGCTTCCTGTCGCGTATTGATCGCTCATTTCAATAAATTGAAACTCTTGGCTACTCCATAAAATAAGTTCTTCACAAAAGCGTGATAAGTGCATCATAAGCATAGATGAGTTACTTAAAAACTCCAGTATGAAATCACGATCACTTACTGCATCTAAACTATTTTCATAGATTCCATTAAACCTAAGAAGTTCCGCACTATATTCTCGGTCGATCGGGAATGTCGTCCCAGCTAGCGCTCCTGCTCCTAATGGGGAGATATTAATACGCTTTAATGAATCTTCATAACGATTCACATCACGCTCTAACATCCAAAAGTAAGCAAGAATATGATGAGCAAATGAAATCGGCTGGGCACGCTGTAAATGCGTATAGCCAGGCATAATTGTCTCAATGTTATTTTCTGCTTGATGTACAAGAACAGTTTGCAATTGTTTTGTAGCTTTTATAATATGTTCTACCTTTTCTTTTAAATACAAATGCATATCTGTCGCCACTTGATCGTTACGACTTCGGCCTGTATGAAGTTTCCCTCCTACTTCACCGATTTTTTCAATTAACATCTTTTCAATATTTAAATGAATATCTTCAGCTTCAACCGAAAAATGCAATTTATTTTGTTTCGCTTCTTCTAATAAATATTGAAGACCTATCTTTATTTTCTCTGCCTCTTCTTTCGTAACGATGCCTTGCTTTGCTAGCATCGTGACGTGCGCAATACTTCCTTTTATATCTTGATTTACTAATTGTTGATCGAAGGAGATGGATGCTCCGAACTCTTCAACCCATGCTTCCGCTTCTTCTGTAAAACGTCCGCCCCAAAGTTTGCTCACGCTTCCACCTTCTTTTGATTCACTTGGCTGTATACTTTCGTCGGTAAACCGAATAATGAAATGAATCCAACTGCTGCATCATGATTAAATTCATCTTGAGCAGTATATGTTGCTAATTTTTCATCGTATAAAGAGTATTCAGATTTACGTCCTTCTACAATCGCATGACCTTTAAATAATTTCACACGCACTGTACCTGTTACATTCTTTTGCGTTTCTTGTAAAAATGCATGAAGCGCTTGTTTTAAAGGCGAGAACCATAAACCATTATAAATAAGTTCTGTTATTTTCTGTTCAATCACTGGTTTAAAATGTGCTACTTCTTTTACGTGTGTTAAATCTTCCAACTCTTTATGCGCAGTGATTAACGTCATTGCTGCTGGGCATTCGTATACTTCACGAGATTTAATACCGACAAGACGATTTTCTACGTGATCAATACGTCCAACGCCGTGTTTTCCAGCAAGCGCATTTAACGTTTTAATTAATTCTGCAAGTGAATATGCAGTGCCATTTAAAGTAGTCGGTACTCCTGCTTCAAATCCGATTTCTACAAACTCTGGTTTATTCGGTGTATCTTCTAATGCCAATGTCATCTCATATGCATCTTCTGGCGGCGCTGCCCATGGATCTTCTAAAATTCCACATTCGTTGCTGCGTCCCCATAAGTTTTGATCGATTGAAAACGGGCTATCTAAATTAATCGGAATTGGTACATCGTTTTCTTTTGCATATGCAATTTCTTCTTCACGTGACCATTTCCATTCACGTACAGGCGCAATCACTTCTAAGTAAGGATTTAATGCTTGGATAGAAACTTCAAAACGAACTTGGTCATTTCCTTTCCCTGTACATCCGTGTGCAACTGCAGTTGCACCTTCTTGTTCTGCGATTTCTACTAATTTCTTCGCAATAAGCGGACGAGATAATGCAGAGACAAGAGGGTATTTCCCTTCGTATAATGTGTGTGCTTGCATCGCCATCAATGCATATTCATTCGCAAATTCTTCTTGGACATCCACCATATATGATTTAATTGCACCTACTGAAAGTGCCTTTTCTTTCACAAACCCTAAGTCTTTTCCTTCCCCTAAGTCTAAACAAAGCGCGATAATATCATAATTCTTCTCTTGTAACCATTTAATTGCAACGGAAGTATCAAGACCTCCGGAATATGCTAATACAACTTTTTTCTTCTCCATTTTGCATCCCCCTAAAGAATAAATATTCATTTTCTTTTATAATAATTCAAACTTTACCACCTTTCACAAAATGTATCAAGAGTCATTTTTAAATTTTTTCAAACAATTTCGTCGAACTTCTTTCTGTTTTTCTGTACAATATAAGCAGGAAAACGGGGGTGAACTTATGGAAAAGTATTTCTTATACGACGAACATCTAGGAATTGAAATTCCGCATTTACAAGAAGACTGGGAAGAAATCCCCGAAAAAATGCAACATGCTATTTTACTAAAATGGGAACAAGTTCGCGGGAAAATTCCTGATCGTATAAAAGAACTTGAGCACTATATTAATACAAAACAACATTATTTAAATAACGAAGAAGACTTCGAAGTTTCCTGTAAACTAAATTCAGAAATTGCCGATCTTGCTTCCATCATTAATGACCTTTGGCTTTGGTATCGACTCACTCAAAATGTATCTGAGGGAAAAGCACACCAATGAAAAAAGCATGCCCCTCAATTACTTTGGGTCATGCTTTTTTGTCGTAACAAGATTTACAATATATTTCTTGTGCTGTTTTCGCCAAACATACATCGAATGGACCAACTAATATACTTCTTTCTTTCGGCAACTTTACAAAAGCAACAAGCTCTTCTTCATATTGAATTTTTTTCTGACATGAAACGCATATTAATTCTTTTCTTTTGAACATATCTTTTAACATATCTTCACTCTCCCCTTCATCTATCTATATTAATATAACCTCATAATAGTTAAGACTTGTAAAAAAATGACACATTCCGAATCGAATGATTCATATACTATGTACAAAAGGAGGTCTAAAGCTTATGCGTGCTTTCGTTATTATCGCTTTAACTTTTTTAAGTGTGATTAGTTGGGATGCGTTTTTTAAAGATAAAAGTGATGAAAAGAATACAACTGAATAAAACCCTTTTTTTCTTACTTATTGGACAAACCGTTACAAACTGTCCAATCCTCCGAAATAACTTAGGCTTTTCTACAAAAATATTTAAACATAACATTTTTTGTAGATTCCCTCCGTTTATTGTCGGTTTCCATCCGCATACATTTTTTAAAAGTATGATATAATAGTATAAATCTTGAAGGAAGGGATTTTGATATCATGATCGCTCGAAGGAGCATGTGGCATCGTATTGACGAATCATACACGTAGCGTATTTTTCAGCTCAGATACTTTAGTCTAGCGAAAAAAATACGAGAGTGGGGAAATTATGATTGCCCGAAGGATAATTTGGCAAAAAAAAGACTCTTCTTACACATAGCGTTTTGTTTAGGACTTAATTGTTACTAACTAAACAAAACAAAGAAGAGCAGGATTGCTAAATGACGAATCCTACTCCACGTTTTGTTTAGTCGTTTTAAGACTTAAACTAAAACGAAGGTAGGGAGAATTGATGGACGAGAGGATTATTCGTTATTTCTTCAGCGACATATAGCGTAGTTAGTTTTTTCGTAAACTAACTGAAAGCTACATGTGAGCTCGTAGTTAGTTTACAACACAAAAAGGACTACTAACTACGGAAAGAAGGAATAACGATGAGGAACATCCAAAGTCGGCAAATTATTAAAGAAATTTTTATGGTTTTAATCGGTTCATTTATTTTAGCAGCAGCGCTATATCACATTCACTTCCAAAACCACTTAACAGAAGGTGGCTTTGTAGGAATTGCACTATTCATTCAAAACTTTTATGATATTTCACCATCTATTTCAACTGTATTAATGGATATCCCAATTATTTTACTGTGTGCTTCATTTTTAGGTAGAAAAATGGTTGGCTACTCATTCTTAGGTTCAATTTCATTCGGAGTATTTTATTCCTTTATGGAAAATTATTCTCCATTTACGGTAGATTTATCAAATAACTTATTTATAGCTGCAGTAGTTGGCGGTGCGTTAGCTGGTATTGGACTCGGTTTTATATTGCGATTTGGCGGTGCAACCGGTGGAGACGATATTTTAACAATTGTATTAAGTAAACGAACTCGTTTTACAATTGGGCAAATTTTCTTCGTCTTTGACGCGATTGTTCTTGCGCTTTCATTATATTATTTAAATTGGACAGAAATTGCTTTTACTATTCTTTCGATTGCCGTACAGGCAAAAACATTGGATTTAATTTATTATCCAAAAACAGAAAAAACAGCAGAAAAACAGCCAGTATCTGTTCCAATGTCCAAAAAACATGCAACAAATTAAAAAAGCGAAAGGCTTCGGCCTCTCGCTTTTTTTTATGCTCTTTTTTCTTTCTCGACTATATGGCGCACTTGATAAAATCTATTTGCAAATTCAGTAACGTTTCTTGTTAAACGATAATTCACTGTAGATCCAATTGCCATTCCAATTACCGGAATACCTTGGAATAATTTACGACGAAGAGCATAAATCGAAAATGTCTTCAAAATTTGTTTTAACACAACTTCAGTAGAAGCTGTTTGTAACACTGCTTCGTCTCCTTCATAAAAGAACGAATCTTCTTGTTCCAGCTCTTGCAATAAATTGTACCATGCGTATTGCTGAAGTCTTCCTGGTAGTAATGAAGCGTGAAACACCTTTAACGCAAGCATCATTTCATATGGCTTGTTCACATCATGTCCAAATGATGTTGCAATAAGTTGGACCGCCTTCACATTTAACGCGATCATAACCGGAAAATCCGCCGTTAATAATAATAAACCTCCAGCACCTGTCGCCCCGCCTTGCACAAATGAATATAGACGATGACGTGCTGTTTGCTGCTCTGCTATGTATGTTAACTGATCAATAGATAATGCTTTCAAATCTTCAAGCTGTTCAATCGATTCATCAAATAATCTCGATGTTCCTAAAATCCGATTACGTGCGTCTAACTGTGCTTGTGAACTTTGAATAAATGCATGCAAATGAAAGAGCCATCCATCTGCTTTCGTGAAGAATTCTTTTCGCTTTTTCTCAGGTAATTTCGCAACTGTAGTATGTAACCATTTATCAAACACTTTTTGAAAATCGGTCGCTTCTTGCTCAACTAATTGCGCTTCCCATTCTTTTATATTGTCTAAAATGGCTTGTTCTCGCTTCGATCGCATCGTAACAACCACCTCGTTCGATTTTTTTCTATTGTAACATATTTCTGCTTATTCTTTACAAATATGCTTGTATATCTCTTTTCACATACCCTTTATGAGTGACATAAAATAATAGCAAAAAGGATGAGATACTTCACATGAATCTATCCAATCTAAAACAAAACTATAACGCAGTATTCAGCTTAGGACAAAACTGTTGGCCTGCTTGGGCATTATATCAATTAGAATTATCACCATTTTTTGGTGTTATTGATTTTATGCTAAGTCCTTCATTAACGAAAGTAAATTTATTATTACAAAATCGATTTGACCGTTTTTTAAATTTCGAAAATCTATCCTTCATATCATTTTGGGATGATGATGCCAAATTAAGATTAAGGGACAACCTTTATGAAATTGACACCTGTCATGACTTTAAAACAGATGTAAACACACCAAATTATTGGCCTTCTTATACAGAAATTAAGTTAAACTATGAACATCGAATTAATCGTTTTCTAACTACAATTGAAATGGCAGAATCCATATTGTTTATTCGAACTGGAGGAACATATGAAGAAGCATGTTCCCTAGAACAAATTTTATCTCAAATCGTTACACATACATTCTCTGTCCTATTACTAATTCCTGCCGATATACCAACTATCACCCAAGAAGATTGGGGATTACAACGTACTTGCGTTATGAAATGTCCTATTATGGATGTATACCAATACAATGAAGCATTTTGGAAAGACTTATTTGATGGAATTACAGTTAGACCACACACTTAAATACACGATACTTTTATCACACCATACATTATAATCGTCCTTATACGAAACAAATAAGGAGTGATTCTATATGTATCCACGTGCAAAAGCTTTCGGTCTTGCTGTACATCAAGATCGCCTTCTCGTACAAGAATATCATACAGAAGGCGAAACATATTATCGTCCTCTTGGCGGTTCCATTGAACTTGGTGAAAAATTAGCACATACTGTTATTCGGGAGTTTACAGAAGAGCTTCATACGGAGATAGAAATCATCAATTATTTAGGTTGTTTAGAAAATGTCTTTCATCTAGATGGGGGCATTGGTCATGAAATCATTCAACTATATTCTTTGCGTTTATTAGACACATCACTATATGAAATGAAAATATTAAATATACAAGATGAGCAAACAGTAGCGTATGCGAAATGGATTCCTATTACGGCATTCATTCAGAAAGAAAAAATATTATATCCGGATGGTGTTTTAAAATACATCCAAAAGAAAAAAGACGAAATCCTGTAGGATCTCGTCTTTCTTTTCATATATTAACCAATATCTCCAAGACGTAGTACGTCACGAGCAATCATAACTTCTTCGTCAGTTGGAATTACGATAATTTTTACTGGAGAGTGTGGGAAGCTAATGAATGCTTCTTCACCGAATACGTTATTACGTTTTACATCGAAGTATACGCCCATGTACTCAAGGCCTTCTAATACGCGCTCACGAATAATCGCACTGTTCTCACCTACACCAGCTGTAAAGATGATTGCGTCTACACCTTTCATACGAGCTGTGTAAGAACCGATGTATTTGTGGATACGGCTTACGAATACATCAAGTGCTACTTTCGCACGGTGGTCGCCTTCTTCTTCTTTCGCAATGATGTCACGTAGGTCACTAGAGTAACCAGTAAGACCTAACATACCACTCTTCTTGTTTAATACGTTAACTACTTCTTCTACTGTTTGGCCTGTTTTTTCCATGATGTATGGAATTAACGCAGGGTCAAGGTTACCAGAACGTGTACCCATTGTTACACCAGCAAGTGGAGTGAAGCCCATAGAAGTATCGATAGATTTACCGCCTTCTACTGCTGCGATACTTGCACCGTTACCTAAGTGACAAGAAAGTAAGCTTAAGCTTTCAATTGGACGACCTAATAATTCAGCCGCACGCTCAGTTACATATTTATGAGAAGTTCCGTGGAAACCGTATTTACGGATGCCGAATTTTTCATAGTACTCATATGGTAAGCTGTATAGGAATGCAGATTCTGGCATTGTTTGGTGGAATGCTGTATCGAATACTGCTACTGCTGGTACGTTTGGTAATACTTCTTGGAATGCTTTAATACCAACAACGTTTGCTGGGTTATGAAGTGGTGCTAAATCGCTTAATTCTTCGATATCAGCTAATACTTCATCAGTAATTAAAACAGAGTCAGCAAATTTTTCGCCGCCGTGAACAACACGGTGACCGATACCGCCAATCTCATCTAGAGATTTAACGATTCCGTTTTCAGTTAATTTTTTAAGAAGCATATTAACTGCTACTGCGTGATCTGGAATGTTTGTAATTTCTTTTTGTTTTTCGCCATCTACAGTAATAGTGAAGATACTATCTTCTAAACCGATACGTTCTACTAAACCTTTTGTTAATACTGTTTCACTTGGCATTTCAAATAATTGGAATTTTAAGGAAGAGCTTCCTGCGTTAATCGCGATGATTTTTGACATCTAGTCTTTCGCCCCTTTTTCTCTTGGTAGTTGTGTGGATGTTTCCACAAACCGCTCGATTTTATCTAATCAAATTTACTAAATATGAAAACGTTTCATCATTAGCAAATTTTATACTCACGATTTTAATTTAAACATCGTCCGACATATATTTCAAGTGAAAAAATTGTAACACCAAGAAAAAATATATATTACAGATTTCAAAAAAATTCAGTTAAATCTAGTATATATTTAAAAATATGACATATTATATAAAACTGTACTACATAAATCACTAACTCTGTTACATATACCCAGCTTTATTTATGTGTTGCAAACCAAGTATTTAATTGATCCATAATGTTCTCCATCGCCTTCATGTTAGAGAATTTAGGCAACTCCACTAATAACGCCTGTTTTGGCATTGTTACATTAGAGCCTTTCTTTTGGAGAACAAATATACTTTTTGCATTTTTCTCGTTTTTAAACATGGAAACAGGTAGCTGTAATAACCCTTGAATAAAGCATGTTTCTTTAATAAATGCATGTAATTTTGGTGCCTGGTCACTTTCAAAAATGAAGTTTGGTACTAAGAAGAATAAGTACCCGCCCTCTTTCGTATGTTTCACACTTTGTTCAATAAATAAGTGATGAGCATACGACATTCCTTCATCTGCTTTTAATTTATATTCACTGGCACCGATTTCGTTTGGATAGTAACCAATCGGTAAGTCTGAAATGACTGCATCAACTGGATCGATATAAAGTGGTGCTAGTCCATCTTGATGGAAGAATTCGATTGCATGCTTCTGTAAATTTGCATTTACTAAAGCAAGTTTAATTAGCACTTCATCCACTTCTACACCAAATCCACTCATTGTTAGTCCTTCTTTGGCGCTATTAAACACTGTAGTCATTAAATTTCCTGTTCCAATTGCAGGATCTAAAACTGTAATTTCGTTTTGACCTTGCATAAATTTATGGAATAAGTAACTCATGAACATCCCAACTGCATCAGGCGTCATTTCATGATTCGCTTGTACGCCTTCTTTCATTCCTTTTAAGATGGCTAACTGAAATGCTTTACGAATTTCTTCACCTTTATATGTTTCTTCATTAAACGTACTATATTCACGATTCAGCCTTTCAATTGCTGATTCGGATAATTCCTCTTGTAAAATCGCTCCCTCAAACAAGTTATCACCTGTTTCTACAAGCGCCTCTAAATATGTCACATCTAATTCTTTACGTAAAACTACCGCAGAAGAATCAAAAATAGAAAATAATGTTTCCACTGTCTGACTCACGTACATTCCTCCTTCTCTCTTTTACACATAACTTATATCATACCACAAAGTGATTTTTTCCAAAAAGAAAAAGCGACCTCCTGTAAAGAGCTCCCTCTCAAGTTATATATGATATAACGTTTTTTCTCATATATCGGCACCGTTACGCAGCGATATATGAGAAAAAACGACCTCTTTATAAGAGGTCATTTCCTTCACATTACTTTGCAGATTTAGCTGCTTCTAATGCTGCTTCATAGTTTGGATGGCTTGTACCTTCGCCTACGTATTCTACGTAAACTACTTTGTCGTTGCTATCTACTACGAATACTGCACGAGCAAGTAAACGAAGTTCTTTCATTACTAAGCCGTAAGCTTCACCGAATGAAAGGTCACGGTGGTCAGAAAGTGTTACAACATTTTCTAAACCGTTTGCTGCACACCAGCGTTTTTGAGCGAATGGTAAATCAGCGCTAATTGTTAATACTTTTGCGTTTTCAATACCTGCTGCATCTTGGTTAAAACGACGTGTTTGTGCATCACACACACCTGTGTCGATTGAAGGTACAACACTAATTAATTTTACTTCGCCTTTGTATGTTTCTAAACTTACTGGAGATAAGTCGTTTGCTAATACTTGGAAGTTTGGCGCTTGATCGCCAACTTTAACTTCTGTTCCAACTAAAGTCATTGGATTACCTTTAAAAGTTACGTTTGCCACTTGAAAATCCTCCCTTATTTAAACAAAATATGTACAATGTAAATGATAGTTTGTCCCTATCGATAATGCAAATAAAATCGCTTTATTTACAAAAAAATAAAAGAAGCTAACCTATTGATTAGCTTCTTTATTCGTTAAATTTGAAATTCAGGATCATCTTCTTTTCGTTTATCCATCATTTCTTTCACTTTATCAACAGCTTGTGGCGCTAATTCAATTATTTTATCGATGACATGCGTTTGCTTATCTAAATGTAATACTTTCACACCATCTCCATTTATAACAAGAAAGGCAACAGGATTAATAGAAACTCCTCCTCCACTTCCTCCGCCAAATGGATGACGGCCTGAATGTTCTACCCTACCAAATTCACTTCCACCAGCAGCAAATCCGAAACTTACTTTCGAAACAGTAAGAATTACACTTCCATCTGCCGCTTTAATTGGGTCACCAACAATTGTATTTACATCAGTCATTTGTTTTAAATGCTGCATTGCGGTTGTCATTAAACCTTGAATTGGATGGTCCATTCTATATCCCCCCTATGCTTGAACAGATTTTTCTGTCATACCAGATTTTTGCTGCCTCATAAATATGAGCAATTTCACCGCTGTTTTTATAGTACGAAATATACGAAAAGATGCTGTTAACTCGCATCTCGATGCAAATCCTTTCCCTTGAAAAACAGGAGTAATTTCAAATTCTGGTACATCGACAATATGCATATATTGTCCGACAACTCCAGCAGTCATTCCTTTTGTCCCCCATGCATATCCAGTGACAATTCCAGTACTAGCTGCGTCGCCTGCTCCAATTTGCGTATGCCATTTCCAACCATTGATTTTCACTCGTTTGAGAAAATCTTTAACGATAGTATGAACTTTTTGAAGCCTTTTTATCAGTTCCCCAATACTGTCAAGTTGCGCCATAATTTTATTATCTAGTCCGCCGTCCTCTTCAGCTTTTTCGATTTTCTGTCCTGTTTTTTTCTGCTGTTTTTCAATTCTTTCCAATACATCAAATGTATATCGAATCATCCATATTTTCACTTGAAATAAACATTGCTTTTCCATTTCTGAATATAAAAATGTCACCTTAAGCGATATTTTCGACAATAGTATAAGCAAAATAAAAAGGAGAAGAATTATTATTCCAATTACGAGCCACTTCATACGTATCATCCTTTCACTCCGTACCCATTATCGACAACTTTATTCATCATTAAACAGAGTTCCATAAGATTGAATATAAAAATTTTTCTAAAAATAAAAAGGTATTTTGACAATTTGTATCGAAATATATTATTTGAACATATCATCAGGGAACGGACTCTAATGATATGTAGCACGAAAAACAGAAAATTTAACTGCAGTGGAGGGATACATAATGGCAGATCGTCGCAATTTATTTTTCTTTTATGGTGATGACAAAGCAACGCTCGTTGAAAAAATGAAACCAATCTATCGTATTTTAGAAGAGAATGGATTTACCATATTAGATCATCCAAAAAATGCAAACGCTATCGTCAGTGTTGGAGATGATGCAACCTTCTTACAAGCCGTTCGTAAAACTGGTTTTAGAGAAGATTGCTTATACGCAGGGATTTCTACGAAAGATGAAACTTCGTTCTACTGCGATTTTCACATTGATCACATTGATACAGCCCTTCAAGAAATTACAAAAAATGAAATTGAAGTGCGAAAATATCCAACAATTCAGGTAGATGTAGATCATGGTACATCTTTCTATTGTTTAAATGAGTTCTCATTACGTTCTAGCATTATTAAAACATTCGTTGTAGATGTTCACGTTGATGATTTATATTTCGAAACATTTAGAGGGGACGGTTTAGTAGTTTCTACCCCAACAGGAAGTACAGCTTACAATAAATCATTGCATGGTGCAGTTGTTGACCCACTTATTCCATGTTTCCAAGTAAGCGAACTAGCATCTTTAAACAACAACACTTACCGTACGCTCGGTTCACCGTTCATTTTAAATCACGAACGTACATTAACTTTAAAACTAAGACCAGACGGTAACGATTATCCTGTTATCGGCATGGATAACGAAGCGCTTAGCATTAAACAAGTGGAAAAAGCTGTTGTACGCTTAAGCGATAAACAAATTAAAACAGTTAAATTAAAAAATAATTCGTTCTGGGAAAAAGTACAGAGAACGTTTTTATAGGATTAAAATAACCGCAGAATTATGGAATTCCATAATTCTGCGGTTATTTATTTACCCCGATTGACGCGAACAATAATCTCTTACTATCCGGCCGTTATTCTTGTCAGTTTTTGTCGGTAAGTCGATATATTTTAATAATCGCTGATATATTTCGAGTTACGGTCGATATATTCCGAAAATCGCTGATATATTTTTACACATCTTTTCTATAGACAACTCGGCCATCTATTACGGTCATTTCTGCTTGTACTTCTTTTATTTCTTCTGCCTCAATTTCAAAAATATTGTGGTCTAATATTGTAAAGTCTGCTTCATATCCTTTTGTAATTTGCCCTCGTTTCGCTTCTTTTCCGATTGCATAGGCACTCCCTGTTGTAAATAAAGAAACAGCCTCATATACCGTTAATCTTTCCTCAGGCATATAGCATACACCGTCAATAAAACTTCTACGTGTAACAGCGCTATATATGCCTAGAAACGGATTTACTTGTTCAATAGGAGCATCTGAGCCACCATTACAATGTAGTCCTGCTTCCAGTAATGTCTTCCAAGCATACGCATAACGAAGACGGTGTTCTCCCAGTTTTTCAATGACTGATGGAAAATCTGATGAAAGAAAGACTGGCTGTATATCGATAATGGCTTGCAAGTTTTTCATTCTTTCTATCAACTCTTCACGAGCAAGCTGACAATGAATAATACGGTCACGTAACCCTTCTGCTGGTGGATATAATTCGAGTGCATCAATAACATATTCAAGCGACAAGTCACCGATAGTATGAATCGCAACTGGCATATGTAAGTCTCGTGCTTTCTTCACTAATTCTGCAAGTTCTTCACGCGAGAAAATTGCAACCCCATCCGTTTCCTTTGCATCTTCATACGGTTCACTTAATAATGCTGTTCTTCCTCCAAAAGAGCCGTCAGAAAAAATTTTCATTGCACCAAATTCAATATAATGTTCATTTTCATATTCTTTTCGTTCATGTGCTACTTCATGGTGAACGAGCAAATGTGCTTTAAATGGCATTTTTTTTATAACGTGAGAAAACGCATTATGCGTTTTTCTAAAACCACCATAGTAATTTAAATCTTCCGTATGCCCGCCAACAAGTCCGTATTTCCAGCAATCTTTAATCGCTATTTGCAAAGCTCTTTGTAAATACGCTTCATCAATTTCAGGCTGAACATGTTTAATTAATTCTTGTCCTTGTTCATATAAAAGTCCTGTTAACTTATTTGATGAATCCCTACCGATTTTCCCGCCTTTTGGATTTTGCGTCGCTTCTGTTATGTTCGCTTCTTGCAATATGTATGAATTCACCCATGTAACGTGACGACAAACTCGCTTTAATAAAATGGGGTGTTCTTTCGAAATTTCATCTAAATCACGCGCGTGAACATCTTTCGTATCTGTAAAGTTATTTTCATTCCATCCTTCTCCAATAATCCAAGAGCCCTTTGGAGCTTCTTTAACTCGCTTCTGAACAAGAGTAAGCACTTCACCATAAGATGTACAATTTGATAAATCTAGACGGAGTAATCTCTCTCCATGCCCAATAAGATGCATATGGCTATCAACGAGACCTGGGATCATTGTTTTGCCTTTTAAATCGTGCAATGTAACCGCGGCATATTGGTTTTCTAACTCTTCTTTACTTCCAAAATCAACGATCGTACCGTTTTCAATGTAAACAGCGTCCACTTTTTCATTTTCTTCTCTCATTGTGTAAATGGTACCGCCATACCAAATTTCTCCCATATATCCCATCTCCTTTATTTTTTATTGTATAAAAAAAAGCACCATTTCAAAACATGGTGCTTTTCTAAAAATTACTTTTGTTCAGTAGTAGACGTTGTAACTTGCCATTCAATATTAAATTTATCTTTTACTTGTCCGTATGCTGGGCTCCAGAATGTTTCTTGAAGTGGCATGATAACTTCTCCACCTTCTTGTAACTTATCGAATACTTCTTTTGCTTTTTCTGCATTACTAATTTGAATTGCGATTGTTACTTGAGATCCGATTGCATGCCCTTGACCTGGGAATGTATCAGAAATCATAAGATCCGTATTACCAACTTTTAAAGTAGCGTGTAAAACGCGCTCTTTCGCTTCAGCTGGAATCGGGTATTCTGGATTTTCAGGCATGTCACCAAAAGTTTGCATGACTTCTACTTTTGCATCTAAAGCCTCTTTATAAAACTGTACAGCTTCTTGCCCACTACCATCTAAAACTAAGTACGGATTAATACCTAAAATCATACGGACACCTCTTTTTTAAATTTATAAAATCGAACTTGTGTTCGTTTTTATATTATCATTGTTTTGCATTTCATTCAACTATTTACTTCACTGTTTTCAAAATTATTTTGACGGAATCTCCATCTCTTTTTTTCTAAGTTCAATACGGCGAATTTTTCCAGAAATCGTTTTTGGTAGTTCATCTACAAATTCAATTTTGCGAGGGTATTTATATGGTGCAGTGAGTTCTTTGACGTGTTGTTGGAGTGTTGGAATTAATATTTCTTCGTTCTTTTCTATATTCTCTCTTAATACGATAAATGCCTTCACGACACTTCCGCGAATTTCATCAGGACTTGCGACAACCGCACATTCTCTTACGTAAGGATGTTTTACAAGCGCATCCTCTACTTCAAACGGCCCGATTGTATAACCAGAGCTAATAATGATATCATCACCGCGCCCTTCAAACCAGAAGTAGCCGTCTTCATCTTTCTTCGCTTTATCACCTGTAATATAATAATCACCGCGGAATTGCATCGCTGTACGCTCATCGTCTTTATAATATTGTTTAAAGAGTGCCGGCGTTTCAATGTGAACTGCAATATCACCAACCTCGCCTACTTTAACTGGAATACCTTCCTCATTTACGATATCGACGTGGTTACCTGGCGTTGGTTTCCCCATTGATCCTGGTCTAATATCCATCCCTTTCATTACACCAACAAGTAGTGTATTTTCCGTTTGCCCATAGCCGTCTCTTACTGTAATATCAAAGTGCTTTTGGAATGTTCCAATGACTTCTCTATTTAACGGCTCACCTGCGGATACAGCGCTATGTAACGCCTCTAAATTGTACTCGCTTAAATCTTCTACCTTTGCCATTAATCTATACTCAGTCGGTGTACAACAAAGCACATTCACCTTATTATCGCCTAATAAATTTAAATACGTTTTCGGTTCAAACTTACCGTTGTATACAAATCCTGTTGCCCCTGAACCGAGAGTTGCTAAAAACGGGCTCCAAATCCACTTTTGCCACCCTGGACTAGCCGTTGCCCATACAACATCATTCTCTTCAATTCCGAGCCAATTTGGGGCGCTTGTACGTAAATGAGCGTATGCCCACGCGTGCGTATGAACGACACCTTTCGGGTTTCCTGTCGTCCCTGACGTGTAAGATAAAAAGACCATATCTTCTTTATCTGTTTTCGCCATTTCTAACATGTCACTTTCTGTTTCTAATGCTGTTTTTAAGTTGATCCATCCGTCTACTGACTGCTCGCTCAGGACGAATTTTTGAAGAGATTCCATTGCTTCTATATCATCAAACTGTCCAATGTACGGCTCATAGCTTACTATCGCTTTTACTTCGCCATGTCCAATTCGATATTCGATATCTTTTTTACGCAACATTTCCGAACTCGGAATTACGACAAATCCTGCTTTAATCGCAGCAATATACGTCATGTAAGCTTCAATTAAGCGCGGCATCATAATAAGGAGCTTGTCCCCTTTTTGTAAGCCACTTTTTATAAAAGCGTTTCCAATTTTATTTGCACCTTGCATTAATTCAAAATATGTAACTTCTCGTCTATTCCCTTTATCATCTTGCCAAATTAAAGCAAGCTTCTCTTTATCGTCTGTATATTTCTCTATTTCTGAAACTAAATTATAAGATGGTGGTGCCAACAATTCCTCTCTCTTCATAAACATCCTCCTTTTTCTTTATGCCTCCCTTATATAATAAAGAATTTTCAGTAAATTTTGAACCCTCTTCTTTTGACAATTTTTTTATGCTTTTGTCGAAATGAATTTATACTAATTTGAACAACAAAAAGAAAGAGCGGGAAAACCCGCTCTTTCTAAGCCATCGTATATGGGATTATTTTTGGAAACCGCCTAATTGTTGCTCAGCTAGTGAAACTAGACGTTTTGTAATTTCGCCACCAACAGAACCGTTAGCGCGAGATGTTGCATCCGCTCCAAGTTGAACACCAAACTCTTGAGCGATTTCGTATTTCATTTGGTCTAATGCTGATTCAGCACCAGGAACCGCTAATTTATTTGTGCTACGTGCCATGTTATATCACCTCCTTGTGAGTATAGAGTGTGATAAATAACATGACTTCATACACATTTTAGATATGGTAATTTATGGTTTTAGAAAAGTTCTTCGAATTTTTCTTCTTCCGCCACTACTTCAACTGTTTGTAATACCATTGTTTCTTTGTTCGCTACAGCTTGTTCGATTAACGGTGTGAAATCGTATTTCGCTTCAAATCGATTTGCTTTTTCACGCTTCGGCTTCGTCGCCGGGCTAGCTGGTGTGAATACTGTACAGCAATCTTCGTATGGACGAATTGAAATATCATACGTGCCGATTTCTTCAGCAATTTTAATAATTTCTAATTTATCCATCGTAATAAGCGGACGAATAACTGGGTAGTTTGTTACTTCGTTAATCGTATGCATACTATCTAATGTTTGGCTTGCTACTTGTCCAAGACTTTCACCAGTTGTGATTGCAAGTGCATTACGCTCCTCAGCAATCTGCTCTGTAATACGCATCATCATACGGCGCATAACCGTCATTGAATAGCTAGATGGGATTTCTTTATTAATCGTTTTTTGCACTTCTGTAAACGGAATAAGGTGAAGCGTTACACGTTTACAGTATTTCGTTAACTCTTGTGCTAAATCGATTACTTTTTGTTTTGCACGCTCACTTGTGAAAGGTGGGCTATGGAAGTGAACTGCTTCCACAGATACGCCGCGTTTCATCGTTAAGTACGCTGCTACTGGGCTATCAATACCACCAGAAAGAAGTACCATTACTTTTCCGCCAACGCCAACTGGTAAACCGCCAGCTCCCATGTGCTCACCACACATAATATAGCTGTAACCACTGCGAATTTCTACACGTACATTCACATCTGGATTATGGACGTCTACTGTGATATCCTCTGTATTTTCTAAAATGTGCCCACCGATTTCTGGAAGTAACTCCATCGTCTTCATTGGGAAGCGCTTATCAGAACGGTGCACTGTAATTTTAAATGTTTTCACATCATCTTTTACTTGTAAGAACGCTGCTAATGCACCTTTTTTAATGTCTTCTAATTCTGATGGTACTTTCATCGCTAAGTTAAACTTATGAATACCAAATACGTCTTTCAATCTTTCAGAGATTGCTTCATGATCTTCACCATTTAACTGGATGTACATACGGTCATGCGTTGCATCAATTTTAATATTTGGGAACTTTTTCAGTTTGAACTTCACGTTATCTTTTAATGTGCTTACAAATTTAGAACGGTTTTTACCTTTTGTCGTCATTTCTCCGTAACGCACTAAAATATATTCATATGTCATCATATTTCTTTACCTCATCACTTCATATAATTTTGGCATCGTCTCTTTTACAATACCTTCAAATTGTTTTACTTCTTCCATCGTGTTGTCTGGTGCCAAACTAATACGAATAGCACTTGCAGCTGCTGCATGCGGCACTCCCATTGACACTAACACTCTGCTCACTTCATTTGCTTTTGAAGAACAAGCAGACTTCGTCGATACATATACACCGTGCTCTTCTAAAGCATGAACGACTACTTCTGGTTTTAAACCAACAAATGATACATTTAAAATGTGCGGTGCTGCATATGCAAGCGATGTATTAATTGTCACATCTTCCATCTCTTTAAAGAAGCTGACAAGCTCTGCTTGTAAACTTTGCAAATGAGCTACCTTTTCTTTCACTTGTTCCATTGTCATGCGAAGAGCTTTCACCATCGCTACAATGCCAGGTAAATTCTCTGTACCAGAGCGATACTTAAGCTCTTGTTGACCACCTGATAAAATCGGATCTAATCTTACACCATCACGTATATAAAGAAGACCCGTTCCTTTTACACTGTGGAATTTATGTCCAGATATTGAGCAAAGATCAATATGAGAAGCATATAAATCAAGCGGTACTTTTCCTATCCCTTGTACATGATCTACATGGAATCTTATTTTCGGATGATTCGATAATAACGTTCCAATTTCAGCAACGGGCTGAATTGCTCCAGTTTCGTTGTTCACATGAATAATTGATACAAGAATCGTATCTTCACGAAGTGCTCGTTTTACATCCTCTACCGATACAACACCATGCTCGTTAACCGGTAAATATGTTACATCAAATCCGAGTTCTTCTAATTGCTTATATGCCTCAAACACAGACGCGTGTTCAATATTTGTTGTAATGATATGTTTGCCGCGCGAACGATTCCTCATCGCTATCCCTTTAATCGCAAGGTTGTTCCCTTCCGTTCCACCTGATGTGAAAATAATTTCAGAAGGTTTAACGTGAAGAAGCTGCGCTGCAATCGTTCTTGATTGTGTTAATAGACGCTCTGCCTCTCCTCCAAGCGAATGAATAGAAGAAGGATTACCAAAATATTTCCCAGCAACCGTCACGTACGATTGAAGAGCTTCTGGATATGGCTTCGTCGTCGCACTATTATCAAAATAGATCATCGTTCTTCCCCTTTCAGCGCTATCACATCATATAATCATATCATAAATACGTGTCATTACGCTAAGACTACGCAAAGGTTCCGTTTTATCCCGATTAGTGAATAATAATAATTAGTGAGATACCCCCACTGATTACAGTTTCACTTTATTTTGAAACGAATAACCTTACTGTATTCCGCTATTCATTATAGCAACATCGCCTGCAAAATTACACAAAAAAACAAACCCTTTTATGAAAGGGTTTGTTCATTGTCTACATATTCAGCTATTTTTTGAACAACACCAGGTTCAAGTTGCTCTAGTACAGAAGCGGCTTGTTCTAAAGCTGCATCGTATTGATATTCACGGAATAATTTCTCCGCATAATTTAAGCTTTCTGCAAGGCTTTCATCATGACTGCGGTAACGGTTACCGTATTGAATTAATTTTTCAACTAAATACGCTTGTCCAATTAATTCTTCTGTCATTTCAGCTACACCGTTCACAGTTGTGTATGCTTCTTCTAAACTGCTATTTACAGCGTTCATATTTAACGGCTTCACTTCTAATTGTTCATATACAGCTTGCATTGCCATTTGCCCTCTTTTTAAATCTTCCATAATACTCTCTGGAAGACCTGGTAAATTCGACTTTTGCATAAAGCGTTTCGTTTCGAAAATAGTATTTCGCATTTCTTGTAACTTCTCACGCGCTTCAAATTCTTCTTTACGCATCGTTTGCAGCATTTCTTTATATTCTGCATGAAGTACTTTTAACGTTTCACATTGCTCATAAACCTCTTCTAGTTCCTCACGAATAATAGAGAAGGCAATATCTTGTTCAGCAACGCGTAATTGTAGCATTTCAAAACGTTTCGTTAAAATGTGCATTTGCTTTTCAATTACTTTTTGAGATTCAATATCCTTATCTTGCAATTGATAGCTTTGTTTCACAAGTTGTGTTTCTGTTTTCGTTTCAATCGTTTCGATACGTATTTCTTCTAAGTCTTCATAAACAGAAAGTGTTTTTTGCTCCACATAATGTCTCGCATGCACCTCTTGCTCAAGTTGATCATAGAAACCATCTAAACGAGTTTTTAAGTCTTCCACTTTTTCAGCCGCTTCTGTTATATGAAGCTCCTGTATATCCATTAAACATGTGTTTAGTTGTGTCGTCATATCACGAACTTCTTTAGGGATTTCCAAATACTCTAATACATAACCTTGTCTTACCATATCATTATGACCCTGTAATAAATCTTCCAGTTGAACTGGTAGCGTCGCTTGACACTCTACTAATAAATCTGGAATTTGGTGAATAATGATTTCTAAACTTGCTAAACCTTCTTCTAAACTAATAACAATTTCTCTCGCTTTTAAGTAGTCACCATTATCTGTTGCTTCTTCAAAGCTTTTAAATTTATTAGATTCAGCGTCTAGCATCTCTTCGATTTTCTGCTCTGCTGCTCCATACATATGTCTATGAGCAAGAACACTCTTTTTCATACTACGATATGTATCACGTAACCCTTCAATTTCCGAGCTATTTTTCTCATGGCTTTCTAACAATTGCTGTAATTCATTTAAAACACCTGTAATACGATTATCAGCGTCATCTAAACCACTTATGGATTCGTTCATCGCATGCTTTGCTTTTCGGAAGGAGAATTGCGAGGCGAATTTTCGCGCTTGCGCTAAATCTTTGTCAGCTTTCGGAAGGGTTGTTGATACAATTTCATCCCATTCTTCACGCCATTTACCAAACAGTTCTTCTGTTTGACCCGTCATGTTTAAATCTTTTACCCGTTTTAGTTCATCTGCCACAGGTTTATCTTTTATCTCTTGTTTCCACTGCTCCAGTGCTTCAATATCTTTATATGAACGATTTCTTATCACAAGCTCTATCATGAGCAGCACTAGAATAGAGCTTACTACAATGATAACGATCGTCAGGATAGAATCCATGCAAAAAAGCCTCCTAGTTATATCTCTTTTTTTGTCCGTTCCGTTTATGAAATGGAAGGCATTATGTATAAAAAGGGAATTCCCCTATATTTAACAACTAACAATGTACTAATCATACCATGTAATGGCTTGTTTTTGACCTAGTTTTTTTTAAAATTTCATGTTTCTTTCAATGCGATTGTAATCTTTCTCAATATTCCGCCTACCTCACTACCTATCCTCAAATGATTGTAATAACAAACAATCTTTCGTATGAGATACGAAATAAATTTTCCGCATGAGTGGTGGTTCAACAGAAATTCCATGTACATTTCCCTGCCTTACAGACTGCTCTACTGCCCTTTCTGGAAGTAAAGTGATGCCAAGGCCAGCTTTTACCATTGCAAGCATCGGTTCTGCGTAAGATGTTTCCACAGCTATAGTTGGTTTTACACCTATCTCATGAAACATGTTCATAATCATTTTCCTTACATCGCATATTTCTGGATATACAATTAATTTTTCATTTTGCAGCTCTTCTATTTGAATGACTTTCTTCTCTTTATACGGATGATTATTTGAAATGACACAAACAATTTTCTCTTGTTGCACTTCTTTTATATACGTAGCACCTTCTACTACTGAATCGATGAACATCGCGTCAATCTCCCGCGCTTTAAATAAATCTCTTAATACTTCCGTATGTCCGATTTGCCACTCTACTTCGAACTCATCACCTAATACATCTTTACATTCTAATATATAATGTTCTGCTAAACTCGGTAGTATACCAATTGAAAACTTTCGGTTCTCTTGATACCCCCTCATTTCTGTTTTTGCTTCATTTATTTGTTCCAAAATCGGTAGCATTCTTTTTATAAATAACTCTCCTGCCTCCGTTAACTCCACTCCTTGCGCAGAACGCTTAAGTAAAGTAACCTCTAAATCCGCTTCTAACTTTTGAATTTGCTTACTAAGCGCTGGTTGAGATATATGTAAAATCTTACTTGCCTTTGATAAACTTCGCGTATGCTTCACTTCGATAAACGATCGTACTGCCTCCAAATCCATCGTACACACCTCTAACAAAAAGTTATAACCGTTATAAGAAATCGATATTTCCTCCTATAAACAATTACTCTTTATACTTATTTCATCAACTTACTATAACGAAATGTAAAGGGGAAAGATACTCTTGAACAAAAAACAAATGCTACTCGGATCCTTTCTATGCTTACTCGCCGTCACTGCCTGGGGATTTATGTTTCCTGTAATGGCAAATGCCCTGCAATTTATCGATCCGTTCTTCTTCACAACGATTCGCTATGGATCAGCAGCTATTATTTTTCTTATTTTGCTATTAATTACTGAAGGGAAGACTTCACTCCACTTAGAAAAAAGAACACTTTCTCTGTTCTTTTACGGGACAGTCGGTTTCGCAGGATATGGTTTTCTCGTTTTCTACGGACAACAACTTGCCGGGCCTTCTGGAGCAATCCATGCAGCGATGATTCAGTCTCTCATGCCACTAATTGCCTTATCATTACAATGGATAACAAAAAACAAGCGCCCACAAAACTACACATTCCTTTGTATGTTCGTTGCATTACTCGGTGTTATGCTTGTCATTTCAAAAGGAAATATTCACTTATTATTTGGAGCTGCAAGCCACTTATCGACAAATATATTGATGCTATGCGGCGTTACTTGCTGGGTCATTTATACAAACGGGGGTGCTCGTTTTCAATCTTGGTCACCACTTCGATATACGACATTAACTTGTTTATTTGGCTCCATTTCACTCATCGTTATTGTTACTTTCTTAACGTATACAAATATAGTTACTATGCCGTCACTGCGTACAGTTGTGAGCGTTCGTTTTGAGCTCTTTTATATGTCGATTATCGCAGGAGTTATCGCTGTATTTTGCTGGAATATGGGAAATCGCTATATTTCATCTATTAACGGCATATTATTTATGAATTTAGTTCCTATCCTTGCCCTGATCGGTTCTATCTTTCGAGGTTATACAGTCGATAAAATTGAAATCGCTGGAGCTGCATTAACAATTATCGCTCTATTATGTAACAATTTATGGCAAAGAAAAGTAAACATAAAAATCCCCACCTCAGTTCGTTAGGTGGGGATTCTTCACATATGAACAGCTCTTGGCCATTCATGGTACATATTTGCTTTACATAATGCTTGTTCCATCCATTGCTCAATCTCTTTCGTATACATTTCTATGAAAAATGTCTCAGACGGGAAAGAATGCAGTACTTCTGATATATATTGTGGATATAAAAACGGCATATTTATCATACCTTTTAATTGCGTCATAAACATTGTAAATGATACTTTCTGAAATTCTTGTTTCATTTGTCCTTGTCTAATAATTTGCTCTATATAATATCTTTCTTTAGAAAAATAAACGGTCATTACTTCACGAATTAATGTCGTATCAAGCGAAAGCTCTCGGTAGAAGAAACGTGTTAGTTCTCTATTTTCAAATTGATATCGTAACATCCCACGCACCATTTGCACCATCACATCTTTAGCCGACAAATACTCTCTCTGTTCAAACGAAATTTCAATCACATGAATATACCCTTCTAAAAAATCAGTAATAAGCTGTTCTAATAAACCTTGCTTCCCAGCAAAATAATATGAAATATTCGCTACATTCACATCCGCTCGCTTTGCAATGTCTCGCACCGACGTTCCATCATAACCTTTCGTATTAAACAACGATATTGCCGCATCAATTACTTTTTGTTTCGTCTGCTTCATGCGCTCACTTCCTCTCAATGAACAGCTATAGTTTAAATTTCTTGACTTTTAAGACAAATTCCTTTAATTTTCTATCGACAAAGTCATGTGAAATACATCGTATTTTGCTAATATTTTACACATCTCGATAAAAAAGGAGCTGTTTCCATGTTTACTAAAGAAAGTTATGCAGGATCTCGTGTGCAGCAATATGAGACAGTAATTAAACAACTGGATGCGTTATTAACTGGCGAATCAAACGTAGTCGCAAACTTATCAAATGCGTCCGCATTATTAAACCAATTTTTAGATCGCGTTAATTGGGTTGGCTTTTACGTAACAGAAGGAAATCAGCTTGTCCTTGGACCGTTCCAAGGAATGCCTGCTTGCGTACGCATTCCATTTGGACGAGGCGTTTGCGGCGTAGCAGCTGAAACGAAAACAACGCAGCTTGTAGCGGACGTTCACCAATTCCCAGGTCACATCGCTTGCGATAGTGCTTCTAATTCAGAAATCGTTGTACCGATTGTGAAAGAAGGAGCTGTCATTGGTGTACTTGACATTGATAGTCCTGAAAAGAATCGTTTTGATGAATTAGATCAGCGCTATTTAGAAAAGTTTGTGGAAACACTCCTAAAACATATGTAAAAAGAAAAGAGCGAGTTATCGATTTAGTACGTCCTGTACAAAACCGATAGCTCACTCTTTTTTTATTGATTAACAGTAGATATTTTCTTTAATGCTTGCTCTAAATCAGAAACGATATCCTCCCAAGATTCTAAACCAACCGATAAGCGTATTAAATTATCGAAAATGCCCATTTCTTTTCTTAGTTCAGCTGGAATCGCAGCGTGCGTCATCGTTGCTGGATGCTGAATTAACGTTTCTGTATCTCCTAAACTCACCGCAATTGTAATAAAGTGGAGGTCATTAATAAATGCTTGCGTCTCTTCTTTTCCGCCTTTTACTGAAAAAGAAATAACACCGCCCCCGCGCTTCATTTGACGAGATGCTAATTCCCCTTCTGGATACCAAACACCTTCTACCGCATCATGTTTTCTTAAGAACGATACAATTTTTTCTGCATTATCACAATGACGATCCATTCTTACCGCTAACGTCTTTAACCCGCGTAATAATAACCACGCATCAAACGGCGCCATAATGCCGCCGATATCTTTTCGCATCGGGCGAATCTTTTCAGCTAACGCTTTCGTTTTACAAATTGTTACACCCGCTACAACGTCACCATGGCCACCAATATATTTTGTCGCACTATGCACAACAGCGTCACAGCCAAGCTCAAGCGGTCTTTGTAAATAAGGTGAACAAAACGTATTATCAACAATGACAAGTAAACCATTTTGCTTCGCAACCTGAATAACTTGTTTTAAATCGATTAATTTCATTGTTGGATTAATCGGTGTTTCAACGAAAATAAGCTTTGTATTTGGACGAATTTTATTTTCAATATCAACCTCTGTCTCCATCTCACAAAACGAATGCGTAATCATAAATTTTTCTTCTAACACTTCTAAAAAACCGTACGTACACCCATATAATCCATTTGAACAAATAATATGATCTCCAGCCTTTAAAAAACCGATTAAAGTTGCTGAAATAGCTGCCATACCAGATCCGAAGGCAAGTGCTTCTTCTCCTCCTTCTAACACCGCCATACGTTCTTCAAATAATTTCACAGTCGGATTTCCAAGTCTTGAGTAAATATAAGATGGATCCACTCCCGCAAAACTCGCCTCTCCTTGCTGCGCAGTCTCAAATGTAAACGTAGAGGTTTGAAATAAAGGTGGTGTTAAACTTCCTTTATGTTCCTCAGGTGTATAACCGTGATGAATTAACGCTGTCTCCATATGCTTCTTTTTCATAAAAACATCCCCTTTATGTTTTTATTACCGCATATTCACCAGTAAAAAACTGATGAACGTTTTTACTACATTTTATGTAAGCGTTTTATTTGTGTTTCTATCTCTTCTTTTATATTGTTTTAAATTCCTTCTTATATTAATTTCCAAAATTTATATGCATAAAACAAAAACGTACTCGCTTGACGAAACTCTGGGTAAAAGATATAATAGCGTTTGTGTAAAATAAAAAGGCAGCCTTGTAATGTGAGTTTATCGTTTGTATTTTGTTCCTCTACGGAGGTGTATCTCGTAACTCCCTGCTGCTGGAGCGAAGGTACATGAAAACAAAATGCCCGTAAATATCGATTACGTCTGTTTTTATTTTACGTAAATAAAAACATTTTTAAAGGAGGAGTCAACTATGGCTCGTTATACAGGTCCAGCTTGGAAACTGTCTCGTCGTCTTGGAATCTCTCTAAGCGGCACAGGAAAAGAATTAGAAAAACGCCCTTACGCACCAGGTCCTCACGGTCCTAACCAACGTAAGAAACTTTCAGAATACGGTTTACAATTACAAGAGAAACAAAAACTTCGTCACATGTACGGCATGACTGAGCGTCAATTCCGTCGCACATTTGACCAAGCAGGTAAAATGCCTGGTAAGCACGGCGAAAACTTCATGATCCTTCTTGAAGCTCGTCTTGACAACTTAGTTTACCGTATGGGCTTAGCTCGCACTCGTCGTGCAGCTCGCCAATTAGTAAACCACGGTCACATCATGGTTGATGGCGCTCGCGTAGATATCCCATCTTACCGTGTAAAACCTGGTCAAACTATCAGCGTTCGCGAAAAATCTAACAGCCTTGTTGTTGTTAAAGAAGCGATCGAAGTTAACAACTTCGTACCAGAATACTTAACTTTCGATGCTGACAAATTAGAAGCTACTTACACTCGTCACGCTGAGCGTGCTGAGTTACCAGCTGAAATCAACGAAGCATTAATCGTAGAGTTCTACTCTCGTTAATGACAAAAAGCCAATCCTGTGGATTGGCTTTTTTCAATTCCCCCATTATTTTTATATCCTACATAACATAAAAATCCCAATACCCTATACTCCCATCTAAAACAAAAAGAATAACCTCCCTGTTTCCATAAAGAACTCTGTTATATTATGAATTTTCACGGAATAACAATAATATTAAAGATTTTTAAACTTTATAACGAGGAGACATTGATATGGAATTCAGAAATGACATAAACAAAATAGCTAACCAAATTTTAGAACGAACAGAGTACATAACTAATGAAGAAATGACCAAGCAATCATTAATTATTCCTTTTCTTCAAAAACTAGGTTATGACGTTTTTAATCCTTTAGAAGTTAGACCTGAGTATGTTGCAGACTTCGGAACTAAAAAGGGAGAAAAAGTCGATTATGCGGTTTTTAAAAATGGGGTTCCAATTATTTTAATCGAGGCAAAATCTGTAACAGAAAATCTCCTTAAACACGATGCGCAACTATCTAGATATTTCAATGCCTTACCTGATGTCAAAGTAGGGGTACTAACTAATGGTGTAGAATACAAGTTTTATACTGATTTAACAAATGACAATGTGATGGATGAAAAACCTTTCTTCACATTCAGCATGGATAATTTAACTAATTTAGATATTGAAACGATTGAAACTTTTACAAAAGAAAATTTTGAAGCTGAAGAAATCGTAAAATATGCTGAAGAGCTTATTTATATGACCAATTTAAACTCTACAATTAAAGAGCTATTTAAAAATCCTTCAGATGACTTCCTTCGTTTTCTAATTAGAGACTTTAGCTCAACTAGAATTACAAATAACGTTTTAGAGCGATTCCGACCAATCGTTAAAAAAGCAATTAATCGAACACTATTAGAAATAATCAGTGATGGTTTAACACCAAAAGAAACAAAAACATCGGAGAACATAGAAACAAGCCTAGTTGCAGCTGCTTCTACCGAAATAATTGAAGACATTAACAAAGAAGACAAAACAGATAGAGTTTTCACTACAGAAAATGAACTAACCGCATTTAACATTGTTAAAGAGATTTTAACTGAGCATCAAAGAGATATCAGTAACCTCAAATATAAAGATACCATTAGTTATTTTTGTATCATGAATCGTGTAATCACAAAATGGTTTATACGTCTCTTCCTTGATGGCGATGCAAAATCCTTAGTTGTAAGACTCGATTTAGAAGCTACTAAACAGCTATGCCCTAATTTTGTGGTTGAACAAGCCCCAAAATCACAGGGAGTGAGTAGAATTTTTATCGATAACGTTAATGACTTAAAAGATCTGGAAGCACTTATTACTTCGTGCTATGATCAAATTTTAGCTAATGTTTAAAAGAGAAAAATGTACGTTCTTTTTCCAACAACCTGACAAAAAGCCAATCCAATGGATTGGCTTTTTCGTTTATATATAAAATAAAATTATTTATTTTCCTCTTTTTGAACATATACATAAGCATCTTTCTGCTCTTTATGTACATCCACCTTCGAATTCTCTGCAAGCTGACCCGCATTTAGCAAAGAAAAAATAATGAGCGCTTCTAGTGACATTTTGTTTTACCACTCCTTTCTATTTGTTATACGTTTATCATACCGCTTACATGTGATTTCCGTATGAACTCGAAAAGGAGATTACAACAAAATGGTTACAAGCATATGAATGCACGCTATAATAACCATAAAATAGGAGGTGGATTCTTTTTGACAATAAACCAAATGGTTCAACTCGGAAGTTCATTTATGTTGTTTATTACTTCAGCACTGATGAGTTGGTATCAGGGGAGTAATTTAATAGATAATCCTGATGAATGGAAATATAGCGCTAAGTTTACGAATTACTTCAAAGGTACCGTTTCAAATTACCAAGATATTTATCAAATCGATTTCTTTATATATGCAGCAAAATTTTATCCAACAGCATTTATCGTTATGCTCATTAGCTTACTTTATATGCTCGTATTAATTCTTCATATTCTATTTAAAAGAAAAGGTCCAGCAATTTAAATTTTTACATAAAAACCCCGAATCATAGACTTTTCAGCCTACAATCCGAGGTACTATTTGTTTTATATTCGTTTCTAATTAGTAACGAATTAAGAAATATTTCTTCTTACCGCGGCGAATGATTGTGAATTTACCTTCGATGCGGTCGTTTTCTGTTACAACGTAGTCTAATGCTTGTGTACGCTCACCGTTTACGTAGATTGCGCCGTTCGTTACATCTTCACGTGCTTGACGTTTTGATGGAGAGATTTTGCTTTCTACAAGTAAGTCGATTAATACTGTATCTTCTGCAGTACGTTCTACAGATGGTACGTCTTTGAATCCTTGCTCGATTTCGCTTGCAGTTAGTTCTGCTACAGAACCGCTAAATAATGCAGCTGAAATTTTAATCGCTTGCTCTAATGCTTCTTCGCCGTGAACAAGTTTTGTCATTTCAGAACCTAATGCTTTTTGTGCTGCACGTTTTTCTGGAGCTTCAGCTACTTGCTTTTCAAGCTCAAGAATTTCTTCATGAGATAAGAATGTGAAGTATTTTAAGTATTTAACAACGTCGCGGTCATCTGTGTTAATCCAGAATTGGTAGAACTCGTAAGGAGTTGTTTTCTCTGGGTCTAACCAAATTGCGCCGCCTTCTGTTTTACCAAACTTCGTACCGTCAGATTTCGTAACTAGTGGAATTGTTAAACCGAATGCTTTCGCATCTTCTTCTGATTTACGGATTAATTCCAGACCAGCTGTAATGTTACCCCATTGGTCACTACCACCGATTTGCAAGCGGCAATTATGGTTTTGGTATAAGTTTAAGAAGTCGTATGATTGTAAAATCATGTAACTAAACTCAGTGAATGAAATACCAGTATCTAAACGAGATGCTACTGTATCTTTTGCTAACATATAGTTTAAACCGAAGTTTTTACCGATATCACGTAAGAATGAAATAACATCTAAGTTACCAAGCCAATCATAGTTATTAGCCATCGTTGCTGGGTTGTCCACGTTTTCGAACTCTAAGAAGTTTGAAAGTTGGTTTTTAATGCTTTCTGTGTAGTAAGCAACTGTATCTTTCGTATTTAATGTACGCTCTGCTTTTTTACCACTTGGGTCACCGATCATACCAGTACCACCACCAACAAGTGCGATTGGTTGGTGACCAGCTAATTGGAAACGACGTAACATTAATACTGGTAACATATGACCGATGTGTAAGCTATCTGCTGTCGGATCGAAACCACAGTATAATTTAACGCTTTCTTTTTCTAATAATTGCTCAAGGCCCTCAGCATCTGTTTGCTGATTAATTAGACCGCGAAATTCAAGATCTTGTAAAATACCCATATCCTACATACTCTCCTTTAAGTTCATTACTGGCGTGAAAGTTGAAAACATAAAAAAATCGCCCCTTCAAATAAGGGACGATTTTGATTATCGCGTTACCACCCTAGTTGCAGGCAAAAAAGCCTACCACCTTATTTACATAACGGCTTAGCACCGTCTTTTCCCTTTTGAATACAATTCAATCGAAAAAAGATGCTCTAGGGGCGTAATTCGCGATCATCTATGTGCTGATTTCCACCGACCATCAGCTCTCTAAAACAGGGAAATGATCACTACTTCTCCCTTTCCACGCTCAATTATTCATATACTTTTCTTTATACCATCATTTATATAGGCGTGTCAAATAGAGGTGGAATTTCTCTTCTTTCCAATCCTTTACAACGCCATAAAGAGTATCGTAATAAGAGAAAGCATTGGAACCCCAACTAACAACGATACATGAAACACAACCGATAAATCATTTCCAATGGTCGCCTCCACAGGATCTTTCGCCGGGGAACCAAGAAACCCGATTAATCGATCGAATCGACTTACCGTTTTTGGAAAGTCTGGTATTTCTACATGATCACTATCTAAATGTTGCTTTAACTTATATTCACTCTTAAAGGGATTTTCGCTCAATTTCATCCACCTCCAGCAATTGTTTCAATTTCTTTATTCCATTATGAAGTCTCGATTTCACTGTTCCAATCGGAATGTTTAATATTTCTGCAATTTCTTTTTGCTGCATATCATGATAATAAGAAAGGATTAGGACCGCTCTTTGCTCTTCTGGAACTTTCAAAATTGCTTCTCTTACTGTGAGCCGATCTTCGTGAGAAAATTCTTTTTCCGGAATCGGCACTAAAAATGGCAAAAGCGTACGCCACCTTTTTCTCCTATTTAATTTATTAATCATAAGACGATAACCAATTTGAAATAAATACGTTTTTATTTTACCTTTTTCAATTTCATACATATGTTTCTTACGCTCTAGCGTCAAAAACGTATCTTGCACAAGATCGATACTTAATTGTTCATCTCGGTTAAATCGATATAAAAATGTGTATAGCGCTGGTTTGATTAAAATATATAGTCTTTCTCCCGCTTGTTTATCTTCACTTTGATACGCAAGCATGAGCTCCTCCTCAATCCCAATCTGCGCCATGATTTTTGATCTCCTTTATTCCTTTTAACGTTAATGAAATACGGGAAATTAAATATGCAATCGCAATAAAAATCCACAATTGTGATTGATTTGTAAAAAATTGCACATATGGGTTTTGAATCGTAAATCCCATTGCAACTAAAATATTTAACGCTTGCACACATATGCATGCATACAACGCAAGGCAGACAGAAATAGTATCAAATACATTCCAGCGAAAATACACTTTTGTTTTTGTAAAATCAATTTTATATCCATTTTTCCGCACTATATGTTTTCTATCAAATGGAATAATTATTGAAAACAGAACACCCATTATAGCTCCAGCTGTAAGCATTGATACTCTATATCCAATTGGTATCGGTAAGAAAAGACCACAAGAAAATACAACTATAATTCCAATTAAAGCAAAAGCAAGAAGTAATTTATTAGACATAAAAAAGCCTCCCTCATCTATTCTTTCACAAATGTATACAGACGAGGAAGACACTTCGTTCAAATATTATTTTAGTTTTTTTATAATCTTTGCGGGATTCCCGCCAACTACTACATTATTAGGTACATCTCTCGTTACGACAGCACCAGATGCGATCACCGCATTGTCTCCAATTGTTACACCTGGATTAATAATTGCTCTTCCGCCAACCCATACGTTATCGCCAATTGTAACTGGTTTTCCGTATTCTGATCCGCTTATGCGCTCTACTGGATCAAGCGGGTGTGTTGCTGTATAAATGTGAACACCTGGAGCTAACATACAGTTCACTCCGATTGTTACCGGGCATACGTCTAAAATTGTACAGTCAAAGTTCGCGTAAAAATTTTCGCCAACGTGAATGTTATAACCGTAATCACATCTAAAAGAAGATTCAAGATGAATATTATCTCCTGTCGTTCCAAATAATTCTTTTACGATTTCGCTACGCTCTTTTAATTGCTCTTCTGGCGTATCATTTAATTTTCTCGTTAATATACGTGCTTGCTCTCTTTCTTGTACTAAAACTGGATCAGCCGGTATGTACATTTCTCCTAATATCATCTTTTCTTTTTCTGTTTTCATCATACTCCCCCCTTTAACTTATATATATAAGTTAATAATAACATAAAAAAAGGTCTGAACATTTTCGTTCAGACCTTCCTCTCTTAATCTTCCATCGTTGATAAGTCACCTGTTGGTAAGTTTAACTCCCACGCTTTTAATACGCGGCGCATAATTTTACCACTTCTCGTTTTCGGTAATTTATCTCTAAATTCAATTTGCCTTGGCGCTGCATGAGCTGCTAGGCCTTTCTTTACAAATTGACGAATTTCTTCTTTTAATTCATCAGATGGTTCGTATCCTGCTCGAAGTGCGATAAATGCTTTAATAATTTCGCCGCGCACTGGATCAGGAATACCAATTACACCTGCTTCTGCAACAGCAGCATGCTCGATTAATTTACTTTCTACTTCAAACGGACCAACGCGCTCACCTGACGTCATAATTACATCGTCAATACGTCCTTGGAACCAGAAGTATCCATCTTCATCCATATAGGCAGAGTCACCTGATACGTACCAATCTCCCGGCATGAAATAAGATTCATACTTTTGCTGGTTATTCCAGATTGCACGCATCATAGATGGCCAACCTTTCGCAATTGCTAAGTTACCCATTGTGTATGGAGGAACTTCATTTCCTTCATTATCAACAATCGCTGCTTTCACACCTGGAATTGGTTTACCCATTGAGCCTGGGCGAATTTCCATACAAGGGTAGTTACAAATAACTTGTCCACCTGTTTCTGTCATCCACCACGTATCATGAATACGAAGTCCAAATGCATTCATACCCCAGCGAATTACTTCTGGATTTAACGGCTCACCAACGCTTAATACGTGACGAACTTGTGATAAGTCGTATTTTTTAATTGCGTCTTGTCCAGCTCCCATTAACATACGGAACGCTGTTGGTGCGCTGTACCAAACCGTCACACCGTAATCTTGCAGTGCTTCATACCAAGCTTCTGGACTAAAGCGTCCACCTAAAATAACATTTGACGCTCCAACTAACCACGGTGCGAAAATACCGTAAGCAGTTCCCGTTACCCAGCCCGGGTCAGCTGTGCACCAATATACGTCATCTTCTTTTAAATCTAATACCCATTTCGCCGTTTGATAATGCTGAACCATTGCATTTTGCGCATGAAGCACACCCTTTGGCTTACCAGTAGAACCAGACGTATAGTGAAGAATTAAACCATCTTCACGGCCTAACCATTCAATATGTAATTCTTTTGAAGCTTGTTCAAATAAAGGATTGAATGCTACCGTTTTACCGCCTTCTTCTACATTATCTCCAACAAGGAAAACTGTTTTTAAAGCAGGTAAATCATTTAATGGTACACGCTCTAATAACTCAGGCGTTGTAATTAACACCTTCGCTTCACTATCTTCTAAACGATCGCGAACCGCACCTTCCATAAATGCTTCAAATAACGGTCCAACAATTGCTCCTAATTTCACTGCACCTAAAAGTGCGAAATATAACTCTGGAGAACGTGGCATAAAAATAAAAACGCGATCGCCTTTTTCTACATCGCCATAATTTTTCAGGACATTCCCTGCTTTATTAGAAAAATCCTTCATTTCCTTAAATGTATATTTCTCTTTTCGCGATCCATCTTGATAATAAAGAGCTACTTTATTCTTTCGATCGGATTTCGCATGCTTATCAATTGCCTCATACGCCATATTTACTCGGCCTGTTTCATTCCAAGTAAAGTTTTTATTAACCTCTTCCCAGTTAAAATTCGCGTATGCCTCATCATAATTCGGCAAATTATTTTCTCCTTTAATGACAGGAAGCGTTTCTACTTTCATACTTTACATCCCCCTCCTATGTATTCTATTATCTATTATAATGATATTATTTAAAATTTTCAGTATATTTGTTGATTTTTAGACAAATTTTTAATGACAAAATTCGATTCACATCGCATATATTATAAAGTACGATATTAATAGATTCACAAACCCTCAAGGTGGTGAGCAATACATTGATTCATAAAAAAATATACAATGCTAGAAACTTAAAAACAGCGAAAGGCACTTTAATTATTGAAGGTCCTGTCTCTACACATAATCTTGAAATGTATGAATTTCATCCAGATTTAGTTGCATTTCGTCCTGCTGAACAGCAATATAAAGCAATTGTCGAAATTTCTAAATTACCAGAAGCTCGACTCATTATTGCTAGACATGACCAAATGATTGTTGGATATGTTACATATTTATATCCTGATCCACTTGAACGATGGTCAGAAGGAAAAATGGAAAACTTAATTGAGCTTGGGGCAATAGAAGTAGTCCCAGCCTTCCGCGGGAGTTCTGTCGGAAAGAACTTACTAGAGGTTTCTATGATGGACGATTATATGGAAGATTACATTATATTGACGACTGAATATTATTGGCACTGGGATTTGAAACAAACAGGATTGAATGTGTGGGAATACCGAAAAGTAATGGAAAAGATGATGAATGCCGGCGGGTTACAATGGATGGCTACAGACGATCCTGAAATTTGTTCACATCCCGCCAACTGTTTAATGGTCCGCATCGGTAAACGCGTTGATACGGATTCTATTCAAGCTTTTGATCGTCTACGTTTTCACAATCGTTTTATGTATTAATAAAGGGGGCAACTGGAATGATTGTAGAAGAAATTATGAATCAAAATGTAGTTACACTACATCCAAACGATACAATCGAAACAGCAATCCGAACGATTCGCACGAAAGGAATTCGGCACATTCCAATTGTCGATCAAAATAATCACGTCGTAGGCATTATTTCTGATCGGGATGTAAGAGATGCAAGTCCGTCTATTCTAGATGAACAAGTTTCACTCGATATGCTACAGCAACCGCTCGAACTTATTATGAAACATCCTGTTATGACTTGCCATCCTCTCGATTTCGTTGAGGAAATTGCTACTTTATTTTTTGAAAATAAAATTGGCTGCCTTCCTGTTACAAAGGCCGGGAAGTTAGTTGGAATCATTTCTGAATCTACAGTACTGCACACATTAGTAAAATTAACAGGAGCACATCAACCAAGTTCGCAAATTGAAATTCAAGTAAAAAACGAACCTGGTATTCTTGGAAAAGTCGTTGCTATTTTTAGTGATTTACAAATAAATATCGTGAGCGTTCTCGTCTACCCAGCAAAAGACGAGAATGATAAAGTACTCGTTTTCCGCATTCAAACGATGAATCCTCTAAAAGTGATTGATGCACTTGAAGCAGAAGGCTACCGCGTATTATGGCCGAACATCATGGGGATGCAAGCATGAGTAGCGCGTTTATTTATTCGGATGACTTTCGGGGCTATTCATTTAGCCCTGATCATCCTTTTAACCAACTGCGCGTCACACTTACGTATGATTTATTACAAAAGGGCGGTTTCATCTCTCCCTCTCAAATCATCTCACCACGGATGGCTACAGATGAAGAGATTGCCTACGTTCATACAGAGGAGTACATAAATGCGGTAAAACGTGCTGGAGAAGGAAATTTAGAAAAATCAATTGCGATGACATATGGACTCGGAACAGAAGATACACCGATGTTCCCAAATATGCACGAAGCAAGCGCATTGCTCGTTGGCGGTACGTTAACAGCTGTCGATGCTGTTCTTTCCGGAAAAGTAAAACACGCGCTTAACTTAGGAGGCGGCTTACATCATGGCTTCCGTGGTAAAGCATCTGGCTTTTGTATTTATAACGACAGTTCTATCGCAATGAAGTATATTCAGAAGAAATACGGTTTACGCGTCCTATATATTGATACAGACGCTCATCACGGTGATGGTGTACAGTGGTCATTTTATGATGACCCTAACGTATGCACCATTTCATTACATGAAACTGGTCGCTATTTATTCCCTGGAACTGGCGCTGTAAACGAACGCGGACAAGGTAATGGTTATAGTTATTCTTTTAACGTTCCACTCGATGCTTTTACAGAAGATGAATCGTTCTTAGAATCATATCGAACTGTTGTAAAAGAAGTTGCAGCATACTTTAAACCGGATATTATTTTAACGCAAAATGGTGCTGATGCACATTACTACGACCCACTTACACACCTTTGTGCGACCATGAATATTTACCGCGAAATACCGAAACTCGCTCGTGAAATTGCTAATGAATATTGCGACGGTCGCTGGATCGCTGTCGGTGGTGGCGGCTATGACCATTGGCGCGTCGTACCAAGAGCATGGGCGCTCATTTGGCTCGAAATGAACAACATCCAAAACATCTCAGGTTATCTCCCTCCAGAATGGATTGAAGCTTGGAAAGGACAAGCAGAAACAGAACTTCCCCTCACATGGGAAGATCCAGACAACATGTATAAACCTATCCCCCGTAAACCAGAAATTGAAGAAAAAAATGCATTAACTGTAGCAAAATCCCTTGAAATTATTCGGAATAATATGACAAAATCTTTATACTAAACGAAAAGGAGGCTCGTTTTTGAATAGCCTCCTTTTATTTATTGTCGGTTTCTGTCGGTAAGTCGATATATTTTAATAATCGCTGATATATTTTGATAATCGCCGATATATTTTCATTTCATAACAGCCTGGCCCAACTTTTATGAGAAAAGGTAGTGATATTATGTGGAAACGACAAATGATCCACACGAAACGTGGTACATTTGAACTCTTTACAAAAGGAGATGGCGAATCGCTTTGTATTACACATAACTATTCACAATTTAATGAAACTGGTGATTACTTTGCGGATGTTTTTACTGCTACGCATCGTGTATTTCTCATTAATTTACGAGATACTGGTCGCTCTGTAACCGCCCATTCAGAAAACGAATTAAGCATGATTGAAACAATCCACGACTTAGAAGCAATACGAGAAGCATTACAACTTCCAACATGGCATTTCGCTGGTCATTCAACAGGTGGTATGCTTGGACTTTTATATGCAATTACATATACAAATTCCTTACAATCATTAGTCGTAGCAGGAGCTGCAGCAAGTAACTATACCGAAACACCATTTTGCATTTATCATCCCGAACATTCACAATTTCATTATATGCAAGAGCTCATCGAAAACTTAAAAAGCCCTCACCTTACAAGTGAAGAACGAAAAGAACTATCTACTGAGAGAACAAAATTATCATTGTATAAACCAGAAAACTACAACTCTTATTTTTGTAAACCAATCAAAAAAAACAATGTCCGTTAGCCGGATGAATGCTTTCGTCAATGAATATCCTTCATTTGATTTAAGAAAGTATTTACCTTCCATCCAAACAAAGACACTTATTATATGCGGAAGATATGATGTACAGTGCCCAATTCAGTATTCTATCAAGATGCATGATGGGATACGTAATTCTATCTTCATTCCATTTGAAAACAGCAACCATTATCCTTTTTTAGAAGAGGCTACTCAGTTTACTTCTACTACTCAAACATTTTATAAATCGTTAGTACCGTTATTATTAAGAAAACCTAAACACTGACAAAAAGCTCACAGCCTCTATAAGACTATGAGCTTTTTTCAAAAGAAATATTTCACACTAAAAACAACTAAAAAAATACAAGAAATAACAACTAAACCCACATCAAGTAATACCGACTTTTTATCTCTATCTTTTAAACTTACCTTAGAGCTAGAAATGCTTTTAATTACCCAAAAGATCGCAAAAAAGAACCAACCAAAATGATTATTCGTAGAATCTTCATCATAAAACATTTGTATTGCACCAATAATCAATAAGATAAGTACGATATTAGTTCCAATCTTTAAAGCCTTGTTTGATTTATTATCTTTTAATATATCCCCCAACATATAGCACGCTCCCCATGCTCTCCTCTGTTTTGTTTCTCTTTACATTTTAACATAAATTACCTATTCCTTCCTTTTCATTCGAATAACATACAAAAAACCTGCCAATTACTCGGCAGGTTCCCTACACATTAAAACGATAACCAGCTCCCCATACTGTTTCAATATATTGCGGGTGGGCAGGATCTCTTTCAATTTTTTCACGTAGCTTTCTAATGTGGACGACAACAGTGGCTAAATCACCAGCGGAATCTAATCCCCAAATGCGTTCAAATAACTGTTCTTTATTTAATACTTGGTTTGGATGTGTTACAAAGAATGTTAATAAATCAAATTCCTTCGTTGTAAATGCCACTTCTTCATTGTTTATAAAAACTTTCCTCGCTCGTTGATCGATAGAAATTCCGTGAATATATAACGTATCACGTTGCTTACTTACATTTCCTGATAATCTTTCATAACGGGCAATATGTGCTTTTACTCTTGCAACTAATTCGCTTGGACTAAACGGTTTCGTTATATAATCATCCGCTCCTAATCCGAGTCCGCGAATTTTATCTATATCTTCTTTTTTTGCTGAAACAAGTAGAATCGGAATATCTTTTACAGCACGTATTTGTTTACAAATTTCGAATCCGTTCATTTTCGGGAGCATAATATCTAAAATAATTAAATCATATTCTTCTTGCAGGGCTATTTGTAAACCTGTTTCTCCTGAATGCTCTACATCAACTTGGAAATCATTAATTTCTAAATAATCTCGCTGTAATTCTGCAATACTTACTTCATCTTCTATTAGTAAAATTCTTTTCAATTTACTCACCACATTCCTCTACTTTTTCCAATGAGAAGAAAATGCTTGTGCCTTTACCAAGCTCGCTTTCCACCCAAATTTCCCCGCCATGTTCTTCAACAATTTGCTTCGCTATTGCTAAACCAAGTCCACTTCCACCTGTGCTAGAATTTCGCGATTGTTCTGCACGATAAAAACGTTCAAAGATATACGGTAGCGTATCAGATTCTATACCTGATCCATTGTCCATCACTTTCACAATAACTTTATTGTTATCACTCGATACTGTTACAGTAATTTTCTTCTCTTCTTTATCCATGTACTTCACACTATTATGAATTAAATTTGATATAACTCTATTTATCTTTTCGCAATCAGCCGTTACATATAATGGCGATGAATGTAATTGTAAGTTAACTTCTATACCTTCTTCACTTAAATCCATCTGCATCTCTTCTATTAATTCTTGCATAAACGTATTTAATTCAACTGTCTCAAATTGGAATGGAACTCGATTCAAATCGAGCTTCGAAAACAAAAAGAGTTCATCAATGAGTGTGTCCATATGTTTTGCCTTCGTGTGAATTGTCGTTAAATACTTATCCATTTTTTCTGGCGTATTTGCTACCCCGTCCTTTATTCCCTCTACATATCCGATAATAGATGTAATCGGTGTTTTTAAATCATGCGATATGTTTGAAATAAGTTCTTTTCGATTTTCTTCATACTGCGTTTGTACTTCAATCGATTCTTTTAACTTCTTCCTCATTTCCTCAAATCCTTGATTTAATTGACCTATTTCATCGTGCGATGTAACTGGCATTTGAAAATCTAAATTTCCTTCTTTAATTTTCTCTGTTGCGCCTTTCAATACAAAAATTGGTTTTATTACACTTCTTGAAACGAGATAACTTAATAACCCAATAAGTAAAATAGCTAATAGTAAAAGCGATACGAATAAGATTGGAAATAATTTTTGTGTAAGATCTACAAATGAACTTTGCTTTTTTAGTACAAATATACTCCCTTCTTCTTTCTCTGCAAAATAAAAATCAAATTTTACATATCGATAAAATGTATCACCTAGTTCCGTTGTACCACGACTATTAATATTTGCTGCTTCAAATCTCGGAAGGGCTTCTGTTAAAGTCGAACTTTCAAAACCCTTTGTAGCATAAGAAATGTTTTCTCCCTTTCTTACAATTATTTTCACGCCTTCTTTTTCAATTGATGAAACGAACGATTCATCTAATAATTGAGATTGATGTTGCTTTGCCGCTAATTTTAATTCAAGATAGGCATTCTCTTCTTCTGGTGTAAGCGGCTTTTGAATGTAAGAACTTTTATAGAAATTTTTCACTGCTTCCAAGTCACCTGTTATCGAAAAAACAATTAAAAATCCCGCGACTAATATGAGCGTAATAGAAACGAGAATTACAGCAATATAAGAAAATAAAAACCTTGTTTTAATAGACATCATTTACATCCTCACTTTACCCATCCTTCATATTCATAAGCATAAAAATATATGTTCAAATACTCAAGCGATTTTATAGTAATTTTAGCGTCAGTTTATAAAAATTTAATGTTCCTATTTTACAGTTGAAATTAGGAGGTTGAAATTCCATGTTCAAAAAAACATTCAGTATGATATGTTGCGTAATTTTTTTACAAGGATGCTCGCAAGAACAAGAAGTAAAAAAGGAGATGACAAACATGGAGACTGCACTACTAGCAGCTACTGAAAAAAATGAAACGAATACTATTATATCTTTACTAAAACAAGGCGCAAATATAAATGCGACGGATAATCAAGGACGCACTCCGCTTATGATTGCAACATACAAAAATGATGTAAAAACCGCAAAAATGCTTATCGAAGCTGGTGCTGACGTAAACATCCAAGATGACATGAAAAACAATCCCTTTCTATACGCCGGTGCGGAAGGTTACTTAGACATTTTAAAGCTAACAATTGATGCTGGTGCAGATCCTACGATTACAAATCGTTACGGCGGAACAGCTCTTATCCCAGCCTCAGAACATGGCTATATTGACGCTATAAAAGAACTCCTCACTCGAACAACTATTGATGTAAATCATGTAAATAACCTCGGATGGACAGCTTTAATGGAAGCCATCGTACTAAGTAACGGAAACGAAACACAGCAACAAGTCATTCGCCTTCTTATTGAGCACGGTGCAGATGTAAATATTCCAGACCATGATGGTGTTACCCCGTTAGAGCATGCTCGCGCTCATCACTTTGAAGAGATAGAGAAGATTTTGTTAGAAGGACGTAAGTAAAAAGCTAATTTTTGCCTTCCTCCCCCACCCTATGCTACATTTAAGCCGTTACATTAATATTAATAGGGTGGGAATAAAAATGAACAAACCTAAAATTGGGATGATTGGACTTGGAAGTATTGCGCAAAAGGCCTATCTTCCAACACTTACAAAAGAAACTGATTGGAATTTTGTAGGGGCGTTTACACCTAACGCAGAAAAAAGAAAACAAGTTTGCCAGCAATACCGGATTCAAGACTTTCATTCTATTGAAATGTTAGCTTCGGAATGCGATGCAATCTTCGTGCATAGTTCAACTGCATCACATTATGAAATCGTTTCTGAACTTCTGAAAAAAGGGATCGACGTTTATGTTGATAAGCCGCTAGCAGCTACAGTGGAACAAGCTGAGCAACTAGTCGAGTTGAGCGAGAAATATAACCGAAAATTAATGGTCGGATTTAATCGCAGATTCGTTCCTATGTATGTCGCTGCCAAAGAACAGGCTAATGATATTTCATGGATTCGAATTGAAAAGCATCGCACAAATAAAGTCGGGCCATATACGTACGATTTTACTATGTTAGATGATTATTTACACATTGTAGATACAGCTCGCTGGTTAGCTAATAATGACCTTAACGTCGTTCACAATATGATGCAAATCAATGAAAAGAATGAACTTCTTTACGGACATCATACATATACAACTCCAAGTGGACTGTTACTTTCTACTGCAATGCATCGCCATGCCGGTACAAATTTAGAACAAATTGAACTTGTAACGCCAGGGAAAATCATTCGCGTAAAAAATATGAACACATTTGAAATTGAACAGGAAAACTCAGTTTCACAAAGCGGTTCCCCATCATGGGATACAACGTTAAAACAACGTGGTTTTGAAGATGCTGTTCATCATTTTATTGAATGTGTACACGGAGATACAAAGCCTGTTGTAGATGGATTAGAAGGATTAAAAACGCAGCAAATGCTACAATCTTTACTAGATGATGTAAACAAAATGTAAAACGGATACATTTTTCAGAATTTACTTTCATTCCCATTTCCTCTTTATTTCTCTCGTAAATTTCTATAGAATATGTTGATAGGAATTATAAATTTCATAATGAATCGTGGAAAGGATGGGATTAACACATGTGGAACGAGTTTAAAAAATTCGCATTCAAAGGTAATGTAATCGATTTAGCTGTCGGGGTTGTAATCGGTGCTGCATTCGGTAAAATCGTTAGTTCTTTAGTAAAAGATATCATCACACCATTACTTGGTATGGTATTAGGTGGCGTTGACTTTACAGATTTAAAAATTACATTCGGTAAATCATCTATTATGTATGGTAACTTCATCCAAACTATTTTTGATTTCTTAATTATTGCAGCTGCTATCTTTATGTTTGTTAAAGTTTTCAACAAACTAACATCTAAAAGAGAAGAAGAAAAAGAGGAAGAACTTCCAGAACCAACAAAAGAAGAAGAACTTCTTGGCGAAATTCGCGACTTACTAAAACAGCAAAACTCTTCTAAAGATAGAGCATAATTGAACGGATAAAAAGGCATGTCCCTCGGGACATGCCTTTTCTATATGCTATAACGTTTCCGAATTCATATGAATAAATAAAATAATACCAGCAACCATAAGTACCATAATGCTACCTGCAAATAGTGTAATACCAATAAACATTAAACTTGTGCTCATATCTACTGATACACTTTCAATAAAAATAGAAATTACATACGTGATAAGGGCAATTCCTGCAAGAATACTTCCTGGAACAAATCGCTTTAAGCCATTTTGTTTTAACGTCATATATGCAAAAATAGCAGTCATACAAAGCGTAATTATCCAAAGAACGATCATCTCTTCTCCCCCCTCACAAGCCTTTTCTTTCTATTATACATGACATTGCCCTATAATAGGTAAATTTGCACTTATGTGACATATAACAAGGAATCATACAATTTATAGAGAAATCTTCTAAATAAGCTATAAACTATGGAGAATTTCAATTGGAAGATGATATTGTAGGATATTTTAAACAAGTAGAGCGATTCGATTAAATTACAATTGACTTAGACAAAGATGAAACCATTATTACTGGCCATGTGAAACAATATGATCCTTCTAGATTAGAACAGTTAATACAAAGTTTTAAAACGCACTGCCCAAACATGCCTTGAACATAATTTACGAAGCGCTGAAGAACTTTTTGCATTTTGGAAAAGAAATTGACCACTAGGAAAATATGGATATTTTTCATATAAATCAATATAATTACCATATACAAATATTCTTTGTAAGGGAGTGTTCATAATGATTTGGATTTCACTAATCGTATTAGCTTATTTCATCATTCTCGTCCCAATACAGTACAACTACATTAAAATGCTCAAAGAAAAACAGAAAAAAATGAATGTCTCACAAAACGAACTATATGACAACATGTCTTATGAAGAATCCCAAGTGCATTACCATTATCAAAGTAACTTATTTACAATACCTGCTTCGCTTGTCGCAAGTATTATTTATAAAGTGAAACATGCAGCATAATGTGTACGCTGTAAAATTATTGTTTGAGTCTGTTCATGCTGGTGAGCCTGATCCTACGAAAATTGATGAGCATTATGAAGAGAATCACGATACACTTTTTGAAGAAAGTATTATTCTTGTTAAAGCAAACAGTTTAGAAGAAGCTCATGAACTAGGTGAAAATATAGCTATACAATCGGAGCACACATACGATAATATGTATGATGAGCAAATCACATGGACGTTCCGAAAAGTGTTACATGTGTTTGAATTAGACGATACGCCATTTGAAACTGGAAAAGAATTGTACGCAAGATTTTTACACGTTAAGAAAAATGAAACTGTAGATACAGTAATTGAAAAATATTATCCTGAATATGAATAAAAGCTCACAGCAATCGCTGTGAGCTTTTTTATACTTACTTCGTTGAATCTCTAAATTGGATACGGTGAGGTAAGATAACAGTGTGATCTTCCACTTTTTCTTTGTTCATATACTTTGTTAATAGACGCATTGCTACTGCACCGATATCATACATCGGTTGTACAACTGTTGAAAGTTGCGGACGAACCATTAATGCAAGGCGTGTATTATCAAAACCAAGTACTTCTACGTCAGTTGGTACGTTTAATCCAGCGTCTTGTGCTGCATGGATTACACCTAGTGCCATTTCATCAGACGATACGAAGATTGCTGTTGGCTTTTCATCATTGCTCCAAAGCTTTTCGAATGCTTCGATACCTGAGTCATATGTGTAATCTCCATCGATTACAAGATTTTCATCATATGAAATACCTTCTTCTTCTAAAGCTTTTTTATAACCTTGTAACTTCTTCGCGCTTCCCGCTTTATCAATGAATGGACCAGAGACGAAACCGATACGCTTATGTCCTTGCTCAATAAAGTGCTTCATTGCATCGTAAGCTGCTTGTGTATAATCAATATTTACTGATGGCGTTTCATTTTGCTCATCGAATGACGCTGCTAATACAATTGGTACTGGAGATTTTTTAAATTCTTCAATGTGAATGTCTGTAATATCTTCACCCATGAAAACAATTCCGTCCACTTGCTTTCCAAGCATCGTATTTAATAAATGGAACTCTTTCTCTTTGTTTTGGTCAGAGTTACTTAAAATGATGTTATATTTGTACATTGTTGCGATATCTTCAATTCCACGTGCAAGTTCTGCATAAAACGTATTTGAGATATCAGGAATAATAACACCTACTGTAGTTGTCTTCTTACTTGCTAGTCCACGTGCTACCGCATTTGGGCGGTACCCTAAACGATCAATTGCTTCTAATACTTTCTTTCTTGTTGTAGGCTTTACATTTGGGTTACCGTTCACAACGCGTGATACGGTAGCCATTGAAACGTTCGCTTCGCGCGCTACATCATAGATTGTTACGTTCATCTCATCGCACACTCCTTCTATTTTTGTTATCTATTTTTATGTATCGGTTACTTGAATGAAAAAAAGACATCAACTCTATTTGCAGATGCCACCAATCGTCCCGAGTTCTTCCTTTTACTAATGATACGATAAAAACGCAGGCTCATACAATATTTTCCCGCAAAAGTTTCGAAAAAATTCGCTTCTTTTCTCGTATTTTCGTATTTTTTATGAAAAAAGAGCATTTTTTGTAAAAAAATAGATGTTTCCTAAGTAGAAATCTTATTTTAAGCAGTACGATAGTAAATGAAATTTATATCGACGATTTTTCGAATATATGAACCGTAACTCGAAATATATCAGCGATTTTCCAAATATATCTACCACAACTCTAATTATATCAGCGATTTTTTAAATATATCAACTTACCAACAAAAATCGACAATGACAGTCTCTATACAGATGCCCCAAAACGTCTTATTGGAACAGCTCATTAAAAGTTTTTATAATTTACTTCCAAATGATTTTAATTCATTCATAAAATCATTGAACTGCGGAATATTCATTTGCTGCGCCTCATCTGAAAAAGCTACAGCGGGATTTGGATGTACTTCAGCCATAATTGCGTCTGCACCAATTGCCATCGCTGCTTTTGCAGTTGATAAGAGAAGGTCACGTCGCCCTGTAGAATGCGTTACATCGACAACAACAGGTAAATGTGTTCCTTTCTTTAAAATCGGTACAGCGGAAATATCAAGCGTCTTACGCGTCACTCTTTCATACGTGCGAATACCTCGTTCACATAAAATAATGTTCCCATTTCCCTTTGCCATAATATATTCTGCCGCATTAATGAATTCTTCAATCGTTGCTGATAGACCACGTTTTAATAATACTGGTTTATTTACAGCACCAGCTGCCCTTAGCAAATCAAAGTTTTGCATATTGTGAGTGCCAATTTGAATAACATCAACGTAATCTAATGACATCTCAATATCATTTGGATTTAAAATTTCACTAATAACAGCCAAATCATATTTATCTGCTACTTGGCGTAAAATTTGTAATCCTGCTAATCCAAGACCTTGAAAATCATACGGTGAAGTATGTGGCTTGAAAGCACCACCACGCATTAATTTCAACAATCGTATCTTCTATTTTTTCTTACAAGACACAAGTAGTGCTTTACGATGATCCTCTTCTTGTAACTCTAAACCAACTTGAAAAATTTGTTTGAAAATATGTTGTAAAGTCGAAGTTTCAAATGGACCATTATTATTCTCTACAATTAAATCCAGCATATTTCTTTCACGTACAGGATCAAAACGTTTCACACCTTATACTTCTTTTAAAGTACCAACTTCTTGTACGAGACGACCTCTTTCGTTTAATAACTCTAATATTTGTAAATTAAGTTGATCAATTTCAGAACGTAAACGACCTAATTGTTGTGATGCCATAAAAAAGCCACATCTTTCAAATTCCTATATATTACTTTTTTAAGATAACTTATTATAGTTGATACATATACGATTGTCACACGATATACAGCAATGAATTATCATCAAAAAACATTGTATATTTTCATTTAAAATAAAAAAAAGACAGTTTACATACTGTCTTTTTTACAAGAAGGAAACAAACGGTTTATCACTGTTTTTCTCTTTTATAATAACGGCCTCAATTTTACTCTCGGACTTGATCTGTAATTGTACTTTCGCATCTTTAGGCAATTTGTCCAACATACCTTGCGCAGCCAATTGGGTAAGAGCCATTAATTCTGTTTTACCGTTATATTTAATAACAATATTCATATTTAATGTATCCATTTGATCTTTCTTATAAGAAACTTTTGCGTTGACTGGAATAAAATCTCCAGTAGAAAAACCTTTTATTTCCTTAGCAAAGTTAGTTATTTTTGTATTATCTTCTCCATGTGCTTGTGTAAATTCATCAGAAGGATATGAATACGACTTTTCATCAATTGTACTCCAATTTCCAAGGTTCGTATCATTCTTTTGAACAGTAGCACTAGCAATATACGTACCATTTTTTAAAGAACTTGTACTTTCTTGCTTAAAGATAGCAAACGTAATTGGAGATTTGTTATATTTATCATTTTTGTTAATAGCTTCAATAAGTTGTTTAGCAACTTCAGACCCTTTAGACATAGCTTCTTCATTCGATACACTTGAAGACATAGCTAAGCCAATCATAACACCAGATAAACTTAATTCATTTGAATTCTGTTTTCCGAAATAGTCTTGTTCTATAATATTCGTCAAAACTGGCGCTTCTACTTTCGCAACTAGTTCATCAACTAGTTTCTCTGGAATATACTGATTTAATTGCAGTACGTGGCTCTCTGTATCAAATTGCTGCGTTGCAATATTTATTAAACCATTTTCATACTCTGCTAAATCTAATTTAGAATTTGTTTTTATATTAGCTGTATTAATAACCTTTTGTTCTTTTAAAGGAATAACAGTTCTATAATAATCTTTAGAAACAGCAGTTCTCGGAATCATACTTTTTTCTTTTGTATCTTTTTGTATAACTTCATCCTTCTTACTAATCGTATTACTATTGTTACTACAAGCTCCCAGTAATAAACTTACGACCGCGAAGGATAATGCCATTTTCTTCATTACTTAAAACCTACTTTCAACAATCTAGTTATTTAGTTTGAACTATTAATAGTGTACCATTAAATATATTTCAACAAAAACAAAAAAAAGAAGCAAGCACCTTTAGCTTGCTTCTTTTTACTTTATATTCTCTTCTAAAGCATCTTTTTTAATATTCCAATGAGATGTATTCCATACTACCATCCCATCTTTTATGTATAGCACTTGCGGTGATTCATGTCTAATACTGTATTGTTCTGCAACACGATTTGACACATCTCTTGCATCTTGTACGTATAAGTAATACGCTGGCACTTCTCTTTCTTCACTGCAATACGCTTGAAATTCTGTGTATGCACCGTGACTAATCGGGCATGTCGTACTATGTTTAAAAAGAACATACGGCTCATTCTTTTCTACTAAGACTTCAAGCTCTTCAATTGTTTCAAGCTTTGTCATATTCATCACGATTCACCTCTCATACGAAATCTAGAGCGCTTCTCTTTCTTTTCAGCGTTTTTCTCAATTCTTTCTAATTTACGCTCTTCTTTTTCAACCTTCTTCTCTTGTCTCGACGCACGGTAATGATTGTATACTTCAATCGCCGCACTGCTCCACTGTACAACTTGCGCTACTTTATCAGCGTTATTTTCAATTTCGTCCGTTACAGAGTCTGATACATTACGAAGCTTCGTATTTAAAGATTGGATTGTCGTTCCAATCCCATCTACACCCGCTACCACTTTATTTAATGACTGTGACTTCTGTTGAATATCATCAGCTAACGCATTCGTTTTATGTAATAATTGCTCTGTCTCTACGCTAATTCCTTGCATTTGTTTTTCTAAACCTTCTAACGTGCTTGCAACGTTTTCTAACGTCTTCTGAACCGATAACAACGTTCTGCATACATACACTACTAATACTGCGAAAGCAACCGCGATAATAGCCGCACTTACATATAAAAGAACTTGCATTTCATCACTTCCTTTATCTTTTTCATACTTTCCCCTATTATACAATCATTTTCCGTTTCATTCTAATCCCTATCTCATCATTAGAATTTTCATACTTATTCGTTAACTGTAACATAAATCATTCAACAAATTCCACTAAGTAGGTTACAATAGGAGAGGATACATAATTAGTAGGGAGGCTTTACATATGAAAGATCCACGTATTGAAAAGTTAGCATACAATTTAATTAACTACTCTATCCGCTTACAAAAAGGTGAAAAAGTATTAATTGAAAACTTTGGCTTACAAAAAGAACTTGTAACTGCACTTGTAAAAGAAGCATATGCAGCTGGTGGTTTCCCATTCGTCTCTTTAAAAGATCATCAAGTAGATCGCTCTTTATTAATGGGTGCTACTGAAGAACATTTCGAACAAATCGCTGCATATGAAGCAAGCGTAATGAAAGACATGGACGCTTATATCGGTCTTCGCTCTGGCGATAATATTAATGAACAAGCTGACGTTCCAAGTGAGCGTATGAAAGTTCATGGCCAAACAGTTGGCAAAAAAGTTCATAGAGACATTCGCGTTCCAAAAACACGCTGGGTTGTTCTTCGCTACCCAAATGCTTCTATGGCACAGCTTGCTAAAATGAGTACAGAAGCTTTCGAAGACTTCTACTTTGAAGTATGTAACTTAGACTACGGTAAAATGGATAAGGCGATGGATAGCCTTGTTACATTAATGAATAAAACAGATAAAGTTCGTTTAACTGGTCCTGGAACTGACTTAACATTCTCTATTAAAGACATTCCAGCAATTAAATGCTCAGGTCATTTAAACATTCCAGATGGTGAAGTATACTCTGCACCAGTTCGTGACTCTGTTAACGGTACAGTTTCTTACAACACACCATCTCCTTACAACGGTTATACATTTGAAAATGTACAACTTAAGTTCGAGAACGGCCAAATCGTTGAAGCAACTGCAAACGATTCAGAACGCATTAATAAAATCTTCGATACAGACGAAGGCGCACGCTACGTTGGTGAATTCGCAATCGGCGTAAACCCATACATCTTACATCCAATGGGAGACATCCTATTCGATGAAAAAATCGATGGCAGCTTCCACTTCACTCCTGGACAAGCTTACGACGATGCATGGAATGGTAACAATTCAAACATCCATTGGGACTTAGTATGCATCCAACGCCCTGAATACGGCGGCGGTGAAATTTACTTCGACGACGTACTAATCCGTAAAGACGGACGCTTCGTTGTACCTGAATTAGAAGCTTTAAACCCCGAGAACTTAAAATAATAAAAAATGCTCGGAATTATATCCGAGCGTTTTTTTATTATCCTCACTCTATATCGAGCTACTGTTCTTACTTTTTGTTTGCTGAAAATGAAAATAATATAAAAGTGCCACTGCGATAGTACCGATTGATATCGGAACATATAAAGGAAGATCCCATTTCATATATACTCTAGTGCAACCAACAAGCACAAATAATATTTCTAAACAAAGGTTTTACATATTTCATTTCTTTCCTACCATTTCTATTTTCACATGTGGATTTTCTTTCTCTATAAGCGCCAAGAATTCATCCATATTTTGCGGCATCGCAACCATATGTACTTTATATGCATTCGTCGTAATTTCAAGAGACTTTCCGACCTGACGTATAATTCTCACATCTTTTAATACAATATCATCATTTAAAATACCGTACTTTAATACGCCATTTTCTACTTTATGTTTTTTAATAAATACTTCCCAAACGAGTGGTACATTTACAATGAAGCATAAACCCATCCCAATCAACGCTGACATCCAATGCGCTTTATTAGTGAAAAGCATGACAATTGGATATATAAACATAAAAACTAACGTAAGGCAAACGAAAATGACTACTGACTTACTTCTTTGAATTGGAAAGTTCATACCTACACCCCCTAATCCAAATTATACCACTATTTCCATTTTGGTTCATAGAAAAAGGCCATTTCTAAATGACCTTTTACACAATGTACCTATAAAATTTCTTATCTACCTGTAGCACCGGAAAGTTTTTCGGCAACTCGTCTATACTCACACTTTGAAAACCATTCTTTTCATAAAAACGATGTGCCGCTAAAAATTTTACTGTTGTTCCTAAGTAAATATCTTTCAATTTTTTATCCTCAGCCCATGAAATTGCTGTTTGAAGCAACATATGTGATGCGCCCCATTCTTTTCCGCGAAACTCTTTTTGTACGAACATTTTTCTTAGCGCTACTTGATGATTCTCAATATCTAATAAAGCTACTGTTCCAACTACTTTACCATCATAAATTGCTACCCAAAAGTTTCCGTGATCCTTTTGATAGAATGTTTCTATTTCAAGTAAATCAGGTTGCTCTTCTTTCGTAATGGGAACATTATACTCTTTTTGCTGAATATGAACGATAAGATCTACTACTTCCTCTTGAAACGTACTTTCATACGGAACAATACGAATCTTCTCGTTCATCGAATCTCTTTCCATTCTGAAGCTAGTAAACTATATACAGCGATATCATGAAAATGATCATATAGCCATTCTTCATCTCGTAAAATACCATCTAACTTAAACCCTAAACGCTCTGGAATAGCGCGACTTTTCACATTTTCAACACCGCATCGGATTTCCATTTTATTTAATTTTAAATTCTCAAATGCATATTGAAGCACAGCCTTCACGCTACGCGTCATAACGCCTTTTCCTCCAGCATCTTCTGCAAGGTAATACCCAAGACTCGCGGCTTTCTTCCCCCAGCTCACTGGATGAATGCCTACCATCCCAACGAGCTTTCCTTTGTAACGTATACCACTTTCAAAACCGTCTCCCTCTGCAAACTTCTTTAACCACATCGGAAAAATTTCATCATAAGCATCAGCAGATTTTGTCCCATCTACCCAAGGGAGCCATTTCCGTAAATGATTACGGTTTTGATCTAATAATTGATATAATTCCTCTTTATGATGTTTTTCTAGTAATTGTAGTTCGATTTCGTCATCTACTCGGAGTGTGAACATGTTTTTTAGTCCCCTTTTTAGTTTTCTTATTATTCTAACATTTATATTTCAAAACGCGTACCAATATATCAACGATTTTTGAAATATATCGAACACAACTCCATATATATCGACGTTTCAACATTAAAGCACAACCACGACAACATAAAAAAGACGCACAGCCAAGCTATGCGTCTTTTCTATTATTTCTCTGCAACTTGAACTTCTTTTACGTAAGCTGCTTCGAATTTTTGGATGTCACCTGCGCCCATGAAAATTAGAACGCCGTTTTTATGTTTCTTTAATACATCCGTTGTTGTATCTGTAATTAATTCTGCACCGTCAATACGCTTTTGCAGATCTTCGATTGTTAATTCACCTTTGTTTTCACGTGCTGATCCGAAAATATCACATAAGTATACTTGGTCAGCTTTGCTTAAGCTTTCTGCGAACTCATCTAAGAACTTTTCTGTACGTGAGAATGTATGTGGCTGGAATACAGCGACAACTTCACGCTCTGGATGTTTTTGACGAGCTGCTTCAATCGTTGCATTAATTTCTGTCGGATGGTGTGCGTAGTCATCGATGATTACTTGCTCTCCCATCGGCTTTTCATTAAAGCGACGTTTTACGCCTTCAAAAGTTGTTAATTGATGTTTTACTGCTTCTACATCAACGTTTTCATAATGACAAAGCGCGATTACTGCTAATGCATTTAATACGCTATGGTTGCCGTATCCTGTAATTTTGAACGTGTCATAGTACGTATTACGAACGAATACATCGAATATCGTGCCATCTGTTCTCTTTTGAATGTTACGTGCTTGGAAATCATTATCTTCTCCAAATCCATAGAAAATAACAGGTACTTTCGCTTGAATTTTTTGAAGTTCTTCATCATCTCCACATGCAATAATGCCTTTTTTCACTTGCAATGCCATCTCTTGGAATGCACTGAATACATCATTGATGTCTGCAAAATAATCTGGATGATCAAAATCAATATTCGTCATAATTGCATAGTCTGGATTGTAAGACAAGAAATGACGACGATACTCACAAGCTTCAAATACAAAATACTTACTATTTTCTACCCCATGCCCTGTTCCATCTCCAATAAGGTAAGATGTCGGGTGTGCACCTTGCATTACATGGGCTAACAAACCTGTTGTTGATGTTTTTCCGTGTGCACCAGTTACAGCAACACTTGTGTATTGGCTCATCAGGTCACCTAAGAAGTGATGGTAACGATGGACTGGGATGTTTAATTCTTTTGCTGCTACGATTTCTTCATGCGTATCAGGAAATGCATTTCCTGCAATAATCACTTGTCCTTCTTCTACATTATTCTTATCAAAAGGAAGGATCGAGATACTACGCTTTTCCAACGCTGTTTGTGTAAAGAAACGCTTTTCATAATCAGACCCTTGAACAGTATGCTTCATATCATGAAGAATTTGCGCTAATGAACTCATTCCTGTTCCTTTAATTCCTACAAAATGGTAAACTGTCATCTTAAAGAACCTCCAACATTTCGAACTAATACAACGGCCTATCTATAAGACAGTATATGAATCTTTTCTTATTTTGGTAATCATCATACATTTTTGATGTAGTGAAGTTATTCTTTCCCTTCACTTATCAGGATAAACTCGTACGTACTTCTTTATATGTCCATAACAAGTCCATTATAGCAAAAAAGAAGCCGCTATACTATGATAACAGAAAAACTGATAGGGTCAATCACCTATCAGTTTTTCTCTCTTTTACATATCTTCTCTTTTTTCTAATTGAACACGCTCTAAGCGTGGATTTGGACGATATTTACGACCAGCTTTTGCTTCTGGTTTCCCATTTAATTCTACATTATCACCAGTAAAGCCAATATTCATTTTTAACAAGCTACTTCCTACCCCGTATATGTCAACAGGTACCTTTTGAGCTTCAAATTCACGAATACGTTTTTCATCAAATCCACCAGTTACAACGATGTCTACATGCTGGAATCCTTCTTCATCAAGCGCCTTGCGAAGTGCAAATACGAGCGATGGGTTTACACCACGTGGATCGAATGTTCCAAGTACTTCTGGGTGGCGAATAAAGTATTGATCAATCATTGTTCGAGACGTATCTACACGCACACCTTTTAATGTTGATCCAAACTCACGCGCTACACGAAGTGCATCTGTAATAACATCATTATTGTAATCAATTAGTACAACTAATTCATCTTCTGGGAATTTCTTATGATATGCTTTTGCCGCTTCTACAACATCACCATTAAACATTTGAATTAATGCGTGAGGCATTGTTCCCATACCACTTCTGCCCCACCATTCATTCATCGCATGCGTCGCTTGTGCGCTCATACCTCCGATGTATGCTGCATAACCGTCACCAGCTTGTTGTGTATAATGATCGTCACGATCTCCCATGAAAATAACTGGTTTTTCTTTATCTACACTACGTGCAGCTTGGACAACATTATATACGTTTGTTGCAACCGATGTACGACGAGCTAAAATCCCATCAATAACACCTTCTAAAAATCCGAAATTCTCATAAGGACCATGAATTGTTAACACTGTTTCAAATGGACTAATTTTATCGCCATCTTTTAAAGAGTTAATTTCAAGTTCCTCAGGATTTTTAGCGAATGTTTGCAGCAATGCAATCACTTCATCTGTTCCGCAAAGAACTGCATTTTCTTTTTGGAAAAATTGCATCGTTACAACACTTTTTGGGCGAAATTCTTCAATAATTTCTCTAGTTTTTAAAAAGTAAACGGCGGAGAACCAACCTTCCCCAACGCGTTCGTCAAATTTAAATGTTTTATTTGTTAGTCGATTTATTTCACCTTTTAATTTTAATTCAATTTCTTTCATGTCGCTTTACTCCCTACTTTACTATCCAACATTTTCTATTAGTATACAGCAAAACCGTGGACTATACATTCGTTTCCTGCATAGCAGCAAATTCATCCTCAGAAATAAGGACATCTCTCGGCTTAGTTCCTCTCGCTTCAGAAATAATCCCTTGCGATTCCATCTCTTCAATGAGACGTGCTGCGCGATTATAACCAATACGGAATTTTCGCTGTACAGAAGATGTGGACGCTCCCCCTTGTTCTACAACAAATTGACATGCATCAAAGAACAGCTCATCTTCCGACTCAGCCTGTTCTGTTTTCGCTAATAAATCCTCTTGCTTAAATAAGTAATTCGGCTTCATTTGCTTTCTCACATGATCAACTGTTTTTTCAATCTCATCATCCGATACATATACACCTTGTACACGAACTGGCTTAGATGTACCGTTCCCTAAAAATAACATATCACCACGGCCAAGTAATTTTTCCGCGCCCCCAATATCGATAATCGTACGTGAATCAACTTGAGATGATACAGTAAACGCAATACGCGTTGGAATATTTGATTTAATTAACCCTGTAATAACATCTACAGATGGACGCTGCGTCGCAACTAATAAATGAATACCACAAGCACGTGCTTTTTGCGCAATACGACAAATTGCTTCCTCAACATCACCTGGTGCTACCATCATTAAATCGGCTAACTCATCAATAACGATAACGATATAAGGTAATGTCTCACCTGGAATATCTCGCTCACTTACAATTGTATTATAGCGAGTTAAATCACGAGCACCAGCATGCGCAAACAATTCATAACGACGCTCCATCTCATCAACTGCCCACTTTAACGCAGCTGTCGCTGCTTTTACATCCGTAATAACAGGTGCTACAAGATGCGGAACAGAATTGTATGGTGCAAGCTCAACCATCTTCGGATCAATTAACATTAACTTCACTTCATGTGGTTTCGCTTTATATAAAATACTCGTTAAAATCGCGTTAATACACACACTTTTACCTGAACCCGTTGCACCCGCAATGAGTCCGTGCGGCATTTTTCGAATATCCGTTACAATTGGATCCCCTGAAATATCAAGTCCAAGCGCAACAGTAAGCGGTGATTCACTCTTTGTGAATACAGGACTTCTTAAAATCTCGCGAAGAAATACTGGCTTACTTTCTTTATTTGGAACTTCAATTCCAATTGCACTCTTCCCTGGAATCGGCGCTTCAATACGAATATCTTTCGCAGCTAAACTTAACTTAATATCATCACTTAAATTTGTAATTTTATTTACTTTCACGCCTGGGTCTGGTTGCACTTCAAAACGAGTTACTGCTGGCCCTTGCGATACATTAATAACATGTGCTCCAACATGAAAATTATTAAACGTTGTATCTAATAATTCTTTTTGCTCATCTAACCATTCTGTATTATCTAGCGCTGATTGCTGTGGAATTGACAACAACGCTAATGGCGGAACAGTATATGTCGGTGGGGTGTGCAATACATTTCGCATATCGTTCTCTCTTTGATTTACAACATATGCTTTCTCTTTTGGTTCTGTACTTGAAATTGACTTTTGTACTTGCTCTACCACTACTTGTTGCATTGGTTGTTCTTCCACTTGTGGTTCTGCTACTACTTGCTGCACTGGGCTTTCTTCCACTTGTGATTCTACTACCACCTGCTGCATTGGTTGCTCTTCCACTTGTGGTTCTGCTACTACTTGCTGCATTGGTTGTTCTTCCACTTGTGGTTCTGCTACTACTTGCTGCACTGGGCTTTCTTCCACTTGTGGTTCTGCTACTACTTGCTGCACTGGGCTTTCTTCCACTTGTGATTCTACTACCACCTGCTGCATTGGTTGCTCTTCCACTTGTGGTTCTACTACCTCTTGTTGTACTGGCTTATTCTCTACTCGTACATTAGCAGAAGGCTGCATTGCATTTGCTCTAGCTGCATGTCTTTCCATTAATCGTGTTCTATCTTGTTTCAACATAACAACATTAAATGGTACATGACGCTTTTTCTCACGTTTTGGTTCTTCTTTTTTTACAACGGGTTGTTCTTCTGCGACCGGCACTTCTTCTTCAACTGATTGCTCTTCTACGACCGGTGCTTCTTCTACAACTTGTTTATTTTCTTCTGTTTCTGCAATTAAAACATTCGCAAAGCTTTGAACATCGTTCTTTGTCTGTTCATCAGCCTCAGCTACATGTATGAATTCACTGTTTTGTTCAATTACTTCATCTTCTTGCTGAATTTCCTCAAGTGCTACAAATGTCTCTACTACAGGCGCTTTTGTTTCTGCGATCACTTCTACTTCTTCTAACTCTTCTGTTTCCGCAATTACTTCCACTTCTTCTAGCTCTTCCGTTTCCGCAATTACTTCTACTTCTTCTAGCTCTTCCGTTTCCGCAATTACTTCTACTTCTTCTACCTCTTCTATTTCCGCAATTACTTCCACTTCTTCTAGCTCTTCTGTTTCCGCAATCACTTCCACTTCTTCTAGCTCTTCTGTTTCCGCAATTACTTCCACTTCTTCTGACTCTTCCGCTTCTGCAATTACTTCTACTTCTTCTAGCCCTTCTGCTTCTGCAATTACTTCTACTTCTTCTAGCTCTTCTGCTTCTGCAATTACTTCCACTTCTTCTGACTCTTCCTTTTCTGCAATTACTTCCACTTCTTCTAGCTCTTCTGTTTCTGTAATTACTTCCACTTCTTCTAGCTCTTCTGGTATTTCCACAATGATTGTTTCTTCAAGTTTTTCTTCTGCTTTGACAATCACTGATTCTTCTGGAGCTTGCTTTTCTACTTCAATAGTAGGTTGTTTTATTTCTGTATTACGTTTAATTTCTTCTGATAATATTGTATCCTCATGCTCTACTTTAGAAGCTACTAATTCTTCTTGTAGATTGTTTTCGTTTAACACCACTACATCTTTTTCTAGCTTAGCACTTTCCATCTGCTCAGCTACTGTTTTATGAAGTAATTCATCCGCTGAAACTTCCTGCGGTGTACTCATTTCTTTAATCACTTCTTTTTCTTCTACTAAAGGCACTTGGCGTTCAATTTCATAACCGTTTTTCTCTAGCCATTGATCAACAACTGATTTTTCTTCTTTTTTGCCCTGTTGGCCTTTCTGTTCAACTACTTCACCTGGAGCAGAAGACGTTGCTTGCCCTTCTGAGAAATCAGATAATTTATATCCTTTTTTCTCTAACCATGCATCAACAACTGCTTTTCCCTCTACAGATATTTCAAGATCTTCTCTTTCTTTTACTTCCTCCTGCTTTTCAACCTTTTTCTCTACTGAAGGACGATTATATCCATAAATTGGCGAAATCATTTCTGTTGGACGAAATGGTCTACGGTTACTCTCTTGCGAAGGTGCAGATGCCTTTTTAACGACAGACTCCCGCACCGGTTCATATTGCACTTCCGGCTCTTCATATGTAGAAACTACCTTTTCCACATACGGTCGTCTGCTTCTTTCCACCTTTATTCCTCTTTGGGCAGTCGGTTCTTCATATGCTACTCCTTGAACAGGTTGTTCTTCAAAGCGATTTACTTCGCTTTCATCCTCTTCATCGAACCCATTATCCGGTACTAAAGGAAAACGGCATTTACCTGCATTCCTACTTGCCATTTGTGCTTCTCTTGCTTCAGTGTAGTGGTTTACACGAGGAATTTTCGGCTGACTTTCAATTTGCTTTGGTACTTCTTTATTCATCGCTGTTTGTTCTTCCTCTTTGTTAAACAGCTTTTTCATCCAATCTAACATGCTTACCACTCTTTCTACTAAATAGTAACATCCTTTATTGTATCAGCATTCGGCAAAAAGTGCAGGTAAAATTAAGCATGTCATATTTATCCACAATATTCTAATTTACGAGTGTTTTCATATGGAAAAACGCAGCCTTTCATGTAAGACTGCGCTTAAGCTTTACTCTTCCGATATGCATCTACACTATCCGTTACACTTTGCAATAAAGAATTTACATACTGCGGGTCAGATAATTTTTTATCTTCTTCATGGTTTGACATAAACCCAAGTTCTAATAGTACGCCAGGTACTTTGGACCAATTGAATCCAGAAAGGTCATCCCTAAATTTAATTCCATTTACTTTCACTTGCTGATTTTCTCTCATTTTATTTACTATCGTTTGAGAGATTTGAAGACTTTCCGCATAAATCTCTTTCGTATACGGACTTCCTTCTGCCGGCGTCAATACAGCAAATCCACTTTGGTTTGGATTTTCAGAACCATCTGCATGAAGACGTAAAAATAAATTGGCCTTATGATTATTTGCGAATGTCGCCCGTTCTTTATTACTTATATCAACGTCTTGTGATATTCTCGTCATTAACACTTGTATTCCTTTTGCTTCAAGCTTTTCTTTTAATAAAAAAGCCATTTCTAATACAAGTACAGCCTCTCTCTTTTTCGTCACAACACCTGTTGTACCGTCTGTCACTTTATATTTTTGCGTTGTTGCCCCTGGTCCAATCGGCTCTAAATTTAAATTCGCTTTTTGTTGATGCCCTGGATCAATAACGACGAGAAACTTTCCTTGCTTTTCATTACTCTCTACTTTTTGTTCATTATTTTGCACTGGTTGCTCAATTGGCGGCACAGTTGTAGTTTCTTCTTTCTTTTCCTCGGCTGATACTTCCTCTTGCCTCTGTTCTACTTGCGATTCTTCGTTCTTTTCTTGTTCTTGCTGCTTTTCTACCGGTGCGTCTTCTTTGGTATCTTTGTTTTTCTCTTGTATAGAAGATGTAGTTTCTTTTTTCGGCTGCTCTTGTGAACAACCGGTCATATATATTCCAATGAATACAATCATGCTCATTATTTTTATATACTTCATACTTCTCTCCCATCACTTTGCACCGGATTCAAAGTTTTTCTTATAATTGCCCTATAATCTCATCCATATTTCCAATATAAACTGGCTGCCATGTTTCTGTACCACGTTCTGCAGTATAAACTGGATAAGCGTCATCATCTATATTTACGAAAACTGGATCGCCCATATCCGTTTCATATCCAATTGCAATCCATCCTTCTTGCCACTTTCCGTTTTCTTCACTTATTAATGACTTTTTATGTTTATCATATCGGTAACCGATTTGTCCTTTTTCTAATTCACTTTCACTAAACACATATATTTCATAAGTACCTAGCTCAACATCTTGCTGTTTTGAAGTTTCAATTCGTTTTAGAAGTTCTGCGATTTTTGGTTGTTGTTTCATACGTCTATCCCCTTCTATTTTTCTAAATTTTAACTAGTTTGTTTATAAAATACAATATAGATTTTAAGACAAAAGGTGACACCCTGACCATATTTACGATTTTTTGAGTGTATCTATCACAACTCTCAATATATTAACGATTCAACACGAAATTTCGACTTACCAACAAAAATGACAAAAAAGAGAGGCTGCCCAAAAGGACAACCTCTCTTTTCTTATATCAATTAAAATTTAAATTCTTGTCCAACTTCAAAACTATCTTCTAATACAAGAATACCTTTTTCTTGTGGAGCGTCTGGAAGCTCTAATTCACGTGCAGAGCAGATCATTCCAGAAGAAGGAACACCGCGAAGCTCAGCTGGCTTGATTAACATACCGCTCGGCATTACAGCACCGATTTTTGCAACGACAACTTTTTGTCCTGCATCAACGTTTGGTGCGCCACATACGATTTGTAATGTTTCTGTACCGATTTCTACTTTACAGATGTTTAACTTATCAGCATTTGGATGCTTTTCTTTTTCAGCTACATAACCTACAACAAATTTCGGAGAAAGATCTGCTTCTACTGTTTCTTCAAAGCCGTTCTTCGCTAAAATTTCGTTGATTTTCTCAACAAGCTCTTTCGTTAATGTAAGGTTACCTGTTTCTGTTACTTCTAAATAAGAAGATGCATTAAAGATGTTGAATCCTCCCGTTACGTTGCTTTCACGATCATAAACGCGAGCAACATCTCCTTTGCGATCAAAAGTACGGTTCTCTAAAGTAATATCTTGTAAGGCAACAATTAAAGTGTCACCAATTCCTTCAAGGTTGTAAAAAACGTTCACTTCGTTCATCCTTTCTCTTTTCCATCTGTCTTCTTCCGATTCTTCGCTAAAATAAAGATTGGTTCAAAGTCTCCATCTTCATATACGAATGAAAGTGATGTAATCGGAACATGCCCTTCGGCAAAAAATTTCATTGTCATTTGTGCAATAATATCATAACCGATTTCGTTAACGATATCAGCAATAATTAATACATCTTGGTGAGGAACAGCAACAACCATGTCACCAGAAATCTTTTCACGCATCGATTGTAGTAACGATTCGTTTAAAATACGCGTCGCGTCATATCCATCATTTGTGTTTAAAAAGTAGAATGTATTACCCGCTACTGTGTCTTGTTTAAATTCATAACCTAATGAACGAGCATTGAATAATGCCATTTCACGTACTTGCTGTTCTGTAAGTTCTAATTTTTGTAACAGACGCTCATCGATTAGTCGATACGTTTTATTCGAATCTAACGCATAGTAAATACGTGTTTCCGCTGTATGATCCGTCATAATAAACGGATTTCCTTCTTCTGCTTGTTTCGGGAAAGAAGTAGAGCGAATAACAGGTAAAATTTTCGCTCCGCTATTTTCTTCTTTATGCATCGCAATTAGCGCTTCTTGTACATAATAAGCAACCTCTTCAATTGCTTTTTCTTTATTCACTTCCCATTTTGCCACAACTCCTGGAAGCGATACGTTAATACCTTTTTTAGAGTCTTTCTGTTCAATACGTAGAACTTCTTTCTCGCTATCATACTGAAAGTCCCATTCTGGGCGAGATAATTTCTTCATTAACTCGTCTTTCATCTTTTTACTTGTCATCTTCATCTCTTTTTCCTCCCTTCCAAAAAAATAACCTCCCCCGCGAAGGTAGAGGTTGTTTTACAATTCAATTGGCAAATTGCCTTATTTTAAACCTTCAATAAACTCTTCGATTTGTTCTTGTGTTTTACGATCTTTGTTTACATAGCGACCAGTTTCTTCACCCTTATTGTACGCTACAAAGCTCGGAATGCCAAATACGTCTAATTTTACACATAGATCAATAAACTCATCACGATCTACATAGTAAAATGAGAAATCACTATATTTCTCTTCTACTTCTGGCATAAATGGGTCTACAAAACGGCAGTCTGGGCACCATTCTGCTGAGAACATAAAGACTACATTCTCTTCATTTTTTAATTGTTGGAATTGCTCCATGCTTTCTAATGACTTCATCTATATTTCCTCCTCTAACGAGTGCATGTTTTCATGTTATAATCTTTCTTTTATACTACCATACATCACGCATGGTGCAAGGTTTATGCTTGCTTTTTGTCATACTTATATTGCCCAACAAGTAACTTAACAACGTGTACAAATAATTCCGTGCGATCAACATAATCATCTGTAAAAATACCGATTGCACCTTCGTGACTACGAATATCTTTTCTCTGTACAAACTCTTCCATCACTTCACTTAACTCCTTGCCCTCTTCAAGAGGTGCTAAAAAATCATCCGGTAACGTAATACGTGCCCCGCCGGCAACAAATATTTTACCATCACTTGTTGCTAGCGCGCCCCAATTACACATAAATAAACCGTACTCCGTTTTCATTACGCCGCCTTCTAGCCCAATACCAATTTGAGCTCCTCCTTCCTCTAGCGCTCGCTTCGCTCTATTAATCGCTCCTTGCATCGTCTCTTCATCTGAAAACGGCTGATTTGCTACTCCTGAAGGAACAGAAAGAGATGTAATTTCAGCATCTTTCCAAACCTTCTCCACAGCGCCAACCTTCGTTTTATTCTTCGATCCAACTACTACCTTCATTTCGTTCACCTCTATAAAAATTCATCATTCTATTCTAATATCCGCTTCGGCACAAATTAAGTACCAACCACTACCACACACCACCAGGGAATTCCTTCTCCCCATAAAAGAAGGTCGCTTTCTACAATATTACTGGTCCTAAACACAAAAACAGGCTTCTTCTTTCTTCCTATCCGCGGTCTTAATACATCATTCGAGCACCCATTAGGCACTAACCGCCACCACTCATCGCTGGGTCATCTATTCAACCTAAAAAAAGAAGGGTTTTTCGCCCTTCTTCTCTACGCGTTATTCTTAATTGTCTCTAACGTCGTTTTATCTGTTGTTCTTACAAGCTTCGTAATTAATTCTTTCGCCGCTGCATAATCATCAACATGTAAAATTGAAGCATGTGTATGAATGTAGCGTGCGCAAACACCAATTACTGCTGATGGGATACCAGAGTTACTTGTATGTACACGGCCAGCATCTGTACCACCTTGTGAAATAAAGTATTGGTACGGAATGTTGTTTGTTTCTGCTGTATCTAAAATGAATTCGCGCATTCCTCTATGTGTTACCATCGTGCGATCGTAAATACGAAGAAGGGCACCTTTTCCTAATTGACCGAACTGCGTTTTGTCACCAGATGCATCGTTTGCTGGACTTGCATCAAGCGCATAGAAAATGTCTGGTTGAATCATATTTGCAGCGGTTTGCGCTCCGCGAAGGCCTACTTCTTCTTGTACAGTAGCACCAGAATATAATGTGTTTGGTAATGTTTCATCTTTTAATTCTTTTAACAATTCGATTGCAAGACCACATCCGTAACGGTTGTCCCAAGCTTTCGCCATAATTTTCTTCTCATTTGCCATCGGTGTGAATGGGCAAATCGGCACGATTTGTTGTCCCGGTTTTACACCAATTTCAATCGCATCTTCATAACTATCTGCACCTATATCAATTAACATATTTTTTATATCCATCGGTTTTGCACGTTGCGCGTCACTTAATAAATGAGGAGGAATAGAACCAACAACCCCAATAACAGGACCATTCTTCGTCATAACTTGTACACGCTGCGCTAATAAAACTTGGCTCCACCAGCCGCCTAACGTTTGAAAACGAAGCATTCCGTTTTTCGTAATTTGCGTAACCATGAAACCTACTTCATCCATATGACCTGCTACAAGAACACGCGGGCCAGTTTCGTCCCCTTTTTTCAGACCAAATACGCTACCTAAACCGTCTTGTACAATTTCATCCGCATATTTGCTTAATTCTTGTTTCATAAAACGGCGTACATCATGTTCAAAACCTGATGCACCTTGTAATTCTGTTAACGTACGAAATAATTGCAATGTCTCTTTATTCACGAAGTCCCCTTCTTTCAAACCTTAGTAGAATACCTCTTTTATTGTAACGAAATTTTCGAAATGTTTCTAGTTTCTTCTTTTTTAGCTGTATTTGCTTTATAATTATTATTGGTACACTATTTTTATTTTATAGAATTGAGGTGAATATATGAGCTGGAAAGGTTTAGTAGCAGGTCTTGGCGTTGGGTTCGCAGCTGGTTATCTCGTTGCAAACAAAGTACAAGAACAATCCCATATTTCTTCAGAAAAAGCATTGAAAATGGTGAAACAAGCATTAAGTCATAAAGGTGAAATTACTGGCTCTTGGGTACATATGGTTCCAGAGACATTTGAAAAATATGATGTCGCATATGAAGTTTATCGCGGCGGTCTTACAACAATGTTAGATGATATACAAGAACGATTTGAATTTTTAGTTGATGCTAAAACAGGTACTGTTTTAGAGGTTATAGCAGCATAAAACGGAGGGTTCCCATTAGGTGAACCTCTTATTTTTTTGAAATTGCGGGTATTGATTAAAATTATATCAGCGATTTTTTAAATATATCGACTTACCGACAAAACCCGACAATAAAAAAGAAGCTGCTCCAATAAATATGATGGAACAACCTCCTATTTTTATGCTTCTATACTCGTTTTCCGTTCTATTTTTTCTACGATATGACCTTCCTCATTCCACTTCACAGCGCGATAATATGCGTCATGGTAAAACGTAAACCATGCCTCTTTTTCAGCACCATACTTCATCCATTTTTGTTTATTTTCAATCGAGGTCATCGGATAATCATCGTATGCCATTACCCATAATACATTTTGATGCGCGTGCGTCGGCAAGAGATCTGCTAAATGTAGCATCGTTTCCCCTTGACTCTCCAAAATGATGACTGCATGTCCATCACTATGCCCACCCGTATGTGCCATCTTGATTTCATCTGTAATTTCTATTTCTTGCTGAAACGTAACAACTTGATCTACAATCGGTTCCCAATTTTCCTTCCAATATGTATTACGGGATCTAATATTTGGGTTCCTCATTTCATTCCACTCTGTTTCACTTACATAAACTTTCGCATTTGGAAACGCTGGTACAAGGTGATCTCCATCCCATTTTGTTAGGCCAGATGCATGATCAAAATGAAGGTGTGTCATTAAAACATATTGAATATCTTCAGGCTTTAATCCCTGTTTTTCTAACGATTCATAAACCGATGATTCTTCTGTTACACCTTGATTTCGTTTCATCTTCTCATCCAACTTACCGTTTCCTATTCCTGAATCAATGAGCATATTTCCATCTTTCGTTTGTAAAAGTAACGGATCTGTTCGTAAGTAAATATGATTTGTGTCATTATGTTTATATTTACGTGACCAAAGTACTTTCGGCACAACACCAAACATTGCCCCTCCATCTAAATGTGTATTTCCGCCTTTTAACCACGTTACTTTTATATCTCCAATTTGTAACTGTTCCATTACACATCCCCCTTTCAATTAATCTTAACATAAAATTCTGATTATTTTAGATATAAAAAAACCTATGCATTACTGCATAGGCTCTGTACGATATTTTGCTTCAACTCGGTAAATACGATGACCTTTACTAGAGAATTTCTCTTCGTATTCAGTCATGATGTTACCTTCAAAGTCGCTGTTATGAAGATCTAAGCTTAAGTAAGTTAGTAACATACCATACTCAGCCATACTCATAAGAGAATATTCAAATAAACCTTGGTTATCTGTTTTGAAATGAATTTCTCCGCCTTCTACTAACACTTCTTCATAATTGCGTAAAAACGTTTTATACGTTAAACGACGCTTCGTATGACGCTTCTTTGGCCATGGATCTGAGAAGTTTAAATAAACGCGATCAATCTCACCTTTTGCAAAGAAAACTGTTAAATCTTCAGCATCTTTATTAATTAACTTTAAGTTCGGCACTTCTTCTTCAATTAATTTATCAAGTGCATCTACAACAACACTTGTGAATTTTTCAATTCCAATATAATTAATATGTGGATTCGCTTTTGCCATATCATACATAAAGCGGCCACGACCTGTACCTACTTCAATATGAATTGGTTGTTCATTTCCAAATACTTCTTTCCAGTTACCAGCGCGCTCCTCTGGGTTTCCGATTACGATATGTGAATACTCGTTAATTCGATCCATTGCATATGGTTTATGTCTTAAACGCATAGATGTCTCCCTCTCTTTACAAAACTATTTTAAAGGAATAATTCCTTCTTTCTTTTTTTTATCAATCTACCAAACAAAAAACCAAGTACGTACGAGCACTCGGTCCGTTTCTTTCAAGTATAAGATGTACCATTTTGATAAAAACTACATACAGCATTAAACATTCCATGACGAAACAGCTTTTTCTCTTACATTTGAAGAGAAAAACAATCGAAAGGATGATCCGTTCATGCCAATTAATCAACAACATCAATTAGAAGTGCTGAAAGATATTTTAGTCAACCACCAAAGTGATTGCTGCGGGACAGTTTCAGAATGCGAGCAATTAGAGCGCCTCATTCAATCGTTACTCGCAAACGATAATATAAGTAGTGACGCTAAAACAATGCTAAACGATGTATATTCTTATAGTCAATCGGGTAAATCTTCCTCTAATTTGGACAACCATATTTCCAATAATCAAGAACAACTTACTCAGTGGATTGCTGGAATGGACAATTTTTCTTAAGTATTATTCTGAAGCAAGTAGTTGCTGTAAATATTGATGCCAATATTCAGCTTCTGCTTGCTGTTTTTTTGTTGTATGCCATTGAATAGACAAAATCGTTTGTGCTATCACATACCATCTCATGCGCCTAAGCAGCGATTCATCCATTTCAATATCATAAAAACCGAGCCACTCACTCCACTCCTGGCGCGGAATGTACCAATATAATAACATACCAAGGTCTAGAGCTGGGTCAGCAATTACAGCTCCATCCCAATCAATTAAAAACAACTCATCTTCATCCGACAATATCCAGTTGTTATGGTTTACATCACAATGGCATACAACGAATTCATTGTATTCAATAGCTTTTAATGAATCCATTAAATATTGAAGGCCTTGCTGAATTGTTTCATCATCCCTTATATCTCCTCTTAAAACGAGTTGCAGTTGTTGTAATAACTCTTGTGCGTGAAGCGGTTGCTTCCCAAGTCTTTGAATCATCTGTACAAGCGCTTTAGAGGAGTGAATTTTCTTCAAAAGTTTCGCAACACGTTCTAGTTTCATATCCTCTGGCTCTAACTTCTGTCCCGGAAGCCATTTTTGAGCAGAAATTACATCACCGTTCGTTACCCTTCTTGTCCAAAGTAATTTTGGAACAATTCCTTCTGCTGACAATACCGCTAAAAAGGGCGATGTATTCCGCTTTAAAAATAACTTCTGTTGTCCGTTTTGCGCAATATATGCATCGCCCGTTACTCCACCAGCCGGTACAAGACTCCACTCTTTTCCTAATAATTGTTCCAACCATTCCATATTCATTACCCGTTAACAAATCCTTATCTTTTATAGTTATGAAAAGAAAAACCGCAACATTTCTACACATGTTGTGGATTCATATATTTTACTGTAAATGAAAAGAAAAATTAGCCTCAGCCAAAAATTCTCTATTTTATTTTACAAAACCTGTCATAGAATGACAACTTATCAAAATCGTCACCTTTGTCAATTCTACATTTATTACATTCTCATCGTCAAGTAGCGATTTGTCACATTATCGTCAATATATACGTGCTAATTGGAGCGAGCCTAAGTTCCTTTCCTCTAAATGAAGAAATTGGCTCTATTTTCGCTTGCTTTTCGTCTACTATCACATGCCACGTTTCTTCTTTCGGAAGTTGCACAGTTTTAGCTTCTAAACCGCTATTAAATAAAACGACAATCTCTTTCCACGGCCCAAACGATTCTGCATGCTCTAGGTGATATGCAAGTACTTCTGTAGATGTTTGTAAAAAAGTCATATGTTTTTTTATAAGGTCTGCGTTTTGTAATCGGAATGCCCCATGCTCTTTACGAATCGCAATTAAACCTTTTATATAGTTAACGGTCTCTATTTCTTTCTCTTTTTGATCCCAATCTAATTGATTGATCTCATCACTTGCATTATAGCTATTTTCATTTCCTTTCTTCGTACGATAAAACTCTTGTCCTGCATGTAAGAAAGGAATACCTTGTGAAAGAATAACCATTGCGCTCGCTAGCAGGTGACGTTTTTTCAAAATCGCTTCTGATTCTTCATTACTGCGCACTAGTTTATCCCACATCGTCATATTATCATGACATTCTACATAGTTAATGCTTTGGGCCGGCTCTAGAAACAGCCCTGTTTCTTTCATACTTAAAAGGCTTCCTGCTGCAATATACTGCAAATGATTACAGTCTACATGCCCACCAAATGCAAAACCACGCTTATTTATATGAAATGTACTCCCTTTTATCCCATCACGAAATTGATCATTAAACTGCGCCATATGTGGCATTTTCTTCGCATTATTTAACGTTGCTTTTTCCTCACGAGGAAGCGGTGTTTGTAAATCCCATCCTTCTCCTAATAACAAAGCATCTCGTTTTATGTTTCGCACTTCTTTTTCTATCATATTCATTGTATCAACATCTAAAATTCCCATTAAGTCGAATCGGAATCCATCGACATTATATTCAGTAAGCCAATATAAAATAGACTCTACAATGAATTTCCTCATCATTTTCCGTTCAGATGCTATATCATTTCCGACTCCCGTCCCATTAGAAGGCATACCATCTTCACCATGACGAAAATAGTATCCTGGAACAAGCTTTTCAAATGATGATAGCTCTCTTTCATAAACATGATTATATACAACATCTATAATTACCCTAATACCATGCTCATGAAATGTCTCAATCAACTGTTTACACTCTACTATCCTGTTATACGGATCAGAGGGATTTGTAGCATAAAATCCTGTTGGTGCATTGTAATATAATGGATTATAGCCCCAATTATAGGCAGACGAAGGATTCGCCTCATCTACACCACCGAAACAATATAACGGTAATAGTTCAACATGTGTAACACCTAAATCTTTTATATGAGACAACCCTGTTAAAGTCCCATTCCGTCCTGTTGTTCCCTCTTCCATCAATCCTTTATATGTTCCCTTTTGAATCACTCCACTATTTTGATGTATAGTCGCATCACGAATATGCAGTTCATACAATATGGCATCTGTCATTGATTGTAATGGTGGTAATCCTTCTCTTCTTGTTACATTCGTTTTTTCTAAATCGATAACAACACCGTGTTTTCCGTTTACCGTCACCGACTTTGCATAAGGATCTACAGCTTCGTTCCATATTAAATTAATACAAACGAGAAATGTATAGCGTGCTCCGTCTAAATCACCTTGTAATGTTTGAATCCAAACTCCGTTTTCTCCCCTGTACATTTCATGATCGGCATATTCTTTATCGCTCTTATAAATTCTTACTTTCGCAAGCCTTGCAGTTGGGGCCCATACTTTAAATGTCGTTTCTTCTTTTTGATACACAGCACCTAAATCTGTACCTTCGTAATAATACTTTTCATCGAAAATTGTTGTTCGAATAACAGCACCTATTTGTAAATCCGTTTCTTCATTCCGTTCATCTCGTACTGTATAATACTTTCCCACATCTAGCGGCTCTTCTATAAAGCACTCATACTTCGTTGCATCTGGAAGCGCAATCGTATGAGCAATCGGTAAATCTTTCCCATTACTTCCTTCTTGCAAACGAAATGTCCGACTTGTTCCATACGCATGTGGGAGCAAAATTGTAATTTTATTCATTTCATCTAAATAGGCATCAAATGGACGTTTTACTTTCAACATAAAAAAATCACCATCATTCTCAAAGTTAAAATAAAGTGAAACTTTAATGAGCGAGATAAAATGAGCTGCAAATGATAAGGCTTTTCTTATCAACAAGACTCTATACAGTAACTCCATTCTTCTCTATAGTATATTCACCTGCATAAAAAACGTTTTCACCATTCTATTTTTGTAATTTTATTTCAGCAATCGATTTATACTTCGGGGTTTCTTTCACGTGGGATTCGTATAAAGTAATTGTATCTGCTTGAAATGATATTTCAGGTACTTCTTTTATACTTTCTAAATGAAACTTTTCTTCTCCTATCCATTTACGAGCAACAGTAATATGTGGATGATACGGGCGTGTTTCTAGAGAAAATCCATTTTCTTCACAAATGACATGTACTTGCTTTTGCAACTGAAACAAATCGTGATTCTCACTTACCTTCGCCCAAAAAATACGGGGCTGATCTTCTCTACCAAACGTTGAAAAACCTTGTAACGTGAACGATAGTTCTTTTGTTTTTGTAAGTGTTTGTAATCCATTCTTTATACCTTTTAACTGTTCTTCTGTCGCACCTCCTAAAAAGGAAAGGGTAATATGATAATCTTCCTTATGTACCCACGAGCGAAATGGTAATTCCTCATTCGTATCCTCTTTATAGTTAGACAGCACTTCTTTTATATGATTTGGTAACGTAATTGCGACAAAATAATGCCTATCCATGTACACCGTCTCCTTCTTTCTATTGTTTCTTTTCTTTCTTATCTCATTCAATTAAAAAGAAGCCGCCCTCTAAAGTAGAGAGCGGTCATTATTCATATATCGGCGATTAAAGTTTCACTTTACTTCGCTAGTTCATGAATTGCTTGCGCATAAATTGCTGTTGCTTTTAATAAGTCTTCAATTTCAATGTACTCATCTTTTTGATGCGCAAGTTCTTCTTTTCCAGGGAATAGCGGTCCAAATGCCACACCAGCTTTTAATGAGCGAGCATAAGTACCTCCGCCGATTGCTAACAATTCAGCTTTTTCACCTGTTTGTTCCTCATATACACGTTGCAACGTACGAATTAACTCGTGATCTTTATCAACGTGATGCGGACGAGAGTTAGAATAGTCTGCTACTGCAAATCCATACGTACCTACATATTCTTTTAACTTTGCAATCATTTCTTCAAAGTTAGTCGTAACTGGGTAACGTACGTTTAATCCTAAATTACCACCATTCTCTTTCTTATAAGAAAGGCGACCAACATTCACTGTTAATGGACCGCTAATTTCATCTTTATAAGCAATAGTAGCTTTTTCACCAAAAATATCACCAGTAAATGTTTCTGTTGCAAATGTCGCAAATGCAGTTGCTTTTCCATCAAGTGAAACTGTAGTTAAGAAGTTTGCTAATAATAAACCTGCATTTTCTCCTTTTTCAGGAGTAGATCCGTGCGCTGAAATTCCTTCTATTTGCAACGTCACTGTATTGCCTTCTATAGTCGATTTCCCTATTTTTTTAGCAGTTTGTAAATACTCTTCATATGCTACTGTAAGTGCATTTACATCTTCTCCTGTAATAACCGCTTCTGCAAAATCAGGAACCATATTTAAACGACGCCCTGAATCAAATGAAACAAGTTCATATGTATCTTTTTTCTCTTCACTACCATTTTGCACAACTTGTATATCAGAAATTCCTTTTTCTGCATTAATAATTGGAAAGTCTGCATCTGGTGCAAAACCGATTGTTGGCATTTCTTCGTTTTTAAAGTAGTGATCTACACATTTCCAATTGCTTTCCTCATCTGTTCCTATAATCATACGAACACGTTTTGAAAGAGGTAAGCCTAATTCTTTCACAATTTTCATTGCATAATATGCTGCCATCGTTGGGCCTTTATCGTCAATTGCACCACGTGCAAAAATCTTTCCGTCGCGAATATCCGCACTATACGCAGGAGTCGTCCAGCCATCTCCTTCTGGTACAACATCAACGTGACAAAGAATACCTACTAACTCTTCTCCTTGTCCCATTTCAAGATGACCTGCATATCCTTCTAAATTTTTAGAAGCAAAACCTTCAGCTTCTCCTTTATGTAACATGAAAGATAGCGCTTTTTCTACACCTTCACCGAATGGTGCGCCTTCTTTCGCGGATTCTTCTTCCCATACACTTTTAATTTGTAAAAATTGTTGTGTATCACGAATTAAATCATCTTTTCGTTTTGCAACTTCTTCAGTCCAATTAATCGCTGACATCACGCATCCATCCTTCACTATATTATCTCTTTCATCATAGCAAACCGAAATCCCTTATGCCATACACGAAAACTAAATACCGAACAATTGTAATATTTCAGACATTTCTTATTAGTTTTTCTTTTATTTTTTCAAAAAAATTTGCAGGAATTTGGCGTTTTACGTAGAATTTTATGTGTTAGTTGACTGACCATATATACAATGTCAACTACCAATATTTTTCTATATAAATATTTGTTAAACTTTTGTAAAATTTAAGTAGATTAAAGCATGAATTTTATCATGTAGAGTACAATGGTAGTAACGACCTTCTTTCCTGAATGGGGTCAAAAAAACTAGTAGAGGAGTGGTTTTCTCTTGAAACCTACAACTACTCGTATGCTAACACGCATTAAATCAATTTATATGTACATCAATGAAAACGGAACGGTAACGACGAAAGACCTTGTAGATGAGTTCGGGATCACACCGCGAACGATACAACGTGATCTAAATGTGTTGCAGTTTAATGAACTCGTGTATAGCCCTTGCCGCGGTAAGTGGACAACAACAGGAAAGAAAGTGAGAATGACCTCATAACGAAAAATAATTGTATGTAAATAAATACATACCCCTTTCTAACTATTAGAAAGGGGTTTTTTCTGCACCTATAAAGGTACTACTTTTCAGTATCTACTTGATATGTTCTTAACATTTCTACTTCTTCATCTGTTAGCTCTCGGTATTGTCCAAGTTCTAGTTCTTCATCTAATACTAACGGACCCATCTCTGTTCTCTTTAGGTAGACTACTTTTTTCCCTACCGCTTCAAACATACGCTTCACTTGATGGAATTTCCCTTCCGTAATCACAAGCTCAATTTCAGAAATATCATCGCTTTTCAATATTGTAAGCGCACCTGGCTTTGTTTCATAGCCATCGTCTAAAATAACACCTTTAGCAAACTCTTTTACATCCTCTTCTGTTACTACTCCTGCAACGTGTGCATAATATTTTTTCGGCACATGCTTTTTCGGAGATAATAATTGATGTGATAACTTCCCATCATTTGTTATCAATAAGAAACCTTCCGTATCGATATCAAGTCGTCCAACTGGGAACGGATCAAAGATTGCATCTTCTAATTCTAATAAATCTATTACTGTTTCATGATTATCATCTTCCGTCGCTGAAATAACACCTTGTGGTTTATGCATCATTAAGTAAACAAACTCTTTGTATTCCACAACTTCACCGTGAATCATAACTTCTTGCTCTTCTACATTTACATGAACTTTCGCATCTTTTACTGGCGTTCCATCAATTTTCACAACGCCATCTTTCAATAATTTCTTTACTTCTTTTCTACTTCCATATCCCATATTCGCTAATAATTTATCTAATCTCACGTTTTTCACCTTCTTTATTTATCATAGAAAAGGGGACGTAATTACGCCCCTCTTGATTTCAACTTTATTTTAAATCTACTACCAAGTTTACGTTGAATTTTATCTAATGCTTCTCCGCCAAATACTCTTTCAAGTACTCCTGTGCGAATTGCTAACAATCCGTAAACAAGACCACCAATACCTGCACAAATCGCAACTGTTATAAGAGCACCAATACGGCCATCAGGCGAAATCATGAAGGATAGAAGCCATTGTGATAGTTTTACAGCAACGACCATTATAAGTGTCAGTACTGCAATTTGGAATGTTCTTTTATATACAACACCGAATGAATAATGTGCGTATTTTTTAATTTGTCGATTTGTATACCAAACAGAAGCTAAGAAACCAACTGCGGTCGCTAGAATTGCTCCTACTGTACCGAAATAACGAATAAAGATTACGTTACATACAAATTTCAAAATAACACCCATAATAAGCGCGACAATCGCATGCTTCTGCTGATTAATCCCTTGAAGAATTGCCGCTGTTACTGTAAATAAAGCAAATAACAATGCAACTGGTGCATACCACATTAATACTTGTCCACCTAATGGATCTGAGTCATAAAAAGCAGTGTAAATTGGATATGCAAGTGTTGAAATACCGATAACTGCTGGCAATGTTAAAAACATATTTGCTTGGAATGTTTGTGTAATTTGTAATTTCAAATAGCGGTATTGTTTTTCAGTAAATGATTTTGTAATTGCTGGTACAAGCGTTAAACTAAACGCTGTTGCAAGTGATACAGGAATCATAATTAACTTATGCGTCCACATTGTGAAAATACCAAGCGCTCGCTCTGCGATATCACCTTGACCAATCACCTGCATAATTGAGTTAAATGTCAATGTATCAATTTGTTGATATAAAGGAATTGTTAACCCAATTACAACGTAAGGAATCGCATATGCGAATAACTCTTTAAACAATTGAACGGTACTTACTGTTGATTCTGGTACAGTTTGTTCAATTAAATATTGATCCAAATATTTTTTACGTTTTAACCAGTACCAAATTAACACACCGAGTGCTCCAACCGCTGAAACGAACGCAGCAAATGTCGCTACTCCAACTGCTGTTGCAACTGTACCGCCAAGTACTTTAATAACGATAAAACTACCAGCTAATAAAAAGACGATACGAATAATTTGTTCAATAATTTGTGAAACGGTAGTTGGTCCCATAGACTGGTGACCTTGGAAATAACCACGAATTAAACTCGCTGCTGGTACAACAATAAGTGCGAAACTTACAAGACGAATGATCGTCGTAACTTCTCCTACATTATTGTGTATACTTTGTTTACCAAGCATCGCTTCTGCAAACAGTGGCGCCGTCATGTACAGTACTAGGAACGAAAGAACTCCTGTTACTATCATCATAACCATTCCCGAGCGGAACATTCTCCGGCTCGTTTTATAATCGCCAAGCGCATTATATTTGGAAACAAATTTTGAAACAGCAAGCGGCACACCTGCCGTTGCGATACTTAAAAAGATCGTATATGGAATGTATCCATATGTATAGAGCGTTCCGCCTTCTGTGCCTACTAATGCATGAAACGGAAAGACGTAAATCATGCCTAAGAACTTTACTAAAAATGTCCCTAGCGTAACAATAAGCGTTCCGCGCAGAAATTTCGAATCGGACATACAAAAATCCTCCTACATCTACATAAAGTGAAACTATAATTAGTTGGAGACTTCTCTCCTACTCCTTATTAGTTGAACCATTCGAGCATTTACAGGCTAACAGACTCCCTATTTACTTCTCCTAAATCTTGAGGTTTTAGTCTTATCGCCTACAAATAGCAGGATAGTGCTGAACTCTAACTTTTGTATTGTACCACAATTCTCTCATTAAGCAGTACTTCACTCTATTTTTCTTTTAAGGGAAAACATGCTATTCTTTTAGGCAGGAAATGTAGAAAATGAGGTCGATATATTATGCATTATGATGTTATTGTCATCGGCGGCGGTCCTTCTGGGCTAATGGCTGCAATTGGTGCTGCAGAAGAAGGCGCAAATGTCTTACTTCTTGATAAAGGAAATAAACTTGGGCGTAAACTTGCGATTTCTGGTGGCGGACGCTGCAACGTAACAAACCGTCTACCACTTGATGAAATTGTTAAACATATACCAGGAAACGGTCGCTTCTTATACAGCGCTTTTTCTATTTTTAATAATGAAGATATTATTACATTCTTCGAAAATCTCGGTGTTAAATTGAAAGAAGAAGACCACGGTCGCATGTTCCCTGTGTCAAACAAAGCGCAATCTGTTGTAGACGCACTTTTAACACGATTAAAAAACTTAGGTGTAAAAATCCGTACAAATACGCCTGTTGAAACGATTGAATATGAAAATGGTCAAACGAAAGCAGTTGTACTGCAAACAGGCGAAGTGTTAGAAACAAATCACGTCGTTATCGCTGTTGGCGGAAAATCTGTTCCTCAAACTGGTTCCACTGGAGACGGATACGCTTGGGCTGAAAAAGCAGGTCATACAATTACAGAATTATTCCCAACAGAAGTACCTATCCTGTCAAACGAGCCGTTTATACGTGATCGCTCATTACAAGGTCTTGCTTTACGTGATATAAACTTAAGCGTATTAAACCCGAAAGGAAAAGCTATCATTTCTCACAAAATGGACATGCTCTTCACTCATTTTGGCCTATCTGGTCCTGCTGCTCTTCGCTGTAGTCAATTCGTCGTGAAAGCACTTAAAAAGTTTAAAACGAACACAATACAAATGAGTATTGATGCATTGCCAGAGGAAAATAGTGAGCAATTATTTCAGCGCATGCTGAAACAAATGAAAGAAGATCCGAAAAAAGGAATTAAAAACGTTTTAAAAGGTTATGTCCCTGAACGTTACTTCCTATTCTTATTAGAAAAAAATGAAATTGACGGTAGTGAACAAGCTGGACAAGTTTCTCACGAAAAGATTCGTGCACTTGTGAAAGACTTTAAAGAGTTTACTGTGAATGTAAATGGTACGCAGTCAATTGAAAAAGCATTCGTTACTGGCGGAGGTGTATCCGTGAAAGAAATTAATCCGAAAGAAATGTCTTCTAAATTTACGAACGGCTTATATTTCTGCGGAGAAGTTCTTGATATCCACGGTTATACTGGTGGCTATAATATTACATCAGCCCTTGTTACTGGTAGAATTGCTGGAACGACAGCTGGAGAAAACGCGAAAATGCAATATTAAAAAAAGAAACAGGGATTCCTGTTTCTTTTTTTATAGGTACATGAAATTATTATCGGTGATTCCACAGATATATCAGCGATTCTGTAATTATATCGGCGATTTTCCAAATTTATCAGCGATTCTACAACTTATATCGGCGATTTCTCAAATATATCGACTTACCGACAAGAAGCGACAAACATCTGCTCCATGTAACTTTCCATTGCTTTTTTGTTGCTTTATATACCTTAGTACCTTTATATTTTATATTGTTGAATATTTAAAAAGGGTAAGGGGAAAACAAATGAGAAAAAAAGTCATGATGTCTTTAATGTTAATGACGTTTCTTTCTGCGGTAGAAGGAACGATTGTTAGTACAGCAATCCCTCGTATAACGAGTGATTTGTCAGGCGTCGAACTTGTTAGTTGGGTATATGCAATTTATATGCTTGCAACAGCTGTTTCGACTCCAATATACGGAAAGCTCGCTGATTTATTCGGTCGTAAAAAGGTTTTACTGATCGGGGCTACAATCTTTTTAGTCGGTTCTGCACTTTGCGGAGTCGTTACATCGATGGAACAATTAATTTTCTTCCGCGCGCTTCAAGGTATCGGTGCTGGTGCTGTTATGCCCATCACAATGACGATTATTGGAGACTTATATAGCGAAGCGAAAGACCGCGCGAAAGCACAAGGTTGGATGAGTGCCGTTTGGGGTGTATCCGGTGTTATCGGACCGTTAGTAGGTGGATTTTTAGTTGATTCTCTTTCTTGGCGTTATATTTTCTTCTTAAACGTCCCATTCGGAATTATCGCTTGCTTAATGATTGTAATTTACTACAAAGAATCTATTAAACCTGCTAAACATCATATCGATTATCTTGGTGCAACAGTCTTCTCATTAAGTACAATCGCTCTACTATATGCATTATTAACAGGTAGCAGTAAGCAAAACTGGGGAGACATAACAATTATCGGCCTATTAATCTTCGCCGTCGTTTCATTTATTATTTTCTTATTCATCGAGAAAAAATCTCCGGAACCATTAATTCCGCTAGCACTTTTCTCTAACCGTACATTATCTACGATAAATATATTAACTCTTATTGCTGGCGCAATGATTATTAGTATTACTGTGTATCTTCCAATTTGGAGCCAGGGTGTTTTAGGAAAAAATGCAACAGAAGCTGGACTCATTTTAATGCCAATTCCTGTTATGTGGACATTTGGTGCTATGTTCTCGGGTAACTTAGTTGGCAAGTTAAAAACGAAACAAATTATTTTACTTGGAGCTAGCATCTTATCAGTTGCTACGTTCTTATTATTTACACTATCAACAAATTCACCATCGTTCCTTATTTATGTAGCAGTCGGATTATTCGGCTTAGGAATGGGGCTTGTGACACCGATTTACATGGTAACAATTCAAGCAGCCGTGCCAGCTCATACACGCGGGACAGCTGTTGGTTTAAATACATTTATTAATACATTTAGTCAAACGTTAGGTGCTGCAATATTCGGTACAATCTTCAATACGATGATTCACGCACGTGGTATTAAAAATCTTGATCTTGTATCTGGTGGACATGGCGGTACTACAGCAAACGTAGTAACCGAATCACAATCCGCATTAGCATCAAGCGTACATGTCATTTATATGAGCACTTTCGTATTAGCAGTATTTACATTAATTATTGCTTGGCTTTTATTAAAGCCAGCTACACAAACAAGTGAGCAACAATAAAAAGGATGACCATTTTGGTCACCCTTTTTTTATTCTTCATTCTCCACAATATGTTTCAGCATGGATAATTTATTATCCCAAAAACGTTCATAATACGAGAGCCACTGTTGTAATTCTTCTAATGGTTCTGGATGCAAACGATATATCTTCTCTCTTCCGCTTTTTCTTCCACTTACTAAATTCGCTTCCGAAAGAATATGAAGGTGCTTTACAACCGCAGTACGACTCATCGGAAAATGATCCGTTATTTTGGAAATCGGTAACTCTTTGTCACTTAATAACCGTATTACTTCTCGGCGGGTTGGATCAGCAATTGCTTGAAATACATCATATTTCGCTGCTGACGAGGACACTTAGCCTTCGACAACCTTTTTCAGTTTTTCATTTACAATCGCTACCCAACCACCGCTCATTCTATCGCGAATAATAGAGCTCTTCGCATTCGCTTTCGGAAGAATTTCATCAGGATGTTTCCAGCCGCCGTGAATTAACGTAAATTCTGTTTTGTTATCTCCTAAGTCTTTCAAATTAAATGAAACAACCCAGCCATCTGTATCCCATGAGAAAGATAAATGGTTTGGCTCATCAATTTCTAACACTTTACATGGTGATGGCCCAAATGGCGATTGCACATGAAATTCATGCCCTACCTCTAATACAAAATCATTTGGCATAAACCATGACGCAATCCCTTCTGCAGTTGATACTACACTCCAAACCTTTTGAATAGACGCGTTAAAAATGATTGTTTGTTTAATATCATTTAATGTATTTTGTTGTTCCATGTTCATTCTCCTTTACTCGGCGTTATAACATAACACCTTTTGGTTACACTTCGATAATATAACACCTTTTAGTTTCATGTCAATGCTAATTCTTTTACTGTTGAGAAATTCTCAACATTTTTTCAACAGGACAAACACCCTCTTAGCATTTCCTCATAATATACTCACAAAGGCAATACAAAATAAAAACTTCTCTCAACATGAAACTCCATCATTCATATTGAAAGAAGCGCCTTACTTATATCATGCGTACTTCGTCTCTCCTCCTTCCCTCAGGGACAATACGCGAGATATGACAAATCAGAAGGAATATGCCCACCATTTGAGTAGGTAGTTATTTCTCTTCTCCTCAACATTTCCTTAGGAGCGAAATGACTACCGACTCACTTTTTTCAAACAAAATAAAAAGGGGTTGAACGCTATGTTCTATTGCATTAACTGCTCTGATATTCACCATGAAAAACATCCGAATGATAAAGTATTTAAAAACGGTTTTTATATTGATCCATTTTTAGGTGATCGTTATCACCTTGGTATGTGTAAAGATGCCCAAAATCATGAAACAGGGGAGCCTCTTTTAACGACAAAGAAATTAGGCACACCCCAATCTATTATGAACGTATTACCGACACATGTTGTCCCAACATAAAACATAAAAAAGAGCTGGGTGAGCCAGCTCTTTTTTATGCTTTATAAACGATCATTGCTGAAAAACAATAAATTTGGTTTTCATCGTCGTTAATGGAAACACCAACTTGATACTTAATATCTACAAAGTTGCTATCATCAATCTTTTTCAAAAAAACATTTACAGCATCTTCTAAGTCTTTTTCGTGACTTTCATCAAATACTTTCACACGAATCATGTTAACACCGTCCTAGATCGCAGCCCTCCGCCGCTTGATTATTGCCACGGTGCGTATCTATGATGCGATAAAACTTTCCATTCTCATATATATATCCGTCTTCTAACACATATTCTTTATCTTCAGTATAGACATAAAACTTACCTATCATAAATTTACTCGTATATAATTCCAAATAATTTTGTCTAAATTTAGCTACAACTTTATTTGTAATATCAATTTTTATTGTGCGCCCCACCTTCTCTCCCTCCTTTGCAAAGAACGGATTTAGGTATATTGTATTAGCGCTTTTACATTTTATGCTTAAAAATAAGTGGATATGCCTTCTTTCTTCACCTGTACTATTTTTCTAAAAAAAATCACTATAAATAAGGTCCCCAAAAAAAACATAAAAAAGCACTTTATCTTATTGACTCGAATATAAATATTATGTTATTATATAAAATTTGACATTTTTACATACGTATGCTATCATTAAAAGTGGTTACCACATATGGAGGTGGATGATTTGTTTCAAATTGGTGATAAAATCGTTTATCCAATGCACGGTGCAGGAATCATTGAAGCAATTGAAGAGAAAGAAATATTAGGTACTTCACGTCAATATTGTGTGATACGCATCATTAGTAAAGATATGCAAGTAATGCTTCCGATGGATCAATTAAAAAAATCGGGTATTCGTTATATCGTTGATCGAGGTACGTTAGATGATATACTTCTTGAATTTCAAAACGGGGAGTCAGACCCATCACTCTCATGGAAACAAAGATATACAATGAATATGGAAAAAATGAAAAACGGCAATCTGCAAGATAGCGCAGAAGTTGTTCGGGATTTACTTCGCCGCAATAAAGAGAGAGCATTAAATGCGAGCGAAAAACAAATGCTAGATAATGCACGAAAAATGATGATTAGCGAAGTCGCGCTCGTACAAAATGTTACTGAACATCAAGCAACAGAATTTCTTCAAGATACAATTAATCACTAAATTTAAAATAGCTGGCCGCTATTTTTTTTGTAAAAAAGGACGAAGAGTTTTATCTCTTCGTCCTTTTATATTACCCACGCCCAGCTTGAAACGATGGATATAACGTCATTCCACCATCTGCAAATAGCGTAATTCCAGTTACATAACTCGCCTCTGAAGAAGCGAGCCAAGTTGCTACTGCTGCAATTTCTTCAGGGTTTCCAATATAGCCCATCGGTATCATACTTTCTACGTCAGCACGTTTTTTAGGATCAGCAAACTTTTCTGCATTGATCGGCGTATTAATTGCACCTGGTCCAATATTATTTACTCGAATACCTTTTGGCGCATATTCTAGCGCTAACGTTTCTGTCATCAGTTTAATACCACCCTTACTCGCTGCATAGTGCACGAATAGTGGCCACGGAATTTTCTCATGAACACTAGACATATTAATGACAGACCCTTTAATGTCATGTTCTACAAAATATTTAATCGCTTCACGACTTCCTAAAAAAGCACCTGTTAAATTTGTATTAATTACCTTATTCCAATCTTCAAGTGGCATTTCATGCGACGGTACCGCGTTTTCTATCCCTGCATTATTAATCATAACGTCAAGCGTACCAAATTCTTTCACAGCAGATTGAATGAGATTCACAACATCTGATTCGACCGTGACATCACCTTTTACAGCAATCGCTTCTCCGCCTACCTTTTTAATTTCTTCTAACACATCATTTGCTTCTGATTCTCGTGAGCGATAATTAATAACCACTTTCGCTTTTTCCTTAGCAAACCTTACTCCCATCGCCCTACCAAGACCAGTTGCTGATCCTGTAATAACGACCACTTTTCCTTCTAAATCACTATACATTTCAATACCTCCTTTAACTTTTTGCTATACCTAACATAATTCCGGCTGCAATAATAAAAACGATACCGACAACGATACCCGTTAATTGGCGTTTCGTTTTCTTTTCACCTAATATAAGGATCCCACCAAGCGTGGAAATAATAATCCCCATTTGCGATAGCGAGAAACTTGTTGCGACTCCAACACGCGGCTGCGAAATGAATAAAAACATATTTCCAGCTGCCCAAATTAATCCTGGAATAATATTTCGGATTGCATATTTATTGAATGGATGATGTTTAAAGGTAAGCAAAATCCCTCCTAATACCATCCCAACTGCTTGTGGTAATAAAGCTGACCAACCATCTACGTTAAATAGTCTAATCACTACTACGTAAACTAAATAACCGACTGTTGAAATTAATAAAATTATGATACCTCTTTTAAAATTTGCTGCTTGCTCTGCATTCTTTTCTTCTTCACTTTGAAGTGATGTTAAAATAACACCGACAATAATACAAACGAGCGCTAAAATCCCAAGGACGACCGATATTGTCGTGGACCATTCATGAAATACGATAACGCCAAATAAAGTCGTCGCAACTAATTGAAGTCCTGTTGAAATTGGCATCGTCCTCGAAACGCCCATTAAATCAATACTTTTCAATTGATTCGCCTGACCAAGCGCCCAAAATAAACCTGACACAACTCCAACTCCAATCACAGTAGGTGTTAATACTGGCTTCATAAAAATATAAACAACAATTGAGAAAATAAGTGCTCCAAACGTTGTTCCAAGCGTTTGACTATACGGTCCCCCGCCCAGTTTTACGTTAAATAACACAATACTCCCCCAAAATATAGCTGGTAAAATTGCTAAAAATATATCCATCGCCCATTACCTTTCTCTGTAAAATGTCATAAATTGAAACTTTAATCATCCCGCAAATAGCGGAATAAGTTACCGCTCTCAATCATTAGAATGAGCTTTCATTTTTTCTTTTTTGCGAGCACAAATCTTTTCTACAACATCATTAGAAACATTTTTTTCTCGCTCCACATTTTTTACCTTTATATGATCTAAATAATCCTCCAAAGTAAGTGTAACTTTGTCATTTGGCGGATTATGCGCCCCTTGAAATGTAAGAAATTGTAGCGTCACTTCAAATCTAGGAACAAATTCATCTTTCCTGCCGAGACGCTTTATATTTATAACTGCATCACATTCATATTGATCTTCTGTCACTTGTCTAATAACCGAATAGTACCTATTCAATAACGCACTCTCTAAAAGCTGTTCTCTTGATTCTTTCGCGAAAGAATCGCTTGGAGAAGAGAAAAAGATAGAAAATATCGCTGTAATAATTACACATATTTTTTTCATAACGTCCTCCTTATCCTATAAGTTAGTGTTCTCAAAAACGCCATAAAAAAACGACTTCCCCTACTTAGGAAAGTCGTTTTAATGAATCCAATATTAACCACCACTCACTGGTGGTATAAGTGCAACCACATCACCATCTTGGACCCTGTCATCTTCATTTGCGTATTCTTCATTAATCGCAACCATAATTGGCTCTGAAACTGGTACATTATATTCTTTCGCAACAACATCTTTTAACTCTGCAACCGTAATATTTTCTTTCTCTATTTGTAATTCACTTGTTCCTGCCTCTTCTTGCAAGTGCGCAAATAACAATACTCGAATCATACTTATAGCTCCTTCCCAGGCTCTCCCGCCGGATATGGTGTTTTTTCTAATTGATCACCAATCCATGAGTCACCATCTTCCCAAAACTCCTTTTTCCAAATCGGAACAATTTGTTTTATGCGTTCCATAATATATTCGTTTGCTTCATAAGCCGCTTTACGGTGTGGTGTTGAAACAGCAACAACAACCGCTATATCAGAAATTTGCAACGTACCGATGCGATGTGTAATCGCAACATATGTACCCGGCCATTTCTCTTTCACTTCCAGACCAATTTTCTCTAGCATCTTTTCTGCCATCGTCTTATAAGCAACATACTCTAAGTATAATGTACGACGCCCTTTCGTAAACTCTCTAACCGTTCCAATAAATGTTGTAACAGCACCGCATTCACGTCGAATCACTTTCTTCGTTACCTCTTCAATCGAGATTTCTGTATCAATTACTTCATAATATGTATTTGTCATTTCGCACTCCTAACCGTTTGTAAAAACCAGTCTATGTACAACTCTTCTTCTGTTATATGAAATACTTTATATTCTTCTCGTATATTTGCCGGGACATCATACCACGTAATAATCGCCACTATATTTTCTACTTTATGTAAAAGTTCAACGTCTTCCGCAGAACGAAGTAACACTACTTTCGGGTAGTTCTCTTTTTTATAGCCCTCTATTAAAATTGTATCCACTTCAAAAAACTCATATAAGCGAATAATTTCTTGCAAGGACCATTTCTTTCTTAGTGAAGAAAGTGAAAGCAATCCAGCACCTTCTACACTACTTACGACAGCACCAGCTTTACGGTGTCTTTCGCTATCTTTTTGCGCTACTTCTGGAAAACCTCCGTGCCCGTGATGTTTAATTGTAGCAACTTTCATTTCACTTTCAGCTAACACATGCACAATTTTCTCTACAAGTGTCGTTTTTCCGCTATTTTGATATCCTACTATTTGTAAGATTGAAGGGGCTTTGCCCATGGCCAATCACATCCCTCAGAGTGCTCCAACAATAATACGGATACTTTCATTCCGGTCTCAAATCCTCTCGTTCCTCCAGGTAACACGATAAAAGCATTCGCATCTGCAAGTGAAGATACCGCACTCGATTTATCTAAACCAACCGGCATCGCTTGTAATGCCCCGTCCACGATTGTCACGTTCGCTCTTACGAAACGAGTAAATGGATTTGGCTTTGGAAAATCTTTTTGTAAAATAGCATCCGCTCTATATACGTGAGGTTCCTTCGCATACAAATACGTTTTTATAATTGGATGCACAAATAATTCAAAGCCTACATAACAAGCAGACGGATTTCCTGATAAACCGAAGAGTAACTTTCCATCTACTTCAGCTACTGTCGTTACACTTCCAGGCCTCATGGCTATCTTATTAAAGAGTACATTCGCCTGTAACCTTTCATAAATAGCTGGTAAGTAGTCATAATCTCCTACTGATACACCACCTGTTGTAATTAAAATGTCGACCTCACCCATCGCTGATTGAACTGCTGTAAAACATGCATCTAACTCATCCGCGAGTTGACCATAATAACGAACTTTCCCGCCAGCTTTCATAATTTGAGCTGCGATCATATACGAGTTACTATTTCTAATCTTCCCCGGTTCTAAAGGCTCATGTACTTCTAATAATTCACTTCCTGTCGTTACAATACCGACAACAGGCTGTTTTACAACTTTCACAGTGCTATATCCAAACGTTGCTAGTAGGGCTGCAACCCCTGGGTTAATTGCAACACCTTTCTTAACGAGAACTTGATTTTGTTTTATATCTTCTCCTTTAAACGACACATTGTCACCGTTATTAAAAGGGCGTTTTAACTTCATATATGTTTTCCCGTTCTTCTCAAACCCTTCTGTCAGCTCTAGCATTACGACTGCATTGCAATCTTCTGGAATAGCTGCTCCTGTCATAATGCGAATTGCTTCAAAAGCTCCTACTTCTTCTAAAAAAACAGACCCCGCCCCGATTTCTCCTATTACTTCAAATTCAACTGGATTCTCTTGAGTTGCTTCTTTCGTATCTTCTGCTCGAATGGCGAAACCATCGTAAGGGGAACGATCAAAATGAGGAACGTCATGATCTGAGACAACATCTTCCCCGAGAATTCTCCCGTAACTTTCCGTAATAGAAATTTCTTCTACTTCACCATGCTTCGCATATTTCATTACCCGTTCTACTGCCTCAGCAACTTGAATTGGAATTCGTTTTTCTACCATCGTTTCTCACCTCATATTTGCAATTTTTTTTATCTCGATTAAACTTTATATATTCAATAGAAATTACTTCAAGGAGGAATTCCATGTCTTCATTTACACATTTCAATGACCAAGGACGCGCAAAAATGGTTGATATAAGCGACAAAAAAGCAACCGTTCGAACAGCAATTGCGTGCTCTAGCATTGTCGTTACGAAAGAAATTTACGATAAAATCTCTCACAATGAAATTGGGAAAGGTGACGTATTAGCAGTTGCGCAAATCGCAGGCATTATGGCCGCGAAACGAACTTCTGATATTATCCCAATGTGCCATCCTTTATTATTAAAAGGTGTTGACGTTTCTTTCGATTGGAAACAATCAGAAGAACAATATCGTTTACTCATTGAAGTAAAAGTTAAAACAGAAGGTAGCACCGGTGTTGAAATGGAGGCTTTAACAGCTGCTTCCGCTACCGCTCTTACTGTGTATGATATGTGTAAAGCTGTCGATAAAGGTATGATTATCGGCGAAACGTACTTACTTGAAAAAACAGGTGGAAAAAGTGGAGATTATACGAGAAATTCATAATCCTCTCTCCGTTGAGCCTAAAGGGTTTCCTTTAGGTTCAACCTATATATCTTGCATATAAACTTTTCGCTACATTCATATCATTCGTCCCATGAATGAACGCCCTGCCATCTGTAAATAAAACAAAACGATATTCTTCTACCGGAAATGATAATAAATAAGGTGTCGCCTTTATCTCTACGCTTCTTTGTAAGCGTTTTTTAATTTCTTCTAAATTAAAATTCTTCCGCACACCCGGGCGAATTTGTACTGTATTCCGCCCACATAACACTTCTGTTTTCGTTTGTCCTTCAAATGTTAAACTCGGATATGTACGTAACCTTCCGCAAGATAAACAAGTATCTTTTTTCTGCCTATTCACTTTAAATGCCATCTGTTGATTATTCCAAAGATCAAACGATAACATCGTTTCACGAAGCGCACCAAAGTCTTCTACTAATATTTTCAGCGCTTCCGTAATTTGATGCGCAACTACTAATTGTACTGCCGGTTGTATAATACCAGCTGTGTCACATGTTGCTCCGCTCGCCGGATGCTCCATTAAACAGCGAAAACACGGTGTTTTCCCTGGTAAAATTGTATACGTTACTCCGTAACTCCCGACGCAACCACCATATATCCACGGAATATTATACTTTTGTGAAATATCATTAATGAGAAGACGCGTTTCAAAATTATCTGTCGCATCTAATATTAAATCTACATCACGCACTAGCTCTTCCATTTCTTGCACCGTTACATCCGTCACAACCGGATTTATTTCCACCTCAGAATTAATCGCTTGTAAATGTTCTGCAGCCGCTATCGCCTTCGGTTTATACTGCTTTGCATCTTCTTCCGTATATAGTTGTTGTCTTTGTAAATTACTCCATTCTACATAATCACGATCAGCAATCGTTACTTTTCCAACCCCTGCTCTAACAATCGCTTCTGCATTTGCCGCACCGAGAGCACCAGCACCAATAATAAGCACATGCTTCTCTCTTATTTTTCTCTGCCCTTCTTCTCCAACACCAGAAAATAATATTTGTCTTGAATATCGCTCCTGCATGCGATAGCCCCCTTTCTTATCCTCCTATATAAGACATTTCGATTTTCGGACGATTTTTTGCACTTTCTTCTGTCCGTTCATCCGAATACCTATCTTTTCTATTCATCCATACATCTTGTATAACACTTAATAACTCCTCATCCGAAAGATTTCCTCTAAGAAGTTCTCTTACATTCAAACCCTCTGTCGCAAATAAGCACGTATAAAACTTTCCATCTGCCGAAATTCTCGCCCTCGTACAAGAGCCACAAAATGACTCAGAAACAGATGTAATAAAACCAACTTCAACATTTGTTCCAACATACCGATATCGCTTCGCAACTTCACCAAAGTAATGGGCTTCAGCTGGCTCAAGCGGATACACCTTATGAATCATCTCAATCAATTCTCGCTTTGTAACCACTTGATCAAAATTCCACCCATTTGTACTACCAACATCCATAAACTCAATAAACCGAAGCGTGATTCCTTGCTCTTTAAAATACGCAGCCATCGGAAGTACTTGATGATCGTTCATCCCTTTTTTCACAACCATATTTACCTTTACTTCCAGCCCCGCCTCTTTAGCTGCTATAATTCCCTTAATCACCGGTTTCGTATTAATATTTCGACCATTAATATTCTTAAATATGTCGTCATCTATCGCATCTAAACTAACATTCACTCTATGTAATCCAGCTTCTTTTAATGCCTTCGCTTGTTTCGTTAAATGGATAGCATTTGTAGTTAACCCTATATCTATTAGCCCATCAATTTTCACAAGACGTGCAATAAGTTTTGCTAAATCTTTACGAAGTAGTGGCTCACCGCCAGTAATTCTAATTTTTCGTACACCGATGTTAACAAATAATTTTGCCAAACGCTCAATTTCATCAAAAGTTAGTAAAAACTCATCTTTCAAAAAAGCATAATCTGGCCCAAATATTTCCGCCGGCATACAATATGTACATCTAAAATTGCAACGATCAATGACAGATATACGTAAATCTTGAAGTGGGCGTCCAAAAAAATCTTTAACCATCTCCTGCATCGCCACCCTCCCTTTCTGCCAAATTTCTTTCTTTTCATTCTATTATAATATATTTTCGAACTGCGATGTTTTTGCTCAAGTGAATAAAGTGAAACTTTAAATAATTAGAGGGTATCCACTCCCCCTGGTTAACGAGGTTTACTTACAAATACAAGGATAAAAAACCTTGAAACATAAAAGTTTCAAGGTTTTCTGCTTATTAACTTAATCTAATAATAGTTAGAGTAGCCCCTGGCGTTGCCGTAGATAATGTAGCTACTGCAACTACTCCAAATAATTGTAAGCTAACTGCAGCTCCAGCAGGCAAGTTAGCAATTATTGTTGCACTAAATGAACCAGTAGCGACTGTCGGGGCATTTATCGTTCCCGCAAGCGGACTGCCATTTACAGTTATACGAGAACTTACAAGTAATCCTGCCGTTAAATTAATTGTATAAGCTATATAATAGTTTCCTGCATTCGCAACTGTAAATACAGTATTCCCACCACTAACAGTTATTCCTGGGCCAATATTTTGATTGTTCGGTAATGGTACGTTCGTACCACCTAATAAAACGGAAATAGCGGTTCCTGATGTATTATTCGCAAACGCATACGTTGCAGTTGTACTAACTCCAGTCGCCCCGGTCGCTCCAGTGGCTCCAGCTCCGGTTGGACCTGTATCTCCAGTTGGACCTTGTGAACCGGTTGCTCCTGTAGCCCCCGTTGGACCTTGAATTCCTTGCGGGCCTTGAATTCCTTGGGGACCTGTCGCTCCGGTTGCTCCTGTTGCTCCCGTTGGACCTTGAATTCCTTGCGGGCCTTGGATTCCTTGTGGGCCTTGAATTCCTTGGGGACCTGTCGCTCCGGTTGCTCCTGTTGCTCCCGTTGGACCTTGAATTCCTTGCGGGCCTTGAATTCCTTGTGGGCCTTGAATTCCTTGGGGACCTGTCGCTCCGGTTGCTCCTGTTGCTCCCGTTGGACCTTGAATTCCTTGCGGGCCTTGAATTCCTTGCGGGCCTTGTGGGCCGGTCGGACCTATGTCACCTTGCGGACCTTGGATTCCCTGTGGACCTTGTGCTCCTGTTGCCCCCGTCGCTCCTTGGATTCCTTGAGGACCTTGTGGACCTTGAATTCCTTGTGGGCCTGTTGGACCTATGTCGCCTTGTGGACCTTGAATTCCTTGGGGACCTTGTGCTCCGGTTGCCCCCGTTACTCCTTGGATTCCTTGGGGACCTTGAATACCCTGTGGACCGGTTGGACCTATCTCTCCTTGAACACCTTGGATTCCTTGCGTACCCTGTAAACCCGTCACTCCGGTTGCTCCCGTTTCTCCTGTCGCTCCTGTCGCTCCTGTCACTCCAGTTGAGCCTGTCGCCCCGGTATCCCCTGTTACTCCTGTCGCACCTGTTGCTCCTGTCGGGCCAGGTGGTCCACCTGATGGACCTGTCACTCCTGCCGGACCTGATGGCCCCGTTGGGCCAGTCGGTCCTGCTGGTCCTCCTGACGGGCCTGTCACCCCTGTTGGACCGGTTACTCCTGTTGGACCGGTTGATCCTTCTCCCGTCGCTCCGGTTGCTCCCGTTTCTCCTGTTGCTCCCGTCGGACCTTGCACTCCTTGAATTCCTTGTGGTCCCTGCACTCCTTGTGCTCCTGTTGCTCCTTGAATCCCTTGTATACCTTGCACTCCCTGTGCGCCCATCGGACCTGTTGGACCAATCGCCCCTTGTATACCTTGCACTCCTTGGGGCCCCTCTGGACCTGTTGCTCCTATTTCCCCTTGTATCCCTTGAATTCCAGTTGCTCCTTGTGCTCCTGTTGCTCCCGTTATCCCTTGCACACCTTGTATTCCCTGTATTCCTTGTGGACCTTGTGGGCCTGTTGCTCCTACCGGTCCTTGAATGCCTTGTATCCCTTGAGGACCCTCAGGACCCGTTGCTCCAACTGGCCCTGGCACACCTTGTATTCCTTGCGGGCCCTGAAGTCCCTCTGGGCCTTCTGGACCTGTTGGACCTATCTCTCCTTGTATCCCTTGGATTCCAGTTGGACCTTGTGGCCCAGTCGGACCTATGTCACCTTGCGGACCTTGGATTCCCTGTGGGCCTTGTGCTCCTGTTCCCCCTGTCACTCCTTGGATTCCTTGAGAACCTTGTGGGCCTTGAATTCCTTGTGGGCCTGTTGGACCTATGTCGCCTTGTGGGCCTTGAATCCCTTGCGGACCTTGATCTCCAGTGGCCCCCGTTACTCCTTGAATTCCTTGGGGACCTTGAACACCTTGGGGACCCGTCGGACCTATCTCTCCCTGCACACCTTGAATTCCTTGCGGACCTTGTAAACCCGTCACTCCGGTTGCTCCCGTTTCTCCTGTCGCTCCTGTCACTCCAGTTGAGCCCGTCGCCCCGGTATCCCCTGTTACTCCTGTCGCCCCAGTTGCTCCTGTCGGGCCAGGTGGTCCACCCGATGGACCAGTCACTCCCGCCGGACCTGATGGCCCCGTTGGGCCGGTCGGTCCTGCTGGTCCTCCAGATGGTCCTGTTACCCCTGTCGGACCAGTTACTCCTGTTGGGCCTGTAGTGCCTTCCCCTGTCGCCCCAGTTGCTCCCGTATCTCCTGTTGCACCCGTCGGACCTTGAATTCCTTGTATTCCTTGAGCACCTTGCACTCCTTGTGCACCTGTTGGGCCTTGAATCCCTTGTATTCCTTGCACTCCTTGTGCGCCCATTGGACCTGTTGGACCAATCGCCCCTTGAGCACCTTGCACTCCTTGGGGACCCTCTGGACCCGTTGCTCCTATTTCTCCTTGTATACCTTGAATTCCAGTTGCTCCTTGTACTCCTGTTGCTCCCGTTATCCCTTGCACACCTTGAATTCCCTGAATTCCTTGGGGACCTTGTGAGCCTGTTGCTCCTACCGGTCCTTGAATTCCTTGTATCCCCTGTGGCCCCTCTGGACCCGTTGCTCCAGCTGGCCCCGGTACTCCTTGTATTCCTTGCGGGCCCTGAAGTCCCTCTGGGCCTTCTGGACCTGTTGGTCCTATATCGCCCATTGGACCTTGTATCCCTTGAACTCCTTGTGGTCCTGTTGCTCCTGATGGCCCTGGTACTCCTTGTATTCCTTGTGGACCTTGATCTCCTGTTGCTCCTGTGGCCCCTTGAGGACCTATAGCCCCCTGTATCCCTTGCGGACCTTGATCTCCTGTTGCTCCCGTTATCCCTTGAATACCTTGAACTCCTTGAATTCCTTGTTCACCAGTTACTCCCGTCGGACCAGGAATACCTTGAATCCCCTGCGGTCCTTCTGAACCTGTTGGGCCAATTGGCCCTTGAATTCCTTGTATTCCTTGCAAGCCCTGTGCTCCCGTACTTCCAGTCGGACCTGTAGTTCCCGTTGCTCCTGTTACCCCTGTACTTCCTGTAGCCCCAGTACTCCCCGTTGCTCCAGTCGCACCTGTACTTCCACTCGGTCCGCCACCCGGACCTGTCGCACCAGTTGGCCCTGTCGGACCAGGAGGTCCTCCAGATGGTCCAGTTATTCCAGTTGGACCTGTTATTCCAGTCGGGCCTGTTATTCCTTGACCAGTTGCTCCAGTCGCTCCGGTTGCACCTGTATTTCCACTCGGTCCTTGTGTTCCTTGTATCCCTTGTGCTCCTTGTATTCCTTGTGGACCAGTTGCACCCGGTAACCCTTGGACGCCTTGAATTCCTTGAGGTCCCTCAGGTCCCGTCGCTCCAATTGGCCCCTGTAATCCCTGTATCCCCTGTATACCTTGTGCCCCAGTCGCTCCCGTTGGACCAATCGGACCTTGTAACCCTTGCACCCCTTGAGGTCCTGTCGCTCCAGTTTCTCCTTGTGGTCCTCTCAATCCTTGTGGCCCCTGCTGTCCTTCTGGTCCAGTTGCACCTATTGGCCCAACTGATCCTTGTATCCCTTGCACACCTTGAGGTCCTGTCGGGCCCATCTCCCCCATCGGACCTTGTAATCCTCTTGGTCCTTGAGGTCCTGTTGGGCCTTGTGGACCGGTTGGACCAGTAATCCCTATACCTGTAAATCCAGTTGGAACAGGGGGGAAAGTAGGCCCAATAAGTTCGGGTGGAATTCTAAAATTAGAGCTTAACGAATTTTGCTTCCGATTATTATCACGATTCTTCACACTTTCACCACCTACAAACCGTCTTTTTCATAATAAATAAGCCTCTTCTTAATCTATTTACAAAAATAATTTCCAAGACTATTTTTATTTTAAATAATAAAAACTCCCTTAATGCCTTAAGGGAGTCCTGCAATTGAATCCATATTATCTGTATTAGGGACAGCTTGTGCTATACCCGATGCATTTACACTTTGCCTCATATTTGTTCCTGTTACAGTACCAGCAGGAGTGCCTCTTGTATATGTTGTTGTGACAGAATCTCCTGGTTGTAAACAAAGCTTTGTCTCCGTCCCTATTACTGTAACAACATCAATCCAAGTGCATCCCATCGAACCACTATATGATTTCGAAGCAGTAAATGAAGTATCACTCAAATTATCACCGGTAAATATATTTCCAGTATTATTAACAATAACAAATTCTTTTATATGCGCAGGCATAATTACACTCTACCTTTCCTTTATGAACCTAACGTACGTGTACTTGTTGCCAAAGGCGGAAGAAATACCGATGTTCTAATCACCGCTTCTGGCTGCCTTTTTCCATTTAAAAAAATAGCCGCACTCGATCCTCCAGCACCTGCATATACTTTTGCCACAGCTAAAGGCGAGATATCATAACAGTCACCGACATTAACAGCGCCTGTATTATTAATAATTTTCACTTTACGCAAATTAATTCCCATTTCCCCCTCCTCCTTTTTTATACTGTATGCAAAAGAAAAAAACTTGAAACAGACTCGTTTCAAGTTTTTAACTATTAACTATTTCGTTTCACCTTCATATTGAAGCATACCGCCAACCATGTTCACTGTTTTAAACCCTTGCTCATTTAAATAATGACATACATTTTCACTGCGCATTCCCGAACGACAAATAAAGATATATTCATTCTCTTTATTAAAGAAATCTACTTTATGTGGGATATCGCCCATTTTAATATGTACAGCTTCTGGAATCTTTCCTGCCGCTACTTCTTCATCTTCTCTTACGTCTACTAGAAATAACGTTTCTCCATTTTCTAAACGCTCTTGTACCTCTTCTGTAGTAATTGTATTAACTTCTGTCATATGTAGTTCCTCCTTATATACAATAAAACCTTTAGTTTCTTTTTCACAAACATTCTCTACCAATTTTAGCACGCAAAAGAAAGAACGCAAAGAATCGAAAAACTATTTCTCAATTTTCTCTAAAAATTTATTCTTTACAAACATAACTAGCACATTGTATCCTCAATATACTTGTTTTATGAAAGGAGTCGATTAAAATGACGCTTTTTCTTTTCATTATGGGCATTGTGTTCTTACTCGCTGCAATTATTGCTCTTAGTATGAAAAATAATAGAAAAATAAACTCCCCACAAGAAATGTCATTCTTATTTCTATTGCTTAGCATAGCGTTTTTCGGTATAGCAATCGCTACATATATTTTCCGTCTACAAATTATGTAAAAAAAGGTGCCTACTACAAACATTGCACCTTTTCCCCATCATTTGTCTTTTACACAAAACTAGATACTTTCCGATTCAAAAATTCATAAACCTTTTTTTCAAATAAATGAATATCAAATGCTCCTGCCATATGCCCATTTATACTTTCTATCTCATACACTTCCGCATATTTTCCTTGTTTTTGCAAAATATCTACCATTTTATAATTATAACGAGACGGCTGAAGCAAATCTTGTTTACACGGAATCATAAGTACATTCGCTTCTATGTTAGAAAGAGATTCTTCTAGTGAAGAAAACCCATGTGCAATATCATGCAATAAAACTGCCTTCGCAGTATACATCCATGAATTTGCATCTACTAACTCTATACTTCTATATGTCGCTGTATTTATCTCTTTTTCAAATGATGTTAATGTAGAAAACTTTTCATAAGGTTCTATCTCGATACTATTACGAGGAAATGCCATTTCATAAAAATGCTCATCAAACGCATTCATAAACATCATTCTACTCGCTAAATGAAGCCCCTTTATAGGCTGCTCTTCTCCATATTTTCCATCTTTCCAACTTGGATCCAGTTGAATTGCCTCAATCGCATTTTGCGCTACGTTTACTGACGTAATAATTGGATTTTGTGGGTTCGTAATAACGCCAATCATCCGCTCTACCATATGTGGATAGTGAACCGCCCATTGTTGTGCAATCATTCCCCCCGCCGACGGTCCGATTACAGCGTGTAACCTTGAAATTCCCATACCTTTTATTAACTCATATTGCATACGAGCTACATCAAGAAATGTAAAAACCGGAAAATCCATAGCATATTCTTCTCCAGTTTCTGGATTAATCGATTTCGGTCCTGTTGTAATCACATATGGATTCCTCGCCTGCACATTACAAAGATTATCCGTACATATAACAAAATACTTATTTGTATCAATTGCTTTCCCAGGTCCAATGAGCCCATCCCACCAACCAGACTCCTCATCATGCACTGTATATTTTCCTGCCGCATGACTTGTTGCACTAAAATAATGACAAACCAAAATCACATTTGACCTTTCTCTATTCAACGTACCATATGTCTCGTATCCCATTTGAACAGGAATTTCTCTGCCATTTTCAAACATAAACTCTTTTAAAACGAACTTCTCCTTTTTTACAATTTGCACAGACTCTCCCTCTCCCTGTTATAGTATGAACTGCTTACTAAAGATTTTTTTCTATGTAAACTAATCTCCTTCTTCTTTTCATAAATAAATGAATAATATACAAAATTAGCCACAAAATAGCACTATATTACAAGATTAAAGAGGGCGTACATATGATTTGGAATTGGTTACGTAAGAAAAAAAAATCAAATACACCAGAAGCAAACGAAACAGATAACTGGGAGCAGCATTCTAACAATCAAGAGGATGATAACGAAGAACAGACTAGAAGTATGAAACATAATAAAGGTAAAAATAACGAGCAAAAAGATTCTTCTCAGGATACGCAACAAAGTACTAAACAGGAGGACTCGTCTCAAGATAAACAACAAAGCGCTAAACAAGAGGATTCCTCTCAAGGTAAGCAACAAAACGATAAACAAGAGGATCCCTCTCAGAATAAACAACAAAGCGCTAAACAAGAGGATTCCTCTCAGGATAAGCAACAAAGCGCTAAACAAGAGGATTCCTCTCAAGATAAGCAACAAAACGATAAACAAGAGGATTCCTCTCAGGATAAGCAACAAAGCGCTAAACAAGAGGATTCCTCTCAAGATAAGCAACAAAACGATAAACAAGAGGATTCTTCTCAGGATAAGCAACAAAGTGCTAAACAAGAGGATTCCTCTCAGGATAAGCAACAAAGCGCTAAGCAAGAGGATTCCTCTCAGGATAAGCAACAAAGCGCTAAGCAAGGTGATTCCTCTCAGGATAAGCAACAAAGCGCTAAGCAAGGTGATTCCTCTCAGGATAAGCAACAAAGCGCTAAGCAAGGTGATTCTTCTCAAGATAAAAAACAAAATACTAAGCAAGATGAACCTTCTCAAAGTAAGCAACAAAGCTCTGGAGGTAATAGTATTTATGACTTTACAAAACCAGAAAAAGACCGTATTCATTCCCTACAAGATTTAATAGAGAAACTTAAAAAGTCTAGTGATTTTATTAATTACCATACATCTGACGATGAAACGATGCCTTATTGGATTTCTTACTATCGCCCTTCACTTGATGGAGAGAAATTACAGAAATATTTAATGCCTACTCTTTTAGAGAAACCTTGTGCTTCTCTAGAACAACTAAAAGAACATATTCCGATGAGCGGCATTACAATTACGAACGATTTACAAAAAATTGAGGATATGGTTTTAAAGGGGCATGCAATCATTCAATTAAATCAGCAAGATCAAAAATGTATGCTTGCAAACATTGCAATTGATAATTATCGTGCGCCAACCCCTCCTTTAAACGAATCAACTGTTATTGGTCCGCAAGAAGGTTTCGTAGAGGATATTGATACAAACATTAATTTAGTTCGAAAACGTCTTCCTGTTTTGGATTTACAAACAAAAGAAATGATTATCGGCGAGTTTTCCAAAACAAAAGTTGTCATGATGTATTTAGACAACCTCGCTGAAAAAGATAATGTAGATTTTCTAGAAGAATCATTACGCGCTCTTGAGTATGATCAAATTAATGATAGTGCTTATATACAAGAATTGATGGGTGAAAAATCAATCTTCCCTCTCTATATCAATACAGAACGCACTGATAGAGTTACAAAAGCACTAATTGATGGAAAAATCGCTATTTTCGTTGATGGTTCTCCAAGTGTTTTACTAACACCTGTATCCTATTTCGATTTTTTCATTTCACCAGAAGACTATAACGTCTCCTGGATGTACGCTACATTTTCAAGGATTTTAAGATTAATTGCCGTTCTATTTTCAATTTGCGCTACACCGTTATACGTTGCAGTTTTAAATTATCATTATGAACTTATTCCAAGTGATTTACTTGAAACTTTGATTTTATCAAGGGCACAAGTACCATTCCCACCTTTAATTGAAGCGCTCTTTTTAGAACTTGCAATTGATTTATTAAGAGAAGCCGGCGCAAGGTTACCAATGAAAGTTGGTCAAACGCTCGGTATTGTAGGCGGTATCGTAATCGGGCAAGCATCTGTACAAGCTGGTTTAACGAGCAATATTTTATTAATTATCGTTGCCTTATCAGCACTTGCTTCCTTTATTACACCTATTTATAAAATGGGTAACGCTGTTCGATTACTACGCTTTCCTTTTCTTATGTTTGCAGAAATAGGCGGATTGTTCGGGATTTCTCTTGGATTTATCTTCTTATTTACTCATCTATTCAGGCTTACTTCTTTACGCAAGCCGTACGCTTTGTTTTATCCAACAAGACAACAATCTGTTAAAGATTCTTGGATTCGTTTTCCTTTAACAATGATTGATACAAGAGATGTACAAGCAAGGCCACAACATGTAAAAAAAGCAGCGAAAGGAATTTCAACAAAACATAGATCAGACTTTGATGATTAAGAAATGAGGTGCATTCGATGAGTAAAGTTCAAGAAAAATATCAAATATCTCCTGTCTTTGTTTTCTTCTTAATTCACGGTGCACAGTTCGGTGCTGGAGTTCTCGGATTCGCTCGAATTATCGCAAAAGCCGCTGGATACGACGGCTGGATGGGAGTTATAATCACAGGAATTTTCATCCATATTATTATATGGATGATGTATGTCTTATTAAAAGAAACAAATGGGAATTTAGTTGATTTACATCGGCAAACATTTGGAAAATGGCTAGGAAATGGCATTAGCATCATCTTTATGGCTTATTTTTTAATCGTTAGTATTTCAGTCATCCGAACATATGTTGAAATTATTCAAGTATGGATGTTTCCTACCGCTTCCACCTTTATGTTAACACTCTTTTTATGCTTAGTTAGCTATTACATTATCTCTTCTGGATTTCGTGTCATTACCGGTATTTGCGTCATCTCTGTTGGTGGTACATTAGGATATTTATTTCTAAGCTTATTCGTTTTAAAATATTCACATTGGGATAATTTACTACCTATATTCACACATTCTTTTTCAGACATTTTAAAATCCGCTCAACTGTCAATCTACAGTATGACCGGTTTTGAGATTTACCTCATGGTGTATCCATTTGTGAAAAAGCCTATGCAATCTCATAAATACGCTCAGCTTGGAGCACTATTTTCAAATCTTCTATATCTATTTAGTACCCTTTTAGCCTTTGCATTTTTTAGTGAGAAGCAATTGTTAAAAACAATATGGGCACAACTTTCTATGACCCAAGTCATTCAATTACCATTTATAGAAAGACTCGAATATATTGCAATTTCAGGCTATGCACTCGTTATTATTTCAAGTTTTATCCTCCCTTTATGGGCGTCAATGAGAGGAACTCATGAAATATTCCGTGTAAAACAAAGGGGTGTTTTAATTGCTTTTATCTTTATCACTCTCATTGTTTCGCAACTTTTAACAAACAGACACGATATTAATAACTTTATTAGTAATGTATCAAAAGTTAGTTTTTGGCTCATTTATGTATACATCCCAATCCTATTTATTATTGTGTGGGTGAAAAGAAAATGGAAAAAATCAAAAGCACAAGTAAATTAATACTTATTTCTTGTATAACATTCTTCAGTCTAACTGGATGTTTACAAAAAAATATTATCGATGATGTACAACTTATTCAAGGAAGCGTTTTTGATGTCGCAAAAGATAATAAAGTAAAAGTGACATTCGTTTGTCCCATTCAGAAAAAAGGAAATAAAGTTCAAGTTTTTGAAGGCAGTGCAAATGCGGTAAAACAAGTAAAAGCAGACACATCTTTAGAGTCTTCTCAACCATTTGCTAGCGGACAAATGCGTGTCGCTCTATATACAATAAGACTTGCCAAAACAGGAATGTCTACTTCATTCGATACATTACTTCGAGATGTGAATATAGGGAACGCTTTATATGCTGCTTTATTAGATGGGAATGGTACTGAACTTTTAAAAGGCAAATATTCGACTTCATACAACGTTGCAATTTATATAAAAAAATTGCTAGAACATAACATGGAGACCGGACCTTTACCAGCGGATAATCTACATATAGGAGCATTTCGCTATTATCAAGAAGGAAAAGACTACTATATTCCCATTCTAAAGAAGCATGGTGATAAAATAAAAATTACCGGAATTGGCCTTTTTAAAAAGGATAAATATATCGGTAAAATTGCGGAAAAAGATATGTTCATATTTAAAGGACTATTAGAGAAACATAAATTAGATTCACATGAATTTAAAACAGATTCTGCGTACGTAATGATTAATAATATTCGTTCTGTTCCAACTTACGATATAAAAATTAAAAACGGAAAGCCTTCTTTTTTCATTAACGTTCGTCTTGATGCACGTATTCAAGAACTATCAAAACAAATTAACTTAGAAAATAACAAGAACACAAAAAACATTGAAAAAGATGTCCAAAAACAATTAGAGAAACAAGCTGCTAAGTTAATTAAGCAACTTAAATCTTTAGGCGTCGATCCTCTCGGGCTAGGTGCAAAGTATAAGCAACATTATCGCCCATTCAAATTAGAAGAATGGAGACAAATGTATAAAGATGTTCCGGTTCATATAAAATACACCGTAAATATTACAAATTCTGGTGTCATTGAATGAGAAATGATTGAACTCCTCTCTCCAGCATGATACAACGGAGAGAGGAGTTTTTTTATTATCAAATAGAGAGAGAAGATATTTATGGGGGAGCTTATGTCTAAAAAATTAGTAAAGCCTATTTTAAATGGTATTTTATTTCTCGGCGTCTTTTTATTTGCTCATACATACTTAAAAAATGTTTCCTTCACACGTTACTTGCTTGTCGTTATACCAATGTTACTGGTCGGTATTTTTGGCATCGATCTTATTTCATCCCTTTTAATAAAAAAAGAAGAATAACGAGCGAACATCTTATTTCGATAAGATGTTCTTTTCATTTCATAATCACCTTATGTTACAATAAACTTCGGCATAACGTAAGAAAGGATGAAACAACATGACAAACGAAAAAGGTTTAGATAAAGGATACGAACTTGTTGCGAAAATGCATGAAGTATTCGGACATCCTGTGACAAATACTCCAACAAAATTAACAGAAGAGCGTGCAAAAATCCGTGCAAGTTTTATGCAGGAAGAACTAGAAGAATTTCTAGAGGCAACGACTGTTGAAGATCAATACGATGCACTGATTGACCTTATTTACTTTGCATTCGGCACGTTTGCAGAAATGGGCGTACGTCCTGATAAAGGATTTGAAATTGTAAATAACGCAAACATGGCAAAGCTATTCCCTGATGGAAAACCTCGCTTCCGCGAAGGCGACGGCAAAATTTTAAAACCAGAAGGCTGGCAAGCACCAGAGCCACAACTTCGTGCTGAAATCGAACGTCAGCGCCAAGAAGCTGAAAAAAACTGCTAGGATTTCCTAGCAGTTTTTTACTATGTCTTTTTTTCTGCAACTCATTAATGACCCGCGTGCCCCGCGTGTCCTGCTGCTCCACTAATACTAGCTGCTCCTGCCGCTGCCCCTGCTCCTCCTGCTCCAATTCCACCTGTCCAAGGAGAAGATTGCTGTTGTAGATATTGTTGCTGTTGCTGTTGCTGTTGCTGTTGCTGTTGCTGTTGGTGATGATGTTGACCTTGGTAATGTACTTGTTGTTGATGGCCTTGCTGTCCGTGGTGATGTACTTGTTGTTGGTGACCTTGATGTCCGTGGTGATGTACTTGTTGTTGATGACCTTGATGGCCATGATGATGTACTTGTTGTTGGTGGTGACCTTGGTGTCCATGATGTTGGCCTTGATGGTGATGTCCATGGTGGCCATGATGCCCTTGGTGCGTTTGATAAAGAACAGCTTGCGGATGAATGTGGTGGTGTCCGTGGTGATGTACTTGTTGTTGGTGATGACCTTGCTGGTGATGATGGCCTTGGTGACCGTGTTGCCCTTGATGGTGGTGATGTCCATGGTGGCCATGTTGACCTTGATGGTGGTGATGTCCATGGTGGCCATGTTGACCTTGATGGTGGTGATGTCCATGGTGGCCATGTTGACCTTGATGGTGGTGATGTCCATGGTGGCCGTGTACTACTTGCGGATATCCACCTACTCCTCCTGCTACAACACCTACTCCCGGTATAGGAAATCCTGTCTGTACTCCTCCAACGAAAGATGGAAATGCAGTTGGTACGCCTACTGGTACTCCTCCTGCTGCTCCGCCAACAAATGTCGGGATTCCAGTTTGCACTCCGGCTACCGATGATGGAAATCCTCCTGTTAATGTTGGAATTCCAGTTTGTACACCAGCTACTGATGTAGAAAAACCTCCAGGTGTTCCGCCCATCCAGCTCGGAATTCCACCGTACCCTTGTTGTCCTCCTCCCATTAACATCATTTGTTCATAACTATCCGATCCACCCCCAAAGAAACCATGTGGTGCATTATTGTCGATCCCTTTCATTCCTTTCACCTCTTCTACTCAATTTTACCTACCTTTTTTATCATATTTCCTAGTGAAGAATAGGTGTTTGTCTTTATAAGAATTCCTCAACAAACAAATTAAAGGAAAAGATGCGAAACGTCTTTAAAGTAAAATTTTATATAAAAGTGATCCAAAGATTATTTTATACACAAAAAAGCTCAGAGTATACATACTCTGAGCTTTCATTTAGAATAAATTAGTTTGCAACAACGTTAACAAGTTTTCCAGGAACAACAATTACTTTACGAACTGTTTTCCCTTCAATTTGGTCTTGAATTGCTTCAAGTGCAAGTTGTTCCATTTCTTCTTTTGATGCGTCTTTACTCATTGTTAGTTTTGCGCGAACTTTACCCATAACTTGAACAACGATTTCAACTTCATCTTCTACAAGTTTAGACTCATCAAATGTTGGCCAGCTTGCATATGTGATTGTTTCATTGTATCCAAGTTTGCTCCATAGCTCTTCCCCGATGTGAGGTGCAACTGGTGCAATCATTTTTACGAAACCTTCTACATATTCTTTCGGAAGTGTTTCAGCTTTGTATGCATCGTTGATGAATACCATCATTTGAGAAATCGCTGTGTTGAAGCGAAGTTCTGCATAGTCTTCTGTTACTTTCTTCACTGTTTGGTGGTAAGCTTTTTCAAGTTCTTTATTTGGTGCATCAGTAATTTTCTCACTTAATTCACCGTTATCTTGAACGAATAGACGCCATACGCGGTCTAGGAAACGACGAGCTCCGTCAAGACCATTTTCAGACCAAGCGATTGAAGCATCTAATGGGCCCATAAACATTTCGTATAGACGAAGTGTATCTGCACCGTGGCTTGCTACGATATCATCAGGATTTACAACGTTACCTTTTGATTTACTCATTTTCTCGTTGTTTTCACCTAGAATCATACCTTGGTTGAATAATTGTTGGAACGGTTCTTTCGTTGGAACTACACCGATATCGTATAATACTTTATGCCAGAAACGAGCATATAGTAAGTGAAGTACAGCGTGCTCCGCCCCGCCGATATAAATATCAACTGGAAGCCATTGTTTTACTTTTTCAGGATCTACAAGTGCTTCGCTATTGTTTGGATCGATGTAACGTAGGTAATACCAACAGCTACCAGCCCATTGCGGCATTGTATTTGTTTCACGACGACCTTTTTTACCAGTCTCAGGATCAACAACATTTACCCACTCGTCAATGTTAGCAAGTGGTGATTCACCTGTACCTGAAGGACGGATGTTTTCTGTTTTCGGAAGAACTAATGGTAATTCCTCTTCTTTCACAGCTGTCATTGTACCATCTTCCCAGTGAATTACTGGAATTGGTTCACCCCAGTAACGTTGACGGCTGAATAACCAGTCACGTAGACGGTACGTTACTTTTTGATTTCCTGCGCTCGTTGCTTCAAGCCATTCAATCATTTTTGCGATTGCTTCTTCTTTATTTAATCCATCAAGGAATGCTGAGTTTACGTGTGCACCATCACCTGTGTACACTTCTTTCGTAATATCTCCGCCTTTTACAACTTCCTTCATTGGAAGATTAAATACTGATGCGAATTCATAGTCACGCTCATCGTGAGCTGGAACTGCCATTACAGCACCTGTTCCGTAAGTTGCAAGAACATAGTCAGCGATCCAGATTGGTAATTTCTCACCGTTTACTGGGTTAACTGCGTAAGCACCAGTGAATACACCAGTTTTCTCTTTCGCAAGTTCTGTACGCTCTAGGTCACTCTTCATTTTTACAGCGTTAATGTAAGCTTCTACCGCTTCTTTTTGTTCTGCTGTTGTAATTTCTGCAACAAGTGCATGTTCCGGAGCAAGTACACAATATGTTGCACCAAATAGTGTATCAGGGCGCGTTGTGAACACCGTGAACTTCTCGTCTGTACCGTCGATGTTGAAGTGTACTTCTGCACCTTCAGAACGACCGATCCAGTTACGTTGCATATCTTTTAAGCTTTCAGGCCAATCAAGCTCATCTAGATCTTCTAATAGACGATCTCCGTAAGCTGTAATTTTTAACATCCACTGTCTCATCGGACGACGCTCAACTGGATGTCCACCACGCTCACTCTTACCGTCAATGATTTCTTCGTTTGCAAGTACTGTACCAAGTGCTGGGCACCAGTTTACAGGTACTTCATCAACGTAAGCTAAACCTTTTTCAAATAATTTCAGGAAGATCCATTGTGTCCACTTATAGTAGTTTGGATCTGTTGTATTTACTTCACGGTCCCAATCGTAAGAGAAACCTAATGATTTAATTTGATTACGGAATGTATTAATATTATGCTCTGTAAATTCTGCTGGGCTGTTTCCAGTATCAAGTGCATATTGCTCTGCTGGAAGACCAAATGCATCCCATCCCATTGGATGAAGAACGTTATACCCTTGCATACGCTTCAGACGAGATAAAATATCTGTCGCTGTATAACCTTCTGGATGTCCTACGTGTAAGCCTGCACCTGATGGATATGGGAACATATCTAGTGCATAAAATTTTGGTTTTTCTGTCTCATCTGGCGTACGGAATGTTTTATTCTCTTCCCAGTACCCTTGCCACTTCTTCTCAATTTCTTGATGATTAAAGCTCATGAGATACCCTCCTTGAAATTCTGTTTATTTTCACCGCCCAAAATACAAAAAACCTCTCATCCCTAGAAAGGGACGAGAGGTTATAGATTCCCGCGGTACCACCCTAAATTAATGTAAAAATATACATTCGCTTAGATCCGTAACGTGGATTAACGGCAATTGCTACTATTAGTTTCACAACTGCAACTCAAAGGCGAGTTCATAACGAAACGTGGATTGACTTGCACCGACCGTCAACTCTCTAAACCAGCTTCTATTACTACTACTCCTTCTCACTGTTATTACACATATAAGTTAAGTGAACTATCCTTCACCTAGTATCTCTTAAGAGCTTACTTAAAGCGAGGACTTCTCGGTTAATCGTTACTCTTAATAACTAACGAATTCATCTTAAGACAGCCGAGCTATCTCCCTTGTTCTAAAGGTTGTTTTATTTAAATATATTCTAAAACATGTGAACATGTTCCGTCAAACTAAACTGCAATTTTTTCTTCAACTGTTTCTTCTACTTTTACTCGTTTATCATAAATACTCGTTGCTATAAGCGCTACTACAAGCATTACCATGATTGCTATAAACAATACTTCCATATTGTATAAATCCACAATTGCTCCGCCAACGACCGGCCCGAACATTTTCCCTACAGTCGCCGCACTATTTACGACCCCTTGATAAAACCCTAATTTATCTTTTGGTGCAAGTATATTTGCAATCGTTGGAACCGCAGGCCATACAAATAACTCACCAATTGTTAATGTTACCATCGCAACGAGGAACATCGTAAATTGCTGCGCTTGACTTAACACAATGAATGACGCCGCAAAAATGAAGATTCCAATCATAATTTGCTGTTTTAAGGAACGCTTCATCCAACGAATTAGCATACTAACAAGTGGCTGCGCACAAACAATCATCGCTCCGTTTATCGTCCATAATAAACTATAGTGACGAAGGCTAATATTCAATTCTTGCATATGTGTTGCAATCGCTCCTTGCCACTGTACGTATGTAACCCAGCATAAAGCATATGCTACACACACGATAAGAAGTGCTTTAAATCCAGGTGTAAGTGACCACCCTTTTTTCGTTTCGACTTCTTTTTGCACTCCTGGCTCTTTCTTGTCTTCCATACCACGGAATCCGATAAAAGCAATTAAGAAGAAAACAAAGTATAAAATAAAGTTCGCTAAGAAAATATAATCAAAACGATATGAAGCAACTAAACCACCGCACGCTGTTCCAATCGCAATACCAACGTTTTGTCCAACATACATCGCATTAAACGCTCGTCTTCCGCCCTCTGGCCAAACCGTACCAACCATCGCGTACATCGATGGAAAGACCATCCCAGAACCGAAGCCGATTAACGCTAGCCACACAACATATAACGGCCAACCGTGGAAGAACACAAGACCTAAAATCGATACAAGTGTAATGACAATCCCTACTAAAATTGATTTATAACCGCCCCATTTATCAAATAAAACACCGCCGAGCAAGTTTCCGATTACACCAGTAAGCGAGTTGATCATTAATACCATTCCGGCCACAGATAAAGATTTGCCTAGGTGATCATGCAAATAAATTGTATTAAAAGGCCATAAAAAAGAAGCACCCGTGACATTAATAATCATCCCAGCTACTAATAGCCATACTTTCCTTGGCATAGTTTCCCCTCCTATTCTATTTTTTTCGTTCATATATATAACAGTAAAATTGTAGTCGTTTTTAAATAGGAAGGCAACTGATTAATAGTTGATGAAATTCAGATAATGGTTCGACGGTAAATGAAATTATATTTATCCCTGCTTGAAAATATATCAGCGATTTTGGAAATATATCGACCGCAACTCAAAATATATCAGCGATTTTTCAATTATATCGACTTACCGACAAAAAACGACAACAGTAACAATATATAAAAGGGTAGACTGCATGAAATTTTCATGCAGTCTACCCTTATTTATACTATCCAACTTCTTTTTCTCGCTTCGCACTTTCTTTAGCGCTCCATTTAAATATTTTATCTAATAAGGAATATATTCTCCCAGATTCTTTCGTTAACAAAGGTCCTAACGATGCTAATATTAAAACATACAAAGCTGAGAATGGTTTAATCGTTGCCATTAAGCCGCCCGCAATTCCAATATTCGCGACGATAATGGAAAATTCTCCGCGTGATACAAGTGTTAAACCGATATTCGTAGAAGCCTTATGCGATAACCCAGCTTTACGCCCCGCTACCATTCCAGCAGTAAAATTACCGATAAGAGTAATGAAAACTGCTCCTAATGCCAACCACACTGCTCCCCCAAGCGAAAATGGGTCTATACTTAAACCGAAGCTGAAAAAGAATATAGCTCCAAAGAAATCACGAAATGGAACAACGAGCTGTTCAATTCGATCACTATGCTCTGTTTCAGAAAAGACGAGCCCCAATAATAATGCTCCAATTGCCTCCGCGACATGAATCGTTTCTGAAAATCCTGCTACAAAGAATAAAATAGCGAATATTACGATAATGAAAATTTCATTGGACGAAATATCTAACATTTTATTTAAGAATCGTGTAGCTTTTCTAGCAACTACAAAGAATAGTAGCATATACCCTACTGCGATTAAAATAGATGTAAGAGCACCTACAAATGACGTTGCCCCTCCGAGTACTAATCCTGAAACGACTGATAAATATACTGCTAAAAAGATATCATCAAACATAATGATTCCTAAAATTAGCTCCGTCTCTTTATTACCAGATCTTCTTAAATCAACAATTACTTTCGCAACAATTGCACTCGATGAAATTGTTATGATCCCAGCAATAATTAATGTTTCTAATAAGGGGAAACCCATTATATATCCGTAAAGTAAACCTAATATAAAATTAAGCGATATATGAACAGTCCCCCCAAAAGCAATTGATTTTCCAGATTTAATTAATTTTTTAATTGAGAATTCTAAGCCTAAATAGAATAAGAGGAATATAACGCCAACACGGCCGAGGAAGGAAATAACTTCTCCGCTTTCAATAAATCTTAAATCGATAAGCCCTAAATCTGGCGCATGTGGCCCCACTAGCATACCGAGTATAATGAGAAACGGAATAATCGAGAACTTTAACTTTGCAGCGAGAATAGCTGCAAAAGCGACTAATACTAACGCAGTCCCAACTTCAAAGATTAAAGTATCCATCGATTATGAATCCCCTCCTACTGAAAGCAACTCATTAATAATTCTTTTTACTTCATGTCTTTCGCCTGATAATACAAGCATATCGCCAGCTTCAATGATAGAATCTGGACCTGGATTAAAGAACTTCTTCATATTCTTTTTCAAAATGGCAATGATCGTTACATTATATGTGTTTCGGACATGTAAACTACCAATTGTTTTTTGTACGACTGGTGCATTATTTTCCACCTTAAACCACTCAATTGATAATCCTTCAAAGGCCATTTCAATCGTATCTAAAGCTTGTGGCCTATATACCATTCCGCCCAATATAGCTGCAATTTGTCTCGCTTCAGAATCACGAAGAGAGACGCTTGAAATACTCTCCTCATGATCAGCATCAAAATGGTACATTTCTCTTCGGCCATCATCATGAATAACGATAACCATCTTTTCATTACCTTTTGTAATCACTTCAAACTTACATCCAATACCCGGCAGTTCACTCTCTCTAATATTCATATTTTCCGCCTCCTAATTTTTTTAGTTACGGCTTTTATAAATCGACATCAATCTCCGTTTTAAAGGTCTCATCCTTTGAGATGCCTAAATACTTTAGCGTCTCTGATGGAGTCGCGTGATGGAAATGTTTTTGCAATAACGCAATCGCTATCCCTCTTTTGTACGCATGAAATCCAAACGTTTTTCGCATTGAATTTGTTCCGATCTTACCAACAACTCCAACTGCTTCTGCAGCATTATGAATTACACGATACGCTTGTTGGCGCGTAATTGAATTTGGCGTTTTATTAGATTGAAATACGTAATTTTCTCTTTTAACGCCAATAGATTGTACGTAATCTAAAAGCGCTTCTTTTACTTTTGTATTTAAATAAATATCTTGTTTGAATTTTTCATCTTTCACAGGAAGAGTATAAAACTCTTTAACAGTCCCGTCTTCATTTAATACATCTTCAAATTTCATACTAAGTAGTTCTGTAATTTTTAATCCTGTGTTAATTCCAATAACAAATAAAAGATAATCTCGCTGGGAGTGCTCTTTTAAATATTTTTTCATAGCCTCAATTTGGCTTATATCTTTTAATGCCTCTACAACTTCCATACATGTATTCTCCTCATCTTATGAACGGTAATTTTCTCATCATGTTGTCCATTTTACCTTATCATGCTATGAGATTTCCATGTATTATCCATTATTTTCACAATATACTTTTGTGATTCAAGCAATTTTCAATTTGGAAATTTACGATTGTACAAATACGTTGTGGTTTGAAAAGAAATAGGGGATAAAAGTTCAGCTTCTTTCTATAGATTGGATTCCTCCTTTCCTTATCCAGCTGCTTCTACTTTTATGTTACGTTACTTATTTACATTATATTATACATTTCAGTAACGTTAAAGTGTTTTTTCTGAAAATAATAAAAACCGAGCAATTTCGCTCGGTTTTTTATTAATCTTCTTTCGGAAGAACAATTCCTTTATACAATTGAACGGTAATGAAGTAATAAATTGCATAAATAATTACGAAGATAACAATCGGTACCCAAATACGGAAGTACGGATCAAGTAAAATAAATCCGAAAATATTCATACCAACTAATACGTGAGCAATACCTACAATTGCTGGGAATAAGAATACTAAGAATAACTCTTTATAAATTGATTTTGTTAATAATTCACGGCGTACTCCGATTTTACGAAGCATTTGATAACGCGTAATATCTTTTGAGGCACCAGAAAGAATTTTGAACATTAAACAACTTGCCATCATTGCTAAGAAAGCAATTCCAAGGAAGAAGCCCATAAATACTGTTCCGCTCGCAACACCATAGAACATGTCGTAAGATTGATATTTACTGTTCATTCTTTCAGCTGTTACATTTTTATATTTATCTAATTGCAACTCGTCAAGTTTTTTCCATTCTTTTGTATATGTTAAGAAATCATCTGCTTTTCCGATAAATGCTATACCTTCTTTACCACTTATCCCATCGTACATTTTTTGATCTACAATTTTAATTGCATGATCTTCGTATATATAATATGGATGAATTGTGCTAAAAGCATCGACCCATTCTTCTGGAAGTTCTTTAGCGTTCGCATCTTTTTCATTCATTTCTCTAGAAACTGCGCCTACTGGTAATTCCTGTGAAGCCTTCTTCGTATTTACTAAATCCTTCATCGACTTCATATTTTCCATATCTTTTACTAAAGGACGATTTTTCTCTAAATCTTCTTTTACATAGTAAACGTATTTATCATCTACTTTGTAACGATATTCGCTTTTCTCTTTAAATGTAATACCGTCTAAAATTTTCTTTTCTTCAGCTGTCGGATTATGAACTACTGAATCATAGATTACTAAACCATCAACCATTTTTATAACGTTATTTTTAAACGCCATACCACCTGAAATTGCACCAGCTCCAAGAGCAACTAACATCGCTACTGTTGCAAGTACTTTCGTTAAGCTATTAATACGGAAATTTAATTGTGCAAATGTAAAAGCATTAAGTCCTTTTTCACTACGCTTTTTATTACTTTTTAACTTTTTAATAATGACTGGAAGAAGTGATCCAAATAGCATGTAAGTACCAGCTGTTGTTGTAATTAATGCAATAAGGATTCCCATCTCTCTTAATTTTTCCATATAAATCATTGATGCATAGCCAATTCCTAATAAAATAACCGCTAGGAATGCAACTAAACCTGTCATTTTTCCTTTTACTGCAACACGTTCTGTTTGTGCATCTGCATGTACAAGTTGCAATACAGAAATACGTGATAACTTAATACTGTTCATAATTGCTGATAGTACAAATAATGCAAAGAAGAAAATACAAGTAACAGTCATTGATGGCAGGTAAAATGCTTTATAGCCTTCACCAGCAAATTCTAATTGTTTCATTAATAATTGACCGATACCTTCTGCAAGTCCTACACCAACTGTAATACCGATCGCAAGAGATGCGGCGCCTAATACAATTGTCTCAATAAACATAAGTAATGTAACTTTATGCTTTTTTGCTCCTAACATCATATACATACCAAACTCTTTTTGACGAAGAGATAGTAAGAAAGAGTTCGCATATAAAATATAGAAGAACGTTATGATTGCTAATAAAAATGAACCTGCTTGGAATACAAATCCGATTGATTTAATCACTGAATTAGATTCAAGAAATGATTCATTTAGTGCTAACGTTTGAAACATATAAAAAATTGAAATCGACATGACAAGACCGACAAGTAAGACGATGTAATCTTTTAGCTTACTCTTTAGCCCTGACATGGAAAGTTTGAATAACATGCTCTAGAACCCCCTTTCTTACGCTTTTTGTGTGCCTAAGTCCGCAAGCACATCTAAAATTTCTTTATAAAACTCTTCACGTGTACCGCCGCGGTGAATTTCTTTATATAGCTCACCATCTTGAATGAATAAAATACGCTGACAGTAACTTGCACTGTACGGATCATGTGTAACCATCATAATAGATACGCCTTGATCTTTATTTAAGTTTGTCATCGCATCAAGTAAACTCGTTGCATTTTTAGAATCAAGCGCTCCTGTTGGCTCGTCCCCTAAAATAATTGCAGGCTCATGTACTAAAGCACGCGCTGCTGCTGAACGTTGTTTCTGTCCACCAGATACTTCAGATGGATACTTTTGAAGAATTTCTGTAATCCCTAACATATCCGCTACTTTTTCTACTTTCGGTCCAATATTACGTGACGCGACACCTTGAAGAGATAATGGAAGTGCGATGTTTTCATAAATAGATAAGTTCTCTAATAAGTTAAAGTCTTGGAAGATGAATCCTAATTTTTGTGAACGGAAATCAGAAAGCTCACCTTGCTTCATTTTCGTAATATCCGTACCCGCAATTTCAACAACGCCGCCCGTTGCTTTATCAAGCGTTGAAATTACATTTAATAATGTCGTTTTACCAGAACCAGATGGTCCCATAATCCCTACAAACTCACCCTCTTGAATTGAGAATGAAACACCTTTTAATGCATGTGATTGGTTCTCACCTTTTTTACCGTACACTTTTTGAACGTTTTTCACGTCTACAACTGGTTTCGTCATATATATCCTCCTACGCTTGTTTTTCCATTACCTATTTTGCGCTTTTTAGAGGCGAACTGCTATTTGTTAACATTACATTTACCTTACACTTTTGTAATATAAAAAAGATAAGTGTGTAAGGTTCGTTGATAAATGAAATTTTATTAGCGATTTCCAATATATATCGGCGATTCGCGAAGGAATATCAACTTTCCGAAAAAGATGAAAATAAAAATGGGCTGTTCCACAAAAGGAATAGCCCATTTCTCTCTCTATTTCTTTAAAGGTGTTACCGTCCAATACGTAACAACTCGCCAAATCCATTCTAATGGACCCATTTTAAAGATTTTCATCCAAATTACGCTAAATACAATTTGAATTGCATAAATTGCAATACACACATATAAAGTCTGCATGTACGTTAAGTTTTCTGCAAAGTTAAATACACTTCCTGCGATTAAAATCATTGCAGTTTGTCCAATATAATTCGTTAAAGCCATGCGGCCATAATATTTCAGTGGTGCTAACAATGTTTCAACTAGTTTTAATTGAAGTAATAAAATTAATGCTCCAACATAGAAAGCTGAAATAATCGGTCCAACTGTAACACCAATTTTTAAAAATTGGCTTGCAGCATTCATTGTTCCATCCTCACTCTCAAGTATCATATTTATAAATGGTTCAGCAGGAACGTGCCCATATTGATACCATACAGCTATGACACTTAAAACAAACATAATACCTGTAAAAATAGCGACTTTCTTTATATTTTGCGCGAGATTTTCAAATACACGAAATTGTCCTGCAGCAAGCCCTAATAAAATTAAGCCAAGTGGTAATAGTTCTTTAACTCCCATTACACTGAAGGCAATTGTCAAAATAAGTCCTAGTACTAGGTTCACTTCTTTTTTCGCTTTATAAAACGGTAAAACGATTAACCCGCAAATTGCGTATAACGCCAGCGCTTCCCCAGGCTGAAACATTTGATGAATTAAACCAAAAATAAATAACGCTACTAAGCGACGTAAAAATAAAACATAGCCATTTTTCCCTTTCGCAATCGCTCTTGAAATAAAGATATAGAATCCTACTCCAAATAAGAATGAGAAGATTGAGAAGAAACGACCTTCTACAAATAAGTATAGAAACCTTTGATAGCTAGCATCCACTGTATTAGGATCTGGGATTTTAATATGAAGTAGTGCAAGAATATTTACTAAAATAATCCCCAGTAATGCAAAGCCACGAATGTAATCTAACTCATCAATTCGCTTGTTTGTAATATTGTTCCCCATAAAGCAGCTCCTTGTCCAAAATTTAATCCTCCCTTACTCTACTGGAAAAGGACAATTACAACTATCGGTAAACCTTACAGGAATCTTACATTATTGTCATATAGCAAAATAAAACCAGGTCATATTTCGACCTGGTTTACTCTGATTGTTTTGATTTTTGAGGTTGTCCTTTTTTACTATTACGCTGTTTCACTTGAACAATCGGATCAAGCTCATTCGAAAACTCAGCGTTATGTCCATTTTGTGTTTTTTGCTCTGGGTTATTTTGATCTGAACGTTTCGCCATTACATTCACTCCTTATTAGTGCGGTGTAATAATCATTTGATGTTGCAATTGGCGAATTGCCATACGTGCTCTATTTAATTGCTCACGTTGCTCATCATTCGCATGTTGTTGCATAGTTTGTAAATCGTTATATGCTTGTTCTAATTGTAGCTGCGCATCCGAATACTCCATCGTATTATAATGCTCCTGTCTCATACCAAGATCTAATTGTTCTTTCGCATATTCCACCGCTTGTTCCGCTTGTGTAATATACGATTCAAGTGATTGACGCTCTGCCATAATTGTCCCTCCTTGCTTCAATTCCCCTTTAGTGTGTCCCTTCCTTATGAACCTTATGAGTATGTTATAATGGATTTTGTGTTATTTTGACTCGGCTTAGGAGGGAAAGTAATGAAGGTTCAAAACCCTTTTCCATATACAAACGACAATAAACGTTATCATACATGGAATTATCATTTACGAAATGAATTTGGTGAAAAAATCTTTAAAGTTTCATTAGATGCTGGCTTCGATTGCCCGAACCGTGACGGTACAGTTGCTTATGGCGGTTGTACATTTTGCAGTGCTGCTGGATCTGGTGACTTCGCTGGCGATCGCCGCGATGATGTTATAACGCAATATCATGAAATGAAAGAAAAAATGCGCTCAAAGTGGAAAGACGGAAAATGTATCGCTTATTTCCAGGCGTACACAAATACACATGCACCACTTGAAGTGTTAAAAGAAAAATTCGAACCGCTTCTAGCAGAAAAAGACGTTGTCGGTCTTTCTATTGCGACTCGTCCAGATTGTTTACCGGACGATGTTGTTGAATATTTAGCGGACTTAAATAAACGCACTTACCTTTGGGTTGAACTCGGACTACAGACTGTTCATGAACGTACTGCAAATCTTATTAATCGCGCTCACGATTATCCGTCTTATGTGGAAGGTGTAAATAAATTACGTAAGCACGGCATTCGAGTTTGTTCTCATATTATTAACGGCCTTCCACTTGAAGATTACGACATGATGATGGAAACAGCTCGTGAAGTAGCGAAGCTTGACGTACAAGGAATTAAAATCCACTTACTTCACTTATTAAAAGGAACGCCAATGGTGAAGCAATATGAAAAAGGACAACTCGAGTTCCTTTCTCTTGAGGATTACGTAAGTCTCGTTGTTGACCAACTTGAAATTATTCCAGAAGACGTAATTGTGCACCGTATCACAGGTGACGGTCCACCTGATTTAATGATTGGCCCAATGTGGAGCTTAAATAAATGGGAAGTATTAAATTCCATCGATGCAGAATTTGTACGCCGCGGAAGCTGGCAAGGAAAATATGCAAATGAGGAGAAACAAAAATGAAATTAGAACGTGTATTACCGTTTGCTCGCACTCTCTTGCAAACAGCAGTAAAAGAAGGCGATTACGCTGTAGATGCAACACTCGGCAATGGGCATGACACTTGCTTCCTAGCTGAAATCGTTGGAGATAACGGAAAAGTATTTGGATTTGATATTCAAAAAGAGGCAATTGAAAGCTCAACAACTCGTCTAAAAGAAAAAGAACTTTTCGAACATACTGTTTTAGTTCACGATAGTCACGATACACTTCTATCCGTATTACCGGAAGATGCAAAAGGAAAAGTAACAGGCGCAATTTTCAACTTAGGTTACCTTCCAGGCGGAGACAAGCATATCGTTACAAAACCGAACTCAACAATCTCAGCGATCGAACAATTATTAGAAGTAATGGCACCTGAAGGTATCATCGTCCTTGTTATTTACCACGGACACCCAGAAGGACAAGTAGAACGCGACGCTGTACTTACATTTGCCGAAGAACTAGACCAAAAACAAGCACACGTACTGCGATATGGCTTCATTAATCAACAAAATAACCCGCCATTTATTGTGGCGATTGAGAAGCGATAATATATCAACGATTTTTCAATTATATCTATCGTAACTCGGGATATATCAACGATTTTTTCGATATATCTATCATAACTTACAATATATCAACGATTTCTCGGATATATCGATTGTTCGACAAAACATAACAAAAAAAGACGTGCATTCACTGCACGTCTTTTTTTATTCTCCTATATAATGGATATATACACTATTTAAAGAAAGAAGGATAGAACTTTGCTAGTAGAACTACGGGGAATTCAAAAGAAGTACGGCAAATCACTTATACTAGACAACATTGATTTATCCATTTCAGAAGGAGAAGCACTCGCCATCGTTGGCGGAAACGGGACTGGAAAAAGTACTCTACTCAAAATAATTGCAGGATTTGTTTCACCTACGGCAGGAGCACTTCAAAGAAAAGAACATATACAAATTGGCTATGTACCTGAACATTTTCCTGAAGGGATTCGTTTTACATTAGAGGATTATTTATATCATCTCGGCCACATTCACGGTTTATCAACAAAATATTTAAAAGATAAAATCCCGATGCTTCTTGAATCTTTTCACCTACATCATGCAAGACATTCCGTTGTACGAAACTTTTCAAAAGGTATGAAACAAAAAACCGGTATTATGCAAGCATTACTTACAGACGTCCATTTATTAGTTTTAGACGAACCGCTTTCTGGACTCGATCCTCACTTTCAGCAAGAATTAGAACATATTTTACTCTCATTAAAACAACACGGCATATCCATACTCTTCACATGTCATGAAAAACAACTATTAGAAAACTTCGCCGATAGAATTGTGACGTTAGCAAATCATACAATCACAGAAGATATTTTTGTACAAAAAGGAGCAGAACAAGTCTATATTGAAGCAATCGTTCACGAAACATTTTCAGCGATAGAACTAAAAAAGCAATCCGGTTTTATACACGTTGCACACAATGCAAATCAAAACCTTATTCAATTACAAATCGAAAAAGAATATACAAACGAAATGCTTCAGTTTTTATTACATAAAAAAGCATCTATCACACTGCTACAACCTAACTTTTAAATCGAAAGAAGGTTTATTATGTTCGCGCTTATTCGTTACCATTTTCTCGACTATACAAAATCGTATAAGTACGTCCCTCCTATTGCGATGTACTTTGTGAGCTTACTTTTTGTATATACATATAAACCGACTCCTATTGTACCGACATACTTAGAAACAGCTCTCGCGCTTTATTTATTATCTGCCTGGATTACGGTCACAATTTTTCATACCGAAGACCCTGTACAAGAACAAATTACTATTTCTCACACAAATAATATTTCCGCACTATATTTGGGTAAATATATTACGGCTCTTCTCATTTGTACTGTTTTATCTTTTATATCCGTAATCTACCCAATTATTTTGCAAATGTTTAATGAAGAAATGACAGTTTCTTTATTTTTAGTCGGATTTCTCGCTCACATGTCTTTCTCTATACTAGGAATTTCAATCGCAACTTTATTTACTAGAAATATTATTCCAAAAGCAAGCACAGCTTGGCTTAGCCTGACATTTATATTACTTATAACGATTTCCTCCATCCGGTTTAAAAAAGAGTTACTATGGTTTTTACCACCTATCGAAAGCTTTCTAATGCTTGGCCAATATAAATTTAATATACTTACTCACACGCTATGGCTCACAGCTTGGGCTATCGTATATTCATTTTTATTACTTACTTTATTTCTTTTTGTTGTTCGCAAAAAACGTTTTTAATTACATATTAAAGGAGACGAAACAATGATCGGAATACTAGCAGGAATGGGACCAAAATCAACTGGGCCATTCGTCGATACAGTTGTAGCAAAGTGCCAAACAATATACGGAGCAAAGCATGATATGGACTTTCCTCATATGATGATTTACTCGTGCCCAACACCATTCTATATGGATCGCCTTATTGATCACGAAGCGATGAAAAAAGCGATTATTGAAGGGACACAAAAACTTGAAAGTACTGGCGTAAGCTTTATCGCTATGCCGTGCAATACGGCGCATCTTTATTTTGAAGAATTACAGCGTTCGCTTTCTATCCCGATTTTAAATATAGTCGATGAAACGTTACAAGCAATTCCTGAAAATACAAAAAGAGTCGCTCTTCTCGCAACAGAAGCAACTGTTCAAGCTGGGATTTACCAAAACGGGATTGCAAAACGTAATATAGAGTATATTCATCATGAAAAATGGCAGGAAATGATTAATCAAATCATTACTTATATTAAATCTGGGGAGGTTGAAGAAGCTCGCGAATTGTGGAATGCGCTCGTTTTACAATTGAAAGATGAAGTTGATACCGCTATTATCGCATGTACCGATTTGAATGTAGTGGCAAATGAGGATTTTGTTGATTCCGCTCAATGTCTTGCTGAAGCGGTTGTTGAAATGTATTTATCAAATAAGTAGAAACATTTATAAACGTTGAAACCCCTAAAAACTTTTAACTTTCTTCACAATTCTTTCAAAGTAATCACACTTAATCTCGCTATATTAAATAAGTAGTTATTCATATAGGGAAGGTTAGGGGAACTGAAAGTATGAAACAAAATCGTTCGCTTCATTACATTTTTTGGCGTTGGCATTTTTATGCTGGACTTTTTATTACGCCGCTTCTTATTACGTTGTCACTGAGCGGAATTGGGTATTTATTTCGGGAGGAAGTTGAAGATTTCATCTATAAAGATTTATATTTTGGGAAGAGTGCTCAAACAGAATCTATTTCGATGTCTGATTCTATTTCCTTAACAGAGAAAAAATATCCACATTATAGCGTGGCGAAAATTAGTGAGTTTAATGGGGATTATAATACGAGACTTACAATTGCAAATGAGTATACTGGGCAACAAAAATATGTGTATTTAGATAGTAATAATCAAATTGTTGGGGATCAAAACGCAAGTGAAACATTTGCCAATATAATGAGGGAATTACATAGTTCTCTTTTAGTTGGTGGCACTGTCGTCAACTATACTGTAGAACTTGCAGCATGCTGGACAATCTTTTTAATCGTAACCGGATTGTACATGAGTATACGCCAATTCAAAAACACACCCTCATCCAATAAGCGAGAAAAAGCAAAAAGACGTCATTCTATTATCGGTATTATATTTACAATTCCTCTCTTTCTGCTAATCGCATCTGGATTGCCATGGTCAGGATTTATGGGGAACCAAATTTATAAAATTGCATCTTCTAATGAATCACTCGGATATCCAAAATTGTACATGGCACCGCCTGAATCAAAGGTAAAAGAATTGCCGTGGGCAACAAGAAAAGAAGCTCCTCCTGAATCGAATTCAAATGAACCGAAAGCAATTTCTGTCGATGAATTACAAAAAGGAATTGAAATAAAGAAGCCATATGTTATTTCACTACCAGCTGATCCGAAAGGTGTATTCACTGTTTCAAAATCGAGCGGTTCTGGTATTACAGGGATGCATGTTGCACCAAGTGAAGAGATAACAGCTTACTTTGATCAATATAGCGGGGAACTCATTTCAAAAACGGACTACCGTGATTATGGATTACTTGCACAATGGTTCACTTACGGTATCCCGCTTCATGAAGGACATTTATTCGGATGGCCAAATAAAATATTATGCTTACTAACGACATTATCTCTATTACTTCTTATTTATTACGGAGTAAAAATGTGGTTAGCAAGAAAGCCAAAAGGAAAATTAGCAGCACCTCCAAAGCAAAGAGATAAGAAAAGTATATTCGTTTTCTTTATCATGATGGTTATATTAGGCGCTGTCATGCCTTTATTCGGACTATCTGTTTTAGTTATTTTTGCAATTGAACTTCTTATATATGTATTTTCAAAAATACGATCATAATAAAAAGCATTTGTACTCTCGTGTACAAATGCTTTTTTATTTACTATTTTCTTTTTTTCTACCACTTATTAAAAAGACAATATCTACTATAATAATTGCGCCAATTATTACTTGTGGCACGTAATCCATCACAGTAGGACCACTTGGCCTATTCATCATCATATACATTCCAGTTACAAATGAAATGGAAAGTAGCACAAGTAATGTTACTTCAATATTGTCATATAGCTTTTGAAACAATCGCTTCATTTCCACCACCACCTTTACCATATTATAACAAAAAACCACTCTACATGAGTGGTTTTCTTCATCACTGCGCCATTTTCTTTCGGTACATCTTCCCGTTCCAATAGAAGAATCGTGAAGTGAGGCCTCCGTACTTTACAATGCGCCGTGCCATTTTGTGCATATTCTTTTGTGCTGATACTTTTTGATCTGATAAATAAATACCAAGTAACCCTCGGCTTATAAGGCGATGAAACTTCGCATGAGGCAAATCACCAATGCTCTTCTCTGCTTCTTCTACAAAGTGTTTCATACGATCTAATATAGCTTGCTCGTTTTCATAATAACTACAGAAATTCAAATCCCCGCCTATGCGGTCTTCTTCTTGATCAATGAAATAATCAAGTAAGATATGAAGTCCTTGTACGTAAGGAAAGTATCCTTGTCTAATTTTCGCAATATCTTCATCATGTAATTCATCATGAAATGCATATGCTACAAGGCAGAAGATTCCAAGTGTAGAACCGGCACATGCTGAAAATTCAAACCAGCTCATCTCAGGTAAGTTTTCTTTATGTGCTTCAAACCAATTTTTCAGGCGCGGTTCTCTTTCTTCTAACTTCACGTGTTTATGAATTTGTAAATCACAATAATAACAAGCAAGTTCATGAAGAACAGGAGCAATTTTGTCATAGTGCTTCGTTTTCTTTAAAACATCTTGGCACGTTTCAACAAGTTCATCTAAATAACCACCATCATCTTGATCATCACGGTAACGATAATAATTACCGCCACCTTCCACTTCAGGTGATAGTGCCATTAACATTGATTCATGTAGCGCGGCAAAATCATTCGGATCAAGTGATGTACTGCGATCACATAAATTATCTAAATAGTCACTGATTGTTTGATACGCTACGATAAAACGAATACATTCCTCTCGGTGTTCATTTGCTAGCAGCGATAAAATGCCACCACCCTCACAATGAAACGTTTTATGCTCAATACTTGCGATTGCCTGACTATGAAGCTCATCATTCGGAATATGGTAGGCACGCTCTTTCCACATCGCTAGCTCATGGTGTACAACCGGAAACACATCACGGTATACTTTCGCCATGAGCGTTATGGGATTACTCGGTACGTTCACTTCTTCCTTCATCTCCTCTATTAAATGTACAAATAATGATTTATTTGTTTGTTTTTACTATATTATTGACATGTATTTCAGTAAATGACTGAATATAATTCAAAATTTCATCACGCTCATACTCATTTAATAACTCGTGATAACAATTCGGCCATTCTTTATATGCCTTATCACCTATTTTAACATTATCAAACCACATGCGGACACGTGTTTTATCTACAAGTTTATCCTCACATGCTTGCATTAGCAAGAGCGGAACGTCTGGAAAATCGTCTATTTTTTTATGAGCAATTTCGATAGACTTAATCAATTCACTATACCAACGTACTGATACTTTGCGCAAGAACAATGAATCATTCTCCATTGCATCTCTCACTTCATGGTTACGTGTTGACATTTCCACCGTAAGATTCGTTGCAAATTGCAATTTTGGAGCCACAACATTTAATATTTTTGAAGCAAATTGAAGCGGAGCAGAGGGTCCAGTCACTACCCCTAAACAAGGCGAACTCAAAATAATACCCTCGACATCTTCTCTCTTCGTTTCTTGCATCATACGAATGACAATAAGACCACCCATACTATGACCGAATAGAAAAATAGGTAATCTATACTTTCTTGCTTCTTTCACCCATAATTTAACTTCCTCTATGTATTCATCAAATGAATCAATATGTCCTCTATTTCTTGAAGTCGTTCCATGTGACGGAAGGTCCCCCATCACGACGTGGTAGCCGATATGATTCCACATTTCCGCAACGGCTTCGTAACGTCCGTGATATTCCATTGCGCCGTGCACAATAACAATGACAGCTTTCGCTTCCTCTGCTTCATAATTCCACATACGGACCTCCTCCATTTCACTCTTTCTCATAATTTGATACACTAAAACTAGTCTCTAGGAAAGGAAGACTTTACATGATATATCCTTACAAAGAAAAAAATCCGAAAATTGCGAGTAGTGCTTTTATCGCTGACTATGTTACGATTACAGGCGACGTTTCCGTTGGCGAGGAATCAAGTATTTGGTTTAATACAGTCATCCGTGGTGATGTGTCACCAACAATAATTGGAGACCGAGTAAATGTACAAGACCAATGTACACTCCACCAAAGCCCTCAGTATCCTCTTATTTTAGAAGATGATGTTACAGTTGGACATCAAGTTATTTTACATAGCTGTCATATTAAAAAGGATGCTTTAATTGGAATGGGATCCATTATATTAGATGGTGCTGAAATTGGCGAAGGAGCTTTTATCGGCGCTGGAAGCCTCGTTTCACAAGGAAAGAAAATTCCACCAAACACGTTAGCTTTCGGTCGCCCCGCGAAAGTCATTCGTGAATTAACAGAAGAAGACCGTAAAGATATGGAGCGTATTCGTACGCAGTATGTTGAAAAAGGTCAATATTATAAATCACTACAAAAATGATTTTACTGCTGCCATAATACTGGCAGCTTTTTTTATATAAAAACTAACTTTTTCTTTACAAAACATTATTACTCCCTCAACAAAATCTTATTAAAATAAAAGCTAATATCTCCATATATATGTAAACGAGGGAGGAGAATTTTCATGAAGGTCAGTGGATTATATAAAATAGAATGTTACATTTTTAAAGGAATTAATCGCTACTTTGATCAAAAAACATTAAATATCTTTTTCAGCAATATTACCCATATCGGTGGTGCTACTTTCTCCATTGCACTTACACTTTTCTTTTTAATTTTTGCAAAAGGGACTTTACACCAAGCGGCAATCGCTGCTGCTATTTCTTTAGCAATTAGCCATATTCCTGTACAAATATTAAAAAGGTGGTATCCACGAAAACGTCCGTATTTAACAATTCAGGATGCGAAATATCCAGTCCATCCATTAAAAGACCACTCTTTCCCGTCTGGTCATACAACAGCCGTTTTCTCTGTCTTCATTCCATTTACTTGCTATAATCCAAGCTTACTTACTTTCCTATTACCGTTAGCATTATGCGTCGGTATTTCTCGTATTTATTTAGGGCTTCACTATCCGTCAGATGTATTCGTCGGCATGTGCCTTGGCACTTGCTCTGGCATCATCTCTTTTTATCAATTCATCCCACTTTTCACATAAAGGAGTGATATGATGAGAGTCGCCATTTTTACCGATACTTTTACGCCACAAGTTAACGGGGTTACGAAAACGTTAGAACGATTAACAAGTTACTTTCAGAAAGAACAGATCGCCTATTCTGTTTTCGCCCCTCAACATACAGCTGAAGATAATTTCGTGGCTAATGTGAACAAGATGAGAAGTATCCCGTTAACAATATTATATCCAGAATGTCGCTTTTCTTTTCCTACTCCGCGTATTAAACGGGAACTTCATTCCTTTAAACCTGACATTATTCACATTGCCACACCTTTCAACATGGGACTTTGTGGACTGTATTACGCAAAAAAATTAAACATCCCAGTTGTCGGTTCTTATCATACTGATTTCGATGCCTATTTACGTTATTACAAAATCGAATTCCTCTCCAATATGCTTTGGAACTATTTAAAATGGTTTCATAGTCATATGCAAAAAAATTTTGTACCTTCCTTTGAAACATTACATCAATTAAAAAATAAAGGCTTTCAGACCCTCTCTATATGGGGACGTGGTGTAGATTGCACACTCTTTCATCCAGCTTACAATACAGACCTATTCCGAAAAAAATATAATATTACAGCGAAGTATGTCCTTTCCTATGTTGGACGAATTGCTCCTGAGAAAGATATTGATACGTTGCAAAATCTTATCGTTAAATCAGCACATACTCGAAGCGACATTCATTGGCTTATAGCAGGAGACGGTCCTCTAGCAACAAATTTGCGTGAAGCTGTTCCGCAAACAAATGTCACTTTTACTGGCTATTTACAAAGTGCAGATTTAGCTGAAGCATATGCTTGTTCTAACATAATGGTATTTCCATCAGCTACTGAAACATTCGGAAATGTCGTACTTGAATCACTCGCATGTGGCACACCTGTTATTGGTGCAAATAGTGGCGGGGTTAAAAATATTATTACAGATGGAAAAACGGGAATTCTTTGTCCCCCTAAAAATGTGGATGCATTTCTATCATCCATTTATTCTTTATTGCAAAATGAAGAAAAACTTGAGCAAATGGGAATAGCAGCTTCATCTTTTGCGAAATCAAAAAGCTGGGATGAGATCTTTCGCGGCTTACTTAACCAGTATGAAGAAGTCCTTCAGCATACCGCATCAGAGTTACTTGCTTGAACAGAAAAATTCCCTTCAAAAAACGAAGGGAGTTTATTACACACTTGTAAATTTTAGTTGAATGAATGATACATAAGGTGAAATATCATTTATTTCCATATTCATTATAGCAAAAATAAACATAACTAAACAGACTTGTAATAAAAACCCATAAAAATTAATATATGGTTATACAGTGTTTTTGCTGTATAATGATTTTAAGAATTCCCCTTAAAATCAACTTACTCACATACCTTTATACAGCAATTGTTCCCCAATTCTGTATATCAAAAAAACCTTTCATTCATTTGAAAGGTCTTTTTGAGCCTGCACATATTCTTCTTTCGTATTTACATTTATAAACCAACCCGCATTCACTTGTACATCTTCTCCAGAAACATACTTCACATTACATTGTGATAAAAGCTGCCCCATACTTCTTTTTTCTTCCTGAAGTAAAGCATAAATCTTTTCTTTCACGCGGTTATGATACGCTGCAAGTAGCGGCTGTTTTCTTCCATTAATAATAGGTACAACCGCATCATATTCATTGCTCGTTTGCTCCAGTAAAATGGTAAACCATTCATGCGAAACATTTGGCGCATCGCAAGGCATAATAGCGTACCAATCTGCTTCTATGTATTCCATTCCTGATACAATGCCGGCAAGCGGCCCATTTCCTTTATAGTGCGGAATATCTTCTATAACAGGAACTTGTACGAATTGCTCTACTCGCTCTTTTATATCAGAATGACTGATGACTACAACTTCTTGGAGCACACTCGTCATCTCTTTCAAAATATGCTCAATAAAAGTACTATCTTGCCAGCTCGCTAACGCTTTTGGCTCACCGAATCTACTCGACATACCGCCCGCTAATACAATTCCAGCCCACTTACTCATTGGCGATGCAGCTCAAATGTAATATGGCCTAATTCCGGTAAAATTAATTTATTCATCGCAAGACGAACCGCTCCGCTCGACCCTGGCATCGAGAAAACTACTTTGCGTCCAATTGTACCGCCAATCGCTCTACTTAACATTGCGCTGCTTCCGATATCTTCTAAATAACTAATCATGCGGAACAGCTCACCAAACCCGACAATCTCTTTATCTAATAGAGCTGACACTGCTTCAATTGTTACATCACGCTTCGTAATACCAGTACCGCCATTTGTTAATACAACATCTACATCTTCCTTATGATAACCAGCTAACACTGCTTGCTGAATACTTTCTTTATCATCTTTTACAATTTCATAAGAGGTTACTGTATGGCCCGCTTCTTTTAACAATTCATGTAATAGTTGTCCGCTCTTATCCGTTTCTTCCGTACGTGTATCGGAAATCGTAACAATCTTGCAACGCACTTCTTTTGGAGCTTGTTTTTTATGTTCAGTTACACTCATTTTTTATCTTTCCTTTCTTAAAGACTTTTCTTCATTTTATCATACATATCTTTACACAATTATGTATGAAGCCAATAATGCGCCATGATACAATATAAGTATACTAACCCACAAAAAGGAAAGTGCACTTTCTTATACTCCTAGACTACACATCTTTAGCTACTCTTTATATTTTCTACATAATAGAATTCAATTTTAAAACTTGTACTAAAAAATAAATTGGAGGTCTACATAGTATGGAACTTTATAAAAAATTAACAACAACATTCATCCTCTTATTCATCGCTTCAATCACTGTCGGCTTTTCCTTAAAAGGTGCAATTCCATACGCTACATTAGTAAGCATTATATTCGCGACACTATTTTTACTAAGCAGTGCCTTTTGCGCAGGTAAAGCACGTCAAATGAAAGGTTGATTGCATATGTTCCAGTAGAAACCCACCCTTTGTAAATCATGTAAAAAGGAAATACAAACGTATGAAAAGGCATGACTAATACGAAAAAGTATATTGAGCTAGAAGGCGAAGTATATTGCAAATCATGCATTCAAATTGTAAGTAAAACGAAATAAAAAAAGCTTTGCGCTCACCGCGCAAAGCTTTTTTTCATATATTATAGACCAGCTTGCTCTTTTAAAGCTGCAGCTTTGTCTGTACGTTCCCATGAAAGATCTACATCAGTACGTCCGAAGTGGCCGTAAGCTGCTGTTTGTTTGTAAATTGGGCGACGTAAGTCTAGCATTTTAATAATACCAGCTGGGCGAAGATCGAAGTTGTTACGAACTAGTTCTACTAGTACGTCTTCAGATACTTTACCTGTGCCGAATGTATCAACTGAAATTGATACTGGTTGTGCTACACCGATTGCGTATGCAAGTTGTACTTCTGCTTTGTCAGCAAGACCAGCTGCTACGATGTTTTTCGCAACATAACGAGCTGCATATGCTGCAGAACGGTCAACTTTTGTTGCATCTTTACCAGAGAATGCACCGCCGCCATGGCGAGCGTATCCACCGTAAGTATCAACGATGATTTTACGTCCTGTTAAACCAGCATCACCTTGTGGTCCACCAATTACGAAGCGGCCAGTTGGATTAATGAAGAATTTCGTTTCTCCATCCATTAATTCTGCTGGTACTACAGCTTTAATTACGTGCTCTTTTAAGTCGCGATCGATTTCTTCCCATGTAACATCTGGGTGATGTTGTGTAGAAATTACGATAGTATCAACACGTACTGGTTTACCATTTTCATCATACTCAACTGTAACTTGCGTTTTTCCATCTGGACGTAAGTATGATAATGTATCATCTTTACGTACTTCAGTTAAACGGCGAGCTAATTTGTGAGCAAGCGAGATTGGAAGTGGCATTAACTCTTGTGTTTCATTACATGCGAAACCAAACATTAAACCTTGGTCTCCTGCACCAATTGCCTCAATCTCAGCGTCAGTCATTTGACCTTCGCGTGCTTCTAGCGCTTGGTCAACACCCATAGCGATGTCAGCAGACTGCTCATCGATAGATGTTAAAACAGCACAAGTTTCTGCATCGAATCCGTATTTTGCGCGTGTGTAACCAATGCCTTGAATTGTTTCACGAACGATTTTTGGAATATCTACGTAAGTAGAAGTCGTAATTTCCCCCGCTACCAATACTAAACCAGTTGTTACAGTTGTTTCACAAGCTACACGTGCATTTGCGTCTTTTGATAAGATCGCATCTAAAATTGAATCAGAAATTTGGTCACAAATTTTATCTGGATGTCCTTCAGTTACAGACTCAGATGTGAACAGATGACGTTTTTTTGTCATGTGGTAAACCTCCCTACAGTAATTGTATATATTGTACGGAACTCATCCTTAATTTGCCACAAACTGCGACATACATTTATTCTCCCACACAAGCATACAGAAAAACCTTTCCTACTTTACATAGAGGAAAGGTTTAATTTGCTACTTGCATACTGCTTTTTGCCCTTCGCTCTTATCGTTCGAGACCTGTAGCCTCGCACAGGTTTTAGCACCTATTCACCTGCATTTATCAATACAAGTGAGGTTGCTGGGCTTCATCGGGCCTGTCCCTCCGCCAGCTCGGGATAAGAGAGTATCCGTCCCAACCTATACTAAAGAAATGATATTCATTTGTCAATTAATATTCACATTTTCCTGAAAGTTTTTCTCAATACGCCTGAAATGAAATATTAATAGGGAAATAATGCATTCACACAAACAAAAAGAAATAAATAGTATACATTATTTATATAATTGTGTTATACTCTTGTTGGGGATTACGAGAAATATTTCATTAAATGAAAAGGATGGTATATAAATATGAGTACTGTGAATGTCCAAATTGGTTTACACGAATTATTGAACGGAAGCAATGCACAGATTCAACTAAGTGTTCCGCAATTAGTGGAAAAAGTATTAATGCGAAATGAAGGGAAATTAACTTCGACTGGTGCCGTTTCTGCTTCAACTGGAAAATATACAGGACGTTCTCCTAAAGATAAATTTATTGTGAAAGAAGCATCGGTTGCTGACAAAATTGCTTGGGGAGCTGTGAACCAACCGATTTCTGAAGAACATTTTAATAAATTATATACTAAAGTTTTAGAATACTTAAAAGAAAAAGAAGAGTTATTCGTCTTCAAAGGATTTGCAGGCGCTGACCGCAATTACCGCCTACCAATTCAAGTTATTAACGAATATGCATGGCACAATTTATTTGTACATCAGTTATTCATTCGTCCAACTGAAGAAGAATTAACAACTCATGAATCAGAGTTCACCATTGTTTCTGCACCGAATTTCAAAGCTGATCCAGCTGTTGACGGTACAAACTCTGAGGCATTCATTATGGTTTCATTCGAAAAACGTATCGTACTAATTGGTGGTACAGAATACGCTGGAGAAATGAAAAAATCAATCTTCTCTATTATGAACTTCTTATTACCTGAACAAGATATTCTTTCTATGCATTGCTCTGCAAACGTAGGTGAAGAAGGCGACGTAGCACTATTCTTCGGTTTATCTGGAACAGGTAAAACAACATTATCTGCTGATCCAAACCGTAAATTAATCGGTGATGATGAGCACGGTTGGTCTGATAACGGTGTATTCAATATTGAAGGCGGTTGCTATGCAAAATGTGTAAACCTTTCTCACGAGAAAGAACCACAAATTTTCGATGCAATCAAATTTGGATCTGTTTTAGAAAACGTTATCATTAATGACCAAACGCGTATCGCCGACTACAACGATACTACTTTAACAGAAAATACTCGTGCTGCATACCCTATGCATGCGATCGACAATATCGTACTGCCAAGTGTTGCTGGACACCCAAATACAATTATTTTCTTAACTGCTGATGCATCTGGCGTATTGCCTCCAATCAGTAAGTTATCAAAAGAGCAAGCTATGTATCATTTCTTAAGTGGTTACACTAGTAAACTAGCAGGAACAGAGCGCGGCGTTACATCTCCGCAAGCTACATTCTCAACTTGCTTCGGTTCACCATTCTTACCACTTGATGCATCTCGCTACGCTGAAATGCTTGGTGAAAAAATCGAGAAACACGATGCGAAAGTATTCCTAGTAAACACTGGCTGGACTGGCGGCGAGTACGGAGTTGGTAAACGTATGAACCTAGGTTATACTCGTGCAATGATTCAAGCAGCATTAAGCGGCGAACTTGCAAAAACTGAAACAGCTAAACATGACATCTTCGGTCTTGAAGTTCCACTTCACGTACCAGGTGTACCTGACGAAGTGTTAATGCCTGAACAAACTTGGGCTGATAAAGCTGCTTACAAAGCAAAAGCAATCGAGCTTGCAAATGAATTCAAAGAGAACTTCAAAAAGTTCGAAAGCGTTTCTGAAGATATTATTAACTTAGGCGGTCCAATCGCTTAAATTAAAACTTTCTGTTGGAATAACCCTTTACTCATATGAATAAGTGTCGTGTAACCGTAAAGTTTCGCGTACTCACCGACAAAACCCAATGCGGCTTAACGGTTACACACACTTACATAAAAAAGAAGCTTACGTGAAAACGTAAGCTTCTTTCTATATCTTATATAAAGTGAAATGCTAATCTCTTCATCTGTGACCTAGATTATAAAATTACAGCTTCGAATATATACATTATATCCCTACTCGCTACATCTCTCGGGTTTCACATCGTATGGGGTTAAAAAAGGCCCTGACCGCTTCTATTCGTGGCTGGATCATCTATTCCATCTAAAAAGAAGTCTTTTATCTTTTTATCTCTTTTAGCTCTTTGTTAGTTCTTTCTCATCTTTCATGCTATAGTATCCTAAATTCACAACGATTAAGAAATAACCACCCATAATCCCTACTGCAAATGCCCACATAACCATGTGGTGCTCAATTTCGTACATAATAATAGCACCCAAAATGGCAGCTGCAAAACGGTTAAACATACCGAGTGTCGGTGCTTTCGTCTTCTTTACAATACTATCTCCAAGCTTCTCAATTCTTCTCCCTAAAAGCCAAACGCAATACATACTTACAATAAGCCCAATTCCAGCGCCTAAAAAGTGTGCTGAAAACGGTGTTAACATCCAACCTAGTAACAAAATACCTAGTATATAATACGATTGGATTTTAAATGATCTTAGTGACATACTAATCATGCTGTACCTCTCTTCATTCGTTCTTATCTATCCGACAAAAAATTTCTTTCAAATTCATATTCTTTACATCCATTTCACTCAAATTAAAAACAACATAAACAGTATGTTTATGTTGTTTAAATGTTTTTAGAAAATAATATTATACAAGATTTCAAACATTATATTCTCATATTTTGTGACGGTTTTTCAAACTTTTTTCGTCCATTTATGAAAAAAATGATATCAATCTATGAACATACGGATATGATGTAATAAGCACACAAATAAAGGGGGCGTCTAATGATTTATTTTTTAATGGCTCTCATTCACCTCATTATCCCTGCACTTATCGGACTTTCATTGTATTGGTACACGAAAAACCATAGCATTTTTTACGCTGTCCTCGGTGTTCTTCTTCCAGGTATTATTCTTATTACACTCTTCCGTATTCCATTTTTAAACTTAATCCCACTTATTACTGCTATCTTATTTCTCATCTTCTTACCAAAAATAAAAAAATAGGAAAGCAGATCATAGGTAATCTGTTTTCCTATTTTGATATAGGTTCCCCTGCAATAGAATGAACTTTTACTTTCTCCGATTTCACAAACCATAGACCGACAAAAATGATAATTCCACCGATGATCTGTTGAAACGATACATATTCATTTGCCCAGACAGCTGCAAATAAAACAGCTACAAGCGGCGTTATATACATATATACCATCGTATGTGACGCCCCAATTTTTTGAACACCAACATACCACATTACTAGACCAAATACTGTGACAAAGAAAATAGAATATAGTAAAGCAAATTGTGTCATTCCGTGAGTAATGTGAAATGGCATGACAAACACATGCGGACCACTTAACAATAATAGCGGAATCGCACCCACTAATGCAGACCATGCTGTAACACGTAATGCTGAATATTTTTTAATTAATGGTCCTGCTAAAACAGGATAAAGCCCCCAGCATATTGATGTAATAAGTCCAATTCCATTGCCATAAAAAGAACTAGTAAGTGAATGTCCTGCTACTAAAACTAATGCTGCACCAACAAAAGCAATCATAGAACCGATTAACTTTCGAGAAGAAAAATTTTCTTGTTTCAGAAAAATCGCAAATACAGTTGTAAAAATAGGTGAAATAGAAATGAGTAAAGAGGCATTTGTAGCGGATGTATATTTGACAGTTTCCATAAATAACGTTTGATACAGTACAATACCTACAACGCTAACAATGATTAATCTAGGTATATCCTTTCGCTCCATATAAACCGACTTTTCAATAAAAAAGGTAAGAAGTAACAGGAGCGGTGCCGCCGCCATCATACGAAGTGCAGTAAATTCAATTGCTGTAAATTCTAAAAATCCATACTTTGCAATCGTATAGTTAATCCCCCAAATAATAACAACACTTAAAATTAATAACTCAATTCCCCATCTTCTCATGCGTATCCCCTCCGCAAATAAGATTATACAGAAAATTCAATCATATGTACATTTCATTATGTGAAAAAACCTTTTTACTATTGGGACGTTTTGGTAAATGAAATTATATCGGCGATTCCCCAAATATATCAGCGCAACTCCATTTATATCAGCGATTTTTTCAATATATCGACAATAATAGCGACTTATAAAATAAAAAAATGTGAGTCCAAAATACATTTTGGACTCACATTTCCTTTACTATACTCGAACGTGTAATTTCATATTTGGATTATAAAACTGGCTTGGGCTCTTCAACTGAAAAGTTCCTCCACCTTCATGCCAATCAACCGTTAACTTATCGTCCATAAATACAAGCTTTGTACGATCAGCGATAAAATTCATTGTGCTTGATTCAATATCCACATCGCGCTCATCTTTCTCTGCTACAGCTACTAAATCGATGATTCCGCTCATAACACAACCGCAACCCTCATTATCGTAAAATAACTTTATATATTTCGTTTCACTTGGAATCGTATCCATAATCTTTTTATATGCTGCTTCTGTTACAGTAACGTACATATGTTAATCTTCATCCTCTCTTCTCTTATCATTCATATATTGTATCACCATTTTTCTTAAAAGTTATATACAGAAAATTAAGACTAATATACAATGTATGTGATAAAGTTTCAGCAATCGAGCTTTTATGAGTAGTTCATGCAGGAGAAAGGATGTTTACTATCTGTGTTCAAACTACAACGCTATCCTATGTTATTAGGTCTATTTAGTATTTTCTTCATTTCTAGCGGAATGCTATTACAGCATGTACTTCCCTATTCTCCTTCTATTAGCTGGATTCTAGGTTTTATTTGTTTCCTATCCGCTTCTTATTTTGCTACGAAGAATATAATCAACTCATAAAGCAAGAATCATCTTAAGGAGGATTATTAAACATGCCAGCCTTAAAAAAAATAGAGCAATCACTCAATCACTTATTTCAAATTGAAAAATACGGAAAAGATAGCGCCTTTAGTCGATTTATCCCAGCCGTATATGATCCTATCAAATTTCCTTGGCAACAATTTTTCGAAGCAAATTTTGTAGATTTATTTAACGGCCTTATGATGCACGGATCTGAAAATGTAAACAAAGTATTTTTAGCTGTATTCCCTACAGATGACGTTCTTGAAACATTCATTTCACAATCCACACCCGGTGATTTACTCTTTATGCACCATCCCCTTGTAATGGAGTGCGGTGATCCAATTGGAAGATCAGGCCGCGGTTTCATACCAATTCCTGAAAAATATTTGCAAGGAATAAAAGAAAAACAACTTTCTATATATACATGTCACGTACCAATGGATTTTCATCAAACACATGGAACGAGTATTTCAATTGCAAAAGCATTAAACGCTACTGTAGTGGACGACTTTGCATATGGAGGTCCAGAACAAGAACCAGTTGGCCTTATTTGTGAAATAGATGAAACATCAACAGAAGCACTCCAAAAACATCTAAAACAACTCTTCCAGATTCCTTACACAGACTTCGAAGGTAAACGACATGATTCCATCAAAAAAATCGCAATTATCGCTGGATGTGGCGATGTTGTATCTTTAATGAAGGAAGCAGAAGAAAAAGGTGCTGAAGCATATATTACAGGAGAAATCCATTGCCATATCGACAATGATTACGGCCGACATAAATACTCTCTCATTATGGATTATGTAAAAGAAACGAATATGTCTCTAATTGGGGTATCACACTCTGCCTCTGAATATTTAGTGAAAGAGACATTGATGTATGATTGGTTTAAAGAGAATTTTGATGTGGATGTTATTTTGCTTCCGCAGGAGAAATGGTGGCTCTAACACTATCATTTTTTTAATTTATATACACAATACAACCGACCACAGAAAAATAGATAAATGAGAAAGCACATGTACCTACGTAAATGCTTTCGTTGTGCCGAAAAATGAACCTACTGGTAGCACCGACTTTACTGGTGCTACCAGTATTACAGCTGGAAACCTATTTTTGTGAAAGGATACAACCGCTCTTTATATTCATACTGCAAGTGCTGTATATTCTGTTTTTCTAATTACTAACATATAGCAATTCATTTCATAAAAAAAGACCCGAAATTCGGGTCAACAAATAGAAATATAAATGAACTACAACAAATAACAGACAAAGCCATTATATATTTTTCGTAGTAAAACATCCATTAATTTCTTTTTACACTATCAATATATTATTTTTCGTTATCGTCCTCTTTTTTAGAACGTCTACCTAAGAAGAATACAAGAACTAATAATATAATTAACAGTAGTACTCCGCCGATAATGTAATATAGTGTGTAGTCTTTTTTCGCTTCTACCGCTATATCATTTAACTTATCAGCTGTCTTTCCTTCAATTGTAAATTTCTTCGTCCATTCCCATTTTTGATCGCCATCAGTGGCTTTCACTTCTACTCGGTACGTTCCTGGATCAAATGCTTTGTTTTCCCAGCTAATAGCGTAATCAAAGTTTGAGTTTGGCGCCATTCTTAAATTTTCTTTTTTCGCTTCAAATAAAATGTCTGTACCTTTTTCTTTATATACCTTTGCATCAACACTTAAATTTTTTAACATTGCTGGCTTTACGTTTTGTAAATTTGTAGTAACAACGTTACGCCCGTTAATTTGTGTTGGCTTTACTTCGTTTAATTTCATGTCTGGTTTTACTTCAGCATCTGTTTCTTTTAAAACAACACCAATTGCGTATGCATATTTATTTTCAATTTGCACACCTTCATCTTTTTTCTTTGCATTCTCATCTTCTTTTTCTTTAAAGTATAAACCACCTAAAATAACACCATCAAACGACTCATTTGGCATTTCTAGGTTTATATCAACTGTCACTATGCTGTTAGCTGGGACTTTCGTTTCTTTTGGCATTTTAGCAATTTTAGAAAACGGATATTTTAAAGTAGAATCCGTTTTTGGTTCTACTGTACTATAATCTGTAATACCATTGCTATTCGTAATTGCTGTATTAGCAAACGATTCTACCACAACTTCTTTATTCGTATCATTTTTCATTTGGACTTGAATTGTTTGCTTTTGTCCAGGTTGCATTTTCAAATCAAAATACGTTTGATTTTTATCAATTTGATTTTCTGGTATAACTGCTGTCACAGCGAATTTCATTTCAGCTGCATATACTGAAAAAGCGTTTACCATGAAGCATGTAATTAATAGTAAGCTAGTAAATAGTTTTTTTACCATCTCTTATGTAATCCCCTTCATATCCATTTTATAGACAAGAAAGAGACAAGGTTAAAGCCATTCCCTTATCTCTTCTCATTTTCCTCTTTTATCTTAAAATTCCTCTTACTTACATAGGAGCGTCTGTTAGTTCCCAAGTTAGTGAAGTTGTGTATTGTGTTTGTTCTTTTTTCGTTTTACCTGGTACAGATAACTCTACACTTTGTTTCGCTTCTGTTGCATCTTTACCAAACGTATTTACCCATGTACCCATACCTTGGTTTTCTTTTGCATCGATTAAATCAGATGCTGCACCACTTGGATTTAATGTGATAGATTGTTCTGCTGTTGGTGCGTCGCTACCTGCATTTGATTTCAAAGCTGAATTTTTTAATGTTAATGTCGCGCCATCCAACGCTTTATCATCTGCAGTTTTGAATTGACCATTTTGTTTTACTGTTAAATGCCATCCAGCATTTGTACCACGATTATCTGTTACTTGAACGTAGTTCGGCACGTCAATTACAGAACCGTCTACTTTTTTCTTTACTTTATCTAATTCTGCAAAGTAGATTTCGTTATTCCCTGATGCTTTTTGTGTTTTAAAGTTGAAGTTAGATACATAATCAATACTTAGTGGACCATCTGTACCTTTTTTATCTGGATCAACTGGATCTACAGTTTCATCTGGATTCTCTGGATTAACAACATCAATTTTATCTGTATTTTTCTCGAATTTAATGAATGCTTTTGAGTCTAATTTCCCGCCATCTTTCTCAGCTGCAAATGCAGACGTTCCTACTGATACTGATGATAATGTTACCGCTCCAATTAATGCTATTTTTGCTAATTTCATAGTTTTATACCCCTTTATGATCATTTTTAAAATTCAGTCATTCTTAATTTTCAATCTTGTATAAGCTTAGTTTGGTGTATCTTCTAAAGTCCAAGTTAACTCAGCTGAATATTTCGCACCTTTTTCTTTCGCTGTCGTACCTGGTACGAATAAGCTCACACTCTTTTTACCTTGTTCTGTTCCTTTACCGAATGCAGTCGTCCAATCACCCATACCTTTATTCTTTGCGGCAGTAGTAATTTCCACCGCATCTCCACCTGGAGCTAGCGTTACTTTATTTTTAAATGTTGTAGGTGCATATTGTGCATCAGTTACAGAATTTACAGCTGGGTTACTTAAGCTTAAAGCTGCATTTGTTAACTCACTATTACCACTTTTAAATTGTGCATTTTGCTTTACTTTCAATTTCCATCCTGCATTTGTACCACGGTTATCTGTTACAGATACGAAGTTAGGTACTTCAACTGTTTTGCTCCCTTGTTTCACTTTATCCAATTTTGCAAAGTACGTTTGATCATTACCAGAGATAACTTGCTCGCCGAAGTGTAAGTTAGAAACGTAGTTAATACTTAATGGACCTTTTGTTCCTATTTCATGGTCACCAGGGTTCTCTGGTGTAACTTTTTCATTTGGATTTTCTGGATTGTTTGGATCTGTTGTGCTTGTATCTTCAATAAACGTTACATCTGTTTTTGATTTCATATTTGCTTTCTCTTCCGCAAATGCTGAAGTTCCTACTGCTGCAACTGATGTTAATGATACTGCACCGATTAATGCTAATTTTGCTAGTTTCATATGTACCTTCCCCTTTTCTCTGTTTTCATCTATTTTTTATTTTGAATACACTTGCTTTCCCCTAAGTCTTTTGAATACATATAGAGATAAAACAATTGAAAACAATCCTATATATTGTTTGAAGTCCCGTGTCTGGCCTCCTGTTTTCGGTAAATATTTATCTCCATTTTTATTTTTATCAACTGTCTCTTTTTTTGTATTTATCTTTGTCGGATCAGTTGATGTATTTGGTGTATAGCTATTCGAAAATGTAATACCCGCTTTTGAATTCGTACTTGTAGCCGTTACTACATTTGCCATAAGAAACGGCACACATATAACTGTGGAAACGATAATACCAACTATTTTTTTCATTACTCTCTCCTTTCTAAAATTTATATATTTCATATATTTTTAGAGAGGAGCATCGGTTAATGTCCATTCTAGCTGTCCAGCATATTTAGTATTTGCTTTGACATTCGGCCCTGGTTTTACTTGTAAATGAATTCCTTCGTTTTCCTTCCAATTTAGTGAAACCTCCTCGTCGTTTTTAGAAGTATACGAGAATGCTTCTATACTAGAAGTACTTAAAGGTGTATCCTTTCCATTTCGTTTGTAAATCAATGCTCCTGTCAATGTGTCATTTTGTGCTGAAGTTAATGGTGTGATTTCCTTTACATATACACTCCATTTTTGCTTTTTAACACGATCATCGGTTACCTTTAAAGGATTTGAAATCGTCTTCGGTGCGTATGTCGTTGTTTTCGATGGAATTGTTAAATCTCCAAATGTAATTTCTTTTGGTACGTCTACTAACTTTAAAGTCCCATCAACGACAGTAACCGGCACTTGAATCTCCGCTTGTACACCTTGCTTCGTTTCAATTACAACCGTTACAGTATGATTCCCTATTGTTTTGGTATCTGGAATATTGATTAACTTCACTACTGATATTGGTTTATCTACATCCAAATTTGTATCTACAGATAAATCTGTCACAAATTTAGAAATATCCATTTTTGTTAAATCTGTTCCTTGCACTACTTTTTGTGGGACTGGTTTCCCAGTTGGAATACCTTTATACCTTATTTTTGCGATTCCATCTCGATTACTATCTTGTCCATTCTTATCGCCATCTAAATAATTTTTAGCTGACACCGGTATTTCAAGATAACCATCTTTGTAATATTTCATTACATTAGCACCTTTTACAGGAGAACCTGTAATTGTCATTTCATAAATTTTCCCGTTGAATTCTTCTGTTTTTAGCGCATTTACTTTCGCAACCGCAGTGACTTTATTGTTTGTCCTGCTAATATCAAAGAAGCTACTTACATCATCTCCACTCTCCACATCTTGAATGGAAACATCATTCACAGTAAAATCCTTATTCACTTCACTTTCTAATACAAAAGATTTCGCATAGTGAATCTCTTTCGATTGAGCAGGCATATTTTGATATACCTTATAAGAAAGTTGACGGGAATTATCTTCCACAATATCTCCTATTACACTTGGAGCTGGAATTTCAATTTGTGCAATCGCTAATTGGTCGTATGATACATTAACACCTGAAGCATTTAATCTAACTTCTAGCGGTAATTCTGTTAAATTATCAAATGTAATTGTCATATCTGCTTCTGGAGTAGCTACTGGACCTGCTGTGCCAGAAAACTCGATTTTATTATTCCCTTTGTCTTGATACCTAATTGAACTCGTATCATACACGTATAAATTCGTTAAATGACTGCCATCATTACGTAACGTTACATTTTTATAACTATTTATCCTTTTGAAATTCCACATTGCCGTTAATGGTACTTTTTTACTTGTTCCGTGTTCATAAAATTCAAAGGAAGCATTATAAGTTTGTCCTGACCTTCCGTTCCCATATAATTGTAAAAAGTTTTTTGCATCACCTTTAGTTATTGGTGTTTTAACATCTACAGATGAAGCTGTCATAGAGTGAATATTAATACGGACATCAATCCATTTCCCTTGATATTCACCAGCTTTTTTTACTAATACGTACTGTTCTCTATTTGAATTTCTAAATGTATATTGACTTTGACCAGTTCTGTCATTGCTACTACCCTTTACCTCATATGTTACTTGTGGGCTCCAAACAAATCTAAAAGCATATTTACCCGAGATAGAAGGCCCTTCACCTGTTCTATTATTTATTACCTTTACATTTGGATATTTAAGAATACTTGTAACAGGACTAGCAGCTAGTAGAGATTGGCTCTTTAATACCTTCTCAGCTTGAATAGCAGGTAATTCCTGATTATTTTCGTTTATCCTATTGCTCTCTTTTAATTCATTTTCCTTTGGTACGAGTTCTTCATTAACCTTTTCTTTCGCTAAAGTCTTCGTTTCTTTTGGAACTTCAGCATTAGTAGAATTTATTTCTTGTTTTTTATTTTCTTCCGATACTTTCACTTTTTCACTTATTTCTTTTCTCATAACTTCCTCTGAAGCCTTTGGATTTTCATCAGAAATGGCTACATTTAAAGCCTCTTTTTTCTCTACAACATGTAGAGAAGGAGATTCAATTTTCTTTTCATTCCCTTCAAACTTCACTATCGGTTCAAATTTGTACTCTCCAGCTTTTTTCATTTGAATGACTACATATACGTCACCGATAAAATTACTTTGTTCATTCTTTTCAATTTTTACAATGTGATCTTCTGTTACTGAAATGTTTTGAATCGCTTTATTGTTTTCGTTCATTTTTTTCGTTTCTGCTTCATTGAACAGCTGTTCATTAGATAATTTCAGCTCGATATTAGCATCTTGTTTATTTGTATTTGTAATCTTTAATACTACATTTTCATCAACTTTTATTTCTTTTTTATCCATATGAACGATAAAACGTCCTTGCTCGTCGTTTGTAACCGCATAAACTTTCGTTGCAGAGTAATCTAGCACACCAACTTGCGTAAATAATATTCCTCCAGCGAGAAGTATACGCCCAAATTTACCTATTTGATTTTGCAATGTACTTCCCTCCCTCACTTCTTATGAACCGAATATTTCGAACATTAAATTTATTATTCAGCTAAATTTACAATCATAATGTGTATTCCTAGAAAATAAAAAGCCTGGTTGCCTTTTCGATTTTCATACATCACAACATGTGTGAAAATCCAAACTGCAACCAGACTATCATAGTAATTTTCATTACCTTAGACTCTTAGCTTTGCGACCTATCCTTTCGAATAGTGTGCCCATTTATTTTTTCTTTTTGAGACAATAAAAAATCCGGTTGCCTCTTCGATTTTCATACATACAACTATGTGTAAAAATCCAAACTGCAACCAGACTATCATAGTAATTTTCATTACCTTAGACTCTTAGCTTTGCGACCTATCCTTTCGAATAGTGTGCCCATTTATTTTTTCTTTTTGAGACAATAAAAAATCCGGTTGCCTCTTCGATTTTCATACATACAACTATGTGTGAAAATCCAAACTGCAACCAGACTATCATAGTAATTTTCATTACTTTAGACTCTTAGCTTTGCGACCTATCCTTTCGAATAGTGTGCCAAAAATAGGTATTTATTTATCGTGTTTTGAATATACCATTAAAACCCAAAAAAGAAAATAGTTTTTTTAGAAAAAACAATTAATTTTTATAGTCTAAATTTTTTACTTGAAAATCCATAATAAAAACTAAAAAAACATTTTGATCTTAGAAATACATCATACATTCTTTATCGATAAAATGAGATTTTTACTATCCACAAATAGCAAGATAAAATAGAAAAACATCACTTATTTGGAAGTGATGTTTTTTCTATTTAATGCAGTGGTAACATAACCTCAACCGTCGTTCCAACCCCAACTTCACTTTCAAAACTCATTTTACCGTTGTGGTCTTTAATAATTTTTTCTGTAACTACTAAACCTAGACCAGTTCCTGTTTCTTTCGTTGTATAAAAGGCTTCATTTAACTTTGGAATTTTATCTTTCGGAATGCCGCATCCCTCATCTTTCACTTGAATGATGATTCCATCTTTTACAGTAACTTTAATCGTAATTGTTCCGCCAACTGACATTGCTTCAATTGCATTTTTAATTAAATTAAAAAAGACCTGTTTTAATCGTTTTTCATCACATGTAATTGATGGTAAGTCTTTACTGTAAATACCTTGTATGTAGACTCCTTGTTTTAAAGCAGGCTTTTCCATAACTCGAATAACATAAGAGATAATTTCTTGTATGTTATGAGTTTCTGATTCTAGTGATTTAGATTTCTCAAATCCACTAAGTTCTGTAGCAATTATATGAATCCGATCTACTTCTTGTTTCATAATATCACTATAAATTTTATCCTCTGGATGCTTGTCTGCTTGTTTATTCACAAGTTTTTTTAAGTTTGCTAAAGGTCTTCTAATCTTATAACCAATAACCGTTGCCATCTTTCCAACAGCTGCTAGTTTTTCTGTCTGTTTTATTTCTTTGTCCATCATCTCAAGCGTACGAACATAAGACTGAACCCTCAAAAATATAATCCAACATATGATAGTAAATACGCTATATAATGCCATTGGGATTAAAACGAGAGAAGATTGAATAATGATTCCTGTAAGAGCATACTTTCCGACAAGTATCGCTGGAATTAACCAGAAATATCTTTTATTCACAAAGATTGGTGCAAACAAAATAAAAAATCCTTCTACTATATTTCCACCGTCAAATTCTGCATCGCTACCATAATAAATCATAATGTTATGGATAAAATCTAATACATTATAGCCAATTAGAATAATATACTTTACCGCAAAAGCATTCTTCCATTTCATAAAGTATATCCCAACGCAAAACAATACCACCATCAAAAAGTAAAGCCATAAACCTAAACCATCTTCAAACTCACCTACACCTTCTTGCTCTCCACCGATTAACGGTACGATAAATTCATAAGCAAGATCATATACAAAAAATATAATGAAAAATAAACTTAAAAATGCTTTCAGCGCCTTTATTTCTTCGTTTTTAAATATATAGCCTTTATTCATATGGTAACTCCTAGCTTTTCTTCCACTTGGATTTCAGTATTTCCACACTTCTTTGGGAGAATGATGTCTATTCTCGTTCCAGTATCTCTTTCACTTGAAATATGCAGCTCACCAAGGTGCTCGGCGACAATTCGATTCGCTACCGTAAGTCCCAGACCAATTTTATCTTGTTTCGTTGTATAAAAGGCCTCTGTAACACGAATTAAGTTTTCTTGCTTAATACCATGACCATTATCAATCACGCTGATCATTACATACTCTTTCCCTTTATTTTCTAATCTTACATGTAATATGCCATCTTGTTCCATTGCTTCTAAAGCATTTTTTATCGTATATAAAAAGACTCCTCTTATTTTTCGTTCATCACATTCAACTTCTATTGTTTTTTCTTCCACATTAGAAATAAACTGTACGTTTAATTCATTCATTTTTTCGCGAAGACTTGTTATTACTTGTAATACAATTTTTCCTACATCATGTTTCTTATAAATAGAAGGTTTGCATGTAGCAACTTCCATTAACTCGCTTATCATATTATTCATATTTTCTATTTCAAAAATCATACGTTTATAAATAGGATCCTCTTCATGCTTCTCTCGTTGTAATTGCGTAAATCCTTTTAATGAAGCGAGTGGATTTTTAATTTCATGTCCAACCGTCGCTGCCATTTTTCCGATTACTGCTAATTTCTGTGATTCGCTAGCAATCGCAATACTTTCCTTTACAGCTGAAAAATATTGTAAAAATCGGTTTAAAATGATATACGCCGCAATTAGCATAAGTGTATACATAATAAGATACATAAATGCTTTTACTTCCTCTAATACAAATAAATAAATTAAATATTTTCCTACAATAGAAGAAAGTAAAATCACATAAAATTTTTTATTTAAAAATATGGGTACAAAGAAAATGAGAATAATTTCTATTATATTTGTCGCATCAAACGCCGCCTTATTATAAAAAATATATGAAAATATATTAGCGATTTCTATCCCTATGTATGCAAATATCCATGCATATTTAACAAGGTTTGCCTTCTCTTTTTTCATTAAATATATATTCACGCACAGTATTGCTACTCCGCAAATAACTTGCCATACTATGTTGTATCCCTTATCCATTATTGATTTATCGTCTAATACGATTGCATAGAAAATTTGATATACAATAACAATGACATATAACACCCATAAAAGGATTTTTGCATTCTTTTCTTCTTCTTTATATGATAGAAAACTTTCTTTCACTTCAACACCCCTTCAAAATAATATCTCGAAGAATACCATTTATTATAATAAATGATTTTCATAGACAAACAAAGATAAATCGAACATTTGAGGAAAATCATCCCAACGACGCAACATCTTCATGCTATATACAAGCATAAAAAACACAAAAAATAATACGTATATTATGGGAGGTGTTTTTTATGGACGGCAAAAAAAATAAAAAGACAGAACAACTCCAATCTTTCACGCGTGAAAATGAAGGAAAGGAGATGACAACAAATACAGGTGTTAAAATTTCAAATGATGAAAACTCTTTAACTGCCAGTGATCGTGGCCCTACCCTTCTAGAAGATTTCCTTATGCGAGAAAAACTTTCTCACTTTGACCGTGAACGAATTCCAGAACGAGTCGTTCACGCACGAGGATACGGAGCACATGGCATTTTTGAGTTATATGAATCTTTAGAAGAGCTAACAATGGCCCACTTTCTACAAGACCCTTCAAAAAAAACACCGCTTTTTATTCGTTTCTCTGAAGTAGCTGGATCAAAAGGAGCAAATGAAACGAATCGAGATGTAAGAGGATTCGCCGTTAAATTTTATACAGAAGAAGGAAATTTTGATTTAGTAGGAAATAATATTCCCATTTTCTTTATTCAAGATGGCATTAAATTTCCTGATCTTATTCACGCCCTTAAACCAGAGCCACATAATGAAATTCCACAGGGTCAAACAGCACATGATACTTTTTGGGACTTCATCGCCAACAATCAAGAATCAGCTGCAATGATGATGTGGATTATGTCCGATCGTGCAATTCCAAGAAGCTTTCGAATGATGCAAGGATTTGGCGTTCATACATTTCGTCTAGTTAATAAAAATGGAAAGTCACGATTCGTGAAATTCCACTGGAAGCCAAAGCTTGGCGTTCATTCGTTAATTTGGGATGAAGCACAAAAACTAGGTGGTGCTGACCCAGATTACCATCGCCGTGATTTGTGGGAAAATATTAATGCTGGAAACTATCCTGAGTACGAACTTGGCATTCAAATTTTAGAAGAAGAGGACGAATTTAAATACGACTTCGATATATTAGATGCAACGAAAATTTGGCCTGAAGAAGATTTTCCCGTTAAAATCATTGGGAAAATGACCTTAAATCGCAATGTAGATAATGTATTTGCTGAAACTGAACAAGTGGCACTACACCCTGGAAGTATCGTCCGTGGTATTGACTTTACCAATGACCCTCTCTTACAAGGTAGACTCTTTTCTTATACAGACACACAATTAGCACGCGTTGGTACAAATTATCAAGAACTACCGATTAACCGTCCAATATGCCCATTTCATAACAACCAAAGAGATGGTGCGTCTAAATATATAATCGACAAAGGAAAAGTTGCCTACCATAACAATTCCTTAGCAAATAATTCTCCTTATACTGTACCTGGAACAAAGGGGGGATTCGTTACATACCCTTCTACTGTATCTGGTCATAAAACAAGGGAAACTGCTGCTAGCTTCAAAGACCACTTCTCTCAAGCTCGTTTATTTTGGAATAGTATGAGTCACGTCGAAAAAATCCATATTATGCAGGCTTTCTCCTTTGAATTAGGAAAAGTCAAAAGTAAATCTGTCCGCCAACAAGTCGTGGATATGATTGGACATATTAGTACAGAATTGGCTACTTTAGTTGCAGAAGCTCTCGGAGCAAAAGTCCCAAATGTGCAAGAATCCAACGTTACAAAATCATCTCCAGCACTAAGTATGGCAAATACAACCTTTAGTCCTAATACATTACGAGTAGGTGTCATTGTTGCAAATGGATATGATGGACCAAGCGCACAATATATAATAAATCAGTTCAAACAAGTAGGTCTTCAACCAGTGATCGTTTCCGAACGATTAGGCATAGTACAGGGAACGCCAAATGGACAGTGGGAAGTAAATGATACTTTCTTAACAGGCTCACCACTCCTTTATGATGGATTACTTCTTATTGACGGAAAGATGGATGATCATTTTCTTAACAAAGCAAGTTCATTTGTCGTAGAATCATATAATCACTTTAAGCCGATTGGCTCCTTCCAAAACGGCTCTTCTATTATTCAATCTTTAAATATCGAAGGAAAGCCTGGTGTTTTAATAGAACAAGACCCTACGCGACTAGCAAATGAATTTATTAAAGCTATGACAAAACAACGCTTTTGGGATAGAGCATATTCATAAAATAGGGGGAAATTTATGTTTGTTACTGTCGAGAAAGATGTGCATATTTTTGTGCAAGACGTTAATCCTGGTCCAGGTAGTAAGACTGTTTTCTTCGTTCACGGATGGCCTTTAAATCATCAAATGTATCAATATCAACTCAATGTTTTACCAGAGCATGGCTTTCGCTGTATCGCCATGGATATACGAGGGAATGGGCAATCTGATAAGCCATGGACTGGTTACACGTATGATCGATTAGCCGATGATATCGCAATTGTTCTGGAAGCACTTCAAGTAGAGAACGCTACGTTAGTCGGTTTCTCAGTTGGTGGTGCTCTTTCTATTCGATATATGTCTCGCTATAATGGGCGCCGCATTTCTAAGCTCGCATTAATTGACGCTGTCTCTCCCTCTTTCGTTAAAAATCAAGAGTCCCCTTACGGTGTACCGAAAGAACAAGCAGATGCTCTCATTAATCAAATGTATGCTAATTTACCAAAATTTTTAAATGATGTATCTTTATCCTTTTTCAATAGAAACTTAGGAGCTGCAACCCTTGAATGGTTTTCTTATCTCGGTATGCAGTCCGCTTCTTATGCCCTTATCAAAATTTTACAAGCAGCTGCAAATGAAGATGTAACGAAAGATTTAAATAAAATTAACGTCCCAACAAAAATCTTCCACGGCGTTCACGATCAACTAATTCCTTACAAAAGTGCTGAGCTTACGCAACAACGAATTAAAAATTCTCAGTTACATGCTCTTACAAATAGTGGTCATGGTTCACCAATCGATCAAGCGGATGAATTAAATAAAGAACTGATAAAATTTTTACAAACATAACAACTGCAATATAAGAATGAACGTTAACATAATCGTTTTTTATAAAACATAAAATTCACACATTTCTCACAAATACACAAATAAAACGATTATATTTTCATATATACTAAATGTACAAGTAATACTCCCTAAACCCAGCTTGTCTGGTTACCCCGTTAAATACTATGAAAAAAGAACTTGTATCGTTATACAAGTTCTTTTTGTTTCTTTTATTTAAAGAGAATATCTTTACTATATTGATTTCCAACGAGTAAATCATATTGAAGCATTTTATATTGCTCTAACATTTCATTTTGTTTCTTTGTTAAATCATTGATTACTTCTCCATTTTTATCAACTTTTAATTCATCTCTAAGCACTGGTATTTCCTTGTAAAGTTCCGATAAAAATTGATAAAATAAGGATTTATTTAATCCTGCATAATCAAAAATAAGATTAGAAAAATGAATTGGGCTTACTAAACCTAAATTATCATTTGGCATATCAAAGTTTGCATACATTAATAACGGAGTTTGCGCCATCGCTAAACGTTCGCTCGGTGTTTTTTCATTCGTTATATACCCATTTTCTTTATAAAAAGATTTATTTGTTCCTAATGATGGAAGATGATCTCCAAAGAATACTAATAATGTAGGTCTATCTAAATTATCTAGTTGCTCTATTAAATATTGAAGGGCCTCATCTGAACGTCTTAATCCTTCTGTATACGTCTCTAATTCTCCCTTTGATTCTTCATTTTCTAGACCGCTAATTTCTATTAGGTTTTCACCAAATCGGCCTTCTGTAAATGGAAAATGATTTTGCATCGTAACTGCATGAATAAATGTTGGCTGTTTTTGTTCCTCTAACTCAGCAATTATCTCTTTACTCATCGCTAAATCACTAATATAATCTCCATCAATATCCACATTTTCCATCGTGTCCTCTGCATTAAACTTATCAAATCCTAACACCTTATATACATCGTCACGTTTAAAGAATGTGCGACCAAATGAATGAATTGCACTTGTATAATAACCTTCTTTTTTCAACGCCGTAGGGATTGATGGAATTTCTTTCTTATTTGTAATAACCTGCTGATATGGTATAGAACCTGGCTTTAACAAACTCATTGAATAACTTGTTAATGCCTCAAATTCAACGTTCGCCGTATTTCCCCCAAATGTAGGAGAAATAGTTTGTCCACCAGGAAAGTTTTCTATATAATGATGTAAATTTGGTACAGGATCTTCACTAAAAGAAAGGTTGGTTACTTTCGTGGGATCCCAAAACGATTCACTCATTACAAAAATAATATTCGGTTTCTCTTTTTTCTTTTCATTCCCTATATTTCCACTATATTGTTTTTTTATATCGTTTGCTATTTGAAGCATATTTTCTTTAGAATAATTTTTTGGTTTTTTCATAACTGTTGTATCTAAATTGCTAATAAACCCTAGTACAAAACCATTTGAAGCATAGTTCTCATTTTGATTCCACAAAACAAAATCTACACCTGATTTTTGAAATACTTTATTCATAAATGTATTCGCAAAATTACCGTACGCATATAGAACAAAAATAGATCCTACTACTAATAAGGTTCTTATTCCTAGATGAATCTTTACATTTTGAATATATCTTCTCATATATATCCCTGCTACAATACAAGCTACGATACTTAAGATAATGACAAAAATATAGCTCCAGCTAAAATAGTCCATCACCATCGGTATAACAGATTGCATATGCGTAATTTGTGTGAAATCAGAAGGATATAACGGATCGCCTCTGAAAATAAGCTTTAAATAATTCACAATACCTAAAATGACTAACGTACAGCTCGTTAAAACCATACTTAGAAAAACCTTACCTATTAAATTATATACAAGAATATATATTGCATAAATTACTACAAAACTTAATATAAACTGCATATTATAAAAGTAAATCCAATTCATTGCCTCTATGAAACTCATATTAACTTGCATGACAATATAAAATAACGCTACTGTATGAGCTAGTAAAAGTAATATAAAATGCACTCGCAGGGATGCTCTAAGTATAGACATCTCTTTTTTATTGAAATGCGTAATATAAAACGTTATGCCCCATATGAAAATCATCATAACACTTAAAACAAGCTTTTGATTTAAATGATCTTTCATCATGTCTAAATTAAAAACCTTTAAAATCATAAACAGCATAGTTATTACTAATAAAGTCACCATACTACTTATAATGCTAGAAATTAATATATTTCTTTTTGGAAGATGAAAAAGTGTAGAACCATACTTCAATTCATTCCCTCGTTTCTATGTCTTAATTTCCCCCGCATCGAAAGAACTATTTCTATTAAAATAACATATATTACATATTTCGTCTGCATACTTGTTTCTATCATAAATGTATTGTCTTAATATTCCCTTAATCAACAGTTAAATTGTGGCATACAAATTACTAATTCTTGAAAAACTTAATTTCAGCATTCCACTTTATGATACAATAACTATTTTTTAGAAGTCCTGCTATTGAAGATTTAACATGAAAATACGAAAGAATTAATAAAAAGGCGTTGCACGTTTTTAACAACTATTACTATAACGAAAAGAACCTGCCACAAGACAGGTTCTTTTCGTTATTTTATGATAAAAGAGAAAATGATTAGCATGTGTATTATATAAAAGGAAGCAGCCATATTTTCCATACGATACATACGAGTACTATAATTACAAAATCAAAAAAATCTAATCTCGGACCTTTTTTCATATTCATATGTAGCCACATATGAAACCATTTTATTTTTGTATATTTATGGATGTTTTTCTTTGCAAATCGGTAAATAAGCATTTGCATGATAAAAAATCCGGCCACAAAAATAAATAATAAGATGAGAAATCCAATCACAAAATTCCTCCTATTTTTGTAGCGTTTTTTCTACTATCCGATTTTTCAAAACCCACTCTTCAAACTGGGCACTTCCAAATTCCCAGCTAAGATCGCGAGCATGTACAGAAAAAACGTAATGACCAGCATATTCGTCCATAAATCTCCCTAACTCTACATCGTCTTTCTGAATACCGTATACTCCAAAATTAAAATACACATCCCATACGTCTTCATTCTTTCTCTTATAAGCAATCGATTCCATATCACATTCTGTCCCGAAATAATCAAGATGTAAATGTACGCTATCATCGTATTCGTACTCCATTTTATCACCCCTTATATTTGTACTTCTTTACCACCAAAAAAATTCCTGCTATCTACACTCACATATGGGCGATTACCTACATATCATGCTTGTAGAGTGACTTCTAGGAGGTGTTATATAGTGAAAAAATTAATCGCGATTTTTTGCATCATGTTACTAGCTGTTTTTACTTTTGCTGCTTGTAGTAGTAAAAAAGAAGGTACGAAAGAACAAACTCAAAACATTCGCGTCGGCGAAGTTACCCATTCTCTCTTCTATGCCCCATTATATGTTGGGATTGAAAAAGGATTTTTTAAAGATGAAGGACTAAATATTGACCTACAAACAACAGCTGGCGGTGATAAAACGATGACCGCCCTATTATCTGGCGGAATTGATATCGCTCTCGTCGGTTCTGAAACGTCTATTTACGTTCATCAACAAGGAGCGAAAGACCCTGTCATTAACTTTGCACAGCTTACACAAACAGATGGGACATTTTTAGTTTCACGTAAAAAACTAGACTCTTTTAATTGGAATGACGTAAAAGGTGTTACATTTTTAGGACAGCGTAAAGGCGGCATGCCGCAAATGGTTGGAGAATACGTTTTAAAGAAAAATGGCATTGATCCTCGCAAAGATACGAACTTAATTCAAAATATCGAATTTGCTAATATTGCAAATGCCTTCGCATCTGGTACTGGAGAGTTTGTACAGCTCTTTGAACCGACTGCAAGTATACTTGAGAAAGAAGGTAAAGGTTATATCGTCGCTTCATTCGGAAATGAATCTGGTACTGTTCCTTATACAACGTTCATGGCAAAAGAAAGTTTCTTAAAGAAAGATAAAGCTGCTGCTGAAAAGTTCACACGTGCTCTCTATAAAGCACAGCAATGGGTTGATACACATAGTCCAGAAGAGATTGCTGATACTGTTTCCCCGCTATTTAAAGACACTTCAAAAGACATTACAGTAAAAGTAATTGAACGGTATAAAAAGCAACATTCTTATGCGACAAATCCACTATTAGATGCAGAAGAATGGAAACAGCTCCAAACTATTATGAAAGACGCTGGTGAATTACAAAAAGAAGTCCCACATGAAGCGCTCGTCAATACAAAAATTGCCGAAAGCGTTATTAAGAAATAGAGGCGAAGTGTATGAGTTTTTTGCAAATACGTAACGTTTCTCACTGTTTTTTTGCAAAAGAGAATGCCAAACTTATTCTCGAAGATATGAGCTTACAAGTGGAAGAAGGCGAATTTATTTCTATACTCGGTCCAAGTGGTTGCGGTAAAACAACGCTCCTCTCAATCATTGCTGGACTACTTGATCCAATTGACGGTATCGTCTTTTTAGATGGTGAACCGATTACAACGAAAACATCATCTATGGGATATATGTTGCAACAAGATTACTTATTCCCTTGGAAAACGATTGAAGAAAATATTATGCTTGGACTTCATATTCGAAAGATTTATGATGAGCAGATGAAAGAACATACTTTAAATCTTTTAAAACAAGTCGGTCTTCATGGTGTAGAAGAACAATATCCTCGTGAACTATCCGGCGGTATGCGTCAACGTGCCGCTCTCGTTCGAACATTAGCGACTGATCCGAAAATTTTATTACTAGATGAACCATTCTCCGCACTCGATTATCAAACGAAATTAAAACTAGAAGAACTCGTTTTCAACTTACTAAATAAATATAAGAAAACATCACTACTTGTTACTCATGATATTGAAGAAGCGATCGCGATGAGTGATCGTATTTATTTACTGCAAGCGAATCCCGGAAAAATCGCAAAAACCTTTATCGTCCCGGAAAGTATCCGTTCTTTATCACCGTTAGAAGCACGCCATCACTACGATTTCCCAGCCCTCTTTCAAGATATATGGAAGGAGCTGGAACGACTTGGATAATATAAAACAACTACATGAACAATTTCGAAAGAACGAACGCAGACGCGCTTGGATTGCTCGCTCGCTACAACTTTTACTACTTATTCTTTTCTTTGCACTATGGGAAATAGCTAGTAAAAAAGAATGGATTGATCCTTTACTCTTTAGCTCTCCTTCGAGTATTTGGGATCTCTTCTTAACGAAATGGATCGACGGTTCACTTTGGGTCCACATATGGACGACATTACTGGAAACAGGAGTAGGCTTCATTCTCGGAACAGTACTTGGTGCTATTATTGCCACGTTCCTTTGGTGGATGCCACTTCTAGCCCGCGTACTTGATCCTTATCTCGTCGTCCTAAATGCAATGCCAAAAGTTGCACTCGGTCCAATCATCATCGTTATTTTCGGTCCAAACATTTCATCTTCTATCGCAATGGGAGTAATCATTTCCATCATCATTACCATTCTCGTTATTTACAGTGCATTTCAAGAAGTCGATTCTAACTATATAAAAGTGATGGACACATTTGGTGCAAATAAATGGCAATGTTATAAGCAAGTCGTTCTCCCTGCATCCTTTCCAGCAATTATCTCAACGTTAAAAGTAAACGTTGGTTTATCCTGGGTCGGTGTTATTTTCGGAGAACTTCTCGTTTCCAAACAAGGACTTGGCTACTTAATTAGCTACGGATTCCAAGTCTTTAATTTCACACTCGTCTTACTTAGCGTACTACTCACATGTGTTCTTGCAACTCTTATGTATGTATTTGTTGAGGCATTTGAAAAAATTCTAATTGGAAAAAGAAAAAGAAGCTGACTCAAAACAGTACGCTATAGTCAGCTTCTTTCTTTTACCTTTTATCACACATTTTCGTTTCATTTGTAATGTTTCCATCCGCAACCGTAACTGTATGGAAACAGTCTTTCACACGTACTGTAACGACATTATCTTTTCGATCTATCACATGATAATCATTAAACTTTTCATTCAAAGCACTACGAATTTGCTCCCCTTCAAAAATCGGAAAACCGTGAGACATTACCCAAATGAGACCAGCAACAGCAAGAATCGTTTTCATACGTTTCATTACCTCCTCGAGAGTAAACTTATAGTCCCTACAACACGCGCATTATAATTGTGTCTAAATTGTGACGTTTTTATACTAATTCTATTTTATACCTCCAGTTCCTTCTTCTTTTAAAGAAAAATACAGAATTTTCAATTTTATCAACATGAAAAAACGCAAAGAATTAAAAATTCTTCACGCTTTACTTTAACGAAACTATATCGAACGCATAACTCACATTAGTCTCCACTTTGTTGTTCTATCGTTTTCGAAACATCATATAATCCCGACAGCACTTCCGCTCTCATTTTTACAAGCTCAGGGAACTGATAGAAGAAAGCAATTTTCTTATATTTTAACTCTGTTCCTTCTTTCACCTTTTTTGAATCTTGTAAAATGAACGCTGTAAATGTATCTGCGATATCTTCCGTTACATTTGTTGTTCCATACAGCGATACAAACTCATCATGCTTTTCTTTATAAAATTTAATTTGTGCCTCTTCACTTTCTTCTACTTTCTTTTCTGTCCACTCTTGCTCAATTGGTTTCCAAAATTCATTATAAAATTGGTTAATATACGAAGTTTTTCTCGCACATCCATTTTTCAAGAACACCGTTTTACATTTATTTCGATATGATGAAATGTCTTTCTCTTCATCAAACGCCTCTAAATATTTCCTATCCACTGGTACTTGTTTATGCCCAATCGTTAATACGTGAGCCGTTTCATGAATTAATGTTTTCATCACTTCATCTATATTCACCCCAGAATCGAGCACGTCTAAACTAAGCAACCAATCTCTCGGGTCATCCATACTTGGCATGACATGAGCAACAACGCCATCATAACCATCCGTTATTAGATCAAACCCTGTTATATTCTCACGATATTTCACTGGAATGAGAGTGCGATACATGTCCCATAAAGTTTCATGATACTCTCTATCTTGTCGCTGACTTAACAAATCATCTTTTGCTACTTCGTCATCTGCAAAAGCTTTATTCAATCTCTTACGATCCAATTTCTCAAAATAAGGATCTACAATTTCATCACCATCGATATAATAAGAAGCTAAAAAGAAATAATTGTCATCCTCTTCTTTTTTCTGTTCCGCCTCTTTCATATTCATACTTTCATACTCTCCTATGTCATAATCCTCTACTTTTTCAAGTTCTGAAAGTCCCTCTATCTTTTTATATACTTTTTGTAATGTTTTATCTCCTATTTGCGTACACTCTTCTTCTGTTTTACAAATTTCTTTTTCTTTCGTAACCTCGATAGCACTATCGCATCCTGCAACTAAACTGCTTGCTATAATACAACACACTAACTTGCTATACAATTTCTTCATACAATCCCCCATTATTCCATTCTACAAAATATCATAATCATTTTTTTACGAATATGCGATAATTAATTATAAAAACTGCAAGGAGGCTTCTCATGATTCGTGCAATCTTATTCGACTTAGATGGAACACTATTAGATCGGCGCCAATCTTTAGAACAATTTATTTGTGAGCAATATAATCGCTTCTCCTCACATTTGATGAGTATAGAGAAATCAGAGTATTGTTCTCGATTTCTTGAACTCGATAATAATGGCTATACGTGGAAGGATAAAGTATATGCTACTCTCCTTTCCGAATACATCATTACTACTTTAACGCAAGAGCAAATGCTGCACGACTACATTACAAACTTCCAACATCATTGTATCCCTTTCAAAAACACGCATGAACTACTTCAACAGTTACAACAGCGAAACATTAAAATTGGTATTATCACAAATGGTTTTACTGAATTTCAGATGAGCAACCTTCGAGCACTACATATACATACGTATACAAACACCATTCTCGTTTCAGAAGCTGAAGGAATTAAAAAACCTCATCCTGAAATTTTCGAACGTGCTTTGCAAAGACTAGATGTGAAGGCAGAAGAATGTCTTTATGTTGGAGATCATCCAGAAAACGATGTGCTTGGTTCTGAACAAGTAGGGATTCTTGGTGTTTGGAAAAAAGATTCGTTTTGGGGGAATTTTAAGCATTCACGTATCGTAGATGATTTGTTGGAGGTGCTTTCGTTTTTAGAGGTGGAGATAAAAACACAATAATAGTAATTAAATTACATCAATGATTTTCACAATAGATCGATTTACCGAAAAAAAATAAAAATAATAAGAGGAGGCGTTGTTCAAAAAAGCCTCCTCTTATTATTCATACACTGTAAACTTTGGTTTACTCGGATGATCTTTTACTAGCGCATCATCTGGAAACTTTGAAACTTTTTGATATAAGGCAATGTCACCGATACAACCTGCTGTTAGTAGAATTCCTAAAAATGAGAGTGGCTCCAGATTCATAGCTAATCCCAATACAATTGGCAAAATTCCAGTTGGTAAAAACGGAAGCATTAACACTTTCTTCATTTGCTTTACTGTAACCGCCTGTTTAGAATGAGCATATGCAACACCTAATTTCCAATTAACGCCCCATTTTAGTTCACTCCACGGAACACCTCCGATATAGCGAAAGCCAATTAAATGTATCGCTTCATGAATACAAACGAGAACAATCATTGCGATAATAAAAAGAAACATCGTTAATAATGTAACTTCAACTTGAACCCCACCTGAAAGAAATATATGCAAATAACCAATTCCAAACAACAAAGCAATTATTATAAAAAATAAAGAAAAGTTTAATTTAACCATCGAAACAGTAACAGTCGTTTCTTTTCTTTTATCCATCTTCCCCCTCCTAAAATGTAAATATATCTTTACAAAATTGTATAATATACCCAAAATAATGTAAAGATATATTTACATTTATTCTTACATACAAAAAAAGAAACCGGCCACTTTACTTCGTAAAACAGCCGATTTCTTCTATATGTTTCATCGTACGCGCTAATACGTCATCACGCATTATAAAGCTAAATTTTCTATTCGTTTTAATGTTGTCAGGAATGTCTTTTAATAAAACAGACCCTTTCGTTTCTTCGTAATGCGTATGTTCTTCTACCGCACTAATTGTTGCAAAATAAATGTTTTTAATGATTATTTTGTCTTTTCCAGATACTTTGTATTGTCCTAAGTAAGTTAAATCAGAAACTATGCCGCCGGTTTCTTCATGAACCTCTCGAACTGCCGCTTCTTCCGGTGTTTCCCCTAGTTCTACTTTACCACCTGGAAATTCAAGACCGCGACGTAAATGATGCGTTAATAACCATTGATCCCCGTACCGGCATACAACCCAAACATGCTTTGGCTCAGGAGAAAATGGATAACGTTCAAACGATAATTGTACAGTGTTGTGGTAATAATCTTTAAATTTGTACATGCCATTACTCCCCTATTGATGGTTACAAGTTTTTCCTACCACAAATTGTAGCATATTCTCGCTTTTCTGCATAATATTATCCAATTACAATCCATTGATTATTCCCATTTGCGCGACTAATTCTTTCGTCTCATGATTTCCTAAATCGTAAATCATTTTATATGCTTTTTGTAGTTGTTCATCATATCGGTCATTATTTGAATCGTGATGATACTCAACAAATGGAACGTGGGAGCGTACAAATGACCCTAAATCTTCTACATATGCTTGATCAAAGTGCTCTCTTAATTCCGTAATTTCCTCATCATTTGCGGAAATCTCAAAATTATACGTATCCGCCGTCTTCACTTGTGAAATTTGACCATTTCCTATTGATATATAATATGTTTTTTTCGTCTCCATGTAACACCCTTCTTTCATCCTTTTATTTTCTATTGTTTTCATCAATTACAAAATTATGTAAAATAAAGAAAAGGAGGGATTTTATGTTCAAAATATTAATTATCGGTATTATCATCGTCCTAATCATCCTCTTACTCTCCGTCATGACAATTAATAAAGGCTATGCTTATAAACATTCCGTCGATAAACTAGAAGACAATCCTTATACAAAAAAGAATAAGGAGAATTCCTAATATGCTTCGTATACTTCGCATCATAGTAGCACTCACTGTGATCGTTATGTCGGCAATTGGATTATATACAGGTCAAAATAATTTTTTACCTCTTTCACAATTTCTATTAGGGGCTTTAATGTTTCTCATCGCATTTGAACAAATAAAGAAAAAGGAGGCAGCAACGGGATTTATTTGTATTATTGCCGATGCTTTCATTTGGATTGTTCTCATCATTAGCTATATCAAATAAAAGGAGGTACATGCATGCTAAAAGGAGTACGGATTACTTTATCACTTATTGCTTTATCTATAGCAATCTATGGATTTTTTACTAGTAATAGAGAAATAATGCCGTATATGTTTATCTCTTTAGGAGTTATGGCCCTCACCATAAGTTTAGAGGAAATATTAAAGAGGCAAACAGGAGGTAGTGTGCTCGCTCTACTAGCAGGAGCCGCTGCTTTATTTATTGGTTTCACAGAAATATTCCGATAAATGGTCTAAAGGAGGCTATACAATGCTAACTCTAACTATATTACGGAGTTTTTTAGCATTTCTCATGCTTCTCTTACTCATTCTAAGCACTTATATCCATGTTACCGATAATTTTTCACTTCTCCCATACGTACAATTTATTCTCAGTTGTTTCTTTATTCTTCTAGGAATTAATGAATTGAAATCCGGACGAAAATCAATGAGTATCCCGTATTTTTTCGTTTCCAGTCTCATATTCTTCTTTTTAATATCAAACTACTTTCGTTATATGTAGAATGAAATTTTGACCAATTTAGCATTTATAATTATTTTCTCTCAGTAACTATTTCTTTCTACTTAAGGGGGATTCCATGTTAAAAAACATTCAAATTATAATCGCCACTATCGCTCTTTTTCTCGCCCTATTTAGCTTCTTTGCAAACTTCACTATTCTTTTACCTTACGTGTTTATCCTTTTAAGTATTATGTGTATCCTTTTTGGAATCGATGAAATAAAGAAGCAGCAAAAAACGAAAGCATTTGTTTATTTTCTCTGTTCTGCCTTTGTTTTATATGTTGGAGTATGTAATATATTTTCATAAAAAAGAAGAGTATGGTTGCTCTTAGGACAATAAAAAAACTGCCCTTTCACAGGCAGTTTTTTATTTTATCCAAACACTTTCTCAAGTTCATCTTTATCTTGGCTTAACCAGAAGTTCATTAAGCGTTGTGCTCCTTCTAAGTCGTGAAGCTTCGCTTGACCACATTGTGTTTCATTTGCAGCTGGAATTTCTGTAATTTGAACCGCATCTTTTAATGTTAATTCTAATAAATCAATGATTTCTCGTACTGTCGGTGTTCCGCTTACTACAAGATAATATCCTGTTTGGCAGCCCATCGGTGAAATATCGATAATATCAAAATGCGGATAACGATCAATATATTTACGTAAATTAAATGCTAATAAATGTTCTAACGTATGAATAACATCTGGTTTCATTGCTTGTTTATTCGGTTGGCAAAAACGAATATCAAATTTATTTACAATACCGTCACTACCTACATTGTGAACTCCGCAATGTCTTACATAAGGTGCCTTTACAATCGTATGATCTAATTCAAAGCTTTCTACTGATGGCATACAACATCTCTCCCGCTTTTAATTTAATTCCGTTATATCCAATATGATATAACGGAAATGCACATTAGTAAAGTATTATGTACCGTCGTGCTATAATACTTTAAGACTATGCTGAAAAGGAGACCATTATGAAACAGATTTTTATTGGGATTATACGCTTTTATCAAAAGTTCATTTCTCCGATGACACCACCAACTTGCCGCTTTTATCCGACTTGTTCTCATTACGGATTAGAGGCGTTTCAAAAACATGGTGCACTCAAAGGTTTTTGGCTTACTTGTAAGCGTATATTAAAATGTCACCCTTTCCACCCGGGAGGATTTGATCCTGTCCCAGATAAAAAGGATGACAAAGTAAATTCTTAATTGTCGTAACCATTCACAACTAAATCTAATTTTCCTGTATCAGGATCTATAACAAGACCGTGAACAGGTACTTCTTCTGGAAGTAATGGATGGTTGCGAAGTATCGATACGCTATGTTCTACACTTTCTTCTACACTAGAGAACCCTTGTAGGAATCTTTCTAAATCGATTCCAGAATAACGGAGTGTATCTAATTTCTCATTTGTTATACCCCGCTCTTTCATCTTCTCAATTGTACTGCTTGCTTGAATTTTTGCCATACCGCAATCGTGGTGACCAACTACACAAACTTCATCAGCACCAAGTTCATATACAGCAACTAAAATACTACGCATAATACTTCCGAATGGATGTGAGATAACAGCTCCTGCTACTTTAATAATTTTCACATCACCGTTACGCATATTCATTGCTTTTGGTAATAATTCAACAAGACGAGTATCCATACAAGAGATAATTACCATTTTTTTATTCGGGAATTTTCCCGTTTCATACTCTTCGTATCTTTTCTCTTCAACAAATTTTTCATTGTATTGTAAAATCTCTTCTAATGACTTCATAGTAAAAAACCCTCTTTTCTCTCATTTACATTACTTATATAGTGTACCAAAATATGAAAAACTCAAAAAGGATATCGCTTTATAGTAAAAATAAGATATTTTCAGATAATCGACATAATTCTTTCAAAATATACACACAGCTTTGTAACAAGTCTCACATACTTTAAACGTATTTTCACTATAAACTGATTGTAGATAATGTAAAAAAGGAGTGAATATTTATTATGTCCGACGTTCTGTTACTGAGTCGTTTTCAATTTGCAATTACTATTTTTTATCACTTTTTATTTGTACCTTTGACAATCGGACTTGTCATTTTAGTAGCATGTATGGAAACTCAATACGCCCGCACATTGAATCCAACATACCGTAAAATGGCAAATTTCTGGGGTAAATTATTTACAATTAACTTCGTAATGGGGATTATAACTGGGATTACGATGGAATTCCAATTTGGAACGAACTGGTCTGAGTACTCCAAATATATGGGAGATATTTTCGGATCACCTCTCGCAATCGAAGCACTCGTTGCCTTCTTCTTAGAATCTACTTTCATGGGAATATGGTTATTCGGTAAAGACAAAATTTCACCAAAGTTCCGTGCCTTCTGTATGTGGATGGTTGCACTTGGAACAAACATTTCCGCACTTTGGATTATTACAGCAAACGGATTTATGCAAAACCCTGTTGGCTACGTAGTACGTAATGGCCGCGCTGAATTAAATGATTTCTGGGCACTCGTTACAAATCCATATGCTTGGAATATGTTCTTCCATACTGTCATTGGTTGTTATATCGTAGGTGCTTTCTTCGTTATGGCAATTAGTGCCTATCACTTATTACGTAAAAATGAAGTGGAATTCTTCAAAAAATCATTTAAGTTTGGTTTAATGTTAGGCTTATTCGCCGCAACAATTACACCGTTTATGGGACATCAATCTGGTGTATCAGCAGCTAAATATCAACCAGCAAAAGGAGCTGCGATGGAAGCAGTTTGGGAAACTGGAAAAGGACAAGGCTTCTCAATTGTTCAAATTCCTGATGTAAAAAATGAGAAAAACTTTGAATTCCTTACGATTCCAAAACTCGGAAGCTTCTTCTATACAAACTCATTTGATGGCGAAATTATTGGTTTAAAAGATATTCCGAAAGATGAACGTCCAAATGTTAACCTCGTGTATTATAGCTTCCGCTTAATGGTTGCACTTGGTATGTTCTTTATGGCATTAACTTGGTATGGCTTCTATTTAAACCGAAAAGGAAAACTAGAAAACTCAAAACGTTATTTAAAAATTACAATATGGTCTGTCTTACTTCCTTATATCGCGATTAACGCAGGATGGATTGTCGCTGAAGTAGGTCGCCAACCTTGGACAGTATATAAACTAATGCGTACAGCAGAATCTGTATCACCTATATCTGTCCCGCAAATTTGGTTCTCATTAATTAGTTTAATTTTGTTCTACACTTTACTTTTAATCGCAGACGTATACTTAATGCTGAAGTTCGCGAAAAAAGGACCTGCAGCATTAGAAGAACCTGCTACTGAGGGAGGCGTGGCCCATGTCTCATGATATGCTTGCAATCATCTGGTTCGGTTTATGGGGCGTGATTTGGACAGTTTACTTCATCCTTGACGGGTATGCACTTGGTAACGGAATGATCTTTCCTTTCGTTACGAAAGATCGACAAGAACGAAATCAATTACAAGAAGCAATTGGCCCATTCTGGGGCGGTAATGAAGTGTGGTTAATTACAGCTGGTGGCGCAACATTTGCTGCCTTCCCAGTCACATATGCAAATATGTTTAGTTATCTATATACACCGTTATTCTTAGTATTACTTGCACTATTTGCTCGTGCCGCTGGACTGGAATTCATGCATAAAGATGATTCACCAATTTGGCAAAAAACTTGTAAATGGGCATTTGCAATTGGCAGTTTCCTAATCGCCTTCTTATTCGGTGTTACATTCGCTAACTTGTATTACGGACTACAAATCGGAAAAAATGGCTATGAAGGAAATTTACTTAGCTTACTAAACCATTACGGTATTTTAGGAGGGTTGTTCTTCACTGCTATATTTGTCGTATCCGGTGCCCTTTGGGTCATGATTAAAACGACTGGTGAAGTATCCGACCGTGCTTATAAAATCGCAAGACCATTTTCAATGGCAGCAGCTATTATTTTAGCTATCTTCTATGTAGCAACTGCTAATCGGACAAACTTATTCCAAAACTTTACGGAATATCCGGTACTATTCATTCTTCCAGTACTTGCAATGCTAATGAGTGTACTCGCACTTATTATGGTGTACAAACATAAAATCGGCCTTGCATTCACATTCGTTTGCCTAACAATCGCAATGTTTATGACAACTGGCTTTGCAGGTATGTTCCCAAGAATGTTACCATCCCGTATTAACGATGCATACAGTACAACGTTATACAACGCAGCTGGTAGTCAATTAAACTTAAAAATTATGTTCTTCGTAGCAATGGTCATGGTACCAATCGTTATTGGATATCAGCTTTGGAGCTACAGTATTTTTAAAAATAAAATTCATAAAGACTCTGCTAAAGGATATCACTAAAATAAAAAAGACACTTCGTTTGAAGTGTCTTTTTTTGTACGTATGATTTTCGATAAGATGTTATATTTCTAATCTAACAACTACACTATAGAAGAATCATTAACAGCTCACAGCTAGATTGTATCATAGGGCAACTTCTTCATTTTATGCAATTTTACATACTGTACTATAAAGTAAACTGTATCCCCTGATCATTCGCATCATTATCCCATACATCAGCTGTACTAATCCCGCTAAACGTTTGTACTTTCATTCCTGTATTTGATGATCCCGATCCATTATAAGCCTTCGTCTTTTCAATCGGCTGTACGTTATATTTGTCACCTACATTAATTGTTCCATTGCAGTTTTCAATAATAACACCTTCCACAACTGCCGGCATTTTGTCACCCACTTTCATTTCTTTACTTTTATTTTATGAAAATCGCCTAGAAAAATAGCATGTTTCAATAAGAAAAAGCACTCAATTTGAGTGCTTTTTCTTTAAGCATAAAGACAAGTTTGGAGACAGTTGACTTCTTCCAAATTTTATTAGGGGTAATATTTTGAAAAAGAAAGCCTTTCATATGTAGGTTAACACCACTGGAATATATAGTAAATTGATAATATTTATACGGAAGATTGCTAATGTTTAGTATAGATAGTTTACACTATGCTAACAGTGAAAACTATCTATACTAATAAAAAAAAGGTGCCTTCAAAGAAGCCACCTTTCAAAAACAGACACTATAAAACAGAATTATTTATTGTTATACGATTGTTAGATACAAAAAGTAGAGGGAAATGTTTGTATGAAATTCTGCTTTATAAAGTCTGTCTACAACTTATATTGTAATCCTCTTCATTTGAAAAAAAATATAATATGCACAATTGCATACAAAAAGAAAAAGCACTCTACTGAGTGCCTTTTCAACCATTTTACTTTTAATATATCGCTTTGAATATATTGTAACATACGTATCTATATATTTTATTGAGAAAATTCAAAATCATTTTTCCTTTCATTTTTACTTATAAAATCATGTAATATAAAAGGTATGTCAAATTCTTATACAAATTGAGGTGTACTATATTTATGATGTATTTCGGAATTATTCCTCTTATACTATTTATTATTTTTCTTATTTCCTATTTAAAAGATCCACGAAAAATAATAAACGGCTTTTTATTTAATGCCTTTGTCTGTTTTTTCCTTCTTTTTTGTGTGATTATATCTGTGAATTCAAGTAGTGATGTCCTACGCTATATTATAATTTTACCTATTTTAGCACTTCTTATTATGCTTCCTTTCGGTATTATTGCTTTAATGTTTGGGCTATTTCTTAATGCTAGAATTTTAATGAAGCGAGAAGGAAGACGATTCACCAACTGTTTAACACTCCTTGCTGCTTTAGGGATGTTATTCTTTATGTTACTCCCTATTATAAATCCAGCAAGTTTGGTCTCATCGCATTTAGAGCCTATTTTTGCAGCTATTTCTCTTATAAGCTTCTATTTCTTTATACACTTATCTAACTTCTTAAGCGCATATTTTTTATACCAATTCAACAGACCAAGACGTAATCAAGATTTCATCATCGTTCTTGGTAGCGGCTTAATTAATGATAAAGTACCACCTTTACTTGCAAGCCGCATTAATAAAGCGATCGACTTCTATTGGAAACAAGCCGCTGTGAATACACCACCAACAATTATTTTTTCTGGTGGACAAGGTCCAGATGAAGGTCTTCCAGAAGCGGAAGCGATGCAAAGTTACGCTGTTGAAAAAGGAATTCCTCTTGAACATACAGTCCAGGAAAATCGCTCTGTAAACACATATCAAAATATGCTGTTCTCTAAAGAAATTATGGATTCTTTAAAACCAGAAGGTAAATATAAAAGTATTTTTACAACGAATAATTTCCACCTTTTCCGTGCTGGTATATATGCAAGACAAGCTGGTCTTAACAGCCAAGGTATTGGATCAAAAACTGCATTTTATTACTGGCCTAACGCAATGATCCGTGAATATGTTGCGATTGTCGTAATGGGACGTAAGCGCCATATGAAAATATGTGGAACTATTTTAGGCTTCGCTGTATTCGTATCAGTACTTAGTTTTATATTTTCTTAATAGCATCCCATCCTTTGAAAGGATGGGATTTCTTATACTTATTTCAAAAATATTTTAAAGATAATATGGTCATAATATTCCCTGCATACATCCATTAAAGGAGAAATTTTTCAAATTAAATGTTAAAATAAAATTTAGGTGTAAATTATGTAACAAACAAGAAACTAGTTTGAAACGAGGAAATTATATGGAGAAAAGTATCAAAAACAAGCCCAATAAGCTAAAAATTGCTTCGAAAGCTTTGATGATTATTATTGGGGCATTTATCACAGCGTACGGATTAGAAGCAGTATTAATTCCAAATAACGTATCAGATGGTGGTGTGACTGGTTTAAGTATCGTTAGTTCAAGATTATTTGGATTGCCATTAGGAGCTCTAATCGCAGTTATTAACATTCCTTTCGTTTGGTTAGGATATAAGCAAATCGGTAAAAGCTTTGCGATTTATTCCATTATCGGGATTGCTTCATTAGCAATAGGTACCGTTGTCATGCACGGAATACCAGCTATTATTGAAGGCGATACATTATTAGTTACAGTTGTTGGTGGTATTATTATCGGTTTTGGTATGGGACTAGCATTACGTAACGGTGGGGCATTAGATGGAATCGATATGCTTGCTGTATTGCTTTCTCGTAAGTTACCATTTGGAACGAGTGACCTTATTTTATTCTTAAACATGTTCGTATTTATTTTCGTATCAACGGTATTCGGTCTTCAAGGAGCTATCCTTTCGGCAATTGCTTACTTTATTGCTTCGAAAGTGATTCATATCGTTGAAGTTGGTTTAAGTGGTTCAAAAGCATTTAAAATTATCACAAAAGAGCCTGAATTAATGGTAGAAACAATTCGCGATCGTTTAGGCAGAAGTGCAACATATAACGAAGTATACGGTGGTTATTCAAGAGAGAAATTCAAAGAAATTTCTTGCGTAATTAACCGTTTAGAAGAAAGTAAAATGAAAGAACTTATTAATGAAATCGATCCTAATGCCTTTATTACCGTTTATGACGTAGCAGAAGTAAAAGGCGGTAATTTCAAGAAACGTGATATTCATTAATCATTATGAAAAAAGAGGGTGTGCTAACATTTTGGCACACCCTCTTCTTATTATTAAGTTGCTATCGTTGTCAGTTTTTTTCAGTAAGTAGATATATTTTTACTCGCCCCACCGACTCCCACGTTTAATCCACGCTACATACTTTTGAAAAGCCGTCACTTCATGTTGAAAACGCAGCGGGATATACAACAATAAAGTGCATGTACACAATATCCATAGAATACCTACTACAAAATGAAATTTCATTGTCGTGCTAATAAACAAGCTGAGGAATAATACAAGGAACATAATTACACTAAATCTTTTATACGTAGTCATACTATCCCCTCCTTATACTTCAATTGTACCAGTTATAAGGAATTAATTTCCACAAAAAGACCAAAAAGCAATTTACACTTTTCGGTCTCTACACTATCTTCTCTTCGTAATCTTTCCTGAACCACCGACCCTCGTTTTTGGAGGAGATGTATTTCTTGGCGGCGTTTTAATAGATGATTTCGGCTTCACATCTGATCCGCTTGAACCGCCTGGTGTTTTTGTAATTTTACCCTTGCTTCCAGTAGAAGGTGGGGGCGTCGTATTACTTCCTTTTTCAGTAATACTTCCCTTATCACCTACTGATGGTTTCGAATCTACATTATCGCCTCGCTTAATGATAGACCCTTTCCCTTCCTTCGTAATTGGAGGTGGGGTTTTCTTTTCTTCTTTCGTAGGTGGTCTCTCTGGAATGACTGGTTTATGATTTTGTCTGTCGTTATATCCTCGATAATCACCGTATGATGATTTTCGTGAACCGAATATATCGTTTAATATGCTACCCATAATATATCCTTGCAAGAAGGACGGTTGGTAGTTTTGACGGACAAATTCCTCATTACTTACTTCAATTAACGTATCGGTTGGTTTCTCTTTATCCTTTTGAAGGTTATACATTTTATCCGAATAAACGAGAAACATTTGATTTTCGTCTTCTTTAGATGCTTGTTTCGGTTTCCTTTCGGCTATAAGTTCCTTCGCGACTTCAGGAACTGACCGATTGGCGGCCCTATACACGTAAGATTCTTGTTTACCTTCCTTTGCGACAGACTCAAGCGGATAACGGTCTTGAATCGACTTTGTCTGCCCGCCTTGACAACCTGATAAGGCATAACCAGCAACAACAAGTAATATAACGATAGCAAGTATAGGGATCACAAACGATTTAATCATGGTAAACAATCGGTTTGACATGATTACGCCCCCTTACGTTGCTCTTATAATTTGTACATCAGCAGGAATGATTGCTTCTCCCTCATACATCATTGTGCGACCATTTTGCCATTCAATACGCAATAATTTTCGGTTATCTGATTGGAATTCCCATACGTACTGTTCCTCTGAAGCGGAGAATGGTGTTTTCCCCATCACAATAACACGTCCGTTATATTGTTCTTCCATATGATACTCAGTATCATCCATTTCAATTGTCGTCGGAATTTCCTCAATTGAATCTAAGCGACCATCAATTGGTGTATATAATTTGTAATACGTATTTTCACGATCTTCAATTTTTAAATAACGAATGTCTTTCCCGTCTTGCAGTGTTAAAACAATTTCCTTACGAGAATGCATACTCGTTTTCCCAATTAATTCGTACATGACTAATGAAACTTCAATCATATCACCAGGAGCTAACGTTAAAAGACTCTTTTCCGGCTTCGGTGGCTCTGGGCTTTTCATTATATTTTTAATTCGTTTAAATAAACTCATGATCTACCCCTCCTTTTCTCTTTATAAACAAGCACCTAAAATAAGTGCACCAACAATATGTAATGATCCAGCTAACATCGCATGTGCAACGCTGCCTTCTTTCGTACCTTCTTCTAAATCTAAGCCAGACATTTTCTTTAACACAAATTCGATAAACATTTCTACCACTAATAAAATAACGAAAGAAACTGCTGATGCAAGTAGCGCTTGCCATAAATCATTTGCTTTCGTTATCGATTGGGATAAAATGTACCCCTGTGCAAATAATTTCATAATAAAACGAGTTGTTACAGCTGTATTCCCATTTTTGATTTCTTTTAAATCATTGTATTTTGTAAAAATTGAATCAACCCACATAATTGCAAATAAAAGTACTGCACTCGCTCCAGTCCATACAAGCATGGCAACTACATTCATCCATGTCATTGCAAAACCTCCTCTAAAATATAATAGAAAACCGACATGAATATATTTAGACATGTCGGTTCATTTGTCTCTATTCTATATTATTTCTCATACTGCTTCATAATACGAGCTAATTCATCGTCAACAGCAGAATTTTTGTTTAAGCTTGCGAATTCATCATCTAATGACTTTTCTTTCTTATAAACTTCACCGCTTGCTTCCGCTTCAGCCTCTAATTGAAGAGCTTTCTCTTCCATACGGCTTAAACCAGCTTTTGCTGAATTTGAATCAAATCCAGACATCGCCTGATTAATATTTTTCTGTGCTTTCGCTGCATTTACACGTGCTACAAGTGTTTCACGTTTATTTTTCAGCTCATTTAATTGCTTGCGCATTTCTTCTAGCTTAAGGCGCAGATTATCAGCAGCAGCTTTGTTTTGCTCATAGCTTGCTTTATACTCATTCATCTTTTGCTCTGCGTTTTGTTTTTCTTCAAGAGCACGACGCGCAAGATCTAAGTTATTAGCTTGAACAGCCATATGAGCTTGCTCTTCACGTTTTTTCACAAGTGCTTCTTGCTCTTCAAATAATATTTTGAATTTCTTCTCAAGCGCGATTTGAGCCGCTACACTTTTCTCTGCTTCTTGTACATCCGCTTGCATATCACGTAAATATTGATCAGTCATCTTAACTGGATCTTCCGCTTTTTCAATTAACGAATACACATTTGACATTGTTAAATCTCTTAATCGTTTAAATACAGACATTTAAATTCCTCCTATGATATACCTCATATTTCAAATTCACTACTTGGAAAACTGAAAAATCTCCCTTTACAGTAAAGAATATTCATTTTACAGCCTATGTGTTTATTATAACAAAACTAATATGTCCTTACATGTTATTTCCAAAATACATCCATTATAATATGACATTCTATATACAATATTGTATTTCTAATATATTCTCATTATCCCTCTTTGAAATTAACTTACTTTTGCGCACTTTCACTAAATTACATAAGTGTAATGTTACTGTAAGCTAACTCGATAGTTGCATTCCGATATTTCTTATACACTAATACCAGAAGCAACAAACAAGCTTCTTCACATGTAAGCACTAATACAAAAATTGTATTTACTATAAAACATATAAAAGGAGAAATCATCATGAAAAAATTAGTAGGAATCGGATTAGCAGCAGCAATTTCATTTGGAGCATTATCAGGTTGTTCTTTATTAGGAGAGAAAGCGAACGGTTTTGTACTGTACGGCTCAGAAGAACAAGTTCAACAAATTACAGATAAAAACAAAAAAGAAGTGAAAGAAAAAGACTTCTATAAAATGAAAATGACAACATTAGATGGTAAAAAAGTTCTTGTAATGGATAAGAAAACTGGTGAAGAACTAGTGAAAAAAGAGTTACTTAGCAAAGTTGATGAAAAAGACAACACGAAACCACTTGATAAATTACCAGCTGTAACAACAGAACAAGGTGTATTATTCGCAAAAGAGAAAGTAGAAAATGCTACACTTGATGGAGCGAAATTAAAATATGAAGGCAACACAATTATCGGAAGTGGCCGTGCATATACAGATATGTATGCGATTGTTGATGACGCAACTTACAGCAATGTAAAAGGTGATGAAAAATCTGTAGGTGTATTAAAATTTGATAAAGACCCGAGTAAAGAATTCCCTGGTTACAAAGGCGTAGAAGCTTCTCAACTTGTAAAAATTAAAAAGTAAAAAGTAAAACAAAAAAGCTTTGCGAAATTCGCAAAGCTTTTTTCTATTTATTATGAGCAATTTGCTCCATATCCGGGCTACAAGTTTGCGACTGACATGACTTATTTAAAGAACATGCCGCGCATTTTCCTTTTTTACTTCTCTTTACAAAATTAACTAACGTATATGCTGCATAACCAAAAATGATAGCTCCAATTATAATATTGACCATCATCACAATACATCTCCTTCTAGAATCCGAGTAAGGATCCAACTTGGTATATAATGAGCGTTAATACATAAGCAACTACGAGTGGATAAACGACTGAAAAAATCGTCCATTTCGCTGATCCTGTTTCACGTTTAATAACAGCTACGGTCGCTAAACACGGAACATATAATAAAATAAAGAACATAAATGCATAAGCTGATAATGCTGTATAATGTGCTCCCATTACATTTCCAAGCACATCTTCTTTAACCGCATAAATAATTGCCATTGTAGAAACGACAACTTCTTTCGCTAAAAATCCTGTTAAAAGGGATGCCGCAGCTTGCCACGTTCCGAAGCCGAGCGGTGCAAATAATGGTGCGATAAATCCACCAATCATCGCTAAGTAGCTATCTCCCATATCAACGCCAAATCCTGATGGACCTGCATAGTTTAATAACCAAATAACAACCGAACCACCAAAGATGAATGTACCAGCTTTACGAACAAATCCCTTTCCTTTCTCCCACGTGCTCAGCCATAACGTTTTCGCTTGTGGCACACGATAAGGCGGTAATTCAATTACGAAAATAGATTTTTCTGCTTTCAAAATCGTAAGAGACATAATTTTTGTAACTAATAACGCAAGAACAATCCCTGCAACATATAAAGAAAATACAACAGTCGCCTGACTATTCGGGAAAAATACGCCCGCAAATAATGCATATACAGGTAATCGTGCTGAACAAGACATAAACGGTGTTACTAAAATTGTAAGTAAGCGCTCTTTCTCCTGTTCAATCGTTCTCGCTGCCATAATACCTGGAACGTTACATCCAAAACCAATAATCATCGGAATAAAAGCTTTACCGTTTAAGCCAAAGAACTCCATAATTCTATCCATAACAACTGCAATTCGCGCCATATATCCTGAGTCTTCTAATAATGAAATGAAAAAGAATAGTGCAAAGATTTGTGGTACGAATACTAATACAGCACCAACACCGGCAATAATACCTTCTGTAACGAGTGCTTGAATAAAATCAGAAGCTCCAATACTTGTAAGTCCAGCCGTCACCCAATCCGTAAGCTGACCACCAAAAAACTCATCTAACATATCCGATAAAGGTGTACCAATCCACGTAAACGTAACCTGAAAAATAAAAAACATAACTGCTAAAAAGATTGGAAGTCCTAAAATTTTATGTGTAATTAATCTATCAATTTTTTCTGAAAAAGGAATTTTTCCTTCTTTCTCATGCTTCATAACATTTGTTTTTAACTTTTCAATATACGCTTCACGAGTTTTGTAAATGTGCTCTTCTAACGTACAATCAAGTTTTCCTTCTAAGCGAGATCGAATGGCTATGAGTTCCTTATAAATTGGTAATGCTTTCATTTCTTTTTCTACTACTTCGTTATTGCTTAAAAATTGAAGTGCTAACCATCTCGGATGCTCATAATTCGCTGTCTCTAAAAGAGCAATTACTTCTCCAATTCCTTCATCCATTTGTACACCATATGAAATAAGGAATGGCTTTTTCTCCTTTTTGTCATTTTCTTTAAGAGTCGCAAGTAGTTCTTCACAACCTTTTCCACTTCTTGCAACGACAGGAACGACTGTTACACCTAATAGTTCTGATAATCGTTTTACATCAATGACAATTCCTCTTTGCTTCGCCACATCAACCATATTTAAACCAATTGAGACCGGCTTACCAAATTCAAGTAATTGCAACGTTAAATGCATATTTCTCTCAAACTGCGAGGAATCTACGATATTTAACATATGATTAAATTCTTCTGTTAATAGAAAGTTTGTTACAACACCTTCATCACGTGAAACTGGATTTAAATCATACACACCTGGTAAATCAATTAATGTTCCTTGTCTATCTTTTAATTTACCAACCTTTTTTTCTACTGTTACACCGCTCCAGTTTCCTACGTATTCATAAGAACCAGTAAGTGCATTAAATAATGATGTCTTCCCTGTATTCGGATTCCCTAGCAAAGCTACCTTATTCACGCTAATTCCACCTTTATCATTTTCGCGTCACAATGACGAATACTAATTAACTGTCCACGACACTCCAATGTACAAGGACCTTTGAACATCGCTTTCTGTTTCAAGCGAAGTTCGCTTCCTTCCGCAAGACCGAAAGCAGCTAGTCTACGCTTTAATAGCTGATCTAAAGACTGAATACTTTTTACTAACACTTTCTCTCCAATTTTAATATCTACTAAGCTCATAACCTTCCCCCTCAGAAGAGAATGATAATTATTTTCAAAAAAATTATACCACACCCAATTTCTCTTGTACTATACCCTTTTGCTTCATATTTATTAACATTTCGCTACAATTCTATTTCAATTATTGTCATACAGCATTTGTTTGCCATTCTCATCCATTTCGCTTACAATAAACAATAGCAAATAAAGAATCTCGTTATCACTGGGGGAGCCATGCCGCTGAGAGGGAACACTTCGTTCCGACCCTTCGAACCTGTTAGTTAATGCTAACGCAGGGATTGTGCAAACGTCCGAAATACATACCTCATTTTTATTTACGTATTTCGTATCCTCCTATGATATCTATTCTTTTTTGTACAACTTGGATTTAGGGGGAGACAACATGCGTAACACCAATTTACAAGCGATGATCGAATCTGCTATTCTTGCAGCCTTCGCCATGATTATCGATATTTTACCATTATCACTTAAACTTCCAACAGGCGGTTCTATCTCATTCGCTATGATTCCTATTTTTATTATCGCTTACCGCTGGGGTTTTAAAACGGCTTTCTTAGGAGGCTTAATTTGGGGTCTTTTACAAATTGTTGTAGGAGATGCTTACATTTTAACACCGGTGCAAGCATTCATTGAATACTTCATTGCCTTTGCTTTTATTGGATTTGCTGGATTATTCCATCGCCCAATTCAAAAAGCACTTTTAACTTCCAATGAAAATAGTGAAGAGCAATCAAGTTTAGGTAGTCGTAAAGAAAGACCTTCAGCAAAACAAAACCATGGTAAGAAAATCCTTGTTTATATTATCCTTGCTACATTTGTCGGTAGCTTTGCTCGCTACTTCTGTCACTTTATTGCCGGTATTATTTTCTGGGGACAATATGCACCGAAAGGTCAATCAGCTGTACTATATTCATTAATCGTAAATGGAAGTACAATGCTTGGTTCTTTTATTTTATGTACAGTTTTACTTATATTTTTATTCCTCACTTCACCACGCTTATTCAAAAGCATCAGTGCTTATCAAATGAATACACAAAAAAAGGGCGCTTAATGAGCGCTCTTTTTTCATATCGTAATATCAATTAAAAATACAATAAATGCGCAAAAGAAAATAAATACCATTATACTTAGCCAATTGCTATGCACGGTTCATCGACTCCTTACATAACCTCATATTCTAAACAAATTATACTGATTAAAAATAAAGATTAGGTAAAGATAATATGAAAATAATTTAAAAAAACGTAGATCATATTTTCTACGCTTTTTTCGGTAAATAGAAATAAAATAACACACCATCTTCTGTATTTCCTGCCCCATATTCAGTATCATGTAGTTCTAAAATATTCTTTGAAATGGCAAGCCCAAGCCCCGTCCCACCTTGTGAACGCTGACGAGCTGTATCCACTCGATAAAAACGATCCCAAATTTTATCTAATTGTTCTTCTTCAATGTGAGTACCTTTATTTTCAATGCACACTTTTATACGATCCTTCTCATCTATTGTAGAAATAATAATATCTTCTTTATTTGGTGTATAACGTATGGCATTCGTAATGAAATTCACGATGACTTGTTCAATCCGGCCTTGATTTGCAATCACTTCAAATGAACATATATTTTTATGAACACGAAGCTCTTTTTTCTCTATTTCCACAGATAGATGTTCACATATGTCTTCAATTACTGTATCAATATAAAACGAATCCTTTTTCATTTTATATGTACCAGATTCAAATTTAGCTAACTCAAGCATATCCAAAATTAACGTATCCATTTTGTCTACTTCTCTCTCCATCGCCTGAAAATAATAATCCTTTTTATGCTCAGCTACCCCGTCTTTTAAAATAGAAATACAGCTTTTCATAATACTTAGCGGTGTTTTTAATTCATGTGAAACACCAGAAATGAATTCTTTTCGCGTCTTTTCTAACTTTCTTTCCTTTTCAATATCTTCTTCTAACTGCCCAATATGCGAATGGAGTTTATTTGATAGCACATTAATATTTTTCGATAAATCTCCAATTTCATCTTTTGAAGTAATGGGTATTTTTTCTGTAAAATCTAATTGTGCTATTTTCTTCGTCGTATCATTTATTTTTAATAATGGTTTTGCAATTTGTTTTGAATAATAAAACGAAGCTAAAAAAATAAGAACGACTACAAATGCAATGATATAGATGTAATAATCTTGCACCATTTGTACAGCTTCATCTACGGGCTGTAAAGAAGCCATCGCATAAATATATGTTACTGATCCATCTTTTTCTTTTATTGGTTTCATTAATAATTTATATTTTATATCATTCTTTTCATAGTCCATTGTCTTTGTTGAATACTCTATTTGATTACTCTCTTTTAGTAATACATCCGTTTGAAATTCTTTTATACTATCCAAAAATAAAGTATTTTTATAAATTGGATTCACAGGACCTTTTACATCTGGAAACTGTACTTTTGTAACAAACCCACCTATGTAAGCATCTGGTTCTTGGGCAGCTTGCTCCTGAACAGCCGGCTTCTTTTCCTTACTTACTTGTTCCTCAGCTGCTTTCTTTTTCTCCTCATCTAATTTACTCATTTTCTCCTTAAATGCTTTTTCTAACGGTTTATTAGATCCACTTAAATTCTGCTTAGATAACGAGAAAGAGAATGGAATAAAACTATCTCCTTTTTTCACTCCAGAAAAATAAATTCCTTGGCCTAGAAACTGATCTGATGATTTATTATCAATCTCTTCTATATTGACGAGATTGTATAAAGGAATTTTGAATATTTGTTGTCCAAAGCTCTTTTGTTGCCTACGATCTATCGTTACTTCAAAATAAAAATCATCTGCATGTTTTAAATTCCCGTTCTTATCTAATGTCGTAATCCACGTATTATTTTCTCTTAAAAAGTCTTGCTCAAGTTTCTGAATTCCTTCTACGTTTCCTGTGTAGTTTAAATAATTCTTCTCAAAGGAATTTAAATTTACTTTAATATCTTCCACTTTTCGATTCGCATAATATTGTTTAAAAAATATCGTTTGTCCAATAAATATCGTCGCTAAAATCAACATACATAATGCTGTTGTAAGAGTAAATAATTTTAGTACAATTCCTTTTCTCATATATTCCCCTCAAATTTATAACCAGTTCGTACTACAGTTGTAATGTACTTTGCTTTCTCTCCTAATTTATTTCTTAAATTACGAATATGACTATTAACCGTTCGATCATCGCCAGCAAATTCATATCCCCAAATTCTTGAAATGAGTTGTTCTCGCGTTAAAACGATTCCTTGATTTTTCATGAAATACGCTAATATTTCAAATTCTGTATGTGTTAAATTAATATCAGTTCGATTTACCGTAACAGTGCGCGACGGAAAATGAACGTGAATATCGTGGATTGATAATGTATCATCTTCATTCTCTAAAAGTTGCTTTGTCACTTTTCTGCTTTCTAACAACCTTTTCGCTCTTGCTAATAAAATTGGCGGACTATACGGCTTCGTCACATAGTCATTTGCCCCAAGTTCAAAACCAAGTAACGTATCGTCTTCATCTACGCGCGCCGTCAGCATAATAATAGGCACCTCAGACGTCTTCCTAATTCTTCGGCAAACAGACCATCCATCGAGTTCTGGCAACATAATATCTAAAATAACTAAATCAACCTCTTCTTCTTCAAATACAACTAAAGCCTCTTTCCCGTCCCTCGCTTCAAACACTACATATTGTTCACTTAAAAAATAATCTTTTAATATTTCACGTAATATGTCTTCATCTTCAACAATTAAAATGTTTTTTGACATAACTGATATATCCCCCTCCTGCTTTCAAAAACTATAATTTCATTTTGAATAACTGCCAGTTAACTTCGCCTCGATAATATATCTATCTGGTGCATCCCCTATATAATCAAATGGGTAACAAGTTGTCAGTGTTAATATCGGTTCTTCTTTTTTTATAATAACAGTACGATCATCCGCATGAGTAATCCATGTCTTTTGAATTTCATATGTGTACGTTTTATTATCATACTCTAAAACAAGGGTATCCTTTTCTTTCAACTCCCCTAAATCTGTAAATACAGTATCTCGATGTCCACTCAGTACAGTATGTCCCCCTCCAGATGGTGTTGTCGTTAAATTACTAACGAACATACCCACTCCTTTTTTCAAAGTCGTATCATCCGCTCCCCAATATATAGAAAACTTTTTCTTTATTTTTGGTATGTTTAACATCGCTACCTTTTCTCCTTCTTTATGTTCTGTTTGAGAAGAAGGCACTTGAGAAGTTACAGGTGTTTCACGAGAAAGTTGAGTATATTGTATATTTTTAAGACTCTTTATTTCTTCTGCAGTTAATTGCCCGGCAGAGCTTCTTCCTTTATACCATTCCACAGCATAATAGGATCCCATGAATAGCCCTATAGCCATCAATATGATACCGATATAATTGAGTAACTTCATTCTTCATTCCTCCATGCCAAAAATGGTAGGAGTAACCTACCATTTTTAATATATGAAATTATCCTATTCTTTATAGGAAAATATTTTATTTACGCTTTAATCTTATTGCGACGATTCAAACCAAATAATGTACCTACCGCTACAAGACATGCACTTAATCCCATCATTGCTACATTATTTGATGCTGTATTTGGTAATTTTTCACCTTGTACAACTGGCTTTGCTACTTCTTTTTTAGCTACTTCATTCTTTTGCTCGGCTTTTATCGCTGCTTCTTTTTTGGCCATATCGTTTTTTAACTGTTCTTGCGCTATTCTCTTTTTCTCTTCTTCACTTTTTTTCTCAGCTTTTATTGCTTCTTCTTTTTTAGCCATATCATTTTTTTCTTGTACTTGTGCCGCTTGCTTTTTCTCTACTTCACTTTTTTGCTGTTCCTTAATAGCTTCTTCTTTTTTAGCTTTATCTTGTTGCACTTGTGCTTCTTCCTTTGTTACTGTTCCAGTATCTGCACTCGCTACTGAAGAATATCCTACTGCTAAAAGTGCCATTGCACAAATTGGTAATAGTCTCTTTTTCATTTTCATTCTCTCCTTATATTTTATTCACATCAACTCGCATCGGATGTATTACTAGAATAAGCAAGAGATATAAATATAAGATGCAGATGAAATATATTTCATTTAAAGATTTCATTGTAGAAAAAGAAAAAAACATCGCAATATGTACGATGTTTTTTCGGGTGTGTGTCTCAATTATTTACATGTTACTTTCGCGTGATTTGGAAGTAGAACGGGCCGGAGCGATAACTAATTGTCTCGGCTCAGTTTTCTTGAAGTGATTTTTGACGTTACACTTACGACGTTGAACAACCCACGCTTTAATAGGGTTTGTTAAAATAATCTTTTGCTCTTCGTTAGGGGTCTCTTCTTCAAACCTACAACTATCGCTCCATTTATTCCATTTCATTGTAAATTTAGAAGAAGAATGATCATCTTCACGATCAAACAAGTGCAAAAAATCCATTTTTCCATCTAGCATTACGGTGTTACTAGTCGCTAGAAAAGAAAAGGTCGTCCAACGTTTCTCCATGCCCTCCTACTCCTTTTTCACATATAGAGTGCCTAAAACTTAATTTACCTAAAATATGCTTGCCTTTTACCTTACACCCATAGTTTATCCAAAATGCTATTATGCAACTATCGATTTGCCTTACAACTACCTTACATTTTTGTAAGAAACAAAAAAACCTTCACTCTATATAATGAAGGTTTCTTACTTTTTATCTATATGATCTCTCATATCATCAAGTCCAGCTTCTTTTAGCTGCGACATCATACCGTGCGAAATTGCTCCTAACACTAAAGTCATTCCAATTAATGAAATACGAATCGCAGGTACATCAATTACGTAAGCCAACAGGCCAAGAACAATTGTTAAAAGTAATGCTTTTATAAATGTTACACTTGTGTACTGTTTCTTCTTCATCATATTCACCCTTTATGGAAGCGTTTTCTTAATACACTTAGTATATCATATCATCAGATGATTTTGGCGTTATCTTTGTAAAAAATTACTATCTCCTTTGACTTTTTCTATTCTATCCTTTACAGTCGAAATGTTCGCAAGTTTTACACTGTAGGAGGATTACAATGAATATTAAAATAAAAGACACTTTAATTTCTGAAGAACAATTACAAGCAAAAGTTAAAGAATTAGCACTTCAAATCGAACGTGATTTTGAAGGAGAAGAAATCGTAGTTATCGCAGTATTAAAAGGTTCATTCGTATTTGCTGCTGATTTAATTCGTCACATCAAAAATGATGTAACAATTGACTTTATTTCTGCATCTAGCTACGGAAATCAAACAGAAACAACAGGAAAAGTGAAACTACTAAAAGATATCGACGTAAACATTACTGGGAAAAACGTAATTGTTGTAGAAGATATTATCGATTCTGGTTTAACACTTCATTTTCTAAAAGACCACTTCTTTATGCATAAACCAAAGGCACTTAAGTTCTGTACGCTACTTGATAAACCAGAACGCCGTAAAGTGGACTTAAAAGCTGAATATGTTGGCTTCCAAATTCCAGACGAATTTATCGTTGGCTACGGTATCGACTGTGCTGAGAAATATCGTAACTTACCATTTATCGCTTCAGTTGTAACGGAGTAATCGTATAACTTAAAAAATTGATAGTACATAAAATGTATATCGGCGATTTTTTAAATATATCGACTTACCGACAATAACTGACAATGTTAGCATCCAATTAATAGGGAGAAGCTGTTCTAAAATACATGGGAACAGCTCCTTTCTTTCCATTACAAACTACAGGGAGAGATGAAATATGACAAAGACAAAATTTGAAAAAGTACTCCTCATCGTAAATCCGAAAGCTGGTCAAGGTGACTTACATACAAATTTAACAAAAATCGTACCACCTCTTGCCGCAGCTTTTCCTGATCTACATATCCTTCATACGAAAAAACAAGGTGATGCAACAAAATATTGCCAAGAGTTTGCTAGTAAAGTAGATTTAATTATCGTCTTTGGTGGTGATGGAACAGTATTTGAATGCACAAATGGCTTAGCACCTCTCGAAACTAGACCTACACTTGCAATCATTCCAGGTGGAACTTGCAATGACTTCTCTCGCACACTTGGTGTTCCGCAAAACATTGCAGAAGCAGCAAAACTTATCACAAAGGAACACGTAAAACCAGTTGACGTTGCAAAAGCAAATGAACAACATTTCTTAAACTTCTGGGGCATTGGACTCGTATCTGAAGTATCAAACAATATCGATGCAGAAGAAAAAGCAAAGCTTGGTAAAATCGGTTACTATTTAAGCACAATTCGAACTGTAAAAAATGCTGAAACATTCCCGGTAAAAATTACTTATGACGGACAAGTATATGAAGACGAAGCTGTCCTTGTCATGGTTGGAAATGGTGAATATCTTGGTGGTATTCCATCCTTTATTCCGAACGTAAAATGTGATGATGGAACACTTGATATTTTCGTAGTCAAATCAACAGGTATTCAAGCATTTAAAGATTACATCGGAAAGAAACTATTTGAAGACTCAAATGAAAATGACATCTTCCACGTAAAAGCGAAATCCATTCATATTGAAACGAAAGAAGAAAAAGAAGTAGATACAGATGGAGAAAGCTCGCTTCATACACCTTGTCACATTGAATTATTACCAGGACACTTTACGATGATTTATAATCCTGCGGTTGTATAATCAACACTTTATTATACTTTAATAATTACTAAACTTCGTATTTTTGCGAAAAATGCAGTATAATTAATAAGTAAAAGGTTGTTAACAAAAAACGTTAACAGCCTTTTTATTTTTTAAAAAAACTTTTCACTTTAGAGGAGCGATCACATGTATTGGAGAAAAAATGATAAGCCTGTAGAAGATCCCGAAGCAATAGCTGTATGGGAATGCACGGCAGAAGACTGCCTTGGATGGATGCGTAAAAATTTTTCATTAGAAGAAGAACCAAAATGTCCATTATGCAAAAATGATATGAATAGTAGCGAGCGTTTATTACAAAAGCTCTAATTCCTACTTTTCTCCACTTTAATTATTAAAATAAAGGATTATCTTTCTCCTTATCTACAAGATGTATTTCCTATATGTGAATCGAAAGAAAATAGATAATAGCGTAGAACATTGAAACAGAAAAGAGATGGTTTTGCCATCTCTTTTCTGTTTCAAATTACCCTTATCAAACCCTAGTTATGCACACCTAATTTTAACTAATAAAAACGAAAGACCTTATTACCATTTTTATTTACTAACAATCCTAAAATAAGAACGAACCGTCAACAAATAATAACCAATATAAATAACACTATACACACCGATGCTAATTAGTAACGGAACTGCAATTTCATACGGAAGTACTGTCGCTAATCCTGTTAGCGCGAATAAAGTGTGTAATATACCAACTACTAAAGGAATGAAGAAGATAAATCTCATTTGTTTTGCGATCGCTTTTTTCATTTCTTTTTTCGTGACACCTAGTTTTCGAAGAACGCTGTAACGCTCACGATCTGCATGTGCTTCTGTTAATTGTTTGAAATAAATAATAGACCCTGTTGCAAGCAAAAATACAAGCCCTAAGAACATACCACTAAACATCATTAAACCTGACATTTCAATACCATCACGGAAAATAGTATAGAAATCACTGAATTGTTCTTTGCCTTCTGCATCTTCTTCCGGTATTAATTTCTTTAGTTTTTCTGTTAATACTTTACTATTTCTTTCATCTTTCACATCAATATTTTTCACAGTATGAGCTCCAATTGTCTTCTTCGCTTGCTCATATGCTTCATCCGGAACGACAACTAGAAGTTCATATAAGTTTGTAATGTTTTTTGCTTGGACATCTTTCACTTTTACTGGTGCTACTTCTCCAATTGGGAATGTAGCTTTTCGATTTTTATATACGCCACTATCTCTCTTACCTTTACTGTACATGCCATCAAATGCATACAATTCGTTCTTCTTTAAATCTAAAGTTTCTTCATTTAAATATTTTGCGATTGTATTAAATGATGATTGTGCGATAAGTTCTGTTGTTCTTGATTGTAATGAAGTACCATCACCGTATTCTCCTACTACTTTTACCGTCTCTAATTCATATTGATGAATGACTTCATTCTGTCCTTCTTTTAAAATCTCATTTACTTTACTATCTAATTCCATATCTTTCTTTTCATAAGAATAACTAACTGGATGATATTTCTTCGCCTGCATATATGTGTTGTAATACATCGTAACAGACGTTCCAACTGCCGTTAACGTTACTGCGCTTAATACTGCAATTGTTGCTAGCGATTTTGCATTTCCTTTAATGCGGTATAGTAACTGAGATGTCGTAACCATTTTCATTCCGTTATAGAATGAAGATTTTTTATTTCGCACTCTCTTTAATACAAAAACAGTAAAGAACATAAATAATAAATACGTTCCAAGTACTGTCGCTACTACAATGTAAAGTGCAAGTGGCATAAAGTTATCGCTGCCTGCATTTTTAATAGCCGTTACTGACAAGAAATAACCCGAGCCAATTAATAATAAAGAAATGATAGCCATTATTTTTGAACCCTTCGGCATTACTTCGCCTTCGTTATCTGCACGGAATAGCTCGATTAACTTAAATTGATAAATAACGCGGTATCCTTTAAATGATGTATATAAAATAATGAAACAAAAAATAACTGCTGTATCTATAATCGCTCCAATTGGCACTTCAAAATGAACATTTACATGTAGCTCTAACATATTTAAAAGTAGCTTTAGGAATCCTTTTGAAAGTAAACTACCAATTACAATTCCGATTACTAACGATATTAAACCCATTAACATATTTTCATAAAAAAGCATCTTACCTATTTCTTTTTTTCGAATACCAAGTAAAGAATAAAGACCTATTTCTTTCTTACGCTTTCGTGTAAAGAAACCATTCGAATATATAATAAATATCGCAACGAAAATAATAAGCATTACACTCGCAAGCTGGAATCCTCGTCCAATGTTATCTCCAGCTTCACTTATTTGTGAATTGTATTGCAACGCCTTAAACGTAAAATAAATAACGATGCTAAAAATCATGGAAGCAAAGTATATAAAATAATCTTTAAAATTCCGTTTTATATTCCGAAGCGCGATGCTAGATAAGCTCATTTGTAGCACCTCCAGAGATTGAAGACATCATATCAATAATTTGTTGGAAGAACTGTTTACGTGTCATCTCTTTGCGATATAATTCTTTATACAACTTTCCGTCTTTAATAAATACAACTCGTTTACAATAACTTGCTGCAAATGCATCATGCGTTACCATTAAAATCGTTACACGATCTTTTTCATTTAATGTCTTCATACTTTCTAATAAATCTGTCGCTGACTTCGAATCAAGCGCACCCGTTGGCTCATCTCCAAAAATCATACTTGGATTTGTTACAATCGCTCTTGATGCTGCACATCGTTGTTTTTGCCCACCTGACGCTTCATACGGATATTGATTTAAAATATGACTTATTCCAAATTTCTTCGCAATCTCCTCAACGCGAGCTTCTACTTCTTTCGCCTTCACTTTTGATAAAGCGAGCGGCAAAGCGATATTTTCTCGTACTGTTAACGTATCTAATAAGTTATAATCTTGAAAAATAAACCCTAAATGATTACGTCGGAATAACGCCAATTCATCATCATTCATCTTCACAATATCTTTTCCATCAATTAAAATCTCACCCTTCGAAGCTGTATCAATAGTAGAAAGGACATTCAAAAGTGTCGTCTTACCAGAACCAGACGGCCCCATAATGCCAACAAACTCTCCCTCCTTCACCTGTAAATGAATATCCTTCAACGCTTCAAACTTATTACCGCCCGTATCATATATTTTCGAAATCCCTTTCGCCTCTAACATTGTTTTCATCTATCTGTACCTCCTGCTATTATTCTTGATGTTCTCTTTAAGCAACAGAATTCAGTATAGATACATTTTCTTAACAAATAGTAACGGGGTTTCTTAATATTTTCTTAAAAAGAAATGCAATAATCATAAAAAAGCCTGCAGCTGTTACACTGCAGGCTTTCAAATGTTTAATAAATTGATTAAGCTAAATACGCTTGTTGTAACGCCTCTAAACCATCTTTATAAATTCCATGGAATAGATTAATTGCCTCTTCATCAGTAACCTCTACAGGAGTGAAGCTACCAGACCATTCAACTAATGATGTGTTAACACCTTTACCTTCTTTAACACGGATTGTAGATAAATAATTAGTTACAGGAAATGGTGCTTGCATAATTGAATATGTGTAGTAACGTTCTTTCTCATTAAATGCTTCTAAACGCTCTACAATCGCATCGCCATCAGGATTAGCTAAATGACGTACACGTCCGCCTTCAGTTACTTTACTGCTAGGGATATATGGTAACCAGTCTGGAAGTGCATCAAAGCCTCCAATTAATTGCCATACTTGTTCAGGTGAAGCTGGAATTTCAATAGATGTAATAGTGTTTGCCATGTTAATTACTCTCCTTTTTATTTAACGTTAATTGGTAGTGGTGCATTAGCTGCAACTAGTTTTTGTTCACGCATTTCTTCCCAGAACGCTGCTGGAATCACTGTTTTTAATGCCGCTTGGTCTTCTGCAATTCGTTCAGGTTTACTTGCACCTGGAATAACAGCAGCAACTGCTGGATTAGCCAGTGCAAACTGTAAAGCAGCAGCTTTAATACTGATTCCATGACGATCTGCAAGGTTTTTCATTTTATTAACTTTTGCAATGATTTCTGGTGACGCTTTTTGGTATTCGAAGTGTGCTCCTCCAGCAAGAACACCTGAGCTATATGGTCCACCAACAACAATGTCCATATTGTTTTTTACAGCTGCAGGCATTACACGTTCTAATGCACGCTCATGGTCTAATAATGAATAGCGACCAGCTAGTAAAGAAACATTTGGTTTTGCTTCTTCTAAGTCCAACATAAGTTCAATTGATTCTACTTTATTTACTCCAAGACCCCAGCCTTTAATTACACCTTCATCACGTAATTGAGTAAGTGCACGGAATGCTCCTGTTCGAGCAATTTCAAATTGTGAAATCCACTCATCTCCATAAAAATCTTGCGCTACGTCATGAATATAAACAAAATCTAGACGATCTGTTTTTAAACGTTTTAAACTATCTTCAATAGAACGAAGAGTTGCGTCCGCACTGTAGTCGTTGATAATTTTATTTTTACGACCAAATTCGAACAGTCCGCCTTTTTCACCTAAATCACGTGTAGATGGATCTTCTAATTCATCTGAAATAATTCGACCTACTTTTGTACTTAAGAAGTACTCATCACGATTTCTTTTCGATAGTGCTTCACCAAGACGAATCTCTGCTAAACCAGATCCATAAAGTGGAGCTGTATCAAAGTAACGAACACCATTATCCCAAGCAGCATCCACTGTTGCGATTGCTTCTTCTTCTGGAATATTGCGGTACATATTACCTAGTGGTGCCGTACCAAAACCAAGTGTGCCTTTTAATAAATCTTTCATTTAAAATCTCCTCCTAAAATCTATTTAAAAATGATTAATGGATATCAATTAATGTGACAAGGGCTGACCGATCAAAGCACGATAGTTATGAAAGATAGCGTATATGCTTTTTAGTTCTACACTACTCATTTCCCTCTCACGTATGTAATTATGTCTTATCTACAACACAATAAAAAGTACGCACTTTAAAGTGTTATAGATACTAAGAAGTAACAATTTTATGTTTCAACGTCTGTAGCTCCAAAATAAAATTATTAAAAATGATTTTATTAAAAAAAATCCACTATTCTTGCGGAGGTAACTATAGAAATTATCAGTGGAACATAAAAAGTTGTTATTATTCTTCATAAAAAAGGCAACAACGAAATGAAATATGTTCGTTGTTGCCTTTTTACCTTCTCTAAAATATTAAATTACATTTTGAACAAAAAGGCGCAGCATTCCCTTTTCTAATTTTCGCATCACATTTTGGGCAATATACATATCTCTCTTCTATCTTTTCTCGTTCTATCATATGTAAGTATACTATTCTCATACTGCACATAATCCCAATTAATATAAGACTAACAATGAGTAACATAACTCACACTCCCCCTCCTACACTTTACCATAAAATAACAAAACCGATTCCCCTATTGAGAATCGGTTCTATACTTATAATCCTAACTTCCCCTTCGCTCCATCAGGAATTATTTCTTCTTCTATTTGCACTTTATCGTGCACAGACTTTCCTCTCGTAATTACATGCCAGTAGGAACCTTTTTGCAGTGTATCCACTCCATCAATTGTTATCTCTTTTTTATTTCCATCCTTATCATATGCGTCCACTGTGTATGCACGGCCGTTATTTCCACCTAAATCTTCTCCATCGTTATCAATTACCGCATAACGATATTCTAATTTAAGAAACGGATTCATGGAATCCACTGCAGCACTCCCGTATAACAAATATGCCGCTCCTGCTATGATGACAAGTAATGATCCTAAAATAAATCTTTTCATCTATATTCCGCCTTTCATTATGTTTTTCTATAAGACCTTTCTAAGTATAGGGCGTATTTCTTAATAAAAACTCGTACGGTTTCTTAACTTTTTCTTAATGTAACAGGGCTTTGCATCCGCACTTCAATAAATGGATCCATATTAATAATAAAAGGAGGCTGTCGCCTCCTTTATTTACTCATCACTGTATTTCTTTTTTGTCTGTATAAATAAAACACACTCACAATCAATGCGATGCTTCCGCCAAAATACACACCATACTCTATCGCAACTGCTACAATTTTTTCAATATGTTGTCCAAATAAAGCACCGAGCACAAAGTAAACGAGTGTCCAAACAAATCCTGTCGTATAAGAATACAATGCATACGTCTTAAATGACATGTTATTCATTCCAACTAAATACGGCACGATATGTCTTACAACTGGTATGAAATAGCTTGTAACTAACGCGTACTGTCCGTATTTATCAACCATTTCTTGTGATTTTATTAAATACTTTGCTTTTTTCTTTTTCATCAATTTATGGAGTACCTTCGTGCCAAATACCTTCCCTAATATATATCCTAAAGAAAGCCCTGATACAACACCTAAATATGTTAATACAAATGAAGGAACAACACTTAATATCCCTACTGAAGATACGAAACCACCACTCATAACAATCATTTCATCTGGAATTGGCATACCGATAATACCTAACCATAAACAGAAAAATAATGCCCAATAACCGTATTGCTCGATATAGGATAATAATTCATGTAATTCCATTATGCATACGCTCTCCTTAGTTCTTTTTTGCAACTAAAGACGTAGGCTGGCGGGAAATTGAGCCATACTTTTTCTAGTGTAATTTCAGGGAAGAAATGCTGTATAAACCCTTTTTTCACAAGTGAATATTGAAATGTAATGAACTCACCATTCTCATGTATCGCTTCCATCGCATTATTTAAAATGCGCTTTGAAACTTCTTCTGGTAAAGAAGTGAAAGGCAACCCTGATAAAACGTAATCAATGCATTCTATATTGAGCTCCTCCATATACTTCTTTATATTTTCAGCTGAACCGTGTACAACAATGACATTCTGCTCATCTTTAAACTTTCTTTTTAATTCTTTGAAAAATACTTCATTAATTTCAATAAGAAGAAATATTGTTTCCTTCTTTTTTCTCTTCATAATCTCTTTCGTAAAAACCCCTGTGCCAGGCCCTAACTCTACAATACATTTCGCTTTATTAAAATCAATTACATCGACCATTTTCTTTGCTAATATTTTTGAACTTGGCGCAATTGCACCAGTATGTTTTGGATGCTTTATAAATTCATGTAAAAATGTAATGAGCTGCATGTAAACCTCTCCTCATTCGTTCGATAGTTTTTAACTTGTGTCTAAGTATAACTATCGTTTCTTAATAAAAATTGAGGAAGTTTCTTAAGATTTTATGAAGAATAAAAAAACAGCTATCGCGTGTAGCGATAGCTGCCCCTTATTACTTCGCACTCACGATCTTATAATAAGAACGAACCGTTAAGAAGTAATATCCAATATAGATGACACCGTATACTCCAATACTAATGAGAAGCGGAATCATAATTTCAAATGGTAATATATTTGATAAACCTTTTAGTGCAAATAAGCTGTGTAAAATACCGATTACTAACGGAATAGCGAAGATAAAGCTTACTTGTTTTGCGATAGCTTTCTTCATTTCTTGCTTCGTTACACCAACTTTATGAAGGACAATGTAACGATCACGGTCAGCACTTGCTTCTGTTAATTGTTTAAAGTAAATGATTGAGCCTGTTGCTAATAGGAATACTAATCCTAAGAATAACCCAATAAACATCATTAAGCCTGTCGTTTCAAGCCCCATTTGGAATCCTGTATAGAAATCGTTAAATGGTTTTAAAACTTCTGATTCTCCAGCTGGCATAATGCTTGCTAATTTTGCTGTTAACTCTTTACTATTTCGCTCACCTTTTACATCAATATTTTTTACAGTACGCGTTTCGTTTACTTGTTTCACTTGCTCATATGTTTTATCAGGAACGATTACAAATAGTTCATTTAAATTTGTAAGGCTTCTATTATTTACACCTTTAATTTTTAATTCTTTTGACTCATTTCCAACAGGGAATACAGCTGTATTTCCTGTATAAAGAGGACCAAAATCAAGTTTCTCAATATATAAGCTATCATATACGAAAGCTTCATTCGCACTTAAATTTACAGGTTCTACATCTAAATGTTTCACATGTTTATTAAAGCTTGATTGAGAAATAAGCTGGTACTGATTCGTAACATTATAGTGTGTGTTCAGAACTTGATCAGCTCTTTCACCTTTAAATGTTCCTTTCACAGGAATCATTTCAACTTCTGATTCATATGTGACTGGGTGATTATTCTTCTCTCCAGCAAGTATTTCATTTACTTTTTTATCTAATGCTGCATCTTTTTTCTCATAGGAATAACTATACGGCGCAGCAACTTTTGATTGCGTAAATGTGTTGTAATACATCGTAACTGACGTACCAACCGCTGTTAATGTAACTGCACTTAAAATAGCGATTGTCGCCAATGATTTCGCATTTCCTTTAATACGATATAGTAACTGCGATGTCGTTACCATATTCATACCATTATAAAATGCTGACTTATTATTTCTTGCACGTTTCAATACAAATACTGTGAAGAACATGAACAGTAAATAAGTCCCTGCTACTGTCGCTAATAAAATATATAATGCAACGACCATAAAGTCTGCATACATAACTGCTTTCATGTACATTAGCGCTAAAAAATAACCTGAACCGATTAAGAAAACTGAAATTAATGCCATGATGACAGATCCTTTTGGCATTGCTTCTCCTTCACGTTCTGCACGGAAAAGTTCAATTAACTTAAAGCGATAAATTAAACGATATCCTTGAAGTGATGTATATAAAATAATCACAAAGAAAATAATTGCTGTATCAATAATGGCAGCCATCGGTACTTCAAAATGAACGTTTAAATTTAATCCCATCATATTTACTAATAACTCAAGGAATAATTTCGAAAGGACACTACCGATCGCAATCCCAATTACTAATGACATTAATCCCATTAACATATTTTCATAAAAGAGCATTTTACCAATTTGTCTTTTACGGATACCTAATAACGAATATAAGCCAACTTCTTTTTTACGTTTACGTGTAAAGAAACCGTTCGAATATATAATAAACACTGCTACGAAAATGATAAGCATGACACTTGAAACTTGGAACGCTCCGCTAATTTTTTTTGAAGCTTCTGCAGCTTTTTCCATTTGTGAATTGTATTGCAGTGCTTTAAATGTAAAATAAATAACGATACTAAAAATCATAGATGCAAAATATACAAAGTAGTCTTTAAAGTTCCGCTGTATGTTGCGGAGGGCAATGCTAGATAAGGTCATCAGCCATACCCCCAGAAATAGAAGACATTACATCAACAATTTTTTGGAAGAACTGTTTACGCGTCGATTCACCGCGGTGCAATTCTTTATATAGTTCACCATCTTTAATGAAAATAACTCGTTTACAATAACTTGCTGCAAATGCATCATGCGTTACCATTAAAATTGTTGAGTTATCATATTCGTTTAACGACTTCATACTTTCAAGTAAATCTGTTGCAGATTTAGAATCAAGCGCTCCAGTTGGCTCGTCTCCGAAAATCATACTTGGATTCGTAACAATCGCACGTGATGCTGCGCAGCGCTGCTTCTGTCCACCAGATACTTGATATGGGAACTGACTTAAAATATGATCAATACCGAATTTCTTTGAGATTTCAAGAACGCGGCGATCAATCTCACTCGCTTTCACCTTTGATAACGCAAGTGGTAAAGCGATATTCTCTTTCACCGTTAACGTATCTAATAAGTTATAATCTTGGAAAATGAAACCTAAATGATCGCGGCGGAATAACGCTAACTTATCGTCATTCATTTTTACGATATCTTTTCCATCAATTAAAATTTCACCGTTCGTCGCATTATCAATTGTAGAAAGAACATTTAGTAAAGTCGTCTTACCAGAACCAGAAGGTCCCATAATTCCAACGAACTCACCTTCTTTTACTTGTAAGTTAATACCTTTTAACGCTGCAAATTTATTACCACCCGTGTCATATACTTTTTCAATATTTTTTGCTTCTAGCACTGTTTTCATCTCGACATCCCTCATTTCATCTATTCTCTATTTTCAACTATATACACTCTCTACTCTTGCCACTATCGATGTTTCTTACACAAACATGACAGTTATGTAAGGCACATAAGTAAAGAAATCAAAAAGTTAACGTAATGAATTAAAGTACTTTGTTACTATAACATTGGGATATCATACCATCCATTCATTCTCCTTACAGGAACATTACAATTTTGTAAGGTAAAAAATGCACCTACAAAGTTGTGCACGAAATGTCGGATGGAGCTATTTCGTTCCTGCTATTCTATGTACAGAGGAGGTCATAATATGGATTCACTTAAAAATATGAATGCTGCAATGCAGTATATCGAAAACAACCTTACACATGAAATTGATTTTAAAGAAGTCGCAAAAATAGCTTACTGCTCCGAATATCATTTCAAGAGAATGTTTTCTTTTTTAGCTGGCATATCACTATCAGAATATATTCGCTGTAGACGTCTTACTCTCGCTGCCTTTGAACTAAAAAACAACAATGTAAAAGTCATTGATATCGCTATAAAATATGGATACAACTCACCAGATTCATTCGCTCGTGCATTTCAAAACTTGCACGGTATAACACCTTCAGAGGCCCGAAATAGTAGCCATTCTTTGAAGGCTTATTCACCAATGACCTTCCAATTATCCATTCAAGGAGGAAATGAAATGAACTATCGAATTGAAGAAAAAGAGCCCTTTCGAATTATAGGTATTACAAAACGAGTACCAATCGTTTTTAACGGTGTAAATGAAGAAATTGCTTCTATGTGGAAAAGTTTAAACCCAGAGTCTATTCAAACATTAAAGTCCCTTTCAAACATTGAACCTACTGGAATTATTAGTGCTTCTACTAATTTTTCTGAAGGAAGAATGGAGGAAAAAGGAGAACTTGATCACTATATTGGAGTAGCCACAACAAAGGATTGTCCAGAGCAATTCGCGCAACTTGAAGTTGCAGCTTCAACATGGGCTATATTTGAAGCTGTCGGTCCATTTCCTGATGCACTACAAAATGTATGGGGGCGTATTTATTCTGAATGGTTCCCTTCTTCGAACTATGAACTAGCGGAAGGACCGGAAGTATTGTGGAATGAACAGAAAGACATATCTTCTCCAAACTTTAAAAGTGAAATTTGGATACCGGTTTTGAAGAAGTGATAAAAAACAAAGCTGCTCTTCCCTAAAAGGAAAAGCAGCTTTGTTTACATTTTCAACTCTTCTTTATAAATACTATATGACTTTATTGTTGATACGATAATACATATTAATATGATTCCAATCCCCATAAAAATATTAAATGGATCTGGAAGCAAAGCCCCTGCATATATACAAAGTGAACCTATTACAAATACCCTCGAAGCAAATCTATGTGTTTTTCTCCAAACTACAGGATTTTCTAATGTCCAGTCCATTCGAATGCCTACTAACCCGTTCGGCTTCGTTTGTTGCATGTAATTACCTAGTACAAGAAACAATGTTCCAAGCCCAAAATTAAATGCAATTGAGCCCGATGCAATATAATTAGACGCGGCTAATAGTGCAAATAAGTTACAACCGAATCCTATTAAAAGAATTGCATAATGGATTGCGGAAAGGACTTTAGCATGCTGTTTATACTTATCTTTCGTTACATCAATATACCCAAGAGCTAGCCATATCAAATACAGCAACATCATGCTACCTATTGAAACAGAACTTGCTTCTACTTTAGAAAAATATCCATCTACTACTCCTGTCGCATTATAATGGCGTGGAATTTGTTCTGGTAAATATGGCCATACAATATACCATCCAATTGCAATGCCAATAATTAAACTCCATGGTAATACGTGTCTTTTCATCCTCTCTCCCCCATAATTTTTTATTAGGCCCCTATTTCTTTTTTATAAGCAACATAAGAATATCCCATCGTTAATCCTACTGCACCAATAATAATTCCAACCATTACGAAAGATTTCCACGCCACTGGTGCAAAAACACTTAAAATCATAATGATCCCCAATGCAACAAACACCTTTCCGCTAAAACGGTGCGTTTTTCTCCACACTTCTTCGTTACTTAATGTCCACGGCGTTTTTATACCTACAAAGTAGTTTGGTTTACATTGTGGTAAATAGTTTCCGATGACTATAAATAAAATACCCACTAATAATTCCGGCACGCGATTAATGAATAAATTGTATCCTAATCCACTTGTAATAATATCTATATTCCCTACAAATAGTAGCAGTAGTATCCCGTTATTCATCATCATAAAAGCTTTAGAAAACTTCTCGTAGTTCGCTTTCTTTGGATCAATCTTTGGTAACACGTTTAGAAAAATATATAAAACAATCATAATTCCAACCATAGAAAGCATTCCATACGATTTAGAAGAATATCCATCTACTTTACCGCCGCTCCAATGCGTTGCAATTGTATCCGGTAAATGTGGCCAAGCAAACGCCCAAGCTAAACAAGTTATAACAATTAATAAGATTGCAAAAAGATGCTTTTTCATTTCCCCTCTTCCCCCTTATTCGTAAATGTAAACACCCAAGTCAATAAATCTTGAAAGACCGTTGTGTTTAAAGAGTACATAACGAATTGCCCTTTCTTTTCATCTTGAATAAGTTCAGCATTTTTAAGTGCATTTAAGTGGTGTGAAATACTTGGTTTTGTCATATTGAAATGTTCAGCAATCTCACCAGCGGTTAGATCGCCTTCTTTTAATAAGTCTAAAATTTTTCGCCTTGTTGGATCTGCTAATGCTTTGAATGCTTGATTCAATGTCTTTCTTCCTTTCGATAATTAGACATTTAGATATTTATCTAAATATTAAACCAATTACCGTTATTTGTCAATTTCATCCAGCGCCCTTTTTACTTTTCTCACTTTTAACCTATACTGTTTACTAGCTTATCTTTCAACATAATGAAAAGACTTGAAACACATGATACACTATAGCTACAATTGTTTTTTTGAGGAGGAATATACATATGTATAAAATTTTAATCGTTGAAGACGATCCAAATATTTCATCATTACTGCAATCTCACATTCAGAAGTACGGTTATGAGGCTGTGGTAGCGGAGAATTTCGATGATATTATGGAATCGTTTAACGCTGTGAAACCACATCTTGTTTTACTTGATGTAAACTTACCGAAATTCGATGGTTTCTACTGGTGCCGTCAAATTCGTCATGAATCTACTTGTCCAATTATTTTCATTTCAGCTCGTGCTGGTGAGATGGAACAAATTATGGCAATTGAAAGCGGTGCGGATGATTACATTACAAAACCATTCCACTACGACGTTGTAATGGCGAAAATTAAAGGACAATTACGCCGTATTTACGGTGATTATGCACCAAATATTTCTGAACGTATCGTTGAAGTAGAAGGATTAAAACTATTCCCAGAACGTCCAGAAATTCATTTTGGATCTGAACAAGTTCTTTTAACGAAGAAAGAGGCAATTTTAGCAGAAATGTTATTATCTAAATTCCCTCGTACAGCGAGCCGTGAAGATTTATTAGCTGCGCTTTGGGATGACGAAAGTTTCGTTGAGGAAAATACATTAAACGTAAACATTACACGTCTTCGTAAAAAGTTTAATGAGCTTGGCATTGAGAACTCTATTGAAACAGTACGTGGACTTGGATATCGCTTTAACGCAACTTGGAGTGAATAAGCATGAAGCTATTTTTACGTGATCATTTTGCATTTTTTCTACTGTACGTATTAAACTTCGGTATCATTTTCGTTCTTTATGATGCAGTAGACGGATTTCAAAATAATAAATTTTACTTCGTCGTTTTAAGTTTATACTTATTTATTTGTTTCCTCGCTTATCGTTACGTTCGCAATCGTAGAATGTACCATAGATTAAGTGAGCAACCAGAAAAAATGGAAGATGCGTTTATTGAAAGAGCAACTGCTCCGATGCCTCACGGTGTCAATGAACTCGTACGTACGCAGTACCGTCTATTCCAAAAAGAACTACAATCGTATGAAGTAAAACAACAAGAACATCAATTATTCATTAACCATTGGGTACATCAAATGAAGACACCTGTTTCTGTTATGCAGCTTATGGTGCTAGAAATGGAAGACGAGCATTTAATTCCAAAGTTTAAAAAAGAATTAGAGCGTCTAAACCAAGGGCTTGATATGGCTTTATACATGGCTAGGTTAAATAACTTCCATGAAGATTTCCATGTCGAGACGATTTCATTAAAAGATACGGTAACAAAAAATATTAACGGATTAAAAGAACTATTCATTCGTAATGGTGTCTTCCCTGTTTTAGAAGTCCATTCTGATTTAAAAGTTGCTTCTGATGCGAAATGGCTAAAATTTATCATCTATCAGTTAATGACAAATGCTGTTCGTTACTCTGGGGAACGCGGAAAGAAAGTATTCTTATCTGCTTACCGAAACGGAAAAGATATTATTTTAGAAGTTCGCGATGAAGGTGTTGGTATTCCGCAAGAAGATATTCGAAGAGTATTTGAACCATTTTACACTGGGAAAAACGGTCGCGCATTCGGAGAATCTACTGGTATGGGACTTTATATTGTAAGTAAAATTTGTGATTATTTAGGTCACTCTGTCAAACTAGATTCTGAAGTTGGTAAAGGAACGACGATTAAAATCATCTTCCACAACGCTGCAAATAATCAAGCAGAACATACGGAGAAGGTGACCGAAGCATGATCGTAACATATGCAAGCAAAATGTATGAGAACTCACTCTCATACATTTTTTGCAATACAATTACTTCTATATCTTCTAGCCGGAGGTATAATCTATGACATTTTGGCAATTTGCATTTAAAAACGTCACGCGCAACTCAAGAGCTTATTTTGCTTACTTTGTAAGTAGCTCCTTTTCCATTGCTGTGTTCTTTTCGTTTGCTGTTTACTTATTCCATCCGAAATTACAAAACTTTGACATGACCTCTGAAATTTCAGGATTAATGATATTTTCAGAAGTTATCATTGTCTTGTTCTCGTTCTTCTTTCTACTTTATTCAATCGGATCGTTTTTAAAAGTTCGGAAAAAGCAATTTGGTGTGTTAACCGTTTTAGGTATATCAAAAAAGCAATTACATCGGCTCATTTTCACTGAAAATATGTTAATTGGTATTTTATCTATCTTTTTCGGCATGCAGTTTGGACTTGTCTTCTCGCAGTTTTTCTTATTAGTAACAGCGAAAATTACACATCTACCAGGGATATATTTATATATCCCTACGAATGCTTTCATTTTAACAATGATTGTGTTTCTTGGTCTCTTTATCGTTGTATCTTCATTTACACCCATGCTAATTCGTACGAAAAAGACAGTAAACCTTTTAAAAACTAATGGTAGGAAACAAAAGGAAAGAAAACCATCCATATTTATCTCTCTATTTGGTGCTATCTGTTTATTAGGTGGTTATATTTTAGCTGGAAACCCTAAATATTTCTTCTCAATAAACTCGCAAGTAGGCGTTATATATATGGTTTCAAGTATTTTCGTCATTCCAACGCTCGTTACAATCGGAACATATTTTTTCTTTTCTCAAATTAGTTTCTTACTTATTTATATTTTAAAGAAAAGAAGAAAGTTTTATATGAAACGGATTAATATGCTGTGGATTTCGGATTTAGCAAGCCGCATCCGAACGAATATTAATATGCTGTTTATTGTAGCGATGCTATCTACAATTGCTTTCACAATGATTACGTTTCTATATGGAGTCGGAAAGTTTACAAAGCTAGAGGTTACGCGAAGTTCACCTTTTCCATTCTCTTATTTTTCTTATGACGCAAATCCTTTTGTGAATGATCATTTAAATTGGCTTGAACAACAATTACGAAAAGAGAATTTCTCTTATAAAAAAATAAAAGCTGATTTATATGAAACACCACTGAAAGAAGATGAAGGCATAACAGCTTATAATGACATATACGCAATAAAACAAAGTGACTATAATAAACTCGCAGCTTCCCTGCAAATGAAACAACTATTCATGAAAGATAATGAAGCATATGTCTTAACAGGTAGCGCTTATGTAACCTTATTCAGCGAATTTGAGCCAAGCTACAATAGAAAGTCTATTACACTTTCTATTACAAATACGCAATTACAAGTAAAGGGCTATGAACAAGCAGGGGCCATTCCATCTAACTTTTCATACCAAACTTTAATTTTACCTGACGCTGTTGTAAACAACTTACCAAATACAACAAAACACGTAACAGCGTACAATTATAACGTACAAAATTGGGAAAAGACTTATGAAATTGCTGATGATTTTATGAAAAAAATACAAAGAGATCGACAGAAATTCCAATACGAAGGCCCTCTTATTCGCTCCTATGAATCAGCAGGTTCATTATACAGAATCACATCTGGTAGTGCCGCGTACTTCCTAATCGGGACATTCTTAGGTGTCATTTTCTTTATTGGAGCAGGGAGCGTTCTTTACTTCCGAATGTATACAGATTTAACGAACGAACAAGAAAAGTATGTAGCAATTTCAAAAATTGGGGTAACAGGTGCAGAGATGAAAAGATCTGCAACCATTCAACTTAGCATTTTATTTTTCGTTCCGTACGTTATGGCGTCCATTCATACAATGTTCGCAACAAAAATGCTTCAAGACGTAATTGCCTTATCACTATTCAAAGAAATTTCAGCTGTTCTTATTATTTTTGGCGTAGTTGAAATCGTATTTTTCTTATTCATTCGTTCCTTTTACATGCAAAAGTTATCAGAGTATACAAATGGTTAAATTTTATGAATGTATTTAGTAGGGGGAAAGGGTATTTCTTATATCCTTTTCCTCTTCATCCTACTAGGAGGCTAGGCAAATGACATTTTGGCAGTTTGCATTTAAAAACGTGACGCGGAACGCCAGAGCTTATTTCGCCTATTTTGTAAGCAGTGCGTTCTCCATCGCAATCTTTTTCTCATTTGCAGTTTATTTATTTCATCCTAAATTGCATATGACAGACGTGAATTATTCTCTGAACATATTAATGACAATTTCAGAAGTTGTCATTGTGTTCTTTTCATTTTTCTTTTTACTGTATTCAATCGGGACCTTTTTAAAAGTAAGAAAAAAACAGTTCGGGATTTTAACAGTACTTGGCATATCTCAAAAACAATTAAAGCGACTCATATTTATAGAAAATATGTTAATTGGTGCTCTTTCTATATTTTTTGGTATTCAACTTGGAGTTGTCTTTTCACAGTTCTTTTTATTAGTTACCGCCAAAATTACACACGTACCTGGTTTATATTTATATCCGCCTACAAGTGCTATCGTTTTAACTATCATCATCTTTCTTGGGCTCTTCATTCTCGTATCATCTTTTACACCGATGCTCATTCGTACGAGAAAAGCCGTACGTCTTTTAAAAGAAGGAACACAACAAAAAGAAAGAAAAGCATCCGTGCTCATCTCTCTATTTGGTGCGACGTGTTTAATATGTGGATATGCGTTAGCCGCAAATCCGTTGTATTTTATGTCGCTAGGTGACATCATTGGGCTTTTATATGCCGTCTCTAGTATATTTGTCATCCCATCGCTTATTGCAGCTGGAACATACTTTTTCTTTTCACAAATTAGTTTTTTACTTATTCGTATTTTAAAAACGCGAAGAACGTTTTATATGAAACGAATTAATATGCTTTGGATTTCGGATTTAGCAGCGCGCATTCGGACAAACATTAACATGCTCTTTATTGTAGCGATGCTATCAACACTCGCTTTTACAATGATTACATTCTTATACGGTTTTGGGAAATTTACAAAGTTTGATGCAATTAGACAGAACCCTTTCCCGTTTACGTATTTATCGCATACTGAAAATACATTAGCTGATGAACATTTAAACTGGTTAGAGCAGAAATTTAATGAAGAGCACTTTACTTATACAAAATTTAAAACGGATATATATGAGGTATCTTCAGCTGAAGATAACACGCAGCTCTATTACGCAATTAAACAAAGTGACTATAATGTACTTGCTAAAGCATTAAATTGGGAAAAACTCACGGTAAATAAGAATGAATCTTATATTCTTATGAAAGACTTAGATGATCAAGTTATTGGAACACTTCACAATGAAGAAAAGAAAAATACTCTTACACTTACTCAAAACAATTTACAACTACAAGTGAAAGAATATAAAAGTTATAGCCCATTCCCAAACAGCTTAATATACCAATTACTCATACTATCTGATGAAAATGTAGAATCCTTATCCACAGTTTCCAAACAAATGAGTGTATATAACTTCAAAGTTACAGATTGGGAAAAAGCACATAATATCGGTTCATCGTTTATAACAAAAATTGATAACGATAATGCAGCAATTCAAGCAGAGCATCCACCTTTCCATGCAAGTGAAGCGAGCGATTCCCTATATAAGACAAAACTAAATGTCGCTTCGTTCTTCTTAATTGGTACTTTCTTAGGTGTTATCTTCTTTATCGGTGCTGGTAGTGTTCTTTACTTCCGAATGTATACAGATTTAACAAATGAGCAAGAAAAATATATAACGATTACGAAAATTGGCTTAACTGAAACTGAAATGAAACGTTCAGCGACAATTCAGCTTGCGATTCTTTTCTTCGTGCCTTACATCATGGCGTCAATCCATACGATGTTTGCGACAAAGATGCTACAAGAAGTTTTACATCTCTCGTTCTTCGCTGAGATTACAGTCGTACTGTTGATTTTTGGAACAGTTGAAATTTTATTTTTCCTTTTAATTCGTTCCTTTTATATGCAAAAATTATCACAACATATTAAGTTTTAAAAGTAGAAAGGTGATTACTATGGAAGAAGTATTACACATAAAAAACGTCTCAAAAGTATATGAGGGAAAAGTCCCTCATACTGCTTTAAAAAATATAAATTTACACGTAGATAAAGGGGAATTCGTTGCCATTATGGGTCCATCTGGTAGCGGGAAATCTACATTTTTAAACGTTATTTCTACAATTGATTCTCCTACTTCTGGTGACGTCGTTATTAACGGAAAAAAACCACACACATTTCGTAGAGAGAAGTTAGCTATTTTCCGCCGCCAAGAGTTAGGATTTGTTTTCCAAAACTTTAACCTACTAGATACACTAACAATCGGTGAAAATATCGTACTACCTTTAACATTAGATAATGTTCCATTAAAAGAAATGGATGAAAAGCTTGATAACATTTCAAAAAAGCTTGGAATTGATCATATTTTGGACAAACGTATTTTTGAAGTTTCTGGAGGACAAGCACAGCGTACTGCAGTAGCACGTGCTGTTATTCATCACCCTTCTCTCTTACTAGCCGATGAACCGACAGGGAACCTGGATTCAAAAGCCGCTATTGATGTAATGGAGTTATTTACGAAATTAAACAAAGAAGAAGATGCAACGATTTTAATGGTTACGCACGATCCGTTTGCAGCAAGTTATTGTAACCGTGTTATTTTCATTAAAGATGGAGAGCTTTACAATGAACTGCACCGCGGATTATATCGCGAGAAGTTTTATCAAGAAATATTAGATGTTCTAGCCTTATTAGGAGGAAGACGTGGATGACGTTTTGGCAATTCGCATTTAAAAATGTCTCACGTAATTCAAAAGCATATTTCGCCTACTTTGTAAGTAGTGCGTTTTCTATCATGGTTTTCTTTTCATTTACTGTATACGCGTATCATCCACGCTTACAGAGTGTACAAAGCTTTCAAGAACGTGATCCTCTAATGAATTTAGCTAGTACAGCACAGCTTGTGATTGTTATGTTCTCGTTCTTCTTTCTCTTATATTCAATTGGAACATTTTTAAATGTGCGGAAGCAGCAATTCGGGATACTCACTATTCTTGGTATCTCACAGAGACAATTAAAAAGATTGTTATTTACCGAAAACATGATAATTGGGATATTATCCATCTTTATCGGCATTCAAGGTGGACTTGTATTTTCTAACTTTTTCTTATTAGTCACTTCGAAATTAACAAACGCGAAAGGTCTCTATTTATATTGGCCAACAGAAGCGATTATCGTTACAACCGTAACGTTTATCATTTTATTTTTAATCGTTTCTACATTTACACCAATGTTTATTCGTACTCGAAAAACAACGAAGCTTATTAAGGGTGTTAACAAAGAGAAGAGTGAAAAAAAACCATCTATACTCATTTCACTATTTGCTTTAACTTGTTTAGGACTATGTTATTATATTGCCGGTTATCCGCAAGGCTACATAACGGAAAAAAATGCACAAAATGGATCTGTATTCTTAATTATGCTATCTATTTTACCGCTTGTAGTGATTGGGACGTATTTATTTTTTTCACAAACATTTCTTCTCTTTATCTATATTTTAAAGAAACGAAGAAAGTTTTACTTAAAACAAATAAATATGTTATGGATTTCAGATTTAGTTTCTCGTACACGCAGTAATATTAATGTACTCTTTATTGTTTCTATGCTATCTGCACTTGCATTTACAATTATTATCGGGTTATTTGCTGCAAACAATAATACGAAAGCACCCATACTAGAACGATATCCAATACCATTCACCTATACATCAGAAGGTGTTAATGCATTTGAACAAAAGCATATTACTACGATTGAAACTGAACTTACAAATGCTAATTTTCAATATGACAAATATAAGTTTACCGTTTTAAAAGATACAGCTTCAAAAGAATCAATTGCCATTATGAAAATGAGTGATTATAACGCAATAGCACAGCAATTAAACAGACCAAAAATCACTCTCGATTCTTCACAAGTTTATAATATTTCTCGCTATTCACCAGCGTTATTAAATCTCGTGTCTAACCCATTTGCGAAGCAGAACACAATTACACTTGGCTCTAATAAAAAGGAATTTCAAATTAAAGGTTTTATTAATAGAGGAATTGAGCCTCCCTTTGCATTACCTCACTTAATTGTGATGCAAGATGAAGTAATTGAAAATATGATTCCTCATATTGAAACAATTACAGTCTATAACTACTTCGTGGAAAATTGGGAAAATGCAATTGTCCCAACAAAAAATATATTAAAAAGCTTAGATCATGATGCAGAAATTTTGTATGAAGCACATAAAAATGAAGAAAATTTCATTAAACCATTTTATATTTATACAGCTACGGATGAACTCGTTCATAGTAAAGGAAATGCAGTCGCTCAATTCTTTATTTGGGCATTTCTCGGCTTTATTTTCTTTATCGGAGCAGCTAGTGTTTTATATTTCCGTATGTATAATGACTTAACAACTGAAAGACAAAAGTATATTACGATTACAAAGCTTGGCTTAACTGAATCAGAAATGTTTCGCTCTGCAACGATTCAATTAGGGATTTTATTTTTCGTTCCTTACATCGTTGCTGGTGTTCACACATTATTTGCGGTTAAGTTTTTACAAAGCATGTTTTCTTTCTCCTTATTAAAAGAGACATGTATCGTACTCACCTTTTTCGGGATTATCGAGATCATTTTCTTCTTCTTAATCCGTTCTCTGTACATTAATAAATTATCACAGCATATAAAAATATGAATAAAATAGCCTTGTGCAATATGCACAAGGCTATTTTCAATAGTTTTTAATAATTAGCAGCAATATCCGCCGTAGCCGCCAGCATAACCGCCATAACCACCATAGCCACAACCGCCGCCTCCGCCGAAGCAGCTAGCACCGATGATAATTAATAAAATAAACAATACGATTAGAAGCGCAAAACCGCCTCCGCAACCATGTCTGCGGTTACAATCATCATGTCTGTGTTCACACTTTTCGCTCATTACCCTATTCCTCCTTTAGTATCATTCATAACAAGTTCACCTTGCTCTAAATGAGGGGATTCCATTTATATTATGTTTTCAGGGCGAATAGGAAGCTTGGCTTACCTAAAAACGGGCTTGTTTTAGGAATTGGGCTTTATTAAAAAGCGAATGAGCCTTATCCAGATGTAAGCATAAAACATTTGACATACTTTTAATTTCTTACTAATATTTAATTGAACGATCAATCAATTTTTTGATTATACATTTAAATCATATAAATTAGGAGTTGAATAGCGTGACTGATTCTTTTATTGCAGAGGCTAGGCGTGAACAAATTATTCTTGCATGTATTGATACATTAGAAGAGGTTGGATATAACAACTTAAGCTTAACGAAGGTAGCAAAAAAAGCTAAGATTAGCACCGGACTTATTTCTTATCATTTTAACGATAAGCTTTACCTTATGAATCGCACATTACAATTTTTAGTTGCCAAACAACATGAATTTATTAGTAATCGAGTACTATTAGCTCAATCTGAAATAAATAAACTAGAGGCTTTTATTGAAGCACACTTGGCTTATCAAGAAACTCATTACAAAAATAATATTGCCTTAATTGAGATTGTCTTTAATGCAAGAAATGAAGAGAACGTTCCTTATTACAGAATCGAAGACGACGAAGAGGAGGATGCTCTTAGAACGATATTATTAGATATTTTGAAGACTGGTCAACAAAATGGCGTGTTTTCCGATTCTTTCCAAACCGACACATTAGCTTCATTTATTTTAGGAGCAATCGAAGAAAGAATGCTGAAGGCAAATTCATCTATATCCATAGAAAATTACTCAGATGAGCTCATAAAAATGGTGAAGAAACTCACTGTTTAAATATGCCTTGATTAAAAAAATATATATGAAAGGATGAACTACACATGAAAAAGGCATCTGTCATTGGATTAGGTTTTTTAGAAAAATTACTTGCTATAGTAAGCCCAATCCTTTTAGGCATTATTGGATATTTTTCACCTAAATTAATAGAGATTATAAAAAGGATTCCTCTCTTTTCTGATTCAAAAATTATAGAACTTTTAAATTTTATTAACCCCTTCTGGCTTCCTATTATCCTCATGCTAATTGGTGTTTTTGCAGGAATTTTATTTTCTTTAATTATTTATAGTGACGCTTTAAAGATGAACATTACTTCGGAAAGCATTCACGTGAATAAGGACGATCAAAAGAAACAAATCACCAGATCAAATGTAAAAGCCGTTTTTGTAGATAAGCGTCAAGTGGTTATCATTGATCAAGAAGAGCGAGAATGGTTACGTGAAACATCTGACATTAACCCAAGCAAAATTAAAGATACTTTCTTAATGCACGGCTTCCCCTGGGTGGAACAAGATCCTTATAAACATGAGTATAGCTTATGGAAATTAGAGGATGAGCGATTTAATAAAAGCATAAATACTATTTTGTATGAAAGACGAAATGCCCTTCGAGAAGGAAACTCGAAAAAAAAGAAGCATTTACGCAAAGATTTGAATGAGCTAGGAGTCTTTGTCAAAGACGATGGAGAAGATCAGTATGTCCGTTCCATTAAGTAATAGAAAGCACAAAAAACGAATAAAACCTACAGAGGAAATGTAATTTCTCTGTAGGTTTTATTCGTTTAAATCTGACCTCCTCTCCTAAAGAAACATATTCAACAAAAGGGCAAAACCGAATGCAATAAATGATAACAATGTCTCGAGTACCGTCCACGTTTTAAACGTTTCCTTAACCGTCAAACCTAAATACTCTTTTACAAGCCAGAACCCTGCATCATTTACGTGAGAAAACATTAATGAACCTGCACCGGTTGCAATAACGAGAAGCTCTAAATTCACACCAGACATGTGCTGAATAACTGGTGAAACAATCCCTGCTGCTGTCGTTAATGCTACTGTAGCTGAACCTGTTGCAATTCGAATTAAACCAGCTACCATGAAAGCTAATACGATTGGTGATAACGAAATATGTTCTGCCATTTGTGCAATAGCTGTTCCAACGCCGCTTTCAATTAATATTTGTTTAAATCCACCGCCTGCACCAATTATTAAAATAATAGAACCGACAGGCAATAAACTTTCATCTGTTAATTTTTTAATCATCTTTTTATTAATACCTTGTTTGATACCAAGTAAATAAAATGCTGCGAAACATGAAATAAGTAAGGCGATTACTGGACTTCCTATAAACACGAAAAATTCAGTTAATTTTTTCGGTAATGAAATATATGGTGCAACTACTGATAAAATCATCAATACAACTGGTAATAAAATAATAAAGAATGAAACTTTACGACTTGGCAAATCAGTTGATACTGTCGTAACTCGAACAAGCTCCGGTTCATTTTCAGGTATAACCCTCTTATGTACCCACTTTGCAAATATTGGGCCTGCTATAATAGCCGTCGGTAACGCGATAATTAATGAATATAAAAGTACCTTTCCTAAGTTCGCGTTATAAATACCGATTGCAGTCATGGCACCTGGATGCGGAGGTACTAGCCCATGTACGATAGATAATCCCGCAATAACAGGTAAAGCAATTAATAATATGTTTTGCTTCGTTGTTTTTCGAATTGAAATTACAAGTGGTAATAAAATAACAATCCCTACTTCAAAAAAGACGGGAATCCCTATAACAAAACCTGCAAATAACATAGCCCAAGGTAATTTTTTTACGCCGAAAAATCGAATAAAGAAATCTGCAACTTGCATGCCTGCTCCTGAATCAGACATCATTTTCCCGAGTATAGTTCCAAGTGCCAAAATACCAACTAAATGACCTAGTACACTACCAACACCAGTTTCATAGGCAGCCACTATTTTCGTTAAGTTCAGTCCAGACATAATAGCTAAAAACAAACTCGCAACTGTTAAACTAATAAATGCATGCCATTTCCACCATGATACCCCTAAAATAACAATTGTGATCGCAAGTAACGTGACGATTAATAAGTATATATCCATCTCTCATTCTCCTTACTTTTATCCCGATTGGTGTGGGCTAATAATTAGTGGGTGATGCCCTCCTCCACTAATTAAAGTTTTACTTTATAAAAAAAGAGGGAACATCCCCTCTTTTTTATACGTCATAATTCACTACATAATGCTGCATTTCTGTATTGTAGTAGCCTTCGCTATATTCAATTACTTCGCCAACTTCATCATAAGAATAGCGCATACGTTTTAATAACGCTGTTCCCTCTTTTTCACCTAGCGCTTCTGCAACGAAATTAGGTGCAAGCCCAACCGCGAATTCATCTCTGAAGTTTTCTAAATGTATACCTCGGTCCTCAACTAAATCGTAAAGCGATTGTAAATCAAAGTCCGATAAATCTGTACTCGCCATTCGAGCTGAGAAATAGTGCGTATAATGAATATACGGCGTATCATTTAACATATATAGGCGCTCGATACGAAAACTCTCTTTACCGAATAATCGAAACGGCACTGTTCCTTCCTCATTATGAACGATTTCTGCTTTTAATAATTTCTTTTGTACTTTATATCCTTCTTCCACTAACACTTCTGTAAATTTCTTACCCTTTGACAGTTTTGTCGCAGAAGTATTACGAATCACTTTCGTTCCTTTGCCGCTCTTCTTTTCCAAATATCCTTCTTGAGCGAGTTCTTTAATCGCATTACGCACTGTAATCTTACTAACTTTGAACTCTTCTTCTAATTGCGGTTCTGAAGGAATATTCGTATGAATCGCATATACGCCATGCAATATTCGATCACGAATAATATTTTTTATTTGTAAATATAATGGTCCTTTTTTCCTCGTTACGTTCACTGTTACACCCACTACCTTTCTACATCACCTACTGATGCCGTCATCGCCCGAAGTATATCTTTCTCTGATGACATTGGCGTATCACCGACGATTGTATGTGCTAGCATTCCAGCTGCTGACGCAAATGAAACAGCTTTCTCTGGTGCAAACTCTTTTATCTCGCCATGAATAATTCCGCTCGTATAAGCATCTCCAGCACCTATTCTATCATATACAGAAAACGTAAGTGTTTTTGCAAAAGTTAACGAACCATCTTTACATATAAACCCGCGAAGCGAATGTGTATTATCGCTGTTAATAGAGCGATGAGTACCAGCGATTGTAGCGATATGATACGTTTCAGCTACCTTTGGAATAAGATCCAGCAGCTGCGCTTCTCGCTCCGTCTCTTCTGTTTTCATTCCAAGAACGAACATCGCATCTTTTTCGTTCATCATAACGATATCAGCAAGCCCCAGCATTTCTTCATAATGCGGTTTTGCCTGTTCATATCCGTCTTCTCCCCAAAGTGATGGACGATAATTGCAATCAAAAACGACGGTTCCTCCGTTTTCTTTAACTGCTCTCGCTAAAGACTTCATATGATGGCGTACAGTATCATTCATCGCAAGTGTAATACCGCAAAAATGAACGATATCAATCTCCTTAGCAATTTCTTCAAATTGGTACATCTCTTCAGATGCCGTATTGAAGCTACTTTCTAATCGATTCGAATATGTAACGCGGCTTGCACGTGCACCGAATCCATTTTCTAAAAAATACATACCTACATATTTACCGCCTCTTGAAACAAGAGAAGTTTGAATCCCTAACTTTTGAATGTAAGATACAGCTGCATCTCCAACCGAATTTTCCGGTAAAGTTGAAATAAGAAGCCCTTCATGCCCTAAGTGAGAAAGTGCCGCTACAACGTTCACACCTGTACCTGAAAATGAGTAATTTAACGTGTTAGCTTGCGACAACAATTCATATCCAGGTACTTGCAGGCGCATCATTACTTCGCCGAACGCTGCAATTTTCTTACGCATATTGATCAACTAGCTTTTTCACGACTGCTAATAATTCACGAATATCTTCTACTTTCGTATTACCAGTTTCTTTATCAATAATAGAAGAGTATACGTGCGGGATAACTTGCTCTACATTTGCCTCAAGCGCAATACGTACAATTGTTTCAAAGTTTTCTTTATCAATTCCACCTGTTGGCTCTAATGCGAATCCTTCTTCTGCACAAGCTTTCGCAACTGCGCGATATTCTTCTTCGTGAGCTAGCCCTTTCATCGGGAAGTATTTCAATGAATTTCCGCCCATATCACGCACAAGTGCGATTGCTGTTTTAATTGGAACGATTGCTTTTTCTTCTCCAGCCGCACTAATTGGGCCAGTAGAAATATTTACGTAACCTACTTTTCCTGTTGGTGATACTAAACTATTAATCCAGCTATCTTTTTCGCCGAGATTTGCACGCGTTGCTCCAACTGAAGGGAACACTTGGTTAATATGGCTACCAGGATAATGCTTCGCAATTTCAGCCACAACTGCTGCTTGGCGATTATCTCCTGCGCCTAGTCCGATTGATACAGCGTCATCAATTTCTTTTCCGTATGCTTTCATAGCTGTAACAGCTTCTTCTACTGTTGGGTAGTCTTTTGATAACACTCCCACTACTACATAACCTTCTGCTGCTTCAAAAATATCTTTTGCATTTTCTATATTGTTTGCCAATACATTTAATGCTACGCGGCCTTTATAAAAACGTTTTTGAATGTTTGTCATTTTAGTTTCCCCCTACAATCCCTCTCATTTTTTCTTCAATTACATGTATGTCATCACCTTGAAGTGGACGTGGATCGATATCAAAGAACCCTTGTCTTACTCCGTAATCACGTGTGTAAATTGCGATTTCCCCGTCGCGTAATGCAGCCACAACGTCTTTTGCCGATTTATTTAACTCTTTTTCGTTAATATGAATACGTGCTCTAAAGATTGCTCTTCCAGCTTCATCTTGAACGATCGTTACATTTACACCATTTAATTCTTTTAGCGGCATAAGTACTTGTAGCAATTCTTTTTCTTGCTCGCTCTTATCTTCTTTTACTCCGTACTCATCAAGCGCTTGAAGTAAGCCAAATGTTGTTTCTTTCCCAACCTTCATACTTCTTCCAATGCAATGTAATTGCACTTTCAGCCACTCAATATATTTTCGTTTCCCGCCAACAATACCAGAAGTAGGTCCTTCAATCGCCTTTGAACCGCTATAAATAGCAAGATCTGAATACTTCACATATTTTTGAATGTCTTCTTCAGCTGCCGCATCAACGATAAGTGGTACGTTATTTCGCTGCGCTACTTCCCATGCTTCTTCAACAGAAATCATATTTTTTTGCACTGCATGATGTGATTTCACATAAAGAATTGCTGCTGTATTTTCGCCAATCGCATCTTCAATATGTTCTGCTTTCCCTTCATTTGCGTAGCCAACTTCAACGAGTTTTCCTCCACCTAAGTAAATCATCGTTTCAACAGGAGCACCGTATTGAACGTTATGACCTTTTAACATAATCACTTCGTTTTTCGCGATTACTTCTTGATGAAGTCTTTCACTTTTACGGCGATTTCCTTCTGTAACGATACCAGCGATAGAAAGCGCAATTCCGCTCGATGCTGAATTCACAACGACCGCTGCCTCTGAATCTAGAATTCTCGCAATATGGTCTCCTGCTTTATCTACTAAATCAGCAATTTCCACATAATTTTGTCCACCATGTTTCATCGCATCCATTACCGTATCTGTAGGAGCAGATACACCTAAAATACTCATTCTACCGCTCGCATTAATTACTCTTTTTAATCCGTACTTAACATTCAATGACTGACCCATTAATTACAACCCCTTTCGTATCAATTCTTTTTTCAGCAATGCGCTGATCCCCTTCTGAATCAATTAACGTAACCTTCTCATCTTTAACCGTAAATAAAGTTAAGTTTGCAATATCTCCTTCTTGAATACGGCCAAGCTCTGGTTTCTTAAGCCACTCTGCCGCATTTTTCGTAACCGCATCAATCACTTCTTCTAGCGGATAACCTAAGTAAAGGAATTTCGAAAGAACGTGAGCCATACTATACACTGGACCATGTATACGATTCTTCCGGTAAATATCCGTACTAATTGTATGAAAGGCAATATCGTGACACTTCGCCGCTTCTGCTACTTTAAAAGAAAAGCTAGCATTACCGTGACCAACATCTAAATGCACGCCGCGATTCACCGCATCTAACAACACAGGTAGCGGTTTCCCTTCTTCATCAAATAAATTATTTTCTTTCCCGTTTAAATAATGTGTAATCACATCATCTTTTTCTAAAAGAGGTACAACTTCCTCTATACGGGGAGGCGCTGAACCGATATGTACCATAATCGGTAATGATGTTTCTCGAGATAAAGCGCGCGCTACATGCAGCGGTTCAATTCCACTATCACAAACGACACTTTTACTCATTCTCGCCTTTAACCCAACGATTACATCTTTATACTTTTCTACTGCTTCTATCGCTTTCTCTTTATCTATCCATTCCATATTGGATAATTCATCAATTCGTTTCAAACCGATGCGAGAAATATTTAAAAAGGCAAATAAATTTGTCTTTGCCTGCTCTCTACTTTTTACTAAATCTGCAATGCGATCAGCACCGCAACTACCCGCATCAACAATTGTCGTTACCCCTTGCTTAACGCCAATTTCATCTACCTCATCGCCATACGGATCAAACTCTGGAAAAGCGTGAACGTGCAAATCAATCCAGCCACTCGATACGTAAGTACCAGAGTAATCAAGAACCTTTCCACCCTCGCCAGCACCAGCTTTCGTCACCTGTGCGATTTTGTTATTTTCAATTACAATGTCAATCTCTTCCCCGTTCACACGTTTCACATTACGTAGTACGAATCGTTCTGTCATTGTATTTCCACCCTTTTCTATAAGAAGCCATAAGAATACGCTTACATTAAAGTTTCATTTTATATCTCTTTCACACGTTTAGCGTAACACAAAAAAAGGGAGAAGTAAATATAACGTTATAATGTTTAAAAATACATAAAAAGATGCTCCTCCAAAATGCTAATAGTATAGGAAATTATATCAACGATTTTTTGAATATATCTATCATAACTTACAATATATCAACGATTTTTCAATTATATCTATCATAACTTATAATATATTAACGATTCGACAAAGAATATCGATTTACCGACAAAAAACGTCACTTCCTTTCTTATATAAGAAAAGGCTGTCCCAAATGGCACAGCCTTTTTCTCTATTCCTGAACCGTCACAATAACCCCATCCATATTGTTCCCGGAAATTTCATACTGCTTGTTTGCTGGAACGTTCACTTTCGTATTCTCAGAAACTTTATAATAAGAAACAGTATATTTCTTACCTTCTACTTCAGTTGAAACCTCTTTTTCCTCTTTTAAAAACTCTAAATATTCCTCTAGTGTAAAATTCTTTTTTTGCATAATTGCGCTATGAGGTAGGCCGACATAACGGATATGCCATGGCTCATATTGAATTCCAGTAATGTTACTTTTATTTTTCGGATAACGTAATACAAAGCCATGCTTCCATACGTTCTCTTCAATCCATTTTCCTTCAGGCGCTTTCTCCATTTTCTTTTGAGTAGACCCAATGTCCAGTGATAATCCTAAATTATGTTCACTGTATCCTGCTGGAAGTGCATAATCAGATCCCATTTTTTCATATAGCTGTTTTTGCTCTTGGAAATCTCTATAACCACTACTAATCAAAAAATGGTTAACACTTTCTTTTCCAGCCGCATCGACAACGTTCAAAAACTTTTTCACAACATCCTTTGATAAACGAAGATTTCTATCAAATATTACATAACCTCTTACTAATTCACTATTATGATTTACATTTATAACATCAGACCTAATACTATCTTTTTTTACTGGATAATCCCTGTTAACTAATAATAAATCGCCCTTATAAATTTGTTCCTTCGTAATCTCTTTCCCCTCGGTGTTTGCCGCCTTTACTAGCTCATCTTTCCCGACAATTTTAACATCGATTTCCTTTTGAAATAACGGTGATATATAAACGCCTACACATACTGTGCATGCTATAAAAAAAGAAATAAATACCCACTTTTTCATTTCTAGTTCCTCCTTAACGTAACTTACGTATAGAATAGAAAAAACTATTAAAATAAAAAGTGGGGTAAAGTTTAAATTTTTATTAAATTGTTACATTCTCGTCTTTTGGCAATCGTACTTCAAATAGCGTTCTAACTACATTGCTCTCAGCAGAAATCGTACCGTTATGTTGCTCGACAATATTTTTCGCAATAAATAGTCCAAGGCCTGTCCCGCCACGGTTCTCTGTTCTCGCTTTATCACCTGTATAAAACATATCAAAAAGATAAGGTAAATCTTCTTCTGGAATGCTATCTCCGTAATTCATAATTTGTACGACAACTTCTCCATTATCAACATACCCATTCATATCAACAAATTGCCCATCATACCCGTAACGAACGGCATTTGTTAACAAGTTTTCAAATACTCTAGCTAACAATTTCCCATCACCGTGCATCGGTAAATGAGGATCCACATTCAATCTAGCTTCTAAATGATGTTTTTCTAATAACGGATACAATTCCTCCTCTAACTGTATAAGCAACTCACTTATATCAATCGGCTTTTTATCCAGTTTTAGCATGCCATAATTCATACGTGTAATTTCAAATAGCTCATCAATTAAACTTTCCAGTCTTTGCGATTTTGTATATGCAATTGTGGAGAAATGTTTAATTTGTTCTTTTGTTAAATTTTCATCTTTAAGAATTAAATCTAAATATCCTAACACGGATGTTAACGGTGTTCTTAAATCATGAGCTAAATTCACAACGAGCTGATCTTTACTACTTTCAGCAAAATCTCCTCTTTCAACAGCTTCTTTTAACTTTTCACTTGCAACATTTATTTCACGCGCGATATTTCCAAACTCATCATTTGATGAAACTTGAACTTTATTCGTAAAGTTACCGTTCGCAAGATGATGAATCCCATTAGAAATTTCATCAAAGTATTTTAAATACGGTTTTGTCAAAAAGAAGAAAAAGATAATAGATAACGGAATAAAGAAAATTAAAAAGAAGTTAATGTCTCCAAATTCCCTTACCATTGACCTAAATTGTGCTAAAGGCTCTTCGTAGCGAACCATCGTTTTATAATACAACTGCAATCCTTTATAAATTATATAAGTTACAGTTGCTGCAAGCACCATACTTAACGCAAATAAGGCAATCATTTTAAATCGAAAACTTTTCATCATATTAGCCATTGAAAGTATAACCTACTCCCCACACTGTTTTTATTAATTTATCCTTTCTTTTATCTTCTCCAAGTTTCTTCCGCAAAGTACGAATATGTACCATTACTGTATTTCCACCTTCATAATAATCATCCGCCCATACGTGCTGAAAAATATTTTCCACATTGTATACTTTCTTCGGATGACTCGCTAATAAATATAAAATATCGAACTCTTTCGGCGTTAATTCAATTTGCTCACCATACACATCAACCGTCCTGCGCTCAGGATTAATTACGACTCCGCCTATTTCTAAAGCAGATTTACTCTCCGCTACTTTCGGTTGATTTAACGTAAAAAACCTACGCAGTTGTGCATTTACACGTGCAACTAATTCTATCGGTGTGAAAGGCTTCGTCATATAATCATCCGCACCTAGTACAAGACCTGTCACCTTATCAAAGTCCGAAGTTTTCGCGCTTAAAAAAATAATTGGCATATGATGTTTCGCGCGAATTTGACGCGTCACCTCATAACCATCCATTTTCGGCATCATAATATCTAAAACTACCAAGTCGATTGGCTGCGTTTCAATAATATGAACCGCCTCTTCCCCATCCGCTGCTTTCACAACATGGTACCCTTCTTTTTCTAAATGTATCTCAATTAAGTCAGCAATTTCCGCCTCATCATCAGCTATTAAAATTGAAATGCGCTTCATTTTACTCCCCCTTTTTCATTCCATTTTTATACGCTCGATTGTAAACTAGTCTATCCAATTTGTACAATACGAAAAGGCTACTCGTTAAAGTAACCTTGGTAAATAAAATTATATCAGCGATTTTCCAATTATATCGACCGTAACTCAAATTATATCAGCGATTATTGAAATATATCGACTTACCGACAATGAACGACAAAATCCTCTCGCTACTTGCGGGCATCCTAATGAAACTTCCATTTACCGCTCAAAAACAATCCGCTGCTTCGTAATTTCTTCCAATCTTTCGCGGTCAACTTTATACTCAGCTTCAACACTTTGCGGTACAATCACTTTCCCGCCCTCAAGCGTCACTTCCGGTGAAATAATATCCCTCTGCCAATGTCTACTAGAAGCGGATATATCACCAGGAATCGTAAAGTTCGGCAGTGAAGCAAGAGCAACATTTTGCGCTCGTGAAACCCCCATTTCTACCATACCACCGCACCAAACGGGTATGTTATGCTCCATGCAATAATTATGAATTTGAACCGACTCTGTTAATCCGCCCACTCGCCCTGGCTTAATGTTAACGATGCGGCAACTACCAAGCGTAATCGCAACGCGTGCGTCTTCTAAACCATGAATACTTTCATCTAAACAAATCGGCGTTTCAATTTTCTTTTGCAACTCCGCGTGATCAAGAAAATCGTAATCCGCTAACGGTTGTTCAATCATCATTAATTGGAATTCATCTAGTCGTTTCAGCCTCTCTGTATCCGCTAATGTATATGCTGAATTTGCATCAGCCATTAGCGGGATATGCGGAAACTCTTTTCGAATTTCTTTTAATAACTCATAATCATGCTCTGGCTTTATTTTCACTTTAAAACGCTCGTATCCTTCTTCCGCGTACTTCTCGATTTGTTTTAACATAACTGGAATCGTATTAAGGCCAATTACAACGCCGACTTCAATTTCATGACTAGTTCCGCCAAGTACTGTCGCTAGCGATTTCTTTTGACGCTTCGCATATAAATCCCAAACAGCCCCCTCTATTCCGGCTTTTGCCATTCGGTTTCTTTTTATATGTTGAAATAGACCCGGTACCTCATTCGGATGAGAAATTTCAGCCTTTAATAAATCAGGTATTAAAAAGTCTTGCAGTACATGCAGCGCTGTCTTCACCGTTTCTTCCGTATACCACGGTTCAGAGAATGCAACGACTTCCCCAAATCCGATGTACCCGTCCGTATCCTCTAATTCAATAACGATACTCTCACGCTTTTCGTAAGTCCCGTAGCTTGCAGCAAACGGGATTACGAGTGGCATTTCCGTTATATACAGTGTCGCTTTTTTTATTTCCACCTACATCTCCTCCACTAATTGTCTTAACTCTCGTCTTAACAATTTTTTCGAAGCGTTACGTGGTAATTCCTCTAAGAAACATGCTTTCTTCGGCACTTTATATTTCGCTAACTTCTCCTCGCAAAAATGAAGAATTTCTTCTTCTGTTACCGCCCCGCTTTTCACAACAAAAGCAGCTGGTACTTGTCCCCATTTATCGTCAGCCATGCCGACAACACCAGCTTCCGCTACTGCCGGATGAGAAAGCAACACTTCTTCAATTTGAGCTGGATATATATTCTCTCCGCCAGAAATAATTAAATCACTGCGACGATCTAATACGTATAAAAACCCTTCTTCGTCTAAATAACCGAGGTCGCCAGTATGAAGCCATCCGTTTTGAATAGTCTCTCGCGTCGCATCTTCACGGTTAAAGTAACCGCCTGTTACGTTCGGTCCTTTTACTACAATCTCACCTTCCGCAAATGGTGGCACTACTACGCCATCTTTTTCAATACGAAGTTGGCACTGAAATAGTGGTTTTCCAGCTGATCCTACTTTCGTTAACATGTAATCTGCGGATAACGTACAAATTTGCGAAGATGTTTCTGTCATACCGTACGTTTGATATACAGGAATCCCTTTTTCTACACATGCTTCTAATAGTGGTTTTGGCGCTGGCCCTCCGCCAAGTAACATGCATCGTAAAGAAGATGGATATGTCTCTTCTCCAAGTCGCTCTAATAAATCAGTTAACATTTTAGAAACGACAGAAATAATTGTTACTCCTCTCGTTTGAAGTGCTTTATGAATAAAATCAGCATCATATTTCGGAACAAGTAAAATACGCATGCCGTACATAATGTTTTTCATTAAAAGAGATAGCCCGCCAACATGGAACATCGGCATGCAGGCTAACCAACAATCATCATCACGAAGTCCTAAATTAAGCGACGAACCGACTGCGCTTGCCCAATGATTGCCGTACGTTAAAATAACGCCTTTCGGTTTGCCTGTCGTCCCAGACGTATAAATAATTGTCATCGCTTCTTCTAAAGAAAACTCTTCTTGTATAGAGGCTTCCTCTTTTGGTCCATTCATCACTTCGGCGAATGAATAAACAGGAACATCTTTAGCATCAAAATCTTGATCCGTTACTAAACAAACAACTTCAGCATCATCCATTTGCCAAAGTAGCTCTTCTCTTGAAAGACGCGTATTTAAAAGCACAGCTACTGCACCTACATAAGATAGGGCGTGAATAACTGTAATCATCTCCATACCATTTTTCATCAGAACAGCCACCTTTTGCCCTCGCTCCACTCCAACATGCGTGAGGTGTTCACAAACAGATACTACTTTTTCATGTAGCTCCATAAAAGTAACTTTCTCTTCCTCTATTTCAATTGCAGTGCGATCTGGTGTTAAAAATGCACGTTGCATTAACCAATTTGGCATCGTCTCCATCATTCATTCTCCTTTCATGAAAGAAAGAGACTTGATATGATATCAAGTCTCTTAGTTGTTTTGTTTCCGGTTTAATCTGATCTAGCTACGCCTCCTAGCCCCTTCCGTCTAAGAACCTTCCGCACGAGAAAGTAAAAAACACTTTCTGTGCGAAAGAACCTTAGCCAACGGGGCTAAACAGTCGGCTCCGCTTTCATCACGGGAAACGAGGGAATTGACCGAAGTCCGGACTGCGTTTTTCTTTGAATGCGTCGCGACCTTCTTTTGCTTCGTCAGTTGTGTAGTACAATAACGTTGCATCTCCAGCTAGTTGTTGAATACCAGCTAGACCGTCCGTGTCTGCGTTGAATGCAGCTTTTAGGAAACGAAGTGCCATTGGGCTGTTTGCTAAAATTTCTTGTGCCCATTGTACTGTTTCTGCTTCAAGCTCTTCTAATGGTACTACTGTGTTTACTAAGCCCATATCAAGCGCTTCTTGTGCATTGTATTGACGGCATAGGTACCAAATTTCACGAGCTTTCTTGTGGCCTACCATACGAGCTAAGTAACCAGCTCCGTATCCACCGTCAAAGCTTCCTACTTTAGGACCTGTTTGTCCGAATACAGCGTTGTCTGCAGCGATTGTTAAGTCACATACGATATGAAGTACGTGTCCTCCACCGATTGCATAACCTGCTACCATTGCGATAACTGGTTTAGGAATTGCGCGAATTAGACGTTGTAAGTCTAATACGTTTAAACGAGGGATTTGGTCGTCACCTACATATCCACCATGACCGCGAACTTTTTGGTCGCCGCCAGAACAGAATGCACGTCCACCTTCACCTGTTAAAATGATAACGCCAACATTTGCATCATCACGAGCTTGTGCAAAAGCATCGATTAACTCCATTACCGTTTTTGGACGGAATGCGTTATGTACTTCAGGACGGTTAATCGAAATCTTTGCGATACCATTGTATGTTGAATAAATAATATCTTCGTAATTGCCTTCTTTTACCCATTCAATAGCCATTACAACTACCTCCTTGTATATTTCTGATTTCACCTATAAGTGTGGCTTCCTTCTTGCTGAAAAAAGTATCACTGCATAGTTTTTAGAAATCCCTTTACTATTGTATCAAACTTTTCCGGTTGTTCCACATGAATTGCATGGCCAGCACCATGAATTTTGACAAATTTCGCATCAGAGACGCATTTTTCGATGTTTTTTAATATGCGGAAGAACTTTTCATCATATTCTCCGTTCATTAAAAGAACAGGTATTTTTAAGTTTTTCAGCTCATCCCACCATGAAGGCTGAGCCCCAGTTCCCATGCCGCGCAAGCTATTTGCGAGCCCTTTTGGGTTGTTAGCAAGCCTCTCTTTTTGTACCGCTTCTTGTACGTTTTTTGCTAAACGTTTTTGCGTTTCAAAAAGTGGAATATCTTCCCATATGGATACAAAACTTTCTATGCCTTCTCGCTCAATTTTATCGGCAAGTCGATCATCTTTTTCACGACGTTCTTTTCTATCCTCTTCGTTTTCGAGCCCAGCTGTACAGTTTTCTAATAAAAGAGAGTGTACATAATCTGGATATAGACATGCCATCGTAATCGCCAATCTACCGCCCATTGAATAGCCAAGTATATGTACTTTTTCAATATGAAGGTAATCTAATAGTTCTTTCATTTGCAATGCCACATTTCGGATGTCATAATGCGTCACATCTTCAGAGCTTTCCGTTTTTCCGTGCCCAACAATATCTACTAAAATGACTTGAAACTGCTCGCTCCAAGAAGGAACGAAGGAACGCCACGTTTCCATGCTTCCCGTAAAACCATGAAGAAGTAGAAGTGGTTCCCCGCTTCCAACTACTTCATATTCATACGATACACCTTGCAGTGTTACGTTCATTTTGATTCACCTTGCAACGATGTAGTAATTACGTCCTGTGTTTTTGCCCATAACGTACGGTGCAATGTTAAGTTTTCATCACGGTTCGTACAAATTTCCACAACGTGTAAACCTTTTGTCGTTGCTCCCTTTTGTACTTCTTCACGGAATTGCTCCCAACCATTTACACGGCTAAATGAACCACCGTACATTTTGACAACGTGCTCATAATCAAGTCCAATTGGTGTTCCAAATAATGATTCAAAATGTTCCTTTTTCTCATATTGTGGTAAGAATGAGAAAATACCCCCGCCATCATTATTTACAACGACAATTGTTATGTTTAATTCATGTAATTTCGCTGCTAATAGCCCATTTAAATCGTGATAAAATGATAAATCACCAATCACTAATACAAGTGGATCGCAAATAATGCTCGCTCCTAAAGCTGTCGAAATGATTCCATCAATACCATTTACGCCACGGTTTGCCATCACATGGATGTTTTTATCCGATGTGAAGAAGAATGAGTCTGTATCACGAATTGGCATACTATTGCTCGCAAATAACGTTGCGTCTTCTGGTAATACGCGCACAATATCTGTAATAACCTTTCCTTCAAATGCAGTTTCATATGTTTCCATTTCACGAAGCGTTTCCTTCGTTTTTTCGTTTATATGTTGCCACATTACGAACCAATCATTCTTCTTCATAACTGGCATTTTTTCTATTACTGCCTTGCAGAATTCAACGTCACTTGCTTGCACAACTTCTGTCGCAACAAGAGCTGGATCTCTCCATTGTCCTGATTCATCGACAACGATATGAACTGCTTTCGTTTGTTTTTTTATGAACTGCGTTAATGATTTAGAAATAGGCATACCACCAAAGCGAATTAACACGTCCGGTTTCCATTTTTCTTTTAACTGCTCATTTCGTAAAAATGTATCATAACAGTCAATTACCATCGTTTTATCGTGGTGTCCGCTACGAATATTAGAAAGTGGGTCTGCTAATATAGGATAGCCAGTTTTTTCAGCTAGTTGCGTTGCAAACATTGCAATTTCTGAATGACTATCATCTCCACAAATAATAAGCCCCTTTTCCATATGTGAAAGGCGCCCTACAAGAGAATCTACATATTCACTCGGCATCGTCACGTTTCCTTGCTGAACTACTCCTGTATATTCACTACGTCCTTTATCCCATAAGCTTTCTAGTGAGAAATCAGGGATAAGTGGCTCGCGAACTGGAAAATTAAGATGAACAGGACCCTGCGGCGCTAAACAAGCATTTGCTACTATGCGCTGCGTCGTCATACGAGCGTAATGATACATCGCTTCACTCGCTTCTGGCAGTGCCATCTCTGTAAATTGTTTCACAAAAGTACCGTATAAATTAAATTGATTCATTGCTTGTGGTGCACCCACATCTCTTAATTCATGCGGTCTATCCGCTGTTAAGACGATAAGCGGGACCCTTGAATGAAAAGCTTCACATACAGCTGGATAGTAATTAGCTGCTGCTGTTCCTGACGTACATAATAATGCTACTGGGCGTTTTTTCGCTTTCGCAATACCGAGCGCGAAAAATCCAGCTGATCTTTCATCTACATGTAAATATGTGTTCATTCCTTCGTGTTGTTCCATTAGTAAAGCAATCGGTGTTGACCGTGAGCCTGGACTAATGACAACATCACATACATCTAGACGCGTCAGTTCATCCACGAACGCGCCTAAATAATATGATAATGCTTCTATATGATTGTTCATTTCATTAATTCCTCCAAAGCACCAAGCATCGGTCTAAACTTCAAACTTGTTTCTTCATATTCAAGCTGCGGGATTGAATCAATTACAATACCACAACCGGCAAATAAGGATGCTTTCTCGCCATTTAATAATCCGCAGCGCAGCGCAACCGCAAATTCACCATTTCCTTCATCATCTATCCAGCCAATCGGTGCACCATACAACCCTCTGTCTAACAATTCAACATCACGGATCAGTTTCATCGCTTCCAAACGAGGTGTCCCGCCAAGAGCTGGTGTTGGATGTAATTCTTCTACCATTGTTAAAAGATTCGCATCGCCTTTTGCTTCTACAGGCGTATATAAGTGAATTAAGTTTTTCGTTGTTAATAAACCTGGGCTTTCCGGAATATTAACGTATTCGCAATGTTCATTTAGTACCGAGCGGATCATGTTAACAACATAACCATGTTCAGCTAAATTCTTTTCATCATGAAGAAGCGCATTACTATTTCGTTCACTTTCTTCTATAGAATGACCATGACCGATTGAACCAGCAAGACACATCGATGTAAATTTCTCATCTTCTTTGCGAATTAATCTCTCAGGCGTCGCTCCTAAGAAGCATGCTCCTTTATAATCAAAAGAAAATACGTAACAATCCGGTTGACCAATGCGAAGTGCTTCTAAAACAAGAGCAGAATCAATCGAATGGTTCATCTCTACTTTTAGTTCCCTCGCCAATACAACCTTCTGCACGTTACCCTGCTTCATCTCATCTTGTACTTTTTCAATTGCTTTCATCCAGCCTTTCGGATCCACTTCTACTTTAGAAATAACAGTTAATTTCGATCCGTTTAGCGCACATTTACTCTCCTCAAAAATTTTCTCTTCTAAAGAAATCATTTCATTATAAAGAGTTTCTGCACAATCTGTTGCTGCAACAAATGTATTCATCGTTAACCATGCTTTTTCATTTTTTACAGTTAATAAAAATGCTGGTAGTGAAAATGTCGTATCTTTAAATTCTTTCCATATGTCCGTTTTCTCTTTTTCTGGATCAAATGAAAAACCACCAAATAAAAGCGGACCCGTTCCAAATTCATATTCATCTCTTTGGACAAATGCATTCTCTTTTACTTTCTCCCACTCGTCACGAGCGGTTTGAAAGCGCTTATGAGAAGAATTTGCTATAGTGAAAACAGAGCCAATTCCTGCAAATATTACATGCTGAGCCGGGTCTGCAAAATAACATCTATTTTCGAATGAAATCCTTTTTCCTGCTGCATAGAACAGAAGCGGATCCACCCAGTCTATTTGTTTTACAAAACTAACCAATGTTTTTTCGTTAGTTGCACGCTTGATAGCTGCAATAAGAACTTCTTGCAAGCCTTTTTGTTTCGTTTGAATCACAATTGTCTCCCCCCTATGGGCGAAAAATAGTCATAATTACGCTTGATTTTAAGATACACCTCAAACGAAAGGCCTGTCAACGTTTAGCATTTCTGAGAAATTCACCTTCTCTTCCTAGAAAATAAACGTTGACACTAAATGATGCTTTTTCTACACTTAGTTGTGTACAATATGTGACCAAAGGAGGATTCAACATGGAAATGAACGTCAAAACGAATTCCTCTCCTACGGCGCCAAAGCCAAGTAAGCAAACAGGCTGGCGCATCTGGTGGAGTTTACTACGTCCCCATACATTAACAGCCGCTTTCGTACCTGTTTTCATCGGAACAGCATATTCGATGCAGGTCGGAGGTATAAATCAAATACATCTTCCTCTTTTCCTTATGATGCTTCTTGCTTGTCTTCTCATTCAAGCAGCAACAAACATGTTTAATGAATACTTTGATTATAAAAGAGGACTTGATCACGAAGGTTCAGTTGGTATCGGCGGCGCTATCGTTCGCGATGGCATTCAGCCAAAAACAGTGCTTAACTTAGCATTTGGATTTTTCGGCATCGCAATACTATTAGGTGTTTATATTTGTATAAATTCTAGTTGGTGGCTTGCTGCAATCGGTCTTGTTTGTATGGCCGTTGCTTACCTTTATACAGGTGGCCCACTTCCAATTGCATATACACCATTTGGAGAGTTGACAGCCGGATTATTTATGGGTGTCATTATTATTGGGATTTCATTCTTTATTCAAACTGGCACTGTAACATCAGAAGTCATTTTACTATCTATTCCAAGCTCCATTTTAATTGGTGCCATTTTACTAGCTAATAATATTCGTGACTTGGATGGCGATAAAGAAAACGGTCGTAAAACGTTAGCAATTCTCGTTGGACGTGAAAGAGCTGTTGGTGTACTTGCTTCGATGTTCATCGTTTCCTACATTTGGGCAATTGCTTTAATTATCGTGGGCATCGTATCACCATGGATGCTTATCGTATTTTTAAGTGCGCCGAAAGCATTTAAAGCGACGAAAGGCTTTATCGGCAAAAGCATTCCAATGGAAATGGTACCTGCGATGATTGCAACAGCAAAAACAAATACAATCTTCGGTTTCCTAATGGGAATCGGATTATTACTTGGATACTTTCTATAAAAGGAGCTGCTTATGTGGCTCCTTTTTCATATCTGAAATTCATCTCATAATTCCTACTCTCAACGCTCATACTATGTAAAGAAACTGAATTGTAGGAAGGTGGACGACTATGTTAACTCCACAACAAGTAGGTCAATTTAAATCCATTTTAGAAAAACAAAAACAAGAACTGGAACAAACGATACAAACTCATGAAAATACAGATCGTGCTTCTGAACGCGATTCAGTAGGAGAACTGTCTAGCTATGACAACCATCCAGGTGATATGGCTACAGAGCTATATGAACGGGAAAAAGACTTCGGGCTTATTGAACTTTGGCATAAACAGCTTGAGGAGACGAAACATGCCCTACAAAAAATAGAAGCGGGTACGTACGGCATTTGTGAAGTGTCTGGCGAAGAAATTCCATTTGAAAGATTGGAAGCAATGCCGACTGCTACAACATGCATACAGCACGCGACAAATAAGTTAAATATGAATACACGGCCAGTTGAAGAAGAAGTGTTGTCTCCTTCTTTCCACAAGCATGATGAGGACCATTCTGTTGAGTACGATGCGGAAGATGCGTGGCAAGATGTCGCAAATTACGGAACATCTGAAACGCCGTCTGATTTAGAAAGACAAGATTCAAAAAACTATAATGGCATGTATGTAAATAGTGAAGAAAACGTAGGCTACGTGGAGGATTTTGAAAACTTTATCGGTACGGATATGTACGGGAAAAACCCACAAGTTTTCGCTACAGAAGAGCATGAAGAATATGAACAAATGCTTGATGATTTTGAAGAACGTACCTTCAAAGGTGAATTATCTTCAAATGAATCTAGTTCCAAAGAATAAAAAAAAGCATTCCGAAAATCGGAATGCTTTTTATCGCTAGCTAATTAGTTTTTTGTAACGTTAGCTGCTTGTGGTCCGCGGTTTCCTTCAACGATTTCGAAAGAAACTTCTTGACCTTCTTCTAAAGTTTTGAAGCCGTCGCCTTGGATAGCTGAGAAATGTACGAATACGTCTTCTCCGCCTTCAACTTCGATGAAGCCAAAACCTTTTTCGCCGTTAAACCATTTAACTTTACCTGTTTGCATGTCATGTACCTCCTAAATAAAAATGAAACTATGAATCCACATGAAAAGGTGGATATAAAGGACATGAATGTATAACAAGCTTACAGCCTTTAATACAACGTGCTTTATTTCCGTACCACATTATGTAGCTCAATAGTGCTTTCACTATATCATGCTATATCGAAAACGTCAAATGAGAACACTTTCATTCCATCATTTTTTATAATCCTAGTATAACCTTAAATTTTCATTCTATTTTTATTCAAAAATTAACAAAAATACAGTACTCTAATTCTTTTAACTTCTGTACAATATAATTACTACATATTTATGAGGTGAAAAAATGCAAGCACATGAAATCGAGTATAAGTTATATGGCGATGATATGCAGTTTGTTGAAATTGAATTAGATCCAAAAGAAAGCGTTATCGCAGAAGCTGGCGCAATGATGATGATGGAAGATTACATTGAAATGGAAACAATCTTTGGTGACGGTTCTGGCCCATCTAACGGTTTATTCGGCAAATTAATGGGCGCTGGTAAACGTCTCGTTACAGGCGAAAGTATGTTTATGACTGTATTTACAAATACAGGTCACGGCAAACGCCACGTCTCATTTGCTGCTCCTTATCCTGGTAAAATTATTCCTGTAGATTTAACAGAATATCAAGGAAAAGTAGTTTGTCAAAAAGATGCCTTTCTTTGTGCCGCAAAAGGTGTTTCTATCGGAATTGAATTTACGAAAAAAATAGGAACTGGTTTCTTCGGTGGTGAAGGGTTTATCATGCAGAAACTTGAAGGTGACGGCCTTGCTTTCATGCACGCAGGTGGAACTGTATATAAACGTGAATTAAAACCTGGTGAGAAACTTCGCATTGATACAGGTTGTCTCGTTGCCATGACAAAAGATATTAACTATGATATCGAATTCGTTGGTAAAGTAAAAACAGCTCTATTTGGCGGCGAGGGTTTATTCTTCGCAACATTAGAAGGTCCTGGAACAGTTTGGATTCAGTCCTTAACACTTAGCCGATTAGCAGCACGCCTTACAAGCCCAGCAGCGCAAAGTACTGGCGAAGGTAGTGTATTAGGTGGCCTTGGTCGTTTATTGGATGGGAAAGAGTAAAAAGGGCCCTTATGCAGGCTTGTCCATCGACTAATATAATACTAAAATTAAACACCCTTGCTTGCAGTAATGCAGTGAAAGGGTGTTTTAATTTACGTCTACAAACGAGAAAAAGCAGATGAAATAAAGTAATAAGGTTTACTTCAGTAAAATAAGGTATATTATATTTGTTGAATAGATTCTCTTTCAAGACAAGAAAAGTAGGTGAACAAAGTGGGAAAATATCAATTGGATTCCAAAAGTCAGGTAGCTGTGGCAAAGTTTCATGAAAAACAGAAGCCTGCCAAATTTGATAAAAAGCAAAAACTTGAACAATTACGTGCGGAGTATTTGAAAAAAAAGCAAAAACAAACAGATAAATAATATGTTTTGTTTCCCGAAATTTTCGGTATATAGTGCGAACAAACACAAGTAAATAGGTAATCATCGTTCAAATATATACAGACTATTTTTTCAAACCTCTTACAAGCCCAGCATTATAAAGTACTGGTGAAAGTAGTATATTAGGTGGCCTTGTTCACCTTTTAGATGGAAAAGAGTAAAAAATGCCTCCAATGCAAAAAACATCGGAGGCATTTCTCTAAAGTTTATGACTATGGCACTTTATTTTTACTGCGGAGGGCTATACATACCATTTCGAATCATATAATACTCCATCGCTTCATTAAGCCATGTCTCTTCTTCCGTGTAAGGAGATGGCATCATATTATTATATTGTTCTTCTACATTCTCTAATTTACCTAAAGAATACATTGTCTCTTCACCAACATACTTAAGAGTCGCCTTCATATGTTCATCAACCAATTTTTGCACTTCTGAATCCTCAATTTGTCTTCCAAATAACCTTTTCACTTCTTTTGCTAAACGCACAAACTCTTTATCAAGTGCTATGCCCTCTTCTTCCGACTTATTATATAATCCATCAGCAAAGTCTTTTGATACATATCCTTCAAGCCATAAACGTTGTTCGTTTTCTTTTTGAATGCTGTTAATTAGACTCATTAATATGTCACTATCCAACTCTTCATCTTCCTCAAGACATACCATTGTTCGTTCAAGCGCCTTTATCGAAACTTCAATGTGTCTTCTCTTTTCTTCAAAGGCTTTTCTTTGTTGTTCCAACGTTTCTTTTAAATTTACATTCAAACTTGGCATTTTCAGCATAACGCGTATTTCTTCTAAACTATATCCTAATACTTTAAGACTCACTATTTTCTGTAGCTCTAATATATCTTTTCCTTTGTACAAACGGTGACCAGAGCTAACATTCTTTCCAGGTTTAAGTAGTCCAATTTCATCGTAATATTGTAGTGTCCGTATTGATGTGCCTGTCCTCTTTGCAAACTCACCAATTGAACAGCCTTCCCTTTTGCTCATCTTACACTCCTCCTAACAATATGTTTACAAAAATCATACTCCCTCACGTAACTGTAGGTTCAAGTCTTTTTTCCAAAAGCATGAATCAAGTTCCTCACCGCATATATTAAACTATACCTTTTCTTAAGGAGGGCTTCCTTAATGCGTACTCCTTTATCCTTTGATAAAGACACTGCCATACTGTTAGCTTCTTGTTGTGAGTTAACGTATGAACAATATAAACAAAATGGTATTTTCGAAATACCAGATGGTTTTCAATATGTACAAGGGTTTCAAGGAAAAGCCATTCAAACAACAGAATGGTTCGGGTTTATATTAGAATCTGAGGATACAATTATCGTTGCCTTCAGGGGCACTCAAACAGACCCTGATTGGATTATTGACTCTCTCGTCAATCAAAAACCTTATCCTTATGCTTTAAATAGCGGAAATGTCCATAACGGCTTTCTCTCTATTTATGAGTCTTGTCGTGATTCTATTATGGATATGCTCGTATCATTGCCAGCCCATAAAAAACTGCTAGCTACTGGGCATAGTCTAGGTGGTGCGCTTGCCACATTACACATATTAGATGCACGTATAAATACTGCCTTCGCACAGTATGGACTTTATACATTCGCTTCTCCAAAAGTAGGAGATATCGCTTTTCGAAATTATTATAAACTACAAGTAGCTAGTAGCTTTCGTTTCGTCAACTTGTTCGATGTCGTTCCACTTCTCCCTCCCCGAAACATAAATTTTAATGATCATGATTGGGAGTATGCACACGTCCATCACAATATGACATTTACAAAAAATACAAAATCCATTACAAATAATCATTCCATTACAACATACAAAACATGTCTGACTTCTCATTTTTAACCAGTAAACAATTGGAAATAAAATATTCGTATACTATAATACTCTATGAAGTTATTTTTGGATGAGGGGACCTTACATGTTAAAATTTATCTTCACACTTTTTCTTATTGTAATTTTTACGGTCACAGGTTTCTTTACATTTTCATACTTTGCGACAGGAGAGTATGATGGGGCAGGTATCATATATACCACTGTTCCATGTCTTTCTTAAGCAAAATAAATAAAACGAGCTTAATTTTATTAAGCCCGTTTTATTTATTAATATCCATTTTTGTTGGTAAATCAATAATATATCTCCCAATATAGCAACTTCTTTAAAACTGTTTAACTGCATTACCAATACCCCAAATTTCATTGCTGTACTGCAAAATCGTTCGATCACTCGCAAAATGACCAGACTGTGCAATATTTAAAATCGACATTTCTAGCCACTTTGTTCGGTTCTCATAAGCTCTACCGACAGCTTCTTGTCTTTCAGCATATGGGCCAAAATCTCGCAGAACGAAATATTCATCATTTTGAATAACAAGAGAATCGTAAATCGCTTCAAATTCAGCTCCCGATTGTGCAAAGAAACCATTTGTTAATTGATCAACTACTTTTTTAATGTGTCTATTGTGGTGATAATAATCACTTGCACGATATCCACCATTTTGATAGTAATGAAGAACTTCTTCGGCCGTTAAACCGAAAATAAAACAGTTATCATCACCGACCCGGTCTTTTATTTCAACGTTAGCACCGTCTAGCGTTCCGAGTGTAATCGCACCATTCATCATAAATTTCATATTACCTGTTCCCGATGCTTCTTTACTCGCCGTTGAAATTTGTTCACTTACATCCGCCGCTGGGAATATATCTTCCGCTAAAGAAACTCGATAGTTTTCTAGAAAGATAACTTTCATATATTGACTGACATACGGGTCATTATTTACTTTTCTTGCGAGTTCATTTATTAATTTAATAATTTTTTTCGCGTAATAATAGCCAGGTGATGCTTTCGCTCCAAAAATAAAAGTACGCGGATAAAATGTAAAACTAGCATCCTCTTTCAAACGGTTATATAAATATAAAATATGAAGAACATTTAATAATTGTCGTTTATAAGCATGTAATCTTTTCACTTGCACATCAAAAATAGAATTTGGATCAATCGTAATCCCCATTGTATTATGAATACGCTCCGCTAAAATCTCTTTACGCTCTTGTTTTACCTCTGCAAATTTCTCTTGGAAACTCGCATCATATTGAACTAATTGTAGCTCTTGAAGCTTAATCGGTTCTTTCTTCCACTCCGTTCCAATCGCCTCTGAAATGAGATTTGTTAACTGTGGATTTGCTTTCATAAGCCAGCGCCTATGAGCAATTCCATTCGTCTTATTATTAAACTTATCTGGATAAAATTCATAAAACAATCGCATTTCCCGCTGCTTTAATATTTCCGTATGAATTTTTGCTACACCGTTTACGCTATGGCTACCGACAATTGCTAAATGAGCCATTTTCACAAGATCATGCGCAATAATTGCCATGTCTTCAATGCGATGCCATTCATAAGGATAACGTTCCCAAAGTTCATGACAGAAACGTTCATTAATCTCTTCAATAATCATATAAATTCTCGGTAATAATGGTTTAAAAATGTGAATTGGCCACTTTTCGAGCGCTTCTGATAACGTCGTATGATTCGTATAAGAAATCGTCTGCGTCGTTATGTGCCAAGCTTCTTCCCATGTTAACTTTTCTTCATCTAGTAAAATACGCATCAGTTCTGGAATTGCTAAAACCGGATGTGTATCGTTAATGTGAATCGCAATTTTTTCATGTAGTTGACGAAGGTCACCGTATCTTTCTCTATGCATTCGAACGATATTTTGTAAACTTGCTGATACGAGGAAATACTGTTGTTTTAAACGAAGTATTTTCCCCTCATCATGCGTATCATCTGGATATAAAAACTCCGATACAGCCTCTGTTTCGCGCTTATATTTCAAAATATCTTTGCAGTTTTGCGGGAACGGAACTGGTTCAGCATTCCAAAGTCTAAGTGTATTTACAGTACTCGTCTCATAGCCTACTACCGGCACATCATATGGCACTGCCATAATGACTTCTGCATTTGTATGCCTAAACTCTAAACGCCCGTCAATTTCTAGCGGTTCAACACTGCCGAAATAACTTACTTCCACAGCTTGATCATGCCTTCTTACTTCCCATACATTTTCATGAAGAAGCCACTGTTCTGGAAATTCAACTTGATAACCATCAACAATTTTCTGATCAAACAAACCATGTTTATAACGAATTCCACAGCCGTGTCCTGGCAAGTTTAAAGATGCAAGTGAATCGAGAAAACAGGCTGCTAAGCGTCCAAGCCCACCATTACCAAGGCCTGCATCTGCTTCCACTTCTTCTAACTCTTGCAACGAAATCCCTAGTTCAGATAACCCCTGCTCGCATACATCTCTAATACCTAAATTCAAGATGTTACTTCCAAGCAAACGTCCAAGCAAAAACTCAATAGACAAGTAATACATTTGCTTTTGCTCTCCGGATCGATAACTCTCATTCGTTGCAATCCATTGACTATTCATATACTCACGTACCATATGGCCGAGCGTATTATATTGATCACGAGTTGTAGAATCTTTGAAACTTTTCCCATACATCGTCTCTAACTTTTCTAGAAAAGTTGATTTAAAACTTTCAACATGAGTAAACATTTTTTCACCACCTACATGTTATTCCATGAGACTTTTATACAATTCCTTATAAGCAAGAGCCGATTGCTCCCAGCTATAATCTTCAGTCATCGCTTGTTTTACAAGCTGCTCCCACACTGGTTTATCGTGATAAAATTCAATTGCACGGTGAACCGTATGCAGCATGTCATGTGCATTAAAGTTCGTGAAACTGAAACCATTTCCTTCGCCTGTTTCTTCATCATAAGAATGTACTGTATCGTTTAATCCACCTGTTTCTCTTACAATTGGAATCGTACCGTACGCTAATGCGATAAGTTGTCCAAGTCCACACGGTTCAAACAGCGATGGCATTAAAAACAAATCGCTTCCCGCATACACTTGGTGCGCTAATTCTTCATTAAATCCGATATAAACTTTTACCTTCTCCGGATACTCATATGCCATCCACTCAAAGAATTGCTCATATTCCGAATCACCTGAACCTAAAATAATACATTGTACATCTTCTTCCATTATTTCGCGGAATACAGTGCGTACTAAATCAAGACCTTTTTGCTTCGTTAATCTCGTTACCATTGAAATAATTGGTGTATCCTCTTTTTCTGGCAAACCAAAATAACGCTGCAAAGCGCGTTTATTTTCACTCTTTTCATATAATGACTCTGCATCATACTGAGCCTTAATATACGAATCCTTTTCTGGATTATATACGCTCGTATCAATACCATTTACAATGCCGCTAAGCTTATCATTATATTTTCGCAGTAATCCATCTAGCTTCTCACCGAAAAATTCATATTGAATTTCTTCTTTATACGTCGGGCTCACCGCTGTAATTTGATCCGAAGCGATAATACCGCCTTTCATAAAGTTTATGTTTCCATAAAACTCTAGCTGCTCACTATGAAAATATTCATCACCAAGCTCTAACAAGTCGTACATCACTTCAGGAGGAAATACACCTTGGAACTGCAAGTTATGAATCGTATATACCGTTTTAATACGCTCATATAACGGGTTATCTTGATACTTTTCACGAAGTAAGAAATTAACCATAGCCGTATGCCAATCGTGGCTATGAAGAACATCCACTTCAAAATCAAGGTGCGGAATACACTCTAACACTGCTTTTGAGAAATAAGAAAAACGCTCCCCGTCATCATAATGACCATACAGAGAATCTCTCTTAAAATAATATTCATTATCTATTAAGTAATACGTAATTCCGTCTTGCTCACCTTTTAAAATTCCACAATATTGATTTCTCCACCCGAGCGGGACGTTAATTACTTTATGTAACGTACATCCATCTCTTAACTTTTGTGGAATGAGGCTATAATTCGGAAGTATAATACGAACGTCCACTCCTAATTTTTTCAGCTCTTTTGGGAGCGCACCCGCTACATCAGCTAATCCTCCCGATTTCACAAACGGTACACATTCTGATACTGCAAATAAAATATTCACTTGTTGTCCCACTGCGCGAAAAGTTTTTATTACTCCTCTTGCAGCTTCCTCCCTTCGAGTTTTCATTTAAATTAAAACTTTAATCAGTGGAGGAAAAGGCCCCCACTGATTCTTTAGGAATAACTATTAATCGTACTGTTTTGTACGCTTCCTTTTTCTACAACATACGGCTCATCGATATTTCCTTTTAATACGACACCGTCGCCAATTTTCACGTCTTTATCAATAATAACACCGTCTATTATACAGTTATCTCCAATTTGGCTCTTTTGCATAATAATACTGTTACGAATAATTGATCCTTTTCCAATTTTAACTGAACGGGAAATAACACTGTTTTCTACCTCCCCCTCAATAATACTGCCATTTGCAATCATTGTATTTTTCACAACTGCACCCTTTAGATAACGAGTTGGTGGCTCATCTTTTACTTTCGTAAAAATCGGTGCTTCTTTCTTAAATAATTGCTTCCAAATAGCAGGTTGCAAAATTTCTAAGCTATGTTTATAGTAACTTTCGATCGAGTCAATAATTGCTACATATCCAGTATGTTCATATGTAGCAATATGTAATGATTTCCCGCGTTTTTCTCTCACTACATCAAATAAACTGTATTGCTCCACATCTTTATATGTCTCAAATAAATCTAATAATAATTGTTTCTTTAACACGTATGTTTGAAGCGAAACCCCTTCATGGCAAACTTCCGTAATATCAGCTGCCGTATGTATATGTCGCTCTAACACCGCTTGAAAATTTAATGCTGTTACAAGATGGCTATTCGTAATAACAACGTACTCTTCTCTGCTTCTTAGAAAATAATCAATATGTCTTCTAAAGTGTGCAAAAGACCCAAACTCATCTTGGTCACATTGGCAGTTTGGCGGGAATAAAAATAGTCCGTCTCGTTTTCTATCTAAATCCCACTGTTTCCCTGAACCGACATGGTCCATTAACGAACGGTTTTTATGGCTTGTAAAAACTGCCACACTATGAATACTAGAATTCACCATATTTGAAAGCATGAAATCAATGAGTCGATAACGGCCCCCAAACGGTAACGCCGCTAGTGAACGATGCCCTGTTACTTTCTTTAAGGAAGGAAAACTTCCCGTTGCATTAATAATCCCTAACATTTTTTCTCCCATTCATTTCATCCCCCTTTTCTATTTCCCTTCAGCAATTAATACTACATCGTCAACATTCTTTTCTGGACGAATGATTGTTCCATCTTCGATAACCATTTCTGATCCAACAATCGCTCTTTCAATCACAACATTTTTACCAATCTTGGCCCCTGGCATAACGACAGAATCAATTACCATACTACCTTCTTCCACCGTCACTCCTTGGAATAACACAGAATGCTTCACGTCCCCTTCAATGACGCACCCTTCGTTAATAAGCGATTCTTCTACTTTCGCCTTTTCAGCAATATATTGAGGCGGTTCGTTTGGATTGACAGAGTAAATACGCCAATTACGATCGTTTAAATTCAGTGATGTTTCATCGCGAAGCAAATCCATATTCGCTTCCCATAAGCTCTTCACCGTTCCAACATCTTTCCAATATCCTTCAAACGGGTACGCCATTAGCTTCTTCCCTTCATCTAATAAAAGCGGAAGGACGTCTTTTCCAAAATCGTTACTAGATTCAGGATTTCTTGCATCCATCTCTAAATACTCTTTCAAAATTGACCAATTAAAAATATAGATTCCCATCGATGCAAGATTACTTCTTGGAAATTGTGGTTTCTCTTCAAACTCAACAATCTCCATCTCTTCATTTGTATTCATAATGCCAAAGCGACTCGCTTCATCCCAAGGTACTTCAATAACAGAAATGGATACGTCCGATTCTTTCTCAATATGGTAATCTAGCATCTTACTGTAATCCATTTTATAAATATGGTCGCCTGATAAAATAAGAACATACTCCGGTTCATACTGACTTAAATAGTTTAAATTTTGATAAATGGCACTTGCCGTACCTGTATACCACTTAACCCCTGAAGACTCCGCATAAGGAGGTAATACTGTGACCCCACCGTTTACTCGGTCTAAATCCCACGCATTTCCGATTCCGATATAATTATGAAGTTCAAGTGGTTGATATTGCGTTAAAATCCCAACCGTTTCAATACCAGAATTCGCACAGTTACTTAGCGTAAAATCAATAATGCGATATTTACCACCAAATGGAACAGCTGGCTTGGCTAAATTTTTTGTTAATGCACTTAAACGACTACCTTTTCCCCCTGCTAGTAACATTGCTACGCACTTTTGTTTTTGAGCCATCTTGTTTTTTGCTCCCCTTTCTCGTCTTCACTGGTCGTAATATGGATACGCCGAATGGTGGAATTGTAATCTCTACATGTGCCGCTTGATTATGGTACGGTTCTAGAATTGTCTTAAGACGTTTCTTATTCACTTGCCCCGAACCGCCATATTGCTGTGCATCACTGTTTAAAATCTCGTTATAATACTCGAAATCTGGTACACCTACTTTATAGTTTTCATATGTAGCTTTCGTAAAATTACATACGACAACTAACGCATCTTCTTGTTTATCCCCTTGGCGGATAAAAGAGAAAATACTTTGCTCATTATTATTAGCATCAATCCACTGAAAACCTTCAGGTGAATGGTCAAGCTGCCAAAGTGGTTTTGAGCGCTTATACAATGCTATGAGCTCATTAAAGTAATCATGCATATAACGATGCATTTCAAAATCATGTAAATTCCAATCTAAATCTTCAAGGTCTTTCCACTCATCAAACTGTCCGAATTCTCCTCCCATGAAAAGTAACTTCTTTCCTGGGTGAGTAAAGAAATATCCATATAATAAACGAAGTTGAGCAAACTTATCCCAGTAATCACCTGGCATTTTATTTAATAACGACTTTTTCCCATGAACGACTTCATCATGAGAAAGCGGTAATATGAAGTTTTCAGAGTACGCATATAGTAAAGAAAACGTCATTTTCTCATGAATGTGTTTCCTATATTCAGGCGCACACTCCATATATTTCAGCACGTCATTCATCCAGCCCATGTTCCATTTGTAATTGAATCCAAGCCCACCTTCATACGTTGGAGTTGTTACAAGTGGCCAAGCTGTTGAATCTTCTGCCGTCATAAGAAAATCTTCATCCTCTGCAAACACTGCTTCATTTAACTCCCTTAAAAATGAAACAGCATGCTCATTACTTTGCTCTTGTCCTTCTTTATTCCAGTACAACATGTTCGCAACTGCATCAACTCTGAAACCATCAATATGGAAATATCTCATCCAAAATAACGCATTTGAAATTAAGAAATTACGTACCTCTCTCTTTCCTAAATCAAAATTGACAGTTCCCCATACTGGATTTTCTTGTACATCTTTATCTTTATATTCATAGGTCGGTGTACCATCAAACAAATATAAACCGTGAGCATCTTTACAAAAATGCCCCGGCACCCAATCTAAAATGACACCGATTCCATATTTATGACATTCGTCGACAAAATGCATTAAATCATGCGGCGTACCAAATCTACTCGTCGCTGCATAATATCCCGTTCCTTGGTATCCCCAAGAACGATCATATGGATGCTCAACAAGCGGCATAATTTCAATATGTGTAAATTGATGTTCCACCACATACGGGATGAGCTCTTCAACCATTTCCCTGTAAGAGTACAGCGTTCCATCTTCTTTCTTTTTCCAAGAACCAAAATGTAATTCATAAACTGTCATCGCTTCTTTATAAATCGATTTTTTCTTTTTCTTACGATTCCAGTTTTTATCATTCCATTCATATCCTTTTATATCAAAAACTACAGATGCCGTATTCGGTCTTACTTCTGCATATACAGCATACGGATCTGCCTTTAAAATGACGTCACCAGCCAACGTTTCGATCGCATATTTATATATTTCTCCTTCTTCAATATGCGGTATAAATAAGGACCAAATGCCTTCTTCTGTCACTTGTAGCATCTTATGTTGCTCATAATCCCACTCATTAAAATCCCCAACAACACTCATTGCTTTCGCATGAGGAGCCCACACTGTAAATCGTACCCCTTGAATCTCATCTTCCGTCACAACATGCGCGCCAAAGATGTTATAACTTTCATAGTACTTTTCTGTATGAAACTCATCTCGTTTCACTTCTTCACAATTTATTACACTCAATATGCTCACCTCACTTAGATGACAGAATTTTTTATACTTTAACTATTTCTGCGAAAAACTGCAATATCCTTGTTAATTTATAAAAAACATTCGTTTTTTTCTTAAAAATGTTAGTTTTTCTTCACATTTCTGTGTAAAATATCGAATTTTGACGAATATTCATTGTAAACGCTTCATTCTACTTCTATATTTACGCCTATTATTTTTTTCTCAACCTTTATTTTATTAGGTTTATTCTATTTTTCATGCTATTTTCCACTCAAAATCAAAACAAAATAATCTGTCATAAAAAAATGTTTCTCAACATTTTTTGTCATAATTTTATTGAAATGCGAAATTCATAAGCATATACTTGTCCTCAATAAAGAACAGAAATCTTTCGTAACTATAATTCATAGCGGACTACTATGTTTACTTATTTATCCTTGTTGCGAACGATTGCTATAAAAATTTAACTAGGGGGCTTTCTTATGTCATTAAAACAAAAAGTAGGAATGGGAGTTGTCACCGCTTCACTTGGTTTATCCCTTACATTCGGAGGTGTATTCGCCTATTTCAGTGATTCAGAAACATCGAGTAATTCATTTCAAGCTGGAACACTAGATCTTTCTATTAATCCAAGTGTAATCGTTAATGTGAAAGATTTAAAACCAGGTGATTTTATTGAAAGGAACTTCAAGCTTGAAAATAAAGGTACATTGGATATCGCAAAAGTAGCACTTGAAACATCATATGAAGTTACAGATGCAAAGCAAAATAATGACGGTGAAGATTTAGGTGATCACATTATCGTCAAGTTTCTAGTGAATGACGGACAGCCATCTAATTCAAACGATGATCATGAGATTTTGTGGGAAACCAAACTATCAGAATTAAAAACTATGAAACCTGAAGATGTCGCTACGTCTTTAGAACGTCATAACTTAATAGATGGTATTAAATCTGGTGAAACAGATTACTTACACGTCCTCTTCTCATTTGAAGATAACGACCAAGATCAAAATAAATTTCAAGGTGATTCTTTGCAGCTAAACTGGACATTCCATGCTGAGCAAACAGCAGGTGTGGAGAAATAATTTTTTAAAATATAAATTATCGGAGGCCTATAAATGAAAAAGAAAAACCGTTTTGTTACCGGAATTGTAACAGCTGGCGTTTTGTTTTCAACTGCTATTCCGTTCAATGTACTTGCTGAAAGTCCTATTAACCAAATTGAAGCTTCAAATATTCATTCTATATTATCTAAGCTTTCTAAAGAACAACGCCTAGCATTACAAACGGTAGATGCCAACCCTGGTTTTACAATTTCACCAGATATTAATACGAGTAGTTCTGAGCCTGTAAATATCATCGTAGAATTTCAAACTGCTCCAGTAAAGATTAATGAATTAAAACAAAAAGAAAAAGGATTACAAGCTGCTCCTGAAAATATAAAAGCACGTATTGATCAAGAACATGAAGAATTCGAAAAAGGACTAAAACGTCTTTATCAATTCAGCCCATCAGTAAAATCAGGAAACTTCCAGTCTGTACAAATTAAACGTTCTTATAAGCATGCGATAAATGGTGTTGCGATGACATTACCAGCAAATACAGTTGAAGAGTTGTTACGGATTGGCGTTGTAAAACGCATTTGGAAAGATTACGAAGTGAAATTAAATTTACCAAAACAAGCTGAGCAAAAAGCACCCCAAAAACTAACAGACAGCATCCCTCAAATCGGGGTAGATAAGTTACATAGTGAGGGTATTACCGGAAAAGGAATTAAAGTTGGTGTATTAGATACAGGTATTGATTACAATCACCCTGACTTAAAAGACGTATATAAAGGCTATCGCGCAAAACCTGGTGAGGACTCTAGCAAAGTAGATCCAAATTCAGTAAAGGGTTGGGACTTTATTAATAATGATGCAGATCCAATGGAAACTACTTATTCAGAATGGCAACAATCTGGTGCTCCTGAATTTGATAACCGTGGTTCTTCCTTCTACACAGCCCACGGCACTCACGTAGCAGGTATCGTTTCTGCTCAAAAGAAGAACCAATCTGATTCAGCAGTAAAAGGTGTTGCACCTGACATTGAACTGTATAACTATCGTGTACTCGGTCCATACGGAAGTGGAGATAGTTCAGGTATTATCGCTGCAATTGATAAATCTATTTCTGACGGTATGAACGTTATTAACTTATCGTTAGGTGATGATAGCAACAATCCTCTTGATCCAACATCTATCGCTGTTAATAACGCGATGCTTTCAGGCGTTGTTACAGTCGTTGCTGCTGGTAACTCTGGACCGAATCCATCAACACTCGGATCACCAGGTGCTTCGCCATTTGCTATTACGGTTGGAGCCAGTGATAGCTCTATTTCCTTACCGAAACTATCAGGTCATGCTGGACAATTACAATTCCCTAACCTAATTTTGTTCGGCAAAAACTTCACTGATAAAATAGAAGATTTCAAGGGACAAACTTTACCTATTGAATCTGTAGGAATCGGTACGCCTGACGAGTTTAGTAAAAAAGATGTGAAAGGAAAAATCGCTCTCGTTGCACGTGGTACAACCTCATTTGATGAAAAAATTGCTAACGCAAAACAAGCAGGTGCAAAGGCCGTTATTATTTATAACAACGTGGATGGAGAAATTCCTTTCTACGTTGGTGAAAGCACAAAATACATTCCAGCATTCCGCCTAACGAAAGAAGACGGTGAAAAACTAAAAGCTCAAATTGAACAAGGTAGCACATCCTTAACTTTCGATGAAATTAATTACATTCAAACAGAAGGCGATCATCTTGCAGACTTTAGCTCACGCGGTCCTGTTACAGCAAATGATGATATTAAGCCTGATATTACAGCGCCTGGTGTCGCTGTCCTTTCAACAGTTCCTGAATATATTAACGACCCGCAAGAGGGTGAAAACTACGCTGTTTCCTATGAGCGTATGCAAGGAACATCTATGGCTTCCCCTCATATTGCTGGCGTTGCTGCTCTAATTTTACAAGAACACCCAGACTACTCTCCGTTCGATGTAAAAGCGTCTCTTATGAACACAGCTGATGATTTAAAAGAAAAATATTCGGTGTATGAAGTTGGAGCTGGGCGAGTAGATGCTTACAACGCCGTTCGTACAGAAACAAGCTTTAAAGTATTAGATACGACACAAACTGTTGTAAATGATGAAGTAATTGAAGTGCCCGAAGAAACTGGATCTATTGCATTCGGTAAGTTTTATCAAAAAGACGGTGAAGCTCTTGAACAAAAACGAAATATAAAAGTAACTAATCATAATAAACAAAAGAAAAAAGAATTTAAAACAGAAATTTCTTATACACCAGCTTCGTCTACTATTAACGATGCTGTCGCAAACGGTGTAAAAATCTCTGCTCCAGAAACAATTACTCTTGATGCTGGCAAAGCAGGTGAAATTGAAGCAAAAATTAATGTTCCAGCCGGTGTAAAACAAGGCCGATATGAAGGATATATTCATATTACGAACACGAAAAATAAAGAAGAAACATATCAAATCCCATTCTCTATTCGTGTATCAGAGCCTGGTATTGAAAATGCAATACTATCAAGAAAAGCAATTTCAACTGATACATCTAAATTTAATCCATACGGTGAATCGTATGTTCACGGGGCATTCCAATTAAACAGCGAACTTGAAACGTTAGATCTTATCGTAAAAGATTCCAAAACAGATAAAGCTCTGGGCTTCATTGGGACATTAAACACAAGTGGACTAAAAACTGATGTGTATTACTACTTAGACTCATTCTTTAATGGAAAAGTGTATCCTTTTACAAATGATCCTGCAAAACCAATTGGTGATGAGAAAATCAACTTACCAGAAGGAGACTACACAATTGAGTTTGTCGGTTATGATAAGGCTGGGAAAGCACGTGTAAAAGGTGATTATGTTGTAATTGATAATACCCCACCAGAAGTGAAACTAACTGGATTAAAACCTGGTATTTACGAGTTAAATGAAGAAAATTATACAGTAGAAGATGGCAAAAAAGCACTATGGATTAAAGGAAATGTATACGATTCAAACGTTGACTACTTAAAAGGAAAAGGATTAAACATTACGCAAGAAGCGAATGGCGTTATGTACTATGACTATTCTCCATACTTGCATAAGTTTTTACCGATTAATGCAAATGGCGACTTTAAAGTTGGCATTACACCTGACTCCTTCAGAACGGAAGGTCCAATGAACACAGGCGTATATATTTTCGATTATGCAACTGCAGGAGCTGACTATCCAAGCGGTGTAAATAACTACTGGTTTATCCCACAAGGTGCTCAATATGCGAAAGCTAGTTACGATAAAAAAGAATTATATAAAAATGACGAGTTCACAGTAACACTAAACGCAAAACACGTAAAACAATTTGTTGCTGGGCAATTTAATGTAAACTTCCTAGAGAAGAACTTCAAATTTGCAAATGCAAAATTTAATCCTTCTTTTGAAAAGCTACTTTCCGAAAAAGGAGTAACCGCAAAAGTAAATGAACCGAAACTAGAGGCAGGTTCGGTTACAGTTGGCGGCACTATCGATGACAAAAACTTTGCTGGATTAGATGGTGATTTCCCGTTCATTGATGTAACTTTCAAAGTAGAAAATGATGAATTTTATGAAGCAAACGCTCAATTAGAGTCACCAATTTTTGTTTACTGGAAACAAGGTGAATCAGAACCAAATAGAATGCGTGTACTTCAAGATCAAACATTCTCAGTTATGTCCTTAAATTCACTAGTAGAAGGAAATATTAAACCTGGTGCATTCTTAAATGAACGTGGATATTTAGATGAAAAGTTTGATTATGCAAAGCTTGGCGTAAAAGTATACGCAACTGATTCTTACCGTCATAAGTTTGAAGGTTCACTAGATAAATATGGGTACTTCAAACTAAATGGACTTCCAGTTAATAAACGCGACTATAACGTATATGTAGAAGTGCCAGGACATTTAACAAGCCGCCTAACAACGAAACTTGGTACTGAAAAAGACGGTAAGCTGCTTGGCCAATATTATTATGCAAGACCTGACGAAAACCTTGCCGGCGATGTAAATGCTGATAAAGTAATCGATATTAAAGATGCTGAAATTATCGCTAGCAACTATGGTAAAAAAGGACTAACTGTAAAAGACGGAGACCTTAATAAAGATGGGATTGTCGACGAAAAAGATATTCGCTTCGTTGAAAAGAACTTCTTGAAAAAAGGGCCAGATGCATCTAAATCACAAACACCTGTAGAAAAATCAAAAAGCGGTACACTGACAGATATTTTAAAGAAATTGGGATTAACGCCTAAAAAATGATAAAGTGAAACTTTAATCAGTGGGGGGTGTTCATCCCCCACTGATTATCAGCCCTCACCAATCGGGCTTTTACGGGCAGTTGATCACCAAACTAACTTCTTTGCTTTCGCTGCATTTTGAGGTGGGGATCTTACTGCCCGTTAATGCGGGATAATAAAGAGCACTCTACGTAAAGTAGAGTGCTCTTTTCTATAAACGACCCTTATCCAGCAAAAGGGGTATATTGGGGATATACAAGGGAAACCGGAAAAGGAATTTATATTAAATTATATAAGTTCAGAGGTAAGAAGCAGTTTCCCACCTCTGAATTATTTAGCAATTATTATAGTACTGGTGCCATTGTTTCTTTTAATACTTTTACAGAATGAGCGAATTTCGCTTTTTCATCTTCATTTAGCTCAAGTTCTACGATTTCACGTACACCTTCGCGGTTAATTACAGCTGGAACACCTACGTAAGCATCTTTCTCTCCGTATTGACCTTCAAGGTATGCAGATACAGTTAATACGCTGTTCTCGTTGTTTAAGATTGCTTTAGTTACACGAAGTAGTGACATACCGATTCCGTAGTAAGTTGCACCTTTACGCTCGATAATATGGTAAGCTGCATCACGTACGTTTTCGAAGATTTTATCTAAGTCTTCTTGATTGTACTGTTCGTTGTTAGCTAAGATTGTTTCTAGTTTTTGTACACCGATAGTAGCGTGGCTCCATACTGGAAGTTCAGTGTCACCGTGTTCACCAACGATGTAAGCATGAACGTTACGTGGATCTACATCTAAGTAGTCACCTAACATGTAACGGAAACGAGCAGAGTCTAAAGTAGTACCAGAACCGATTACGCGCTCTTTTGGTAAACCAGATTCTTTCCAAGTTACGTAAGTTAAAATGTCAACTGGGTTAGTTGCGATTAAGAAGATTCCATCGAATCCACTATCCATAATACCGCGAACGATTTGTTTAAAGATCTTTGTATTTTTCTCAACTAAGTCTAAACGAGTTTCACCTGGCTTTTGTGGTAATCCAGCAGTGATAACTACTAAATCTGCATCTTTACAATCTGCATAGCTACCGCTCCAAACTTTTGTTGGTGATGGAGAGAATGGTACCGCATGGCTTAAGTCCATTGCTTCCCCTTCTGCTTTTGCTTCATTAACATCTACTAATACGAACTCTTCAGCTACACCTTGGTTGATCATTGAGTAAGCGTAACTACAACCTACAGCTCCTGTTCCTACTAATACTACACGATTGATACCTTTTTTCATGGTAATTTCCCCTCTCTATTGTTCACATCTATTTTTTATGATTGTTTAAGTAATTAATTAAAATACTAATTTAATGTTGTTTAACTTCTTTACATTCATATTGTAGCACGTATTATTGTGAATTACTTCACAAATTATGACCTATTTGTGAACTTTTTCACATAGAGTGTAAAGTTATTAGAATAGGTGTGGAATCAATTTCAATGGAGGCGTTTTCTTTAGATTGTGAAAGGGATTTTCTTATGTTTTTGTCGGTAAGTGAAATTATATCGGCGATTTTTAGAATATATCGACCGTAACTCCAAATATATCAGCGATTATTGAAATTTATCGATCGTAACTCAAATTATATCAGCGATTTTTGCAATATATCGACTTACCGACAAAACTCGACAATAATGACAACCTAAAAAAGCTGTCTTCTATATATTATTTATTTTCCACAGTAGCTCCCGGATGTATTTTCATCGGTTTCTCCAAGTATAGGAGGCTACAGTCATACTTCCTTCATATCCATACAGGTCCAAATAAATAACATGATTGTATTTACGGCTCTCTATGTACCTAACTGCAACAGCGAATACTTCATATTTCTTCTATTGCATAAAAAAAGCAGACTATCCAAAGTCTACTTTTATACAACAAAAAAGAGATAGCAGATTATGCTATCTCTTTTAGTATGACCCGTACGGGATTCGAACCCGTGTTACCGCCGTGAAAGGGCGGTGTCTTAACCACTTGACCAACGGGCCAATTACTGGCAGAGAAGAAGGGATTCGAACCCTCGCACCGCGTTCGCGATCTACTCCCTTAGCAGGGGAGCCCCTTGAGCCACTTGGGTACTTCTCTATAAATATGGCTCCGCAGGTAGGACTCGAACCTACGACCGATCGGTTAACAGCCGATAGCTCTACCACTGAGCTACTGCGGAACAATTATGGTGGGCCTAAATGGACTCGAACCATCGACCTCACGCTTATCAGGCGTGCGCTCTAACCAGCTGAGCTATAGGCCCATAATTGAAAAGCGGGTGAAGAGAATCGAACTCTCGACCAGAGCTTGGAAGGCTCTTGTTTTACCACTAAACTACACCCGCATTAAATTGAAAATGGTGAGCCATGAAGGATTCGAACCTTCGACCCTCTGATTAAAAGTCAGATGCTCTACCAACTGAGCTAATGGCTCATTTTGAAAGTGGTGCCGGCTAGAGGACTTGAACCCCCAACCTACTGATTACAAGTCAGTTGCTCTACCAATTGAGCTAAGCCGGCTTGCGACTTCAAAATGGTGGCTCGGGACGGAATCGAACCGCCGACACGAGGATTTTCAGTCCTCTGCTCTACCGACTGAGCTACCGAGCCTTATTAAAATGGCGGTCCCGACCGGGGTCGAACCGGCGATCTCCTGCGTGACAGGCAGGCATGTTAACCACTACACCACGGGACCATTTGGTTGCGGGGACAGGATTTGAACCTGCGACCTTCGGGTTATGAGCCCGACGAGCTACCGTACTGCTCCACCCCGCGATGATATAATATGTAATTTAAGAAAAAATGGAGGAGGTAGAGGGATTCGAACCCCCGCGCGACTCTCGCCGCCTGTCGGTTTTCAAGACCGATCCCTTCAGCCGAACTTGGGTATACCTCCGAGATATAAACCTTTAGTGGTGGACCTTGTAGGACTCGAACCTACGACCGGACGGTTATGAGCCGTCTGCTCTAACCAGCTGAGCTAAAGGTCCTTTATGGTAGCGGCGGAGGGGATCGAACCCCCGACCTCACGGGTATGAACCGTACGCTCTAGCCAGCTGAGCTACACCGCCATAAATGATATTAAAATAAGTGGAGCCTAGCGGGATCGAACCGCTGACCTCCTGCGTGCAAGGCAGGCGCTCTCCCAGCTGAGCTAAGGCCCCATGTTTTTGGGAATATCGGGAAGACAGGATTTGAACCTGCGACCCCCTGGTCCCAAACCAGGTGCTCTACCAAGCTGAGCCACTTCCCGTTAATAAAAGCGCGCCCGAGAGGAGTCGAACCCCTAACCTCTTGATCCGTAGTCAAACGCTCTATCCAATTGAGCTACGGGCGCATATGGTGCCGAGGGCGGGGGTCGAACCCGCACGGTGGTCACCCACCGCAGGATTTTAAGTCCTGTGCGTCTGCCTGTTCCGCCACCCCGGCATGTCATATTGAAAATTGGAGCGGAAGACGGGATTCGAACCCGCGACCCCAACCTTGGCAAGGTTGTATTCTACCACTGAACTACTTCCGCAAGACATGTTTGAGATATTTTATTAAAAGTGCGGGTGAAGGGAGTCGAACCCCCACGCCAAAGGCGCTAGATCCTAAGTCTAGTGCGTCTGCCAATTCCGCCACACCCGCATATTAATATTTTAAGAAAAAATGGGGCGACTGATGGGAATCGAACCCACGAATGCCGGAGCCACAATCCGGTGCGTTAACCACTTCGCCACAACCGCCATGATTTTCTGGTGCCGACTAGAGGACTTGAACCCCCAACCTACTGATTACAAGTCAGTTGCTCTACCAATTGAGCTAAGTCGGCTAAATGGTGGAGGATGACGGGATCGAACCGCCGACCCCCTGCTTGTAAGGCAGGTGCTCTCCCAGCTGAGCTAATCCTCCATTTGCCTGGCAACGTCCTACTCTCACAGGGACAAGGTCCCAACTACCATCGGCGCTAGAGAGCTTAACTTCCGTGTTCGGTATGGGAACGGGTGTGACCTCTCTGCCATCATTACCAGACTCTATTCATTTAAGACAAGAATTATTGTAACTCATTTAACTTCTAAAGTCAACAAGTTTTTTATATTCTTTCAAAACTAGATAACATTGCTTCATATTATATGGTTAAGTCCTCGATCTATTAGTATTCGTCAGCTCCACATGTCACCATGCTTCCACCTCGAACCTATCAACCTGATCATCTTTCAGGGATCTTACTAGCTTACGCTATGGGAAATCTCATCTTGAGGGGGGCTTCATGCTTAGATGCTTTCAGCACTTATCCCTTCCGCACATAGCTACCCAGCTATGCCCTTGGCAGAACAACTGGTACACCAGCGGTGCGTCCATCCCGGTCCTCTCGTACTAAGGACAGCTCCTCTCAAATTTCCTACGCCCACGACGGATAGGGACCGAACTGTCTCACGACGTTCTGAACCCAGCTCGCGTACCGCTTTAATGGGCGAACAGCCCAACCCTTGGGACCGACTACAGCCCCAGGATGCGATGAGCCGACATCGAGGTGCCAAACCTCCCCGTCGATGTGGACTCTTGGGGGAGATAAGCCTGTTATCCCCGGGGTAGCTTTTATCCGTTGAGCGATGGCCCTTCCATGCGGAACCACCGGATCACTAAGCCCGACTTTCGTCCCTGCTCGACTTGTAGGTCTCGCAGTCAAGCTCCCTTATGCCTTTGCACTCTACGAATGATTTCCAACCATTCTGAGGGAACCTTTGGGCGCCTCCGTTACACTTTAGGAGGCGACCGCCCCAGTCAAACTGCCCACCTGACACTGTCTCCCGGGTCGATAAGACCCGTAGGTTAGAATTTCAATACAGTCAGGGCGGTATCCCACCAGCGCCTCCACCGAAGCTAGCGCTCCGGTTTCAATGGCTCCCGCCTATCCTGTACAAACTGTACCAAAATTCAATATCAGGCTACAGTAAAGCTCCACGGGGTCTTTCCGTCCTGTCGCGGGTAACCTGCATCTTCACAGGTACTATAATTTCACCGAGTCTCTGGTTGAGACAGTGCCCAAATCGTTACACCTTTCGTGCGGGTCGGAACTTACCCGACAAGGAATTTCGCTACCTTAGGACCGTTATAGTTACGGCCGCCGTTTACTGGGGCTTCAGTTCAGAGCTTCGCTTACGCTAACCCCTCTCCTTAACCTTCCAGCACCGGGCAGGTGTCACCCCCTATACTTCGCCTTACGGCTTCGCAGAGAGCTGTGTTTTTGCTAAACAGTCGCTTGGGCCTATTCACTGCGGCTTTCCGTTAAGAAAGCACCCCTTCTCCCGAAGTTACGGGGTCATTTTGCCGAGTTCCTTAACCAGAGTTCTCTCGCACACCTTAGGATTCTCTCCTCGCCTACCTGTGTCGGTTTGCGGTACAGGCACCTTTTATCTCGCTAGAAGCTTTTCTTGGCAGCGGGGAATCAAAGACTTCGCTCCATAAGGAGCTTCCCCATCACAGCTCAGCCTTCACGATAAGCGGATTTGCCTACTTATCAGCCTAACTGCTTGGACGTGCACAACCAATCGCACGCTTCTTCTATCCTTCTGCGTCCCTCCATTGCTCAAACGATAAAGAGGTGGTACAGGAATATCAACCTGTTGTCCATCGCCTACGCCTGTCGGCCTCGGCTTAGGTCCTGACTAACCCTGAGCGGACGAGCCTTCCTCAGGAAACCTTAGGCATTCGGTGGACGGGATTCTCACCCGTCTTTCGCTACTCATACCGGCATTCTCACTTCTAAGCGCTCCACCAGTCCTTCCGGTCTGACTTCACTGCACTTAGAACGCTCCCCTACCACTGATACCATTGGTATCAATTCGCAGCTTCGGTGGTGTATTTAGCCCCGGTACATTTTCGGCGCAGAGTCACTCGACTAGTGAGCTATTACGCACTCTTTAAATGGTGGCTGCTTCTAAGCCAACATCCTAGTTGTCTAAGCAACTCCACATCCTTTTCCACTTAATACACACTTTGGGACCTTAGCTGGCGATCTGGGCTGTTTCCCTCTTGACTACGGATCTTATCACTCGCAGTCTGACTCCTAAGGATAAGTCATTGGCATTCGGAGTTTGACTGAATTCGGTAATCCGATGAGGACCCCTAGTTCAATCAGTGCTCTACCTCCAAGACTCTTACACTTAAGGCTAGCCCTAAAGCTATTTCGGGGAGAACCAGCTATCTCCAGGTTCGATTGGAATTTCTCCGCTACCCACACCTCATCCCCGCACTTTTCAACGTGCGTGGGTTCGGGCCTCCATTCAGTGTTACCTGAACTTCACCCTGGACATGGGTAGATCACCTGGTTTCGGGTCTACGACCACGTACTAAACGCCCTATTCAGACTCGCTTTCGCTGCGGCTCCGCCTCTTCAGCTTAACCTTGCACGGGATCGTAACTCGCCGGTTCATTCTACAAAAGGCACGCCATCACCCATTAACGGGCTCTGACTATTTGTAGGCACACGGTTTCAGGATCTCTTTCACTCCCCTTCCGGGGTGCTTTTCACCTTTCCCTCACGGTACTGGTTCACTATCGATCACTAGGGAGTATTTAGCCTTGGGAGATGGTCCTCCCAGATTCCGACGGAATTTCACGTGTTCCGCCGTACTCAGGATACATTCAAGAGAGAACGAAGTTTCGACTACGGGGTTGTTACCCTCTACGACGGACCTTTCCAGGTCGCTTCGTCTACCTCGTTCCTTTGTAACTCCGTATAGAATGTCCTACAACCCCAAGAGGCAAGCCTCTTGGTTTGGGCTATGTTCCGTTTCGCTCGCCGCTACTCAGGAAATCGCATTTGCTTTCTCTTCCTCCAGGTACTTAGATGTTTCAGTTCCCTGGGTCTGTCTTCCATACCCTATGTATTCAGGTAAGGATACCATACCATTACGTATAGTGGGTTTCCCCATTCGGAAATCTTCGGATCAAAGCTTACTTACAGCTCCCCGAAGCATATCGGCGTTAGTCCCGTCCTTCATCGACTCCTAGTGTCAAGGCATCCACCGTGCGCCCTTTCTAACTTAACCAAACTAAAAATTAAAAAATATGAGCTACACTGTTATCTAGTTTTCAAAGAACATACATTTATATATGAGAGATAGTTCTCTCAAAACTGAACAAAACGAAACACGGAAACTTATATTGATGAACAGCGTTCATCAATTCTCCATAGAAAGGAGGTGATCCAGCCGCACCTTCCGATACGGCTACCTTGTTACGACTTCACCCCAATCATCTGTCCCACCTTAGGCGGCTGGCTCCAAAAAGGTTACCCCACCGACTTCGGGTGTTACAAACTCTCGTGGTGTGACGGGCGGTGTGTACAAGGCCCGGGAACGTATTCACCGCGGCATGCTGATCCGCGATTACTAGCGATTCCAGCTTCATGTAGGCGAGTTGCAGCCTACAATCCGAACTGAGAACGGTTTTATGAGATTAGCTCCACCTCGCGGTCTTGCAGCTCTTTGTACCGTCCATTGTAGCACGTGTGTAGCCCAGGTCATAAGGGGCATGATGATTTGACGTCATCCCCACCTTCCTCCGGTTTGTCACCGGCAGTCACCTTAGAGTGCCCAACTTAATGATGGCAACTAAGATCAAGGGTTGCGCTCGTTGCGGGACTTAACCCAACATCTCACGACACGAGCTGACGACAACCATGCACCACCTGTCACTCTGCTCCCGAAGGAGAAGCCCTATCTCTAGGGTTTTCAGAGGATGTCAAGACCTGGTAAGGTTCTTCGCGTTGCTTCGAATTAAACCACATGCTCCACCGCTTGTGCGGGCCCCCGTCAATTCCTTTGAGTTTCAGCCTTGCGGCCGTACTCCCCAGGCGGAGTGCTTAATGCGTTAACTTCAGCACTAAAGGGCGGAAACCCTCTAACACTTAGCACTCATCGTTTACGGCGTGGACTACCAGGGTATCTAATCCTGTTTGCTCCCCACGCTTTCGCGCCTCAGTGTCAGTTACAGACCAGAAAGTCGCCTTCGCCACTGGTGTTCCTCCATATCTCTACGCATTTCACCGCTACACATGGAATTCCACTTTCCTCTTCTGCACTCAAGTCTCCCAGTTTCCAATGACCCTCCACGGTTGAGCCGTGGGCTTTCACATCAGACTTAAGAAACCACCTGCGCGCGCTTTACGCCCAATAATTCCGGATAACGCTTGCCACCTACGTATTACCGCGGCTGCTGGCACGTAGTTAGCCGTGGCTTTCTGGTTAGGTACCGTCAAGGTGCCAGCTTATTCAACTAGCACTTGTTCTTCCCTAACAACAGAGTTTTACGACCCGAAAGCCTTCATCACTCACGCGGCGTTGCTCCGTCAGACTTTCGTCCATTGCGGAAGATTCCCTACTGCTGCCTCCCGTAGGAGTCTGGGCCGTGTCTCAGTCCCAGTGTGGCCGATCACCCTCTCAGGTCGGCTACGCATCGTTGCCTTGGTGAGCCGTTACCTCACCAACTAGCTAATGCGACGCGGGTCCATCCATAAGTGACAGCCGAAGCCGCCTTTCAATTTTGAACCATGCAGTTCAAAATATTATCCGGTATTAGCCCCGGTTTCCCGGAGTTATCCCAGTCTTATGGGCAGGTTACCCACGTGTTACTCACCCGTCCGCCGCTAACTTCTTGAGAGCAAGCTCTCAATCCATTCGCTCGACTTGCATGTATTAGGCACGCCGCCAGCGTTCATCCTGAGCCAGGATCAAACTCTCCAATAAAGTTAGTTTGTCTAGCATCTAAAAATAAAAATTGACGTTTCACGTTGTTTGTTTCGTTCAGTTTTCAAAGAACTACTTGGTCGCTCATTTGCGACTTCCTTATGTTAACATCTTCGTTTTTCGATGTCAACTAAGTTTTTCAATTTCTTTTTTTGTCGTTTTCTGCGTTTCCGCATCAGCGACGGTTATTAATATATCATGGTGAAAAATGAAATGCAACACCTTTTATAAACTTTTTTTTAAAACTGCCCACATTTCTTTTTTAATATCATATACTTAAACGAAATATCTCTTTCATGTATGAGTAATTCCTACATATATTTTATATAAAGTTACTCTATCAAAAAACGTTTCTTTCTATACTAAGCGTTTTATTCATATACCATATCATACAAGGAGGAATATATATGGACTATACCGATTTATTAATCAAACTAGGTCTCTCGGCTATTTTAGGGTTTGCCATTGGTTTAGAACGTGAATTAAAACGGAAACCACTTGGTTTAAAAACGTGTTTAGTTATTTCTATTATTAGTTGCCTCCTAACGATTGTTTCTATTAAAGCAGCTTATAACTTACCACATACCGATCATATGAATATGGATCCACTTCGACTTGCCGCTCAAATTGTATCAGGAATTGGTTTTTTAGGTGCTGGCGTAATTTTAAGAAGAGGCAACGATAGCATTGCAGGACTCACGACTGCCGCTATGATCTGGGGTGCTTCTGGTATTGGTATTGCCGTTGGAGCTGGTTTCTATATCGAGGCGATTTTCGGAATGTGTTTCCTTATGATTAGTGTCGAACTTATACCACTCGCGATGAAATATGTAGGCCCTAGGTCATTTCGTCAACGTGATATCGCTGTGAAACTTGTTGTACGAAATATGGACAATATCCCAATCGTAATTGAAGAAATAAAGGAAATGGATATAAAAGTTAAGAATATGAAGCTTAAAACATTAGAAAACGGTTCTCACTATTTACATCTTAAACTGTCCATTGATCAAAAAAGACCTACTGCTGATGTTTACTATGCTCTTCAACATCTTGAAAGTGTCCAACAAACTGAAGTGGAAAGTATGTAGCATAAAACAAACTCTCTTTAATTAGAGAGTTTTTCTTTTTTCTATAATGGTAACAATGAATGTAGTCCTGCAAAACAAGGAGGAATTTACTATTGAAATCCCGTCCGAATTTAGTAGATACATTTCGTGATTCCATTATTTTTCGTTTAATTTGCTTTATTATTGTATTCACTGCTTTTTCTGGTTTTCTTATACATAGATTAGAACCCTCTCATTTCACTACATGGTTTGACGGAATTTGGTGGTCAATCGTTACCATTTTTACAGTTGGATATGGCGACTTTGCTCCCCATACAACGATAGGAAAACTAATAGGTATAAGTATTATTTTATTAGGAACTGGCTTTTGTTCTTATTATATGGTTCTATTCGCTACTGAGATGATCAGTAAACAATATATGAAAATTAAAGGTGAAGAAGCCGCTACCTCTAACGGTCATATGATTATCGTTGGCTGGAATGAGCGTGCAAAACATGTTGTAAAGCAAATGCATGTATTACAACCAAACCTTGATATCGTTTTAATTGATGAAACACTTTCTTTACTCCCAAAACCATTTCATCATTTAGAATTTATAAAAGGTTGTCCGCACCACGATCAAACTTTATTAAAAGCTAATATTAAAACGGCACACACCATATTAATAACAGCGGATAAAGAAAAGAACGAAAGCTTAGCAGATACACAATCCATTTTAAATATTTTAACTGCAAAAGGACTCAATCCAAACATTCACTGCATCGCAGAACTACTTACTACTGAACAAATTCAAAATGCAACGAGAGCTGGCGCGTCAGAAATTATAGAAGGAAATAAATTAACGAGTTATGTATTTACCGCTTCTCTTTTATTCCCTTCTATTTCAGGTGTACTATTCTCACTTTACGATGAAATCTCTGATAATAAATTACAACTGATGGAGCTTTCTCCGTCCTGCACCGGACAAACCTTTGCAAATTGTAGCTATACCCTTTTAAAACAAAACATTCTCTTACTAGGTATAAAGCGCGACGATCAATATATGATTAACCCAGTCCATACTTTCATTCTTATCGAAAGCGACGTACTCATTGTTATTCACCATTAAGAAAATGTTTTTCTAGTTCCCGCATGAGCACTTTTCCAATATTGATATATTTTCTTTTCACTTCTGCATCTGGATCTTTCGGTTCAGCAAATTGATCCATCCCACTCGTTCCCGCGGTTAAAGTATTCACATTATCATCTAGTTCGTCTTGATATACGTGCGAAAGAATATACGGCGTTTCAAGACGGACTACTACACCAGGTACATCTAGTTCACCATCTACTGCTGTAAACGGCACTCGTAAAAATTGATACCCATCTTCTTCATCGATTTTGTAATCGAAGCATCCTTTATCATAATCCCAATTACCACCAATACTATATCCAAGTGGTTTCATAACCTCTTCTAATTTATATAACGCATATGTACGTCCTTCTAAATTTGATTGAATCGGAATCAAGTCCATCCCTCCAAGACTTTTCCTTTAGCATACCCACTCTAGTTTGAATATACTGATGGACTTTTCGATAAAATAATAAAAAGCGACCGGAATCCGGTCGCTTTTTATTATTTTAAACGCTCTTCTAATTCTGCTTTTAATTCTTCAAATCCTGGTTTACCAAGTAAAGCAAACATGTTTTTCTTGTATGCTTCTACGCCAGGTTGGTCAAATGGATTTACGCCTAATAAGTAGCCGCTCATCGCACATGCTTTTTCGAAGAAGTATACAAGGTAACCGAATGTGTACTCATTTAATTCAGGAATATTTACGATTAAATTTGGTACTCCCCCGTCGCTATGTGCAAGTAATGTACCTTCGTATGCTTTTGTGTTTACGAAGTCTACAGTTTCACCAGCAAGGTAGTTTAATCCGTCTAAATCGTTGTCTTCTAATTCGATTGTTAGTTCATGTGTAGATTTACCTACTTTAAGAACTGTTTCAAATAAGTCACGACGACCTTCTTGAACGTATTGACCTAATGAGTGTAAGTCAGTTGAGAAGTTTGCTGAAGATGGGAAAATACCTTTTTGATCTTTTCCTTCACTTTCACCAAATAACTGTTTCCACCACTCAGCGAAGTATTGAAGTGCTGGCTCATAGTTAACAAGCATTTCAATTGTTTTTCCTTTATTGTATAAAGCGTTACGAACTACTGCGTATTGGTAAGCTGGGTTTTCTGCTAGTTCTGATGTTCCGAAGTCATCATGACCAGCAGCTGCACCTTTCATCATCTCTTCAATATTTAAGCCACTTACTGCGATTGGTAATAAACCAACTGGCGTTAATACAGAGAAACGTCCTCCAACATCATCTGGAATAACGAATGTTTCGTAACCTTCGTTATCAGCTAATGTTTTTAATGCACCACGCGCTTTATCTGTAGTTGCATAAATACGTTTGCGAGCTTCTTCTTTTCCATACTTCTCTTCTAATAACTTACGGAAAATACGGAATGCTAGTGCTGGCTCTGTTGTTGTACCTGATTTGGAAATAACGTTAATAGAGAAGTCTTTACCTTCTAATACGTCCATTAAATCTTTCATGTAAGTGGAGCTAATGTTTTGTCCAACAAATAGCACTTGTGGAGTTTTACGTTGTTCTTTAGATAGCGTGTTGTAGAAAGAATGGCTTAACATTTCGATTGCTGCGCGTGCCCCTAGGTAAGAACCACCAATACCTACAACAAGTAAAATGTCAGAGTCATTTTTAATTTTTTCTGCGCATTTTTGAATGCGAGCGAATTCTTCTTTGTCATATTGAAGCGGAAGGTCTACCCACCCAAGGAAATCGTTCCCAGCTCCAGTTTTTTCGTGGATTGCGTGATGTGTTACTTTCACTGCATCACGTAAATAAGTGATTTCATGTTCACCGATGAAGGATAACGCTTTAGAATAGTCGAACGTTACATGTGTACTCATCTTTTTCCCTCCAATTATGGATATGTATTTCTGTATTCACTTTAGCGAAACTGAAGTTGTAAATCAAGCGATTCAAACATTGTAAACGTAACCAATATATAATTTTTAGAAAAAGTTCATTTTTTGCATAAAAATTCGTATTTTTCGGTATAGATGTATATACATCCTTTTTCGAACATTTTTTATGTATAAAAACAACATAACTATCCCATTCTATAAAAGAGTTAATTAACTCATCGCTTGCTCACGCTTCACAATTAAGGGGGGCTTTTTCATGAGTACTCTGCAACGTATCGCATTAATCTTTACTGTAATTGGCGCTGTGAACTGGGGACTAATCGGATTTTTCCAGTTTGACTTAGTAGCAGCCATTTTCGGCGGACAAAATTCAGCTCTTGCACGTATTATTTACGGCATCGTTGGTATATCTGGGCTTATCAACCTTGGTTTACTGTTTAAACCATCTGAAAATCTTGGTACGCACCCAGAAACAAACGAAATTCGATAATCAGTATGTCCTTTCACCTCCGACATACGAATATGATTGCATGCAATCATATTTGCAAATATATATCATAAGATAAAGTAAAAGAGGAACGCTCATATGCGTTCCTCTTTTACTTTGTTAACTCGGACTCTTCAATCCATTCTGCCAACTTTTCTCGCAGCGTATTAAATCCGTTTTCAGATGGGTTCGGTATAAGAATCCTTCCTTGTTTTCTTTTCGCCGCTTTTAACGATAAACTCATTTTTCTGTGCTCTTCATCAATTGAAAGTACCTTTACTTCTACTGTATCGCCGACTTTTAAAAAGTCATGAATATCCTTTACATATCCATTTGTAATTTCAGATATATGCACAAGTCCTTGTGTTTCTGCATCTAACGCTACAAATGCACCGTAATCTTGAATTCCAGTCACTTTCCCTGTTACAACCACTCCTGTTGTATATTGTTCTGACATATGAAACACTCCCATACGTTTACCATTCTCTCTACAATTATAGAGAGCAAAGCAGATATATTTATTTTAAATATCCGATTGGTTAGTACGCATTCTAGATAATGATATCTAGAATGCGTATACCTTATATTAGTAAATTATACCACTATGACAGAACTCATTCAAAATTCATGAAAAATTTCCCTTAAAGAAGTATAATTCTCCAATATTGGGATAGACTACTAACACATGGCTTTCTAGTATTCCCCCCCTTTTATGGACAAAACGTATTACGTTTTGTCCTTTTTTTATTTTCTACAAATCGTTCCATTCTCTTCATCGCTTCCATAAGTTGTTCAAGCGACGTCGCATATGAACAACGAATAAATCCTTCACCACTTTCGCCAAATACGCTACCAGGGACAACGGCCACTTTTTCTTCCAACAATAACTGTTCTGCAAATTCCGCTGAAGATAATCCGGTTGAAGATATAGCAGGAAAAACATAAAATGCTCCGCCCGGCACATGACACGTTAAGCCCATTTCATTGAAAGATGTCGTCATGAAGTTACGACGCTTCTTATAGCTATCTCTCATTCGAATTACTTCATCGTTCCCTGCGCGTAACGCCTCAAGTGCTGCAAACTGAGACATCGTCGGTGCACACATCATTGAATACTGATGGATTTTGAGCATTAATTCTGAAAATTGAACAGGAGCTGCAATCATACCGAGGCGCCATCCTGTCATCGCAAATCCTTTTGAAAATCCTGAAATTAAAATCGTATGCTCACGCATATTTTTAATACTCGCGAAACTTGTATATACTTCGTCGTATACAAGTTCTGCATAAATTTCATCAGATAATACGATTAAATTGTACTTCTCAACAATCACTGCTATTTCTTCAAGCTCGGATTTATTTAGCATTGCACCTGTCGGGTTATTTGGTGAACAAAGCAAAATTGCCTTTGTTTTCGCTGTAATAGCTGCTTCAATTTGTTCTGGTTGTACTTTAAACTCGTTTTCTAACGTAGTCGCCACAGGAACCGGAACTCCTCCAGCTAATGTCACAAGTGGTGCATAAGAAACGAAGCTCGGTTCAATAATGAGCACTTCATCATCAGGATTTATAATGGCGCGCATCGCCACATCTAACGCCTGGCTCGCTCCAACTGTAACAATGATTTCATCACTTGGATCATAAGATACTGCAAATTGTTTTTTTAGATACTTTGCTATTTCTTGACGGAGCTCCAATAATCCTGCATTTGCTGTATATGACGTATACCCTTGTTCCAAAGAACGAATACATGCTTGCCTTACATTCCAAGGTGTAACAAAATCCGGCTCTCCTACCCCGAGGGAAATAACACCTTTCATATTTGCTGCTAAATCAAAAAATTTTCGAATACCAGATGGTTTTAAAGATTCTGCTGATCTAGATAGTTCAAATTGCTTCATGGTGTCACCACAATTCGCTTATCATCATCGTCTTTTTCATAAATAACGCCCTCATGTTTATACTTCTTCAAAATGAAATGAGTAGTTGTAGAAACAACAGATTCAATTGTTGCTAATTTCTCAGAAACAAACATCGCTACTTCTCCCATCGTTTTCCCTTCTAATGTAATAGAAAGATCATATGTCCCTGACATTAAATAAACGGATTTCACTTCTGAATAACGATAAATTTGTTCAGCAACCGCATCAAACCCAACGCCATGCTTTGGCGTAACTTTCACATCGATCATTGCCGTTAAACCTGTATGTTCTTTCACCTTCGTCCAATCAATATGTGTTACATAATCCACAATAATCTTTTCATTTTCTAACCTCGCAACCATCTTCTTTACTTCTTCTACCTCTATATTTAACAGCTTCGCTAATGTATCTACAGATAATCGACTACTCTTTTCAAGACAAGCTAATAATTCTAATTCTTTTTCTGTCACCATATAAATCATCCTTCCTTTTCGTTTGTGTCTAAATTATACAAATACCCTTTCCAGTTTGAAAAGAAGATTTTTCTATTGAATTATGTCAAAATAAAGTGAAACTTTAATCAGCGGAAAAATGCGTGATAAAGCGAAAGGGGATGGAACCGTGAAACCAAAAGTTTATATTGCTGAACCAGTTCCAACATTTGTAGAAAACTATTTATCAGAACACTGTGATTATGAAAAATGGGATCAAAATGAGAAAGTACCTCGTGATGTTCTATTAGAGAAAATACAAGATAAAGATGGGTTATTAAATTTCGGATCTGCTATTAATGAAGAATTACTGACAGTGGCTCCTAACTTAAAAGTAGTGAGCAACATTTCTGTCGGTTACGATAATTTTGATTTACAAGCGATGAAAAACCGAAATGTTATCGGAACGAATACACCATACGTATTAGATGATACAGTAGCTGATCTCGTTTTCGCCCTTATGCTATCAGCTGGGCGCCGCGTTTGCGAACTCGATTCTTACGTGAAAAATGGTGAATGGAACGCTGAAATCGGAAAAGAACACTTCGGACTAGATGTACACCATAGCACAATTGGTATTATCGGTATGGGCCGAATTGGAGAAGCCGTTGCAAAACGAGCAAAATTCGGATTTGATATGAATGTTCTTTACTATAACCGCCGTCGTAAAGAAGAAGCTGAACAAAAATTCGATGCTACATATTGTGATTTACAAACGCTACTGAAGCAGTCTGACTTTATTGTTCTTCTTACTCCATTAACAGATGAAACATATCACCTTATTGGAGAAAAGGAATTTTCATTAATGAAAGAAACAGCAATCTTCATTAATGCTTCTCGCGGGAAAACAGTAGATGAAGAAGCGTTAATCCATGCTTTAACAGAAAAGAAAATCTTTGCAGCAGGTATCGATACATTTACACAAGAGCCGATTCAAAAAGATAATCCACTCTTATCATTACAAAATGTTGTAACTTTACCACACATCGGATCTGCAACATTAAAAACTAGGCAGCAAATGGCTATGACCGCCGCTGAAAATTTAGTTGCAGGATTACAAGGAAAAACACCGCCTAATATTGTTCGCGGGTAATACTGAATAAACGAAAGGCAAGATGACGTCGTCATCTTGCCTTTTTTTGTTAACATATTTTCTTCTTCCTTGGAGATGATATGAACAAAAATCAATGGAGTGACAAAAAATGAATCACGAATATACTTGTCCTTATTTCACTTTTTCCACTCGCGGCACTACTATTCATTACGAATTGTATGAACACGATAACAAAACAGAACGTCCTACTTTCGTACTCGTTCACGGCTTTTTATCTTCCTCATTCAGTTACCGTCGTCTCATTCCCTTACTATCGAAAGCAGGAACAGTGATTGCTCTTGATTTACCACCGTTCGGAAAAAGTGATAAGTCTCATCTGTTTAAGTATTCTTATCACAATTTAGCAACGATTATTATTGATTTAATTGAACATTTATCTCTCTCAAACATTGTATTAGTTGGGCACTCTATGGGTGGGCAAATTTCTCTCTATGTAAACCGTATACGTCCTGAACTCATTTCAAAAACGATTTTACTATGCAGCTCTAGCTATTTAGCACGCGCAACCTTACCTTTACTATACTCTTCTTATTTACCGTTCTTTCATTTATACGTAAAGAACTGGATTATTAGACGCGGTATTGTTCATAACTTAATGAATGTCGTTCATGATCACTCATTAATTGACGATGAAATGAAAAAAGGTTACTCCGCTCCTTTTTATGACGACCGTATATTTCCCGCTTTAACTCGCATGATACGAGACCGTGAAGGTGACTTATCTTCAACTGAATTACAAAAAATCGAAACACCTACACTACTCATTTGGGGTGAAAAAGACCGCGTCGTCCCTGTACATGTAGGTCATCGTCTACACAAAGATTTACCGAATTCAAAATTTATTTCTTACGAAAATACAGGACATTTACTACCTGAAGAAAAGCCTGAACATGTTTATGAAGAAATTATCGCTTTTTCTGCGCAATAAAGTGAAACTTTAATTAGCCCCCACCTAACTTCTTTGCTTCTGCTGAATTTTGAGGTGGGGGTCTTACTGCCCGGCAAATAGCGGGATAATATAAAAAAGGCCGTCGGAAATTCCGACAGCCTATAATGAACAGCTTCCGCCTTCTTTTATTACAAGTAATTCCACAGCTAATTTCTCACATTTTTCAAGCGCAGGTACTTCCTCAAAAGACATAAAGTATATATGTTGAATCTTCTTTGCGATGTATTTTGGATCATCAAACACACTTATGACGTTCACAACATCGCTCGCTTCTGTTTCATAAAACTCCGGTCCCATTTGAAACGGATCCCAATTCTTCACAACCTCTATCATCTTTTCATATGTACCCATTCGCTTCCCGCCTTTTCACTTTTTAATACTTTTCTTTATCCTATCACATCAGCTATTCTATAAGAAGAGAGAGAACTTTCATAACTTATTGGTTTTACAGAAGAAGGGGGCAAACGTATGCAACTATTTCATAAAGCAATCAATCGACGTGGAACGCATAGTATAAAATGGGATACATATAAAAACGAAGAACTTATCCATGCTTGGATTGCTGATATGGATTTTGAAGTACCAACACAAATTCAAACTGCTTTAAAGAAACGTATTGAGCATCCTATTTTCGGCTATACACTTCCTCCCGAAAATATTGGAGATATTATTTGTAACTGGACAAAAAAACAATATAACTGGGACATTCAAAAAGAATGGATTGTTTTTAGCGCGGGGATCGTTCCAGCTCTTAGTACGAGCATACAGGCTTTCACAAAAGAAAACGAATCCGTTCTCGTACAACCACCTATTTATCCTCCATTTTTCGAAATGGTCACAACAAACAACAGGCAGTTATGCGTGAGTCCATTACAGAAACAAAATGATACATATGTGATAGACTTTGAGCATTTAGAAAAGCAGTTTCAGCAAGGTGTCAAACTCATGCTTCTTTGTAGCCCTCATAACCCAATCGGACGCGTTTGGACAAAAGAGGAACTTGTGCAGCTCGGATTGTTATGTACTAAATATGACGTTATCGTTGTCGCGGATGAAATTCATTCCGATATCATTTATGCAGACCATACACATACGCCGTTCGCTTCCTTATCTGAAGAATTAGCAGAGCGCACTATCACTTGTATGGCTCCAAGTAAAACATTTAATATCGCTGGATTACAAGCTTCGATTATTATCATTCCAAACGAAAAACTCCGTCACGCCTTTACAGCTATCCAATATAGACAAGGCTTCCACGGGTTAAATATCTTTGCCTACACAGCGATGCAAAGTGCCTATACAGAATGTAATGATTGGTTAAACGAAATTCGATTATATATAGAAGATAATGCTCAATTTGCTTGTGAATATATTAAAACTCACATACCTGCTCTTTCCGTAACGAAGCCAGAAGGTAGCTTTTTATTATGGATTGATTGTTCTCGTCTAAAACTTTCTCAAAACGAGCGTACTGCATTACTTGAGGAAAAAGGAAAAATCATCGTTGAAGCTGGTGAGAAATACGGGTTAGGTGGCGAAGAACATATTCGAATTAACATCGGCTGTCCACGATCTGTTTTAGAAGAAATTTTGAACAGACTGCGTCATACGTTTTCATAATAATAGAGGAGTCTGTCCCCTAATCATTCTTGGACAGACTCCTTTGTCATATTTTGTCGGTAAGTTGATATATTTCAAGTTACGGTCAATATATTCTAATAATCGCCGATATAATTTGAGTTACAATCGATATATTCCAATAATCGCTGATATATTTTCACTTATACTACACAAAAAAAGCTACCAGCACGGTAGCTTTTACTTTTTCTTCATATCCGCTGCTTTTTTTACAATTACACCACAAGCAATTCGATCGCCTGATTTACCTGTCGGTTGTGTCATACCATCATCAGGGTTTTCTGTAATAATAATAGACGCTCCATCCTTTCTATGAATCGTCGTTTTTCCTTCTTCAAGTGTGATGTGAGGTGCATCGATTTCCGCTTTAATCTTCCCAGAACCATCTGCAACTACGTTCGGTAAATCACCGTTTTCTGCACCCTTCGGATTAAGAAGACCATGTTTTTTATCATCAGGATTAAAATGATTCCCGGATGATTCAAAACGAGGTGCCTTACACTCTCCGATTTCATGTACATGTAGTCCGTGTGGTCCTGGCGTGAAACCTTCTCCTTTAATCGTAATTTTCACGCCACTTGTTTGCTGCACTACTTTCGCAGTCCCTACTTCATCTCCTGAAGCATTATGTAATTTCACTTCAATTTCTTTCGGCTTTCCTTGGTCACAACCTGCCATCAGAAATAATAAACAACAACTGAAAAAAAGCCGTTTCTTCATTCCATTCCCTCCAAAATATATTCTGCCCTTAGATTGTCCGAGCATAGAGGGAAACATACAAAAATGCGTTACTGTTTCTTTTCAGCTAATAGTTTTTCTTCAACTTTCTGTAATCGCTCCGCTTCGCGTTTTGATACACGAATGAACATACGCCACGTAGCAACGGCACCAATTATAAATAGCACGCAAACAATCCCTGGAATAATATATTCTGTTTTATCTTCCGGAAAATATAAAGGCATCATATAGAACACTCCTTATTATAGGATTTGTAAAACATCAGAATTTTCTGTTATATAACTTTAAATTATAGTGGAACCTATCCATATTCTCAAGGGGGCGTTCCGAAAGTGAATGATTTCTTTGACTCCTTCTCCTACTTTCCTTACTATAAACTTGAGGTGAAAAATATGAGAGAAACATTTGAAATTGGTGAAATCGTTACTGGTATTTATAAAACTGGCAAATACATCGGCGAAGTTACAAATAGCCGCCCTGGCAGTTACGTCGTAAAAGTATTAGCTGTTTTAAAACATCCGGTGCAAGGTGACTTACATAACGTAAAACAAGCTGACGTACCATTTTTCCATGAAAGACGCGCTTTAGCTTTCCGTGAACAGACGAACATTCCAGAGCAAATGGTGAAAAAATATGAAGGAGGAATTCCGGATTATACCAAGTCACTAAAATTAGCATTAGAAACCCAAATGAATTCATTTTCTGAAGATGATTCACCTTTTGCAGAGCGTAGTCTAGAAACATTAGAACAGTTAAAGAAAGACTACAAACTTTAAAAAACAAAACGACCAAATTACATAATGTGCAATTTGGTCGTTACTGTGTGCTCACTTTCTTTAACACTTTTGAAAAATCAACGAGTTCTCCTAATGTTGGAGGTGCTGGTTTTACTAAATACTCTTTATCTTTTTCTACTAGTTTAAAAATATTGTACGTCGTCATCGCATCATCAAGCGCACAATGATGCTTCCCTGTCCCTACTTTTCCGTACGCCTCAATTGCTTTCCATAATCCTGTTTGATTTCTTTCTCCAAAAAACTTCTTATACTCAAGCGATAAATCACGACACTGTCCGAAGAATGGAAAAGCTATCCCTGCCATTTCACAATTATGCTTCAGCACTTTCATATCCATATTTCCCCACGTTACAATTGTCGGTTTACATTTCGTTTCGTATTCCGCAAGCTTCTTAACGAGTTCAGGAAATGAAATCCCTTTATCCACGACTTCTTGTTTTATTCCTAAAAACTTCTTACATCGATCCGTTAAAGAGGGAAATGTTTTCGGCCTGACATGTGATGAATACGTATCTTCCACCTTACGGCCAGCAACTGAAACGAGTCCTACCTCAATAATTTCCGGAAAAAATCCTTTCGGTTTCTTTCTATGCTGGGGCATCGTAAACTCAAAGTCTAAAAATAAAAATCGTTGTTCATCCATACGATCCCTTCCTTATCATTTTTATCATTCCTTTCTATTTGACACTCCTACACGAACAAGCTCGAATGCTAATTCCATTTTAAATATTCAGATTGGATGTATCTTATATATATGTCAAATGCCCACAAATATTTTAAAAAATAAGAAAAAATGACCTATGCAGAAAATATGACAAAATCCCTCCTTTCATTTACATCCGCAGTTTTTCTACTTTATAATGACGTTATGTGTGTTTCATCTAGTTAATATTTGACACACTAAGAAAAATGAATGAAAGGAGATGAGATTTTTGCACGAAACAACGCAAGAACTCGCTAACTGGCAGTATTATTTTGCTATCGCAGTCTTTTTAATTACATATGCCATTATTATTTCTGAAAAAATTAATCGCGCTGTCATCGCACTTCTTGGTGCAGCATTCATGGTAATTGTGGGGGTCGTCGATTTACATAACGCCTTTACGAAACATATTGAATGGGGAACGATTACGCTACTCATCGGTATGATGATTTTGGTGAACATTACGAGTAAATCAGGTGTTTTCCAATACGTTGCCATTAAAGCAGCAAAAGGGGCACAAGGAAATCCAATTAAAATTTTAATTTCCCTTTCCCTACTTACCGCGCTTGGCTCCGCATTTTTAGATAACGTTACAACTGTACTTCTTGTTGTTCCAGTTACTTTATCTATTACGCGCATACTGCAAGTAAATCCTGTTCCATATTTACTTTCTGAAATTATTTTTTCAAACATTGGGGGAACGGCAACATTAATTGGTGATCCACCTAACATTATGATTGGTTCTGCCAATAAGCATTTAGACTTCAATGCTTTCCTATTGAATCTAGCACCAATCGTAATTATTATTATTGGCGTTACAGCAACCATACTTTACTTCATGTACCGTAAACAATTAATTGCCGATCCTGTACAGGTTAAAAAATTAATGAGCTTAGATGAAAAACAATACATTAAAGATCCAGTATTAATGAAAAAATCTTTAACGGTGCTTGGACTTACGATTGTAGGTTTCATGACTCATTCTATTTTCCATATTGATGCGGCTATCATTGCCTTAACTGGTGCTACTGTACTTATGTTAATTGGTGTGAAAGAGCATGAAATTGAAGAAGTATTTGCAAGCGTAGAGTGGGTAACAATCTTCTTCTTCGCAGGGCTATTCGTACTTGTTGGAGGACTTATCGATATCGGTCTTATTAAAATGTTAGCTCAAAAAGTAATTGGTATAACAGGCGGAGATATTTCTTACGCATCCATCCTTATTTTATGGGTATCTGGTATCGCCTCTGCAACAATTGATAACATCCCATTCGTCGCAACAATGATTCCACTTATTAACGATATGGCAGTCGGGCTAGGCTTATCACCATCTGACGCACAAATCGATGTATTATGGTGGGCATTAGCACTAGGTGCTTGTCTCGGTGGAAACGGAACATTAATCGGAGCTTCTGCTAACGTAATCGTTGCAGGTATTGCGAGCCGCGAAGGACATAAATTTAGTTACATGGAATTCCTAAAAGTCGGTTTCCCAATTATGATCGTTTCATTAATCATTTCTCACATTTATATTTATTTACGCTACCTTATGTAGTAAAAAGAGCGCTCTGATAATCAGGGCGCTTTTTTACTTATATCTAAAATATATCGACTTATCAACAAAAACGAAAAATCTACTCTTTATATCTCACCGGTTCATTTCGAATAATAAATAAATGAATCGGTAAGAACACCGAAAATGTGATTACATGAATAATCGTAAATAATATAGAGTTCGTTCCATATCTGTCTAAAATAGCGTAGATAAGATAAATAGATAATACAATCGATACAGCTGTTGCTAGTAAACTTATAATTGGTACGAAATTAAAAATGAAACATGCAACATATATACCGAATACTTTCCACCCTGCTTCTTCTTTCAAAAAATCTGGTAATTTATCTTTCGCTAAGTCACCCCACGTCTTACTATTCAAAAACGGAATAAACGCAAGCACCCCGTCCGTTGCACCATCATTTTTCGCCATCGAATAAAGTGCAAAAGCCGTTAACAAATATGAAATAATTGCCCAAATCAATATAACAAGAATAAACGCAAAACTAAGAGCAAAGAAACCTGCTAGTACGCCTTGATCCTCCATCTTATCCTCTCCTCTCTACTTTCAACATATTTCATTACATTGCAAGTTATGTTTTAAAATTTATCCAAACTCTTTGTATAATAAGAGAAGAAAGAGAATAAGAGAGGAGAAACACTTATGCATCCATTTGTAAAAGCATTACAAGAGCATTTCACAGCTCATAAAAATCCTGAAAAAGCAGAACCTATGGCTCGTTATATGAAAAATCACTTCCCATTTCTAGGTATTCAAACACCGGAAAGACGCCAATTATTAAAAGACGTCATTCAAATACATACTCTCCCAGATAAAAAAGACTTCCAAATTATCGTACGTGAGCTTTGGGACTTACCAGAACGTGAATTCCAAGCGGCCGCACTTGATATTATGCAAAAATATAAAAAGCATATAAACGAAACTCATATCCCCTTCTTAGAAGAACTTATTGTCACAAAATCTTGGTGGGACTCTGTCGATAGCATCGTCCCTACATTCTTAGGTACTATCTTTTTAAAACACCCAGAATTGATTTCTGCTTATATTCCAAAATGGATTGCATCAGATAACATATGGTTACAACGCGCCGCTATTTTATTCCAACTGAAATATAAACAAAAGATGGATGAGGAACTTCTTTTCTGGATTATTGGACAACTACATTCTTCAAAAGAATTTTTCATTCAAAAAGCGATTGGCTGGGTCCTTCGTGAATATGCAAAAACAAATCCGGATGTAGTTTGGGAATACGTGCAAAACAACGAGCTCGCTCCATTAAGTAAGCGTGAAGCAATTAAGCATATTAAAGAAAATTACGGAATAAATAATGAAAAAATAGGCGAGACTCTATCATAGATAGACGCGTTCCTCTATTGAGATTTAAAAAAGAACGTGTTAGAATATGTTCATTATTACTAATATAAGTAGCGATGACGGACTTATAAGTACTTGCATAAAAAGCGATTCAGGGATAGTGAAAGCCTGAAGCCGCAAGGAAACGGCAGTCCCGAGCAATACATGATAAAGTGGATGCACCTTTTGTGTATCAACTAGGGTGGAACCGCGGGCAAACGCTCGTCCCTAGGCAAATAGCCTTGGGATGAGCGTTTTTTTATGTTCTTTTTAGCTATACTGCTCGTTTCCAAAGTATCAGAGTATGTCATCGCCAATACGTTAACTTTCAAAAGGAGGATTTTCTTATGTATTCAATGGAACAAGTTGTAAACTTAGCAAAACATCGCGGTTTTGTTTTCCCTGGTTCTGAAATTTACGGTGGTCTTGCAAACACTTGGGATTACGGTCCACTTGGAATCGAATTAAAAAATAACGTTAAAAAAGCTTGGTGGAAAAAATTCATTCAAGAATCTCCATACAACGTTGGTTTAGACGCAGCTATTTTAATGAACCCTAAAACTTGGATCGCTTCTGGTCACGTTGGTAACTTCAACGATCCAATGATCGACTGTAAAAAATGTAAAGCTCGTCACCGTGCTGACAAATTAATTGAGGATGCTTTAGATGCAAAAGGCATCGAAATGGTTGTTGATGGTCTTACTTTCGACCAAATGGCTGACTTAATGAAAGAACATGAAGTAAAATGTCCTGATTGCGGTAGTGAAGAATTCACTGAAATCCGTCAGTTCAACTTAATGTTCAAAACATTCCAAGGTGTTACAGAGTCTAGCACAAACGAAATCTTCCTTCGTCCTGAAACAGCACAAGGTATTTTCGTAAACTTCAAAAACGTTCAACGCTCTATGCGTAAAAAGCTTCCATTTGGTATTGGCCAAATCGGTAAGAGTTTCCGTAACGAAATCACGCCTGGTAACTTCACATTCCGTACACGTGAATTCGAACAAATGGAACTTGAATTCTTCTGTAAGCCTGGTGAAGATTTAGAGTGGTTCGCATTCTGGCGTGAAACTTGTAAAAACTGGTTACTTTCACTTGGTATGACTGAAGAGAGCATGCGTCTTCGTGACCACGGTGAAGAAGAGTTATCTCACTATAGTAATGCAACAACTGACATTGAATTCAAATTCCCATTCGGTTGGGGCGAACTTTGGGGCGTTGCATCTCGTACAGACTTCGACTTAAAACGTCACATGGAACACTCAAACGAAGACTTTAACTATATCGATCCACAAACGAATGAGCGTTACGTACCATACTGCATCGAGCCATCTTTAGGCGCAGACCGTGTAACATTAGCATTCTTATGTGATGCATATGAAGAAGAGCAATTAGAAAACGATTCTCGTACAGTTCTTCGTTTCCACCCTGCTTTAGCACCATACAAAGCAGCTATCTTACCACTATCTAAAAAGCTATCTGAAGGTGCTACTGAAGTATTCGCAGAATTAGCTAAAGACTTCATGGTAGACTTTGATGAAACTGGTTCTATCGGTAAACGTTACCGTCGTCAAGACGAAATCGGTACACCATTCTGTATCACATACGACTTCGACTCAGTTGAAGACAAAGCTGTTACAGTACGTGACCGTGATACAATGGAACAAGTTCGTATGCCAATTAGCGAACTAAAAGGTTTCTTAGAGAAGAAAATCCAGTTCTAATTATAAGAAAAAGAGGCTGCTCATAAGAGCGCCTCTTTTTTACTTTTCACGTTTTTCTTTAATTGCTACTGTACATCTTGATATACATAGTAAATCATCATTTTCATCAATAATACGAACATCCCAAACCATTGTCGATTGTCCTCTATGTATCGGTGTTCCGATCGCTGTTACAATTCCATCTTTCTTTGAGCGAATGTGGTTTGCATTAATTTCTAATCCGAAACAAATACATTTTTCTTGATCAATTAAATTGTATGAACCAACACTTGCCACTGTTTCTGCTAATGCAACCGATGCACCGCCATGTAAAAATCCAAATGGCTGATGCGTACGCTCATCAACAGGCATCGTAGCAACCACCTTATCTTCTGTCATCTCTAACAACTCAATTCCAAGTGAATCCATTAAAGTTTTTGCCATATCGCTTCCTCCTTCTCTTGCTTTAATTAAATGTATAATTTTACCTATTTATTTTCAAACTACTTATAACACTTATATAAGGAGGCTTCACCTAAATGAAACAGAAATTTTGTATATTACTGCTTATGTTCTCCTTGCTGACTATTGTACCAAATTGTGCAATAACAGCCAAAGCATCTAACCTGACAATCGATGTTAAGACTGTAACGCAAAAAGGTAAGAAACCTTATATAGAATATCAAATAAATAGGCCTTCTTTTCACAACTTTTCTGACTCTACATTTCAAAATAAGCTCAATTTATACTACAAAAAATCCACTGACAAATTTAAAAACAAATTAGAAAAAGAAGCAAAAAAATACTATAAAGAGACAGAAGGATCTAGTACACCATTTCATCCGTACGTAGCAAATGTTGATTATAAAGTCTCTTTAAACAAACCACCTTTTCTTAGCCTATATGTGAATTACTATCAATATACTGGCGGAGCACACGGTCTTTATACGTGGAAGGCAAATACATTTGATTTAAAAGAAAAAAAGCTACTGCACTTAGACGATTTATTTCAACAAAAAGATAAATATAAAGATGTAATCCGTGCAGAGATTGTAAGACAAATTAAACAAAATGAAAGTATTTATTTTCCTGATGCAACTGAAAAGGTAATGAGTATGAAAAAGTTTCACTTCTTTTTAGAGCCAGACAATCTCGTCATTTATTTCCCTTTATATGAGATTGCTCCGTATTCAAGTGGAATTCCGCAATTTCGTATTCCATATACGTTGTTAAGAGACTATTTAAAGCCTTCTTATCAAAATATTTTGATTGACAACAAGTAAATATTTTAGCTACGATAATGTTAACCTAAAAACAACAGGAGGTTAACATTATGAGAAGATTACATGTTTTAGATTTAGCATTAGCTGCCATGTTCGTTGCTCTTATGGCCATCGGTGCAAATATTGTATCTTGGGCACCATTCCTTCAAGTAGCAGGTATCCCATTATCTATGCAACCATTTTTCGCAATTTTAGCAGGTCTTCTTCTTGGAAGTAGACTTGGTGCTTTATCCATGACTGTTTATATGCTCGTTGGCGTAGCCGGCGCACCAATCTTCGCTAACTTCAAGGCTGGATTTGGAGCACTTTTAGATCCTACTGGTGGTTTTATTATCGCATTTATTATCGTTGCTTACGTATCGGGGAAACTAGTAGAACAAAAAGAAAGACCAACATTCATTACATTTGCGATTGCCTCTTTCACAGGAATTATTTTAACTTATATAATCGGTACTACTTACATGTACGGGGCAATCAATCTCTTTATGGGCGGTAATATGAGCTATAATGCTGCTTGGATGATTATGATGTGGTTTGCAGTAAAAGATATTGCATTTACAATTATCGGTGCTATTATCGCCCCTCGCATATACTATGCTGTGCGTCGTTCTGCTTATCAGCATTCTCATTCGACGATTTCATAATAAAAAAGAGTTATTGCAGCTTGCTGCAATAACTCTTTTTTTATATTAAGACTCTTGATTCACTTGTTCTTCTAAAATTTTCTTCATCATTACAACCATGTCATCACGTAATTCTGGGTGTTGCAGGGCCATTTCAATTGTCGTTTGAACAAATCCTAGCTTTTCACCTACGTCGTAGCGCTTTCCTTCGAAATCGTAAGCAAATACACGTTGAATTTCATTTAAGCTTTGGATTGCATCTGTTAATTGAATTTCACCACCAGCACCGACATGTTGCTGTTCTAAGAACATAAAGATTTCAGGCGTTAAAATGTAACGTCCCATAATTGCTAAGTTTGAAGGTGCTGTACCTTGTGCTGGTTTCTCAACGAAATTGCGAACTTGGTAACGACGACCTTCTTGTTCTAATGGATCGATAATTCCGTAACGGTGTGTTTCATTTTCTGGAACAGTTTGTACACCAATAACAGAAGAAAGTGTTTTTTCATACTCATCCATTAATTGACGTAAACATGGTTTCTCAGCTTGGACAATATCATCACCTAGTAACACTGCAAACGGCTCATCACCAATGAATTTACGCGCGCACCAAACAGCATGCCCTAGCCCCTTCGGCTCTTTTTGACGGATGTAATGAATATCTACCATTTTTGAAGAAGCTTGTACTTTTTCAAGTAACTCATATTTTTTCTTCTCTAATAAGTTTTGCTCTAGTTCAAATGCGTTATCGAAATGATCTTCGATAGAACGCTTTGTTTTACCAGTAACGATAATAATATCTTCGATGCCCGATTTCACTGCTTCTTCTACAATGTACTGGATCGTTGGTTTATCTACTATCGGTAACATTTCTTTCGGCATTGCTTTCGTTGCTGGTAAAAAACGTGTTCCTAATCCAGCTGCTGGGATTATCGCTTTTCTTACTTTTTTCATCACAAAATACCCTCTCTCCTGTCGGAATTAATAGCAATTATTTCCTACATAAAACAAAAGGGAGATTTCGCTCCCTTTTGTTCCTTACTACTTAAAATTACTTTGTATTATAAACGATTCATAATGTCTTCTTTAATAGTAAGTAACTTTTGTTCACTATTTTGTAAAGAACTATCTTGTACACCGAAGTAGAACTTAATCTTCGGTTCAGTTCCAGATGGACGTAGGCAGAACCATGAACCATCTTCTAATTGATATTTTAACACATTTGATTTCGGTAAGTGAATCTCTTCTTTATGTCCATCTTGTAAAGATGTAACGATACTTGCTTTATAGTCCTCCACTGCTACGACTGTTAAGCCCGCTACTTCTTTCGGAGGATTCTCACGGAACGTCGCCATCATCTCTTGGATTTGTTCCGCTCCATCTTTTCCTTTTAACGTTAACGATACAAGGTCTTCACGGAAGAAACCATACTTCTCAAATACTTCTAATAGACCATCATATAACGTTTTCCCTTGTGATTTGTAGTATGCAGCTACTTCACATGCAAATAGGACAGATTGTACTGCATCTTTATCACGGCAGAATGGACGGATTAAATAACCATAGCTTTCCTCATAACCGAATTGGAATTCGTATTGTCCGCTTTCTTCATACTGTCTAATTTTCTCACCGATAAATTTAAATCCAGTTAACGTATCAACTGTATCTAAACCGTATGCTTTTGCAATTGTACGGCCAATTTCAGACGTTACGATTGTTTTTAATACGACACCGTTCTCTGGAAGTGTTCCGTTTTCTTTCTTTTGAGATAGTAAGTAATCAAGCATTAAAGCACCTGTTTGGTTACCAGTTAATACTTGGAACTCACCATTATGATTACGAACTGCTACACCAAGGCGATCTGCGTCAGGATCAGTTGCGATTAATACATCTGCGCCTACCTTTTCACCGTCACGAATTGCATACTCAAACGCTGCGTGCTCTTCTGGGTTCGGTGATTTTACTGTAGAGAAGTTTGGATCTGGTAACTCTTGCTCTTTTACAACTGTTACATCTGTAAATCCAACTTCTTTTAAACCACGGCGTACAGAAATATTTGATGTTCCGTGTAATGGTGTAAAGACGATTTTTAAGTCTTTACCAACCCTTTGTACCATTTCTTTATTAATGATGACATTGTTCAATTCTGCAGCATATGCATCATCTACTTCTTGTCCAATAATATGTAATAAACCGTCAGCTTTTAATTGCTCTACATCAGCGACTTCAACTGTTAATTCATCTTCTACTGCATTTACGTAGCTAATTAACTCATCTGCCTCTTTTGGAGGTAACTGTCCACCATCTTCACCGTATACTTTATATCCGTTATATTCAGGCGGATTATGGCTTGCCGTAAGAACGATTCCACTTACTGTATGTAAATGACGAACTGCGAAAGAAAGCACTGGCGTTGGACGTAAGCTTTCAAACACATATGTTGTGATACCACGTGCAACAAGTGTAGCAGCGACTTCCATTGCGAACTCAGGTGATTTATGTCGAGAATCATAGGCTACAACAACACCTCGTTTTTTCGCTTCCTCACCTAACTTTTCAATAAAGCTTGCTAATCCTTTTGTTGCTTTACGAACTGTATATACGTTTAAGCGGTTCGTACCAGCACCAAGTTCACCACGCATACCACCTGTGCCAAACTCTAGATTTTTATAAAAGCTATCCTCGATTTTCTTCTCATCTTGCTTCATGTTTTCTAGCTGTTCTTTTAATTCTGCATCTAATTGCGCGTAAGAAAGCCAGCGATCAAATTCTTGTTTCCAATTCATTCTTCTCTCTCCTCTCGCTCGTCATACCTTTATTATATGAAAAAAACATGCTGTATCTCAATATTTTATAAAATCTAGCAGGATTTTACTAGGAATATTTGTATACACTATGGTTAAATACTCCACTAAAGGGAATGAGGATTATGCACGAATGGGGCTTGTCAGAAGAGCTCAAAATACAAACAAAGCAAATGATTGAAATTGCTGAAAAAGAACTATCGATTATGAGGAACGCAATCGATAAAGAAGACGAATGTATTTTATGCAAAATGGAAGATATTCATCATATGTTAGCAAATGTACAAACATTGGCAGCTACATACTATATTCAGGCATATTTATCACCTTATACGGAAAGTTCATCTTTTATTACGACAGCTATCCAACATTTAAGCGCTAGAAAACATGGTGCTCTTATCGTTGTGGAACGAAATGAGACGCTTGAAGCTTTCATTCAAACTGGAACGACATTAAACGCTCATTTAACTGCGCCATTACTCGAATCAATATTTTACCCAGGTAACCCTCTTCATGACGGTGCCGTTCTCGTAAAAAATAATCATATAGTCTCAGCTGCTAATATTCTTCCTTTAACGAAAAGTACAGAAGTTGATCCTGAGCTAGGAACACGTCACAGAGCTGCAATAGGCTTATCAGAAAAGAGTGATGCACTTATATTAGTTGTCTCTGAAGAAACGGGCCGTACTTCTTTTGCTTTAAATGGGATTTTGTATACGATTTCTTTATAAAGTGAAACTTTAATCAGCCCTCACCAATCGAGCGTTTACGGGCAACCCCACCTCACTTCTTTGCTTCCACTGAATTTTGAGGTGTGGGTCTTACAGCCCGACAAATAGCAGGATAAACAAACCTATAAAAAAGAAGACTGTTCCAAAATATTGGAACAGTCTTCACTTATACTCTTATTCTTCTCCGAAACGCTCCACAAGTGTTGCAAGTGTACGTACCATTGCACCAGTTGCTCCAGCTGGACCTAAGTCGTGCGCGCCTTTTGTTTCTGATGTTCCAGCGATATCTAAGTGTACCCACGGTGTATCTTCAGCGAATTCGCCTAGGAATGTACCTGCCATAACCGCATGTCCTTCACGGCCTGGTGAGTTATTTAAATCAGCAAACTTACTATTTCTCACACGTTCTTTATCACGATCAAAAATCGGTAGTTGCCAAATTGGCTCATCTGTTTCCATAGAAGCCTCTAGCACTTGCTCAAACAACTCTTCATTATTTGTCATTGCGCCTGTCGTATGGTTTCCAAGTGCAACAATTACACCGCCTGTTAATGTTGCAACATCAACAAGGTAGTTTGCACCAAGTTTTTTCGCATACGTAATACCATCAGCTAAAGCTAGACGACCTTCTGCATCCGTATTTAATACTTCAATTGTTTTTCCACTCATAGATGTGATTACATCGTCTGGCTTAAATGCCGTACCACTTACAACGTTATCAGTTGAAGGAATAACAGCGATCACATTTTGTTCTGGGCGCAGTTCTCCGATAATTTCCATCGCACCTAATACAGCAGCTGCACCGCCCATATCACCTTTCATACCAACCATGCCTTCACGTGGTTTTAAAGAATAACCACCTGTATCGTATGTAATACCTTTTCCAACGAATCCAATGACATCTGTCCACTCTTCTTTTCCTTTATAAATAAGAGCAATCATTTTGGGTGGCTCTGTACTACCTTGGTTTACTGCAAGTAACGCACCCATACCAAGATTTTCCATCTCTTCTTTTTCAAGAACTTTATAGTCCATATCATACTTCTTCGCTAACTCAACAGCATACTCAGCAAGCTTTGTCGCTGTTAATACGTTTGGCGGCATATTTACAAGTGTACGAGCTGAATTTGTTGCACGTCCATGTACGTAGCCAACTGTTAATGCGGCTTCAATTTCTTGTGCATCTTCCGCTGTAATAGCCGTGAACTTCTCTAACTCTACACGATCCTTTTTATCTGATTTATACGTTTGTAATTCATATGTACCAAGGCCTTGTACCTCTGCTGCAATATGAGCGACATCAATCGCGTCTAATTTCTCTGTTACGAAAGAATCAAGTAAGATTGCTGCATCTTGTACTTTTGCTGCTTGTAGTGTTTTAAACGTTTTTCCAAGAGCCACACGTAACGTTTCTGTCGTATAAGACTCTTTCTTGCCTAAACCAACAAAGTAATAACGTTTCACATTTGTTTTTCCTAAGCTATGTACTTTCGAAATGGCCTTTTTCTTCGTAGATAATTCTTTCTCTTCTAGTAAAACTTGTAATTGTCCTTCAAACGCTTTGTCCAGTTCTTGTACAAAACTACTCATTTTCTCTTCTTCAAATAAAGCGACAATTACTGCTTCGTGACCTGCTAATTCTTTTTGTACTTGAAACATGTTCAGACCCCCTAAATTTCTCTACCACCATTATAACTTTATTTTCGATAAAATGCGACAATTCTAACTACAGTTATATGACGTGTAAAATCTCCTCTATTATGAAATAAGCCAAGAAAAAAAGTCTAGCGTAATTACGACTAGACTATCTTTGCTTTAAATATTGACCACGAAACACTTGCATCGTTTCGTCTTGATTTAACATCGTTAACTCTTCTTCTGTAAACTTACCTTTTCCTACTTTTACTACATACACATTTACTTTTTTCTTACCCCATTGGCTATAAACATCTTTCACCGTATCATAATATAAATCAAGACGGTTTCCTTTTATTGCTCCGCCCTTATCAGCTACTACACCATACCCGTAACCTGGCACGAAGAGAATCGTTCCAATCGGGAATACGCGTAAGTCCGCAGCAATTGTGGAATATAAATCCCTTTTCACTTTAACACCTGAATATGTAATACCATACTCTGGATGCCCTGGCCTCTTACCTGTTGACTCAATCCCCGATGTATAACCTGTTGCAGTCATTTCAATTGAACGATATTTAGACCAGTCGTTTGCCTGCTCTAAAGCATTTATCACTGCTTTACTCGGAGCAACATTTCTCTTAACTTCTGCTGCATGTACTTCTTTTGCACTCATTCCTTCATATGTCTTTACAATCTCTAATAAAGAAACTCCAGTGAAAGCCTTCCATGTTACGCATAATGCAAATGCAAGTAAACAAGTCATCATAATGCGAATACAATATCGTTTTAACATTTTTATATTCCACACTCCTTCATCGTTAATCATTCCCTATACGATGAAGGAATATGCAAAAAATAATCTCCAACTTAGTTGGAGATTAAAACATTTGATATCCGCTTTTCCGAAGTTTCTTGATTACGACTCCTGCTAAAGCAGCCCCTACTAATCCAGTAGATAGAATAAACACGTCTGCTTGTCCTAAGTGCGATACACTTGTCCCAAATGAAGAAAATGTTTCTTTCGGTTTTGAAAAATAATCCCACATACTCGCTTTATTAATAATAAGCATACAAACAATCGGATACACAATAACCATTACCCAAGTAGCTCGCAAAATCATATTGAGTAAAAATCCAATTCCAAAGAACAAAATAAAAAATAACATCATTGAAATAAGTAGTACCGGTATACTCACTCTTTCTCCCTCTCCTTCGCACGTGCCGTAAATACGTGATAGGCTGTATAACCAAATGGTTCTCCTGGATTTAATGTTTTGTCCACTTCAAGATGTAGTTCTGATCTTCCTTCTAACAAATATTTAATAAGTACAGACGTATTCGGATCGTCCGCAATCTTATCTGGATGTAAGAACGCCACTTCAGACAATTCTTTCTCCTGTACAATAATATTTTCTCCTTCAGGCTCCAAAAGGAAAATAATCATATTATCACTAATTTCATCACGAATAACACCCGATCGAACACCAATGATCCCCTTCACATGAGCGACAATGCCTGTCTCTTCTAACACTTCGCGTTTCACAGCTTCATCAACTGTCTCACCTTCATTTACAAAACCAGCCGGTAAAGACCATTTCCCTTTTAATCCACTGTATTTCTTCTTAACGAATAGCCACCTGCCATCTTTTGTAGCTACTAAGCCACTAACAGCTAACCATACTTTCCCGCGCTTCCCCATGATGCATCCTCCTCCATCCGAACGGACAGAATATTCTTTCTTTTCTATATATTATACTATACTTTTTAATTCGCTGTGAAATTTCCTTTTTTCAAAAAGTGAAAAAACCCATTTTGTCGATATACTGTTAACAAAAAAATATCAAGATGCAGAAATGTAATTATGAAGAAAATAAAACATTGGATTCATCCATTTCATGATACGGCAATGTTCAAATAAAACATTTCTCCCATCTTTCTATTGTTATATCGAAAACATGTATTATATGAAAAAAAGCAGAAACGGCGCTTAGCCGTTTCTGCTTTTTCTACTATATATTAAAAGAACTTTAATTTACCTTTTTTAAGAACTAATAAAGGTCCACCTAATAAGAATAAATAGCGGTTATCGATTACTTTCTTCATGAAGGAAGCTTTCCAACCTGTTAACTTTTTACCCATAACAACGCCCATTGCATCGTCATGACCTAAAGAACATACAGATCCTTTATTATCGAATGCGAATTTTTTCATTTCGCCCTTGCCACGAACTAATACAGTTAAGTTGTGTGCAATATTGTAACCTTGTTGAATTGCAATTTGTGCTGTTGGTGGGTAAGGACGGTTAATTTCTTCGTTAATGATTAACGCTGCATCACCAACCATGAATACCTCTTCGTATCCTGGAGCGTGCATGTACTCATCAACTTTTACACGTCCGCGCATTGCTTCAAAGCCAGACTCTTCCACAATACCATTACCACGAACACCTGCAGCCCAAACTACTGTTTCAGACTTAATTAATTCAGTATCATCACCATTTGCAACAATAATACCTTCTTCAGTTGCTTCTTTAATTGCTGTACCAATGCGGAATTCTACGCCTTTTTTCTCAAGTTGTTTTACAGCATATTCTACTAATGCTGGATCGAAACCTGGAAGTGCTGTTGGAGCAGCTTCTACACAGATGATACGTGCTTTTTCACGTGGTACATTGTACTGTTTGCAAAGTTCAGGAACACGGTTTGCAAGCTCACCTACGTACTCGATACCAGTAAATCCAGCACCACCAACAACGATTGTTACTAACTCATCGCGCTTTTCATCTGCATATTTAGCGAAACTAGCTTCCATATGCTCACGAATTTCACGAGTTGCATTAATGTTAGCGATTGAGAATGCATGCTCTTTTAATCCTGTAATTCCGAATGTTTCTGATTCGAAACCAAGACCGATTACTAAGTAGTCATACTCTAACTCGCCGTCTTTTAAGATAATACGTTTTTCAGCAGCTTTAATTTCTACTACTGTGTCTTGTACAAAGTTCACTTTATTTGTATCAATAACGTCTTGAATATCTAGACAGATTTTTTCATCTTGTAATGTACCAGCTGCGCTCTCGTGTAACCAAGTCGCTTGGTAGTGATAGCTGTTGTTGTTTACTAACGTAATTTCAGCTTCATTTACAGATAATGCTTTTTGCAGACGAACAGTCGTAATCATCCCGCCATAACCTGCACCTAAAACTACGATTTTTGGAGTCTTCACCAAATCACAACCCTTTTCTTTATATAATAGTAATGAGAAATAATACCAAGTACTAAAAACTCTATTTGTCAAGAATGTGGAATTTATCACATTCTATATCATAACAAAACGCAGTCAAAAAATCGTACGAATTTTGTCATAGAAATTTAACATAATACTTCCCTATATTAGTCGGTTTTATTCCAGAATTCAAGCTTCTGGAGAATTATCAATATTTTAAAATAACATAGCGTTTTCAAGGGTTTTTCAGCCTTTTTTTCATGTATTTTCCTTTCTGTATATTTTATACAATACAAAAAGCATCTATGCGAAAACTTACACACAATTCAGTCGTTTTCAGAAGTATTATGAACTCAAATATGCTATCATTTATTTGAAAGTGTCATCATTTGCAGGATTTTCGTGTACATATGAACAATATATGAAATCAATATCAAAATTCCATCTATAGGGGGAATGAAAGTGGCAGAAAATCAAAAAGTTTACGACATAACAATTATTGGTGGTGGTCCAACAGGACTATTCACAGCATTTTATGGCGGGATGAGACAAGCAAGTGTAAAAATCATTGAAAGCTTACCTCAACTTGGAGGACAATTATCCGCACTCTACCCTGAAAAATACATTTATGATGTAGCTGGATTTCCAAAAGTGCGCGCACAAGAATTAGTTGATAACTTAAAAGAGCAAATGAAGAAATTTGATCCAACCATTTGCTTAGAAGAAGCTGTTGATACGCTTGAAAAACAAGCTGATGGTATATTTAAACTTGTTACGAATAAACAAACTCACTATTCTAAATCAGTCATTATTACTGCCGGCAATGGTGCTTTCCAACCACGCCGCTTAGAATTAGAAGGTACAGCAAAATACGAAAAGAAAAACTTACATTATTTCGTTGATGATATGAATAAATTTGCTGGCAAGCGCGTCGTAGTATTTGGCGGTGGCGACTCAGCAGTAGACTGGACGATGATGTTAGAACCGATTGCTGACAAAGTTACAATCGTTCATCGCCGTGATAAATTCCGCGCACATGAACATAGCGTCGAAAACTTAATGAATTCTCGTGCAGAAGTAAGTACACCGTATGTTCCAGTTGAACTCATTGGTGATGACAAAATTGAACAAGTCGTTCTTCAGCACGTAAAAACTGAAGAAAAAGTTATCATCGATGTTGATGATGTAATTGTAAACTACGGCTTCGTTTCCTCTCTTGGCCCAATTAAAAACTGGGGCTTAGATATACAAAAAAATAGCATCCTTGTGAATTCAAAAATGGAAACAAATATTCCTGGCATTTACGCTGCTGGTGACATTTGTACATATGAAGGAAAAGTAAAACTTATCGCTTGTGGATTTGGCGAAGCACCGACAGCAGTAAACAATGCAAAAGCTTACTTCGATCCAAATGCAAAACTTCAACCAATGCATAGCTCAAGTATGTTTTAATATGTAAAAATAAAAGCACACTGAATTCGATACACTATCGAACTCAGTGTGCTTTTCGTCTACAAAAATTATTGTTTTCTTCTTCTACCTAATACGAATAATACTCCGCCAACTAAGAATGAAATTCCCGCACCAACTGACATCATCCATGGATGTGCTGCCCCTGTTTTCGGTAATTCTTTTTCTACTTTTACTTGCGGGTCTTTATTTAACTTTTCCAGTCTTACTTCCGGTTTCTTCAGATCTTTCGGGTCTTCCGGTTTCACTTCTGGCTCCTTCGGCTCTTTCGGATCCTCCGGTTTCACTTCTGGTTCTTTCGGATCCTCCGGTTTCACTTCTGGCTCCTTCGGTTCTTTCGGATCTTCCGGTTTCACTTCTGGCTCCTTCGGTTCTTTCGGATCTTCCGGTTTCACTTCTGGCTCCTTCGGTTCTTTCGGATCCTCCGGTTTCACTTCTGGCTCCTTCGGCTCTTTCGGATCTTCCGGTTTCACTTCTGGCTCCTTCGGTTCTTTCGGATCCTCTGGTTTCACTTCTGGCTCCTTCGGTTCTTTCGGATCCTCTGGTTTCACTTCTGGCTCCTTCGGTTCTTTCGGATCCTCTGGTTTCACTTCTGGCTCCTTCGGTTCTTTCGGATCTTCCGGTTTCACTTCTGGCTCCTTCGGTTCTTTCGGATCTTCCGGTTTCACTTCTGGCTCCTTCGGTTCTTTCGGATCTTCCGGTTTCACTTCTGGCTCCTTCGGCTCTTTCGGATCCTCTGGTTTCACTTCCGGTTTCACTTCTGGTTCTTTCGGATCTTCCGGTATCTTAAAATCTTCTTTTGTTTTCGGTAAAATTGTAACTGTAGGCTCAAGTGGTGTATTTATTCTATCGTCCACTATCGCTCTATTTGTTATCCCTTTACTTGGTGCTGCTTTTACCTTCGCTTTAAAAATAATACTACGTTCTTTCGTATCTGTAATTTCTAGATACTTCGCTATTACTTTTCCAAACTCCATTTTTAACTCTACTGGATTTGGTTCAGCCCCTTCAAATCGAATACTATCTTGCACGTACTCTAAACCGGCTGGAATTTCATCTTCTATCTTTACCTCAGCTAATTTTCCGTTTTCTACCGTATTTTCAAAGCTAATTCGGTATTCGATCTCTTCTCCTAGCTTCGGTTCTTTATTACTTACTGTCTTCGTTGCTTTTACCTTACCATCTTTATATTCTGGCTTTATTGTCGCTGTCGGTTCCATAACTGGATGATTTGGATCATCTACGTGAATAATCGCTTTATTTGTTATTTCCTCTCCAACTTTTACTGATTCTTTTACCTTTACTTTAAAGATGATACTTCTTTCTTTCGTATCCGTAATTTCTGGATACTTTACTGTTACTTTTCCATTCTCAACTTTAAGTTCTGTTGGTACAGGCTTATCACCTACAGCCTTCAGACTATCTTTCACATACTCTAAACCAGACGGAATTTCATCTTCAATCTTTACATCAACTAACTTCCCGCCATCTACTATGCCGTTAAAAGTAATTCGATATTCGATTTCTTCCCCTAGCTTTGGTTCATGATTACTTACTTCTTTCCTTGCCTCTAGTTTCCCATCTTTATATTGCGGTGTAATTGGTACAAGTGACTCAACCGGTGGATTTGTCGGATTATTATCATCCACAACCGCCTTGTTTATAATTTCTTTTCCTACTTGTACCGTTTCTTGTACTTTCGCTTTAAAGATGATACTTCTTTTTTTCGTATCCGTAATTTCTGGATACTTTGCTGTTACTTTTCCATTCTCAACTTTAAGTTCTACTGGAATTGGTTCCGGCCCATCAGACTTTATACTATCTTGTACGTATTCTAAACCGGCTGGAATTTTATCTTCTACTTTTACCTCAGTTAGTTTTCCGTTCTCTACCGTATTTTCAAAGCTAATTCGATATTCTACTTCTTCTCCTAACTTCGGTTCATGATTGCTTACTGTTTTTTCTGCTTGTAATGCACCATCTTTATGTTGAGGCTGTATAGCGACATTTGGTTTCTCTGGTGGATTTATAGTATCTTCCACAACCGCCGTATTCACAATCGCTTCGCCAATTTTAGCTTTTTCTTTCACTTTTACTTTAAAGACGATGCTTCTTTCTTTCGTATCCGTAATTTCTGGATATTCTGCGAGTACTGTGCCGTTTTTCACTTTCACATACAACGGTTTCGGATTCTCTCCCTCGGTTCTTTCACTACCTTCTACAAACTCTAAGCCAGTTGGTAATTCATCCTTAATCTTCACCTTCGCTACTTTTCCATGCTCTACTACGTTACGGAACGTAATTCGATATTCTACTTCTTCTCCTAATTTTGGAGCTGGATTATTTACTGTTTTCTCAGCTTTTAGTTTTCCGTCCTTATACTCCGGCGTAATAATCGCTTCTGGTTTTTGCGGCGGATTCTTCGGATTATCATCATCCACAATTGCCGTATTCACGATTTTCTTACCGACTTTTACTGCTTCCGTTACTTTTACCTTAAAGCGAATACTACGCTCAGCTGTATCAGTAATATTTTCATACTTCGCACTAACCTTACCAGCTTCTTCTTTTAACTCTACTGGCGCTGGCTCATTACCTTCTGATTTTAAACTATCCTTCACATACTCTAAGCCAGTTGGTAATTCATCCTCAATTTTCACTTCTGCTAGTTTTCCGTTTTCTACCGTATTTTTAAAACTAATTCGGTACTCTACTTCTTCTCCTAGCTTTGGATCTTTTTTGCTTACCTTTTTATCAGCTTTAAATTTACCAGCTTTATGCTGCGGTGTAATATCTACTTCCGGTCGCTCTGGTGGATTTTTTGTATCATCAACAATTGCTTTATTTACAATTGCTTTGTCCACTTCAACAGAATCTTTCACCTTCACTTTAAAGATAATACTTCTTTCTTTCATGTCAGTGATATTTTCATACTTGGCACTAACCTTACCAGCTTCTTCTTTCAACTCTACTGGGGCTGGCTTCTCACCTTCTGCTTTTAGACTATTTTTCACATACTCTAAACCAGACGGAATTTCATCCTCAATTTTCACTTCTGCCAGCTGTCCATCTTTCACCGTATTATTAAATGAAATTCGGTATTCGATTTCCTCACCTAACTTCGGTTTATGATTATTCACCTTTTTATGAGCAGCAATTTTACCGTCTTTATATTGCGGTGTAATTTTCGCTGTCGGTTCAGTTATAGGGTGGTTCGGATCATCAACGTGGATAATCGCTTTATTTGTAATGTCCTTACCTATTGTAACCGAATCTTTCACCTTCACTTTAAAGACGATACTTCTTTCTTTCGTATCCATAATCTCTGAATACTTTGCCATTACCTTACCATTTTCTACTTTCAACTCCACTGGTTTTGGCTCTTCACCTTCAGCCTTTTCGCTTCCTTCTACAAACTCTAATCCAGCTGGAATTTTATCTTCTATCTTTACCTCTACTAGTTTTCCATCTTTCACCGTATTATTAAAAATAATTCGATATTCGATTTCCTCACCTAACTTCGGTTCACGATTACTTACTTCTTTTCTTGCCTCAATTTTTCCATCTTTATATTGTGGTGTAATCGGTACATAAGGCTCTTCTGGTAGATTTTTTGTATCATCTACAATTGCCTCATTTACGATTTCTTCTCCCACTTTTGCGCTTTCTTTTACCTTCGCTTTAAAGACAATACTTCTTTCCTCTGTATCTGTAATTTCTGGATACTTTGCCATTACTTTATTATTTTTCACCTGTAGCTCTACTGGTTTCGGTTTAGAACCTTCTGCTGTGATGCTGCCTTCTACATACTCTAAACCATTTGGTAAGGCATCCTTTATATTTACCTCTGCTAGTTTCCCGTTTTCTATCGTATTTTTAAAACTAATTCGGTATTCTACTTCTTCTCCTAGTTTCGGTTTATGATTATTTGCTACTTTCTGCGCAGCAATTTTACCATCTTTATATTGCGGAGTAATTTCCACACGAGGCTCTTCTGGCTCATTTTTTGTATCTACTACGATTGCTTTATTAACAATCTCCTTGCCTATTTCTGCCTCTTCTTTTACTTTCACTTTAAAAATAATACTTCTTTCTTTTGTATCCGCAATTTCTAGATACTTTGCCATTACCTTGCCGTTTTCAAATTTCAATTCTACCGGACTTGGTTTAGAACCTTCTGCTTGTAAACTGTTCTCCACGTACTCTAATCCAGCTGGAATTTCATCTTCTACTTTAACCTCTACTAGTTTTCCGTTTTCTACCGTGTTTTTAAAACTAATTCGGTATTCTACTTCTTCTCCTAATTTCGGTTTTTTATTGTTTACAAATTTCTCTGCTTTAAGCTTACCGTCTTTATATTCTGGCGTAATTGTTACTTCTGAAGTTGTTGGATCTTTTGTATCATCAACAACTACTTTATTGACAATGCCTTCACCAACCTTAAATTCTTCTTTTACTTTCGCTTTAAAGACGATACTTCTTTCTTCTGTATCCGTAATTTCTGGATATTTTGCGATTACTTTTCCATCTTTCACTTTCAGTTCTACCGGATCTGGCTTAGAACCTTCTGCTCGTAAACTATCTTTCACATACTCTAATCCATTTGGTAAATCGTCTTCTATTTTTAACTCTGCTAGCTTTCCGTTTTCTACCGTATTTTTAAAGCTAATTCGGTATTCCACTTCTTCTCCTAACTTCGGCGTTTCATTATTTACCGTCTTCTTCGCTTCCACTTTTCCGTCTTTATGCTGTGGAGTAATTTCTGCCGTCGGTGTTTCTGGCTCATTTTTCGTATCATCAATAATTGCTTTATTGACGATTTTTTTACCGACTTTCACTTCATCTTTTACTTTCACTTTAAAAGTGATACTTCTTTCTTCTGTATCCGTAATCTCTGGATACTTCGCCATTACCTTACCATTTTCCACTTTCAATTCTACTGGATCCGGCTTAGAACCTTCTGCTTTTACACTATTTTCTACATATTCTACACCTTCTGGTAAAGTATCTTCTATTTTCACCTCTGCTAGTTTTCCGTCTTCTACCGTGTTTTTCATACTAATTCGGTATTCTACTTCTTCTCCTAACTTCGGCGTTTCATTATTTACCGTCTTCTTCGCTTTCACTTTTCCGTCTTTATGTTGCGGAATAATTTCTGCTGTCGGTGTTTCTGGCGGATGTTTCGTATCGCTCACAATCGCTTCATTAACAATTGAATCGCTCACTTTACCTTTTACTTTCACTTTAAAGGTAATACTTCTCTCTTTTGTATCTGTAATCTCAGGATACTTTGCCATTACCTTACCGTTTTCAAATTTCAATTCCACTGGAGCTGGCTTAGAACCTTCTGCTTTTACACTATCTTTCACATACTCTAATCCATTTGGTAAATCATCTTCTATTATTACCTCTGTTAGCTTTCCATGTTCTACCGTATTTTTAAAGCTGATTCGGTATTCCACTTCTTCTCCTAACTTCGGCGTTTCATTATTTACCATCTTTTTCGCTTCAAGTTTTCCCACTTTATACTGAGGAATAATTTCCGCTGTCGGATTAACTGGCTTATTTTGCGAATCATCAATAGTTGCTTTATTAATGATTTTTTTACCGACTTTTACTTCTTCTTTTACTTTCACTTTAAAAACGATACTTCTTTCTTCTATATCCGTAATTTCTGGATATTTTGCCATTACCTTACTGTTTTCAAATTTCAGCTCTACTAAATCTGTTCCGGCACCTTCTGCTTTCAAACTATTTTCTACATACTCTAAACCTTCTGGTAAAGTATCCTCTATTGTCACGTCTGTTAGCTTTCCGTTCTTTACCGTATTTTTCATACTAATTCGGTATTCTACTTCTTCTCCTAACTTCGGTGTTTCATTATTTACGATTTTCTTCGCTTTAATTTTTCCATCTTTGTGTAATGGTGTAATTTTTGCTTCTGGTTCTTTCGGATGCTTCATATCATCAACAATTGCTTTATTGATGATTTCCTTACCTACTTCCGCTTCTTCCTTCACCTTTACCTTAAAGACAATACTTCTTTCTTTCATATCTGTAATATTGTCGTATTCAGCAATAACTTTTCCATCTTTCACACTTAACTTTAATGGAGCTGGTTTATCACCTTCAGCCTTTTCACTGCCTTTTACATACTCTAAACCGTTAGGAATTGTATCCTCTATCGTTACCTTTTCTAGTTTTCCGTTTTCTACCGTATTCTTAAAGCTAATTCGGTATTCTACTTCTTCTCCTAGTTTTGGTGATGGATTATCTACTGTCTTCTTCGAATCAATTATTCCATCCTTATATTGCGGAGTAATTCTTTCTTCCGGCTCAATCGGTGGATTTTTCGTATCATCAACAATTGCTTTATTGACAATCTCTTTATCTACTTTTGCTTCTTCCTTCACCTTTACTTTAAAGACGATACTTCTTTCTTCCATATCCATAATATCGATATACTTAGCTTTGACTATTCCATTTTCAACAGCTAATTCTACTGGTCCAGGTGCTTCTCCTTCGGCCTTGATACTATTTTCTACATATTCAAGACCTTTTGGAATTGTATCTTCCACTCGCACCTCTTCTAGTTTTCCGTTCTCAACCGTATTATGAAAACTAATGCGGTACTCGATTTCTTCGCCTAGCTTCGGTTTCTTATTATTAACTACCTTTGTAGCAGCAACTTCACCTTTTTTACTTTGCGGTGTAATAACAACCTTCGATTCAACAGGCTCATTTTTCGGATCTTTTGCAATTGCTTTATTTACGATTGCCTCCCCTACTTTTGCCGAATCTTTTACTTTCACTTTAAAAACAATACTTCTTTTTTCTGTATCCGTAATTTCTGGATACTTTGCCATTACTTTGCCGTCTTCCACTTTTAGTTCTACTGGCTCTGGTTTTATACCTTCAGCTTTCAAACTATCTTTCACGTATTCAACACCTTTAGGTAGTGTATCTTCTACTAGCACCTTTTCTAGTTTTCCGTTTTCTACCGTATTATAAAATGTAATTCGGTATTCCACTTCTTCTCCTAGTTTTGGTGTTTGATTCGTTACGCTTTTTTCAACATCCACTTTACCGTATTTATAATCCGGCGTAATCTTTTCTTCTGGATGCTCAGTTTGTCCATTTGGCTCACTCACAACCGCTTTATTAACAATTGTTTCTCCGGCTTTTGCCTCTTCTTTTACTTTCACTTTAAAGGCAATGCTTCGCTCTTTTGTATCCATAATCTCTGGATATTTGGCGATTACCTTACCATTTTCTACTTTTAACTCTACTGGATTTGGTTCAGCACCTTCAGCTCGCTCACTGCCTTGAACAAATTCTAAGTTAGCTGGAATTTCATCTTCTATTGTAACTGCATCTAGTTTTCCGTTTTCCACCGTATTTTTGAAGCTAATTTGATATTCAACTTCTTCTCCTAGCTTCGGCTTTTTATTTGTTGCTTTTTTCTTTGCAGCAATTTTACCAGCCTTATGCTGTGGTGTAATCTTCTCTTCTAAATCCTTTGGTGGATTTGTTTTATCACTAACGGTTGCTTTATTAACAATTTCTTCACCAATTTTTGCAGTTTCTTTTACTTTTGTTTTAAAGACGATACTTCTTTCTTCCATATCCATAATTTCTGGATACTTTGCAATTACTTTTCCATTTTCAAACTTCAGCTCTACTGGCTCTGGTTTTGCACCTTCTGCTTTCAAACTATCTTTCACGTATTCAAGATTGCTTGGTAATTCATCTTCAATGGTCAATACATCTAGACGTCCATCTTTTGTCTTATTTTTAAATGTAATACGATACTCTACCTCGTCACCTAGCTTCGGTGTTTTATTAGATGCTATTTTTTTAGCTTCTATTTCTCCAGGGATCTCTTTTGGAGTCGTAACCGTAATATCTGCATCATCTGCAGTTTCATAATTTACCTCGCTACTATCTTGTCCCTTTACAGCAACGATATTTTTTATTGTTGTATCTGATTGTACAGAAGCTTTCACTTTTACTTTGAATGTAATAATGGCACTTTCACCAGGCTTTAAAACACCGCCGTCTTTAGCATTAGCACCTTCACCAACACGGAAATCAATTTGATTATTTACAAACTCCGCTTCATCATCGCTTGCATTATCTGTTTTATTTCCTTTATTACTTCCAGAAATATATTGTATAGATTCCGGAACATACTCTAAACGATCATCTAATTTATCAAAACCTTTTACATTAGATACAGGTGCTTGGTTATTTTTCGTATCATTTTTCACTTCAATTTGATACGTAAACTCTTCACCAGCTTTAATTTCCTTAACTTCTTTACCAGCACTATCTAACGCCTTTTTATCAACTTGTAAGTTTGGAGCATTATGTTCTGTAACAAATGTAGCGTTATTTAATACGTAAATATCACCATAGCCACTATTTGCTCTAAAACGCATTTTTGCTTCTTTTAAATCATTTTTTACTTGATTCGGTCCTTCAAGATGATACGTATGAATGTCAGTACTGAATGAATTCGTCCAATCCGGATTATATCCTGGATATTTTTTCGTAACAAACTCGTTAGTACCGTCTACTTGTACTTCTGTCATAGACGAATCATTCGCATCATTATCTTTACCGTTAATATTTTTTATCTTTATATATCCAGCACCAAAATCATATTCTCCATAATCATATGCATATCCATCTTTCTCAGCTGGATCACCTTGCGATGAAAAATAACTAAATTTCGCCTTAAAAGCACCTTCTTTTGGTGTATTTATTTTATTAACACTAATATCTGTCCAGGCTGTACTTTTTTGAGAGACTAGCCCTTCCCAAATCTTCATGTCTTTTACTGTTTCTTTATAGTTTTCATAAACTAATATAAGATTCCAGTTGCCCCAGTAATAGCCGCCACCTGTTACATCTTTAATTTGTGGCACATTTGCAACTGTCAACGTTTGAGAAATCCCTTGCTGCGCAATTACATTTGTTACATCCGCATATGCAACATAACCAGCACCAGCACCTGAGTAATTAGAAATAAAAGGTAAGCTATCCGCTTTTCGTATGCTATCAGCAGTTACATCTGCATATTCTTTATTTCCCATTTTCATTTTGACTGGTTGTCGTACATCATTATCACTAACTCTTTGATTAACATTTGTACTAGTTACAGTTCCCATTGCAGCTGTCCAAAACAAATACGCCTTTTTTACTTTACTTCCAGCAGGAATGTTAGGAAATGCACCTGTTGACGAATTAAAAGTACTATCATCGTTATCAACGTCCACAATCATTTTGTTCGTTTTATAACCCATACTTTGTCTACCGTAATGGTCAGTTGTCAAACCAAGGGTCACATTACCAGTCTGTACTAAATTACCAGCAGCAATTGTAGAATACAACGGGTCTCCAAATCCTTGTTTATCTCCTGTTTGGATTTGAACCTTCGAAGCATTTTCTGATGCAGCTTGTACTTCTTCATCACTCTGCTTTACTGCTAAAGGTGATTGCTTTTTCTCTTTTTCTAGTTGCTTCTCAGCTTCAGGTTGTTTTATCTTCTCTATTTCTGTTTTTGGTGCAAGTTTATTTTTATCCTCTGCAGATACTTTTGCATCCACTTCTTTAACTTTTGAATCAGTTGTTGATCCGATAGCTTTCTTACTACTGTCAGCCTCATCATCGGTATTAGCCTCTAACTTCTCTTCAGAAGGAAGCCCTTCAACATCTACAGACATGTTTCCTATTTGTAGTTGATCCTTTTGCACACTAATTTTTTGCTTATACTCTTTATTAAAATGTTGTGCACGACGAGCTTTTATTAACACAGTCATTTTTTCATGTGATTTTAAATCTTTAATTTTAAGATTAGAAGAAAGAACCTTTCCTCCCTTATCTTTTTCCTCTACATAGAAATCCGCTACCTTATTTTCAGGTAACTTCTCTCCGTTTACTTTCACAGATTGCGAAGGGAACGTAATTTCATTTTCATTACTTTGTTTAAGCACCAATTCTTGAATTGGTGTAGCTCCCGTATTTTCAATCGTATATTGAAATACGTGCTCCCTCTCCGCTACTTCTCCCTTATATATTTCAGCATTTACTTGCTCTGCCTTAATTTTCACATCATTTCCTTGTAACTCATCCCAGCTTTTTTTATTTATCTCTGTAGCAAAAGCACTAGGTGCAGGCAATATGATGGATAGGAGAAGTGTGATCATCGTTACGACATTAAAACACTTCAATGCTTGTTTCATATTTTCTATCTTTCTCCTTTCTATATACTTGCTATCCGTCTACTTAATTTCGTAGCCGTATACATAGCAATATATATCCACTCGCAACAATCCGACCTATGAAAATATATCGTTGAAATCCCAATATCAACAATATAAATCTCATAGAATATTACTATTTTAATTTATCAAAAATAGAAGATATATCGGACACTTATATAAACCTATAAAAGCACCTTATGACATAGGTCTATATAACAGTTTAAGGATACATAAAAAGCTTAACATATCCCTTAATCTATTCATACATACAATAGAAAATCTACCATATTTAGTCATTTCAGTTTGTTGTTTATGATTAAAATTTTCAAAAAACAATAACCGTTACATGTAAAAATATGTTATATTATTAAAGAACAAATGTTCTTGTTTTAAAGGAGGAATTTGTAATGATAAACGAACCCATTATCGTAAAAAAAGAAGCTTTCCAAGCAATCGGCGTTTCGATTACGACGACTAACGAAATAGAGGCATCTACTGAAGGAAAAATTCCCGAGCTCTGGAACAAATACTTTCAAGAACAAATGATGCATCACATCCTAAATCAACAAACGAAAGAAACATTCGCTTTCTACTCAAACTACGAATCAGATGAAACCGGTACATATACATTTACAATCGGTATGCCCGTTTCTTCATTAGAAGATGTTCCTGAAAATATGACAACTTTAACAATACCTGCCGCTACGTATGCGGTATTTACAACGAGAAAGGGACCAGTTGCTGAAGTCGTTTGCGAAGCTTGGGAATATATTTGGCAATGGTCGAAAGAAAATAAACGTGCCTTCACAACAGACTTCGAGCTTTACGACGAAAGAGCATTAGATCCAAATCATGCACAATTGGATATTTATATTGCGTTAGCCTAAAAAAAGATGCCCATTCGGCATCTTTTTTTGTCGTTAAATAGCTACTGGGCAAATCCATTATTATTGTCTACAATGAGAAAGTGCAGTATAGAAATATTAGAAACTGTATAAAGTGAAACTATACTCAGCGGAGGGCATCTCCCATTGAGTATTAGTCCTCACCAATCGGGCGTTTACTGGTTTTTTAGTTTAAATTTGTCACATAGAAAGGAAGCAATATGGAGGAACTACAACAAAATAAAACTGCTTTAGAAGGAAGCGGAAAACCGTTATTAAAAAATACGAATTTCCTTTTTCTTTGGGCAGCTACCCTTTTTTCAAGCTTTGCTTTAGCCTTTTTTACTTTTTCACAAACGTGGTACATAGCAAAAACATTAAACCTTGAAGCTTCACTCGGTGTTGTTTTCGTAGCTCTTAGTGTTCCAAGGCTTATTTTTATGATTATCGGCGGCGCTGTAGCTGATAAATTCCCGAAAAAAAACATTATGTTTTACTCCAATATTATTCGAGCGATTCTTGTCGCAACCATTCTCACATGGTTTATCGTTGGTGATGTAACACTATATACATTTGCTTTATTCGCTTTATTCTTTGGACTTGCTGATGCTTTTTTCTGGTCAGCAGATGGATCTATCTTACCTGAATTGGTAGAAAAAAGCCGGTTAACACAAGCGAATTCACTTACACAAATGACGAACCAAGCATCGGTCATCTTAGGCCCTGTACTTGGCGGAATTCTGATCAAATTTACAAACTACGAGACAATATTTTCTATTACAATTTTATTACTGATTGTCGCAGCCATACTCGTTCAAAAAATACAATTTACGATGCCAGAACTAAAAGATACAGATAAAGGTATGTTCACTTCCATTAAAGAAGGAATCTTATATGTAAAGGAATCGCCATTCCTTTCAACTTTCCTTCTTTGTAGCGCCTTTTTAAATTTATTTTTAATTGGTCCGATGCAAGTCGGTTTCCCGCTTTTCGTTAAAAATGTTCTGCACGGTGACTCGCTCCATTTCAGTTACTTAGAAGCATCTGTAGGCGGCGGAATGGCAATAGGCGCTGTCATTGTCGGTTTAAAAAATATTAATCGTAGACGCGGACTATTTTGCATTATCATGATGCTACTGTCTGGTGTATTCTTCTTATCCATCAACTTTAGCACCGTACTTTGGCAAGCATTATTAGCCGGCATGTTTTACGGTATTACAATCGCAATGGCTATCGTTCCGCTTATGGCGATGATTCAATCGACAGTAAAAGAGGAAATGATGGGACGCGTAATGAGCTTACTTATGCTATCATCAATGGGCTTTATCCCGCTCTCTTATGCATTCACATCAATCGCACTTGCAATGGGAATTCCAATCGTAACCGTTATGAAAAGCGGTGCAATTGCTGTTATCGTCTTCGTACTATTTGTAGCGATTCGTGTTCCAGTTGTAAGAAAGTTCGACTAGCTACTTGGAGTCATGTATTATACGCATGGCTCTTTTTTAAATGGGTCAAACAGCACTATCCCCTTACTTCTCCTTAATGCAGCTCCCCACTCTAATCCAACCTCTAAAAATAGATCTCGCACTGTACTATATAAAAGTGCCTTCACATTTTTACGGATTTCCCCATATTTATAAGCTCTCACAACACTCTTCACTCGCCAAATGAAATTTCCATACACTTCTTCATCAGCTAATATTTGCTCTAGTAAAACACCTTGTTCTAGTAACCCGCTCTTTTTATACGCAAGCTCGACCTTACTCCAAAATATATTAATTTTCTGCGGATTACTCGTCATCGGTACCAGTGCGTATATAAAAGGCTTCGGTATATCATGACGGCAATATGTCTCATCAAGCTCGTACGTTATTTTTCTTTTCTCTTTTATTTGTGGAATGTTTTTAGAAAGAATTGTTTCCCTTTCGCTTTTTTGCTCCTTTCCGCTACAGCCAGCTGTATAATCCTCACTTTCACATGCGGACATTTTCATACGGTCATCCATGCGGTCAATTGCAGATATAAGAAAAATATATAAGTTCGCACTATACCCGCCGCGCTTATGTCTTTCTTTTGTTGCAACACGCTTTATAATTCCTAGTTCCTCTAACTTTGCAATTGAACGGCGTACTGTACGAATACTCTTTCCAACATTCTTCGCAATCGTCTCCATTAACGGACAGGCGACTCCTACTGTTTTTTGTTTCTCATTCACCGCATACTTTCCTAAAAAATGAATAATGGTAGCATCCGTTTTATTCAATTGAAATCGATAGCACTTCAAAACTTGTTTTTGATATGTATTAAACTCTTCTTTACTTCGAAATTCACTGTATGGTTTCATTAAATTATATAAGCTTCCCATTTATATCACCTCATTTATAAGTAAGAGGCAGGAAGAGAATTTGGCGTGGAATTTAATATTTTTTTAATGGAGATGAAAATATGATCGTAATTAGCGCTTGTTTAGGTGGTATAGCTTGTCGATATGACGGAAATGACAATCTCGTTTCAAAAATAGAGGAGCTACTACAAAAAGAAGATACAGTCCTCATTTGTCCTGAAGTATTAGGAGGACTGCCAACACCTCGTCCTTCTGCTGAAATTATTGGCGGGAATGGCGACGACGTTTTGGACGGAAAAGCGAAAGTGATGACAAAAGATGGTGAAGATGTCACAGAAGCTTTCGTAAATGGTGCTTATAAAGCATTAGAACAAATTAAAAATTTACACCCAGAATATATTATTTTAAAGGAACGTAGTCCATCTTGTGGCAGTTCTACGATTTACACTGGTGAATTTAATGGCAATAAGCAAACTGGTTACGGGGTAACTACTGCTTTATTTAAAAGACACGGATTTAAAGTCATTTCAGAAGAAGAATTTGAAAGCAAAAAAAGGAATTGACCCTGTTCGTCAATTCCTTTTCTATCTGTCTTATTTCACGCCTAATTTTTCTTTCACTTTCGCTGGAAGCTCGTCTTTCTTTACTTCTTCCCAAGCTGATACACCTTTTTTATCTGAGTGATATACGCGTAGGAATGCTTCTTTACGAAGATTTTTTTGAGCTGTAAATTCTAATTCTTTCTCTTTACCGTCTTTATCAAAGCCAGTCAACTTATATTCATAATCTTTAAATTTTTGACCATTATCAGCTTTACTATGAACTTCTTTTCCATCTACTGTAATTTGAACGTAGTACTCATCTTTACCCATACGGTTTAAATCACAACCAACTAACAAGCTTGCGAATACAACTAAAATACTAAATAGCGCAATGTATCTTTTCATTTCCTTCACCTCATATGTTTTTTCTTATATTCTTATCTTAAAGCCCAGAGCTTAAAGAAGAAATTCAAAAACATGACATGAACATTACACTTTTGTAAGATAATAATTATTTCTTCACTTTAGAAATTGTCATTCCATCACCAATTGGAACGAGTACAGATTCTAAATGCGGGTGGTTTGCTATCATTTCATTAAACTTCTTCATAACTTCTGTATAACGTTTTTGTTTCACACTCTCATCAGCTACACTACCGCCAATAACGTCTTTCACGCCAATTTCGCAACTTATCACGTAATTTCCTTATACCGTTTATTACGCCTTCTATTATGCCCTCAATTATAATCTCTATTACAAGATATCTTACTAAATTAATAATAGGTTTAATTACGTATCTCCCTATGAATTCAAAAATATCCTCCATCATATTTTCCTCCTTCTTTCAAAAGGAAGCTGCTACTCCTCCGCATCCTTTTACGTCCAATTACAATTGCTGCCCTACTGCGGTATATATCAACAAAAATAATACGGCAACAACATCCACAATAACGCTATTGAATTTGGAAGAAGCTTCGGTAAATACTAATACTATAATTATTTTTTCACCTATATTGGGAGATGCTCCCAAAAACTTTATAAAATCAAAGACAACTTTACTACAATTCTTCCCGTAATTAATTTATTATCGTGGTAAACCATCTTCCACTACATCCGTAACAGTTCCATTCGGTTCAAAGATTACACGTAATGATCCTTCTCCACCATAACCAGTATAGTCATATACTGAATAAGATTTATATTTCTCAATCACATGTGGCTGTCCAATTGTAGCTTTTACCTGATTCGCGGGCATACCTTTTTTTATTTTCAAATATTGATTGTAACTTACTGCTGCCGAATTGTTATTTACATCTTTATACCACGGTACACGATCGTTTTTTTCTTCATATTCCTTTACAGGCTCTTCAATACGTTTCGTAGATACCCGATTCTCCTTACCTTTATCTTTATCTTTATCTTTATCTGTATCTGTATCTTTTATAGCAGTACGTTCAATATTCACAACGTAACCATATGTATTTAATTCAACCATAATTTCATATGTACCATCCGTATCTTTTTCAGTATAAAATACGCGTTTTTCATTGTTATTATAATATTTTATGTTCTCACCACCGTAGTCAATCGTATTAAGAATATCCGTATACGTCATACCTTCCTCAATTTTTTGAGATTCATCATGAGAAATATAACGCTTCTGTGATGATGAAGCGTCCTCATTTTTAATACTTTCACGTTTACTCGTAGTCATAGGTGTTTTCTTCTGATCTTTTAGTACGTCACCTTCCGCCTTCGCTGGTTGCTTTGCTCCTACTTTTGTTAATACGTCTGTATCGCTAGAACAAGCTCCCAAAATCGATACTGTAGTCAACGCCATCCCTACTATAAGTATTCTCTTAAATGACTTCACTCTAATCCCCCCGGTATTTTTTAATATCTAGTAATCAACGTATTTTAATTAATACGGAACTATTCAGTTCTATACAATTTGCTATAGCCTTCTCTCTCATGCACCTTTTTTATATAAAGTGAAACTTTAATCAGCCCTCACCAATCATCTTCGTTACAAATATTAACATTAAATATAACTAATAAATAGTATATTTCTTCTATTCATTTACATTTCTGTTGCATAATCTTGTCTTAAACGAACAATATGAAAGTCGAATTCACAATAATTATCATATATTCTCTATATAATAACATTCAAATTAAATTCTAAAGTAACTTTACATGCATTTTCTGTTTTAACGCCAAAAGAAAAGACCTTTCTAACGATTTTATTCTATCGCTAAAAAGGTCTTTTCTATTTTGGCTAAAAACTTAGCACTCTTCTGACTTACCAGCATTCATCGCTGTACGGAAAAGTGATCCAAATCTGCATGATGCGATTGCGTTTAGATAATCAATCGTGAATTATGCGTTCAATTTAAAGCAGGTTAAAAAATAATAATTCCTTATTCAATTAACATATGCATTAGTTTAACAGCCTAATGCTGCTGTACCGAATGATAGTTTAGTTTTCAATATGTGAAAAGGGATTTCTAAATAATGAATTGAATATATATTTATTGTTTACGCGTTTTTGAGAGGTTCCTTTATGGGAGATAAGCTTTACTATATTCCTGTACTTCGCACAGTTCTATAATAACTAATGGTGATGCTGTGACGTGATTTTCTATTAGTGAGATAAAGTATTTTTCAATTCATTTATTATAAATTGCAACTCTCGTCCTCCAGAATTATTTCTTTTGGGTGAAAGTTTTTTTATGATATAAGTTTCATTCTGTCCTAATTTAAAGTTTTCGAGAGGAGAAATGATATGAACTCTATTTTATTAGATGTTCCGTTACAAATAGAAACAGACAGACTCATTCTTCGAGCACCACTTCAAGCTGGTGAAGGGGATATAGTACAACAAGCTATTAAAGATTCCATTAATGAATTAAAGCAATGGTTGTCTTTATTTCAGTCCATTCCTACTGTTGAAGAAACGGAAATTCTTCTGAGAAATGCACATATAGATTTTTTGAAAAGAGAAAGCTTTCGCTATCTTATCTATCATAAAGAGACGAATGATTTTGTTGGAACAGCTAGCCTTCATCGAATTGATTGGAAGGTTTCTAAATGTGAAATTGGATACTGGATTAACACGCAATTTAGTGGCAGTGGATATATGACAGAAACAGTAAGTGCGTTAACAAACCTTGGATTTCAGTTATTCAAATTTAGAAGGATTGAAATACGATGTGAATGTAATAACACGAAAAGTCGTGCACTCCCTGAAAAACTAGGCTTTGAACTTGAAGGGATATTACGTAATGAAGATTTTTCAGCTGACAGCAAACAACTAACTGATACTTGCATCTATGCAAAAATAAAGTGAAATATTGATTAACCTTGGTAATCGGGCTTTTACGGCAAAAGAAAAGACCTCCTTAACGATTTTATTCCATCGCTAAAAAGGTCTTTTTCTATTTCGGCTAAAACCTTAGCACTCTTCTGGCGTACCAGCATTCGTCGCTGTACGGAAAGATGATCCACATCCGCATGATGCGATTGCGTTTGGATTGTCGATTGTGAATCCGCCACCAAGCATAGATTGTTTATAATCAATTTTTACTCCTTTAACAATTGGAGCACTTTCTGTATCGATAACAAATTCAACACCGAAAAACTCAAGAACTGTGTCGTCTTCTTTTGGTTCTACTTCAAATCCTAAGCCGTAAGAAAGGCCAGTACATCCGCCGCCATGTACAGCAAGGCGCACATACTTCTCTCCATCTTCAGCATCTTTTAACATATCTTTAATTTGAAAAGCTGCTTGTTCTGTTACTTCAATCATGAAATACACCATCCTTTCTGTTCTCATTCTATTATACATCTTTACGCTTCTATCTTGTACTCATACACTCCGCGGCAAATTACTTCCGCAGGTCCTTTCATTAACACGTTTCCTTCTTCTGTCCACGCAATCATTAAATCGCCGCCAGCTAAATGGACTGTAATTTCTTTACCACGTTCCATCTTCCCATTCAAAATAGCAGCTACAACGGCAGCGCATGCCCCTGTTCCGCAAGCTTGCGTTACACCTGAACCACGTTCCCAAACGCGGAAATTCATTTCTTCATCGTTTAAAATCTCGATAAATTCAACATTCACTCGCTCTGGGAACATTTCATGTGTCTCAAGAACTGGACCAAGTGTTGTAAGAGGTGCCTTCTCTACATCCTCAACAAAAATAACCGCGTGCGGGTTCCCCATTGAAACAGCCGTAAATGCATAACGATGATTATTATATAAGAAGTTTTCACGAATAAATGGTGTTTCACCTTCACCGAGCATCGGTATTTCTGCACGTGTTAGACGCGGTGCTCCCATATCGATTTTCGCTAATGTCACGAAACCATCTTCTACTGTTACTTCAGCCGTTACAATGCCAGCTAACGTTTCAATTGTGAAAACTGTTTCCTCTACTAGTTTATGCTCATACGCATATTTCGCTACGCAGCGCAAACCATTACCACAGCTCTTTCCTTCTGATCCATCATTATTAAACATACGCATTTTCACCGGAGCTACATCAGACGGACAAATTAAAATCATTCCGTCTGCTCCAATACCAGTATTAATATTTGAAACCTTTTCCGCCACAAGAGCTAAATCTTCTTCGGGAATTTGCTCTTCAAACATATTTACATATATATAACTATTGCCAAGACCATGCATTTTTGTAAAAGAAAATTGGCTCATTTGTATTCACTCCAAAAATAATTTGTTATTTTAAGTATAGAATGCATGCTTTTAGAACACAATATGAATGTCCCCCGTTTCTCATATTTGACAACGTTTGGCGATGAGCCACTCTTACACACATTGTGTAAGAAAAAAGCCCTTCTAAAAAGGGCCTTTTTTTATTTATCTATAGTATTAAACTACCCTCCAAAATAACGTTTTATCTAAAATAAAATGAAAAAGGCGTTGCTCATTCGCAACACCTTAAAACATTGGATTTTCATCCAAATACTCATATACATTATTAACAAGCTCTTCTACTGTTGCACCTTGTACAACTTCACCATTTACAAGTGCAAACGGTCCTTCAAAACAAATACCACAATACCCTAGACAACCATACTCCATTACATCTAAATTCGGATCTTTTTCTAATTTTTCTAGAGCTGCTTGTGAACCACTTGCAAGGTTACCTACACAAAATTCAATTAATGGTTTAATCAAAATTCTCCCCCCTGTACTACAAAACAAATTACCTTCTGACTTCATCTATAAGAAGAAAACTAAGCTGTCTCTTGTTGTTTTCGTTATACATCCTAAACTATTTAGTTACTTCACTATTTCACTTCAAAGTAGATGATTTTATTTTATATAACATGCTACTTGCAATGAAATAGTAACTAAAAGGGCAAAACAGTTTACTTTACTTTTCTTCTTATTGTACAACAGAGTATTCATTCATGCATTGTTATTTGTTCACAAATTCGATATAATTTGATTGAGTAAAGTCAAAATATTTTATTAATATAAAATTTTATGATTAGGGGATATTTCAACAGAAAAGGGGTAATCCATCATGAAACACCTCGTAATACTAGGTGGCGGCTACGGTGGAATGAGAATTCTACAAAGGCTACTTCCAAGCAACCAACTTCCAGATGATGTACAAGTGACATTAATCGACAAAGTACCATATCATTGCTTCAAAACTGAATATTATGCATTAGTTGCGGGTACTATTTCAGAAACGCATATTCGTATACCGTTTCCTGAGCACCCACGCCTCAATATTCAATACGGCACAATAACAAATATTGACCTCGAAGAAAAAGCGGTTCATCTCGATGGCGGCGAAGCAATCCAATATGATGATTTAATTATCGGACTTGGCTGTGAAGATAAATATCATAACGTTCCTGGGGCGAAGGAATATACACATAGTCTACAATCAATTGAACAAACACGTAAAACATATGAACAATTAAATAGTCTAGAACCAAATGCAACAGTAGCTGTCGTTGGTGCTGGCTTAAGTGGTGTGGAAGTTGCAAGTGAACTTCGCGAAAGCCGTTCTGATTTAAAAATCTATTTATTTGATCGAAAAGATAGAATTTTATTCCCGTATCCAGAGAAATTAAGTAGATACGTAGAAGAATGGTTCGTAAAACATAAAGTTAATATTATAAGAAACTCTAACATTACAAAAGTGGAACCAAATATTGTGTATAATCACGATGAACCACTTGAATGTGATGCAATTGTCTGGACAGCTGGTATTCAAGCAAATGAAGTTGTTCGAAACCTTCCAGTTGAACAAGATGGTAGCGGACGGGTTGTCTTAACGAAATATCACAATATTCCAAACAACGAGCACGTTTACGTTGTAGGAGATTGCGCAGCACTTCCACATGCACCATCTGCCCAACTTGCTGAAGGTCAAGGAGAACAAATTGTCCAAATATTATTAAAACGTTGGAATAATGAACCACTCCCTGATGAACTACCTGTTATTAAATTAAAAGGTGTTCTAGGATCTCTTGGTAAGAAGCATGGATTCGGTTTACTCGCAAATCAACCGTTAATGGGACGTGTACCAAGATTATTAAAATCCGGCCTTCTTTGGATGTACAAATATCATAAAGGTTAATACTTTACAGGCTGTCTACTATGTAGGCAGCTTCTTTGCATCAGTTTTTAAAAATTATCAGACACATCTTTCTCAATATGTATAATGATTTATTTTTCATTTTTATATTAAAAACTATTGATAAACAGTGTATGCTATTTGTAAGTTGTTTTATTATTTCCTTGAAGACCGAATTCATTCGGTCTTATTTTTTATGTTATAAATACTTTTGTAGGAGGCATTACATTCCACTTATGAACTTATCGAAACTAAACAATCGAATAGAAGCGAAAAAGAAAGAGTTAATCTATCTCGTTGAACGATACGGATTCACTCATGATAAAGTGATTTCTTTCAGCCAAGAATTAGATCGTTTACTTAACTTATTAATAAAACTCAAGACGCAGAAAAAACGTTGTTCGTTATAACCATTTCCCCCTCTTTTTTGATACGATATAACTAGAATCAGAAAGGAGCGATTTATGTTTATATTAAAAGACGTTATATATAAAGATATACTACACATTCCTTATTTACAGATTCAAAAAGAAAAGATCACTTGCATTATCGGTGAAAGCGGAAGCGGAAAAAGCACATTGCTTCGCATGTTAAACGATTTACAATCTCCAACATCCGGCACAATTGAATATAACGGAAAGTTAATTTCTGATTATCCGCCTATTCAATTACGTCGTGACGTAGTTATGCTTGGGCAAACTCCACCTCTTTTTGATGGAACCGTTAAAGAAAATCTATTAATGGGACTTCGTCTTTCTGAAAAACCATTTCCAAATGATGATGCCCTGCGGAGCGCACTACAAACCGTTAGCTTAGACAAGCAATTAGAAGATAGCGCCTCCTCATTATCCGGCGGTGAAAAACAAAGACTTGCCTTTGCACGTATCGTACTTATGGATCCGCCTGTCTATTTATTAGATGAACCAACTTCAGCATTAGACAGTGATACAGAACGCCGCGTTATGAAACAATTTACTGAACTAGCACGAAAAAAGAAAAAAACAATTATCTTCATCACACACTCACAACAACTTCCAGAAGAAATTGCAGACGACATTATTGAGATTAGTAAAGCAAACGGTGCAACTAGAAAGGAAGTGCTCTCTGTTGAAGGGCGTTATTGAACTCCAAATTTGGCAACTTGCAGCTGCCTATATTTTTATTCTTATTTTAATTGGACTTGTAAAATTAAAAGGAATACCTCGCGAAAAACAAATCGCGCTCGCAACATTCCGTATGACCATTCAGCTCGTACTTGTTGCATATGTCCTTACATACGTATTTGAAAACAGTAATCCATTTTATACAATTGCTCTCATTACTTCTATTACTACCTTTGCAATTTTTAATATTTATAAACGAGTTAACATCCCGATGTCTAAAGAATTAAAACGAGTAGCCGCCCTTTCCATGGTCGCCGGATCAATTGGGCCACTTCTACTATTTATCTTCGTTATTATCGGTCATGACCCTTGGTATGCTCCGCAATATATCGTCCCTATTACAGGAATGTTAGTTGGGAATGCCATGACTGGTGTTTCTCTCGGCGCGAATACGTTCTTAAACAATATGAAGTCGCAAAGAGGTCAAATTGAAGGTGCACTTATGCTCGGAGCAACACCGAAAGAAGCTGCTGCTCCGCTCATTCGAGACGCTTTTGATTCTGCTATTTTACCAACAATTAATTCTATGGTCGGAATGGGGATTATAAGCTTACCAGGCATGATGACTGGTCAAATATTATCCGGTGTATCACCATTCACAGCCATTCAATATCAAATCGCTATCATACTCGGTATTTCTGGAAGTACTGCCTTTGCTGTCATTATCTTTTTACAGCTTGGATATAAAACATTCTTTACTAAACGATGTCAGTTGAAAGAAATTGACTATGATGCACGGTGAATCTTGCGTAGTTCACGATGAATGAAATTATATTAACGATTTTTTCAATATATCTATCATAACTTGCAATATATCAACGATTTTTCAAATATATCTATCATAACTCAGAATATATCAACGATTTTGTACGAAATATCGATTTACCGACAAAAAGTGACATAATAAAAAGAGGAGGCTATTCGCCTCCTCTTTTTATTGTCTTACGCCTTCTTAACGAACTGTGATTTTAACTTCATAGCTCCGAAACCGTCGATTTTGCAATCGATATCGTGATCGCCATCAACTAGACGGATACTTTTTACTTTCGTACCGATCTTCACAACTGAAGAAGTTCCTTTTACTTTTAAGTCTTTAATAACAGTAACTGCATCGCCATCTTGAAGAACGTTTCCGTTCGCATCTTTTACAACTTTTGCACCATCATTATTTTCAGCTTCTGCGTCTTGGCCCCACTCATGAGCACATTCTGGACATACGAAAAGAACACCATCCTCATACGTATATTCTGAATTACATTTTGGACAATTTGGTAAAGTAGCCATAAATTCATTTCCTCCGTTCATTATTTATACGTAAAAATCAAAATTGATGTTTACATCTCGATAAATAAAATTTGTATAGCATTTCTTTATAGTGCCATAGTCTCACGTTATTGACAAGCCTACCTCAAATTCTCATTTTTTATTGTATTTTACAAAATTTCAATTCGTATGCTTTTTTTCTATTTGTTCTTCTACTAATTTTAAAAATCTTCGTTGTGCATTTTTATTTTTTACGAGCAATCGAACTCTTAACTTACTTTGTAAATATGAGCGAACTTTGTAGTTCGTAATAAATAACTTTCGATACTTCTCGTCTTCATATATCATTCGAAACCATTCATACTGCTGCAAGTAAAGTATGTTAGCATCAATCTTTTTCGTGTGTAAACCCGTACTTAAACTAATAGATCCTATTAGAGCTTCTATTAATGCTGAAATCATTTCTCTCCCCCTAATAAATAAAAGAAGAACCTTCACAAGATTCTTCTTTTCAAAATGAACGAGTTCCCTCTAGAAACCCCAATTATTTTCTTCAATATAAATTTGATATTCTTCTACTTCTTCTTCACTTAACTTCTTATTATTTTCATATACCTCTTGCCACTCGAAATAATCTTCATCGAAATAAACAGCAAATTTAATTTTCACGTTTTTCTTCTCTGTATAATCATAACCAGTAAACTCTACTACATCATAATCTTTTTCTTTCTTCACAAACTTCCAGTTTGGATTATCAGTCATAATCTCTAAAGTAACCCCTTCACCAGTTGAACGAACAACGTTTTTAATATTCGGCTCAGTTGGTAAAAGAGAAAGTCCGAGCATAGCTCCGCCAAACACAATCCCGACTATAACTTGTAAACCAATCATACCAGCTACACTAGCGCCACCCTTAGATTGTAAGAAATACGCCTTCTCATGATCAGACGCATCTTCTCCCTTACGAAAAACACGAACAGCCTGCTTATAATATAAACGGTTTCCTTGCCATCCAGTAAATATCATCATTCCTAATTGAAGAGCTAAACTAAATGTTACATAAATCCCCTCTGGAATATCTATAAAAGGGGTTATAACTATACTAGGTATAGCCAATAACGCAAATATAATAAATAACTTATACATTTTGCGATAAGCTAACCAAAAGGTTGGGAAGAAAAAGGCTACCCAATTCCATGTATTCCCTTGCGCAGGGTTTTCTACTTTACCCCACTTAAAATCATAATAAGCTGTATTCTTTTGAACAACTTTATGTAATTCTTGTGGAGAAATCGTTTCTTGTAAAACAGTGTCCTTCACGTACCTCATCCTTTTCTTATTTCTATATACATTTATTGTATATGGACAAAATGAAGGAATCTAACAAAAAGTACACATATTTCATAAAAATGAACGGAAATCGAATATATTCCGACAATTATCCGTTTCTTATTTCATTTTACTTTTAAATATATTAAAATAATCATGTATCATATCTTTAATACACTAAGTTAATTATTTTATATATTCACTAAAAAGGATGCATCAAAATCATTTTTATACATCTTTTTTAGTAAATATATACTACATTTCCTCCCTCTTAATCACATTGAAATACTATTTTATTTCTCGCACATTCCCCTTCACTTTCTCAATAATATCTTCTATACGCTCCGCTATACATTCCGGCTCCCATTCTCCCTCACCGTGCATAGCTGTATAAACTGGACAGTTCTCATCATTACTATCTACAAAAATCGGGTCTCCAAGATATGAATCTATCCCTATTACAATCCATCCTTCTTTCCAATCTCCTTCTTCATCAAAACTATAACCAAGTTGCCCTTCTTCTATTTCTTCACTATTAAACAATTCTATCGTCATAGGTTCAGATTCATACTCTAGCTCAATTTCATTATCCTCAGCACGATCTACATGTGCTAAAAGTTGTTTAATTTTATTATGATTAATCATGATATCTTCTCCATTCTATCTTTTAAAAATCTAATTTTATTCATAATGAGCTGCCGCAAGTAACATTTGAGCAATAAACTTCCATGAAATATTTTCTGGAAACTTCTCTCCTTGATTTATATAAACCGATTCACAAGAACCTAACCAACTATTTAATGCCTCTAAATAAGTCTCTACCTCTACATTCTCCCATTCATCTTTATTCACTTTAAAATCCTTTTGGAGGTATACAAGAAATTTTAATAAATCTTCTTTAGAATTTACGTGATCGAGGTATTCATACACATCCATACTCCGTCCCTCCCTCTATTGCGTGTTATCTAAACTAACTATAATATATGACATAAGATTCTTAAAACTATTATTTGAGGTAACCGAATATGAAGAGTACAATTTGGGCAGACGATGACTATTTAAAACTAGCACCCATTAACGATGAACTAATCAAAAAAGCAGAAGAAGTACTGAACGTAAAGCTTCCAGAATCATATATAACCCTTCTAAAAGAACAAAATGGGGGAACTCTTCGTCTCGATGTTCACCCTACTTCAAAGCCAAATCCTTGGGCAGACGATCACGTTAATGTATCTGGTTTATATGGTATTTCTTTTGATGAAAATGAATCTAGTATTTTAGAGAGCTGCTATTTAATTCGAGAATGGGAAATGCCTGAGAATATCGTACTTTTATCTGGTGATGGACATACATGGATTGCATTAGACTATCGAAATGTAGCTGAAAATCCTCCAGTTATATTTATCGATAATGAGTTTGAGGAAATTATTGAATTAGCACCTAACTTTGAAAGTTTCTTACAAAACTTAACTACGTATGAATATGACGAAGAGTAAGCCTGGCTCTAAAAAGGAGCAAGATTTTATTACAAATTTACACGCCACTTTAAAATCACTCGGCTTTAAGAAAAAAAGACATACATTTTTCAAAGCTGAAAACGGATTTTATAAGCTCATTAACATACAAAAAAGCCAGTTTGGAGATGACTTTTATATAAATATAGGAGTCCACCCTATCGGTCTCCCGCAGCTTATTACGAACCAATTACAAATAAAAGAGAACATTTCAATATTCGATTGCATTCTACAAACGAGAATAGAGCCTATGCATATCAAACAGAACCAGTTATTGCATAATGTTTCACATGAAACTATCGAAATTCCGAATTACCTTTCTACTATTTTCGACTGGTTTCAAACGTGGGCATCTTATGAAAATTTAGTGGAAATAAATATACATTCCATTACTCCCGTACTAGCTGTCGTTCCAATATTAGAAGAAAAACCGTTTCTACTTCTTACCTGTTTTTCTTTCTACAAATTAAAACAGTACGAACAAGCTACTCGCTACTTACAGCAATATTTACATTGCGCCGTGCATCTGAATACCGAGGAAAAAGAGCCCATATTCTTTCATGAAGTTGATATGTATATGAAAAAACTAGTAAAAAGTGCAATGTAATTTCACATTGTGCTTTCTACTAGTGCTTTATATTCTTCTTGTAACTTTTTAAATCGTTCTTCATACTTTTGCATCTTCACAGTATCCGTTTTTGAATTAAGGACTGGCCTTCTTCTCCCAGTCACCATTATATTTTTCCCATCTATTGCATCGTTCATATATACGTAAGGTTTAAAAGACTCACATACCGTATATGGCAATGCTACAGAGAGTTTTGCATACTCTTCCACTTTAAATTGATTAGATAAGCTTAACTCCTTTAAATTTTTCAATTGCATTAACGGTTCTAATGAATCATCTTTAACCTTTAAATTCATCAAAGTAAGCTTTTGCAACTGCTGTAATTCAGCGAGTGGTTTTAAAGTTTGTACTTTCATCGCTGTATTTATTCCACCACCCATATAGAAGGTATTAAGTTGTGTGCACTTACTTAAAGCACTTAAATCTTCTAACTTAGAAAAATCATCAATTAGTAAGGATTTGAGTTTTTTATTATAATCAATATCCCATAACGTCTTCGCTTTTGTATTCCAGCACATATACAACTGTTGTAAATTAGACAATTTCTGAAGGCTACTTAAATCCTCGACCCTCATTTCGTAAACGTATAATATATCGGGACAAACATACGTAAGAATATGATCAAACTGCTTTTGATTTACTGTGAACATCCATAACTTTTTAACTTTCAAAGATGCTAGTCGTTCTATATTTTTTGTTTTCCCCTCAATCGCTACTTCTTCTAAATCACCAGCTATACTTGCTAAGTCTTTCATAATCTTCGGCTGATCACCAATCGGAAACATGTTATCCCCCTACAACTCCCAAGTAATATTCATTTCTTCAAATGAGTCCTTACTAACTTCCAATCCTTCGCTATCTTCCGTTCCAATCATTGCTATTTCTTCTTTAGACAACTTAATTTCCTCATTTGGACTTTGGATTTTTTTCTTATACACGAGTTGTAAAAGCTCTATTTGTTCCTCTGTCAGTTCATACTCTTCTTCCAGTCTTTCTATTGCTGATTCTGTATCAATTAATGGAATTTCTAATAAGAATCCGCCGTGCTCTTCCATCTCTTCAAATGAATCAATTGAATACGCACCACTATCCTCAATCCAAAATGCAGTTGTAATAAAAGGAACTGTTTCGCCTTCTACTTCTTCTAATACGTATTGAAGTGCTTCTTCTTTCGCAATATCTATTACTTCCGAAGGTGCCCCTTCAAAATAATTTTTCGCATCAATCCACTCATCAATTCTCTCGCTATTCACATCTTGAAGACATACAATCGTGTAATTCGGATGAAACGTAATTGTCCCTTGTCCGCCTTGGCTATCTTGCATACTATAGTTAAATCCATCCCATGAACTTTCATGTGAGAAATCTGGACAATGCGCTACATTAATTGCATGGGCAATCGAATTTAAAACGCAGCCTTTCCATAGTTGTTCTTTATCTATATGTAATTTATATTTACTCATCATCTTCCCCCATGCGCATATTTTTTCTATTATCTTTCCTCTACACAATACTTGTAAATACTTTTCTATCTACTACAAAATAAAAAAGACTTCCTTTTTAAAAGGCGTCTTTTTATAGTTGAAAATTTACTAATAAATAAAACGAATTATTTAATAAATGAATCCCAATTGGAACGAGTAAATTCTTCGTTTTCTTATATGTGTATGCTAAACATATACCCATACCAAAAATATATAAAATACTACCTACTGTAAGGGGATGGCCAAAAGTAAATATGAAAGCACTTATAACGGCACTAGTAAGTGCCGAAAAGCGCTGGGATAATTTCGCAAAAAACATCCCCCGAAATAAAAGTTCTTCCCAAATCAGTGCAAAAATGGTGAGCACAACTACATATAAAATGATTTCACTTTTAGTAGGCTTTATTACTATACTAGACTCGTCCACACCAATCCCATGTGGTAAAACTAAATTTAATATTGCAAGATATATAAGCATTACAATCGCTGTCATTACTATCGTTACATAGTGTTTAAAATTATTGAATTGTAATGATTTTATTAAATGTAAGCAGCAATTTCTTGCCGGTGCATACATTACGATAATCATACAAAACGTGAAAGGTGGAATAAGATGATCTACATACCATGGATATAAGGAAGAATCATATAAAAGGTTCAAAAAACCAATTCCATGCATGACCCCAAAAATAATTAATAGAATGCTAATTACTTGGCGCATACTCATTTGTTCATTCTTTTCTTCATATGTAGCTAATTCTATATTCATCCTATCCCCTCCAGTATAATTAAACCTTTTAAACCATTATATACCAAATTCAACATAAAAAAAGACAATACACCCCACTGTATTGTCCATTTTCTTCCCTACCATTTCTCTCTACACGTCTCAATTAAATGCAGTAAGTACCTCTTCGTCATATCTGCTCTTCTCCACCTTGAGAGCATTCGCTTTTCTTTTGGATTGTGCCGTATTCTCGCTACTTCTTTTAATAAGAGCTCCCATTCTTCCGCTGAACGTTCTGACAAGTATTGCAATCCTCTATCTTTTGAAACGATTGTTTTATAATCTAGTGTATATAAAATGCGTCCCATCGTAACGACAGCTGATTCTACCCACTCTTCTATAAAAAATAAATATGGCTTCTTCACCTTTTCACTCCAGTACTGTTCTACGTTGTATTTCATCGTATTTACTACATCATTCCATTGTATTTGCAGCGGAAGATCTTCTGCTTCTTTTCCTGTAACTGTAATGCCTTGATTTTTCAACGTCCACCATGTGACCGCATTAATGTCCCAATGACCAACATTAGCTTTACCATCTGTACAATACACGTACTCGTTCATTTCATCATTGTATTTCCCTAAGTCAGCAAGCGGAATATACATACCGTCCATTCTTTTACCTAGCGTATTATCACTAAGTTTCTTATGTAGTTCCACAAGCTGCTGTTTTTCAGCTTCATTCACGGAATCACTTATTACTGTAACAAAATCAACATCGCTCGTTTCTGCATAAAATGCACCAAGTGCGATGGAGCCGTAAATATATACCCCTACTATTTTTTCATCTAAAAAAATTTCTTTTAATTCTACTGTGTACCGCTCCATTAACTGTTGTACTTCCGTTGGTAACGCATGCTTCACTCCATTTTTCATATCTATCCCTCCAATAAAAAAAGCCTTTGCAAATTCGCAAAGACTTCTTGTTTTATAAATATTTCTCGATTTCTTCATAAACATCCTTCAAACGAGGATTTCCTTCTCCAACAATTTCTCCATTTACAAGAACGACCGGATAAAATAAATCTTCTTCCACTACGCGCTCTGCGAATGCTTTTTTATCTGCATCTTCTTGTTCTTCTTGGAAATCAATATACTCGAAATTAAATTTATTTTCTTGTCCTTCATATTTACGACCAATTGCCGCTTGTAACCATTCAAACGTTTCTGTTGAAGATGGCATTCCGACGCAGCTCGCACAAATTACTTTCGTCCCATACACTTGAACATTAACCATTTCTTCTCCCCCACTTCTTGTCCCAACAGTATATTCAGATGTCTTATTACATAAGCACATCATTTTACAAACTTATTCCATACCCCTATACTGAAAAAACACGATACAATATTTCGACAATAAAACAAGAAGAGAAAAAATAGATTTTCCCCTCTATCTTGATTATAATAAAACTGATGAAAGGAGTCGATAAAAATGGAAAACCCACATATGCAAGAACAAGTATTAGAAGTATTAGATAAATTACGTCCATTCTTACTTCGCGATGGCGGAGACGTTGAATTAGTAGACATTGAAGAAGGTATCGTAAAACTACGCCTTATGGGTGCATGCGGAAGCTGCCCAAGTTCTACAATCACACTAAAAGCTGGTATCGAGCGCGCGTTACTTGAAGAAGTACCAGGCGTTATCGAAGTAGAACAAGTATTTTAATCTAAAAGCGGAAGCGGCTCGCTCAAAATGTGAGGGGGATGGAGCTTCTGACATAGAGGCGCTTTTTGCCTCGACGGAAGAAGCGAAGCCACCGAACATTTTAGCCGCTGGAGCTAGATATTAATTAAAAGCAGAAGCAGCTCGTTCAGAATCGCCTTCTAAAAGGAGACCAAATTTGGTCTCCTTTTTTTATTCAAATCACATTTATCCGTTAACATCATAAAACAAAATTGGAAATCCTTCTCAAAAAATGCGATAATTAATACTATATAGTGAATCGTTCACACATATACAGTAAAAAAATATAGGGGGACGACAGATGCCAAAAATGGGGAACACTTTTGTAACAATTCAAGAACTAGAAAAGAAGAAAGAGTATTTATTAGGCCTTTCATCCGTTATACCAACATGGAATACAAGCTATCAATTTTTATTTAAAGAAATCCAGCAAGAATTATTGGGTAAAGTAAATGAAAAGCTCGAAAGGCATCAATTCGTTTTAAATATATGTACAGATCAGCAGGTAGGGGCATAATGTATTACATAAAATTGTGGTATATAAAAAAGAGACCTCACTCGGTCTCTTTTTTATATTTTTAAGATAACCAATCTAATTTTCTAATCCCAAGCTTATCTACTGGTAAACGAAGTGAGCCATAAAAATGCTTCATAAATTGCTCTGAGCGGTTCACATCGTGTAAAATGGCTTCTAAGCGATCTCTATATATGCTTTTTTGTTCTTCGTTTCCAGTTTGGTAATATCGTTCGACCGTTTCAAAATAGTGAAGCGGGAACAGGAGCCTTGCAAATAATAAGCGCCAACCAAATGAGGATAGCGAATAATTACGTTCATAATCTGTAACAAATTGAACGATTGTTTGCTCCCAGTCTTTCTTTTTTTCTATCGTCATATGGCGGATCCATTCTGCAATATCTCGACTCGGGTGATCATACACCCAATCAAAAGGAAGTTTGAGCCGCTTCGTTTGATGCCATAATAAAGGTGTGAATCGTTCTTGGCAAATTGTTGCTGCATCCGTTAGTTGCGGCGTATCATCCATTTCTGTATCGACAACATATTGAATTGCATTTTCTGCAACTCCTAAGTAATACGGGAAGGATTCAATAAACAATTGATCGAATACATCTGAAGGGTGGTTCATCACTTGTGATTGCCAAAACTTTTCTAATTGATCGAGCCTTTTTTCCCATAACGCTTTCCATTCACCAATACGGCTTAATTGCTCAATTTCTTCTGGAAAGAATGCACCTCGTTTATGGAATATAGAAAGCTCACTTCCTAATGACATAGCATGTCGTTCTAACGTGCGCATACCTTTTAATAAGCAGTAATTTTGTTCTTCTATCTCACTTACATAGTAGCCGTGTATAGTCGGAACGAAAGTCGCTACAGTTATATCCCCTTGCTGGTTCATATAATCACTGAGCTTTTTCATCTCTACAAGTACTTCTTCCTCCATTTCTCCAATTGGAACAAGTACATAAATTTTGTTGCGAATCCAAAAGCTTTTATAGGGGCCAAGGGGGATTAATTCTTTAACATGCATGTGATAATGCTCATAAATATGCTGAATCATCGCAGTCGCCACCTATGGTTTTTCTTTATATATATGAGCTTGTGCTCGCCTTTCATTCCTATGCACATGATAAAGCAACGAAACGTATACAAATACTAAAAAGAAAAAAAGGTGATAAACATGAAAGAATCAAATCAACTACAAGAAAGAGCATTACAACTATTACAAGAACGCGGTGTAACAATTGACGATATTGCTGAACTTGTTCATTTTCTTCAAAAAAAATATCATCCAAATTTAGAGATGTCAGAATGCCGTTACAATGTAGAACGTGTACTATCAAAACGTGAAGTACAAAACGCACTGATTACTGGTATCGAGCTTGATGTCCTTGCTGAAAAGGGAATGCTAAGTGAGCCGTTACAAGATATTGTAAAACGTGATGAAGGCTTATACGGAATTGATGAAGTTATCGCACTTTCTATCGTGAATGTATACGGATCTATCGGTTTCACGAACTTTGGATATATCGATAAATTAAAACCTGGTATTTTAGAATACTTAAATGATAAATCAACTGGAAAAGTGCACACGTTCCTTGACGATATCGTTGGCGGAATTGCTGCCGCTGCCTCAAGCCGTTTAGCGCACCGAGCTGATCACTCGGAATAATAATGTTTTCTAGACCGTCAGTTTCATGCTGACGGTCTTTCGTATTCCATAAGCATAAATTCTCTTCCGCGACTCAAAAAAATAGGCCCTTGCTTAAATCCGATATTTTTATATAGCGTAATCGCTCTTGTATTAAATGTTGCTACACTTAATCGAAACATGTTTGCGTTAAACTCTTTCGTGGCAAACGCTATTCCAGCTTGGAAAAATTCTTTCCCCATTCCTTTCCCAGTTAACGCCGGCTTCATACCAAGTCCGATATCAATCACATCTTCTCCACCATATAAATTAGCATCTCTTCCACCTGGTACTTGTGCATTTTCTCCAAAACAAAAATAGCCGATGAACTCTCCTTGATCGACACAACAGCCATAATACGTTCCATCTAATAGCTCTTCTATTACTTCTTTCTCGCCTGAAAAACTATATAAACTATATGGTTCCTCGTACGTCCACGTATTTATCTCATTTGCTTCTTCCTCTGTTAACTTATATATATCCACTTTCTCTTTCCCCCTATTATATTTCTATTAACAATATTCGATATTCATCTTATAATTCATCTTTCTCAATATATTTTTTTAATTTCTCGCTTCATTTTTATGGAAGATTTTTCTTATTATGTTACAATTAAACAGAATCATTACAAATAAGGTGGTGACAATTTGAATTACTTTTCTTACCTCTCCTTAGAAGAACGGCAAAATTTTTTCTATAAAGAACCTCTTAGTTTTTCAAAAAATATAGGGAAAGAACAACTAGCTTACGCACTAGGCGCCACACTATATACTCCTGGCACGAAAGAAACGATTGCGGAAGATATAATTAGAAAGAAACATGTGGATGCTACCTCAATTATTCTTTGTCTAGAGGACGCTATCAGCGATGAAGAAGTAAAACTTGCAGAGCAAAACATCGTCGTTCAAATACAGCAAATCGCCAACTTAGTCAGTGCCAACATACTAAATCAAGCAGACATCCCACTTCTTTTTATTAGAGTTCGACAGCCAAGTCAAATGAAGACAATTGTTACTGAATTAGGTAGTGCTGTTCATTGTTTATGTGGTTTTGTCTTTCCAAAATTCACACCGATTAATGGAAAGGCTTATATCAATCAGCTTGCATATATAAACGAGTTATACTCATTATCACTTTATGGAATGCCGATTTTAGAATCACCAGAAATTATGTATAAAGAAACACGGATAGAATCATTATTACAAATAAAGGATTTACTAGATTCCTATCGTGATCACATCTTAAATGTACGTATTGGTGCTACTGACTTTTCAAGTATATTTAGTATTCGGCGTAATAAATACACACCTATCTATCATATTACTGTTGTTCGTGATTGTATTTCGGACATTATTAACGTTTTCTCAAGGGCAACAAATGAATATATTATTTCAGGATGTGTATGGGAATATTTTTCTAATGATTATGAAGAAGGGCTCATCCAAGAGGTATCACTCGACCATGCAAATGGATTAATCGGTAAGACAGTTATTCACCCATCTCATATTAAAGTTGTACAGGCAATGCATATTGTCACAATGGAAGATTATTTAGATGCGAGATCCATTTTACAAAATGCAGATACGTATAATGGAGTGCTAAAAAGTAGTTTTTCTAACAAAATGAATGAAGTAAAACCTCATTATGGCTGGGCTCGCAAAACCATTTTAAAATCTAATATTTACGGGGTGCTACATGAAAACAAACAATTCACCGATCTCCTTATTACAAACGCAAAGCAACACGTATAACGTTTTAAATAATATACAAGTCCATGTAGAAGTACGTGATAATCCATATAATTTAGCGCTAGACAAGCTTTTTCAAATGGCTGCGAGAATAAATAAGAAACGTAGTTTTTTATTTGTGAGTACAATCCTTGGAAAGCATCTTCCTATTAAACCTGCAGTCTCCCTATCAAGTGGAGTTGCTCTCGCTGCAAGATATATGGAAATACTACATAATATTTCTCATCCATTTCAAAAAGAAATTTTAAATCTCATTTCATTAGAAATTGATGAAATCCCAGAGGAAGTATTTCGTTATCAATATCCTCTGCAAGAAGAAGTTTTGTTCATCGGATTCGCTGAAACAGCGACAGCACTTGGTCATTCTATGTTTCAATGCTTTCAAAATGCAAAGTATGTGCATACAACTAGGGAATCGATACCCCACCTAGAATCTGTCATTACATTTGAGGAAGAACATTCTCATGCAACATCGCACCGTTGTTATGTAGATGAAAGCTTTTTTCAAAATAACAATCCAATTGTTCTCGTAGATGATGAGATGACAACAGGAAAAACAGCATTAAATATTATTAGATCTATTCAAAATAAATTCCCACGAGAAGAATATATAATTGCTTCTTTATTAGACTGGCGTTCTCATACTGATAGAAAACAATTTAAACAATTAGAAGAAGAACTTCAAATTAAGATTCATGTTATTTCTTTATTAGAAGGCAGTATTCATACAACTGGCCAACCATTAAATATTGCAAAAACAGATATTCAAATTAAAGAAACAAAACCTGATTTCAAAAAGCATACCCTTACCTGCCCAAAATCACCCTATACATCAAATTATATAAAATATACTGGGCGATTTAGCATTTCAGCATATGAACAAAAGCACATTCATTCTTTCGCTCAAGAAGCAGGAAAAGCTTTAAAAAGAGAAAGAGTTGGAAAACGAACACTCTGTCTCGGAACGGGTGAATTTATGTATATCCCAATGAAAATTGCTGCTGAAATGGGTGAAAATATTTTATATCAATCTACAACAAGAAGCCCTATCCATCCTGTTTCAAATGATGTGAACTATGCCATTCATAATCATTTCTCATATCCAAGTCCTGAAGATTCTACTATTACAAATTACTTTTATAATATTTCACCTCATGATTACGATGAAGTATTTGTTTTTATTGAGCGTGATTTAGGAGAAAAAGCCCTGTTTCCTCTTCTACAGCAGTTACAAACAGTTATTCCCTTTATTCATATCGTCTCATTTTCAAATAGTATAGAAAAGGAAGGTTGATAATTATGGTAAAAGTAAATTCTCATATTAGTAGTTACAATCCAAATGATGCTATTTTTCTATTAAAAGATATTAGTGATTTAATGAAAGAAAGTTCCACGGAAACTAGAGAACAAGCAATTCAAGCTGGCACACATTATTCCGAAATGTTACCAATGGAATATAAACCATCTAAAGCGTATATGGATTTATTCTTTTCTTCCCTGCAACAATACAAACACAAACTAGCCATCGCTGTTGGAGTTGTCGCCGAACAGATTATACAAACTAAAGGAACTAACCTTGTCCTCGTTTCATTAGCTCGTGCTGGTACACCTATTGGCATTCTTATCAAACGCTACATACGCTATCAATACAACCTTGATGTACCTCACTATTGTATTTCTATTGTTCGCGGACGCGGTATTGATGAAAATGCACTCCATTATATTTTAGAACATCACCCTAAAGAAACAATTCAATTCATTGATGGATGGACTGGGAAAGGTGCAATAAAAAAAGAATTAGAATATGCAGTACACACATTTAACGAACGAAATAATACACACATTTCTCATTGTATGGCTGTGCTTGCTGATCCCGGTTACTGTACTTCAATTTACGGTACACGTGAAGATTTTCTTATTCCTAGCGCTTGCTTAAATGCAACAGTCTCTGGACTAATTAGCCGCACTGTACTAAATGACACCTATATCGGTCCAAATGATTTTCATGGTGTTAAATATTATAAGGAGCTAGAACAAGAAGACTTATCAAATTTCTTCGTTGATGAGGTAACAGATTTATTCCCTTCTGTTCATTCTCATATAGATAATCAATTACGTTATATTACTTCAACTTACACTGATCCATCTTGGCAAGGATTAAAAGATATACAGTCTATCCAAAATCACTTTAAAATTGACGATATTAACTTAATTAAGCCAGGAGTCGGTGAAACAACTCGTGTATTACTCCGGAGAATACCGTGGAAAATTTTAATACGTAAGCAAAATAATCCCGATTTAAAGCATATTTTACTTCTCGCTAAAGAAAAGAATGTCCCAATTGAAACCTATGAGAATATGGCTTATTCATGTTGCGGGCTCATTAAGCTTCTTAGGAAGGAAACAATATGATTTTCGCCAGTGATCTTGATCAAACGCTTATTTATTCCCGGAAATCGTTTCGTGCCCCTATAGAAGATGAATCAATTCAACTCATTGAAACTTTAGATGGAAAAGAAATTTCTTTCATATCACATAAAACCATTTCACTACTAAAAAAATTACAACTGCACTCACATTTCATCCCAGTTACAACAAGAACTATTGAGCAGTTTCAGCGTATTGCTTTATTCCAAAACGAAATCATTCCCGAATACGCCATTACAAGTAACGGCGGCAATATCCTTCATAACGGGAAACAAGATGGTACTTGGAACAGGACAGTAAAAGAAAGACTATCGGTTGAATGTATAGAGAGAAACGACATACTAAAGGAATTTGGACAAATAGCTCATAAAGATTGGGTTATATCACAAAAAACAGCTGATGATCTATTCCATTATTGCATTATTAAACGGGAGAACATTCCTTATGATGAATTATCATCCTTCACTTCCTGGTTAGACAAACAAGGCTGGAATCATTCACTTCAAGGTAGAAAGCTATACTTTGTACCAAAACCAATTAATAAATGGGACGCCGTGCAATATATAAAAGAAATTTTGCAAATAGATACGATTATTACAGCTGGGGATTCTTTACTTGATTTATGCATGCTTGAAAAGGCGAACCATGCCTTCGCACCACTTCATGGTGAGTTAGGGGCAATGCATGATAACTTACAACCCCATATTTTAAAAACAGACGCAATCGGCATATATGCCGCAGAAGAAATCGTAAATAAATCACTTCAAATTATTCACAGTTCATTACCTACCTCATGATCATAATATGCACAATTGCATACGCACCGCGATTAAACAGATGGTACAATTTATTTGAATCGCTGTTGCTACACTTCTTGATTAAAGAAAAGGCGTTAACACGGAAATTAGCGTCTTATCAACCTCAAGCAATTGGCACATTTTGTCATCTTAAAAGACACTCGAACGAGTGTCTTTTTTTCTATATCCAACAAGGACTTACTCATTTCAAAGTATAAATACATAAAATAATGTAAATCATTACACGCATGAATCACTTTCTAAAAGTTATAAAGTAGATTCAAAATAAAAAAAGCACTCTTAACTAGAGTGCTTTTTACTTTCAAACAAGGAGGCTACATATATGGATAGTACTCTCGTATTTAACTTTGGCATTGGTATTGTTATCATTTTATTCGTCTTCTTTGTACTTTGTATGAGCGGGGTATAAAAAGGCGATTTTCGAGCGTCTTTTTATACATACATATGTATTACTTGACTTCTATAAAAGTAGTAACCATAATAGTTACAGATATACAAATAGCTATTCACATATCCACAAATAGGAGGAAGAACAATGAAACATGTAATCGTTTATGCACACCCAAATACAGAAAGCTTCAACCATGCGATTTTAGAAACGGTAAAACGTGAATTAGAAGAAAAAGGTCATGAAGTACGCGTTCGCGATCTATACGAATTAAACTTCAATCCAGTATTAGGCGCTTCCGATTTCATCTCATTTTCTCAAGGAAACACACCCGAAGATATTAAAGAAGAACAAGAGCATATCTCTTGGGCTGATAGCATTACATTCATTTATCCAGTGTGGTGGGCGGGACTTCCTGCTATTTTAAAAGGATACGTTGACCGTGTGTTTAGCCATGGATTTGCTTATGCTTACGGTGAAAACGGCATTGAAAAGTTATTAAGCGGTAAAAAAGGATTGTTATTATCTACAATGGGCAATACGAAAGAGGCATACACAGCAGGCGGTATGTTTGATGCAATGAAGAAAACAGCGGATGTTGGTATTTTTGAATTTACAGGTATTGAAACACTTGAGCATACATTCTATACAAGTGTCCCTTCTGTGGATAATGATGTGCGTAAACAATATCTTGAAGAAGTAAAAGACGTTGTGAATCGTGCATTCTAATAAAAAACTCCGGTTGTTAAAACCGGAGTTTTTTTATTTCACCATTAATTTCGGAATATATCTTTGAAGAATGCTTTCTAATTCATTCATATCTTCCTTTCTAATAAGTAAATTCACATTGTCATTCATTTTTTCTCTCCCGCGATATAAAAATATATTTTCTTTTGGATTTTCCCATGTTGATGTTTTATAGCCTTTCAATTCTTCATATGAATAAAAGTTTAATCCATCTATTACACCTTTTTCATATATTTGTACACTTTTAATAAGATGTATAGCTATTAAAGTCATAAAACAACTTGCTACAGCATGAATACCTAGCTGAATAAAAAACTGTTCAACTGTATCAATATCGCCACTTACGTACTGAGCATATATATACATACATTGTCCAATGAAATATGCTGGTCCAAGTAATGCAATCCAACGTCTTTTCACCCGAGGATACATTGCAATAAGTTTTCCTGCGCTTTTTTTCATTTCATTTATTTTATATATTTTCCATAGAACAAAGAACAAAACGCATAATGTAAAAACAAGCATAATACATGACATCCAGTACATTCTTATTCCTCCCTTATATCAATACATTTAAATTTTACATTCCGTATACCTATAGTACATATGCAATTATGCATAAAAAAACAGGTAACCTCTTCCGGCTACCTGCATTTCATTACATCTTCTCAATCCACTCCGTCAAGTTATGCACAACTTGCGTCGGTTGAACTTCGTATTCTGTTAACTTCTCCACAGTTGTGACTCCAGTGTGGACAAGAAGCGTATGCATACCAGCATTTACTCCTGCTAAAATGTCTGTATCATAGTTATCCCCAACCATTAATGCTTCATCTTTTCCTATACCAAGAACTTTTAAAGCTTGTTCCATAATGATTGATTCTGGTTTTCCGATAAAGATTGGATCCACACCTGTTGATACTGCTACAACCGATGTTAATGAACCGTTACCTGGTAATAACCCGCGCTCAGTTGGGATGGCAATGTCCCCATTTGTGGAAATAAACGTTGCACCGTTACGCACAGCAAGACACGCTTTTGCTAACTTTTCATATGTGATGTCACGATCTAAACCAACAACAACGAAATCAGGATTTTCATCCACAAGTTCAAATCCTTTTTCCACAAGTGCATCGTGTAAGCCTTCTTCACCAATCATATATACAGTTGCATCTTGTTTACGTTCATAAATGAAGTTCGCAGTCGCCATACTCGTTGTGAATACTTGCTCTGCTTTCGCTGGAATATCGAAACGAACAAGTTTTTCTGCCACTTGTTCTGGTTTACGCGTTGAGTTATTCGTAACGAATAAATAAGGAATGCCGCGCTCTCCTAAAGCTTTTACGAAGTCGCTCGCTTCTTCAATTTGTTCTTCTCCGCGATACATCGTACCGTCTAAGTCAATTAAGTAACCTTTATACATCATTATGTCTCTCCTTCTATGCTAACGTTCTCACCTATCATACCACTCTTATATTACCCGCTTTTTCCAAAGAAAAAAACGCTTTACTTTAAAGCGCCCCATAACGTTCATTTTTTCTCTTTTATTTGGTAAGAACAACTACAATCGCCCTCGCACATGTTTGCTAGCGTTTTCACATCTGCGTTCGTAAATAAACGCTTATACATCTCTTTTTCATCTTCACATACTTGTGGGAATCTCTCTGCAATTTCTTTTAACGGACAGTTTTGTTTTTCAATTACGAAAGAGTTCTCTCCATCTCTCTTTATTTGAACCATATAACCATTTTTCTCTTGCATAGCTGCTATCTCTTGCACTTTATATGCTAAATTCTTTTGATTACTTACTCTCTTTTGCAACTGTTCTTCCATTCGCTTCGTTCTCTCTTTTAAAACGTAACGAAGTATTTTTTCATCGCCGATTCGAGCTAAATCTTCTAGCATATCAATCGCAAATTGCTTATACTCTTTCGGGAATGTATCTTCTCCCTTTTCACTTAATCCATACAAATAAGTTGGTCTTCCGACATGTTGCCTTACCATCTTAGAATAAATGAGTCCGTCTTTCTCAAGATTACTTAAATGTCTTCTGATTGCCATTTCTGTAATCTCTAAAACGTCTGCTAGTTCAGCTACTGTGTGCTCTCCCTTTACTTTCAACAATTGTACAATCTCGTCTTTCGTAGTACGTGCTTCCCCCATACTTCACCCTTCTCCCTTTTCTTTCTCACATACAATATAAGATCCCCAAAAGGTATTCTCTGGGGATCTTATAAGCATAATTATTCTGGTACAAATGCAGATACAGGTCCTAATTCCTTTTCTAAATAACTGCGAATATTTGCTGGGTACTTTTCCACCACTGCAATATGTTTTTGAATCGTCTTATATAATTCATCATGCTTCATTTGAATATAATCTTGCGTAAGCATTTTTCGAAGAAGGATAATTTCTTTCATCCCTTGGCCATCTTCTTCACTTATCACTCGCTCGTCCATTAAAATATCAATAATATCTTCATAGCTTCCTGGATCGCGCATAATAAATCCATCAATCATCGCATTTCCTACATCTAATACAGTATCAATAATAAGATGGGCTATGCGCTCTAATGCGTAAAATTCAAACTCGGTTTCATATATCTTTTTCTCTTGAAATGTACTTGTTGCTCGTTCTAAACATACTAGCATTTGTTCTATTTTCTTTCTGTCTACAAAATACATGAATGTCACCTACCTGGAAATTAAAGCATTTACATTTTAATTGTAACGCTTTCTTCTGAAAAAATCGACAATTTTTCGAATTCACCTTTTCTCCGTTATTTGTTATAGTTATATTTGTATGATTTTTGAAATTGGAGGAATGGAATCTTGGAACGTGAACTCGCACTAGAAATTGTCCGTGTAACAGAAGCAGCAGCCTTAGCATCCGCACAGTGGATGGGCCGCGGAAAGAAAAATGAAGCAGATGATGCAGCAACTACAGCAATGCGTGATATGTTCGATTCAGTAAACATGGCAGGTACAGTTGTAATTGGTGAGGGAGAACTTGATGAAGCACCGATGTTGTATATTGGTGAAGAACTAGGAACAGGTAACGGTCCGGAAGTAGACATCGCCGTTGATCCATTAGAAGGTACAAACATCGTTGCAAAAGGTCTTGCAAATGCAATGGCAGTTATTGCAATCGCAGACAAAGGGAACCTTCTTCATGCTCCTGATATGTACATGGAAAAAATCGCGGTTGGTCCAAAAGCAGCTGGTAAAATTAGCTTAGATGATCCAATTGAAAAAACAATTGAAATTGTAGCAGAAGCTAACAATAAAAAGATTCGTGACCTAACGGTTATCGTTCAAGAACGTGAACGTCATCAAGATATTATTGACCGTGTTCGTGCAAAAGGTGCACGCGTAAAATTATTTGGTGACGGTGATGTTGGTGCGTCAATCGCAACAGCACTACCTGGAACGGGTATCGACTTATTCGTAGGTATTGGCGGAGCTCCAGAAGGTGTTATTTCTGCAGCAGCATTAAAGTGCCTTGAAGGTGAAATGCAAGCTCGCTTAGTTCCAATGAACGAAGAAGAAGAAGCTCGTTGTCGTGAAATGGGATTAGAAGACCCTCGTCAACTTCTTATGTTAGATGACTTAGTATCTGGGGATGATGCAATCTTCTCAGCAACTGGTGTATCTGCTGGTGAGTTATTAGACGGTGTTAAATTCCTTGGCGGAGATTTAGCTGAAACATACTCTATCGTAATGCGTTACAAAACAAGAACAGTACGATTCATTAAAACACATCACCATTTAGATCATAAACCACACTTAAACTTAGATATTTAATAAAGGAGCCATGTGTATGGAAGAACGTTTCTTTCTGTACGACGACACTGTCGCTACAAAAACTCGTTTCGTTAGCTTTATGGGAGAAAATGAGCGTCACGATTTAGCGCTTTTATACTCCGATCGTCATTACGGTAAAACAATTGTACTTGATATGCAAAGTAATAAATTTGCAATTATCGGTGCTGACGATTTAAACGAACCAGGCTACTTAGAGCACGCATTTTCTATGACTGAAGAAATTGCAGAAGAATTACGCTCATTTTTATTTGAACTTATATAATTTATCGTATGCACCAGCTATTTTAGCTGGTGTTTTTTCGCCTTTATTATTTAGAATTTTCAGTATTATATGTTATAATGAAGAATAAATCTATTTGGATAGAAAGGACGTTATCTACGTATGCCAACATTTACTTTGTAATGGACCAGCAATTGGATAGCATTACTCTCAAAAAAGCACCACGCTTTTTCAAGGGAGTAGTCTGCCCATTCCCATTACAAAGGAACGTATTGCATCTGTAGTATGATGTTTACGGAGGTTCCTCTTTGGGGAACCTCCTTTTATTTTTGTCTTTTTCTCATGTCTTCATACTACAAGACATCCAAATAGCTGTATTACGTTTCTTTGCCACTACTATAAGAGGTGAAGGAAAATGCAGAAAGTACAACTTTCTTGGAGTTTATATGAAAATCAGCAACACACAATCGAAAAATATTGTAAAAATTGCGGACGTACTACCCTATTTACTGATACGAATATTCGTAGGCATAACGCCAATGGAAAAAACATATACCGCTTTGCCATTTATAAATGTTCGAAAGATCATACGTGGAATCAAAAACTGCGTATTTATAAATCATTTACTGATCACGTTGAAACGATCGATATGACGCAGCAAGATCAAACAGAAACAAGTACTACTATTTCTATTACGCAACATAAAGAAAGTGGCGTAGCTGAAATCACGATCGTATTAGATATCGTTTTCGGTTCCCACCGCATTGATAAAGCCTTATCCACATATATTTCCGACTGGAGCCGTACACGCATTGTGGATAAAATTAAAAATGGGGATATTCAATTAAATGGACAACAAATGAAACCAAATGCAATACTTTCTGAAGGCGATCATATCTCGATTTGTTTATAAGCGAGAATATGTAAAAAATCCTCTTACAATTGTAAGAGGATTTTTTTATTTCTTCACTTTTCGTAATACGAAGTGTGCACAACCGAAGTTACAGTACTCGTATAAATACTCCGTTAACGTACTAATTTTCGTATCATATGTCGCACGTTGGTTACTATCATCAAAGAATCCTCGCAGTCTAAGTTGCTCATATCCCCAGTCTCCAACGATATAATCATATTTATTTAAAATTTCTGCATAGCGCTCTTTAAATGCTTCTTCACTAAAACCGTCACGAAAGTTTTTAATTACTTCGTACTGAACATTATTAATGCTCACCGTAGCATGAATCTCTTGCTCTTGCTTTTGCTCCATCATTAACTTCCTCTCTAAGCATTCTTCTTTTTATCGTATCACAAAGCATAACAACCAACAATTTCAAATACAAAAAATTGCAAATTAGTACATGCTATGGAGAAGGAGGTGATACATCGTGAAAAAACAAATTTTACTTTCCCTTCTCACTCTTTCCTTATTTGCAGGCTGCCAATCAGCGAACAAAGCTGAAATGGAACGTGAAGAAGGAAGCCGTGTTCTTGTTTCCAATAAAAACGACATGTATCATACGGAAAATACAAATACAAGACTCGCAAGAGTCGGTTATTCTTCTAAACAAAAGCATGAAGTATCTAACAAACAAGTAGGGGCCATTAATCGCGAGAAAGTCGCTGAAATGATTACAAGCATGACAGTCAAACTTCCTGACGTTACAAACGCTGCTACACTCGTTACCGATGATGAAGTATTTGTTGTATACCGTGCAAACACAACGGATCCAAAACTCGTAGCGGATCAAGTATATAGAGCTGCTTTGTCCATCGTCCCTCGCTATTATAAAGCATATGTATCAACAGACCAAAAGTTGATTTCCCAAATTCAAGGCCTTCAATCTGGCGCATTAAATGATACAGAATATACGCAAAGCCTCGATATGCTAAAACGTGAAATGAGTAAAAATCCTCATTTGAATAATACGGGGGATCAGACTTTAAATAATATGATTAAAAAGTAAAACAGGTGGAGAGAACCTCCACCTGTTTTACTTTTTATTTTTTATTACGATCCGCATAAATCTCCATCGCATCACACATAAACTGCGCTAACCCCTCACCAAACTTATCGATATTTTTCGTGAAGCGCTTATCAGCGACGTACATTTGACCGAGTCCTTTAAAAGCATCTAATGAATATTCGCCGAAGTTTTGCAAGTAACCATACCACACTCCAATTGCTTCTTGTGCCTCTTTAGAATCTGGTGCATCGTGTCTAAGCGTTGCTAAATTTCTATAAATAGCATTAAACTCCTCTTGGTTCTCTTTTGACATACCTTTTGCATATTCGTTCGCTTTATCTACAGCTGCGTTTCCCCATTTTTCACGGGCTTCTTCTTCATATGGGTTATGGCTGAAATCGAATCCTTCAAACTTCTCTTTGTTCGTCATTTCAATCTCTCCTTTTGTATGCTGAATTGTTTTATCAATCGTCGCAATCACCTTATCTAATCTGGCACGCTTTTCAAGAAGCATTTTCTTATGAAGCTGTAGTGCCTCTTCGTGATCAAATGATGGACTCATGATAATCTCTTTAATTTTTTTCAAAGGGAAGCCTAGTTCTTTAAAAAACAAAATTTGCTGCAATGTCTCTAAATTTTCATTGGAATACAGACGATATCCAGACTCTGTCGTCTCGTCTGGGGTTAACAACCCGATTTCATCGTAATGATGCAGTGTGCGCACACTAATTCCAACTAAATCAGCTACTTCTTTTACTCTCATTGTCATTTGTATCTCCCCCTTAGTACATACGATAAAGTATGACGCAACGTTAGAGTCAATAAGTAAATTCATTTTCTTTCTAAAAGTTTCATCTCTCCCCTATTTCATGCATAATAGATATGTACATATATTAGAAAGCGGTGAAAGTATGGTTTCAAATACTGTAATTGCCAGCATCATCTTTCAACTCATTGTCTCGATTCTGGTCCCAATTATCGTACTCGTTTATTTCCGTAAAAAATATAATATTAATTGGAAAGTGGTCGGCATTGGTGTTCTTATCTTTATCGGATTCACCCAAATTCTTGAAACACCATTCCACCTATTTATGCGCGGTAATTCAACAATCGCTCCATTTTTAGAAAATCCGTTTGTCTTCGCAATTTATGGCGGATTGACTGCTGGTATTTTTGAAGAATTAGGACGCTTCGTTGCCTTCTTCTTCTTACTAAAAAAATATCTAGAATATAAAGATGGCTTCGCTTATGGAATTGGTCACGGCGGAATTGAATCTATTTTAATTGGCGGTTTTTCTGCATTACAAGCATTAATCTTTGCTAATTCTATTAACGATGGTAGCTTCGCTCGACTGATTGAACAAAAACCCGAGCTTAGCATTTTACAGGACATGTTAATTCAGCAACCTGCCTACTTATACTTCCTTGGTAGCTTAGAAAGAATTATGGCACTCGTGCTTCAAATCGCCTTTACAATGCTTGTTTTATACGCAGTCAAACAGAAGAAATACATCTTCCTAGTATACGCTATACTATTCCACGCATTTGTAGACTTTTTCGCGGCACTTTACCAAACAAAAACAATCAACATCTTCGTTGCCGAAGGAATTACACTTCTGTGTACAATTGGCGCTGTCGTTCTTATTCGCAAAATGAAAGAGAAATTAATGAGTGTACCGGAGTAAAAAATAAACCACCAAAATTGGTGGTTTATTTTTTATATGGATTACCACACTGATGATAACTTTTACCCTCTCGCAACTCCCTCTTTGTTTCTGCATCTATAACGATGTACTTATGAAACTCTCCTACTTCATTTTGAATAAAAGAAGCGAAAAAGTATACTTGGCGATCAGAGTGAACAAAAAAATCTTGAAGTACCACTCTACCTCGACAACCGACAGCTGTTTTTTGTAGGAAAGAAAATTCTTCATCAGGCACTTCTTTAAATAAGATTTTTTTCCGAACACTATATGCTGCATTTTTGTATTCTTTATAGATCTTCTTATCTAACTGTTTATAAAAAACATCCTCACTCACAAATGACTTATTTTGATTGCTTGGATAATTTAGTTTTCGGTTGGATTCTGCATATGTTGTGGACAATTGCGCAAGAAAACAAATAATGAATACGATACATATCATTTTTTTCATCATTGCACCTCAATTTTTTATTATCCACATTACTTTTCCACATATTTAAATCCATATGCTGTTTCCAATAAAAAGGAATTATTTCCACATTTGTCGAAGTATATAGCGTCAACTTGAAAGATGGGGATGAATTATGAAGAAAATTATTTTAATACGACATTGTTCAGCAATTGGGCAAGAATGTGATGCTGAATTAACGACCGATGGAAAAGACCAAGCAAATACCCTTGCTACATTCCTCTTAGAAAATACTCTACAAATCGATCATATTATTTCAAGCCCATTTGTCCGAGCTATCGATTCCATTCGGCCCTATGCGCTCCAAGCTAACTTATCTATCCAAGAAGATGAACGATTAACTGAACGCATATTGAGCAACGTTCCAATGGATGATTGGATGCAAAAACTAGAATCCACTTTTACGAACATAGATATTGCCTTCTTAGGCGGAGAGTCCACAAAACAAGCAACAGACCGTGCCATATCGCTTATTCAAGACGTTTTACAATTAAACCATACGACAACACTACTTGTTACACATGGCAATTTACTTACACTCATTTTAAAGCATTTTGATCATACGATTGGTTTTAATGAATGGAGAAATTTAACGAATCCTGATATTTACGAAATTACAATCGACGAACAATGTATCATAACACGCTTATGGGAAGCATCGTCCAAGTAATATCCCTTTCCAAAACATTCAGTTGACGCCACGAGAAGAGACTGTTCTAACAATAGAAAGGGGTATTATTTCATATGTACGAAGACGTACTTGCTCTACTACATAAAACAAATGTTTCTTATGAAAAGTTCGAACACGAACCGGTACTCGATTATGAGACAGATCGGATTGTACGTGAAAGACTTGGCTTACAAGGTACTCCAAGTAAAAGCTTATTTTTAAAATCAACATCTGGAAATTTTTATGTGTTTTTTACGTTAGAAGGAAATCGGCTTAATCGCGGAGAGATGAAAGAAATAACGGGAGAACGCTTATCGCTCTGTTCTCCTGATGAACTAAGAATGGAAACTGGCTGTACTCCAGGATGTGTAGCTCCTTTTGGTTATTCACAAGAAGTAACAATTATTGTGGACAGTTCCGTTTATACGTACGATAAAATTTTAATTACACCTGGTGTACCTGAATTTACAATTGAATTATCCACAGAAGAATTAAAAAAGATTTTATTAACATGTACAAATACCGTTTTAGAGTACAAACAAAAAGAGAGCTGATCGTTAGCTCTCTTTTTTCATTATTTAGCTTCTGCTGTTTTTTCTTTTGCAGAACGTACTTGCTCGTCCGCATGGTAAGAAGAACGCACAAGTGGGCCAGCTTCACAGTGGCTAAATCCTTTGCTAAGTGCAATTTCTTTAAGCTCTGCAAATTCTGCTGGTGGATAATATTTAATAACTGGTAAATGCTTCTTAGATGGTTGTAGATATTGTCCAAGAGTTAAAATATCCACATTGTTTGCACGTAAGTCATCCATTGCTTCAATTAAATCTTCTCTTGTTTCACCTAAGCCGACCATAATGCTCGATTTAGTTGGAATATCAGGCTGCATTTCTTTTGCTCGACGTAAAAACTCTAATGAACGGTCATACTTTGCTCTAGCGCGAACTCGGTTAGATAATCGACGTACTGTTTCAATGTTATGGTTTAAAATATCTGGTTTTGCATCCATTAACATTTTTAAGTTTTCTTCTACCCCAGCCATATCAGATGGTAATACTTCGATAGACGTGAATGGGTTTTTACGACGTACTGCTCGTACTGTTTCAGCAAAAACAGCTGCTCCGCCGTCCTTTAAATCATCACGTGCAACCGCTGTTATAACAACGTGCTTTAAGCCCATTTGTACTACTGAATCTGCTACGCGTTCTGGTTCTTGTAAATCAAGCTCAGTTGGTAAGCCTGTTTTAACCGCACAAAAACGACAAGCACGTGTACAAACCGCACCTAAAATCATAAATGTTGCTGTTTTTCTTACAGCCCAGCATTCATGAATATTCGGACATTTTGCCTCTTCACAAACGGTATGAAGATTCTTAGAACGCATCATTTTCTTTAAGCCTGTATAGTTTTCATTCGTGTTTAACTTAATTTTCAACCATTCGGGCTTGCGCTTATATTCTGTTTGTTTTGTCATGGTTATCAACTCCGCACAATATGAAATAGTTTACCGTGTTCGCTTCTTTCAATGTAACATATCTATTCTAACGTATGAAAGCGATTTGCTCAAATGAAGATTCTAAGATTTTTTCCAATCGTTCCCTATAATGAAATACTCCGTATATCCCACACTAAAAAGAGTGATGTTGTGAAAGGAGTCTATTTCATGCTTCGAAAAATTTCTCTTTTGCTTTCTATTTGTTTTCTTCTCCACCAAAACATCGCTTACGGTGAAGATAATCAGCAAAGCATATACGAAAAGCGCATGGCACTATATAAAGAAACCGAGCAATCTTCAGGCATTCCATGGTATTACTTAGCTGCAATGGATCAATATGAAAGAAATATACGGAGCGTAAGAAAAGATATTCCAAAAAAACCAGATGCCATCATTTCCCTTTATTTCAAACCAGAAATATGGGCTGGACCTGTTAATAGTAACGATACTCTCCCCCATACAATTTCTCTATTTGGCGGAATAGGTTTAGATGGTGACAAAGATGGATTTGCAAATGCAAATAGCGACCGTGATCTTCTGCATACTGCAGCGACCATTTTAAGGAAACAAGGAACGTCAGAAGACCGTATTAAAATTATGCTTTGGGAATATTATAGACGTGCAAAAACAGTTGATTTAATTAGCGAGTACGCCCAAATTTATAAACATTATGGACGTATTAATTTAGAAGGAAATGCTTTTCCTCTTCCGATTCGTAGTGACCATAGCTACCGTAGTACTTTCGGCGCTGGAAGAAGTTTTGGCGGAAGACGAATTCATGAAGGAACCGATATTTTCGCCGGATATGGCGTGCCAGTAAGATCGACTTGCTATGGCATTATTGAAACAAAAGGCTGGAACCGCCTTGGTGGATGGCGCATTGGTATTCGTGACCTTCATAATAATTACCATTATTACGCTCATTTAGGCGGGTTCTCAAAAGAAATACAGCTTGGACAAATTGTTGAGCCAGGAAAAGTAATTGGATTTGTTGGTAGCACTGGTTATGGACCTCCTGGTACAGCCGGAAAATTCCCACCCCACTTACATTTTGGCATATATAAAGACAATGGCTATACAGAATGGGCCTTCGATCCATACATGCATTTAAGCCTTTGGGAACGCAAAGAACGAGCAAATACAAAAAGATAACCGTAGCTGCATTGCTACGGTTATTTTTTATCCAGTAAAAGCCCGGCTCAGCCGATTTTTACTTTATATGCAACTAACTATCTGTTTTCTTTTTATCAGGTACAGCAACACTTCCGCTTCCATAATACGTAGGCACTTCCCCTTGAACGATACGCGTCGCAATCGGAACATTTTGTTTCACAGTTATCTCTTTCGTATGAAATGGAATAATTACTTGCAATGTTACTTCCATTTCCATAACAATTTGAATCGCTGTAGTATTAATTCCATGCGGCTCAATTTTTTGTTTAATATCTGTATTCACATGCCCAATTGGCGTGAAATGAATCGGAATATCTGGTCCTATATTACCAAGAAGTGCATTATCAGTTACACGCCCAAAAGGAACTGCCATAGTCGCCCCGTTTTTTTCAGAAATACCTAGCTCCTTCAACTTCCCTTGTTCTACTTGTTGCAAATATTTTTCTATGTACGTGGTCGTTGACGTTACGATTTCATTTACTTGCTTCGTATTTAAATTAATTGTGGATACTTTTCCGTTTTTATCATTCTGTACTTTCATTAATGAATCGACATCGAATCCTTCATTAATTCTATCCTTTACCGCCTTCGTCATAATTGCTGTCGCCATTTTATGTGTCTCTACTTCCCCATATTTAATTAAGGTCGGCTGAATACTATTATTCACAATCCACAACCCTTGCGTAAGTAATATAACAAAAAGAATAAACGACATAAGCAGTATATACCGAAAGGCAATAGGTCCCCTTCGAAACCGCGAGTTTTTCGAGCGAAATATACTCATAAAAAAACCTCCTTCTTATATCATTTCTATGCAAGAAGGAGGGACGATATATGCTTATCTCATTTTTAATAATGCTTCTTTTCCAATCGTTCCTACTGGAATGCCTAACGCTTCAGCTCCAGTCGTTACCGATTCTAGTGGCGCTTCAAGAAGTTGTTCAATCGTTCTTACACCAACCGCACGGCCAGCAATAATTCCTCGATCACCTAATTTCTCATTTAAAAGACCTACATCTAATGCACCACACATAATATATCCTTTATCGCTCATTACAGCTAGCAAATTCGTCTTTGGAAGTTTCACGCTAACCGCAATAAACGTATAATTATCAATTATAATTGGCTCCACATTAACCATAGTTCACACTCCTCTCTTTCTTATCTGTATGACAAGAGAAAAATGAGTGTTACAAGTTAACTAGCCTATAGTTTAACGGAAGTTGTATGAGTTATTAACATATCCGTTAACACATCTCTAAGTAGTTCTGGCATATAATATTGTTTGCCAGAAAGTGTGGATAGCTCTGGGTATAAGTATCCAAACGTAAACATATCGATTGTTCCTACCGTATATATACGGTCTAACTCCAGCGATTCGCCGTTAATCAATACATCTTCTAATAAAATTTTATTGCCAGGAATCGTATCTGGAATGACTTCTACACCAGCATAAATCATTTTCCCCATCACTTTCCCCCGAAATCCGAATCCTTTCACCTCAAGCTTCTCCATGTTCGGTTTACGTGCTTTCAAAATAACTTCTCTTAATATCTTTCCTGGAACTTTCAAAGCACACGGATTAATTGGATGTGGACAAATTCTGTGAATATCTCCGCGCGTTACAACACCCTCTTCTAGCCCTTCAAGAAGTACACCGGCGTTCACCATGCCAATCTCTGCATCGCACCATGTTTTCAGCGCACTTGCTAACATATGAGAAAACGGCGTCTCCTGAAACCAATCAACCGGTAATGACTCTTTTAAATGAACGACAGGCTCTGCCATTATATGATTACTTTCTTCCTGCAGTATTTCAATTGTGGATAACGGCTCGCTATAAGCACCTAAACGTTCCGTCTTAATCGCTCTACCGTCTTTTTTCAACAGCTTCTTCGTCTCTTTATCCACAGTAAGCTGAACGTGGCCAACGTAACGTCCCCACTTTTCACAACAGCAAAGTAAAGTATTGTTCAGTAGAACACCACGCTCAAATAAATGATGCGTATGTGCACCTAAAATAACATCTATATCATAATGCTCTGCCATATACTCATCCATACTTTTTCCAAGGTGAGATAGGACAACGGTAATATGCGCCTCATCTTTCACTTCTTCTAAAATAGACTCTAAATGGATAAGCGGATCTTCAATATGCCAATCGAGCATATGATAAAACTCTGGATAAGCTACCGTTAATCCGATAAAAGCAATGATAATCCCATCTGTCGTCGTATGTAATTTATAAGGTTTCGCCCACGCTGGACGTACCCCTTCTTTTTCAAATAAATTCGCAACGAGCACCTCAAATCCAGCATCATCATATAGACGATTCAAATGCTCCTTCGCTAACGTAATGCCTTCATTATTTCCGATCGTTACATAATCATATAACGCCTCATTTAAAAGCTTCGTATTCCCAAGGCCATTTGTCGCTTCCGAAATACTATGAAAACGATCCACATGATCACCGATATCAACCGTCAAAACAGTCTCTCCCGCTTCCTGTCTTCGCTTTTTCTCCCCTAGAACAAACCGAGAAATTTGCGGCCAATTTTCAAAATGACTATGTATATCGTTTGTATGATAAAGGTGGATGATTGTTTCTTTATTTGTATTCAGAGAAAAAACCTCCTCTCAGTTCCTTACTGCCATTTACGCTATGCGCACACAATAATCCTGTAAATACTTTTCGTCTTTTCTTGCTATTTTACATTGTACTCGCATTGTGAGAAAAAGCAAAAGATTGTCCTTTTCATATGAGAAACTTTTGCTAATGCAGGAAAGAATTCCAGATAGTGGAGGGAGGGGTGGATTTGTCAAAAAGTTTAATAGAGAATTCAGTGGGTGGTTGTTCAAGTGGATTTGTCAGTATCTTTGTCTTAAACCTAGTCGTTCTCTGTTCTTATAAAATGTTTGGGGTATGTGAGGATTTTCTTTTGTCTTATCTTGTCGACAAATCGATATTCCTTGTCGAAACGTTGATATATTGAAATAATCGTTGATATATTCCCGTTTATGATCGATATATTTGAAAAATCGTTGATATATTTAGCTGAACACCCACCCGGGTATCCTCTCCCAAGCCACGACAAATCCGCAAAACAAAAAAGCGCCCTGCACAGCAGGGCGCTTCTACTTTAACTATTAACCGATAGAACCTTCCATCTCAAACTTGATCAGGCGGTTCATTTCAACTGCGTATTCCATTGGAAGTTCACGAGTGAATGGCTCGATGAAGCCCATTACGATCATTTCTGTAGCTTCTTGCTCAGAAATACCGCGGCTCATTAGGTAGAATAATTGTTCTTCTGATACTTTCGATACTTTCGCTTCGTGCTCAAGTGAAACGTAATCGTTTTTGATTTCGTTGTAAGGAATTGTATCAGATGTAGATTGGTTATCCATGATTAACGTGTCACACTCGATGTTAGAGCGAGAGTTTTTCGCTTTTGGTCCGAAGTGTACGATACCACGGTAAGTTACTTTACCACCATGCTTCGCAATCGATTTAGAAACGATTGTTGAAGACGTGTTTGGTGCTAAGTGAATCATTTTCGCACCAGCATCTTGGTGTTGGCCTTTACCAGCAATCGCGATTGATAATGTTAAACCACGAGCGCCTTCGCCTTTTAAGATAACTGCTGGGTATTTCATCGTTAATTTAGAACCGATGTTACCATCAATCCATTCCATCGTTGCGTTTTCTTCACAAACCGCACGTTTTGTAACTAGGTTGTATACGTTGTTCGCCCAGTTTTGGATTGTTGTATAACGGCAATACGCATCTTTTTTAATGATGATTTCTACTACCGCACTGTGAAGTGAGTTAGTAGTGTAAACAGGTGCTGTACAACCTTCTACGTAGTGTACGTGTGCGCCTTCGTCTACGATGATAAGCGTACGCTCGAATTGTCCCATATTTTCAGAGTTAATACGGAAATACGCTTGAAGTGGTGTATCAACTTTAATACCTTTTGGAACGTAGATGAATGATCCACCAGACCAAACTGCAGAGTTTAATGCAGAGAATTTGTTGTCTGTTGGTGGGATTACTTTTCCGAAATGCTCACGGAAAATATCTTCGTTCTCTTTTAATGCGCTATCTGTATCTTTGAAGACGATTCCTAGAGCTTCTAGGTCTTCTTTCATGTTGTGGTATACAACTTCAGATTCGTACTGTGCAGATACACCAGCTAAATATTTTTGCTCAGCTTCTGGAATACCTAATTTATCAAATGTTGCTTTAATTTCATCAGGTACTTCATCCCAAGACTTCTCAGATTTCTCAGATGGTTTTACGTAGTACGTAATTTCATCGAAATCTAAGTCGTTTAAGTCGCCGCCCCATTGTGGCATTGGCATTTCATAGAACTTATCCAGTGATTTTAAACGGAAGTCTAACATCCACTGTGGTTCTTCTTTCATACGTGAAATCTCTTCAACGATCTCTTTTGTTAAACCGCGTCCAGCACGGAAAATCGAAACGTCTTTGTCTTTGAAACCATATTTGTAATCGCCGATATCTGGCAGTTGCTTCGCCATGTTGGTGTGTCCCTCCTTAGATAACCTCATTTTTAGGAACCTTTAACATTACTTATCTTCGTTTAAGCCCTTTTCTAACGCTTTCCACGCTAATGTTGCACATTTAATACGTGCAGGGAACTTGCATACGCCTTGTAATGCTTCAATATCTCCTAAATCGATGCTGTCATCGTACTCTTTTCCTAGCATCATGTCAGAGAAAATTTTCGAAAGCTGAAGTGCTTCTTCAATTTTCTTACCTTTTACTGCTTGTGTCATCATTGAAGCTGAAGACATTGAGATTGAACATCCTTCGCCTTCAAACTTCGCCTCTTGCACAATACCTTCTTCTACTTTCATCGTAAGTTGAATACGATCGCCGCAAGTTGGATTGTTCAAGTTAACGGTAACACTATCTTCTAACACGCCATGGTTACGAGGATTTTTGTAATGATCCATAATAACTTGACGATATAACGTATCTAAATTATTAAATGACATTTGTGAAATACTCCTTTGTCTTGATTAGCGATTCAACAAATGTATCAATTTCTTCTTTTGTATTATATAAATAGAAGCTCGCACGTGCTGTTGAAGAAGCTTTTAGCCACTTCATAAGCGGTTGTGCACAGTGATGTCCTGCGCGAACTGCAATGCCTTCTACATCTAATACAGTCGCTACATCGTGAGGATGTACGTCTTCAATATTAAATGTAACAAGACCAGCGCGATGCTTTGGACCATAAATTGTAACGCCATCTACTTCTGATAGTCTTTCTAAAGCGTATTGCGCTAATTCATGCTCATGCTTTTCAATATTATCAAGACCGATTTCTTCTAGGAAATCAATTGCCGCACCAAGTCCGATTGCATTACCGATAATCGGTGTACCCGCTTCAAACTTCCACGGAAGCTCTTTCCAAGTAGATTCTTGTAAATCTACGAAATCAATCATTTCACCACCAAATTCAATTGGCTCCATATTGTTTAGCAATTCTTTCTTACCATATAATACGCCGATACCTGTAGGTCCGCACATCTTATGAGCAGATAATGCGTAGAAATCACAGTTTAAATCTTGTACATCCACTTTCATGTGAGGTGTACTTTGTGCACCATCAACGACCATAATTGCTCCGTTTTCGTGTGCGATTGCTCCGATTTCTTTTACAGGGTTAATCGTTCCAAGTACGTTTGATACTTGCATAATAGAAACGATTTTTGTATTCGGTGTAACAGTTTGACGAACATCTTCTAAAGAAATTGTACCGTCTGGTTGAAGCGGAAGGTATTTCAAAGTTGCGCCAGTTTTCTTCGCAACTTGTTGCCACGGAATGATGTTACTATGGTGTTCCATGTAAGAAATAACGATTTCATCGCCTTCTTTTACATTTTCAAGGCCATAGCTAGCCGCTACTGTATTTAATGCAGTTGTCGTTCCGCGCGTGAAAATAATCTCTTCCATTGATTTCGCGTTAATAAACTTGCGAACTTTCTCACGTGCACCTTCATACGCGTCGGTAGCTTTCGTACCGAGCGTATGAACACCGCGATGCACGTTAGAATTATATTCTTTATAGTAACGTTCTAACGTTTCAATGACTTGAATTGGTTTTTGAGAAGTTGCTGCACTATCGAAATAAACAAGTTGTTTGCCGTTCACTTTTTGATCAAGAATTGGAAACTGTTTGCGTATTTCATGAATATTCATTAGCGAACTTTCCTTTCAATTACCTCAACAAGCTGTGCTTTTACTCCTTCAATTGGAAGCTCATTTACTACAGGTGCTAAGAATCCATGGATGACTAAACGTTCTGCTTCGCGTTTTGGAATACCACGGCTCATCAAGTAGTATAATTGGTACGGATCTACGCGGCCTACTGAAGCTGCGTGACCTGCCATAACATCATCTTCATCAATTAAAAGAATTGGGTTCGCATCACCGCGAGCTTTCTCGTCTAACATAAGAACGCGAGAAGATTGTTGTGCATTTGATTTAGATGCACCGTGTTCAATCTTACCAATTCCATTAAAGATAGATGTTGCACTATCTTTTTGTACACCGTGTTTTAAAATCCAACCTTCAGAGTGTTTACCGAAGTGAACAACTTTAGTTGTAAAGTTTTGTGTTTGGTTACCACGGCCAATTGTTACTGTTTTCGTATCAGCATATGAACCGTCGCCCATTAAGTTCGTAACGTTCTCTGAAATTGTGTTTCCGTCATTCATAAGGCCTAGAGCCCAATCAATGCGGCCGTCGCGTCCAACAACACCGCGGCGGTTAACGTAAGTTGTTACGTCTTTTGCTAATAGATCAACCGCACCGAATTTCACTTGTGCGCCTTGTTCCACAATTACTTCTGCTACGATATTTGCAATACCTTTAGCATTTTCATTTGCAACATAGTTTTCTACATAAGTTGCAGTACTGTTCGCATCAGCTACGAATAATACGTGGTTATATACGTTAGCTTCTTCGCCGTCTACTAAGAATACAGCTTGAAGTGGAGTTTCAAGAACAACGTTTTTCGGAACATATACGAATGCACCGCCGTTGATTAATGCAGCATGAAGTGCAGTTAGACGATGCTCGTCTACTTTCACGCCGTCTTTCATTAAATACTTTTGTAGTAGTTCAGCATGCTCTGTTGCAGCTGTTACGATATCTGTGAAAATAACACCTTTGTCTTTTGCTTCGTCTGCTAAAGAAACGAACGCAGTTGTACCAGTACGTTGCACTAATACGCTGTTATTTTCATCGATTAAGTTTTTCACTGCTTCTGGAAGCTCTGTTAAAGAACTTACAGGCTCTTGCTTAGCAGCGTCGCCTTTTCCGATAAAGTCCCATTTTTCAATTTTCGTTTTATCAGGCGTTGGCATTGGAAGTTCTGTTGCTTGTGCAAGAGCTTGTAAGCGGAACTCAGTCAACCAAGCAGCTTCGTTTACTTCGCTTGCGCGTTGACGGATTGTTTCTTGATCGAAAGGTAATGTACCGATTGTCATGTTTATGCTCCTCTCTTACGCTTCTTGCTCTGTTGTTTCGTCTTCAATACCTAATTCTTTTTTAATCCAGTCGTAACCTTCAGCTTCTAGACGTTGTGCAAGCTCAGGGCCACCAGATTTAACGATACGACCGTTCATCATAACGTGAACGAAGTCTGGTGTGATGTAGTTTAATAAACGTTGGTAATGCGTAATCATTAGGCAACCGAACTCTTCGCCGCGCATTTGGTTAATACCTTTAGATACAACTTTTAATGCATCGATATCAAGACCTGAGTCGATTTCATCTAAGATTGCGATTTTTGGCTCAATCATCATTAATTGAAGAATTTCGTTACGCTTTTTCTCTCCACCAGAGAAACCTTCGTTTAAGTAACGTTGTGCCATTTCTGGATCCATTTCTAGGAATTCCATGTTTTTATCTAATGTACGGATAAATTTCATAAGAGAAATTTCATCGCCTTCTTCACGACGTGCGTTAATTGCAGAACGTAAGAAGTCAGCGTTTGTTACTCCGCTAATTTCACTTGGATATTGCATTGCTAGGAATAGACCCGCTTGTGCGCGCTCGTCTACTTCCATTTCTAATACATCTTCACCGTCAATGATGATGCTACCTTCTGTTACTTCATACTTTGGGTGACCCATAATTGCAGAAGATAAAGTTGATTTACCTGTTCCGTTAGGTCCCATAATTGCGTGGATTTCTCCACCTTTTACTTCAAGGTTTACACCCTTTAAAATTTCTTTGCCGTCAATTGATACGTGTAAGTCTTTAACCGTTAATGTAGAACCAGCCATCTCAATACCTCCATTAATCCTATATATACATTTTAAAAATTCCTAAAACGTTCATATTCTCATTTTATTCTCATTCTAATTTTATATCAAATAAAATGATATCGCAAACGACGAAAAAAAGTAACCGTTTTTTCACAAATGTATATAAGTATTTCCTTTACATCTTTCTATGATACACCTTTCTTCTTATTTATATAAAGAAAAAAGGACTGGTAATTCCCCAGTCCTTTCCTTATATTTATTCACTTACCGGAAGTACAGCACCTTTATATTCTTTATTAATAAAATCTTGAATTTCTTTTGAATGCAGTACTTCTACTAGCTCTTTAATTTCTTTTTTCTTCTCATCACCTTTACGAACTGCAATGATGTTTGCATACGGAGAGTCTGCTCCTTCAATCGCAATTGCATCCTTCGTTGGATTTAATTTTGCATCAATTGCATAGTTCGAATTAATGAATAAAGCATCTCCCTCATTATTTTCATACAACTTCGGTGAAAGTCCAGGTTCAACATCTGTTTTAAATTTTAAGTTTTTCGGATTTTCGACTACATCTTTTACTGTCGCCTTAACCACATCTACACCATCTTTAAGCTTAATCACGCCGCCTTTTTGTAACAATGCTAACATACGGCCTCGCTCCGCTACATTATTACTCATAATAACTGTCCCGCCATCTGGTAAGTCTTTTAAGCTTTTATATTTCTTAGAATAAATGCCCATCGGCTCTAAATGAATTTTTCCTGCGTTTACAATTTTATATCCCTTTTCTTGGATTTCTTTATCTAAGTAAGGAATGTGCTGGAAGTAGTTCGCATCAATTTCCTTATCCGCTAACGCTTTATTCGGCAACACATAATCTTGGAATTTTTTAATTTCTAATTTAATACCCTTTTTCTCTAATATCGGCTGTGCCTTTTCTAAAATAACAGCGTGTGGCACGTTAGAAGCTCCAACAACAAGCTTATTCTCATCTTTCCCTCCGCAAGCAGCTAATGTAAATACAGACAGCGCTGTAACAACTGACAATAGAATCTTTTTCATATGATGTCCCCTTCTCCCCAATAGTTATGTAGTTATGAAAAAGAGCTGGCATCAGACCAGCCCTTTTCAGCAATTATTCTTTTACAGGAACAACTGCCCCTTTATATTCTTTATTAATGAAGTCTTCAATTTCTTTAGAATGTAATACTTCTACAAGAGCTTTAATCTCTTTCTTATCTTTATCGCCTTTACGAACAGCTACTATGTTTGCGTACGGTGAATCATTTCCTTCAATTGCAATGGCATCTTTTTCCGGATTTAACTTTGCATCAATTGCATAGTTAGAGTTAATTAAAACAGCATCGCCTTCTTTATTGTTATACACTTGTGGCAATAAACCAGGCTCGATATCCGTTTTGAATTTTAGATTTTTCGGATTATCTGCAATATCTTTTGGAGTTGCTTTAACTGGATCTACCCCATCTTTAATTTTTAAAATGCCTTCTTTTTGTAAAATTGCTAAACCACGTCCATGGTCAGCAACAGAATTACTCATAATGATTGTTGCTCCGTCCGGAAGTTCTTTTAAGCTCTTATATTTTTGAGAATATACACCAATTGGCTCTAAATGAATTTTTCCTGCTACTTCAAAGTCATACTTTTTATCTTTAATTTCTTTTTCTAAATACGGAATGTGCTGGAAGTAGTTTGCATCTAAATCCTTATCCGCTAACGATTTATTTGGTAATACGTAGTCTTGGAATTTTTTAATTTCTAACTCAATTCCTTTTTTCTCAAGTAACGGTTTTGCCTTTTCTAAAATTTCAGCGTGCGGTACGTTAGAAGCACCAACAACAAGTTTCTTTTCATCTTTATCTTTCCCGCCACAAGCAGCTAAACCAAAAATTGAAGTTGAAATAAGTGCCGTAAGTAATAATTTTTTCATTTGAAACATCCTCCCGTTTTTTATTATCGTTTATCTATTCGAGTCGTTAAACTATCACCAATCCACTGAATTAAAAATACAACTAGTAATACACAAATTGTCGCAACGATTGTTACATCGTTATTCCCTCTCTGGAATCCTTCTAAGTAAGCAAGTGTTCCAAGACCACCAGCACCAACAACTCCCGCCATTGCTGTATAGCCTACTAAAGCAATTGTCGTAACTGTAATACCAGATACTAATGCTGGTAACGATTCTGGAATCAATACTTTTAAAATAATTGTGCTTGTTTTTGCTCCCATTGCTTTTGAAGCTTCAATTACACCTTTATCAATTTCGCGAAGTGCGATTTCAACCATTCTCGCGTAGAATGGTGCCGCTCCAATAATTAAAGCTGGCAGCGCTGCACTTGCTCCAAGAATTGTTCCAAGAAGAATCTTTGTGAATGGGATTAATAAAATAATTAAAATGATGAACGGTATAGAACGGAATATGTTTACGAATGCTCCAATCACCGTATTAATTGATTTGTTTTCCCATAAATTATCTTTCGCTGTCATGAAGAGTAACAATCCTAAAATTAGTCCTAAAACAAATGTCGCAAGAGCTGCGATTGCCGTCATATATAACGTTTCACCAGTTGCTTCTAACATTTGATTCCAATCAACATTTGCGAGTAACTTATCCATGTGCAATCACCTCCAGCTCTACTTGATCTTGATGAATTCCTTCTATTGCTTGCTGGATCGCTGTTTCCTCACCATTTAAATGAACAACTAAACTACCGTAAGAACCGTTATTCGTTTGTGCGATATTTCCTTGCAAAATGCTAACTTCTATATCACTGCGTTGCATCAATCGTTGAAGCACTGGTCTTTCTACAGCCTCACCGATAAACTGCAAACGAATCACTTTTCCATCTGGATATTTTTCAATTAAACTTTCAATCGTTTCATTTGTATCTTCAGAATCTGTTAACTGCTGTACAAATCGTTTCGTAATATCTTGCTTCGGATTACGGAATACATCAAGTACTGGACCCGTTTCTACAATCTTTCCTCTCTCCATTACTGCCACTCGATTACAAATCTTTCGAATTACGTGCATCTCATGTGTAATGAGTACAATTGTTAAACCAAGGCGCTTATTAATGTCTAATAGTAAATCCAAAATTTGATCTGTCGTTTCTGGATCAAGAGCTGACGTTGCTTCATCACATAAAAGTACTTGTGGGTTGTTAGCTAATGCTCTTGCAATCCCAACGCGTTGTTTTTGTCCCCCGCTCAGCTGAGATGGGTACGCGTCTCCTCTTCCTTCTAATCCAACAAGATGAATTAATTCATCAACACGTTTTCTTCTCTTCGTTTTATCAACACCTGCAATTTCAAGTGGAAACTCTATATTTTCACGTACAGTTCGTGACCAAAGTAAATTGAAGTGCTGAAAAATCATTCCGATTTCTTGCCTTGCCTTACGAAGTTCACTTCCTGTAATTGCTGATATAACACGATTCGCAATTGTAATTTGGCCAGAAGTCGGTTTCTCTAACTGATTAAACAATCTGATTAAAGAACTTTTCCCAGCGCCGCTATATCCGATAACACCAAATATTTCGCCTTTTTCTATTTTTAAATTGGCGTTATCTACAGCAGTGACATCACCGCTTTTCGCCTTATATATTTTCTTTACATTCTCTAACAGAATCATGATGTTCACCCCTTTTTTGTTTAGATAGACCTCGCAATTTTTATTTTTGATGCGTGTAGTCCACCGTTATAACTACTTTTATTATTTGAATGTCCTCCACATTCAAACAATAAAAAAACCTTTCTGCTTTAGAGAAGCAGAAAGGTTTATATGCGTATATAACAACATTATCCCTCTCTCTCATCTCTCAAAGCATTCGCTTTGCAGGAATTGGCACCATTTCAACATAAGTTGACGGTTGCCGGGCTTCACAGGGCACAGTCCCTCCACCTCTCTTGATAAGAGAAATCAGATTCAATTTTCGTCTGATTTGAAATTTATGAAATTGTCTATATTTTATGACTTGAATTGTATCAATATACACTCACCATGTCAACAGAAATTTTCGTAAAAAATGAAACTTCAGAATTTTAAGCACCTACTGACATCGGTTTACATATATGAAACATCGATTCCACTAATAACATCGTTCGGTACGTTCCTGAATATTGTACACGTCCATCATTCATTAACATTTGCAATCGTACATTTCCATTCACCAATTGTTCTATATCCTTTTCGTCTAAGCAAATGATTTGTTCCGTTCCTCTTTCCTCATGTACCAGCTCTATATAATCTCTTGAAATTTGTAACGAACAACTTTCATCTCTAAAGCGGAAATTAACAGTTTTTTCTTCTTGTCTTAAAAGTGGTTCTAAATGATATTGACCATTAGCGTAATTTACAAATGATTGAAGCAAAGAATATAATCTCACCCTAAATCACATCCTTCATATCACTTTCTATTACATACCATTCCCTCTCACTAAAGAGCAATCCTGTTATTTTCGCTCGACAAATACTGTATCCATCCTGCATCTCGACATATTTCCCAAGAAATATGTCGAGGCGGCAAAAATTTTGCCGCCTACTTTAATTCCGTATATAAATATTCAACCGAATGAAATGCATATATCTTCTTCATCAGTGTCCCATTTTCAAAAACAAGTAAACAAGGTACACTTTCAATCCCATACTCTTTCGCTAAATGCGGAGCATAATTTAAATCTAACATCCCAATTTTGAGGCCTTCAATTGTCATCTCAACGACTGTTAACATCTTTTTTGCTAATTGGCATGTTCCACACATTGGAGTATATACATATAACACTGTTTTTTCTTCATTCTCTATTAGGGCTGTAGCTTCGGCTCCTGTCCAATCAATCACTTCTATCATTCCTTACCGTAAATATTCTGTATAAACGTCAATGTCGGCTCCCCATAATACATTTGCTAAGTGTGTAGATGGCGCAGTTGCCACTTCTCGGTACGAGCGATCAATATAGATATGCTCGGCTTGCGGAAATTCTTTTCGAAATTGTTTCCTTAACTTTTCTCCAGCATCATCAGCATCCACTAGCACATACACTTCCTTATCAAAAAACTGATCAACGAGCTCATCCATTTTCGACAAACCAATTGTACCATTTGTACAAACAATTTCCACTGGTTCACGAATAATAGATTCAATCTTTCTTCTATCTGATGTACCTTCTACAATAATGACTTTTTCCACATAAATCATATGTCATCACCCGATCACCATATACTATACAACCTTGAACTTAGTATATAGTATATTCGTTATTTTCATGTTGTTTCCTGTTTATTTTTGCAAAAGAAAAGCGAAACCGACTGTTTAGCCCTGTTGGCTAAGGTTCTTCCGTACAGAAGACGCTTTTTGTCTTCTCGTGCGGAAGGTTCTTAGACATGAAGGGCTAGGAGTTGGAGCTAGACAATGAAAAGCGCAAGCGGCTCATTTAGATTGTGAGGGGGATGGAGCTTCTGACGTAGAGGCGCTTTTTGCCTTGTAGGAAGAAGCGAAGCCACCGAACAATCTAGTCGCTGGAGCTAGACAACGAAAAACAAAAACGGCTAGACCTGCATAAAGATTAAACGAAAAAGTTTTTTCAAAAAACGTTCTCCTACACGATAATTAGTATATGATTCTACATTCATTATTTTACACAAAATAAAAAAGGACAGCACAAAGGCTGTCCTTTAGTCGACTATAATTAGTCTTGGTTTGTCATTTCTGCATATTTTTCTGCAGTTAATAACTTCTCAACTTGGCTTGCATCAGAAAGTTCAACTTTAACCATCCATGCACCCTCGTATGGAGATTCGTTAACAAGTTCTGGTTGGTCACTTAATTCTTCGTTTACTGCTACAACTTTACCGCTTACAGGTGCGTATAACTCAGAAACTGTTTTAACAGATTCTACGCTTCCGAATGGCTCGTCAGCTTCGATTGTTGCACCTACTTCAGGAAGTTCAACGAATACGATATCACCTAGCTCACCTTGTGCAAAGTGAGTGATACCGATAACAACTTCATTACCTTCAGTTTTTACCCATTCGTGTTCTTCAGAGTAACGTAAATTATTTGGAATGCTCATGACTGTACCTCCAGTGAATGTATTAATTATGTAAAAATACCTTATTGGTACTTTTTCCACACACTTTCAAACTGCTCTTCGTTAAAACCAAGTGTTACATTCGTTCCATCTGTTACAATTGGACGTTTGATCAACATGCCATCAGATGCTAAAAGCTCATACATTTCGTCTTCGCTTGCATCTTTCAACTTATCTTTCAGACCAAGTTCACGGTAACGCATTCCACTTGTATTAAAGAATTTTTTTAATGGTAATTCACTTTTTTCATGTAAATTACGTAAATCTTCTTTTGATGGTGGATTTTCAACAATATGAATCATCTCATATGCTACATCGTTTGCCTCAAACCATTTCTTTGCCTTTTGACATGTGCCACACTTTGGATATGAATAAAATGTTACTGTCATAAATTCACCTACTTTTTTACTAACCTTTACCTTTATCATATAGAAAACGTTTTATTATTTCAAACCATTATTCGCTAAACTTTTACTTATTTCGTGATAATTTTTAATAATCCTGCGAATTTTTCTTATTTTTCCGCCATTTGTTAAGAAAAAAATAAATATATAAATTTTTTTAGATTCTGCACCAAACATATATCTTAAACAAGTGTTTGATTAATTTCTTATTTTTCTTTGTTAACCTTTGAACTACATGAGTTTCTTTCTACCGAACATACAGCTTAAACAAACGTTTGATTAATTCTCCATTTTTCTTTGTTAACCTTTGAGCTGCATCGATTTCTTCCTACCGAACATACAGCTTAAACAAACGTTTGATTAATTCTCCATTTTTCTTTCTTAACCTTTGAACTACATGAGTTTCTTTCTACCGAGCATACAGCTTAAACAAACGTTTATTTTTAAAAAATAAGAAGCCTTTTTTACAGGCTCCTTCATCATCGACTTAAGTAATCCGAAATGGTTTGAAATACGACTATATACATATTATGAATATTTCGATCGGAAACAGTATCATTATATAATCCCATACCCCAATATTGACCTTCAGGGTTCCCCATATTTACAAACCCTTGCGTATACGTCATCGTTTTATCCTTCGGGGTATTATCATAATCTAAATCCTTGTTAGTAAAAATTAAATACGGTCTATCTTGCAAACCAATAAAAAATACCGGCTTCTTTAACGATAAAAATAAGTCCGTATACTGCTCCTTTGATGCCTCTTTAAAGTATTCTTTCATAACGAAAAAACCATCAACTTTTGCTGATTTCTCCTGCATTTCTTCTAACTTTATACTTTCAAACTTTACATTCCTAAACGTATCTTTCGGCTTTTCTCCAACAACTCCAATTACGAGTGCTCTTCCGTTATATTCTAATTTTTCTCCTTCGTTATTCTTTGCACACCCAGCACCTACTAGGCATAACAATATAAAAACTAAAAAATATGATAAACGCTTCATTTAGCACCCTCACCCTTCTTTTTAGTCAAGTGACAAAAACGTAAGGTTAATTCAAGAAAATGTAAGTAAAATCGATAGCCCAATTCACGTTTCTATATTATAATCAATTGAATTTACTTACATTACTAAACATAGGAGATCAACATGAAGAAATTTAAACTTTCATCTTTTCTTCCGTTAAGTTATATACTTCTACTCGTACTCGTAAGTCCCCTTTACGACGTATTAAATAAATCGACTGTTCACGCAGTAGACGTTACAACTGTAGTAGATGATTGGATTCCATTTGTAAAAGCATTTATTATTCCTTATTTACTTTGGTTTCCATACTTATACGGCGCACTTATTTATTACTGCTTCGCTGACCGAAAGCAATATTATGTCACTTTAAGCAGTGTTATTTTTGGAAAGCTTGCTTGTTTTTCTATTTATTATTTTTGGCAAACAACTGTACCGCGTCCGACTGTCGTTGGAACAGATGTATTTTCTGAACTAGTTCGCTATATTTATAGTATCGATCAACCGGTAAACTGTTTCCCTAGCATTCACGTTCTTACTACATTTGTAATTATGTTAGCTGCCTTTAAGCGTAGAGAGCAACATGCTTTTGAATATTACATCCTTACTTTCTTCGGTACACTTATTATTTTATCAACGCTATTTACGAAGCAACATGCCTTTGTAGATGCCGTTTCTGGAATGACACTCGCAAGCATACTATACTTCGGCGTTCAACTCTTATTGGCCAAAGAATCAATAAGAGTTCCAGTAAAACAAAATCATAGAATGTAACATGAAAAAAAAGCAGACTGTGGCTTCTCAGTCTGCTTTTATCTATTATTAAGGAGATGTTCAATTTAAGATTGCGGTACAGTCATATCACCAGAATGAATACGACCTGCTTTTTTAAGAGCAATGTAAAGTATATAAGAAACAGCTACTGGAATGACGATATAAGTAATTACCATCGCCGGGAGAACTTCCCATCCTTCGCTGGAAATTAAATTAATTGGTGCGATAAGAGAACTTAATCCAAGACCTGCAATTTCTTTTCCTGCTTCCAGTTGGAAAATTAATGCGGATACCGGACCGACTATAGCACTGGCGACGACAGTTGGGACGAGAATCATTGGATTTTTAGTGATATTTGGCAACTGTACTTTCGGAGTACAAAGAGCTTGAGCTAATATGCCACCTAAATTGTTTTCTTTTGCTGAGATGACAGAGAATCCGATAAACTGAGCAACGCATCCGGCAAGAGCTGCACCACCTGCAACACCGTCTAAGCTAAGTGCGATCGCTAACGCAGCTGATGAAGCTGGAGAGATAAGTAATAGTCCCCAAACTACTGCAATGACGATAGAAGCGATAAACGGGCTACCAGCTGAGCTATCTTTAATGAACGCTCCAACTGCATTTAAAACAGGAGTAATATTATGAGATAACCAAATACCAACTAAACCAGAACCTAATATGGCCGCAAATGGAACGAGCATCATATCTAAAGCAGTTTTTCCACTTAAACGTTTACCAATATATACAGCTAAAGTTGCTGTTAATAATGCACCGATTGGCTCACCTGTTTTAATAATTAGACCAGCTTCAGTAATTGAAATGGATCCGGCACCAATCGCTCCGGCTACCATCGCCGAGAAGATTACAAGACCGTTTGCACCGAGCATAAAAGCAATTCCTGCACCAATTGCCGGTGCCATTAGTGATTTTGCAACAACTCCGATTGTAATAAGTAATGGTATATCAACAATTCTTCCTATATTTTCGATTAGTAAACCAATTCCGAGGGATACGAAAATACCTTGTGCGATACCAGCAGATGCTTTAAATACACGAGACATTATATATTCCTTCATTTGTTTCACCTTCTCCTATAAGTTAGTAACCAATTGTTTTCATATAATCACGTAAAATATCGTTTGATTTTGCGAATCGAGATTCTTCATCCTCTGTTAAATTGAGTTCTACAACTTCTCTTATACCGTCTCTAGTAATAATAGCTGGTACTCCTGTACAAATATCATATTCACCGTACTCACCATCTAAAATGGCTGATACAGCAATGACACGGTGATCATCATTAAAGATTGAGCTTGCAATATATGCTAGAGAATTTCCGATTCCGTAATAAGTAGTTCCTTTACGTTTATAAATTTCCCATCCGGCTTTTGCAGTTTTCTCAACAATTCCATCTAAATCTATTTCTCCAAATCGTTCTTTTTGTTCTTCTAAAATTTGCAGAATTGGCTTTCCACCAACAGTTACATGAGACCAAGCAACCATTTGAGAATCACCATGTTCTCCTAATGAATACCCATGAATACTACGAGGGTCTACATGTAGCATTTCAGATAAAATTGTTCTTAAGCGAGAAGAATCTAGTGATGTACCAGTACCGATTACGCGATTTCTAGGTAATCCAGATAATTTCCAAACTTGATATGTAATAATATCAACTGGGTTCGATGCAAGTAAGAAAATACCATCAAATCCACTCTCCATTACGCCACCAACAACACTTTCCATAATCTTCGCACTCGCTCCTAAAGTATCTAAGCGACTTTGCCCTGGTTTTGGTGCTGGTCCTGCTGTAATAATGACAATGTCCATATCTTTGCAGTCTTCATAGCTTCCTGCATATACTTTTGTTCTTGTATTTGTAAAGTTAATGCAATGTGATAAATCCATTGCTTCCCCAACTGCACGTTCATGATTTATATCAATTAATAATAGCTCTTCGCAAATACCTTGATTCACAATAGAATACGCACAACTTGATCCAACTAATCCAGTACCGATAATTGCAATTTTTCTTGTATGTCTTTTCATAGCAATCTCTCCTAATTGATCATATAATCTATTTCTTTTGTTCTTTACAATCCTAATTATAGAGGTTCTCACGATAGAAACCATGGATACTTTGTGAAATATTGAACAAAGTTTTTGTCCTTTTTGTGAATTGTTATATTCCATTTTCGTCATATTTGTTACAACTGGAAAAATATTTATTATGTATTTATTGACATATACAAAAAGAAAACGAGCGAATAAATTCGCTCGTCTTCTTTTTCCTGTTATTCCGCACTTAATTGACTTTTTAATTGCTGTACAATCATTGGATTAGCAGGTGCTGCCGGTTTGTAATAACTCTTTTGCTTTGCATACTCATACATATTACGTTGGCGCGCCTCGTCTTGATTACGAATTTGAATTAACGTTTGATGTAACTGTTCATTATCAGACTGAGCAATATAATTTGCATAGCTTGTTAAACTTGCATTTAATCCTGCTAAATAATCATTTACCATATCTTTTTCATTCATTTTCCGCTTCCTCCTATCCTAGGAAAGTCATTAATTGCTGTTTCGTATTTCGTGCATCTTGCGCATCTTTTTGTAGCATTTGTTTCAGTTGTGGATCTGTACACGTCTGTGCATACTGCTCCAACTTGTTAATAATTGTTGCGTGTCCACCAATTAAATGACGTAAATTTTCTACTTCAAGCTCTGTTAAGTTTTGCATATAACATACCCGCCTTTCTTTGTTCATTCATCATTAGTATTTGGTTCTTTTTGGATTGTATTCATCAACTTTTCCCACATATAAACAAAATAAAAGATGAATAGCTAGGCCATTCATCTTTTATGCTAAATATTCATTCAATTTTATAAAGAAACAATCATACTTATACTCACAAGTAGGTTCCATACAATATGTAAAATGATGCTAGGTAAAATAGATTGTGTTTTCTTATATAACATAGCAAATACAATCCCCATAATCATTGCCGTAACCGGAAAACCACCATGAAGAATCCCAAAGATAAAGGAAGAAATAATGATACCAACTAGAAAACTATATTTCTTTTCAAAAAATCGATACAAAATACCTCTATATAAAATTTCTTCTTTAATTGGTGTAATTATAGCAACACTTAACACATATATAATACTTTGTAGACTATTTTGAAGTCCTAAGCTCCCTAATTGATCTCGTTGCTGCTCTGCACTTTCAAAGCTAAACAACTCTAACATTACATACTGAGTTAATGCAATGATGATAAAACCTATTAATAAATACAAGTAGGTTTTCCCATTTTTTAAAATAGATACATCCCATATGTTCTTAATAAAATGAAGCACTGGTTTATACGCAAATAAAACAATAGTAACAACAGCTGCATCAAATAGAAGTAAATAATATCCCTCTAAATTAGCACGTAATACCTCTTCTCCAAAAATTCCAAGGGCTAAAGCAAGGAATAATCCCCCTAAGAGTGAGAACCCTAGAATGCTAGCAATCGTTACAACTAGATTTTTATATGTTATGTTATCTACTTCTCTTTCTGCATTATACGCGTCTAATACTGTTTTTCTCATACTATTCCTCCATTTGTTTTCATTACCTTAACAAAAACCTTTAATACAAATATATAGATAATATAACAATTTTTTCAAAAAGAATAATATGCAATTTTACATATCATGAAAGCTTTGTATTATATAGTTTTTGGAATTAGATTACTATAGAATAATTATTAGATGAAATTCCAAAAATTTCTTATCTATCCACCATAACTCTCGCATCATATAAAATTTATTAGTTAAAGGAGCAATGAACATGAAAACACATGACTTCCTTACAGAAATCCAGAAGGGCTCTGAGCCTAGTCCATATCAAGATCCTATTGCTTTTATTTTCGTTTGCCTTTCCGTAGCTATATACACATTTTTCAAACCTACTAAATAATATCATGTAATGAGAAAAAGCCTACCGCTCTTTTCGAATCATATGCACTAAAAAACCTTAGAATCACTTCTAAGGTTTTTGTTTGCCTCGTTTCTTATTCACGTAATCCTTTAATAAACGTTTCCAATAATACATGTAAACTTATATCCAGATCTAACGGCAAACCAAATCCGCCTTGCTGTTCAATCGAAGCAAATCCATGACAAATACTTCTGAATCCGCGTGTCGCATGAAGTGCATTCTCTCCTTCTAAGCCATACTGTTGTAAAACTCGAAGACAAAGCTTTACAATTTCGTCACCTGCTTTTCTTACTTCTTCATCTCGTAAAAAAGTTGCTTCATATAGTCCAGGATGTTTTCGGACAAATGCTACATACGCTTCTCCTAATGCATGAATTACTTCATCCATCTGTTTATCCTCGGCCGCTTCTTCCAGTTTGTTATGCAGCTGTTTTATTCCGTAAATACCAAGATTTTTCCGTACATCTTGTAACCCTTTTACATGATTATATAGTGAGGGCGAACGTATCCCTAACCTTTGCGCTAATGAAGCTAACGTTACTTCTTGTATTCCATTTGTATCTGCAATTTCTGCAGCTGTTTCTACAATTTTCTGCAATGTAAGTCCGATTCTCGGTGACATAAATTACCCCTCTTTCTTACTTTCTATATTCCGCTTCGCTTCCTTAATAGAAAGCTCTATGACGGCCCCTGGATTCTTTATCATTTTTCCGTGCCCTGCCGCAAGCAAGGAAGGTTCATATTCGCTTAGCTTCTGTGCACTTTGTAATGATATTTCTTTGCTCCACGTTGCCATCGCTGGAAACGGAAACCAAAATTTCATTTGTCCCGAAACAGCCATACCTCCTCTTGTTTGAAATGCATCCCCAACAATAAGAGCTTTATTTCGTACATCAAGAAACGACATGGATCCTGGTGTATGTCCCGGTGTCATAATTGCAAGAAGCGATCCAACTCGGTCGCCATCTTCTAATAAAACATCAGGTACCGTTTTTACTTTTTTAGGTACACCGCCTTTTATCGGTATATTCGGTTCATCCTTTTGTAACGTCGTATCTCCTTCTAACAGCTTTGCGTCCCGCTTAGAAATATGGACTGGAACATGAGGAAGTACTTCCTTTAATGCATCTAATGCACCGATGTGATCATCATGCGCATGTGTTAATACAATCTTAGTAATTGGTTTTCCTATTTTCTCAGCCGCCTGTAAAATACCTTTTGCGCTATATGGCAAAGCCGCGTCAATTAAAGTTAAACCATCATCTTCCTCTACAAAGTAACAATTTACAGGAAACGCTCTTGGCAAAAATGACAATTGATATAACGTTTTTTCATGTATCATCCTCATAGTCCCATCTCCCTTTTCACGAAAACTAATACCATTAGTTTTATTATACTAATGGTATTAGTTTTATGTCACTAAAAATTTCTTTTTTTCAAAAAAAAGAACAGTAGCCGTATAAACGACTACTGTTCTTTAAAGATATTAAACTGTGTAACGCTCATCTTCTAAAATTTTCGCAGCGATTTCACGTTTCTTCGGAATTACGTTAAGTGGTGTGTGGCGAGTTAATTTACGTAATGATGATAACATCATGCGCAGCATGTCGCCGTTTTCAACTGCGATAAGTGTTTCTTTCGCATCTGCTTCGATTTCGTTAAATGCTTCTTGGCAGAATACTTCAGTGTATAACACTTTTTGTTTATTCTTTTCAAGACCAGTTGTTTTGATTGCTTTTTCTGTACGAAGAACAGCTGATTCCATTGCGTATAGGTTGCTTACGATGTCAGCGATATTCACAAGAATTTCTTGCTCTTTATCTAATGCTTTACCGTATTTTTGAGCAGCTAATCCAGCTACCATTAAGCCTATTTTCTTCGCATTAGTTACTAAATACTTTTGAAGTGCTAATGGCTCATCGCCTACTTCTTCTGGCATCATCATCATTAACTCTTCTTGTAATTTTTGTGCTTTTTGAAGAAGTGGTAATTCACCTTTCATCGCTTTACGTAAGAACGTACCTGGTACGATTAGGCGGTTAATTTCGTTCGTTCCTTCGAAAATACGGTTAATACGAGAATCGCGGTACATTCTTTCAATCTCGTATTCTGCCATAAATCCGTAACCACCGTGAATTTGAACACCTTCATCTACTGTATAGTCTAATACTTCAGAACCGAATACTTTATTTAAAGAGCACTCGATTGCATATTCAGCGATAGAAGCTGCTACCGCTTTACCGTCTTTTACTTCTTCTTCAGATAATGTGCTCATGCGGCTTTCGAATAAACCTACTGTACGATATACAGAACTTTCAGCTGCATATGTTTTTGCTGCCATATTCGCAAGTTTCTCTTGAATTAATGGGAAGCGAGCGATTGGTTGCTTGAACTGTTGACGTTGGTTTGCATATTGTGCTGAAATTTCTACTGCACGTTTTGCAGATCCAACTGTACCAACACCTAATTTATAACGACCGATATTTAAAATGTTGAATGCGATAATATGACCTTTACCGATTTCACCAAGTAGGTTTTCTTTCGGTACTAACGCATCTTCTAAAATTAACGTACGAGTTGAAGAACATTTAATACCCATTTTCTTCTCTTCAGGGCTTGTAGATACACCAGCGTATTCTTTCTCTACGATAAATGCTGAGAAATGCTCTCCATCAATTTTTGCATATACAACAAATACGTCAGCGAATGCAGAGTTTGTAATCCACTGTTTTTCACCGTTTAATACATAATGTGTACCTTCTGCATTTAAACGTGCAGTTGTTTTTGCGCCTAATGCGTCAGATCCTGAACCTGGCTCAGTTAATGCGTATGCAGCTAATTTTTCACCAGTTGCAAGTAATGGTAAATACTTTTTCTTTTGCTCTTCGTTACCGAATAATACGATTGGTAAAGATCCGATACCTACGTGAGCACCGTGAGTGATTGCAAAGCCGCCAGCGCGAGAGAATTTCTCTGCGATTAACGCTGAGCTTACTTTATCAAGACCAATCCCACCGTACTCTTCTGGTACGTCAGCGCCTAATAAACCAAGCTCCCCAGCTTCTTTTAAAAGACGAACTGAACGATCAAATTCATGTTGCTCTAAATATTCAAGCTCTGGAAGAACTTCATTTACGATAAAGTCCTCTGTCGTTTTTGCAATCATTTTATGCTCAGATGAAAAATCTTCTGGCGTAAACACTTGATCAATCGTAATCTCATCAACTAAAAAGCTACCGCCTTTAACCGCATTTCCTACTGTTTTTTCCATGAAAATTTCCTCCTTCATATTTTCATGAGCAGCTTCTCTCTTTTTGAAAGAAGCTGGCTCTCCCGTTTATTTTTTATAAACCTTTGTTGCTTCCATTCTTTGCTTTAGCGTCGTCTCGTTCTAAGCGAACCGCTTCCACTTTTTTTATAGTAATTCAAACACTCCCGCTGCTCCCATTCCGCCGCCAATACACATTGTTACGATACCGAATTGTTCGTTGCGGCGTTTCATTTCGTGAATAAGAGATAGTGTTAGTTTTGCTCCTGTACAGCCAAGTGGATGTCCAAGTGCGATTGCACCACCGTTTACGTTTACTTTTTCTTCATCTAAACCAAGTTCACGAATAACTTGGATCGATTGAGAAGCAAATGCTTCGTTTAGTTCGAATAAGCCAATATCAGATAGCTCTAAGCCAGCTAGTTTTAACGCTTTTGGAATTGCAGCGATTGGGCCGATTCCCATTACTTCTGGTGGTACGCCAGCTACTGCAAATGAACGGAATTTCGCAAGTGGCTTCATGCCATCGCTCACTGCTTTTTCACGATCCATTAATAGTACAGATGCTGCACCGTCACTCATTTGTGAAGAGTTACCAGCTGTTACAGAACCGCGAACGTTAAATGCTGGACGTAATTTACCTAAAATGTCTAGCGTCGTCTCTGCTCTTACACCTTCATCTTGTGCGAAAATGATTGTTTCTTCTTGCAGTTTATTGTTTGAGCCAACCGAGCGTAACGTCACATCTACAGATACTGTTTCATCAGCAAAGTTTCCTGCCGCTAATGCTTTGGCAGCACGTTGATGACTTCTTACTGCAAATGCATCTTGCTCTTCACGAGAAATTCCATATTTCACAGCAACTTGCTCTGCTGTATGTCCCATACCCATATAATATTCCGGAGCCGCTTCTACAAGGCGACTATTCGGACGAACAACGTGTCCCATCATTGGAACTAAACTCATTGATTCCGCTCCGCCTGATAATACAGCTTCAGAGTGACCAAGCATAATGCGCTCTGCTCCGTAAGCGATACTTTGTAAACCAGAAGAACAGTAACGGTTAATTGTAATAGCTGGAACATCGTAAGAAAGTCCTGCTAGTCCGCCGATATTACGAGCCATATTTAAACCTTGTTCTGCTTCTGGCATCGCACAACCGAAAATTAAATCATCGATTGGTCCTTCATAATTTGCACGCTTTAACGTTTCCTTTACTACTAACGCCCCTAGATCGTCAGGACGAACTGTTTTTAATGAACCCCTCTTTGCTTTTCCAATTGGTGTTCTTGCTCCCGCAACAATGACAGCTTCTCTCATGAACGATATCTCCCCTCGTTATTAGTTACGTAATGGCTTTCCTTTTACAAGCATGTGCTGCATTCTTGCTTGTGATTTCATCTCACTTACTAAGCTAATAAATGCTTCACGTTCTACATCTAATAAATACTGCTCATCAACTTCTGTTCCGTACGGCACTTTTCCGCCCGCAATGACATATGCAAGTTTCTTCGCAATGTGAAGATCATGTTCAGAAATGTAACCTGATAAATGCATTGCTTCTGCACCAAGTACAAGAGTTGCATATCCTGTTTCACCAACAACTGGTATCTTTTTACGAATCGGTGCTTTATAGCCAGCTTCATATAAAGCAAGTGCTTTCTGTTTCGCATCATATAGTAAGTGATCACCATTCACACTAATACCGTCTTTATCGCCTAAGAAGTTGTTCGATACAGCTTCTTGTGCTGATGTAGAAACTTTCGCCATCGCTACAGATTCGAACACTTTATTCGCAACTTTTTGCAGATCAAACTCTACACCGTTTGGCATTTTATTTAAGTGTTTAATGTATAGCTCTTTATTACCGCCTCCGCCAGGGATTAAGCCAACACCAACTTCTACTAAGCCCATATACGTTTCACTAGAAGCTTGAATGCTAGCTGCTGGTAAGCAAACTTCTGTACCTCCGCCAAGCGTCATACCGTATGGTGCTGCTACAACTGGCTTAGAAGAGTACTTAATTTTCGTCATTGCATCTTGGAAGTTTTTCACAACCAACTCAATTTCAAAGTAATTGTCGTCTTGTGCTTCCATTAAGATCATTGCTAGGTTCGCACCAACGCAGAAGTTCTTCGATTGGTTACCGATAACAAGACCTTTATAATTCTTTTCTACTTCATCAACAGCGTAGTTAATCATTTGCGTAATATCCATACCGATTGCATTGCTCTTCGAATGGAACTCTAAGCAAAGGATGCCGTCGCCTAAATCAATTAAGCTCGCTCCGCTATTTTTCTTTAATACACCATTTTTCGCTTTTAATTGCTTAAGAGAAATTGCTTTTTTATTACGCTCGATTAGCTTATATTCGCCATTATCGTAATAGTAGCTATCGCCGTTATCATGTTTATAGAAAGTAGTGAAACCTTTCTCTAACATTTCTTTCACCCAAGTAGGAACGACTACGCCGTTTTCTTCCATCTTTTGAACAGATTTTTCAACGCCGATTGCATCCCAAACTTCAAACGGTCCTTGCTCCCAGCCGAAGCCCCACTTCATCGCTTGGTCAATTGCAACGATATCGTCAGCAATTTCTTTATGAAGTTTTGCAGAGTATAAAAGAGTTGGTGTAATGATGTTCCATAATAACTCTCCTGCGCGGTCTTTTGCGTATACAAGCGCTTTCAATTTATTCGCTAATCCTTTTTCTTGTTTACTTAACTCTACGGATGCAGCTTTTAATTTTTTACGCGCTTCATATTCCATCGTTTCAGGATTTAGTTCTAAAATTTCTTTTCCTTGTTTTAAGAAGAAGCCTTGACCTGTTTTGCTTCCAAGCCATTTTTTATCAAGCATGGCATGCATGAAAGCTGGTACTTTAAATACATCACGCTCTTCTTCTTGTACGTTTTCATATACGTTATTTGCAACGTGTACGAATGTATCTAAACCGACAACATCTAATGTACGGAACGTTGCACTCTTCGGACGACCAATTAATGGACCTGTTACAGAATCAACTTCCCCAATGCTGTAGCCGCGTTTTATCATCTCTTGAAGAGTTACTAATAAACCGTACGTACCGATGCGGTTTCCAATAAAGTTTGGTGTGTCTTTTGCGATAACAACGCCTTTTCCAAGAACGTCTTCGCCAAATAGTTTCATGAAGCTTAATACTTGTGGATCTGTTTCTTTCGTCGGTATTACCTCTAGAAGTTTTAAATATCGTGGTGGGTTAAAAAAGTGTGTGCCTAAGAAGTGTTTCTGGAAGTCGTCTGAACGACCTTCTGCCATTTTTTCAACTGAAATACCTGACGTATTCGAGCTTACAATAGAACCTGGTTTACGAACAGCGTCTACTTTTTCAAATAATTTCTTTTTAATATCTAAGTTTTCAACTACTACTTCAATAATCCAATCTACATCAGCAAGAAGCTCAAGATCATCTTCTAAGTTACCTGCTTCAATCAGTGCTAGATTTCCTTTCACTGTCAGAGGAGCTGGTTTTTGCTTCAATAGTTTCTGTACAGCCGTATTACTAAAACGATTTCTCACACTTTTATGTTCTAATGTAAGTCCCTTCGCTTCCTCTTCTTTCGTAAGCGCAGGTGGTACAATATCAAGCAATAATGTCGGAATACCAATATTAGCTAAGTGTGCCGCAATTCCCGAACCCATTACGCCTGAACCTAGAACAGCAGCCTTTTTAATTTGGAACATCCAATTCTCCCCCTATTCTTGAATGAATGCTCATTCAATTTTTCGACATAAGTCGCAATCAATGAGTGAGCCTCTACTAATAAATATATGATACTGTTTAAATTTTCGCAATATATTTATTGATAAAATTTTCTGAAATAAATATTTTTCTTTCATTTGGCTATGCTATACATGTGTATTTTCTTTGTTTAAATGCACTTTTCCTTTTTATAATCTGACGAAACTGGAGGAATATATATGGCAAAACTTAAGAAGAACCCTTCAAATGCTGGAATTAGTGCAGCTAGTGTAACTGGAAACGCAGGTCCACATAATCAAGGTGTTGAAAAAGGACGCCAAGGTAATAACCAACAATATAAGAAGCATAATATGGGCGAAAAATAACGCTATATTTTTGGGCAGAGAACGTGGCATAATGATTAATGGCTGCTTTTTCTGCCCAATTTATTTGTACATATGGAAAACAAAAGAGGGAACGATGATGAAACGAACAATAGTTATGATTGTAATGATTGCTACACTATTTACAGGGATGATTTTCTTCTCTTATGCACAAAGGCAACAAGCTGTAAGAGCTGATCAACCTAACATTACTGGGCAATATGGGATTACAATCGATGCAAACACAGGTGAAATTTTGTATGGGAAACGCGAAGACGAACGTTCTTATCCGGCTAGTATAGCCAAAATGATGACAACCCTTCTTTTACTAGAGAATGTAAAAGAAGATGAAGAAATTACGGTTACAGAAAATGCAATTAAAACAGAAAGTCAAAGCAAGAAAATTAAACTTCGTGCTGGAGAAAAATTAAAGCGTGATGAGGCATTAAAACTTATGCTTATCATTAGTGCAGATCCAATAGCTGAATCAATTGCAGAACATATCGCAGGATCAAAAAATGAATTTGTGAAAATGATGAATGCTAGAGCAAAGGAACTTGGTACAAAGCATGCAACTTTCAAGAACGCAAGTGGTGCTGATGCAATTGGGAATAAAGTATCACCATATGACATTGCTATTATTACGAAAGAAGCATTAAAGTATCCAGTTGTTTTAGAATATATGAATTCAACACGTACAACTCTACATACTTCAGAACGCTCTCCAAACATCGCAAACTATGGACGAGAAGAACTATATGACGATCCATATGCGATTGGAAGTAAAAGCGGTCTATCAGCACTCGGCAAATATACAGTCGTAACAGTGGATGAAAAAGACGGTAAACGCGTCATTAACGTCGTATTATCTTCTACTCGCGCGCAACTATATCCTGATACGAAAAAAATGGCGCATTACGCATTTCAGCAATTAAAATAACCAAGGAGTATTTTCTCCTTGGTTATTTTTTAACCATACCTTTTAATACGAACGCAACGTTTGCTGGACGCTCTGCTAGACGACGCATGAAGTAGCCATACCAGTCGTTTCCATAAGGTACGTAAACACGCATTTTGTAACCTTCTTTTACTAGCTCAAGTTGACGCTCATTACGAATACCATATAACATTTGGAATTCAAATTGATCCCTTGGAATGTTGTGTTCTTCGGCAAGTTTTTTTGTATATTCAATAATCGCTTCGTCATGTGAAGCAATTGCAGTATAATTCCCATTTAATAAGTGCATTTTAATAATTTTTTTATAATTGTCATCTACATCTTTCTTGTCCGGGAACGCCACTTCTTCAGGTTCTTTATAAGCCCCTTTTACAAGACGTAAATTAGGATTATAAGCGTTTAAGTCTTCAATATCTTTTTCTGTACGATATAGGTAAGCTTGAATAACAGTACCAATATTATCGTATTCAGATTTTAATTGTTTAAAGATATCAATTGTTTTCCCGCAGCGTGTATAGTCTTCCATATCAATGGTAACGAACACACCATTTTCTTTTGCCGCTTCTAAAATACGGCGCATATTGTTCATTACGATTTCATCAGAGATATCTAATCCCATAGAAGTCATCTTTAAAGAAAGCTGCGAATCAAGACCTTCTCTTCCAATTGCACGGATCGCTTCAATCGATTGGTTAGCCATTTCATTTGCTTCCGCTTCATTATCAACGAATTCACCTAAATAATCGATTGTTACACAAAGTCCTTGCTTATTTAATGCCTGAATGGCAGCTGTCGCTAATTCAATCGTCTCCCCTGCGACGAAGCGACCTGCACCAAAGCGTAAACCGTACTTTTTAGCCAGTTTTGTTAGCGCTTTATTTTTAGATAAGAAAAGAAACGAATTTCGCATTAATTGTTCCATGTAATTCACCCCTATGACTGTAATTTATCTGTTTTTTACCCCTCTTCAAAATTATATCATTGTTTAAAATTATTGGATACAAATAATTATTTAGATAATTTATAAAATACTATAAAAACATTTAAAAACCTATATTCTCGCATGTAAATATGAAGGGAATATTTTTCGACATTTAGAAAAAACGGGTTTACTAGGGCAAAAATAGGCATACCGAAAATATTCGACATGCCTATAAAACCCTTAATATTCCATGTAAATTATATAAGGATATTAATAAAGAAAACTTGAGGTAACATTCACCTCAAGTTTTCTCACTGCTCATTTCGCTTCTCTTCATTCAGCCTTTTAATATCCGTAATTAACTGCACCATCTCTTCTTTCGCATCTGGATATGTCTCATTCCAATGCTTCACTAAAGCTGGCATCGTCTTCGCTATGTAAGAATAAAGTGCCCACTTCTGCACCTGCTCTTTTCTCTCTTCATTGCTCTCTCCAAGTAATAATTCCGTGTATTTCTCTAACAACCCGTCAAATTGTTCATTAAACTTTTCACTCATCTTATTTACCTCCTATATGAAAAAAGCAGCGAAGATCGCTGCTTTTTCTTATAATTTTGATCGAACAGAGTTTAATTTCTTCTCCATTGTGCTTACTTTATCACGACGATCATCAATACGAATTGTTGTTGCAACACGCTGTGCACCTTTCGTATAAGGCACTTCATGCATTTGTTGAATTACTTCTAGAATGACAGGAAGATCTCCTTCAATAATTGTATTCATCGGTGTTAATTGATACTTCACGCGATCCGCATTTTTCTCTAGCACCTTTTGTACTTCTGCTACATATTCACTAACACTTGGATTACCTGTTCCTACTGGAATAATCGATACATCAACAATTGCCATAGTAGTCTTCCTCCTATAATCGTTTCTTATATATCCATTGTCTATTTTACCGAAATCCTCATCATTTTACTAATATGTTACTCTTCCACTTTAAACTGCTCGACTAATCTTTCTAAATCTCTCATATGTTCTGTCAAACTTTCCATCGTGTGAGCTACCTTTTCTAAATGATTCACCTGTGATTCCGTTGCAGCATGTACCTCTTCGGAAACAGCTGCACTTTCTTGACTCGTACCAGCAATTGTGTGCATTACCGCTGTAATTTCTCCTTGCTCGTAACCTATGTTATATACCTCTTCTACAATTTTTTCAACTGAAGTACTAATCGTATTTACAACTGACATAATTGTGCGGAACTCCATTTCTGCCTCTGTCGTCACTTTATTTTGCACATCTGCAATGTCTTTCAATTTACTTACAACTTCTACAACTTTTTTTACTTCTACTTGCACATCACCAATCATCGTTGTGATTTCTCCGGTTGCCTCTTTTGATTGTTCCGCTAATTTCCGAACCTCTTCAGCAACAACCGCAAATCCCTTACCTTGCTCACCTGCACGGGCAGCTTCAATTGAAGCATTTAAAGCAAGTAAATTTGTTTGATCCGAAATGCCTTTTATAAGCTCAACAACATTTTGAATCGATCCAACTCTTTGTTCTAACTTATCCGATGCTTCTTCTGTATGAACAACAATCGAAGATGATTGTCCCCTCGTACGGATTAAATTCCTCATTGTATTTAATCCTTGCTTAGATGCCTCTTCCGCTTTGCCAGCCACTCCTTTTATTTCATCAACAGAGCTATTCATTTGTTCCACTGACTCCGCCATATTTTCGAGCTGAGCAGAAACTTCATCCACACTATTCGCAAGAGTAGAAGCTCCTCCGCTCACATCATCCATTGCTCCTGAAACTTCTCTACTAGCCGCCACTGTTTCGTTCGTTAAATAATGTAAACTATTCGTTGATTGTTGCACCGTTGATACGCTGTTTTTAATTTTACTTACCATTTCATTCATTTGTTCAACCATATCATTAAAGTGCTTCGTCAACTCTCCAACTTCATCTTTACTTGTCACTTTCATTCGCAGCGTTAAATCGCCTTCTGCTACTTTTTGAACGTGATTCTTTAATAGTTGCAGTGGTCTTGCTAATCTTCTTGAGAATAAGTAGGAAGCTACGATTCCAACTAATAAACTAATACATGCCATTATAATAACTGTATTTCTCGTACTATTTAATAGCCCATCGATCGTTTCTTTCGGATAAAAGATTCCTATCGTCCATTTCATCGTATCAAATGATTGACTGTAAACAATTACATCTTCACCTTTTATTGTAGTGACCGCATATTTTGTTACCTCTTTATTTAAACTCTTTATAAGTGGCTCTTTAGAAACATCTTTCCCTATCTTTTCTGGATAAACAAGAGCCATATTTTTATCATTTATAATAAACATTTCTCCGTCATTATTGTATTGAATATTGTGAAGCAACTTCTGAATCGTCCCAAGCGATACATCCATCGCAACAACGCCTAATACAGACCCATCTTGAGCTGTAATTGCTTTAGAAACACCTACACTTAACTTGCCTGTTGCAATTTCATAAGAAGGTTGTCCCCAATGGACCTTTTTTACATCAGCCTCTGAATCTTTATACCATGGTCTTGTCGTTGGATCGTATCCTTCTGGCACTTGCCCACCTTCAGCAAGATTGGCACTTAATGTTTTTTTATCTTTCGTACCAATATATAAATCTAAAATACCAGGATGATTCTTTTTATACTCCGCAAACTCTTTCGTTAAAAACGCTTCCTCTTCCGGAGTAACCCCACCTTGAAGCATATTACGAATCATCTCACTGTTCGCGTAATACCCCATATCTTCATCCGTTCTTTGAATAAATGTCGTAAGTTGCTCTGTCACAAGATCCATCGCATTTTGAGAATACTCGTCTAAGGAGCGCACTTCCTTTTCTTTCTGTAATTGATACACAGCTGTACCCAATATTACGAACATCATAGAAATAAGTACTGAAAACACTACCGCAATTTTTAAACGTAAACTTCTTAACATTTTCCCCCAAGCATCCCCTTCGTATTAAATTAAAATCTTATTAATCATTATATTAAGTATAATAGATAAAATTAAAAAATTGAAATTAATTCTCACCTTAATACAATTAGAAAACGGACTACCACTTGTGCAAAAACAAATAGTTCATTATCCTTAAAATATAATCTCATTCGTTCGGAGGGAACTATGTTACAAAAATTCGGTTTCTCACAATATGAAAGCCAAGCTTATGAAGTTGTCGTATCAAGCAATGAACCATTAGATGCTACAACAATTGTGAAGCATTCAGGTGTTCCAAAAGCAAAAATATATGAAGTACTAGCACGCCTAATCGATAAAGGAATGGTAATGGATTCTGTTTCAGAAAAGAAAAAATTGTATACAGCATTACCACTAAAACTAGCAATTGAAAAATTAACGACAGAATTCCAATCAAATATTAAAGAACTGGAAACAAACATATCAAAAAAATCATTTACAGATGACCGTGTGTGGAGCTTAAAAATGCAATCTTCTATTCGAGTTCAAAGTAAAGAACTCATTGAAAGTGCACAAGAATCAATCCGTATTTCAGCTTGGAATGATACTCTTTTAGAATATCTCCCTTTACTAGAACAAAAAGCAAAACAAGGTGTTCAAATTGAATCTCTTATTGTTGGAGAAGTAGAAACAGACTTAGAAAACATGCATTTTCTAATCCCAGCTGAAGAGCCTAATGCATTAGAGCGCTACTTGCTACTCATCGTTGACGATCGTGAAATTTTATTTGCTGGCGTAGAACAAGAATCATGGCAAGCGATGAAAACAATGTCACAACCTTTCGTAAAGTTCTTTACAGAATTTTTCTATCACGACGTTGCACTTGCAAAGATTACCCAGAAGCACCACGATCTCTTTATGAAAGATGAGGAGATTAAGAGTTTGTTAATGAAATTAAGATACTAATTAAATAATAAAAAGGAGTCTAGTTTTTCACTTAGACTCCTTTTTATTTTGTTCCTTTATCTCCATCAACAGCTCAATGATTTTCTCATTTTGCTCTACCTGTTTCTCTGAATTTTGATAGATGAAACGAACCCATCTAAGTGCAAGAATAATAAGAAACAAAGGGAGCATTGAAATTAGAAGACCAATAATTGAAAAATTCGAATACATATACCTCACCTCGCTATATACCCTTTTCTCCATTTACCTACTAAAACCTGCAATTTTTTACAAATAAAAAAGAACCTATCAAACGATAGATTCTTCTTTCACGAACTGAGTAGAGCGTCCTCTCGTAATCGAGAAAATCGCGCAAAGCAGTGCTAATATAATAAAGCCACCGCCTACCCAAGCATTATATATAACAGATGATTTTTCAATAACAACTCCACCTACTGTTGAACCAAGTGCAATTCCTAAATGAAGCGCAGAGTTATTTAAACCTTGCTGAATACCAGCTGATTCCGGTGCAATTTCAATTAAATAATTTTGCTGTGCTGGTGAAATCGCCCAGCTCAGCATACTCCAAAGTCCCATCATAATGATGAAGAGCGGGAATGAGAATGTCATTAATGGCAACATGAAGATTGCACATGCAAATACGATAATAATCGAGATAATACTTTTCTTCGATCCCCATTTATCAGCAAGCCATCCACCGAATCCGCCGCCAATTACTGCTGCGATTCCGAAAATAAAGTAAAACACACTAATCCAGTTTGCTTCAACATGCATAACATCTTTTAAAAACGGTGTTAAATATGCATACAATGTTAAATGACCCGTTAAAAACAAAAATGATGTTAACTGTGCACTTACAATTTTTTTATCTTTTAAAGTAGCAAGTTGTTCTTTTATTGATAATACCGATGTCGGTGGTACTTTCGTTAAGAATAATGAAATACAAGCAATTGCCATAACTGTTAATACCGAAATTAACACAAATGGTGCACGCCATCCGTATGCATTTCCGAGTACAAGACCAAGCGGTACTCCAAGTACAAGTGATCCACTAATTCCCATAAAAATGATTCCAATTGCACGCGCACGAAAATGCGGTTCTACTACACTAGAAGCAAGTGTTACCGATAGCGCAATAATTAATGAACCACTTGCCGCACAAATAACCCTTGAGAACATTAGCATTCCGTAATTTACACTAAATGCCGAAATAATATTTCCGATTAAGAAAATCGATAATGCTCCAACATACAATGTTTTTCTTTCAAACTTCCCTGTCAAAGCTAATAAAACTGGACCTGACAAAGCAAATACTACCGAAAATATTGTGATAAGCTGACCAGCTGCGCTAATAGATACTCCTAAATCATTGGCAACTAAATCGAGCGTTCCTCCTATAATTAACTCAACCGTTCCGACTACGAAAGCCGCGATAGCTAAAATATAAACACGAAAATTCAAGTCTTTCCCCACGCTTTCTATTTTGGTTACTACGATTATAGTAACCAAAATAGAAAGCGGACGCAAGTATAATTTTTTTACAGTAAAAAAGGTAGGCGTATTATACGCCTACCCTTCCATCATTCTGTTTCTTTCTTCTTATTCAAGTACCAATACACCGGTAGTCCAGTAAAGACAATTCCAATTGATAAGAAACAACTTACTGGATCGTTAATAATCGCACTACCGATTACAAAGAACGAACCTAAAATCGCTACGATTGGTACGATTGGGAATAACGGTACACTATATGCACGCTCTTTATTCTTATTACGTTTTCTTAAAATGAAGACACCAATAAACGTCATTACATAGAAAATATAAATAATGAATACGGAAATCTCAGATAGCTTATTTGGATCACTAATAATCATTAAAATAATTCCTAAAATGATTTCAACAGTAATCGCATTTGCTGGTGTTTTAAATCTCGGACTTTCCTTTGCAATAAACTTAGAAAATGGAAGTTGTCCACGTTCCGCCATAGACATTGGAATACGTGGGAATGTTAAAATCTTTCCATTTAAACAGCCGAAAATAGAAACGATAATACCGATACTAATAATCTTCCCGCCATATTCTCCAAGTAACATACCCGCAGCTGTCGCTGTCGCATTTTCTCCAAGGTCTACAATTTTCGCTGCTGGTAATACATTTAATAACGCCAAGTTAATTAATACGTAAGCAGCAGTTACGATTAAAATCCCCACTGTCATTGCTTTCGGTAATAACTTTGTTGGATTCTTCATTTCTCCGCCAATCGAAGCAAGTAAAATCCATCCGTCATAAGCAAATAACGTTGCTAAAATTGCCATACCGATACTTTGATTTTCTGATATCGGCACTACTACGTTAAAGATATCGCTATTCCCTTTCCAAAAACCTAGCACGACAATTAATATGATCGGAATCATCTTCCCGATTGTCGTGATTGTTTGGACGATACCTCCGTATTTTGTTCCCATACTATTTATAACGCCAAGGAACACAACCGTTCCAATTGCAATTGGTAAATTCCACACTTTATCTAAATAGAAAAAATTAATCATTAAAGAACTAAAGTATAAACCTAATGTTCCGATAATAGCAGGTCCATAAACAATTGTTTGCATCCAACCTGATAAATATCCCCAAAAACTTCCGTAAATCTCCTCTAAATACGTATACAACCCACCATTTTTCGGGATTTGCGCTCCAATTTCAGCTACTGTTAAACCACTCGCTAGCGTCAACAGACCACCAATTATCCAAGCAAGAATGGCCATATTAGAACTCCCCGAGTAATCTAATACGCTCCCTGGTTTCATAAACACACCAGATCCAATAATCGTTCCTACTACGATAGAAAGTGCTACTGTTAAACCAATTTTGTTCTTCTCATCATGATGCATGCTGCGTATCCTCCTTCCAATCCTAGTGTGATGCAAAAATGAAATAAAAAAACACTCCTCCCTAAAAAAGGGACGAGTGTTGTATTCGTGGTTCCACCCTTGTTTCAATTCGTAAAGTAACACACTTCACCAATTTCTCAAGTCTAAATAACGGTTTTTGCCGGCAAGCAATTACTAGATGTTCGTTCACTGCTGCAGTTCAGAGGTGGTAATCCATTTTTCCGTATTAGGAAGCTCACAGCCAAAGGCTTCCCTCTCTGAGAATCGTAAAAAATTGATCGTGTCCTCATCATCACTTCTTGATGTCGAATTTTGTAGTTATTGTTCATTATATTGAATTGTTAGAAAAAATCAATATATTTTTTTATATAACATAGGAAATATTTCGCTTCTTATATTATAACAGAACATACAAAACTTCTCTAATTCCCTAAAAATGGTATAATTATTTTAGGAGGTGTACTAATAATGATTGCTGTCTTTTGTATCATCGCTACGTTTCTCTCTGTTCTATTCACTATCACGTATCGAAACAAGTATCCTGGTTATAGCATTTTAGCTGTAACTATTATACCAGCTGTTTCCTTCTACTTATTGGGTAAATATCAATATACGGAAGTGTTTATCGGTTTTGCAATCTTCTACTGCGTCTTCGGATACATACTAACAATAAAAAGAATTTCAATGCCACATTAAAAAGGACCGATTTCTACTTATAGAAATCGGTCCTTGCACGTACCTTCCGGTTGCCCACACGAAAGATACGACTTCATTCAATTATTTATCTTCTTTTTTCATAAAAAACTTATGGTGCGGTAAATCAACATTCAATGCCTCTAATTGTTTCTTTTCATTGTCTAAAATCGCTTTTGCTTTTTCTTTTGTTGCTTCATCTAATCCTGCAAAGATGTCTTCATGCTTCTTTTTCTCTGGGAGTTTCACGCCTAACTTCGTTAATTCTTCTTTTGCTTGCTCATGCGTTAATTTTCCGGATTTTTCTTGCTCAAAAATTGAATTCGCTTTCTCTTTTGCCTGTTCATCTAATCCTGCAAACATGTCTCCATGTTTATCTTTCTCAGGTATTTTCACGCCTAGCTTTGTTAATTCCTCTTTTGCTTGTTCATGCGTTAATTTTCCAGATTTCTTTTGCTCTAAAATCGACTTCGCTTTCTCCTTTGCCTGTTCATCTAAGTTAGCAAACATGTCTCCACGCTTACCTTTCTCAGGCATTTTCACGCCTAACTTTGTTAATTCCTCTTTTGCTTGTTCACGTGTTAGTTTTCCGGATTTCTCTTGCTCTAAAATTGACTTCGCTTTTGCTTTCGCCTGTTCATCTAATCCTACAAACATGTCTTTACGCTTCTCTTTCTCCGGAAGCTTTACACCTATTTCCTCTAACTGTTTCTTTGTATCGTCCATAATTGTTTTTACTTTTTGTTTTGTAGCGTCATCCAAATCCTTTTTCGCCGTTTTTGCAGGCTGATCCACTGCTGGAGTATTCGTTGCCGCGAATGCCGGAATGCCGACTCCTCCAATGATTCCGAATGATAACGCACCTGCAATCGCTAAATACCCAACTGTTTTCTTCTTCATAGGAAATTTCCTCCTTCATATTTCTAATGCATGTACACTTTCGTATACAATGCCTATAGTAATGTCGGTTTCTTAACATTTCCTTAACGACTTAACAAAAAAACACCGCTCGTAATGAGCGGTGTTTCTCTATGCTTTTTGTAATTGTAACTCTTCACGTTCCATTATTTTTCTTAATACAATTGTTTGTGTCATTGTAAATAAGTTACCTGTTATCCAGTACAACACAAGTCCTGATGGCGCCGCAAACCCCATAAATAGAATCATTGCCGGCATCATAATTTGCTGCATCTTTAGCATCTGTACTTGTTCTCCAGGTGTAATATTCGATTGGAAAACTTTCATCTGAATAAATGTCGTTAACGCTGCAATAATCGGTAATATATGATATGGATCTGCATGTCCTAGGTTCACCCATAAAAACGAAGATGTGCGAATCTCTTCCGTTCTGCTAATCGCATAATACAAAGCAGAGAAAATCGGCATTTGTATTAATAATGGCCAGCAACCAGCAAGTGGATTCCAACCGCCTGATTTCATTAGTTCTGACATTTCTTTTTGATACTGCTTTTGTTTTTCAAGGTCTTTGCTTACATCACCGTACTTTTTCTTTAGCTTCTGCAGTTCAGGTTGCATTTTCTTCATTTTCGCTTGGCTGCGATATTGCGAAACAGCTAATGGAATCATTGCTGAACGAATAACGAGCGTCATAATAATGATAGCAATCCCAAAGCTAGCTCCAGGTATATGATGAGCAACAAATTGAATCATAAACGAGATTGGATATACAAAATAATGATCCCAAATCCCAGTACTATGTGCATCAATTGGGGCTGCATTACTGCAACCAGATAAAACAAAAACAAATAATAATGATAAACTAACGAGCACAGCTCGGTATGATTTTAACATGTTCATTCCTCCAATGTTTCGTAATTATTTAGCGAAACATTGGTGTATACGGACCGACCTCGTCATTCTCTTCACTTGATTCTTGTCTGCGTACAGAACGAATCATTCCATATTTATAAAAAATAGAAAATAGCGGTACATTTCCCGCACTATCTTCACATGTATCAACTAGCGCAAAAGCTCTTTGTCTACCGCTTGACGCTTGTTGACGCACAAAGCGAGAAACATTAGCAAGGAAGAAAACTTCTAATAAACAAAGTGCCGTCGTTACAAACGATATATATAGAATTGCATCCTGCAATAAAAATTCCATCGCTTCACATCCTTAATAAGGTCATTTTAGCACATTAGGCAAACATTCTCTATTTCCTTTTATTTTCAAAAAAAGTATTTTGCATATTTTCTCAAGAAAATAATAATTAAGAAACGTTGTATTCGCTTTCTTTAGTATATTCACGCACATCAATGAATAGGCTTGATTTATTAGAAATTTATAAAATTTTTGCATTATAATAAAACTATTGCCAGTTTTTGAAAAAACCTTTATTCTCTTCTTGTAATCAAAAATGAATATGGAGATGAAACATACTATGGGTCAACTAGGAGACGCCGATTACGTTCCCGACACCGCCTTTTTATCCTTCCCAGCAGCTAAAACATTTCACTTAGAATTTATGATACAGTTGGTTGTTATTTTTATAGCTTCTATTTTGTATGCAATTTCTATGAATATGTTTTTTATCCCGCATAACATGATTAGCGGTGGATTCGCTGGTGTAGGGATGATTATCGGTTATTTAATGCACTACAATATCGGTGCACTTATCTTTTTACTAAACATTCCTCTTCTTATTTTAAGTCACTTTTACTTAGGCAAGAAGACAACCTTTTTAACAGCTTACTTTGTAGCTGTATCATCGTTAGCGATGAACATTATCCCTGTACACCAGGTTTCAGACGATATTTTACTATCTTCTGTATTCGGTGGTGTAATCTGCGGAGCAGCTTCCGGAATCATATTCCGATTTGCTTCTTCAACAGGTGGCTTTGATGTTGTTGGATTGATTGTAGCGAAACATCGAGATATTTCAATTGGAGCAATCATCTTTGTATTCAACTTAGTCTTACTTGTTGCAGCAGGTTTTATTTTCGGATGGGATATTACACTTTATACGTTAATTAGCCGGTTTGTAGTCAGCAAAGTTATCGATGCTGTGCATACGAAACATATTAAATTAACGATAATGACAGTTACAGAAAAAGGTGAGGAAATAAAAAGCGCACTACTACATCACGGCATACGCGGGGTGACAATGGTAGACGCTGTCGGCGGCTATACAAACCATAAGAAAAAAATGATTTACACTGTCGTGACTCGCTATGAGTTAGGCGAAATGAAACGTATTATCCGTCAAGTGGATAACAAAGCATTTATGAACATTACTGAAACAGTTGAAATTGTCGGCCGTTTCAAACGCATATAAAAAAGGTTAATAAATTAAAGGGCATAACATATTAGTCATATATAATATGTTATGCCCTTTGTTATTCAACTCACGTACCTTTTAGCATAATAAAATCACTAAGTTTATTACTACAAATCGGAGGATAGCATCCCATATACAATACTATCTGTCCATTCATCTTTATTCCAAAAATCTTGTATGAAATGGGCTTCCTTTCTCATGCCTATTCGTTCACACAATTTTTGTGAATCTGTATTACGTGCATCAAGATTAGCCTGTATACGATGTACATTAAATTCATTAAATAATTTCAATACCAAACTACTTACTGCTTCTGTCGCCAAACCTCTCCCAGCTACTTCATTTGAAAAACTATAACCAATCTCAACAGTGTCTTTCATATTTGTGTACCATACGGATAAATCACCAACTACTTTAGTTTTGTATATAACTGCCAAACTTAATATTGATTCTTTAGTAAGTACATTATTTGCTAACTTCTTATTAAATCTTTTCTGCATGTCTTCATGAGTCCACTTATTATGTAATAGGAACTTACATGTATCATCACTATTATAAATAACAAATACATCCTGTAAATCAGTACTCTTAAAAGGTCTAATTATTAATCTTTCTGTTGTGAACTCCAAGTTAGCTCTCCTCCCTTACATTCATACTATAAAACATTTTTTATAGTATTTAAGCCTCCTTCTTAGATCTCACCTTGATTACATATTTCATCATAATAAATTAAAATCCTTCTTCCACTAAACTGCACCGTTAATGGTATTTCCTTGCGCTTTTTATTTTTTACACTTATTACAAAATCAGATAATTCTATTATTATGTCTCTAAATGTGTTATAATGAAAGCAGACTCACAAAAAAAGAGTATATAGACTTGGAAGTTTCTCTTATTTTACAAGCAAAAAGAAACGAGCAGTCGGGTATATTTCAGACACCATACACGTAACGGTTTAAACAACCGATCATCTTAGTTACTCTTCAATGATCTTTTTATAAAAAGATACGTACAATTAAAACTCACTTCAATATACTATACCTACCTTTTTGACTTCCAAATCATCTTATTACATAAGGAGATGAACATATGAATCAATATATACGATATACAATAGCTGTCCTGTTTGCTATTATCGGCGGAACAATCTGCTTCTGGACAAACACTCAGCTTGGAGAGAATATCATCTTTAATGGAATCGAAACACTTGTAAGCGCTTCAATTTTAGGCGGATACATTTACTTCCTCTTTAATCCAGAAGAAAATGCTCAAAAAACAATGTTATTAACAATGATCGGAATCGTTGGTGGATGTATTTCCTACTCAATGACAAACTATACATTACCACTTCAATTAAGCTCAGCTTTCTTCCACGGTCTATGGACTTGGTTCATTGCATTCTGCCTAGCAGACGTATTCAACCTATTACAAGACAATGAAGAAGATAGCGGTCGCCAAATCGAAAGTAACTCTTAAGCTGGAAGATACTCTTCCAGCTTTTTTATGTTGGTTTGCATATCCCCGCATCACGATAAAAAGAAGTTACCCTCATGGCAACTTCTTTTCCACATACCCCACTTCGTATTCACTAAAATATATCAACGATTTTTCAAATATATCGATCGTTTCTCCACTTATATCAACGATTTTTTCATTATATCAACGATTCGACGTAGGATATCGATTTACCGACATCCTTCGACACTCAAAACGCACAACATACCCTATCCCCCAAGCAACTTACTGCCGAACTCTACGATTAAAAAGATAATTAATAGGATCGCGAGTATCTTTAATGCTACATATGCCACTTTAAAAACAACATAAATGAGCAAGACTATCAAAATAATTGATAAAATTTCCATATTTACTTCCTCCAAGCTTTGCTCTTCTTATCTCATTTTACTCGCCCTAGGCTATTTATGGAACGGCATAAGATGACATATAAAAAAGAGGATACCTCACCCATCGTAAGATACCCTCTCTTTCAGCTGCTTAAACCATTCTCTTTCTAATTGTAAATATCCCATTTCACTCTTCTCGGCGCTCTTTAATTCTTGATCAGCTTTCTTCATATAAGTACGGGACGCTTCCATATTGCCCTCTACATATTTAATAATTCCTTGTGTACGGTAATATCCACTTAGGTCCATTTTTGTAATAGCCTTTGCATGTTCCTTTGCTTCTTGCAACGAAAGACTATCCATCTGATAAAGAGCTTTATATAAAAGGTACCAACTATGAAAACTACTAACGAAAAACTTATTTTCTTTCGTTACAGGTAGTTGAACAATTCGTTCTATATACGGTATCGCTCTTTCCATTCCCTCTTGATCTGCACGAGCAAAAAAGACGAGCATAAGTCTACTCATTATCTCTCTTATCCCTTTATTCTCTTTTATTTTCTCCTCACTCAATTCTACTAATCTTTCATCCCAATCTTTCGGTCTTTTATAACTAAATAACTCACTCGATATTTGAATCTCATATAAGTGATTTCTAGCTCTTTCATCATCTTTAATTAAAATAAGAAATTGCATCCCATCACTCATAAGCATTCCTTTTATTGGCACAATTGTAACCGCAAAGATTGCAAAATGGAAAAAGGAAAAATATAAAAGATATTGATAATAACTCACCATGTATATGTAACCGGAAGTAATACCAAATAGTAAACTCGTAATCGGTCCACCTAAAGTGAGCCACGCCCACTTTTTCGAAAGATTCGGTGTCTCTATAGAAGGTGGTACTAGTGTTGCAACGCCTCCAAAGTACGCCCATAATTTATTTTCTCGAATACGTAATTTTCCCTTTTCTTTTTGAATAGTAATGGGTCCTACTGTCATAAATTTAAATGTTAAACCACCTATTACACCAAATACTACATGTCCTAGCTCATGAATGGCTAACACTAACAATGAAATTCCAACTATTGCCCATAGGTTCAAAATTACTTCTAATTTCCCAGTTCGGATTACTCCGTATAAAATGGACAGAATTAGCGCCACTGTCATTGAGCCAGCTGGCCTTCTTAAAATATCCACCTTTTTCTCCCCTTAATAAATCATTTTTCTCTGCATTTCGTACATGAACTTCCCGAGATGCAATATCCAAATAAATGAGATTAAACCAATTAACACAAAATCGATATCACTAGCAGCTGTATATATAACGGCAGCCCACCATACATATGCCAATATTGTATTCGTAAATTCATACGCTTTATATCCAGCCTCATGCACAATGTGCTTTAATCCTTCATCTGCATTTTTCGTCCACATTTTCATAGATTCCATATACGTTACACCTTGTTCAGGATATAGCTTATTATAACGATTTTTTGTTATGAGTCCGATAGTTACTACAGTAGTTAAACAAACAATAGAAGCTACTAAATTCCACACCGCAAATGAAACATTTGTATCCTGCAACAGTGCACGTCTACATGTAATAACTGCATATACAAACCATGCCTGCGTAACTATATCACCTACACGTAAATATATACTTATAATGCCTAATTTTCTGCCTTGTACGCTCTCTTCTTCATCGCGTGCCTCTGCTAACATACGTGTATTCTTCCAAGTATAGTACATCATTAAAATTCCAAAAATAGTACATATACCTATAAATGTATTAGATGATAATTTTCTCGGTTCATCCGAGAGTAAATTTAAAGCTATATAAGACGTTAAAAAGCCACCCATCATACTTACTGCTATTTTCCCCACAGAATCAAATTGTTTTTTTCGCTTACTCTTCATCGTCCTCTTCCCCCTCTACTAACGTAAATATTTCCTCCACTGGTACATTGAAAATTTGCGCGATTTTTAAAGACAATACAATAGATGGTGCATAATCCCCACGTTCAATTAAACTAATCGTTTGCCGTGATGATCCAATCACTTTTCCTAAATCCCCTTGTGATAAACGATGCTTTGCTCGCAATTCCCTCACTCGATTTTGAAGCTTCATGTCTTCCCTCTTTTTCATTTATTTAATTAAAATTGTAAATAATATCCTTATTTTTGTCAATTATAATTGTCATTACGACTATAATAATTGACAAGATACTTATTTCTTATCCTGTATCAAATTCCTATAAAGAATGTAAAATGTACATTAAACATAGTCTTAACAATAAAATAAAAAAGGCAGTGCTTTTGCACTGCCTTCCTAAATTCTGACATAGAATGGATTTCATATTAGCTTGCGTTTTGTAGTAATACTCGTTTTAACTGCTTACGGAAACGAATACCTAACGTAACCGCTACAATCACAATAACTCCAAAAATGATTTTACCGATATGACCTTCTAGCACTCCAAAGATATCATGTAAGTTTCCACCTAACCAGTAACCACCGATTAAGAAGAATGATACCCAAAATAGAGCGCCTGAATAAATTGTAATGGCAAAACGACGGAATGGTAAATTAATAATTCCTGCAAAGTATCCTGTGAAATGACGTACACCAGGAATAAAGAAACCAATAAAAATTAAGAAGTACCCATACTTATCAAACCACATTCTCGTTAAGTCAATTTTTCTTTGTGTTAAAAATACGTATTTCCCATACTTTTGAATGAAAGGCATACCTAATTTATTTCCTAAAAAGTATTGAATCGTCATTCCTACACTTGTCCCAATAAAGGATAGAATAATTAAAATCGGTAAACTTAAATCACCCTTATGTGCTAAAAATCCCGCATATGCTAACGTTGGCTCTCCCGGAAACGGAAGTGCAATATATTCTAACAGCAAACCTACAAGTACAACATAGTACCCGTATTGCTGAAATAATTCATGAATCCATTCCATGTCATCTCTCCTTTCAATCACGTACAACTTCTTACTATTATTCTATAAAAAAATTGTCGAAATAACTATCACAATAGCTTACATTTTTATTACATTTTTGTAAGGGTCACACTAATGATTTCCGTTCTTTATTAAGTAGTTAAAAGCATTTTTTAAGTCGAAATAACAAAAAGACGCATTAATAATATGCAAATTTTATCCATTTTTTAACACTGAAAAACCTTTCTTATTTTGTTCTCAATAAAAAACCACCACAAACTCATGCTAACTTCATATTAGCTTCATATACGTATTGTAAGATTATATCGGAATTTGTTGAAAAATTTAACTAATATATGACTAAGCATTAATTTGAATAAATATAAGTCGTTTTTCGAAATTGAAAAAAGGGTGAATACGAAATGGAAGCATATAAAATGCACGATTTTATTAATACAAATGTTGAATCTCATCAAAATGAAACCGTTTTTAATTTACACATATGTGAAACAAGTGAATTTGACGTAAGTTTAACAAAATCTACAACACTATCTTTTATCGTTTCAAAAAAGAATATTAAAATTGTCACGAAAAAATGGACTAACTCAAACCAAGAAAGCATGATTGGCAAAAGCTACATCATTCCAACGAAAGCTTTTCACTATTTCTTACCAATTATTTCTGAAAATGAAGATGAGCTAAATATTCAAGTTCAAAGTTTTGGACTACGCGGCGAGCTTTTATTAAACGAAAGATTACTTATTGATAAAAACAACAAACACAACAGCAAAATCACTACATTCTTTGAAACATTAGATGAAAATGTAAATAAAGCATTACGAGGATTACAACTTCATTGTATGTAAGACTATTACGATCGTAAAAGGAGAATAACAATGAAAAAATTATTATTAAGCGCACTATTATCATTAGGATTTTTAACTCTTCCATTCGCTAGCGCAGAGGCCGCTACAACGAAAGATCAATTAATCGTAGACACTCAGTTAAATAAAATGGATTATTATCAGGATGGAAAATTTATAAAAAGTTTTACTGTCGCTACTGGAAAAGCTGCAACGCCTACACCTAAAGGCACTTTTCAAATCGTAAATAAAATTAAAAACCGCCCTTATTATACAGGCAAAATTAAAGGCGGCGATCCACGTAATCCACTTGGTGACCGTTGGCTTGGATTAAATATGGCAGGAACTTACGGAACAACTTATGCGATTCACGGAACTAACAATAATCAAGCAATCGGCAAATGGACAACACTTGGTTGTATTCGTATGTATAATAATGATATACACTGGTTATTTGAGCGCGTTCAGCAGCAAGCTACTGTCACTGTAAAATAGCCTAAAAACAAGATTTATGTGTAGCCAAGAATTTTATGTCTTGGCTTATTTTATTTATTCATTTACAGTAGCAAAACAACTGTATTTACATATATAATAGGAATAGATTTGATTAGCTAATATCCAAACATTGATAAACGTAGATATTAAAATTATACAGTTATAATGTTTTATAAATTTTATAATACATACTATAATAGAACTACTGTAATTCTGAACTAATCAGTAACACTAAACTATTCCCCTTGCTACTTTTATTATTATTTTATAGCGGGGGCTTATTATATGTATAAACAATCTGAGTCACTCGAAAAATGATGAATTCGAATATTGCAGTAAAAAGCGTTATTTAGGAGGTGTTACTATGACGCATATACTGGTGATTGAAGACAACCCAGATATACAAGAACTTATTCGTGAATTTCTAATGGCACAAAACTTTACTGTTGATGTAGTTGGTGCTGGAACAGAAGGTATTCTTCTTTTCCAAAAAAATTCATACGATCTTGTCCTCCTCGATGTAATGTTACCAGATATAGATGGCTATAGTATTTGTAAAATTATGCGAGGACAATCTGATGTACCAATCATTATGTTAACTGGCTTACATAATGAAGAAAGTGAAATTAAAGGATTTGAGTTAGGTATTGATGACTATATTACGAAACCGTTCCATTACACCGTATTTATTAAGCGTGTAGAGGCTGTATTAAGAAGGGCAGCAACAAAGGAAGCAGAAGCTGCAACTATACTACAATTCCATGAATTGATGTTAAATTCTACAGCATATGCAGCTTATGTTCATGGTAATCAAATTGAATTGACAACAAAAGAATTTGAAATTATTTATACTTTACTGCAAAATCGAGGAAAAGTATTATCAAGAAGTGATTTGTTGAATAAGGTATGGGGCTATGAACATTATGGTGATGTAAGAGTTATAGATACACATATTAAAAACTTAAGAAAAAAATTAGGAATTCCTTATATTAAAACGGTGAAAGGCATTGGCTACAAAATCGAATCGTAGCAAAGACAACATCACCAAAAATATTTTCATCAAAACCTTATTATTTTGTATTCTTTTATCACTTTGTCTTTATCAAATCATTTACTTTCTAGCTTCAAACTACGATAAAGAACGTTTTGTGAAAGAAAATGGAACGCCAACTACAGAACAGGCGGATTTAGATAAGCAAAACGATCAAAGTAAAACGAATCAAAATAAAGCTGTGTCAGAGGGAAACATTTCTAATTTCCAATCTTCTATTGTAGATTATAAATCTCTTTCTACAGCTATCAATCACCTTTTGCAGCCTAGCCAAACTGCAAAGGCAAAAGAACATACACAAAACCTTTCGGGGGAAAATAGCACTTCTAATCAGCTTACAGAAGCAGAAAAGAAAGCCGCTAATAATGATGCCTTACATACACAAAATGCAGCAAGTAAAACAAATGATACAAATGATAATCCAAAGTTAGCAGATGCGTTGCAGCAGTTAGCTCCACAGGTTGGCGCGACAATGCTTGCATTATCTCTACTCGGATCTTTAATGTACGCAAAACTAATTGCTAAACCTTTTCAATATATGAGCGATGCTTTAAAAGATATTATGAATCTTGATTTCTCAGATAAAAAGCTACTTAACAAAAATACAGATCAAACAGATTTTAATTTGTCAGTAGCCGCTTCACAAGTACCAAATATTGTGAAGAATTTACATGAAAGCAATCAAGATTTAAGAAATGAGCTCAAGAAGGAACAACAATTAGAACAATCTCGTAAAGAATTTATGTCTATGGTATCCCATGAATTAAAAACACCCATCGCAGCCGTTATGGGACAACTAGATGGCATGATTCACGGAATTGGAGCTTATAAAGATAGAGATAAGTATTTGAAACGTTCCTACGAGATGATGCAAGACATTAACATATTAACGGAAAAAATGTCGGAATTATCCAAAATACAAAACCCTCAATTTAAACCGAATTTAGAAGTCATTTCTTTATCTAATATTATTGAGGATGTTATAAAGAAAGTAGATTACTTTGTATCTGTAAAACAATTAAATGTACAATCTAATATTAAACACGACGTACAAATTTTAGCTGATCCTAAATTTATTCAAACTGCTATTTTTAACATTATTTCAAATGCAATTCATTATACAATTGACCATCAGCACGTATATATAAAGCTTTATGAAAAACCAAACGGTTACGCATTAGAAGTATTGAATACAGGTTCACAAATTGATGAAGATAAACTTGCTCATTTATTTGAGCCTTTCTATCGCGCAAACCCTGATAAACACGGTTTAGTACAAGGTAGTGGTCTTGGATTATATATCGTGAAACAAATATTAGATAAACATCAGTTTCCTTACGGGATACAAAACACAGCTCAAGGTGTAAAATGCTCCATTGTATTCCCAAAAGCAATGTAACATTCACTATAATTACATACCCCAAACTCATACTTCATGTGTGAGTGGCGGAATTTTGTAGAGTGTCTTACTCTGTTTCGTTCGCCCGTTATCCTTATTTGGATAGCGGGCGTTTTTTATTACTTAAAAGGAGGATTTTTTATGGATAAGTTTAAATATTCATTGCTCGTTTTATTCGGTGCTTGCAGCTACGGCATACTTTCAACTATTTTCAAACTCGGATTCATAAATGGATTTTCAGCACATCAACTATTAGGGGGACAATATGTCTTCGGATGGATTGGACTATTTCTACTCGTTCTTTTCTTTTCACGTCATAAAGTAACAAAAAAACAATTCTTTTCATTACTAACCGTCGGAACAACAATGAGTATGACTGGAATTTTCTACGCTATTTCTGTAGAAGAACTACCCGCATCTATCGCTGTCGTCCTACTCTTTCAGTTCACTTGGATTGGTGTCATTATCGAAGCAATTGCAAATCGAACATTTCCAAGCCGCGATAAGATCATATCTATCCTTATTTTATTTGCTGGTACATTGTTTGCAGGTGGTGTATTTGAAGGCCTCGGACAAAGTTTTTCTACGAAAGGGATTATCTTTGGACTATTAGCTGCAGTCTCTTTTTCATTCTATGTTTTTGCAAGCGGACGCGTTGCTACAGATGTTCCGCCTTATACGAAAAGCTTTCTTATGACAACAAGTGCGACTCTTATCGTATGTCTATTCTTCCCACCAACCTTTTTAACAGATGGTGCCCTGCAAGCCGGTCTATGGAAATATGCTTTCTTCCTCGGATTATTCGGCGTTGTTGTACCTGTCATTTGTTTTTCAATCGGTGTACCAAAGGTTGGAACAGGACTCGGTACAATATTAGGTGCAGCTGAATTACCAACTGCTATTATCGCTTCTATTACACTTGTACATGAAGTCGTAACATTCATGCAGTGGATTGGTATTATTTTTATATTGGTTGGGATTTTCACTCCTCAGCTGCTTACGGCTAGGAAAGAAAGGAAACACAATCGCGTGCATAGCGCTTGAAAAAATACAGAATTTATATAAAAGATATAACTGCAATTAAAATAAGTAAATTTATCTGGAGGTATAAATGACTATTTTAAGCATCATATTTTTTGCTATTATGTGTATCTTCTTCCTAATAAGATATATGAAAGAAAAGAAATTTTACGATTTACTTCTCATTCCCGTTTGTATATATGCAGGAGCAGTGAAAACTCCTTTCGTAGAGTACTTAAACTTTAATACTACATTTAAAATAACGTATGATATTGCAGCTATTATTCTTGTAATCCTTGCCGTACTTTTCTTTTTGAAAGATAAGAAAGAGAATCATACTGCATAACAAAAGACCTTTCATTTACTTGAAAGGTCTTTTTCTATATTTCACTTTACCGCTCCATATAGCTTCCCTACCTCATGCTCAATTTGTTTTACATCGATTCGCTCAAATAGTGGCTGCACGCTATCAATTCTACTTGGCAACGTATTTTGCGGTTCCCAATTTCGTTTAATAATCGACAATGTGCTTCTAACTCTTTCACTTGAAAATGGTAAAAACGGTTCAAGGAGATTTGCAAAATTAGCGATAAGATACACACAGTTATAAATCGTTTCTTCACACAAAACTGGATCATCTTCTCTTTGTTTCCAAGGCTGCTTTTCATCAAAATATTTATTTGCAAAACGTACTGCATCAAATATTGTCTCTAACGCCACCTTAAATTTAGTTTGCTCAATCGCCTCTCCTACATTTTTATATAATCCTTCTAATTTATCTTTCAGCTCTATATCAATAGTCCCCTTTGGTACAGTGCCATCATAATATTTTTCAATAAACTTTAATGTGCGGTTCACGAAGTTTCCATATGCTCCTAACAATTCACTATTATGACTGTAAATAAATTCACGCCATGAAAAATCAGTGTCACGATTTTCTGGTGCATTTACTGTTAAGAAGTAACGGATAGAATCTGGATCATAGCGTTCTAATATGTCAGGCACCCATACTGCCCAGTTTTTACTTGTAGATAATTTTCTTTTTTCAACTGTTAAATATTCATTCGAAACGATATGACGCGGGATTGCTTCTTCCCCTATTCCAAGTAATACCGCTGGCCAAATGACGGAGTGAAATGGAATATTATCCTTGCCGTGTACATAATATGTTTGCGCATCGCTATTCCAAAACTCTTGATCATCTTTTCCTGTTTCTTCAGCCCAATGTTTACTCGCTGAATAATATCCTGCCACTGCTTCAATCCATACGTAAATTTTTTTATCTTCATACCCTTTCACTGGAATTGATACCCCGATTGGTAAATCTCTTGATACAGCCCTATCTTGTAACCCTTCCTTTACATATCTTTCCGTTAATTGAATTGCATTATCACGCCATGTTCCTTTTTCTTTTGCGATTTCTACAACTTTTTTAATTTGCTCCTGAAATGTATGCAATGCAAAATAGAAATGCTCTGTTTCCTCTACAGATGGCGTACTACCACATAACTTACATTTCTTTTCTAACAAATCAAGAGGATCTAAAATAGCAGAACAAGCATCGCATTGATCTCCTCTTGCTGCTTCATGGCAATATGGACATATTCCTTCTACATAACGATCCGGTAAAAACTGCGTACACGTTTCACAATATGCTTGTTCCACTGTTTTTTTATAAATATAGCCTTCTTCTAATAAACGTAAAAAAACTTTTTGAACAGTTTCATGATGATGCTCGCTATCGGTACGTGTATAGCAATCATACGTAAAACCGAGATCACGAAAACATCGCTGAAATTCTTCATGATACTTATTAGCAATTTCTTTTGCTGTCACACCTTCTTGTTTTGCTCTAATTGCAATCGGTGTTCCATTGCAGTCACTCCCTGAAACATACAGCACATTCTCACCTTTTGCCCTGTAATAACGCGCTAAAATATCTCCAGGTAATAAACTCGCAATATGGCCAAGGTGTAACGAACCATTTGCATACGGCCAAGCGCCTCCAATAAAAATACTCATCTTATATTCCTCCTTTAAAATATAAAAAGCCCCGCCCCTATCTTAAAAAAGATAAGGGCGGGGCTGTATAAACAGTCGCGGTACCACCTTATTTCGCCAATCACTCACATAATTAGCCTTAACAAGTACGGAGCTCTATGCTCTTATACTGTGGTTTTGATAACGAGTACCAACTCTCGTCGCCGCCTACTATTATCATTTGATAAGTTCAGGACGAAGCTCAAAGGCCATTGTTCAAATGAATATTCTTGCTTCTTTTCAGCTACCGAAGCTCTCTGGAAAGAATATTTTCATTCTACTTTTCCTTTTCAATGCTTTTACGTATAACACGTATTTTACGACTAACTAACAGAAAAATCAAACTTTAAATCAAAAAAACAGGAAATCCCATCCTCCCGCCGAATACCTATACGTTCACAAAAGGAGTGATAACATTGAACCAAAAACAACTAAGCACTATAAATGAAAAAAGCTGGAATACAGCTGCTTATGAAGCTTGGACGAATCGCCATGGGGCACCGGAGGATTATGCGAAAAAAATCATGGAAGATCCCACACGCGAAGTAGCACATTATTTACCTTACATACAATCTCCAAAAGGAAAATGTATTATTAATTTACTCGGCTCAAAAGGAAATAAAGCTGTTGCTCTCGCCCTTTTAGGTTCTGACGTAACAGTTGTTGATATTTCAGCAAGTAATGCAAAATATGCAAATGAACTTGCTGCCGCCGCAGACGTCTCTATTCATTACATCGTTTCTGATGTACTAGATGTAAATCTCTCCAAATCATTTGATATCGTATTACTGGAGCTTGGTGTACTTCATTACTTTCTAGATTTAAAACCACTTTTCAAAAAAATTTCTCAACTACTAAAGCCAGGGGGGATACTTATCCTTCGCGATTACCATCCAATATACACAAAGCTATTAGGAGTAGACCATCCATCATTTCGAGCAAGTGGAAATTATTTCGATGAAGAATTAATTGAAGATGATGTTGCTTATAGCATCCTTCTTACAGAAGCACAGAAAGAATCGCTACCTAAAACAACCATCCGTCGCTGGACGCTAGGAGAAATCATTACAACACTTGCGGAAGAACATTTTAAAATTGAAAAACTAGTTGAAGAACATGGATCTCATCAAAGATGGGTCTTCCCTTCTACTGCACCAGAAGGAATCGAAGAACGTATCCCTGGTCTATATACAATAATTGCGACAGCATGCAAAAAAGGATCCCTTCACGGATAGGATCCTTTTTGCATGCTCACGCATATAAGTTGAGGTTGGAGATTACCATAATTCTGTAGAATAGGACACAAGATATTTCAACATTTCGTCTCTGACTTACGTCGTCAAAAAGGGGTATGACCAACATAACGAAGAGTAATGTTTTTAGTTGATACTGATAATCGTTATCAACTAATTAGAAGTATACATGATGTCATTTCAAATTTCAATAGCATTTCTAATATTTATTTATGAATTTTATGATATGCAAATGTATACATTTTAAGAACTTTTTCTAATACCAATCTGACTCCTTCCATTATCTGCTATAATTTTTATTGAACAGATTAATAACTTCATAATAATGTTTTTATTAATTTCGTTTTAAATATCTATAAATCATAATAAACAGTTTAAATGAGGGTAGGGGTAACGATGAAATATGTTAGTATTCGAAAAAAACTACTGTTCACACTCTTAAGCATTTCTTCTTTATTTAGCATTGCTCTTATTGTTATTCTTTCATTCGCCATGAATCAAGCAAGTGAAATCGAAACGTTAAAAAATGATGTATCGAAAAGAGCGACGATTTTAAAAGAACGTGGCGATTGGTTCCAAGGACAAGTTGCTGGTTTACAAGAATATTTGCTATCACATGATCAAAAAGGATTAGATAAGTTCAACCGAGAAGGGAAAAAATTAGCTGATACTAGAGAGAAAGTAACAAGTGACAAAAAGCTCCCAGAAGGAATGAAAGAAGCCATTTTAATGGGAGGAAAATGGCGTAGCGTCATAGATAATGAGGTACTCCCTCTTGCGCGTGAAGGAAAATGGGACGAAGCATCTAGAATTGCTTTAGCACAAACAGATTATGTAAATGATCTTTTAGGTCGTTTTAATAAATATACAAATGAAGAAAATGAGAAACGTGACGCATTAATTGCTGATGTCGAGTCTTCTTCATCACTTATTCAATATATTATTTTCTTCTCACTCATTACATGTACATTAACGTCTATTTTATTAGCATGGTGGTTCTCTGGTAAACTCGTTAAACCAATTCGACAAATTGATGAGAAGTTAAAAGAATTAGCTTCTCAAGATGGAGATTTAACGGCTAGATTACACGTAACGAGTAAAGATGAAATTGGTGACATTGCAAATTCCTTTAATCAAATGCTCACTAACTTACAGCATATAATAAAACAAGTTCAACAAACATCAACAAGTGTAAAAGAAGCTTCCGAAAATGTATTTATCGAAACAACCGCTTCTATGGAAAATACCGCAAGGACCCAAGAAACTATGAATGCTCTTGAACACAATATTCGTTCACAAGTTTCTAGCATTGAAGAAAGTTCAACCGCAATGGATGACATGGCAACGAGTGTTCAGCGTATCGCTGAGTCCGCCTCTTCTGTTACTAGTTTAGCTGTCACAACTTCAGAAAAAGCAGATAATGGGAATAAAGTCATTGAGAAATCTATTACACAAATGCATACAATTAACGAAGCCGTTAACGCTACATCACAAGTAGTTGAGCGACTCATTACACATACAAATCATATCGATACTGCACTTCAATCTATTTCGAATATCGCCGAGCAAACAAATTTACTCGCTTTAAATGCTTCTATTGAAGCAGCTCGTGCTGGTGAACACGGCAAAGGATTCGCTGTTGTTGCCGATGAAGTTAGAAAACTTGCTGAACAATCTCAACTAGCCGCAACTGACATTAACCATTTACTGCATCAAATTCAAGCCGATACAAAAATAGCAAATGACATGATGACACAAGGCCAAGCAGAAGCTTCTGAAGGAATTACGGTTATTCGTACCGCCGGATCTTCATTCTCAGAAATTGTTAACTACATTAACAAAGTCTCTACGCAAATGCAAGAAATGTCTGCAACTGCTGAAGAGATGGCTGCAAGCTCTGAAGAAATGAATGCAGCTTTAAATAATATCGCTTCTATTTCAAACGAAGTTGCTGCAGAAACATCACAAACAGCACATTCGGCTGGTGATCAAGTAAACAAAATGAGTATCGTGGCTAACAAATCATCTGAAATGAAAACAATCGTACAAGAACTTGAAGTTCTCGTTTCTCATTTCAAAACAAACGCTTAAAGTGAAAATGACACGAACTCAAAGGTATAGGAAAGCAAGTTTTACAGTCTCTCTTTTTTCACTTTAAAATATCTCTTTCTATCTCTCATTCCGTCTGCTATAATTCCTAAAGGAAATAAGAAAGCTTTATTCCAACTGGAGTAAAGCTTTCTTTCAATTTTTTACATTTATTAATTCTAATACTAAGATTTCACAAAGGAGGCTTTTTATCATATGAATTTTGTAAGTATCAGAAAAAAACTTATGTTCATGATGGGAACGATTTGCGCTTTATTCGGTATCGCCTTAGCATTTATTTTATTTTTTGCTATTGACCAATCTCGTAAAGCTGAAACATTACAAAAAGAAATTTCTCCACTGGCAACAGAATTAAAAGAACGTGGAGACGCTTATCAAGTACAGCTCTCTGCTTTAAGAGGTTATTTACTACAACATGATCAAGTCGAATTAGACAAGTTTAATGAGATGAGTAAACGTCTTGAGGATTCAAAAGATAAACTTCTTTCTAATCCAAATGCTTCTTCGTCCGTAAAAAGTACAATGGAATTAGGGTCTACTTGGAGAAAGTTCGTTGAAGAAAAAGTATTCACTCTTGCAAAAGAACAAAAATGGGAAGAAGCTTTACAAGTAGCTTCTTCAGAGAACGGAACTGTCTATAAAGTAATTGGTGACTTCACAAATTACAGTAATGAACAAGCTAAATTACGTGAACAATCTATTGAAAAAATTGACCAATCTGCACTCTTAATCGAATATGTTATTTTCTTATCACTTGTTATTTGTATTGTCGCTGCAATTATTCTTGCATGGTGGTTCTCTGGTAAACTTGTGAAACCAATTCAACAAATTGACACAAAACTAAAAGAATTAGCCTCTCAAGAAGGTGACTTAACGGCACGTCTACAAGTAAATAGCAACGATGAAATCGGTGCTATCGCAACATCATTTAATAAAATGTTAGAAAACCTACAACATATCATTAATCGTGTTCAAAAAACATCAGTGGAAGTACAAACTGCTTCTGAAAATATGCTAGAAAAAACAACTACATCACGCGAAGCAACAATAAAAGTTCAACGATCGATGTCTAATTTAAATGAAAGTATTCAATCTCAAACTGCTAGTATGGAAGAAAGTTCAACTGCAATGGACGATATGGCAGTAAGTGTTCAACGTATTGCTAATTCTGCGTCCTCTGTAGCAGAATTGGCTGTAGCCACTTATGAACATGCGAATGATGGAAATAACGTTATCCAAAAATCTATTACACAAATGACAACGATTCACGAAGCTGTAAATGCTACGTCAGAAGTAGTCGAACGTCTAATCACTCATACGAAATATATTGATACAGCTTTACAATCTATATCTAATATTGCTGAGCAAACAAACTTACTTGCTTTAAATGCTTCTATTGAGGCAGCTCGTGCTGGTGAACAAGGAAAAGGATTTGCTGTCGTAGCTGACGAAGTTCGAAAGCTTGCTGAACAATCTAAAACAGCTGCAACAGACATTAATCAATTACTTCATCAAATTCAAAATGATACAGAAATTGCCAATTCTATGATGTCTCAAGGGCGATCTGAAGCATCAGAAGGTATTAACGTTATTCGTGAAGCAGGTTCTTCTTTCACAACAATCTTGGAGCAAGTAAATCAAGCTTCTACTCAAATGCAAGACATATCAGCAACTGCTGAAGAGATGGCTGCAAGTGCTGAAGAAATGAATGCTTCACTTAATAACATCTCTTCTATCTCGACCGAAGTATCCAGCGAAACCGCCGCAACGGCACAATCTGCTGAACAGAAAGTTATCGTTATGAATGAAATGACAGTAACTGCTGGAAAAATGAAACAAACAGTTGAAGAGTTAGATCAACTCGTATCTCATTTTAAAACAGAATAGATTTTCAAAAATATCCCTCTTTCAAAGAGGGATATTTTTTTGAGCTCATTTCCTGCACATTATGCTCATTTCCGTTATAATGAGAATCGATATCATTAAAATATAGGAGGGGCTGCTTATGTCACAAGAAGCATTTGAAAATAAATTATTGGCCAATTTAGAAGCTGTTATTGACCCTGAACTAGGTGTTGATATCGTTAATCTTGGATTAGTGTATGATGTTACAGCAGATGAAAATAATAATGCTGTCATTACGATGACTATGACTTCTATCGGTTGTCCAATGGCTGGGCAAATCGTATCAGACGTTAAAAAAGTATTATCAACGAACGTACCTAAAGTTAATGAAATAGAAGTAAATGTCGTTTGGAATCCACCGTGGTCGAAAGAACGTATGTCACGTATGGCGAAAATCGCATTAGGCATTCGCGACTAGCGGGATAAAGAAAAAAAACCTGACACTCTAGTCAGGTTTTTTTCTCTTATTATTTTACGCCTACTGCATCATAAGCTTTCGTTACAGCTTGTACAGCTTTAGAGTTTTTACCATATAAATCTTCAGCTGACTGAAGTGCAGCTTGACGCATCATTTTGAAGTCAGAGTTTGCAGTTAAATATTTTGTAAGCGCACGGTAGTAAATTTTTTCTGTCGCTTCACGGCCCACTCCAGTTACTTTCACGCCGTAATGATCTCCGCCTTCAGATACTAAATAAGCAGCTTTATTATTAATACTACTGTTAATGTGGACGCCGCCATTATCAGCCGTTCCAGTATAACGTTTACTATAGTGATCTGGGTAACCTTCACTTGGTTTTAATGGGTTTGGAATAGACGCTGGATCTTTTAATGAACGAAGTGCATCGCCTGGTTTACCAGGTGTATAAATGTCAGCACCTAAATCCCAGCTCTTCTTCTCAACCATAACACCCATAATATCAGATAACGATTCATTTAACGCCCCTGACTCATTTTTATAAACAAGGTTTGCTGTATGCTCAGTTACAGCATGCGTTAATTCGTGACCGATAACATCAAGTCCAGCAGATAATGGAATGAATGTTTTTCCATCGCCATCACCATACATCATTTGCACACCATTCCAGGCTGCGTTATTCCAGCTCTCCCCTACGTGAACAGTTGAAATAAGCTTCGCACCTTTATCATCGAAAGAGTTACGATTAAATGTCTTTTTGTAGTAATCATATACTTTTCCTGCATTTACATGCGCATCAACTGCAGCTTTATCTTCGAAGAACTTAGATTTACTTTCAACTTCTTCTCCTGTATATCCAAGCCATTGTGAGAATAAATTAAACCAGTTCTCGTCCATATTTTCTGCATCAAATGTATGAACACCTTGTCCTCGTTTACCATCAAACAAGTTGAATTGTCCTGTTTTCGTATCTTGAGCAATTTCAAATGATTGTCTAGCACCTAATACTCCGTAACCAAATCCAGTAATGTTATCTACAGCGTTATATTTCTCAATAACATTTCCATTCGTTGCATCAACAAAATAATGCCAATATCCTGGAGCTGGTTTTGAAATCGATGCCTTAACTAAGTATGCAAGATAGTAATTACCGTCCTTTTCATATACAAATAAATCTTTTTTCACACCGTCATAACTCTTTACTTTACCAATTTCTTTCTCAATATCTGCCTTTGCAATTGTTTCTGCTTGTTCCGCAGTAATGCTTGCAGCTGCAGGAATATTTTTATCATCTAAATTCGGAATAACTTGTCCGAAGAATGCTTTTACATTATTCTCTTTATCAAGTGTAACAGTTTGATCAGAACCGTACACAGGAATGTTATTATGTTTCTCAACTAGCTTTACATGTGTCGTATCAGATTCAGCGTCTTTTTCTTCTCCAACGATATTAAAATGCTTTTCAATATTTCCTGCTAATTTAAACATATCTTTCTTACTCTCTAAGTATTGAAAGACCGTCTCTTTTTTATCTAGTCCTTCCGGTGCTTTCCATTCTTCACCTATGTATGCAGGTGTTTTAAATTCTTGATGATATTGAATTTTTTGTTCTTCCGCTTTCGTTGTCGTTGCCCCAAACGCTCCAAATCCCCCGGCGATAACAGTTAACGCTAATGCTGATGAAATGACTTGCTTTTTCACTATAACATTCCCCATTCCCATAAAGATTTTTGACACTTTTATACAATTCTGATTTTTACAGCTGATACCTCTACCAAAAATTTGAGAAACATTTTTCAGACAATTCCAATCAAAAAAGAGGACATCCTATCGGATGTCCTCTTTTTTTTACGCATTTTATTGTTTTTTCAATTCAATTGCTAAATAGTGTGATTGCTCTTTCGCTTGAATGTGAATATCTTCTTCTACCGCTTCTGCTGCATCCCGCATAACAAACGTTTCACCATTTATTACGCTGCTTCCTTCAATTTGTACAAGGTACAATTGACGGTCTTCTTTCACTGGAAAATGAATTTCTTTTCCAGCCTCTAATGATAAAGAATATAAATTCGCATCTTGGTGAATTTGAATTGGTGCATTTCCTTCTACTGAAGATACCATATGGAACCATTCATTTTTACGCTTGCTCCAATCAAATTTAAACTCACCATAGTTTGGTTTATGATCTGCGCGGTCTGGTAAAATCCAAATTTGTAATAAACGCAGCGTTTCATCGCCTAAATTATGCTCGCTATGAAATACACCCGTGCCAGCACTCATATATTGAACATGTCCACGCTCAATCGTTCCGCGATTTCCCATGCTGTCTTCATGTGTTAAAGCACCATCTACAACGTAAGAAATAATCTCCATATCACGGTGCGGATGCATATCAAAACCAGTTTGTGCCGCTACTAGATCATCATTAATAACACGTAACGATCCGAAGCTCATGTTATTTGGATTATAGTAATTAGCAAAGGAAAAATGAAAATGTGTATTTAACCAACCATGATTTGCTCTGCCCATATTTTTATGATCAACTTTTCTAAACATATCCTTCACCTCATATTATCTCGAATTCGAGATTTATTTTAAAATTTTTTTCTTACTGTAACTTTTTTAGTAGTGTTAATAATTGATTTTGTTCTTCTATATTTAAATTATGAAACTTCTCTGCTTGGAACGTTTCTTGAGGTGGGACAATTTCCTCATATAAAGCTCTGCCCTTTTCTGTTAACGAAATATATTTCGTAGTACCCTCTTGCTCACGATGAATCCACTCAAGCTGCTCCATTTTATTTAAAAGCTGCGTCACATTTCCTTTCGTAACAAATAGCTTATTTCCAAGTTCTTGTTGTGTTAAACGATCATGTCCTCCGACTTGAGCTAGCACATCAAACTGAGCGGCAGATACATTCCATTTTTTCAAATGCTGATTCGTCTCACGGATGCTCTTGTTATAAAAACGTGATAAACGAAACCATAATAGTAGCCCTAGTCTATCTTCTGTTTTCATTTCATCACCTCGCTCATTTTATATCATTAGTTTAGAACTAAACTTTATAAAAGTCAAATACTTATTTTTAATAAGCACAAAGAAAGCACAGCTCTATTTCTCCACTATGCTTTACATTAACTTTCTACTCTTATATTCATCCAATTTCCTCTCCGCGAACTTCCTCGCATCTTTTTCAATCCACCGCTCTTCGTACCGTTCACTTCCCACATACAATATATCTCTCTTATGCTGCATCGCATGGCGGAATTCATGCAGTAGCGTTTTGAGAACTTGCTCATACTCTTCCCATATACAAACGAAAATTAATTGCTTTTCTTTATGATAAAAACCACCTACTGGGAATAGGAACTCTTCTTCCTCTTCTCCTAATGATAGAAGCACATCGTTTGCATCACACGTATCACAAAAAATAACGGGCGTTTTACATACTTCAATAAGAGAAAACAAATCCTCTCTCAACTTTTTGACATCCCAAGGAAGCTCCGAATCCAACACATACCAATTCTCTACCTGTTGATATACATTTTGAAACTGGAGTTCCATTTCTCTTTATTCCCCTTTCCAAGCACCCTTTTTCTATATGTATGCCACAATATGGTAAATATTAAACATATTCTTTCATCCTTGAAAAAATGCCAATAAAAAAGGAATCTACGTCGACATAGATTCCTTTTCTGTAATCACTTTTTTTTCATCATTTTTTTTAATACAAAGTAACCAATTGCACAAACAATGGCAGCAAGTGCAAAGTATTTCACATATGGCCCCGCAACTTTATTTATACTTTCCCACTCTGTTCCTAATTTAAAACCTAAATATACAAACACAATTGACCAAGGAATAACAGCTAATGTAGTTAGCGTAATAAACTTAGTATGTGACATTTTTGCAATACCTGCTGGTATCGAAATAGCATGACGCACAACCGGAATAAAACGTGCGGTAAAGATAACGCCAGTTCCATAACGATTAAACCAGTCTTCAGCATAATCAATATGTTTCTTCTGAATTAAAATATATTTTCCATATCGCTCAAGAACAGGTCTTCCTCCATATCGACCAATCCAATAAATGAATAGTTGTGCAATTACACCACCAATTGTACCGAACGCGACAGCGCCCCAAAATGTAATGCTTCCTGTTGATACTAAATAACCTGCATAAGACAATACGATTTCACTTGGAATAACCTCTAGCATTAATCCAAGCATAATTCCCCAATAACCAAGTCCTTCTAAAAAAACTAAAACGGAATGAATCAACTCTCCTAACATCATTTACCTCTCTTTACTGTTTTCATTACAAAAATAAAAGTACAAGCAGGAAATATCTTGTACTTTTATTTTTGTAAATTTAGTTAGTCTTCGTATCCCACTTAAAGATTTTATTTAAGAATTTATATACATTCTTCGACTCTTTTGTCAAAAGTGGGCCTAAAATGGATAGTATAAGCACGTATAGTGCTGAGAATGGTTTCAGTACTGACATTAAACCACCGGCGATACCGATATTAGCCATAATGATGGAGAACTCTCCTCTTGAAACGATTGTTAATCCGATATTTGTTGATGCTTTATGGGATAATCCAGCTTGTCTTCCTGCGATCATTCCTGCTACAAAGTTACCGATTATCGTAAGAAGGACAGCGCCTAACGTTAACCATATCGCTCCGCCTAATGAGAACGGATCAATACTTAACCCGAAGCTGAAGAAGAAAATAGCTCCGAAAAAGTCTCTAAATGGAACAACAAGATGTTCAATTCGGTCACTATGCTCTGTCTCAGAGAAAACTAATCCTAGAAGAAGTGCTCCAATTGCTTCTGCAACGTGAATTGTTTCTGAAAAACCAGCAATGAAGAATAACGAAGCAAATACTACAATAATAAAGATTTCATCTGAGCTAATGTTGAGCAATTTATTTAATAACGGCGTAGCCTTTCTAGCTACTATAAAGAATAGAAGCATATATCCTAAAGCAATTCCAATTGAAGTAAGAGCACCTAAGAAGGAAGCATGATCCCCAAGTACTAAACCAGAAACAACTGATAAATATACAGCAAGAAATATATCTTCAAACATAATAATTCCTAAAATTAATTCGGTTTCATTATTACCAGTTCTTCTTAAGTCCACTAACACTTTAGCAACGATAGCGCTAGAAGAAATCGTAATAATACCCGCAATAATTAAGATTTCTAGTAATGGGAATCCCATTATAAATCCGTATAACAAACCAAGTGAAAAGTTAATTAAAATATAAATCGTTCCGCCAATCGCAATAGAGCGTCCAGATTTAATTAGTTTTTTCATTGAAAATTCTAATCCTAGATAGAATAGAAGGAATAGAACCCCAATTCGTCCAAGGAAGGAAATTACACTTGCACTTTCAATAAATTTGAGATCGATAACACCTATCGTCGGTGCATGCGGTCCTACTAACATTCCAAGAACAATTAGAAAAGGAATTACTGAGAATTTAAATTTTCCAGCAATTACTGCTGCAATTGCCACTAAAACTAAAGCTGTACCAACTTCAAAAATTAACGTATCCATCTAATCAGTCCCCCCTATTTGAAAGTAATTCATTAATGATTTTTTTAATTTCTTCTCTCTCACCTGAAACTACCAGCATATCTCCTTCTTCAATTACTGTTTCTGGTCCTGGATTAAATAGCTTCTTCATGTTCTTCTTCATAACCGCGATTATCGTTACGCTATATGTTTTTCTTATTTCAAGATCGCCAATTGTTTTTCCGATTGCTGGAGCTGTATTCTCCACTTTGAACCACTCAATCGCTAAACCTTCAAAAACCATCTCAACATTTTCTAACGCCCTAGGCTTATATACCATTCCACCTAATATTGCTGCAATTTGTCTTGCCTCTGAGTCACGTAGTGAAATACTTGAGATGCTTTCTTCATGGTCTGAATCAAAATGATACATTTCTCTACGTCCATCATCATGAATAACAATTACCATCTTTTCGTTACCTTTCGTAACGATTTGAAACTTATAACCAATACCCGGAAGTTCACTTTCTCTAATATTCATTTTTAGCTCCTCCATAACTTATTTATTTTAATTTTCTGTTTTTCCGTCTTTTATTCATCCAATCAGCTTTAGAAATTCTAACCACTCAGGATATTTGTGATTTGGAAATCTTTTATTGTAATAATAAGTGGACCCTAAAAAGATACTTAAAGATGTAATGATAAAAAATATATTACTTCTCATTTTCAAACTCTCAAGGCTTACTTTCAATAAAGAATCTTCTTTCAAATTATCCCCACCTTCTCGCTTTAAATTTAGTTTTTTAAAATGTAAATAATTCTAAAAATATTACGATGTAACATAATCATAACACAAAAATGACTTAAGTAACATAATTTTTTAGAAAAATTGATTCTCGTATATTTTTTGCATATAATTTTCTTATTACGAAAAAAAGGAAGTGTATTATATGGTTGATATCTTTAGCAGATTCCTTGAGGTAACGAATAATATTTTATGGTCATATATTCTTATTGCAATGCTAATCGGCTTCGGTCTTTACTTCTCTTTTAAATTAAAATTTGTCCAAATTACTCATTTCAGTGAGATGGTCAGCTTAATTAGTAAAGGGTTTAATCGAAAAGAAAAAAAGAAAGATAGCATCTCCCCATTCCAAGCATTTTGCTTAAGTGCAGCGGCACGTATCGGTATTGGGAACTTAGCTGGCGTAGCATTAGCAATTTCAATGGGTGGACCTGGCGCAATATTTTGGATGTGGTTTATCGCGATTATCGGAGCAGCTACTAGTTTCGTAGAATGTACACTTGCGCAAATTTATAAAGTAAAAGATGGAAGTAGGTTCCGTGGTGGACCAGCATATTACATGGAAAAAGGATTAAACAAACGCTGGATGGGTATCTGGTTCTCACTTCTTATTACAGTTGCGTACGGATTAATTTTCAATTCAGTTCAAGCGAATACAGTAACAATAGCGTTTGAAAATGCTTTTGGACTAGAGCGAACGATCGTAGGAGCTCTATTAGCCTTATTAGTTGCAGTTATTATTTTTGGTGGTATTAAGAGCATTTCACGTATTACAGAAATGATTGTTCCGCCAATGGCAATCGTTTATATCGGCGTGGCTATTTTTGTCGTTATTAACAACTTCAGTATGTTACCAAGCATTTTCATGGAAATCTTTAACGGTGCATTCGGTTTAGACCAAGCCATCGCTGGTGGTATTGGAGCAGCAATCAAGTTCGGTATTCAGCGCGGTTTATTCGCTACAGAAGCAGGAATGGGTAGTTCTCCTAATGCAGCCGCAACATCTGATGTATCTCACCCTGTAAAACAAGGGCTTGTTCAAGCATTAGGCGTTTTCGTAGATACATTCTTAGTATGTACATCAACAGCATTTATCGTATTATGTTCTGGACTTTACAAAGGATCAAATTTAGAAGGCATCGAATTAACACAAAACGCATTAAGTTCACAAATTGGACCGTGGGCAAGCACTTTCTTAGCGATTATTATTTTCCTATTCGCTTTCAGTTCACTTCTAGGAAACTACTATTATGGTGAAACAAATATCGCTTTCATTAAAGAAAGCAAAACATGGTTAATGATTTATCGTGTTGCAGTTGTCGGAATGGTATTCTTCGGATCAATCGCTGCTCTTAAAACAGTTTGGAGTTTAGCTGATTTATTCATGGGACTAATGGTATTCACAAACTTAATTGCCATCTCATTCCTTAGCAAATTTGCTTACGCTGCATTAGTAGACTATTTGAAGCAAAAGAAACAAGGCAAAGATCCTGTCTTCGTTGCAAACTCTATCCCTGGCTTAAAGAATACAGAGTGCTGGGATGGACAGGATGTAGAAGAAAAACAAAAGGCTGTTTAACAAATAAAAGCGGAAGCGGCTCGTTCAGAATCGCAGGACACTTCAAGCTCTCGACCTTGAAGCGCTTTTTGCTTCGAGCGAGAGAGCGAAATGACCGGAGATTCTAGCCGCTGGAGCTGGATATTAATTAAAAGCGGAGGTGACTTGCTCAGAACAGGAGGGCATTGGAGCTCCTGACGAAGAGGCGTTCTTTGCCTCACAGGAAGGCGCGAAATGACCGACTGGTCTAGTCACCGGAGCTGGATATCACTAAAAGCACAAGCGGCTCGTTTAGAACAAGAGCCATATCTCAAACAAAGGCCCTATTACTTCATCGTAATAGGGCCTTTTATTTACAACAGTTCATAATTTGTTCAAATTAATTCCAGCAAAAGGGTTGATTTATATAGATTACTAGATTATAATAATTATAAATTAGTAATTGATATCACATAACAACTCAAAAGGAGATTGATCATAATGAACAAACAAGTAATCGAAGTATTAAACAAACAAGTAGCAGACTGGAGCGTTTTATTCACAAAACTTCACAACTTCCATTGGTATGTAAAAGGACCTCAATTCTTCACATTACACGAGAAATTCGAAGAACTTTACACAGAATCAGCTACTCACATCGATGAAATTGCAGAACGTATTTTAGCAATTGGCGGCAAACCAGTAGCAACAATGAAAGAATACTTAGAACTATCTTCTATTCAAGAAGCAGCATACGGAGAAACTGCAGAAGGGATGGTCGAAGCAATCATGAAAGACTACGAAATGATGCTAGTCGAACTGAAAAAAGGCATGGAAATCGCTCAAGACTCTGACGACGAAATGACATCTGACCTACTACTAGGCATCTACACAGAACTAGAAAAACACGCTTGGATGCTACGTGCGTTCTTGAATCAATAATACTTAAAAGCGGAAGCGGCTCGTTTAGAGTCGCTTTTTTATGTAATGGTCGCACTTAACGGTACACGAAATTATATCAACGATTTTTCAAATATATCGATCATAACTCGCAATATATCAACGATTTTTTCATTATATCGATCATTACCCGCAATATATCAACGATTTGACAAAGGATATCAATTTGCCGACAAATCACGACAATATCAGCGCCCCTCTCCCCTACTTTTATCAATATATTACAATCTCATCTATGTTAAAATATAGGAAACACCCTTTAGTATCATAGATCCAAAAAGCTTTTCCAAATTCATCATTTACTACTTAAATGACGGGAGTGGTTCAGTTGAAAGACTACTTAATTAGAGCATTTTTTGCGTTGATAACAGTTGGGATTCTCTTACTTATAGCTAATATTTTCAATATACGTGTCGAGGTTAAAGACTATGCTTTCCTCGTTGTCGTAGCAATTGGTGGCGGATGGGGTGGCTGGTACCTGTATAAAAAACAAAATAAAAATAACAATAAAGGCATTCCGAAATAATATGGAATGCCTTTATTCTATATTACATAATTAAACTTAAACCAATAATAAAAGCAGTCCCCAAAAAATATCATAAAAACCCATATTCTATGGTAAATAAAAAGAATTCATTTTGAATATAGAAACAGTCCGAAATCTTGCATAACAGAGGTATAACCCATTTGCCGCAACATTGTGGCTATATTCCCACGGTGATATGCTCCGTGGGTGACGACGTGTAGTATTGTTTCAGAAACCGTCGTATCTAGGTGCCCAGCATATGGATTATCAACCTCAACCACTTTTTCATAATCTTGTTGACTACTTAAAAGTACTTTATATCGTTTAGATAATTCATAAAAACTAGTTTTCATTTCCTCAATATTTTTTGTTTCCAGCTGCTCTTTCAATTGGTCTGTGTGTACCATTGCATCACTCATGCTTTTACCAGAAATAATCTCAAACCAGGCTAAATCTGTGAGGTATATGTGAGACATTACTTTTGCAACCGAAGAAAAACCACTCTTAACTTCCTTATGGAAAATGTCTTGCGGTAGTTCTTTTAAGCGATTTAAAATAACTTCATTTGCCCATAAGTGGTAGTTATACATTTTTAATACAGAACGCCCCATGCTCATCTCTCCTCCAAATTTCATTTTAATGATTAGATTATGATACATAGCTGATTAAAAATTTCCAAAGGATTACATCTATAAAATTTATTCTCATTTCGATTAAAAAAACCTCTACTAACTTCATAAAAACATTAGGTATCTTCCACAATCTGATCCTTTAACGGAACAATTATATATCACTCAATAATTCCTTACTCACCCTTTATTCAGATGTTCTTTTTTAATTCATCAAAACATCCCTCCATCTACTTCCCCTCTTCAAACGCTTCCACATCTCACTATCAATATATTGAACCAAATTAAAAACACATGCTTTTTTAAAATAAACTTACATGTGTTTCCAAAGACATCTATAAAAAACAAAGCAATCAAAATGATAAAGGCATTCCAAAGTAATATGGAATGCCTCTTTTATTGCCTTCTGTAATAAATAATGAAATTCAGGCCACTAATACAACCAATCGCAATAAACATACAAAACGATTGTGGATCTCCAGCCAAATTATACTCATCAACAATAAAGCCAATCATAAAGAGTGTTATCGCCGAAACACTGATACACAATATCGAAATAAACCAAAGCGAAAATTCATTAATTAGCTCTTTCTTCTGTATTGAAACGATTAGCATAACAAGAATAGACGCTGCTAAAATACTTTTAAAAACAGGATGTAAATACACAAACTCCTCCATCAATTTCTCCTTTTCAAAAAAACATCATATCTCAACATTAACATATTTAACCAAATTAAAAACACATGCCATCTTAAATTAAAACGACATGTGTTTCCGTATTTGCTATGATAGTTGCTTCCACTTTGTTCCCAAAACAGGACGCTCATAATTTTGGATTGCATGAATTAGTTTATCTGCCGTCTCAGCTGAAACGATCAATTCTTTATTTGATGGATTCATAAATCCTTCTTCTGCTGCACGTTCAACCATTTGCAGAATTGGTCCGTAAAAACCTTTTATGTTTAATAAACCAACCGGCTTATTATGTATACCAATTTGTGACCAACATACAACTTCAAATAGTTCTTCAAACGTTCCGTATCCGCCTGGAAGCGCAATAAAAGCATCTGCAAGCTCTGCCATTTTCGCTTTACGTTCATGCATCGTCTCTACTTCAATTAATTCTGTTAATCCTGTATGCACAATTTCTCCTCGGAATAGACCGCGTGGCATAACACCTGTTACACGTCCACCTAAACGAAGAACTTCGTTTGCTACTTCTCCCATTAATCCAACGCATGAACCACCGTATACGAGCTCATACTCGTTCTCAACAAACATTTTACCTAACTGAATTGCCTGCTCTTTGAATTCTGGTCTCTCCCCTAAATTAGAACCTGCAAACACACAAATCTTTCTCATTCCTACACCCCGAAACTATATATTGTTATGATACAATTGACATTGTACAACATATTGAGGAGATGAGGAAGAAATGGATATCGTTGCATTTCAAAGATGGGTTGAGGAATTTTACGAAAAACGAAGCTGGTCACAGTATAATGCCTTTATTCGCTTAAATTTCTTAACCGAGGAAGTTGGGGAAGTTTCACGAGTCGTTCGTGCTATTGAAATCGGCCGCGATCGCCCTGATGAAGATGCGAAAACAGAAGAAGAGCTAAAACAAGAACTAAAAGAAGAACTTGGCGATGTACTATCTAACCTTATTATTCTTTCGCAAAAATATGATTTAGACTTACAAGACATTATGGACGCACACGTCACAAAGCTTTCGAAAAGGTTCGAAGTATCTAAATGAGAATATTATCAATTATGGTATAATATTCTTGTCACAATACTAAGGGGGATTTTATGTTATCAAAAAAATTGCACGACGCATTAAATGAACAAATGAACTTTGAATTTTACTCTGCCCATGCTTATATGGCAATGGCTGCTTACTGTACAGCTGAGAGCTATGATGGATTCGCTAACTTTTTCCTTGTACAAGCTGAAGAAGAACGTTTCCACGCAATGAAGCTTTACAACTATATTAATGACCGCGGAGAGCGCGCTATTATTACTGGATTTGATAATCCGAATAACGAATACGAATCTGTATTAAACGCTTTTGAAGTTGCACTTGAACACGAGCGTGAAGTAACGAAACGTATTTACAACTTATCTGATATCGCTTGGGATGAGCGTGAACATGCAACAATTACATTCTTAAAATGGTTCGTTGATGAACAAGTTGAAGAAGAAGCTTCATTCGATAGCATCATCCAAAAACTAAAACGTATTACAAGCGATTCAAACGCACTGTTTATGCTAGATGCTGAATTAGAGAAACGTACATTTACGCCTCCAGCTGAGTAATATTTCAATCACCTTAATACATGTATTAAGGTGATTTTTTTGTTTGCTCTCTATCTTAAAATCACCTTAAATTTCCTCATATTTGACATAGTACCAGATATAAAATGGTATTATTTTCAATATAAAAACGAATATACGAGGAGAGGAAAAATGAATCAACGTGTAGAAGCTGTTGATGCAATTCGTGGTTTCGCTTTGTTTGGCATTTTACTAGTCAATATGACATTAATTCAATTTGGGTTCTTCACCAGTGAAAAACCAACTTATCTATTTGGCGATCTTGATAAAGGTGCTAATTGGTTTATTCAATTTTTCGGCACACATAACTTTATATCCCTATTTTCTTTTCTATTTGGGCTTAGCATTATTTTGTTACAAAAAAGTATTATCGCAAAAGGAAAAAAATTCTTCCCCACATACATAAGACGTATTATCATTCTTTTACTACTCGGCTACATTCATGGCACTTTTGTTTGGGAGGGGGATATTTTATTTGCATACGGAATAATCGGGATTTTTTTAATGATATTCATCAATCGAAAACCGAAAACTTTGCTTATTTGGGCGATTATTCTACTCGCACTTACTACACTTATGTCTTATCAAACTGATCCATCTACAAATATAAATGATTTCGCACCTTATACTGAAAAAGAACATAAAGTCCATCAAACTGGAAGCTATATGGATCACGTCAACTTTAGATTGACTGAAAATCCTTTTGATTACATGGGAATTGACGGTGCATTCGGATTATTTTTCATATCAGTTTTCGCAATAATTTTTATGTCTCCACTGTTCCTACTCGGAATGTATGTAGGGAAAAAAGGCTGGCTATTTGAGGTCAGTAAACATATACCTGCTGTCAAAAAAATATGGTTTGCCACCGGTCTCTTCTCTTTTACAATTAAAATCTTAGCTATGTTCATAAAGCACTCGCTTTTAATTATGTTACAAGATGGTCTTACACCAGTAACTATGACCTTCTTTTACGGAAGCACAATCATTTTATTATTCCATTACAAAAAAGCAACCCGCCTACTAACATACATGGCGAACATGGGGAAAATGTCCGTTAGTAATTACTTAGCGCAATCTATTATCGCAACAACTGTTTTTTACGCATATGGATTTGGCTTATACGGGAAAATCGGCTATTTCTTCGGTATTCTTTTAACCATCGGAATTTATACGATTCAATTATTCGTTAGCACCTATTGGCTCCAAAAATACCGAATGGGGCCAGTGGAATATGCCTGGAGACTGGGAACTTATTTAGAGAAACCACGTTTTAAAAGAAACTTGGATAAAGCAAGTTAAACAAAAAAAGCAATGAGCCTACGCTCATTGCTTTTCTTAATTTATTAAAGCATAACCCCAACGATAATCGCTGATAATATACTTACTAACGTTGCACCGTATACAAGTTTTAAACCGAATGATGATACAACGTTTGCTTGTTTGCCATCGATACTCTTCGTTGCACCTGCGATAATTCCGATAGATGAGAAGTTCGCAAATGATACAAGGAAGATAGATAAAATACCTACTGTACGAGCTGATAAATCGCCAGCTACTTTTCCAAGGTCAAGCATTGCAACGAATTCGTTCGTTACTAATTTTGTTGCCATAATTTGTCCTGCTTGTAACATCTCTGATGTTGGAATACCCATTACGAATGCTAATGGTGAGAAGATATATCCTAAAATGCTTTGGAATGTGATTCCGAAAATTGAATCGAATACACCATTAATTGCTGTAATTAATGCCACGAAACCGATTAACATCGCCGCTACTGTTACAGCGATTGAGAAACCAAGCATAATATATTCGCCTAACATTTCAAAGAATGTTTGTTTCTTGTCTTCTTGTAATTCTAAAATATCGTCTTCTTCTTTTACTTCATATGGATTAATGATATGAACGATAATGAATCCACTGAATAAGTTTAATACAAGTGCTGTTACTACATATTTTGGATCAATCATTTTCATATAAGAACCGACAATTGACATCGATACTGTAGACATTGAAGATGCACAAAGTGTGTATAAACGATTTTTCGGTAATTTGCTTAGTTGATCTTTTACTGTAATGAATACTTCCCCTTGACCAACGATTGCAGCTGCTACCGCATTATATGATTCTAGTTTTCCTAAACCGTTAACTTTACTTAATAGGAAACCGACTGCACGAATGATAATCGGTAAAACTTTAATATGTTGCAGGATCCCGATTAATACTGCTAAGAAAATAATCGGTAATAATACTGTTAAGAAGAATGGTGCTTGTCCATCGTTTGCTAGACCACCAAATACGAAATTAACCCCAGCTTCCGCAAATTTTAAAATAGAACCAAATCCATCTGCGATCCCTTTTACTAATACAAATCCGACCTTTGTATTTAGTAAGAAATACGCAAGTACCAATTGAATAACAAGCATAAGTGCAATTGGTTTATATTTAATCTTCTTACGATCTGAACTGATAAGGAAACCTAGTACAAACACTACAAGTAAACCGACTAGAAACATTACTATTTTCATATGTGAATCCCCCACTTCTCCCACGAATTATTGGTCGTATAACGTATAACGAATGACGTCTGACCATTGTTGTTAAAAAAATTTAAAACCCCTAAAACTATTCAACTGTCATCTAAAATCAGTAAGCGTTTACATAAATTGCAATTTATAAAAGGTAGCTTCTTCTCTCCTACCATACTTGAAAGTCTGAAATTGATACCACCTACAAATCAAATTGTAAGCGTTATCTAGGTGAAATGCAATATAAATTTTAAAAGATTTTTATATGTTAATATATTCCTAATTAATTGGTTTTTTCATGCAAATTTACCATAAAAAAAGTAGCCCTAGCTATGAGCTAGAGCCATCCTTTTTTTATAACATAACACCAACGATAATCGCTGATAGAATACTTACTAACGTCGCACCGTACACAAGGCGTAAACCGAATGATGATACAACATTTGATTGATTTTCATCGATACCTTTCGTTGCACCTGCGATAATTCCGATAGATGAGAAGTTCGCAAATGATACAAGGAATACAGAAAGAATACCAACCGTACGAGCCGATAAATCACCAGCTACTTTTCCAAGGTCAAGCATCGCAACAAACTCGTTTGATACTAATTTTGTTGCCATAATTTGTCCCGCTGTTACCATTTCTGCTTGCGGGATGCCCATTACGAATGCTAATGGTGAGAAAATATATCCTAAAATAGCTTGGAATGTAATACCGAACATTGTATCAAACAAGCTATTGATTGCTGTAATTAATGCTACGAAACCGAGTAACATAGCTGCTACTGTAATCGCAATCGTGAAACCAAGCATAATGTACTCGCTCAGCATTTCAAAGAATGATTGTTTTTTCTTATTTTCTAATTTCAGTGTATCTTCTTCTTCTGTAATATCGTACGGGTTAATAATATGAATGATAATGAAACCACTAAATAAATTTAATACAAGTGCTGTTACTACATATTTCGGTTCGATCATTTTCATATAAGAACCAACGATTGACATCGACACTGTCGACATAGAAGATGCACATAATGTATATAAACGATGTTTTGGGATTTTACTTAATTGATCTTTTACTGTAATAAATACTTCTGCTTGTCCAACAATGGCAGCTGCTACTGCGTTATATGATTCTAGTTTTCCTAGACCATTTACTTTACTTAACAACGTACCAATAGCACGAATAAATATCGGTAAAATTTTAAAGTGTTGCAGAATTCCGATTAAAACCGCAAAGAATACGATTGGTAATAACGCTGTTAAGAAGAATGAAACCTCTCCTTTATTAACAAGACCACCAAATACGAAAACGATTCCAGCTTCCGCATATCCAAGAAGTGCGCCAAATCCATCTGAAATTCCTTTTACTAAAATATAACCAACTTGCGTATTTAATAAGAAATAAGATAATGCTAGCTGAATAATAAGCATAATTGCGATTGGTTTATACTTAATCTTCTTTCGATCGGCACTTATAAGAAAACCGAGTACAAATACAACGAGTAATCCTACAAGGAACATAACAAACTTCATTAATAAAATCCTCCATTTAACTCTTCATTAACGTTGAACGTCTGACCATTCAAAACAAGAAATAATCCGAACTTTCCATTTCCCCTCCAAAATCTTCAATCGGATAGGAAAGATCATAAAACCTCTTATTTCAAAGGCATTTTCCATTCTAACATAAATCACAACTCATATCCGCACTTTTCTAAAAAAAATACATTTTATTACGAAACATTCATGAATGTTCGTCTTTTTCATTATAAAGCGAAACTTTAATGAGCAGGAGTTTCACTTCACACAAATAGCTGAACCAACAAAAATGAGCATCAAGTTTCACTTGATGCTCACCTCATTATACTGCTTTTTCTTTATCAGCTACTACTGGCTCATCCCAACACTCTGTATTGTTCAAACCTGGAATAGACTCCGCATAAAAGACTGGATCTTTCCCTTGTTTCTTTTGCTTAATATAATCTGATAACGCTGCGAAAGCATACTTAGAAAGGAATACAATTGCTACTAAGTTAATAACAGCCATAATTCCCATAAATAAATCTGCTAAATCCCAAACGATTTGAATTGTCGCTACAGATCCTAGCATAACCATACCAAGTACAGCAATGCGGTATGCATTTAATAACACTTTACTTCCATTTAAGAACTCAATATTTGTTTCACCATAGTAGTAGTTACCTACTAATGAACTAAATGCAAACAAGAAGATCGCAACTGCTACAAATATAGAAGCCCATGGACCGATATGTTGACTTAACGCCTGCTGCGTTAATTGAATTCCATTTAAATCAGCTGCATTATGCACGTCTGATAAAAGAATGATAAATGCTGTACAACTACAAATTAATAATGTATCTGTAAATACCCCTAAAGTTTGAATGAAACCTTGTTTAACTGGGTGCGTTACGTTTGCAGTCGCTGCTGCGTTCGGCGCACTACCCATACCTGCTTCATTTGAGAATAATCCACGTTTTACCCCTAATAAAATCGCAGCTCCTAATCCTCCGCCTACTACTTCTTTAATTCCGAAAGCATGTAAGAAAATTTCTTTAAATACATATGGAATTGCCGTAATGTTTGTTACAACAACGAATAATGCCACTGCTACATAAATAATTGCCATTACTGGAACAATCATTTCAACCGCGCGAGCAATTCGTTTTACTCCGCCGAAAATAATAACTGCAAGTAAACCAGCCATAACAAGACCTACTAATCTGCTATCTGTTTTAAATGCACCATCAAAGGCAGCTGCTACAGTATTAGACTGTACAGCGTTAAAAATCAATCCGAAACTTACTGTTATTAGAACAGAGAACACAACACCTAACCAGCGTTTATTTAAACCCTTTTCCATATAATACGCTGGGCCCCCACGGAATGCATTCCCATCTTTTACTTTATAAATTTGCGCTAATGTGCTCTCTACAAATGCAGAAGCACCCCCAATTACCGCGATTAACCACATCCAAAATACTGCTCCTGGTCCACCTGCTGAGATTGCAATAGCTACACCAGCTAAGTTACCAGTACCTACACGAGAAGCTGTACTCATACAAAATGCTTGGAATGACGATACACCGCTCTTCTCTTTTTGCGCTTTCCTCGTTTTCGAGCTTGCTCCATCCCCAAGCAAACGAATCATTTCACCGAAGTAACGAACTTGGACAAATTTCACACGAAATGAAAAATAGAGCCCTAACCCAATTAACATCGCAATAATGACATATGACCAAAGGATATTATTTACATCCCCAATTACCCTAGCTAAAAAATCCATATTTGTATTGCCCCCTCTTCCTAACAATAAGAAAATTATATTCTAAAAACTTTAAGTAATCAAGAACTTTATGTAAGGTTTTATGACATGAGTATGTTAACTATCTTAACATACGTGTTTTTTTTCATAAAAATATAGCTATTACATGCATTTATCCAATACTCAATCACTTATCCTCTTCAACCAGTCATACTTTTAAAACAGCACGTTCCCCAAAAATAACGAGAGGAACAAATAAAAAAAGTTATATTAATAACTACCTCTCACCCTTTTCATCATTTACTACAACAAAAAAGGCGAGCATCGAATTCACCTCGATGCTCGCCTTTTCATTTACACTGCTTTTTCTTTATCCGTTACCGCTGACTTATCCCAACACTCTGTATTCGTTAAACCAGGAATAGAATCTGCACTGAAGACTGGATCTTTCCCTTGTTTCTTTTGCCTTACATAGTCTGCTAATGCTGCATACGCAAATCGGCCAAGAAGTGTAATCGCAATTAAGTTCGTGATTACCATTAGACCCATAAATAAGTCTGCCATATTCCATACAACTTGAAGCGTCGCAACAGAACCGAATAATACCATTCCAACTACCGCAATACGGTAAATTGTTAACCACGTTTTGCTTTGCTTAATGAATTCAATATTTGTTTCACCATAATAGTAGTTTCCTAGAAGTGAACTAAATGCAAATAAGAAAATAATAATCGCTAAGAAACTGCTCGCCCATGGGCCAATTTGTGAACTTAATGCATTTTGTGTTAATTCAATACCTTCTAAATTCGTTGCTTTATACGCACCAGAACATAGTACGATAAATGCTGTTGATGTACACACTAAGAATGTATCTACTAATACTCCAATCGTTTGAATAAAACCTTGTTTTGCTGGATGCGTTACATCAGCTGTTGCTGCCGCGTTCGGCGCACTACCCATACCTGCTTCGTTCGCAAATAATCCGCGCTGAATACCATATTTCATCGCAGCACCGATACCGCCACCTACAGCTGAATCTAAACCGAATGCACCGTTAAAGATTTCCGTAAACACATCTGGTATTAAATAGAAGTTTTTAATGACAACAAAAACCGCTACTGCAATATAAATAAGCGCCATTGGTGGAACAATCATTTCCGACATACGTGCAATACTTTTTACACCACCAAAAATAATAACCCCAACTAATGCAGCTAATACAATACCAACAATATAACGCTCTAAGCCAAATGCATTTTCAAACGCTAATGTTACTGTATTTGCTTGTACTGAGTTGAAAATTAAACCGTAACTAATTGTAATCAGAATAGAGAACCAAATCCCCATCCAACGTTTATTTAAACCTTTTTCCATATAATAAGCAGGACCACCGCGGAAGCCACTGCCATCTTTTATTTTATAAATTTGCGCAAGCGTACTTTCTACGAAACTTGAAGACGCACCGATAATCGCAATAACCCACATCCAAAATACAGCTCCAGGTCCTCCCATAGAAATAGCTAACGCTACACCAGCTAAGTTCCCGATACCAATACGAGCTGCAGAACTCATACAAAATGCTTGGAACGATGATACGCTGCCCTTTTTACGTGTCTTACCAGTTAGTCCATCACCCATTAAACGAATCATTTCCCCTAAATGAGTAAGTTGTACGAATTTTAATTTAATAGAAAAATAAAGCCCTAAACCAATTAACATTGCAATAAGAATATATGACCAAAGAATCGTATTCGTTGACGAAACGAATTGTTCCAAAATATTCATACAATTAACCCCTCCTTTTCTCCATAAATCGAATTATATTCAAAAAATATTCAAAAATCAACATTTTTCGACATCTTACGACTTCCAAATATTAGGTTCCCTTCAATGAATGCGTTGTTCATTTGTGATTTTACTTTTACAAGCTGTGCATACTAAACAAAAAATAATTTCATAAACAACATCATTGACAAAAATACATAACTGTAACTATAATGGTTACATCAGGTTGTAACAAACCTAATTACAATACATTCATTCGCTTTCAGATATACACTTTAACAAAACACTTTGGAGGGATTTATTATGAAAATCGGAATTATCGGAGCAACTGGTAAAGCTGGAAGTCGTATTTTAAAAGAAGCATTAGATCGCGGACATGAAGTAACTGCAATCGTAAGAAATGCTGCAAAAATTACAGAAGAAAACGTAAAAGTTTTAGAGAAAGATGTATTTTCTCTTACATCTAACGACTTGCAAGCATTCGATGTAGTTGTAAATGCATTCGGTGCTCCAGCAGGACAAGAACACCTTCACGTAGATGCAGGAAACGTACTTATTGAAGCTGTGAAAGGTGCACCAAATACAAAATTACTTGTAGTTGGCGGAGCAGGAAGCTTATTTGTAGACGAAGAAAAAACAACACGTGTATTTGATGCACCAGGTTTCCCGGGCGAATACCTTGCAACAGCTCAAAACCAAGGTAAAAACTTAGAAATCTTGCAACAAACAAATGATATCACTTGGACATTCATCAGCCCTTCTGCACTATTCGCATTAGGAAAACGCACTGGTTCTTACAAAGCTGGCAAAGACAATCTTCTTGTTAACTCAAAAGGTGATAGCTACGTAAGTTACGAAGACTTCGCAGTTGCAGCACTTGATGAAATCGAAAATCCAAAACACGTAAACGAACGCTTCACAGTAGTATCTGAAGCTGAATAATAAGAAAAAGCTCGTAAAACATTATGTTTTACGAGCTTTTTCTTATTATTGCACTTGCTCTAATCCATTTTGAGTAATCTTAAAGGATATTTCTTGCCCCTTCATCGCATCCTCTTTTTTAACTAACTCATTCTTTTTGTACCAATTCAAACGACTCGGTTCCGCATGGTATACTTTCAGCACATCTCCATACTCAAATGCCGTTCCATTTACTTGCCCAGCAAAATTCTTTGAAGTCTCTTGTCCTTCTGCCGTTACATGCTTTTTCTCATTTCCATTTTGATCATAAATCGTAAGGCCTATATACTGCTCATTTACAAAGCGATAATGAATCTCCTCATTTGTAAATGTTGCATGTAATTTCTTTTCAGCGTGGTTTAACGTAACAATTGAACGTGTTACATTCGACACACCTTGATATACTATGCTATCTCCATATGTAACTTCCACAGATACTTCTGTCACTTTCTTATTCCCAAAGCGATCTTTCGTTTCTACTTTTGCTTTTTGTTCACCAATTTTTGTTGTATCCGGTTTTTCTACAAATCCGAGTACTTCTCCATCTTTCACTTGAACAAAGTCTTTCGCATCTAATTTTTCAGCGTCCGTTCCGATTACTACTTTTTGCGGGACTGCTGTTACTTCTTGTTGAGCTTCCACTCTCTCGAAACCTTTTTCCGTTAATTTAAAGTACAACTCTTGTTTCCCTTTACCGTTACTTACAAACTCATTTTTTTGATACCACTTCAATCGATCTGATTCTGCATGATATACCTTAATAACATCACCATATGCGAAGTCTACACCATTTAACTGTTCTGCAAAGCTTTTCGAACTCTCTTGCCCTTCTGCCGAAATAACTTTCTTTTCATTTCCATTTTGATCGTATAGCGTGATTCCCATATATTTTTCATTCTCAAAACGATAATGAACTTTAGCATCCGTAAATGTTGCCTGTAGCTTTTTCGTATTATGATCCGCAGTTACGATAGAACGCGTATTATTACCATCACCTTGGAAGACTAAGCTATCGCCATAGATTACTTCCAATGGCACTTCCGTCACTTTCTTATTTCCAAAACGATCTTTCGTTTCTACTTTCACTTTTTGTTCACCGATTTTTGTTGTATCCGGTTTTTCTACAAATCCAACTACTTCTCCATCCTTCACTTGAACAAAGTTTTTTACATCTAATTTTTCAACGTCTGTTCCGATTACTACTTTTTGTGGGACTGCTGTTACTTCTTGTTGCGTTTCCATTCTTTCGAAACCATGCTCTGTTATTTTGAAATATAACTTTTGTTCTGCTTCCCCTTTTCCCTTACCTACAAACTCGTTATTTTGATACCAGTTTAATCGTTCTGATTCTGCATGATACACTTCCACAACATCACCATATGCAAAGTCTATACCATTTAACTGTTCTGCAAAGTTTTTCGAACTCTCTTGCCCTTCTACCGAAATAACTTTCTTTTCATTTCCATTTTGATCATATAGCGTGATTCCCATATACTTTTCATTCTCAAAACGATAATGAACTTTAGAATCCGTAAATGTTGTCTGTAGCTTTTTCGTATTATGATTCACAGTTACGATAGAACGTATCGCATCACCATTGCCCTGGAAGACTATACTATTTTCGTAGCCAACATTCACTAAAACTGGAATTAAATTTTTATTCCCTTTTTCATCTATAATTTCTACTTTTACAGTTTTTTCTCCAATTCCAGGTTTATCTTGTATAATTACACCTGTTACTTTTACACTTTCTCCTAAATTTTGTACAAGTTCGTTTGCTTTTTTCTCATCATATGTAGTACCAACTGCTATATTTTGTATTTTTGTATCATTTGGCTCACCATATGGAACTTCATATAGCTCAGTTTGTTTTTCTCGAATTGGATTACTATCTGTCGATAACCATATTTCTTTTTCTAATTTAGGTAAATTTAATCCCTCTATTTTCTCTCTTGTATCATCATTTGGAGTTAATCCCCATTTTTCAAAGAAAGAAATTAAATTTTGTCCAGCTGCTTTGGACGTCATATAAATAAACATCTGCTTTTTCTCTTCATCAGATTGAGGCATTTCTACATCATGTAACATACGGTACATTTGGTGCAGTTTCGGATAGAATTGATCTCCATAAGCTAAATGCAGCTGCCAAAACATAACTAATTTCTCGAATACCCCCATTTTCTCTTGCGCATCCGGTTTACCTAAATATGCAAATGCATCTTCATAACGCCCTTCTTTTTCTAATCTCGTTTTATGCCCAAATGTAGTTTGAACCGCTAAAGAATAAATATTAACAGTTACCTCTCCAAGCCCATTCCATAACCAAGGATCCTGCTGATGTTGATGACCTAATTCATGCCAAGGGCCCCATCCATTAGCATTTAATTCTTCTACATCTAATACTGGTTTTAAACTCCCTTTTGAATAGGCTGTTCTATACTCCATAGCGTACATATGAGTTTTTGTATACCAATCTTCCACGAAATGAATATAATGTTTGCCCCTATTCGTAGCGCCTACACCATCTTTTGATAAACCTGATATTCTACTTTCTATATTAATGATTTCATCATGTTTCTTTAGTAACTCAGTTGGATCTGCTTGCTTCAAATGTTCCTTCACAGTTTCAGGGTGCATAGTCAATAAACTATTTTCCCCCTTCATCTCTATTGCATAAGGGTTAGGATTCTCTACCAACATACGCTTCCAATCTTCTGTCGTATGTTTCCCTAAAATAAATAAAGGATTTGTACTTCCACCTTTCTCCACTTTAGCAGTTATTTCACCTGAATTATTGTAATTATAAAAGTACAATAACCCACCCTTTGGAGAAGAAATTTTGTTCTCACCAGGATTTAAATTAAATTCGATAGGTCCTCCTAATACATTTTCATTTTCATAAGAATATGTACCAATATAAGCTTTAATTTGCTGATTGCCACCTACTTGAATAACTATTTCTTCACCTGGTTCTGCATAAATACCTGTTGGTTCATATGGAGAAAAACTAAATTGACGTTTATGCAAGTCACGTATCTCTTTCACGTCACCTTTTGGCAACAATTGATACACTCGCTCTTCTTGCTGTTTCTCCATATTTGCAAGTGACATCTCTGCATACACCCTAGGCACTTCAAGACCATATGGTGTTAATAACGTAGCTAAACAAACACCAGCTACTAATACCCTACTCTTTTTCTTCTTTGACATAATCTGTGTCCTCTATTCTTTTTTTAGACAAACCATCCTACATATATCCATTTAATTAAAAATCCTATTATCTTTATAAAAACATTTAATGTACAGACTAAGATCTCTCGCACCTATATCTATTACTACCGCATCCCTTTCCACATATTCACTTTCTTACATTGTAAAGCTTTTATGTATTGTATCCTCCTCACTTCTCTACTTGTGACGAGTTCTCTTTCTACATAAAAAAAGAATAGTAATAGATATTTTTCAGTCTTGTCATCTATACATCTAAAAGCATGAGCGACAATAAAATCTTACATTTTCTTTATATATGACCATCTATAGGTAGTTTTTCCAACTGAATTGTACACGCTTTACACTTTGTTTGATAGCCTCTCTAATTAGAATAATGTTACAATTTTGTGAATAAAATCCGTTGATTGTAACGTTTAGATTTTGTTATATCTTATTATTTTAAAATACTTTTTAAAACGTTGGAATAGTGTTTCACTTGATTAATTATTATCTTGGTATATCTTTGAAGAATCCATAATGAAAAAGCATTGGCACACGCCAATGCTTTTTCATTATCTTTTTTGATTCGGTTTATGTGGCTCATTTGGAGTATACGGTTTATTTGGCGTCTGTGGCCCTTCTGGTTTCTTCCAACTTACCGCTAACTCTGGACTTGTTTTTTCTTCACTACGCTCAAGTAATACTACCGCATTTTGAATTGTCGGTGTACCTTTATGCGCAATCCCTTGTAATTTCGTTAAATTTCCTGACACTTTAAAGCTAAATCCACCAGCTGGTGTTTGTTTCGGAATTAAAATGCGGAACTTCTCTCCTACATTAAATTCTGTTTTTGTTTCGCCTTTTTCATTTGCAAATTTCACGCCCGCTGGTGCACCTGTTGCTTGCACTTTATACGTTCCGCTTTTTGCATTTGTTTCTACCGTATATAAACCTGTTTCAAAGAAATCATTTTTTAATACTGCTTCTTGTTCTTCTGTAGGAGTTACACTCATCGTAATTTCTTGTAGCTCTTCGCTAGCGTTTGCTTTTGCAACGATATCTTTTGTTACTTTCTCTACATTTTTATTTCGGAAATCTAAATCATTAACATCAATTTGTTTTAACGCATTCCATACTGCAAGCTGCGTTGCGTAATGCGCCTCTCTCCAATCAGATACTCCTAATTCTTGTGGGCTCTTTTGTGGATATCCATTCAACAGTACACGGTACACATTAATATCCACTTTACCCATTTCTGGTAAATCTTGACCACTCGGAGATTTTAAATCTACATTTAAGCAAAATGCAATTTTTCCATCTGCCGTTTTAATAAGTTCTGTTCGAATTGGTTTCTTCTTTGACTTACTATAACTCCAATTCATTTCATACTTTGTATGATCCATAACTTCTGCGAATGCTTTTTGAAGTGGGAATAATACAAATAAGACACTTAAAAACATAGCTAAAAGTTTGAACGATTGCTTTATATTCATGTTTACAGCCCCTTAATAACAAACTTAATACTAAGTAGTATTTAATTAGAAAATATTTTTATGCAAAAAAAAAGAGCGCATAATGAAGTGACCCCTAAAAGTTAGACACGGTTATTTCATTAGGCAGCTTGATAAAAGTGAGTCCGGTATTGTACTGGGCTCATTTTTAATTTTGCCTTAATCCGTTTCGTATTATAATAATCTATATATTTTTCTAATTCTATTTTAAAGTGCTCTACATTTTCAAATTCTTTTATGTAGAGGAACTCCGACTTCATAATCCCAAAGAAATTTTCTATTACTGCGTTGTCGTAACAGTTGCCTTTTCGAGACATACTCTGGACGATAGCTCTTGATTCAAGTGTCCGGACGTACTGTCTCATTTGATAATGCCATCCTTGATCCGAATGCATCAGTAGCTGGTGGGTTTCAGGTAAACGTTCCAATGCTTTCTCTAACATGCCTGAAACAAGCGAATACGTCGGTCTAGAACCAATTGTATAGGTAATAATTTCACCATTATACAAATCTAATACAGGTGATACATACAGTTTTTCTCCAAACAATTTAAACTCTGTGATGTCTGTTACCCACTTTTGATTCGGTGCATCTGTATGAAAATTACGCTCTAAAATATTAGGTGCAATTCTACCGACTTTTCCTTTATAGGATTTATATTTCTTCATACGCACAACACACTTTAACCCAAGCTCTTTCATAATGCGCTGAACCTTCTTGTGGTTCACTTTCTGGCCACGATTCGTTAATTCATCACGAATGCGACGGTAACCATAACGACCTTCATTTTCCTCATAAATCGCTTTAATCTCAACTTTCAAATCGGCATCTACATCTGGACGATTCATTTTCTTTACTAAATCATAATACGTGCTTCGAGGAATAGTAGCTAGCTCCACGAGTGCCTTCACCGAATATTTATGCCTTAATTCATAGACTACTTGCGCTTTGTCTTGTTTTGTGATTTTTCCTTGTTTTGAACTAAGGCATTTAACATTTTTAAGTACTCATTTTCCATCTCAAGCTGTTTAATGCGTGCTTCAAGTGCTTCGACTGACCCTTCAGCTAAAGGTTGTTTTAATTGTTTATTTGAATCTTTTTTCATGGATGGACGCCCCTTTTTCTTAGATTGAAGGGCATCAATTCCTTGTGTTTCGAGCTGTTTTTTCCAAACAGAAATCGTTGAAGGGGCAGGAATATTAAAGATAGCTGCCGTCTCAAATAAGGACATACCGTTTTCAATCATAAAGTTTAGTACGTCTAGTTTAAATTGTTGTGTGTAATTTGTACATCGTTTTAGAAAAGCTTCCAGACCATTCTGTTTATATTGGTTTACCCAATTCAAAATGATTGTGTCACTTATACCGAGCGATCTACCCATTTCTCGATAACTTTCATTTCCGTTCAAATAACGTAGAACGATTTGTATTTTTTCATCAGCTGTAAATTTAGCCATAGAAAAACTGCACCTCCAATTGTTAGACTGTGTCTAACAATTGGGGTGCAGTTCAATAAAAGCACTCTTTTTTCTTTTTTACTTTAATCTTAGAAATCGAAGTTATCAGGATCTGGACCAACGCGGTGATTTTGGTTTAACGCATCGATTTTTTCCATGTCTTCTTTTTTTAATTCAAAGTTAAATACATCAGCATTTGCAATAATACGGTGTTCTTTCGTTGATTTTGGAATTGTAATTACTCCGTTTTGAAGATCCCAACGTAAAATAACTTGAGCTGTTGTTTTACCGTGTTTCTCAGCAATCTCTTGTAATGTTTCGTTATCTAATAATTGACCTTGCATTAGTGGTGACCATGCTTCCATTTGAATACCTTGTTCTTTACAGAAAGCTTGTAGTTCTTTTTGTGTTAAACGAGGGTGGTATTCTACTTGGTTAATCATTGGTTTAATTTCTGCATCTTTCATTACATCTTGTAAGTGATGGATTTGGAAGTTACTTACACCAATTGCACGTACGCGCTTTTCTTTATAAAGTGTTTCTAGCGCTCTCCATGTATCTTTATATTTTCCTTCTGAAGGCCAGTGAACAAGATATAAATCTAAATAATCTAGTCCTAATTTTTTTAGACTCTCTTCGTATGCAGCGATTGTTGTTTCATATCCTTGATCTGCGTTCCATACTTTTGAAGTGATGAATAATTCTTCTCTTGAAATACCAGTCGCTTCAATACCTGCACGGATTCCTTCACCTACAGCTTTTTCATTTCCGTAAATTGCAGCTGTATCGATGCTACGGTATCCTGCTTTAATCGCTGATTTTACAGCTTCTACAAGTTCTGGTCCTTCTTCTACTTTAAATACACCTAAACCGAACCAAGGCATTTCTACACCATTATTTAATACTGTTTTACTTTGTAAGTTTTTCATTTTATTTTCTCTCCTTTTATTTTACTTGATCTCTTTTTTCTAATGTCATGCTCCATGCTGTTAAAATCACAGCACCTACTACCATAAGACCGCCTACCCAAGCAGTATGGATTAATCCTAACGAATTCGTTACAAGGCCACCTATATAAGAACCTAAAGCGATTCCTCCGTTAAATGCGGCAATATTAATTGCTGAAGCAACATCAACCGCACCTGGAACAAAGCGCTCTGCCAATATAACTACATATACTTGTAGCCCCGGAACATTCATAAATGCGAATAGTCCCATGAAAATAATTGTGATTAATCCAGCTACTTTAAATGGCGCTGTAAATGTTAAAACAAATAATATAATCGCTTGAATAAGGAACATGTAAAATAGCGCTCGGATCGGATTATGATTCGATAATTTTCCGCCGACCATATTCCCTATCGCAATGGCAATTCCATACACTAATAAAATGATGGTAACGGTACTTGCTTCAAATCCTGTTACTTCTTGTAATAGGGGTGATAAATAAGTAAATGTTACGAATGTACCACCGTATCCAAGTGCAGTAATAATGAAAACAAGTAACAGTCTTCCATTTTTAATTAGTTTAAATTGATCACGAAACGATACAGGTACACCATTTTTTAAATTAGATGGGACCAATATACTGTTTGCGATGAAAGCAATAATTCCAATTACAACAATCGCCATAAATGACGCTCTCCAGCCAAACTCTTGACCGATAAATGTTCCAATTGGCACACCAGTAATAGTCGCAACTGTTAATCCAGTAAACATAATCGCAATTGCGCTAGCACGTTTATTTTCTGGTACGATTGCAGCCGCAATTGTAGATCCTATCGACATAAACACACCGTGTGCAAATGCAGCTACAATCCTTGCGATAATTAATACAGTGAAGCTTGTTGCAACAGCCGCAATGCCATTACCAATAATGAAAATAACCATAATCCACATTAATAATGTCTTTCGCGACATACTAGCCGTTAACGCTGTTAAAACAGGAGCTCCTACTGCCGCTCCTAACGCATATAAGGAAACCGTTAAACCAGCTGTTGTAACCGACACATTTAAATCTTTTGAAATAGATGGTAGTAAACCGACACTAATAAACTCGGTCGTACCAATCCCAAATGCACTAATTGCTAGTGCTAATAAAGCAAACATACTTCTTCGACTCGTCTGAGCTTCCGAAGATGGTACTGTATATGAACTCAATTGAATTCCTCCTTATTACAAGAAATCCAATCATAATAGTGTGATAAAAAGGCCCTTTTATCTTCTAAAAAATATATTTCATACTTACAAATGCTATTATGAATGGTTTCATTCCTTTTTTGAAGAACGCACTTTAAAGTACGATAGGCACTAAAAAGTAACATAGTCACTTTTCGGTACCGTACTACTCATTTGCCTCTTACATGTGCTATTATGAAACATATTTAACATAATAAAAAGTACGTACTTTAAAGTGCTATAGGTACTAAAAAGTAACATTTGTATTATTAAACTTACTTTACTCAAAAAGGGAGGGCTTCATATGAAGAAATACAATATTCCTGTAGAGGCGACTTTAGAAGTTATCGGCGGCAAATGGAAAGTTGTTATTCTTTGTCACTTAACGAAAGGTACAAAGAGAACGAGTGAATTAAAACGCTCAATGCCTGGTATTACACAAAAAATGTTAACGCAGCAATTACGTGAATTAGAAGACGACGGTGTTATTCAAAGAAAAGTATACAACCAAGTCCCACCGAAAGTAGAATATTCTCTTACCGACTACGGTTGGTCTTTAGAATCCATTCTTGATTCTCTTTGTTCTTGGGGTGAATGCCATCTTGAAAAAGAAGGTAACACATCGATGCTAATTGCGGAAGGTGAATAATAGGAAAAAGGAAAAAACGAACATGAATTTGTTCGTTTTTTCCTTTTTTTCTATATATATATGTACATTTCTAACTGAAACAAAATATTTTATACGCTTTCATACCTTGTCAGTACTACGTTATACACTCAATATCAAATAATTAGGAATCATTTTTATGTTAACATAGGTGTATATAGTATATAATATAGGATATATATTATATACACTTTCCGGTAACGGAGCTTTTCCATTATGCGGACAAGCCATATATCGGACAGTTCATAAATAATAAGTAAGACGTTATGGTTTTAGATTTATGTTTGCAGCTTACTTGCTGTCATAAATTTAAAGGCATTTTATTGTGTTTTGTGAAACTTTGCATAAAGTTTCGTAAACGTTTACTATCTTACTTATAAAAAATAAGAGTATTGCTATCGTAAAGGAGAATTGGAGATGCCAGAAACTATGACTCAAACAAAGCCAGAACAAGAAACTGTACAAATTTCTGCTAGCCAAGGACAACTTGATGTACTTGATCAGTTGTTAAAACCTGAGGTACAAGAATCATTAACAACACTAGTAGAACAGCTTCCAAAATTAACTGAGCTTGTTAACATTTTAACTAAGTCTTATGACTTCGCTCAAACTGTTGCTACTGATGAAGTATTAAAAAGCGACACTGTTGGTGCAATTACAGAGCTTGTAGAACCTGTAAAAGATACAGTGAAAAGCATGGCTGCAACTGCAATCGAAGCGAAAGATCGTGCTGACGAAAGCAACGAAGTTATCGGCCTATTCGGTCTGTTAAAATTACTAAAAGATCCACAAGCACAAAAAATGTTCCGCTTTGTGAACGCATATCTTCAAATTAGTGCAGAACGTAACAATAAATAATTTAACTTATAACAACAATTAGTAAAGACGGGGGATATCATACTATGTCAAAACAAATTGTCATCTTAGGCGCTGGTTATGGCGGTCTTCTTGCCGCTTTAAACGTACGTAAATATTACAGCAAATCAGAAGCACAAGTTACAGTGATTAACCAATACCCAACACACCAAATCATCACTGAATTACACCGCCTTGCAGCTGGTAACGTGTCTGAGCAAGCAATTGCAATGCCACTTACAAAGCTTTTCAAAGGTAAAGATATCGATCTTAAAATTGCAACAGTTGAGTCATTCTCAGTTGATAGCAAAGAAATCAAACTAGCTGGCGGCACTACTTTATCTTACGATGCACTTGTAGTTGCTTTAGGAAGTAAAACTGCTTACTTCGGTATTCCAGGACTAGAAGAAAACAGCATGGTATTAAAATCTGCTGCTGATGCAAACAAAATCTACAAACACGTTGAAGACCGTATTCGTGAATACGCGAAAACGAAAAACGAAGCTGATGCTACAATCGTAATCGGTGGTGGCGGATTAACTGGCGTTGAGCTAGTTGGTGAGCTTGCTGACATTATGCCTAAACTTGCAAAAAGCCACGGCGTAAATCCAAAAGAAGTTAAACTTCTTCTTGTTGAAGCAGGTCCAAAAATCCTTCCAGTATTACCAGACCACTTAATCGAACGTGCAACTACTAGCCTAGAAGCACGCGGCGTTACATTCTTAACTGGTCTTCCTGTAACAAACGTTGCTGGCAATGAAATCGACTTAAAAGACGGTCAAAAACTTGTTGCTAACACATTCGTTTGGACAGGTGGCGTTCAAGGTAACCCATTAATCGGTGAATCAGGTCTTGAAGTTAACCGTGGACGTGCAACAGTTGATGCATACCTACAATCTACTTCTCACAAAGACGTATTCGTTGCTGGAGACAGCGCTGTTGTCTTCTCTCCAGACGGTCGTCCATACCCACCAACTGCACAAATCGCTTGGCAAATGGGTGAGTTAATTGGATACAACTTATACGCAGCACTAGAAGGCAAAGCATTCGAAGAGTTCGCACCTGTAAACTCTGGAACACTTGCTAGTCTAGGACGTAAAGATGCTGTTGCTACAATCGGAGCAAGCAATACTCCACTTAAAGGTCTACCAGCATCATTAATGAAAGAAGCAAGTAACGTTCGTTACTTATCACACATTAAAGGTCTATTCAGCTTAGCTTACTAATCTGAATATAAGCCCGAATCATGCCCTGCATGGTTCGGGCTATTTTTTATCCGTAATTTTCTCTAATTTATTTATTCGGCAAAAGAATAATATAACCCTTTTAATTATCTAAATTTACTGATTATTTTATGTCTAAATTGTGTATATGAAAAGAGTGAAAGCATCTTCTTTCCTTCCACTCTTCCACAAAAACTATTATCCCAATTTCACTAAGCTATAGTTCTTCTTTCCTTTACGGATAATAATAAATCTTCCATCAAACGAGTTTTCTACAGTAACATCTATACCCACATCTGTTACTTTCTCGCCATTCATAGATATAGCTCCATTATTAATATCCTCACGCGCTTGTCGTCTAGATGGTTCAATTCCTAAATCAACTAGCCACTCTACAATATTTTTCGTCTCTTTTGAAGACTGGAATGTCGGCATCTCTTTAAAGCCTTGTTCAATTTCATCAGCTGTTAACGATTTAATATCTCCGCTAAATAACGCTGCTGTAATTTTCTCAGCTTGTAATAACGCCTCTTCTCCATGAACGAATTTCGTCATTTCTTCTGCTAATACTTTTTGCGCTTCACGTTTATGAGGCTCTGTTTCTACCTTCGCTGCTAATTCATCAATACGCTCTTTCGTTAAGAACGTAAAGTATTTCAAGTATTTAATTACGTCACGGTCATCTGTATTTACCCAGAACTGGTAAAATTCAAACGGTGTCGTTTTTTCGGGATCAAGCCAAACCGCACCACCTGCTGATTTACCAAACTTTGTACCGTCCGATTTTAATAATAACGGAATCGTTAATCCGAATACTTTCGCCTCATGACCTTCTAACTTACGAATTAAATCTAAACCACTCGTAATATTTCCCCATTGGTCACTACCACCAATTTGAAGTTGAGCATCCTCTTTCGTGTATAAATGATGGAAATCCATTGCTTGCAAAATTTGGTACGTGAATTCCGTGAAAGAAATACCTGTATCCAAACGGCTTGCTACAATATCCTTCGCTAACATGCTATTGATGCTAAAGTTTTTCCCGTAATCACGTAAAAACTCAATAATATTTATTTCATGTGTCCAATCATAGTTATTTACCATCTTCACTTCGCTATTTCCACCAAAATCAAATAGCTTTTTCATTTGTGCTGTTAACGCATCTACATTATGTTGAACCACTTCTAACGTTTGAAGTTGACGCTCTGATTGTCGTCCACTCGGATCACCAATTGTTCCTGTTGCCCCGCCAATTAAAATAACAGGATGATGACCAGCTAATTGGAATCTCTTCATCATCATAAACGGAATCAAATGTCCGATATGCATACTATCACCAGTCGGATCAACTCCGCAGTATAGTGAAATCTTTTTCTCTTCTACTAGCTTACGTAAGCCTTCTTCGTCAGTCTGCTGATTAACGGCGCCGCGCCATTCTAATTCATCAATAATATTCATCTTTTGTCATCCCCTTTATTTTTTAAAAACAAAAAAGCCCCTATGTCTACGATAGACATAGGGACGATTATTCACCGTGTTACCACCCAGTTTGCATAAATAGCATAGCTACTCATACCACTCTTAGCAATAATATCGATTGCTAGTCCGCTTAGCATTACCTAAGATACTCCAGAGTGTAATTCGCAAGTTTGTTTGTGCTAGGTTCCAGCAACCCCTAGCTCTCTCGTTAACAGTGACAAACTGCTACTGGGCTCTTTCAACGTATGTTATTTGTTAAATTATTAGCATTATATTGAATTGAAAACAAATTGTCAACAATATCCAAATATTATTTTAAAATAATTCATATCTTCATACGTATTTCGTTATTCCTTATCTTCTCCAATAATCCTTACTTCTCGCTCTAACTTCACGCCAAATTTCTCTTCAACTGTCTTTTGTACGAAGTGAATTAAATCGATGTAATCTTGTGCTGTTCCGTTATCAACATTCACCATAAATCCAGCGTGTTTTAAAGAAACTTCCACTCCACCAATTCGCTTACCTTGTAGTCCTGAGTCTTGAATTAACTTACCAGCAAAGTTATTTGGTGGACGCTTAAATACGCTACCACACGAAGGATATTCTAGAGGCTGTTTTGACTCACGTTTAAACGTTAAATCATCCATTTTAGCTTTAATTTCTTCATGTACACCTTCTTCAAGTTCAAATCTCGCTTCAAGAATAATGTAATGGTTGTTCGCAAATACACTCTTACGATATCCAAATTCAAATGCTTCTTTCGTCAAAGTACGTAGCTCTCCATCACCTGTCATTACGACAGCTTCTGTTAATACAAACGAAATTTCACCGCCGTATGCACCTGCATTCATATATAACGCTCCGCCAACTGAACCTGGAATACCACAAGCAAACTCAAGACCCGTTAAGTTATGGTCTAAAGCAATACGTGATACGTCAATAATTGCTGCACCACACTGTGCTACAATCGTCGTTCCTGTTACAGTAACACCTGTAATATGAATTAAACTTACTGTAATCCCGCGAATTCCACCATCTTTAATAATGACATTCGATCCATTTCCTAAAAACGTAACTGGAATATTATATTCGTTCGCATATTTGATAACTTCTTGAATTTCATCATAATTTGTAGGCGCAACAAAAACATCTGCTTTTCCACCAACTTTAATATGCGTATGATTCTTTAACATTTCATCTTGTTTAACATGTCCTTCAGGCAATACCGTACTTAAATATTTATAAACCTCTTGCATATTCATTTTACGATTCCTCTATTTCTATATTCATTTTATCCCGTTATACGGGCCCATAATATCCCCACGTACATGAAAGAACCTAAAGTGGTGGATACAGTGTACCCAAAATCAATTCGAGACACCTATAAACCTCTTAATTTATAAGAGGTGCCACTCATATTAAAATATATATTGCATAATAAAGCAACCCAAATGGACTACTAAACTTGACATGTCATCAGAAAGACAACAATTTGTAAAATATGTGACTTTTTCAAAACACTATCCCTCAGTATCTTACTATACCATACAAAAAGAAAGTGGTATTTTTTTGTACTTTTTACTTTATTTACATCAATAAAAAAAGCACATCCGACAGAATGTGCTCTTTCTATACTCTTTATATTACTTTTCGTTCTCTTCTTTTTCTTTATCAAACCATAACAGCTCATCGTTATCAACTTCACCATTATAATTGATTAAAATTTCTTCTCCTGCTTTTATATCCTTATAAGCAAAGAAGTTAAACGTATGGTTCTCGAAGACAATATCATACGTTGCATTCGGTTTATATGAATGATTAAATAACATACCGTATCCTAAAAGGATTGCCGTATGATTGATCCCATACTCAAATGCGTAGTCAGCAAGTAACGTTTTCTCAATATGTTCATGCTGTTCATTCGGATAAGAGATAACTGGTGCTGCGTGTATCAACTCACCCTTTTTAATATCACGAGTTGCAAATACACCTCTATTAAATTCTCCATCACTAAGTTCAGAAGTCTTAACTTCGATCATATGCGTCACCTATATAATTCTTTCTTTGAAGTATTTTATTCCGCTATTTGCGGATAGCTTGATTAGTGAGGGCTAATAATCAGTATGTACTAGTCTCACTTTATCTCCTTAAGCTTGGCAGAAAACGCGCAGAAAAGCAATTAAATTCCTATCAAGTATTCATTTCAATGAAAAAAGAGCACATCATTTGTGCTCTTTCCAAACAATATTACTTTTCTAAAATATCTTCTAACAACTTCACTTGCTCGCTAACAGTTTGTAACGTCTTCACTGACGTATCATTTCGATATTTTTCTTCTTCCACACTCGCTAGCACTTCTTCTGTAGCTGTAGAAGTTTGCTGAATTACGTTAGAAGCATACGTAACATCCTTTACGATATTCGTCGTTTTAACGTGGAAACTTTCTTGATGAACAACAACCTCTCGCATTACTTCATTAATCGTATCAATAAACTTCCCTAAATCAGTTACGTTTGTTAAAACGCTTGCTAACATCTCGTTACATTCTTCTTGTACTCTTTCTGACTTCTCTACCTGCACTTCTACCTTACTTGCTTGATTACTAAACTCCTTCAAAATCCCTTGAATTCTTCCCGCAGAACGATTTGATTCTTCAGCAAGCTTTAACACTTCACTCGCTACAATAGCAAAACCTTTTCCATGCTCGCCTGCCCTCGCAGCTTCAATATTTGCATTTAAAGCTAGCAAACTCGTCTGACTTGAAATATTCGTTATTACATCTACAATTTCATTAATTTGTTTCGATTGCATCATTAAATCTCTAAATATAATTCCAGACTGTGAAACAACATCATTTAAACTTCTCATGTTAGTTTCAAAATTTCTTAGAGTATGTACACTACCTTTTGAAATTTCTAAGCTTTCATCCACACGAGCCGATGCAGTTCTTACTTGAGAGATGATTTGTTCAATATTTCCCTCCATATCATTCAATACTTCTACCGAACGATACATCATCTCTGATTGTGATTGCGTACCAACTGCCACCTCTTCAAAGGCAAAATTAATTTCACTCATCGATTCCATCGACGTGTTCATATTTTGTCTTAAATGATTGAAATTACTATCTAGTTTCACAACTGTTTCTTCAATAAGTCTTTGCGTCTCTTCTAACTCCTGAGCTTTTCTCATTACTTCTTGCTTCTCATCACTTAAACGAAGGAGCAGATTAGAACCGATTTTCGTGACGCCCCACATAGCGATTGTTACAATCGCTAACAAACTTGCAAAATTAGCAGCTTCAGACGAGGCTGTATAAGCAAAAAATTGCTCCGGCCAATAGCTACAAAGGATAAATGTGATCACAACAGCTACCCCGCCAAGAATTAAAATGAGGCGCTCACTTAAGTAAATAAGTGAAACAGCTAATGTAAAATAGACCATTTGAAATACAGCCGGGCTTTCATTAAAAGCTTGTACCATAATGTAAGACATTGTAAGCAACATAAATGTCATGATATATTTATATGCTGATTCCATACTTTTTATAAAAGTAAAAAGCGTTCCAAATACAACGACAGAAATACCACAAATCCAAAACGCTATTGCTCTCTCTGTAAAAATATATCCATAATACCCAATCGCGATTATCCCAAGGAAGAAACTACAAATCGTTATAAACAGTAATAAATGATTTTTCTGTGATTCTTTCTCAAGGTTAGAAAAACAAGTCCTCTTTAACCACTCCATATGAAGCCCCACCTTCTACTTATACATATCAATTACTTCAGTTTAAATACCGCACTTACTGGGTTATGATCGCTATTTTCAAACTTTAAATCTTTCCCTTGTACATTTACAATCTCTACATTCGGTGAAACGATAAAGCCATCAATAATAGTGACGAAATTTTCACCTTCTACATATTTCTTTACATCATCTCTCACAGTCATAACAGACGGATCTACAGCCCACTTAAAGCCACCGTCCGTAAAGTCCTTCGGTAACTCTACTAACCACTCAGGACGCTCTTTCACGAACTTCGGATCACTTAATTGAGCGTTTGAAACTAATTGATTCCAATCTCCGCCCATTATTACGTAATCACCATTTTCATAATGCTTGTTCATATATTCTTTTAAGTACTCTACTTGCTGTTTTCTAATTTTCCCGCCTTCATCATAAGCAGACAAATGTAAATTTACGAGTCTAACATGTTTCCCATTATTAACAGGAATTTTATATTCCACAATTGCTCGATCTAAATCAAACAAACGCTTTGGCCAAGGCTCCATTCCAGGAAGCTGGAACCTCTTCGCTTCTTGAACAGTGTATTTAGAAAACGTACTTAATCCAGCCTCCGCATAGCCCATTGGATTTGTTATTGGCACTGGAACCCATTTCGTATCGTAGTTCTTGCCAAATGATGAAACATAATCAGGTAATCCTTTTTTCAAAAATTCATGTTCATTTACATCAAATGAACGAAGTGACTTTATATCAACTTCTTGTAATAGCGCAAAATCACTATTCTCATTTTGTAAAAACGAAAGCATATTCTTTAAATTAGTTTCCGTTTGCTCTTTACTACTTGAACCAGATCCCTTTCCACCATCCATAAAGAAATCTTGATCCTTATCTAACCCAGCATATCCAATATTAAATGTTGTAACTTTAAATTCATTTCCAGTCGCTAATACGCGCTCCTTATTATTCTCCACCTTCAAGCTTGTAACATCAGCAGGCTGTTCTTTAGTAAGTGTCATATACGCTAGAAATCCTCCTACAATGCCCGCTACTACTAAAACACATATAAATACGATTTTAAAAAATTTCTTCAAATAAATGACTCCTTTTCACGTGAATTTATTTTTCTTTATTTTCAGTCAAATGAAATAAAACGACACACATAAGAAACATTTTATCATAATTAAAACCTTATATCACTATATTTAGTTGATAAGTAATCGATCCCATTTTAATTACTTAAAAAGCCTTCAGACATCAAAAAAAGAAACGTTACACCCACCTCCTCACTGGAAATTAAACGGTATATTTAGTACACTATATGTAATAATCATAGGCGATGGAGTTCGCCATAAACGCTGCTTAGCTAATGACTCCTACCAGTATGGATACTGGTAGGAGTCTATTTTTTTGAGCAAGCTATTTAAAGAGGTGAGAAAATTGATTTATATTATCGTTGGCATTGCTGGTATATTAGGAGCTCTTTCTCGTTATTATTTAGGTCTTAATATCAACACATTTTGGCATCATTCATTTCCATTGGCAACATTACTCATTAACTTAATCGGTTGCTTTTTCTTAGCGTGGCTAACTACTTATATCGCTCGGCTAAACATCTTACCTTCAGAGGTTATCACAGGCATCGGAACTGGATTCATCGGTTCCTTTACGACTTTTTCAACATTTAGTGTAGAAACTGTGCAATTGATCAATCATTCTGAGTGGAGCATAGCCTTCTTATATGTATCATGCAGCATACTTGGTGGCCTCATTATGTCTGGCCTTGGCTATACACTTGGAGATTTCTTAATTAAGAAATCTCTTACGGAAGGTGATTACTCATGATAGAAGCTTTATTAGTCGCAACAGGAGGATTTTTCGGTGCGATTACACGATTTGCAATTAGCAATTGGTTTAAGAAAAGAAATAAAACACAATTTCCAATTGCTACATTCCTTATTAATATAACAGGGGCGTTTTTACTTGGATATATAATTGGCAACGGAGTCACTACAGGCTGGCAACTATTATTAGGTACTGGATTTATGGGCGCATTCACTACATTTTCTACGTTTAAATTAGAATCTGTTCAGCTTCTCAATCGTAAAAAACTATACATCTTCCTTTTATATTTAAGTGCTACTTACATAATTGGTATCCTCTTCGCATTCCTTGGGATGAAGCTAGGTGGAATATAAAATGAAACTTTAATCAGGCCGCCCATAGCGGGATAAAAAAAGAAAGCGACTCTAACCAGTCGCTTTCTTTCATAAGAAATATGTCCCGCCATATGGAATGGAAAATAAACCAGCTGGATGTACATCGTAATGTACAATTTGCATCGGAAACTGTGAATACGGCATATACTGACTTTGCATCATTTGTGCAAAATATGCTTGTTGTTGCATTTGAATAGCTTGATTCATAGCATGAATTGTCCCCTGTGCCCCAGCCAGTGTAATAGCTGCTCCTACTTGTCTTCCATTATAAAAATGATGATTCATCATGATTCATCTCACTTATTCTTTTTCTTCCATATGGTATGTTTCTATTTCATAGTGAGTGTTTTGTCCCTATTGATAGCCCCTATCTATTGCCCTTTTTCAGCTTTGAAGTAATAAATCCAAATAATAATACACCAATACCACTAAGGAACAATACATAACTTATCGGTACTAGGAAAAAGAAAGGTTCTTCAAGGAATCCATCCGCTCCTACTTTACTGTTTGAAGCATGTATAGTTAAAGAAATAATCGCTAAAATCATGAAAGAAATAGCTACTACGTATTTATTTTTCATCATATGCTCTCCTTTAATTCTCACTGATCTTATTACCATCATAATACGCCCGGAATTATTAAAAATCAACAATTATTTATCGTTTTACAATAAAAAATGTTTTTTCACATCACAAAAAAGCTACAGATAATATTTTATCTATAGCTCTTCCAATCGGTTATTTTGTGCCAAAGTATGCCTTTTGGAACATACACATTCTTATTGCATTATGATAGTTACCATCAACGAAAAACTCATCGATAAGCTCACCTTCTATCATAAACCCAACTTTTTTATAAACATGTACTGCTTTTTCATTTTCCTTATCTACAACTAAATAAATCTTATGCATATTTAGTACGGAAAAAGCGTAATCCATTGCTAAACGCGTCGCATCCACTGCATAACCATATCCTTGATAATTCGGATCAATAATAATTTGGAATTCTGTTCTACGGTGAATATAATCGATTTCTACTAACTCAACTAATCCAACCATTTCATTGTCTTTCTCAACGATAAATCGGCGTTCACTTTGATCATGTATATGTTTATCATATAAGTCTTGCAGCTCCACAAATGCCTCATAAGGCTCTTCAAACCAATAAGACATAATATGTGCATTATTATTAAGTTCGTGTACAAACTTTAAATCTTCTCGCTCTAATGGACGTAACTTCAATTCCTGATTCATTCCTATAACCTCCAAGTAAAAGAAACCTCTTCACTTAATTTCTCAATTTTTTTCGATTTCAAACGCCCTAATTTCATTGTAAACTTTCAAGCAACTTGAAGGTCAAGATGAAAAAAGTAGTGCAAACTTACGTCTGCACTACTACTCTTTTCTCAAATCTCTCATATTCGATATGTATAAAGCAATAACTAAAACAAGAATTGCTCCTGCGTATAATAACGTCTCCATCGGTTCCTCATGAGACACAATAATTAATCGAATTAAAGCCGTAATTCCGATATAAATAAAATAACGTAACGGGAAATGATAATTCGATTTAAAATACTTAATAATTAATGCAATGAACTCGAAGTATAAGAAATAAACGATGATACTTTCAACCAATTTATAAGACGTATACTCTTTTGCCGAAAAAATATACTGCACAAATGTAATTGTCTCATTCACTAAGAAAATTGATAACACAATGGATAATATAATTAAAGCTATATTTAATATCCATTGCAAAACACTAGCTATAACATGATCGATATTAAATGACTTCATACTCTCTTTAGACTCCCCTTCGTATAAGTACTTATTTATTATAGCAAAATTACGATTGGAAAGAAGTTAAATCATATATTCGTCCTTTGTTGTTGCCAGTATAGGGAAGATTTAGTGTGTGGAGAATTCTGTTTACAACCATACCCGACGAAACATTGAGAAACTCTTTCAAATTACCATTCGTACATGTCTTACTAATGAGCAATGCATAATCTCGTATAGCATCCACATTTGCCACTTTTGAAAAATCTTTACAACTTGTACAACGCCAACCCTTCTTAACTTTAACCATTGGAATAACTAAGCATTTCTCACATTGTACTCCATTTAGCAACTCCTCTTTTTCTATTTTATATTGCTCAAGTATATTTTGTTGAAGTGGAGAATGCTCCGCTATTATTTGATGAATGAGCCTATCTACATTATCTATAACTTTTCTCTTATATTTACTTTCAAACCACTTTATTTTATGAGGTAAATTGGCACTATGAATAATTGTATGAAGAAGATTGTCATCTGAAGATTTTATAATGGTACGAGGCGAGCTAATAACAACGAGGGACTCAATTGGAAGACTAGAGGAAAATCCATGTGAGTTTAACCATTTCTTTAGTTGTATTTCTTGCCTTTTTATTTGTAAAACCGGATCTGGAAATCCCTCTGAATTTCCTTCTGTTATTCGGATAAGTTGATTAAACTTTGCATCAAACATTAATGTACCTGCTATATTTTTTATCTCAAGAAAAAGAAGAAACTTTGTGGAAAGGATAATAGTATCAATTTGAAAGTATTTATCATAATTACATAAGCGAACATCATGTAAAACACTATACTCTTTCTCAGAAATAAAACTAAGCGGATAATCAATCGCTTGCTCTCCTTTATACCCCGCCATGTGTTTTGCCAAGTTTTCTCCAATTAAATTTCGTTTCGGATGATGTACAGGTAACCTTCTAAGAAGTGCTTCTAACTGTCTTATATAAATCGGCATTTTTCTCTCTTTCACAATCACCTCAAACACCCCTTTACAAATATATCAACGATTTTTCCAATATATCGATTGGTCGACAATATCTGACACTACCTCACTCCAATCACTCACAGCATATCCTAGAAAAACACCTTCAGCAAAAACTTAAAATCGTATTTCCTCATAAAAAAACCATAACCCGCTCCTCCAGCAAAGGTATGGTTTTTAACCTTGCGATGCCACTCTATCTATAACTTTGCTGTGAATTCCACAAAATCCATTTGTACTTATACCAACTTTCACTTTTTTCACACTGAAACTATATCCGTTAAAATCGTTTCATACCGTTATTACTTCCGCATAGCTACAATTTATATAATAACGGTACAGTACAAATAACGTGCTGAATCACTAAGTATGGGGGAATAACGATGAACGAAGCGTTACTATTAGTAGACATACAAAATGATTACTTTGAAGGCGGCAATATGGAATTACATCAACCTGAAAAAGCCGCACAAAAAGCGAAAGAAGTTTTGAAAGCATTTCGTGAAAAACATAAAACAGTTATTCACGTACAACATATTGCGAACAATGAAGGGGCTACTTTCTTCTTACCCGATACAATAGGTGTTCAAATTTATGATGATGTACAACCAATTGCTAACGAAAGAGTCATTCAAAAACATCACCCTAACAGTTTTTTAAGAACAAATTTATTAGAAATATTACAGACAGAGAAAATAGACCGACTAGTCATTTGCGGTATGATGACTCATGTATGTATTGATGCAACAGTGCGCGCTGCCAGTGACTTCGGATTTCAATGTATTGTAATTGAAGATGCTTGTACAACAAAAGATTTAGAATTTCAAGGAAATCTAATCCCCGCAGTACACGCTCATCAATCGTTCATGAGCGCATTAGAGTTTGGTGATATTTATGCAACAGTCATGTCGGCAAACTGTTTTATAAACAAAAGCAAATAAAGAATTACAGTTCCATATGAAAAAAAAGAAAGGATAAGTATCTTATTCTTTCTTTTTTTCCATCGTCTTAATGACAGTATTTATACGATAATCACCATAATGTAAAACATCTGCAAGAGCCTCTTCTAATTGCTGATGCGAAGATGTGTGAAGAGTCATGATATAGCATCCATCGCCGCTTATACGATACATTTCAGTAATTACGTCCGTTTTTTCAAAAAAGTTTTGAATTTGATTATGATAGTGTGGTGCATGTAAAAATAGTGTAACAAAGGTCATAATAGAACCTTCTAGCTTCGCCCTATCGATATTTATCGTATATTTTTGAATAACACCTGCTTCTTCTAATTTATTAATTCGTTTCCCAACAGCCTGGCCAGTCAAATGTACTATCTCCCCAATTTCCTTCCAGTTCATTCTAGCGTTTTCTTGTAGTAATTGTATAATCTTAAAATCTGTTGAATCAAACATGGACATCCCCTTCCTATATGAAACGAATTCTATAAAATCTTCATTTCCCCTACAGTTTTTCTCAAAAGTTTTGTACTAAAATCGATTAGCTCTATTAGCAATTACATTATTATTAGCCGCTTTCCTTCTTCTTTACAATGTATTTTTTGGATTACTCGTAGGCACTACAGTAATCTAGCGATTTTTTATAAATATGAACAAATTTTAGGAATTAGTTTATATTTTTTTAATGTTTTATTTAGAGGCAGTTTATAGTCGGGTATTAACATAAGAAACGTAGCAACTAAGTTCATATATGACGCACTGCTACTATAATCGCTAACCGTACTACTTGAAATCATAAAATAAGGAGACGATAAAACATGAACAAAAAAGCAAAAGCACTATCATCCGTACTGCTCGGATTCACATTAGCATTAACAGGGTGTGCTGGTACTAAAGCTGAAGAAAATCATGGGAAACAAAAACAAGAACAAGTTGCTAAAGAAACAAAAAAGGAAAATAAATTAACTAAAGGGCAAAAAATGGCTAATATTCTTAGCGAGACAAATTGGCAAGGTACACGAGTGTATGACAAAGATAAGAATGACTTAACAAAAGAGAATGCAAACTTCATTGGTCTTGCAAAATATGATGCGAAGTCAGGCAGATATGAATTTTTTGATGCTAAAACAGGTGCAAGTCGTGGCGATAAAGGAACTTTCTTTGTCACAAATGATGGGAAGAAGAGAATATTAATTTCAGAATCAATGAAGTATCAAGCTGTCGTTGACATGACAAAACTAAACAAAAATGTATTTACTTATAAACGAATGGGGAAAGACGCTAACGGTAAAGATGTAGAAGTTTTCGTTGAACATGTCCCATATAAAGAAAAAGAACTTTCTTTCACTGATCCGGACAAGCAGCTGAACACGACTACAGGAGATATTGTTAAAAACGTTGATGGAGATAAAATTTTGGGCGGTACCCTTTGGCACGGAACAAAGGTATTAAACGAAGCTGGTAACGATGTAACACAGTTTAATTCGAATTTTATAAGCCTAGCAAAATTTGATGACAAATCTAATAAATATGAGTTCTTCAATAGCGAAACAGGTCAAAGCCGCGGTGATTATGGCTACTTCGATGTTGTACACGAAAATAAAATAAGAGCCCATGTTTCAATTGGAAATAATAAATACGGTGCTGCTCTTGAGCTTACTGAACTAAATAAGAATAAATTTACGTATAAAAGAACTGGTAAAGACCAAACTGGTAAGGATATAACTATATTCGTTGAACATGAACCTTATAAAGGTGATATGAAACCACAATTTAGTTTTTAATTGATTTGATTAAAAATCTACTTTTTATATTCGAAACATGAATTAGTATACGCTGACCGTTTTGTTCAGCGTATACTATTTTTTACATTGAATAACCACTACAGTTCATCAATTACTTTCGTTAGCTTTTGAAGCGCTGATAAAAGGTTTGTTAATTCTTCAGGTGATAAACTTGCATAATATTTTTCAGAAACCTGTTGCATATATGCGTCCATTTCTTTTTTATATAACAAGCCTTTCTCACCTAATTCAACTGAAAATGCACGTTTATCTTCTGCATGTTGCCTTCTGAAAATATATCCTTCCGTTTCAAGTTTCACTAACTGCTGGCTAATGGCACTTTTCGTCACATTCATTTTTTCAGCTAACTCTTTAGGAGTGGATGATGGGTACCTAATAATTAATGTTAACAACGTATATTGCTGATTATTTAAATTAAAATTCGTATAAGATCTTTCTTTCGTTTCAAGTAATATCCATAGTTCTTCAAGTGTTTGATTGATTTCCTCAGCTATATTTTTATTTATCATACTTCTCTCTCACCTTTTCTTCTCCAATTTTTCGGGTTTAAATACTTTTTATATTTTGCCACCACTTCTTTTCCAACAAAGACAGCACCTATCAAAAATAGAATTTCTCCTATTACTATACACCCTGGAATGACAATGGTCTTTACCTGCGTCGAAAGTGAAGTAAATGGTATGATTAAAGCACTTCCCCAAAGTAGAACATATATGATTAGAAGTCCTATTCCAATTTTAAAAAGCAATGGCTTTTTTTGTTTATTTTCGTTTGAAATTATTTCTTTTTCCATTTCAAAACCCCCGAATACAATTTGATTTAGTTCACTTAACTAAACTATATATCAAGATTGATTTGATTGCAAGACTTTAAAATGTATTCACTAAAATTGCGTTTACTTGAATTCCAACCACATATTTTGAAAATAATTTTATTTGTATTCCCTATAAAAAAACACCTCTTCCGTGGAAAAAGTGTTTTTTTATACTTAATGACTAATACTAGCTGTTGGGTATAATGTTGTTCCTCCAATTGAAACTTTTATTTCATTTGTTAATGGAACGTTTTGTTCATTAATAATTGTTCTCCACCATTCCCATGCAAGACCTGTACATTCTCTTGCTACAATTTTTATATTTTTTGAATTCGGTGGAAGAGGGATAACTGTAGAGTAATGAGCCGTTTTGTCTTTTCCACTACCATCCCACGTTTTATGTGTTAGTACTTCGTTACCCTTTTGATCAAATGTGAATTCATCCCAAGATACATCAAATTGAGCAACGTAAGCACCGTAATGATCAAGTGTCATTTTAGCACTTGAATATTCTGTAGTTGTCGTCTCAATATAATCTGTATTGTTATGAACAGCAGCAGTTGCATTATCTTTTAAGAAAGTACTTGTATATGAAATTGGGTATGCTGGATTTTTAAGACTTAATTCAGCATTATCTTTAATAATATTTCGGATTTCATTGAAATCTTTAGTAACAACCTTGTTATGTTCTTTCGCATCTCCGCCTAATACTACAGCAGTAAAGGTACTTTCTTCAAAAATATCTTTATACTGTCCACTTGTTTCAACGCTGTTATTCTTAAGTAAGGCTTTAAAAGCAGCTTGTACATCTTTGCTCTTAGATGTTGTTTCTAATTTTACATAAATCGTTCTACCATAAGCTACATTTGAAACCATAACAGGTGGAGCCGAATTATTTACGCCTTTTCGAGTTAACTCGTCAAAAGTAACGCTATTATCAAAAAGGTCGGATGGATTGTTAGGTAGTTCAGCACTTACCGTATAAAATATTTGCTTATACGCCGCTACCATCACTTTTTTCTCTCCATTTGCAACCGCATTAAAATCAATATTTAGACTGTTATCAAGATATTTAGCGTTAACATTAAGAGCACTTGCAATTTGTGATTTACTATAAACCATAGATTCCGTATACTGCATTCTTGCAGGTAACGTATGTGTTGTAGAATACTTTTCATTCCAAGTAGATACTAAATCGTCTACTGCTCCAGCTACATTACCATATGTCGGATTTTGGACAGTGATTGTATTTTCTTTTCTCATGCCCGGTAAGTCTATACTAATATTCAAAGGCTTTCTCTTAGCCACTAATAAACTCGGTTGATTGTCTGCAAAAGCTTTATTAGCAAGTTGTACAGCTCCTGGATACGTGCGATTCACTACAGAATCAATAATTGAAATATCGACTGGTGACGTTGTAAGTGATTTTTTCTCGCGTTCCACTACTACAAATTTACCATTTGAATTGATACTTTCTTTCGGAACAAAACTTTCTACTTTATCACCATTTACAGCTAAAACCTCTTGATTATTATATTTAAGATTTGCTATACCAGTATCAATGCCACTAGCATTTTTGGTTACATCAGTTGCATTACTTGCTTGTGTTTCTGCGAAGGAAATAGATGAATAATTAATAGTGCATAGACTAACTAATAAACATGCAAGGAACTTTCTTCTTTTAGTGTTTTTCTTAATATTCAGAAAAATCACCCCGTTCTTTTTTTAGTAAAATATGATAATGATTGATAAATGATTGCTAACTAATAAATTTACATAAATGCTTTTAAAAGTTCTTGAATTAACGGGATTACGCCACCTACAAATTTTAAAACTGCCATTGCGATTTCCATATTATTTCCTCCTTTTTATTGCTACGAAAATGTGATTTATCTTTATGCCCTCATTATAGTGACCCCTTACACTTTTATCAATACACTCTGATATGCAATATTACATATACAAAAAACAAGCTGAATTCTTTTGAAAAATTATACAGAGATATTTTTTCGTTTGGTACATACTTGAAAAGGTGAAGCATTCTTTTGCATTTTATGAGTAATCACATAAAAAAAGCTGCTGCCTATAAAATATAGACAGCAACTTCAACTAGAGTAGCTTGCATAATCTACGCAAGACATTTTATAACTAATAAACTGCGATCGGCCCATAAGGACCATTAATAATTTCTATTTTTGTTTCAAAAATATCTGTCAAAAGTGTTGGGTCCATAACTTCTTCTACTGTTCCAAAAGCAGCAATTTGTCCATCTTTCATAGCACAAATTTTATCCGAGTATTTAGCTGCAAAATTTATGTCATGCATGACAGTCAAAATTGTTCGTCCAAATTCATTAGCTGCACGTCTCAAATGCTCCATCATTTGAACAGAACGAGCAACATCAAGGTTGTTCAGAGGTTCGTCCAAAAGTACATATTCCGTCTCTTGGCACAATACCATCGCTACATATGCCCTTTGTCTTTGACCACCAGAAAGCTCATCTAAATATCTATTCTCTAAACTAGTTAAATCTAAGAAATCGATATATTTAGAGATGATAGCCTCATCTTCTTTAGTCAATCTTCCCTTTGAATAAGGAAAGCGCCCAAATCCAACTAGTTGTCTCACAGTAAGCCTAGTTACAAAATGATTTTCTTGTCGCAATATAGTCAAAACTTTTGCTAAATCTTTTGATTTGGATTCAGAAACATCCATATTTGCTACCTGAATTTGGCCTTCATCCATATCTAAAAGTCTGCCAATCATCAAAAGTGTTGTTGACTTTCCAGCACCATTTGGTCCAATTAAAGAAGTAAAGCCTGCTTTTGGTATTTCAATATCCAAAGGTCCTATTTTTACCTTATCAGTATAGAACTTTTTAACATTATCGATTTTTATCATAAAGCCCTCTTCCTTAAAACTATAGTTAAGAATATGATTCCACCAAATAATTCAATAATAACTGAAACTACACCTTGAGCATGGAATAAATGATACATTAAAAAGTATGCGCTCGTCATTATTAAAAATCCTATAGCAAAAGCCATCGGAAAAATATATCTATGATCATAAGTTGACGCTGCCTGATAACTCAAAGTTGCCACTAAAAAGCCGTAGAAAGTAAGTGGCCCAATTAGAGCTGTTGAAATGGACATTAAAATAGCTACTAATACAAGCGTATAAATTACACTAGGTTGGTATTTAACTCCAAAAGAAGTAGCAACATCTTTTCCTAGTGACAAAACATTCAAATTCTTAGAATGAGCAAAAATTAATACCGCTACAATTATGATCATAGGAATTACAATAGGAAAATATGCAGGATCTGCATGATTAACAGAACCAAATAATCTTGCTTGTAAAATATCAAATTCTGAAGGCGCAAGTAGTTTTCTCATGAAAGTTGACACAGAATTTAGCCCGGTACCAATAATAATTCCAACTAAAAGCATAAGTTGTAAATTCCCGTATTTACCGGAAAGTAACCATCCATAAAGTATTAAACTCATGAAGACCATAACAACAACTTGGAATAAAAATGATCCAATTCCATTAAAATTTATTAACGCACTAGCACCAAAGAAGAATACTGTACTCGTTTGAATTGCTGAATAAAGTGATTCGAAACCTAAAAGTGAAGGAGTAATAATTTTATTATTCGTAATAGATTGGAAAGCAACTGTCGACAAGCTATGGCAAACCGCAGCAATAATCATTGCAACAATAGCTACTATCCTTCTCTTAACGACTGGGATAAAAGAAGGTGAATCTATCGGAACTGGATTGTTATAAACTAAAAGTCCATATGAAGAAAGAAGACCTAAAGCAATCAATGTTATCAGTAAAATCCAATAACGTCTTGCTTCCTTCTTAGACCGAAAAGCACTAGCTGATCTACTTTCATTATGAAGGCTAGAATCGATTTCGACATTTTCTTTTTTTCTATATTCTAATGTGATCATCGTAGCCTCCTTGGTTTTCTTTGTCTCAATAAAATAGTAATAAACACGACTGCTCCCACTGTTGCAAGTATTAAAGAAACAGGTAATTCAAAAGGCTGTATAATTGTTCGAGAAATGATGTCACAGGCAGTTATTGATCCCATTCCGATCACACAAACCCAAGGTAAATTACTCCTAAGATCATCACCTCTAAACATTGAAACGATATTTGGCACAATTAATCCTAAGAAAGGTAAGTGTCCAATAACAGCTGCAACAATTCCAACTGCAACAGAGATAAGAGCAGTCCCAAAAAGAACAATTCTATTGTAATTAACTCCAAGACTTGTTGCGACATCTTCTCCTAGTCCAGCTAAAGTCAATCTATTAGCATACATAAAAATAAGAAAAGTAATGATAACAATCAGCCATAAATATTCATATCTTCCCACCTGAATGTTAGCAAATGAACCTACAAACCAAGTTTCAATACTTTGCGTCTTTTGAAAAAGGAGTCCTAAAAAAGTAGACACTGCAGAAATTACTGCTCCAAGCATCAATCCAATAATCGGAACAATTAAAGACGAACGAAGCTTAACTCTTCTTAAAAATAGAAAGAAAATCATAGTTCCTATAAAAGAAAAAATGATTGCACCAGTCATTCTTTGAACTAAAGTCGGGGCAGGAAATAATAAATACACAAAAAGCAGGCCTAAGCCTGACCATTCAATAGTCCCCGTTGTAGTAGGTTCAACAAAGCGATTCTGTGTAATGAGTTGCATTACGAGCCCTGCCATCGCCATCGCAGCTCCAGTAAGCATTAATGCAGCTGTTCTCGGAACACGAGTTATGAAAAACATCTCTGTCCCGTCCTCTTGTCCACGTATATCATAAACTCCAGTAAACAGTGATATAATCCCTAAAATTATAACAACTATAACTGCTATTATAAAAGGTTTTGTCCATATTTTATTTTGATTATAAAACTGGGGTTGAGAAATATTCTCAACCCTAGAAATCATATTTTTTGACACTGTTTCGTACCCCTTTACACTACTTAGCTAAAGTTTTTGCCATATTTCCAAATAACTCTATATAAGTTTGAATTGATTCATTTGTGTAAGTATCTTCTGGTGCATAAATAACTTGTTTTTTAGAAACAGCAGTTGTGTTTTGAAGAGCAGGTGATTTAGAAATAACATCCTTAGCAGGTGTTGACTTAGCTGCATCAGATGTTGCAGCATCACGATCTAATACGAAAATCCAATCAGGATTTGTTTGTGCAATAGCTTCAACAGAAACGTCATCACCTTTATGACCTGCAGTAGAATTTGAAACTTCTAACGCTGGAGTCCAACCGAAAATTTCATACATTGGTCCCCAAACACGACCAGAATGTGGCGCAGCAAAACCAATATTACCACCAGTAACGATAACACTCATAACTTTATCTTTTCCGTTATAAGCAGATTTTGCTTTTTCAATAGATTTATCAAAATCAGCTACTAATTGTTTAGCTTCTTTATCTTTATTAAAGATTTTTCCTAAAGTAATTGTAGAATCTTTAAGTCCTTTTACTAAGTTTTCGCCAGGCTTAGTAGCTTTCTCAGAAACATCAAAATTAAGATCAATAACTGCTGCATTTGGTACTAATTTTTTGATTTCTTCGTAATGGTCAGCAAATCTTTGACCAACAATTACAAGTTCAGGATTTGCCGCTGCAATAATTTCTAGATTTGGTTCACGGTGATTCCCAATATTTTGAACTTTTTCATCCTTTTTATATGCTGAATCAGCAGGCATGATATCCTTTGGAGCAGCCGCTAATTTAATTCCCCAATCAGATAAAGTTTCAAAAGTTCTGTTATCCAAAGCAACTACATTCTTTGGGTTTACAGGGACTTTAACAGTTCCATGAGCATCAGTGATTTCAACCGTTTTTGGCTTATCACTACCATTATCTTTATTATTAGCCTTCGAAGTTTCTTTACTTGAATCTGAGCAAGCTACTAACATTAAAGTGAAAATTGCTAGAATACTCACTAATTTTAAAAGCATAGATTTTTTCATATGTATACTCCTTATAGTGTGATTTATTTCGAAAATGATGACATCCATAGATTGAATTAGAAAGTAACTTTTATTCAATTGAATCGCTATTGATAATCATTTTCATTTGAACATCCTGTTAATTAGTATAGTCATTAATTCTGTGAAAATCTTGTGAATGGTGTGAATTCATAAAATCAGGCAAACAAAGTAATATATGAAGTCGGGCGTGTTGATTAACCTTTATTCTTCAGAGCGTGTCGATTTTTTTCGAGTAGACACTTTCATTAGATCCGGTCTCAACTAATGCGCGCTAGAATCGTCCCCTACACAATACCCAAAAGATGAGCACCTTATAAACCATAATTTCCCCTGCAAAAAATGCTCATTAATAGCTAATGTTTTCATAATCCATTACCTGATAGAAATATTTTTTTACATCTTTTAATACTTCTCAGAAACTATTTGATTATCACATTTAATAAAAAAACGAGTAAAACTGAATGAAATAGTTTTACTCATTTTTTTATTATCTTATTTTTATCAGTCAATCATTGAATAGCCTCTGCCATGTATCGTTTGAATATATCTGTCTTTCTTCTCGCACTTTAACTTTTTTCTTACATACCCAATATATAAATCTACTACATTTGGATTTACTACTACGTTATATCCCCAAACTTGATTCAAAAGCATCTCACGGCTCAATATTGTGTTTTTGTTTTTGATTAAAAATACAAGTAAATCATACTCGCGCTTAGTAAGTGAGAGATTTTCGCCACCTTTTTTCACAATATTGCTAGATGCATCAACAAAGAGATCTTTAAACTGAAAAAATTTCATCTCATTTTGCTGGATATAGTCACTTCTCCTTAAAATTGCTTGAACCCTTGCTACTAATTCTTCTTTCACAAATGGTTTTCTTATATAATCATCTGCTCCTGCTTGTAGCCCTGCTATGCAATCCTTACTAGAAATATTGTCGGTCACAATAATTATCGGTGTGGTTTTAACAAGTCGTATTTGTCTGCAAATTTCTGGTCCAGATATACTTAATGAGTCCCAATCCAATATGATAATATCCCAATCTTGTTCATATATTATATTTAAACCTTCGTTTTCATTGTGAAGTTTTAAAATGAAATAGCCTTCTTGCGTTAAACCGCTTACGATTTTCTTTGCTGAAGACCGTTCATTTTTAATCACCAACACCTGCTTCACCGATGGTTCACCTCTACTTCAATATAAATTATTTAGATAAAAAAATTATCTTGGAAAAATAATTTAAGATTTATAAATTTAAAACTCCTAAATAATCCATTAAAACAGTTTATTAGGAGAACTCTATATAATCTTACAATAGGTATGGATAAAAACACAAAACATATGAAGATTCTAATAAATCGAAGTATTAATTAAATAGAGATGTTCATCCCCCACTGCTTATGAGTCCTCACCAATCAGGCTTTTACTGGATAAAATTGTGATAGTTAAGGGATAACACACAAGATGCATTGATGATGTAATTGAAAGAACCAAGAAATTAGATACATTCTATTTTTAGAACCATAACTTTGCCACAAACAAAAAGAACCATAACCTCGCCAATCTGGCAAAATTATGGTTCATATCATACAAAATAAAAAAACCACCAAATATGTATTGGTGGAGACGGTGGGAGTCGAACCCACGTCCAAAAATATCGGCACTTAAGCTTCTACGAGTGTAGTCGATATATTAGCATTTCGCGAACTCTTCGGCCTATCGACAGGCTTCCAAGTTGCTAGTCTGGTTGTTCTCTTCCTTTGTCCTCAGACGGCGAACTCCGGCGTAGTCCACTTAGTTTGAGTCCCTTACCCTACCACATGGACGATGGAGGGAGGAACCTTTAGTGCAATTAAGCAGCTAAAGAAAGATTGTTTTGTTTGCCAATTATAGGCTTTGACGTTTTAACGAGGCCGATCCCCTCGACTCGCAACCTAAGCTCGAACTATCCCTGTCGAATCCGTAACGTCCCCATGATAAAAATGGAGCATACGAAGAAAATATCGTGATAGCTACTAAGAGCTGTTTTTCAATGTGCAACAACCTTACATAAGTTATTATATCATACGCGCGCCGTTTTACAAATGTAAATATCTGTATTACATCTTTTGGCGATCACGGAACACGCGTGCAATTTCACGTTTCGCTTCTTTCTCTTTTAAATCGTGACGTTTATCATATTGTTTCTTACCTTTTGCTAAACCAAGTGCCATTTTTGCAAATCCATTTTTCAAATAGATTCTAAGTGGAACTAATGCGTAACCTGTTTCTTTTGCAGCGCCCGCTAGCTTATCAATTTCTTTTTTATGAAGAAGTAATTTTCTCGTACGAAGTGGATCATGGTTAAAACGATTCCCTTGTTCGTATGTATTAATGTGCATATTATGAACCCATACTTCACCATTATGTACACGTGCAAACGCATCTTTCAAGTTCACGCGACCAGCGCGAATCGACTTAATTTCCGTTCCTTGAAGGACAAGCCCTGCTTCGTATGTTTCTTCGATGAAATAATCATGAAACGCTTTTTTATTTTGTGCAATAACCTTACCTGTACCTTTTGGCATATAACGTCCCTCCTCTATTTTTACTATTGTAACAAATGTTAATAAAAAGCGAAAGTGGCTCGTTCAGAATGTGAGGTGGATGGAGCTTCTGACCTTGAGGCGCTCTTTGCCTCTGGGAAGAAGCGAAGCCGCCAAACATTCTAGCCACTGTAGCTGGATTCCATCAAAAAGCGAAAGTGGCTCGCTCTCAAGCCACGAAGAAAAAAGAAAACGGCCCCGCTTTTCATCAAAGCGAAGCCACTCTTTTCTTACTTACGCTTTTTCTTTTTCTTCTTGAATCCTGGTACGTTTTCGAAAAATCCTTTTTTCTTCTTGCCGTTACCATCTTTTTTCCCTGGCTGACTTGCGGATGCGGATGTGGATGCAGATGCGGATCCTCTTCCTTTTCCTTTGCCACCACGGTCAAATTTTCTACCTGTGCCACGTTCACCGCCACGCTCATTACTGCGCTCGCTACGTCCACCGCGTTTCTTTCTGCCTGTTCTTGGCTGCTCGATAACGACTGGACGATCTTTGAACTTACGGCGAGGTGTGCCTTTCATACCAACGATTTCAAAGTCGATTGCACGCTCGTCTTTATTTACGTTAATAACGCGAATTGTAATTTCATCACCGATGCGGAATACGTTACCTGTACGTTCTCCGATCATAGCGAAATGTTTTTCGTCGTAACGATAGTAATCATCCGTTAAGTAGCTAACGTGTACAAGACCTTCAATCGTATTTGGAAGCTCTACAAACAGACCGAAGTTTGTTACAGAGCTAATCATACCGTCATACTCTTCACCGATCTTATCAACCATATACTCTGCTTTTTTCATCTCATCTGTTTCACGCTCTGCTTCAACAGCACGGCGTTCCATATTAGAAGAGTGCTCTGCAATCTCTGGTAAGTTTTCACGCCATTTTGCTTGTGTTTCACTGTCGACTTTACCGTTAATGATGTATTCACGAATTAATCTATGAACAATCGTATCTGGGTAACGACGAATTGGCGATGTGAAATGCGTGTAGAACTCAGTTGATAAGCCGAAATGTCCTAAGCTCTCCGAATCGTAACGTGCTTGCTTCATAGAACGAAGCATAACCGTTGAAATAACTACTTCTTCCGGCTGTCCTTGAACCATTTCAAGAATTTGTTGCAGCGCACGAGGGTGCACTTCATTCGCACGTCCTTTTACCGCATATCCGAAGTTCGTTACAAACTCGAAGAAACGCTCAAGCTTATCTTCTTTCGGATCTTCATGGACACGGTACATAAACGGTACGTTCATCCAGTGGAAGTGCTCTGCTACTGTTTCATTCGCAACAAGCATAAATTCTTCAATTAACTTCTCTGATACAGAGCGATCGCGCATAACAACATCAGTCGGTTTTCCTTCTTCATCTACTAATACTTTCGCTTCTTTAAAGTCAAAGTCAATTGCACCACGGCGCATACGTTTTTCACGTAGAATTTGTGCCAATTGCCCCATCTCTTTAAACATCGGTACTAATGGCTCATAACGCTTAATTAACTCTTCGTCCTCATCTTCTAAAATGCTTCTTACGTCAGCATACGTCATACGCTCTGTCGTTTTAATCACACTTTGGAAAATCTCGTGTTTAACAACATCACCTAAGTTGTTGATTTCCATTTCACAAGATAATGTCAGACGGTCTACTTTCGGATTTAATGAGCAAATACCGTTAGATAGACGATGTGGAATCATTGGAATTACACGGTCAACAAGATACACACTTGTCGCTCTTTCCGCTGCTTCTACATCAATTGGAGAACCTTCTTGAACGTAATGACTTACATCCGCAATGTGAACGCCTAGCTTGTAATTGCCGTTCTCAAGCTTCGTTACTGTAACAGCGTCATCTAAATCTTTCGCATCTGCACCATCAATCGTTACGATCATTTGATCACGTAAATCACGGCGATCTTTTAAATCTTCTTCTGAAATCGTTTCTGGTACACTGTTTGCATGCTCCATCACTTCTTCAGGGAATGCTAAAGGTAAATGATGTTTATGAATGACAGATAAAATATCTACTCCTGGATCATTTTTATGACCTAGAATTTGAATAACTTCACCTTCTGCACTTAAACGGTTTTCTGGGTAGCTCGTAATTTTCACAACTACCTTATGACCTTCTACAGCACCCATTGATGCACTTTTCAAGATAAAGATATCACTCGTCCAGCGCTTATTGTCAGGTATAACAAAGCCAAAATTTTTCGATTCTGTATATGTACCAACAAGTTCTTTCGTTCCACGCTCTAAAATGCGTACAATTGAACCTTCTTGACGTGAACCGCTCGATTGAGAACTAAGTCGTGCTAATACTGTATCGCCATGAAGTGCACCGTTTAATTCTGTAGGAGGGATGAAAAGATCATCGTCTCCCGTTTTCTTCTCGTCTGGTACAACGAATGCAAAACCACGTGCATGTCCAATTAACTTACCTCTTACTAAATTCATCTTTTCAGGAAGACCGTAACGGTTGCTACGTGTACGAATAACAAGTCCCTTCTCTTCCATCATTACAAGTGCCTTTACAAAGTCTTTAAAGCCCTCAGAACCTTCAATTCCAAATGCCTCTTCTAACTCTTGTATCGTTAGCGGTTTATACGCTTCTTCTCTCATAAATAATAACAACTTATCAATATGTTCTTGTGTGATTTCTTCCAAGCAAAAATACCTCCTTTAAAACCTTATATTATTTAGTGTATCCGAAAGATAGGGGATGTATAAAGCGAAACTTCAATACTCCCCTTATGATTTTTACAGTTTTCACAAAAAATTCCTTATGAAAAAAAGAGGCAACTAGATCTTACCAATCTAGTTGCTCCAAGAAGTTATATACATCCTCATGTAGCTCGTCACGTTGTTTATCAAGTGTAATGACATGCGTAGAGTCTTCATACCATTTAATGTCTTTTAACGTAGATTCTACACCGTTATAAATAATGTTAGCACTATCTGTATTAATCATTTCGTCATGACGTGCTTGTACAACAAATGTTGGTGCATAAATCATATCCACATTGTTACGTACGTCAGCAATTAATTGTTGTAATGCTTTTAATGTATTCATCGGTGTCTTTTGGAATTCCAACATTTCTTGTTCAATTTGTTCTGGTGATTTTTGCTCACGTTTTTTATATTCGCGGGCATATGCCAATATACCTTGGTACATCGTTTCTTCGCTCTTAATATACATCGGTGCACACATTGGTACTACACCTAAAACCGGTACTGTATAACCTAATTTTAAAGAAAATACGCCGCCAAGTGACAATCCAACAACAGCAATTTTCTCAAAACCTTTATCTTTTAAAAGCTGATATGCCTCCGTTACATCTTGCCACCAATCTGTAGGGCCTGTATGAACAAGCTCTTCTGGTGGTACACCGTGCCCTTTATAAATTGGCGCATGACAAGTATAGCCTTTCTTTTCTAAGAAACGCCCTAACATACGTACATCAGCTGAGTTCCCTGTGAATCCATGTAGTAATAAAACAGCGCGGTCTCCACCCTCAAATGTAAATGGTTTCGGAGATGCTAATTTCATCATGTACTTCTCCTCTTTCTCTTCTGTAATCTAGTCGTATTCTTTCTATATCTAGTGTACCATATTTACATTTCTATAATCTAATTAGAAACATCTTTCAAATGGCAAAACAAAAAAGAAGAACCATTAGTACATCTTACTAACGCTTCTTCTTTCAATTCTATAAGTTTAAGTACGTAACAGCAATTGTTAATACAAAGAACAATACAGCTAAAACAATTGTAATACGGTTTAATACTGCTTCAATTCCACGTGCTTTTTGCTTACCAAATAATTGCTCTGCACCGCCTGAAATTGCACCTGAAAGGCCTGAGCTATTACTAGACTGCATAAGTACCATAACAATCATTAAAATCGATACAGTAATAAGTAAAACGGATAATAACGTATGCACTTGGCGTACCTCCTACAAAGATTCAGTTATTGTAACTGTAGCATAAATCCTATAGAAAAGCGAGAGCTATAGAGTTGCCCTCGCTTTTCTTCTATTACATAAACATCATTGCAAATAACGGTCCAAGTAAACATGTCAAAATTGCTGTTAATGTCATTGTTACCGATCCAATAACACCTTCATGCTCGTTATTTTTCATTGCTCTCATAACACCCATAATATGAGAAGCACATCCAAATCCGATACCTTTACCAACTGAGTTTGTAACACGGCTCCATTTTAATAAGAGAGGTCCTGTAATCGTTCCAGTAATACCTGCGATAACAACGAAAGCTGCTGTTAAGGAAGGTACACCACCAACTTGTTCAGAAACGCTCATCGCAACTGGCATTGTTACCGATTTTGGTAAAGACGATAAGATTAAGCTTTTATCTGTTCCCATAAGTGAAGCAATGGCAAAATCACTAGCGATTGCAACTGTTGTACCTACTAATACCCCACCAGCAATCGGTACAACATATTTTTGCAGAACATGACGTTGTTTATAAAGAGGAATTGCAAATGCTACAACACCGGGTCCAAGTAGCTTTGCAATCCAGCCACCACCACTTTCCATATAATGTTGATATGGTATATCAAGCACGATAAATAGGAAAGCCATTAATCCTGTTGCTACAAGCATTGGAATGGTGAATGGTGTTGGAAATAATTTATAGATTTTTTTAGATAATTGATATAATAGCACCGTAAAAAGAACCCAACCGATTCCGATTAATATTTGGCTCATCGCGACTCTCTTTCCTTCCTATTCGCAAGATATTGTCCTGTATGTCCTGCGACAATAATAATTAAAAATGTACTCGCTACAACTGTAATGAAAAGAGAAATTCCTTTACTCATAAAAAAAGCACCGTAATTCATTAGGCCAAGCGTTGGCGGAATTAATAAAAACGGCATAATAGCAACGAGTGTTTCTGCTCCTAAATCGAACCATTTCACTGGAAGAACTTTTAGGCTAAGTAAAACAAGTAAGAGGAACATCCCTATCAAACTTCCTGGAATTGGAATGTTTAACATTTCTTGCACCCAAGTTCCAACCATATAAAACACGTAAAGAGCAGCAATTTGGACAAGAATCTTTGTAAATTTCATGTTCATCATCCCTCATGTTTATACGATCTTCTGTTAATATCTTTATCATAGTATAAATTGTAAAAAGCTGCAATTTATCAACTTGACAGCAAAAACAGCCTATGTTACACGCTTACAACCTTGATATGACTGCATTTTCAAACGAAAATTATGTCAAAAACCTTGACCTAATATAAAAAGTTTTTATTTTCTGAATTTACAAGACTGTTATTTCAATAAAATAATCTTTTTATCCTTAAACTTACATATATATAAAGTGAAACTTTAATCATTGAGGGTTTCCTCATCCCCATTGATCATTCCTCACCAAGCGGGTTTGTACGGGATAAACAAGATAGGTGGTGAACATATGCCCAAAAAAGTTCTCATTTTTTGTGATCCTGGGATTGATGATACGATGGCTCTCCTCTTAGCATTCTTTATCAATGAAATAGAAATCGTCGGTATCGTTGCTGATTATGGCAATGTTCCAAAAAAAATGGCCGTAGAAAATGCTCATTTTCTTACAAGCGAAGTAAAGGGTAGAAATATCAAAATCTTTGGTGGATCAGAACGTCCAATTACTGGTGCTCCTCCTGCTTTTTTTACAGATGTACACGGGAAACAAGGGCTCGGGCCAATTATTCCAAAGGTGAATGTAACTAACGAAGAAATGGAGAATTTTTTTGAAGTTATTCCTCTTATTGAACAGTATAAAGATGAATTAATTATTGTGAGCTTAGGAAGACTTACCTCCCTAGCAATTTTATTTATCGTATGTAAACAATTAATGGAGCAAGTTAAACCCTACTACGTAATGGGCGGTGCCTTTTTACATCCTGGTAATGTTACCCCTATTTCCGAAGCAAACTTTTATGGCGACCCTACTGCAGCTAATATAGTCCTTCAATCCGCAGCTAACATGTACATATACCCATTAAACGTCACCCAATATTCCATCATTACACCAGAAATGGCCGAATACATTGAGGCCAAAGGAAAAGCCCCACTTGTCAAACCGTTATTCGATCATTATTACTACGGATATTATAAAGACGCCCTACCACATTTAAAGGGCAGCCCCTTCCATGACACAATGCCAATACTCGCTTTACTTGATAACTCTATGTTTTTACCTATCACAAATCACCTATCGTTGTCATGACAGAATCTTATGCACAGGGGGCAAGCATTGGAGAATTTCGCTCTTTAGGAGAACCTAAACCATTTATTGATTGGCCGAGTCATCAAATAGCAATTAATTTTGATTATAACCGCTTCTTCAAACATTTCATGTCACTTATGACAGGTGAACAATTTTAACATAAAAAAACAGACCGTGATTTCTCACGGTCTGTCGTTTATTTTCTACAATTATCGTTTGATGTTATAGAAAGATTTGATACCATCGTAAACAGCGATTTCGCCTAGTTCGTCTTCGATGCGTAATAATTGGTTGTACTTAGCAATACGGTCAGTACGGCTCATAGAACCAGTTTTGATTTGGCCAGCGTTAGTTGCAACTGCGATGTCAGCGATTGTAGCATCTTCAGTTTCACCAGAACGGTGAGATACAACTGCTGTGTAACCAGCACGTTTAGCCATTTCGATAGCTTCGAAAGTCTCAGTTAAAGTACCGATTTGGTTAACTTTAATTAAGATTGAGTTAGAGATACCTTTTTCGATACCTTCAGCAAGTTTTTGAGTGTTAGTTACGAATAAATCGTCACCAACTAATTGTACTTTATCACCGATACGCTCAGTTAATAATTTGTGACCATCCCAGTCGTTTTCGTCTAAACCATCTTCGATAGAGATGATTGGGAAGTCTTTGCAAAGCTCTTCGTAGAAATCAACCATTTCTGCAGAAGTTAAGCCAGTACGGCCTTCGCCTGCAAGGTCATATTTACCAGTTTCTTTGTTGTAGAACTCAGAAGAAGCAACGTCCATTCCTAAGAATACGTTCTCGCCAGCTTTGTAACCAGCTTTTTCGATAGCTTCGATGATTACTTCTAGAGCTTCACGGTTAGAACCAAGGTTTGGAGCGAATCCACCTTCGTCACCTACTGCAGTGTTAAGACCTTTGTCATGTAATACAGCTTTAAGTGCATGGAATACTTCAGCACCCATACGGATTGATTCTTTGAATGTTGGAGCACCAACTGGTAAGATCATGAACTCTTGGAAGTCAACGTTGTTATCAGCGTGAGAACCACCGTTGATGATGTTCATCATTGGAGTTGGTAATTGTTTTGCATTGAATCCACCAAGGTAACGGTATAATGGAAGACCTACGAAGTCAGCTGCTGCGTGAGCTACTGCCATAGATACACCAAGGATAGCGTTAGCGCCTAGTTTACCTTTGTTTGGAGTGCCATCTAATTCGATCATAGCACGGTCGATACCAGCTTGGTCAGTTACATCGAAACCAGCGATTTCTGGAGCGATAATTTCGTTAACGTTGTTTACTGCGTTAACAACACCTTTACCAAGGTAACGAGATTTGTCACCGTCACGTAATTCTACTGCTTCGTGCTCACCAGTAGATGCACCACTTGGTACGATAGCGCGTCCGAAAGCGCCGCTTTCTGTGTAAACTTCTACTTCTACAGTTGGGTTACCACGAGAGTCAAGGACTTCGCGAGCATAAACATCAATAATTGTTGACATAATAAATTCTCTCCTTTTTATATAAGCAAATTATTTAATAATTGTTTTACCTGTCATTTCTTTCGGTTGTTCCACATTTAAAAGTGTAAGCATTGTTGGAGCGATATCTCCTAAAATACCACCTTCACGAAGCTCTACATCATTTTTTGTAACGATGAAAGGAACCGGGTTAGTTGTATGAGCTGTCATAGGACCGCCATCAGCAGTTAACTCCTGATCAGCATTACCATGGTCAGCAGTAATAAGTGCTACACCATCTTTTGCAAGAATTGCTTCTACAACTTTTCCTAAACATTCGTCAGTTGCTTCTACTGCTTTAATTGTTGGTTCCATCATCCCAGAATGGCCAACCATATCACAGTTCGCAAAGTTAAGAATGATAACATCATGTTTATCATTTTCGATTTCATTTACTAAAGCGTCCGTTACTTCGTAAATGCTCATTTCAGGTTTCAAGTCATACGTTGCAACCTTTGGTGAGTTAATTAAGATACGCTCTTCTCCTGGGAATTCAGCCTCACGACCACCGCTAAAGAAGAATGTAACGTGCGGATACTTTTCAGTTTCCGCGATGCGAAGTTGCTTTAATCCCGCTTGCGCAACAACTTCACCTAAAGTGTTATCAAGGTTCATTGGCTTGAATGCCACGTAACCATCTACAGTTTCACTGAAGTGTGTCATACATACGAATTCTGGAATGTGAGGTACTTTTTCACCACGATCGAACTCACGGAAGTCTTCGTTTGTAAATACACGAGCAATTTGAATTGCACGGTCTGGACGGAAGTTATAGAAGATAACTGCATCATCATCATTGATTGTTGCAACTGGCGTGTTATCTTCGTTAACAATTACAGACGGCAATACGAATTCATCATAGATACCGTTCGCATAAGAGTCTTCTACACACTCTTCTGCTGATTTATAAGTAGGGCCTTCACCATTCACCATAGCACTGTAACATTTTTCTACGCGATCCCAACGCTTGTCACGGTCCATAGAGTAATAACGACCAGAGATAGTCGCGAATTGTCCTACTCCTGTTTCTTTAATTACTTCATTCGTTGCATCGATATAACCTTTTGCTGTTTGTGGTCCAACATCGCGGCCGTCTAAGAATGCATGGATATAAACTTTCTCCACGCCTTCTTTTGCTGCTAAGCGAAGAAGAGCAAACATATGGTTCATGTGACTGTGCACACCACCGTCAGAAAGTAAACCGAATAAATGAAGTGCAGTACCTTTTTCTTTTACGCTTTTAATTGCATTTTGGAAAGTTTCGTTCTTATCGAACTCACCTTCACGAATTGCAACGTTAACGCGTGTTAAGCTTTGATATACTACGCGGCCAGCACCGATATTTAAGTGACCAACCTCAGAGTTACCCATTTGACCTTCTGGAAGACCTACCGCCTCACCACAAGCTGTAAGCGTTGTATGAGGGAATTTGTTCCAGTAACCATCAAAATTAGGTTTCTTAGCTTGTGCTACAGCATTCCCGTAAGTTTCTTCACGAAGTCCGAAACCGTCAAGAATGATTAAAGCTGTTGGCTTTCTCATTTTACCGCCCCCAGAAGACCTAAGAACGAAGCAGGCTCTAAGCTAGCACCGCCAACTAAAGCGCCGTCGATGTCAGATTGTGCCATATACTCTTTAATGTTTTCTGGTTTTACGCTACCGCCGTATTGGATACGAACAGCTTCTGCAGCTTCTGGAGAAACAGCTTCTGCAACAACTTTACGGATGTGCGCACATACTTCATTTGCATCTGCAGAAGAAGAAGATTTACCTGTACCGATAGCCCAGATTGGCTCATAAGCGATAACAGTTGCTTTAACTTGCTCTTCTGTTAAACCTGCAAGTGCTTTTGTCACTTGACCTGCTACTAGATCAAATGTTTTTCCGCTTTCGCGCTCTTCTAAAGTCTCACCACAACATACGATTGGTGTTAAACCATGTTCAAATGCTGCGATAGTCTTTTTGTTTACTGACTCATCTGTTTCAGCAAACATTTCACGACGCTCAGAGTGGCCAAGTACTACATAGCCAACTTTTAAGTCGCTAAGTGCTACTGGGCTAATTTCGCCAGTGAATGCACCATTTTTTTCGAAGTGCATGTTTTGTGCACCTACTTGTAAGTCAGTTCCTTCAGTTGCTGCTACAAGGCGCTCTAAGAATAGAGCTGGAGAGCAAACTACTGCATCAACAGCTGAAGCTGCTGGGATTTGACCTTTAACTTCCTCTACGAAGCTAACTGCTTCAGATAGAGTTTTATTCATTTTCCAGTTACCTGCGATAATTGGTTTACGCATGCTTTGCACCGTCCTTTTTCTTTGGCTGCTACTTATTTGTCGTTAAGACAAACTACACCTGGAAGCTCTTTACCTTCCATGAATTCTAATGACGCACCGCCGCCAGTAGAAATGTGGCTCATTTTATCAGCCATACCGAATTTTTCAACAGCTGCTGCAGAGTCACCACCGCCGATAACAGAGTATGTATCTTCTGCATCTGCTAATGCTTGTCCTACTGCTTTTGTACCTTCTGCGAATGGAGTCATTTCGAATACACCCATTGGTCCATTCCATACAACAAGCTTAGAATTTTTAATTACATCTGCATAAATTTCACGTGTTTTAGGACCGATGTCCACGCCTTCCCAGTTAGAAGGGATAGAGTCGATACCAACGATTTTAGTTGTTGCAGTTTCAGAGAATTCCTCAGTGATTACAACATCAACTGGCATGTAGAAGTTTACGCCTTTTTCTTTTGCTAGTTGCATAAATTCTTTAGCTAGTTCAATCTTGTCGTCTTCACATAGAGATAGACCAATTTCATGACCTAAAGCTTTAACGAATGTGTAAGCAAGTCCGCCACCGATGATTAAGTTATCTACTTTGTCTAATAGATGACGAATTACACCGATTTTATCTTTTACTTTCGCACCACCGATGATAGCTGTAAATGGACGTTCTGGGTTAGAAAGTGCTTTACCAAGTACATCTAACTCTTTTTCCATTAATAGACCAGATACTGCTGGTAGGTAGTCTGCGATACCTGCTGTAGAAGCATGAGCACGGTGAGCTGCACCGAATGCATCGTTTACGAAGATGTCAGCAAGTGCTGCAAATTCTTTCGCAAGTTCTGCATCGTTCTTTTCTTCGCCCGCATAGAAACGTACGTTTTCAAGAACTAATACGTCGCCTTCGTTCATTGCTGCAACCATTTCTTGTGCAACTGGTCCGAATGCTTCGTCCGCTTTTTTAACATCTTTACCAAGAAGCTCGCCTAAACGTGCTGCTACTGGAGTAAGACGTAATTCTTCTACTGCTTGACCTTTTGGACGGCCTAAGTGGCTTGCTAAAATAACTTTCGCACCTTGCTCTACTAAATATTGAATTGTAGGAAGAGCTGCACGGATACGAGTTTCATCTGTAATTTTGCCTTCTTTCATAGGTACGTTGAAATCAACGCGGCAAAATACACGCTTACCTTTTAAATCTACGTCACGAATTGATTTTTTGTTCATTGGATTTCCCTCCGACTACTAGTTAGGATTGACAAAACCCATTCAAAAGCTTAACACATTTGCTTTTAAAACGAAAGAAGAGAGAGAGGGAACAAACCCTCTCCCTCGTTTTGTCATTGATAACTTATATAATTAAGAATTAAAGACCTTTTGAAGTCATGTAAGCTGCTAAGTCTACTACGCGGTTAGAGTAACCAGTTTCGTTATCGTACCAAGAAAGTACTTTAACCATGTTACCTTCCATTACCATTGTAGATAATGCATCGATTGTAGAAGAAGCTGTACATCCGTTATAGTCGATAGATACTAATGGCTCTTCGCTGTATCCAAGGATACCTTTTAATTCGCCTTCAGCTGCTGCTTTGAATGCTGCGTTTACATCTTCAACTGTTACTTCTTTGTCAAGTTCAACAACTAAGTCAACAAGAGAAACGTTAGCAGTTGGAACACGTACAGCGCCACCGTTTAATTTACCTTTAAGTTCTGGTAATACTAATGCTACAGCTTTAGCTGCACCAGTAGATGTTGGGATCATGTTTTCAGCTGCTGCACGAGCACGACGTAAATCTTTGTGTGGTAAGTCTAAGATTTGTTGGTCGTTAGTGTAAGAGTGAATTGTTGTCATCATTCCGCGTTTTACGCCGAATTTTTCGTTTAATACTTTAGCGAATGGAGCTAGACAGTTTGTAGTACAAGAAGCGTTAGATACTACGTTGTGGTTAGCTGCATCGTATTGTTCGTGGTTAACACCCATAACTACAGTGATATCTTCGTCAGAAGCTGGAGCTGAGATGATAACTTTCTTAACTGATCCACCTAAGTGTTTTTCAGCGTCTGATTTTTTAGTGAAACGGCCAGTAGATTCTACTACTACTTCTACTCCGTAGTCGCTCCATGGTAATTGAGCTGGGTCACGCTCAGCGATAACTTTAATTTCTTTACCGTTAACAACGATGCTGTTTTCGTTAGCAGATACTTCTGCATTTAAAGTTCCGTGAACTGTGTCATATTTTAAAAGGTGAGCTAATGTTTTAGCATCTGTTAAGTCGTTGATTGCTACTACTTCTACCTCAGAGTTGTTAAGAGCTGCGCGGAATACGTTACGTCCGATACGTCCAAATCCATTAATACCAATTTTAGTCATTTGAATTTCCTCCTTGGGGGATTATATTAAAGGGTAAAACCCTTTGTTAACTGTTTTGCTGCACCTTCATCTGTAATTAGAATTGAAGTGTGCCCTTGCTTTATTACAGCCTGTATTGCTTTTGCCTTTGAAGAACCTCCAGCGACTGCAACAACGTGAGATACATTTTGTAAATCCTCTAGTTGCATACCCACTGTTCTTACTTTATGAACAACATTTCCTTCTTCATTAAAGTAGTAACCGAAAGCTTCGCCAACTGCTTCGCTTGCCTGAATCTTTAACCAATCTGCTTCTGAAGTACTTCTGCGACGTGCCATTGTTAACGCATCACCTATTCCATGAATGACGATATTGGAAGATCGAATCAACTCAAGAACTTCTTTCACGGAAGGCTCTGTCACAATAGACGCATATGCTTCGCTACTAACATGGTCTGGAACATACAATAAGCGATAATTACTCATCGTATTTTGCGCCATCTTGGCACAAATGGTATTGGCTTCTAATTCAACACCTTCTCCAATTCCACCACGTGCTGGGACAAATAGCATATGTAAATCTTTGCAATCAAGTTGCATCATGTCCGCAGCAGCAGCTAGCGTAGTTCCTCCAGCCACAGCAACGATATTATTCGCTGTCAGACGGTCTTTTATACAAGTCACACAAGCACGGCCCATCTCCAGTTTGACCCAAGGTGATTCATCACTATCACCAGGGACAACGAAAACTTCATCCAAGTCTAATGTTTCCTTAAGTTGCTTTTCTAAAACCTTTAACCCGGAAATTTCTTTCATAAAGTCTTCCAAAGCAAGAACTAAAGCTGTTCCTTCTTCTGTCAAAGTCATTCCAGAAGAAGCGACGTGAACTAAGTTTTGTTCTTTCAAAACTTGAACTTCACTTCGCAATACTCGTTCTGTCATACCGAGGCTTGCTGATAAGTTTCTTCTTCCAATCGGCTGCATGAGCCTAATGTATTGAAGAATTTGCATTCTCGTTTGCATAACAGGTAGCAGATCAGGTAATAATTTTTTTGTGTTCTGAATCCATGAGCGCATATCTTTTCTCCTCACTACATTGGTTCATTTTTCCTTCATGGTCACTTTACGTCCCGTAGTGACATTTTGTGTCCCACATAGGTTAAAAAAATAATCCCTGCTACGTGTATTATTGTAACAGGAGATAGAAACTTATTCAACTCTTAACTGCATTCTTTATATAGTTTATTATGACACCTTTGTGAATGTTACCATATTCTACTTGTTTTCCGTCCATTTCTACAACCGGAATCATTAAGTGATATTTTTCTAAAAGGTCATTATCTTCATATATATCTATTTCCTCGATTTGAAAAGAATATTCACATTGTACTTCCTGTAAAACTTGTTTTGCCTTCACGCAAAGGCCACAATCTTTTTTAGTATACAGTACAACTTTCATCTTCTTCACCTATCCGATCGTTTTTCGTAATGACGAAGCTGGGATATGCATTTGTTCTCTATACTTCGCCACTGTTCTTCGAGAAATAACAATTTCATGCTCTTCTTCTAATAATTTTGAAATCTTTTGATCTGAAAGTGGCTTTTTCTTATCCTCTGCCCCAATTAGCGTTTGAATAAATTGTTTTACACGTTTTGTAGAAACTGCTTCATCTTCAGTCGTTGAAACGGCATTGCTAAAGAACGATTTCATCTCAAATAAACCGTGTGGTGTTTGCACATATTTATTTCGCGTCGCACGACTAATTGTTGATTCATGCACACTTAACTCTTCCGCTACCTCTTTTAAAGCGAGAGGTCTTAAATACTCTGGACCTTTCCAGAAGAAATCACGTTGTTTTTCCATAATAATATTCATCACTTGCAGCAGCGTCTGTTTTCTCTGCTTCAAACTGCGCATAATCCACTGCACATGCTGATACTTTTCTGATACGTAAGATGCTACTTCACTTTCACTATTATTAAGAAGCGCACTATATTCAGAATGAATTTCAATTCTCGGCATATTTCTCTCATTCATTTGTAAAACGAGGCGATCGCCATCTTTTTTCACCGCCATATCAGGCACAATATAAAGTGGTTTATCTGAAGAAAACGCAAGACCTGGTTTTGGTTGTAATGACGTTATACAATTCACCGCACTCTGTAATTCCTCATTACTACATTTCAACACTTGAACGAGCTTTCGCCAATCTTTCTTCACAAAATAAGCGAAATGATCTTCTACAACCTCTTCTGCTATTCCATTCCGTCTTTGTAAGCGCTTCAATTGCAAGGTTAAACATTCCTGAATATTACGCGCCCCTACCCCTGCTGGTTCCAGTGATTGGACAAGCTCTACAGATCGGTCGACTACATGAATATGTGCAGAAAGGAGCTCTGCTAACTCTTCATTCGTTTCTTGTAAATATCCATTTCCATCCATGTTCATAATAATGAAAGAAGCTACTTTTCGCTCTTCTTCATCTATTTTATAATACTGTATTTGATTTAATAAATGTTGCTGAATCGTTGTAGAATCCACACTGTAGATCTCCATCTGATTCTCGACTTGTTTGCTGGTACTTTTACTGTTGTTAGAGCTCTTTTTCTTCTCCCTCTCAAAACCACCTAACTCAATAAGGGGATTCTCTAACGATTGCTCATACAAAAACTCCGATAATTCTTGTACATTATACTGGAGCATTGTAATCGCTTGCCTTAACTCTTGTGTCATTGCCAAACGTAAGCTTTGTTCTTGTAAAAGACTTGCCTTCAAACTAATCTCCCCCTTGTTTCTATTGTACAATAAGTTTGGTAAAAGGAGAATGCTATCACAGACACCCATTCCAAAATATTATTAATTTATATGTATTAATGAGATTTACAACTTACAACCTAAATTTGAATAATATTGAAAGAAAATAATAAACTCAATTATTTGTTACCACATACTAATAGTAACCCTTAATTTTATATATAACAACATTAAATTTATCTCTGTTCAATTCCAAAATAAAAAGAGCAGTTTAGGTATAGTGACACTTCACTATGCCTAACTACTCTTTTACGATTCTTAATTAAGAAAGAAACCTCTTATTTAAAGCTAAGGAACTTTGATTTCTAATTACATAGGAATCATAGAGATAATCGTTCGATTCACTAGACGCTCCTTGAATTCCTCTCATCTCTTCCACAGACAACTCAACTATTTTTTTCACGCTTCTCTCGTTATTACTATCCATCATTTTTTGTTTTCTTTTCGAAAAAATCCCATAATTTATTCCCCCCTGCAATTAATTATTTTTTAACAATTGAATGAATTTAAGGCTCTTACCACTTCTTAATACACCTTTCGGATAGACCTTCGCTGCAAACATAGCAATTAAGCTAATGCTAGCCAGTAATACAACCATAGATGTAATAATTTCTAAACTCCCAACGGATCCATTAATAATCCTAACTACCATACTAATTGGAGCTGTAAACGGAACATATGATGTCACCCTTGATACTAGCCCTTCAGGGTTATCAAGTACTACTAATAACTCCACCACTAAGCTTCCCATCAATATAAGAGTAATCGGCATCGTTGTTCCGGATAATTCTTCTGGCCTGCTTACCATAGAACCAAACACTGCGAAAAGTGCCGCATAAACGAAGTAACCGAGAACAAAATATAACAAGAAATATGCAGCATGCTCACCTGTAATCATATTTACATCAATATTCACTCCAAAAAACGAATCCGATACCTTAAAAATTCCAGATTTAATATATAGCGCCATACTAAGGAAGAAAATAAATAACTGTGTCAAACTAGCAAGACCGACTCCTAATATCTTCCCAAAGACCATGTGAACAGGCGACACCTTCGTTACCATCACTTCCATAACACGCGACGCCTTCTCTGACGCTACCGCTGTAGCAATCGCATTTCCATACGAAGTAATTGCTAAGTACATAATCGCTACTAATAAATACACCAGTAAGAATGAGCTTGTTTCTTCGTTATTTAAGTTTTGCTTTTTCGCTTGCACGTTCATCGTCAGTGATTTCACAGCCTCTTCTGATAACTGTTGTTTAACTACCGCACTTTGAAAATACTGATTTTGTACAAATACCTGCGCACTTTGAATCAACTTAGGATTATCCACCTTCATAAAGTAATCTAATACTGGTTCAGCACCCGCACCCTCTTTTAATATAAAGAGCGCTTCGACTTTCTTATCTAACAAATCTTGCTTATATTGATTTAATTTTGTTTTATCGCCTAAAGACCAATCCCATTCTGGAAGAGCTTTACTAAGATTAGATTGATCCAAAGTAACATTAGGTGCTTCGGAAATAAATACAACCTTTGCTTTTTCTTTCTCTCCAGAAAACTTTTGTACTAAAGTTGGAAAGGAGAATAAGAATATCCCTCCCCCTATTAATAACAATGTCATCCCAATAAATATTTTCGTCCTCACACGATCCCAATACGTTTGCCCTAAAACAATCCAGAAATTCCTCATTACTTATGCACCCGCCTTTTCAACAAAGATTTGATGTAAAGAAGGTTCTTTAATAGAAACATCTCGGATATATTGTTTAGTTTTAATGTCTTCAAGCAGCGAAAATGCATCCTCTCCATCATTAACTTTAATCATGAACGTACGATTAACTTTTTCAAAATTGAAATTTTTCTTCTTAAGAATAGGTTCAATATCCCCTTCCGTTTGCAACATCATATATTTGTATTGATAACTTTTCTTAATATCTGACAAGGCACCCGATAATACAAGTTGACCATTTTTCATAATACAAATTTCCTCACAGAACGTTTCTACACTGTCCATTTGATGACTACAGAAGATAATCGTTTTTCTTTGCGCGATTAACTCGAGCACAACATTTTTTAACATCTCTGCATTTACAGGATCCAATCCACTAAATGGTTCATCTAGTACGATGAATTCCGGATTATGCAATATCGCTGAAATCAATTGAATTTTTTGTTGATTTCCCTTTGACAATTCCTCTATTTTCTTCTTTAAATGTGGTGTCATTTCTAATTTTTCTAGCCACTGTAACGCATGCCTTTTTGCAAGATTAGCTGGCATTCCTTCTAACTTGCCGAAATACACCAATTGCTCCACTACATTCATTTTCGGGTATAATCCACGCTCTTCTGGTAAATAGCCGATAGATAGGTCTTTCTTTGAAAAAGGGCGATTATTCCATAGAATTTGGCCGCTATCCGGTTTGATTAAATCTAAGATCATACGAATCGTTGTCGTCTTACCAGCACCATTTCGGCCCAGCATCCCTAAAATTCCACCTTCTTCTACACGTATATTTAAATCATTAACGGCTTTATATTCACCAAATGTTTTATTTAATCCTTGAATTTCAAATGCCATCCATAACAGCTCCTTTTAACTTTTTACGAAATAAATAACCGCCATTCCTAATACGATCCCGCCTACCATCAACAAAAACTTTTTCATCACTATTTCCTCCTTCATTTACTTGTTAATTTGTATCTTTATCATAGACTTCTTTCTGATGCTATTGTCCGCAATCCGTACTGTATTTACCGTAAAAAAGGTGAACCACTCTTATGTGGTTCACCGCAATTTCAACAGATGAAGTTAATTGTATGAAAACTCCTTAAATGTTATTATAAAAATATTCAGAATTTAAATGTTATACCTATAAAGAGAGGTGCCCAAACCGTTGCAGATACAACGTAACTTTGTTTTCATTTTATGTGTAACCTTCCTGTACTTTTGTTTACAAGGCTATATTTTATATAAAATAAATCAACCGTACAGCGGCGTTCTTATTTCTAAAACAGACTCAGCTACATACACAATAGCAAAAATTAAATCCTCCGGTTGGGCTTTTCATACGGACTTAAAAGAAGGAGATATAATCTATTCAATTAATAAAGAAAAGCCTCATTTAGGAATACTTCCAAGATATCAAAATCAATCACTAACTGCATCTGAAATACAAGTTAAAAGAGACGATATCACCCAAACTTATAAAGGAACACAACATATTATTGATTATCGCAATAAAATCATTTCGATATACTTCCCCTCCCTACTCGCCTTTATTTGTTTAGGGTTATCTATTTTTCTGTATAAACAGAAGCCTTTAAATCGAGAAACATTCTTTTTAATAACATTTCTCTTTATGACATCTTCGAGCCTTCTAATTGCAGTTGAATCTGGTAGAGGTGATTTTATCGCCATCATTATTTTAGGTATTGTATTTCAAGGTACACCTATGTCTCTCATTCTCTTGTTGAATGAACTATTTGAAAAGAAGCAAATATACGTTATTTCTAATAGATTTCTACAAATTAATATTACAATCGGTATTCTTGTACTATCACTCTCTATTTTAACGATGTTCATTCCGTTTTTCACGGTTAATACCAGTGGATTAGAACTAATTTACCTTTCAATAAATATTATCTTTTGTATATATTTTTTAATCCGTGCCTATATCAAATATCACAGTACAGTACATAAACCATTTTTAAAATTAATGCTCACGATTCATTCCATTGCCTTCTTTCCGTTCGTTACACTCTATGCTCTTCCAGATGCAATATTCAGAACACCGATTCTCTCAGCAGATATTGGCGCTATGTTCCTAATCGCTCTACCAATCGGTTATTTTTATTTAGTAGCGACGAAGCAGATTTTTGATATAGAGTTTGTATTTGATCGTTTACGGTATTACGCATTTCTGTCACTAATTCCAACTCTATTAATTGCAATCATTACGAGCTGGAGCATTTATTACAAAGACAATTTTCTCTCTCGACTACTGCAAAGTTTTATTATTATTTTTCCATTAAACATTCTATTTCTCATATTAAAAGAAAGATTAGATTTTACATTCCGTAATCACCTCTTTCGGACTAAAACAAACTTATACGTAAACATTGAACAGTTTACCGCACAGCTATCATCTATTATGAAAACAGAAGAGTTAGAGAAAAAATTCACTAATGAAATCGTTTCGATGTTGAAACCTTCTTTTATTCAATTTGTTCAATATGATATGAAAGACAACACATATACACTCTGTAACGGATATGGACAAACGAAAGATTTCACACTTTCTAAAAAGAAAAAATGGAATATGGCAGCATTACTAATTAATGATTTATTAGAGGATGATGGATGCATTGGCATTTACTTATACTCTACTAAACATATAAAACACTACATCTGGATTGGAAGAAAAGTGAATAATATTAAATATAATACGCATGAAAAATCATGGTTCATCACTGTCACGACATACGTCCGTCTTATTTACGAAAACTTGTATACCATTAATGAAATTATTCATTCTCTAGAGCAGGAGAGTTTAGAATCCAAAACAAATTCTGCAAGCTTATCACGCCTACTCTTTCAAATTTCTGAACAAGAAAGGCGCCGACTCGCTTCAGATTTACACGACTCTGCATTACAAGATCAAATCGTATGGTACCGCAAACTAGACTCTTTACTAAAAAACAAATCCGTTCCACTAGAATTAAAAAATGAACTAAAAAAAATCCACTTCGGTATGCACGATGTAATACAACAAATTCGCGACACATGTAATGAATTGCGTCCATCACTTTTATCAGATGCTGGTTTAATTGGTGCATTAAGAGAATTGCTAGCCCAAACACAATTACGTGTGCAGTTTCATATTCAATTTGATCATGAATCAATTCAAGAACATCATTACGATTTTGACAAAATTTTATCTTTATATCGTATCATTCAAGAACTACTAACAAACGCAGATAAACATTCCGAGGCAACCATCGTATCGATTTTTTTATGGGAAGAGAATAACTGTATTTTCCTAGACTACCGAGACAACGGCAAAGGTTTTAATATAGACACTCCCTACTCTCCTAATCAGCATATGGGGCTTTCCGGTATAAAAGGAAGGCTTCAATCAATTGGTGGAGAAATACATATAGTATCCGAAGCTAAAAAAGGAATTCAAATAAACATTACAGTTCCGAGGTGGTAAATAATGATTCGAGTATTAATCGTAGATGATCATCAAATTGTAGGCGAAGGAACAAAGAGCATGATTGAATTAGAAGAAGATATGCAAGCAGAATATATTTTAAATGAACAGGAAGCACTTATAAAAAGTGACGCTACACCTTTTGACGTATACCTCTTAGATATGAATATGCCCAATTGTAGTGGTATTGAACTCGCCCAGAAAATATTACATATTCAAACAGATGCAAAAATCATTTTATACACAGGTTTTGAATACGTATCCCAATTTAATTTATTAATAAACTCTGGTATCAGCGGAATTATTAGTAAATCAGCTTCTCAGCAAGAGCTATTAATGGCAATTCGTGCAGCTGTAAATGGATATACTTTACTTCCTATTTCTTTATTACGTCAACTACGTACAGACGATATAACGACTCAACAACTTGAAAATAAAACCGCTCTTCTTACACAAAAAGAATTAGAAATCTTAGAATCCGTCTCTAAAGGAAGTAGCAATAAACAAATTGCTGATGAACTGTACATGAGTTCAAGAGCTGTAGAATACAACCTAACAAAAATCTTCAAAAAATTAAAAGTAGGATCACGCTCCGAAGCTTTAACAGAAGCAATGAGACAAGGCATTTTGAAAGTACACATATAAAATGAGACTTCCATCAGTTTGTTTTGTTTAACCCTCAAATAATGAGATAAATAAAAAAGTCCTAACCTACAAAACGTAAGTTAGGACTTTTTGACGCGCCCAGAGGGATTCGAACCCCCGGCAGACGTGGTACCGGAAACCACCGCTCTATCCGACTGAGCTATGGGCGCATGATTATAGAAAACACTTCATTTTCTTCTCATAATAATAGCAATAAAATCCATCTAAATCAATAAAAATATCCCCGTAATACCTTATGCATCTTAGCTAAAAGCATATAAAATCTATTCCACCCCTAAATTTTCCAATCATAAATTCACCCCAACTCACAAATTATAATCTTTGAATTGATATTCCAAAGGGGGCTTCATTCAATGACTGTAATTACAAAATTAAAGCAAACTGTTTCTGGATTAAAAAGTGCACAAGCTAGCTTAGAGGGATTCGCTCTTGATACGGATAACCAACAAGCTAAGCAACTTTTCCAAACAGCTGCGCAGCAAACACAAACGATTATCGATTCTTTAAACCCACGCGTTGAAGAAGTCCAACAAGAAGAACCACAATACTCACAGCAATAACGAATCAGTCTTGCTGTGAAATAGAAAAAGGATGATATGCAGTCATCCTTTTTCTATCACATTACATATTGCAATAGAAATGGAATGATAATTATGCGAAAACTCGGCCTCATAACCGCATTATTTGCACTTCTATTTAGCTCTTTTACCGGATGTGATAATAGTCCTTTAGATAAAAAAGTGAAAGAAGAAGCAAAACGAACGGAGAAAGAAAAAGGTCCAAAGTTAACAAAGACGAGTACGGAATCCTTTAATCAATCTATATCACAAGGAGCGAAGAAAAGAGCTCTCGCTATGGATGAAATTATAAAAAGCACAGCAGTGAATTCAAATTTAGATCTCTACATAGCAGTTACACCGGAGCATCACGAAAGGTTTGGATTAAAACCTCTTCGTAAAAAGCTTCAAAAGCAGCTAAGTGATGAGCATCCTACTTTCGATGTTCGTGTCAGTACAGATAAAAAAATCTTTATGTTACTCGAAAAACTCGAAAGAAAAATTAAGGAAAAAGAAGTATCTAAAGATGAAATTAATAAACAATTAAAATTCATTGGTAAAAAAATGGAGTCTAACACTTAACGCTTTTTAAAAGAAAAGGAAGGATTGCAATGTCTAGTAAAGATAAAAACTTAACCCCTGTACAACAGGAGTATAAAAAATTCGAACAAGAACGCGAACCGAAACGACCTGTCTTAAAAAATTGTATAAAAGCCTTTTTCGTCGGTGGTTTTATTTGCTTCATTGGACAACTCATTTCTACTTTTTACATCACATATTTTGATTTCACTGAACGCTCAGCAGGAAATCCAACAGTCGCAACTCTTATTTTCATTTCTATGTTACTAACTGGATTTGGTATATACGATCGTTTTGGACAGTTTGCTGGTGCTGGTACAGCTGTACCTGTTACTGGATTTGGTAACTCTGTTATTGCAGCATGTATCGAACACCGAACGGAAGGATTCGTCCTTGGTGTTGGCGGCAATATGTTTAAACTAGCTGGTTCTGTTATTTTATTTGGTGTATTTTCAGCTTTCGTCATCGCACTTATTAAAACGATTCTCGTTCAATGGGGAGGTCTATAAATGTTACAAGGACACCGAACGTGGGTATTTGAAAACAAACCAGTCATTATCTCAACAGGGGTTGTCGGTGGACCATTTGAAGCAAAGGGAAACATTCCAGAAGACTTCGATATCCTTCATGAAGATTTATGGCTCGGACAAGATTCCTATGAAAAAGCACATAAAATTTTATTCGAAGAAGCTTGTAGTCGTGCTACTGAAAAAGCAGAACTTCGTAAAGATGATATTCAATTTGTACTTGCAGGAGATTTAATCAATCAAATTACTCCAACAAGCTTTGCTTGCCGGACACTTGGCACTCCTTATCTCGGATTATTCGGGGCTTGCTCTACTTCTATGGAAGGTTTAGCACTTGGGGCAAGTATCGTAAATGCAAAAGGTGCAAAATATTTATTAACTGGAGCTTCAAGCCATAATACTGCTGTAGAAAAACAATTCCGCTACCCTACCGAATACGGTGGACAAAAGCCGCCTACTGCACAGTGGACAGTAACCGGAGCAGGAGCCGCTATTTTAAGCGATACTGGACACGGTCCAAGAGTAACCTCTGCAACAATCGGACGAGTGGTTGATATGGGATTAACGGATCCGTTTAATATGGGAGGCGCAATGGCTCCAGCTGCAGTTGATACAATTGAAGCCCATTTACGTGAACGCCAAATTGATGCCTCTTACTACGATTTAATCGTAACAGGCGATCTCGGACATGTAGGACGCGAAATTGCTTACGACTTACTACATAAACACGGAACGAAAGTAACGAGCGAACAATTTCAAGATTGCGGAATTATCATTTATAGAGAAGGACAACCTGTCATAGCTGGTGCTAGCGGGCCTGGATGTTCCGCAACAGTCGTGTATGGTCATTTATTAAACCGAATGAAAAGAGGAGAGTTCAAAAAAATACTTGTCGTTGCGACAGGCGCTTTACTATCTCCACTTACATTCCAACAAGAAGAAACGATTCCGTGTATCGCTCACGCCGTTTCGATTGAATTTGGAGGTGCAACGCAATGATTTTTTTCTGGGCTTTCGTCATTGGCGGATTCATATGTGTAATCGGCCAACTTATGTTTGATGTCGGCAAACTAACACCCGCCCATACAATGGCAACACTCGTTGTTGCTGGAGCTATATTAGATGGATTTAATTTGTATGAGCCATTAATTGATTTCGCTGGAGCTGGGGCAACTGTACCTATTACAAGCTTTGGTAATGCCCTCGTTCATGGCGCAATGGAAGAAGCTGCAAAACATGGCATCGTCGGCGTTATTACCGGCATGTTTAAAGTAACGAGCGCCGGTGTATCAGCAGCTATTATTTTCGGCTTCATTGGAGCATTGTTATTCAAACCGAAAGGATAAGGTGTTCGTATGACAGTTATCGCTAGCGTTAAAACCTGCCTTGCCAGTGTAAGGGGCGCTCAAGCAAGTTTAAGCTCTCTTTCACTAAATTCACAGGATGAAGAATCAAAACGTATATTTCACGAATGTATGTTAGAAATGGACAGCATCATCGCTGATTTACAGAATAGAGTTTCAGTATTAGAACGTGAAGAACCTCAATATAAAGGGTTTTAAGTAGACTGGAGGAAATGACTATGTCTCACCTGCCGGAATGGACACTTGTCATTCTGCGCTCTGTATTCATATTAATTATTTTATTCGCTATTACGAAATGGTTAGGGAAAAGACAAATCTCTCAGCTATCCTTTTTTGAATACATTGCCGGAATGACAATCGGTGACATCGCTGCCCAAGTATCTACAGGGCTCGATTCGAAATTTTTCCACGGCGTCTTTGCGATACTCATTTTCGCTGCGGTACCTTTTTTCACAGGAATCCTCTCTTTAAAGAACAAAACAGCTCGGGACTTCTTTGAAGGGAAATCTACCGTATTAATAAAAGACGGAAAGATACTCGAAGATAACTTGAAGAAAGAAAAATATACGAGTGACGAATTACTGGAACTTCTCCGTGGAAAAAGTGCGTTCAGCGTAGCTGAAGTCGAATTTGCTGTCTTAGAACCGAGCGGAGAATTAAATGTACTATTAAAGAAAGATTCTCAGCCACTTACTGCAAAAGACATCGGTTTAAAAGTACCGAATGAAAAAGAACCACAAACTGTTATTATGGATGGAAATGTACTAGATGAACCTCTTTCAGCAAGCGGACATAACCGTGCTTGGCTACATTCAGAATTAGAAAAACTCGGTGTTGTTATTGAAAATGTCTTCCTCGGTCAAGTGGATTCATACGGACAACTTACTATCGACATTTACAATGACAAACTCCAAATGCCTTCTCCTCAAAACAAACCTTTATTATTAGCATCTTTAAAAAAATGTCATGCTGATCTTGAACTATTTTCTCTAGAAACAAAGTCGAAATCAGCAAGCGAAATGTATAGTAAAAACGCGAAACAAATCGAAAAGATTTTAAATAAAGTAACCTATCTTTTAAAAGACTAATTATCGAAAGAACGCTTCAGTTAAAAGGCGTTCTTTTCTTTTTTCTACAGTTTTCATAACGTTTAAATTTATGTAATTCGGTTATGATGTTGAAGATACATAAGCAGGGAATTTCGAAAACATAGCGAATATTTCATGGTACAACTACATATTTTTTTGATTTAAAGTGGTTTCGTTTGACCTTTATTGACCATAATTGTATTATAAGACTAAGAAAGCTTTATAAGGAGGAAATAACAGATGAATTTAATTCCTACAGTAATTGAACAAACAAATCGTGGAGAACGCGCTTACGATATTTACTCTCGACTATTAAAAGACCGCATCATTATGCTTGGTAGTGCAATTGATGACAACGTAGCTAACTCAATCGTTTCCCAGCTTTTATTCTTGGAATCTCAAGATCCAGAAAAAGATATTCACATCTACATCAACAGCCCTGGTGGTTCTATCACAGCGGGTATGGCAATCTATGATACAATGCAGTTTATTAAACCACAAGTATCAACAATCTGTATCGGTATGGCTGCATCTATGGGTGCATTCTTACTTGCAGCAGGTGAAAAAGGAAAACGTTATGCACTTCCAAACAGTGAAGTAATGATTCACCAACCACTTGGTGGAGCACAAGGTCAAGCGACTGAAATCGAAATCGCTGCAAAACGTATCCTATTCTTACGTGAAAAACTAAACCAAATTCTTGCTGACCGCACTGGTCAACCACTTGAAGTACTACAACGCGACACAGACCGCGACAACTTCATGACAGCTGAAAAAGCTTTAGAATACGGTTTAATCGATAAGATCTTTACAAATCGTTAATACTAAAAAGCGAAAGCGGCTCGTTTAGAATCGCAGGTCGCTGGAGCTGGATACAACTAAAAGTGGAAGCGCCCTATAATTGGGCGCTTCTTTTATATATTGTTCCCCGCTCACATACCCCATCCAGTATCCCTCTAAATATATCAACGATTTTTCAATTATATCGAACAAAACTCAAATTATATCAACGATTTTTTTAATATATCAACGGTTCGACACAACATATCGATTTACCGACAATCTCCGACAAGGACAAACCAGCTAAATACCCCTCCCCGCTAATCCGCACAAACAACAAAACAAAAAAACTATCGCATATACGCGATAGCTCTTTATTGTACATATGCAGCTAATGCTTCTAAAGCCTCTTCAGCATCTGAACCTTCTGTTGTAATTGTTATCATGCTTCCAGTTCCAATTGCTAAGCTCATAATCCCCATTATGCTCTTTGCATTTACTGTCTTTCCATCTTTCTCAATGAAGATATCTGCATGAAAGCGATTTGCCTCTTGTACAAACAACGCAGCCGGACGTGCTTGTAAACCGTTTTTTAATGAAACCTGAACTCGTTTTTGAACCACAGCTCCATTTCCCCTTTACCCTCTTATTTTTTTGCTACCGTTTCCCCCGCGCGTAATTTCTCTGCAATTTCATCGATTTTACGCAAACGATGATTAATACCCGATTTACTAATTTTCCCCCCGGATACCATCTCACCTAACTCTTTCAATGTTACATCTTGATAATCTCTTCGTAGTTGCGCAATCTCTTGTAGTTTATCTGGCAATATATCAAGACCAACCGTCTCATCAATATAGCGGATATTTTCAATCTGCCTTAGCGCTGCACCAATTGTTTTATTTAAATTAGCTGTTTCGCAGTTCACTAAACGATTTACGGAATTACGCATATCACGTACGATTCGAATATCTTCAAATCTTAAAAGTGCATTATGAGCACCAATAATATTTAAAAATTCCGTAATTTTCTCCGCTTCTTTCAAATACGTAATGTACCCTTTTCTTCTTTCCAACGTCTTACTATTTAAATCAAATCCGTTCATCAGTTCACATATAGCATCATTATGTTCCTTATATAACGAAAAGATCTCTAAATGATAAGATGATGTTTCTGGGTTATTTACTGAACCACCTGCTAAAAATGCACCGCGTAAATACGATCGTTTACAACACTTCTTCTCAATCAATTCTTGTGATATATTTCGAATAAATGAAAAGTCCTCTCGAACGATATGAAGATCGGCTAATATTTCGCGAGACTTTTCAACAAGCCTTACGATATATACATTATTTTTCTTCAATCGCATTTTTTTACGAACAAGTAATTCTACCGTCACATCATATCCTTTTTTCAAAAGCGTATAAATCCTTCTTGCAATTGCCGCATTTTCTGTTTGAATATCGATAGATAGACGACGGTTTGAAAAAGAAAGCGATCCGTTCATTCGAAGTAACGCCGATAATTCTGCTTTCTCACAGCATTCTTTCACTTCAAGATTCGTCAGCTCTTTCTTTGTTTCTGATGCAAATGACACAGTCAACACCTCCTTATACGATTATTATGGAACAAAATTCTTGTCCTATATGAATGAGGAGCGCCACCTCAAACGAGGCAACGCACATTTATAACAATGAATATAAAATCGAAGCTAACTTTAACGTATCATGCCTTACAACACGATCATCATACTTCGCTAATCCCTCTTGAATAACATCAATATTATTTTCAGCAAAACGTTCTTCATCCACTACAACTGGTGTAGACATTTCTTCCTCATATAACTTACGTAATTCACAAGGAATCTCACGGTTATTTACAATTGCAGTATTAATAAATGGTTGCCCTAAATGATCGTGTAACGCCTGCACATGATCAAAAGCAGTATATCCCATCGTTTCACCCGCTTGTGTCATAACGTTACATACATATACCTTCTTCGCCTTTGCGGCAAGAACAGCGTCCCCAATTTTGTTAACAACTAAGTTGGGTAATATACTCGTATACAAACTTCCTGGGCCGAAAACAAGTAAATCAGCTCGTTTAATCTCAGCCAACGTTTCATGCAATGGCTCTACATCTTCTGGAGTTAAAAAGACACGATTAATCTTCTTTCCGTAATAAGGAATCTTTGATTCACCTGTTACAATTTCCCCATCTTCAAGTTCCGCATGAAGTACCGCACTTTGATTCGCTGCTGGTAATACACGTCCTCTGACATTTAATACTTTACTTGTTTCCGTAATTGCATGGAAAAAGTCTCCTGTAATCGAGGTCATACCTGCCAACAATAGATTTCCTAACGCATGACCTTTCAGTCCGTCTCCTGTTGTGAAACGGTGCTGAAATAAAGCTTCCACCAGTGGCTCTACATCCGATAACGCGACAAGTACGTTACGGATGTCACCTGGAGGTGGAATTTCTAGCTCATCACGTAATCGACCCGAACTGCCACCATCATCAGCGATTGTAACAACTGCTGTAATATCAACAGGATATTGCTTTAATCCTCTTAATAAAACAGAGAGTCCAGTTCCGCCTCCCATGATGACAATTTTAGGCTTTCTCTCTTTTTTCATCCCTTAATGGCCCTTTCTCTTCTCCACATCACGATGAGATACATGAACACTATACTCTGGTTTCAAATGTTTCCCAAGGTATTCTGTAAGCGTAACAGAACGATGCTGTCCACCTGTACATCCAATTGCAATTACAAGTTGACTTTTGCCTTCTCTTTTATAATGAGGCAGCATGAAAGTAATCAGATCCGTCAACTTCTCTAAAAACTTATGTGTCTCATTAAATTTCAGTACATACGAAGAAACTTCTTCATCTAGTCCTGTTAATGGCTTCATATGTGGAATGTAATATGGATTTGGTAAAAAACGAACATCAAATACTAAATCTGCATCAATTGGAATACCGTACTTAAATCCAAATGACATAACATTTACACGAAATGCTTGCTCAGTTTCTGTTGAGAACAAGTGAACAATTTTTTCACGTAATTCTTTCGGTTTTAAATCCGATGTATCAAGCACAATATTTGCTCGTGCCTTCATATCTGTTAATAAATTGCGCTCTGCTTCGATTCCCTTTAACGGCAAACCAGTTGGTGCAAGTGGATGCGAACGTCTCGTTTCTTTATAACGAGTTACAAGCGTACTATCTTTCGCATCTAAAAATAAAATATGAGGAATAATCCATGTACGTTCTGATAAATCATCAAGTGCTCCCCATAAATGCTCGAAAAACTCGCGGCCACGTAAATCAATACCAAGTGCCACTTTATTCATTTTCCCTTTTGAATCCGCCATAAGCTCAATAAACTTTGGCAATAACATCGGTGGTAAATTATCTACACAAAAATATCCTAAATCTTCAAAACTTTGTAAAGCTACTGTTTTTCCAGCTCCAGACATCCCTGTAATAATTACCATTTTTATATCATTATTCTCTGTCATCGTATCCTCTCCTTGACGGTTTAACTCGGATCTAATCGATATGAAAGCAACTCAAAATCTGGGGTATATACAAATGTACCGTAGATTATGCCATTTCCTTTAATTAAATAATCAATAATGTGATAATCTCCTGGCGCCATTGCTAAATCATCAATTTTATCAAATGTATGCCAACCAATGATGCCTTCTTCGCTCTCTAGTTTGTTTTCTCCTGCAAAATCTGTCGCTAAAAAGGAGAACATCATCCATTCAGAAACAACTTTATCACCTTCTTGGATGACAAAGGTGAAGACCCCCTTTAACGCTGGGTTTTTCAAATAAATACCTGTTTCTTCGCGATATTCGCGAACAACGGAATCTCTTACAGTCTCACCACGCTCCATTTTCCCGCCTGGTGCAACCCACCAATTTCGGCGAGGTTTTTGGAGTAAGAGTACTTCATTATCTCTAATTAACACACAGTTTGTCACTCTTTGCATGTTTCTTCACCTCAGCTACTTGCAGTAAAATTTCTCACTGCATACTTCTTTCATTATACTATCAAAAACAGTTTGCTACAACGAAGGAGCCAGTCCTCTTTCGCTAAGCATACGCTACTCAACAATTTTAAAAAAGCTTTCCATAACAAGCAATGTAAATGCTTAGACTTTTAATGAATAGCATGAAAAATCCCCTTAACGATTTTTATCGCCAAGGGGATTAAAGCCCTTATTTCTTACCGAAATAAGTAACAATCGCAAATCCTAAAATAAAGGTAATAATTGAACTTATAATTGAAAATCCACCAGTTGGAATACCAGGGAACACAATTACAATCGAACCGATAACTAGTCCAATAATTGCCGCAAATGTCATACTTTTATAACGATCTAATAAAAAACTAATGCCTTTACTACTTACAACAAATCCAACCATAACACCAGCACCGATAACCACGATTAAAGGTAAGTTAAGTGTAGTTAAAGCGTTAATTGCTGTTGGATACACACCAATAATTAATAAAATAAACGATCCACTAATCCCAGGAAGTAGCATAGCCATACTAGCCATCCATCCTGCGAAAAATAAACCAATTGCATTTAAAATTGTTAACGTCGTAATTGGATCTGCTGCCTTATCTGGTTTAAAGAAAGCTGTGATCGCAACAAGAATTGCTGCAACTATTAATAAAACAATGTGCTTACCTTTAAACGACGACTTTGCATCAGCTTCTCTCATTAACATCGGTAATATACTAATAATTAAACCGAGGAAGAAAAATTGAGTCGGTTCATAATGATTTGCAAGTAAATATTTAATAACATGACTTAACGTTAAAAACGCTGCTGCCACACCAGCTGCAAGGGGAATTAAAAATCCTAAATGTTTTTTCCATTCACGACTAAAGAATCCACTAATTGCCGCAAGCAATTGTTCATAAATCCCTAACACAACAGCGATTGTACCGCCGCTCACACCAGGAATTAAATCACTAACACCCATACAAAATCCACGATATATATTACGCCATTCCATACTGAATAAATTCCTCATTTCTTATAGTGATTTTTTCCGTAAAGTCCAGTATATCAATAAGAAAGCTTATAATCCTTATATTTTTTGACAAAACTTTGACATTTTCACACAAAAAAAAGAAGAAAGCTCCTGTCGGTAGCTTTCTTCTCACAAGGTATATTATCCCTTATTTTTCTGATACAGTTTTTAATTCCTCTAATAATTCTTCTACGTAATGTTGTGCACTTTGTGCTGCAATACTACCGTCACCTGTTGCAGTTACAATTTGACGAAGCATTTTTTCACGAACATCACCAGCTGCGAAAATACCAGGGATTTTCGTTTCCATACGTTCGTTCGTTTCAAGGTAACCATTTTCATTTGTAATACCTAGTTCAATAAATGGTTTTGATAATGGTAACATACCGATGTATACGAATACGCCGTCAGTCTTGACTTCTTTCTCTTCTCCACTGTTTACATCTACAAGTGTTACACTTCCTACTTTACCACTTGCTTCGTTGATTTCTTTTATAGTGTGGTTCCAAATGAAATCTACTTTTTCGTTTTGGAAAGCACGGTCTTGTAAAATTTTCTGTGCACGAAGCGTGTCACGACGGTGAACGATCGTTACTTTTGATGCGAAGCGTGTTAAGAACACACCCTCTTCAACAGCAGAATCTCCGCCGCCAATTACGATAAGTTCTTTTCCTTTAAAGAATGCCCCATCACATACTGCACAATATGATACACCACGGCCGCCAAGTTCTGTTTCACCCGGTACACCAATTTTTTTATACTCTGCACCGCTTGCAACGATAATTGCACGTGCTTTATATTCTTTTTTACCAGCAATAATTGTTTTGTATTCTTTACCATCGATGACTTCTTTCACATCACCGTATGCATATTCAGCACCAAATTTCTTCGCATGCTCGAACATTTTATTTGATAAGTCTGGTCCTAAAATAGACTCATAACCTGGGTAGTTTTCTACATCTTCCGTGTTTGCCATTTGGCCACCTGGAATACCACGCTCAAGCATTAATGTGCTTAAATTTGCACGAGATGTATATACTGCAGCTGTCATACCAGCTGGTCCTGCACCAATAATAACGACATCATAAATTTTTTCTTCTGACACACTATTCACTCCTATCCATTCCTACACAATTAAGTTACCCTCATTATACTGTTAGCATCATTTTTTTCCCAATGATTTGCTTATCTTATGTGTGCGTACGCTTAACAGCTTGCACATACTTTCGGACAGTCGCTACAGATACATTATATACATCTCCAAGCTCCGACTGTGTCATTTTATTTCCTTGTTCGCCGCGTACAATGTATTCAATCGCAGCTGACCAGCCGTACACATTTGTAAATATGTCTCCAGATGTATATAAACGTATGAACGTACAAAACCAAAAGTGTAAACACTCTTCAATTAATTCATCATCTTTTTTCGTATAATTGTATAAGGCATCCGCGATTCTCGCGCACTGCTCAAATTGTTGTAAATCAGCTGGAATACTCTTATGACTATTAAGTAAAAAGAAGTACTTTGCAAGTTGCGATACGATGGGAACACCGTTCTTCGCTTGCGTTATATCAAAGAAGAATCCAACCTTCTCCGGCGTTGACAATTCATTCATTAAATATAAAGCTAGCATTTGTTCTTCTAGCGTCGCACTTTGCTGAAATGATTTTCGTAATTCTTCAAATAACACGTTTTGTCCTTCATCTGCTAAATTCAGCGCATTCCACGGTTCTTTTCCCTTTTTATCAGGATGCAATTCCACGACATGTTGCCACATTTTTTCAGCTAGTTGCTGATCTTTCACCATATACGCAGAATATGCAAACCAATAATAAAAACTAACGTCTCCTTCGTATCCTTGACGCTTTAATAGTTTGAACCATTTATATGCATGCTCGAAATAACCAATTGTTGCAAGTGTAGTTCCCAGTTTCAAACGATGTTCAAATGAAATCGGATATACCGAAACTAACTGTCCCGCTAACGCTTCTACTTGTTTATGCTCTCCAATTGAATATAGAAAAATAAGCGTATTACAAAGCGCATGTATATTACCAGGATTTTTCTCTAAAATCATTTCTGTTAACTTCAGCGCTTTGTCTACATTACCCGATTGAAAATGTGCAATGGCTAAATTATTATGACCTGACCAAAATTCCGGATAATCTTTCGTAACAATTTCTAATGTAGCAATTGCTTCTTCCAATTGTCCATTACGAATATAACGATTCGCTTCTTCCTGCATAACAATTAAATCATCTTCATCTTCAATCTCTTCCGCACCCATTGCTTCTTCTTCCATAATCTCAAGAAGTTCTAATGTATCTTCTACGAATTCCTTCTCTTTTGCAACTTCTAAATAACGATCCGCATATTTCTTCGCCTGTTGAAATAACCCCATATATGCATAATTATTTGCAATAAAATAATAGCACTGTTCAAGTTCTGGATTAGATCTAACTAACTTTAAGAAGATTTGGTTCGACTCTTGATATTCACCAGCCTCAGATAATACCGTTGCTAATTGACATAAAATAAACGGCTCCTTCTCACTTTGTGCCGCTCTTCGAAAATATTTAATTGCATCTTGCAATTTTTGTCCTTTGTAAGCTCTCATCCCTTTTTTATAAAAGAAGTCCGCTAATTGATTAAAAGAGATAACTTGTCCGTTCTCCTTATATATCCTTTGATTTTTCCCCATATATCCTCCAGTTTTTTGTTTTCTTCGCTCACACATTCTTCTATCTATAAGTATAAACGATTCCGTAAAAAACAAAACAGTATATTATACTCAATTATTTCCTTTTTATTCATAAAAAAAGAGGAGAAATGTTACATTTTCACCATGAACCTTCTCTTGCGGTCATTTGCTCTTTCGTATAAATAATACGCATTGGATTTCCACCTACGAAAGCACCGCTCGGTACATCTCTATGAACAAGTGTGCCAGCTGAGACAATCGCACCGTCTCCAATTTTCACACCTGGTAATATTGTTACATTCGCTCCAATCATCACTTCATTTCCAATGACGATTTCCCCAAGTCGATATTCACGAATTAAATATTCATGCGCTAAAAGCGTTGTGTTATAGCCAATAATCGAATTTTCTCCCACAGTTATCTTTTCCGGGAACATAATATCCGGCATTACCATAAGCGCAAATGATGTTTTCTTTCCTACTTTCATCCGTAAAAAAGTGCGGTACAACCAATTCTTCACAGATAAAACTGGCGTGTAACGCGCAATTTGGATAATAATAAAGTTTTTCATTACCTTCCAAAAAGACACTGTTTTATACACATTCCATAATGAATTTTCTCCTGAAACAGGATAGCGCGTTGTCCGTCGCACTTAGCTCGCTCCTCTACTAACTTACTTGGACCTTTATGAACGGTTCATATTAGACAAAATCGGTAGCAAATCGCTCATTTTATCTAGCATAAAGTCCGGCTTGTAAGCTTCTAAATACGCTCTACCTTTCAACGTCCATGAAACCGCAGCTGTTTTCGTCCCCGCATTTTGACCACCGACAATATCATGATGATTATCTCCAACCATCAATGCTTCTTCTGGTTTTGCATCTAATAATTCAAGCGCTTTTTGAAGTGGCTCTGGATGTGGTTTCACATGCTCTACATCATCAATTGTCACGACAACATCAAAAAATTCATCAAGCTTTGACAACTGTAATCCCATCTCAACGGTTTGTCTCGCTTTCGTTGTAACAATACCAACTTTATAACCTTGCTTCTTCAACTCTCGAACTGTTTCATATACAGTTTCATATTCTTCTACTAATTCATCATGATGATCATGGTTAAATTCGCGATAACTTGTAATCATCTCTTCAACCTTACTTTCATCAATCTTACTGAAAGTATCATGCAAAGATGGACCGATAAATGGCAACACATCTTCACGCTTATATTGATTTGGATAATACGTATTTAAAGTATGTAAAAAAGAAGAAATAATAAGTTCGTTTGTATTAATTAAAGTTCCATCTAAATCAAATAACACTGTATTTATTCTCATTGCCTTAGTCCTTTCGCCTTCCTGAATATGAAAGAAGCAGCATCTTATAATAAGATGCTACTTTTCTCTAATTTTCCGAATATCTTTTATCAGCTTGCCCCATTTTTCGTCTCACAATAATGAAAATAATAGAAATAACAACAAGTCCAATTGACATTACTTGTGCAATACGAAGTGGTCCTAGCATTAAACTATCTGTACGTAAGCCTTCTACGAAGAAGCGTCCTACTGAATACCAAATTAAATATGTGAAGAATAATTCCCCGCGGCGTAAATTCACTTTTCTTAATGCAAGTAGTAAAATTACACCTGCAAAATTCCATAATGATTCATATAAAAACGTCGGATGATAGTACACACCCTCAATATACATTTGATTAATAATGAAATCTGGTAAATGAAGACCTTCTAAAAACTGTCTCGTTACTTCATCACCATGCGCCTCTTGGTTCATAAAGTTTCCCCATCGGCCAATTGCTTGTCCTAATAAAATACTTGGTGCAGCAATATCCGCCAACTTCCAGAATGAAACCCCGCGTCGCTTTGCAAAAAGAATCCCTGTAATAACCGCTCCGATTAAACCACCATGAATCGCCAAGCCACCTTGACGAATATTAATAATTTGACTCGGGTTTTGCGCGTAATATTCCCATTCAAAAATAACATAGTACATTCTCGCAAATAGAATAGCGATCGGTACTGCAATTAATACAAGGTCAACAAATGTATCTTTTGGAATACCTAGCCTTTCTCCCTCGCGAGTTGCTAGCCAAAGACCTAATAGCACCCCTGTACCGATAATAATCCCGTACCAATAAACAGGAAACGGCCCAAGTTGGACAGCTACGCGGTCAAGCTGCGGTACAGAACCTAACAGCATATGTATGACCTCCCTCTCCAATGTTTACTCCTGATTCCCTAACTCAATCGCACTCATTAATCGTTCTGAGAACTGCTGTGCTGCATTGACTCCCATACGCTTTAAACGGAAGTTCATCGCTGCTACTTCAATAATAACAGCCAAGTTTCGACCAGGACGAACTGGAAGTGTAATCTTCGTAAGTTCTGTATCAATAATTTTCATCTTCTCTTCATCAAGACCTAAGCGATCATAGTTTTTCTTTTGATCCCAAATTTCAAGATTAATAACAAGTGTAATACGCTTATAATTTCGCACTGCCCCTGCACCGAATAACGTCATAACGTTAATGATACCTAGACCACGAATTTCTAATAAATGCTCAATTAAATCTGGTGAGCTTCCTACTAATGTGTCTTCATCTTCTTGGCGAATTTCTACACTATCATCCGCAACAAGGCGGTGACCACGCTTCACAAGTTCAAGAGCTGTCTCACTTTTACCAACACCACTTTGACCTGTAATTAAAACACCAACACCGTAAATATCTACTAATACACCATGAACAGCAGTTGTTGGTGCTAGCTTACCTTCTAAATAATTAGTTAAACGACTTGATAATCTCGTTGTCGTTTGAGAAGAACGTAATAAAGGCATGCCTGATTCACGTGATGCTTGTAATAACTCATCTGGTACATCTTGATTACGAGTTATAATAATACATGGCGTCTCCTCGGTACAAAGCGCTTTCATTCTCTCTTGTTTTTGCTCTGTTGTTAACGTATCAAAGAACGTAAGCTCCGTTTTTCCAAGAAGCTGCACGCGATCAGCTGGATAATATGTAAAGAATCCTGCCATTTCAATTCCAGGTCGTGATAAATCACTTGTATCAATCGGACGATGAATTCCTTCCTCACCACTTATTAACTCCAATTGAAATTGTTCAATTAAATCTTTTGTCCTTACTTTTGGCATATGTATAAACCTCCACTCCGCTGCGGGTTCAGTCTCGTTTGATGTAAAATTCCATTCTACCGGATATTGTACCATTTTTTTCTGGAAACAAGAAATACGGTTTCTAATAAATAGAAAAAAACATTTCATACGAATAATGAAATGTTTTTCTTTTTGTCATTTTCTCTTTTTTTCATATAGAGGTTCCACAATTGCCTTCTCAATAATCATATTAAAAATTGAAATACAAATTGCCGCAACAATCGCTACACCAAATCCTGATATATTAAAAGCATCTCCTAATAATGAATCTGCTATTTTTAACGTAATCGCATTAATAACAATTAAGAAGAAGCCGAAAGTTACAACAGTAATTGGTAGCGTAATTAAAATTAAAAACGGCTTTACGAACACATTTAAAACCGCCAATATAATACTCGCAATAATTGCAGTTTGTATATTTGCTACGTAAAATGCATCTGGTGCAATCCCTTTTAAAAGCCCCGATACAGCGATTAACACAACGCTATTTACAAGAAGTGATACAATCCATCTCATTTCGTTACACATCCTTTTAAACATATATATTTCATCATACGCTAATAGATAATAAACGCAAGTATGATACAAACACTTATATCAACTTATTCTATCTTTCATGCTTGTATACCTACTAACACTTCCTCGCAAAATAAGGACCACACCACCTATGTTCATGAGTTTTTACAAAGGCCCAAGTGAAATCTTTATCTACGATATAGATATCACCTTTATACGCATCTTCTGTCTCACACAATATATCATCCATATGTAACAAACTCGCATCCTTTATTAACAGTACCTCATCACAGTGTTGGTAGAAAATGTAGCAATCCTTTTTCACTTCATTATGAAACGCGTTTTCCGCTTCTTTACCCTCTAAACACTTCTTTTTCTCATAACTAAATATGTGCCATAGATAACCACATGCATACCTATCTCCATGAAGAAAAATATCTTCTTTTTCTTTATCACTTAAATGATTTGCAAAGTGATCCTCCCAGCGCTTTCGAAAATATACACCCCAACTTTGAAATTCTCTTACCTTCATATTTTTCTTTCTTAACACCTCTAAAAACTCCATCTTCTCCCCCTATACAATAAAAACCGAGCGTCATTTCCACTCGGTTTTCATCAATAAACTTATTGCGATAACTCTACTTCTTTTATTTTCTCTTTCATTCTTGCTTTATCACGATTTAAAATCTCTTTTAAATACTTACCAGTGTACGAGCGCTCTTCTTTTACTACTTGCTCTGGCGTTCCCGAAGCGACGATTTGTCCACCTTTGTCCCCGCCTTCTGGTCCAAGATCAACAATATAATCAGCTGTTTTAATCACATCTAAATTATGTTCAATTACAAGTACCGTCTCACCACTCTCAACAAGACGTTGCAGCACTTCTAGAAGACGTGCAATATCATGCGCATGCAACCCAGTCGTTGGCTCATCTAAAATATATAACGTACGACCTGTAGAACGACGGTGTAATTCAGAAGCTAATTTCACACGCTGTGCTTCCCCACCAGATAATGTTGTTGCTGGTTGACCTAATTTCATATAACCAAGCCCAACATCTACAAGCGTTTGAAGTTTACGCTTAATTTTAGGAATATTGGCAAAGAATTCTACTCCATCTTCAATTGTCATCCCTAACACTTCAGAAATATTCTTATCTTTATATTTCACTTCTAACGTTTCACGATTATATCGTTTACCGTGACAAACTTCACACGGAACATACACATCTGGTAAGAAATGCATTTCGATTTTAATAATTCCATCACCACGGCACGCTTCACAACGGCCACCTTTTACGTTAAAGCTGAAACGTCCTTTTTGATATCCGCGCACTTTAGCTTCGTTCGTTTGTGCAAACACATCACGAATATCATCGAATACACCTGTGTACGTCGCTGGATTAGAACGTGGTGTACGACCAATTGGCGATTGATCAATATCAATTACTTTATCTAAATGTTCAAGACCTTTAATCTCTTTATGAGTACCTGGCTTCGCTTTCGCTTTATATAACTTTTGCGCTAACGATTTATATAGTACTTCATTAATCATCGTACTTTTACCTGATCCAGATACACCTGTTACCGCTACAAACGTACCGAGTGGGAATGACATTTTTGCATTCTTTAAGTTATTCTCTTTTGCGCCGACAATCTCCACTTTACGTCCGTCACCTTTACGTCTTTCAAGTGGAACTGGAATAAACTCTTTACCGCTTAAATATTTTCCTGTTAACGAATTATCATCTTGCATCACTTCAGCTGGTGTCCCTGCCGATACAACTTGCCCACCGTGAATACCTGCACCTGGTCCGATATCAAGTAAATAATCAGCAGCCATCATCGTATCTTCATCATGCTCAACAACGATTAATGTATTACCTAAATCGCGCATTTCTTGCAATGTACGAATAAGACGATCGTTATCGCGCTGGTGTAAACCAATTGAAGGCTCATCAAGAATATAAAGTACGCCAGTTAGACGAGAACCAATTTGCGTCGCTAAGCGAATACGCTGCGCCTCACCACCTGATAACGTACCAGCCGCACGACTTAGCGTTAAATAATCTAAACCAACGTTCACTAAGAATCCAACGCGCTCCTGAATTTCTCTTAAAATTAAATGAGCTATTTTTTGTTGCTTCTCCGTTAGCTCTACATTCGAGAAAAATTCTTGTACTTCTTGAACTGAATACTTCGTTACGTCAGCAATCGTTTTATCACCAACAAAAACAGCTAAGCTTTCAGGCTTTAAGCGGCCGCCTTTACACTTCGGACAAGCTTGTTCTGCCATATACTTTTCCATTTGCTCACGAATGTAATCAGAACTCGTTTCACGATAACGACGTTCAATGTTTGGAATAACACCTTCAAATAAAATCTCATTTTCCTTTACTTGACCGAATTCATTTACATAGCGGAAATAAACCTTCTCTTCCCCGCTTCCGTACAACACTTTATCAAATAAATCTTTCGGTATATCTTTCACAGGCATATCCATATCAACGCCGTAGTGATTACATACAGATTGTAAAAGTTGTGGATAGTATTGTGAACTTGTCGGTTCCCAAGGTGCAATCGCATGTTCATTTAATGATAAATCCCAGTTCGGGATAACAAGCTCTAAATCTACCTCTAGCTTTGAACCAAGTCCATCACAAGAAGGACACGCTCCAAACGGACTGTTGAATGAGAACATACGCGGCTCTAATTCTCCGATTGAAAAACCACAATGTGGACAAGCATGATGTTCACTAAATAGAAGTTCCTCTTCTCCCATTACATCGATTAACACTCGGCCTCCGCCAAGCTTTAATGCACTTTCAAGTGAATCAGCAAGACGGCTTGCGATTCCTTCTTTTACAACAATACGGTCAATTACAACTTCAATAGAATGCTTCTTATTTTTATCTAACGTAATCTCTTCAGACACATCAAGCATTTCACCATCAACACGTACACGAACATATCCTTGCTTCTTAATATCTTCAAGTACTTTCACATGTGCACCTTTACGCCCAGAAACGATAGGAGCTAACACTTGTAATTTCGTACGTTCAGGATATTCAAGAACACGGTCTACCATCTGCTCTACTGTTTGTGATGTAATTTCAATCCCATGATTTGGACAAATTGGCGTACCAATTCGCGCAAATAATAAACGTAAATAATCATAAATCTCCGTTACCGTTCCGACAGTTGAACGTGGATTACGACTCGTCGTTTTTTGATCGATTGAAATCGCTGGTGACAATCCCTCAATCGTATCTACATCCGGCTTATCCATTTGTCCTAAAAACTGGCGCGCATACGCAGATAACGATTCTACGTATCTGCGCTGCCCTTCTGCATAAATCGTATCAAATGCTAATGATGATTTCCCCGAACCAGACAATCCCGTTACAACGACAAGCTGATTTCTCGGAATGGTTACATCAATATTTTTTAAGTTATGTGCTCTAGCACCTTTTACAACGATAAAATCCTTGCTCTTACTCACTCTTTTCACCCTTCCGCTTTTAATTCTAATAGTAAATCTCTTAGTTCAGCTGCACGCTCGAAGTCCAACGCTTTTGCTGCTTCTTTCATCTCTGCTTCCATCTTCGCAATTGTCTTTTCACGCTCTTTTTTCGTCATTTTCTTAGCAGGAGTTGCTTCGTATGTTTCTGTCTCTTCAGCAGTTGTCGTTGCACGGATTACATCACGTACGCCTTTTTGAATCGTTTTCGGCGTAATACCATGCTCTTTATTGTAGGCTTCTTGTATAGTACGACGACGCTGCGTTTCTTCAATTGCAATTCCCATTGATCTTGTTATACGATCTGCGTACATAATAACGCGGCCGTTTTCATTACGCGCGGCACGACCAATTGTTTGAATTAATGAGCGCTCTGAACGTAAGAACCCTTCCTTATCAGCATCTAAAATCGCTACAAGTGATACTTCTGGAATATCTAATCCTTCTCGTAATAAGTTAATACCGACCAGTACATCAAACTTACCGAGGCGAAGATCGCGGATAATTTCAATACGTTCTAACGTTTTAATTTCAGAGTGAAGATAGTTAACTTTAATTCCTACATCTTTTAAGTAGTCCGTTAAATCCTCTGACATTTTCTTCGTTAAAGTCGTAATTAATACACGTTCATTTTTTGCAATACGATCTTGAATCTCTCCTAATAAATCGTCAATTTGCCCTTCAATAGGTCGTATATCGATTGGTGGATCTAAAAGCCCTGTTGGACGAATAATTTGTTCTATTACTTCTGGTGACTGCTCTAACTCGTACGGTCCTGGCGTCGCCGAAACGTAAATAACTTGATTCGTTTTCTCCTCAAACTCATCAAACATGAGCGGTCTATTATCTAAAGCTGATGGCAGACGAAATCCATGATCCACAAGTACTTGCTTACGTGCTTGGTCCCCGTTATACATCGCTCTTACTTGTGGCACTGATACGTGCGACTCATCCATAACAATTAAGAAATCTTCCGGGAAATAATCCAATAACGTATACGGTGTTGCACCCGCTGGACGAAGTGTTAAATGACGGGAATAGTTTTCAATACCTGAACAAAAGCCCATCTCGCGCATCATTTCTAAATCATAACGTGTACGTTGCTCTATACGCTGTGCTTCTAGCAACTTACCGTTATCATTTAATTCCTTTAAACGCTCTTCTAATTCTTTTTCGATATTTTCAATAGCGACCTTCATTTTCTCTTCACGTGTAACGAAGTGAGATGCTGGGAAGATTGCTACATGATCACGTTCTGCTAATACTTCACCTGTTAACGCATTTACTTCACGAATACGATCAATTTCATCACCGAAAAATTCAATTCGAATACAATGCTCATCAAGTGATGCTGGGAAGATTTCAACTACATCTCCGCGCACACGGAATGTACCACGCTTGAAATCAATATCATTACGTCCATACTGTACATCAACAAGTTCACGAAGCAATTGATTACGGTCCTTCTCCATACCAACTCGAAGTGACACAACTAACTCGCGGTATTCTTCAGGAGAACCTAAACCATATATACACGATACACTCGCAACGATAATTACATCGTCCCGTTCAAATAATGCAGACGTTGCCGAGTGACGCAATTTATCAATTTCATCATTAATCTGCGCGTCCTTTTCAATAAACGTATCTGTTTGTGGTACATACGCTTCCGGCTGATAATAATCGTAATAACTAACAAAATACTCAACTGCATTATTCGGGAAAAAGTCTTTCAACTCACTATATAACTGTCCTGCTAACGTTTTATTGTGAGCCATAACAAGTGTTGGCTTTTGCACTTCTTTAATGACATTTGAAATCGTAAATGTCTTACCCGTTCCTGTCGCTCCAAGCAACACTTGCTTTTTCTTTTCACTATTAATTCCCTCTACAAGCTTCTCTATAGCTACTGGCTGATCACCTTGCGGGGAATACGCTGATATAATTTCAAATTGATGTTCCAAGTAAAATCCGACCTCCTCATAAAAATCTGTATTATTATTTTACCACGAATGCCTATAAAAAACCTAAAAAAACGAACAGATATTCGGTAAAGTTTTCGACAATATACACATAGAAAAAGGAAGGAGTAAATACTTCCTTCCTCTACTAACTCTATTTTTTAGGTACATATACTAAGTCATATCCATTGCGCCCAGCTTCATTCATACAATCTATTAACCGATAAGTACTTTCTGATTCGCGCTGCTCTTTAACAATCCTTTTACAGCTATCTTTATGTAACCCTTTATCCTTCCCAGCAAATTTATCTTTTCTATTATCTGACACATAAAATATATCGTTCCCACTATACTCTAACGTTTGAAAAATCGGGTCCCCTTCAAGGGTATACTGTACAATTCTTATTTTATCAACTTCCCCTTGCTCGACATTCAAAACGAACTTTTCAAATTTATCTAGATTGGAAATCCTGGTTCCCTTTACAATAACATCGTTCTTCTTATCAATTGTAGTGTTAGATGGTGAGCATGCTACTAAACTAAAGAGAAATAGACATATAAAGCTGGTTCTTTTTTCTATTGTCATCCTCTCCTATAAAAATTATTTGTATACCCAAAAGCTACTTTCAACTATGAAAGTAGCTTTTCTTTTCCTTTCTCCTTCTTCGGAAAAACCACATATGAAAATGAAATCGCTGTATCAACTAAAAATATAATTGCCCAAACTTGGCTCACGCGACTTGCAGCTTTATTTAAAACGATTCCCGATTCTAACCAATTACCCCATTGTTCAAATGGAATAAATCCATACGCGAAGAAAAAGAATATGTGCACACCAACGAATAAAACAAGATGTAATACCCAATTTTTTATTTCCTGCTTTGCATAGGCCATACCTGTTAATTCTACCTGTTCTTCAATAATAGGCGCCGGTTCATTACGCCATTTCGCAACTAGCTTTTGCGCAAATATATCAAGCTTCTTCAAATCCTTTTTCCCGTAGAAAACTGCATACAGTAAAATAATTACAGTAATGATTTGAAAATTAGAGAACTTTCCTGTTTGATAATAGTCCACTGCCCCTAATGTTAAAATAAACACTTCATTTACGAGGAGTACAATCCCCATAATAAAGCTCGTCTTCTTCAAACGGAATCCGTAACGGAGTAAAAAGAAACCGATAGCCGATAACCAAAATACAATCTCTGCTCCAATTAAAAAATACCAACGATATTCTGCGAGTATGCTCATTTATCCTTCTCCCTTTCATCATAAATACGAAAAGCTTCATCCATATATAATAAAAACTCTTCTTCAATTGGATACATGCTCATTTTCTGTGAATCTTCCTTTGATTTTCTAACCTCCCATAACTTATCTAAAAACGCTTCGTCACCATTAGCCATTTCTAAACACTTCTGCATTAATCTCTTCATTACCCTTTGTACCTCATCATTAGCGGCTTCTTTACCCTCTTTCATAAAAATACGTAATTGCTTTAATAAATCTACCCATTCTAAAACATTCGGATCTTCCTCACTCATATTTGGCAAATTATGAAGCAACTTTTGTTCTTCCTTTGAAAATACTTCATTTTGAAATATTTCACGTATACGAGGAGACTGTTTTGAAAGCTGAATAAGTTCAAACATAACTTTCCAATCAAGTTCTCCCTCTACATCTACCGAATAAACAACCGCTTGTAAAACACGCTCCATTCGATTGAACTTCTTTTGCTCTTCTTGTACAAATCGAAGTTGGTTTTCAAGTGATTTTTTCAAATCCAGCTCACCTTTTACTAACATATTCGCAACTTCTTTTAATGAAAATCCCATTTCTTTTAAAAATAAAATTTGTTGCAAACGAATAACGTCAGCTTCACTATATAACCGATGCCCACCCTCTGTTTTTCTGCTCGGCTTTAATAAATCTATTTGATCATAATAACGTAGTGTACGTACTGTAACCCCTGTTTCTCTCGTCAATTCTTGTATTGAAATCACTACCATCACCTCTTCCCCCTCATTATAGAAGATGACGTTACGTAACTTTCAAGTATTTTGTAAAAAAAATACAAAAAGCTGTTTATACAAAGTGTATAAACAGCTTTTATGGAAATAACCCCTTTTGTATGGCGCGCCCACAAAATAAAATAAGTGCTCCAACAACAACACTCGTTGCCGTTTTATGATAATGGGCTAATAATAATAAATAATACGATAAACCTACAGTACCAATCATAATACAAATACTCGGCACTGGATTACGAGAAAAATTTTGCATTCCCCAAAGAAGCGCAAATATAGCTGTAGCGACACATAACACCGGTAATCCCATCCCAGTTCCCCTTTTTCTATCTATTATTCTTTGTTGCTAACACGCTCGTTGATGCCGTACTAATTAATAAACCAAAACCAATCCTTATATATTTAAACGTTTAATCTAATTGAAATCTCTCAAGCTCATCCTTTATTTTCTTTCCCCTTACTCCAGCGTAAATATTTCCTCCACCTTCATCCCAAAATATTTGGCGATTTTTAAGGATAGCTCTAGACTCGGGTTATAATGATGGTTTTCAATCGCCACAATTGTCTGCCGCGTCACCTGCATCGCCTTTGCCATTTCAACTTGCGTTATATGATTTTGCTTTCTTAACTCTTTTATTTTATTTTTCACACCCATAGGATCCACCTTCAAACGTAAAGATATCTTTACTTAAATTATAAATATTTTCCAGTTATAAGTAAAGATATCTTTACAAATTTTAGAAAAACATTTCACTGCATATCTTCTCTAACAAAGTACAAGAGTAATTCAATTTATATCAGCGATTTTTTAAATATATCAGCGCAACTTAAAATATATCGGCGATTTTGCAAATATATCAGCGCAACTCCATTTATATCGGCGATTTCCCAAATATATCGACATCAGTAGCACCATAAGCATAAGAAAGAAGCTGCCCCAAAATATCTTTTGGAACAGCTTCTTCGTCCTACTTATATAAATCCTAATCCCCATACAAGAACGTATCCAAGAACCGATAAGCAAACCGAGCCAATCAGCCCCGCCACGAATGCTTTACTTCCTAATTTACGGAACGTTTTAAACTCTACATTTAAACCGAGCCCCGCCATCGCCATTGCGATTAGCATATAAGCAATGACAACAATGTATCCCGCAACAACTTCTGGAATAATCCCAAGCGAATGCACTGCACTCATTGCTAAAAACCCGAAGATGAACCATGGAATTGGAAGGTCGCGCCATGATCTTTTTTCCTCGCTACCTTCACTCTTACCAAACCATAATCCAATTAAAATCGCTACTGGTACAAGCATTGCAACGCGCGTTAGTTTCACGATAACTGCGATATCTACAGCCGTGCTTCCTCCTGGCGCCGCAGCCGCAATTACGTGAGCAATTTCATGCAGTGTCGCCCCTGAGAACACTCCATATCCGTATGGAGATAGGCCAAGCACTGGATATAATAACGTATAAATAAGCGTAAATATTGTACCTAAAATTGCAATGATCGCCGCTCCAACTGCTGTTTCGTCATCTTTTGCTTTCACTTGCGGTGCAATTGCCACGACCGCGGCCGCGCCGCAAATTGCCGTACCGCATGCTGTTAAAATCCCAAGTTTCTTTTCTACTTTAAATACTTTCGTTAGTCCGTATACAACAAAAATAGTAAATGTAATAACAACCGCCGCGATGACCAATACTTTCGGCCCCGCCTTCGCAATATCAACAAGATTTAATCGCATTCCAAGTAAGATGATCCCAAAGCGCAGTAACTTCTTACTCGCAAAGTTCGTTCCTGCAATCGCATCATGAGGAACTCCAATTGCAGCGCGCCAAACCATCCCAATTAGAATAGCAATTACTAATTGTCCCATAATATTTAAAAATGGAAGCTCTGCTAAATATTTCGCGGCAATTGCGATTAATAATGTAATCCCAATTCCTTGCGAAAATCCAAAGCCCTTCTTCTTTTGTATAACAAGTGTTTGTTCCACCTTGTACCACCCCAACAATCGTATTGGAACATGCATGTTCTTTCTACTTACATTATAAGAGAGTTTCTATAATAGGTTTAATACCAATACCAAATCTCTATCATCAGAAATACTTATGATAAGATGATAGAAAAGAAAGGAGCCCATTATATGAACGTAGACATTTTAAAAATTTTTGTTACTGTCGTTGAACAGAAACACTTCTCTCGTGCAGCGGAATTATTAAATCTTTCACAGCCTGGCGTAAGTATGCATATACGCAACTTAGAAAACGAATTTGGAACTACACTCATTCAGCGATCTCCGAAACATGTCCAAGTCACGGAAGCTGGAAATATATTATATATACATGCAAAGCAAATGCTCTCTCTTTACGAAGATGCTAAGCAAGAAATTAATGAACTACATAACGTTGTAACAGGAACACTTCGCATTGGTGCTAGTTTTACAATTGGCGAATACTTACTTCCAAAAATACTGGCTAACTATGCGAATGAAAATCCACGCGTCGAAGTGCATACCTTTATCTCAAATACAGAAGAAGTTTTGCAAAGTCTTCGCTCTAATCAAATTGATATCGGCTTAGTGGAAGGACAAGTCGTATACGCTGACGTTGACGTTGAAACGTTTATGCAAGATGAAATGAAGCTCGTCGTTCCGCCAAATCATCCATTGCTCCGCACAAATGAAATAAATGAAAGCACACTCCAAGATCAAGTATGGGTACTAAGAGAAAGTGGTTCTGGTACACGTGCTTATAGTGACCGCTTTATTCATCAACACCATTTAAAAATGAAACGATTCTTTACATTCAGTAGTATCCAAAGCGTAAAGGAAGCTGTTAGTGCCGGTCTTGGCATCGCTATACTTTCTGATTGGACTGTACGGAAAGAGCTACTAGCAAAAGAACTATTCCACGTCGAAGTTCCAAATGAACAACTAATCCGTCCGTTCTCTATCGTTCGCGGCAAATATTTCATTCCATCTAAAGCCATTCAAGTGTTCTTAAATTATGTAATTTCTTTTGCGAAAAAACAGAGTTGACCTTCACATTAGTGTGAAGGTTTACAATACATGTAAAAGGAGTGAAACACATTGCGAATTGGAGAATTATCAAAAGAAACTGGCGTTAGTGAAAGATCACTAAGACATTACGAAGAAAAGGGATTACTCCCTTCTAAGCGCCTCGCAAATGGCTACCGTGATTTTGATGAAAGTGCCATCGGAAAAGTGGAGCTTATTCAAATGTACTTACAAATTGGCTTAAATTTAGAAGAGACGGCAAGGATGCTGCGCTGCCTTGAAATTGAACCGCACCTGTACGACAATCCGTGCAGCAGTATCCTTACGCTTTACGAAGATAAACTCAATGAAGTAACAAAGCAAATCACATTACTTTCCAACATCCAAACGAATTTGCAAAAACACGTTTCACTCCTAAAACAAGCAAAAGAAAAGAGATGATTACATGTTTGTTATACATGGCAGTTCAAGACAAAATGGAAATACAGAAGCTTTAACACATACGATGATAGATGGAATAATTGAAACAGAACAAATTTACTTGCAAGACCATACAATCCATCCTATTACAGACCAACGTCATGACGCAGAAGGATTCCAACCTGTACATGATGACTACGAGCAGTTAATTGAACGTATGTTAGAGCACGACACGATTATCTTTGCTACACCGCTATATTGGTACGGAATGAGCGGACATATGAAAAACTTCGTTGATCGCTGGTCACAAAGTTTGCGTGATACATCCCTTCATTTCAAAGAAAAAATGAAAGACAAAAAAATGTACGTTGTCATCGTTGGCGGAGACAACCCTAAACTGAAAGCATTACCGCTTATCGCTCAGTTTCAATACATCTTTGATTTTGTTGGTTCATCATTTGAAGGATATATCATTGGGGATGCGAATGGATTAGATGAAATCAAAAACGATGCAGAGGCGCTGGCAAAAGCACAATTTTATAATATCGAATTCAAAAATAGCAAATAGAAATAAGTTTGACAAACTATTTAGACTTAGCAACGCAAGAAGAATTAGAAACCATGTTACAAGAATATCCTGGCACAATACTTTTCATTAGCCATGACCGTGCCTTTATTCGCTCTGTTGCAGACCATATTCTACAAGTAGATGAGAATGAACCAAGAGTATTCCACGGTAATTACGAGCAATACACAAAAAGAACAACCGGGGATTCTGTAAACGTTACTGAACAAGAATTATTACGATTACAAACAAAATTAACAGAAATCATCGGCCGAATTTCCATACCAAATCATCACGATGACATCACATCTCTCGAACGAGAATACGAAACATTATTAGTTCAAATACGGAAATGTAAAGAAGCGCTCTAATGTCTTCCCTATATATCGACGGGGCCTTACACATTTCCCAAGAAATATTGAAACTTCGACATATAAAGTAAAAAGCCGTGCATCAGCACGGCTTTTTACTTTATATTCGGACGGCAGTCCCGCTCACAGCAACCATTAGCATCCCTTCGCGAACGACTTCGTAGTCCACGTCAATACCAACAATGGCATTCGCATTTTTTTGTCTTGCGAAAGTTTTCATCTCTTCCATTGCAATGTCGCGTGCTTCTTTTAATTTACTTTCATAAGCACCCGCACGACCGCCGACAACGTCACGGACAGAAGCGAAGAGGTCACGAACGATATTCGCACCCATAATCGCTTCTCCATTGACGATATCGATATACTCAATAATTTCTTTTCCTTGAATTGTAGACGTTGTTGTTACAATCATACTTTATAGCCTCCCATATGAGATTTTCACCTACTTATGGTGCACTAATTCAGTACAAATTATATTTACGAACTAAACTGAGCTTCGTATAACCTACTGTATCCTCCGCCTTGCTCAATTAATTCATCATGTGAACCTTGTTCTGCAATACCGTCTTTATTTACAACGACAATTCGATCTGCATTTTTAATCGTTGCAAGTCTGTGAGCGATAACTAACGTTGTACGACCAGCTGCTAATTCAGCAAGTGATTTTTGAATTGCAAGTTCCGTCTCAGTATCTAGTGCGGAAGTAGCTTCATCTAGTATTAAAATTGGCGGATTTTTCAAGAACATACGAGCAATTGCTAGACGCTGCTTCTGTCCACCAGAAAGTTTTACACCACGCTCACCGATAACAGTATCTAAACCGTCTGGTTGTGAGTAAATTAAGTCTTCTAACTGCGCACGTTTTACTGCCTGCCAAATTTCAGCTTCTGACGCCTTTAAGTTCCCGTAAGCAATATTTTCACGAATTGTTCCTGAGAATAAGAACACATCTTGCTGCACAATTCCAATTTGCTTACGAAGTGAAGATAGTGCCATATCTTTCGTATCAATACCATCAATTTGAATTGATCCAGATGATTGCTCATAAAAACGTGGTAATAGGCTACATAACGTCGTTTTCCCTGCTCCTGATGGTCCAACGAACGCAACCGTTTCACCTGCATGTATGTTCAAACTAATATCATTTAAAATCGGTTCTTTATTTTCATATCCGAACGTAATGTTGTTATATTGAATATCACCATGTACCTGTTTAACTTCCATTGCATCTTTAGAGTCTACAATGTCAGGCTCTGTTTCAAGAAGCTCTACATACCTTTTAAAACCAGCGATTCCTTTCGGATAGCTTTCGATTACCGCGTTAATTTTTTCAATTGGACGGAAGAAAATATTCGTTAATAGAACGAATCCGATAAATCCACCGTATGTTAATTCTCCTTGCAGAACAAACCATGTACCGCATATTAATACGAAGAGCGTTACGAGACGCATGAGCATATAACTAATCGATGAATTTAAAGCCATAATTTTATACGCCATTAATTTCGTTGTACGGAAACGAGCGTTGTTCACAGCGAATTGCTCTTTCTCAAACTTTTCATTTCCGAATGCTTGTACAACACGAATGCCCCCTACATTGTTCTCAATGCATGCATTAAAATCAGCAACATCTGAGAATAAACGTCTGAACGTACCTGTCATTTTTTTATTGAAGTAAAGCGCCAACCATAATAAGAATGGAATGACGAAGAACGTTAATAGCGCTAACTTCCAGTTGATCATCATCATAAATGAAAATGCCCCAACTAAAGTCATTACGGCGATAAATAAATCTTCTGGTCCATGGTGAGCAATTTCCCCAATTTCCATTAAATCGTTTGTAAGGCGCGAAATTAAATGACCTGTTTTATTATTATCAAAAAATCTGAATGATAGCTTTTGAATATGATCAAATAATTTCTGCCTCATATCTGTTTCAATGTTAACACCAAGCATATGTCCCCAATATGTAACGACATATTGTAAGCCTGCATTTAACATATAAACTGCGAGTAAACCGAAACAAGCCCATAAAATAAGCGTCCAGTTTTGCCCTGGCAATAACTTATCAATAAATTGGTTTACGATAAGTGGGAAGCCAAGTTCCAGTAATCCTGCGACAACCGCACAAGAAAAGTCGAGTATAAATAAACCTTTATACGGTTTATAGTAAGAGAAAAATTTACGCAGCATATCTTACCTCCATTTTCCAAAATTAAAAAGACTCCCTAAATGATAACCATTATCAAATGATTATTCAAGTTATCCGTCTATGAAACTGAAAATAAGCTTTGCGATAGTTGTCGTTTTTTGCCGGAAAGTCGATATATTCGAATAATCGCCGATATATTTCGAGTTGCGCTGATATATTTGCAAAATCGCCGATATATTTTAAGTTGCGCTGATATATTCGGAAAATCGCCGATATAAATTTCATTTACTAACTACCCTTCCCCGCCCAAAAAACAAAAAAGGTATCACCACAAGGTGATACCTTTCCTTCTATTACATCGCTTCTGAATCCCACTCATGCTCCTGTTCAACGAATACAATACCTAATTCGTGATGTCCACCAGCATATAATGCAGTTTGTGCAAGACGAAGCTCACCATTTGTATCTAATACTTCTAATTTACAAAATGCTCCTGTCGTCTTCGTTTGAAGCGCATCATAAAATTCCTCGGCGCTTTTTGGAATGACTCCATTTACTTTCGTAATAATTTCTCCAGGCAGTAATTTCAGCTCTGCTCCAATTGTATTTGGAATTGTATCTAGTACAATGAGCCCATCATTGCGTGCAGCAAAATACGCTGGTCTTGTTTCATCGGCAATTTTCTCTTGCATCGAAATTGTGAAACGCCCAAGCATCGCGACTCCCATCGCGATAATTGCAAGTACGTGCCACCAGTAACTTGCGATTCCTAAAACGAGCACAAGTCCTGCTAATCCATAAACACGTCTTCCTGTAAATAATAAAGCTTCCGTCGGCTCATAACTTTTAATCTTTCTCATAAACCCAATTAAAAATGGAACGAGGAATAGAGAATATGTATTTGAACCTATTGAAACGACAGGCCACCATGAAATAAACTGCGTTACCGCATCACCCGGTACAAGAATAAAAATAGGAACGATCCATAAACGCTTTGATTCGTGTAAACCAATCTTTAATCCACGCTTCCCTTTCCTAATCTTCGGTGTAGAGTATCCTACCGCGTTTTTAGAAATCAATAAGCCTTCTACAATAAGCATAACGCCTAGTAAAATAGCAAGGGATACAATGGTACTCTCTTCACCTTCTCGAAGCTGTAAGAAGGAAACTGGTAGCTTAGAAGATAATAGAACACATACAATCGCAATGCTAAATGTATAAGCTGCCGATAAATATCGATACATAGCCGTTAATCCAAATAGTAATGTCCAAATTAAAATGGCCCATAAGCTTGCTTTAGAAACAACAAGTCCAAGCCCAATCGTAATAATAGATACTACTAATCCGTATCCAATCCCTGCAAATAGAGAGGTTCGCAGTTCAAACCAAATATCATAAACTTTAAAAGAAAAATCTTTTCGTTCTCTTAACATACGTAAGTATCCAACGAAGATACTACTTATTACAAATATATAGACAGCAGGGTGTAAGAAAAAACGTCCAACTGCCCGCATTATTTCAAAAATCCACGCCTCCACGAACTCATTCACCACCATTTATATCATTCTTTCTTTTTATATTATCACAACTAAACAAACGTTTGTTTAACACAAAAAAATACAGGCAGCAAACTGCCTGTATTTCTTCTTATTTTGCCATTAACTTTAATGCTGACTGTAATTGTAAATCATTTTCTCCAGAACGGATTTTTTCGATAATTTTAGTTTGAATCGCTTCAGCTGTCTTTTTATCAAGCTGTCCTGTCGCTTCCATCTCATTCGCATTTTGGAATGCTTTCAGCGCCGATTCTGTCTCTTTACTAAAGTATCCATCTTCACGACCTGGTACATACCCTAAGCTCTTAAGCATTTCTTGAGCATGTTTTACTTGTACATCATTTGAATTGTATGAAAGTGTTTTTTCAATTTGAATTGGTGTCGCATGATAATAATTTGGTTGCTTCACTTCTACTGTTGGTGCGATTCCTTTTTTATGAATCCAGTTCCCATCCGGTGTTAACCATTTAAACATCGTTAATTTAATGTTGCTGCCGTCTTTAAATGGAACAGCTTGCTGGACAGTACCTTTACCAAATGTTTTTTCACCAATTAAATCGTATCCTTCTCCTTCTTTCAGCGCACCCGCTAAAATCTCTGAAGCAGAAGCACTTCCATTATCAATTAATACTGAAATTGGATATGGTTTTCTCTCTTTCAGTTCCGTAGAGAATTTCTTCTTCTCACCATTTCGCTGCTCTACTTGTAGCATTGGCTTTTTATTCGTCATAATTTCCCCTAGTATATCTTCTACACTATTTAAATAGCCACCAGGATTACCACGCACGTCAATAACTAAGCCTTTTATATTTTTCTTCTCTAACTCTTTTAACTGATCCTTAAATTCCTTCGCTGTATTCTCAGCAAAAGAAGTGATTTGCATATAACCGATATCTTTTCCACTCTCTTGCTTCACAGAACTAAACACTGTAAAGATTGGAATCTTTTCACGCTTAATTTTAAATAAAATCGGATCAGTTACTCCCGCACGTTTAATTTCAATTGCGACAGTCGTTCCCTTTTTACCACGAATTTTTAATACCGCTTCTTCACGTGATAAGTCTTTCACACTGTTTCCATCTACAGATAAAATTTGGTCATTCGGTTTAATTCCTATCTTTTCTGCTGGTGAACCTTTAATTGGCGATACGATAATAAGCTTATCGTCCGTCTTGTTCACCTCAGCCCCAATCCCCTCTAATTCAGGATCAAGCGATTCACTAAACTGTTTGGCTGTTTCTTTATCCATATACGTGGAATAAGGGTCCTTCAGCGTAGACAACATACCTTGTATTGCACCTTCAACTAACTTTTCATCTTTCACGTCTTCCACATAACGTGAATCAATTAGTGCATACGCCTCATTAATTTTTGCCAAATTCCCTTGCGCAGTGCTAGCATTCCCACTCGAAATTGTTTGCGTTACTTCTGCTGGGGTAACCCCAAATACAGACATGCCTGCAAACATTCCGCCAGCACCAATTAAAAATGCAACAACCATTCCAATAATTGCAACTCTACGTTTCAATGCGGAATTCCCCTTTCCAAAACACACAGGTGGTGTAGCAAAAGGCATCACACAGTGTGTGATGCCTTTACCTATTTCTACTATATGATAAGCTTGTACGAATTATGTTTGCAACTTTTTATACTTTTAAGAAGCGACGAATTGACATTACACTTCCCCACATACCGATTAAAGCACCGATTAACACTAGTAAACCAGCTAATTGGAATACGAAAGGACTGTATGGTAGAAGCTCGAAAATTGTTCCGCCAAGTTTTTCGTTAAACACACCTTGCAACGAATTATACGTAACTAGAATTAGGCCAATTGGAATAATTGATCCTAATACTCCTAAGAATAATCCCTCTAGCAAGAATGGCCAACGAATAAACCAGTTTGTTGCACCAACAAGTTTCATAATTTCAATTTCTGTACTACGAGCATAAATTGTAATTTTAATTGTATTAGAGATTAAGAACATCGCTGTGAATAAAAGACCAGCAATTAACGCAATCCCAATGTTACGACCAGTTTTTACAGTATCAAATAATCGTTCAACTTGCCCTTTTCCGTACTGAACATTACTGACAAACTGCATTTTTTCAACTTTCTTCGCGATTGTCGCTGTATCGGTTGGTTCTTTTGCTTTTACAATGAATACGTTTTTAAGTGGGTTATCTTGTTCAAATAACTCAAACGTTTTTCCACTATCACCTAAGCTTTTAATTAAACGTTTTAACTCTTCTTCTTTAGAAGAATATTTAATAGAATCTACTTTTGCAATCTTACTCATATCTTCTTCTAATTTCTTTTGATCCGCTTCTTTTGCAGCTGGATCAATGTGTACACGAATCTCTACATCTTGCTCTACTTTCGTCGCAAAATGGTTCATATTCATAATCGCTGTTAAAAAGACACCTACAAGTAATAATGTAACTGTTACTGCACTAACAGAAGCAAATGTCATCCATCCGTTACGTGATAGATTCTTTACACCTTCTCGCAAATGTCGACTAAGGGTCTTAGCCTTCATATCCGTATCCTCCCTCAATCTCATCTCGAACAATTTTTCCGCCTTCAATCGCGATTACACGATGACGGATTGTATTTACAATATCTGCATTATGCGTCGCCATAACGATCGTTGTGCCGCGCTCATTAATGCGAGTAAAAATATTCATAATATCAAGAGCTGTTTCAATATCTAAGTTACCTGTTGGCTCATCGGCAATTACAACCTTTGGTCTATTTACAATTGCTCTTGCAATAGCCACACGTTGTTGCTCCCCGCCCGAAAGCTCACTTGGAAGTGCATCTGCACGATCTTCAAGGCCTACAAGACCTAGAACTTCTGTTACACGCTCACGAATTGCATCCGGTTCTTCTTCAATTACTTCTAAAGCAAATGCAACATTCTCATATACCGTTAATTTAGGTAGCAATTTAAAATCTTGGAAAATCACGCCTAATTGACGACGAAAATACGGAACGTCTCTTTCTGCCAATGTTTCGATAGTAAGTCCATTTACATTAATAGATCCTGTAGATGGTTTCTCTTCACGATACATCATTTTAATAAATGTAGATTTTCCGGCTCCACTCGGTCCAACTACGTATACGAATTCACCTTGTTTAATGTTAACTGTAAGACCAGCAATGGCTTTCATACCATTCGGGTACTCCTTATAAACATTCGTCATTTTTATCATTATTTATCACCCAATACTTAATGATTTTTTTCGAAATACTTTTCTGTACATCTGAAAATAAAAGACATCCTTCATTTTCACTTATTCATCCTTGTTGAAGATAGTTTACTTATGCTTTCTCATAAGCAATACCACTCTATGTAATATATTTCAGCAAAATTCTACAAACCCCATTGTAACATCAAACGGTTTCCAATTTGGATACATTTTTGTTACAGTTATGTTACATACCAGAAAAAAGGAAAACGAGTTGACTATATTATCAACTCGTCCATTTCACCTTTTTTATTTATGTTCAGCTAACCATTCAGACACTTTTTTCGCATCTTCACCTTGAATAAGTCCTGGTGACATTGAACCGCGGCCTTTGTTAATAATCTCTTCGATATCTGCAGCGTCGTACTTACCGCCTACTTTTCTTAAATCAGGTCCAGTTGCCCCTGATAAATCTGTTGCGTGACATCCCGCACAACTTCTTTGGAAAATTTGTTCTGCGCTGTCTGTGCTTGCAGACTGTTTCGAAGACTTACTCTCTTCTTTATTTCCGCATGCTCCTAAAGCAAAAACAACCGATGTCCCTAGCGCAATAGCCAACAATTTCTTTTTCAATTCTATCGCTCCCCATTGTTGATATTCTTTTTATTCTTAACACACTCATTTTCATTATAAGCATTATCTTTATATAGAAAAACCAAGGTGTATTTCATATTCCTCAAAAATACAGTGAGAACCTTGATAAAATAAAGCTTTCATAAGTTGTTTCAATTCTGTGAACAACTTAAAGAACTTCTATAAAGAATCCTTTTTAAAAGGAAAATTAGAAAAGTTCTATATAAATCTTTCCCCTATTACCGCTCTATTTTACTATTCTCTACTTTTTACAAAACAATATACAGCATTGTAATCTACATATAATCCCATCAAAAAGAGAAGTTGTCGTTTCCAACTTCTCTTCCTCTTTACTTCATCTATAAAAATAAAATCAAATTCTTTCTATCCTCTATATCCTCAGCATGTGCCAACAATTTTGTTGGCTTTTTTTCGCTTATTAGATGCGAGAACGTAAGTAAGCATCAATAAATGGATCAATCTCTCCATCCATAACTGCTTGTACGTTACCAACCTCCGTATTTGTACGGTGGTCTTTTACAAGAGAATACGGGTGGAATACGTAAGAACGGATTTGGCTACCCCATCCGATTTCTTTTTGTTCCCCGCGGATTTCATCTAATTGCGCCTGTTGCTCTTCTAGTTTCTTTTGATATAATTTCGCTTTTAACATCTTCATCGCATGCTCACGGTTTTTAATTTGTGAACGCTCTGACTGACACGTTACAACTGTATTTGTCGGTGTATGTGTAATACGAACTGCTGAATCTGTCGTATTTACGTGCTGCCCACCCGCTCCACTTGCGCGGTACGTATCAATTTTTAAATCTTCTGTACGTACTTCGATTTCAACTTCATCATTGAACTCTGGTACAACTTCACAAGATACAAACGATGTATGACGACGTCCTGAAGAATCGAATGGTGAAATACGTACAAGACGATGTACACCTTTCTCTGCTTTTAAGTAACCGTAAGCGTTATGACCTTTAATTAATAAAGTTACACTCTTAATACCAGCTTCATCACCTGGTAAATAGTCAACTGTTTCTACTTTAAATCCACGTTTTTCAGCCCAACGTGTATACATACGTAATAACATAGAACCCCAGTCTTGTGACTCAGTTCCACCTGCACCTGGATGTAATTCTAAAATCGCATTATTTTTATCATAAGGATCGCTTAATAGTAACTGAAGCTCATACTCATTCATTTCTTGAATTAAGCCTTTTACTTCTGCTTCTAATTCCTCATGTAAATCTTCATCATATTCTTCTTTTAAAAGCTCATGCGTTACTTCTAAATTTTCGAACGTTTCATCTAACTGACGGAAGCTTCCAACCATATCTTTTAACGCATTCGCTTCATTAATTACAACTTGCGCGCCTTGTTGATCATCCCAAAATCCTGCGCCCATCATTTTTTCTTCTAATTCTGCAATTTGTTTCTCCTTAGTAGGGAGGTCAAAGAGACCCCCTAAAAGCCGCTAATCGCTTAGCCATTTTCTCTAATTCCTGTCTAATTTCTACTAATTCCATTTCCTTCACCTCTATGTAATTGCTGTTACTTTCGTATGAAAACAAGGGAAACTCTCTCCACTTATTACGGAGAGAGTTTAATTCTTCTTAATTATACATTTTTGATATAAAAGTTTGCAAAGCAGCCAAAGCTACCGCCCTATATTACTGAACAATACCACAGCAGTTTTTATATTTTTTACCGCTACCACATTTACATAAATCGTTGCGGCCCACTTGGTCACCTTTTACAACTGGCTTTTTCTTCGCTTCTTCGCCATCGCTAGATGGATGAACAGCTTCACCTTGAACAACTTCTTGACGTTCTAAGTTTTGTTCAATTTCAGCTTTCATAATGTAACGAGAAATTTCCTCTTCAATAGAAGCAACCATTGACTCGAACATCGCGAATCCTTCCATTTGGTACTCACGAAGTGGATCAATTTGACCGTAAGCACGTAAATGAATACCTTCACGAAGGTGATCCATCGCATCAATATGCTCTGTCCATTTCGTATCTACAACGCGGAATACAACAACCTTCTCAAACTCACGCATTTGCTCTTCTGGCATAAGCTTTTCTTTGTCATTGTAACGCTCTATTAATTTCGCGATAATCGGTTCGCTCATTTCCTCAGGAGCAAGGCGACGTAATTCTTCTTCTTTTATGTCTCCTTCTTGAAGCAGGTTTGTATTTAAGTAGTCAACAAGACCTTTAATGTTCCAATCCTCTTCAATTTCCTCTTGTGTATGAAGCGCAACAGCACGTTCTACTGTAGATTTCATCATACCTTCAATAATGCCACGTAAGTTTTCCGATTCCATTACTTCTTGACGTTGCTTATAAATAACTTCACGTTGCTGACGAAGTACATCATCGTATTGTAATAACTGCTTACGTGCATCATAGTTATTTCCTTCAACACGTTTTTGTGCAGACTCTACCGCACGAGAAACCATTTTACTTTCAATTGGCTGAGAATCATCCATACCAAGACGATCCATCATTGCTTTCATATTATCTGAACCAAATCGGCGCATTAATTCATCTTCCATTGATAAGTAGAACTGCGTCACACCAGGGTCCCCTTGACGACCAGCACGACCACGTAACTGATTATCAATACGACGGCTTTCATGACGTTCTGTACCGATAACTGCTAGACCGAAGATTTTCACATCATCTCCAAGCTTAATATCTGTACCACGACCAGCCATATTCGTTGCAATCGTTACAGCACCTTTCATACCAGCTTCTGCAATGATATCTGCTTCACGCGCATGGTTTTTCGCATTTAAGATGTTATGACGTACACCTTTACGCGTTAACATTTTTGAAATAAGCTCTGAAGTTTCAATTGCAACTGTACCTACAAGAATAGGTTGCCCTTGTTTATGACGATTTACAATATCCTCAACAACTGCATTGAACTTACCTTCCATTGATTTAAAGATTAAATCGGCACGATCATCACGAATAATCGGTTTGTTTGTTGGAATTACGATAACATTCATATTGTAAATACTACGGAATTCTTCTTCTTCCGTTTTCGCTGTACCAGTCATACCAGATAACTTTTCATACATACGGAAATAGTTCTGGAACGTAATTGTTGCAAGCGTCATACTTTCATTTTGAATTTCTACACCTTCTTTTGCTTCAATCGCTTGGTGCAAACCTTCGCTATAGCGACGACCTTTCATAAGACGCCCAGTGAATTGGTCTACAATTACGATTTCGCCCTCTTGTACAACATAATCTGTATCACGATGCATAACAACGTGTGCACGAAGCGCCTGATTAATATGGTGAAGAAGTGCTACATGTTTTAAATCGAATAAGTTTTCAATATGGAAAGCTTTCTCTGCTTTCGTAATACCATCTTCTGTTAACATTACATTTTTCGTTTTCACATCAAATGAATACTCTTTTTCATTTTCTAACGTACGAACGAATGCATTTGCAAACATGTATAGCTCTGTTGACTTTTGAGCTTGTCCTGAAATAATAAGCGGCGTACGTGCTTCATCGACTAAAATAGAATCGACTTCATCGATAATAGCAAAATGAAGTGGACGTTGAACGCACTGCTCTTTATATAAAACCATGTTGTCACGTAAGTAATCGAATCCAAGCTCATTATTTGTGCTATACGTAATATCAGCAGCATAAGCCTCTTGTTTCTCTTCGCGTGACATACTATTTAAGTTAATTCCTACCGTTAAGCCAAGGAACTCATGAAGTTGTCCCATTTCGTTCGCATCACGTTGTGCCAAGTATTCATTGACTGTAACAACGTGAACACCTTTTCCTGTTAAAGCATTTAAATATACAGGTAATGTAGATGTTAACGTTTTACCTTCACCCGTTTTCATCTCAGAAATATTCCCTTCATGTAAGGCAATACCACCCATTAACTGTACGCCATATGGACGCATTCCAAGAACACGAGTTGCCGCTTCGCGAACAACTGCAAAAGCTTCAGGTAGCAGATCATCTACTGTTTCACCTTTTGTTAGACGTTCTTTAAATTCAAGCGTCTTTCCTTTTAATTGTTCATCAGTTAGTGGCTTAATAGATGACTCTAATGCATCAATTTGCTCAACTGTCTTTTGCATACGTTTAATTTGGCGTTGATTTACATCAAATACCTTTTTTAAAATACCGATCATAGGAAATACGCTCCTCTTTTTATTAAAATAAAACTTCCGATTGTTTTTCTTTTTCTCTATTACAATCAGTCGTTGTAAAAATCAAATGTATGTTATGCCAATTTTTCTCCTAATTAAAAAAACTAAAATGTATATACCTAATGATAATTGTAACACTTGTCTTATAACTATGACAACAATCGGCCGAATGTCTCGTTCTAAATTAAGAAAAGTTTTTTAAAAATCTATTTTCAGCAAAAAAAGCGCAGCCATTTCGGCTGCGCTTTTGAATTATTATTTAGTTTCGATTAAACCGTATTTCCCATCTTTACGGCCGTATACAACATTAGTTTCATTTGTATCAGCATTTGTGAAGACGAAGAAATTATGTCCTAGCATATCCATTTGTAGGATCGCTTCTTCAACGTCCATCGGTTTTAAATCGAATCGTTTTGTACGTACAAGTTCTAATTCATCCTCTTCTACCGCATCCAGAACAGCTACTGCTTCTGGAAGGATAAAGTTCGTTTTCACAGAACCTTTCTCACGTAACTTACGATTTACCTTTGTTTTATGTTTACGAATTTGTCGCTCAAGTTTATCAACTACTAAATCGATAGCAGCGTACATATCGCTATTAGTTTCTTCTGCACGAAGTAATAAATCAGTAAATGGAATTGTTACCTCGACACGTTGCTTGTCAGAGTATACTTTTAAATTAACTTTAATCTCTGGGAATGTATCAAAATAACGCTCTAACTTACTTAGTTTTTTCTCTACATATTCCTTTAATGCTGGAGTTACTTCAATATTTTCACCACGAATGTTGAATTTCATAGATGAATTCCTCCTTTCAAGCCTATGTCCTATAATTTCGACATTGGCTTAAAAACTCCTTCTAACTTTTTTAAAAAAATTAGTGGAATTGCGATTTTTTTATCGTTTTTTGTTGAAATGAAAAGATGCATCGTTTCTATCTTTATTTTATCCTATTAACATCATGGATAACGAATATAACTGTGGACAATTCGTTACAGAAAAGAAACAACTTTTTGACAACTTACCCTATAACAAAAAACCCCTTGCAAAAAACAAGAGGTTCTACTACATATATATAACGTTGCCACAAACGCAGCTTTCTCTTCCCAAAACAATATCCCCTACAATTTCACAACGTTAGCTGCTTGTGGTCCACGTGCTCCATCTACAATGTCAAACTCTACTTGTTGCCCTTCTTCTAATGACTTATACCCATCTTGTTGAATAGCAGAAAAATGGACAAATACATCGTCACCATCTTCACGCTCAATAAACCCAAATCCCTTTTCTGCATTGAACCATTTCACTCTTCCTTGCATGTTCATTCCATTCCCTTCACTCTAAAAATCAGGGCATTCGCCCCATATTTTGACTATAACGAATGACAACATATGAAGTCAAAGAAGACTTATCGCCTTTTTATTATCCCTTTCGACACTGCCATATTAACTTCTACAAAGTGTCAAACTAGATACTTCCCTCGCCCCTCTTTCATATAACAAACTTCCGATTTGCCTAACTGTAATTCCAGTCGTATACACATCATCAACGAGTAAAATATGTTGCCCAGAAAACATCTCTTCTCCCTGAAAATAAAAAGGATTGCTCCCTGACACCCTTTCTTTACGTGTCTTCTTACTTTGCTTTTCTGTTTCCCTTCTTCTTAATGATGGATAAGAAATTTTGACAGGTAAACAAGTTGCTAATAACTCAGCTTGATTAAAACCACGTTCAACTTCCCTTTCCTTACTAAGCGGAACAGCGATAACGGTTGAAACATTAGCAAAATACTTTTGAAATAAACTTCGAAAAGGACGATAAAAAATGCGCACTAACTCTGCATCCCCCCGAAACTTAAACTGCGCTACTATTTCTTTCATCTCATCATCATACATATATAACGAACGGTTTTTAAAAGAACGATATTTCGCCTCTTTCATCCACCTTAGACAATCTATACAAATACCGTCTTCTTGAAATGAGGAAGGAACATATTCTAAAGGCCGCCCACACTCCATGCAAATTTCTCCTATAATATAGGAAAGTTTCTGCTCACATCTATCACATATATATTTTCTATGACACTTTACAAAAAAATTGTACCAACTAACCGTTTCTACAAAACACTCATCACAAAGTAAACAATGCATTAATCGATCAATCCTTGTTCTTTCGCATTTTTATTCATACCTTGAATATGTTTTTTCGCGCGCACCATCGCCTCTGTCTTACCATAGTGAAAATAAACGACCTCTCCATACGGTGCTTCAAAACTCCGCCCTGCTCGGCCCGCAATTTGTACGAGTGCACTTTCTGAGAATATTTCTTCTTCCGCCCCTAAAACCGCTACTTGCAAATTTTTTACTGTTACGCCTCGCTCTAAAATTGTCGTTGTAACTAATAATGGGATTTCTCCTTTTCTGAAAGCCGCTACTTTTTCTTTTCTACCCGGATCTTCTGCATGTACACCTTCAATTCGCTTGTTTAATGACTTTAACAACAGGCTTATCTCTTCTATATATCGCACATGGGGAACAAATAAAAAAATAGGATATTTTTTATTTAAGTACGTTTGTAACCACTGTAGTAAAACTCGAGGAATTCTTTTATGAATGAGGCTTTTTTTCCAATTCCCGCACCAACAAAATAAAGGAACTGGCAAAGGATGACGGTGATATCGTCCAGAAACAATAACACCTTTTTGTTCACCTCTTCTAAATTTTCGCTTCCACGTTTCATCTGGAGTCGCAGTTAAATAAATACGCGCCGCTCTTTCTTTCATCGCTTGTTTTACCGCGTACTGTAACATTTGATCTGCACAATATGGAAAAGCATCTATCTCATCTACAACCATGACATGAAACGCCCTATTATAACGCAATAATTGATGCGTGGTTGCAACGACTAGTACTGCATCTTTTTCTTTATCCACACTCCCTCCATATAAAGCCGCTACCTTTATATATGGAAATACTTCTTGTAATCTCGGTGCTAATTCCAGAACAACATCCGTTCTCGGCGTTGCGATACAAACTCTTTCTCCTTTTTGAAGCGCTTCGTTAATACCGTAAAACAACATCTCTGTTTTCCCAGCCCCGCATACAGCCCAAATAAAAAATGATTCTTTTCGCTTAATAGCCTCTATAACTCCTTGCGCCGCCAAATTCTGACCAGTAGACAACGTTCCGCTCCACCGTAACAAGTTTAAATTCTTTTCTCTCTTTCTTTCAGCAATCCCGCGAACAAGTAAAGCACATTCACTTACCCTCCCCATCGTTATACACTTCCGGCAATATGTGCACACTTTACTGCATCTTTTACATAAAAACGACGCAAATAGCCGCTGTTCTATATTTCCACAGCGCTGACATACATATTTAGAAGCCTTCTTTTTTACACCTTGTACACAGACGACCTCTCCCTTCTTTTTCAAATCATTTAATTCCCTCTGTAAATCTGAAGAAAGTTCGTCTAATAGCAACTGTTTCCCCGCTAGCATCGACAATCACCTCCAGCACTACTATAAACCCTTCTTCAAATCCCGTAAAAACTCAAAAAAGTCGATAACCTACTTATAAAATAGTAAGCTATCGACTTTATACACGTTTTTTATTCTTTTATAAATCCTAGAATCGACCGTAACCTAAGAAATGTTTTTGGTTATATGAGCTGTTGATATCACCGTACGCAATTCCTTTATCACTAGCATGAATCATTTGACCATTACCAACGTAAATACCAATGTGAGATGGACCTGCTTTATAAGTACCTTGGAAGAATACTAAGTCCCCTGGCTGTGGGCTACTTACTTTTGAAACTGAATGCCAGTAACCATTAACGTCTTGACGACCTACACCGAATACGTAAGAAATAAATCCACTACAGTCAAAACCACCGTTTGATGGAGATGCACTTCCCCAAACATATGGTAAACCTAAGTATTGTTGTGCTTTACCAATTACGCCAGGAGTCGGAGCTGGGCCTGGTGTCGGTTCTGGTTTTTTATCTTCTTTTTTAGGTACTTCTTTTTTAGGCTCTTCTTTTTTAGGCTCTTCTTTTTGAACTTGTCCACCATTGTTTGCTGGTGCAGCTTGCTCTGCAGGTGCTTGTGCTGGTTGAGCTTGCGCAGCTTTAGCAGCTTGCTCTGCTTGTTTTTGAGCAGCAGCTTCTTGTGCAGCTTTTGCTTGTGCTTCTTCTTCGGCAATACGTTGTAATTGTAATGCTTGTTTTTCAAGCTCTTTCAATTGACTTTCTGTACTTGTCATTGTAGTTACAACTGTATCCATTTTACCGCTTAAATCGTTTACCGCCGTTGCTTTTTTCTCTTTTTCAGCGTCAAGTTCTTTCTTAGCAGTTTCAATTTGAACTTGTGCTTCTTTTAATTCTTTTTGTTTCTCTTTTACCGTTGCAACATCTTTTTTCACACTAGCTTGGTCTTCTTGTTGTGTTTTCATGATATCTTCATCAGACTCAAGAATTTTAGAAACAGAAGTTAAACGATCAACTAAATCTGCAACGTTTTTAGAGTTTACAAGAACTTCTGTTACAACGTTCGTATTTGGCTGTTCTTGAAGTGCAACTAAACGCTTTCTTAATAACTCTTCACGTTTTGCAATCTTCGTTTGTAATTCTGCAATATCTTTATTTTTCTTTTCAATTAATTGCTCAGTATCAGAAACTTTTTTCGTTGTTTCATCAAGCTTTGCAGCATTCTCTTGAACAGACTTATCTAAACCTTGAATTGTTTTGTTTAAGTCATTCATTTGTTTTTGTAATTCATCACGTTCTTGTTGTTGTTTATGTAAAGTGTCATTTTGTGTATTAATTTGTGATTTCACGTCAGAAATTTTATCTTCTGCAAATACATTTGGTGTTAGCCCTGAAAACATTAACCCTGCAACTAATGCGCAAGATGCCATTTTTAGCTTTTTCATTTTATTTTTTACACCGCTTTCTTTTTTCTTTTTCCGTATATAACCTATAAAATTTATACCATAATTCGGGATTTTTTTTGCTAATGTTACGTTTTTGTAAAACAAATGTAATATTATATGTAGCTCTAGCGCAAAATTCGTATATTTTTGTATGTGTTTGTAGAAATTTATATACTTTTCTTACTTCTATAAACAAAGAAAAAACGTAAGGAATCCCTTACGTTTTATTAAATATACGAATACAAATGAAATGCTACTTCATCCATTTCTCAGCCCAATTTTGGACCTCATCCATAACACTTTCTAACGCTTTTCCCTTGTCAGTTAAGCCATACTCGATTCGAACTGGTACTTCTGGATAGACATTACGAACTACAATGCCCTCGCTTTCCAATTCCTTCAAACGCTCTGACAACATACGATCGCTCATATTTGGGATAATATCTGCGATTTCTCTAAAACGTTTCGACTCTTCAAGCAAAGATTTAATAATTAAGCCAGTCCACTTCTTACTAAGCAGAGTAAAAGCTGACTCAAACTTTGGACATAAACAAGAATTATGCTCCATATGTTTCACCTCTCTTCTATTATAATATAGTTTCTTGTAAAAAGTAAGTTATAAAACTTTCCTCATTATTTTATTTTACGTATATTTTACCATTTCCAAATATTAACTTGTCAACTAAACGTAACATACCCGTAAAAAAACCCTCTTAAAAAGAGAGCTTTTTATATCTTTATTACTTCGTATACCATCCAAGACCTAATGCACCTTCACCTAAGTGCGTACCAATTACAGCTCCAAAATAACCTGTACGAATTGTGACGTGAGGATATTTTGCTTCTAATTCTTTCTTCCATTCATTCGCTTCCTCTTCACGTTGCGCATGAATGATAACTGCTTCCATAGGTACACCTTTACTTGCTTGCTCATCAAAAATTTCAATGATACGTTTTAATGCTTTTTTACGTGTACGAATCTTTTCAAACGGAATAATGATTTTATCTCTAAAATATAAAACTGGCTTCACTTGTAACAGACTGCCGATGAAAGCTTGCGCGCTATTTAATCGACCACCACGTTGTAAATGATGTAAATCATCAACTACAAAATAGGCGTCCATCGTTTTCTTCATTTCATCAAAACGAGCAATAATCTCTTTTGGACTCTTTCCTTCACTTGCTAACCTTGCACCTTCACGCACATAAAATCCTTGTACTTCACAACTAATTTCAGAGTCATACGTGTATACATCAATACCCTCTACCATCTGTCCAGCTGTCGTTGATGTTTGATATGTACCACTAATTCCACTTGATAGGTGAATACTAATAACTGCATCATAATCTTTAGCTAGTTCTTCATATAGCTCAACAAACTTTCCGATTGCTGGTTGAGAAGTTTTTGGAAGTTCCTCTTGTTCACGTACTTTCACATAAAAATCATCTGCTGAAATTTCAGCTTCTTCTTGATAAGATTCTGTTCCAAACACAACGTTTAATGGAATCATATATATATTGAGTTCATCACGGATTTGCTTCGGTATATATGCTGTACTATCAGTAACAATAGCTATTTTCATTTTCGTACCTGCCTTATAAAAAGTTTTATTTCCTAATTTTACACGAAAACTACAAATGGTGCATCCATACAGGGAAATGCCGGTTGAAATTATACTCACCATCTCGACAAATTACAACAAAAAGATAAAATACTCACCAAAAACTTCAGCCTATTTAGAAAAAATGTTTGAATATAAAAAGGCTCGCTTTTAAAATGGAAAGTACTAGTCATTTTGATAGATAGGGGCGTATACAAGTGCTATTACAATATTTAACAATCAAAGACTACGGCGAACACGAAATCGTCATTCAAAAATCAAGATTTATTTGTTATATTAGCCGAGCAACGACTGAGGAAGAGGCTCAAGAATTTATACAAAAAATAAAAAAACAGCATTGGAATGCAACACATAATTGTTCCGCTTATTTAATTGGCGAACAAGATCATATTCAAAAAGCAAATGATGACGGCGAGCCTAGCGGTACAGCTGGCGTACCAATGCTAGAAGTACTAAAAAAACGGGGGCTAAAAGATACCGTCGTTGTCGTAACACGCTATTTTGGTGGCATTAAACTTGGCGCAGGTGGATTAATTCGTGCATATGGAAAGTGTACAAGCGAAGGTATTAATCATGTCGGTGTTGTCCAGCGAAAACTAATGCGTGTGATGCAAACCGAGATTGATTACACATTACTTGGCAAAGTAGAAAATGAATTACGTAATTCAAAATATGCCATTAAAGATATACATTATCTAGAAAATGTCACATTTGATACTTATGTAGAAGAAGACGGCAAACAAGCATTTACAAATTGGATGATTGAATTAACAAACGGGAAATGTACAATTACAGAAGGAGATATGTTGTACTTAGAACAAGATGTTATCTAAGCATAACCCTTTTATCACCTTTAAAGATTAATGTAGTGAATTACTTCCCTACAAATGAACTAACGAACTAAGGAGATTATATATGGAAGAACGTTATTATCATCTCCAAAATAGCAGAATAAAAAAGAAGCGAAGAAGGAAACTTTTCTTCTTCCTTATTTTCGCATTTTTATTTGGCAGTATAGGAGTTTATGTGTTAAATTCTTACTCTTCTCTTATGGGGATGTATAGTGGTTTCACTCGTGAAAAATCGGATTTAAGAAACAAAGATGTAGAAATTACAAAGGAACCTTTTACAATTCTCATTATGGGTATAGAAGATTATGCGACAGACGGTCAAAATGGTCGTACAGACTCATTAATGTTTGCAACAGTCAATCCGAAAACGCAAAAGATTTCACTTATGAGTATTCCTCGTGATTCTCGAGTTAAAATTGTTGGTAAAAATAAGGAAGACAAAATTAACGCTGCCCATGCTTACGGCGGAGAAGAAATGGCAATCAAAACTGTCGAAGGCTTTCTAAAAGTTCCTGTAGACCATTATCTTAAAATTGATTTCCAAGGCTTTAAAGGTATCGTTGATGCTGTCGGCGGCGTTACGGTTGACGTACCCTTCGATTTCTGGGAGCGCTCTGACGTAGATTACTACAAAAAAATTCAATTTAAGCAAGGACAGCAAAACTTAAACGGTGAAGAAGCACTTGCTTACGTCCGTATGCGAAAGCAAGATCCAAATGGCGATTATGGTCGAGCTGCTAGACAAAGACAATTACTAGCCGCTGTTGCCCAAAAGCTAAACTCCACCTCTACTGTATTTAAAATTAAAGATTTAACAGCTGTCGTTGGAAAATATGTAAAAACCGACATTCCTATTTCAGACGGACTTGCTCTTTACAATAAACTTTCTGGATTTGATCCTTCTACAATGCAAACGTTAAAGCTTGAAGGCGAAGACAAAAAGATAGGCGGTATTTATTACTTCCTTCCAGATCCAATCAGTGTAGAAACGGTGCGTAACGAAATTGAAAAAGAATTAGGGGAAAAAGCAAAAAATCCAACTACAAAAAACAACTCAAATCCTGATTCAAATTCAAGTTCTAATTCTAACGAACAAGCAAAAAAAGAAACAAACCAAAATAAAACACCAACTGATCCGCCACCTTCTACAAATGCTCATGCAGAGTGGATTATGCGCAATCAGCCGTAACAAAAAGGCCCAATCTATCCGATTGGGCCTTTTTTATTTACTTATTAAAGTGTTGTAAAATTGCTTCTACAATGCGCTCTGATGCACGACCATCACCGTAAGGGTTAGATGCTTTCGCCATCTTATCATGAGCTTCTTTATCTGATAACAACTCATCTGCAAGACCAAAGATTGTCTCTTCGTCTGTTCCTGCTAATTTCAGCGTACCTGCTTCAATACCTTCAGGGCGCTCTGTTGTATCACGAAGAACAAGAACTGGTACCCCAAGTGATGGAGCTTCTTCTTGTACACCACCAGAATCCGTTAACATTAAGTATGAACGAGCTGCAACATTGTGGAAATCAATTACATCTAGCGGCTCAATTAAATGAATACGATTATGTTCACCTAAAATTTCATTTGCTATTTCACGAACAACAGGGTTCATATGAACAGGGTACACAACTTGTACATCTTCATGCTTATCAACAAGACGCTTAATTGCACGGAACATATTACGCATAGGTTCACCTAAGTTTTCACGACGGTGAGCTGTCATAAGTACAAGACGATCATTTCCAAGTTTCTCTAGTACAGGATGACTATATGTTTCTTTTACAGTCGTTTGCAGCGCGTCAATCGCTGTATTTCCTGTGATGAAAATACGTGACTCATCTTTATTTTCCTTCTGTAAGTTCGTTGCTGATTTTGCTGTTGGTGAGAAATGAAGATCCGCCATTACACCTGTTAATTGACGATTCATCTCTTCTGGGTATGGAGAATACTTATCCCACGTACGAAGGCCCGCCTCAACATGACCTACTGGAATTTGATTATAAAAAGCAGCTAAGCTTGCAATAAATGTTGTTGTTGTATCACCATGTACAAGTACAATATCCGGCTTCGCTTCTTTCATTACTTTATCCAAACCTTCTAAACCGCGCGTTGTAACATCAATTAAAGTTTGGCGGTCTTTCATGATATTTAAATCGAAATCTGGCGTAATTCCAAAGATATTTAATACTTGATCTAACATTTGGCGATGCTGTGCTGTTACAGTCACAATTGATTCAATTTTTTCTGGGTGTTTTTGCAACTCTAATACAAGAGGTGCCATTTTAATTGCTTCTGGACGTGTCCCGAAAATTGTCATTACTTTTAAACGTTCAGTCATGTGATTGCCTCTTTTCTTTCACTAATTACAGCTTCTATTATGACATATAAAAATATGCATGAGTACATCCCTTTTTAACGCATAACAGAAACTTTTCTATTACAAATACTTTTTCTGCCCACCGAGTAATAATCTATCTTTTGTTTCTTAACATCTTCATCAGTATAACAATTTCTCCCATCGAATAAAATAGGCTCTCTCATAAGTTGTACGTACTTTTCTAACGGGTACACTCGAATAGCTTCCCATTCTGTTACGATAAAAACCCCACTCGCATCTCTAATCGATTCATCTATACAATTACTGTATTGTATAGCATCTCCAAATATATTTTTCACATATTGAATTGCTTTTGGGTCGTAAAGAACAATATCTGCACCTATATTAAGTAATGCTTCTATTATAATAAGAGATGATGCCTCTCTAATATCATCCGTATTCGGTTTAAATGATGCGCCAAGAACTGCAATCCGCTTTTTATTCATGTTCATGACTTTTTTCGCTTTTTCAATCAATAGCAGTTGTTGCTTATTATTTACTTCAATAACCGCTTTTAACAAACGAAAATCATGAGCAACATTTCCCGCAATTTGCACCAGCGCTTTCGTATCTTTTGGAAAACATGATCCCCCGTATCCAATACCTGCATTTAAAAAAGATGCACCAATCCTCTGATCCATTCCCATCCCTTTAGCAACATCCAATACATTTGCGCCTACCTTCTCACATATATTTGAAATTTCATTAATGAAACTAATCTTTGTAGCTAAAAAGGCATTCGATGCGTATTTAATCATCTCTGCACTTTTAATATCTGTAACATACGTTTCTAAGCATAATTGGCTATACAAACTCTCTACTCTTCTTGCTACTTCCTCACTATCCGCTCCAATTACAATACGATCTCCATGAAAGAAATCATAAATACCTGAACCTTCACGCAAAAACTCTGGATTCGATACGATATGTACTGTATGCCTCCCTTTTAACTTCTCCTCAATCCATCCCTTCATTACATCATTTGTACCTACTGGAACTGTACTTTTCGTAACAACAATAATATCGTTCGTCGCATATAATCCAATATCGTTACAAGCACTCTGAATATACGTTAAATCCGCCGTCCCATCTAATAAAGATGGTGTTCCAACTGCAATAAATATAAACTCTACATCATCAAATGCCTCTTCTTTATTTGATGTAAAAATTAAAGCATTATTCTTATATGCATGATTTATTAATTCATGTAATCTAACCTCATAAATAGGTAAATCGCCTTGTTTTATTCGTTTAATTTTTTCATCATCTATATCAAAACATGTAACTGAATGCCCCAACTTTGCCAATCCTACTCCTGTAATCAATCCAACATATCCAGTACCTATTATCGTAATTTTCATTTCCTTTTCGCACAGGAATTTACAATAGAAAAGATATGAAATACAGAATTCTCCCTGTGCTTCCCCCTCTCACATTAAAAATGAGAAAACCCTTTTCCTTCTTCATTATATGAATTACTCCCCTTATTTTTTTTAAAGTTTTTGTAAAATTAAATGCACTATAATATAAAGTGAAACTTTAATTAGTGGGAATGGGGCTACTAGTTGACGCGAGATAAATTCCCACATTTTAACATGAAACTTACTCATTTCTACGTGTAACACTTATAATACTGAACTAAAAGTATTCACTATCGAAGAAAAAAAGGAAATGTCATATTCCAAAGTCCAGTACGATTAACCTTCTCATATGATGCAACATTCTATATACAATTGTCATATATTCTATCCGCTTCCATTAACCGTAAAGAGAAAAAAAGATTGAATTCTAATCTTTTTGTGATACCATATGTTATGAGCCTGTAAATAAACATCATAATTTTCAGATAAATATATTTTCAAAAAAAAAATTACGTTAGAATATAAAGGGTGGGGTATTAATGGACTCACAAGTGATTTATGCCATTTTGGCATCTTTCATCACTGTACTCGTCGTTACTCCTTTAGTTATTAAATTAGCTTTTAAAATAGGAGCGACAGATAAGCCAAACGCACGTAAAGTGCACCAAAAGATTATGCCACGTCTTGGCGGGTTAGCAATATTTATTGGTGTAGCTGTAGGATTTGTTGTCGGCGGCTTATATGAGCAAAGAATGTTATCGATAACACTAGGTGCGATTATCATTGTAATCATCGGAATTTTAGATGATATGTACGAGTTATCTGCGAAAGTAAAATTCGGTGGACAACTGTTAGTTGCCATTATGATTGTAAAAAGTGGATTATTAGTGCAAGTATTATATATCCCATTCCTTGGGGATACTGAACTTGGATGGCTTGCTTATCCAATTACAGTATTTTGGCTTGTAGGTATTACGAATGCAATCAACTTAATTGACGGCTTAGATGGATTATCTGCTGGTATTTCATCTATCGTACTTGCAACGCTAGCATATATGGCCTTCACTAGCCCATGGGGTACTGGAACAGCTATTATCTTGCCACTCGCATTAATTATATTAGCAAGTACAATTGGATTTTTATTCTTCAACTTCCATCCAGCAAAAATTTTCATGGGAGATACAGGAGCACTATTTTTAGGATACTGTATTTCTGTTATATCGTTACTTGGATTATACAAAAGTGTAACGTTATTCAGCTTTATCGTTCCAATTATCATTTTAGGTGTACCTATATTTGATACGATATTTGCAATCATCCGTCGTATCGTAAATAAAAAACCTATTTCAGCACCAGATAAATCGCATTTACATCACCGCTTACTTGCAATGGGATTCTCTCATCGTAAAACGGTACTAATTATATACGCATTCGGTATTTTCTTTAGTGTAAATGCCATTATTTTCACTAGTGCAACGTTATGGTTATCCATTATTCTTCTTTTCGCTTTGATTTTCTTCACAGAAATCATTGCTGAAATAATCGGGCTTGTACATGAACGTTACAAACCACTTATTTCCTTTTATAAAAAAGTGAAAAAACGCGAAGACTAATTGTAGTATAGCCTTTACCATTATGAAATATTCAAATAGCATCCTTTAGGATGCTATTTTTTATTCCTTATTTTATATTTCCAAAATATAGATTGTTTGAGAGTTCCTCTATTGGAGAAAGATATACATAATAAGAAAAGTATCAAGTTTTTTTACATCTTGATTGTCAAACTGAGGGTGAATGTTATGATCAAGCGAGTATTTCAATGTATTATTTTATTCTTAACAATTACTATGTACGCATCATCTAATACTGAAGCAACAACCGTTATTCCTGCTGAACATCATCCAAATACTGAAACAACTTCTCCTACACAAAAAATTGCGTACTTAACATTTGATGACGGACCAAACAAATATACGACGCAAATTTTAAACATCTTAAAAGAAAAGAACGGAAAAGCAACTTTCTTTGTTATTGGCGGAAAAGTGCCGCATTACAGAAAAACGATGCAACGATTAATTAAAGAAGGACATTATATCGGGCTCCATAGCATGTCACATGATGTAAAACGCCTTTACACTGGTGACCCTTCCACTTTAATTGCAGAAATGGAACAAACACAAAGCATTGTCCAGCAAGTTACGAAATTAAATACACATCTCGTTCGCGTTCCATATGGTAGTATGCCTTACTTAAAAAAGAATTACCGTGATGCACTTGTATCAGCCCAGTATAAAATGTGGGATTGGACGATCGATACTTATGACTGGAAAAGCTATGATAATCCTTCTGCCATACTCGAAAGAGTGCGTAATCAAAGTGATGAACAAGTCGAAGTTATTTTAATGCATGATTCGAGTGTGACTGTACAAATACTGCCAAAAGTAATTGATTATTTACAGTCACAAGGATACAAACTTCTTCCCTATAATCCATCTTCTCACCTCGAGGTAAATTTTTGGAAAGACACAAGATTGTAACAGCTTTAGTACTTCTAGACTAAAGCTGTTTTATTTTTCTCTTCCCACCCTTCCCATTTTTGTGTAAAATTTTAAATAGTGATGAAGTTTCGAGGTGAATGGAAATGAAACGAATAGATCTCATTTTTAATGCAATACAAGAAGGAAATTATACAGAAGGTGTAACCGCATCAGAACTCGCTACATTTCTACAACTAGATCGCGCCAATGTGAGTAGCGACTTAAACAAACTTGTAAAAGATAAACGGTTATTAAAAACAAATACGCGACCTGTTCGTTTTTACATAGAAACGAACACTTCGTTGGAAACGCATTCAAAAGACATAACTTCATTAGATACATTTGCAATTGAAAATACGAGCCTTAAAATCGCAATTGAAAAAGCGAAAGCTTCTATTCTCTACCCTCCAAACGGTATGCATACTTTACTACTAGGAGAAACAGGGGTCGGAAAGTCTATGTTTGCTTCTTTAATGCACGAATATGCAATTGAAGTTGAACAGCTTCCCAAAAATGCACCATTTATCGTCTTTAACTGTGCTGATTACGCAAACAATCCACAACTACTACTTGGACAGTTATTTGGGATTAAAAAAGGGGCTTACACAGGTGCAAGTGATCAAAAAGGATTAATTGAAAAAGCTCATGAAGGAATTCTCTTCTTAGATGAAGTACATCGTCTGCCTCCAGAGGGACAAGAAATGCTCTTCACCTTTATTGACCGCGGAGTATACCGCCGCCTTGGAGAAACAGAAAACGAACGTAAAGCACAAGTATTAATCATTACTGCAACAACAGAAGAACCAAATTCCTTTTTATTAAAAACATTTACAAGACGTATACCGATGACTGTTACGCTGCCACCACTTCGTGAGCGTACACATAAAGAACGCTTTGCTTTACTACAGCTATTTTTCACAAATGAAGCAATTCGTCTGCGAAAAGAAATTCACGTTAGCCCAAATGCAATGCGTGCTTTCGTCTTTTACAATTGTCCCAATAACATCGGTCAATTAAAAACGGATGTTCAAATCGCCTGTGCGAAAGCCTATTCTGACTTCGTGACAAAGAAACGTGATTCTGTCTATGTTTCAAGTACAGATTTACCTTGGTATATGAAAGAAGGACTGTTCATTGAAAGAAAGAGCCGTCACTTATATCAAATACCAAATGAAACATTTGTATTTACAGGTGATGAAGGTTGGAGTAATCATAAAACAGAAGATGAAAAACGCTCTTCTATTTACGATTATATTGATTATAAATACGAAGAACTTCAAGCACGTGGTATTGAAGAGGAAGAATTAGAATTACTAATAGAAAATGATGTTCAAAGCTTTTTCGTACAATATTTTAACCAAATATCAAAAAAAACAAGCCATGAAAATGTTTTTAAAATTGTGGATCGTAATATCGTGTCCGTATGTGAAAAAATAGCGGAACTTGCTGAAAAGCATTTATCTAAGACGTTTGATGAAAAAGTATTTCTCGCTTTAAGCTTACATGTACAGACAACTCTACAACGTTTACAAAGTGGAAAACAAATACATCACCCACAATTAAATCAAATTCGTACGAAATATAAAGAAGCCTTTTCCGTAGCCATGCAATGCATTCAACTACTGGAGGAAGAATTACAAATAACAATGCCTATTGATGAAGCTGGCTTTTTAACAATGTTCTTCGTTGTTGATCCAATTCCTGCCTCACAAACAGAAGTAAAAGTATTAATATTAGCACACGGTAATGGCATCGCAACTGAAATGGCAAACGTTGCAAACGAACTTCTCGGCATTGAGGAAGTAACCGGTATTGATATGCCGTTACACGAATCACCGAAAGATTTCTTAGAGCGTGTGAAAGTTTATATGAAAACACTCCAAAATGTAAATGGGCTTCTTTTACTTGTTGATATGGGGTCACTTGCTTATATCGGTGACATATTAGAAACGGAATTCAAAATTCCTGTACGTGTTCTCTCGATGACGAGCACACCACATGCACTAGAAGCAGCTCGAAAAGCTCAGCTCGGTTATTCATTAGATGCGCTATATGAAACAGTAAAAAATTTAACACCGTTTTACTTAAACGTACAAGAAGAAAAGAAAAAACCTCTCTCTCCAATGAAATCTGTTATTTTAACAGCTTGTTTAACTGGTGAAGGAAGTGCTTTAGCTATTCAAAAAATGTTAGAGAACTATTTACGATTTGATAAAGACTTAATTGAAATTATTCCGATTAGTATCGTCCATGAAAAAGATTTAACGAAAATGATCGAGAACATAAAAAAAGAGCGTAACATCATTTGTATCGTCACGAATTTCGATGTGCAAGTGCCGTGCTTAACATATCATTTCCAAGACATCGTAAACTACACAGCGATTCAGCCCATTCAAGAATTAATTACGTATGAAGAAACATATGCAAAAATGGCGGATATTCTTGAACAACAAATGCAACGTAACGATGGGGCATTACTGATTAAAACAATTCGTTACGCATTAAATACAATCCAAGAATTAATTTCCTTACAGCTAACTCCTGATAGCTTAATGGGTGTTATTCTGCATATGAGCTGTATGGTTGACCGTCTCCAAAAAGGAGAAAGCCTTCTTCCTCATCCTGATAAGGAGAAAAGGAGACAAGATGAATACTGGATGTATATGAAAGTAAAAAAAGCATTGCAACCAATTGAAAATACATTTGAAATACAAATACCAGATGACGAAGTATTTTACGTTATGGACTTCTTTATTAAAAATCAACCTGTGAAAAATTAATCGAGGCAGTTTTTAAAAATATCGACCGTAACGCGAGTTATATCAGCGATTATTGAAATATATCGGCGCAACGCGAGTTATATCAGCGTTTTTCAAAATATATCGATTTACCGACAATAATCGCTAAAACTAGCACCTTATATAATGAGAAAAGGCTGTTCCAACATATGGACAGCCTTTTCCTCTACTTCTTTACTTTTCTAACTCGCCCTCTTATTTCTCCTCTTTTTTGTGATTTCGTATGAACATTAACATATACATTTGCTTGAATAATTTCTTGAAGTAAATGTACAAATGATTTCCCTTGTAAAGGTCCCTCAAAATCCTCCACATTCACTACACCAGTAATACTTCCCTCGTTCAAGCTAATCCCTTGCTCCAGTGGACCATACAAATATAAAACAACAGGACCAATTTGAGTAGACTTCCCTAAATGAATTTGACACGATGTAACCTTTTCTATATTTTTTAGTATTACTCTGTAATGCAATTTCGTTAAATCATCACTAAAAATAAACTCTGCTACCCCAAAAGCTTCTGTATTTACAGGAGGCACTTCCCTCTTACCTGTTAACCTGGCAAAGAAATGTGTTGTCATAAGGCATTCTCCTTATATAAATTTCCCAGCACTACTTCTACTACTTTATGGTTTAGACATAATCATTTATGACTTTTTCAATTTTAATTACAAAGAAAAGATTCACAAAATCTTTACATTAGATTTGTTCCTTTTGCTTTACCACTTCTTGTATAATGCACATAGCAAAAACATTCTAGGAGGTTATTTTGAAAAAAAACAAACACACCTTTCACACATTATTAGAGATTTTTCTCGTCTCATTTAAATTAGGACTTACTTCATTCGGCGGTCCTGTCGCTCATCTCGGCTATTTTCACCACGAATACGTGCAAAAAAGAAAATGGATGGATGAACGAAGCTATGGAGATTTAGTAGCGCTATGTCAATTCCTTCCTGGTCCTGCCAGCAGTCAAGTCGGTATGGGGGTTGGATTATTACGGGGCGGGCTTTTAGGAGCTATTATTTCATGGATTGGATTCACTTTACCGTCTGTCCTTGTTTTAGTTTTCTTCGCCTCATTCCTTAATCAGTTCGATCTTGGGAGTGCTGGCTGGATTCATGGACTAAAACTTGTAGCAGTCGCTATTGTCGCTCACGCCATATGGGGAATGGCGCAAAAGTTAACTCCAGATCGCAACCGTGCGACGATTGCGATTGTAACTGCCGCAATCGCCTTATTATGGCCAAGTAGCTGGACGCAAGTGATCCTCATTATAATATGTGGCTTTATCGGCTGGTTTTTATATCGCAACCAACCAATTAGCCAATCTCAGCATATAAAAGTACCTATTTCAAAAAAGATAGCAGTTTCTTGTCTCGTCTTATTCTTTGGACTCTTACTACTGCTACCAATATTAAGACCGTTCTCTTATTACATCGCTTTATTTGATAGTTTCTATCGCTCTGGCGCACTTGTATTTGGAGGAGGACACGTCGTGCTACCCCTTCTTGAAGGTGAGTTCGTACAAAACGGAATGATGACGAAAGAACAGTTCCTAGCTGGATACGGATTAACACAAGCAGTACCAGGACCACTATTTACATTCGCCTCGTATATAGGAGCAGTGTTAAACGGGACGCTTGGGGCAATACTCGCAACAATTGCGATTTTCCTCCCTGCTTTCTTACTCGTCATTGGTGTTTTACCATTTTGGAACAGTGTGAGAAAAATATCATTCATACAAGGCGCACTACTTGGTGTTAACGCCGCAGTTGTTGGTATTTTAATTGCCGCTTTTTACGATCCCATTTGGACGAGTACAATTATAAATGCTTCAGATTTCGTTTTCGCTTCGCTTCTTTTTTGCTTACTAGCTTTTTGGAAAACACCACCTTGGGTTATCGTTATACTCGGAGCCTTTGGCGGATATATTCTGTCCATTTTATAAATAGAAAAAACGACGGCATGATGTAGCCGTCGTTTTTCTATTAGAACTTCACAAGCTCTATTCCTTCTGGCAACTCACTCTCTGTTAAAATACGCAATTCCTTCACTCGATCCATTACGTAAGAAGAACGTTTCACAAGCTCTGGATCAATATAAGCTGGATGAACCATAATTTCTACCGTTTGTTCACCTTGTACTCTTTCTTTTAACTTCACAAAGTAATCTTCCGTCACACCATCCGCATAAAAGTCACTGTAAAACACATCAGAAAATGGATGCACCGCTCTATCTTCCTCACAACGACGAATCGGAACATTATATTTAGCCGCTAATCTCTCAAGAACATCATGTAAAATCGGTAAACCATGCACATGATGATGACTATCTAAATGAGTTGGTGTTAATCCGTAAGATAAAAACTTCTCAATTTGAGCAGTCCATTCTCTCTCAACTTCTTCTGGATTTATATTCCCTTCCCTTACAACACTTTGTTTATGAAACGATCCGTCGCTACCTACAAGTGATGGTACGTCTCCAAGAAGTGGTTCCCCTGCTGTTAATACGAGATGTACGCCTACTCCGAGTAGGTTGTACTCTTTCGCTAAGCGTACCGCATGCTCTGTTCCTGGCATATTCATCATCATCGTCGTTGAATTTACAAGTCCATTTATATGCCCATCAATAATGCCGTAATTTGTACCCTCTGTAAGACCGAAATCATCTGCATTTACAATTAACTTAATCATCATAATACCTCCTAATAGAATAAAAAAAGCGGGCTAAATAGCGCCGCTTTTACTTCTCTACCTTTTTAAAGAACTGTGGAAGATACTCTTTATGTGCTTCCAACATTTCATCTAAAATTTGTTTTGCAACTTTATCTGATGGTACAAGTGGATTGATTGTCATAGCAAGCAGCGCCTTATGATAATCCCCTGTAACAGCAGCTTCAATTGTTGTGCGCTCGAATGATTTAATTTGTTGTACTAAACCGCGAACTGGTACTGGAAGATCTCCCACTGCAATTGGTTTTGGACCTTCTTTCGTAATAATACAGTTCACTTCAACAGCAGAATCATGTGGTAAGCTTGCAATTGTTCCGTTGTTTCGTGTATTAACAGGCTGGATATCACCTTTATTATTGTAAATAGACGTAATTAGGCTACATGCTGCATCACTATAATAAGCTCCGCCACGTTTTTCTAATTGTGGTGGTTTAATATCTAAGTTCGGGTCTTTATATAACTCAAATAAATCATTTTCTAATTGTTTTACTACTTCTGCACGTGTACCTTTTTCAACAGAAGCTTCTTTCTCTTCTTCTAACATTTCACGTGTTTTGTAGTAGTAACGATGGTATGGACATGGAATTGCACGAAGTCCGCGAATAAAGTCTGGTTCCCAGTTAAGCGCTGCGATATTTTCCATCGTAATTTGCTTTTCTGGATCTGTTACAAGCTCTAGCACGCGGTCCATTACACTCACGCCATCTAAATATACGTCTAGTCCGTATACCATATGATTTAAACCTGCGAAATCAACGTGAACACGACTCGCATCTACTTCAAGTAATCTTGCAAGACCCATACGAATTCCGATTGGAACGTTACATAGACCAACTACTCTTTGAATATTTGTATAACGAAGGACAGCTTCTGTTACCATACCAGCTGGATTTGCAAAGTTAATTAACCATGCATTCGGACAGAGCTCCTCCATATCTTTACAAATATCTAAAATAACAGGAATCGTTCTCAACGCTTTGAATAGACCACCAGGACCATTCGTTTCCTGACCGATTACATCATATTTTAACGGGATTGCTTCATCTTTTGCACGTGCTTCTAATAAACCAACGCGAAGTTGTGTTGTTACGAAGTCAGCATCTTTTAATGCCTCACGGCGATCAAGTGTTAAATGTACCTCGATTGGTAAACCTGATTTTTTCACCATACGTTTCGCTAAGTTACCAACGATTTCTAACTTTTCTTTTCCTGCCTCGATATCTACTAACCAAATTTCACGAACAGGCAGTTCATCATAACGCTTAATAAATCCTTCAATTAATTCTGGTGTATAACTAGATCCACCGCCGATTGTAGCAATTTTAATTCCAGTCATGCTTTATTCCCCTTTCGCTTCAAGCTTTTTATAAAGATCGATAAACTCTGCTGCTAATTCTTTCACTGTAATCGCATTCATTAAATGATCTTGTGCGTGAATTAAAAGAACACTAATCTCTGTTTTTTCTCCTCTTGCTTCTGATTGTATGAGCTCTGTTTGGAAATGATGCGCTTCATTAATCGCTTCTTTCGCCTTTACCATCGCTTCATCTGCTTCTGCCATTTTCCCCTGTTTGGCAAATTGAAGTGCCTCCATCGCAAAGCTTCGTGCGTTACCACTATTTAAAATCAATTGGAATGGAATTTGTTCTGCTGTAGTCATCATAATTACCGCCCTCTCTATAAGGTTCAACCGATTTAAATACCCCTTCAGTTTGAACATCTCTATTAAAGTTTTAATTTATTAATGATAGTTTGGTGTTCTTGCAGATGTATTTCATCTTTTTGAACATGATATAAAGGTAATTATTCTGACGAGCTATAAGAACTCGCCAGAATAATATTTTTTAAAGTGATACTGAATTGTCGCTTCCTTTTGTTTCAGCTTTTGCAGCCTGTACATAAGTACGGTCACACATTAATACGAATGGATAGTAAATTACTACCGCGATTGCAAAGTTTACCACTTGTAGTGCTGCACCAGCGATGCTTCCGCCCGCTACAAGATAACCACTAAAGATTGGTGGCATTGTCCAAGGAACTAAAGCAACTGTTTTTGGTACCCACCCTAAAGAAATCGCTGTATAAGAAGTAATAACTAATACAACCGGTGTAAGTACGAATGGAATGATTAACGCTGGATTTAATACGATTGGTGTACCGAAAATAACTGGTTCGTTAATATTGAAGAAACCAGGACCGATAGATACGCGACCTACACCACGAAGTTGCGCACTTTTTGCAACAAGCATTACCGCTACTAAGAATGCTAATGTTGCACCTGATCCGCCGATGTATACGTATACATCAAAGAATGGCTTTGTGAAAATGTGCGGTACATCATATGCAGACATACCATCGTTAAATAATTTAATGTTCTTTTCTAGTGCTGGTAAATAAATTGGGTCGATAATACCACCGATAATATTAGGACCATGTAATCCGAAGAACCATAATACGTGAATAAGTAATGCGATAATAATTGCACTTGGTAACGTACCTGCTAAACCTTGTAATGGTAATTGAATTGTTTCAAATACGATTTTATGAATACTTGTTCCCGCTAATTTCACAGCTAACTGAATACTTGCTGTTACGATTAAAATAACGAATGCTGGAACTAATGCTGCGAATGATTTCATTACTGCTGGTGGAACACCCTCTGGCATCTTAATTGTAATATCCCTTTGAACAAAGAACCTGAATACCTCGGTTACAAGAAGAGCTACAATGATAGAAACGAATAAACCTTGTGATCCTGTCCAAGCTAAATCAATACCGCCTTCTTTTGGCGTTGTCGGAGATATAATAATTAATGCACCGAATGTAATAATTGCTGCTGACAACGCGTCTACACCGTAAGATTTCGCTAAATTATAACTTATCCCAACTGCGGCTATGAGAGCTAATATTGCAAAGGACCCTGTCCACATACCACCGCCGATATCTTTCCAAACATCTCCAAATGCACCCTTCATAAGTTTTTGGAATGCATCAACTGGTAGATTATTTATAAGTACTGCAAACGATCCAACTAAAATAAGAGGCATAACTGCGATAAAACCATCACGGATTGCAACTAAATGACGCTGCGATCCGATTCTTCCTGCGACTGGAACTAAATATTTCTCCATAAATGCAATAAACTTTTGCATTTCGCTTCCCCCCTAATTATTTTTTAAGTGTTAATGCGTGATCTAAAACTGCTTCCCCATTCATCATGCCGTAGTGCATTGGATTGATAACGTCGATTCCAACGTTTCTCTCGTCAGCAAGCGTTTTCATTGAAGAGAGCATGTAACGAACTTGTGGTCCTAGTAATAATACATCTGCTTGATCGATATTCGTTTTTACTGCATCCCCAGATACAGCCCAAATCTTTCCTTCTAAACCGCGAGCTTTTGCAGCCGCTTCCATTTTTGTAACTAGTAAACTTGTAGACATCCCTGCTGAGCAACATAATAAAATATTCATTTGAAAATCCCCCTTGTGTAGTATAAAAAATTTATGTTTATTTATTTTTCTTTACGCTATTTATTAATGCAATTAGCGTGCCAACTTTTTAAAACCACTAAAATCAGTGCTTTTTCGAGCATTTTCTTTGTGTGTTAACGCTTTCAATTAGTGTGTCGTCCAAAAAACACACAGTGTGTTATAAAACAACACGCTTTTAACACATAACTGTATGAAAATAGATTAGTGTTTAGTTGTCTAGTTATGTTTAATATGAAAAAACACTAAAAAAATTTTTTTATCGTAGAAATCTAGTAAAAAACAACATTTTCTTGAGCTCAGTCTTCTATCTATTCTATTGTCCAAGCACACTCTACTAAATTACATAAAATAAAATAGAATAAAATAACACAATTCGAAAGGGGATTCCTATGCCAAAACATAGAAAACAAAGCAAAATAAAAATTTATAGAATAACAAGCTATAAAAAGGACAAGCGTTCTGAATTAGACTCTGACAAATTTGAACTAGAACAGCAGGACAAGCATGATACACAAGACAAACAAGATAAACAGGACAAACAGAATGAGCAGAATAAGCAAGTACAATCAGAGAATGTAATTATAGTACCTACAGATTCACACAGCTTAGATGTGTGGGATGAAATTTCTCTAAAAGAAATACAAGCTGGTGAACATACGAACCTATTTGAAGAAAAAAGTAATTATCAAAATATTAATTTAGTCCAAGTAAACGATGTTCGCTTATACTTGGACAAGCAACTACAATTTAGTTCCGTTGATGAGCAAATCTATCATGAAGCACTTGTACATCCAATTATGTCAAAAGTAATCGATCCAAAACGTGTTCTCATATTAGGTGGTGGCGATGGTCTTGCCTTACGAGAAGTTTTGAAATATGAAACTGTGCTACATGTAGACCTTGTTGATTTAGACGAGGCGATGATTAATATGGCACGTAATGTTCCAGAAATAGTATCTTTAAACAAAAATGCTTTTTTTGATAATCGCGTGAACGTGCACGTATGCGATGCAAAAGAATTTCTAAATTCACCTTCATCTTTATACGATGTAATCATTATTGATTTTCCAGACCCAGCGACAGAGTTGTTAAGTACTTTATATACAAGCGAACTATTTGCTCGTATAGCTACATTCTTAACAGAAGATGGTGCTTTCGTCTGTCAATCTAATTCACCTGCTGATGCACCTCTAGTATATTGGAGTATCGGTAATACAATTGAACACGCTGGATTAACTGTAAAAAGCTATCATACAATCGTTCCTTCTTTCGGAACTGACTGGGGATTTCATCTTGCTACTAATTCTGCACATGTACTCGATCAAATTGAACAATTATATGTAGTACCAACTCCTCGAACATTGCCTACTCTTCTTTTTCCTTTATTTCAATTTAAAGAAGAACATCTAGAACAACGTAACCTCGCTCTTTTAAATTCAGAATCAAATCTTATCTTACATCAATGCTACAAACAGGAAATGAAGTTTTGACGATATTATAGTAAGGAGTGCTGCCTTATGGAATATTCTACTTTTGGCAAGCATATAATAGTAGATTTGTGGGGAGTGGATTTTTCCCTATTAGATGATATTCACTTTTTAGAATACCATTTAGTTAACGCTGCAGATTACTCTGGTGCCCATGTTTTAAACGTAAGTAAAAAAGAGTTCCAGCCATATGGTGTTACTGTATTAGTGCTATTATCAGAAAGCCATCTTTCCATTCACACTTACCCGGAACAAAATTTTGCAGCTATTGACTGTTATACTTGCGGTACAACCGTTGAACCACAAATAGCGATTGATTATATCGTAAATATATTAAAACCGGAACGGATGCATATAAAAAGATTAATTCGTGGTATAGGAGAAATTGTTACTGCCGATTAATTATAACTCTTACTCATCCGAAAAAAGGAGGATTGTAAATACCATCAGTGGGATGAACATTCCACTGATGGTACAGGCACATACATAAAATGAAATTTTAATTAGTGAGAGTTTTACTGCCCGTTAATTCGAGATAAAAAAACCTTGCATAAGCAAGGTTCATTCATCCACCGACATCTTCCTATATAACTCTACAAACTCACTTGCTAATTCTTTCACCGTAATTGCATTCATTAAATGATCTTGCGCGTGTACCATTAAAAGAGTAACTTCGGTCTTTTCGCCACCAGCTTCTTTCTGGATAAGCTCCGTTTGTACACGGTGCGCCTCTTTTAATTCCTCTAGTGCTTCTTGTAATTTAGCTTCAGCTTCTGTAAACTCCCCACGCTTCGCACAATCAATTGCTTCCATTGAACAACTTCTCGCGTTTCCCCCATGCAAGATTAAATGAAAAGCTTTCGTCTCTATCGTATCCATTTTAGTTCTTTACTCCCCCTTTTCTTCCGCCAGTTTTTGTTTATCCCATATTTTTAAGAACGGTAAATAAATGAAGAATGCTAGCGCAAAGTTAACAAGTTGCAAAATAACACCTGAAATTTTCCCGCCCGATCCTAAATATCCACTAAAAAGAATAGGTGTCGTCCAAGGTACAGCGGCCCCACTCGGACGTGCGACCCATCCCCATTCCATTGCAAAGTAAGAAACAATTGTTAACACAACTGGAACTAATATAAATGGAATTAGTAAAAGTGGGTTCATCACAATCGGCATACCAAAAGTTACCATCTCATTAATATTAAATATACCAGGTGCAATTGACAATCTCCCTAAACTTTTTAATTGTTGACTTCGTGCAAATAGTAACATTCCGACAACTAGAGCAAGCGTTGCACCAGAACCGCCCATATAAATCCATAAGTCAAAAAACTGTGCCGTAATTGTATTTGGTACATCTTGCCCAGCTTGAAAAGCAACTCGGTTTTGATCCATTAACGACAACCAAACGGGGCTCATTACACCACCAACAATAGTAGCACCATGAATTCCACACGACCAAAGAACATGAACGAGAATAACTGCTATTATTGCGCCCCAAAGACTAGCACCAAGTACACTAAGTGGTTCCTGTAAAATTTGTCCTACGATATTATGGATACTGCCAAAAGAAGTATTTTCTATAATTAAGCGTAAAATCCAAATAACTGTTACAACAATAAATCCTGGAACAAGTGCGGCAAATGAACGCGTGACAGCTGGTGGAACTGTCTCTGGCATCTTTATAATTATCTTTTTTTGTACAATAAACCGATAAAGTTCAGTAGATATAAGTGCAATAATCATTGCTACAAATAACCCTTGGCTTCCCATTAATGCTGCTGGGATAGCGCCTTCTACAAGTACACTCTCTTTTGTACTTGGTATAATATATGCAACTTGAAATGGAGTCGCAAGTAAAAACGTCACAAGCGACAATGCCCCGGATGCTAAAGCATCCACTTTATAATACTCTCCAAGCCTGTAAGCGATTCCAAAAACAGCTATTAAAGCCATTATATTAAAAGTTGCACTAACTGGATACCCTAAAGCTCTCTGCCAATTCTCACCAAACAAACCTGCCATAAACTCGTTATATCCAGGTATCGGCAGTGCACTAATAATGAGGAAAAACGATCCAATAATTAAGAAAGGCATCGTTAAAATAATTCCATCTCGAATTGCTTGCAAATGCCTCTGCTCTGCAACCTTCCCTGCTACCGGCATCACGTACTTCTCTAAAAACCGTATCATCTATCCCACTCTCCTCATGGTTTCATTGACAAAGCTGCTTGCAAGATAGCTTCTCCATTACAAAGTCCGTAATGAACGGATTGAATGACATCAACAGGTATCCCTTTATCCTTACATAATTCTTTCATTTTCGGTAATAAATAACGTACTTGCGGTCCAAGTAAAAGGACATCAGCTTTATCAATATGACTATTCACTTCAGAACCTGATACTGCCCAGATTTTTACTTCTATCCCTCTTGCCTCTGCTGCTTTCTCCATCTTTGTAACAATCAAACTGGAAGACATTCCCGCTGCACAGCAAAGCAAAATATTCATTCCGCTTCCCTCCCCCTTTTTCTAAACCTAAGTTATGGTGCATCCCTTGCCACCACTAGGTTACAAATATATATGTCTAGATTTCCTGCTGTATGCCGAGCTTAAAAACAAAAATTTCTTGGTTTTCACGCTATTCCATTTATCCGTATTCTCCTAGTAAAGAGGACTCTAACTCGCTATAATGATTCAGTATGATTTTTTTAATTGATAGGAGGATATATTTATGAAGGCATATCGCTTTCCGCTTATTTTATTATCTTCTATCCTAATTGGTGGTTTCATTGGTTATTTCATGGGTGCCGATGCAGTTGCTTTAAAGCCGCTTGGTGACATTTTCTTAAACTTAATGTTTACGATTGTTGTACCTCTAGTGTTCTTTAGCATCGCATCGTCTATTGCTAATATGGATGGATTAAAACGTTTCGGTAAAATTATGTCTAGTATGGCTGGGACTTTCTTATTTACAAGTATTTTAGCTGCTATTTTTATGATTATTGTCGTGAAAGTATTCCCGCCAGCACAAGGTGTTGTACTAGAACTAACACAACCTGACAAAGCCGGCAAAGCTGTTAGTGTTGCAGATCAAATCGTCGGTATTTTAACAGTATCTGACTTCTCGAAGTTACTATCTCGTGAAAATATGTTAGCTCTTATTTTCTTCTCTATCTTAATGGGGATTGCAACTTCAGCAGTTGGCGAAAAAGGAAAACCATTCGCTACATTCCTACAAGCTGGTGCAGAGATTTCAATGAAGGTTGTATCTTTCATTATGTACTACGCTCCAATCGGACTTGCTGCTTACTTCGCAGCATTAGTTGGTGAATTCGGACCACAACTTCTTGGAACTTACTTCCGAGCGGCAATGGTATACTATCCAGCTTCTCTAATTTATTTCTTTGTATTCTTCACATTCTATGCATACCTTGCAGGTCGCAAGCAAGGTGTACAAGTATTTTGGAAGAACATGGTCTCTCCTACAGTTACATCACTTGCAACTTGTAGTAGTGCCGCAAGTATTCCAGCGAACTTAGAAGCAACGAAGAAAATGGGTATTTCTTCAGACGTTCGTGAAACAGTTGTCCTTCTTGGTTCTACACTTCATAAAGACGGCTCTGTTTTAGGTGGCGTATTAAAAATTGCTTTCTTATTCGGTATTTTCAACATGGAATTCGAAGGACCGAAAACATTAGCAATCGCACTTGTTGTTTCTTTATTAGTAGGAACAGTAATGGGTGCTATTCCAGGCGGTGGTATGATTGGTGAAATGTTAATCGTATCTCTATACGGTTTCCCGCCAGAAGCACTGCCAATTATCGCAGCAATTAGTACAATCATTGATCCACCTGCAACGATGTTAAACGTAACAGCAGATAACGCTTGTGCGGTAATGACAGCTCGCCTTGTAGAAGGTAAGAATTGGATCAAAAACAAATTTGCTTAATAGCTAGAAAGAGGATGCTCTAAACGAGCATCCTCTTTTTGTCGTTATTTGTTGATAAGTTGATATTTCCTCTCGCCACAAATTTGTTAAAATCTTCACAAATATTCCACATCCATTATCCATTCTCCGTACTATAATCATGTATGGAAAAGGAGATGGAAATAATGACACAAAGCGCACCTGAATTTAAAGTTTTGCAAAGCATTGCATTTCTCGCTGTCGTTTTGCAAAGTTCCTTATTATATACAATGAATCAAGGAAATGTCTTACTTGAGCAATCCCTCATTATGGGCATGCTATTTAATCTTGCAAAATTCTCAGCACCAGCATTCATATTTATCGTTGGATTTCACTTAATTCGTCACTATACGAAGCAATTAGTATATAAAGAATATATTTCTGAAAAAGCGACACACTTACTCATTCCTTATTTCTTTTGGTCTATTCTTTACTTATTAACAACAAATGATCTTATTACATTACAAGGCGGAATAAAAATTTTATTACTCGGAACAGCCGCGCCCCATCTTTGGTACGTTATTATGATGTTCCAAATTCACTTATTGTTCCCTTTACTATGCACACTTTTTTATTGGTTTCAAAAACGAACAGAAAATAAAAAAGACATATATAAATATATGACCTTTTTCGCTTGCCTATATTTTCTATTAATGTGGTTCTCTTCTCACTATATTTTTAATGGAGAAAAATTAACAAGTTCAACAATTTTACATTATACAGATCGATCATTTCTATTCTACTCATTCTATTTCGTTATGGGTGGCATTGCCGCTGTAGCACTAAAAACTTGGCGTCTATTCGTCATGAAACATATCCCGCTTATAACAATATTATTTTTCATCTTATTTTTATTCATCAATTATGAGTTGTTTAGTTTTTACGGAGCAAACTCTATTCATTTAACTGTTTCTACCTATTTAAAACCATCTATGTTTTTATATATCGTATGCGAAATTATCATACTGTATGTGTTATCTATTATGATAGTACAGCGTCGTGGTTTCTTATATAAAACGTTACGTTTCATTGGAAATTACACGTATGGTGCTTATTTAGCTCACTTATTCTTCTTGCAACTATGCACAAAGTTTCTTTCTTTATTCACACTACAAGAAAATACTATATTATATAGCCTATTACTATTTGTGTTAACGGCTATTATCTCTATTTCAACAATGGTCATTTGTAGCACAATACCATTTCATACTTGGATTACAGGTCCTTCTCCTACAACAAAGATGAAATGGACGAAGGTTGTATTCCGAAAAAAACATAAAAAACTATTCAAGCCATATATTTGATATAATGATACGCATATAAAAAGAAAGCGAGAGACACCTATGATTAATCAAGTTGGACAAATTATGCTATATGTAAATAACCAAGACGAAACAGTGCAATTTTGGACAGAAAAAGTAGGGTTCCAAATCATTGCGGAAGAAAATAACGGAAACGGATTCCGCTGGATTGAAATTGCACCGGCGAAAGAAGCAGGAACAAGCATCGTCCTTCACGATAAAGCGTTAATCGCGAAGATGCAACCTGAACTAAACCTTAATACACCTTCACTTATGTTCTTCTCAAATGACTTAGACCGTCTATATAAAGACCTTTCTGAGAAAAATGTCACAGTTGGACAGGTTGTAGATTTACCTACTGGTAGAGCATTCAACTTTGCTGATAATGAAAATAATTACTTTGCAGTAATGGAACGTAAATAAAAAAGAAGCTATCCGAAAAAATCGGATAGCTTATTTCATTTTAAGAAACTTGTTCTGCATTCGTTTCTCTATGCTGTATATGGCTCGTGATCCAAGCAATTCCACCCGCAACAACGAGATAACATAACAATATTAAAATTTGCATTTTTAATTGCGACCAATCTCCTAAAGAGATAACATCTTGTAATCCTCTAAGAGAATGAGACATTGGGAGAAACTGTCCAATTTTACTAAGAACAGCTATATTTAATTCTCCTGGGAAAGTACCTCCGCTCGTCGCTAATTGCAAGACAAGAAGCGTTACTGCTAAGAACTTTCCAACAAGACCAAATACTGTTACTAACATAAGAATAAATGTCATGAACGTAAAGGAAATCACAATACTTGATAAAACAAAGAGTGGTACACTGGCAACTGCTAATTTCATAACACCTAGCACAACTACATCTACGAGTAGCGCTTGAATAAGTCCAATTAAATATACCAATCCTAGTTTATTAATAAAATGTACCGTTCCGCTTACCTTCATATTTTGTCTACGACCAAGCGGTAAAATATTCGATGCCATAATTCCGCCAACATAAAATGCAAGCGATAAGAAATATGGTGCAATGCCTGAACCGTAGTTAGGAACGTCAGAAACTGTTGACTTCACTAACTGAACTGGCTCTGAGAACATCGTATTACGTGCATCATCATTACGAACATCCTCTATCTTCTCTGCGCCCTCTCCCAATTTCGCAGAAAGTTCTTTCGCACCATCATCAAGTTTAACAAGTCCATTTGTTAATTTACCAGCTCCGTTATTCAGCTCCGTTCCACCACTCGCAAGCTGGTTTACACCTTCTTGCAATGATGTAAATCCATTTCCCCACTTCGTAAATCCATCAGCCAAATTCGATGCACCATCTGCTATCTTTTGCGTTCCAGCAGTAGCTTCATTTAACTTAACTCCGAATGTATTTATGCCTTCTTCAATCTTATGTTGACCGTCAGTAAGCTTCTTCGCACCTTGTGTCAATTGTTGTTGGCTATTATTTAAAGTACTTGTTGCTTTAGCTAGTCCATTAGACGTAGCAACGATTTTTTGAAAGGCGGGATCTTGCTGCACTTCTGGATGATTTTTCACGTACTCTTCTAATTGTTGTTTTACACTATTTGCCGCATTGTCCGCTTTCGCTTGCCCTTCAGCAAGTTTTTCATTTCCATTCACCCATTCATTTGTACCAGCACTTAATTCACTAATTCCTGATTGTAACGTTTTTTCACCTTGTGCTAGTAATTCCATACCACTATGAAGTGATGTCGCTCCTTGACTCAGCTCATTTGCTCCCCCGGTTAAAGCAGATTGACTGGATGCAAGCTTTTCACTTCCTTCTTTCAATTTCGATGTCCCATTACTTAAACGATCAATACCATCCGCAAGCTGATTCGCTCCATTTTTTGCATCGGTCGTTCCTTCATGTAACTTCTCAGCACCATTACTTGCATCACTCAATCCTTGTGCCAAATCTTGAAACTTTGAAAAGACACCTTCTGTATAAGATTTCGTAATACTGTTTGAGATTTTTGTTTTCATATTTTCAACAGCTGTCGTTCCAATTTGAGCTGCTACAAAGTTTTTACCTGGATTTACTTTGTACTGCAACTTTGCCGGCTCTGGTTTCTCATCCATAAGTGTACTTACCTTTTTAGAGAAATTCTCTGGAATCGTAACAACCATATAATATTTATCTTCTTTTAACCCTTCATCTGCATTTTTTTCTGATACGAAATGAAAAGCTAGTTCCTTATTCTCTTTTAAATTTTTAACAAAATCGTCTCCTGCATGAATTGTTTTTTCATCCATCACAGCACCCTTATCTAAGTTCACAACTGCAACGGGTAATTTATCTAATCTTCCGTACGGATCCCAATACCCAGCTAAAAAGAATCCTGAATAAATTAACGGAACGATTAATAAAAAAATTAAAGCGATACGTCCATGTTTATGGTGCCACATCGCTTTCCAATCTTTAAATATTAGTTGAATTCCCTTCATGAAACATACTCCTTTTTCTAATTTAACACCCTTCGAATGGTTTAACAGATTTACTATACACGTCACTTTCCATACTGTATAATACATCTTTAATTATCAATTCATTCCTTTTGGTCTATAGAAAGGAGATTCGAAATGGAACTGCTCCAGTTAAAATACTTTCAGACAGTCGCACGACTAGAACATATGACAAAGGCAGCTGAAGAATTGCATATCGCGCAACCTTCACTCAGCAAAACAATAGCTAGACTCGAAAAGGATTTAGGCGTCCCTTTATTTGATCGCCAAGGCCGACAGATTACTTTAAATTCTTTCGGAAAAGTATTTTTAAAACGAGTAGAACGTATTTTTCATGAATTAAGTGAAGGGGAACGAGAAATTAAAGATTTAGCCGAATTACAACAAAGCTCTATTACACTGGCCGTTTCTATTCCGAGAATATTACCAGAACTACTTGGCTCTTTTTTAATAGAACATCCTAACGTTCGATTTCAACAATTTCTTGCATCTACTCCTTCTATGAAACGACAACTAGATAATATAGAAATTGACTTTTGTATCTCCTCTGTGCCAATTGAAGGTGAGGAGATTGTTTGGGAACCACTTATTACAGAAGAAATTTTCTTAGTCGTCCCTTCAGGCCACCGTTTATCCGGCCGAGAAAATATCCACCTGCATGAAGTAAAAGACGAACCGTTTATTAGTATGAACACTGGCTACGGATTTCGGCACTTAACGGATGAATTTTGTAAAGAAGCTGGTTTCACTCCGCATATTGCTTTTGAAGTAGATGAACCGACCGTGATTAGCGACCTCATTAAGCAAGGTCTCGGCATCGCTTTTGTTCCAAGTTTAACTTTATTAAAAAACTCTACTTTAGCATCAAGCAAGTTGCGTATTATTGAACCCACTTGTCAGCGAACCATCGGATTAAGTTGGTCAAAAAAACGTTACTTATCAAAAACAGCTCAGCAATTCCGTGAATTTGTGATTGACTACTTCTCTAATATTAGAACGTAAAATTATATGAACAAATAAAAGGTGCCACCCTCATATGGTGGCATCTTTTATTGTTCACTCTTTTTTAATTCCATTTCAGCTAAAAGTGGTAGCACGTTATCAAAAATATGCGTATTATTATTTTCACCTGTTACATATCCACCGTAATATCTACTAAATACGTTGTCATTTCGGAATGTGGCCATATGATCATACAATTCCTTCGCAAACTTTGTATCACCTGTTTGTAGTACGTACAAAATTGTTAATCCGTACGCGGCCGGCGATTCATAATTCACAGTTTGTTTTCCCGTTTCTAAATTGTAACGACCGTATAGCTTTCCATCCTCCTGGAACTTCTTCTTTATAAATTCCAAATAAGCAGCTGATGAAAGACCTCCTAAACTTCGATGATATGCAACGTATGATTGGTCAATAAGATTCACTTCTTTATCGTACGTAAATGTACCATCTTCTTTATACTCTTTTGGGAATGCCCAGCCATGCCTTGGATAATCCGCTAAAAATTGAACGACTTCCTGATATTGCTGAGCAGAAACTTTGCCGTACTTCTTCATATAGGAGAATGCACGCGGATTTATGTATGATGTTGTTACAAAATTATTTTGTTTCCCTGCATCTGCATCATAATAATCAACATAATAATTATCTTTTTTATTATAACGAAGTACAGCATCACTTAATTGATCGGCAAGGTTTTTATAACGCTCTTCCTTATGTATTTCATAAGCACGATATAATTGTTCTATAATACGAAGATCATCTATAAGTGCATTTGTAGCTGACTGCCTCTCTCCCTTTTCAGAGAGTTTCCATAAAACGATATGATTCTTATATATGAAATTATCTTGAATAACCTTTACTTGCTCATCAAATAACGCCTGATCATCTTTATCAAGTGTATACTGTAACCATAATCCCGCCGATTCTGATAATGCTTCACGTCCCTTAGCTTCACCCGTACCTGCCTTAGTATCTACTAAACGATACGTGGCAAGTGTTCCATTGTCATTCACCATATGTCTTAAAATAAAATTTTCTGTACGGTTTCCTTGTAAAGCTGACCAAAATACAATTCCACCTAAAGCGATTAAGAAGATAACTCCAATCCCTATATATAAACGTTTCCGCAATCTTTTCACCTCCCTAGTAAGGCTAACCTTAATTTTATCAGAACATACATAAATTTAAAAAAGACAATCTATTAGATTGTCTCCCCCATTTCTATCCCTCACAAACCTCTTTAGAAGGTTTATATAGCGATTGTACAAGTCGATCATATTCACGACGCGTAATTTCTTTATTATATAGCTTCAATAATAAATCTCTATGCTCTTTTGAAAATGCCATCTTTTTAATGACTTCAGGATACATAAAACACCCTCTCCATTTCACATAAACTTCTTGATTCCGAAAAACAGAACTTATGTTCGCATAAAAGATTATAAAAGATTCCTGAGCAAAAAACAAACAAAACATGACCAACCATTTATTTCTTTCTATTCAAAATATTACAACATTATATTATCATATTCACTTTTTAAATACATATATATTTTTGGTAGTTTTTTTGAATAAATCTTCCAATTCAATCAGAAAATAATGGCAAAAAAGAAGAGGAGTTTACATATGGATACGGTAACATTAGCAAGAGCATTTTTTGGTTCTTCATTAGCATTCCACATTATCTTTGCAACACTTGGCGTCGGACTTTCATTGATGATTTTTATAAGCGAAATACTCTATCACTGGAAGAAAGACTCCGACTATGCCATTATGGCGAAAAGATGGACAAAGGCGTTTGCTATTCTTCTCGGTGTAGCAATTCCAACTGGAACAATTGTTGGTGTGCAAATCTCACTTCTTTGGCCTGGTTTCGCCAAAATTGTTGGGCAAGTTATTTCTGTTCCCTTCCAAATTGAGATTTTCGCCTTCTTTTTGGAGGCTTTATTCATGTCGATTTACGTATATGCAGCTGATAAACTTCCTCCATTTATGAGATTAATCTCGCTATTTTTCGTCATGCTTGGTGCCACGGCATCCGCCGTACTCATTACATCAGCAAATACATGGATGAATACACCAGCAGGCTTTTCAATGAATCCAGATGGGTCTGTTTTTAACGTTGATCCGTGGAAAGCTTTCTTTAATCCGAGTTTTGGCACAAGTGCATTCCATGTTGTTATTACGGCTTATGCAACTGGTGCGGCTGTCATTGCTTCTATCGCTGGATTTAAATTATTGAAGAAAAATTTAAGTACACGTGAAATTGCTTATCATAAAAAAGGGCTACTATTAGGGCTTGTCGTTACATTTATTACAGGCGCTACGATGTGGCTTTCAGGACATGAATCAGCGATTGCCTTACATAAACACTCACCTGAAAAACTTGCATCTGCTGAAGCTTTATTTGAAACGACATCACACGCACCGCTATCCATTGGCGGAGTTGTGGATCCTAATACACTTGAACTAAACTACGCACTTGAAATTCCAAACATGCTTAGCTTATTAGTGGGACTAGACCCTAGCACTGTCGTAAAAGGTTTAAAGGAATTCCCACAAGAAACATGGCCACCATTTTATACACATACACTATTCAACTTAATGGTCGGCACTGCTGCGTTTACCTTTGCAGTTGCAGCAATTGCGCTCTTATATTGGTACTTCGTTTACCGAAAAAAGGGAACAGAACTACCGAAGTGGCTACTTTGGGGGGCTGCTGCATGCGGACCAATTATGATGCTCGGTATTGAATTCGGCTGGATTTTCAGTTGTAGCGGTCGTCAACCATGGACAATTTATGGTATGCAACGTACCGTCGATGCAGCTACACGCGCTGATTTCGTCGGTCCTTTATTTATTTTGTTCATCATTTTATATATTGGACTCGCTATTTTAACAGTCTTTGTTCTACGTACATTCTTTAGAAGACATCCATTAAAGAATGATTTACAACACCAAGGAGGCGATTCTCATGCATGAGGAAAGTATTGCAATCATCATCTTATGGGCCCTTATTTTCGTATACAGTATACTAGGGTCCATCGATTTTGGAGCTGGTTTTTGGGGCATGGTATACGCAAAACATCCAACGCTCGCTGCCAAACTTGCGAATCGGTACTTATCACCCACTTGGGAAGTAACAAATACGTTTCTCGTCTTCGTCGTTGTCGCATTTCTCGGCTTCTTTCCGAAAGCGGCCTTTACCCTTGCGACAGTAATGTTCGTACCAGTTATGTTAATTTTAGTGCTCGTTGCAGTACGTAGTACATTTATGGTGTTTGCTTACTCCTTGCCGAAATATCAGTACCTTCTTCGGGTTATTTCAGGTATTACTGGTCTCTTAATTCCAGCACTATTAATTACCGTTTTACCCGTTACAGAGGGAGCCTATATTACAATGTCTGAAGGAAAAGAAGTACTCTTGTATGGAAAACTTCTTTCTAGCCCGGTTATCTATTGCTATATGCTCTTCGGAATAACGTCTGAACTATTTCTCTCCTCTCTCTTTCTTGCTGATTTTGCGAGAGAACAAAGTTCAGAAGATACGTATAGAATTTATAGAAGAAATGCCATCATCCTTGGTCCTGCAACGCTCGTTACGGCGATCATCGCCCTCGTTGTAATGGATCCTGAAACACATTGGCTTATGCAAGGATTAATAAAGCAATTCCCGTGGTTTACAGTTTCTATTGTTTTATTCGTTATCGGATACTCGTCCCTTTGGTGGACAAACAAAAAGTACAATACACTAGGATATCCTCGCATTGCCGTTTTAGCTGTCGTCGCTCAATATGCATTTGCAAGCTACGCTTACGGCGTCGCGCATTTACCTTATATTATTTATCCTGACGTAACTGTATTTACAAGCTTTACAACGACAGAAACGTTCTATGCACTGCTCATTCTATACGCAATTGGGATTGCAATTTTATTACCAGGATTTATTTTCTTCTGGAATTTATTCTTGAAGGATCGTACTTTTTTGAAGGAAAAATAATATAGTCTTGGGGTCTGTTCCAAAAGGCATTTTGGGATGGGCTCCTTTTGTCATGTTTTGTCGATAAGTCGATATATTTTAAAAATCGCTGATATATTTTGAGTTGCGCCGATATATTTCAATGATCGCTGATATATTTTCAGTTACGCCGATATATTTCAATAATCGCTGATACATTTTCAGTTACGCTGATATAAATCTCATTTACTACCTTACTGCCCAATCAATTTATAGACTCCTATCACAATAGTTATTTCACTACTAGTGACACTTGTCCTTTAGCATGAAAAACACATATTCGCTTCATCTCGTTATACGTCTAGTTCTTCTTATTTTTTGCTGAATATACTACCAATATAACCTTGAGACAAGCTACATCTATTCAAGGGAAAATAGAAAGGTAGGCAAAATATGAGCATTGAAATATGGATTACTATTATTGTATTCTTCTTAACGATGATTGTTATCTTTTGGCGGCCTCGAGGTTTAAATGAGGCGTGGCCAGCAGCAATCGGAGCTGGTATCATCATAATTACTGGACTTGTATCAAAACCAGACGTCATGGATATTATAAGTAAAATTGGCGGTGCTTCCATAACAATATTAGCGACCATCGTCATGGCAGTTATATTAGAAAGCTTCGGCTTTTTCCATTGGTCCGCAGCGAAACTAGCAAATTTAGCAAAGGGTTCTGGACGCCGCTTATACTGGTATATTCAATTATTATGTTTTCTCATGACTCTTTTATTCAATAACGACGGTAGTATTTTAATTACAACTCCAATTTTAATTCTTCTTCTAAAAAATCTTCAATTAAAACCTCATCAGCAAATTCCTTATTTATTAAGTGGTGCTTTAATCGCTACGGCATCTAGTGCACCAATTGGTGTAAGTAATATCGTAAATTTAATCGCATTAAATATCGTTAATATGACTCTTTATATGCATACTGCTATGATGTTTGTACCTGCAACATTAGGCTTATTATTTATGTCATGGCTCATGTATACAGTTTTGAAGAAAAAACTTCCGAAAAAATTACCTGTTTCTTCATATGATATTGAAGAAATTTTCTTCACGAAAAACTTCCATCCACTAAAAGGAAATAATTCTGTTGATACGAAACAAAAACGGACAAGATTCATGTTAAAAGTATTAGGTTTCGTCTTCCTTATGCGCTGTCTTCTATTCGTTGCATCCTTCTTATCCATCCCAATTGAAATCGTTGCAGTACTTGGTTCACTCGTTCTTCTCATTTGGAGATGGTACTACTTACGAACAAATCCTGTCGACATTTTGAAAAAGACACCGTGGCACATTTTAATTTTCGCCTTCTCTATGTACGTCATTATTTACGGACTCCACAACGCAGGATTAACAGCTGCACTTGTACAATGGCTCGAGCCAATTGTGAATCAGCATCTACTCTATGCTAGCTTTGCAATGGGCGGACTTGTATCCATCCTCTCTAACGTCTTCAATAACCATCCTGCCCTTATGATTGGTACAATTACATTAACAGAAATGGGACTAGATCCAGTCACATTAAAAACAATCTATCTTGCAAACATCATTGGTAGTGACATCGGTTCACTATTACTACCAATCGGTACACTAGCTTCACTCATTTGGATGTATATTCTGAAACAAAACAAAATTAAAGTAAAATGGAAAGACTATTTAAGTGTATCCCTTATCGTTATCCCGCTCACAACAGTCGTCACACTATTCCTCTTATTCTACTGGGTACATCTCTTCTTCGCCTTATAAAGTGAAACTTTAATCAGTGGGGGTTTTGTTCATCCCCCACTGATTATTAGCCTTAACCAATCGGGCTTTTACGGGCAGCCCGACCCCGACCTAACTTCTTTGCTTCCACTGAATTTTGAGGTGGGGGTCTTACTGCCCACAAATAGCGGGATAAACAACAGAAGCCCCATTTGCTACCGTCTTAGCAAATGGGGCTTCTTCTATAATAAAGTTAGGTACTACAGTGTGATCAATCAAGTAAAGAGGTGTAATGTGTTATTGATATAAATGACTACCAGCTTCTTTAAATTCTTCTGCTTTCTCTTTCATTCCTTTTTCAATTGCTTCTGTCGTTTCTAAATCATTTTCTTTTGCATATTCACGGATATCATGTGAAATTCTCATACTACAAAACTTCGGTCCACACATTGAACAGAAGTGAGCTGTCTTTGCCCCTTCTGCAGGCAACGTTTCATCGTGATATTCCATCGCACGTTCAGGATCTAAAGATAAATTAAATTGATCGCGCCAACGAAATTCGAAACGTGCTTTTGAAAGTGCATCATCACGCTGATGAGCCGTTTTATGTCCTTTTGCAAGATCAGCCGCATGCGCTGCAATTTTGTACGTAATAACACCCGTGCGTACATCATCTTTATTCGGTAAACCTAAATGTTCTTTCGGCGTTACATAACAAAGCATCGCCGTTCCAAACCAACCGATCATCGCAGCTCCAATTGCCGATGTAATATGGTCATAACCTGGTGCAATATCTGTCGTTAGTGGCCCAAGTGTATAAAACGGCGCGCCCTGACAAATATCAAGCTCTTTCTCCATATTCTCTTTAATTAAGTGCATCGGTACGTGTCCAGGTCCTTCGATCATAACTTGCACATCATGTTTCCAAGCAATTTTCGTTAATTCACCAAGTGTTTCAAGCTCAGAGAATTGTGCTTCGTCATTTGCATCTGCAATCGATCCTGGACGTAATCCATCTCCAAGAGAGAACGAAACATCGTACTGCTTCATAATTTCACAAATCTCTTCAAAATGAGTATATAGGAAGTTTTCTTTATGATGGAATAAACACCACTGCGCCATAATCGAACCACCACGCGAAACGATACCTGTCGTACGCTTTGCAGTAATTGGAATGTAACGAAGTAATACACCAGCATGAATCGTAAAGTAATCCACGCCTTGCTCCGCTTGCTCAATTAACGTATCACGGTACACTTCCCACGTTAAATCTTCTGCAATTCCATTTACCTTTTCAAGCGCTTGATAAATCGGCACAGTTCCAACTGGTACAGGCGCATTACGAATAATCCACTCACGCGTCGTATGAATGTTTTTACCTGTAGATAAATCCATAATCGTATCTGCACCCCAGCGAGTAGCCCACGTCATCTTTTCTACTTCTTCTGCAATAGAAGAAGATACAGCAGAGTTTCCGATATTCGCGTTTACCTTCACATGGAAGTTACGCCCGATAATCATCGGTTCAGCTTCTGGATGATTAATATTCGCTGGTAAAATAGCGCGGCCTTCTGCGATTTCCTTACGAACAAACTCCGGCTCTACTCCTTCACGAATTGCAACGTATTCCATCTCAGACGTAATAATGCCATTACGCGCATAATGCATTTGCGTAACATTTGCACCTTGCTTCGCTCTAAGCGGCTGGCGATCCATTTGCGGGAAAACAGGTGTATGTTTCGAAGCCACTTTCACACCATCATCCTCTGGTTTCACCTCGCGCCCTTCATATGCCTCTACATCCCCGCGCTCCATGATCCAAGAATGACGCGGCGTTGGAATTCCCTTTTCCAGCTCCACTTTATACGCCGGATCCGTATAAGGACCGCTCGTATCATACACACGGACTGGAGGATTTGGGATGCCGTTCGTTTCGCTTTGTTCAATCTCACGCATCGGCACTTTCATGCCTGCGCGTGGTCCATCCACATATACTTTCTTACTCCCTGGTAAACTCGATTTCAATTCAATTTGCTCAGCTGAAACAGACTGTTTCATAACCTTTGTTGCCTCCCCTGTTCGTGACAAGGACGAGATATGGCCAGCGCATGCCAAAATAAAAAGAGCCAGGTCCATAAAAAAATAAGGACCTGGCTCATAAAAGACATCATTATGTAAAGCCGTTAACTTCCCTACGCTGGTACGAGCCAGATCAGGTCCAAAGGGTTAAGAAGATCACGCGCTTCTCTCTCAGCCTACGCATACGTTAGGCACCCCTAGTTTATCACTGATTTAATTTTCAATACTTTCCCATCATACACGATAATCTGAAAAATGCAAAGGTTATTTCTTTTTCTCTTTATGGAATCATCCACGTTAAATAATATGCTTGAACATACGTCATAATACCAACAATAATTACGAAGAACACCCTATTGTAAAAATAGTTTATGACTTAACATGGGAGTTTAAAAACATCTTCACCACAAAGAGTGTTGAGAATTTCGACCATTGTATTGAGAAAATGAAGAATACTAATATACAAGAGTTTAAGAGCTTTACGAATGGATTAGCCGGGGATATTGAAGCTGTCAGAAATGCGGTAACTTATGAGAATAATAATGGTCTTGCCGAAGGGAGCATAAACAAGTTAAAGCTTATTAAAAGAATCATGTATGGTCGATACAAATTCTCCACATTGCGGACAAAGATTCTACTTTTGGAGAGAATGAGACTTTTCAACTAACTCCGGAAAGAACCATTTTTTACTTGCCAAATACATTCATCAGTCCCGTTTGACAAAGAGCCTTTGTCTCTGCTGCATTTCGCTACAACTGCTACCTGCCATACAATCTGCAATAGAGATAGGTAACAATTTACTATACAAGGAACAAAATTGACCTGCTCCTCCATTTAGTGATTTAACTACCTTTATTATTCAGAGCTAAAACTCAAAGAAAAAGCTCTTACATTTAAAGTAACATTTTCCTTAATACGTTAATTATTTTTTGTTGTCTTGTTAGTTAAAGGGATACTTAGTACAAAAAATAACCGTAGATAGTAGCACGAACACTGTTCTTGTTATAATTAATTTTTTTCAGAACGTCTATAATCCTCTTTTAAAAAATATATGTAAATATAATAAAAAACGAATGATTAATAGAAATATTCTACACCACTCGTTTTTTATCGGACTTCTTTTTACTGTACTTTTATTTTCTTTATGAGTTATTAGAAAAATAATTGTCTATATAAGTCTTTATTTTTTCAAAATTCTTTTCCATAAATAAGATTGCTGGTACTTCAATTATTGGAAGATTATTTTCATTATCAAAAGCTGGACACGGTTTGGGAACTACCAAATAGTCAACTGAGTTTTTATCCCTAATATAATTAATTGAAACATCATAATACTTAGAAAAATATTCCTTCAAATCATCCTGATTCCTTAAAAATGGTAGAGAAAATATTGAACCATAATTTATACCAGCATCGACAATTAATACAAAGCATATTTTTTTCATGATACACCCTCCTCGTATAATAAGTTTTAAGTTAATAACTGTTCCTTGAAAATTAAATAGTTTTTATCTTCAAGAGCTACATCAAAAAAATGATGTATGGGTAAAATTTAGTCTTGGATACTGGGGGATTTCCCCAGATAATGGAAGTATGAAAATGGACCCATCGGGAATATGCTTACTCCTCCTGTAGTTCGACCACGTTAAAAGACTGTGACCCAGACCAAAATACACTGCATACGCACAAGCTGTATCGGTTTCCTTCACTTACCTCTCATAGTGGTGGGAGGGCAGCTTAGATGAAGGTAATCATTGAATACTCATACGCGAGGTTGTGGCTATGTTTTGGACTCTAGGGAGATCCCACAGTATCCAAGCTCATTCCAAATACTATTCAAAGAAAGGAGGTCCTTTCTTTGAGATTATTCGTAGCTATTGATGTAAGCTCTGAAAAACTTGATGTATGTTTTCTTGACAGTCATGACACTGTTTTGAAAGAAATTTGTCTTTCAAACGATGTGAATGGTGCCAACGCCATTAAGGAGGATGTTCTCCATTTTCACCAGTTGTACAACTATAAAAAAATTGTCATTGGCATGGAATCTACTTCCGTCTATAGTTTCCATCCTTCCATGTTCCTAACGGAAGATAAGGATTTGAGGGCTTTAGACGTGGAAGTGGTCGTACAAAATCCAAAAGCCATCCATCGGTATAAAAAACTCTTTGAAGAAGATAAGACCGATAAAATAGATGCTTTCCGTATTGCCGATTTTTTACGAATCGGACGGTATAATAAGTTTCTTATCAAGGAGGAAAAATACGTTGCCCTTCAACGTTTAACACGATCTAGATATCAACTCGTTCACCAGCAAACAGAATGTAAGCAACACTTTCTGAAGAACCTTTACTACAAATGTAATACGTTATCGAAAGAGTTAAATACCTCTGTTTTTGGTGCGACGATGATGGAAATACTCTCAGATTCCCTTTCGTTGGATGAAATCGCAGAAATGGATCTAGAAGCACTCGCTACTCTTCTTCAGAAAAAGGGGAAAGGACGCTTTAGCGACCCGGAAGATTTAGCGAAAACCATCAAGAAAGCCATACGTGACTCCTACCGACTAGGTAAGGTCGTTCAAGACTCTGTGGACGTTGTATTAGCCACTTATGCACGATTGATTCAAACATTGAAAAAACAAATCAAAGAGATAGAAAAAAGCATTACTGCTTTATTCTAAGCCATTCCAGAAGCGAGATATTTAACAAGTGTTCCAGGCATTGGAGTCGTATACGCCGCGGGAATCATTGCGGAAGTTGGACAAATTGAACGCTTTGAGAACGAAGCACAATTGGCCAAATACACCGGTCTTTACTAGAAAAAATCGCAATCTGGAAACTTTGAATCGGAACGAACACCCATGACACGAACGGGAAACCAGTATCTTCGTTATTACATGGTTGAAGCTGCCAACTCTGTACAACTTCGTGAAGCTACTTACCGTGCTTATTATTTAAAGAAATATGATGAAGTTCCGAAATACAAACATAAAAGAGCCCTTGTCTAAAGCCGTAACTAGATTCGCTAAATTGTTTTTCAAATATTGAACTAAGCACTTGACTGATTGCTTGTTGAACAACCCTATCCACTACTGTCGGTATTCCCAATTTGCTCATCTTCCATAAAAAGAGCCAGGTCCATAAAAAAATAAGGACCTGGCTCATAAAGACATCATTATGTAAAGCCGTTAACTTCCCTACGCTGGTACGAGCCAGATTAGGTCCAAAGGGTTAAGAAGTTCACGCGCTTCTCTCTCAGCCTACGCATACGTTAGGCACCCCTAGTTTATCACTGATTTAATTTTCAATACTTTTCCATCATACACCATAATTTGGAAAAGTCAAAGTTTATTTCTTTTGTTGTTTATGGAATCATCCACGTTAAATAATAAGCCTGAACATAAGTCATAATACCAACAATAATTACGAAGAACAAACTATGCTTCACTGTAAAACGGAACAAATCCGATTCTTTTCCAGCAAGACCAACTGCTGCACAAGCAATCGCAATCGACTGCGGAGAAATCATTTTACCTGTTACACCGCCTGTTGTATTTGCTGCAACAAGAAGCACTTCAGATACGCCGACTTGCTGCGCTGTAATGGCTTGTAAATTCGAGAACAGTGCATTCGCAGACGTATCAGACCCTGTTAAGAATACGCCAATCCAGCCTAAGAAAGGCGAGAAGAACGGGAATAGTCCGCCAGTTCCTGCTAGTGCTAACGCTAACGTAGAAGATAGACCAGAATAGTTTGCGATAAATGCAAACCCTAGTACGAATCCGATTGATAGAATTGGTATTTTTAATTCACTTAACGTTTCTTTAAATGTCACTACTGCATCTTTTACATTCATTTTCAAAATAAACATGGAAATGATACAAGCAATTAAAATCGCCGTTCCGGTTGCTGATAATACATCAAACTTCAGAATTGCCTCGTAAGGCGTTGGTTTATTTACAATCGGCTCTGCTTTCATTACTAGATTATGCAGACCTGGAATTTCAAACTTAAATACAAGACTTGCTAAAGCCCCTCCTGGAGCGAATAATGCCTTAAAGAAACTTTGGCTCCAAATGACTACCATAACCGTTAATACGATAAATGGAGACCATGCTTTTACTACTTTTCCAAACGTTAATTTCGGCATCGATGCTGCTGTCGTTGTTGTTGCTGCTTCACTATTTGCTTGCTCGGATTGATAGATTTCTTTCGGCTGCCAAACTTTTAAGAACAGCGCTAAACTAATTAAACTTACAAGTGCCGATGTAATATCCGGAAGTTCCGGCCCTAAAAATGTCGCTGTAATGAACTGCGTAATTGCAAATGAACTACCCGCTACAAGTAACGCAGGCCACGTTTGTCTTATCCCTTTAAATCCATCCATTAAAAATACGATAAAGAATGGAACAAATAATGATAGGAACGGTAATTGATGTCCAGCCATTTGTCCAATTTTATGTGGATCAATACCTGTTACTTGTCCAGCAACTGTAATCGGAATTCCCATCGCTCCGAACGCCACTGGTGCAGTATTTGCAATCAAACAAAGACCTGCTGCGTATAAAGGATTTAACCCAAGACCCGCAAGAAGCGCTGCTGTAATCGCTACTGGTGCTCCAAATCCTGCCGCTCCTTCTAAAAATGCTCCAAATGAAAATCCAATTAAAATAACGAGTAGACGATGATCGTTCGTAATCGATAATACCGATGCACGAATCACATCGAATTGACCTGTTTTTACAGAAATTTTATATAAAAATACCGACATAATGATAATCCAAGCAATCGGCCATAATCCGTATAAGAAACCATATCCGGTCGCTGCCATTGCCATCGTGAACGGCATTTTATAAGCGAATAACGCTACTAAAACTGTAAGTACAACTGTAATAAATCCTGCCACATACCCTTTCATGCGGAAAACTGCTAAAGCTAAGAAAAAAAAGATAATCGGAATAAGTGCGACCGCTGCCGAAATCCAAATGTTTCCGAATGGATCATAAACTTGTGTCCATGTGTTCATTGTTCTCTCCCCCTAAAGAATCCCCTTTTAAATAGAATAACCTCATCAATAGACTATCAGGTCATCATACCTTTAAGCCTAAAATAAAAAAACGTTTAAGAAAACGTTTTCAACAACTTCCATTTATACTGTACCATAACAATTTCCATTAAAAAAGATTTTTTTGAAAATTTTATCATTTAACAAAAAAATCTTACAAAATCGTCATGTTCCTGTAATGTTCATCGATAGAAAGCTTGCAAAATTTATTGCATAATAATAGTATAACAACGGACATTATTTATGAGGTGATATATATGAATGGAAACAAAATATTAGCTGCTTTATCGTACTTTAGTGTACTATTTGCCCCTATCTTATTCCCAATTATCGTTTGGATTGTGGGGGACGCTGAAACAAAGCCACATGCAAAACGTGCTCTATGGACACACATCATTCCAAGTATTGCTACATTTATCGGCGTAGCCATTTTAGGAATTATGGGCATGGGATCTGAACAAGCAGATATAACACTTGGAATTGGATCAATGATTGTCTTAGCTATTTGCGGAATCATCAGCTTATACTACTTCATCTGGAACATTGTAAAAGGAATTAAAGTACTGAAAGCTTAATTTGAAACAAACGTTTGTTTAAAAAAGGACCCTTGCAAATTGCAAGGGTCCTTTTCCGTTCACTTTATCTTCTGCGTTTCTTCTTTTTTCTCATCATTTTCTTTCGGCGCGTATTCACTTTATCCGCTATAATGTGGAGCGTACTTGCCACAACAATTCCCATTAAGAACGTTACAATTTCAACCTCATGTTTCTTCGCAATTTCTATTAAATTACCATCCAGTGCGATTACATTTAATAGAAATAAAAATGGAGAAAAGACGATTAACATGTACGCAATACGAATCACATCACCAAGTATAATCGTATGCGTAAAGAAAGATCGATGCGGCATTACTTTTTTATAAGGATACCAAAATATACGTAAGAAACCCCATTTGTTATAAGCATTACTGTACGTATCTAAATCCGGTGTTAAAAATGAAGTACCTACTAAAAAACCAATTGCAAAAGTTAATAAAAAATCAAAATTTGTTAATCCATACGAAAAAAGCAAAAACAAAACAACCGGAAGGGATATTAAGTTTATTTTCGTATGCGTTCTTCCTGATGGCATAATGCACTTCCTCGCTTACGTTCGTCCTGTCACCTTATGACAGGTTTCACCTATTGACCTAATTTCTGATCGATAAATGTTGTGTCTATATCCGAACCAAACCATTCTGCCAACTTCACTCGTGCCTTATCTTTCACATCTTCATTGACGTATAACGACACCTGTATTAGTGCGGCCGTTAACGCCCCTAAATCATCCGTATAGCCAATTCCAGCAATGAAATCTGGAATCGCATCAATCGGTGCAATAAAATAAGCAAGTGCTCCAATTACAATAATTTTCACTCGCTTTGGAACATCGGGTCTTTGCAAAACGTAAAACAGTAATAAACTTGTATAAATGACCGACTGCCCTGCTTGCTTTGCAACATGTTTTACTTTCTTCCAAAACGCTTCAACTGAAAATTTTTGTTTCATGTAAAAGCCTCCCTATTTTTAAAAAGAAATAAGCTACAATATGTTATCAGTAAAAGTTCATGGAAATTACACAAAACCTATCAATGAACTTTCATTGTAACAAACAAACTAAAAAAGAACAAGTGTTCGTTAATTTTTACACGATTTCCTTCATATAATAGATTTCTAGATAACCCTTGCCCATCTTCGTTTCTTATTTCTCAACAAAGAAAATTTTCACTTCCACTTAACATTCTGCTCTATCTTTGTTATATTTTCTAGTTGACGGACATATAAACGAATGTTAAAGTTTTCTCTGGTAGTGACAAATCTTATACAAAAAATGTAAAATGTTATAGTGTTTCTCAGAAATGAATTTTGTTGTATAATACAGAAATGACGTTATGCTTATGAGCAACAAAAGAAACCAAAAGGGTATGCATAGTTATAGTCGTATATGGGTGAATATAGAACCTTTAATTATGGCCAAGAAAACTATGTATTTTTTATTTTAGCATTTTTCGCTCCAAAATCGACCAAGCCTGATAGAGAAAGGGTGGAAATGAATGAAAGAAACCTTGAAATCACAATTTCAAAATGTGCGTTTCACTGTATTCGTAGCTTTAGCCTTATGGCTGAAAACTTACATTATTACACGCACAAGCTTTGATTTAAAACTTGAATCTTTCATGCAAGAATTCATTTTATTCCTTAGCCCATTAGCAGCATCATTACTGCTTGTTGGTCTTGCATTATTTGCAAAAGGGAAAAAACGTAACTATATAGCACTAGGAATTAATTTTATCTTAACAATCGTTCTTGTTGGTAACGTAATGTTCTACGGGTTCTACAATGACTTCGTTACTTTACCAGTACTCGGACAAACATCTAACTTCGGAAGTTTAGGTTCTAGTGTGAAAGAATTATTTAACTACAAAATTATTCTTGCATTTGCAGACATTATCATATTCTTCGTTCTGTTGAAGAAAATGAAAAACTTTGCACCTACAGAGCGTGTAGCACGCCCGATGCGTTCTCTATACTTCGTATCAACAGTTGCTATTTTCTTCGCAAACTTAGGACTTGCAGAAGCTGAACGCCCAGAACTATTAACACGTTCATTCGACCGCGTTATGCTTGTTAAAAACTTAGGATTATATGTACACCAAGTATACGATCTTGGCTTACAAGCAAAATCAAGTTCACAAAAAGCATTCGCTGACGGTAGTAAATTACAAGAAACAGAAAACTACGTAAAAACAACACAAAGTAAACCAGATCCAAATATGTTCGGTACTGCAAAAGGGAAAAACGTAATTGTTGTCTCTCTTGAGTCATTACAAACATTCTTAATTGGTGCCACAGTTAACGGACAAGAAGTTACACCATTCTTAAACCAATTTACGAAAGAAAGTTATTACTTTGATAACTTCTTCCATCAAACTGGTCAAGGTAAAACATCTGATGCTGAATTCCTAGTAGATACTTCGTTATATCCACTAGACCGCGGTGCTGTATTCTTCACACACGGTAACAATGAATATACAGCAACTCCAGAAATTTTACGTCAGCAAGGGTATCACACGTCGGTATTCCACGCAAACAACGCAACATTCTGGAACCGTAACATTATGTATCCAGCACTTGGTTATGATCGTTACTACAACGAGCTTGATTACAAGATTACGCCGGAAACAAAATTAAACTGGGGATTAAAAGATATCGAATACTTCGATCAATCTATTGATATGTTGAAAGAAGTGAAGCAACCATTCTATACTCGCTTCCTTACTTTAACAAATCATTACCCATTCACTTACGATGAAAGTACAAAATTAATCGACGAATATAATTCTGGTGATGGAGTATTTGACCGTTACATGGTAACTGCTCGTTACTTAGACGAAGCAATGAAACACTTTATTGAGCGTCTAAAAGCAGAAGGTATTTACGACAACTCAGTAATCGTATTCTACGGTGACCACTACGGTATTTCTGAAAACCATAACCGTGCAATGGCACAGTTCTTAGGAAAAGAAGAAATCACTGCATTTGACCATATGAACTTACAAAAAACACCGATGTTTATTCACGTTCCAGGTCAAAAAGAAGGTAAAACAATTTCGAAACCAACTGGTGAAATTGACATTAAACCAACTATTCTAAACTTACTTGGTGTAGATTCTACAAATGACGTTCGATTCGGTCATGATGTATTCTCACCTGATAATAAAGGATTTGTTGTTCTTCGTGACGGTAGCTTCGTTACAGATAAATACATGTACACAAACAGTACATTCTACGACCGTGCTACTGGCGAAGTTGTACAATTACCGAAAGAAGAATCTCAACCACTAATTGATCGTGCCCAAAATGAATTGAACATGTCTGATAAAATCATTGAGGGTGACTTACTTCGCTTCTCTGAAAGTAATAAGATCAAAACTGGTGAAGTAAAAACAGCTATTAAAGAAGAAAAGAAGAGCGCTGAGTAATCTCAGCCTCTTTTTTTATTTTCTTCCATACAACTACTTATATTCATTAACTTTAAAATTACATAACCTTTACCAAATATTCACATAGTTTTAATGAAGAATCTCTATAATAAAATATGTAAACAAGGTTCTACATATTTCTTATCTCTCATCTTTCGTAAGATCCCTTAAAGAAATGTGTAAATCTTTTGTTTCTACTTTCTTATAATTGTCTTTCAACATGTTTTGTTTCCATACACAAAGCATTCAACGAGACAATGTCCCTATGAAAGATAGCTACCCTCCTTGTGCAGCATTCCATAAGAATGTTGCTTTTTTTTATTTAAAAGCAGGATTCTCATTCTTATTTTCGAATTTGTATATACAAAATGCTGTAAAGTGAAACTTTAATCAGCCCTCACCAATCGGGCATTTACGGGCATATGTAGAGAATTACTTACATAAAAATTACTATAGTGATTCTTATCTCGCATGAATGAAAGTTTCACGTTACTTACGTACTTACGAAAGGATGGGACGGAAATTGGCATACGAAAAATTTGTACTTTGGAATGATGAAGTTATTGATACAACAAAACAACAAACGTACATAGAACTTGAAGAAAGAGGTTTGCAGTTCGGAGATGGTGTCTACGAGGTTATTCGCCTATATAAAGGGAACTTTCACTTATTAGATCCGCACATAACGAGATTATATCGATCCATGGAAGAAATAGAATTATCGCTCCCTTTCTCAAAAGCTGAACTCATCACTTTACTTTACAAATTAATTGAAAGAAACCATTTCCACGAAGATGGCACAATTTATTTGCAAGTATCTCGCGGTGTACAAGCTCGCACACATATATTTTCATATGACAACCCTCCGACAATTTATGCCTATATTACAAAAAAAGAAAGACCAGCGTTATGGATCGAATATGGTATACGCGCTATATCAGAACCGGATACTCGATGGTTACGCTGTGACATTAAATCATTAAATTTATTACCAAACGTACTAGCTGCTACGAAAGCTGAACGGAAAGGCTGTAAAGAGGCACTTCTCGTAAGGAATGGTATTGTAACGGAAGGAAGTCATTCCAACTTCTTTTTAATTAAAAACGGAACCCTTTACACACATCCAGCCAATCACCTTATTTTAAATGGCATTATTCGTCAATATGTCCTTTCTTTAGCGAATACTCTTCACATACCTGTACAAGAAGAACTTTTCAGCGTTCGTGACGTTTATCAAGCAGATGAATGCTTTTTCACAGGCACAACGATTGAAATTTTACCAATGACCCACCTTGATGGAACCGCGATTCAAGATGGGCAAGTTGGACCTATCACCAAAAAACTGCAAAAATCTTTTAATAAAATCTTGTTACAATCCAATATGTCATCTTCTTAAACACGAATAATTTCTGTCCTTTCATATTCAATATATGCATTTAAATGGAAATCAAGGTGTAAATTTATGCCTTGATTTTTTCTTGTAATCTTTTTGTCATATTCAGATTCCCACATAAGCCTTGACAGTAATCGACATGCTCTTTAGAATTTTTAACAGTTGGTAAATATTTCTTCACTACATTACAGACAGAAAGGAATCGACAAATTATGAAAAAGTATCTTGCCGGTCTTGCGGCAGTGTCTGTAGCAGGAGGAGCAGCACCTACACTTGATAGTGTTCAAGCTGCACCTGAACAAAATACACAAAAAGCTGCTACAACTGTCCAAGCTTCTGCGTCAAACAACTCATCTTATACGGTAAACGCGAGCGTCTTACATGTTCGTGCGGGATCAAGCACTTCTCACGACATCATCTCACGTGTTTATAACGGTCAATCATTAAACGTGATTGGCGAAGAAAATGGTTGGTTCAAAATTAACATTAACGGAAAAACAGGCTTTGTTAGTGGCGAATTTGTATCAAAAAGTGGAGCAGCAAACAACAATGTAAGCACAGGTGGAAACAATAAAGTTACTGCTGATGTATTACGTGTACGTACAGCTCCTAACACTTCTAGTTCTGTTTCTGGACGTGTATATGCAGGACAAACATTAAACGTAATTGGACAAGAAAATGGTTGGGTGAAAATTAACCATAATGGACAAGTAGGTTATGTAAGTGGCGAATTCGTATCTGGCGTTTCTTCTAATGGGGGTTCTTCAAACAACAATACGAATAATAACAACCAAGAAGTAAAACCAGCAAGCGGAAACTATACAGTAAATGTATCTTCCCTTCGCGTTCGTACAGGTCCTAGCACTTCTCACACAACTGTAGGTTCTGTCAAAAAAGGACAAGTAGTACAAGTTGTCGGCGAAGTTCAAGATTGGTTCAAAATCAATTACGCAGGACAAACTGCTTATATAAGCAAAGACTACGTAACAAAAGGCGGTTCTAACGAAAACGTTACAGAAGGCAACAAACAAGAGCAAAACAATAATAATGGAACTATTCAAACTGGTGGTTCTTACGTAGTTAACGCTACATCTTTACGTGTTCGTACAGGCCCTGCCGCTTACCATAGTGTAATTGGTGGCGTTTTAAACGGTACAACATTAAACGTAGTTGGATCTGAAAACGGTTGGTTTAAAGTAAATTACCAAGGAAAAACAGGCTTTGTTAGTAGCGAATTTGTAAAATTCGTTAAAGGTGGCACTACTACTCCTGAGCAACCTGAAAAACCTAACCAAGGTGCAATTGGCGACTATTACATTAATGCTTCTGCACTAAATGTACGTAGCGGCGAAGGTACAAATTATAGAATCATAGGCGCACTTCCACAAGGTCAGAAGGTTCAAGTAATCTCTGAAAACTCTGGATGGAGCAAAATTAACTACAACGGTCAAAATGGTTATATCGGAACACGTTACCTATCTAAAACACCAGTTGGAGGCGCAGTAGATAATAAGCCTAACAATAACCAAAATAACAATCAAAACAATAACAACAATAATAATACAGGCAATAATAGTGGCGACAGTTCTTCCGTACTTGCATATGCAAAATCAATGCAAGGTGTACCATACGTTTGGGGCGGAACTTCTGCTAACGGCGTAGACTGCAGTGGCTACATCTACCACGTATTTAAGAAATTTGGTCATAACATTAGCCGTCAAAGTGTTGCGGGATATTGGAGTAGCCTACCACAAACTTCAAATCCACAACCAGGTGACTTAATTTATTTCCAAAACACTTATAAATCAGGTCCTTCTCACATGGGTATTTACCTTGGGGGCGGATCATTTATCCAAGCTGGAGATAAAGGTGTAGCAATCGCTTCATTAAGTAACTCTTATTGGAAGAGCCACTTCTTAGGATACACGAAAGCACCTTAATTAATAGTTTCCAAGCCTTCTAGTTTACTAGAAGGCTTTTTGCTATGAGTTCAACATATTACTCCCTTTCTCCTACCTTCTCTCTATAAAAATAATGTATCCATTCTTCCATTTCATACACTTTATTCTGCAAAAATAATCCATAACGTTATCATAATGTATATATTCTCATAAAAAACATAACCTATTTCATGTCCATTCATTTCATATGTGTTTTTTTGAAGAATTTTCTTTTTATTTAAACTTTTCGTTAGACGTTTGACCTCCGATGTCCATTATGATAAGTTACTTAAGATGTATATTCGCAAAAGTATAGACAACTGGTTTATACACTTTTTTTACTATGAGGAAGGAGCATACACTGCATGAATCTTTTATGGGGAATTGGCGGCGTGATTGGAGTATTAGCAATTGCTTTCTTACTATCTTCCAACCGCAAAGCTATTAATTGGCGCACAATTTTAATTGCGCTAGCATTACAAATGTCATTTTCATTTATCGTATTACGATGGGATGCTGGTAAAGCAGGTTTAAAACACGCTGCTGACGGTGTTCAAGGATTAATTAATTTTTCTTACGAGGGAATTAAGTTCGTTGCTGGGGATTTAGTCAACGCAAAAGGACCTTGGGGATTTGTATTCTTTATTCAAGCACTACTTCCAATCGTATTTATTAGTTCATTAGTAGCAATCTTATATCATTTCGGTATTATGCAGAAATTTGTTAGCGTCGTTGGTGGTGCATTAAGTAAACTTCTTGGCACTTCTAAAGCAGAAAGCTTAAACTCAGTAACGACTGTATTTTTAGGACAAACTGAAGCTCCAATCTTAATTAAACCTTACTTAGCACGCTTAACAAATAGTGAATTCTTCACTATTATGGTAAGCGGTATGACAGCTGTTGCTGGATCCGTTCTTGTCGGCTATGCAGCAATGGGTATTCCGTTAGAGCACTTATTAGCAGCTGCAATTATGGCAGCTCCATCAAGCTTATTAATTGCAAAACTAATCATGCCAGAGACAGAAAAAGTAGATAATAACGTTGAACTTTCTACAGAACGTGAAGATGCAAACGTTATCGATGCAGCTGCACGCGGTGCATCTGAAGGTATGCAACTTGTTATTAACGTAGCAGCAATGTTAATGGCTTTCATCGCATTAATCGCTTTATTAAATGGATTATTAGGATGGGTTGGTTCTTGGTTCGATATTAAACTTAGCCTTGATTTAATCTTCGGTTACTTATTATCACCATTTGCAATCTTAATCGGTGTTTCTCCAGGTGAAGCTGTACAAGCAGCAAGCTTTATCGGTCAAAAACTTGCAATCAACGAATTCGTTGCATACGCAAACTTAGGACCACACATGGCAGAGTTCTCTGACAAAACAAATCTAATTTTAACATTCGCAATCTGTGGATTCGCAAACTTCTCTTCTATCGCAATTCAGTTAGGTGTAACAGGAACGCTAGCTCCTACTCGCCGTAAACAAATTGCACAATTAGGGATTAAAGCAGTTATCGCTGGTACATTAGCGAACTTCTTAAACGCAGCAGTTGCAGGTATGATGTTCCTATAAACTTATATAGAGTCTTCTCTTTCTCCAAGAGAAGACTTTTTTCATGCAATCCAAGCGTATTATATATATCTATCAACCACCTTATCCCAAATATAAGAACATTATGATACAATAATGTTTAGATCTTTTTATTTTTCTGATGAAAATAGAAATACTACTTGTTGTTGCCCTTCAAAAGAATTTAACGACATAGTCAATTTCTTAATAATTGCGCATACTACAAGTATCTATGGATGAAATAGCTTTAAGGAGGAAAGTTTTGTGAAAGATAAGTTCTATAAAATCCTCTCTATGTGGATTCTACAAATTGTATTTTATTTTACTACTGTACATGTGACGAATTATGAGCATGCGCTCATTTTTACAATAATATACGTAATCGTAAATGTACTATTCTTATTTTTAGCTGACAAAACAGCATTTATTTTCTTCATGCTAGGAACCATCATTTCCGTATTTTATTTATTTTATGAAGCATGGCTTCATTTATGGAGTACATCAGTTCAATGGCAATATATGATTACCCACTTCCTGATGGCAGCTAACTTCTTCATTGTATACATAACAACTCACCTATTGAAAAAAGTGATTCATGAAAATAAAACTTTAACTGAGCGTGTGAGAACGTTGGAACAATATATTGGAGAATCAAAATTACTAACGAGACAAGAATTCGAGAGACGCCAAGCGTTATTAACGACTGCAATGAATCGTCGTAACGAAACAGGCATTATTGTTTACTTTGATTTCACTTCCTTTAGTAAATATACGAAGGAAAGTGTTATGGACCGTGTAGCTTCCTTATTAGTTGAAACGGTAAGGAATGATTTTGACCTTGCTGCTGAATATGATAATAATACGCTAGTTATTTTATTACAAAACACACATGAAGCTGGTGCTGATATTGTAATGAACCGCCTAAAGCCAAAAATGGAGCAATGGCTTGCAGCTGAAGCAATCCGAGATATAAAAATTTCACGCGAGCAAATTGGAAACAAAGGACAGACATTGTTATGATGACTCTCGTTATACTTCTTTTATTTCTTCTGTTTTGCGTACTCGTTTTTTGGATCAGCATCACATTTTCAATTAAATATGTACTTATTTTTACAGCCTTTCTATTCTCTGGCTTACTCGTTTACTACTCTTTCTTAACAATCGCGGGCTTAATTCACCGAAATAGTAAACGAAAAGATCGTACGCTAGAACATTATCCGAGCGTTGATATTTTCATACCTGCTCATAATGAAGGGGTCGTTATTAAAGATACTTTAGAGGCGATGGCGAAGATTGAATATCCAGGAAAGCTAACCATTTATTTATTAAATGATAACTCTCAAGATGAAACACCTGAAATCGGCGATGATTTCGACAAAGCTTATGCCCACATTCGTCACATTCGTGTTCCACCCGGTGAACCGAAGGGTAAATCACGTGTACTAAACTACGGCCTTAGTATTTCAGATGGTGAATACTTCTGTGTTTACGATGCAGATAACCAACCTGAACCACACGCACTGCGAATGCTTGTAGAGCACGCTGAAACAACTGAAGATGCTGTTGGAGCAGTTGGACATGTTCGTACAGTAAACGAAAAAAGAAACTGGCTGACGCGAATGATTTCGCTAGAATTTCAAATCTTCCAGCTCCTTATGCAATCTGGACGCTGGTTACTATTCCAAACAGGCTCACTGACAGGAACAAACATGCTTCTTCGTCGCTCTGCACTAGAAGAGCTTGGTGGCTATGACCCTTATGCAATTGCAGAAGATGCCGAATTAACATTACGAATTACACAAAAAGGTTATCTCTTACCAATCGTCCCAGAATCAGTTACTTGGGAACAAGAACCAGAGCATTTAAAAATTCTTATTAAACAACGTACACGTTGGCTCCAAGGGAATTTATACATTTTAGAGAAAATGTTCTCGTCATTAAGCTTCTTTAAAGGAAAACTGCTCGTTCATTCCTTACAACAAGTTCTAGTGTATGTTGTATTTTGGCTATTCCTAATCATTTCGAACGTTTGGTTTGTAATTGGGCTACTCGGGATATTCCAAATTCAATATAGCATTCCGCTACTATTTATGTGGTATGTCGCATATATTACATATGTTTCTCAATTATTTAGTGCCCAGAGTGTCGAACGAACCTTTACACCGACTAATATTTTTATTAGCGTTATTATGTACTTTACGTACGCACAGCTCTTTACGTACTTATTTATTCGTAGCTTAATCTTATACTTACGTGCAAAGAGCAAGAAACAAGTCATTGGCTGGGATAAGACAGTTCGATTCAAAAAAGATAAATAAAAATAAGCACAGAGCGCCGTATGCTCTGTGCTTATTTATTGCCGTATAAATTATATATCAGACAATACCCCTTAGCTGAAAGTAATTTCACGTCCATCCCCCAACGAACGATCGACCTTCATTTATATACGAAAAAGTGATTGCTATTTTTGTAGAACCAATTGCTTCTCTTGCTGTTCTTTGCGCGTTTCAGTCTTAGGTTCCGTGCTTTCTTGGACACTACGATGTGCCACACGTTTCAAACAAATATGCTTCCACTTTCTTTCGTAACGTTTCATTATTCTAGATGTCCCCCTTGAATGCGCTTTAAAACTATTTGAAATCGCTTACAGGAAATAATATAGCACATATATATAAACGTGACAACACATTTCCGACATATTTTTGACAAAAATACGAATAGAATTCGTAAGGTATCGAATATTGTCGAAACCTATCGTTTTTTCTTCGTATAAAAGGCATACTACTTATATGGTAAAGTATTTTATTTCCCCTACCCGCATTTCAAATTCCTTCTATATAAAGTGAAACTTTCATTAGCCATCACCAATCGGGCTTTTACAAGCAGCTCGATTTATTTGCTTTTGCTGAATTTTGAGGTGAGGTTCTTACTGCTCAGCAAATAGAGGGATAAAAAAAGAGCTGATATGAAATCAGCTCTTTTCCTTCTATTATTAATAACGCTTCATACGTCCTTCTTTTTGTAACTCTTTAAATAATGCTGCCATCATAAAGAAAATAACAAAGACGAACGGGAATGCTGCAATGATAGCTGCCGTTTGTAAGGCTTCTAATCCGCCAATATATAATAGCGTAGAAGCTATCGCGGCTAGAACGATACCCCAAATCATTTTAATACGATTTGGTGGGTTTAAACTACCATGTGTCGTTAACATCCCTAAAACGAATGTTGCAGAGTCTGCAGATGTAATAAAGAATGTTGCAATAAGTAAAATACCTAAAACTGATAAAGCTGATCCAAAGCTGCCCATCTGATCGAACATAGCGAATAATCCTACTTCTGTTCCCATTTCTGTCACTTTGTCGAAGATATGTGCATCACCAAACAGCTCCATATGAATACCCGTACCGCCGAACACAGAGAACCAAAGTGCACCAATTACGGTCGGTACAAGTAACACACCGATAACAAACTCACGAATTGTACGACCTCGTGAAACACGAGCAATAAACGTACCTACGAATGGTGACCACGCAATCCACCATGCCCAATAGAAAATTGTCCACGATTGAATCCATTGGTTTCCACCTTCGTCTAATGGACTTAAACGGAAGCTCATGCTTGGTAATTCCTGAATATAAGAACCGATTGTTGAAGTAAAGTAATTCATAATAAAGTTTGTTGGACCCGCAAATAATACAATAATCATAAGTGCAAACGCAAAAATAATATTCGTATTACTTAAATATTTAATTCCTTTATCAAGACCTGTTTGCGCAGATAACATAAATAATACTGTTACGATTGCAATAATAACTAACTGAGTCGTTAATGAGTTCGGGATAGATGTTAAATAACTAACACCACCTGCAATTTGTTTTGCACCGAGACCTAATGATGTTGCAACACCAAACACAGTTGCGAAAACAGCTAACACATCAAATGAATGAGCAATACGCCCGTGTTCCCCGCCCTTAAATAACGGACCTACTGTCGCACTAATCGTACTTGCTTTTCCTTTTCTAAAAGTAAAGTAAGCAATACATAACGCTACAAACGCATATAGTCCCCAAGGATGTAATCCCCAATGGAAAAATGAAAAACGCAGTGCAAGGCGCGCACTTTCCTCAGTTGCACCTTCTCCAAACGGAGGTGCGTATAAATGGTTTAATGGTTCGGCAACGCCCCAGAAAACTAAGCCAATACCCATACCAGCACTAAATAACATAGCAAACCATGTCATATAACTATAATCAGGTTCGTCATCATCTTTACCTAAACGAATAGAACCGTATTTCGAAACAATTAAAAAGATAGATACACCTAAAATAATAGAAACGGAAATAATATAAAACCATCCAAACTTACTAACTAATGCAGTTTGAATTGCGGTTGTTACATTTCCTAAGCTACCTTTTCCAATAATAGATTCGGGAATAATCCCCCAAATTGTAAATGCAATACATAATGTTAATGAAACGATGAATGTTTTTGTCAGTTTCCTCATCAAATCCCCCTTCGTAGGTTTCGTTTTTGTAAATAACATAAATTCCGATATGTAAAATCGGATAGAAAACTATAATTTTGCGGTGATTTTCTTACTTTCACCTTCACCAATTCGAATTCTTATGGACAGCCTTACCTTTCGTATAACCTTTTCACTCTGCAAGAGCTACAAGTTAGAAATACTGCTGTCAAATTGTGTGAGAAAAACGCGGATAGGAATGTATTTTCCTAAAAAAGGATGTGTTACATATGTAAAAAAGGGCAAAGTTCTTCCTTGCAACCCTTTCGTTTTGTAACAATTATGCGGTTTTTTTGCTAGTATATAGCACGTGTTTATAGCTTCACAAACAAAATGTTTATGTTTATATAACTATATTACCCATAAAACGGTAAAATACTCAAGGAATGTAATCGTTTAGTAAACATCATGTAACGTTCCTGTAACATTCTTATTTACGTCGAAAAAAACATGTTGTATTAAATATTTTGAATATAACTAGAAACCTATGAGTCATATAGAATGAAAAACGCTTTCCTATATTTTTTGTTATATTACAGGATGTTAACGACTCATTACGAATGGTTTGTAATTGTGTGTTTTCCCCAAATCCGAAAAAATCTGTTGCTATAATGAGGACACGAAAACAAACGCAATGGAGGCTATCATGAAAAAATTAATTGGTATAGCAACAGCAGCAGTTTTTGGTCTTGGGATTTTCACATCATCTGCTAATGCAGAAACTGTTGTAACAACAGACGTACTAAACGTACGCGAAAACCCTACTACGGAATCAAAAGTTGTCGGTAAATTACTAAACGGTAATAAGATAGATGTTCAAAATACAGAGAACGGATGGTCAAAAGTTACTTTAGACGGTAAAGACGCATTCGTAAGTGCAGAGTTCACAAAAAGCATCTACTACGTAACAGCTAACGTATTAAACGTACGTGCTGAAGCGAACACAAACTCAGAAATTCTTGGAAAGTTGAAGAAAGACGATGTAATCGAAACAACGAACCAAGTACAAAATGAGTGGTTACAATTTGAATATAACGGGAAAACAGCTTATGTTCATGTTCCTTTCTTAACAGGTACAGCACCTGTAATTGAGAAACAAGAAACGACTGTTCCTGCTAAAGCTGAAGCACCAGCTAAGGCTCAAGCACCTGCAGCACAAGCAAAACCAGCTGCTAAGCCTGCTGTGAAAGCTGCTGAAACTAGCACACCATCTGGTGGTCGTGAGTTAACAGTTGTAGCTACAGCATATACAGCTCACCCGAGCGAAAACGGTGGCACATATGGCGGCCGTGTATTAACTGCAATGGGTCATGATTTAACTGCGAATCCAAACATGAAAATGATCGCTGTTGACCCGAAAGTAATCCCATTAGGATCTAAAGTATGGGTAGAAGGTTACGGAGAAGCTATCGCTGGAGATACTGGTGGTGCAATTAAAGGTAACCGTATCGACATCTTACTTGGATCAGATAGCGCTGCTCAAAAATGGGGACGCAAAACTGTTAAAGTGAAAATTTTAAAATAACCAATGACTGCTAAATTACAAGCCGGTTCTCTTTATTGAGAGCTGGCTTTTATTTATTTATAATACATATAAGGAGGCTATGCCCATGAATGTACAAGCAAAAGTAGACTGGATTGGTACGCCAAAGCCGTACATATATAAAAATGAAGTAACATATAACGCTACTTCTATTGATTTCTCACTCGCTGGCGATGATAATCGCTATAAGTTAATTGTGCTCAAGTCTGAAAACAATACACATTACAAAATTGTGCAATATGGAATAAAACCAGGCTCTCAAAAACCATTTCCTATCGACATTCCATTTGAACAAAATATGTTGCCAATTATAGAGCAAATATTACATGATCCGTATGTACAAGCGATATTAAAAGAAACGCACTCATAATCGTAAAAAAAGATATCACCTCGCCGGATTTTTCGGCTAAGTGATATCCTTTTTATTTTCCCTTCGTGAACACAATTTAAGAAAAATATATCAACGATTTTTCAATTATATCTATCATAACTTACGATATATCAACGGTTGGACACGAAATATTGATTTAGCTACAAAATAAAGAGGCTGTTCAAATATTGAACAGCCTCTCTCATATTAACGAGTTGGACCAGATACATCTTCTGATTTCAACGTATTATTTGCACCAAGAGAATGATACAACATCTTTCCATTTCCATTCACAGTTACAATATGTTCGTTATTAAAACTTTTGAACTTCACAGATCCATCACCGTAACGAATATGGTACTCTTCATATGTCGTTACTTTATATTTCGTATCACTTTGACGCTCTACATTACGAACTTCCATCGTTAATAAATCTTCTGTAATTCCTTTTTTGTGTAAATACTGTATATAATCACGGTCTTCCTTATACGATTTCCCGCTCTTATCATAATTATTTTCAATTAAACTAAAATCATTTAATGAAATTGCACGTACATTATCATAAATATGATTTTTTACAAAGTCGCCCACTGCTGAATTTGATGTTTCTTTCGGGAATTTTAAGTAATACGTGCTTTGGTCTCCAATTTTAACACTTTCAGATTTCATCACACCAAAATCAGTAGTTTTCTCTAAATGTACTTCTACTGTTTCATCTGTGGATACAGGGCCAAGCTTATAACTTCCATAATTTAATTTTCCACGTTTTTTCCCGTTCACAAATACAGTTGCATCACTTTCATCAGAAGAAATGCTTACATAATTGCCTTCAAGCGATAAATCAATTTTCACTTTCTCGCTCTGTTCATCCGCTAAATCTACTTCTTTCTCTGTTTCTAATTCAGTAAGTTCTGTCTTCGCCGTTGCCTTTACAACATATGTACCTGGGAAGTATGGCCCCAACTCTTTCGAATTTTTATCACTAGAAAGCTCTGTTTCTTTTTTGTCATTCACATATATTTCTGCATTCTTTGCAGTTGTACTTACATTCATATAATAAGATTTCATGCTGAACTTATACTTTGGATATAAGAACCACTCTTTTCCCTCTTCTACTATTTCCCCGTCTTTAAATGCAGGTTTATCTTTTGTTAACTTTTGATCTACTGTCTCTTTCTGTAAATAAGACAACAATTGTTTGTTGTAAGAAGGATTCTCTTTTAAATAACGCATGTACGCTTTAATATCCTCTGTCTTAATCTTTAAGCTTGAATCATTTGCTTTCACAAACTCATCAATTGCGTTAATATCTTTCTTTTGGAATGCTTCAATCATTACATTTACTTGCTTTTCTTTTGAAAACTTATATGCTCCAAATTTATATGCCCCAAATAATAAAATAACTATAATAGCTAAACCAATGATTAAAAATAAATTTCTCTTACTTTTCACTGATTTTGTCTCACTTTGTAATTCTGTATATGAAGCAGCAGTGTTATCAACGATTACTTCTACTTTACTCCCACACTCAGGACAAAAGTTCAAGTGGTCTGCAACGTTCTTTTTACATGTTCCACAAAACTTCAACGTGCTCTCCTCCTATTTTTTAGCTAATTTCATTCCAGCAAATGCTGCTACATATGTCACAATCAAGCTAAACAAAGTTAAATATATAAATGAATTTTGCATAGATAATACCGTTCCACTTGTTCCAAATAAACCTGTTACCGTTCCTGAAACATTAATTTGGAACTTAGAAATCATATTCATTACAATCATCATAATTGTGTAAGAACCACTACATACCGCTAATGTAATATATATATTGGCAGTCGGTAATTTAGCTAACTTTCTTCCCGCTCTAAACATAAAGAACAATGGAATAATAAGCAGTAATAAACCATAATGGAATACGTTATTCACTTTATCAAATTCTGCAAGGCTTTCCTCATTTGCTCCTTTTGAAATCAATATCTCTCTAAGCTCTACGCCATTTACAGAGACGCCTGATATAAATGAAAACGATAATGTGCTCTCATATGCTTTTGATTTCTTACCAATTCCAGTAAATTCCTTACTAAGTGCTGGACTTGATACTTCTAACGGTGCAAAATGAGCCATACTCCATAATTGAGGTGTTAACTCTAATGCTAATAATGTACTTTCAGATTTTAAAGTTGTTATTTCTTTTAATGGTTCAATACCGTCTTCCTTACTTACTAACGCCATAATACAAACCGCTACCGCTGTTACTAAAAGTCCTTTTATCATAGCTGAAACACCGTAATAAACAGACGCTCCATATGGCATTAACTCTTGAAATGCTGCTGCCATATTGTTTTTGCTTGTATGAGCAATAAATCCTAATAAAGTAAATAATGTCCCACATACAAAACCACTCAATAAACTCTTAATCGCTGAATAGCCAACCGTAATCTTACCTGCATCTGAGAATGGAATTGCAAAAGATTGTGATGCTATAAAACTTATAATGAATAAAAAGACGCCATAAATAATACCAACTGTTGATGCCATAAAAATTTGATCTTTAATCGTTTTCGCAACATGCTGCTTCCCTAACCAAATTCCTGTACCAGCGAAAATAATAAATGGAATGATTAATAGTAATGTAAATGGAGTATGCCAAGATAAAGAAAATATCAATCCACTATCGTCGTTAGCTGTAAAACCCAGTAAATGATAACTTAACATCGTAGAAGTTGCACTCGAATAAAAATTCGGCAACATTTCTAATTCTTTCGCAAATTTGCTAAACATCTCACTTAACATAGAAGCAAATAATAAACTACCAATCCAACCAGCAATTAACATGAGAATACTTGCAACAGCCCCACCAATAAAACCTTTTTGTAAAACGGCTTTATCTGCTTTAAATTCAACTTTAGGAGCACCATCCATTGTAGGCAATTTTACAGATTGTTCTTTTTTCTTCGCAACAAATAAAGAATACCCACACTTTTGACAATATAAATTTTTTTGAGCATTTTCATTGCCACAACCTTTGCAGTATTTTGCAGTATCTTTTTCTAATGTTATTGCATCTATAGCTCCTGCAATCTCCATACTACCTTCATTTGGACAATAATTTACTTCTTCACCATGTTGTTTTCCACATGTGCGACAGTACATTTAATTCACTCCCCACTTTGCTTAATTCCACAAACTGGACAGTAAGTAGAGTTTTTATCGATATGCTCATTACATGAAATACAATTTACCGTTTCACCTTCATTTTCTACTGCTAACATCGGGTTAGGCTTTCCACACGAACCACAAAACTTATCATTTATTGATAAAGATCCACCACATTCACATGTAGCTTTTTCACCTTGTTGTTTTTGCAATTCAACAATGCGTTTTCTTGCTTGATAAATAGCTACATCAAATTCTTGAACTGGAGCAATCATTTCTTTTAAGCTCGCTTCATTTACTCCATTTCCTCTTAATTGAACGTACACTTGCTGTCCAACCTCTAATAGAACCTCTGCTTTTTTCTGCATTTGCACTTGCATTCCCTTTTTCAATTGAGCAATTTCTTGTGCAACTTGCAACTTCATTTTCCCTTGTTCTATTCCTTCTTGTAACTTATTCATTCCACTACCTAACTTCGTCTGTAAATCTGACAAATTATTTCTCCTCCTATAAGTATATATTAATATATGAAATTAACATTTTATATATTACCATGATTTTCAAGTTATGTAATCCAAATTTCATTTTTTCTGTTTTGAGCATTTTTTGTTTATAATGGTAAAGGAAAGAAATATGTGTACGGAGGAATATTATGCTGCAACACTCAATTACGAAAGATGAAATTATGATGATTGCGAATGAGTTCGTTCAAGGACTAGATCCACAGCAAACAGCTGATCAGGAACATGTCGCTACAGCTCGGCACCTATATCGTAGTGGTGTTGTCTACAACGTTGACTTTGATGGTTATACACTATCAGGAACTGTAGATGCGGAAGGCAACGTATATAGCGTTCATATTCCGATTCGTAACGTCGCTGAAAGTTATTGTGATTGCTTCGCACCAACACAATGTGAGCATATGCTTGCTGTATTACTATCTGCAGCGTCTAGTTTCGGGCAAGTAGGAGATGTATTAACTTTATTTAAAAATAATACGAAACCTTCCCTTCCCCCTATTCGAACTGCAAGACAAGTATTGCAATCATCAGCTTTTGAAGAAACTGACTATAAAAGTTGGGAATCATATTTTGAAAAAGAATATGATTCATTTAAAAAAGAACAAGCTCGGCTTACTTATAAACAAATGTATTTTCTTATGAGTATCTTTACAGATTTCTATACGAAACTTGAGCGGAAAGCTCCGCGTGTCATTGCGATACATGAATTATTCAGGTTACACGCAGCACTTTACTGCTTTCAAAAGTTATTAGAAGAAATTCAGGCATTCGACGCAAACAAAACGTATTCTTATCACCAACCTGTTAATGTCATTCGCCTATTTGTAGACAAAGTGGAATCCATCGTTCGGGACTTACAATCAGAAGCGATTCCTTCAGAGTCTGAAATAATTTTACAAGAAACAGCTCGTCTCGTTCATGAAGTATTCTTCTCTACCGACACTTATACGCAAGAGCGATTTTTCATTTATCGTCACATATGGAGTGAACTTTTAAACAATAAAGAGAAAATACAAGAAGAAGAAAAACGAATCGATACGAAAATCAATCCACTATCCAAAGCGTTAGCGTCTTCCCATCTTCTCTTTTTGAATGACGAAGATCTACTAGCGATGGACTTACTAAAAAAACAGCCTGCTTCTGTTGTGAGTCTATACTTCTATTGGTTAGAAGAACTATTAAGTGCCATGCAGTGGGATCGTGCGAAAAATTGGCTTTCCTTTACGTATAAACAAGTAAAGAAAACAATCCAAGATCACGAAAATACGATTTTTATAAAAGATGTCGTTCGGCTATTTGTAATCATGTATGAAACATATGCAACACATACAAATGAACAAGCTGGTTTCGAAATGATCTTACAAGAACTATTACCGTATAGTTTTACAAACTATGAACAGTACGTACTCGCGAAAAAACAGTATCGCACATGGGCAGAGCTTCATCTCCTATATGGATTTGAAGCAATTGAACTGTTAAAAGAGCCACTGAAAGATATTGAAAAAGAAGCGCCAGAAGCGGCACTTCCTCTTTACCATCTTGCTGCTGTAGAGGCGATTGAAGAACGAAATCGTAAATCATATAAACGCGCAGTTCGTTACTTAAAGAAATTACGCACATTATATAAACGATTAAAACGCACCGATGAATGGGATGCTTTCATTATTCACATCGCCAATCTCCATTCACGTCTGCGTGCACTACAAGAGGAATTACGGAAAGGAAAATTAATCGATGATCAATCAAACTGAAGTAACAATTAGGCTCCAGCATGTTAGTCAAGGTTGGTTCCTTTGGGGAGAAGATGACAGCGGTACTCCATTATCCGTAACAAGTTGGAAACGAAATGCATTCACATGGCACTCCACTTCTTTCTACGGTACTTCTCTAAAAGAAGCAACCTTCGAAGGAAAACAAGGTGTGCTGCTAACAAATGCACAAGCCTTTGAATACATTGCAAACAAACCGATGAATTCATTTGCACATATGCAAATAAACGGACCTATTACAGCCCTTACGAAAGATGCAAATGAATTATGGGATGCCTTTACGAGTGGTAGCTTCGTACCAGATATGAATCATTGGTCCAAACAACCATCTTGGAAAGTTCAAAATACACCAATTGAAGATGACACATTAGCATCTCTTTTCTCAGCAGCAGTTAATGAAAGCATATTACAAGATAATCGCTCAAATGACGGCTGGGAAGATGCCAAAAGACTATATGAACATTACGACTTTACGAAAAGACAATTGGAAACAGCACTACATGAAGAAGATTGGCTTCGAAAAATTGGTTATATTGAAGATGATCTTCCGTTTACAATCGGACTAAGACTGCAAGAACCACAAGAAGAATTTGAAATGTGGAAGCTTGAAACAATTGTGACACCAAAGCGCGGGGCGCATCGCATATATGTATATGAAAACATCGATTCCTTACCGAAAAGATGGCACGATTACGAAGAACGGATTACAGAAACACAAGAAGGTTTTAGTAAGCTCATACCGTGGTTAAAAGAAGAAGATACGTTCCGAAATGAGCTCTTTGAAACAGAAGCGTGGAACTTCTTAACAGAAGCAAGCAATGAATTACTTGCAGCCGGCATTACAATTTTACTACCATCATGGTGGCAAAATTTAAAAGCAACAAAACCGAAATTACGTGTCCAGCTGAAGCAAAATACAGTACAAACACAATCGTTCTTCGGTATGAATACGCTCGTTAATTTTGACTGGCGCATTTCGACGAATGGCATTGATTTATCAGAAAGCGAATTTTTCGAACTCGTTGAACAAAACAAACGTCTATTTAATATAAACGGTCAATGGATGCGACTAGATCCAGCCTTTATCGAAGAAGTAAGGAAACTCATGAACCGTGCCGATAAATACGGACTAGAGATGAAAGATGTCCTGCAGCAACATTTATCAAATACGGCTGAAACCGAAATTGTAGAAGATGATAGTCCGTTTACTGATATTGAAATCGAACTAGATGGATATTATGAGGAACTATTCCAAAAGCTGCTTCATATTGGAGATATTCCAAAAGTAGATGTCCCTACTTCACTAAACGCAACACTTCGTCCGTATCAACAACACGGCATTGAATGGTTATTATATTTACGAAAGCTTGGATTTGGAGCATTGCTAGCTGACGATATGGGACTCGGGAAAAGTATTCAAACAATCTCTTACTTACTATATATAAAAGAAAACAATCTCAAAAAAGGCCCTGCATTAATCGTAGCGCCGACATCTGTTCTTGGAAATTGGCAAAAAGAATTTGAGCGTTTCGCACCGAATTTACGTGTTCAATTACATTACGGAAGTAATAGAGATAAGGGCAATTCATTTGAAGATTTCCTTCAATCAGCAGATGTTGTATTAACATCTTATGCATTGGCTCAACTCGATGAGGAAGAACTAACTTCATTATGCTGGGATGCTGTTATTTTGGATGAAGCACAAAATATTAAGAACCCACATACGAAACAGTCGAAAGCAGTACGAAACTTGCAAGCAAATCACAAAATCGCGTTAACTGGTACGCCGATGGAAAATCGCCTCGCTGAACTTTGGTCCATTTTCGACTTTATTAATCATGGATATCTCGGAAGCTTAGGGCAATTCCAGCGCCGCTTCGTCACACCGATTGAAAAAGATCGTGATGAAGGAAAAATCCAGCAAGTTCAACGGTTTATATCACCATTTTTACTGCGCCGAACGAAGAAAGATCAAACAGTCGCATTAAATTTACCAGATAAACAAGAACAAAAAGCTTACTGTCCTCTTACTGGTGAACAAGCTTCCTTATATGAACAACTCGTTCAAGATACACTGCAAAATGTAGAAGGATTAAGCGGAATTGAAAGACGCGGTTTTATATTACTTATGCTGAACAAGCTAAAACAAATTTGTAATCATCCAGCTCTTTATTTAAAAGAAGAAGAGCCACAAAATGTCGTTGAACGCTCTATGAAAACAAAAACGTTAATGGAGCTCATCGAAAATATAAAAGACCAAAATGAAAGTTGCCTCATCTTCACTCAATACATCGGCATGGGGAACATGCTAAAACGTGTGCTAGAAGAAAAATTCGGCCAGCGTGTCCTCTTCTTAAACGGTAGTGTACCGAAAAAAGATCGTGACAAGATGATTGAGGAGTTCCAAAACGGAACGTATGACATTTTTATCTTATCCTTAAAAGCTGGCGGAACAGGATTAAACTTAACCGCTGCCAACCATGTCATTCACTACGATCGTTGGTGGAATCCAGCTGTGGAAAATCAAGCAACAGACCGCGCATATCGCATTGGTCAAAAACGATTTGTTCATGTTCACAAACTCATTACAACAGGAACATTAGAAGAAAAAATTGATGAAATGCTAGAAAGAAAACAATCTCTAAACAATGCGGTCATCACAAGCGATAGCTGGATGACTGAACTATCAACAGACGAACTAAAAGAATTACTTGGTGTATAAACATAAAACAAAAAGAGCTAATCTCAAAATGAGATTGAAGTGACCCCTAAAAGTTAGACACGGTTATTTCATTAGGCAGCTTGATAAAAGTGAGTCCGGTATTGTACCGGGCTCATTTTTAATTTTGCCTTAATCCGTTTCGTATTATAATAATCTATATATTTTTCTAATTCTATTTTAAAGTGCTCTACATTTTCAAATTCTTTTATGTAGAGGAACTCCGACTTCATAATCCCAAAGAAATTTTCTATTACTGCGTTGTCGTAACAGTTGCCTTTTCGAGACATACTCTGGACGATAGCTCTTGATTCAAGTGTCCGGACGTACTGTCTCATTTGATAATGCCATCCTTGATCCGAATGCATCAGTAGCTGGTGGGTTTCAGGTAAACGTTCCAATGCTTTCTCTAACATGTCTGAAACAAGCGAATACGTCGGTCTAGAACCAATTGTATAGGTAATAATTTCACCATTATACAAATCTAATACAGGTGATACATACAGTTTTTCTCCAAACAATTTAAACTCTGTGATGTCTGTTACCCACTTTTGATTCGGTGCATCTGTATGAAAATTACGCTCTAAAATATTAGGTGCAATTCTACCGACTTTTCCTTTATAGGATTTATATTTCTTCATACGCACAACACACTTTAACCCAAGCTCTTTCATAATGCGCTGAACCTTCTTGTGGTTCACTTTCTGGCCACGATTCGTTAATTCATCACGAATGCGACGGTAACCATAACGACCTTCATTTTCCTCATAAATCGCTTTAATCTCAACTTTCAAATCGGCATCTACATCTGGACGATTCATTTTCTTTACTAAATCATAATACGTGCTTCGAGGAATAGTAGCTAGCTCCACGAGTGCCTTCACCGAATATTTATGCCTTAATTCATAGACTACTTGCGCTTTGTCTTGTTTTGTGATTTTTCCTTGTTTTGAACTAAGGCATTTAACATTTTTAAGTACTCATTTTCCATCTCAAGCTGTTTAATGCGTGCTTCAAGTGCTTCGACTGACCCTTCAGCTAAAGGTTGTTTTAATTGTTTATTTGAATCTTTTTTCATGGATGGACGCCCCTTTTTCTTAGATTGAAGGGCATCAATTCCTTGTGTTTCGAGCTGTTTTTTCCAAACAGAAATCGTTGAAGGGGCAGGAATATTAAAGATAGCTGCCGTCTCAAATAAGGACATACCGTTTTCAATCATAAAGTTTAGTACGTCTAGTTTAAATTGTTGTGTGTAATTTGTACATCGTTTTAGAAAAGCTTCCAGACCATTCTGTTTATATTGGTTTACCCAATTCAAAATGATTGTGTCATTTATACCGAGCGATCTACCTATTTCTCGATAACTTTCATTTCCGTTCAAATAACGTAGAACGATTTGTATTTTTTCATTAGCTGTAAATTTAGCCATAGAAAAACTGCACCCCCAATTGTTAGACTGTGTCTAACAATTGGGGTGCAGTTCAGATTAGCTCTTTTTTCTATTCCAAAACCAATTACTTATTATAATCCCGGTTAGTCCGCCGCACGTATCAAGCAATGAATCTTGCCACATTGGTGTACGGTCCCCCGTATACCATTGATGGATTTCATCAAATGTTGCATAACCTGCAACGAAAAGAAGGGCATATATAAAACATCTTTTCCTCGAATGACCTGATCGATGAAAAGCGTAATAAATCAATGAACCTAGCATAAAGAACACCATAAAATGAGCACCTTTACGAAGGAAAAACTCAATAAATCCGCCTACACCTTTATTCGCAATACTAACAGGGGTTCCTCCACCATAATCGATAGATACCCATGAAAAATGCTCTTTCACAAATTCAACATTTACATATTGTTCAATATCTGAACGCATATCCTGCTTTTTATATGGTTGTGCCGAAGAATAGAAAATCAGCCCCATCCATAGTAATACAGGAATCCAAAATAACCATTTACGATTCATTATCCAGAATTCTCCTCTCTTAATCTTTTAAGGGTACCAAAAAAAAGAAAAAATTTCACGCCAAAACATGACATTTGTACCCTATTTATAAAGTGAAAGGAGGTGATACACATGGCAATTGAAACAATCGTAATGGATTTAACTTTACGTCTTGTCTTAAACAACGGATTAGATAAGAACGGCAAAACAGTTTTCAAGAGCAAACAATTTAAACGTGTTAAAACAAATGCGAGCTTAGATCAAGTACACAACGTAGCTCATGCTCTCGCTTCCTTACAAGCATCACCACTTCACGCTGTACAACTTGTAAGCACATCAGATCTTTCTAAACTATAAAGTAAAACTCGGATCAGTGGGGATTTTATTCATCCCCGCTGATTATTAGCCGCAATTTAACCAGCAGACCCACCCCCCGTAAATAGCGGGATAAATACAAAGGAGGAAATAACACATGCAAGTACTAGAGTTAATTTTCGCGAAAGAAGATGGAAAAACAGTCATTTTTTCTATCGATACGCCCATCACACCAATCGATGCACAAGTCGTAAATCAAGTAATGGATACAATCCTTGCCTCATCTGTATTTTCATCCATTGATGAAAATACAAGAAAAAAGGGAGCTCGCCTTGTAGAAAAAAATGTATCTGAAGTTCCAATTACTCTATAAAATGAAAAAGACGAATCTGCATCATTTTGCAGATTCGTCTTTTTTCTTCGGCATTTCAATCGGGATAAAAATCTTTGAAAAACCGACGCATACATACTTATAATGTTCTTCCCCTATATCAAACTCAGTCGTATATGTTGAGAAGAATATATAATCATTTCGCTTCGTATAATGATCGATTAATAACCCAACTTGTGGCTCAACATACTTTTCCGCTAACTTTTTACCGGCCGATGCCAAGTCGCCAAGGAGACCCTCTTCATTCTCTTTTTGAACTTCATCTAGCTTCTTACTCACATCATTACGCTTCATAAACTGCTTCGCTGCCCATTCTGTATATTCGCCCTTACTCGGATTACTGTTTGCTAAATATACTAGGAGAACGACAACTAAAGCCATAATAATATACTTTTTCTTCATACTATATCACCGCCTACTCTTTTCTATTTTCATATATATGTACAAGCGATGCAAATTAGAAAGACTATCACCTATTGATTGTAAACGAATAGCCAAAATTTACAATATGAAATAGAATATTAACAATCAATTTACTTAATTTATATATAATTATATTCAGAATGAAAATTATAAGGGGGGATATAGAATTATGGATAATGAAAACAACATTTTTATTTCTAGTTCTACAATGATGCTTGAACCATGTAAACACCCTTATTACCGTACAAAAATTATCGACAGTAGCGGAAACCATCTTTACTCCTGTCAAACTGCTCTCCAACTTATACAGAAATCTTGTCTAACAAATATTCATTCTACCTATCAAGGGAGACGTAATGCCGTAAAAACAAAATTTAAATTTAAACAAAACGTTCCAATTCCGATCAATCATAGAGAATATATTTGTGCTTTCCCAACAGAATCTCCTGCTTCTCCAAATTGTATTTGGCTTTTCTTCAAACATGTTCATACAATAGAGTTTTTCAAAAAAGCTAAACGAGCTAAAATTCATTTTTCAAACGGAGCTACCGTAACGATACAAATTAGTTCCCATAAGCTAAGTCAGCAATTATGGAAAGCTGGATATGTATTATCCCAAATGAACATGCAAGATTCATCACCTTAATAACAAATAGAATGGAAGGTAGTATTTCCTTACCTTCCATTCTATTTGCTATTTTTATCCTCTTACACTATCTCGCATTTTCTCGAGTGCTTGCCGATACATCCATCTTACTTGATAATATGTCATTTCCATCTCTAACGCGATTTCTCCCATCGTCTTCCCTACAAAAAAACGTTCAAAAACAATATACTTCTCCTTCTCATCTAATACACTCATAAATTCCTTCACTCTCATTTCAACGTCTTCAAAATGAAAGATATCCTCATACTCTCCTACACATACACATCTCTCCTGCACTGTGAACTCTTTCTTCAATCTCTCTAATATATAACCTCGCACCGTTACAACTGCATATGCAGGGAAACACCCCTTCTCCGCATCAAATCTTTCATATGCATGCCAAAGACCAATTAAACCACATTGATAATACTCTTCATAATCTTTACGAATACCTAATTTCTTTATTTGATTTACAATCATCCCTTCATACAAAACAACTGCCTCTTTAAAAGTCGCTGGCTTCACACAGTACCCGTTTCTAAAAGGTATACCTTTCTAGTATTCCGCGGTACCTTCACAATATAAAAATAAAGAAAAGATTTCACTGTGAGTAATTTCAAATACTACCGACGGAATTTGAAATTACACTATGTAGTATTTGAAATTTTGTTGGCGGTATTTGAAGTAGGGGTATAAATAAAAAAGGCTCCTTCTATACATTAGAAGGAACCTTTTGTTTATGAATTCTCAAGTTATACTATTCTGTAGTTATATTTTTGAAAAATCTATCGATCGCATATAGACCAGTAGCTAAAATACAACTTGTAACATGAACAAAAAATTTGCTATAAGTTTCTTAAACATATGTATCTTCTCCTTATAACAAAAATGCAGCAATTACTTTTATAATTGCTGCATTTCTTTCTAGTTACATGAAATATCAATATTATTGCACCAATCCTCTTAGTGCACCAAAGCCGATCGTTAAAATGAAGAAGATAACCATAAGAATCGTTGCCTTCTTTTTACTTAAACCGGCCGTAATTTGAAGACCTAACCATGTAATAACAAATCCCCAAATTGTAAATACTTCAATGCTATTTGCAATACCTTTTACAGCGCCTCCACTTGAAGCAAAAATTGGGCCTAAACCAGTGTAAAGTTCTTTTCCTGAACCACCTAGAATAAGTGCTAAAACTATATTTATTAATAAACCAAGTACTGAAATAATGCTTGAATATACATTAATTGTTAATAATTTCTTGTAAGAAGTATCATTGCTCATTAACATCATTAACACTTTATATACAGCAGCACTAATGAAGAAACCTATTATCATACCGATAACACCAAATACAAAACCAGCACCGAAAGTCATTACAGGTGTAACATTAACCCCTAATTCTTGATTGAGCTTAATTGATTCAGGTGTTAAAGAATATACATAAGCACCAATTCCACCAGTAATCCCCGATAGTAAAGAAAGTATCCAAAACGCACCCCAAACGGCATTACTATTCTTCATTCTCTCAAATTGCTCACCTGGAGAAGTAATCATTCCTAATAATGATGGCTTCTTCGCACCTACATCTTGCGTATTAATATTAGCTTCCATTATAACGCCTCCTTCTATTTATATAACCCGTTCTAACGGGCGGTTCACTTCCTCATGCAAGAGGCTACGAACCGCCCACTAGAACGGTAATGTGTAGTTCTACTACACTATTAATTATTCATAACGCAATGCTTCAATTGGATCTAATTTCGCAGCTTTGTTCGCTGGAATTAATCCGAAAATAATACCAAGTGTCATCGAGAACAGTACGCCTCCAACGACAACTTCCCATGAAACGAGTGGTGGCCATTTTGCGAATGTAGAAACGATATATGCTCCGCCATACCCAAGACCAATTCCGATTAAACCACCTAGAAGTGTTAACATAACTGCTTCAATTAAAAACTGTAATAAAATTTTACTACGCGTTGCTCCAAGTGCTTTACGTACACCAATTTCACGCGTACGCTCCGTTACAGATACAAGCATGATGTTCATAACACCAATTCCACCAACGACTAATGAAATACCAGCGATACCACCGATGATCATTGTCATAATACCGGTCATCTTCGAAATACCTTCTTGAATTTCTTTTAAATTCATAACTTCATATTTACCAGTTGCATCAGTCGGTTTACGACTATTTAAAACATCTGCAGCTTTTTTACCTGCTTTTTCTAGATTATCTACATTTTTTGCTTGAACAGAAATATTTTGAATTTCATCTTTTCCATACAGTGTCGGCCATAATGAAATGGGAACTAGTGCTTCTGATGGTCCCATTCCCATAAACTCATTATCTGATTTGTAGACACCAATAATTTGCATCGGTTGACCTTTCATTTCAATAATTTTACCGACTGGATTGGTATCCTTAAACACCTTTTCTTCCATTTGTTTACTAATCATGACAACGTTATTACCTTGATCCACATCTGATTCTTGTAAAGAACGTCCCTTTAACAACTTTACTTTATTTACTGCAAAGTACTCACTATCTAATCCAGTAATACTCACCATTTCTTTTTTATCTTCAATATCAAGTGGTTCCATGGTTGAATTTGTTGTTACCACATGTGCGATTTCTGGAATTTTTTTAATTTCAAAAATGTCTTCTTCAGTTATCTTCGGTGCTTCTACCATTCCCATACCGAAAGGATCGTTTATATCTGCACTATAATGAATCGGAACCGTTTGATTACCTGCCCCAACAAACTGCGATTTCAATGCAGCTTCCCCGCCTTGCCCGATTGCAACGACCGTAATAATCGAACCTACCCCGATAATAATACCGAGCATCGTAAGAGCAGAACGCAATTTATGAGCTAAAATAGAAGATAGGGCAATTTTTATACTATCTAGTAAACTCATACCGCACACCTTCTATCTTCTGTAACTTTCCCGTCTCGCAGTACAATGCGGCGGGAAGAATACGCTGCTACTTCCTCTTCATGCGTAACCATAACAATTGTTGTACCTTCTGCATTAAGCTTCGTGAAAATATCCATAACTTGCTCACCAGACTTCGTATCAAGTGCACCAGTCGGTTCATCGGCCATAATGAACGTTGGGTTATTCGCAATCGCTCTTGCAATCGCTACACGCTGCTTCTGTCCACCGGATAACTCATTTGGTAAATGATGCACGCGGTCTGCTAATCCAACTTTACCTAGCGCCTCCAAAGCACGCTTGCGACGCTCCGCTTTCTTCACGCCACCATATACGAGCGGAAGCTCAACATTTTCCACTGCGGAAAGACGAGGTAGTAAATTAAAATGCTGGAATACAAAGCCAATATATTCATTACGAATTAAAGCAAGCTTTGACTCGTCTGCTGTTAAGATATTCACGTCATTCAGCATATATTCGCCTTCTGTTGGACGATCTAAACAACCGATAATATTCATAAGCGTCGACTTACCAGAACCAGACGGTCCCATAATCGAAACGAACTCACCGCTCTGAATCGTTAAACTAATACCATGCAAAATCGGCACCGCCAATTTCCCCTGATAATACGTTTTAGCAATATTATTTAACGTAATCATTTTTCTTTCACTTCCATTCCGTCATACACATCGTCGGAAGGATTTTTAACCACCTTTTGCCCCACTGTTACGCCTTCTACAACCTCTGTCCAGTCTCCATCAGTAGAACCTTTTTTCACATTTTGTTTACGAAGCTTTCCTTTTTCCTCAACATAAACAAATGCATCATCGCCTTTTTCTACAATGCTTTTACTTGGAACAGCAATCATCGTCTTATTCTCTAAGTTTACTTGCAATGAAACGTGGTAACCTGGCGATAAACCGTCTTGACTATCAAGACTTGCTTTATATGTATACTGAGACATATTTTGAGTTGCTTCACCCATGCCGCCAGCTTGCGCCATCTCTGCACTTGTTGGGAACTCACTTACCTCTGTAATCTTACCTGTCCACTTCTTCTTATTATTTGCTTTCGCCGTTACAGTGAATGTTTGATCCTTTTGGATTTGTGACTTCTGAAGCTCAGTTAACGTCCCTTGAACTTGGAATGGATCTTTAGAAGCTACTTGTAAAAACGCTTTTCCTTGACCACCTAACGCTTGAGATGAACTTTGTGCCGCATCTTTATCTAACTTTTGAACAACACCAGCAAAATTACTATAAATCGTAAGCTCTTTCTGCTTCTTACTTAACTCTTCTTTCTGCAACTTTCCTTTTTCTTTCTCAAGATCAGTTGTCTTTTGAGCTATCTCTAACTCGTTTACTTGCTCGTCCATCGGATCCGTTACTTCTTTCCCAGCTCCGCTATCTTTCGCCTTCTTAATTTCTTTCTTCAACGAATCAATCTTCTTTTTTCCTTGATCGTAACGCATATCTGCCATCTTCTGATCAAGCTCAGCTTGCTTCATTTGAAGGTTAATCTCTTCATTATCATAAGAGAATAACTTCGTACCTTTCTCTACCTCTTGCCCTTCTTTTACCTCAATATCTTTCACTTTCCCTTTGGCAGGATCTGCATAGAAGCTTTCAATATTACCGGGCTTCACCTGACCAGAAATTAACTTTGTATTATTCAGCTTACGCTCTGTCACTTTCTCAAAACTTACAGCATCAGCATTTGTTGATGCACCCTTCTTCTTACCTTGCATAACAAAAATATTAATTGCCGCTACAATAACAATTAGTGCAATAACCCCAATAATAATCCATTTCTTCTTCTTGTTTGGAGTACGAACCGTATTTGGTAACATATTCTCTCTCCCTTTATAAATTAATAGTTTAATAAATAACATAATTGTATAAAACTTTCTGAAAATAAACTGTATATTATTACAATCTTTTTACAAAGTTTTACACATCCATTTATATTGTAACAAAAATTCCAATGATTAGAAATATGACATTATATCTTTTAAGATAGATTTAAGGAAAGATTATATTATATAGAAAAAGCCATCCAAAATAATAATTGGATAGCTTTTTCAAACAAAATATTACGCTACTTTAGGATCTTTTCTCTCATGTCCACGTTGAACAATAAATAAGAAGATTGTTGATAAAACCGCACCTGTTAGTAGTAAGATGAAACAACCATCCCAGCCAGAACGATCAACAATAACACCAATTGCTGCGTTAGCTACAAGACTTCCGCCTACATAACCGAATAGACCACACATACCAACTGTCGTACCTACTGCAAATTTCGGTACTAATTCCATCGCACTTAAACCGATTAAGAACTGTGGTACATAAATTAAACAACCGATAATAGAAACTGCAATACTTACAACAAGTACGCTAGTTGCTTGCCAATATATAAACGTACCAATAACAACTCCAACCATACTAATAATACATAATGGCATACGTTTTCCTTTAAATAATTTATCACTTAAAAAACCAACGATTAATGAACTTGGAATTGCCATACCTTCAAAGATTGCATATGCCGCATGCGCTTCTGCTTTTGAAAATCCTTTAACTGTCGTTAAATAAAGTGGAACCCAGTTAATAACACCGAAACGAATTAAATAAACAAAAGCATTCGCAATACATAAGAACCATACAAATTTATTTTTCACTACATACTTCATTAAAATTTCTTTTGGTGACATCTTGTTAGCATTATCTGCTTTTTCAAGATTTTCATAGTCATTACGATACTCATCAATTGGAGGAAGACCTTCAGATTCTGGTGTATCCTTCGCATTAATCCAAACAAGAACTGAAATTACCATTGCGATAATTGCAGGGAAAATAAACACGCCGCCTTGCCAATGGTTTTCACCAAAAATACCTACACCAATTCCGACAAGTGGTGGCACAAGCATTCCACCAACGTTATGTGAAATATTCCAAAGACCTGTTTTCGTACCGCGTTCTTTCTTCGAGAACCATTTCGTCATAACAATACTACAAGGTGGTGCTCCCATACCTTGTACAATACCGTTAACAACAAGTAATGTAACAATCATCCCAAATGATGATGCAAAGCCGAAACAAATATTTACAAGCCCTGATAAGAATAAACCGACTGCGATAAAGCGCTGGGCGAAAGCTTTATCTGATAAATTACCCATAAAGAACTTACTAAATCCATAAACAATTGCCATTACTGAACCTAGTAGACCAATTTCAGCTGTACTAAAACCATATTCTTGTACTAAATACGTACTTGATAACGTAAAGTTACTACGAACTAAATAATAAGCAGCATATCCAACTGAAATCCCGATTAACACACGAATACGTAGTAATCGATATACACGGTCGATCATATCCGCTGGCAATCTTTCAATTGCAGGTGCTGGCTTGAGCCATTTAAACATATATTTTCGTCTCCTTTTCTCACTTCAGAGAGAGACGCTGTCTATTCCATATCTCGATTATTCCGCTATTTGATATATTTTGGTTCGTCCTTCTAACCGGCTGTCCTTCTATTTCTTTCTCATTCTTCGCAAACATAGTTGGTACGCCAAACGACACTTTTTCTAAAATGTGACCCGCTTCTTCTGATAAACAATAATCAATAAATAAATCCGCAATAATACCACTCGGTGCACGTTTTAGTTTAGAAATCGCATTAACGGATAACCCTGTTTGCTCAGGTTCGTTACTTAAAATCGGAAAGCCTTGTTTTTGAAGCATTCTCTGATCTCCCATAAAGTTGATGCCTATCATATATTCACCACTTGCAACAAGTTCTGCTGGGATGTAACCATTCACTGTTACTTCTCCAACTTGTTCTGCCAGATTCTTCACATATTTCTTCGCTTCCTCTTCACCTAACGTATCAATAAGTGATTGGAAAAATGTATATGCTGTACCTGAAACATTTGGATCGGGCATGACAATCTTTCCTTTATATACTGGATTCAATAAATCTTTCCATCTTAATGGATACGAGAGACCGAGCGGCGCTATTTCCTCATTCCACCGCTCTTTATTAATCGCAATTGCCAGCTTCTCCACTTCATAACCGTACCAATAACCATCTTTATCTTTAACAGTTTTTGAAATACGATTTGCATGTTGGCTTATCACAGGAATAGAAAGATTTTTTTGCTTCATCATTTGATGCGCATCTACTGTACCGCCAATAATAATATCCGCCTTCGGATTTCCAGCTTCTTCTTCCACTCTACGAAGAAGTTCTTCTGTTGAAAGACGAATAAATTCATACGTACATCCGCGCGGTTTACAAAATGATGAAAGTAACGCTTCACCAACTTCCTCACGAGCCGCTACATACGCAACAATATGACGATCATCCAAAATAGGGAGACCATTTTTACTATATTTAATAGAGGTTGTATCTCGAGAGCAACTAGACATCGCTCCTCCAATTACTAGCAAAAAGAAGAAAAAGGCTATCTTTCTCATGACGCATTCTCCTTTACGAATAACTCTGCTAGAGAGCCTTTCATATACATGACATTTCCGTTATTATCACCGAGATATTGCACAACAAAGTACGATGGATACACAGAAATCGTAAGAATATCTTCACGATCATTTTTTACGCGCTTACCTGTTTTATAAGCTGTAATATAAGCAATCGGTTCATTCTGCGATTGTAATAACTTCTGAATTTCTCCGTAATCTGTAATTTGCTTTGCGTACCGAATAGAATCAAGTATGTGCGTAAGATTGATAGTACGTACCACATCGCCTTGACGTACTACGACGTCCTTTGCTGAAGCAAAGAAATCACTAATACGCTCTGGCGTGTAATACAGGCTTAATAAATACGTTTGAAGTGCTGAAATCATCGGATCCATGCCATTCTTTCCGTATACATTTTCCCCATACTGGAACAAGTCACCTACTGCAAAAGTACGCTTATGTCCATTCAAGTACGTTACTTCTCCAGTAAATACTTGTTCTTGGCTCTTAACGCCCTCAGGCTCTATTCGAATTCGGTCAAAGAATGAAACAATCGTATGCAAACGAACTTCATCCGTTACAACAATTTCTCCCCACTTTTCATGTCTTACTTTCACTTCAATTGGAAGAGATTCATTCACCCTTTGTAAAACGGCTTGTTTATCATTTACAATGTTAATTCGATTATAGATTTGCTTCTCCATAACATAAAACAAAACAAGAGAAACAATCATACAAATGACAAACATAAGAATTTGAAATGATAGCCTTTTCATTTCTGCCTACCTCCAAGATAAAAAAACGTTGTTTCGAAAATACCGCATAATTGTTTCATAAATGTATCATTTAACCGCTTTCAAGTTTTTTATGTCTTCCATCCTTCTCGGAAGCAAAAATGTAATGAATATTGTAGTACCTATTTCTTCACTACTCTCAATCCGCATGCTTCCGCCCTGCTTACTCATAATCTCCTGACAGATATACAAACCATAACCATTCCCATAACTAGAAGAAAGTTCCTTTCCTTTCGGAGACTCATTCCACTCTGCAAGCACCACTTCATCTATACCGATTCCATCATCATGAACAAAGACCTTCGCCTCCTGCTCATTTACAATTACATTCATACGAATGTGCGAAGCATCACTATACTTAATTGCATTATCAAGCACATTTAAGAAAATTTGCTTCGTCTTATCAAAATCCGCAACAACATGTACATCCGTTAACTCATTTATCACTTCAATTTCAAATTGATTTAGGCGAGGCTTCACAATTGAAACTGCTTCTTCTGCCAATTCCTTTATATTCACAACTGTAGGAGACACTTCAAACGTACTCTTCCCATATTTCGAAGACTTAAGCAGTTCCTCTACAAGTGATAATAAACGCTCACTTTCCACAGATACATAACGAAGACTTTCCTGTACATCTTCTTTCGATTGTAACTTCGGAATTAAATCAACATAACCGATAATTGCCGTTAGCGGTGTTTTTAGCTCATGCGTAATGCGGTCTAGGAAATCTTTCTGCTTCTCTTTCTCCTCCTGCAATTGCTTAATATGCAGTTCAATTCCATCAGCCATCGCGTTAAAAGATGCGGAAAGCTGAGCAATTTCCACGTACTCATTTAACTCAATCTTACTCTTATAATCACCATTCGCGAGCCTCTGTGCCATTTGTCTCAACTGATCAATTGGTTTATGAAGAGACTTCGCCAAACGAATCGCAAAGAAAATACCGGTAGCTACTAAACAAAGAGACGTCATTAAGAACGTCCAGCTCACATTTGTTAAAACTTCCTTCTCACCCGTTAGCTCATTTATAAAACGAATACTTCCAATGACATCGTTTCCATAATATACTGGGCTTGAAAACAAAAGAATAGGAGCTGGATCCGCCTCCTCAAAAACATAAGACTTTTTTCCCTTCAAGGAACTCTCAATGTCGATGTTACGGTGAATCAATGCTCCTTTTTGTGTATCTGCAACAACATCGCCATTCTTCCCGATCATCTGCACACGGACATCCATACGCTTCGCTAAATACGACGCAATTAAAAGTGAATTAGGACCAAGCGTATCCACTTCTGCTTCCTTCTCTAAATAATTCATCGTATAAATTTGTGCTTCTACACTTAACTTTTCTAAAGAACCTGCTGCGTTATGATACATATTCTTTTCTAACGTAATATAAAAAACTGCATATAAAAGAACAAAAATCGGAATTAACAGCCCAACTATTCCAAACACCATATTTCGCTTTAAAGACATACCATCACCACTTAACAATCCAGTTTATAGCCAACGCCATAAATTGTCTTAATATATTCTCCGCTCGTCCCAAGCTTCTTTCGAAGTCTCTGCACCATAATATCAACTGCTCTTGTATTTCCGATATACTCAAATCCCCATACTTTCTCAAGCAACTCATCCCTCATAAACACACGCTGCGGATTTGAAACAAACAACTGACATAAATTAAACTCTCGGTACGTTAACTGAATCTCTTGTCCACTCACATGTACCTTTCTTTCCTTAGGACAAATCACTATCTCTCCAGCCTCAATTACTTCATGACTTACAGCTACCTCCGTCTTCTTTACACGCCGCGCCATATTCTTAACCCGAAGAATAAGCTCCGCATAATTAAACGGCTTCGTCACATAATCATCAGCACCAAGCTGCAATCCAAGCAACTTATCATTCATCTGACTCTTTGCCGTTAACATAAGTACCGGAATATCCCTATCCCTCTCACGAAACAAACGAAGCAACTCATACCCATCCGTATCCGGAAGCATAACATCCAAAATCAATACATCCGGCCCTTCATTCCATCGCTCTAAAGCTTCTCTCCCATCAGCCGCTGCCAATACTTCATAACCTTCCATCTCCAACTGCATCCGAATCAAATTACGAATACTCGATTCATCATCAACCACAAGTATTTTCATTATTTTCCTCCTTCCATCATGTATTATAGTACAGTTTAGTATAGCAAAAATCTTATAAAAAAAGAGAGGGTATTGTCGAACATATTTTGTCGACGATACCCTCTCTTTCACTTATTATATTTATTTAGCATATCCATTCGGTTGCTTTTGATGCCAATTCCAAGCATGTTCAATGATTGTCTTAACATTTACATACTTAGGATCCCATCCTAGCTTCTCTTTCGCTTTCTTAGAAGAAGCAACTAAACGTGCTGGATCGCCCGCACGGCGCGGTGCTACCTCAGCAGGAATTTCATGATTTGTAACTTCGCGAACTGCATCAACGATTTCTTTTACACTGAAACCATTACCATTTCCTAAGTTATAGAAATCACTCTCTCCGCCATTCTGCAAGTCTTTAAGCCCTAAGAAATGAGCCGCTACTAAATCTTCAACATGAATATAATCACGGATACAAGTACCGTCTGGTGTATTATAATCATCACCAAACATCATAATCTTCTCACGTTGACCTAAAGCCACTTGCAACACAAGAGGAATTAAATGCGTCTCTGGACGGTGATCTTCCCCAATAATACCATTTGGGGTTGCACCAGCCACGTTAAAGTATCTGAAAATTTTATAACGTAAATTAGAAGCTTGGCTATACCAATGAAGCATCTTCTCGATTGCTAACTTTGTCTCTCCGTACGTATTCGTAGGATTTGTCATCGTTTCCTCAGTAATACGATCCACATCTACCTCACCATACGTTGCCGCAGTAGAAGAGAAAATGAACTTATCTACCTTAAACTCATCCATTACCTCTAATAAACAAAGTGCACCATACACATTGTTATTATAATATTGAAGAGGCTTTTCCATACTAACTCCAACTAAAGAATCAGCTGCAAAATGCATAACAGCCTCAATATTTTCTTGTGTAAAAACATCTCTTAAAAATGCTTTATCACGAAGGTCGCCCTTATAAAACTTCGCGCCTTCCGTAATTGCATCTTCATGACCAGTTTGTAAGTTATCTACCACTACTACCGATAAACCTTCGTCTACTAATTTTTTTACAGCGTGAGAACCGATGTAGCCAGCTCCGCCACAGATTAAGATTGAGTTCATTGTTTTCCTCCTACTATTTTCAGATCTCTTAATTATAAAAGGAAAAGGTATACGGGAACTCGTACACCTTTTATCTCTCCTTCATTACTTAGCTACAAAATAATCAGTTACGTATTGCGCCCAAACTTCATGTCCCTTATCACTTGGGAAACCAAATTCTTCTTTTAAATATGGTAGGATAGCCTTTGTTGTTGCATCAGGCCACGCTCCCCAATGATCAACATATGTATAATTATTTTGCGAAGCAAATTGTTTTAATGCTTCAATCGCTTTCGGATAATTCTTCGCACCATACACTGGATTTGATGGTTGAATCATAATCGTAGCACCCTTTACACTAGTAGAAAGTGCTTGAACGAACTTCTGCGTATTCGCGACAGAATTCCCATTACCAGTTTTACCATTATCAGTAATAAACGGTGGTTCATATAAAATCACATCTGGCTTCTCTTTCGCAATCTCTTTATCACGTTTATTCGTAATTAATTCTTCTGTACTTTCACCCTTATATTCCTTTACCGTCACATTCCATAAACCTTTACCATAAGCAGTTTCTAAATTAGCCGTTAGCTTAGCTGCCCAAGCACCTTTTTCAGATGAAGAAGCTTCATCACCAACAATAACAAGATTTACTGCCTTTTTATCCTCAGCAGCTTTCTTTAACTTCTCTTTCACTGCATCTGGCAAGTTCTTCGCGTATGCCTCATTAAAAGATGACTTCGCATCTTGTTTTTTCTCTTCTTTTTTCTCTTCTTTCTTTGCTCCGCTATCTTTTACTTCAGCTTTTGTTTTCGTTACTTCACTCGTTTGTCCTGTTGCATTTGCAATCTTCTTATTCCAGTACAATTTACCGCTCACAATCGAAGCTACAAACAATACAAAAATAACAAGGACAAGTACTGCTTTCTTATTCATCGATTCACCTCATCTATTAATCTCACAATATATAATACTAATATAAATCCATGCAAAAATAAACCCAACTCCTTCCAAAGGAGTTGGGTTATTACATATTACTTATTCAATTCAAGATGCGCTCTTAACTTATTCGTTAAATCTTGTTTCGCTGCATCTGGAACATAGTAGTACCAAATACCATCAGCAGCTTTGTGGCCATCACCTGGAATTTGGATTTCTTCACTATTCTGCATGCAATCTTTATAATTCTTTTGAATATCAAACATTTGGTCTTGCGTTAAACTTGTTTTAACGTTTTTCTCAATTGCTTTTAATACATCACCGTAACTTGCTAGAGAAGAAACTGTAGCACCCTGTTTAATTACTCCTTGAATTACTTGACGTTGGCGCATTTGACGTCCGAAATCACCACGTGGGTCAAGCTTTCTCATCCTAGAATAATGTAATGCCTTTCTACCATCTAAATGAATGTTTCCTTTTTCAAAATGAATTCCTTCATATGTGAAATCTAAATCATTATTTACATCTACACCACCAACAGCATCTACAATATCTTTAAATCCATCCATATTTACTTCAATATAATGATCAACTGGTACATTAAGAAAATTCTCTACTGTTTTTACAGCCATATCAATTCCGCCAAAAGCATAAGCATGATTAATTTTATCTTTTGTACCTTTTCCAACGATTTCTGTATAAGAATCACGTGGAATACTAACAATTTTCATAGATTTCGTCGTAGGATTTAATGTAAATAGCATTAATGAATCCGACCTTCCTTGGTCTTCACCACGTTGGTCTACCCCCATCATTAAAATAGATATTGGTTTTTGATCTGAAATATCTACCTTCTTTTCTCGTTTTTCAGATTTCTCACGATCTAATGGTTTATGAACAGCATCTAATGTATTAGAAACGTTAGAATAAACAGTATAAGCATATACTCCACCACCGACAATAAGAATTCCAATAATACCTAGAACCCAGAATAAAATTTTCTTTTTCATTTTTTAACCTTCTTTCGAAAATCGAAATCTTTTCTCAAAAAACATAGTTACAATTATAGCCTAAATACACTCAAAATATCTATAGTCATCATAAATAATCAAATTCCTTTATGCATTCAATTGCAAGAATTCAAATCTTTATATACACTTCGTATAAAATATCTAATTTAATAAAACATATTTTTAACCAACCATTTGCAATTAGTTCATTATACTCTTATGCTTGATAAACTTCTTAGTTCATATAGATTATTAAAATTGTAATAAGAAATTTGTTTACTGCTTATATTCATACAATTACGTGTATCAAATATAATAGCCTTTCTTGCGTTATCAATAATGACTTGTTCATCTATTTGTTTAAACTCATTATGGTCTGTTAGTACTAAAATACATTCTGCATTTTTTACAGCATTCTCTAGACTATATAAATTAAAATGGACCTGATTTTCATGAACATGAGGATCATGTACAGCAACTTCATAACCCTGTTCTTTAAGTAAATCTACAATTGTCATAGCTGGACTTTCTCTGACATCATCGATATTACCTTTATATGTAATTCCTAAAACTGCAACTTTTGCATTTTTATCTGGAATAATTTTTGCTAATTGCTCTACAACAAATACAGGCATAGAATTATTTATAAAGCGCGCATTAGAAATTAATTGAGACTCTTCGGGTGCCTTTTCAATAATAAAATACGGGTCCACTGCTAAACAATGTCCTCCAACCCCTGGTCCTGGAAGATGTAAATTTACTCGAGGATGATGGTTAGCTAATTTAATAACTTCTAAAGCATTTACGCCAAGTTTTTCAGAGATTTTTGCTAATTCATTTGCTAATGCAATATTTACATCGCGGAATGTGTTTTCCATAAGCTTAGACATTTCTGCTGTTACAGCAGTAGTTTCAAGGATTTCCCCTTTTACAAAACAACCGTAAACTTCGGCTGCTTTTTGCGTAGATTTTTTATTAATCCCACCAACTATTCTTGTATTCTCTACTAATTCAATTAAAATACGTCCAGGTAACACACGTTCCGGACAATGTGCAAGGTAAATTTCTTTCCCTACTTTCCATCCCTGTTCCTCAATAATTGGAGCCACTATATCATCAATAGTTCTTGGTGGAATCGTAGATTCTACAATTACAATACTTTCCTTCTGTAAGAATGGTAAAATAGACTTAGTAGCTTCTACAACATAGTCTAAATTTGCAGTATGATCAGCATTGTGTGGTGTAGGAACAGCAATAATAAACACATCAGCTTTGGTTGGTTCTACACTAGCGCTCAATTTCCCCTTTTCTACTACATCTTTAACTAATTCTCCTAATCCAACCTCTTCAATATGAACTTTACCTTGATTAATCATTTCAATTGCAACAGGGTTTACATCTACCCCTATAACATCATATCCCGCTTTTGCAAAAATAGCTGAAGTTGGTAAACCAATGTAACCTAAACCTACTACACAAACTTTTTTATTCATCTTCACCAATCCTTATCTTTTTTATTATTCAACTCATATATCAACGTTATATTAAATATAGAATCATAAAAAATTAAACTCACTCAAATAATTTCATATAGACACACTATACTTTATTATCCTTGCAGTTAATTAAATTCTATTATTACGTATCAATGATTATTGAAGCCTTAATTTTGGATTCCTTTACTACCTATAGTCTCTTATTTAGAATATAACTCTTCTATTGAAGATAGCATTTTTTCAATCGTAAAATGTTCCTCAAATGTCCTAAAGCCATTTTTAGAAAGCCTATCATATAGGCTATAATCTTTTATAATTTCTAATATTTTTTGTGTCCCTTCTCTAGCATTATCTTTATCAAAAAGATAACCATTATAATCATCAACCACTATTTCATTATTACCTACAACATCTGTAGCAATAATGGGTTTTTTATATGATAATGCCTCTATTAATGAATATGGCATACCTTCGTATAAGGAAGTAGATAAGAATATATCAAAACAAATTAATTCTATATCTGGGTTTGAATGAAATCCTTTTAATTTAATGAATTCACTTAAATTATTCCTTTTAACATAATCAGAAACTTCTTTAAAATACTCTCCATCTCCAATATATACAAACTCAACATTTTGATTTTCCTTAATAACTTGCTCAGCTATACGAATGAATAACCATGGGTTTTTTTGATAATCCATTCTCGCAATTGTTCCTACTACCAATTTCTCTTTACAATCTTTTAAAGGAAATTTACTATCTGTAGGTGGTGAAGAAATACCATTATATACTACCATTGATTTATTTAATGAAATGACTTTATGTCCCAAAGCAAATCCTTCTTCACCTTTGGAAACATGAAGGACCTTCGTTGTTAAAGAACCTAATAGTTTTTCAACGTTCTTATATATGAACTTTTTCTTTGCTGATAAATTTGGGTTTTGAAATACATATGCATGTGGCGTATAGTACACTTGTTTCACTCCACATATTTTGGCTGCTATCCTGCCTATTGCACCTGCTTTAGAGCTATGACAATGAACAATTTGCGGCTTAATTTCCCTTAGCATTTTTATAATTAATTTTGTAGCTCCTATGTCATTCTTAAATGATAATTCCCTCACCATTTCTGTGACTTCGTAAAAATAGAGCCCTTTTCTCATAAGATTATTTTTTGCCGATAGAAATACATCATCTACCCGCTGAGTACCATGTATAACATGTACTTCATATTTATTTAGGTCTAAATTTGAGAGTACATCTACTAAATGTCTTCTAACTCCCCCACCTAATGCCTCACATATAAAAACAACCTTTTTCATTCCTCACTGCTCCTTTTATCATTAGTTAGATCTACTTAGTAAAGATTTAATACCAATAATTAGCTTGTTAGGAGCTACTAGCAAGATAAAAGACTTTATTATTCCCACGTAGCTTTCTAAAACTAGAGGATTAAAATATTTTTTTTGAATTTTTATTCTACTGTACAACTGTCTTTTTCGCCTACTTAATGAGATACTATTTGGATTGATTTCTTTACAAATAAGTACTTCATCTAAATTCGAAACCTCATATTTATTCATTATTCTAAAGAAGAATTCATAATCTTCTGCCGCTGGAAAATCAGTATGATATACACCAATCTCTTCAATAATTGCTGTTCTAAACATAACTGATGGATGCGGGAAACAGCTATTAATATGCATCTTCTTTTTTATCTCATCTGTTGAAAGCGGTACACGCTCTATAAACACTTCTTTACCATCCATATCCGTATGTCTTACGCTGGACCCTATTAACATATAATTTGGATTATCTAACATATATTGTTTTTGCTTATAAAATCGATTAGGTTCAATAGTATCTCCTGCATCTATCCTCGCAACAAATGTATAACCATTATCACAAATATACTTTAACCCTAAATTTAAGACATGCTCAATTCCTTTATTAACTTCAGATTTTATAAAAATAATATGGTGAATTCCAACAGTCTTAGGAACAAGGATTGGTTCCTTACTACCATCATCAACAACTACTACATCTACCTTCTCTTTTGTTTCCTTCAATAAAGATTCTAAGGTTTGATTTAAACCAACTTGATCGTTATATACAGGAATTAATAAAGCTATTTCTGACATATACTCGCTCCAATCATTTTTCTAATATAAATGAGAAAAAGGGATTACAGGAATCTAAATTAATCTGGATTCCCCAATCCCTAATTCTGTTATATATATCTTAAATTACTCCAGTTGATTAATAGCTGCATTAGGACTATTTGTGTTCGCTCGAATCTTTTTTGAAGAATTAAATTTAGATATTGACATCTTATTAAATGCAGCAAGTCCCCCTAGAAATATAAGCCAATAGCTTAATGAAAAATCGTATGGCCTTTGGTAAATAGATAGGAAGTAAATTATACAAAAAATCCAGATATACCTATTTCTCATAGCAAAAGCATGCCCCATAAAATATATGGTATGAAGGACGAATAATAAAAATCCATTTACTACTACAAAGGTTTTCCAAGATAATGCCTCTGAACCATAAGCATTTGCTTTATAAAAATACTCTTTTTCTTTCATCCCTAACAATAAGTTACCATCTTGCAAAAATTCCTTATATATTTGTTCGAATGCTGCGTTCGCTCTATTATTTCCTTCTAATTCGTTATTTCCTAACTCCAACCTGTAAAGAATCTTTTCATATACATAAGTATCTTTAGGTACAGTATTCATTAATATTAGTAGCACACCTATTGATAGCAAAGCATATTTGTACTTCTTTATCAAAAGATATAAAAATACAATTACATAAAAAGCAAATGAGAAAGAGCATATCCCTGCTACAAATAATATTTTCTCATAACCTCTACGCAAAGAAAATCCTTTAGATGCTAAGATTAAACCACTAATTGTTCCAACTACTCCTGGTTCATCAAACATTCCACAAATTCTATCAATACTTCCTCCCCAAGGGAGGAAGTACCTTTGATCTGATCCGTTAAAAAAGTGGTAGATAGATAAATTAAAGTAATTCCTATAGTAAGGTTTTGTCCAAGATGTACTAGATAACTGAGACCATTGTAAATCTATTCCTACAAATAAAAGAATAGCTATCGCTATTGCTGGTATAAGAGATATGGCAACTATTTTAATAAAATTATCATAAATCTTTAAACGTTCCTCATTCCTTATCAAAACTAATGGGATAAGTGAAACAGAATATAGCCATAGGTTACGAATAATATTCTCGTCCTTAAAACTAAAAATTGCTATTAATATAAAAGCTAAAAAAGCACTAAATATATTTGATTTATTAATTTTGTAATCCGATATACTAATCCATAATAAAAATACTGAGATATGAATTATTCCAAAGAGAGGTATTATGCTATTGTTCCATGTGAAAAATGGATTTAACCATAAAAATCCCAAGAATGCTGCCATAAATATATATATCTTATAAAAAAGTGAATCTATTCTACCTTTTTGCATTTATTTATATCATCCTATCTTTAATCTTACTCTATTAAATATATTTTTAATGTCGCAAGAACCCTTCCCATATTTTTAGTTAACTAATTTATCTTCCTACCGTCTTTATTAACATATTTATTATTTAAATTTAATCAAGCAAGTCCATATATTTTCTAGCATTAGAGGCATAACTATAATATTCCTTTAAATCCGCATAGTTAAAGTCTACACTATCTAAACTAATTTCAAGTAATTTATCTGCAATTTGTTCCTTTTGATTATTTACATTATCAAATAGTTCAGTTAAAGTTGATCCTATATTCAAAATTCGTTTATTTGCATACAAATAATCAATAATTTTACTAGGTATTTGACTTGTACTCTTGTTATTTAGATTAATTAACAAGTCCATTTTTTTCATAATGCTAATAATTTCACTTCTATTTTTAAATGTATTTACCGTAATAGGAATTGTTTTTATATCCAATCCCTCAACTTTTAAAAATTCTTCTAATGCATTTACATTTCCAAAATAATGAAAATGTAATTTTGGATTATTTTTACTAGCTAATACTAGACCATGAATAAACTCTACTGGGCTCCTAATCCCTCTATAAAAAGACCCTGCGTACATTATATTAAATTTACTCTTATCTATTTTATAGTTACTTTCACCCTGTTGTTCTTCAAATAATTGAGGGATAACATGAATTTCCGACCTATTTACACCAAGATTAGTGTAGCAATCTACCGCATTTTCTGTTGGGATTACTATGGAATCGACATTCTTAAGTATCTTTGATTCCAAAAACTTATCGTATTTTCTTATTTCTCGATCTGGATTATAAGAGAATGGATCTCCGTAATCAGCTATCCACTTTAAATGTGAAGCATCTTTTTTTAATAGATGTCCTGTAATATGAGTAGAAACCGGCAATCCAACAGTCACCATAGCTTCACTATTAATATGCAGTTTATTTTTTTTCACATAACGGTATGCATTTATTGCCCACTCAACTGTTCGATCTGGCCAAACAAGTACATCATACAGTTTTTTCAAACCTTTAATAAGGAAATTACTTTGGGAATTATTTAGTATATTTTTATTCACATCCCATCTATTTTTTTCTTTATGAAGTAAAATGCCCGGTTTCACTTGATGTACAGTTATATTATCTGATTCTCTAGCATCGATTTCTTGATACATATTATTTCTAGGAATTATTAACTCAACATGATAACCCTCTTGTATCAAAGAAGATACAATACCCTTCACATGGAAAGCACGGGCCACATTTTCCGGATAATACCAATAACTAATTACCATTACTCTCTTCATATTCTTGTAATAAATCCCTTCTAAAATTCATTTAATATACATCATATAACATAATATTTTTCTCCCTAGCCCATTAATCCACTAGGGTTATGCCCTATAAATGTTAATTTTAAATGCTCTTTATTTATTTTCCATAATCCGCCCATAGCCGTTTGAATAGTAAATGAATTCTTGATTAACAATACTCGTTCCAAAATCGGTTATCACTATCTGTTTGTCAGATATCACTATTTTCCTGTACACTTTCTGACCATAACCACTATGGCACCCTATAAAACTATTATTTTTAAATTCCAGGCACTGACTATTTGTATTATGCTCTAAGTTAAATAAGCCACTCAATCCATCATAAAAGTTATTTTGTTCTATATCACCTAATTGAATTGTAAAATGTGCTTTTGTTGACCTAAATAAATTTCTTTTCTCTGGTATTGGGGTGTATAAGTATGTTCCAGGATCTTTTATAATATCTTCCCCATCAATTACTAATTCAATGCTGAGCTGATCATTATGATCATGACTTCCTTTTCCATTAGTACCTAATTTCCCGCACCTAATAGCTAAATAAAAATCTTGAGATTTAAAGATATACATACCAAAGTCAGGATATGCTATCTTTTTTAAACCTTCAACTAAATTTGATTTAGAATTAAAAATATATTGAACAAATTTTTCTTGTTGCTCTAATTTATTTATTTCATTTTTCTCGTGCTCATTTATGGAAACTTCTAACACATTATATTTTAAACTCTGTGAAACAGATTCTTCATATCGTTTAATGTTATTTTTCACTATATTTTTAATTAATGTATGTTCTATAGAAGGTTTATTTACAAAGCTAAAAAATTTCTTCTTTTTAAATAAAGCGTTAATTCCCGCGACTAAAGAGCGGTGTTCTAAAAAGTCTTCATCCCAGTACTTTTCTTTATCACTTAATTCATTATAAGTACTTAAATTTAAATATTTTTGCTTAGCCTCCTCAACTGTTAATAAATTATACGTTGGCTGTGTCTTAAAGAATCTCCCACTATCATTATCACCAAACTGCGCAACTTCTCCGTTAGGCTTAGTAATATCAACTGTAAATTCAGCCATTTTTTCTAATCTCTCCATGTACCATTCAGGAAATACTTTCCCGTTATGAAAATCCCAAAATTTATCCGGATCAATTTCAAAACCTAGTTTTTTACAAACCCCAATATGATCTTGCAATTTATAACTATGTAATATCTTTATTTTCTCTTTAGGCAACGCTAGGGCTACCGCTGTTGCATAAAGCATAAGTTCGCCAGATAAGCGATGATAAGTAGTAGAATTTTCAAAGTTTGAACCTTCTTCATAAAATTGGAAACTCATCTCTTGAATTAATTCTTGGAATGAAAAGTTTAACCATGTCGATACCTCTTTTGTAACAGGAAGGTATGCAGAAATAAAGAATAATCCTACAATATTAGATAAATAATGATTATTTCTTATACCTTTATTACGTTCTAGATGGTTAAAAATAAATTTCCCATGATCATATATAGAAAGTACAAATATTTTTTTAAATTCCTTATTAAATTCTACCCCCTGTACTTTAAATAAATCATAAACTAAAATCCAATTAGCGGCTCGAATTGCAACATCCATAGTACATGTCCAATTCACTCCAAATTTAGGAGGATTTGCAGATATAAAATCAAGAATTTCATCTTGAAATTCTCTTTCATATACCTTAGGATTTTCAAATTCTTTGTTTCCTTTACCTGCTAGCATATAGGCCCAAACAAATTGAATTAAATGTTGCATTCTGGAAAGTTCCCAAGGAACTTTCACATCAATCCCTGGTACTGTATTAAGAGCCAACTCTGAATAATGTTTTTTTGAGTCCCACGTATACCCCGATTTAAAATCAATTCGCCAATCTATAGGTACATAACTACTAGATATATGACTCCTAACATACTCACTATAATTTTGATTTCCTTTATTAATTAAGTTTTTTATCCAATCACTATTCTTATCAACTTCAATTTTCTTTGAAGTATACTGATATTTTTCCAATCCCCGGCACTTCATGTTATATTTAACATTTAACCAACCTGATCCTAATAAATCAAAATAATGGTTCATATACAGTGAAGTTAAATCCCTAATTTGTAACACTTCATTTTTGTCAAATTCATACTCCAAGGTTTTTGATAAAATCTCCTCTAGTTCATAATTAAAAAATTCTTTTGAGTAACTAGAAGCTATACTATCTTTCCAACATTCAACCTTTCTTGACGATTTATAAACTACTTTTCTTTTCGCTTTCTCTAGGACTTCTTTTACAGACAACCCTTCTATTTTTTTGAAATAGTTCAATATGCTATCACCTGCCTCTTTACTATAAAAACTCTCTATTTTTTCTAGAAACAACTTAAACGTATCTTCTCTCTTTCTTTATCACTATAAAAACAAAAGCATATTGTATAACCAATACCAATAGAGCATTAAATACTTGCGCCCATGCTATTCCAATGATAGAAAAATGTTTTCCAATAAAATAATTAATTAACAAAATGATGGGAACAGAAATAAGGTTTACTAAAAAATTCTCTTTCATTCTTCCTAGGGCAATTAACATAATTGCTACAATTGCATAGGATGAATATATTACGTATTTAACCATTAATATTCCAGTATATGTAACAGTATTTATATAAGAGTTCCCATAAAAAATAGGAACAAATATTTTTGCCCCTAAATAAACTGTAATCCCTACAAAAATACTCACTACTAAAGTCTTTTTTTGTATATTAAAAGTCATCTGTTTTAACTTACTAATATCTTTATTACTTTCAGTCAGATAAGGTGTATAGATATTCTGTAAAGTAGCGGTAACTTGCGTTGCCCCTAACAAAAATATAGTTGCTATTGCATAGTATCCCATCTCAACTCGATTTGTAATAAAACTATCCATAATAATAATATCTGTATAATTCCCTATACTGTTAGTAAAATTCGCCAAAAAACTAAAAAATGCAACATTCCAAAATGTAAACGGTATTTTCTCAGACATATTATAAGGCACTTTTATGGAATTTACTTCTTTAAACAGCGGAAATAATCCTACTATTAAACCTAGAACTGTTGCGATAATAAATCCTTTAATACCGAAAAACCACGTACCTATAATAATAAATATTGCATTTTGAATTTTTATTATTGATTGTATAACAGCCATTCTTTTTACTCTTTTCAGGGCTAACAAATAATTCATCAAAAGATTTGTCATAGTAAGCATTGGAATACACAGTGTATATACACCCCACTGAAATACAGAGTATTTCGGAGAAAAAATTAAAAACAAGTTAAATAATATTACAGAAATCACACAAAAAATTATACTTTTCCGAATCGCATATGAGAGGAGATAATTTTTTTCGCTGTCCTCCCTAGGTTCCGAACAATATTTCAATATTGCCGTATCGAGTCCAAAAGTACCTATTAGAACAGCTAGTATTAAATACGTCTGCAAACTTTTTATCTGTGCCATACTTTCAGGAGAAATAAATTTTGCAACTAAAATAACACTTCCAAACCCAACAAACTGTACTAAAAATTTTGTTAATAATAAACTAAAAAAACCTTTTTTTCTTAGTTGAATTATATTATTATGGATTTTCCCTTTCAGCTTTGCTAATGGCTGCATCATAATGATTTCTCCTTAAAATCCATATCTTCAATACACTTTTCAATATTACATACCAAATCATTTATACTTCGATTTTCGAACAATATCGTACCCTCTGGTCGATTGCAAACATTACTTGCAATAGCTCTACAATTAAAGTAAATTGCTTCTTCAATACTTATACCGTAAGCATCACTATAAGTTGGTCGAATCATTATATCTGATTTTTTAAATAGAGGCCATAATTCTTTTTGTCCTGTAAGAAATAATATATTTCCCTCTATTTTATATTCTTTAATTTTTTCTAAAATACTTTTGAAGTACTCTTCATCGCCTATTTCTGCCAAAGCAAAAATCAATCCTATTTTGGGATACTTGTTTTTTAAAATTCTTATTACTTCTATACACATATCAATTCCATACAAATCTATATTCTTATAAAATGTAATCTTTGAGGCATTGCCTATTAATATTTGTTCGTGGTTATTTAAAAAACTTATAACCTCTTCACTATACGTCGATAAAATATGTTCTTCATCCTCTAATGGAGGTGGTATAAAGGGTGATTTTACCACGACTCGTTTTGGTAGTTGTATGTTATTCTTTCTATATCCATCTTTTAAATGTTCTCCAACCAACACACAATAATCTACTTTTTTTATAAATAATTTAGTCATTATTTTTTTCATATTACGAAAAGTATCTAAAATTCTTATAGAATGATTTTGTAAAATAATCCTACATTGAAATGGCCGTAACAATAAAGCGATCATAGTTAATGTATTAAATTCATTAAGGTGGAAAGTATGCTTTTGTGGTGATATTAAACAATAACGCATTAAAAATTTAAACTTTTCTAAACGCCCCATTTTATCAAAATCGATAAATTCTACTTCTTCACCTTGTTTTTCTAAAAATTTACTATACCTATATATATATATACTCACGCCCCCCAATGGAGGAGGATAAGGACCTATAAGAAAATATTTTCCGCTCATATTTTACATTACCTCTTAATTCCATTAAATGTATCAGATTTAATATTTATAATGATATATCTAATATTATTCAGCTTTCTAAAAATTTGACATAAAAAAATAAATAGATCCCTCAGATAGAACAAGCTATAACTCTCTCAAGGAATCTATTTATGAATAATCTCAAAAACGTGATTATTATGTTTAATAAGCACCCTTACGTAATACGACCAATAAAACTGTTTTAAATAAGATAATAATATCTAATTTTAAAGATTGATTGTATACATAATATAATTCTATATCCACCCTTTCTGGGTATCCTACATCACTTCTACCACTCACTTGCCAATAACCTGTTAAACCAGGACTCACAGATAAAAAGTCTGAAGTTTTAGAGCCGTATTCTTTTAATTCCTCCTGAATTACTGGTCTTGGACCAACTAAACTCATATCACCTTTAAGGACATTGATAAACTGTGGTAGTTCATCTAAACTTGTTCTTCGTAAAAAGCGCCCTATATTTGTAATACGTGGATCTTCCTCTGGCTCAAGCTTATAGTTATTATCTACATATTTCTTATATAGAACTTCATTTTTTTCTAATTTCTCTTCTGCATTAACTACCATAGAACGGAATTTATAAATACCAAATACTTTACCATCTTTACCAATTCTGGATTGTCTAAAGAAAACTGGTCCTTTTGCATCCCCACGCATGTAAAGGATAGGAATTATAATAAAAAATGGAGAAAATACTATCAAACCCACAATAGCACCTATAATATCCAGTGTCCTTTTAAAAAATGCATGTAAAATTGATGTTTTTTTCACTACACTTATTTCTTTCTCCACAGATTTATGTATTAATCCTCTTTCTTCCAACCTTTTCACCTCACCTTTACACATGTATATTTTCTATTTTTATAAGTTCAGTCATATACTCCAATAATTCATCTTTTAATTCTTTATGTTGTAACGCCATCTCAATTGTCGTTTTAATAAACCCAAACTTCTCACCAACATCATAGCGAGTTCCCTCAAAATCATAAGCAAATACACGCTGAATTTCATTTAAACGTTGAATCGCATCTGTTAATTGAATTTCGCCACCTGCACCTGTCTGCTGATTCTCTAGGAACATAAAGATTTCTGGTGTTAATATGTAACGTCCCATAATTGCCAAATTAGATGGCGCTGTTCCTTGAACTGGCTTTTCTACAAATTGACGCACCTGATAACGACGTTCATTTTGTTCAACTGGATCGATAATACCGTAACGATGTGTTTCATTTTCTGGCACTGTTTGTACACCAATAACGGATGATTGTGTACCTTCATATTGATCCATTAATTGACGTAAACATGGTGTATCAGCTTGTACTATATCATCACCAAGTAATACCGCAAATGGCTCATTTCCAATAAATTTACGTGCACACCATACTGCATGCCCTAAACCTTTTGGTTCTTTCTGTCTTATATAATGAATATTTATTTTTGAGGAAGCTTGTACTTTTTCAAGCATTTCATACTTCCCTTTTTCTAAAAGGCTTTGTTCTAATTCGAAAGAATGATCGAAATGATCTTCAATGGCACGTTTTCCTTTTCCAGTAACAATAATAATGTCTTCAATTCCTGATTCAATCGCTTCTTCTATTATGTATTGAATTGTCGGTTTATCGACGATAGGTAACATTTCTTTCGGCATTGCCTTTGTTGCTGGTAAAAATCTTGTCCCAAGACCAGCAGCTGGGATAATCGCTTTTCTTACTTTTTTCAATTATACTCCCCCTATAAATCTATTTATTTGTATGTAACAATAACAAAAACCCTACCTATAGAGTCATTTTTATAACTCCATAGGTAGAGTTTCTATTAGAAATAAATTATGGGCATCTAACCCATCCTCACGCCATACTCCCGACGACAAGCGTCTAAGGTAGGCATGAAATAAAATTTCTACCCACAGCACGACCGAGTGCCCCCGTTGATAACGGTTAGGAGACATCACCAATTATTTATTTAAAAAATACCGAACAATTTTTTACGACGAATTTGTTCTGGATCTTCTTTGTAAATTGCCTTCCCGCTAATTAATAAGTACGGATTTTCTTTCAAATCACTCATAACATTCATTCCCAATTCTTTCTCAATTAGTTCATAGCTTTCCGCTAAATGAAATCCTCTTGATGTCGTGTTATGTGCATCTGAAGCAACCATATGTGTTAAATTATTTTCTACAAGTTGAAGTGAAAACTTTTTGATTTTTTTACCGAATTTCCCTAATAAACTACCTGCCGTTACTTGCGTCAGTGCACCTTTATTTACAAGGTTATATAACTTATCTGGCCGCTCGATTAACTCGGCATTACGTTCCGGATGAACAATAATTGGAATCATTCCCTTAACACGTAATTCATATAATAGGTGTTCCGCATAACGCGGTACGTGATTAGATGGGAATTCAATGAATATATATTTATTTGTTTCGTTTAAAGTAACGATTTTACCAGCTTCATAGTCTTCTAATAAATCACCATATAACCTAATCTCCTGCCCCGGTAAAATGGTAAGTGGAATATTATGTTGTTGTAGTTCATCATTGAGTTGTTTTACGTGATGAATAATTGAGGTACGTTCATTTATATATTTGCCATTTTGATGGTGCGGCGTTGCGACAATTGTATGTATTCCTTCTGATACGGCTTGTTGTGCCATTGCTAAACTATCTGTCATGGTTTGTGCACCGTCATCAATACCATGTAAAATGTGACAATGTAAATCAATCATTCTTTCAGCCTTCCTTTCTCCTATCAGTCTTTTTTCCCTTGAATATGAGACATCTCATATTCAAGGGAAAAAAGGAGATATGGTTGAAACATATCTCATCCTTTTAATTAGTTTGCGCCATAATAATAATATAAGCCGTTTTCACGTTCACGGTCATTTAAAACAACACCTAACAATTTACCTTTTGCAGACTCCAATAACCCTTTTGCTTTTACTGCTGTTTCTTTCTCTGTTGATTCACTACGAACAACAAGAATAGAAGCATCACATACATTTGCCATAATTTGTGCGTCGGTAACAGCTAAAATTGGAGGCATATCAAAAATAACTAAATCGTACATGCTGTATGCTTGTCCAAGAAGTTCTTTCATTGATTTTGAACCTAATAATTCCGCCGGATTTGGTGGGATTGGGCCACATGCTAAAAAGCTTAGATTATCTATAGATGTCGTTTGTACACATTTCTCTAAACGTTCACTATGTGTTAATACATTCGTTAGTCCAAAAATATTATCTACTTGGAACATTTGATGCATTGCTGGTTTACGCATATCCGCATCAATTAATAATACTTTTTTTCCTTGTTGAGCAAACACAACTGCCATATTCGCTGTCGTTGTCGTTTTCCCTTCACTTGGGTTCGCCGATGTTACCATTAATGAATGTAAATTCGTATCAACAGCTGCAAATTCAATATTCGTTCGAATATTACGATATTGCTCTGAAATTGGTGATTTCGGTTGTTGATGCGCAATTAATTGACGACGTTGACGATGATTCTTTTTCTTTTTAAATAAATTAAGAGCCAATTGTTTGTCCCCTCACTTTTCTTGATGATGGAGCGTGTGATTTCACGTTCAATGTTTCTTCATCCATACGAGCGACAATACCTAACACCGGTAAGCCAAGTAAGTTTTCTACATCTTCTTCCTTTTTCACTGTGTTATCTAAGTATTCTAGTAAGAATGCAAGACCAATTGAAGCCATTAAACCAATAACGAAAGCGATTGCTACATTAAGCATTGGCGCTGGTTTAATCGGAGATTGATTTTCTGCAACTTCTGCTTTAGATATTACTGTTACGTTATCAACATTCATAATTTTTGCAACTTCACCTTTAAACACATCTGCAGTTGCATTCGCAATATCACGAGCTATTTTAGGATCTTTATCCTCAGCTGTTACAGCGATTACTTGTGAATCCTTTTCATTCGCAACATTAACTTTTTTCGTTAACTCTTGCGCTGTCATATTTAAATTTAATTTTTCATTCACTTGTTCTAAGATTACTGGGCTTTTAATAATAACCTTATATGTATTCGTTAATTGAATATTCGTTTGAACTTCACCAGCTTGAAACATCGATCCCTCTTGCTTCTTCTGATTAACAAGAATTTGCGTCGAAGATTGATAGATTGGTGTCATAAAGAAGAAGCTAATGATAGCACTTACTATAGCTGCACCAAATGCGATTACGAGGATCATTGCTAAACGTTTTTTTAAGATATGAAATAACTCTTTTAGACTAATTGTTTCTTCCATAAGTTCCTCCAACTTTCTAAAATTTACACATAGGAAAAATTATAACATATAAATCTTACATTTTTTATTTTTAATAATTCAGTTCTATATTTGTTCACAAGAAACAAGTTTAATCTTACAAAATAATCTTAAATATGACAACACATTCCAATGATTTTCCAAATTTTTTATTTTATCATGTTTTTTATGCTATGTAACTTGAGAAATAAATTTCAAAATGAGAAAAAAGCCAACAAGTATCTTATTGGCTTTTTTATTTCAGTAATAACCATATTGCTCTTTTTCTTCTCTTTTATCGTTCAAAACAACACCTAGTAGTTTTCCTGATGCTTTATCTAATATTTGTTTCGCTTTTACAATTTTATCTTTTTCTGTCTTTTCACTGCGTACAACGAGTACGATTCCATCACATTTATTCGCAAGTATTTGTGCATCCGTAACCGCAAGGACAGGTGGTGTGTCGATTAATATAATATCAAACATGTTATATGCTTCTAGTAACGCCTCGTCCATCGCCCGGCTCCCTAATAATTCTGCTGGGTTTGGCGGGATTGGACCTGCTGCCATTAAGTATACGTTCTCTATGTCTGTTTTTTGAATGCATTGCATAAGTTTTGCTTGTCCTGATAATAAGTTCGTTAACCCATTTGAACTATGAATGGCAAATAAGTTTTGTATCGTCGGCTTACGCAAGTCAGCTCCAATTAATAAAACTTTCTTTCCTTGCTGTCCGAAAACAACTGCTAAGTTTGAGATTGTTGTTGTTTTCCCATCACCTGGATCCGCCGAAGTAACAATAATAGAACGAACATGATTATCTACAGATGTAAACTCAATGTTTGTACGAATGTTACGGTATTGTTCTGTAATACGCGATTTAGGCTCTTTATGTGTAATTAATTGTCGTAATGGTTTTCTTTTCTTTCTCCCGAACATATTCATAATCTCCTTTTGTGAAATGCGACATTTCCCTTTTCTCTCTCTTATGCTCGATTTCATACGTCTAATTAATATTCTTGCTGAGTTCCCCACATTTCATCATAATCAATAACATTCTACTTTGTCTTATTTAAGTACCTTAACAATATGACAATGCCCTTATTTCTTTATTACCTTTATCACTTATCCTGTTTTCTAGATAAACAATAAAGTAAGTATATGGTAATTATCATCTATTTACAAGATATTTTCTGATTAGTTTGTATATTATTGTTTCATCGTTATATAGCAGAAATTAAAAAAATCTCCTTGTCTTTTTACAAGGAGATTTTTTTAGTACTATCTATTCTTTTTTATCACCAATCGCAAATGTAATTTCTGCCTCACATGCAACTTCACCATCTACTGTTGCGATTGCTTTTCCTTTTCCAATCGGGCCGCGTACGCGTGTCATTTCTACTTCTAGACGAAGCTGATCACCTGGGCGTACTTGTTTTTTGAAACGGCAATTGTCGATACCTGCAAAGAAAGCAAGTCTTCCGCGGTTTTCTTCTTTCTTTAATACTGCAACTGCTCCGACTTGTGCTAATGCTTCTACAATAAGTACACCAGGCATAACAGCATAGTCAGGGAAGTGTCCGTTAAAGAATTCTTCGTTTGCGGATACATTTTTAATCCCAACCGCTCTTTTGCCTTCATCTACTTCTAATATTTTATCAACAAGTAAAAATGGATAGCGGTGAGGAATGATTTCTTTAATTTGTTCTATATTTAGCATGTAACAATCGCCCCTTTTGTAATATTGGTCTTACCACTTGGACATATTGCTATTATCCCATTTTGTTTATTGTTTGTCATTACAAAGTAACATTTTATATTTAGCACAACTTCCTAAAAAAAAAAATGCACACACTCTATTCCATTAAAATAGTTGCACATTTTTGCAACTGACACGGAGGTGGAAAGGAGTGTATGCCCAAATTAGGGAAAGGCAATATGTATTGAAACATTATTTGCCTTAATGTCGTATTCGACTCATTATATTATAAACGTTTTCAATTAAGGAAATATTAAATTTAACCATATATATGAATATTTTACCTGTTTCCTTCATATTTCTCTATTTTTCTTCCATTTTCGCAAAAAAACAAAATAAAAAAATATAAAAACGAAAAAAAGAACTAAGGCGTCAGCCTTAGTTCTTTCAAATTATCTCAAAGCACGCTTTGGTAATCTGTCGATATTCTCTAACATAATACCTGTACCAACCGCAACGCAGTGCATTGGGTTTTCAGCAATTAATACCGGTACTTTTAGTTCTTCTGCTAGAAGCATATCGATACCGTGTAGTAAAGCTCCACCGCCTGTTAGAATAACACCGCGGTCGATGATATCTGCAGATAATTCTGGTGGTGTGCGCTCTAATACGCCTTTTGCAGCTTGTACAATAACAGCTGCATTTTCTTTTAATGCTTCTGTAATTTCTTCAGAGCATACTGTAATTGTACGTGGTAAGCCTGTTACCATGTCACGTCCGCGAATTTCAAGTTCTTCGCTACGTGCACCTGGGAATACTGTACCAACTTTAATTTTAATATCTTCTGAAGTACGTTCTCCGATCAATAGCTTATACTTACGTTTAATATAGTTTAAGATCTCCATATCAAACTTATCGCCAGCCATTTTGATAGAGGAAGAGGTAACAATATCACCCATAGATAGTACAGCGATATCTGTTGTACCTCCACCAATATCAACAACCATGTTACCGCTTGGTTGGAAGATTTCCATACCAGCACCAACTGCGGCTACTTTTGGTTCTTCTTCTAAAAATACTGTTTTACCACCTGAACGTTCAGCAGCTTCACGAATTGCTTTTTGTTCTACTGATGTAATATTTGTTGGACAACAAATTAAAATACGAGGTTTTGAAAAGAAGCTCTTTACGTCCAATTTGTTAATGAAATACTTTAACATTGCTTCTGTAATTTCGAAATCTGCGATTACACCATCTTTAAGTGGACGAATTGCTACAATATTACCAGGCGTACGTCCCACCATACTTCTCGCTTCTTCACCGACTGCTAATACTTTACCACTATTACGATCAATGGCCACAACAGATGGCTCATTTAATACAATACCCTTACCTTTAACATGAATTAATACGTTAGCCGTACCTAGGTCAATTCCGATATCTCGCGCAAACATTCCCGTTTTTTCCTCCTCGATATTCAAAATCAGGTTACACCCGAATTCTTTTCACCTAATTTCTGATTTTATCATAAATTTAACAGAAACGTAATATTCGCAAAAAGAATTCTTCTGAAAAATATTACCGAATGTGAACGGAATGTTTGCTACTGTAACATTATTGACGTACAGGCTTCTCTACATCTTCTTTTCTATACTTTTGTTTTGTTGCTTCTCCACCTCTTAAATGACGAATAGACTTATGATAATCAAGAATTTCTTTTACTTCATTTGCGAGCTCTGGATTAATCTCTGGTAGACGTTCTGTTAAATCTTTATGGACTGTACTCTTTGATACCCCAAATTCCTTTGCAATGACACGCACTGTCTTTCTTGTCTCCACGATATACTTACCAATCTTGATAGTTCTCTCTTTGATGTAATCGTGCACACCACTCGCCTCCCTAATTTGGATGTGAGAAGGGTGAAATGAGCCTCGCTGCATATGACTAAGAAGTAAGTGTGAGTGCTGTTTGTAAGCGTTAAACATTCTTGGATTTATAATGAAATGATTCACGATTTCTCACCTCAAACACTCTCTTTGCTTTGGTTTATACCATTGTATTGCCCGCACTACTGATATATGCTACATGTTCACTATTTTTGCGGACTAAGTTAAGAAAAATTACGTTTTTTTGTGAGAAATACGTTAAAACTGACTATTATGGCCAAAAAAAATGACACCTTGTATAAAAGGCGTCATTCTTCTCGTTCCAATTCTTCTTCTAACAACTGATGGTGGGGAACCTCTTTCTTACCGGCAATATAATAATATAAAGTGAATAAAACAAACAATAAAATAATAGCAGTCGACAGAACAAACAAAAATGACACAGTATCCCCTCCCTTTTGTAATATATATTCGAGAATCTCGTCATTTTTCCTTGTTTTTACAACTTTTTTCTCGAAATTGATTATTTTTATATAAAAATAAAAAAATCAATTCTCTTGATGAGAACTGATTTTTTCACTTTATTATTCTTGTGAAGAAGAATCGTTAGATGATTCTGTAGAACCGTTTGTTGATTTTTCTTCTTTCTTCGGTTCTTCTTTTTTGTCACTAGTTGAACCGCTTGTTGATTTCTCTTCTTTTTGAGACTTGTCTTCTGTTTTATTTTCTGGTTTCGTGCTCGTTGACTTCTCTTCTTTTTGAGATTTGTCATCAGCTTTTTTACCAGAAGCATTCGTAGCCTTTGCAGCACCTGCATCAGCTTTAATTTCTGTTACTGATTTATTTAAGTAACGTTCAGGGTTCACAGCCACATTGTCTTTACGTACTTCAAAGTGAACGTGAGAGCCTGCCTCTTTATTCATTGCACTTAGACCGGATGTTCCTAATACTTCACCTTGTACAACTCTTGCACCTTTTTCTACTTTCACACTGCCTAAGCTTTGATAAGATACCGCTACACCATTTCCACTATCAACTGTTACAACATAACCAAGAAGTGAATCTTTTTCAGCTTTCGTTACTGTACCACTTAAAGCAGCGGCAACATTGAATTCTTTTCCATTCTTCGCAGCAATGTCAATTCCTTTGTTCGGGGAATATGTGTTGTTATAAAAGACAAGTGCTTTTTCTTGTTCCGCCTCAGTTGCTGCATCTTCATAGAATTTCTTCTGTACGACTACTTCCGCATTCGCGGCAGCTGGCATTTTCACTACTTCTGAAGATTTCGTTACTGGTACTGCTGGATCTTCCGATTGTGTATACGGTGTTGCTTGATCGTGGTTTGGAGTCTTCTTCGGATTAGCTCCTTGGAACCATAGCGCAACCATTAAGATTACCGCTGCACAAGCAATGTATAGTGCCGGAAACACCCATCTTTTTTGAAATAAATGTACTACCTTTTGCGACTTTTTATTATTTCTTCCTCGCATTCCATCATCACCTCAGCAATCATTTTAAACAATATTCACGTATCCTATACAACGCATAACTAATTACTTTTCGACAAAATTTGTAAAAATATGTATAAGAAATGTAAAATTTCCGAGGAAATGATAGAAAAAAGAAAAAACTGAGCGTTTCGGCTCAGTTTTTAGTCCATTTGTTTTTTTCTATACACGAAGAGAGTAATAACAAGTACTGCAACTAACCAAATTATTATGTTCAATAAATTACTAGTAATTGCACTAAAACCTCCCCCTTTTATAACACTGCTAACTGCCACACCGATATGACGAGTTGGTAAATAATCGATTATTTTTGTAACGACTTCATTCTTCACAAACATTCCAATTAAATCACCGAAAAGAAATATCATTAATATTGGCAATCCAATTGTTGATGTTTGTGGTACATTTTGAGCTAATAATCCAATACAAGTACCAATGAGGTTAAATATTAGCATTCCGAGAACAAAGATAAGTAATAATAATGCAAAATTACCTTCTAATTTACCTAAAATAAGTAGATTAATAAAACAGATTGCAACTGTAATCATACCTGTTAATGAACTTTTACCAATTAATACTTCAATAGGTGATGCTGGTGATAGCATAAGAACACGAAGCGTATTTTTTTCCTTTTCTTCAGCGATAAGCATCGCCTGTACAAAGCCTCCGACCATAACTAACGCCATCGCAGTTAATGAATTCGCTCCTATTTCTCTCATATTATCTGAGCGACTAAATAATACCGAAAAGACAAGTGGCATTAACAGCATAATTAAAGTTTGTGAATTCGTTTTAAAATCTTGTAACTCTTTCCGAAAAATAGCTGAAAATCTTCTCATTGAAAATGTCATTATAATCCCCTCCCAGTAACTTCAATAAAGATATCACCTAGCGTTGGTTCGTGTGAATGAATGGATAGTAATTCTCCTTTGTTCATCCATTCTGAAATACGTTTTGCACCTAATTCATCTTTTTGCACTACTGCTTTTTGTTTATCTTTTAATACGACCTCTATTTGATTCTTAGCGTATTGTAAGCGCAGGTTCTCTGGCGTATCAAGCGCTACAATTTCTCCGCCACAAAGGAAGGCAATACGGTTACAAAGCGTTTCTGCTTCATCCATGTTGTGAGTCGTTAAGAAAATCGTCGTTCCTTCTTCATTTAAGTCTTTTAAGATTTTATGAATGTTTTGTACGTTTACTGGATCAAGTGCAGATGTTGGTTCGTCTAAGAAGAGGATATCTGGTTTATGAAGGATTGCTCTTGCTAGTGTGACGCGTTGCTTCATTCCCTTTGATAGTTTCTTTACTGGTGTTTTTTTATCATCTAATAAATTTACTTGTGCTAGTACTTCATCGATTCGTTCTTTTTTACAATCGTATAAGTCACAAAATAATAGTAAGTTATCATAAATGCTAAGTCTTTCATATAAGCCGCTGTTATCTGTTAAAATACCAATTCGTTTGTAATCGATGCTACTTGGTCCTGTAATATCTTTCCCTAATACTCTTACCGTTCCAACACTATGAAGCAATTGAGAAGTTAAAATTTTTACTGTTGTCGTCTTACCAGATCCACTCGGTCCGAGGAATCCGAATATCTCTCCTTGCTTCACCTCAATATTTACATTTCGAAGTGCCGTTTTTCCACTGAAACTTTTCATTACATCTTTCATTTCAATTGCCAATGTCATTTCTTCATCCCCCTTTTTTTCTTCTTTATAGATGAAAGTCGCTTTAGCGCTTTTCGTTTGTTTGTTTCGCTTTTCTTGACTCAATCATATGAAAAACAAAGGGTTTACGCAGTAAAATACCGGTAAAAGGAGTATTTTTACCGGTGAATGAATCGCATGTTGAGCTTATTGGAGCACTTATTGGAGCACTTTTTATAGCCCAATCACGCCTTTTAATTCATCCATTCGTCCTTTTGAAAGTGGAATTGAACTTTTTCTTTCGTCGTCTAAAATTAAGCTAAAACTGTTACGAGTCCAAGTAATCACTTCTCGTACTCTTTGTAAATTTACAAGGTACGAGCGATGACATCTAAAGAAACCAAAACCTGTTAATCTCGCTTCTAGTTCACTTAATGTTAAGGCGCATACGAAATCCCCTTCACGAACGTGAATATGTGTTACTCCGTTTTGCGTTTCAATGAAATGAATTTCCATCGGATCAAGTAAAATGATTTTATCGTTCACTTTCGCAGGTATTCTTTCTAACTTCATTTGCGGAATCATTTGAATGACTTTTTCTTCATCGACTTCTTCCACTTCCTCTTGCTCAATTTCTATCTTTTTCACACCATCGTTGTTTAATATGTATACATCCTCTGTTAACGAAAGGGCATCCGATAGAAATGATGACGTAATAAAGATTGCCTTTCCTTGTTCTTTCATTTTCATGATTGCTTTTCGAATAATAACCGTACTCTCTGTATCTACATTTTGCTCCGGTTCTTCCAAAATGATTAAATCCGGATTATGAATCATAATTCGTCCAATATGAAGACGACGCTTCTCTGAAAATGATAGTTTTTCTATCTTAACGTTTAACTTATCTAAAAGACCGACATATTGTACAATTTCTTCCGTACTCATATTCGATTCATAAAGACCTAGTAAAAACTTAAAGTATTCCTTCACCTTCAAACGATCATATGCCTCATCTTTCAAAAAACAAAAGCCGATGCGAGAATAATTTTTCTTTCCAATCGCTTTACCTTCAAATAGCACATTGCCAGTTGAAGCTTCTTCTTCACCAATAATGATACGATGCAACACTTTAGCTGTATGGTTATTGCATTGCAAAACAACACATTGCCCTTTTTCAACCTTTAGCTCTATTGCCGGTAACTGGTTCGTTTTCCCTAACTGTTTCAACTCCAGTAGCGCCATTTCGTCTCCCCCAAATACTTTTTATCCTATTATACCAAACAGTTAATGGAAAATTATGATATTTTAAACAGAAAAAAATAGGTGCCAGAGTTCTGACACCTATTTCTTCACCATCAATTTTCCTTCATAATCATTCATCGTCTTTATTTCAACGCCTTTATAGTAATGAGCGACGATATCTGTATATTTCTTTCCTTCCGCTGCCATGCCGTTCGCCCCGTATTGACTCATACCAACGCCGTGACCGAAGCCTTTCGTCGTAACGATGATTTTATCTCCTTGTTGTTTCCACGTGAAATCAGAAGAACGTAAATCTAACTTTTCACGAACTTCTTTTCCTGTTAATGTTTTTCCTTGAAAAGCTACATCCTTTACGCGCTTTCCTTCCGTAAGGTCTTTAATGTTTCCAACCTTCCCGTCTGCTAGCACTTTCACACCGAGACGTTTTTGAAAATCAGCTACTGTAAATGTTTGCTCGCTCGTAAACTTTGGTGAGGCTTGATCCCACGGACTATCTACACTTTTCAAGTACGGATAATCATTTCCCCAATAGTCAGCTGCATTTTCTGTTCGACCATTACTCGTTGAAAAGAAGGATGCTGAAATTGGTTTTCCATCATACGTTAAAACTTGTCCTGCTGTTTTCGAAACAGCTTCTTCGATTTTCTTCAAATTATTTTCATAGTTACTGCCCCATTGCTTCTTCAATTCATCTTTGCTTTTGTACACTTGATCTTTCACCGTATCTGTCACGTCTGCATTATTTTTCTTTCCTCCGCTTAGCATACGTTGTACTACAAATGTTCTTGCTGCTAATGCCTGTGCCTTTAGTGCCTCTATTTCAAAACTGGCATTCATCTCAGAAGCTACTACACCGGTCACATACTCCTCCATAGGTAATGATTCTACCTTCTTTTGTTTCTCACGATATACAGCAACTTGAACCGCTGTATCTACTTTTCCTGGAGCTGGTATACTTTCTATCGCTGGAGGAGTTTTAGAGGCCGTTTCTTCCCCTACTTTTGCTTTCGCAAATGGGATAACAAGGGCTGCAGGTACAATGATAACGAGCGCTATTAAGAGCGCTACTGTAATAAAAAGTGGCTTTGAAAATTTCATCCTATTTTTCCCCCAATATAAAAGCTTTACTCCATTCATTCTTATGGAACAACTCTTTCTTTTAGAACATACTTAAGGGGAAGAGCATAAAACGTAAATTTTCTAAATATTTTTACTGGTACGTGCATAAGTATGGAATTTATTGACTATAACAGTAATAACCCAAAAAAAATAGCCCCTATGTCAAAAGACATAGAGACTATTTCAATTAAGCGTGAAGATCAGAAACTTCTTGTTCTTTCACTTCTTCTACTTTTTCGTTTACACGTTCAATAGTTGCACCTAATGCAGCTAATTTCTTATGGAAATCTACATAACCACGGTCAAGATGTTTTAACTCAGTTACACGAGTATAACCTTCTGATACTAAACCAGCTAAGATTAATGCAGCTGCAGCACGTAAATCAGTTGCGCCTACTTCAGCACCTTGTAAGCTGTTTGGACCGTTCATAATAACAGAACGACCTTCAATTTTAATATCAGCATTCATACGACGGAATTCTTCAACGTGCATAAAGCGGTTTTCGAATACCGTTTCTGTAATCATGCTTGTTCCATCAGCTTGTAGTAATAATGCCATCATTTGTGATTGCATGTCTGTTGGGAAACCTGGGTGAGGCATAGTTTTAATATCAACCGCTTTTAACTTATCTGGGCCGATAACACGTACACCTTCGTTTTCCTCAATAATTTTAACACCCATTTCTTCCATTTTCGCTGTAATTGAGCGTAAATGTTCAGGTACAGCATTTTCAATTAAGATGTCTCCACCAGTAATTGCTGCTGCAACCATGAATGTTCCCGCTTCAATACGGTCAGGAATAATAGAGTGGTTTGCACCATATAATTTATCAACGCCTTCGATACGAATCGTTCCAGTTCCAGCTCCGCGTACTTTCGCTCCCATCGCATTTAAGAAGTTAGCTAAGTCAACGATTTCTGGTTCTTTCGCTGCGTTTTCAAGAATTGTTGTCCCTTTTGCTAATGTAGCTGCAGACATAATGTTTTCTGTCGCGCCTACGCTTGGGAAGTCTAAGTAGATTTTAGCTCCTTTTAGTTCTCCCTCAACATATGCCTCAACAAAACCGTTACCAACCTGTACTTTTGCTCCCATTGCTTCGAAGCCTTTTAAATGTTGGTCAATTGGACGTGAACCGATTGCACATCCACCAGGAAGTGCAATACGAGCACGACCGTTACGTGCTAATAATGGTCCCATTACTTGAACAGATGCACGCATTTTACGTACATATTCAAATGGTGCTTCAATGTTTAGTTCTTTAGAAGAATCGATTGTTACTTGATTATTTTCAAATACGACTTCAGCATTTAAATGACGTAATACCTCATTAATTGTGTATACATCAGACAAAACTGGTACTTCAGATAGTACATTCTTTCCATCACTCGCTAATAGGGCTGCAGCGATTATAGGTAATACAGCATTTTTTGCGCCCTCAACACGCACTGTGCCGTTTAACCGCTTTCCGCCACGGACGATGATCTTTTCCAAATTATTCCCCTCCGTGTCCTTTTTTCAGTATCTATTCACTCAATACTCAGAAGTTATGATCGGTGTGCCAACCACAATTGTATCTTTGTTGTCTGTAGAACGTATTGCTATTTGCACATTTATTTTCTCTCTATTTGTTGAAAGAGCGTCATCCCACTTTTTATTGTATGCGGAGACTGACACAAATGCTCTTTCTTCTACTTGTTCGATCGCTCTTGCTGAAAGATCTTTCAAAACCTGATTGGTTTTATTTTGCAAAACACCTTCAATCTTATCATTCAGTACACCTTGAACACAAGTGTAAATTATAGGTTTTTCACTAAAAATTTTATTTACTTTTTGAACATACTTCGGGTCCCATTTCGCCCCACTTACTTCAAAGATAATGAAAGTGTTTTCTTTAGTATTTTCTTTACTCCAAGTTACTACTACTCGTTCTTCATGAGAAGCAAACTTTTTATAGGATGTAGCTTTATATCCATCTGGAGATTGCTCTACTTCCCACTTTTGAATATTTGCCTTGTCCTTCACATCGTTTAACAACTTTTGAAACGTATGTATATTAGAAATTGTTTTTGTTTCTCTAGCTAACCATGACCATTTTTCTACTTTAGCATCATTTTTCTCTAAAGCCTTAATCATGCTCTCCATTTTCTGTTCATCGCTTATCGGTTTCATCTCTCTATATCCAACCAAAAATAAAACAACACTAAGTGCAACAATAAGAATGGCTTTAAGCTTCAATTTCATCCCCTCCTATCCCCATTGTTAACGGAGATTTGAGGTTCTATACACTTACTTTACTAAATACGTTAAACTCTTCGAATAGCCTAAATAATCAAGGAAAAAGTTACTTACAGATGTCCCAATTGCAATTGTAATTAAGATGAGTAATACTCGCGTCTGCAGCACTTTTCCGGACTTCATTAAACGCTCAATGTGAATGCCTTGCAAAGCCCACCACGTAATGGTAATAAACAATAAATGCGAAACAATGGCAATCAGTGCTTGTTGCCCTAAAAGTTGTGCCAAAAAATCGACCCCTTTTTACTCAGCTACTACTTATGAAAGAATATAAAAACGATACCATAATAAGTAGGAGCCACACTTTTTCAAATGCACATAGACATCTTACATTTTACATCGTGATTTTCTTTCAAAAAACGTATATCTACATTACAAGTTAACACAAAATAAAAAGCGCAGAGTACTGACTCCACACCTTTTATTTTCACTATTGTACCACGTTCCCTAAGAAGAAGAAATCTTTCATTAATGGAAAATATTCATAAAAGAAATTGTACCCAATCATCGGCATAATCCCTAGTATTACAATCGAAATTGCACAAAGGCTCATAACAACCTTTATATTTAATGGTAACCGTATCCTCTCTTCTGTCTCTCCGGTGCGGAAAAACATTTGTTGTAAAATACGGAAATAATATACGAATGAAACAACTGTCGTACCCATCATAATCGAAGCTAGTACGTAATGTGCTGGCTCTACATGAAGCGCGCCTAAAAAGATGTTAATCTTTCCAATGAAGCCAGCCGTCCCTGGTATCCCGGCCAGCGATAAAATAAAGATTGTCATCATGATCGCTGCAAATGGTGATTTCTTATATAATCCGGTGAAAATCGTTATATTTTCCTTATCGTTTTGTAAGATTAAACCGTGGATAATGGCAAACGCGCCTATATTCATAAGCATGTATGCCAACATATAAAACCACATGCTATCCAGCGTAAATGGTGATAATGCCACAAGTGGAACGAGCAAATACCCAGCATGCGCAATGCCTGAATAAGCAAATAAACGTTTTACGTTGTATTGTTTTAACGCGACTACATTCCCAACAATCATCGTAATACTTGCTAGCACCGCAATATATATACTCATATGCCCATATAAAGATTGCATATCTCCTTGTATTAATACACTTGCAAAAACCATAAGGAACAAACGAATAATGAGTAGGAACCCAGCAATTTTAGAAATCGTTCCAAGAAAGGCAGTAACAGGTGTAGTCGCTCCTTCATACACATCAGGTGCCCACATATGAAACGGCACTGTGGCAATTTTAAATGAGAGACCGACTAGCAATAAAAGAAATGCGAGAGCTAGCAATAACTGAATACCACTAGCGAGCTCCCCAGTGAGTACCTTTTGCATATCTACAATGTTAGTTGAACCTGTAATACCGTATAAATAACTCATTCCGAAGAGCGTGATCGCCGTTCCAATTCCTCCGCTAATGACATATTTCATTGCCGCTTCATTTGATGCACGGTTCTTTTTTCGTATTCCTACTAAAATATAAGAAGAAAGTGAAAGTAACTCTAAACCAACGAAAAGGGTGATAAAGTCAACACTAGAAGCCATGAACATCGCACCAAGAAGTGCCATTAAAAATAAGTAATAATATTCGCCCTTATCTTCAATCGGATTCTTCTTATCATCGCTCATTGCGATGCATAAAACGAGAGCTGAGGCGCCTAATAACAACGTTTTAAACCCTTTTGAAAATCCATCTAACACAAACGAGCCATTTAAAATATCTCCAGCTGGTTCGCTATATAGCGTAATTAATGACACAATTGCTATTACGATGGCAGCGATCGCACCAAGAGCTACATATCTATGGTTCAGCTTAAAAAACAAATCACATATGGACAGAAGGATGGCGGCCCCGAGAATAATAAATTCTGGCACCATTAGATGCCACGATAAGCTAAGTAACGTATTCATATCCATCCTACTTCACCCCCAATGTTTTCAATGTATTTTGAAGCGGATCCCCTAGTATCTCTGGCATAACTCCAATTGCAATAATACAAAAGATAAGTAGTAAAACAGGGACATACTCCCATCCATGTATATCAGATTTTGCTTCCCACTCTTTCTTTCCGAATGTCACTTGAAGTGTCGCCCTTAATACATATACAGCGGTTAAAATGATGCCAATCACACCGACTGCAGCAATGACGGGCTCTCCTTGAAATAAACCGAGAAAGGCAAGAAATTCACTAACAAACCCAGACATCCCTGGTAATCCAAGCGATGCCATTCCTCCTGCTAAGAAGAAGCCGCTAAGTACTGGGACACTTTTTGCGAGTCCACCAAGCGCTGTAATTTCTGATGTTCCGAAACGTTGTTCTATAACACCGAGTAAGAAAAACAGTAAGGCTGCAATTAAACCGTGCGATACAACCTGGAATAACGCCCCTTGTGTACCCGGTGCATTAAGTGACGCAAGTCCCATTAACACAATTCCCATATGCGAAATACTAGAGTAAGCCAGTACTTTCCTAAAGTCCGTTTGGATGAGCGCTAAAAAGGCACCGTATAATAAATTAATTACACCTAATATCGCAATTAATGTTGCAACATCGTGAAAATATTCCGGGAATAGCCCTTTTCCGAAGCGAATAATACCGTATGCTCCAATCTTTAACAAAACTCCAGCATGAAGCATAACTACAGCTGGATGCGCTTCTATGTGCACATTGACCATCCAACGGTGCAACGGAAAAACAGGTAGTTTAATTGCAAAGGCAATCATTATGGAAATAAATACACCAAGCTGCAAGCTACTTGGGATGATGAGTTCTCCTTCTGCACTTACGCTTCTTAATATCTCTTTCAGCTCCACAATATTTGTTGTACCTGTTTTCGCGAACAAAATTGAGAAAACAATGAGCAAAATAGCTGAGCCAATACCGTTATATATTAAATAACTATACGCAGCCTTTTCGCTCGATAATTTCCCCCACTTCCCAATCAATAAGAACATTGGTGGCAACGTAATTTCAAAGAAGATAAAAAACAACATTAGATTTTGAGCAGCAAAGACGCCGAGCATCCCTATTTCTAGCATGAGTAACAGCATATAAAATGCTTTTAAATTTCTTTTAATAGAAAAGGCTGCAATTGCTGCGAGCATCGCTAGAAGAGCCGTCAGCACCATCATAACAAGCGACAAACCATCAATACCGAGCTCGTAATAAATAGAAAACCACCTTTTATCTACCGCTGTAAAATCTCCGAACTTAATCCATTTCACCTTTTCATCAAATAGTGACAAACTCTTTCCAGAAGCATATGTACAAGCGAGGACGATAGCGATTCCAAATGGAAGTGCCGTCCCAAATAAGCCAAGCGCCCGCACTGTACGCAATTCCTTTTTCGGTGTTAATACAAGCAATAAAATTCCTAAAAGCGGGGAAAAAATGAAGAACGTTAACAACAAATCATTCATCGTAAATCCCCTCCTGTATAGAGCAAAATAATGACGAGTACAGCGAGCGAAACCGCCGTTACAGTACCGTACACTTGTACATTCCCGTTTTGAAGTTTCGATCCAAGATTACTTGTGCCTTTAACTACGCTTCCAATTAAAACTGCAATTCCCTCGACTACATACACTTCAAATAAGCGAAGCACATGAGCGATTCCTTTTGTAATAGGGATCACCGTCATGTTGTATAGTTCATCCACGTAATATTTTTCTTTCAAAAGATTATAAAGCGAGGTTTCCGTACCCCCAGCCCAATCTCTAGAAATTGATTTCTTGCCATATATGAAATATGCAAGAGCGATTCCCGCAAATGAAACGAGCGTCGCAACAATCATAATCCAAACTGGTCCATGCGCTTCTTCAACCTTGAACCCTACATCTTTCGTCAACCAATCTCCGAGAAACGTACCGAACCATGGTGTATTTATATATCCTGCCACTACTGCGAGAACGCCGAGAACAATCATTGGATACGTCATAACGCGGGGCGACTCATGCACATCTTCCTTCGTCTTCGTTTCTCCGGTAAAGACAAGAAAGTATAAGCGGAACATATAAAACGCTGTCAAAAACGCCGCAATTACTGCTAAAGTAAATAAAACGTAATTGCCATTCATCCAAGTCGCCGCTAAAATTTCATCTTTGCTGAAAAAACCGGAAAGGAGCGGAACACCGCTAATGGCAAGGGTACCTATTAGAAATAACGTACCAGTTACTTTCATCTTCTTCTGTAAACCGCCCATTTTATTAATGTTTTGCGTATGCACTGCATGAATTACACTTCCTGCTGCCAAAAATAGTAGTGCTTTAAAAAAAGCATGTGTCGTTAAATGGAAGACACCGGCTACATAACCTGCAGAACCTAACGCAAGCATCATATATCCAAGCTGGCTAACTGTAGAATAAGCAAGTACTCTCTTTATATCTGTTTGCACGAGACCGATAGAGGCCGCAAAGATTGCAGTGAAAGCTCCAACGATTGCCACGGTCTGCATCGCCACTGTACTTGCTGAAAATAGAGGGAACATCGTCGCTACTAAATATACGCCTGCTGCAACCATCGTCGCGGCGTGAATAAGTGCCGAAACAGGCGTTGGCCCCTCCATTGCATCTGGCAACCACGTATGAAGCGGGAACTGACCAGATTTCCCCATCGCCCCGATAAAAATTAATATCGCTATTATCGTAATCATGTAAGGAGGTAAATCCCCTGTATAAATCGCCCTAAATATTGCGTCATATTCAAAACTACCTGCGTACCAAAAAATTAAAATCATCCCGATAAATAAACCGACATCCCCAATACGGGTCATAATAAAAGCCTTTTTTGCAGCAGCCTTCGCTTCTTCTTTAAAGAAATAAAAACCGATAAGTAAAAATGAGCCAAGGCCAACTAATTCCCAAAATATATAAAGCTGTAATAAATTCGTTGATATAACAAGCCCTAACATCGCAAATGTAAAGAGTCCTAAATATGCGTAAAAGGTTGGTAATCGTTCATCACCTTTCATATAACCTTTCGAATACACATGTACAAGCAGACTCACAAGCGTAACGATAAATAACATTAAAGCTCCTAATGCAGTCACCTCAAAGCCGAATGATATATCCACATCTCCAGCTCTAAGCCACACCCACTTATGCTTCACGCTTGCTTCTGAAAACCTTTCTATTAACACAAGTACCGCAAGTATAAAGGAGAGAAAGACGAAAAAAATACTAAGTACGCTGCTTCCTTCTCTAATTTTCTTCCCGAATATAATAAGTAACAAAAACGAAACGAGTGGGAAAAGCGGTATGAGCCATGCATAATCGATCATTGTTTCCTTCCCCCTTTTTCGGTCACAATGCTATCCTTTGAGCGTATCCATTTCATCTACCTGAACTGTCGTACGATTACGATACAAAGCAATTAAAATAGCGAGTCCTACCGCCGCTTCTGCTGCCGCTACAGCCATCGTAAACAGTGAGAAAATTTGACCTGTTAAATTCGGAAATAGGCCTAATTTACTAAACGCCACTAAGTTTAAATTGGCAGCATTCAGCATTAATTCGATACAAACTAATACGATTACTGTATTCCGCTTTGTTAAAGCTCCAAATAGACCGATGCAAAACAAAATAATCGCAAGTGTTAAATATGCAGAAGCCGGAACGCTACTCATTGGAATCCTCCTCTTTCTCGTCCTTTTTCGCAAGTATAATCGCGCCAACGAGTGCTACAAGTAAAATAACTGAAGTTAGTTCAAATGGAATAATATATTTTGAATAGAGAAGCGTACCGATTTGAAGTGTGTTGTTTTCATGGAGAGGTAAACTTCCTTGTGTGCTTTCATTTGCAAAATCAACATTATTAACAGCGAAATACATAACCGCTCCAAATGCTACAACTGCAAAGAAGATAATCCATTTTCGAAGAGTAAGACGCGATTCATTTTCCGCGTTATGTTTCGTTAACATAATGCCGAAAATCATAATAATTGTGATTGCACCAGAGTAAAGTAAAATTTGTGCAACGCCTATAAATTCAGCTGATAAAAGAAAATACAAACCTGCAATGCTGAGAAATGTCAGAACGAGAGCTAGCATCATGTGCATAACTTTCGTTAAGTTCAACATAAGAACACCGCCGATAATTGCAGACAAGGATAGTATAAAGAATGCTACAAACTCGCCATTCATGCCTTATTCTCCTTCCTGACGTTTTCGTCGTTTTCGTCAAGCCACTGCAAATTTTTAAATAAGTCATCACGTGAATATTCCGCGAGTTCAAAGTTATTTGTCATGACAATTGCCTCTGTCGGGCAAACTTCTGTACATAAATCACAAAGAATACAAATTTCAAAATTAATATCATACGTGTCGATAATTTTTCCTTTTTTCGTAGGATCTGGATGTTTCTTTCCTGTTAACTGAATACAGTCTGTCGGACAAATGTTAGAGCATTGATTACAAACAATACATTTCTCCGGATAAAATTTTTGAATCCCCCGAAAACGGTCTGGCAACGGCAACGGCTGATTTGGATAATCATACGTTACCTTCTTCTTGCTCAAATTACTTAATGTATATTTTAATCCTTTAAATAGTCCTTTCATCTCTTACTGGCACCCCCCTCATAGATTAGAAGAATAACTCCTTAATCAATGCCGTTAAGAAAATATTTGCAAGTGCAATCGGCAATAATACTTTCCACCCAAACTCCATTAACTGGTCACCTCTTATACGTGGGAACGTAACGCGGAACCAAATTAATAGAAAGACTACACTGCTAAATTTCAAAGCAAACCATACGGCACCTGGGATAAATCCAAGAAACATGACTGGATTCCATCCTCCTAAAAAGAGCACTGTAATTAACGATGCCATCCCGAAGAAATATACGTACTCTGAAAGCATGAAAAACGCCCAGCGAAAACCTGAGTATTCCGTATGGTATCCAGAAACAAGTTCTGACTCCGCTTCTGGCAAATCAAATGGCGTCCTATTTAACTCTGCAACTGCTGCGATTAAGAAAACGACGAATCCAATTGGCTGTACGAAAATGTACCAAACCTTCTCCTGCGCCGCTACAATCTCATTTAAATTCAGGCTACCAGCTAGCAAAACGATACCAATTACACTCATTACGAGCGGAATCTCATAAGAAATCATTTGCGCCGCCGCACGCATCCCTCCTAAAAGGGAATATTTATTATTCGATGCCCATCCCCCAGTTACAACACCTATCGTCGTAATACCGGAAACAGCAATATAATAAAGTAGCCCGACTCCAATATCGGCAAATTGAAATTTATCAGTGAACGGGATAACTGCAAGCACCATAAATGCTGGTGCAAATGCAATGACAGGCGCTAATATAAACAGCGGTTTATCTGCTGCTTTCGGAATACTATCTTCTTTCAATAATAGTTTTAAAACATCAGCTACCGTTTGCAGTAAACCGAATCGGCCTCCAACCTGGTTTGGTCCAATCCGCCCTTGCATAAACCCCATCACTTTCCGTTCTGCCAAAATTCCATATGTAACGAAGCCAAGGACTGCAAATAGTAGAAGCACCGCTAATCCGAAAAAAATGAAGAAATTCGTCCAGCTTGAAGGTGATTGTAAGAGCGTCTCAATCATTAGCCATCAACCTCCCCAAGTACAATATCAACTCCACCTAAAATCGTAATTAAATTAGCGATGTTTTCACCTTTTAATAACTTCGGTAAAATTTGCAAGTTATAAAAAGATGGTCTACGAAACTTCAAACGGTACGGCTCTTTCTTTCCATCACTTGCGATATAACAACCAATCTCTCCGCGCGGCGATTCTATACGTACGAACGCTTCTCCCTTAGGTGCCTTAATAATTTTCGGTACTTTTGCCAGCACAGCTCCATCTTTCGGGAACTGTTGAACCGCTTGCTCAACAATCTTTAAAGACTCCTCGATTTCTTGCATTCGGCAAACGTAGCGATCCCAAGCATCTCCCACGCTTCCAACAGGAATATCAAAATCAAAACGATCATAAATCGAATATGGCTCATCTTTGCGAAGATCCCAGTTTACTCCAGTGCAACGCAAATTTGCTCCGCTTAAAGAATACGAAATCGCTTCTTCCGCGCTATATATACCAACGCCTTTCACACGATTTAAGAAAATCTCATTACCGCTAACAAGATCATGATAACCTGCCAATTGCTCTCTCATATACGGAACAAACTCTTCCACCTTTTCAATCCAACCATCTGGCGCATCCCACTTCACACCACCAACTCTCATATAGTTAAAAGTAAGCCGTGCCCCGCATAATTCATTTAATAAATTTATAATCATCTCTCGTTCACGAAACGCGTACAGAAACGGGCTGACCGCTCCTATATCAAGAAGATTCGTCCCCCACCAAACGAGATGACTTGCAATTCTTCCTAGCTCCATCGCAAGTACTCGCAAGTATTCGGCACGCTCTGGAATTTCAAGCCCCATCATCGTCTCTACAGCATGGCAAATGACGTAATTATTCGTCATGGCTGATAAATAGTCCATTCGATCTGTATAAGGAATAATTTGCGTATACTGTAAGCTCTCAGCAATCTTTTCCGTCCCGCGATGCAAATACCCAATAACCGGTGTAGCTTCTTTAATAATTTCCCCGTCAATCTTAATTACGAGCCTGAACACACCATGTGTACTCGGATGCTGAGGTCCTACATTCAAAAGCATCTCTTCCGTGCGGATCATAGCTACACCTCCACATCATACGGTTCATAGTCTTTTCTAAGCGGATATCCTACCCAATCATCTGGCATTAAAATACGCGTTAAATTCGGATGCCCTTTAAATACAATGCCTAGCAAATCGTACGCTTCTCTCTCCGGCCAGTCAGCCCCTTTCCAAAGCGCTGTCACAGACTCGACTTGCGGCGCTTCCCGGTCTAGTTTTACCTTCACCGCTACCGATTGTTTCTTGCCATATGAAAACAAATGAACATACACTTCCATATGTGTCACAAAATCCGTCGCATGTAGCTCTGACATATAATCAAAAGCAAGTCCCTCATGGAATCGCAGTGACTCCATCACTTCATAATATTTTGCGGGATCCACCACAAGAGTTGGCACATCCTTTGACAATTTATTAATATAGGAATCTACTAATGCACCCTCTCCTAACTTCTCCCTAATAGCCTCAACATACTGATTTAAATGCGGTTGATTTACGGACGGTTCTTCCTGCTTTGGCTCATCCTCTTTCTTACCTTCAGCTCCCTTTGTCTTCGCTCTTGCAGCCGCTGCTGCTTTCGCTTTTGCCGCTGCAATTGCCTTGGCCTTTTCATCTCCCGAATCCCCATTACCTTGCGAGGCTTTCTGCTTCGCTAATGCTGCCGCTTTTGCTTTTGCAGCTGCTGCCGCCTTCGCCTTGGCTTTCGCTTTTTCTTCTTCCGTTACTTCTTCTGTCCCTTCTCTTTTCTGTTTCGCTAACGCTGCCGCTTTTGCTTTTGCAGCTGCTGCCGCCTTCGCCTTGGCTTTCGCTTTTTCTTCTTCCGTTACTTCTTCTGTCCCTTCTCTTTTCTGTTTCGCTAACGCCGCCGCTTTCGCTTTTGCTGCTGCCCTTGCCTTCACTTTCGCTTTTTCTTCTTCCGTTACTTCTTCTGTTCCTTCTCTTTTCTGCTTCGCTAACGCTGCCGCTTTTGCTTTTGCTGCCGCTGCTGCCTTCGCCTTCACTTTCGCTTTTTCTTCTTCCGTTACTTCTTCTGTTCCTTCTCTTTTCTGCTTCGCTAACGCTGCCGCTTTTGCTTTTGCAGCTGCTGCCGCCTTCGCCTTGGCTTTCGCTTTTTCTTCTTCCGTTACTTCTTCTGTCCCTTCTCTTTTCTGTTTCGCTAACGCCGCCGCTTTCGCTTTTGCAGCCGCTGCTGCACGTCGTTTTGCTTCTTCTATAGTAATATCATCATTTTTTGGTAGCGCTTTCTCTTTTTCTCGATCTTCTGCCTCAAGCTCACTTATTTCCGCCCCGTGTTTCGCTACAAGGCGTTTTCTCGCTTCTTCTTTTGCACGCCTAGCTGCTTCTTTTTTCAGATCCTCTAAATCTTTGTTTGGATTACTCATTTATTCGTCACCTGCTTCCCGGTCTTTGCTTCGTAACGAATTTTTTCTTTTAATTTATTAATTCCATAAATTAAAGCAGCCGGATTTGGGGGACAACCAGGAATATACACATCAACTGGTACGATTTGGTCTACACCTTTCACAACAGCATATGAATTTACATACGGACCACCTGCTGTCGCACAAGATCCCATCGCAATAACCCATTTCGGTTCAGGCATTTGATCATATAAACGCCGAACAATAGGAGCCATCTTCTTCGTTACTGTTCCCGATACAATCATGACGTCCGATTGCCTTGGTGAAGTCCGAAAAAATGACCCAAATCGATCTAAATCGTAATGTGATGAGCCTACTCCCATCATTTCAATTGCACAGCACGCCAGTCCGAATGTCATCGGCCATAAAGAATTGCTCCTCGCCCACCCTTTCAACTGTTCCAATGTAGAAAAAAAGATATTTCGTTCTAATTCTGCTCGCTCATTTGGATGTAATTCCTCAAAATTTATAACCATTGTAACACCTTCTTTTTCCAAGCATACGCTAATCCAACTAGCAACATTACAACAAAGATGAGCATTTCAATTAATGCAAATAAACCTAGCTTGTCATACGCAACAGCCCAAGGATATAAAAATAAAGTTTCTACATCAAAGATCACAAACAATAAAGCAAAAATATAATAACGAGCATGAAACCGAATATTTGCATCATGAAAAGGCTCAATTCCACTCTCATACGTCGTCGCCTTTGCTGCACTTGGTTTATTTGGGCGCAGCATCCTTCCTAATGTAAGAGCCACTACCGGCAGCAATATACCTAATAGCAAGAAAATCAAAACGATCATATAACTATTTTCATATACACTTGCCATTGTGAAACCCTCCCCCCTAAATTAAGAACAAGTTCACATAGTAAACAATATGTCCTAGTTGCAGTAATTATTATTTTTAAATTTTTCTAAATAATGCAACTATTCTAATCATTATAGCAAACTTCAAATTCCTATGTCGATATGTTGGGAGACAGAAACAAGAATTATTAAAATCTATCTTTACAACTTGCTATAATTGTGCAAAATAAATATAAAACTTATATATGCTTTTCAAGGAACCGTAGGTGATATAAATGAAAAAACAAACACATGTAAGTATTCTTATAAGCATTGTATTGCTGTCCATAACGCTTCACTACGTAGCGATGCCTTTTCTATATGAATACTCATTTCCTTTTCAGCTATTAATCGGAACGAGTACCCTATTAATTGATATTATCGCTTGTAGTTATATTCTTTACTTTTCAAACATGAAAGAAGGGCTACCTCGTTTATTTTGGATCATATTATCTGTTGGAGCTCTCTCTTATTTTATCGGTGATATAGTCGTTGCCTATCAGCGTTTAATTGTAAAGGACTTCTATACGTTCGTTGATCCGTCTGATTTTTTTTACTTACTTTTTTTAGTTAGTTTTGCATTTGCCTTTCTATACGAAATCATTTATAACCGAGATTCATTAGAAAAACTTTTTATGCTATGTGATATTTGTATTATCGTTACAGCCCAATTTACTTTAAGTTACTACTTACTTATTGAACGAACCATTCACATCTTTACAACATCCTATATCGACATATTTGTTCAACTTACCTATCCAATGGCTGATTTACTCTTTCTCTTAATAGGAATCAATCTTTTATTCAAACCACTATCCTTATTACCTAAAAAGATTGGTGCGCTTCTTGGCAGTGCTTTAATTTTATATGCTACTACAGATGCGATTTATGCTTATATAAAATACTTCATACCAGAGTATTCTATGTTTACAGTTACTCCTTTCTATCAAGTAACCTTAGTACTAGTAGCAATTGCCTGTATTCTCCATACAAAAGAACCTGAAAAACAAGAACAAGTACTACTAACACTTAAAATTGGTGAAGCAATCCGATTATCATTACCGTATATTTCGGTAGTAATGCTTATTGTTTTTATATTAGTCGAATACGTTTTTGCGCCTATTATAGTAATCGGACTTATAATAACTTTCTCTTTCGTTCTCATACGTCATAGTTTAGTTCGAAAACAAAATAAAATATTATTGCTAGCTCAAATGCAATTCAACTCAGAACTCGAGAAACAAATTGAACTACGTACAGAAGATTTAGTAGAACAGAAAAATGAACTCTATCATAATCAACAAATGTTTAAATCTTTATACGAGCATCATCCAGATCCAATCTTCACATTAGATTTGTACGGTAATTTTCTCAAAGTAAATAACGCTGGTACTACTTTACTCGGTTATCAAACGAATGAATTATTAAACCAGCCTTACTATTCACTCATATACGAAGAAGATTTAGAAGAAATGATTAACGCCTTTCATCGTGTAAAAAAGGGATATTCTATCTCTTTAGAAATACGGGCGTACCATAAAAACAGAGATATTTACTACTTGCACGTTACCGCCGTACCGATCTTTTTAAAGGAGAAAATTTCTGGAGTTTATTTAATGATTAAAGATATTACGGAAAGCAAACAACAACAAGAACAAATTAATTTCCTAGCATACCATGATACTTTAACAGAGCTTGCAAATCGTCGTGCATTTCATAAACATTTAGAACAGGCAATTGCACGAGCAAAAGTATCGAAAAAGTCTTTTGCTGTTATGTTTCTCGACCTAGACCGTTTTAAAGTTATTAATGATACCCTCGGTCATCGAGTAGGAGACCTATTGCTTATCGCAGTAGCAAAAAGGCTCGAAAGAATATCAACATCAAATATGAAACTCGCGCGGCTAGCTGGAGATGAGTTCACAATCCTTATCGAGAATTACAAAAAAAAGCCAGATGTCCAAAAAATAGCTGATATGATTGTAGCGGCCATGAATGAGCCATTTGAAATCGAAAATCAACATTTACAAATCTCACCAAGTATCGGAATTGCAATATATCCTGAAGCAGGTGAAGATCCGCTATCCATTTTGCAGCATGCTGATATGGCCATGTACGAAGCAAAGAATAAAGGAAAAAACGGTAGCTCTCTTTACACGAAAGAACTATATAAAAAAATGGAACGAAAAGCTCGAATCGAAAAAGATTTGCCAATCGCTTTAGTAAACAAAGAATTTTATCTCGTTTATCAACCACAAATTGATACGACAACAAATAAAATTATCGGTGCTGAAGCTTTAATACGGTGGAAACACCCGCTATTAGGTGACATTTCACCATGTGAGTTTATTCCAATTGTAGAAGAGACGCCACAAGTAGTCCCACTTGGACATTGGGTATTACAAGAAGCTTGTCTCCAATTAAAAATATGGCATACCTTTGGCTACCAAAATTTAAAAATAAGTGTTAATTTATCTGCAAAAGAGTTCCGGCAAGATCAATTAATCGAAAACATTTCACAAATATTAAACGACGTGCAAGTCGATCCAAAATATGTAACCCTTGAGTTAACAGAAAGAATTGCAATGATTGACGAGAAAGAAACGTTATTAAGACTGAAGCAATTAAAAGAATACGGTATCCAAACTTCCATTGATGACTTCGGTACTGGGTATTCTTCTCTTGCTTATTTATCAATTTTTCCAATCGACACATTAAAAGTACCGAGAGAATTTACACAATTAGCTGATCATCGTCCTGAAGAACGAGCCATCGTTTCTACAATCCTTTCCCTCGCAAATACTTTAAATCTTTCAGTCGTTGCCGAAGGAATTGAAACCGAAAAACAGCTTAAGTTTCTGCAAAAACATAAATGTAAATATATGCAAGGTTACTATTTCAGTAAACCACTTACTAGCAATCAATTTATAAAGTTTCTACAAAAAACCCCCAGTATGAACAAATAATTCATACTGGGGGTTTTTTAGTGCTAAATATTTTTCTCATAATATTCTTCTGCGATCTCTTCGTAAAAAGCCGCAGATGTTGTGTAGAAATATGGAATTAACCATAAGAATCCAATCCCTAATGTAATACAACTTAATATAAACCAACCGATAAAACTTAAACATAAAATAAAATACTCCATCTTATGTCCATGCATCATACGACGACTTTCTGTAATAGCTTGGTTCAGTGAATATTCAGGATGATCATTTATAATAAAGTATGTCATCGCATAAGAAAATGATTTAATAATACCTGGAATAATGAACAATAACGTCCATAAGAAAAGATAAAGATTTACTAATAAATATAATAAAAATGATTTTAGAAATCTCTTTCCCTCTGAAAACCAAATGAATACATTACCGATACTAGCTTGATTTTCACGAAGGATATTTAAACCAAGGTAATATCCACCTAAAGTTAACGGTCCAGTAACAAAAAATGTAAGAATATTCGTTGAAAGTGAACCATTTGTTTTTTGCCAACCGAAAATTAAAGAAAATCCCCAATCAACACTAAAACTAAAAGCCGTGATAAGAATTGAAATGAGCAGTGTAGCTCCAACAGCTAATCCCCACTTCCCTTCTAATGAATCTAGTGCTTCTCCTTTTAGATCACTAATCATGCGTAGCCTCGCCTCCTATACACAATAATTCTATTAGTATAGCATGTTCCTATTGAAATTCACCTTTTGAAATGTAGCGATAAAAGTGTGCTGTCGTTGTACTCATATACGGACTAAGCCAAAGAAATCCTATTCCAAAAGTAAGAAGCGCTAAAACAACCCAACCTATGAAGCTCAGCCATAAAAGAAACAAATCTAACTTATGACCCCTCATAAGATTCTTACTTTCCTTCATCGCCTGCGAAACACTATATTCTGGATTTTCAATCATCACATAGTACGTCAGTGCATAAGAAAAATACATCACAATCATACCAACAATTGAAATTGCTAATAGTACGAAGAAAGCTATTGTAAACGACAGATTTCCTTCTTCACCTAAGAATATGAATAAACCTGTTAACAACATCGGAATCCATGTACCCGTATATAACAAAATCGCAAGCATTGCCCACATTGTTTTCATCATTCTTTTAAAGCCACGAAATCCTTCGAATAAGTAATCTACTTTAGCATCTTCTCGTTTACTAATCTGTAAAAATACATTTGTATAACCATATGACGTAATCCCATACGATGCGTTACTCAAAATTATCATAATGCAATAAAAAATTCCAAAGGTAATACCCGCTCCAATTGACATCGTTTCCGCTTCAAATGATCCAGTCACACTTACAACTGAAAGAAATATAATAATTCCTGGAATTAATAATATAAGCATTGCAGCCATCGAAACGACATAACTTAAAATAAAATATAAAATCGTTGATCCAACACCTAGTCCCCATTTCCCCTTTAAAGAGTACAATGCTTCTCGTTTCATTTCACCGATCATTGATTCATCCCCTTCATAAAATATAAATTGTTGTACACTTCTACTTATACAAGCATCAATATAATTATACCAGTTTTGTAAAATTATCCATAAAATACACAAAAAAAAATCCGTAAAGGCAAGGCCCTTACGGATTTTTTTACTTCATATCAGAAACATTTAAACGGTTCACAGCACGTTGTAATGCCATTTCTGCACGTCTAAAGTCAACATGTGCTTGTTTGTCTTGCATACGTTGCTCAGCGCGACGCTTCGCTTCATTTGCACGATGGATATCGATATGGTTTGCTTCTTCAGCAGATGATGATAATACAGTTACTTTATCTGGACGAACTTCGATAAAGCCACCGCTTACTGCTACATAATCAGTGTGTCCACCATTTTTCAGACGAACTGCACTAATTTTTAATGGTGCAACAGTTGGAATGTGACCTGGTAAGATCCCCATTTCCCCACTCTCTGCTTTTACACTTACCATTTCTACTTCTTTTTCGTAAACCGGTCCATCAGGAGTTACAATACTGACTGGAAATGTCTTCATACTTCGTCCCTCCTAAGGCCTTACGCCATCATTTTCTTCGCGTTCTCAATAACTTCTTCAATGCTACCAACTAAGCGGAATGCATCTTCTGGAAGGTCATCATATTTTCCTTCTAGAATTTCTTTGAAGCCACTAACTGTATTTTTTACAGGTACGTAAGAACCTTTTTGACCTGTAAACTGCTCAGCTACGTGGAAGTTTTGAGATAAGAAGAATTGAATACGACGAGCACGATGTACAACTAACTTATCTTCTTCAGATAACTCATCCATACCTAAGATAGCGATGATATCTTGAAGTTCTTTGTAACGTTGTAAAGTTTGCTGCACTTGACGTGCTACTTCATAATGCTCTTCTCCTACGATTTCTGGAGAAAGTGCACGAGATGTAGATGCTAATGGATCTACGGCTGGGTAAATACCCATTTGTGTTAAACGACGCTCTAAGTTTGTTGTTGCATCTAAGTGAGCGAATGTTGTAGCTGGTGCTGGGTCAGTATAGTCATCGGCTGGTACATATACCGCTTGGATAGACGTGATAGACCCTTTATTTGTAGATGTAATACGCTCTTGTAATTGACCCATTTCTGTTGCAAGTGTTGGTTGGTAACCTACCGCAGATGGCATACGACCAAGAAGGGCAGATACTTCAGAACCAGCTTGCGTGAAACGGAAGATGTTATCGATGAACAGAAGTACGTCTTGTCCTTGCTCATCACGGAAATGCTCAGCCATTGTTAAACCTGTTAATGCAACACGTTGACGTGCTCCAGGTGGCTCATTCATTTGTCCGAATACCATCGCAGTTTTCTTGATTACGCCAGAATCGCTCATTTCATGGTATAAGTCATTACCCTCACGAGTACGCTCACCTACACCAGCGAATACAGAGATACCACCGTGCTCTTGTGCGATGTTGTTAATTAATTCCTGAATTAATACTGTTTTACCTACGCCGGCACCACCGAATAGGCCGATCTTACCACCCTTAATGTAAGGAGCAAGTAAGTCTACTACTTTAATACCAGTTTCAAGAATTTCTACTTTAGTAGATAATTCTTCGAATGCAGGTGCTTGACGGTGAATTGGATCACGGTGTACATCCGCAGGAAGTTCACCATCTAAGTCAATTGCATCACCTAATACGTTGAATACACGACCAAGTGTTGCATCACCAACTGGTACAGAGATTGCTTTACCAGTATCTTCTACTTCTGTGCCACGAACAAGTCCATCTGTGGAAGACATCGCAACTGTACGAACTGTATCATCACCTAAATGAAGTGCAACTTCAAATGTTAAGTTCATGCTTCCGTTTTCGTTGCTTTGTTTTACCGTAAGGGCGTTGTAGATTTCTGGTAGCTTTCCGCCATCAAACTTAACGTCTACAACCGGACCCATGATTTGCGTAACGCGCCCTTTATTCATCGGGTTCCCTCCTAGCTTTCTTTTAATTAGCCAGCTCTCTAAGCGAAGTCGGCTTTTAATTTTTTATTAGTTTAGCTTACGCGACTCTTTTGAAAGAGCCGCTTCCACTTTTTATTGAATCTAGTTCCAGCGGCTAGAACAGTCGGTCATTTCGCGCCTTCCTGTGAGGCAAACTACGCCTCTTCGTCAGGAGCTCCAATGCCCTCCTGTTCTGGACGAGCCGCTTCCACTTTTTATTACTATTCTAACGCTGCTGCTCCACCAACGATTTCCGTAATTTCTTGCGTAATCGCTGCCTGACGCGCACGGTTGAATGAAAGTGTAAGTGAATCGATAACTTCCATTGCGTTGTCTGTAGCACTCTTCATTGCTGTCATACGCGCTGCGTGCTCACTTGCTTTACCATCTAGTAATGCACCGTACACTAAGCTTTCTGCGTATTGTGGCAATAATACTTTTAAAATTTCTTCTTCAGAAGGTTCAAATTCATAAGCTGTCGTCGGTTTGTCAGACGCCACATCAGTAAGCGGTAAAATTTTATTTTCCGTTACTTCTTGTGAAATTTTACTTACGTAATGGTTGTAGTAAATATACAGCTCATCATAAGCACCATCTGCGAACATCGCAATTGCTCGAGAAGCAAGATCTTTAATATCAGTAAATGATGGGTGGTCAGATAATCCAACTACTTCATCAATGATGTTAAAGCCGCGACGTTTTAAATAATCACGTCCTAGTCGTCCAAGTACAATAATTGAATATTGATTTGAATCCATATTATGACGTTCACGAATTACGTTACTTACTGTACGTAATACGTTACTGTTATAACCACCTGCTAGTCCGCGATCAGATGTAATAACGATGTATCCTGTACGCTTTACAGGACGCGCATTTAGCATTGGATGATTAATTCCTTTACTTCCTTGCGCAATGCTCGCTACTACTTCTTGAATCTTTTCCATATACGGAACGAAAGATTTAGCATTTTGCTCTGCACGGTTTAACTTAGATGCAGATACCATCTCCATCGCCTTCGTAATTTGACTCGTTTTCTTTGTCGAGGTAATCTTCGCTTTTATATCGCGTAAAGATGCCACAGGTTTTCACCACCTTTTTTCCGGAAGTTGGCACGATTAGTAAGAATCCTCTTCCTAATCTACGTTGCAAGATATTCTTGCTCATGATTGAAGGAAAAGAATAGGTGCACCTACTCTTTTCCTTTACATAACCGTCAGCAATCTCAGAGTCTGAGATGCCTTATATATTATCTAGCGTCGGCGGCTTGTACGAGCCGCTTCCGCTTTTATTAATCTAGTTCCGCCTCTTAGCCGATGGGGCTGAACAGTCGGCTTCACTTTTATTATTATTCAGAAGCTACGAATACTTTTTTAAATCCGTTAATTGCTGCTGCAAATTTGTCGTCATCCGCAAGTTTCTTAGTTGTGCGGATTTCTTCTAATAAGTCAGTCGCATTAGAATCTAACCAAGCATGGAATTCTTCTTCGAAACGAGTGATATCTACTACTGGGATATCATCTAGGAATCCACGTGTTAAAGCGTAAAGAATGATAACTTGTTTCTCTACACGTAACGGTTTGTGTAATCCTTGTTTTAATACCTCAACAGTACGAGCACCACGGTTTAATTTCGCTTGAGTTGCTTTATCAAGGTCAGAACCGAACTGAGCGAACGCTTCTAACTCACGGTAAGATGCAAGGTCAAGACGAAGTGTACCTGATACTTTACTCATTGCTTTAATCTGAGCAGATCCACCTACACGAGATACAGAAGTACCCGCATCAATCGCTGGACGTACGCCAGAGAAGAATAGGTCAGATTGTAAGAAGATTTGTCCATCCGTAATAGAAATTACGTTTGTTGGGATGTATGCTGATACGTCCCCTGCTTGTGTTTCGATGAAAGGTAGTGCAGTTAAAGAACCGCCGCCTCTTGCATCACTTAATTTTGCTGCACGCTCTAATAAGCGAGAATGTAAGTAGAATACATCCCCTGGATAAGCTTCACGACCTGGAGGACGACGTAATAGTAATGACAGCTCACGGTAAGCCGCTGCTTGTTTTGATAAGTCATCATATACTACTAATACGTGTTTACCATTGTACATGAACTCTTCACCCATTGTTACACCAGCATAAGGAGCTAAGTATAATAATGGAGCTGGTTGAGAAGCAGATGCAGTTACAACGATTGTGTACTCTAATGCACCGTGCTTACGTAGTGTTTCTACTACGTTACGTACAGTTGATTCTTTTTGTCCGATAGCTACATAGATACAAATCATATCTTCATCTTTTTGGTTAATGATTGTATCAAGTGCAACTGCTGTTTTACCAGTTTGACGGTCACCAATGATTAACTCACGTTGACCACGGCCAATTGGTACAAGAGCGTCGATCGCTTTAATACCTGTTTGAAGTGGCTCATGAACAGATTTACGATCCATTACACCTGGTGCTGGACTTTCGATTGGACGAGTGTTTGTTGTATTGATTGGGCCTAAACCATCAACTGGTTGACCTAATGGGTTTACAACACGACCAATTAGTTCTTTTCCTACTGGTACTTGCATGATGCGACCAGTACGACGAACTTCGTCACCTTCACGGATTTCTGTGTAAGGTCCTAAAATGATAATACCTACGTTGTTTTCCTCTAAGTTTTGTGCTAGTCCCATAACGCCGTTAGAGAACTCTACAAGCTCACCAGCCATAACGTTATCAAGACCATGAGCACGCGCAATACCGTCACCAACTTGGATAACTGTACCAACATCACTAACTTCGATTTCAGACTGATAGTTCTCGATTTGTTGCTTTATCAGTGCGCTAATTTCTTCAGCTCTGATGCTCATGTGCTTCACCCCTATCTATTCTTCATTAATTCACGCTGAATACGTGCTAATTTTCCTTGTAAACTTCCGTCATAAATGCGATTTCCAATGCGTACTTTAATTCCGCCTAGTAAATCTTCATCTACAACATTTTTCACGCGAATTGCATCTTTTCCCGTTCTCTTTGCAAATGCTTCTGCAATGTTAAGCTTCTCTTCTTCAGATAGAAGACGAATAGAATATACAGTTGCATCCGCTACGTTACGTTCTTCATTAGCAAGAACAACATATTCATCTGCAATTTCAGGTAAGATATCAATACGCTTGTTATCAATTAAAATATATAACGTATTTAAAATTGATTCAGAAACAGATCCGAATACGTTTGCAAGAAACGTTTTCTTCTGCTCTTTTGAAATGTTCGGTTGCGTTAAAAAGCTATGTAGTTCTCCGTTCTTTACATAAACGTTTTGTACAAGGCGTAATTCTTCTTCAAACATTTCTAATACGTGTTTTTCTTTTGCAATTTTAAAAAGAGCGACAGCATAACGTTTTGCTACAATCCCATTGCTCATCGCGCTTCTCCTACTTCTTTAATATAATCGCGAATTAACTTAACTTGATCTTCTTCTTTTAATTCTTTTTCAATTACTTTAGAAGCAATTTGAACAGATAAAGAAGCGACTTGTTCTTGTAAAGCAGCAATCGCTTGCTCTTTTTCGCGTTGAATTTCTTGTACAGCAGATGCTTTAATTGATTCTGCTTCTTCTTTCGCAGCAGCAACAATAACATCCTTTTGATCTACAGCTTGTTTTTTCGCTCTTTCGATTAACTCTTGTGCTTCAACACGTGATTGTTTTAACATTTCACGTTGTTCTTCTACTAACTTCTTCGCTTCAGCGTTACTTCTTTCTGCAGCGTCGATTTCATTAGTAACATGCTCTTCACGTTCTTTCATAATTCCCATTAAAGGACCCCACGCAAATTTGCGTAGCATTACTAATAGAATTAAGAAAATGAACAATGTATAAGCAATCGTTCCAAATGGAATGGCAGCTCCTAATAATAAAGTTGGCACAAGGATTCACTCCCTTCAAAATATCTAAATTGATCATATGAAAAAAAAGACATACGTTTCGTTCATAAAGCAATGGCGAAGAAAGTTCGGAAAAACACTCTTCGCCATCTATGTAAGGGGAGTCTCCCTTATTTGTTCATTACGATGAATGCAATAACTACACCGATGATTGGAAGTGCCTCAACTAAAGCAACCCCGATGAACATAATTGTTTGAAGTGCGCCTTTTAATTCTGGTTGACGAGCAACACCTTCGATTGTACGTGATACGATAAGACCGTTACCAATACCTGCACCTAATGCTGATAAACCAATTGCAATTGCAGCTGCGATTACACCTAAACTCATTTAATTTGTCCTCCTTTGTATTATAAAAAAATAAATTTTTTCTTACTTAAATTATATTAATGGTCATGACTTACTTTATGAGCCATATAAACCATCGTTAACATAACGAAAATAAATGCTTGGATTGATCCAACGAATACACTGAATCCCATCCATGCTAACATTGGTACAAGCGCACCTAATGCTCCAAGGAATGATGCCCCGCCTAACTTAGCAAGTAATCCTAATAAGATCTCACCTGCATAAATGTTACCGAATAAACGAAGACCTAACGTTAATGTGTTAGCAAACTCCTCAATAACCTTTAATGGGAATAAGAATTTCATAGGTTGGAAATAACCTTTAACATACTCTTTCGTACCCTTCATCTTAATTCCATAATAATGGGTGAGGGTAACTACCATCACGGCTAATGTTAATGTAACTGCTGGATCAGACGTTGGTGACCTCCACCATGCAATATGTTCGCCAGCTTCAGTTGCTGAATACATGAATGGTAAACCAAGGAAGTTCGATACGATGATAAACATGATAAGCGTAACGCCAAGCGTTAAGAAACGTCCACCTGTTTTCCAGTCCATCGTACTATTGATAATCCCTTTCACGAAGTCAAACACCCATTCCATGAAGTTTTGCATCCCGGTTGGGCGAAGGGCTAAGCTGCGAGTTCCGATAACAGCGATTAAGAAAACAATAACTGCTGCTACAGTAACCATCATAACTGATGACAAATCGAACGTTAAACCTAGAAATTTAACTAATTTACCGTGTTCCACTAGTAATTCACCTCTCTTCCCTGCTCTTATACTCTAAATAAAGAAAATCTATGATCATGACAAGGTATCCTGTCAGCAATCCTACACCTAAGCCCCACATCGCAATTAACTCTTGATATTTGGCTGCAAATAAAATTAATAACCCAATCGTGGCGAATCTTGAATATGTACTTACAGCTGTCGCCTTAAACTTCACGTTTTCTCCATTTGTTACGCGATCTAACAGCTTGTCTGTTCTACGTGCAATGATGCGCAAACTAAGAAAACTGAAAATCGTTCCGATAATCAGCCCAAGAAATACATCCTTGTAAGAGGTAAATCCCCATCCTAGCACTAGAAGCGCAAGCAAGTAGTACATATATTTCTTTTGTCTTTGGACAAGTCCATGTACGTCTATCATCATTGCTCTCCCGAATAGTAATGTCGAATGAGTCGAATCATTGCGTATACCCCTGTTCCTAACCCGAGTAATAACCCTATAATAAGAAACAATGGAAACGTTCCAACCTTATTATCAATCCACTGCCCACCAAAGATTCCAACAAGTATAGAACCGACTAACTGAGCAAGAATTCCTGACATTAAAGCATATGCTTTTATATGGCTGCGATCGTTTTTTTGCAAGGATTCATCCCTCCAATATGTAACCCTCATTCACGATGTGTTAATAATAACTCATTTTTTTGCATAAATCCTATACAAAACAAAAAGTTTACATTTTCGTCACGGAATAGATGTAATTTTGTCACTGAAAGCCCTACCATCTATCCCCGTTGTTAGCATACAATAGGGTATTAACAGTGTCAACGAGAAATCGTAAAAAATCTAAAAATTTGAGTATTAGGCATTTCCTCCCAAAAATGAAAACGTTCCCCTTCTAAATACTGGTTACATATATGCAATTTCTAACAGTTTTCTCTTTATAATAGAAGGAAATGTTCACAAGTTTGTCACTATTATATTTTCGAGATATAACGCTTTCCTTCCATAATATAGTGTTCCTCAGACGTAAGACTTCTATATTATATGTGATGTGTATGCAACTTATGTTGTATATACGATGTATATTTATCCTCCCCCTCCCCTACTTGTTTGCAGCAAAAAAAAACGAGCAGGGGAATCTCCCCTGCTCGTCAGTTGTCTTACTTCGTTCCGAATAAACGGTCACCAGCATCACCAAGACCTGGTACTACATATCCGTGGTCATTTAATTTCTCATCTAATGCTGCTACATAAATATCAACATCAGGATGTTCTTCTTGTACTACTTTTACCCCTTCTGGAGCTGCAACGATACACATTAATTTAATTTGTTTCGCACCGCGCTTTTTCAGAGAGTTAATTGCTTCAGCCGCAGAACCACCTGTTGCTAGCATCGGATCTAGTACGATAAAGTCGCGCTCTTCTACATCCGTTGGAAGTTTCACATAGTATTCTACCGGTTGCAATGTTTTAGGGTCACGGTATAAACCAACGTGTCCTACTTTTGCTGCTGGAATTAATTTCAGAATTCCATCAACCATTCCTAAACCTGCACGTAAAATCGGAATTAAACCAAGTTTTTTACCAGCGATCACTTTTGTTGTCGCTTTGCTTACAGGCGTTTCAATTTCGATGTCCTTAAGCGGAAGGTCGCGAGTAATTTCGAAAGCCATTAAGCTTGCTACTTCGTCCACTAATTCACGAAAATCTTTCGTACCTGTATTCTTATCGCGAATATATGTAATCTTATGTTGAATTAACGGGTGATCAAATACATACAGTTTTCCCATGTGAATCTCTCCTTTAGATGATATTCATGCGTTTGCACGCTTTTTTACACTATTTACGATTGTAAAGAAAACGCTACTAATATTCAAGGGCAAATTTGGCAAAATCATGATTTTACGATGAATCTATCTAGTATCTTTACCAATTATGGGAGCTGTATCCTTCATTATATCGCCAAAATTTATTCATCATTTGTATACATACTTTAAAAATAATATATGTCCACAAAAAAGACCGCCAAAACAATTAAGTCTCGGCAGTCTTCTTCAATCTATTATAGATTTGGATACATTGGGAATTTGCTAGTTAACGCTTCTACACGCTTACGTACTTCTTCTAATGCAGCTTCATTTTCATGATTTTTTAATGTATAAGCAATAAGTGACGCAATTTCATCCATTTCTTCTAAACCGAAACCACGAGATGTTACAGCTGCTGTACCGATACGTACACCACTTGTTACAAATGGGCTTGCTGTTTCAAATGGAATTGTATTTTTGTTCACTGTAATACCAACTTCATCTAATACGTGCTCTGCTACTTTACCTGTGATTTCTAAGTTACGAACATCAATCAAGATTAAGTGATTGTCTGTTCCGCCAGAAACAAGTGTAAGTCCTTCTTTTTGAAGACCTTCAGCTAAGCGGTTCGCATTGTTAATGATATTTTGTGCATATGTTTTGAAATCATCTTGAAGTGCTTCACCAAACGCAACAGCTTTTGCAGCGATTACGTGCATAAGTGGACCACCTTGAATACCAGGGAAGATTGATTTATCAATTTGTTTTGCAAATTGCTCTTCACATAAAATCATACCACCACGCGGGCCACGTAACGTTTTATGTGTTGTCGTTGTAACGAAATGTGCATGTGGTACTGGATTTGGATGTAAACCAGCAGCTACTAAACCAGCGATATGTGCCATATCAACCATTAAATAAGCGCCCACTTCATCTGCAATCTCACGGAATCGCTTGAAATCGATAACACGAGGGTATGCACTTGCACCTGCAACGATTAATTTTGGTTTATGTTCTTTCGCTTTTGCTAATACATCATCGTAATTAATACGGTGAGAGTCAGCATCCACGCCATATTCTACGAAATTATATTGTACTCCACTGAAGTTAACAGGGCTTCCGTGTGTTAAGTGACCACCATGAGATAAATTCATACCAAGTACTGTATCGCCTTGCTCTAAAATCGTGAAGTATACTGCCATGTTCGCTTGTGCACCAGAGTGTGGTTGAACATTTACGTGCTCTGCGCCGAAAATTTCTTTCACGCGATCACGTGCGATATCTTCTACTACGTCTACGTGTTCACAGCCACCATAATAACGTTTTCCAGGATATCCTTCAGCATACTTATTCGTTAAAACAGAACCTTGCGCCTCCATTACTGCTTCACTTACGAAGTTTTCCGAAGCAATTAACTCAATCTTCGAACGCTGTCTTCCTAGTTCTGCCTCAATTGCAGCAAATACCTTTTCATCTTGACGTTTTAAATAATCCACCAAAATCCCCCTTTTCTGAACGAATTACATCAATTCCCAACAGTTTTTTCTTATTTATTCAGAAAAAACGAAAATTCAGGTTGTAATTCTTTCGAACCTTCATGTTTTCAACTACATTCTAACATGACTTTCTATATCATAAAAGAAAAAAAAGACCGAAAATCGGTCTTTTCTTTCTTCTACTATAAAGTCAGACAACATACCTTTTATCTTATGATAAACAGCTACTATATGACTTCCTAATTTCTCATATTTAACTGCAAGTGGTAGTCTCTTCCGCCACCGCGTAAACAGCACGTGCTCCACCTATTAGTTTTCCACGTGTTTTAGCCATCGTTACATGTGCACTTCCAATTGCCTTCACACTTGTACGAACCGGAACAGCTACATGTTTTAAATGCATACCAATAAACGTATCACCAATATCCATTCCTGCATCTGCTTTAATAAACTCAACTACTACCGGATCTTTCAAATTGTGATACGCATATGTTCCCAATGCACCACCTGCTGATCTAACAGGCGTAACTGTTACAATTTCAAATTGATATTTTATCGCTACTTCTCTCTCAACCACTAAAGCACGGTTTAAATGCTCACAACATTGAAACGCTAATTCAATACCTGTTTGCTCTTGAAATTGTTTTAACTCAGAAAAAATCGCCTCTGCTACTTCCATCGTTCCTGATGTTCCAATTCTTTCGCCTAGCACTTCGCTCGTGCTACAACCCACTACAAAAATTTGACCGCTTTGTAATGAAGCTTGTTCTTGGAAATCAGAAAGCGACATTTGTAGCTGTTCTCTTACCTTTACGATTTCTGTCATTACGCCTCTTCCTTTCACAGGTTGGTTCACCAAATTATATTTCACACTACTGATAGTTAGAATGTATTACTTTGTTTCGTATGTTTTAATTTTTCCTACGCGGTTTTCGTGACGACCACCTTCATAGTCAGTTGTTAACCAGATTTTCGCGATATCACGCGCTAGACCAGCACCAATTACACGCTCGCCCATTGCTAGCATGTTAGTGTCATTATGCTCTCTCGTTGCTTTCGCGCTGAAAGTATCATGAACTAACGCACAACGGATACCATTTACTTTGTTTGCTGCGATTGACATACCAATGCCTGTCCCACAAACTAAAATACCACGATCCACTTCACCATTCGCTACCATTTCAGCTGCTGGAAACGCAAAGTCAGGGTAATCAACAGAACCAGCTTCACATTCACAACCTAAATCAATATATTCAATATTTAACTCTTCTAATAAATTTACAAGTTCTTTGCGGATATTCATACCGCCGTGATCAGATGCTATTACTACTTTCATTTTTACCCCTCCAAAGTTTCAATCAATTATCTTCATTTCACACTCGCTACCTCAATAGGACGAAGTGATCTCCAATATCGTATTATACACGAAACATCAACCTACCGAATGTTTTTTCAGTAAAGTTTGTACAAGTTTTTCCATCTCATCTAACGTTTCTTTATAAATAGAAAGCGAGCCTCCAAATGGATCTGAAATGTCCTTGCCTATACCTTCAGTTAATCCATATAACGTATTCAATTTCTTTTCAATACTCGGATAATGCCCAAGTACAATTTGTTTATGATTTTCTGTCATCGTTATGACAATATCAGCCCAATCAAGCAAAGTTTCGTTTACTTGCTGCGCGGTATGGTCAATTGAAATCCCTTTTTCAGCTAAAGCTTCCTTCGCATGTACCGATGCATCGCTCCCAGGATAGGCGAAAACACCGGCAGATTGTACTTCAAACCTATCTCCTCCGTGATGACGAAGCAACGCCTCAGCCATTGGGCTACGACATGTATTGCCAGTACAAACAAATAATACTCGTTTCATCCAAACCCACCCCTATATTCGATTTCTTACCACTCATCATAACTTACATTAGAATAGAACAAAAGAAATGTGAATATACAAAAGGCGCATTTCTCTTATATTTTTTCTAAGAAAAATGCGCCTTATCCACATATATGTGAAACCCTATTTCCAAGTGCCCAGAGTATTTTAACATACCTACTGAATATGCAACAAAAATAAGGAATCCATTTCATACGAAACGGATTCCTCTTATACAGCAATTATTTCATTGTAACTTTCATTACTTCTGTTGAACCTTTTGTAGCTGTTACGCCTACAGTTGTCTTAATAGACTCAGCTGCATCTGTGTTTGTAATAACGATTGGAGTAATTGTGCTTTTCGCTTTTTCACGGATTAATTCTAAGTCGAATGAGATTAATTTATCTCCAGCTTTTACAGCTTGGCCTTCAGAAACGTGAGCTTCGAAACCTTCGCCTTCCATTTTTACAGTTTCTAATCCAACGTGGATTAAAATTTCTGTGCCGTTTTTCGCTTTAATTCCGATAGCATGTTTTGTGTGGAATAATTGTACGATTTCACCATCAACTGGAGATACAACTACACCTTCAGTAGGATCGATTGCAACACCGTCACCCATCATACGACCAGCGAATACTGGATCTGGTACTTCTTCAATATTTTTCACTGCTCCAGTTAATGGAGCTACGATTGTTTCTTCATTTGTTTTTGAACCAAGACCGAATAATTTTTTAAACATAGGATAGTCCTCCTTATAATTTACCTAAAAGTTTATAGGGCAATCCCTAGTAAAGCTCGGGATACATGTAAGACTTCATACTTCGAATATTATACTGTAAAAACGCTTTCGAAATAAATTACGTCATTACTAATAGACTCTTATTGTAGCGCTTCACAAAATTCCAGTCAATTCTGATTGTCTGAATAACAATAAGAAGTTAACTTCTATTTATATTTTCTCTTTTTTTGCCCAACTTGTCTAGAGGTCTTTACCACATTTTATTTTTTGTTGTTAATTTGTAAAATTTAATTCAAACTTTTTTCAAAATCCACTTGACTAAAGTAAGTAACTATTTTATTATTACTTACGTAAGGTAAGTTAATAATTTTTAGGAGGTTTTTAAAAATGATGGATTTCGGTCTACTTATTATTCGTCTTATTATAGGAATTACATTCATGGGTCATGGCGCTCAAAAATTATTTGGTTGGTTCGGCGGTTACGGTTTAAAAGGAACAGGTGGCTGGATGGAGTCAATCGGTTTACGCCCTGGTGTATTTATGGCATTTATGGCTGGCGCAACTGAATTACTAGGTGGTTTCTTATTCGCATCAGGTATTTTCATTGTAGTTGGTTCATTATTTATCGTTGGAACAATGTTAATGGCTATCTTCACTGTTCACGGAAAAAATGGTTACTGGGTAACACAAAATGGATATGAATATAACTTAATGTTAATCGCTGTTGCTGTTGGTGTAGCTTTAATCGGACCTGGCGCATACGTTTTACTTTAATTTTTATCTCAGATTTGAGATTCTTGAAAAAGAACTTACTTCATTACAATTGAAGTAAGTTCTTTTTATGAAACAAAATATTATTTCCAGCAGGATTTTCTCATCGTTATCTTGTAAACAAACAATAAGTATTCATATTTAGAAAGGGGATTACAAGCATGTTATCCATTAATCCAAATGAACAAACTGAAAAAGATAATTACAAATTACTTACTGGAAGTATCATCCCTCGCCCTGTCGCATTCGTTACTTCTTTAACAAAAGACGGTGTATTAAACGGCGCACCATATAGTTATTTTAATATTGTCGCTGCTAATCCACCACTTATCTCAGTATCTGTACAACGAAAAGCCGGAGAAAGAAAGGACACTTCCCGAAACGCAATTGAAAAAGGTGAATTTGTCGTACATATTTCTGACGAATCATATGTAGCAGCAATTAATGAAACAGCAGCTAATCTCCCGCCAAATGAAAGTGAAATTGAACTAGCAAAACTAACACCAATTGAAAGTGAAGTTATCTCCGTTCCAGGTGTAAAAGAAGCAAATATTCGAATGGAATGCGTATTAGAACGTGCAATTCCACTTGGTGGAACAGAAGACTCACCAGCTTGTGATCTACTAATTGGACGCGTCGTTCGTTTCCACGTTGCCGAACATCTATATGAAAAAGGGCGCATTCACGCAGAAGGACTCAAACCAATAAGCCGCCTAGCAGGACACAACTATGCAAAATTAGGAGAACAATTTGAATTGGTTAGGCCAGTTTAAAAGTGGAAGTGGCCCGTTTAGCTCTGACCAGCTAAGGTTCTCTCGCACAAAAGGTGCTTTTTACCTTTCGTGCGGGAGGTTCTTAGATGCGAAGAGCCGGCCACTGGAACTGGATAATATCTAAAAGCAGAAGCGGCTCGCTCAGAATGGGAGGGGGATGGAGCTTCTGACGTAGAGGCGCTTTTTGCCTCGCAGGAAGACGCGAAGCCACCGACCATTCTAGCCGCTGGAACTGGATAATATCTAAAAGCGGAAGCGGCTCGCTCAGAATCGATTCCTGCCATCACTCAAACATAAAAATCCCCTGCTTTTTAGCAGGGGATTTTTATCATTGTAATTCTTCCTTCTTTTCCTCTAAAGTAGGCAGTTTTTCTTTTTTCGGTTTCCCTAGCTTAATTACGAAGAAGTATAGGGAAAGCAGTGTAATAAGAAAAACAATTAAAAACGGGTACGGAGAGTAAAAGGCACGCGCCGCCTCAGTCTTTCCCGCAACAAATTTCAATGACTCAATATCTAAAAACTCAGCAAACATTTGTACACCGAGCATACTAAACCAAAAAACAAAAAAACTAATAATAACACCAAAAACTTGCTTCAATCTCGTCATTCATCTCATCCTTTCTATATCTGTAATTTTTAGTGCAATAAATATAGTACAAACAAAATATTCACAGAAAGGAACCATCTCACCATTCACGAATTAACTTAATCCAACCTAACATCGAAATTTGCAAAATAATACCCCAAATTATAAGTATTCTTAGCCATCGAGGAAAGAAGGTTAAAAACTTAACGTACCATTCCAATAGCTTGTTCATAATTCCCTCCTACATAAAATTATATAGGAAAAAGGATATATAATCCAAATCCAACCAAAATGATGCCACCTACTATCTCGCCATATGTACCGAGCATATCTTTCGCATGTCTCCCAATTAATAGACCAATCCATGCTAATAACATGCTAACAAATCCAAAAAGTAATATTGTAATGATTGTTTGTGCCCCATAAATACCAAGACTAAGCCCTACTGAGAAACTATCTATACTAACGCCAAATGCAAATACGAATAAGCTAATTCCAATAGGGGCAGTTCTAGTCTCTTCATTTTGTAAAATGGTCGAATATACGATATAAAAACCTAGTCCGATTAATAAAATAGCACCCGCAAAATGTGCAATATCTCCATATTTCTCTGATAAAAAACGACCTAGTACCATTCCTATAAACGGCATAATAATATGAAATATCCCTATCGTCATACCAATATACAGGATTTGTCTTAACTTTAGGGGCATCATCCCCATACCAAGACTCACCGAGAACGCATCCATCCCTAAGGCGAATGCCATAATTATTAAAGGTATTAGCTGTTCAAACGTCATTCATGCCCCTCCTTGGACGTGCTACTTCACAATATGCTTATCCAAGGAGAAATATTCTGTTTGCTAACCTTACCTTATCATTCAATAATAATATGATGTCCTGCCGCTTTTGTTAAACGATTCATAATAGCATTTCCTATTCCTTCATTAGGGAAAGACTCACTAAAAATAACATCCACTTCACTTGCATCAAATGTTCTAAGTACATCATATAGTTTAGTCGCAACGCTAGCTAAGTCACTTCGAACACCACAAGACAATATAACATCTGCGTTATATACATGCTGATACTCTTCCGTCGTTAATACACCTACTTTAAATCCTTCTTCCTTTTTCTCATCCACAAGATGCTGAATAAACTCACGTGAGCCCTCAACAATACTAAGTGGTGCTTTCGGCGCATAATGTGTATATTTCATTCCAGGTGATTTCGGTTTTTCCTTCTCATCCTTTAAAGCTGGATCTAAAGAAACGGTACCTATCACCGCTTCTAATTGTTCTTTCGTAATCCCACCTGGACGTAATATTGTTGGAACCGTGCTTGTACAATCAATTACTGTTGATTCAACGCCTACTCCAGTTGCACCACCATCAACAATACCTGCAATCTTCCCATTCAAATCTTCATATACGTGAGAAGCTAGTGTTGGACTTGGACGCCCTGAACGATTCGCACTTGGTGCCGCAACAGGTACATTCGCCTCTTCAATAAGAGCAAGTGCAACTGGATGATCAGGCATTCTTACCCCAACCGTATTAAGTCCCGCCGTCACCCTCTCTGAAATCCCTTCTTTTCTCGGCAAAATAATTGTTAATGGTCCTGGCCAAAAATGCGCCATTAACTTCTCTGCAACTGGTGGAATTTCTTTCACAATCCCATCTAACTGAGATTTTGTACCTATGTGGACAATAAGTGGATTATCACTCGGTCTTCCTTTCGCTTCGAAAATTTTCGCGATTGCTTCATCATCCATCGCGTTTGCACCTAACCCATATACTGTTTCCGTAGGGAAAGCAACCGCCTCATTTTCTCTTAATAATTTTGCTGCTTCTTGTAACTGTGGATAATATTTTTTTCTTTCCACAACATTATCCACAACCCACATATTTGTATGCATTTTTTTCCACGTCCTTTTCTACCCTTAAATACTTGTCTATTTTTAGTTTACTATGAGATTTATCCAAAAGACAAACAAGGTTTATCCACAAAATGTGGATAAACCTAATTAATCCGTGGATAACTTTGTGAATAGCTGACAATTTAGTATTATTGCATTCTGCTCTTTTATATTTTTACAAAAATGTTCTAGCTGTTGAATTCCCTCTGGAACCTCATCCTTTTCTATAGCAAAAAAGTCAAAAAACTGAAAGATCGGTACAGATTGTGGATGATTTGTTAGTAAGTACAATTGTTGAACACTTTTTTCTTTCATATACTGCAAAAACGTTTCAAAAAAATATAAGAAAGTCTGTTTATCCACATGAGGTGTGAATAAACAAGAACGAATAAGTACATCTTCCCCACTTTGTTCATAACCAATTACAGCTCTTATTTCTTCCGCCTCTTCCAAAATCATAAATTGTGCGTACAACTCATTTATTTTATCATCTTTTTTATTAGCTTGTCCGAAAAAAGAATGTAATCTTTCCACATCTGCTTTCGTAGCAAAATACACTTTCTTCATAATAAATCCCTCCTCATTTTTATATATGAGGAGGGATTTATCAATAGTACTATTTAGAGAATAAAGATGTAAAAGCTTCTACAATAAACAATTTAACTTCTGGTTTTTCTTCTTCCTCTTCTACTTTTACATACTCATTTTGCTTTTCTTGTTTTTTCTCCACAGGTTTCTCCACTTTTTCCACAGTTTTTGTTTCTTCTTTACTTACAGGCTGCTCTTCAACTTTTGTTTCATTTTTTACTACTTTCTTTTCAGAAGATGTTACTTTTTTTACCACTTCCTGTTTTATAACTTTCGTTTCTTTTACCTTATCCACTTTCTTCTCTTCTGTATTTACTACTTCCTCATCTAGTTGTTTCACCTGCTCCTCTTCAGGAGATTCCGCCTTCACAACGTGCTCTTCTTTTCTTACAGCCGTCCCACTCGAAAAATCTAAGAAACACATTGGTGGAAATAATACACACCACCAGTTCGCCCCTTCACCTTCTCCAATTGTGATCAATACTGCTTCATATTCTCCTGCTGGATAAATAAAATTCCCATATACCTTTGTAGGAAACTTTACATTCTTACTAAATTTCACTTGAAATGATTCTTTACTTCCTTCTCTTTTTAACGTATTTTCCACCGTTTTCTCGATTTCTGGAATATGACTTTGAATTACTTTGCGTGCCTCTTCAAATGAAGTTAAATCCGCTACCCATCCATCAATTTGTGCTTTTACTTCATCACGCACTTTACGCTTTAATGCCTGGTCTTTATCTGAATCACTATTTGCTAAAATTCGCAATCGAACGGCCTCTTTCGGAATGACTGAAGGCCCTTTCGCATCAGCTTTCATATATCCAAACTGCACAAGTAACTGTGCACCAATTAATAATATAAGAAGATAAGCAATAACTTGTTTTTTCATTTCCTCCACCGTCCCTTCTACAAACAGTGTGGACAGACTTTCATATTTCTAAACTATTAAATTCAAAATCTATATGAATTTTCCCACAAAAAAATAGAGTAAGGTGTGAACCTTACTCCATCTCTGCAAATACCATACGGTCTTTTCCGTTAATATCAAAAACAACCTCGACATGGGCATGTGGAAAAGCTTGTTGTAACAATCTTTTTACATCCTCACCTTGTCCTACTCCAATTTCAAACGCTACAATTGCTTTCTCCTGCAACACATTCGGCAATTCTTTCATAAAACGGCGATAAAAATCTAATCCGTCTTCTCCACCAACAAGTGCTCTCTTCGGCTCATGCTCTTTCACAACAGGAGAAAGACCACGCCAATCCTCTTCCGGTATATATGGAGGATTTGAAACAACAACATCTAGCTTTTGACCCGTTTTATCAAATGGTGACAATAAATCACCGTGATAGAACGTTACTTCTGCACCTAAAGCTTTTGCATTTTCTTTTGCAACTTCAATCGACTCTTGTGCAATATCTACTGTATATACGTGGAGATTTTTATTTTCTAAAGCAAGCGTAATAGAAATCGCTCCACTACCTGTGCCTATATCTGCTACATGTAGTTCCTTGTCGCCAAAATGGCGCTCAATTCTTTCTAATACTCCTACTATAAGCTCTTCTGTTTCCGGTCTTGGTATTAATACTTCTTCATTCACAAAGAACGACCGGCCATAAAACATTTCATAACCAATCATATATTGAATAGGAATACCTTCTACATGCTTGTGGATAAACTCCGTAAAGCTTGCCTCTTGTTCCTCATTTATTTCTTCACGCATATTCATAAGTAATCCTGTTCTGTTCATCTTTAATACATGACAAAGGACAATTTCTCCCGCATTTTCATCTCGTCCATTTTCCTGTAAAAAAGAAGAAGCCCATTTCAGGGCTTCATAGACACGCATTACTCAGCTGCCTCCATCCTTTGAGCCTGATCTTCCATCACTAAGGCATTGATGAAATCATCTAACTTACCTTGTAAGATTTGATCTAGCTTTTGAATCGTTAAACCGATTCGATGGTCTGTAACACGGTTTTGCGGGAAGTTATACGTACGAATACGCTCTGAACGATCACCCGTACCAACAGCTTGTTTACGGTTTTGATCATATTCAGCTTGTGCTTCTTGTCTAAACTTATCATAAACACGTGCGCGTAATACTTTCATCGCTTTTTCTTTATTCTTAATTTGTGATTTCTCATCCTGACAAGATACAACTACACCAGTCGGTAAATGCGTTAAACGTACCGCTGACATCGTTGTATTAACACTTTGTCCACCAGGACCACTAGAAGCGAATGTATCAACACGAACATCTTTCTCGTGAATGTCGATTTCTACTTCCTCTGCCTCTGGTAATACAGCTACAGTTGCTGTAGATGTATGAATACGTCCACCAGATTCCGTTTCAGGAACACGTTGTACACGGTGAGCACCATTCTCGAATTTCAGCTTCGCGAAAGCACCTTTACCGTTAATCATAAAGATAATCTCTTTATATCCACCTAACTCTGTATAGCTAGCCTCGATAATCTCCGTTTTCCAGCCCTGTACCTCAGCGTAACGGCTATACATACGGTATAAGTCACCAGCAAATAAAGCGGCCTCGTCGCCACCAGCAGCCCCACGAACCTCAACGATAACGTTCTTATCATCATTAGGGTCCTTTGGAACTAGTAAAATTTTCAGACGTTCTGATAACGTTTTTTCTTGTGATTCTAACTCAGAAACCTCTTCTTTTACCATGTCACGCATTTCTGCGTCTAACTTCTCTTCTAACATTGCTTTCGCATCTTTTAATTGCTCACGAACATCCTTATACTCACGATACACCTCTACCGTTTCCTGTATATCAGACTGTTCCTTTGAATATTCACGAAGTTTATTTGTATCGCTAATAACCTCTGGGTCACTTAACAATTCATTTAACTTCTCATAACGATTTTCTACAGCTTGCAAACGATCTAACACATCATTCACCTCTACATCCTAGTATCTAATACAAATAGTATATGGTACTTACTCAAAAAAACGCAAATTATATTTAAAAGCGTAAGCGGCTCACACCAACCACACTCTCTATTCTGAAAAAAACCCGCCTTGCGCAGCGAGTTTTACTTATCTTTGTTTGTAGGAACTGCATGACAATGACGACAGCGTGGCTCATACGATTCTGAAGCCCCAACTAAAATAATCGGATCATCAAATGCCGCTGGTTCTCCATCAATTAATCGTTGTGTACGACTTGCCGGAGATCCACATGCAGAACATACTGCTTGTAGCTTTGTTACATGTTCAGCAATCGCCATCAGCTGAGGAACTTGTCCAAATGGTAGACCACGGAAATCTTGGTCTAAACCAGCTACAATGACACGATAGCCACGATTTGCCAATACTTGCACCACTTCCACAATGTCCCCATCAAAGAATTGTACCTCATCGATTGCAATTACATCCATATCTTCAGTGATATGTTCAAATATATCTTTTGAAGCTGAAACAGGAACTGCTTTTACCTTTAATCCGTTATGTGATACAACGTCTTCTTCACTATAGCGATTATCAATACATGGTTTAAATACAATTGCATGTTGTTTCGCAAATTGCGTACGGCGCACACGGCGGATTAACTCTTCTGATTTACCAGAAAACATACTACCGCAAATCACTTCAATCCAGCCATTTTGATTTATTAAGTACATGAAGCTCTCCTTTCATCTACTTTTTAGTTAAAAGTAGGGTAAAGGTATAATATTTTCACAAAAAAAACAGACAAGCGAATACATACACTTGCCTGTTTTATGTTTTTATTACTTGATACCGTATTTCTTATTGAAGCGATCAACGCGTCCGTCTGCAGTAGCAAACTTCTGACGTCCAGTGTAGAATGGGTGAGAATCAGAACTGATCTCAACTTTTAGTAATGGATAAGTGTTACCATCTTCCCACTCAACAGTTTCGCTAGAGCCTTTAGTAGACCCGCTTAAGAATTTGAAGCCTGTGTTTGTGTCCATGAATACAACTTTCTTGTAATCTGGGTGAATTCCTGCTTTCATTCTTTTCATCTCCTTCCGCCCTGAATCATTTTCGAAACAGAGTTTTTCATCTTCAGCTGCATACACAACTATATTGATGAAACACATATGATGAAATTATAACAAGGCTAACTTCATTTTGCAACTACCTGTTTTTGTCTTTTGAAATTTAAAGTGTAGACGGCTCGTTTAGCTCTGACTGGCTAAGGTTCTCTCGCACAAAAGGTGCTTTTTACCTTTAGTGCGGGAGGTTCTTAGACACGAAGAGCTAGCCGTCGGAACTAGATACAATTTAAAAGCAGAAGCGGCTCGTTCAGAATGGGAGGGGGATGGAGCTTCTGACGTAGAGGTGCTTTTTACCTCGTAGGAAGACGCGAAGCCACCTACCATTCTAGCCGCTGGAGCTGGATATTAACTTAAAAGTGGCGGGGGCTCGCTCAGCTCTGACCAGCTAAGGTTCTCCCACTTATTTCTCTCTTTAATATCACCTAAAAGGCATAAAAAACTCGCTTACTATAAAATAAGCGAGTCCCAATCTTTTCCCTTTACTTAGTTGTTACATATCTTTTCGAGTCTGCAACAATGTTTTGTAAAAATTCTTCGTTTGTCTTTGTTTGACGAAGCTTACGTAAGAAACTTTCAACAAAGTCTGGTGTATCACGCATTGTTTTACGAATGCCCCATAACTTGTCTAAATGCTCTTTTGGAATTAATAGATCTTCTTTACGTGTACCAGAACGACGAATATCAATCGCTGGGAAGATACGACGTTCAGCTAACGAACGATCTAAGTGAAGTTCCATATTTCCAGTTCCTTTAAATTCCTCGTAAATAACATCGTCCATACGAGATCCTGTATCAACAAGGGCTGTTGCTAAAATTGTTAAGCTACCGCCTTCTTCAATATTACGTGCCGCTCCAAAGAAACGCTTCGGTCTATGGAAAGCCGCTGGGTCGATACCACCCGATAATGTTCTACCACTTGGCGGAATAACGAGGTTGTAAGCTCGCGCTAAACGGGTAATACTATCCATTAAAATGATAACATCTTTTTTGTGCTCTACAAGACGCATTGCACGTTCTAACACAAGTTCAGCTACTTTAATATGATTTTCTGGTACTTCATCAAAAGTAGAACTTACAACGTCGCCCTTAACAGAACGTTCAATGTCTGTTACTTCCTCTGGACGCTCATCAATTAAAAGCACAATTAATTCTGCTTCTGGATGATTTGTTGTAACACTGTGTGCAATTTCTTTTAATAGACTTGTTTTACCAGCCTTTGGAGGCGCAACAATTAAACCACGTTGTCCAAATCCAACTGGTGCGATTAAATCCATGATACGTGTCGGTAACTTTTTCGGTTCCGTTTCCAATTTCATTTGGCGATCTGGGTATAATGGTGTTAATGCAGGGAAATGCACACGCTCTTTTGCTGAATCTGGATCATCTCCGTTTACAGCTTCAACTTGTAATAACCCAAAATAGCGTTCATTTTCTTTCGGAGGTCGTACTTTACCAGAAACTTTGTCTCCATTACGTAAATCGAAACGACGAATTTGCGAAGCTGAGATATAAATATCTTCTGAGCTTGGAGAATAGTTGATAGGACGTAGGAATCCAAATCCTTCTGATTGAATAATTTCTAATACGCCTTCCATGAAAAAGAAACCTTCTTTTTCTGCTCGAGCTTTCAAAATAGAAAAGATTAACTCTTTTTTCGTTAACTTGCTATAATACGAAATCTTAAATTCTTTCGCAAGCTCGTATAACTCTTTTAATTTCATGTTTTCTAATGCTGCAATTGACAAATTCATTCAGACACCACACTTTAACGTTATTCTCTTTTTTCATGGGTAAAGGGAAAAAATACGGAAGGCAAATAATTAATAATGAAAGGCAATAAGTTCAAGTAGGGTAATATTCACTATTGTAACCCTTTTATCTAGTTTTAATCAATACGTTGGAACACAAATACAAGAAGCGAAGACAAGAAAATTTGTCTTCGCTTCTTATTTAATTTAGTTCCGGCTCCGATAGTTAAAAAGATCGACCATTTTAACCTTTCTGAACGAGCCGCTTCCACCTTTTACTTAATAACCAAGTTCGGTTTTTTATTTAAGCTATGACGACCATCTACAAAGCGAACTGTACCTGATTTTGCACGCATAACAAGAGATTGTGTTGTTCCTACGCTACCTTTAAATTGAACACCACGTAATAGTTCACCATCTGTTACACCTGTTGCTGCAAAGATTGCATCGTCACCTTTTACTAAGTCCTCCATACGAAGGATACGATTAATGTCTTCTATGCCCATTTTTTTACAACGTGCTAATTCAGCTTCGTTTTGTGGCAATAGTTTTCCGTGAATTTCTCCACCTAAACATTTTAAAGCAACTGCTGCTAATACACCTTCAGGTGCTCCACCAGATCCAAATAGAATATCTACACCTGTACGGTCAAACGCTGTATTAATTGCTCCAGCTACATCTCCATCGTTAATTAATTTAATACGAGCACCAGCCTTACGAATTTCTTCGATAATTGCTTGGTGACGTGGACGGTTTAAAACTGTTGCTACAACATCTTCAATGTCTTTATTTTTCGCTTTCGCAACTGCACGTAAGTTATCAATAATAGGCGCATCAATGTCGACTGCCCCAACTGCTTCTGGGCCAACCGCGATTTTATCCATGTACATGTCAGGAGCATGTAACAAATTACCGTGGTCTGCAATTGCAATAACAGCAAGAGCATTCCAGCCACCAGCTGCTACGATGTTTGTCCCTTCTAAAGGATCAACCGCAACGTCTACACGTGGTCCATATCCTGTACCTAATTTCTCTCCGATATATAGCATTGGTGCTTCATCCATCTCACCTTCACCAATTACGACTGTACCTTTCATCGGAATTGTATCAAATACATCACGCATAGCTGATGTTGCTGCACCGTCTGCCTCATCCTTTTTCCCGCGCCCCATCCAACGCGCTGATGATAATGCTGCAGCCTCTGTTACACGTACTAACTCCATAGATAAACTTCTTTCCACAATAATCCCTCTCCTTTAAGTCTTTATATTTCTGCCGTATTTTGTGAACCGTGTTTTTCTATAAAGTGTACTTCCGCAAGTAGTGATGCTTCGCTTCCCCCTTACGGAAGTATCACTTATGCGTTCTTCATCTCTTCAATTTCTTGTTTTGTCATTTGTTCTCGCCAAATGTTTGCTCCAAGCCCTTTAAGCTTGTCCACTATATTCTCATAACCTCGATCAATATGCTCAAGTCCTGTTACTTCTGTAATTCCATCTGCCATTAACCCTGCAATAACAAGTGCTGCTCCCGCTCGTAAATCACTCGCCTTCACTTTTGCACCTTGCAGTAACACAGGACCAGTTACAATTGCCGAACGACCTTCTACTTTAATTTGAGCATTCATACGACGTAATTCATCAATGTGTTTGAAACGGGCACCGTAAATTGTATCTGTTACAACTCCCGTCCCGTGCGCCTTTGTTAAAAGCGTCGTAAACGGCTGTTGTAAATCTGTTGGAAAACCTGGATATACAAGCGTTTTGATATCAACTACTTTTAACTTTCTATTACCGTTCACTGTAATTTGATCATCATTCGTTTCAACTTGAACACCAGCTTCTCTTAGCTTAGCAGTAACTGATTCTAAATGCTGAGGAATAACGTTATCAACCGTTACTTCTCCTCCTGATGCAGCTCCTAGAATCATATACGTACCAGCTTCAATACGATCTGGGATGATAGTATGGTGACAACCATGTAAAGAGTCCACACCATCTATTCGGATTACATCTGTACCAGCACCTTTAATACGTGCTCCCATGCTTGTTAACAATGTAGCTACATCAATAATCTCGGGCTCTTTCGCTGCATTTTCAATAACAGTTCTACCTTTTGCTCGTACAGCTGCTAGCATAATATTAATCGTAGCCCCCACACTAACAACATCTAAATAAATACGTGCTCCATGTAGTTCATCTGCTCTTAAATAGATGGCACCTTGTTCATTTGTAACATGTGCACCTAGCGCTTCAAACCCTTTAATATGCTGATCAATCGGCCTCGGTCCTAAGTGACATCCACCCGGAAGCCCAATAACAGCTTTTTTAAAACGGCCAAGCATCGCACCCATTAAATAATAAGAAGCGCGCAATTTTTTCACTTTTCCATTTGGCAAAGGCATTGCAACCATGTTAGAAGGATCGACTACCATCTCTTCCTCCTGTCCATAAGTTACTTTCCCTCCAATTTCCTCTAGTAAGTCACCTAACATTTTCACGTCCGAAATATTAGGGACACCACCAATAGTTACTGGAGTATCTGCTAAAATTGTCGCTGGAATTAATGCAACGGCACTGTTCTTTGCACCGCTTACTCGAATTGTTCCATTTAAAGCTCTTCCGCCTTCAATCAGCAATTTTTCCATATTGAGCTCCCTTCTTGTGAATGTATTTACTTTCTATCTTTTCATAGAAAGCTCCCCTTAAGAATCTCAATTACTCTTTCCATCCCAAAACTCAATAAATAGGAAACCATTATCTCCATTTCTCCTGTAGCACGAATAGATAAAGATCAACTATTCATCGAATTCACTTTATCAATTTAGATACGTTATCACATTTATTAATAGGACTATGCACATTATTTTCTATTTAAAAACCAAAAATGATAAAATCTTTCGACTTGTTCACGCTTTCATTATACAACGAAAGGAAACCGTCTAAAAGACTAGACGGTTTCCAAAACGGAATTTTATTCTTACGCTTTACCGTTAGAACCGAACTCACGCATTTTACCAGCAACAGTTGCTTTAATAGCGTCGCGGCCAGGTCCAATAAATTTACGAGGATCGTAAACTTCTTGGTCTTTGTTTAATACTTCACGAACAGCTTTTGTAAACTCGATTTGGTTCTCAGTGTTTACGTTGATTTTTGAAGTACCTAAAGAGATAGCTTTTACGATATCAGCAGTTGGGATACCAGTACCACCATGTAATACTAAAGGTACGCCAGTGAAGTCACGAACTTGTTCCATTTCAGCGAATCCTAAGTTAGGCTCACCTTTGTAAGGACCGTGTACAGAACCTAAAGCTGGAGCTAGGCAATCGATACCTGTTGCTTCAACAAGGTGCTTACACTCTGCTGGGTCAGCGTAAATTACGCCTTCAGCGATTACGTCGTCTTCTTGTCCGCCAACTGTTCCAAGCTCAGCTTCAACAGATACGTTACGAGCGTGTGCGTATTCTACTACTTGTTTAGTAGTTTCAACGTTTTCTTCGAATGGGTGGTGAGAAGCGTCGATCATTACAGATGTGAAACCTGCATCGATTGCTTCTTTACATTTTTCGAAGCTTGAACCATGGTCAAGGTGAATCGCTACAGGAACAGTGATGTTCATTTCTTCGATTAAAGCTTTAACCATAGCTACAACTGTTTTGAAACCAGTCATATGACGAGCTGCACCCTCAGATACACCTAGGATTACAGGAGATTTTTCTTCTTCCGCAGCAGCTAAGATAGCTTGAGTCCACTCTAAGTTGTTCATGTTGAATTGACCAACTGCGTATTTTCCTTCTAGTGCTTTGTTTAGCATTTCTTTCATAGAAACTAAAGGCATGGTGAATCCTCCTAAAAAACGTTTTTTGTATCCGATAAGTTCTTATCGCTGGTAGTATGACCAGAATAAGGTAAAATATGTATATCTACATACCGGACTTTTTTCTACACTCAATAGGATAACAACTTGTACTCAAAAACTCAACCGTATTCACCTGCACAATAGTCCATGTAAACGCTTTTTTCCATATTTTTTATAAAAAATTCATTTTTACGCCTCTACAGCGAGCTCATTTCTCACAGCTTGACGAATTTCATCAATATCAAATGGTTTAGCAAAATGCATTAAAGCTCCTAAATCTTTTGCTTCTTGGATCATATCAAGCTCTCCATAAGCAGTCATTAAAATGACTTTAATACTCTCATCAATTTCTTTTACATGCTTTAAAATCTCTATACCATCCATGCCTGGAATTTTCATATCTAACACTACTAAATCTGGATTATCTTTTTTCACGATATCTAAAGCTTGAAATCCATTCGCTGCTTGGAATGTCTGATAACCTTCTTTTTGGAACACTTCATGTAATAACACACGAATCCCATATTGATCATCAACAATTAAAATTTTACCTTCCATAATTCCCAACCTTTCTGTGTAAGTACAAGATTTAAAGCTTCTTATATCTTAACGATTTATTTTCGCTATTCTTTGGCAAATTCCTTCCTATTCTTTCTTATTTTACCGTTTCCTATTTTGTTATGCTACCCTACGATTTCACCTTTCTAAAAAAATAAACTATAATGAAAGCCGGCAAGCACGTACGAAAGGAGTAATATTATGTTAAAAATTTTTTCAACTCAATTAAGTGGTTATTTCTCCAAAATTTCTCAAAAAGAAGAAATGAATATAGAAGATAGCGCTCGTTTACTTGCTCAAGCACTAGTTGGCGATGGTTTCATTTATTTATATGGTACAAATGAAATGGAGGGCGTTGTTGCCGAAGCACTATTCGGTGCTGAACCAATGAAGCAAGCAAAACGCTTATTTGAAAATGGTAAAGAAGCAGAAGTAACCTCTGCGGATCGTGTACTTCTTATTAGCCGTTTTTCAACAGATGAAGCGGTTGTAGAAATTGCAAAAAAACTACAAGAAGAGGGACACTCTATTGTCGGCATTTCTGCTCTTCAAGAAGGTACGGAATCACTGGAACAATATACAGACGTACATATTGATACAAAATTGTTAAAAGGTCTTATTCCAGACGATGAAGGTAATCGCTACGGGTTCCCAAGCTTAATAGTAGCTTTATTTGCTTATCACGGAATCAAATTTATAATTGATGAAATGTTAAATGAATATTAAAAAAAGCGCCTTATTTCAGGCGCTTTTTTTATTACTTGCTCTCTTTATTCGTAATAGAAGCTCTTACGAAGTCATGGAACAATGGTTGTGGACGGTTTGGACGAGAAACAAGTTCTGGGTGGAACTGTGCTGCCACGAACCAAGGGTGGTCTTTTAATTCAATGATTTCAACTAGACGGCCGTCTGGGCTTGTACCAGAGAATACGAATCCTTCTTTTTCCATATCCGGACGGAACTGGTTGTTGAACTCATAACGATGACGATGACGCTCATATACAACCGGCTCATTATAAGCATTGTAAGCATTTGTTTCTTCAGCAAGCTTACATGGGTATAGACCAAGACGAAGTGTACCACCTAAGTCCTCTACATCTTTTTGTTCTGGTAATAAGTCAATGATTGCATATGGCGTATCAGGATTGATTTCAGAAGAGTTAGCACCTTCTAAACCTAATACATTACGTGCGAATTCGATTGATGCAAGTTGCATACCTAAGCAAATTCCTAAGAATGGAACTTTGTTTTCACGAGCATATTGAATCGCAACGATTTTACCTTCTACACCACGATCGCCGAAGCCACCTGGTACAAGGATACCATCTGTATCGCCAACTAATTCTTTTACGTTTTCTGCTGTTACGTGCTCAGCATTTACCCATTTTACTTCTACATCTGTGTCGAATGAGTAACCAGCATGACGAAGTGCTTCTACAACAGAAATATATGCATCTTGAAGTTCTACATATTTACCAACAAGAGCGATTTTTGTTTTCTTAGAAAGATTACGTACTTTGTTAACTAGCGCAGTCCACTCTGTCATATCTGCAGCTGGATTGTCTAATTTTAAGTGATCACAAACGATTTGGTCCATGTTTTGTTCTTGAAGAGATAATGGAACCGCATATAAAGTATCTGCATCGCGAGCTTCGATAACTGCTTTTGTATCGATGTCACAGAATAATGCAAGCTTGTCTTTCATATCTTGAGAAACAGGAAGTTCTGTACGAACAACGATAATGTTTGGTTGAATACCTAAGCTACGAAGTTCTTTAACGCTATGTTGCGTTGGTTTTGTTTTCATTTCACCCGCTGCTTTTAAGTACGGGATTAACGTACAGTGAATGTACATTACATTGTCACGACCGATGTCGCTCTTAATTTGACGGATTGCTTCTAAGAATGGTAGAGACTCGATATCACCAACAGTTCCACCGATTTCTGTAATAACAACATCCGCATTTGTTTCACGGCCAGAACGATATACGCGCTCTTTAATTTCGTTAGTAATGTGAGGAATAACTTGAACTGTTCCTCCTAGATATTCACCGCGACGCTCTTTTTGAAGAACTGAAGAGTAAATTTTACCTGTTGTTACGTTGCTGTATTTGTTTAAGTTAATGTCGATAAAACGCTCATAGTGACCAAGGTCTAAGTCAGTTTCTGCGCCATCATCTGTTACGAATACCTCACCGTGTTGGTATGGGCTCATAGTCCCTGGGTCTACGTTAATGTATGGATCAAACTTTTGAATCGTTACATTTAAACCACGATTTTTTAAAAGTCTTCCAAGAGATGCTGCTGTAATACCTTTCCCTAAAGACGATACTACACCGCCTGTTACAAAAATATACTTAGTCATGAAAAAGCTCCCTTCTATTTTGCTGTTATATAATCACCGTTGCAAAGCGCAACGTATGTAGATAACACTGTATCCATCTTATTGTTAGACTCTTTTTATTTTCTAAACAAAAAACAAAAAAGAAAATTGCTCCCCTCATCACATAAAGTAACAAGTAGGGAGCAATTTTCTTTTATATTTACACTTTAAAAGTATTATCGTCCTTTTTTAAAGAGCCCAAAAATGATTCTACATGGACGATAATGAAAAGTCAAGAACTACAGTTCTTCCTCTTCTTCTTCTTCAGTTTCATCATACTCAAGTTCTTCTTCAGCGAAGTCGTCGTCTTCATCCTCTTCTAAATCATCAAGATCGTCGTCATCTCCGTCTTCATCTTCAAGAACCTTGTCCAAATCTTCTACATCATCTTCTTCGTCTACATTTCCGTCTGCATCGTCAAAGTCATCTTCATCTTCTTCAATGTAGTCGTCAAAACCGTCTTCTTCAACTTTACGTTTCTTCTTCGGTTTTGGCTGCGGTAAGATTTCTTCATCAATTTGCTCATATGGGTACCAGCTGCGTAGTCCCCAACGATTTTCTCCTAAATTAATGAAACGTCCATCGATGTTTAAGTCTGTATAAAATTGTGCGAGTTTCGCATTAACTTGCTCTTGAGATAGTCCCAGCACTTGAGCGATTTCTTGAACCAACTCGTTGAATGTCGTTGCTTGTCTTTTATCCCCTAAAACGCTATGTACAACTTCAATCATTGAACATTCTTTTAGCTCTTCTGGTGAATATTGCTTAAAATTCACTTATGCGGCACTTCCTTTCATCAAATATAACCTTATATATAACGGTCTGCCTAAAAAAATCCATACTATTCATTATAAACAAAAGTCGCACAAATATGCTACAAAAAAAACGGGAAACTTTTATATGGTAATAAAATTAATAATTTGTCTGTTCCTTATTTCGGAAGCATATGGGCACCTTGCAACACATACCTAATTTGCATTTCTGTATATTCTTCGAGCGTATACAGTTTTTGCAGTGCCCAACGTCTAAACCCCCACATTTGTCCTTGTATAAAAATATTATGTGCAAGAAGCTGTATTTCTTTTTTATTTAATATAAATGTTCCATTTTCCGTACACTGTTCTAAAATATCCTCAAACATTCCTACCATTTGAAACTCTTTTTCTAATACATATGGGAGAGATTCTTTCGGTAAAAAACGTACTTCTTGATACATAATTAATACTTCTTCTTGTAATTCGTCCATCACTTTAAAGTAATTCGTTATCGCTACCTTTAAACTTTCTATACTCCCTTTTTCTGTACATACTACTTCCTCTAATCGTTCTTTTACATGTTCATATATACTATCACAAACTAAATACAAAACATCATCTTTTGTACGAATGTACTCATAAAGTGTCCCTATACTAAATCCAGCCGCTTTTGCAATCTCTCTCGTTGTTGTACGCGGAAATCCTTTTTGTTTAAACAGTTGCACCGCACCTTTAATCATTTGTTCACGTCTTAACGCAACTAATTTTTCATCTTTCACCGATGCATGTACATTATGTTTAACCATTTCCTTCACCTCTCTCTATTATTTTTTGGAAGGAAAAAGCGTAGGAGAATACCTACGCTTTCGTTCCTACTTCGTTAACATACGAGAAATTACAAGCCTCTGAATCTCTTGTGTTCCTTCATATATTTGTGTAATCTTTGCATCTCGCATATAACGCTCTACTGGATAATCTTTCGTATAACCGTAACCACCAAATACTTGCACCGCTTCAGTCGTCACCTTCATCGCTGTATCCCCTGCAAATACTTTTGACATCGCTGATTCTTTTCCATACGGAAGCCCTTCTGATTCAAGCCAAGCCGCTTGATATGTCAAAAGGCGTGCCGCTTCTACATCTGTTGCCATATCCGCAAGTTTAAAGCCAATCCCTTGCTGCGCCGCAATTGGTTTTCCAAATTGATGGCGCTCCCTTGCATATTCTACAGAAGCATCTAAAGCCCCTTGTGCAATACCAACAGCTTGCGCCGCAATACCGTTACGACCTCCATCTAATGTTTGCATCGCAACTTTAAATCCTTGCCCCTCTTCTCCAAGTAGATTCTCTACCGGAATACGGCAATCTTCAAACATAATTTCAGTCGTTGGTGAAGAGCGAATCCCTAGCTTGCTCTCCTTCTTCCCAACTGAAAATCCCGGTGTATCACTTTCTACAATAAATGCACTCGTACCGCGCTGCTTCGATTCAGGATCAGTTAGCGCAAAAACAACATAAATATCAGCAATACCGCCATTTGTAATGAAAATTTTTGATCCATTTAAAATATAATGGTCGCCATCTCTCTTTGCGATTGTCTTCATTCCACCAGCATCCGATCCAGATGCTGGCTCCGTTAAGCCGTATGCACCAATTTTCTTCCCTTCAGCCATCGGTCGTAAAAACTTTTGCTTTTGTTCTTCTGTCCCAAATTTAAAAATTGGCCATCCTGCAAGTGAAGTATGCGCAGATAGTGTTACACCTGTTGAAGCACAAACTCGAGATAATTCTTCAATCGCAATTACGTACGCTAAGTAATCGCTTCCAATTCCACCGTACTCTTCAGGCCATGGAATACCGGTTAAACCAAGCTCTGCCATTTGATCAAATAACTCTCGATCAAATCGCTCTTCCTCATCACGCTCAGCTGCTGTTGGTGCTACTTCATTTTTAGCAAAATCTCGAACCATTTTTCTTATCATTTCATGTTCTTCTGATAGTTTAAAATGCATCTCCGTCTCCCCCTCGCCCTTTTATAAAGCACGGCTAATAACAAGTTTCTGTATTTCACTTGTTCCTTCATATATTTGCGTGATCTTCGCATCACGGAAAAATCGTTCTACTGGATATTCTTTCGTATAACCGTAACCACCAAATACTTGCACCGCCTCAATCGCGACTTCAACCGCTGTCTTAGAAGCAAATAATTTGGCAATAGATGCTTCTTTACCGCATGGTAATCCTTGTGCCCTAAGAGACGCCGCTCTATATACGAGTAACCTTGCTGCTTCGACACTTGTTGCCATATCTGCAAGCTTGAAGCCAATCCCTTGCTGCGCCGCAATTGGTTTCCCAAATTGTTCTCGTTCTTTTGCATAATCAATCGCACATGCAAGCGCCGCTTCAGCAATTCCTAACGCCTGTGCACCGATTCCAATTCGCCCAACATCTAAATTCGCCATCGCCACCTTGAATCCTTGTCCTTCTTCCCCAAGTAAATTCTCCGCTGGCACTTTCATATCTTCAAAAGTAAGTTGTACTGTACGAGAACCGAGGAGCCCCATCTTATGTTCATCTTTTCCGATGATTAAACCAGGTGTATCTTTCTCTACTATAAATGCAGAAATACCACTTTTCCCTGCCTCTGGATTTGTAGAAGCGAATACAATGTATGTACTTGCTTCACCACCATTTGTAATAAACACTTTCGATCCATTAATAATATAATGATCGCCTTTTTTGACAGCTCTTGATTTCAAACTCCCTGCATCTGATCCTGCATTTGGCTCTGTTAAAGCAAATGCGCCTAAATATTCCCCGGTTGCAAGTTTAGAAACATATTTTTTCTTCTGTTCTTCTGTTCCGAAATATAAAATCGGATTCATTCCAACTGACGTATGTACAGCTAAAATTACACCAACTGTTGCACTTACCTTTGAGATTTCCTCAATTGCTAGAATATAAGAAATAAAATCCATTTCTGCCCCGCCGTATTTTTCAGGTGCTGGAATACCCATTAATCCAAGATCACCCATCTTTTGCAAAATCTCTTTCGGGAACACCCCTTGTTCCATACTAGGAACAAAGGGAGCTATTTCCTTCTGTGCAAAATCCCGAACCATTTTCCTCATCATTTGCTGCTCTTCATTAAAACGAAAGTTCATATATTCCGCCTCCATTTGCTATATATCCTTTTAACAATTTGGTAAGACCACTATTTTGTAACAAAAGGGGCATTTATTCGTAAACGTAGAATCCACGACCTGTTTTACGCCCTAACCATCCTGCATTCACATACTTACGTAATAACGGACATGGGCGATATTTACTATCTCCTAATCCTTCATGCAACACTTCCATAATGTATAAACACGTATCTAAACCGATAAAATCAGCGAGCGTCAAAGGCCCCATCGGATGGTTCATACCAAGCTTCATTACCTCATCAATTGCTTCTTTCGTCGCTACACCTTCATATAACGTATAAATTGCTTCGTTAATCATCGGTAGCAAAATGCGGTTTGATACAAAACCTGGGAAATCATTTACTTCAACTGGTACTTTCCCAATTTTTTTCGTAATATCTTCAATTGCTTCATATACTGCATCATCTGTAGCCAAACCACGAATAATCTCAACAAGCTTCATAACTGGAACTGGATTCATAAAGTGCATGCCGATTACTTTTTCCGGACGCTTCGTTACCGCTGCAATTTCTGTAATTGGCAGAGATGACGTATTTGTCGCTAAAATTGCGTGTTCTGGAGCAATTTCATCTAGATTCGCAAAGATTTTCTTTTTAATATCCATTTTCTCAACAGCTGCTTCAATAATAAGATCCGCTTCTTTCACACAATCTAAATCAAGCGTTACTGTAAGACGATTTAATGTCGCTTCCTTCTCTTCTTCCTTCATGCGTCCTTTTTCTACTTGGCGCGCTAAGTTTTTCGTAATGATAGCCAATCCTCTATCTAATTGCTCTTGTTTTAAATCTTGTACCTTCACGTCATACCCTGCCATTGCACATACTTGTGCAATTCCTGATCCCATTTGCCCTGCACCAATTACAACAATGTTTTGTACACCCATTTTTTCTTCCCCCTTAATTGTTAATAATTTTTATACCCTCGAACTTTAATTAGTGAACTTCAATCATCACTGCGTCTCCTTGACCGCCACCGCTACAAATCGATGCAATTCCAATTCCGCCGCCGCGCTGCTTAAGTGCATGGATTAGTGTAACGATAATGCGCGCTCCGCTTGCTCCAATTGGATGGCCCATCGCTACCGCGCCGCCATTTACATTCAATTTTTCTGGATCAATTCCTGCGATTTCTGTACTTGCAATTGCTACCGCTGCAAATGCTTCATTAATCTCGAATAAATCGATGTCTTCAATTGTCTTGCCTGTTTTTTCAAGCAATGCGTTAATTGCATAACCTGGCGTTCTTGGGAAATCTTTAGATTCCACTGCAATTGCTGTATGCGCCAAAATTATCGCTAATGGCTTTCTTCCTTCTTGCTTCGCTCTGTCTTCGCTCATTAACACAAGTGCGGCACCACCATCGTTTAGTCCTGGCGCATTACCAGCTGTCACCGCCGCTTCCTTATCAAATACAGGTTTTAACTTTGCTAACTTTTCAATCGTTGTATCTTCACGTGGCGCCTCATCCTTTGCAACAACAATAGGATCGCCTTTTCTTTGCGGGATCGTTACTGGTACGATTTCCTCTTCAAAACGTCCTTCTTTATGCGCTGAAACCGCACGCTGATGGCTACGATATGCCCATTCATCTTGCGCTTCGCGAGAAATTCCATCTTCCTTCGCAACTTCTCCGCCATAAACACCCATGTGTGTACCTGAAAATGCGCATGTTAAACCGTCAGCAACGTTTAAATCAATAACTTCATTGTTGCCCATTCTGTATCCCCATCTTGCTCCGCGTAAAATGTAAGGAGTATTACTCATCGACTCCATACCGCCAGCTACAATCAGTGATTGATCGCCAGTACGAATAATTTGATCCGCTAACGTAACCGCACGAAGTCCTGATGCACAAACTTTATTCACTGTTTCCGTCTGCACTTCCCAAGGGATTCCAGCAGCCCTTGCAGCTTGACGCGATGGAATTTGCCCCTGTCCCCCCTGAATAACCGTTCCAAATATAACTTCTTCAACATCACTAGCCGCAACATTTGCTCTTTCAAGCGCTGCTTTAATTGCAATTCCTCCAAGTTCCGTCGCTTTTACATCTTTTAAAGATCCTCCAAATTTTCCAACTGGTGTTCTTGCAGCACTTAAAATAACTGTTTTACTCATGTTTCTTTCCCCCATTTCATTTTTTAACACTGAGCGCTCGCTCGGTATCCCTACGTTGAGAAGAGGTGCAATCATTGCACCTCTTTCTAAAGTTGTATACATTCTTATAAACTACATCGCTTCTTTTTTCTGTCCGATAACAGATCGTTCTAAAATCTCTGTCACATCAAGAGTTTGAACTTTCTCTTCTACCTCTTTCGCTTTCGTTCCATCACTGATCATCGTTAAGCAATATGGACAACCTGTACCGATAATGGATGGCTGTACAGCTAATGCTTGTTCTGTACGAGCAACGTTAATACGAGAACCTGTTGTTTCTTCCATCCACATTAAGCCACCACCTGCGCCACAGCACATTCCAGTTTCACGGTTACGTGCCATTTCTACAAGATTCACTCCAGGAATCGCTTTCAAAATGTCACGTGGCGCTTCGTACACTTCGTTGTATCTTCCTAAATAACAGGAATCATGGTACGTAACTGTTTCTTCAATAGCGTGAACAGGCTTTAAGCGCCCTTCTTTCACCCACTGAGCTAACAATTCTGTATGATGATAGACTTCTGCTTGCAAGCCAAAGTCCGGATACTCATTTTTAAATGTGTTATAAGCATGAGGATCAATCGTAACGATTTTCTTCACTCCTGCCTTTTCAAATTCTTCGATATTCTTTGTCGCCATCTCTTGGAATACAAATTCATTTCCAAGGCGGCGTGGTGTATCTCCAGAATTCTTTTCTTTATTACCGAGAATTGCGAATGAAATGCCTGCTTCGTTCATTAACTTCGCAAACGATATCGCAATCTTCTGACTACGATTGTCGTATGATCCCATTGAACCAACCCAGAATAAATACTCGAATTCCTCCCCAGCTTTTGATTTTTCTTTTACAGTTGGAACTGTTACTTCGTCATCACCTTGGCGCCATGTTTCACGCTCTTTACGGTTCAGACCCCACGGATTCCCTTGACGCTCAATATTTGTCATCGCGCGTTGTGCTTCCGCGTCCATTTTTCCTTCTGTTAAAACGAGATATCGACGTAAATCAATAATTTTGTCAACATGCTCATTCATAACTGGACATTGATCTTCACAGTTACGACACGTTGTACATGCCCAAATCTCTTCTTCTGTAATAACATCTCCGATTAAACTCGGATCGTAAGCGAGAGTTGTAGCCGCTGATTCTTGTTGTCCTTTTCCAGCTGCCATCATCGCTAACTGATTTCCTTGTGTATTATTGAAGGCAACTACTGGAACCCACGGTGCTTTTGATGTTACCGCAGCTCCTTTATCAGTTAAATGATCACGAAGTTTTAAAATTAAGTCCATCGGCGATAACATTTTTCCTGTTCCTGTTGCCGGACACATATTTGTACAACGACCACACTCTACACAAGCGTATAAGTCAATAAGTTGATTTTGTCTAAAGTCTTCAATTTTACCAACACCAAATGTTTCTTGTGTTTCATCTTCAAAATCAATCTTTTCAAGCTTTCCTGGGTTTGAAAGACGACCGAAGAATACATTAGCTGGTCCTGCAATTAAATGCGCATGTTTTGATTGTGGAACATAGACTAAAAACGTTAACAAAATTAGTAAATGCACCCACCAAGAAAAATAGAACACTGAAATAGCTACGGTTTCATTTATCCCGCTAAAAACGTAAGCGATTGCAGAAGCGATTGGTTCACTCCATGAAAGCTCCTCACCATGCCATATAAGTCCCATACCGTTACCAAGTAGCACAGAAATCATTAAGCCACCGATAAAGATAAGAACAAGACCTGATTTGAAGTTACGTTTTAAACGAACAAGCTTTTCTACATAACGTCTATGAAAAGCCCAAAATACTGCAATTAAAATAACAAGTGTGACAATTTCCTGGAAGAATGTAAATGCAGGGTATAGTGGTCCAAGTGGAAGATGTGATCCTGGTGCGAGTCCTTTCCAAACGAAGTCAATTGCTCCAAATTGGACAAGAATAAATCCGTAAAAGAACATAACGTGAATGATGCCGCTTTTCTTATCTTTCAGCAGCTTTTTCTGACCGAAAACATTGACCTTAAGGAGATCCCAACGCTCTTTAAAACGACGGTCAAATTCAAATTTTTTTCCTAATTGTATGTAGGCCATTCTCGTCCGTATAAGATATACAAACAAATATCCTGCATAAGCAATAACAGCAATGGCAGCCAGCCAATTAATGATCAGTAAGCTATTCATTTTTATGCTACCCCTCTCTTTGTAAGCCCTCTTTCTTTTTTGAATCTTCAAAAATATATAATTTTCTGAATTATATCCCCTATCCCCATTATATAATGAGTGAGCATTCAGTCAACAGTTTTTTGTTATAGAACAACACATTTTTTCATAAAGCTGTTTATTTCGGTGAAACTATAAAGTGAAACTTTAATCAGTGCAACATACTATCATCTGATGAAATTTATAATAACAGCCGTGCTACCCGTATCATTTGTAACACACTGAAGGTGAAAAGAATGCGAAGGAGGGAATTCACTGATGCTCTACTTATCTCTTTTGTTAATATCCGTTGCTCTTTGGATTACAATTGATCTTTCATACGGGAGATTTCTTCATTTAAAACGGGTAAGCTCTCGCACTTTCCCTTTACGTCAAAGTGATTTTCACCTTTATACATACGGGAAAGATTTGTATGACGCTTTATTTACTGATATAAAACAAGCACAGCACCACATTCATATTTTATTCTTCATTGTAAAAAACGATAAAATCAGTCGTGAATTTTTAAATTTGCTGATTGATAAGGCTCAGGAAGGAATTGAAGTACGACTTTTACTTGATCGATTTGGCAGCCATTCTTTATCAAACGAAGCTATTCGCTCCCTCCGAAAACATGGTGTATCTTTTTCATTTTGTCATAAGGTAAAATTTCCTCTGCTTTTCTTTTCTGCCAATCAAAGAAACCATAGAAAAATTACAGTGATTGATGGGAAAACTGGCTATATCGGGGGATTTAATATCGGCGAAGAGTATCTGGGGCATAATGAATATTTAGGATTATGGCGAGACTATCATTTACGTCTTACAGGAGAAGGGGTTCAAGATTTACAAAAGCAATTTTTGCATGACTGGTTTGATGATACGAAACAGGATTTATTGAATGCTTCTCTTTATTTTCCAAAACAAAACCCAGGTACCATACTGCATCAATTTATTCCGACTGATGGTGCTTATTTACAGCATACTTTTTTACATTTAATTAACGGAGCAAAAAAAGAAATCTGTATCGGTACACCATATTTCATTCCTGGAAAAAAAATTATGAATGCCTTATTAAAAGCAAGAGAAAGAGGGGTTCAAATCACAATTCTTGTTCCAGAAAAAGCTGATCACCCTCTCGTTCGAGAAGCAAAATTCCCATACTGCCGAAAATTAATACAGGCTGGTTGCAATATTTATGCATTTCAACAAGGTTTTTTTCACGCCAAAATTATTATAGTGGATGATGATATTTGTGATATCGGAACAGCAAACTTTGATATGAGAAGTTTATATATTAACCATGAAATAAACTGCCTGTTATATAGTAAACATTTCGTTCAAACAGTAAAAAATAAATTCCATGAAGACCTAAAGAATGCATCCATACTTTCCTATAGCGATGTAAACCCAACTTCTCTTATCGATAGAGGAAAGGAATGGATTGGAACAATGCTTGCTTTCTTTTTATAGGAAAGACAATGAATAAAAGAGGTGTATCTTATATGATTATGCGGTTTGGATATGTCTCACATGCAATGGCACTCTGGGACTGTTCTCCTGCCAAAACAATGACGTTTACAAGCTTTAAGAAACTCAGCAAGCAAGAGCGAGAAGACAAACTGTACCATGTTATAAGGCAAAATTTAGAGCACACAATACGTATCCTACATTACAATATAGCGCATGAAATCCCACTATATCGCCTATCGTCTTCAATCGTCCCACTTGCAACACATCCCGAAGTCGAGTTTGACTATATTGGGGTATTCACACCACTTTGGCGTAAAATAGGAGCTTTAATTAAAGAACACAATTTACGAATAAGTTTTCATCCAAATCAATTTACGCTATTTACAAGCGACAAGCCACATATTACTACTAACGCTATTACGGATATGACTTATCATTATAAAGTATTAGATGCTATAGGCATTGCAGATTCCTCTTACATTAATATTCATGTAGGTGGAGCCTATGGAAATAAAGAAAAGGCAATTGAGCGCTTCCATGAAAACATAAAAAAACTTCCTGCACATATAAAAAAACAAATGACTCTTGAAAACGATGATAAAACATATACAACTTCTGAAACTTTATCAATTTGCCAAAAAGAAAATATCCCATTTGTATTTGATTATCATCATCATATGGCCAATCTTTGCGAGGAACCACTAGAAGAGTTGCTTCCTGCAATTTTTGAAACTTGGTCACATACAAATATCTCTCCTAAAGTTCACATTTCCTCTCCGAGATCGGAAAAAGAATTTAGGGCTCATGCTGAATATATCGATTTAGAGTTTATCAAGCCCTTCTTACACGTTGCAAAAAAAAACAATCATAATTTCGATATTATGATTGAAAGTAAACAAAAAGACTTAGCACTATTCCAATTAATAGATGAACTTTCTGCTATAAGAGGAATTAAAAGAATAAGTGGTGCAAAGTTACAGTGGTAAATTGTAACTTTGCACCATTTTTTCAAAAAAGTAATTTTTATAGTAAAAAACATCCTATTTTATATGCTATTATTTAAATTAGCATTCCCTCGAGATTCAACTTTATTGAAACGGAGTCATAATATGATTAGTCAAAAAAATTATGTACAATTTGTCATAATATACATATCTATATTCGCTCTTTGGATACTCTTTATTCCAAACGAGTCGCATATAAAGGAAATTGGGATTCTTTTCTTATTCTGTTTCGCTGCACTTTTTTCTTGCCACTGTTTATATAAAGCTATTAAGAAAATGAAACGCAGTGATAAACTATTTTGGATTTTATTACTATGTACTTGCCTATGTGGATTAATTATGGAGATAACCCTATTTCTTAGTTCACTTTCCATACATGATCAATCTATATTTTCATATAAAGCATTGCCTTTTTTTATCATACAATATATTTTACTCTTTGTTGGATTTGCTATAAAGTTTATAAAGAATTACTCTATTAAGGGGCTTTCGCAATTTTCATTCGATAGCATCTTTATTATTATTATGAACATTTATTTCACCTTAACTTTTATCTTAGATCTTTCAAGTTTCCGCATGTTAACAAAAGATACTTGGATTTTAATTGGGTATTTCATTGCACAATCATTAGTAATTTACGCCGTTATTAGCCTATATAGAAGAGAACAATATTCTTCTAGTAGAATCGCATTAATTATCGGCTTCACTATTATACTCATATACGGTTATATTCATCTGTTTCAATTGAACTTTGGGATGAAAACTTCTGCTGAAATTAATTATTTAATACACACTGCTTCTATTTTATTAATTGGACTTTCTTCCATACTATATATTTTGGATAAACCAATGCAGCATGAAACGAAAACAAAATATTATCGATTCGATTATGTACGTTTTATACTACCTTATTTTAGTATAATTATTACTTTTTCTTTTATTATCATTCAACCTTGGGATGATAAGTTCATGTTAATCGGTCTCGTATTATCACTTATTTTGTTATTCTTGCGGCAACTTTACATGTGGAAAGATAATCAAGCACTAATCCATACATATGAACAGTTGACTACACAACTAGAGGATGAAGTTGAAGAAGGTGCATTTGCATTATCAAAAAGTGAACAACGTTATAAATCTTTATTCGAAGATCATCCCGATGCCGTTTTCTCTTTAAATATGAATGGCATTTTTCAACACTCTAATAAGGCATGCGAAAGCTTATTTACTGCCTATTATTGCGAAGTGGCAAGCTATTCTCTGGTACACTTCATTGATTCAAAAGACCACGAACTACTAAAGAAGGCTTTACAAATTACAAAGGAAGGTAGGCCACAAACGTTAGAAGTTCGTACAAAAGAACAAGAAGGCTATTATTATTATCTCCATATTACACTTATCCCTACTTTTATAAACAAAGAAGTGGTCGGAATGTTTGGGATAGCGCGTGATATTACCACTTTATATGAAAAACAAAAACAAGTAGAACATTTAGCCTTTCACGATGCACTTACTGGATTACCAAATCGCCGAAAGTTCGAAAAAGATTTAAAAGCCATTTTAAATACAGCCCAAACTAACGCAAATGATGTCGCCGTCATATTCCTTGATTTAGATCGATTTAAAAAAATTAACGATAGACTTGGTCATGACGTCGGAGATTTATTATTAATTGAAGTAGCAAAAAGATTACGCGGTTGCTTGCGTTCAAAAGATGTCGTCGCTCGCCAAGGTGGAGATGAATTTACCATTCTATTACCAGAAATGTACTCAGAAAAAAGTGCAATTTTTATAGCTGAACAGATTTTAACTATTTTAAACAAACCATTCTTCATTCAAGGCGAAGAACTCTCTATTACACCAAGTATCGGAATTGCGATGTATCCTGATTACGGAACTGATGTAAATGAGTTAATGAAAAATGCTGATATGGCCATGTACCGTGCGAAGGCAAATGGAAAAAACAGATTTGTTTTCTTCTCAAAAGAAATGAGTATCGCTCAAAATGAAATTCAATTCTTAGAAGGTGAACTTTCAAAAGCATTACAACAAAATGAATTTTTCCTTGAATACCAGCCACAAGTAAGCACAAAAACAAAACAAATTATCGGTTTTGAAGCATTAATACGTTGGAAGCATCCAAAACTCGGCATCGTATCTCCAGCCCAATTTATCCCTCTAGCAGAGGAAACTGGTTTTATTATTGAACTTGGTAATTGGATTTTACGTACTGCCTGTTTAGAGGCAAAAAGATGGCATAATCAAGGTTTTTCTCACTTAAAAGTTGGTGTGAATTTATCTGTTGTTCAATTTAACCATGCAGATTTAATCTCAACTATTTCAAAGGTGTTGGAAGAAACAGAACTGAAACCAGAAGCACTAGATATTGAAATTACGGAAAGCATCGCAATTAATCAAAATCAATCTGTAGTTGCAAAACTAGAACAGCTTCAAAATCTCGGCATTCAAATTTCAATCGATGACTTTGGAACTGGTTATAGTTCTTTAGCTTATTTAACAAAATATCCAATTAACACATTAAAAATTGCTCGAGAGTTTATTTGTGGAATTACAACTAGCCCTTTAGAAGAAGCAATTGTCTCTTCAATTATTACACTATCAAAAGAACTAAATTTAGAAGTGATTGCAGAAGGTGTAGAAACGGAAGAAGAATGGGAATTTTTACATAGACAAAATTGTGATCACATTCAAGGATTCTTTATTAGCAAACCTGTTTCTAGTAAAGACGTTTGGATGTTACTCCATAAAAAAACAACCGTCTAAGTAAGACGGTTGTTTTTTTAAAACTCAAAAGGCATATCTGAAGCTAATTGTACCTCTTGATCATCATGAGAAATTACTTGACTTTTCTCTAAAGCTGTATCCGCTAATGAAATACCCCATGTCATTGCTAACGTTAATAGACTACCGATAAGTAGTTTCTTCATATTCCATCACCCACATTTTTTCTTTTAATATATCATGAAAATTTATCCATACATTATGCAATTATGCATATTTAGTTTTTGCGTTATTTTATTTCGTCATTTTTTTCATAAATTTTTCTTTATACGTATGCATTTCTAATATATCAAAAAAGAAATAAGCCTTTTCATAAGCTTCTTCACTCTCTGTCTCATCATAGCCTAGCTTTTCTAAACATTCACCTTTTTGATAGTATAGCTGCCCAATCAATGCCATACTATTAATTCGACACGATATTTCAATAGCTTTATTTATTTGATAAAGAGCCTCTTCATATTGATTATCTAAGTATAATGTTTTCGCATAATTATGTCTTACCTTCACATCAAACTCTTTATTTTCAGGTAATGCCTCTAATTGCTTTAATATACCTTCAAATAACTCCATGCCCTTCTTAAAGTAACCATTTTCAGCATAAATATTTGCAATTGCATTCTCTATATAAAGATTTTGGTACACATCAATCCCAGTTAATTGTTGATTTAACAATTTTTTTAATTCTAAAATACAATATTCATAATCACTTTTCTTCAATACATACGCTGCTACATGATATTGCCATTGAAGAAATTGCTGAAACTCAGGATGATATTCTTCCTTTTTCAACTCATTCCATACTTTATTATAAATTTCTTTATATTTCTTTTGCTTACAAAGCATAATGATTTGATCTTTTAACTGCTTTTTCCTCTCAATATCGGAATAAATGAGTACCTCATAAAAATGAATAATGGGAACTTGTAACTTTGCTGCAATACCTTGCAATATATCCATACTTGGGTATACCGCACCCGATTCAATTCTGCTCACTTCCGATTGATGACATATGTTCTCGGATAACTGTTTTTGTGTTAATCCTCTCAACACTCTAATTTTCTTAATTTCACTTCCTAATTTCTCTGCGTGCATACTTACTCACCATCCCATTATAACAATCTAATTTGTTAAGTTGTCATACCACTACAATAATGTGAATTCGACAATTTTTGATATGAAATAATGCATAATATATATAAAATTCGGCAAATTTTTCATACAATTCATCTCACATACAATAATAGATTAGGAGTGTTATAGATGAATTATAGAAAACTTGCTAGTGCTTTCGTTACATTCGGTCTTCTTTGTCCTTTATCAACAGAAGCTATTCATGCTCAAGAATTAGACAAAAGTGCAGTCAAAGTTGAAATTGCTCAGCCTGGTTTAACAATCGGGAAATTAACACAACCTCAAAATGATACGAAAGAAAATATTGCTAAAAAGTATTTAAAGGGTGAGGTAAATGGGGCGAAAGCTCAACAAGAACAAGTCACTACTGAAAAAAATGTAGATTTCCAACCTACAAATAAAGAAACCAAAGAAAATCAAACCGAAGTTCGCCTTGCACAAACATATAAAAACTATAAAGTATATGGCCAAGATCTCATTGTAAAAGTAGATAAAAATGGAGTGATCACAACTGTTAGTGGTAAAGTTATTCAAAATTTAAATCAACAACCTAATCTTACTATAACAAATTTTTTGTCGAAAAATGAAGTAAAATCTAAATTACGCAATATAGTTCAAATTCCAAGTGATGCAGTTGAGACAGAATTCTCTAGCGAAACCGTTGTTTATAAGAAAAAAGATGGCTATTATACATTCGCAACTGTTATTACATTTACTTATGAAAACAATGAACAAATTATAAACGGCAATGCTATCGTTGATCTAAAAACTGGCGAAGTACTTTTCCAAGAAAAGTTCATTAAAAACAAAGAGAATAAGACTATAAATCAAGTAACATCACCTAGATTATCCCCTGCAAGTGAGCAAGGAACTGGGAAAAATGCACTTCAAGAAAACATCTCTTTCAATATTGCCAAAGGAACTGATGGGAAATTTTATTTAGCGGATTTATCACGCGGAAATGGTATTTATATTTATAATGCAAACTACGCCGATTCCCTCGGAGGATATAGTCAAGCTGGTTATCCAGGGACACTAATTTCAAGTAGCAATCCTAATTTTGCAGATAAAGAAGCCGCGGGCGCTATGAAGAACATGAGTGATATTTACGATTACTTTAAGAAAGAACATAATCTAAAAAGTTACGACAATAAAGATTCAAAAGTTGTTGCTAGTGTACACGGTTTTGATTCTACTGAAGTTAGTGATGGTGTAAAAGAAGACTATGTAAATGCATTTTGGCATCCCGCTTGGAACCAAATGGTATTTGGTGATGGTTTAGACGGAAAACTAACATCCGCTCTTGACGTAACAGCTCATGAATTTGGACATGCTGTATTCAGTGGCACGACGAAAAATAAAGTCGTGAGATATCCAAGCGCTGAAACATCTGCACTAAACGAGGGATTAGCGGATTTCTGGGGTACACAAATTGAATATTACGTAAAGAAAGATAAAGGAAACTGGATTATGGGCGATACATTAGGTGGCCTAACAATTCGTGATATCCCAAGGGAAATTGGTGACGGCGGTCATAAACTATATACAAATTTACAAGATTTCTATAACGATGGTAATAATCAAGAATCACACGTGAATTCTGGTATTATCAGTCACGTATTATATCAATTAGCTGAAGGTAAAACATATAACGATGTTGCTGTTCAAAAGCAAGGCAATGAAAAAGTAAGTAAAGTTGTTATGCGTGCATTGCAAAATTATGCAACTTCCGCTGAAGACTTTGAATCACTTCAATCTCATATCGTACAAGCTGCAAAAGATTTATATGGCACTGCCGTATCAAATGAATTTGCAAAGGCATTTGAAGCACATGGTTACAAGTCGTTACAGAAAGTAAATCAAGTAATAGAAATACAATAATTATAAAAAGAAGGTTACCTCTCATAGGTAACCTTCTTTTTATATCCAACCCTTTTCTTCCGCAATTGTAATTGCCTCAATTCTATTTTTCGCATCGAGCTTCGCTAATACTTCAGAAATATAATTACGTACTGTACCCGGCGAAAGATAAAGTGCCTTCGCAATTTCGTTTGCCGTCTTTCCTTCTTTCGCAAGCAACAATACTTCCTTTTCGCGATCTGACAACGGATTTTGCTCCTGCCATAAGCCAAACATTAAATCTTGGGAGACCTCTCGTTTCCCCTTCATTACATTACGAATTGCTGCCGCTAAATCTTCACTTGGGCTATCCTTTAATAAATAGCCGTGCACACCAGCTTTCATTGCTCTTTCAAAATATCCCGGCCGTGCAAATGTTGTTAAAATCATTACTTTACATAATGATTTTTCTTTTTTTAACGCTTCAGCAACATCTAATCCACTTTGAATCGGCATTTCAATATCCATAATACTTACATCTGGCTTTAACGATTCAATTAATTTTAACGCCTCTTCCCCGTTCGCAGCTTGCCCAATTACTTCGATATCATCTTCTAGATCAAGCAGGGCCCCTAATGCACCACGAAGCATCCGCTGGTCTTCTGCAATAATAATTCGAATCATGCCCTCACCTCATCTTTTCCTGTTCTAATAACAACTGGAACTTTTACCGTTAATAACGTCCCTGGATTGATTGTACCTAGTTCAACAAATCCATCAATAAGAGCAATTCGTTCTTTCATGCCGCGAATACCATTTCCATCATGATTTTGATCTGTTAAACCGATTCCGTTATCTTCTACTTTCAAAATCAGTTCACCTTGTGATTCTAATACAGAAACTGCGCACCGCGTTGCCTTACTATGTTTTACAACATTTGTAACGGCCTCACGTAAACACATCCCGACAATATTTTGTTCAATTGGTGATAACGAGCTCGATCTTGCTTCTTGCCTCACTTCTAATTCAATATTAGCTGCTTGTAAGATCGCTTTTATTTGCTCTAGCTCTTCTTCTACCGTAATCATACGCATATCAGAAATTAATTCTCTCAGCTGTTTTAAAGCTGTACGAGAAGTTTGTGTAATTTCCTTAGCTTCCGCATTTGCACGCTCTGGATTTTTCACAATTAACTTCTCTACAAGCTGGCTTTTCAAAGTAATAAGAGATAACGTATGCCCTAATGTGTCATGAAGATCTCTTGCAATCCGCTGCCGTTCTTCACGTTTTACTAAGTCTTTAATTTGCTCGTTCGCCTGATCCAATTGATTTCTTAACATCTTTTTCTGATTAAAATTGCGCATACCAAATGGCGTAAGAAGCATTAAAATAAACATTGGAACGATATTTACTAAACTTGTAGTTGTTAGTTGATTCATATTTACAAATAAAAATGCTCCAAGCATGATAACTAACGAACATAACAGCACTCGAAATACTTTCTTATTTGGCGCAAATCCCATCGCACTTGCTGTGAAAAAGCCAAAAAATATCATAAAAGGATTATAAAATAAAGCAAATAAAAAGATGAGTACCATTTGAATACACGCCCAAAAAACAAACGTCCTCTGAACAAAATAAAGCTGACGGTATGTGACGATAAAAATTATCAACATACCGCTTCCTATTACAAGCTTCCATCCTGATGCCTGCGCTAAGTGATAAATTGGAAATAATAGATAAACAAACCACATATACGGGAAGAATCCCATATGTTTCGGAAAAATCTCAATCCTCTTCTTCTCTATCATTTATACCGCTTCCTGTCTTTTTCTTATATATATTGATACTACAACAAATATAAGGAAATAACCTCCTAATACCGCGATATTTTCCCATCCAATTGATTTTCCAGCTACAATATCCCACGCACCACTTCCGAAATGGTATGTCGGTGTCCATTCACCAATCGTTCTTAATATTTTGGGGAATACTTCAATCGGCATCCATAACCCGCCAACTATAGCTAAACTCATATTTAAAATATTTGCTAAGCCAGCAGCTGCGTCCGCCTTCTTAATGGAACCTATTACTGTTCCTAATGCTAAAAATGGTGTTACCCCTAACAATAACCATAATCCCGCACCAATCCATTGCCCTACCGTTAACTCAACATGATTAATTAGTATCCCTGCAATAAAGATAACTAATATTGAAAAAGCATTTACTACTGTTTGTGCAATAATTTTAGCAGTTATATACGCACCCTCTGGAAGTGGTGTGATTTTCAAAAGATGTGTCCATCCTTGTCCTCTTTCCTGAGAAAGTCTCACACCGAAACTAAAGAGTGCAGTCCCTACGATACTGAAAGTTGCCATCGAAATTAAATAGTGTGCTTTCCACGCATCTCCGTTTTGTGGTACTTGAACAACATTTGTAAAAATGTAGTAAAACATAACAGGCATTAATAATGAGAAAAAGATAAATAATTTATTGCGGAATGTACGTAAAATTTCTATTTTGCATTGCATCCATAATGCTCTCATGCGATTTCCTCCTTCTGATTTGCGACAAACTGTTCGAATGCTTCATCAAGACTTCCACGTTCAACTGAAACATCTGTTACAGGTAAACTCTTTTGATAAATGGCTTTTAAAGTTGCATCCGTATCCTCCGTTGTTAAAATGAAGCGTCCTTCGCTTGACTTTACTTCTGTTACATTTGGTAATTCCTTTAGTAATTTTGTAGGAATGCTTTCCTTCGAGTAAAATGTGATTGTTTTTCGCGAAATCGTCGCTTTCATTTCGTCTGGTGTACCATCTGCGATAATCTTTCCGTTCGCAAATAATAAGATACGATTTGCTAAAGCATCTGCTTCTTCTAAATAATGCGTCGTTAAAATAATTGTTTTCCCTTCACTTGCTAACTTTCGAATCGTTTCCCAAAACATTCTTCGAGACGTAATATCCATTCCGACTGTCGGCTCATCTAAAAATAACAAATCTGGATTTCCCGCAAGTGCAAGCGCAAAATTCAACCTTCTTTTTTGCCCACCTGATAACTTCTCACATCTTTGCTTTCGCTCTGATTCTAAATTTGATAACTGCAGTAACGTTTCTTTCGCTATAGGATTCGTATAATAACTACGGAATAACTCGATTGCCTCTTCCACCGTAATACTATCAATGACACTTACTTCTTGCAGCATCGCACCGAGACTATTACGAACATCTCTATGCTTTGGACTCTTTCCAAATATAAAGACCTTACCTTCTGTCGGGTCCTTTAATCCAAGCATCATCGACATCGTCGTTGTTTTCCCCGCACCATTCGGACCAAGTAACGCTACTATTTCCCCTTTATTTACATGAAATGAAACATTATTTACTGCGTTTTTATGTTTAAGTGTTTTAGAAACACCATTTACTTCAATAATCTTTTCCATCTCTCCACCCCCGCTGTTTCTTATATTTACATTGTATTACTTGGAAAACTTAGGAAACAGTATGATGCGTCATGACATCGATATGACAATTGTCATGTATTCTTTATGAGAGGAATCAAGCTGCATACCGCAAGCGAGTAGCAGGACGAAAATAAACATGATACAATCGGTTAAGATATATATTCGAGGAAGGACAGTGGTTTTCATGATTATTCGTAATGAACAAGATTTAGAAGGCTTACGAAAAATCGGCCGCATCGTTGCGCTTGCACGTGAAGAAATGAAAAAAGAAGCGAAGCCAGGTATGACAACGAAAGAGCTTGATTTGATCGGTAAAAAAGTATTAGATAAGCATGGTGCTATTTCTGCACCTGAAAAAGAATATGATTTCCCAGGTGTAACTTGCATTAGTGTAAATGAGGAAGTTGCTCATGGTATTCCAGGAGATCGCGTATTAAAAGAAGGCGACTTAGTAAACGTCGATGTATCTGCTGCACTTGATGGCTATTATGCAGATACAGGTATCTCATTTGTTCTTGGAGAAGACGAAGCAAAAGAAAAGCTTTGCCAAGCAGCAGTTGATGCATTTTGGGCAGCAATGAAAAAGGTTAGAGCTGGCTCAAAACAAAATCAAATTGGTCGTGCTGTTTCAAACTTCGCACATAAAAGTGGATACAATGTTATTCAAAACTTAACTGGTCACGGCATTGGTCTTAGCTTACATGAAGCACCAAATCACATTTTAAGTTACTATGATCCAATGGATAATGCGCTTCTAAAAGACGGTCTTGTTATCGCTGTAGAACCGTTCATCTCTATGAAAGCTGATCATATTATTGAACGTGGTGACGACGGTTGGACATTCGTTACACCTGATAAAAGTCTTGTTGCACAATGTGAACATACCGTTGTCGTAACACGCGGTGAACCAATAATCTTAACAGAAATCTAATACCAAAAACGGCTGTTTTGTAGATTTATTCCACATAAAACAGCCGTTTTTATTTTTGGGAAAATATGTGAACTATTGTTGAACTCTTTATCATTTAAGTATATAATCTTTAGCGGAGGTTACTTCAGCTTATCTTTACTAAAAAGATATTGTGACTACGGAGTAAAACAACTTCTTTCTTATTGTTTAAACAGTCTCAAAAATGACCGTAGTAACGTGTTAGTCGAATATTCTGTAATTCTTATATTTCTCTAACAATGTAAGAAACTATCATCTTTCAACTTCGGTCCACTAATCGCACAACTCTCTTTAGACAAAATAGATGACTATTTTCAAAGTACATATTGTCTTCATTCTGACCAAAACCAACCCTATCTAGATTTTTATTTCCACATAACTTTAAGGCAAAAATTAGCCTTCACAAAGGGATACACTACATTGGTTAGTATGTATCGTAAAACTTACCTTTATAACCATTCTTTTTTACTAGATATACATGAAAACTATCTCACATATAAAGGTCTGATATCATTCTTTATATCAGTATTTTTTTCGACATTTTTTGTCGAATTGTGTATATTTCCGCAGAACTGTGTAAATATACATTTTGTTTTACGTTAAATAATATTACTTTGAACATAATTCTGTTTGTCTGAGAAAGCGTATAGAAACGGAGGGATAACAAAAATAAATAGCTTATAAAAAATACTTTTAATATTCCATTTGTTCATGTGGAATAAGTCCCCAATGGACAAATGAATGTTCAGAGGAGGAAAAATGAAAAAACTTTTTAATGTATGTTTAATTGTATTCGTACTATTTTCGCAACTTGCTAGTTTTCCATACAATCAAGTAAAAGCGGAAATCTTAACAGGAGATTCCTTATTTGACACTGTTGAAATGAAAGATGCAACGAATCATATTATTGACGAAGCAAAAAATCCTAACAATTTAATAAAGATAGGATCAACCATTCAAGTAGAATACGCTTGGTCAATAAAGGATCAACAAGCTGCACACGCAAATGATACAGCAGTAGTTCAAATACCACTTGCATTAAAAGTATCTAAAGATTTGCAAGGGGATTTAGTAACAGATCAAAAAAATATTGGTCAATATTTTATAACAGCTAAAGATAATAAATTAAAATTAATATTTAATAATCAAGTAGAAAATTTGAAAGACGCTAAAGGAAAAATTAAAGTTGATACCGTGTTTAACTCAACTTTAAAAACTGGGGAAAAATCAGTTCAAATCGCTTTTCCTTTAGGAACAATGGTTCAGCCTATATCAGTTCCTGTTCAAGTAGAAAACTCTAAAGAAGATGGCACCAAACAGGATACTAATAAACAAGCGCAAGATCCAGTAGCTAAACCTGTTACTGACAATCCGGAGCAAGATCCAGCAACTAAAACTGTTACTGATAATCCGGAACAAAACCCAGCAACTAAAACTGTTACTGATAATCCGAAACAAAACCCAACAACTAAAACTGTTACCGATAATCCGGAACAAAACCCAGCAGCTAAAACTGCCACTGATAATCCGGAACAAAACCCAGCAGCTAAAACTGCCACTGATAATCCGGAACAAAACCCAGCAGCTAAAATTGCTACTGACAATCCAGAACAAAAGCTAGCAAGCGCCCCTGCTGAGAATACAAATTCAGGTCCAAAGCAAATAACAACAAACATTTTAACCAGTGTAAAGTTGACGGATAAAGACGGAAAACCATTTACAGAGGATAACCGTCCAAGTACAGATTCCCCTGCCAATATTGAGTTTACATGGGAACTTTTAAAATCAATGAATGTGAAAAATGGAGATTACTATATTTTTGATCTTCCTAAACATTTTAAGATTTACAATACAATTAACAGTCCTTTATATGATAGTGAAAACCATCAAATTGGTAATTTCACTGTTACAAAAGATGGAAAAGTCACGATGACATTCAACGATTATGTTGAAGAGCATCCAGATGTTGCTGGTAACCTACAATTAAAGACAGAATTTAATAAAGCTGAAATTAAAGGTACAACAACACAAGAAATTCCTTTCCCGATTAAAGATAAGGATGTTTCTATTACAGTTGATTTTAAGCCTAATGTACAAACAGCTACGAATAAAAAGGGTTTACCTGATAGACCAATTAATACAAATGAAATTAATTGGAAAGTAGAGATGAACAAAACGAAAGACACCCTTAAAAACGCTGTTTTTAAAGATAACATTCCACAAGGTACAAGCTTAAATAAAGATTCTATTAAAGTTTATTATTTAGAAGTTGATGTTAATGGGAATGTAACGCGTGGTGCAGAAGCTGAGCCAACAGATTACAATATTATTTCATCAGATGGCTCAAAATTGGAGATTGCTTTCAAAGACTCTATCAATAAAGCATATCAAATCGAATATGCCACAAAGATTACTGATGAAAATATTAAAAGTTTCCGAAATAACGTTACGATAACGAGTGATAATCAAAAGCAACAAAACGCAAGTTCTACTGTAACGGTTTCTCGTGGTACACACTTAAATAAAACAAGTAAATATGATCCAAAGACGCAAACAATTGAGTGGACAATTACTTACAATGGTGATCAAAGAGAGATCAAAAAAGCAGATGCGATTTTAAAAGATATTTTTGACGATACACACGAACTAGATGCAAATTCTATTGTTGTAAAAAACGCTTCATATAATGAAAAAGGAACGCTTGTAACAGGAGACGCTGTTAATAATTACACTGTAAGTAACAAGAAGAATGGATTCGATTTACAGTTTAATGATGATATTAATAGTGCTTATGTGATTACCTATAAAACCAAGCCAACTAATAAAGTTATAGAAGATGGAAAAGTAAAAAATAAAGTTACAGCTGATAATGATTCAAGTAAAGAAAATGAAGCTAGCTTCAAGCAGCAAAATATTATTAAATCTAATAATAAAGCTGAAACAAATTATAAAGACAAAACAACAACTTGGACAATTATAGTAAATAATAACAACTATCCATTAAGCAACGCGATTATTACGGACACCTTTGATCATGGTGGATTACAATTAAAAGATAAGAAACTAGAAATTAAAGACGGAAATTATACCCTTCAAGCTGGGACTGACTATGTTTTAGATGTAACAGATAAAGGCTTCAAAATTACTCTTATAGGTACGTATCAGTCTAATATGACAAAGACATTAGTCGTAAAATATACGACAGACTTTGATTATACAAAGCTAGAAAGTGGTAAAAATTCATTTAAAAATACAGGTAACCTTTCTTGGATAGATACGGATTCTAATCCACAATCAAATAAAGTTGAAGCTAATTTCGATCCTGATACTTTCACAAAGGCAAATGGTTATAAATACGGTTCTTATAACGCCCAAACGAAGGAAATTACTTGGATAATAGGCTTTAACTATAATAATGTTGAGATTAAAGATCCTTATGTTATAGACGTAATACAAGATAAACAAAAATTAGTGCCTGGATCCATTGAAGTGCGCGATATGATTCTAAATGGAAATCCTGATAATGCACAACCTGGTAATGCTGTACCAACTGAGAAATATGAACTTGAAGAACCTACAGAGAAAAATAAAAACACCCTAAAGGTTCATTTCAAACAATCAATTAATTCACCTTACTATATTATCTTTAAAACAAGCCTTGATGGTGAACTTATCCAAGGCACCTACAAAAACGAGGCAGATTTAAAAGATGGTTCTAAAATCGTAAACACCCTTACAGGTGACACTCAAGTAAATAAAGGTGGCAGCTTCGTTACTAAAAAAGCTGTGCAAGACGACAACTATATTAATTGGAGTATCGCAATTAACGAAAGCCAATCAACCATTGCAGATGCCGTTGTAACAGATGACCCAACCGAAAATCAGGTAATTGTGGAAGATTCATTCCACTTATATCCTACAACTGTTGATCCATATGGAAATTTAACAAAAGATACAGTAAACGAATTAAAAGAAGGAACAGACTATAAACTCAAAATAACAACAGACAATAATACCGGAAAGCAACATTTCGAAATTGCCTTCTTGAAAAAAATTGATCGAGCTTATATTTTAGAATATCGCTCACTTATTAATGCAGACGATAAAGAAAAAGTAAGTAATAAAGCGAAAATCACAGGCAATAAGTTGACAGTTAAAAACACAGAAACTACTGAAACGATTGAAGTGAGAATGTCTTCTGGTTCAGGCGGAGGATCTGCTACTAAAGGCCGTGGAAACCTTGAAATTATAAAGGTAGATAACGACAATAAGAACGCACTATTAGCTGGGGCAGAATTTACTTTATACGATCGTACAGGTAAAACTGTTATCCGTAAAATTACAACAGACAAAGACGGTATCGCTAAATTTAATAATTTAAAACGCGATAAATATTTATTAAAAGAAACAAAGGCTCCTGAAGGCTATGTAATTAGCTGGGATTTAAAACAAGGGAAAATTGTTGAACTTGGTACACAAGAGACTACAACATATAAACTTGCAAATAAGAAGTTTGTCGGTAAAGTAGTTTTAACAAAGTCTGATGACCTGAATAAAAACGTCACACTGCAAGGTGCCGTTTTCACACTACTTGATAAAGACAAAAAAATAATTTCAGAACACGAAAAATTAACAACAAATGATCAAGGACAAATTACTGTAGATAATTTAAAACCAGGAACTTACTACTTACAAGAAACAACTGCTCCTGAGCATTATAAATTAGACAGTACACCTATTCAATTCACAATCAAAGAAGATCAAACAACAGTAATAAACCGAACTGCAACAAACAGTTTGATTCCAGGATCGGCCATTTTAACAAAATTCGATAAAGATGGAAAAACTTTAGCAGGTGCGGAGTTCAGTGTACGCGATCGATATAACAAAGTAATTCGTGGATATGAAAAATTAACGACAAATGATCAAGGACAAATTGAAGCAAAAGATTTACGCCCTGGAGACTATCAATTTGTCGAAGAAAAAGCACCTAAAGATTACGACATAGATAAAAAACCAATTGAGTTTACAATTATAAAAAGTCAAAAGAAAGCAGTTACTGTTACTGCGACGAATCACCTCATTAAAGGTGGTGTCACTTTAACAAAAGTCGATGATGTCGATGGCACTGCCCTTGAAGGTGCTGTATTTAAAATTGTCGATGCGAATGACGAGAAACAAGTAATTCGTGAAAATATAAAAACAGGTTCAGATGGAAAAGTTACTGTTAAAGATCTAGAGCCTGGTGCTTATAAATTTATCGAAACAGAAGCTCCTAAAGATTATACGTTAAGTACAAACCCTATCGAGTTTACAATTGATAAAAGCCAACAAACTCTTGCTACTGTTACGGCAAATAACAGCTTAAAAACCGGCGAAGTTGAATTATTAAAAGTTGATGAGTTTGGTGAGAAAAAACCACTAGAAGGTGCAGTATTCAAACTTGTCGATACAAATAATAATGACGTTTCCCCTCACACTAACTTAACTACTGATAAACACGGTAAAGTTAAAGTTAGTAACCTACGTCCTGGTACGTATAAATTTATTGAAATAGCTGCTCCTGAACATTACGTTTTACGAGCAGAACCTATTGAATTTACAATCGATAGAAGTCAGAAAGAAACTCTACTTGTGAAAGCTGAAAATGCTTTAAAACCAGGAGATGTTGAATTAACAAAAGTTGATGATATCGATGGTACAGCTCTTGAAGGTGCTGTATTTAAAATTGTTGATGCAAATGATGAAAAGAAAGTCATTCGCGAAAATGTAAAAACTGGTGCGGATGGTAAAGCTATCGCTACTGGCTTACGCCCTGGCGATTATAAATTTATCGAAGTAACAGCACCGAAGTATTACGACAAAAATACAAAACCAATTAAATTTACAATTACAGAAAGTCAAACAACTCAGGCTACTGTTACCGCTAAAAACAGCTTAACAAAAGGCGGTATTGAGTTAACAAAAGTGAATGCTGCAGATGAAAAGGAAACACTTGAAGGTGCAGTATTTAAAATCGTTAATAGAGATACTAATGAAGATGTTCGTACGGACCTTGTTACGAATAGTAAAGGAATGCTAGTTGTAGATGACTTGCGTCCTGGTAACTATAAACTTATCGAAACAAAGGCTCCAACTTATTACGATGTAAATATAGAATCAATTGAATTTACAATCGAAAAAGGACAACAAAAACTCCTTCCACTTACATTTAAAAATAGTTTAACGAAAGGAAAAGTTAAACTTATTAAAGAAGATGATGTGGAAAGTAGTAAAGCTCTTGCCGGCGCTGTATTCACCTTGCAAGACGCAACTGGCAAAGAAATTATGAAAGATTTAACAACAGATGATTACGGAGTATTAGTTATTCCTGATTTAGCACCAGGGGATTATCAATTTATCGAAACAAAAGCCCCTGAACATTATAAATTAGACAAAACACCTATTAAGTTCACAATTAAAAAAGGTAGTAAGGAAGATCTTCCTATCCCTGTTACTGTAAAAAATAGTTTACTTACAGGTGGCGTCACTTTAACAAAAGTTGATGATGTTGATGGCACTACTCTTGAAGGTGCAGAATTTATAATCGTTGACGCTCATGATACTAAAAAGGTAATTCGAAAAGGTTTAACAACTGATAAAAACGGTAAAATTACTGCTTCTGATTTACGTCCTGGAGACTATCAATTTATTGAAGTAAAAGCTCCAAAAGACTATACCTTAAGCAAAGACCCTATTCCGTTCACTATCGAAAAAAGTCAAAAAGAGAATATTACTGTTACTGCTACTAACAGTTTAAAGAAAGGTGCAGTAACATTAACAAAAATTGATGACATCGATCGTACGATGCTCGAAGGTGCAATCTTTAAGATTGTGGATATGAATGGTAAGGAAGTTCATACGAATCTTGTTACAGATAAAAACGGTAAAATTTCTGTTTCTGATTTACGCCCTGGAGACTATCAGTTCATTGAAACAAAAGCTCCTGAGCACTATGTATTAGATGAAACAACGATTCCATTTACAATTGAAAGAAGTCAAACGAAAGAGATCAATGTTACAGGCAAAAATGCTTTGAAAAAAGGTAGCGTTGAACTAACAAAGATTGACGATATTGATATAACTACAAAACTTGCTAACGCCGTATTTAATTTATTAGATGCAGACGGAGAGCTAGTTAAAGAAGGCTTAAAAACAAATGATGAAGGTAAAATTGTTGTTGAAAACCTACGTCCTGGTACGTATCAATTCGTTGAAACAATTGCTCCTGAACATTACGATTTAGATAAAAAACCTATCGTATTTACAATTAAAAAGAGCCAAACTGAAACTCTTCATATCACTGCTACCAATGCTTTAACAAAGGGTGCAGTTAAACTTTCTAAAGTAGACGATGTTGATGGCACTGTTCTTAAAGATGCAGTATTTAAAATTGTTAATATGAACGGTGATGTAGTTCATAAAGACCTTGTTACAAATGAACAAGGAATAATCGAAATTAACGACCTACGTCCTGGTGATTACCAATTTATCGAAACGAAAGCTCCTAAGCATTACGTTTTAGATGAAACACCAATCAAATTCACTATTGAAAAAGGACAGAAGAAAGCTATTTCTTTAACTGCTACAAATAGCTTAAAACAAGGTAGTATCGAATTACTTAAAGTTGATGATTTAAACACTCAAACAAAACTTGCTGATGCGGTATTTAATTTACTGGATCAAGATGGCAAAGTACTTAAAACAGATTTAAAAACAAACAGTGAAGGTAAAATCGTTATCGAAAACTTACGTCCTGGTACGTATCAATTCGTTGAAATAACGGCTCCTGAACACTATGATTTAGACAAAAAACCAATTATATTTACAATTAAAAAAAGCCAAAAAGATATTGCTACCGTTACTATGAAAAATAGTTTAACAAAAGGCGGCGTGGAACTTTCTAAAGTGGATGACGTCGATGGCACTACTCTTGAAGGCGCAGTATTTAAAATTGTGGATATGAATGGTACTGTAATTCGCAAAAATCTTGTTACGAATCAACAAGGTAAAATTAGCGTTTCTGACCTACGTCCTGGTGATTATCAATTCATCGAGACAACGGCTCCGAAACACTACGATTTAAGCAAAGAGCCAATTCCATTCACAATTACAAAGAGCCAAGCTGATCCTATCTCCGTTACAGCTACAAATAGCTTAACGAAAGGCGCTGTGGAACTTTCTAAAGTGGATGATGTAGATGGTACTGCTCTTAAAGATGCGGTATTTAAAATTACTGATCTGAATGGTAACGAGATTCGTACTGAGCTTACAACAGATGTACATGGAAAAATTTCTGTTTCTGATTTACGTCCTGGGGACTATCAGTTTGTTGAAACGAAAGCTCCTGAACACTATAAATTAGATAGTACACCTATTAAGTTTACAATTAAGAAAAGCCAAAAAGAAAAGCTCCAAGTTACTGCTACAAATAGCTTAACTGAGGGTGCTGTAGAATTAATAAAAGTGGATGATATAAATCCAGATACAAAACTTTCTGATGCAGTGTTTAACATCATCGATGCGAAAGGTAAAATTGTTCGCACTGATTTAACTACTGATAAAGATGGTAAGATTACTGCTACGAACTTACGCCCAGGAGACTATCAATTCATTGAAACGAAAGCTCCTAAGCATTACGATTTAAATAAAACACCTATTAGCTTCACTATCGAAAGAAGTCAACTAACTCACGCTTCTGTTACTGCTAAGAATGGCCTAACAAAAGGTGGCGTGGAATTAACGAAAGTTGACTCTATAGATAAGAAAGAAATGCTAGAAGGTGCGGTATTTAAAATTACTGATCTGAACGGTAACGACATTCGTACGAATTTAGTTACCAATAAAGACGGAAAAATCATCGTTAAAGACTTACAACCAGGAGACTATCAATTTATTGAAACAAAAGCTCCTAAACATTACGACTTAAATGAAGAACCAATTAAGTTCACAATCGAAAGAAGTCAAACAAAGCATGTCTTCGTTACAGCTATTAATAGCTTAACGAAAGGTAGTGTTGAGTTAATTAAAGTTGATGATGCCAAGCAAAACACAACACTTGAAGGTGCAGTATTTAAAATTGTTAATAAGGATGGACACGATGTTCGTACCGATTTAACTACTGATAAAAACGGCCGTTTAGTTGTGGATGAATTACCGCCAGGAGACTATGAGTTTATCGAAACAAAAGCTCCTGAACACTATGACTTAAACAAAACACCTATTAAGTTCACAGTTAAAAAAGGCCAAGAAAAAATCGCCTCTGTTACTGCTACGAATAGCTTAACTAAAGGCGCAGTTGAATTAACTAAAGTTGATGACATCGATGGTACTACTCTTGAAGGAGCAATCTTTAAAATTGTAGATATGGACGGCAAGGATATTCGTTCTGATTTAACTACTGATAAAGATGGGAAGATTTCTGTTTCTGATTTACGTCCGGGAGATTATCAGTTCATTGAAACGAAAGCTCCTAAGCATTATGACTTAAATCAAAATCCTATCAAGTTTACTATTGAAAAGAGTCAAACTGCTAAAGCTTCTGTTACTGCTACTAACAGCTTAACTAAAGGCGCAGTTGAATTAACTAAAGTTGATGACATCGATGGTACTACTCTTGAAGGGGCTATCTTTAAAATTGTAGATATGGACGGCAAGGATATTCGTTCTGATTTAACTACTGATAAAGATGGGAAGATTTCTGTTTCTGATTTACGTCCGGGAGATTATCAGTTTATTGAAACGAAAGCTCCAACTGGCTATGATTTAAACATTAAACCAATTCCTTTCACAATTACGAAAGGACAATCTCAGGTTACCTCTGTTACAGCTTTAAATAGTTTAACAACAGGTTCAATTGAGTTAACTAAAGTTGATATTGATCACCATGGAACACTTGAAGGTGCCATTTTCAATATTTTAGACCAAGATGGAAAAATCATCCGAGAAGGTTTAAAAACAGACCAACACGGAAAAGTAATCGTAAATGATTTGAAACCTGGTAATTATCAATTAGTAGAAACACAGGCTCCTAAAGGCTATCAATTAGATGCATCACCAATAAACTTTACAATTGATAAAGCCCAAGCTACACCACTACAAATTACAGTTTCAAATAAAAAGATTGAATCTTCGTCAGGTGGAGATGACAAGCCAGTTACTCCTCCAAATAAAGAAGAAAACAAAGGCAATGAAACATCTGAGAAACACAAAAACGGAACTTCCGAAGAAACATCAAATGAAACAGATAACAAACAGCAAGATGATCGAAATACGGATAAACACCTTCCAAATACAGGTCATAAAGAAGACCCTACACAAACAGTAGGTATCGTCCTTCTACTAGCTGGATTATTAAGTATTTTAGCTACAAAACGCAAAAAACATTATTAATAATGTTTTTACATCCAATCAATCTCTCAATTGATTGGATGTTTTTTTATACAAAAAGGACGATACATAAAGTATCGTCCTTTTAACGGGGTGAGGCTGCCCAAAAGTACGGAAAACCTTTGAACAGCCTCTTATTTTCATATGGATGCCTTACATATATCACTGATAATAATTATGAAATGCGGAAACATAATTACCATCAACTGATTCAAACATGAGAAATGAAACCCTACAGTGGTTCCATTTCTCTACATAATCTAAAGTTTGGGTACACTAGATTCATGCAATGTAGGAGCTTTCAGAGTAGAAAGCGAACCTTCGTTTAAAATGATAGCATACATATCTTCCTCAAAAATATGCAAATATGCATATATTGTTTTTATTTCTCAATGTCAGAATATTGAAAAATAAAAGACGCGAAGGTAAAATAAAGTCATTATCCGTCTTCTTTTGTCAGTCACAGAGAATAGAAGAATAGGAGAGGAAAAAATGAGAAAATCATTGAAACAAAAAATAGTAAGCTCTTTGCTTGCTGTATCACTCGCTGTTAGCTTAGCTCCAATTGGGCAAGCAAAAGCGGATTCCACGTCAGAGGTTACACAAACTCCATCTATTACAAAACAGATTGATCCAAACCGCGCAATTGAACATGTTCGTTTCTTATCTGAAACAATTGGTCCTCGACCCGGTGGAACAAAATCCGAAGAATGGGCTTCTCGTTACATTGGTATGCAGCTTAAATCGATGGGCTATGAAGTAGAATATCAGCCATTTCAGGTGCCCGATCAGTACGTTGGATTCATTGAATCACCACTATCAATAAAACGTAATTGGCAAGCTGGTGCTGCTCCTAATTCACTAATTTCTACAGAAGCTGTTACAGCTCCCCTTATCTTTGTTCAAGGTGGGACAAAATTAGAAGATATTCCAAATGAAGTAAACGGTAAAATTGTTTTATTTGAAAGAGGAACGACAATTACAGACTATAATAAACAAGTTGAAAATGCTGTTAGCAAAGGTGCAAAAGGTGTTCTTTTATACAGTTTAATTGGCGGACGCGGAAATTATGGACAAACCTTCAATCCCCGCCTAACGAAAAAGCAATCTATCCCTGTCTTTGGTCTTGCTTATGCGCAAGGAAATGCATTTAAAGAAGAAATCGCTAAAAAAGGGACAACAATTCTTTCCCTAAAAGCGAGACATGAATCTAAATTAACATCTCTAAATGTTATCGCCAAAAAGAAACCAAAAAAGAGTACCGGTAATGAAAAAGCAGTCGTTGTAAGTTCGCACTATGATAGTGTTGTCGGAGCACCTGGCGCAAATGATAATGCTTCTGGAACTGGATTAGTATTAGAACTAGCTCGTGCTTTTCAAAATGTAGAAACTGATAAGGAAATTCGGTTTATTACCTTTGGTTCTGAAGAGACTGGCTTACTTGGCTCCGATTATTACGTTAATAGTCTATCCCAAAAAGAACGCAATCGAATTTTAGGTGTCTTTAACGCAGACATGGTTGCAACAAATTATGATAAAGCAAAGAATTTATACGCTATGACACCTGATGGCTCTACAAACTTTGTAACAGATGCTGCCTTGCAAGCAGGTAAACAACTAAATAATGACCTCGTCCTACAAGGTAAATTCGGTTCTAGTGATCATGTTCCATTTGCTGAAGCTGGTATTCCTGCTGCTCTATTTATTTGGATGGGTGTCGATAGTTGGAATCCATTAATCTATCATATTGAGAAGGTATACCATACACCTCAAGATAACGTATTAGAAAATATTTCACCTGAACGAATGAAAATGGCATTAGACGTTATCGGAACAGGGGTTTATAACTCGCTTCAAAAACCTGTTACTCAAACTGAACAGAAAGCTGCTTAATCAATAAAAGACCACTGATTTTTATCAGTGGTCTTTTATTGAGAAAAAATATATATGCATAAAAGCATATTTTATCCTACTCATTATCGTATACAATATTAACTGTAACAATATCGATTACAACTTATAAGGAGGCTTTTTCTATTATGAAAAAAATGATTTTAGCAGGTGCGTTAACTTTAGCAGGAATTACCGGCGCTACCGCGTTTATTCCTGAAACAAAAGTCGCTGCTGCCGCTCAAGAACAAAGCTTTACAAAATTTTATTCTTTGCAAACTGGAGGTAGTTCTGAACAAGAACCTGTTTTCCTTCAAAAGGGACAAGAGTTAACAATTCAACCTAACAGCAAAACTCCTAGTTACAGTGTTTATGACTCAAATCATAACCTTATTGGACGTTATTCTGATGGTTACGGCCGAATTTTCACTGCAAAAACAGATGGAAATATGTACGTTCAATTTCATGCACCTTACGTTTACTATAGTCCTGTTAGTTTTTCTGTTACTTATACAATCCAATAAAATAAAGGGCCTTTCTCAAGGGCCCTTTATTTTGCTTCCCAATTCACTTTTACAAAACCATCTTTCACCATTAAACCACTTATATTAAATACGTACTTTTCATTTGCTTTTAATGTAGCTTTAAAAGTACCTTTTTTCGATTCACAGATTTCTTTTAACTCTCTTATACCTTCTCCTTTCCTTTCATATAAGCTAAAGCATAAGTTACCACGTTTTGCATCTGTTTCATAAAAAAATGTTACTTCTGTATCTTTTGCATACTCAAGTTCAATACCTTTCCCAGCAATATCCCATGATGAGAATTTTGCCTCGTAACTTGTCTCCCCTCGCTTCTCATTTTCTAAATATATATCACCAGCTCTCCACATATCATCTAGCGTTTGAACAAAAGCAAAGCCGCTAAGTAATACAAACATCGCGCTTGCAAATATGACAACTAATGTTATCTTTTGTTTTTTCATAACCTTCATCGTATGTTCGCCTTCTATTTTCTTGTTACTTCTTCGTATCATATATAACAAAACTCCAATAAAAAATGGCAATACAATCGCTATAACACTCCACCACTTACTTATTCCACACGTTTTCGCATCTGTATACACCCATGATGCTACACATACTAAAAGTGCTATAAAAGCCAAAAACATTGTAATCCCAGCTATCTCAAATACTACAAATGGATTAGCGAACTCTATCATGTAATTTATACTCCTTCTTTAAAAATGACTGTATGACAACGTATATAGGAATGTATAGGTGCATCATAATAACTATCGTTATAATGACAGATATTTTATGATCCAAATGACTAACAAACTGCTCTAGGGTGACTGTTAATACAATCATCCAAATAGCATGAATGAAAACAACCCATCTCTTTTCTAATTTCCGAGCATTTCGCACGCTCTGTTTCGTATGATTTATCAGCTCTTCGCTAGGAATCATCTCTCCCGCTAAACTGCTCTTTATTTTCTGTTCAAATTTATCTTCCTTCATGCACGAAACCCTCCAATTGTTCTCGCATTTTCTTTTTCGCATAATTGAGACGATACTTCACCGTACCAATCGGTATATTTAATATTTCACTCATTTCCTTGTAAGAATATTGTTCATAGTAATAGAGTACGAGTACCGTTTTATATTTTTCATTTAATAACTGTATTACTTCCCGTATCATTTCCGCTTCCACTTTTTGAATAAATTCTTCTGATATATTCACTTCATCTGCGAAATCTATTTCTCCACCATCTTCTTTATGAAACAAATCCAATATTCGATCTTTCCACCTTTTTTTCTTACGATAAAAATCATAAAACGTACGAACACAAATTGTAGTAATCCACTTTTTATAATTATCCACATAAGAAAGTTGGTGCCTTGATGAAAAAACCTTTATCCACGTCTCTTGAAAAATATCTTCCGCATCTTCTTTCGTTTTCGCTAACTTATAGCATAAGGAATATATTTGCTGCTTATATATATCAATTAATTCTTCTACCTTTTCTTCCATCATAAGCCTCCTGTCATTTATATAAGACGACGCAAATTATCCTTTTGTTTGATAAAATTTTATTTTTTTATTATCTCCATACAAAAAGGCAATCACAACATCGTGTGATTGCCTTTTACTGAAAGCGAAAAATCGGCTCCGCTTTTCTTCATTGTCCAGCTCCAGCGGCTAGAATACTCGGTGGCTTCGCGCCTTCCTCCGAGGCAAAGTACGCCTCTCTGTCAGGAGCTCCATCCCCCTCCTATTCTAAACGAGCCGCTTTCGCTTTTCTTAATTACATTTTTTCTGGTGCAGATACTCCTACGATTGCTAATGCATTTTGAAGTGTAGTGCGTACTGCTTTCATTAACTCGTAACGAGCTTTACTTAATTCTAAGTTATCTTGGTTCAATACTTTTTCTGCATTGTAGAAGCTGTGTAATGCTGCTGCTAATTCAAATGCATAGCTTGTAATGCGGTGTGGCAGACGTTTTTGTGCTGCATCCGCAACTACAGCTGGGAATTCACCAAGTTTTTTCAGTAACTCTACTTCTTTCTCAGAAGTAACAAGTTTGTAATTCACGTCTCCATCTGCAGCTAATCCTAACTCTTCACCTTGACGAAGGATACTGCATACACGAGCATGAGCATATTGTGCATAGTATACTGGGTTTTCATTAGATTTTGATACAGCTAAGTCCATATCGAAGTCTAAATGAGAATCACCGCTACGCATCGCGAAGAAGTATCTCATTGCGTCCACGCCTACTTCTTCCATAAGCTCACGAAGTGTAACTGCTTTACCTGTACGCTTACTCATTTTCATTTTTTCACCATTTTGGTACAGTTGTACCATTTGGATGATTTCTACTTCAAGTGTTTCTTTATCGTAACCTAGCGCTTGAATAGCAGCTTTCATACGAGGAATGTAACCGTGGTGGTCAGCACCCCAAATGTTGATTAACTTATCGAAACCACGCTCTAATTTATCACGGTGATAAGCGATATCTGGCGTTAAGTATGTGTAAGAACCGTCATTTTTAATTAATACACGGTTTTTGTCGTCACCGTAAGTCATTGAACGGAACCAAGTTGCTCCGCCTTCTTCAAAGATTTCGTCACGCTCTTTTAATACAGTAAGTGCAGCATCGATTTTTCCGTTTTTGTATAATGATGTTTCTGAGAACCATACATCAAATTTAACACGGAAGCTCTCTAAGTCTTTTTGAAGTTTTGCTAACTCATATTTCAAACCATATTCACGGTAGAATTCATAGCTTTCTTTTTCATCAGCTTTTGCGTAACGATCACCAAACTCTTCAGCTAAACGTTTACCGATTCCAATGATATCCGCACCATGGTAACCGTCTTCTGGCATTTCTTTCTCTAAACCTAATGCTTGCATGTAACGAGCTTCAACAGAAAGAGCTAAGTTATGAATTTGGTTACCAGCATCATTAATATAGTACTCACGAGATACATCGTATCCTGCTTTTGCTAATACGTTACATAAAGTGTCACCTACTGCCGCACCACGTGCATGTCCTAAGTGAAGGTCACCTGTTGGATTCGCAGATACGAACTCAACTTGTACTTTTTCACCTTTACCAGTGTTCGTTTCACCGTAAGCTTCACCAGCGTTTACGATTGTTGGAATTAAATCTGTTAAGTAGCTATTATCCATATAGAAGTTAATAAAACCAGGACCAGCGATTTCGATTTTTTCAATAGAAGCTTTTGCTTTATCGAAGTTTGCAACTAGTTCTTCTGCAATCATACGAGGTGCTTTTTTCGCAACGCGTGCAAGTTGCATTGCCATATTTGTAGAGAAGTCACCATTTGTTTTATCTTTTGGAGATTCTAATACAACGTTTGGAATCTGTTCTTCTGTCGCTAATTCTGCCTTTAATACAGCAGCTTGAATTTCTTCTTTAATCAATCCTTTTACCTGTTCTAAGGAATTCATTATTTTGCCTCCTTCAAATTAATTGTAATTGTATATCTGCCAGCTTCTTGTTCACTTAGAAGCAATGCGTACGTTAAGAAGAGTTGTCCTTTTTTCTTTTCATCCGACCATTTAAAAAGAACGTTATCAGTTTTCGTTTGCAGTGCAAACGTACCAAGTTCACTCGTATACGTACCCGTTGTCCATTCACCTTTCACATGCGTCTGACGCATAGAAATAGCACCTGAACGCATAATGAGAACTTGTTCATCTTGAATTTTAATAATTGTTTTCACTTCGCCTTGTTCGTTCGGCTCCTGGAATGTTACATATGTACCTTGACCTTTTACATAGTATTGACCATTTGCTTCAAAAGCAACGGTTTCCTTCCTCGCCCCTTCACGGATTTCTGTTACGAAATGAACGTGTACCGGCAAGCCTGCAAGTTGTTTCTTCACGTCTTGCACACCTTTCAAATGTTATAGATATTAAATACTACTTATAATAAATCACTTTTCCTATCATATCAAAAAAAGACGCTGTCTGTCTGCTGAAAAATCAGGAAAACTCCATTTCAAAAAATAATTCACTTCTACTTTATTTCATGTGATAAAATATTTTTTAAATCTAAATATTCTTTTAATTATAGAGGTGAATTCAGTGATACCAACAAAGTTAAAAAAGGGTGATGAAATACGCGTGATTTCACCATCCTGTAGTTTAAGTATTGTTTCAAATGAAAATAGAAAACTTGCTATAAAAAGATTAACTGACATGGGCTTTCAAGTTACATTCTCAAAATATGCCGATGAGATAGATCAATTTGCTTCCTCTTCTATTTCTTCCCGCATTCAAGACCTCCATGAAGCATTTGGAGACCCTAATGTAAAAGCTATTTTGACGACACTTGGCGGATACAACTCCAATGGTTTATTGAAACATCTCGATTATGATCTAATTCGTAAAAACCCGAAATTTTTCTGTGGTTATTCTGATATTACTGCCTTAAATAATGCAATTTACACAAAAACAGGGCTTGTTACATATTCGGGTCCCCACTTCTCTTCATTTGGAATGGAGAAAGGGCTCGAGTATACAAACGATTACTTTTTACAATGCTTAACCACTAATGAGCCTATTGAAATCATTCCGGCGGAAACGTGGAGCGATGATTCTTGGTATATGGATCAGGAAAATCGAGAATTTATAAAAAATGAAGGGTATGTTCCAATTCAAGAGGGAGAAGCGACAGGAGAAATTATCGGTGGCAATATGAGCACACTTAATTTACTACAAGGCACACCATATATGCCAAACTTAAAGGGCAAAATTTTATTCCTTGAAGAAGACAGTTTAACAGGAAAATCAACGCTTAAAACTTTTGATCGCTATCTACATTCCCTTATGCAGCAACCTGATTTTGAACATATAACAGGTATTGTAATAGGAAGAATGCAAAAAGAAGCAGAATGTACGATAGCGGACATTCAAGAAATGATTTCTTCAAAACCTGAACTTGCACATATTCCTATCATTGCAAATGCAAATTTTGGACATACAACTCCAATTTTTACTTTTCCAATTGGTGGACATGCCAAAATCATTTCTAACAAAGAAAATACATCTATCACTATTTTAACGCACTAAAAAAGGAGCGAACGATTCGCTCCTTTTATGATTTTTCTATTTTTTGCAACGCTTTTTGCGGGATTGACTCTTTCGTTATTTCAGCCCATCCTTTTCCTTGCATACCTTTTGCATAAATTTTTATAAAAGCACCTGCATGCAATTCACGATTTACCATTCTTTTAATAATTTGTTGCTTTCCGTCCTCTGTATACCCTTTAAATGTATACAAATATTCACCGTCTTTTTTCTCACCTTTATCTACAACCGCATAATAATCTTGTATTTCTTTATTTGAAAAGAAGTTGTCTACAAAAGCATGTACACCTTCTGTTTTTGTGTTTAAATAATATGCTGTTCCCCCTAAAATGATGGCGAATACAGCTAAAACTTTAATTACCAATTTCATACATGCGCCTCCTGTTTGCACTTCTTTCTCACTAGTATTATATCTATACTTGTATTATACGGAAAAGAGCATACTATACTCTATCTAAAAGTCTTACACTTTCCTTACATTATTGTAAGGGATTTTTTCTTACAGCAAGTTCCCAAGAAAAAATTTTTCCGTTTCATACACTTTTATATTATTATTGAATGATACGAATTTTTATTACAAAAATCAAAGGAGACAGTTTTCAAATGGCTATCTTGCAAGGTTTAGCACTATTACTTGTTGTACTTTGTCTATTTACACTTTTCAGTTACCGTGCGCCTTACGGAATGAAGGCGATGGGCGCTTTAGCTAATGCAGCAATCGCAAGTTTTCTTATTGAAGCATTTCACCGTTATATAGGTGGAGAAATGTTTCATAATGACTTTTTACAATCAGTAGGAGAAGCTTCTGGTAGTATGAGCGGTGTCGCAGCAGCGATTTTAGTCGCATTAGCAATCGGTGTTTCCCCCGTATACGCTGTTTTAATTGGTATCGCTACTAGTGGATTCGGTATTTTACCAGGATTTTTCGCCGGATACGTTTGTGCCTTCGTCGTGAAATTTCTCGAAAAGAAATTACCAGCTGGTGTGGAATTTTTAGCAATCCTATTTATCGCTGCACCAATCTCACGTGGAATGGCAATGCTTATGGATCCGCTCGTTAACGCAACACTTGGTAAAATCGGTTCTATGATATCAGTTGCAACTACAGAAAGTCCTATCATTATGGGTATTATGCTTGGTGGATTAATAACAGTTATTTCTACCTCTCCACTGAGTTCTATGGCACTAACTGCAATGCTTGGATTAACAGGTTTACCAATGGCAATTGGTAGTCTTGCCGTAGCAGCCTCAGCCCCGATGAACTTTATTTTCTTTAAGCGACTAAAAATTTGCTCAAAGAAAGACACAATCGCTGTAGCAATCGAGCCTTTAACACAAGCAGATGTTGTTTCAGCAAATCCAATTCCAATTTATGCAACAAACTTCGTTGGCGGTGCACTTGCCGGTATTATTACATCGCTATTCCAGCTTGTTAATAATGCACCAGGAACAGCATCACCAATTCCAGGTCTTCTTGTCCTATTCGGATTTAATGACGTTATAAAAGTAACGATTGCTGCTGTACTATGTGGAATCGTTACCACTATTGTCGGATACATCGGGTCTATTGTGTTCCGTAAATATCCGATCCGCTCTGCTGATGAAATTCGTGGAGTTACTTCGGAAGAGAAGGTTGCATAAGAAAAAGAGCTATTCCCATCGTTTGAGAATAGCTTTTTTTGTGTTACATAACGGTAAATGAAATTATATCGGCGATTTTTTAAATATATCGACTTACCGACACATAACGACAAAATAAGAGCCCTCTAATCATATAGAGGGCTCTTATTTTATCTAGCTGCAGCGGCTAATGATCGGTGGCTTCCGCTTTTATTTCTATCCAGTTACGCCTCCTAGACCCTTGCGTCTAAGAACCTTCCCTGCCAAAAGGTAAAAAGCACCTTTTGCAGGAAAGAACCTTAGTCACCGGGTCTAAACAGTCGGCTTCACTTTTATTTTATCTAGCTGCAGCGGCTAGAATGATCGGTGGCTTCGCTTCTTCCTTCGAGGCAAAAAGAGCCTCTACGTCTGAAGCTCCATCCCCCTCACATTCTGAGCGAGCCGCTTCCGCTTTTATTTTACCCAACCGAGCAGCATTTCCCGCACGAATTTGCTTGCTGCGACTGGTGTTTGATCACTATGGTCGTAGACTGGGGCTACTTCTACTAAGTCTGCTCCAACTACATTTATATTTGAATTTGCAATTGCTACGATGGAATCTAATAATTCTTTAGATGTGATACCGCCAGCTTCTAACGTTCCTGTTCCTGGAGCGTGAGCTGGGTCTAATACATCAATGTCGATTGTGACATAGACTGGGCGTCCAGCAAGTTTCGGTAATACTTCTTTTAAAGGTTCTAATACGTCAAATTTATATAAGTTCATACCTACTTCTTTCGCCCATTCAAATTCTTCCTTCATTCCAGAACGAATTCCGAAAGAATATACGTTTTCCGGACCAATTAAATCACACACTTTACGAATTGGTGTAGAGTGGGATAAAGGCTCCCCTTCATACGATTCACGTAAATCAGTATGAGCATCCATGTGGATGATTGCTAAATCCGGATATTTTTTTGCCATTGCCTTAAAAATTGGCCAAGACACTAGGTGCTCACCGCCGAGACCTAGTGGAAACTTATCGGCATCTAAAAGTTTTGATACATACTCTTCAATCATGTCTAAGCTGCGTTGTGCGTTTCCGAATGGTAATGGGATATCACCCGCATCAAAATATTTTACCTCTTCTAATTCACGATCTAAATACGGACTATATTCTTCAAGACCGATTGATACTTCACGAATACGTGCAGGGCCAAAACGAGATCCTGGACGGTAACTTACTGTCCAATCCATAGGCATCCCATAAATAACTACCTTTGACTCTTCAAAACTTGGATGACTTTTAATAAATACTTTACCTGAATAAGCTTCATCAAAACGCATATTCTTTTCCTCCTTATGTGGAACTTAAGGTATCCCAACCTTTCACTATTTCTCAAATTTGGAGCGAATTGCTCCTCTTTCTCGATTTACCGGGTCTTCTTTTTAACAACAAGAAGACGATTTTCTCTACAGAAGTGTAAGTAGCTAGCATGTTCAAGTCTTCTGGACAAACACCTTAAATGAGCTACTCACACTTTATTTGTTCAAGCTCGATTTTCTTACTTAATTAAATCGCCAACAAATTTCGGTAATGCGAATGCTGCGTTGTGTAATTCTTTTGTGTAGTATTTCGTTTCGATTTCGTGGAAACGCTCTTCACTTACTTCTAATGGATCATGTTTTTTAGATCCAATTGTGAACGTCCAAAGACCACTTGGGTATGTTGGAATATTAGCTGTGTATAAACGAGTAATTGGGAAAATTTCTTTTACATCTTTAAACACAGTCGTAATTAACTCTGGTGTGAACCAAGGGTTGTCCGTTTGTGCAACGAAAATACCATCTTCTTTTAACGCTTTTGAAATTCCAGCGTAGAAGCCTTTTGTAAATAGGTTTACTGCTGGTCCTACTGGCTCAGTAGAATCTACCATAATTACATCGTATTCATTTTCGCTTTCTGCGATATGTAGGAAACCGTCTCCTACTTTTACTTCTACACGCTCATTATCTAATGCGCCTGCAATTGATGGTAAGTATTGTTTAGAGTACTCAATTACTTTTCCATCGATTTCAACAAGAGTTGCTTTCTTTACACTTGGGTGTTTTAACACTTCACGAATAACACCACCATCACCGCCACCAACAACTAATACGTTTTCAGGGTTAGGATGTGTAAATAAAGGTACGTGCGCTACCATTTCATGATAAACGAACTCATCTTTTTCTGTTGTCATAACCATGCCATCTAAAATAAGCATGTTTCCGAACTCTTCCGTTTCAACCATATCAAGTTTTTGGAATTCTGTTTGCTCCGTATGTAATGTGCGGTTAATACGCGCCGTAATCCCAAAATGTTTTGTTTGTTTTTCAGTGAACCATAGTTCCATCGTACAATCACGCCTTTCAATGCAAATTTATAATAGGGACATCATTAATGTCCCCTAACAAAAATAAAACAAAACATCCAAAATGTATAGTTAAAAGTACAAAAATACCGAAAATATATTTTAGTCAGAGGGTTCTAACATATATGTATAAAGAAAACCCTTTCTTAAGAAAGGGTTTTTGTCTCTATTTCTACTGGTTTACGAATTGGAATTAGGATCATAATACAACCAACTAACACCACAATTCCACCTACTAAAAACGGACTTTGTGGTGAAACAGTATGACCGATAATTCCTGATAAAATCGGAGCAATTGCGCCCCCTAACCAACGAACAAAGTTATAAACACCTGACGTAACAGATCTTTCATAAGGTGAAATATCCATTACATAACTTGTATATAATGCATTGTTTAAGCCAGATGCTAATCCTGATAAAACGATAAGAGTAATTTGTAACCAAATAATTTTCACAAAGAATAGTGCAATTAAGAAAATCGCAAATACAAGTAAACTACCCTTCAATAATGTTTTTGGTTCATATTTCCCTTCTAGCTTATGTGCTAAAATTGCAGAACCGTAAGCTAACGCTAATCCCCATCCGCAAAATACAAAGCCTAATTGAATAGCTGATAAATGCATAATAAGTGGTGAATATGCTAACACAACGAAAAATCCGTAGTAGTATAACATTCCTGAAATCGCACCTTGCATAAACGGTTTATACTTCACCAGGTTAAGTAATTCTCCTACGCCAGCAGCCTTACGCTTCACTTTTCGCTCCGGTTCTTTTACAAAAAAGAATACTAAAATAAATGCTAAGAAAATTAAAATACTCGTCGCGAAAAATGGATAACGCCAAGAATGTCCACCTAATATTCCACCCAATAACGGCCCCCCAGCCATACCTAAGCCGATCGCTGCTTCGTATAATCCTACTGCTTCATGAACTTCTTTACTTAATGCTATTAACAGCGTCATTGCTGTAGCAAAAAACATCGCATTTCCTAATCCCCATCCAGCACGGAAAAGAGATAATTGAGCAATCGTTTGCGATATACCACATATAAACGCAAATACAGTCACAATCGCAAGACCGATTGTCATCATCCGTTTATCACCAAATCTTGATGCAAATATACCAGCTGGTAACATCATGATTGCCATCGTTAAAATATAAGCAGTAAATAACATTTCAACTTGCCAATGCGTTGCACCAATTTTCTCTGCAATAATCGGCAAAATTGGGTCGACTACTCCTATACCCGAAAAGGCAAGGAAGGTAGCCACCACTGTAATCAATCTCCCTAGTTTTTGTTTGCTCTCCATTTTGATTACTCTCCTTTTGTGCTCTCTAAAAATGTTACTGCACGATGTAAACTATCTTCAAGTTCTGCCTTTACACGTTGCATTTGCTCCATTTTTTCGTCTAACGTTTGCACTTGTTTTTCAAGCATATCTTTAATTTCTTGAATCACTTCACGATCACGAGGGTTCTCGCTATTTCTTCTTTGCTCCATTCTTTCTTTTAGTGATAAGAAATGCTGCATTTCTTGAAGTGTGATTCCTAGCACTTCTTTCGCTTCTACAATTCTTTTAATTCTGGCAATATCCTCATCCGTATACAGACGAATATTCCCCTCACTACGTTCTGGGGGATGAATTAAACCAATTTCCTCATAATAACGAAGTGTACGTTTTGTTAAACCGACTTGCTTTGTTACTTCATCAATTTTATACATGTTTATTCCTCCCTTCACTTGATTATTACATTTTACGTTAACGTTAACTTTTCTGCAACTGTTAGACTTTTGTAAATGTTTATCATATTCAATTGTATTTTCCCTAAAGCAGTTTCATAATGAAAGAAAAGAGATAATAAGGAGAATTTCACATGAGTAAACCACTTATTTTCGCTCACCGCGGAGTAAAAGGTACACATCCCGAAAATACGATGATTGCCTTCCAAGAAGCAGAACGCATTGGCGCTCACGGAATTGAACTCGATGTCCACTTATCAAAAGATGGTGAACTTGTCGTAATTCACGACGAAACCGTCGATCGTACAACAAATGGCGTTGGACTTGTTTCGGAAAAAACGGTAGAGGAACTACAATCATTGGACGCTGGTAGCTATAAAGACCCTTCTTTCCATGAAGCAAAAATCCCAACGTTGCGTGAGATTTTCATTTGGCTTTCCACAACGAACTTACAACTAAATATTGAATTAAAGACAGATGTTATTCATTACCCAAATATTGAGGAAAAAGCTGTTGCACTTGTGCGCGAATATCATCTTTCTAATCAAATTGTATTTTCATCATTTAACCATGACTCTGTTTCATTATTAGCAGAAATTGCTCCTGAAATCCCAAGAGCAATTTTATATGATACACCGATTGCTGATCCAATTGCCGAAGCAAAACAGAGAAAAGCAAGTGGATTACATCCAAACTTCCAGCTATTAACGAAAGAATTTGTGCAATTAGCACAAGAGCAAGGATATGTTTTCCGTCCATATACAATTAACGAATACAAAGATTTACAAACTATGATTGATTATGGTGTAGATGTCATCATTACCGATTGGCCAGCACGTGCCTTTGAGCTCCTTTCTTAATGGAAGGAGCTTTTTATTTTCGAAATTTCATTGTTTAAAATAAATGAAAACCCTCAATACTAATACAATAACGCTTGTATTAATGAGGGGCTGAAAAAAGATGGATCAGACTATGAATCCAAAACTTAAAAAATATAAACGTCTTTTCTTCACCGCAATGTTTTCTTGCGTCCTTTTCTTCGTTTTTTCTTTTTTTGTTATTATTATAGTCGCAAAAATTATGGGACCTCCTCCTGTTGCGGTCCCGCAAACAAGCGTCTTTTACGCAAACGATGATACTGTTATTGGACAAAGTAATGAAATTCAAAAACGTTACAATGTATCTCTCAATGAAATTTCTCCTTATGTAAAAGAGGCTACACTATCTATCGAAGACCAACGATTCTACAAACATCACGGCTTCGATGTGAAACGGATTGCAGGTGCAATTGTTGCTGATTTAAAAGCGATGGCAAAGGTACAAGGAGCTAGTACAATTACACAACAATACGCGCGTAATCTGTATTTAGATCATGATAAAACGTGGAAACGGAAATTATTAGAGGCAATGTACACTGTCCGCCTTGAAGTAAACTATAATAAAAATCATATTTTAGAAGGATATTTAAATACAATTTATTACGGACATGGCGCTTATGGAATCGAAGCTGCGTCCCGTCTATATTTCGATAAAACAGCAAAAGATTTAACATTAGCAGAAGCTAGTATGCTCGCAGGTATCCCGAAAGGGCCAAGTGTCTATTCTCCCTTTTTGAAAGAGGATCGTGCTAAAGGACGACAAACTCTCATATTAGATGAAATGGTCGAACAAGGATATATTACGAAGAAACAAGCATCCTTAGCGAAGAAAGAGCCACTAACTTTTGCCTCATTAGATACGAAAAAAGTAGCAGAGGTCGCACCATATTTCCAAGATGCTGTACAAGCTTCGCTTCTTCGTGATGTTGGATTAGACGAACAAGCTTTACAACGGGGTGGCTTGCGAATTTATACAACGCTAGACCCTAAACTACAAGCTGTAGCAGAGCAAGCTGTAAAAGATCATATACCTGACACAACAAACATACAAACTGCTCTCGTCTCTATGAATCCAACGACAGGTGAAGTGGCTGCTCTTGTTGGCGGAACTGATTATACTACGAGTCAATTTAACAGGGCTACACAAGCCGTTCGTCAGCCTGGTTCTACATTTAAGCCATTTCTATATTATGCAGCATTAGAACGAGGATTCACGCCTGCTACGCGCTTAAAAAGCGAATATACTGTATTTACTTTAGGTGACGGCGTTTCAAAGTATAAACCAAAAAACTATAAAGATTATTATGCAGATGATTTTGTAACGATGGCACAAGCTCTCGCAGTCTCTGATAACATATATGCTGTAAAAACGAATTTATTTTTAGGAGATGACGCACTCGCAAAAACAGCAAAACAATTTGGAATTACAAGTGCATTAAAAGATGTGCCTTCTCTAGCTCTCGGCACATCACCCGTAAAACCAATTGAAATGGTTAACGCTTATAGCATGTTCGCAAACGGTGGAAAAGAAGTAAAACCTACTTTCATTCGCCGCATTATGGATCATGAAGGAAATATATTATACGATGCTCATTTAGAGAGTAAACAAGTTCTCGACAAGAGCAAAGCGTTTGTAATGGAAGAAATGATGACCGGTATGTTTAATAAGAAACTAAGCAGTTATGCTGCTGTAACTGGCCAATCGATGTTATCAAAATTATCAAGAACATATGCCGGAAAATCTGGTTCTACTGAAACGGATAGTTGGATGATCGGATTTACTCCGCAAATCGTAACAGGTGTATGGGTCGGATATGATCAACCTAAATCTATTTCAAACGTAGCAGAACAAGGATATGCGAAGAAAATATGGACTGATACGATGGAGAAAGGCTTAGATGGACAGCCAAAAAAAGAATTTAAACAACCAGATGACGTCGTAGCGGTTAATATCAACCCAGAGAACGGTAAAATTGCTACAAAAAATTGTCCTATTTCTGTGAAAATGTATTTCGCTAAAGGTACCGAACCGACTGAATATTGTATGGATCACGTCGATGATAAAGAAGAATTTGAAAAAACGACTGAAGAAAAGAAAAAAACAAGTTGGTGGAAAAAATATCTTCCTTGGTAAAAAAAATAGCTGACGGGCATCCGTCAGCTATTTTTTATTCACTTAATAATGCACGACGCAATTCTTCACTAGATTCGTTCCAAATCGCTTCATTATGTTCTTTCAAGAACGTACCAAGTACTTTTTTAGATGATTCATCCATATGGTCAACCATAATGTGACGCTTCATTGATTTATCCATTTTGTTTACGTGTTCTGGAAGTGATTTATATCCGCGACGAATTTCACGGTCTACTGTCATTTCACAAGCTGTTACACCTGCGTAATAAGCACCAGTTGCAGTTCTTTCAATCGTTACCCAAACAAGCCAAAATGGTTTTCCGTTTGGAACTTCATCTTTATTTGTTAAAAACTTAATACCTTTTTCTACTGTACTACGCGCATGCATCGCACCGATATCAACGAATGCGGTTTTCTCTAGTACATCAACAAATACAGGTGAAATGTTTTCTAGGCTTAATGCCCCAACACCAAATCCACCATGTCCATCTGTTGAATCATTTTTCACGATATTAAAACCGATTTTTTTCTTTTTCTCTGTCATATGTAAAATCCTCCTCACTTAAAAATTATAAAAGGCCAAAAATAGGCGCAATGATACTTTGTAAAAACATTAATACATGCGGAATAACTACCTGGAAAATAGGTTGAATTGTGTAATTACTAAGCGGTGTAATAACGAGAATTAATAACGCAATCGCTCCATATTTTTCATACTGTGTCATTTTCGCGCGAATATTTGCTGGTGCTAAATCTTCCACTACACGATACCCATCAAGTGGCGGGATCGGTAATAAATTAAATACAAGTAAAACAATATTTAACATAATAAAGAGCTCAAAAAACTTTCCTAATGTTTCAGCTACTGCAACTGGAACTGCATCTAACACTCCAAATACTGCTAAGCTATACAAAATAATTAAACCAATTGCACTTAAAATTAAGTTACTAATCGGCCCTGCAATTGAAACTAATATGCCTGCAAGACGCGGTCTTTTAAAGTTATATGGGTTAACAGGAACCGGTCTTGCCCAACCGAATCCAAGAATTAATACTGCAATCAAACCGATAGGGTCTAAATGAGCCATCGGTGATAACGTTAAACGCCCTTGTCTCTTTGCTGTATCGTCCCCAAATTTATATGCAACATATGCATGTGCAAATTCATGAACGGATAATGCAATAATAATCGCCATTGCTACCAACGGAATTTCGTGCAATGGATATCTAAATAACTGATCCATACTTCATCTCCTCTTCCATATGTCAAAAAAAGAAATTATTTGTTTTTTCGATTGTTCTTCCCCATAATCCGCTATAATAAGAGTGTAACTTACATAAAAGGAGCGATTGTACATGCCATACGTAACCGTGAAAATGCTAGAAGGACGCACAGAAGAACAAAAGAAAGCTCTTGCTGAGAAAGTAACAGCAGCAGTAAGCGAAACAACTGGTGCTCCTGAAGAAAACATCGTTGTTTTCATCGAAGAAATGTCTAAGAATCATTATGCAGTTGGCGGAAAACGCTTAAGCGACAAATAATTTCAAGTTTTTCATAAGAAGCAGCCACTAGCTGCTTCTTATTTCTTTCCTTCTAACAACTCAATAATTCTCTCTTTATATTTTCCTTTTCTTCCATCTTCATAGATTAAATCATGTGGATAGAATAGCTTTTGGTCCGTTCTTTTCTTACCTGTAATCGCCTCAACAATATCCGATTCACGTGAAAGCTCTCTAAGCTCTCCGTTTGGCATAAGAAGTAGGATTGGCAAACGCTCTTCTTCTTCTCCTGCACGATAAAAGTCATACGGTAAGTCTGATGTTGAATCAACTACTAAATAATACTCCGGATCAAGTCCAATCTTTTTAAATAAACTACTTAATTCCATCCAATTATCTAAACCGTGTTTATCTGTAAACTCTACATATTTAAATAGATTTCGATTCATAAAACGGCGGCATAAATCGCTTAAAATTGGATCTTCTTCTTCCTGCCATACTTGGAAGTAGTAATACATAACGTTCTCGTCTAACTTTAAATAATCCTCTACTGTTACTTCTTCTTCAAATAAAGAATAGAAATGAACAGGATGATTTTTAAATGTATAATACTTCTCGTGCAGTGATTTAGCACGGTGTAAAATCTTCGTTAAAATAACTTCTGCACTTCGCGTTACCGGGTGGAAATATACTTGCCAATACATTTGATAACGACTCATAATGTAATGCTCAACAGCATGCATACCACTATTTTTAATGACTACTTGATCCCCATACGGGCGCATTACACGCAGTATACGTTCCATATCGAAGTTTCCATACTTTACGCCTGTAAAATAAGCATCTCTTAATAAATAATCCATACGATCCGCATCAATTTGGCTCGAAATCATACTAATTGCTAATTTATTAGTAGACGTTTTTGCAATTACATCTGCTACCTTTTGTGGAAACTCCTTATCAACACGACTTAATACATCATTAATCTCCGTATTGCCAACAATAATCTTTTGCGTAAATTTCTCATGATCTAATGAAAATACTTTTTCAAACGAGTGAGAAAATGGGCCGTGACCGACATCATGAAGTAATGCCGCACATAAACATAACAATCTATCTTCAGCATTCCAATTTGGTCTGCCATCAAACACATCATCAATCATACGACGAATAATTTCGTATACACCTAACGAATGAGTAAAGCGACTATGCTCTGCACCGTGAAATGTAAAAAATGTCGTTCCAAGCTGCTTAATACGGCGCAAGCGTTGAAATTCTTTCGTTCCGATTAAATCCCAAATAACACGATCACGCACGTGCACATATTTATGTACTGGGTCTTTAAACACTTTTGTTTCGCTGAGTTTGTCGTTTAAATATACCACTTTCCGACATCCCCCTTTCTTTACTACATTCTTACTTTATATTATAAACGAAATGAGAAACAGAAAGAAATGAAAGACTGTATTAATTACCTTTATAAAAAGAAAAAATCACCTTTACCGAAGTAAAAGTGATTTCCTTTATACATTATTTACCTAAAACGAATTCAGCAACTTCGTCTAAGATCATATCTTTCCCTAATGGGAAGTAACCTTTGTTTAAGTCTTCATTTTTAATTGTGAATACGTGGTTGTTTTTAACAGCGTTCATGTTTTTCCAAATTGATTCTTCTTGGAATTCTTTTAAGCGCTGAGAACCGTCACCAGTTGTAAATACGAATAAGTAATCTGGGTTGTAATCGATTAAAGCTTCTTTTTGTACTTGTACTAGTGGTTTATCAGTTGGTGTACCTTTAACTGCTGGTAGTTTTAAATCATTAAAGATTACGCTACCGTAACCATAGTCACCGTATACGCGGAAAGCATTTGGATACGCAGCCATTTTCATGAATGTTGCTTCACCAGTTTTAGCGACGATTTTGTCATGTAATTTGCTTGCTTTTTCATCATACTTTTTGAACCATTCTTTTGTTTCTTTTTCTTTACCGAAGATTTGACCTACTTCTTCGAATTTTGGACGCCATTGATCTAATGGAGTGTTTAACATAACTGTTGGTGCAATTTTAGATAATTGATCATAAATCTTTTCTTGACGATTATTTACAAGAATTAAATCTGGTTTTGCAGCAGCTACTGCTTCGATGTTAATTTTATCGCCCCAAGCAGAACCAACTGGTTTAACGTCTTTTAGTTTCTTTTCAATGTGTGCATCAATTTTTTCTTGAGATGTATTAGCAGTAATAACCGGTTTCATACCGAAAATTAATAATTCTTCTGTTGAACCACTAAGGTCAGCAATTTTCTTTGGGTTTGCAGGAATTTTAATTTCCCCTTTTGCATGTTTTACAGTGCGCTCTTCAGTCTTTGCATCTGCTTTCTTTTCTTCTTCTTTGTTAGAACAAGCAGCAAATAGTACAGAAGTCACAACTAATACCATTGCTAATAGTGCCATTTTAAAATTCTTCATGTTCCCACTCCTTCTAGCTGTATTTATCTTATAAGTTGCAATGAACTATAAGAAACGAAGATAACAATTAATCAATATATTTTTATTAATTGTTGTTAATACCCCATTCTAACGGGCGTTCAACTTCCCATTCTTATATAAGAAGCTCAACGTCCATTAGAAGTCCCCCCTCTTCACGAGGGGGTTCTACTTATGCTTTTTTACGCAATTGATTACTAATCATCGCTAAATCATATGTTAAGCAAATTGGCTTACAGTTTACTGGACATGGAACGATTTGAGCTTCAATCTCAAATACGTTACGAAGTGTTTCACTTGTCATAACTTCATCTGGCGTTCCTTGTTTCATTAACTTACCTGCTTTTAATGCAATCATATGATCTGAGAAACGAGAAGCGTGGTTCAAGTCATGGATAACCATAACAATCGTTCTACCTTCTTCTTCATTTAACTTTTTCAATAAGTTTAATACTTCTAATTGATGAGCCATATCTAAGTACGTTGTTGGTTCATCCAATACAAGTAATTCTGTTCCTTGTGCAAGAGCCATTGCAATCCAAACACGTTGACGTTGACCACCAGATAGCGCTTCTGCTGGACGATTCGCAAATTCTTTCATTCCTGTCACTTCAAGTGCCCAGTTAATGTAGCGATAATCCTCTTCTTTCAACGTGCCAAACCCTTTTTGATGAGGGAATCTTCCGTATGACACAAGCTCAAATACAGTAAGACCCGTTGGTACTTCTGCAGTTTGTGGTAAAATCGCCATTTTCTTTGCAATTTCTTTCGTTGGCTGTTTCTCAATTGCTTTTCCGTCAAGATAAACAGTACCTTGTTTTGCCTTCAAAATACGAGACGCCGTTTTTAATAATGTGGACTTCCCACAACCATTTGGCCCAATAATTGTTGTAATTTTCCCTTCCGGAATTTCAACTGTTAATCCATCAATAATTAAACCTTCATTATAGCCAACAGATACCGCATCAACCGCTAAAGTTGCCATACGAAAAGCCTCCCTTTATTTTGTCCTCATAAGTAAATAAATGAAATACGGTGCACCAATTACAGAAATAACAAGACCGACTGGTATTTCTGAAGTTGTTAGTACACTTCTTGAAATTACGTCTGCGAATAAAAGTAAAAACGTTCCTATTAGCGCAGCTGTGGGCAACATGATTTGATGTTTGCCACCAACAAGGCGCCTTGCTAAATGCGGGGCCATTAAACCGATAAAGCCAATTCCACCGGCAACAGCAACAGATGCACCCGCTAAACAAACTGCAATAAATAATAATTTACGTCTTTCTTTTTCTACATTTACACCAAGGCCAACTGCTGTAGAATCGCCTAGGTTCATTACATTTAATATGTGTGCTTTACTTATAGCAAGCGGTAAGAAAATAACCATCCATGGAAGTACACTTAATACGAATTTCCAATCTGTACCCCATAGACTTCCCGCCAGCCAAATCGTAGCAAAACGAAAATCGTTAGATGTCATCTTCATAGAGAAAATTAAACTAACAGCTCCAAATCCAGCTGCAACGGCAATACCGACTAGTATTAATCGAGTCGATGAAACGCCGTCTTTCCATGCTAATAAATAAATAATTACCGCTGCTAATATCGCTCCAACTAGTGCGAAAAATGGAAGAATGAATACAGATAAAAATGTACCAGTCCCTACTTTCCCGAAGAAGAAGTAGACGAATATAACAACTGTTAATCCCGCTCCAGCATTAATCCCTATAATACCTGGATCAGCAAGTGGATTTCGTGATAAACCTTGCAAAATCGCACCTGACATAGCTAAAGCAGATCCGACTAGTATAGCAATTACCATACGCGGCATACGGAATTCAAATAAAATAACAGACTGATCTTCAGCCCCTAGTCCAACCAATGACTTTAATACGTCCATTGGGGGTATTTTAAAAGTTCCTGTATTTAAACTAATAAGAAATATAGAAACGATTAGTCCTACTAAAATCGTTAATATAGAAATGTTCTTTTTTGTTAAGACACTCGTCCTCACATCTTTCCTCTCCCTTCATTACGTGCTAAGTAGAGGAAGAATGGAACCCCAATTAGCGCTGTAATTGCTCCAATTGGCGTTTCAAATGGCGGGTTAATAACGCGAGATAACATATCTGCACATTCAATTAACAGCCCGCCTAAGACCGCAGAACATGGAATAACCCATCTATAGTCCGAGCCTACAAGGAAACGAGTCATATGCGGGATTACAAGACCAACAAACCCTACTGATCCTGCCATGGAAACTGCGGAACCCGTTAAAACAAGAACAAGTACTGTTCCGATAAATTTAATTAATGTCGTATTTTGACCAAGTCCAATTGCAATTTCTTCACCGAAGCTCAAAATTGTAATATATCTCGACATCATAATTGCGATAAAAAGACAAACAAGGCCAATTGGCACTAACATATTAATACTTTGCCATTTCACTCCAGCAACTCCGCCTGCATTCCACATGCTCACCTCTTGGGCAAGATTAAAATACAATGCGATTCCAGATGAAATTGCCCCTAATAAAGCACTAATAGCTGCACCTGCTAAAGCTAATTTCACAGGTGTTAATCCACCTGGTGAAGAAGACCCAATTCCATATACAATGCTTGCACCAAACGCAGCTCCAATAAAAGATGCGATAACAAACATTAAATAAGGTGAATTAGGGAAAAATGCATACATAATTGCAATTCCAAATACAGCCCCATCTGTAATTCCCATTAACGATGGTGAAGCAAGTGGATTTCGCGTCATGCCTTGCATAATTGCTCCTGATACCGCTAAAAAGGCACCTGCAACTACGCCCCCTATTGCTCTAGGCATGCGAAGCTCTTGAATTACGTTATGATGTGTAATAGATCCATCAAACTGAAATACAGCTTGCCATACAGTCTTTAAACTAATATCTGCAGCCCCAAAAGAAATAGAAACTGCCATGCTTAAAGCTAACAAAACTGTACCCGCTACTAAAATAATAGAAGCGATGAGCGGTCTGCTCTTAATCTCTTTAACATTCTCTTCTTGCTGTTCTATACTGCTTGCGCTCGCTTCCATCCCTCAACCATCCTAACCAACAACATATATTTATTAAAATGAAATTTATTCTCAAATAGTAATAAAAAAATTAGGTGAATTGTTATTTTCCTGATAATGATTCTCAGAATCAGACACTTCTATTCTACCTATCGCTTTAAAAGACTGTCAACCATTATTTTGAAATATAAATTTATATAAATTGGAACTTTAATACAAAAGTTATATCCATCCTTTAGAAAACGTTCGTCCACACAAGAGTACTTTCGCAGAATAAATCTTTCCTCTTATGGGCATAAAAAAAGAAGAGTAATCTTTTCACTCTTCTTTTTCTTACTTATTTAACTTTGCTTCAATTTTTACGATTAACTCATCTTCTGTTGGAGCCGCAACTGGACGGTTATTTACAAATGCGAATGATTTTTTACGACCAGGACCACAGTAAGACTGACATCCAACTTCAATCGTTGCACATGAATCTACTTTTTTTAACTTCGGAACTAACGTTTTAACGTTCGTTGCCTGACAGTCATCGCACACGCGAAATTCGTTTCCCATTATATAACACTTCCTCTATTTTAAACTTTTCTCAAGTTCGTTTAAAAATAAACACTAAATGGTATTTTACCGCTCTTTGAAGCTCGTTGCAAGTTTCCCTACAAAGCCTATTCTCTACATAATGCTACATATTTATATGCTCTCCTACAGAAGCGCTCACCATTCATGGGAAAATTTTTACCTTTCATCGAAATCTACCATATTTTTAAAAGCTTTGTATAAAAGTTTATTTTTTTGCCCATTATAAAAATAGGAAGTTCATAAAAAGAAAGGGAGTTGAATCTATGAAAGTAAGACAAGATGCTTGGACAGATGAGGATGATTTATTACTTGCTGAAACGGTACTTCGTCATGTTCGAGAAGGAAGTACGCAATTAAATGCATTTGAGGAAGTAGGAGATCAGTTAAATCGTACATCTGCTGCTTGTGGTTTCCGCTGGAATGCTGTCGTTCGCTATAGCTATGAACAAGCTCTTCAACTAGCAAAAAAACATCGTAAAGATAAAATGCGTGCTGCAAGCGGTGAACAAGCGAAAAAACGTTTACTTTATACACCACCAGCTTCAGATTCGATAACTGATTATGAAGAATTAGTACAAGAGGAATCAATCGTACAATATAAAGAAGCTATTCCATATCAAGAATCTACTGCTCCTGCTGCAAGAAGCTCTATGACAATGCAAGATGTTATTTATTTTTTACAAACAGTCGGATCTTCAAATATAAAAGTGACAGCTCTTGAAAACGAGAATACGAGATTGAAACAAGAAATTAAAGCACAAATCCTTCGGAATGAGGAACTAGAAAAGAAACTAGAAAAGTTAGAAAAGCAATCTCATACTGTACAAGAAGATTACGAAACACTTATGAACATTATGAACCGAGCTCGTAAATTGGCAGTCATGGATGACGAAGAACGTTCTCAAACATCTTTCCGAATGGACCGAAACGGTAATTTAGAAAAAATTGCAGAATAAAAAGGATGCATGTAATGCATCCTTTTTATTATTTCACCTTTAAGCTCCCCCTTTATATGTGAGAAAACTCCATTCTTCATTTTTTGCTATAATAGAGATTGTCATTTTAAAGATAAGGGGTTAGTTATATGAGCAATTCCCGTTCCATTTTATCTCAGCCAGAGTGGCGCATTGTAGATCAGTCTAGTTTGGGACCAACATTCCACGCACTTCAGTCATTCGCAATGGATGACACATTATGCACAAGCATTGGAAATGGCAAGTCAGCCGCAACAATGCGTTCTTGGGTTCATCACAATACAATTGTCCTTGGCATTCAAGATTCACGCCTTCCGCATTTAGAAGAAGGGATTTCTTTTTTAAAACAACACAACTTCAATGTTATTGTTCGTAATTCTGGCGGGCTTGCAGTCGTGCTTGATGAAGGTGTTTTAAACGTATCACTTTTATTCCAAGAAACAGAAAAAGGTATCGATATTGATCTTGGATACGATACGATGTGGCATTTAATTAAGGAGATGTTAAAGGATTACAACGTTACTATCGAGGCAAAAGAAATTGTTGGCTCTTACTGTCCTGGTAGTTATGACTTAAGTATTCGCGATCAAAAATTCGCTGGTATTTCACAACGTCGTATTCGCGGCGGTGTCGCTGTCCAAATTTATCTCTGTGCTACCGGAAGTGGCTCTGAGCGTGCCGCACTCGTTCGTGATTTCTACAACCTAGCAATTCAAGGAAAAGAAACACGCTTTACGTACCCTGAAATTGTACCAAGTACGATGGCCTCACTCTCAGAATTACTTGGCGAAACCATTACAGTACAAGATTTAATGATGCGTCTTTTAAAAACATTGCAGCAATTCGCTCCAAAGTTAACACCATCTCAATTAACAATAGATGAGATTCCTTTATATGAGACGAATTTACAACGTATTATTGATCGTAATAATAAAGCACTTGGCTTAGAAAAATAAAAATGACCACCCTAAGGGTGGTCATTTTCCATACTAATTCATTTTAGAATTAAAGTGCTTGAGCTGCTGTAATTAAAGCTAACTTGTACACTTCTTCTTCGTTACATCCACGAGACAGGTCATTTACAGGCATGTTTAAACCTTGTAAGATTGGTCCTACTGCTTCGAAGTTACCTAAACGTTGAGCGATTTTGTAGCCGATATTACCAGCTTCTAAGCTTGGGAATACGAATACGTTAGCATCACCTTTAATTGTAGAACCTGGAGCTTTTTTCTCAGCTACAGATGGTACGAATGCAGCATCGAATTGGAATTCTCCATCTAAAGTTAACTCAGGAGCCATTTCTTTTGCAATGCGAGTTGCTTCTACAACTTTTTCTGTTTCTGGAGATTTCGCAGAACCTTTTGTAGAGAAGCTTAACATAGCAACACGTGGATCAATGCCGAATAACTCAGCAGTTTTCGCACTTTCGATACCGATTTCAGCTAAATCTTGGCTGTTTGGTGCAATGTTAATTGCGCAATCAGCGAATACATATTTCTCTTCTTCACGTACCATGATGAATACGCCAGAAGTTTTTGTAACGCCTGGTTTTGTTTTAATAATTTGAAGTGCCGGACGAACTGTATCAGCTGTAGAGTGAGCTGCACCACTTACTAAACCGTGTGCTTTGCCCATGTATACAAGCATTGTACCGAAGTAGTTTTCGTCTTTAAGGATTTTGCGAGCGTCTTCTTCAGTTGCTTTACCTTTACGGCGTTCAACGAAAGATGCTACCATTGCATCCATTTCTTCGTATGTAGCTGGGTCGTAAATATCAACGCCTGCTAATGTTAAATTCATGCTAGCAGCTTTTGCGCTAATTTCTTCCTTATTACCAACTAAGATTGGTTTTACTAACTCTTCTTTTGCTAAACGCTCTGCAGCGCCTAAAATTCTTTCATCAGTTCCTTCAGGAAGTACGATAGAAATGCCTTTTCCTTGAACTTTTTCTTTTACTGTTGTAAATAAGTTGCTCACGAATAAACCCTCCTACATATGTTAAAAAACTCTATCTTTAAGAATACTGCTTTTCTTCTATATTTTAAACTTATAGCTCCCAAAAAATAGATAAAATAAAAATGATTATATTTTCATAAAATTCAGCCGTTAAATTCACCTCGCTTAAACACTTAAATGTGACAATTTTATGCGCCAAGGTTTTATATAGATGATTTTAAAACTATATATGCTATAGTTAACGTGTAAAACTATCATTAACTGAGGTGAATAGAATGAGTGAAGCAACAACAACGTTAGATGGCTGGTATTGTTTACATGATTTACGTTCTATTGATTGGGCTGCATGGAAAACGTTATCTAGCGACGAACGCGGACAAGCAGTGTCTGAATTTTTAAATGTCGTTGAAAAATGGAACGAAGTAGCTACTGCGAAAAAAGGTAGTCACGCAATGTATACAGTTGTTGGTCAAAAAGCTGATATTATGCTTATGATTTTACGTCCAACAATGGAAGAGTTAAATGAAATTGAGACAGAATTGAATAAAACAACATTAGCTGAATATATGGTTCCTGCATATTCTTACGTATCTGTTGTTGAACTAAGCAACTACCTTCCAGCTGATGAGGATCCATATCAAAATCCACAAATTTTAGCTCGCTTATATCCTGAATTACCGAAAGCAAATCATATTTGCTTCTATCCAATGGATAAGCGTCGCCAAGGTGATGACAACTGGTACATGCTTCCTATGGAAGAGCGTAAAAAAATGATGTACAGTCATAGTAAGATTGGTCGCCAATACGCAGGGAAAGTACGCCAAGTTATTTCAGGATCTGTTGGATTCGATGATTTCGAGTGGGGCGTAACATTATTCGCTGACGATGTTCTTCAATTTAAGAAACTTATATATGAAATGCGATTTGATGAAGTAAGTGCTCGTTATGGTGAATTCGGAACATTCTTCGTTGGAAACATCTTACCAGACGAAAAAGTAGAGAAATTTTTACACATATAATATTGAAAAAGGGACGAAATTCGTTCCTTTTTTTATTTCCCTCTATATTTCTCCTTAAAAAACTCCTTTTTCCCGCAAATTCGAACAAAAACCGACAAATTCCTTACAAAATTGTAACTTTTCTATATCCAAATTCATGCTAAAATGGTACGAGCTATATGCTAATAACGATGCGAAGGTGATAATTTATATGAAGAAAATCTTGTCTATTTTACTAGCACTTCTATTGTCAATTTCTTCCTTAGGAGTAACAACATCCCATGCGGAAGAAAAAATACAAATAGAAGCTGCTGCTGCACTTCTATTTGATGCAGATACAGGGAAAATACTGCATGAACAAAACCCAGACGAACTGCTAGCTATTGCTAGTATGTCAAAATTAATTGTTGTTTACGCTGTTTTAGAAGCAATTAAAGAAGGGAAAATTACTTGGGATACGAAAGTAAATATTTCCGATTACGCTTATGAAGTCTCACGTAATAATGAATTCTCTAACGTACCATTTGAGAAAGGACGTCAATATACTGTAAAAGAATTATATCATTCTATTGTTATCTTCTCTGCAAACGGGTCTAGTATTGCTTTAGCAGAGCTACTTGCAGGAAGTGAGAAAAACTTCTTAAATCTTGCAAATGAACATGCAAAAAAACTAGGGTTAAAGAAATATAAATTTGTAAACGCTACTGGTTTAAATAACGCTGACTTAAAAGGGAAACATCCCGAGGGTACTGATCCAAATGCAGAAAACTCTATGTCAGCTCGCGATATGGGTATACTTTCAAAAGTAATGATTACAAAGTATCCAGAAATGCTAGAGGATACAAAACAAAGATTTAGAAACTTCCCAGACAATCATCCAAAACCAATTCGTATGGAAAACTGGAACTGGATGTTACCAGGAGCTGCCTTCGCTTATGAAGGTACTGATGGTTTAAAAACAGGAAGTTCTGATACAGCTGGATATGGATTTACTATTACTGCGAAACGCGGTGATTTACGTCTTATCTCGGTTATTATTAAAACGAAATCAATGGACGAGCGCTTCACAGAATCTCGTGAATTAATCGAATATGGATTTAATAACTTCGAAAAACAAAAGCTCAAGGTTGATAAAAATAACACAATCTCTGTAGTAAAAGGGAAAGAAGATCAAGTAACGGTTACACCTGAAAAAGAAATAACAGTAATTGCGAAAAAAGGTAGCAAAGATCCTTATAAAATTGGGACTGAATTAGATAAATCTCTTGCTGAAGATGGACATTTAGTTGCTCCTGTTAAGAAAGATGCTAAAGTAGGCTCAATTACTTTAGAATCAACTGATAAATATGGTTTCTTAGACGGTAGTAAAAGTATGAAAGTTACTGCAAAAACAACAGAGGAAGTTGAAAAAGCAAATTGGTTTGTGCTAACAATGCGCTCTATTGGAGATTTCTTCTCAAACTTATGGTCTAAAGTATTTTAATGATGAAAAGCTAGCTCACGCTAGCTTTTTTTATTTTCCTCTCTCAATGTAAAACTTCGTTTGGTTGTCATATCTGAGTCCTTTTTCTCATACGTATGAACTAGTAATTGTTCCACACTTCATCTAGAAATAAACCTCTTTCCAAAAGGTATTACAAAAAGAGAGGTGACACATAATGGGTGTTATTGCTTATAACGAAGCAGATGTAAAGTTGTTAGCTAGACTGATGCGTGCTGAAGCCGAAGGAGAAGGGCAACAAGGAATGTTAATGGTCGGAAACGTTGGGGTAAATCGTGTCCGCGGAAATTGTTTAGACTTTAAAAGTATTCGTAATTTACGTCAAATGGTGTATCAAAATCCTGGTGGTTTTGAGGCAACACAAAAAGGATATTTTTATCAAAGAGCCCGTGAACAAGATATCGCCTTAGCAAGGCGAACTATTCAAGGACAACGTTTTTGGCCCGCTAACTTTGCCTTATGGTTCTTTAGACCTGAAGGTCCTTGTCCACCAACTTGGTATAACCAACAAAACTCTGGTCGCTTCAAAAAGCACTGCTTCTTCCAACCATCTGGTGAAGACTGTCCTAGCGTATATTAAGAGATGAAAATGAGGAGGGATTTTTGAATGGCACAGCAACAAAATCCGTACTATGGAACAGGTTTTTATCAACCATCTGGAACTTATGTCCAACCACAACAAATGACTCAACAACAACAGCAAGCAATGCAACAACAAACAGCTCAAGCTGCGCAAGCTCAATATGCAATTTCTCAAGGCATGTTACCTCTAGAGCAATCCTATATTGAAAATATCCTTCGTTTAAACAAAGGTAAGCAAGCTACAGTTGTAATGACTTATGAACGTGGCAGTTCCCTTGGTACACAATCTTATACAGGTATTATTGAAGCAGCTGGCCGTGACCATATCGTTATTAGTGAACCGCAATCAGGAAAACGCTATTTACTATTAATGATCTACTTAGATTACGTAGAATTTCCAGAAGAAATTACGTATTTACCTAGTCAACAAGCAACTTATACTCCAAGACCATAAAAAAAGCTGGCAAATGCCAGCTTTTGTTTTTTATAATCCTTTTACAACTGCAGTCCCTACTAGAATCCACGCCACAATAAACGCTACACCACCAAGAGGTGTAATTGGGCCAAAGAACTTAATGCCTGTCGTACTTAATGCATACAAACTACCTGAGAACATAATAATCCCAGCTACCATTAGCCAACCAGCAGTAGTTAAAAGTGATGATTGAACCTTATCCATCAATAAAGCAACTACGAATAATCCACCTGCATGAAACATCTGATATGTAACGCCTGTTTTCCAAACTTCTAACATTTTCGCAGAAATTTTATTTTCTAAACCGTGTGCTCCAAAGGCCCCTAACGCAACAGATAGCCCCGCTGCAATACAACCTAGTAAAAAGAAAATTTTCATCTTAATTCCCCTTTTTTACCTTTATCATAAGCAATTTTTTCATATAAGCCAAACGATTTAATTCTTAAAAATCAAATAAAGAATTACCATTTGCACCTTCTTCTTTTATATACACAGGTTCTCCAGAAACTGGTATAACTGGTTGAACTGTTGTTATAGGCTGTGATCCAATTACTTGCGATTGAATTTGCGGCTCCCTATACGTAGAAGATTCAACCTGTTCATCTAATAGTAAATCGCATAAAGCACGCACAACTAATAAATGTTCTTTTGACTTTTGTCCTTCGCTACTTTTTGCCTTCGCAATTTCATTCGCCATTTTATTTAAAATCTTGTCACTAGATATTTGCATTCCTTATCACCTCGTACTTTGTAATTCTTTCTCAAATTGTCCCAGTTTCTCTACTGAACCAAATACTATTATCATATCATGTTCTTGTAGTTTTTCCTGCCCTGTTGGATTATGTATAATATTACCATTCCTTGAAATCGCTAATATCGTTACATCAAACTGATTCCTTACATTACTCTCTAGTAACGATTTACCGACTAGTATTGAATCTTTGCCAACTAGAATTTCTTCAATGACAAATGACTGTTCTACTCCATACAACACTGTATCAATATAATGAACGGTTAATGGATTTGCAATACCTTTTGCTATATGAATACCTGCCATACTAGATGGATTAATAACCTTATTTGCACCAGCACGCCTTAATTTCTCTTCAGTTTCTGGCTTTTCAGATCTCGCCACAATTTTAATCGTATCGTTTAATCCTCTTGCTGTTAATGTAATAAATACATTTTCGGCATCATTTGCAACAATAGCAACTAAACCAGCTGCTTTTAAAATTCCGGCATTATGTAATACTTGATCTTCCGTTGCATCTCCATGTACAAATAAAAGCTTTTCCTGCTCCAATATACTTTCATCTTTATCAACAACGACAAATGGAATGTTCTTTTCTTGCAATTCATGTACAACTTGAAGCCCCACTCTACCGCAACCACATACTATAATATGATTTTTCAACTGCGCTATTTGTTTATCCATCTTCTTCCTCCGTACTGCATGAAATAAATTCCCTTCAATAATCATAGCTGCCACTACCCCAATTGCATACGTAACAATACCTACACCAACAGGAATAATAAGGAGCGAAAATACTTTCCCTGCTTGCGTTACAGGAACGGCATCTCCGTATCCAACAGTCAATACAGTAATCATCGTCATCCAAAATGCTTGAAACAAACTAATCTCTTCAATTATCATAAATCCTATCGTTCCTAGAATTACAACAAAAGTCATACATATAACTGCTATCCATAATTGCTTACGTGCATTCATACCGTGTTTCAACTCTTTTCTCTATCTACAATCTTTGCCAGTGGAAATAAAATACGTATATACTAGATACGGAATCTATGAAAGAGGTTGATATAATGAAGACATTTCTTTCCGCCTTACAATGGGCACTATTTATTTTAGCTGGAAGCCTTATTGTACCAATTAGTGTCGCAACTAGTTATGGTCTTGATGGCGCTGAAGCCATTGCATTCGTACAAAGAACATTATTTGTTCTAGGCTTTGCTGGTCTCTTGCAAGCTATATTTGGGCATAAACTTCCTATTCAAGAAGGTCCTGCTGGCCTTTGGTGGGGAATTTTCTCCCTTTACGCAAGTTTAGGCGTCGTATTATTTGGATCAAGCAATGAGACACTTAAAGTTCTTCAATATGCTTTCTTATTAAGCGGTATTATTTGTATTATTCTTAGCGTTTTTGGACTTATTGATAAACTCGTTCGCTATTTTACACCGACAGTCATTGGAACGTATTTATTTCTTCTTGTCGCGCAACTCAGTGGATCCTTCTTAAAGGGAATGTTTGGCCTTGATGGAGAACATACAGAAGTACAACCTAACGTATTTATTCTTTCACTCATTGTTATTTTACTATCCTTTTTCATCATGAAGCTACCTATTATTGGACAATATTCCGTTCTTTTCAGTATCATATGCGGCTGGATATTATTCGCATGCTTTGGATTATCTAATCCAATAACACCAGTGACAGACATAATTCGTTTTCCGTCCTTATTTGTTTTCGGCATGCCTCGTGTTGAATGGAACATGGTAATTACGGTCATATTTGTTACACTCTTACTTCTAACAAATATGTTAGCAAGTATTCGCGTTGTACAAAAGGTTGTCTCTAAATATGAAGAAAATGCTGCATCAGATCGTTTTAAACAAGCCGGCATTATAACAGGAATCAACCAATTGCTAGGCGGCCTGTTTTCAGCTATTGGACCTGTCGCTATTTCTGGATCAGCAGGTTTTATTGCAACGACTAATATTTATAAACGTCTCCCTTTTATATTAGGGTCAAGCTTTATTATTGTCGTTAGTATATTCCCAAAGATTACTTCATTCTTTGCAGCGATCCCTGTTGCAGTTGGTTATGCCGCTATTTATCCTGTATTCGCAAGCATGATTGGCCTCGCCTTTCGAGAATACGAAACTGTCCAGGATAAAGAACAATTATTTAAAGTAGCCGGTCTTTCAATCTTCACAGGAGTCGGAGTTATGTTTGTTCCAGCAGGAGCATATTCCACACTTCCACCATTTCTAGCATCGTTTTTAAGTAACGGTCTCGTTCTTGGATCTGTAATGGCCATTTTGCTAGAAATACTATTTTCTCGTTCCACAGCAAAACAAATATCGTAAATTGGAAAACTTCCATTATTGCACTCTACCTTTAGAGTTGTTACGATAAAATCAAACTTGAATCATTGGGGTTTTATCCATCCCCAATGATTATTAACCGATATTATGAGCAACACACTCATAATGATTTATCTACTTCTTTTCAAAGAGGTTTGATGTCTTACTATTATTCCTCAACATCTTCATGAACATGTATTTTGATTTCAATTAAAGAAAGGAATTTTCTATATGACTTATAAAATGATTGTTTTAGATTTAGATGATACTTTATTACGTGATGACCATACTATTTCACCTCGTACGAAAGAAGCGTTAATGACTGCACAAGAGCAAGGGGTAAAGGTTGTACTTGCTTCTGGACGTCCAACGTTTGGTATGCGCAATGTAGCCAAAGAACTTCGCTTAGAAGAATACGGCAGTTTCATTCTATCTTTTAATGGCGCAAAAATTATTAACTGTAAAACAAACGAAGAAATCTTTAGTAGTACACTATCTCCTGAAATCGTTCACAACCTATTTGAAATTAGTAAAACTGAAGATGTATGGATTCATACTTATATGGGCGATGGTATCGTAACGGAAGAAAATAATCCTTATACTGAAATTGAGGGCGATATTACTGGTATGCCAATTGTTGTAGTAGATGACTTTAAAGCCGCAGTTAAAGAGCCTGTAGTAAAAGTATTAATGAATAAAGAAGCTGAACGCCTTGTTGAAGTTGAAAAGAAACTTCAACAACAACTAGAAGGCCAATTAAGCGTGATGCGTTCGAAACCATTCTTCTTAGAATTTACTGAAGCCGGTGTTACAAAAGGAACGAGCTTAAACAAACTGATTCAAAAGCTTGGCATTAAGCGTGAAGAAGTTATCGCAATGGGCGATAGCTATAACGACCAAGCAATGATTGAATTTGCTGGTCTTGGTGTTGCAATGGGCAATGCACCTGATGATATTAAAGAAATTGCAAACTATGTAACAGATACAAATATGAATGATGGTGTGGCAAAAGTTGTAGAGAAATTCGTTTTAAAAACGGATGTACTTGTTTAATATTTTCATTCACAAAACCTATTTGAAGTCAAATACTTCAAATAGGTTTTTATTTAAATTCTCATGCTTTTGTGACTATATTTTGAACTTTGCACTATTCTCGTAGTGTAAACTTTCTTTTTGTATATAATGAAACAAAATAGACTATTTTATTTTGAAAAAGAATACAAATTTACTATATACAAGCATACGTTAAAGGAGGCTACTTTATGTTATCTACACCAATCGGACGATTAAGAGCAATTGGACTAGTTGAGGGTATTTCTTTCCTATTACTATTATTTGTAGCAATGCCATTGAAATATTTCGCAGGATTTGCAACAGCTGTTAAAATTACAGGCATGGCTCATGGTGTTCTGTTTATTCTATTCATCTTTGCAGTAATTCAAGTAACAATCGTACACCGTAAATCAATTTTATGGGCACTTGGAGCATTCGTTTCATCAGTTATCCCATTTGGTACTTTTGTACTAGATGCAAAATTAAAGAACGAACAACAATAATAAAAAGGTAGTTAACGACTGTTAACTACCTTTTCTATTTATAAATTTGGAATTTCCCAATCAATTTCTCTTTCTCCCATATTAGCTAAAATCGTATTTACTTTAGAGTATGGCTTACTACCAAAGAAACCACGTCTTGCCGATAATGGGCTTGGATGTACAGATTCGATAATATGATGATTCGGATTCGTAATTAACTTCTTCTTCGCCTGCGCATGGCGCCCCCACAATATGAAAACAACTGGCTTTGCACGTTCGTTCAACAGTTCAATCACACGATCTGTGAAGTGCTCCCATCCTTTTCCCTTATGAGAATTTGCTTCGCCTTGACGAACTGTTAATACGGTATTTAGTAGTAATACTCCTTGTTCCGCCCATTTTACTAAATAACCGTTATTCGGGATTTCATAACCATATTCATCTCGAAGTTCTTTATACATATTTAACAATGATGGTGGTGTTTTAACATCAGGTTGTACAGAAAAACTTAAACCATGCGCTTGATTCGGTCCATGATATGGATCTTGTCCTAAAATAACAACCTTTGTATTTTCATAACTTGTATACTGAAGAGCTTTAAAAATATCTTCTACCTTCGGATAAACAACATGCGTGCTGTACTCTTCTGTCAAAAAACTGGATAGAGTACGATAATACTCTTTCTCAAATTCTGGTGCCAATAATGGTCCCCAATCATTCTTTAAAACATTTTCCATACTGTCACTTCCTGTCTAATTAATTCAACATATCCTGTTTTGTAAATACTAAGAACGAAATAATAAGGGAAACAACTGCCCAAACAGTTAAATTCATCAAAGAAAATCCCATTGATAAGCCTTGTAATGCAGGTAATTTTCCTGATAAATAATCCGTTAATGATAAATTCACGCTAAAAATATATTTCGCACCTTCCCAAGATGTTGCGAACGAGCTTAAGATACCGCCTGCAATTAATGCAGCTAGCATAACGCCCATACCAGCTGGTGTATTACGAATTAAAACAGAGACCATAAATGATATAGTTCCGACAACGATAGCAACAAACCAGGCTAGTCCATACGCCATTAAGATGTATTGCCACTGCGGAATCAGATGCACAAAGTTCGTATTTAACGTTTCCTTATCAATGACGAATCCTGTTAAAACAGGTAAATTCCATCCCGAGTATCCAAATACAAGCCCTGATAATATGTAAGCAAACAAACCTACAAGAAACAGTATGAGCGAAATGAAAAATAACATCGTCACGTATTTACTAAGGAGTATTTTCCAGCGCCGAATCGGCCGCGTAAGTAACATCTTCATTGTCCCATCACTTCGTTCTCCTGAAACGATATCAATAGCGACAATCATTACGAGAAGCGGAATAAACAATGTAATTCCTTGTTCAATAAATGCTCTGACAAAAGTCGGTGCACCCGGTGCCATCGGGTTAATATCATGATCTAAATAATATTGTTGTTGCTCAACTCTTACCTTTAACCAATCACGCCATTCTTCTGGCAACCTAGAATTGTTCAACCGGTTCTGAGAATCAACAATTTGCTGTTGCAATGAAACCTTCCAATCAGTTGTACCGAGTCTTTTTTGTGTCGTTTCTATTTCACGATACTGCGCGTACACAAAAAGCGGGATCAAGATTGCTAAAATAAGCATGACAACAAAAATACGTTTCTTACGGTAAATCTTTTCTGATTCATTTAAAACTAGATTCGCAAATTCACGCATGCTGCTCACCCCTTGTGAGTTCAATAAATAAATCTTCTAGCGTAAATACAAGCTCCTTAACGCTATGTACATCTATTTCATTTTCTACAAATTTTTTATTCCAACTACTTATAGATGCAATATCCATGCGGCATAGTAATCGCTCGCCTTTTACACTCACTTCTCTTATTTCCTCGGTCGCTTCTAGCATATCTTTCGCCTTAGAAATTGGTGTAACAATCCATTCTACACGATCACTTGCTGTTTTAATTAATTCTTCAACCTTGGCAACTGTTATCATCTTTCCTTTATGAATAATAGCAACGCGATCGCATATCATTTGCACTTCACTTAGCAAGTGACTTGAAATAAACACGCTCATATTTTCTTCTTTCACAAGCTTATGTATAAATTCCCTAAGTTCTCTAATCCCTGCTGGATCTAAACCATTCGTTGGCTCATCTAATATAAGCAATTTAGGATTCCCAAGGAGCGCCTGTGCAATTCCAAGGCGTTGTTTCATACCAAGTGAGTACGTTTTTACCTTGTCATGAATTCTTTCATCTAAATGAACCATTTCAGCAATTTCAATAATACGTTCATCTGATATATCACCTAACATACGAGCAAATTGCTTTAAATTTTCCCATCCTGTTAAATATGTATACAACTCTGGGTTTTCAACGATACTCCCAATTTGACGCATCGCTTCTCTGAAATTTTCCTTAATCGAATAACCACCGATAGAAATCTTACCTTCTGTCGCCTTAATCAATCCGACTAACATTCGAATGGTAGTCGTCTTTCCAGCACCGTTTGGTCCTAGGAACCCGAACACTTCTCCTTGCTTTACATCAAAGGAAATATTCTCTACAAGAGTCTTGTTTCCAATTACCTTCTTCAAGTCTCGTACGGAAAGTATCGTCGTCATTTTACCCCTCCTTGTTCTAGTTTTAATTTACTTACAACATTTTGAACTAAACGTTCTGCCATATACGTATAACCTACTTCATTCGGATGAAAATGATCAGAGTATAATAAATCTTTCCCGCGGTTTTGGAATAAATCAAATGTCGGTGTAATATACACATTTTTATCGTTTAGCGCTAACTTCTCTAAAGATGCATTCCAGTCCACAACAATGTTTGAAGACCCTTTTAAATCTTCTACATCTTCAAAAGGATTGTATAAACCAAGCCAAAAAATCGGACTATTTGCATTTAATTTACGAATTTCTTCTATAATTTTCTTTGCTTCATTTTGAAACGTTTCTGTATCAGGACGATACGTCTCTAAATCTATTTTCCCGAGCGATTCCCAGCCTGGGAACAAATCATTCCCGCCAATCGTTAACACGATTACATCTGCTTGCTTAATTGAATATTGAGCGCCACTACTCTCAATTTGTTTTAATAAATCGGGCATTTTTGCACCACTAACTGCTAAATTTGTTAATGCAATTTTTTGCTTATAATCTTTTTGTAAATCCTCTTTCATTCGCCCAACATAGCCAATTCCTTCTTTATCACCAACGCCACGCGTTAATGAATCACCTAAACTAACGATTTGTAACGTTCCCGTTTTCTTTTTCTCTTTTGCCACTACATCGGTCTTTTTAATTAAATTTGAAGCTTTCGGATTTAATACATCATTTACACCTGAAACAAAGCCATATGCAAATAAACAGAAAGATGCAATTGTAATGAGTAGAATTACTTTTACTACTTTTGATCTCATATCAAAACCCCTTTTAGCCCTCATAGATTGTCCATAATTATACCAAACGAAATTTTGAAAAGCGATTTTCACACCTTCTCAATTATGTCGTTTCTCTATCTACTAACTCTGGTAATAACTCTATATGCTTCACATCTAATTTCTCTTCATTAATCTTTTCATATAATAATTCAAACGCTTTCACTCCAACGTTTTTACTAGAATGCGAAATCGTCGTTATACCCAATATATCTGCCACCTCTTGATCATCACACCCGATAATCGTAATATCCTCTGGAATACGAAATCCTTGTTTTTTTGCTTCTGTAACCATCCCCGCTGCAATATGGTTACAAGATACAAGGAACGCCGTCGGTTTTACTGACATATGAGCCCATTCTCTAATTACATTGCGTCCATCTTCCACTGTAAAACATCCCTCAAATTTCCAGGTCTCTAACGATGTTACGATACTCTGTTGAAGCGAATCTTCGTACGCCTTCTTTCGTCTTTGGCTATTAACGCTATTACTTCTTCCAATACAATATCCAATACGTGTATGACCGGCATCTATTAAGCTTTTCATCCCACGTGAAAATACTTTGTAGTAATCGATATGGACACTTGAAATATACTTCGAATCTATTTCTTCACACATAACAATCGGGCCGAATTTCGTATATTCTTCAAGCTTCTCCTTACTATTTGTCCGAGAACAAATAATAACCCCATCAAGCTTTTTCATTTTTAACATATTTAAAATTTCTAGTTCTCTTTCTTCGCTATAATTTGTCTGGCAAAGCATCATATTATAATTATTCTTTGCTGTTTCTTTTGATATCCCCTCGATAATAGCACTATAATATTGATCATTTACGTGTGGCAATAAAACGCCAATTACATTCGTTTTTCCTTTCACTAAATGAATTGCATTCACGTTTTGCGTGTAATTTAATTCTTCTATAATTGCTAAAATTTCTTTTCGTTTCTGTTCATTTACGTACGGATGATTATTTAGTACACGTGAAACAGTTGAAACAGATACTCCAGCAAGTTCAGCAATCTTTCTTATATTTGTCATCTCATTTTCCCCTTCTCACAAAAATTCTCCCTTGACCTGGTAAGCTTTCCACAATATATCCTTTCCTAGCAAATACATTTAGAAAGGATATACAACTATGCTTCGATTCAAATTAGAATATATATTTTTCATTGGCGGTTTACTCATTCTTGCCATCGGTATTAATATGATGACAACAATTACTTCCTTTGGACTTAGTCCTTATGATTCCTTCTTTATTGCACTATATCAAAATTTTGGGATAAGCATTGGTTTTTGGATTTTCATGATTAACTTTGCCTTTACACTTATCGTACTCTTTTGGAATAAAAAACAAATTACAATCGGTACAATTGTAACGATGGTTCTTATTTCTCTTTTTGTTGATTGGATTGGTTCCATTACAACTATTATGGATGCTATCCGCTCTCTTCCAAAATATATAACACTTATTTGCGGAAATCTATTCGTTGGAGCTGGAATTGGTCTTTACGTCTCTACAAACCTTTGCGCAGCGCCTCAAGAAGCTTTCGTTTTAACGGTTGCTGAAAAGAAAAAATGGACGTTTAGAAGAACAGAGATTTCATTAGCCTTTTTATTTTTAACGTTAAGCTTTTTATTAGATGGACCTATCTATTTTGGAACAATCATCTTATCCTTTACAACAGGCTGGATTATCCAAGCATTTATTCAAGTTGGTACGCAGATTTTAAATAGAAAAGAGCCTATTAAGCAAGCTGCTTAATAGGCTCTTTCTGTTTTATGGTAAGAGATACTACTTAGCATCCCCTTCAATTCGATAGTTCGCTTTCAAACAATCGATTTCTTCATACCCTTGCAACGTATGTAGAATATAATCATAATCAGCAAGAGACGCACGATGCGTTACAATTACAATTTCAGCCTTTCCTTTCTCTTCAAGCGGCATTTGAATAATCTTTTCAAAGCTAACGCCACGCTCAGAGAACAATGAAGTAATTTTTGCAAATACACCAATTTCGTCTTTTACATGAAGTCTTAAAAACTTTTTCACGACAATTTCGTCTGGCTCTTTTAATACTTTTTGATATTGTGGGACTACAGCACTATTTCCTGTTACCCCTAATCTAATATTTTGCATTACAGCAACTAAATCCGAAACAACAGCTGTCGCTGTCGGTAAACTTCCTGCGCCTGGTCCATAAAACATCGTTTCTCCAACTGCTTCACCGTACACATACACAGCGTTATATTCATTTTGTACTGCCGCAAGAGGATGTGTATTTGGAAGTAAAGTTGGTTCAACTGTAACCTCCAATTTTTCACCATCTCGTTTTGCAAGACCGATTAATTTAATTGTATAACCTAAGCTCTTACTGTATTCAATATCTTCCTCTGTAATAGAGGTAATCCCTTTTACTTTCACATCTCCAAGCTCTACATTTGTAGAGAAACCGAGAGTAGCTAAAATCGTCATTTTTCTTGCTGCATCTAAACCTTCTACGTCTGATGTTGGATCTGCTTCTGCAAATCCAAGTTGTTGGGCTTCTTTTAACACGTCGTTATATGCTCTCCCTTCGTCTGACATTTTCGTCAAAATAAAATTTGTCGTTCCATTTACAATTCCCATTACTTTCGTAATAAGATCTGAAGAAAGTCCTTCTACGATACTGCGTAAAATTGGAATTCCTCCTGCCACACTCGCCTCATAGAATAAATCAGCCTTATTATCTTTTGCTGTCGCTAATAATTCAGCTCCATGTAATGCCATTAAGTCTTTATTTGCAGTTACAACATGCTTTCCGCTTTTTAAAGCTTGTAAAATATATGATTTTGCATCATCAATGCCACCCATCACCTCGATGACAACATCAATATTTGGATTATCTAAAATTTCATTTGCATCTTGTGTTAATAGATTAGAAGGTACCTCTACCTCTCTCTCTTTCTCAATGTTTTGCACTAATACTTTCGTTACCTTAACTGGACAACCTACTTGGTGTATGAGTCGTTCTTGATGATCTGTAATAATACGAACCACACCACTGCCAACTGTCCCAAGACCTAATAACCCAACTTGAATTTCTTTCATAGTACTGTCCACCCCTCAAAAATTGTGTTTAGATGAAATTATATGAGTAAAAAATCTGAAAAATAATGTATTTTGAACATTCGGAAAAATATAAGTTAATCTTTACAAGGAAAACGTTGCCACGTGTTACACAATCTTTCTTTACAATATATAAGGGGTTTCTTGATACACGTAATAATTCAACCAATTAGAAAACAATAAATTACCATGACTCCTCCACCTAACAAGCGGCTTTTCATCTGGATTATTATGTTTAAAATAGTTTTTTGGCACATCAATATTTAATCCCTTGTCACGATCTCGTTCGTATTCTTGTTTTAACGTCTCACAACTATATTCGCTATGTCCAAGGGCAAAAACTTGCCTTCCTTCTGGCCCAATAACAAGGTGAACACCTGCTTCTTCAGAGTTTGCTAACAATGTTAATTCTTTCACTTCTCTAATATCATTCTCTCGTACTTCTGTATGACGAGAATGCGGAGCAAAAAACAATTCATCAAATCCTTGTAACAATTTCACATGTTGCTCGCAAACCTCATGTTCAAATACACCGAACATTTTTTCCTTAAGGGGATACTTTGGAACACCATAATGATAGTACAAACCAGCCTGTGCCCCCCAGCAAATATGGAGCGTAGATGTTACATTCGTTTTTGAATACTCCATAATACGTTTAAGCTCTTCCCAATAATCTACTTCTTCAAAAGAAAGAGTTTCAACTGGTGCTCCTGTAATAATGAGCCCATCAAATTTTTCATTTTCAATATCACGAAACGTTTTATAAAAGCTCGTTAAATGGTCCTGCGCTACATTACGAGACAGATGTGATTTCATATGAAGTAAATGAACATCTAATTGCAACGGTGTGTTTCCAATTAAGCGAAGTAATTGTGCTTCTGTGTCTTGCTTCGTTGGCATTAAATTTAATATAGCAATTTTCAAAGCGCGTATATCTTGTGTTTCTGCTCGCTCCTTCGTCATTACAAAAATATTTTCTTTTTGCAACACTTTGCGAGCCGGTAAATCTTTATCAATTATGATCGGCATGTGTTTTGCCTCCAACTAGAGCTGCTTCCAAATCTGCAATAATATCAGAAACATCTTCTATACCAACCGATAAACGAATTAAATCAGATGTAACACCAGCTAAACGCTGATCTTCAGCATTTAATTGTCTATGCGTCGTACTAGCGGGATGTATAACGCAAGTTCGTGCATCAGCTACGTGCGTTACAAGTGTTGCTAGTTTTACATTTGCGATAAATTCTTTTGCTGCTTCTAATCCCCCTTTAATACCAAATGTTAAAACCCCACTAGCACCTTTTTTCAAATACTTTTGTGCTAACGAGTAATTTTCATTACTATCTAATCCCGGATAATTCACCCATTCAATACGTTCATGATTAGCAAGCCACTTAGCAACTGCCAGAGCATTTTCGCTATGACGCTCCATTCGTAAATGCAAAGTCTCTAAGCCAATATTGCTAATATATGCATTGAATGGGCTCATACAATTTCCATAATCTCTTAATAGTTGAACACGTGCTTTCACAATATATGCTGCTGCACCAAAGTTTTGAACGTAACTTACACCGTGATAACTTGGATCTGGTTCAACAAGCTCAGGATATTTTCCATTTGTCCAATCAAAGTTTCCACCGTCAATTACAATACCGCCTAAAGAGCTCGCATGCCCATCGATATATTTAGTCGTAGAATGAACAATAATATTTGCCCCATATTCAAACGCTTGGCATAAATAAGGAGTTGCTAATGTATTATCAACGATAAAAGGTACCTCTAATTCTTTAGCGGCAGCTGAAAATTCTTTGAAATTTAAAACATTCATCGCTGGATTTCCTAATGATTCTGCATAGATAAGTTTCGTCTTATCGTTAGCAAGTGCCGTAATTTCATCTGCCGTTAAATTTGGATTAAAGAACGTAACATCAATGCCAAGCTTACGTAAACTCACCCCAAATAAATTAAACGTTCCCCCGTAAACAGTTGAAGAGCAAAGTAAATGATCCCCACTACTACAAATATTTAAAACTGCGAGCATAATAGCTGCTTGCCCAGAAGCCGTTGCAACAGCTCCTACACCGCCTTCTAAATCTGATAACTTCTGCTCAAATGCGGCTAGAGTAGGGTTTCCAATACGCGTATAAATATATCCTTCTGCCTCTAAGTTAAATAGAGCTGCTAAATCATCCGAAGTATCGTATTTATAAGTTGTGCTTTGATAAAGTGGTAAAACACGTGGTTCACCATTCTTTGGCGTATAGCCACCTTGCACACAAATCGTTCCTTTTCCCCATGATTCTCCCATCTCTCATTCTCCTTTCTTTTATACAAAATAAAAAACTGCCCCTTTCCTGAAAACAAGAAAGGAGCAGTTTGAAAACACGCTCTAAAGGCTCTTTCTTATCTCTCAGGATTACTACCTGCAGGATTTGGCACAATTCCGTTATACGGCTGTTGCCAAGGTTTCATCGGGCCTGTCCCTCCACCTTTTCTTGATAAGACTATGCAATTACCGTTGATTTTATAGCAATAATTTCCTAATGTCAAACAGTTTTTCTGAATGTTCTAAAATAAATGTTAACAGTTTCATATAAAGCAACAAAAGAAATATATTCTAGTCTATTTCAAAAAAGACCTTTAAAAAACTCAAATCAGTCTATAAAATTAAATAAGTAATTTAACCTATAAATTCAAATTCTCTAAAATTCAGCCTATATGTTGAATAGGCGGTCCTCTCAAAAAGATACTATATATATTCAATCCATTTTCCACTAGTATATTTCACTTTTTCCCTACTGAGATTTACATAACGGAGGTATAACATGACAAATAAAAAAGATATGCAGTACATACTTGCTCTATATGGCATTCTTCTAGGATCTATAGTAGGAGCTACAGTCTGGTTATTTTTAGTCACAATAAATATTGGAATCCACTTTATTTGGGGATACTTGCCTGAAGTTCTCTCTTATCCCTCTTATTACACCCTTTGCGTAACAATAATTGGCGGAGTCCTCGTTGGTCTATCACAAAAATATTTCGGTACATACCCACGCCTTATGCCTGAAGTGATGACTGAATATAAAAAAACTGGTCGAATCGAATATCGCTTTGTCCATCAGGCTACTTTAACAGCGATTATTGTTTTAATTTTCGGAGCTAGTCTTGGTCCAGAAGCCGCACTAGTTGGAATTATAGGCGGACTGTGCACATGGGTAGGGGATCGCTTTAAATTTGCCTTAAAGGGTATGAATGAGCTAACCGAGATTGGAATTGGCGCTACTTTAAGTGTCATTTTTAACGCACCATTATTCGGTTATTTAGCACCGAATGAAAATGAGGGGGAACAAATTGCTGCTTTTTCTAAAGGAAAAAAGGCAATTGTATACTTAGCTACTACTTTCGCAGGTTTTTCTGTTTATTTACTACTGAGTAAACTCGATAATCGTGGATCCTTTATTGTTGATTTCGGGGAAGGTGCACTTTCTTTCAATGAATGGATTGCATTTCTTCCACTTGCTAGTATCGGTGCTATAGTTGGTTTCTTTTATTTCAAGTTAGAATTCACTTTAGAGAAGTTAATTCACCCTTTTAGGGAATACAAGCTGACACTCGGAATTATCGGTGGCATTTTATTAGGAATTGCAGGAACTTTTCTTCCGTACACATTATTTTCAGGGGAACATCAATTAAAAGAGTTAGTTGTTGAATGGAGCCATTTATCTTTTTGGATACTACTTCTTTCAGGGATTTTAAAGTTGTGTATTACTGCCGTTTGTTTGAACACAGGGTGGCGGGGTGGACATATATTCCCAATTATATTTTCCGGATCAAGTATTGGATACGCTATAGCATCTATTCTTCCTATAGATCCAGTAGCATCCGTTGCTATCGTAACGACAGCAATTTCGAGCTATGCGTTACGAAAGCCAATAGCTATTACATTGCTATTACTTATGTTTTTCCCGCTTAATTTACTATTGCCAATGCTTGGTGCAGCTGCTATTGGGAATGCCTTTCCACTCCCAAAACATAACGAAAATACAAATTAACAAAAATAGACAGTGGAGACGAAAGCTCCACTGTCTATTTTTTTATTACACATGCTGCTTTAATAACGCTTCTAACTCCTCAAAATTATGCACTTCATATGTCGGTATAATCCCACTATCATTTAACTTCCTTTCTGGATTAAACCAACAAGTATCAATTCCCGCTACATATCCACCTTTAATATCCGCGCTTAATGAATCCCCAATAATCAGCCCTTCTTCAGGTGCAAAGTTAGGAATCCGTTCAAAAACATAATCAAAATACTCTTTCATCGGCTTTTGAAAACCTGTATCTTCCGAAACAAAAACATCTTTAAACAATGAATGTAACCCTGCATTACGCAAACGTTTATCTTGCGTCTTAGAAACACCATTTGTCACTATATACAACTCATACTCCCCTTGAATTTGATTTATAAATTCAAACGCACCTTGCATGAGTTGATTTCCTTCTTCTAAGCAGTTACGGTAATTATTTTCGAATAATATTCCGTCTACTTCTTCTCCATACTCTTTAAACAACAGAGAGAATCGTGTATTTACAACTTCATTGCGTGATAGTTCCCCTTTTTCAAAAGCATCCCAAAGACCTTTATTTATTTTTTTATAACGAGCCTCTATCTCGTCTGTTAAAGGGATTCCCTTCTCTTCAAAAAGCACCCGTAAAGCCACTTTTTCAGCCTTTTGGAAATCTAATAATGTATCATCTACATCAAATAGCAATGTTTTATATTTTTTCATAAACTCATCACACTCTCTTTTCTACAAAAACAAATTTACATAAATCGTATCATTCCTTCTTGTAAAGATAATAGGAGATATCTCATACTATAAATAGGGGTGAAAATATGAAAATCAGCAAAAATGAGGAAGAAATTTATCAATACATGCAAATCCATCAATTCCATACCCTATTTTCATTTCATGTCTTGCCATATGTAGAGCTACATTCTTTTCAAACGAAAGAGATGATATGTAGCGAAGGAAATACTCTCCCTTATCTCTATTACTTAATTTCTGGGAAGGCAAAAATATATATGAGTCATAAAAACGGGAAGGTTTCATTAATTAATTTTATTCAAGCACCATCTTTTATCGGGGAATTAGGTTTAATAGGAGTAGAAAATATTACTAAGTCCGTTGAAGTACTAGAAGATTGTGTTTGTTTGGCACTTCCTCTTAAAGATTGTCAGCAACTTTTATTACAAGATGCAACGTTTTTACAGCACTTATGCAAATTTATTGGAGAAAAGACAATTACTCGCACTGAAAATTACGCAAAAAACTATAGTTATCCTTTTGAAAATCGATTAGCTGCTTTTATTTTATTAACAGAACAAAATAATTGTTATATAGAAAAGCATACTGAGGCCTCGGAATATTTAAATGTCAGCTACCGTCATCTTTTATATGTATTAAATCAGTTTTGCCAACAAAATTACTTAAAAAAAGACGGAAGAACCTATTACATACGAGATCGAATTCAATTAAAAAAACTTGCTGATGAACTAAAAATATAAAAAAACAGCATTAACGTTTACATGTTAATGCTGCCTTTTCGAGTGACGATTATAATTTTAATTAAAATTTACTTGCTACTTTAGCTGCTTCTTCAAGACCTGCAGCAATGATTTCTTCCGCTTTATCTGGGAATTGGTTATGTCCTTCAATAATTACTGTTTCCATGTTTGTTGCGCCGAAGAAGCCCATCATACTTGCTACATATTTAACAGCCATTTCTACCTCAGCTGCTGGACCTTCTGAATATACGCCGCCTCGTGCATTTAATAATGCAATCTTCTTATCACCGATTAGGCCAACTGGACCCTCTGGCGTATATTTGAACGTTTTACCAGCACGGTTTAAATAATCAATATATGTGTGTAACACTGCTGGAATCGTTAAGTTCCATAATGGGAAGCCGAAAACAACTTTATCAGCTTCTAGGAATTGATTTAAATACTTATCAGCAACTGCTACTGCTTTTGCCTCTTCTTCTGTTAAATCAAATCCTTTACCTGCCTTGAATGTACCATTGATCATGTCTACACCTACATATGGTAATTCTTCTTTATATAAATCCAGTTCTACTACTGTATCATTTGGGTGTGCTTCTTTATAGTTTGCTAAAAATGCCTCATATAATTTTACACTAACTGCTTGTTCCGCTGGACGGTTGTTTGCTTTAACGAATAAAACTGTTGCCATTATTTCTTCCTCCTAGTACTCACTCTTATGTTGTTATATGCTTTCAAAAAAGGTATCCCTTGTAATTGTTGTTTTGTTGCTTACAATCATATTTTATCTTTATATAAAGACAATTTCGTCCTCACATAGACGTATTTTTCCATAAAAAAAGTCCACCTTCTAAAGGCGAACTAGGTCTTACGACTTTTGTCTTATACAATTCCATTTTTCACTGCATATAACGCCGCTTGCGTACGATCGGATAAATTTAATTTACTCAAAATGCTACTTACATGCGCCTTAACTGTCTTTTCTGTAATAACTAAAACAGATGCAATTTCCTTATTGCTCATCCCTTTTGCTAATAGTTGCAACACCTCATTTTCTCTCGCTGTTAGCACATCCACTTGAATAGAATGTTCTTCTTCCTTTTCTTCTACAGGTAATGTTTGAGAGAGAAGAGCATTTGCTATATCCGGATGTAATTGAATATTACCTTTATATGCACTTCGAATAGCCTCAACAAGCTGATCGGGTTCTACATCTTTTAAAATATACCCACTTGCTCCAGCCCTTAATGCAGGTAACACATGCGCCTGATCAGAAAAGCTAGTTAATACAATTACTTTCACATTTGGATACTCTTTTTTAATATATGCCGTCGCCTCAACACCATCCATTTCAGGCATATATAAATCCATTAATATAACATCAGGATTTGTTTCTCCTACTTTCACTAACGCTTCTTTCCCATTATTCGCTTCTCCAACTAAATCTAAATCTTCCTGTGTGCTTAAAAAAAACGCTAATCCTTTTAAAACAACTGTATGATCATCAACTAACAATACTTTTATTTTCACAAACTTCCCTCATTTTCACATCATAATGGTACATTTACTTTTACGCTCGTTCGTTTATTACTACTTACGATTTTAATTGTTCCACCAACTAATTCTACTCTTTCACGCATCGTAGTCATACCTAGTGATTTCTTTTCTTTTATATTCTTTTCCACAAAGCCCTTTCCTTGATCAACTATTTCTAATGATACATTTTTCTCATTCACTGTAAAATAAATCGTCGCTTCTTTTACACCTGCATGCTTACTTATATTGTTCAGTGCTTCTTGGCCAATGCGCCATAAAGCTTCTTCTACTACACGAGGTAAATCACGAACACCCGTAACTTGCTCCCTAATTTTCAGTCCCAAATTTTCACCGTACTGCTTTAGAGCTGGCAATAACCCTTTTTCTAATCCTGCCGGACGAAGCTGCCAAATTAATGTCCTCATTTCTTTCAAAGCTCCTTGTGCAAGTTCACGCATCTCATGCAAAGATTGATCTACCTTTTCATTTTTACCTTTTAAAACTGCCTCGGCGCCTTTTGTCATGAAGGTTAATGAAAATAATTTTTGCGAAACAGAATCATGTAAATCTCTTGCTAATCGGTTTCTTTCTTCCATTCGTACAAGTTCACGGCGCTGCTCGTTTAACCTCAAATTCTCTATTATTAACGAAACATGGTTTGATAGCGCTTGAATTACATCTATTGTATTAGCATCAAACTCTCCATTATTCAAGCTAACACATAAAACACCAAATATATGGTTTTGAATATGTATTGGCGTAGCAATAACAGTTTGATTTAGATGCACATTATGCCCTATTTGATGTTTTATTAGAACTGGTTCATCTTGCTCTAACGCCTTGTTGGCCGCCTCTTTTACATCCTCTTGTAACTCTTCCTGAACGTAAGACGCTCGCAGAGATAATTCTTTTTCCTCCCTAATAAAAAGCGCTACTTGATTCCATTGAAATACTTCACCTACGTGATTTACCACCTTTTCAGGTAATACATTAAACTTATGAATCGTTTTTAAATCTTGAATGAAACGCTCTAATTTCACATAATAATGTGCTCTTCTTTTTTCATTTTCATATAATTTTGTTCGCTTTAAAGCCGTACCAATTTGGAAAGCAACCGATTGGAGTAATACTAATTCTTCTTCCGAAAAATGTGTTTTACCCGGACTTGCAACATTTAACAACCCAAATTTTTCTCCTCCAGCTTTTAAAGGAACCGTAGCATGATGAAGAATGCCCTCCGTATCTCCCCAATTATATTCAATTGCATTATTAATTCTTTTACATTCAATAATATTAACGGCTCTCTCTAATTTCCCATCTACAAAACCTCGTAAACACCAACACTCACCTTCGCACATCGGGCGTTTATTTCCATATGTAAGTGCCTCTGGTAATTGGTAATCAATCAACTTCGTATACTTCCCATTTTCATCTGCAAGAAAAATCCATCCTGTCGTTAAGCCTGTCACACTTAGTAATTTCTCTAGGACAGCTTGCAATACATGATACGTATCATTTGATGTATTTAATGTTTCTGCAATTTCCTTTAATATAACTAATTCATTTGTACGATTATCTCGAAACATACTCAGTCTCCTGCATACAAGATTTTAAATAGCCCTTAAAATAAATCATCTACTTTTCACTTTGTACTTATTCGTAACATTGATATAATGGTGAAAACATAGTTTTCATTATATCACTTGAGGGGGCTTTCATAATGACATTAAATAAAGCACTTACTATCGCTGGTTCTGACACAAGTGGCGGTGCTGGTATACAAGCAGATTTAAAAACATTCCAAGAACTTGGCGTATACGGAATGACATCTCTTACAACAATCGTAACGATGGATCCACATAACGGTTGGGCACATAACGTATTTCCAATCCCAGCTTCTACATTAAAACCACAATTAGAAACAACAATTGAAGGTGTTGGCGTAGATGCTTTAAAAACAGGTATGCTTGGATCGGTAGAAATTATTGAAATGGTTGCAGAAACAATCGAAAAGCACAATTTCAAAAATGTAGTAGTTGACCCTGTTATGGTATGTAAAGGTGCAGATGAAGCATTACATCCTGAAACGAACGATTGCTTACGTGACGTTCTTGTGCCAAAGGCATTAGTTGTAACGCCAAACTTATTTGAAGCTTACCAATTAAGCGGTGTGAAAATTAATTCTCTTGAGGACATGAAAGAAGCAGCGAAGAAAATCCACGCTTTAGGTGCCAAATACGTACTAATTAAAGGCGGAAGCAAACTTGGTACGGAAACTGCAATCGACGTCCTATATGATGGAGAAACATTCGACCTTCTAGAATCAGAAAAAATCGATACAACCAATACACACGGTGCAGGTTGTACATATTCTGCTGCAATTACAGCAGAACTTGCAAAAGGAAAACCTGTGAAAGAAGCAGTAAAAACTGCTAAAGAATTCATCACAGCTGCTATTCGTTACTCATTCAAAATTAACGAATACGTAGGTCCAACTCACCATGGTGCATATCGTAAATTCGTTGTATCAAAAGAACTTGTCTAATATATAAATAAAAACACTCACAAGGTTCATACATTGACTCTGTGAGTGTTTTTTATAAGCTTTATGTCTTCTGGTCATCTTATCTTTAAGATGCAGAGCTGACCTTATTTCTACCATTTCGTTTCGAGTAGTATAACGCATCATCCGCCGCTTGAATAAATTGCTCTGATGACCCTTCATACTCTGAAACCCCTACCGAAACCGTAATTTTTATTTTTGTTCCATCTAACAATTGAAATGGGTGACTTTCAACAACTGTACGAATTTGCTCGCCCATACAAATTCCGTAAGCTAATCCCTTATTCGGTATCAAAAGCGCAAACTCCTCTCCACCCTTTCGAAAAGCCAAATCTGGAAATTGTGAAGTTTCTCGTAAAATACATCCTACTTGTTTTAACACTTCGTCCCCTGCAGGATGCCCGTACGTATCATTTACATACTTAAAGTGATCAATATCTATAAGGAGTAAACAAAGCGAATCATTTTTCATGTTCTTATTACTAATATGATGATTCATCTCTAAATCAAACTGTCTTACGTTTCCTAGACCTGTCAATGCATCTATCGTTGCGTATTGTTTCATCTTTTGAAATAACTCATTGGATTGTAAAACATAGTTTGTACTTACGAATGTTATGTAACCTGTAGTAATACTTGAAATTAAATATAGTACAACTACAGATATATCATTAAATAATATATACATCGGTACTATCAAAATAGAAAGGCAGTATACGTGTAACCATACTAACTTTAACGTAATCGAAGTTTGTATTCTTGCAATAAAGATAACACCAATTCCACTTAGTAAAATTGTATAGCAAGCCAATTCGGAAGCTAAAGAGTACTCAGTAAAAATTAGCCGAGTAATTAAAATTATAGTAACTGTTATACTACTAGCTACCGGACCTCCAACTATAATTGCCAAAATAACGGCTAAATAACGTAAATCCAACATAATATCTTCAATGTGTACACCAAAATGCATTAACAGTACACCTAATATTCCAGTAAAAATACCGATTACACACTTCTGCAAAAAAGAGAATTCTTCTTTTAACGGTTTATCCCTTAAAAGCTGACCTCCAACAAAAATAAAGGAAATAATAATTGTTGTATTTACAAATAAGTCCCTTAACATAAAATAATCTCCCTACTTTTCCATCTATCCCCTTCCTCACTTTATTGTATACGAAATCCCTATAATTCCCAAAGTTTTTTGTTTATTTTTTTGCTGTTCCACGTGAAACAGCAAAAAAAATAAAAAGGGCGAAAACTCGCCCTTTTTCATTAACAACAGCGTGATATTTTTCCACCCTTTGCGTTAAATCTTGCTTCTTGTGCCTCAGCAAAAAATTGCTTTTGACATACAACCTCTTCTTCAGGATGATGCTTTTTCATATGCTCTACGTATACTTCATAACTTGGTACCCCAACGAGCAAACTAATAAAGCGCTTCCTTTTCCCCCATACTTGCCACAGCTTTTTAAGCATAGTTCCTCGACTCACTTTCATCTCTAGGAATATATGGTGCCTCTTTTAACGGCATTGGCTTATTTCTCAATACTTGTATCCAAATTCGAAGTGCTGAAATTAACACAGCGATTACAACTATCATAAAAATCCCACAAAGCGCTGCATCGATATAATCATTAAAAATAATTTGCTTCATTTGAGCAACATTTTTAGCTGGTGCTAACACTTTCCCTTCATCTAGCGCTCCCTGAAACACCTTTGCGTGAGATAGAAATCCGATTTTAGGATTTTCATGAAATAGCTTTTGATAACCAGCTGTCATTGTTACAATAAGCAATCCCACAGTTGGAATAAGTGTTACCCAAACGTACGCCTTTTTCCCCATTTTGAACAAAATTGTCGTTCCAAGTAATAATGCGATACCCGCTAACATTTGATTTGCAATACCGAAAAGCGGCCATAATGTATTAATTCCACCGAGCGGATCTATTACCCCTTGGTATAGGAAATATCCCCACCCTAATACACATAACGTTGTAGCTATTACATTCGCTAATGTAGAATCTGTTTTCGCAAAAGGCTTATATACATGCCCTAAAATATCTTGAATCATAAATCGTCCTACACGCGTTCCTGCGTCAATCGTTGTTAAAATAAATAGGGCTTCAAAAAGAATGGCAAAATGATACCAGAATGCCATCATCGCCGTCCCACCTATTACTTGTGAGAAAATATATGCCATACCTATTGCTAACGTCGGTGCGCCACCTGTACGTGATAAAATTGTTTGCTCTCCAACATTTACAGCAAGTTCTTTTAGTTCATTTGGTGTAATAGCAAATCCCCATGAAGAAATAACTTGAGCTGCCTGTGATACATCCGTACCAATAAGTGCCGCCGGACTATTAATCGCAAAATAAGTTCCTGGCGTTAATACACAAGCTGCAATCATTGCCATCGCTGCTACAAACGACTCCATTAACATTGCTCCGTAACCAATTGGCTGTGCATGTCCCTCTTGCTCAATCATTTTTGGAGTTGTACCAGATGAAACGAGAGCATGGAATCCAGAGACCGCACCACAGGCAATCGTAATAAATAAGAACGGGAATAAATTACCAGAGAAAACAGGACCAGTTCCATCAATAAATTGCGAAACTGCTGGCATTTGTAAATTGGGTGCTACAATTAAAATACCTATCGCCAATCCAACGATTGTTCCAACTTTTAAAAATGTACTTAAATAATCACGTGGTGCTAATAGCATCCAAACTGGTAATGCAGATGCGATAAATCCATATACAATAAGCATAATAGCAATTGTTTCACCACTAAATGTGAACATACTTGCAAGTGTTGGGTTTTCTGCTACATACTGTCCTCCAATAAGAGATAAAATAAGTAGGATAATACCAATTACTGACCCTTCTCCAACACGACCAGGCCTAATATAGCGCATATAAACTCCCATTAAAATAGCGATAGGAATCGTTGCTGCTATTGTAAACATTCCCCAAGGACTTCCGATCAGTGCCTTTACTACGACTAACGCTAATACTGCTAATAAAATAATCATAATTCCTAAAATACCTATCATTGCAATTAGTCCTGTAACAGGTCCAATCTCATCCTTAATCATTTCTCCTAACGATTTACCATTACGTCTCATCGAAGCAAATAAAATGACAAAATCTTGAACAGCCCCCGCAACAACTACCCCAACAATAATCCAAATGGTCCCTGGTAAATATCCCATTTGTGCTGCTAAAATCGGTCCTACTAAAGGTCCCGCCCCAGCAATCGCTGCAAAGTGATGTCCAAATAATACCCACTTATTTGTCGGAACATAGTCTTTCCCATCGTTTAATGTATGGGCTGGTGTTTGCCGATTATCATCTAAATTAAAAACCTTTCTCGCTATAAATCTACTATAAAAACGATAAGCAACTGCATATACACATACGGCAGCTACTAAGAGCCATACAGCATTAATGGTTTCACCTTGTGATAAAGCTATTACCCCAAAAGCACCTGCTCCTACTGCTGTAATAACGCCCCAAAGTAAGATCGATTTCAATGTCTTCACATACAATTCCCCCAATACTATTTCTTAGTGGAGATTGTACTAAATTTTCTGAATATTTAACTTGAATCCTCCTTATCATGAAGGATTTTCAGTTTATCATGTTAAAATACTCTCATTACCTACTATAATTCAATGTTATTTCGAAGGCGTTTTACATAATTACGACTGACTGGAATCGGTTGCTCATCATACCTATCTAAATACAAATTATACGTGCCATTATAATAAGGTTTCAGTTCTTTTACATATGACATATTAATTAAATAGCTTTTATGCACACGTAAAAAATCATATGCATTTAGCTTATTTTCTAATTCCTGAAGTGTATATGTTGAAATATACTGATTATTCGTTGTGTAAATTGAAACAGTTTTATTTTCTTTATTTTTACTTACATATACGATATCTTCTGGAAGCATATATCGTATACCTTCTTGACTTTCTATCGGTAGTTTCCGCAAATAACTCTTTGCTTTCTCACCTTGTTCTTTACCTATTTTATATAAAAGAAATTGTAAATCTTCTTCACGAAATGGTCGTAATAAATAATAAAATGCTTGGAAACGAAAAGCTGTAATAGATTCCTCTATGTTTTCACCTACAAAAATAAATTTTGTATAGCAATTTATTTCTCGTAATAAACTTGCATATTCAAAACCAGTACCATCTAGTAATTTGGAACTTAAAAAAACAAAGTCTGGTATATGTTTTTTCATCATAAATAAAGATTCTGTTCCTGTCTTTGCTTCAAAACATTCTACATTTCTCATATTTTCAGTGAAATTTTCAGCTAACTCTCTTCTCTCTTCTGCCTCTTCCATGATCAGTAAAATTTTCATTTCTTCAACCACCTAATTCTTTGTCCATATGTCCTGCTGTATACATTCGCTTTTATAAGAAATAATCCCTTTTTCTTACTATACCATTATTTATCTAAAAAAACAGAAAAAAGGAAACCCCTTCGGTTTCCTCTCCCCCTTTATCCTACATTAACTGCCTAGAAAGAGCCGAGTAGTGTAGGGTAATAAACGATCAGGCATACATTTAAAATTTCACTTTATACTAATTCTCGTTGCTTCGTTTCTTGTCCAAGTATTACTACAGCGAATACACCAATTAAAATTGATCCGCAGAAAATCGTAAATATTAATGATAGTGAAGCTTCTGAGGCAACTAAATACCCCACTAATAGTGGTCCAAGAATACCACCAATACGCCCAAACGCTGCTGCCATTCCTGCACCTGTACCACGAATAACGGTTGGATACTGCTCAGGTGTATAGGCGTATAATGCTCCCCAAGCACCTAAGTTAAAGAAGGATAGTAACATACCTGCCACGATTAATACTGTTAATGAATCCGCAACCCCAAACAAATAGGCACTGCAAGCTGTCCCGATTAAATACGTAACCAAAACAAATTTACGACCGAGACGTTCAATAAACCAAGCAGCGGTGAAATACCCTGGAAGTTGAGCTAACGTCATAATAAGTACGTATTGGAAACTTTTTATTAAACTAAACCCTTTTAGCACCATTACACTCGGTAACCAAAGGAACATTCCATAGTAGGAAAAGACAACACAAAACCATAGAATCCATAGCATAATTGTTGCTTTACGATATTCCCCAGACCAAACTGATTTTATATTTTCAATAACAGATGGTCTTTTTTCAACCTTTTGGAACCTTGGGGAATCCGGTAAATTCCATCTTAAATATAAAGCATATAGTGCTGGAACTGCACTCAATACCATCGCAACTTCCCAACCATATTTCGGAATAACAAAATACGAGATAAGAGCTGCAATTAACCATCCACCTGCCCAAAAACTTTCTAATAACACAACAATTTTCCCACGCTCATGTGCTTCAACACTCTCTGATACTAGTGTAGAGGCAACCGGAAGCTCTCCGCCAAGCCCCATACCAATTACAAAGCGTAAAACGAGAAACATCGCGAGTGTCGTCGTTAACGCAGTTAAACCACTACCGATAGAAAATAATAATAATGTAATAATAAAGACTGATTTTCGCCCTATTTTATCTGATAGTATCCCAAAAATAAGCGCTCCTACTGCCATACCGATTGAGTTAATACTACCTATCCAGCCCATTTCCTGGCTCGTTAATCCCCAATCCTTTTGCAAGGCTACCATTACAAATGAAAGCATTCCAACATCCATTGCATCAAATAGCCATCCAAGCCCAGCTATACCAAGTAGTTTGCGCTTCGAAATTTCTTTTACCTTGCCCACTAGAAGTCCTCCTCACACAGGTGTCTTTACACATCATTTTACATGTGTGAATTGTATAAGTAAAATACTTTTGTGTAAAAAATTTCTCCTTCATCATTCCCAAAAAGTAAAACGTCTATCCCGATTGGTGAGGGCTAATAATCAGTAGGGATGCCTCACTGATTAAAGTTTCAATTTATTAAAAATGAACAAATAAAAAAAGCAGCGATATTTCGCTACTTTTTCGAACGCATTACTTCTTTTAAAAATTCCGCTAATACTAACTGACGACGCCAGCGTGTTGGATTACTGCATAATCTATAAAACCACTCTAAATGAATCGCTTGAATCCATTTTGGTGCACGTTTTACTTCTCCAGCCCATACGTCTAAACTTCCACCCACTCCAACAGCCATTTTCGTTTCTAAACGATGCTTATTGTTTTGGATAAAGTTCTCTTGTCTCGGGAAACCGAGTGCAACAAGTAATAAATCTGGTTTTGCTTCTTGAATGCGAGAAATAATATTCTCTTCGTCTTCTTGTTTAAAATAACCATCTTGTGTACCGGCGATGGATACAGCTGAATATGTCTTTGTTAAATGTTCTGCTGCAGCTTGTACAACATGCGGCTTTGCACCTAATAAGAAAACAGATACTGGTTTACTATCTTCTGATAACTTCGCAAGTAAATTACACATTAAATCAAAACCTGCTACACGCTCTTTTAAAGGTGTACCAAGCATACCACTTGCCTTTACAACCCCAATACCATCAGGTGTAATTAAATCTGTATTCAATAATGTTTGATAGAACTTTTCATCCTTTTTTGCGCACATAACAATTTCAGGATTTGCTGTTACTACCTGAAACGTATGAGTTCGTTCCGCTTCTAGTTGTTCTTTTAAATATTGGACCGTTTCATCCATTGTCATTGTAGAAAAAGGAACGCCTAGAATATCAACTGTTTGTACTGCCATAGTTAACTATCCTCTCTATCATTACAAGTTTTTCGCTATTAATTGCTTATATGTTTCTTTTGTATCTTCATATAGTTTTTGAAGTGAGAAGTTCATAGTAGCATGCTCATAAATATGTTTACCCATTGCTGCTAATTCTCCCGTTTTCCACTTATCATACGCTTCTTCTAAAGCTAATGCTAATGCCTTTCCATCACCTGTTGGCACAATCCATCCGTAAGTTTCATCTACGATTAATGGCTCAATTTCTCCAGCCCTAGTCACAATTGATGGTACACGTTGGTTTGCCGCTTCTAATAAAACTAGTGGGAACCCTTCACTATGGGAAGTTAATAAATTTACATGTGACGACGCAAATAATTGTTTTACATCTTGACGATGTCCTAAAAACTCTACTTTATCGTTAATCCCTTTTTCAGTAGCTAATGACTTTAGATTTTCTTCTAATGGGCCATCGCCAACTAATAATACTTTAATTTTCTCTAATTTTGTTTGTTGTAACGCATCGAATAAAACTTCATGTCCTTTGACGGGATGTAATCGTGCTACTTGGATTGCCGTAAATACATCTTCATCAATATTGAACATTTCTTTTTTATTATAGCCTTCTGCTTTTTCCTGATCGTATTCAATTCCATTATAAATAACATGCATCTTGTCATTTGAAATGCCTAATGCTGCCAAGCTTTTTTTCAATCTATTTGTTACAACGAAAAATAAGTCTATATTTTTTAAGGCTTTCAAATTTAATTTCGTAAAAATCCAACCTTTTAAGCCCTGTTTAGTAAAGTCTTGAAATGGATCACTATGAATAGTCGTTACCCATTTTGCCTTTATTCTCTTTTTCATTAAAGAAACATAGAAATTAGCCCTAGGACCATGTGTATGAACTACATCAAATTTTTCTTTATTAATAAATTCACTTATATTCTTTAAAATGGATAAATCATAGCGCGATTTTTGTGAAAACACATGGACTTTTATCCCTAACTCCCTTGCTTCCTTCGCAACAATTCCATCTTCAAATACTGCTAATTCTACTTCACCAGTTGGAAACTGATCGAGAAGTGAAATAATATGTGTTTTCCCTCCCCCATCTTCTGCTCCTGCATTCATATGCAATATTCTCATATTTTTTCCTCCTTTAAATCCTCGCTACGTTTCCATCTATTTTTATTTTACTGTACTAAAAAATAAAAGCTAACAAAAGTTAGCTTTTATTTTTATCATTCAATTTCTAGGTCTACTATTAGATAAGCTAACACCACTACAAAGTAAATTCCAACTCCTGGTGCTGTTAAAATATGTCCTGCAATATAAGCAATACCTAACGCTAACAATAAGCTTGCTGAAATCATTCCATATTTTATATTAAATATGTCCTTAAATCTCGTAGCAAATGCTAGTAGAATTCTTAGCCCGTAATAAATAAATGGAATCATTAGTAATACAAAGCCAATAATTCCGAAATCGTAAAACCAATCATGGAAGTCCATTTCAATTAGTTTTGGATCTGGCTGCTTTTGTTCATTGTATTTAAAGTTACCTGCATAACCCATTCCTAATAACTTTTGTGACATTGGCGCTTCTTTAAAGAACTGCTTATGTCTTTCTTCATATACTTGACGTCCACTGAAAATAAGGTTTTCTTGATTTTCTTTCTTTTGCTCTTTCTCAAGTTCTTTCTTAACTTCCTCTTCTATCTTCGCCTTTTCTTCTGGCTTTTCAACTTTATGATGATTTTCTTCTTTTGCTTTAAGTTCTTGTTCTTTTTTCAACTTATCTTTAATTTCTTGTTCTTTTTGGCCTTGCTGAGCCACATTTTGCTCTGATAAATAATTATTATGAATGCCCATATTTTGTGCTAATGGTGTTTGTTTAAACGTCCCAACTACACCAGCTAATAGGACAATAGCAATTACTGCGTTAAGTACAAGAGATTTTTTGTTCGGATTTTTTCTATTAAATAATAATTGTAGTACAATGATCCCGATTGCTGCTGCCAACGTAGCACCAATTGAGCCCATTCCTACTTTTGTACCAACTTGAATTAATGAGTAAATCATTAAAAGTGATGGAATCCAATATAAAATATGTTTCCAGCTCTTTGTTTTTTGAATAGAATATAGTACCACAATAGGGAAAATAATAGCTAAGATTGAACCTAGTTCATTCCCTGCATAGAACCAACCTCGAGAACCAACCTTCATCCATTCATAACTACCAAAGTCAGTAGATGTTGAAATAGAAATAACCATAATTGCGTTAATGATTAATGTAGAATATACAATACTATTTCGAACCTTATCACTAATATTAACTTTCGTTTTCAATGATTTTAAAGCTAAAATGTATGATCCCAGCATAATATATATATATAATGCTTTCGCAACGAATTTAACTTCTTCACCAAGTACAATAGGATCCTTAACTAGTTTGTTATTAATAAATCCTATCCCTAAAACGCCGGCTAATAATATAAGATAAATTAAAAACTTTCTATTTTCCTTCTCTTTTGCCTGAATTAAAATGTAAATACCACCAACAGCCATAATAAGGAATCTTACTAAAATTCCAACGGTAGCATTTGACTTTAATAAAGTGATGCTAAGAGACGTTAATAAATCTAAAACAGGCTGTAAAATAATAAAAAAGAGCAAAAAATGCTCAAATCTAACCCTAGCTTGATTTGCTAACATTCCAAGACCTCCATACAAAATCTTAACATTATCTTTTAATCATAATTTATTATCGTTAAAACACACCTAGCAATTATAACATAACTCATATTTAAATTGAGAACTTATTTTTATGCCGAAACTAACCAAATCCAGCTTAAGTAGTGCTAGAAAACATTATCCTTTAGCTATTCTTCCCTATCTCTATAAAAACTATCTAACACTCTTCCACTTATTATCAGCATTATAGTAACATTTGTTAATTTATTTATAAGTATATAAAATTTAATAATTACATACAAACACCCACTCGGCTATCCTACAACTAAAGATTAACCTTGCTTCGTTTTCTCCTAAGCATTTTCAAACGCTTTCTTTATGTATTTTATCCGTTTTTATACATGTAACGAAAAGTAATTGTTATTTCCAATACTTTAGTGTATATTTTTTCTCTGGAACATCTTTAAGAGAAAGGGATTAAGGCCATGTTATTAATCGATATATTTACGTTTCTTGGCATTATCGCCGCTGCCATTTCTGGTACATTAGTTGGTTTAAAAAAAGATTTAGATTTATTTGGTGTCCTTTGTTTAGCTGTAGCTACTGCGCTCGGCGGCGGTATTATTCGTGATATCATGATTGGTAACCTGCCCCCTGTCGCATTTGTAAAACCCATTTACTTTTTCGTAAGTGTATTATCAGCATTATTTACTTGTATGTTTTTTGAGCGTATCAATAAACTTCAAGTCGTTATTATGCTTTCTGATGCTGTTGGATTAGGCGTTTTTACAGCTATTGGTGCAAATGCGGCAATGTCACATCATGTTGACGCCTCATTTCTAGTTGTTTCAATGGGAGTCATTACAGGTATTGGAGGCGGTATTTTGCGTGACATTTGTGCTCAAGATATCCCTTACGTATTCCGAAAAGAGATTTACGCAATCGCTTCTATCTTAGGAGCAATTAGCTTCCTAATCACATACGCTATGGGGGCGCACGTATTAGCTTTCTATGTTTGTTTATTAGTAACATTCGTTATTCGTGTCGTCACTGTAATATATAATGTGCATTTCCCTGTTTTCTTTAAAACACATGCTAAAATTAATAAAGGCCATTAAGAGAATTCTATCTAGAATTCTCTTAATTTATATACTATTCAACGAACTAATATAGAGTAATTATATATAAGCATATATAATTACTCTATATTAGTTTTAAAATTGAAAACGTTTTATATACAGGGGGAAGAATGATGCTTGGGGTTTTCAGAAAAAATATTAATAAAACAAATGCCAGTATAATCGAATTAAGTAAGGACCAACAAATAACTTTTAATGTACCTACTAATTCTGAATTGAAAATTCAAATGGATATGCTACATATTTCAAAAGAAGATTTACAAGTTGTAAAAGTACTACAGCCTTTTATTTATGCAGAAATTGATTGGATTACTGAAAAATTCTATGCCAACATTACAAAACAACCTAATTTAATTACTATTATTGAACGTTACAGCTCTATTCCAAAACTAAAACAAACTTTAAAAACACATATTAAAGAATTATTCAGCGGCAATATGCATGAAGATTTCATTGAACAGCGTGTTAGAATCGCCAAAAGACATGTGCAAATTGGTTTACATCGAAAATGGTATACTGCTGCTTATCAAGAATTATTCCGCTCTATCATGAAGATTTTGCAAACAAAAATAACAACAATCGATGATTTTTCCTATTCTATAAATGTCATAAATAAATTATTCACTCTTGAACAAGAACTTGTTCTTGCAGCTTATGAATCTGAATATGAAAGAATGCAAAAAGAGCATGAGAAAGAAAAAGAACTAACTGCTATGACAATTATGCATATCGCAACAGAACTAGCTGCTGTATCTGAAAAGACAAGCTCTTCTATTCAAAAACTAACCACTAAGTCTGAAACTATTGTAAAGATTGCTAAAACAGGTACATCATTAGCTACAACATCTGAAGAAAAAGCGAATAAAGGGAAAGAACAATTAAACCAGCAAAACAAACGAATGGGATCTATTCAAATGAATATGGAAACGATTATTACAGATACTCATGAACTTCTTGATATTTCTAACAAAATTAACGAAATCATAGATATCGTTAAATCAATCGCGGAGCAAACAAATTTACTCGCACTAAATGCTGCTATCGAGTCTGCACGTGCCGGAGAATTTGGGAAGGGGTTTTCTGTTGTTGCTGGTGAAATCCGAAAATTATCAGAGCAAACGAAAGAATCTATCTTTAACGTTACAAAGCTCGTCGAAAAAACAAATGAACAAATTATCCGTGTCTCGTCTTCCGTGAAACAAATTAGCTCTCTCGTATCAGAAGGAACGGATAGTATGTCGGCAACAGATCGATACTTCCAAGAAATTGTAAAAGATATGTCTAACTCAAAAGAACAGAATAAGAAAATTGAACATGAGCTACAAGCTATTTCACAAGTAATGAAAGGAATTCAAGATGATTCCTCACAAATGGCTCTAACAGCCGATAATTTACAACTAGAACTAAATCGATAAGATAAAGTGAAACTTTAATCAGCCCTCAACAATCGGGCTTTTACAGGCAGTCCGCCCCCACCTAACTTCTTTGCTTTCGCTGATTTTGAGGTGGGGTCTGACTGTCCGGAAAATAGCGGAATAAAATTCAGGTCCGGCATACTTTCCATTTTGCACTGACTACTAAATTTCATCTTCCATCAAAAAAAAGAATCCAGAATGGATTCTTTTTATTTTCTGAAAAATATTTTTTGACAATACACATAACTCATATAAACACCAAAGCTCTGCAAAATAAACAATGCCGGCATAATTACATTGTAATATGCCATATCTACTTGGAAAAGCCTTAACAATACGTAGCCACTAATTAAAAATAAGAACAACATATACCCTTCATTTTGTTGTTTCTTAATAAGGAAGTGCAATAGAGCTATAGTCATAAACAATGTTACGGCTATATATATCAGTTTTTCACATTTGAAAAGAATAGAATTTATCCCCTCATCTGAAAACTGATTTATCATCGGTTCTAAAAGTTTAAATCTTTCTCCCTCAATCTCTTTTAACTTTTGATCAATATGCTCTGTTACACTTTGATTTTTCGATATTTTTTCCTCATGTTTCGTTTTTCCAATTAAGACAGATTGAACATACGTCTCATTCGAAATCGTATATTGTGACAATCCCATTGCCTTAATTCCATAATTCACACCAAAATGAGTACTATAAAATAGAATAAGTATCCCTACCATCTTTAGTAACACTTTTTGTTTCGTTGCTGATTGAGACACTTCAATTAATAATACATATACAGTGATAAAAATAGGAAGAAATAATCCTATCGGGAAAATCATATTACTAAATGCAAATAAAACCGCTGAAAACACCCACATATAAGGATGATCTAACCCTTTATATAAAAGTATGTAACAAGCAAAATAAAATAAAAATATTGCAAGTGACTCAGGAGTTAATACGGAACTCAGCAATATATTTGGAATATACAGAGCATAAAATATAGAAGCAATACGACCGCATTCTTCTCCAAAAACCATTGCCGCAATACGATAAATAAAAAATGCGGTTCCTGCGCAAAATAACACATTAAATAGTTGTAAAGCGAATAATGTATCACCGAATATACGAATGATTACTGACTCATATATAATAAAAGGCAAATGAGTTACAGTCCCTATATTATTACCAATTGCAATCTGCTTTGCAGACTCATACATCACTTTCATATCACCAATTATTGGAGCATCTACAAATAACAGCATACTAAGCCTCACAACTATAGATATACTTATAAGAAAAATAAGAAATTGTTTATCTGTAAAACGATATTGTAGAATTGATGCCACTAACAAAATAAGTATGACGAAAATTGCCAATATGATTGTTACACTTGTTGTACTTCCTCCAAAGAATTGCTTACTTGTCTCAAATGCTACCCAACAACTATAAACGAAAAATGCGAGCATCGCACCGATCGTAATTTTATTGAAGAAAGATGAAAAATTTGTTTGTATATGATTCATATGTCCATTGCACCTCTATTTCCATTCATAACAAAATGATTCTATCATGAATGGGTACACGGCTGATAGGGAATTTCTATGACGAATACATAGTCATTACTTTTTACTTGCAATGTAAGCGAATCCTCTTTTACACTACATTTTAGATAAAATAAATTTTCTTTCAGTTACATGAATACAAATACAGAAGTTTAAATAATCCTCTTTTGGAATACACTTTACTTCATTAAATATCTAATATGAGTACTCCACTTACACATATTATTCTGATTGAAAACAGACTATAGGGGCTGAATATATGGAAAAGAAATTCATGCGAGAATCTAAAGCAATTAAGACAACACGTGTTTTTCCTAACGATTTAAATAATCACCAAACACTTTTTGGAGGGAAATTATTAGCAGAAATTGATAGTATTGCTTCAATTGCGGCTGCAAGACATAGTCGTAAACATTGCGTAACAGCATCTATTGATTCAGTTGATTTTTTAACTCCAATTCACCAAGCTGATTCTGTTTGTTATGAAGCATTTGTGTGTTATACAGGGAAATCTTCAATGGAAGTTTTCGTAAAAGTAATCGCAGAAAATTTATTAGCAGGCGAGCGTAGAATTGCTGCTACTTGCTTTATTACATTTGTGGCTATAAAAGATGGAAAACCTTCGTCCGTACCACAAGTACTACCTGAAACTCAGGAAGAACATTGGTTACACACAACCGGTTTAGAACGCGCAGAAAACCGAAAAAAGGGACGTTTAAAAAGTAAAGAGATGGCTGAAGTTTTAACTTTAAGTAAGCCTTGGAATATTTAACATAATCTTCTCATCATACATGCACAGGTCCTTCCTTGCATGTATTTTTTATTATAAAAAAATACTATCGCTTGCCTTTGTATCAGTAGCTTCCTCCTAAAATCACCCATCAGTTTTTCCTTTATTTTCTTATACTTTTAATGGTATATTAAGTAAAGTTGTTTATAAATAACCATAATATAGTTAAATATGTAAGGGGTGGTGCGGTAATGTCTATCGAGGTACCAATTTCAATACCAAAAACTTTGATTATTATTCCAGCCTATAATGAGGAAGAAGCAATTGCAGATACATTAACAAGATTACTAGAACTAAAACAACATTTTACAGCTTTAAGCATTTGCGTTATTAATGATGGCTCACAAGATAAAACAGCTCAAATCGTAAAAAATTTCCCTGTTCATCTTATTAATCTACCATATAATCTGGGCATCGGTTCAGCTGTACAAACTGGCTATAAATACGCATATGAGAACGGATATGATATTGCAATTCAGTTCGATGCTGATGGACAACATAATCCGGATGATTTATACAAAATTATACAGCCTATTGCTGAAGGCCAATGTGATATGGTGCTAGGTTCACGCTTTACAGAAAAAACAGCTTACAAAGGTAGTATTTCAAGGAGAATCGGTATTTTTTATTTTACTGCCCTACTGAAAGTTTTAACGAAACAAACATTTATGGATCCAACTTCTGGATATCGTGCTATCAATCGAGAAGTAATTACGATTTTTGCACACAATTATCCAAAAGATTATCCAGAGCCAGAAGTTCTTATTCATTTAAAAAAGAAAAAACTTCGCATTAATGAGATATCTGTAAATATGCAAGAGCGACAAGGTGGACAATCTTCCATCACACCTCTTAAATCTGCATATTACATGATTAAAGTAAGCCTTGCTATATTGATGCAAAAAATCGTGAAAGGTTGATAGTGAATGCATATAATTACCTTTTCATTCATCTTTATTTTGTTATTATTCTTCTTAATTATTAATTCCATTCGTCGCGGGGCTTTAGAAACAAAATATGCTATTTTGTGGATTTTTGTTTGTGTTGCAATGGCTATTTTAAGTTCTACTGATAAAATTATAAATTGGATTGGAAAACTATTAAAAGTAGAATATCCACCATCCATCTTATTCTTATTTGGATTATTATTCTGTTTCATCTTAATTTTTGACCTAACAAGAAAAATTTCTAAGCTACACCATCAACTTGTAACATTAACGCAAGATTATACATTATTAAAGCAAAAATTAAACGTAACACAAACACAAACTGAAACTGATAACGAATAGTTTTCTATTTAAATATGAATATATATAAAAAAACATCTTAATTTCTTTAAAAAATTAAGATGTTTTTTTATTTCAAACTATTTTTTACTAATTAATAATTTACTAATTTTCATAACCGTTGCCACAGTTCCTACTCCAATTATAATAAATAAAAATGGAATTAATGGTAATGCATATCTTTCATATGCGGCATAAAAACAGGTTAAAGCTGTTTGCAGTAAAAGAATTGACCATAAAAATGTAGTCTCTCTCCACCTTTTTAAAAGGAAGATAAATGAAAGTATTGTACATATTAAAAACATCGTCTTAATAAAATTATGTATTTCATTCATATCCTTTGCAGAAACATTAAATACTTCAATATTATGCTCTATAGAATAATACGGTTTTTTCCACATAATTTCTGGCTTCAAGATTAAATAACTCTCTATCATGGAATTCCTATCTGTTTTCCACCATTCTTTCATTTTATCCTTCGCTATTTTTTCTTCTAATTCCATAAATTCATGTGCTTCCAGATTAGGGTACTTGGCGTGTAATTCTACTTCAAGTTCTGCCATATTCTTACCTTCTGGGTAACCTTTCCCTTGATACGTTCCAAGTAATAACGGATTCCCTGCCCCAGCAGTTAGTGGAATAAACTTATCAAATTGAATGTAATTGCGGGCCCACCATGGTCCAAGTACGATAAGTCCTATTCCTATACTTATAATCGCTTGCTTCATCATAATGCGGAATGGATAGCGCTTCATTAAGAGATATATAAATAATGGTATTGGATATAAAGCAACTTGTACGCGTAAGTACAATGCTAAAAAGTAGAAAATTAATACAATTAGAAAATGTTTCGTTTTATGAGTATCAGCTAATTTTAAGCTCCAATATAATAATCCCAACGAAAAGAATAGAAACGGTCCTTCTGTTAAAGTTAAATTTTCCACAACAATCTCTGGAGGATACACAGCTAATAAGAAAGCACCTATTAATCCTGCAGCGGGATTCAATAAATAAGTACCAATCTTATAAATTAGTAAAATACTAAGTACCCCTAATAGGATAATAATTAATTTAGCTACAAAAAGGCCTTCATTGCCATTTCCAAAAAAGTAAAATACAGTAGCTAAAAACGCTGGAAAACCTGGCATAATATGAATAGTTGGTTTATCCGGCTCATGATATGTTAACATTCCTGTTTCCAATAAAATATTTGCCGTTTTTTGATAGCCTAGATCATCGCTAGCTAGAGTCAAATCTGCACCATGTGTTTGTAAAGTTGCAAAACGAAGCGCAAAACCGACTATCATAATAATCCCTAAAAGGATTACATTAGATTTGCGAGTAAATCGCCTTAACATCTCATCTTCTCCCTTCAAATACATAATTTTCAAATTATATTTCTATATTTTTACAAGACAATATATTCTATAATAAATACTTTTTATACAAAGTACAATAATAGAAAGTTGATTTACAAAGTTTATATGCGTTAAACTGATACAGATGTTCTTGTAATCTTCTTCCTTTCAAAAGGCTTGTATATATGGTGCAAGACATAAAAAATTTGAGGAGATAAAAATTCTATGATGGAACAAAAACAACTTGTTTCTGTTGTCATACCCCTGTATAACACAGAAAAATATATTGAAGAAACAATGCAGTCAATACTGGATCAAACATATAAAAACATTGAAATTGTAATTGTAGATGATGGAAGTAAAGATCAATCACCTTCTATCGTAAAAAATCTTGCAGAAAAATATCCGGGTCAAGTAAAATACGTTCACCAAAAAAACCAAGGTGTTTCAGTAGCTCGTAATACAGGGATTGAAAATGCTAGCGGAGAATATGTCGCTTTCCTTGATAGTGATGACTTATGGCATCCAACTAAAATTGAGAAACAAATCGAGAGTATGCATAAAAACAACATGGACGCGTGCTATTGTGGTTATATGAATTTCTACGAAGAAACAGGTGAAAAGGTTGAGCATACAACAAACTTTATTAAAGGTGATATGGCAAAAGCATTCTTAACACACCAAGTTGTTGCTCAAACAAGTACTTGGATTTTCAAACGCTCTATCGCAATGAATTATAATATCCGTTTTACACCAGGATGTAGCTGGGGAGAAGACTTGGAGTTTTTATTTAAACTAATGAGTGTGACAAATGTATGCTATGTCGATGAATACTTAACATATTATAGAATCTTATCGGAAGGAAATCTTTCTTCTAAATATAAAGATTACGAATTAAAAACCACTAAAGAACTGGAAGTATTCAATCGTATGAAAGACTGGGTACATAATAAATCTCAAGACTTCATTACGAAAGACCCTCAGTCACTTATTGAGATTCTTGAGACTTATTTATTCCCTTATACGGTTATCAATAATGCTTGTATATACATTAAAGAAAACTCTCAATTGGATAATGCTCAAGTTCAATTAATCAAAAAAGATATAAAGAAATATTGCCGTAAAATCTATTCAAAAAACGGAAAGCGTAGTAAAAAACTATATGCAATGCTTTGGTTTGTGCGAATTAAATTTCTGTTTTCTTAAACCGAAAATATAGTACTCACCTCTCTTTCCGTAAACAAATCAAATTTACAAATAGGACAAACTAAAAAAGTCCTAAAGAATAGAAAGGTTTTTTCTCATGAAAACAAATAAGATTCTTAAAAATGCCTCCTACCTATTTGTAGGAAATATTACTGTTCGATTTGTACTTGCTATCGCGACGATTCTCTTTGCAAGATACGTTTCTCCTGGTGAGTATGGAATGTTTACAACTGCATTAGCAGTTTCCGCTGTTATTTGTTATTTCACAGATGCAGGTTTGACACATACGTTTATGCGTGAAGGAACAAGAAAGGATGCAAATATTAGCGTACTAATCAGTAGTTATTTACGCATTCGTTTCGTATTAGCTGTCGTAATTTCTGTACTCTTCGCTATTTTTGCTCAGTTCTTCTATACGGATGTCTACTTACGTGCCATGGTATATTGGGTTGTACTACCGACAATGTTTGGAGCAACTTTACAAGGCGTTGGAATGGCTTATTTCCAAGTAACAGAACGTATGCAATTTACAGCGATTATTTCTGTACTACAAGGTGTAACAGCCGCAGCTGCGCTTCTACTAGGAATGTCGTTGAAATGGTCACTTATGACAGTCGCTGCCATGTACGGGATATCTAGTCTTGTAACAGGAGTCATCGCCTTCATAATGGTACTGCGCCATACAACAGTTCATAAGGGCTGGGACAAAGGAATTTTAGATCAACTGCTGATTTTCACAATCAATGGCATTATCATTATGCTTTTACCACAGTTAGGCCCTATTATATTAGAAAAAGTTTCGACGTATGAGCAAGTTGGATTCTTTGGAGCTGCATCGAAAATACCTGCAGTCCTTTATCAAATACCTGGTGTAATTGCAGCAGCCTTCTATCCAAAATTATTTGCGTTTGGAAATGAAAAGAATATTGATGAACATAGAAAACTATCTCAGTTTGAATTAAAACTGATGTCTTTCTTAGGAATGGGGATCTCCATTCCATTTATCGCTGATCCAAGCTTTTGGATTGTTACTTTATTAGGTGAAGAATATGCTCCAGCTGGTGATGCTCTTGCCATTTTAGCCTTTATGGTCATTCTACAATCTATTAACTATCCACTTGCTGATAATTTAACGACAATTGGTCAACAATGGAAACGCGCAACAACAATGGGAATCGGACTAGCTGTTGCCGTTATAAGTTACATCGTCTTAGGTGGTCAGTTTGGAATGATGGGAGCCGCTATTGCCGCTATCCTTACCGAGATTACGTTATTAATCGGATTCACTCTATTTGTTCGTAAAGGCTTCTCTTTACTATTTAAAGGGATTATATTCAATACCTTAGCCTTTATAATCAGCTATATTCTATACCGTACAATATTAATTACCTTACCGCCACTAGTTGCTTTAACAATTACTGGTATATTATACGGTATTATCGGTCTTGCAATCGATCCACAAATACGCGGATTGATTTTAGGATTTATAAATAAAAAACTGGCTCGAAAATAAATAAAAATAAAAACTTCAAATCAAATTTGAAGTTTTTATTTTTATCTTCTTCACTTAAAAAATGAGCCCTTTTCCAATCTATATCTTAAATTGACTTGCCTTTCTGGAATGATTATACTTGGAAACGAACAGCACTAGATGTACAACAGCTATTATTAAGGTAATTCATAGTTAATTCTTCATGTAAATATTAACTATTCACGCCCTAAATTTAACACAAATTGCACAAATGAACACTTTATTAATACTATTAAAAATCGCCGATTCATACATAGTTTTTCTTCATCCTAAAACGATATCCAGAGATGAAGAATGTGGCAATTGCATTTAAGGAGGCTTATTTATTTAATGACTTCAGAAGTAAATAAAAGAACATTTTTCAGTAAAAGCACACTTATTATTATTCCATTATTAATAATATGTGCATTTGCTTTTCATTACTTTTTCCTAAAATCAGACAGTGTATTTTCTAGTACGGGAGATGCATTATCACAATTCAGTTTCTTTACATTCCTTTTACAACACGCATTTAAAGATGGGAATTTATTTTGGTCTTGGGATTATGGATTAGGTGGAGATTTATTCGGAGAATTTAGTTATTACTATAGTACAGCACCATTTTTCTGGCTTACACTTCTACTTCCTAAACTAAATTTTGACCAAATCTTTGAGATGAAGCTATATATGAGTATTTTAAAAAGTACATTAGCGATGTTATTCATGTATGGTTCTTTACGTTATCACAATAAAACTATTTTTTCTTCTTTCATTTCTGCCATTATATATGGAGGATGTGTAACTTTCATTCGCCATTCTTTATTATGGGATTTCATGGCAGATGCTATAGTATTTTTACCTTTAGTAATATGGGGATTAGATAAATATATTTTAGAGCGAAAAAAGGGACTATTCCTGTTTGCAACAGCACTTATGCTTGCATCAAATTTCTATTTCGCTTTCATTACTAGTATTTTTATCTATATTTATGCCTTTTTCCAATATTTCGCTACACAGCAGGACAAAACAATTAAAACATTTATAATTTATTATATTAGAATTGCTTTTCTATATACTTTATCACTAGGTTTATCTGCTGTTTGCTTTATACCATCTGTAAATGGTGTATTCAGTTCCGATCGACTTGCTACAAAATTTACTATACCGTTATTTTTTGAAGATACGTTTTATAAAAACTTAATGGAAAGTATCTTTTTCATTAATAATACAGAGGATTATCAGCTTGCATTCCCTGTTTTCATCCTCTTCCTTATTACTAGCGCGCTTCTAATACGCAATAAACTTGTCACAAATAAATTGCTCTTTACTGGGTTTATGTTAGTGCTATATATGCTTCCATATACGTATTCCGTATTTAATGGCTTTTCTGCTATGCAATACAGATGGTTTTACTTATTTGCATTTGTGGTTGCGCAAACTGCCGCCTACATTTTAGATTGGATGCTGCTCCACAAAAAGAATGTCAATTCTTTAATAGGTCCTTTGCTAGCAACAGCATTATTTATTTACGCATTCTATAGAAAAGTAAATATAAACGCACAGCCGCTACAAACGATTGATAAAATTTTAATTTGCACTACTGTATTATCTATTATTACAATATTACTATGGCGCTATTTATCAAAAGTAGCCTTACAATGTTTCATTGTATTAAATGTACTCGTCAATGTAATATTTATTAATTACTTCTATTCAGATTTTGCTCTTAGTAAACACTTTAATCAAGCAGGCGTGACAAAAGAATCATTACATGGGCCAGGTCTTGATAATAAGGATGAAATTGACGCAATTCGTTATATACAAAATCAAGATAAAGATTTTTATCGAATTATCAATCCAAACAATAATTATAAAAATACGCCGATGTTGCAAGGTTATCATGGTACAAGTACTTATCAAAGCTTAGTCAATTATCATGTTCATGACTTTATGAAGAATAAGTACAATGTTTTCCAAGGATATGATAGCCCATCTATGTTCTTCCAGTTAGATAAACGATTATTCCTTGAGAACATGCTAGGGGTAAAATATTATGTACTAAGTGAAGGTGCTAATAAAACCGAAATTCCTTATGGCTATAAGCATTTACAACAAGTAGGTCCTTACAACATTTATAAAAATGAATTTGCACTACCATTAGGCTATGTATACGAAGCTGGAATAAGTGATGAAGAATTTTCAAAACTTAATTTTGCCGAGAAAGATCAACTTTTATTAGATGCTGTAGTTGTAAATGATGTTGGAAGTCTTCCATTAAAACAATTTAATACAAAACAGCTAGATTCAAAACAAATTAAGATTAATCCAAATAAAATGAAGTGGGAAAATATAGAGAAAGAGAAAGATATACTCACTGTTCATGAAAATGGGCGTATAATAGTACCTATTGATAATAACGATATGTTAGGTGATCTTCTTGTTGAAATTAAAATTAGAAATATAAACAAGGAATCATTTGGAGTTACCGTGAATGACAAATCTATGATAAAAGGTAATGAGGATGGAGCTTATGCTTATCCGTTAGAAAAATTTGTTTACAACTTAGGAAAAGATGCGAAGCCAACCGAACTAATCATTTCTATTCCTACTCCTGGTCAATATGAGTTGAAAGACTTACAAATCAACAGTACTAACTATCAGACTGTCCCTAAAAAAGTAAATACTTTAAAAGAAAATAGTCTACAAAACATTTACTATGAAGGTAACTCCTTAAAAGGTGAGATTAATTCCACTAAGGATGGATTACTATATTTATCGGTACCGTATAGTAAAGGATGGTCAATAAAAGTTGACGGTAAAGAAACGGAATTTACGAAGGCTAATTCCGCCTTTATTGGCGTTCCTATTTCTAAAGGGCAACATGTAGTTGAAATGAAATACGTCACACCTTATTTCAAAATGGGTCTCGTTATTTCTATCATTTCATTTATCATTTGCATCTCGCTTCTAGTTCTTGGAGATACGAAAAGATATTCAAAATTAAAAAATCGTTTTAAAAAAAGTTATTAAAATGAAGTGAAGTAAAAGTTGAAGATGATTGCTTCACTTTTACTTCATGCCCAGTTTAAAATTACACCTAAGGAGGTCCTAACATGACCCTTTCAATAGTAGTACCATGCTACAATGAGGAAAAGGTGCTTCGTGCCTTTTATTCAGAGACTTCTCTTGAAATTCATAAATTAACTACCGATTATGAATTTGTTTTTGTTAATGATGGTAGTAAAGATGATACCTTAAATATTTTACGTGATTTAGCTAGTGCAGATTCATCGGTACACTATATATCGTTTAGTCGAAACTTCGGAAAAGAAGCTGCAATGTTAGCAGGTTTAAAATATGCTACAGGCGATGCAATCGTTATTATGGATGCTGACTTACAACACCCTCCTACATTAATAAAAGAACTGTTAGAAGGATATAACGACGGCTACGACCAAGTCATTGCAAAAAGGACAAGAACTGGTGATTCACCCGTTCGCTCTTTCGTCTCTCGTCTTTACTATAAAGTAATGAATAAATTTGTAGATATTGAATTAGTAGATGGTATTGGTGACTTTAGACTTTTAAGCCGAAGAGCAGTGGATTCTTTAGTATCTTTAAGTGAATACAACCGATTTTCGAAGGGCTTATTCTCTTGGATTGGTTATAACGAATTAATCATTGAATATGAAAATGTATTACGTTCTGATGGAGAAAGTAAATGGACCTTCTCGAAATTATTAAATTACGGAATTGATGGTGTAATTTCATTCAATAATAAACCGTTACGTCTATCTATATATCTCGGATTACTAACAACCATTTTTGGACTTTTATATGTAATCACTACGTTCGTTCAAATCATCCTTGGTGGTGTGGAAGTTCCTGGTTACTTTACTCTCATTTCCGCTATACTATTTATTGGCGGTATTCAACTCATATTCCTAGGGGTTATTGGTGAATATATCGGTCGTATTTATTATGAAACAAAACGTAGACCACATTTTATTGTAGCTGAAAAGAAAGTTAGTGAAGTTAAACAAAAGGCATAACAAAAAAGTTACTTCTATAGGTAGAAGTAACTTTTTTATATCCTAACATTTACACACCCTTTTTTTGCATAGATATAATCATTTCTTTTAGCCCATTATAATACGAAGTTTTTGGTATCTCCCCGATACACCTCTCATATTTCTCCCCGCTTAATACAACTGGTTTTTCCGTCAAATATAGCATTTCCACAAATTCTTTCATCTGCTTATCAAACAGACCAATGAACTGGATCATTCCTCTTTTTACAGCTATTATTCGTTTGGTATATCCCGTTAATTCCCGTATGTGTTGAATCATTTCCTCACCTGTAATGACACCATAACCCGGTATGTTCCAATTTTGTCCATAGGCCTCATCATGTGAAGCTAATTCAACCATCGCTTTTGCACCATCTGGTGTAAAAATATATTCACGGGCAATCTTTTTATCTCCAACAAAGCTAGACATTTTATTTGCAAGTATTCCCTTTAATGTATGATGGACAAGTGTATTTTCTGCATTTGGACCATAAAAGTCTGGGAAATGAGCAATAAACATTCGTACATTAGCTTGTTTTGCCATCTCTTCAAGTTGTAAACGAATCTTCCCTTTCTTTGTTTGTGATCTCTTTTTAGCATCTTCTTTTACAAGCCCTTCCCCTTGCCTTCCATACGCATAAATATTATCAACTATTCCTAGTTTGATACCGTAATGTTTCGATACCTCTAATATGTTTATTAATAATTTCTCTTGTTGTTTCTCCCAATCTGAATACGGAATATTTACAGCATGAAATATAATATCAACATCTTTAGCAGCATTCATTATATCCTCTTGTATAAATACGTCGCCTGCTACAACTTCTACATGTTTGTTCCCAGAAAATAATGCACCTAATCTCTCCTTATTTCTTGCAAAAGCAACTACATGAATCCCTCGGCCACATAATTCGTTTACAATTGCATAACCCATTGAACCAGAAGCACCTAATACTAAAGCCTTCTTCATTATAAATCCCCTCCTAAATTAATTAACCACCGTTCAATTAATGTTAAAAAGAAAATCACTTACATAAGAAGCGATTTTGAAATAAACTCTACATGTACTTTAGCCAAACCTTGTAGTTCTTCAAACGTTTGACCACTTCTGCAATAATGTGCTACAAATCCATGTAATGATAAAAAAACAGACCATATTATCATCGCATTTAATTTCCCATCACATAAAGAAGAAATAACCTTCGCAAATTTTTCATAGCTAACATTAGGACTATTTGCCAAACACTCTTTTAATTCGACATCTTTAATTAAAAACATAATTTCATAATGACTCTGATTTCTTAGACCAAATTCAATAAAACCGAATAAAACTGCTCTTAGTTGCTCTTCTCTCGATAATTTTTGATTACAAATTTCATCTAACTTTTTATTTAATAATTGAAAATCCTGTTCCACCATTGCGTAAAATAGCTCTGCTTTGTTTTTAAAATGATAATAAATCGAACCATGGCTATATCCAAGTTCTGTTGCAATTTTGCGCATTGAAGTATGTTGATATCCTTGTGCTATAAATAGCCCCCTAGCTACATTCATAATCATTTCTCTTGTTAGTTCTTGTTTAACGGCTTTCCTTGGCGACATATTTCATACCTCACACATTTAATTAACCACTGTTCAATTATATTATATATTTTCAGAAAATTAATACAACCCTTTTTTTGAAAAAATATACATTTTGAAATGATGGCATTATATGAAAGAATTTAGTATCATGATTCAAGGTACTATTTCAAGTTGGACGGAGGATACTATGAGCTTATTAACAGTTGAAAAATTAGGACATACATTTGGCGATCGTACATTATTTAAAGATGTATCTATGCGATTATTAGCAGGTGAGCACGTTGGATTAGTTGGTGCAAACGGTGTTGGTAAATCAACATTCATGAATATCATTACTGGTCAGCTTATTCATGACGAAGGTCGTGTAGAATGGACACCAGGCACACATTACGGTTACTTAGATCAGCATACGGTTTTAACACCTGGACGTACAATTCGTGACGTACTAGCGGATGCATTTTTACCGTTATTCGAAAAGGAAACAGCTTTAAATGAAGTTACAGAAAAAATGGGAACTGCTACACCAGAAGAACTAGAAGAACTTCTTGAACAAATGGCAGAAATACAAGATGCACTTGAAGCAGGTGGTTTCTATTTACTAGATATGAAAATTGAAGAGGCTGCACGTGGTCTTGGAATTGATGCTATTGGTTTAGATCGTGATGTTTCAGCACTAAGTGGTGGACAACGTACAAAAGTATTGCTTGCAAAGCTATTACTTGAACAACCAGAAGTGTTATTGCTTGATGAACCTACTAACTATTTAGACGTTGAACATATTCATTGGTTAACAACTTATTTAAAAGAATATCCACATGCATTCTTATTAATTTCTCATGATACAGAATTTATGAACAAATGTGTTGATGTTATTTTCCATCTAGAATTCACAAAAATGACGCGCTATACAGCGACATATGAAAAATTCCTAGAACTAGCAGAAATCAATAAAAATCAACATATAAACGCTTATGAAAAGCAGCGTGAGTTTATCAAAAAGCAAGAAGACTTCATTGCAAAGAACAAGGCTCGTTATTCAACGACAGGTCGTGCAAAGAGTCGTCAAAAACAACTTGATCGTATGGAACTTATTGATCGTCCGGAAACAGCAATTAAACCTGAATTCTCATTTAAAGAAAGTCGTGCAAGTAGTCGCTTCGTCTTTGAAGGTGAAAATGTAGAAATCGGATATACACATCCGCTACTACCAAAGCTATCAATGACAATTGAGCGTGGTGAAAAAATTGCTATTGTTGGATGTAATGGTGTTGGTAAATCAACGTTACTAAAAACAATCTTAGGTAAAATTAAACCTTTAAACGGTAAAACAAGTCTTGGTGACTTCTTAGAGCCTGCATACTTTGAGCAAGAAGTTAAAGCTGATAATATAACACCAATTGATGATGTATGGAATACATTCCCTGGCCTAGACCAGCATCAAATTCGTGCGATGTTAGCAAAATGCGGATTAAAAAATGAACATATTTCTCGCCCATTAAGTCAATTAAGTGGCGGAGAACAAGCAAAAGTTCGTTTATGTAAGTTAATGGGTGAAGAAAGTAACTGGCTACTATTTGATGAGCCGACAAACCATCTTGATGTTACAGCAAAAGAAGAACTTAAGAAGGCTATGAAAGCATATAAAGGAACAATTCTCCTTGTATGTCACGAACCGGAATTCTATGAAGATTGGATCACAAAGGTTTGGGATGTTGAAAAATGGTCAGAAAAAAATAACTAAATTATTTCATATTGGTAAAAAAGCCGTTCCTAAAAATATTTAGGGACGGCCTTTTTTTATAAACAAGGATTTTTTATATGTCCCACAATATAAAAATTAAATATGTTAATCATATCCTAGTTTTTAAATTATTACATTTCAATGATATTTTTGGTATTATTTAGATAAAATAGGAAAGGAATTAATTGAAATGGTATTTAGTAACCTTGTCTTTTTATGTTTATTTTTACCTGCCGTACTCTTAATTTATTATGCTGTACGCAAAGAACTACAAAATATAGTTTTATTATTTTTTAGTTTAGTATTTTATGCTTGGGGCGAACCCATTTATGTTTTCCTAATGCTGTTCTCTATCCTTGTTAACTATTGGTTTGGGATTTTATTAGGGAATAGTCGCTTCACAAATGGTCAAAGAAAATTATTACTAACGTTTGCAATTGTAATGAACACCGCTATTTTAGGATATTTTAAATATGCAAACTTTTTAGTAGATAATATTAACTCTATCTTACATACCCATATTGTTCTTGAAAAAATACCTTTACCAATTGGTATTTCATTTTTCACGTTCCATGCGATGAGTTATATTATCGATATTTATAAGAAAAAAGTCGATGCTCAACGAAATATCTTTGATTTGGCCTTATACTTTACTGTATTTCCACAGTTAGTAGCAGGACCAATTGTTCGTTATAATACAATTTCTCATCAATTACACGAGCGAACTGTTGATGCCGACAAATTCTCTGAAGGTGTCCGCCGATTTATTATTGGTTTAGGTAAAAAAGTTTTAATCGCTAACCAATTAGGTGTTATAGCCGATGAGATCTTCGCAATGAATCCTTCTGATATGAGTGTATCATTAGCTTGGATGGGAGCCATTGCCTATACGCTACAAATTTACTTTGATTTTTCTGGATATAGTGACATGGCAATTGGATTAGGTAAGATGTTTGGATTTGATTTTCTAGAAAACTTTAATTATCCATATATCTCAAAATCCATTTCTGAATTTTGGCGTCGTTGGCATATTTCGCTCGGTTCTTGGTTCCGTGATTATGTCTATATTCCACTTGGAGGAAATCGCGTTACAACTTGGAAAGTTTACCGTAACCTCTTCATTGTATGGGGACTAACCGGTTTTTGGCATGGTGCTAGTTGGACCTTTATGATTTGGGGTATTTATTATGGGGTTCTAATTGCACTTGAAAAAGCTAGACTCGAAAACCTACTTCAAAAATTATGGAGTCCTCTTCAACATATTTACGTGATGTTTTTAGTTATTATTGGATGGGTGTTTTTCCGTGCAGATAACTTCAGTTATTGCTTTGAATTCCTAAAATCCATGTTCGGATTTAACGGTCCGTTAACAGATATTAACAGTTACTTCTATATAATGAATTATTGGGGAATTTTCTTATTAGCTATTATTACTGCAGCACCCGTATTCCCATGGTTACAAAAAATGTTATCGACAAAAAGATTTGCTGTTTTATCGCCAGTATATTATTTAAGTATTCTAGTCATTGTTTTAGTATTCCTAACAAATGCAACTTATAATCCATTTATTTATTTCCGTTTTTAAAGGAGGTTCACTATGAAAAAATTTCAAAACCTCACTTTAATAATGGGGTTCCTTACAGTTATTTTTGGGGTGGGTATTTGGACAGCAAAAGTTATCCTTATAGATAAAAAAACATTTTCTGAATTTGAAAACAGAAACTTAGCAATTAGACCTGCTGTAAATGCTTCTACCATAAAAACTGGAGAGTTATTCAAAGGTATCGAAACACACTTTACAGACCATGTTGGACCTAGGGATCTCTTTCTTGAAAGCTATATAAAATTCCAACTCTCTATGAATCGAACATTCGTAAACAACATTCATGTTACAAACGATCAATTTATTTTTAATAGACCTAATATGGAAAATCATTTAAATGATGTTGATGCTGGTGTTCAGGAATTAAACACTTTGAAAAAAGATTTTCCACAAACAGAATTCTATTTCTCTTTAGTTCCTAGTAAGCAGACAGCGTTACAGTATAAGCTTCCCTCTTACCTAAATCTTGGTTACGAACAAATTCTTAGGGATCACCTTGCTGAGAAATTGACAGCAACGAAATTCCATATTATTGATGTATTACCAATGTTTAAAGAAAGATTTACTAACGAAAAACTAGAACGAATGTATTTAACTACAGATCATCATTGGAATATGGAAGGTGCCTTTTATGCATATGAGGATACGATGAACTTTATTAATTCTCATTCAAACAAATATAAAGGACAACCAATAAAGAAAGACAACTACACTATTAACTGGGAAAAACCGAAAGGAAAGTTTGTTGGTAGCTGGAATAATCAATTGTACCGCTTAATCGATACTTCATCCGTACAAATTCCATATGTCCACTATAATTTCGGTGAATCTTGGGACGACTACACAGTTTACTACGGCGCTATTAAAGATGATACCGCTAAGGAATCAATGAATCAGTTTTATGGAAAAGAAAAAGATATTCCTGCTCCTGGATATGCTAATGTTTATCAAACAGATTTCCCTGAAATAAATATCATTAATACAAAGGCGGACAATGATTTACACCTTGTTATCTTAAAAGATTCGTATGCTGATGCTACATATCCTTTATTTGCACGTAATTTTGCTAAAACAACTTTTATTGACCCTCGTTACACGCAAGGAAAAAGTGTGAAGCAGCAACTAGAAGAACAAAATGCAGATATTGTATTGTTTATATACAACGACACCAACGCTTATGGTGACATGTATAAATTTCAAAATGTAAAATAAAAACTATTTTCAAATTTAATCAGTGGGAATGAACCCCCACTGATTAAAGCCTTAATTTATATAGTAATATCGAGCTAATCTCAATCTAAAATCCTTCAAATCATTATACGCTTCTAAATTCGCTAACATCCCTCGAATAACTGGAATCCTTGGATTCGGCACTCTCATTTCGGATTCTAAAACATCTAAAGTAACTAAAACCTCATCATTTTCTAGTTGGTCTGCTAATGTTCGTTTTAATATAATAATTTCATTTAAAAAATGCTCTTTCACTTGTTCTTTAATAAGCTCTGAGCTACAAAAAAACTCTCCCATTTTTTCTTCATTTAAAACAGGCCCTTCTGAAGATTCTAGAAGCCCTTCTACTAAATCATCTACTCTTTTTAAAATAAATGAAGCAACATGAGCGAAATCAATTTCTGGTTCATTTAAAATAATTAATTGTAAATAACCATGGCATATACCTTCTACCATAATTACTAAATCTAATAAATATGGACTGACCTTTTCACCATAAATAGACAGTAAGCTACCTCGATAAAATGCATGAGATTCTAACTTCATCCGTAGCATAAACTCTTCTACTTCTTTATTAAACGGAATGGCATTTTCTCTTGCATGCATAATAATAAATTCTTTATGTTTTTGCACATCAGTAAACTGAAAGTATAATTGCTTTTCAAATTTTTCACGTGGTAGTAAAGACTCTTTTTCAATATCCAGCATTTTCTTTTGGATTTTGTCATAATAATATCGAAGCGTCGCTAATAAAAGCTCATCTTTTGATTTAAAATACAAATAAAAAGCTCCCTTTGAAATACCACAAGTGGTGACGATTTCTTGTACCGACGTTGCATTTACACCCTTAGTCGCAAATAACTTCATAGCCGCTTCTATAATTAAACGCTCTTTTTCTTTCATATCTTCTCTCCTAAATTTAATCTCGCATCTTATTATAAATGTATTATACCATCTCTTTTTATTGACGATTGACCAACTGGTCAGTTATATTATGTATTAGACTGACCAGTTGGTCAATACAATAAAAAGGGAGCGCAAACATGAACAAAATCATCAATTTCTCGTTAAAAAATAAGTTCGCAGTTTGGCTACTAACCATTATTGTTACTATTGCAGGGATCTACTCTGGACTCAATATGAAGCTGGAAACAATTCCTGATATTACAACACCGATTGTAACAGTAACTACGGTCTATCCTGGTGCTACACCAGAAGAAGTAGCTGATAAAGTTTCAAAGCCGATGGAAGAACAACTACAAAATTTAAGCGGTGTTAACGTTGTAAGCTCATCATCTTTTCAAAACGCATCTTCTATTCAAGTAGAATACGATTTTGATAAAAATATGGAAAAAGCAGAAACAGAAATTAAAGAAGCTCTCACAAATGTAAAACTCCCAGAAGGTGTTAAAGATCCTAAAGTTTCACGAGTAAACTTCAATGCTTTCCCAGTTATTTCGTTAAGCGTAGCAAGCAAGAATGAATCTTTAGCTACCTTAACTGAAAATGTAGAAAAAAATGTTGTACCAGGATTAAAAGGACTTGATGGTGTTGCATCTGTCCAAATTGCTGGCCAACAAGTAGATGAAGTACAGCTTGTCTTCAAGAAAGATAAAATGAAAGAACTAGGACTAAGTGAAGATACTGTAAAAAATGTGATTAAGGGATCGGATGTATCTTTACCACTTGGCTTATACACATTTAAAGACACGGAAAAATCAGTTGTTGTAGATGGCAATATTACAACGATTAAAGCATTAAAAGAACTTAAAATTCCAGCTATACCTTCCTCACCTAACGGTCAAGGTAGTCAAAATGCTGGCGCTGGTGCACAAACGCCGCAAATGAATCCAGCTGCTATGAACGGGATTCCAACAGTTACATTAGACGAAATTGCTGACATTAAAGAAATTGGGAAAGCAGAATCCATTTCTCGAACAAATGGAAAAGAAGCAATTGGAATTCAAATTGTGAAGGCCTCTGATGCAAATACAGTTGATGTTGTAAATGCAGTAAAAGATAAAGTAAAAGATCTTGAGAAAAAATATAAAGATTTAGAGATCATTTCAACATTCGACCAAGGTGCACCTATTGAAAAATCAGTTGAAACAATGCTAAGCAAAGCAATTTTCGGTGCTATCTTTGCGATTGTTATTATTATGCTGTTCCTACGAAATATTCGAACAACGTTAATCTCTGTCGTTTCAATACCACTTTCTTTATTAATTGCTGTTTTAGTCATAAAGCAAATGGATATTACGCTTAACATTATGACACTTGGAGCAATGACCGTTGCTATAGGCCGCGTTGTCGATGACTCAATTGTTGTTATTGAAAATATTTACCGACGTATGTCGTTATCAGAAGAGAAATTGCGCGGAAAAGATTTAATTCGTGAAGCTACGAAAGAAATGTTTATCCCAATTATGTCTTCTACCATTGTAACAATTGCTGTATTTTTACCACTTGGACTAGTAAAAGGTATGATTGGTGAAATGTTCTTACCATTTGCCTTAACTATCGTCTTCGCTTTATTAGCATCATTACTAGTAGCTGTTACAATCGTACCGATGCTAGCTCACTCTTTATTTAAGAAAGAGAGTATGAGGGAAAAAGAAGTACATCATGAAGAAAAACCAAGTAAATTAGCAAATGGTTATAAACGCATACTTGCATGGGCTTTAAATCACAAAATTATTACATCAAGTATCGCTGTCCTTCTATTGGTTGGTAGTCTTGCACTTGTACCAGTTATCGGTGTAAGTTTCTTACCTTCTGAAGAAGAAAAAATGATTATTGCAACATATAATCCTGAACCAGGTCAAACGTTAGAAGACGTTGAAAAAATTGCAACAAAAGCTGAGAAGCACTTCCAAGATAATAAAGACGTCAAAACAATTCAGTTCTCATTAGGTGGAGAGAATCCAATGAGTCCTGGTCAATCAAACCAAGCAATGTTCTTCGTGCAATATGATAACGACACGAAAAACTTCGAAAAAGAGAAAGAACAAGTCGTTAAAGATTTACAGAAGATGTCTGGCAAAGGCGAATGGAAAAACCAAGACTTCGGAGCAAGTGGCGGTAGTAATGAAATTAAACTATACGTTTACGGAGATAGCTCAGAAGACATTAAGCCTGTCGTAAAAGATATTCAAAATATCATGAAGAAAAATAAAGACTTAAAAGATATAGATTCTAGTATTGCAAAAACATATGCAGAGTACACTTTAGTCGCAGATCAAGAAAAGCTAAGTAAAATGGGCTTAACGGCTGCTCAAATTGGAATGGGACTTTCTAATCAACATGATCGCCCTGTTCTGACAACAATTAAAAAAGACGGTAAAGATATCAATGTATATGTAGAAGCTGAAAAACAAAATTATGAAACAATCGATGACTTAACAAATCGCAAAATTACAACACCACTTGGTAATGAAGTAGCTGTGAAAGATGTTATGACTGTAAAAGAAGGTGAAACATCGAATACAGTAACACACCGAGATGGACGTGTTTATGCAGAGGTTAGTGCAAAACTAACATCTGATGACGTTTCAAAAGCATCTGCTGCAGTCCAAAAAGAAGTAGATAAAATGGATCTTCCTTCCGGTGTAGATGTTTCTATGGGCGGTGTTACTAAAGATATTGAAGAATCATTCAAACAACTGGGCTTAGCGATGTTAGCTGCGATTGCCATTGTATACTTCGTTCTTGTCGTTACATTTGGCGGTGCTCTTGCACCATTCGCAATTTTATTCTCGCTACCATTCACAATTATTGGGGCTCTTGTTGCCTTATTAATCTCTGGTGAAACATTAAGTGTATCTGCAATGATTGGTGCGCTTATGTTAATCGGTATCGTTGTAACAAACGCAATCGTGCTTATCGACCGCGTTATTCATAAAGAAAATGAAGGTCTATCAACACGTGAAGCTTTATTAGAAGCTGGTGCAACACGCCTTCGTCCAATTTTAATGACTGCAATTGCAACAATCGGTGCTCTTATCCCGCTTGCATTAGGATTTGAAGGTAGTGGCTTAATTTCTAAAGGACTTGGTGTAACAGTAATTGGTGGATTAACAAGTTCAACGTTATTAACACTTCTTATTGTTCCAATCGTTTATGAAGTATTAAGCAAGTTCAAAAAGAAAAAAGTAAAATAACAAAAAAATAACCTCGCTAACTGCGAGGTTATTTTTTATTTCCAAACAAGATTAGGAAATCGCCATAGCCTTCTTTCTCTAATTCCTCTTTTGGAATAAATCGAAGAGCTGCGGAATTAATACAGTAACGAAGGCCATTTGGTCCTGGACCGTCTGGAAATACGTGCCCAAGATGTGAGTCTCCTTCTTTACTTCTCACTTCTGTACGTGTCATATTATGACTCACATCCATCTTTTCTTTCACACTTGCTGACATAACTGGTTTTGTAAAACTAGGCCATCCACATCCACTATCAAATTTGTCTAGAGAAGTAAACAGCGGCTCACCTGAAACGATGTCTACATAAAGACCTTCCTCTTTATGGTTCCAATACTCATTTCGAAATGGTGGTTCTGTACCATTTTCCTGTGTTACATAAAACTGCATCTCATTGAGTTTTTCTTTTAAATGAGCATTATCCTTTGGCCAATGTTGCTTAATAAAAGCATCTCGTCCTGAGCCTTTACGATATAACTCATAGCGGAATGTGTTTTTCTTATGATATCCTTGGTGATATTCTTCAGCTGGATAAAATGTAGCTGCTGGTAGTATTTTTGTCGCAATTGGTTTTGAAAAGCGTCCACTCTGCTCAAGCTCTTCTTTTGAGGCCTCAGCTTTTTTATGTTGTTCTTCATTATGATAAAAAATCACCGTTTCATAAGACTGCCCGCGGTCGTGGAATTGTCCCCCAATATCAGTCGGATCAATTTGTCTCCAATATATATTTAACAATTCCTCATACGGCATTTTATTTGCATCAAATGTAATTTGTACTGCTTCATAATGTCCTGTTGTTTCTGAGCACACTTCTTTATACGTTGGGTCCTCTTTATGACCGCCTGTATAACCTGAAACAACCTGTATAATTCCCTCCATCTCTTCAAATGGAGAAACCATACACCAGAAACACCCTCCAGCAAATGTAGCCAATTCTACCTTTTCATTTACAGCCATTACTTCACCCCTATTCTATATTCTCCTTACAGTATGGCATAAGAAACATAATGTTATAAAAGAAAAAGCATCGAACATCGATGCTTTTTCTCTACTTCACTTTATTTTGTTCCAACATCCTTCTCAATTTCATCACTTGTCACGTCTAAAACATCTAGTAAGAAAATGAAGATTGGAATACCGATAATCAGTCCCCATACACCTAAGAAGTGCTCTGAGAAAATTAATACCATAAAAGTATAGAAAATCGGTAAATTTGTTTTTTGCGACATAAACTTCGGATTTAATACGTAACTTTCAAGCGCATGAATCACTGTTACGATAACTAAAATATAAACAACGTACATAATACCGCCAATATTGTAAGCAATCATACAAAGTGGGAATAACGAAATGATAACCCCCGCTACTGGAATTAATCCAAGCAAGAAAATCATTAATGCTAAACCTAATAATTGCGGGAATCCTAATATCCATAGTGCAATCACGGATAAAACACAGTTAACAACTGCAATTAAAAATTGTGCTTCGATTACTTTTCCGAATGAACGTGCAAATTTCTTACCGAAGTACTCAATTTCAGTATAGAAAATTGCAAGCCTGCTTTCTTTAAACTTTGCAGTAAAACCAACAATACGAGATTTTTCTAGTAAGAAAAACAAACTCAAAATTAAAGAAAGTAAAACTTGAAGACCAAATTTACCAACATTCGTAATTGATTTATACAAAATGTCTACGCCTTGTCCTACATATTTAGAAAGCTCCATATGATTGACAGCATTAACTGCATACTTAATTAGTTCACTATCTGGTGGGTTTCTTAAAAATACATTGAATTGGTAAATCAATTGTGAAATTTGTATCGTTAATACTGGTAAATATTTAAATAGTGTAATAGCAATTCCACCAATTAACATTACATATAGAAATGCTATAATAATTTTTCGATTAATAGGCATGAAATGATCTAATTTGCGGGAAATAAACTTTTGGAATCGATCCATTAAATACGTGAGAATAAACGTAATTAATATTAAATTCAACATACTTTGCAGCCCGTATAACACGAGAGCAAGTATTACTAATACGAGTAACCTCTGAAATCCTTTGCTTTGAAACAGGTTTTTTATTTGCATAATCGACGAATACTCTCTCCTGTCCTATAAACTAAAACGTTAATAAGTAGATTTCTCTCTCTTTTCTACTTTTAATTATTCATTCATATTAAGATTTTTATAAACTCATTATATGCCTACCTTAACAGGTATATAGTAGCTTACTTCTTATTTTACAATACAATGACCTAATTCAAAACGTATTCTACATAGTATTAATGAAGATTTAAGGAAACTTACATTTTTTTAAATAGGTCTTACCACTACTGTAACATAAAAAGCAAGCTATCAGTAGAAATCTGTCCTACAAATAGCTTGCTTTTCTTATTTTTTAAGTAAGTTTTACTATCCAATGAATGGCATGAACATCGGGATGACAACTACTGTTACAACCCCAACTACCGTTACAGCGATACTTGCCATCGCTGCCTCTACCTCACCCATTTCAATTCCTACTGCAACTCCTAATGCATGGCCCGCTGTTCCAAGTGCTAAACCTTTTGCAATCGGATGCTTCACTCTAAATGTTTTTAAGAATAATGCTCCTAATGCGTATACGATAACTGCGTTGAAAATAACCGCAAACGATGTAATTGCAGGAATACCACCAATACTTTCTGAAATTGGTAACGCAATTGCTGTTGTTGCTGCTTGTGGTAGCATTGAATTCATTACTGCTGTATCTAAACCGATTGCTTTTGCAACAATGAACACGACAATTACTGAACAAATAGATCCAACCACGATAGCTGATAAAATTTGCCACCAATATTTTTTCAACTTATCAACTTGTTTATATAGTGGGATAGCGAATGCAATTGTTGCTGGCTCTAAGAAGAAACTAATCATTTTTCCACCAGTATTATATTCTTCAAAAGTAAAGTTACCTACCTTTAGAAAGACAATCCCTAATACCATCGCTACGAATAATGGTGTAAATAGGAAGAACCCTTTTGAATGCTTGAATAATAATGTTCCGATTCCGTATGCGATTAATGAAACGACGATTCCGAAATATGGAGTCATTGTGCTTGCCATGTTCATTACCTCCTAACAATATATAAATTCAATGGTTACGCAACCTTTCCGTGCTTGCGTCCTTTATTTACTATTTTCAATTCTTTTGTATCTTCTGTTTCTTTTTCATCTTTTCCTAAAATGAATTGTGCAAATAATCCTGTTACAGCGAGTAAAATAACTGTTGCTACAACAATTACAGTTAAAATTTGTACAAAGTATTGCCCCATTACACCAAGAGAATTAATAACTGAAATACCTGATGGGACGAAAAGGAATCCGATAATGCCGGTTAAAGCTGTTCCAAGTGATTCAACTTGCTCCAATTTAATTACTTTTAAACATAATAGACTAAATAAAATAACTAACCCGATTACCGATGAAGGCATTGGAATTGGTAAATGCGTTGCAATAATATTTGAAATTAACATAATAGCTGAGAATATAAATGCTTGTGATAAGAAACTATATACTTTTTTCGTACTCATTTTGGCCACCTCTTTCGATTTGGTACCTTTATTGTATAGGATATAAACACTAAAGTAAGCGTTTACATAACAGAACGTCAAATATACAGAATCAGTTACAAATATAAAAGGATGAAATACAAAAGCTGCTTCTTAAATACGAAGCAGCTTCTTGAGTTCTTTTGCATATGTACGGCTAACAGGTACTTTCGATCCTTCTTTCATGATTAAATTATAAGTAGAATTGAACCATGGCTGAATTTCAGTAATATGATTAATATTCGCAATAAAGCTACGATGGATGCGCATGAAGCTTGCTTGTGGTAACTTCTTCTCTAAAATTACAAGTGTATCATGTGTTACATACGTTTCCCTCATTGTTTTTACTGTTACTTTCCCATCTACAAGCCCTACATATATAATGTCTTCAATATTCACAAGTACGATTGATTCTTCAATTGGTAATGCTAATTTATGCATCTCTGCTGCTACATCTGTCCCCTTTATTTCGTGCTTCGTTTCTATTTGCGCTTGTTTTTGTTTTTTATACTTCTTTAATGTTTGCACAATACGTTCTTCATCAAATGGTTTTAAAATGTAGTCTAACGCATCTACTTCAAATGCTTGCAGCGCATATTGATCATAGGCAGTAGCAAATACAATTGCAGGTGGATTTTTCATCTTCTTTAATATATTCGCGATTTCAAATCCGTTATCATCGGATAATTGAATATCTAAAAACACAATATCTGGTCTACTTTGCATTAGTTCTTCTAATGCGTCTTCCACACAATCAGCCTCACCAACTATCTCAACTTCTTTCGTTCTCTCTAATAAATACTTTAGTTCATCACGTGCTAACATTTCATCGTCAACTACTAATACTTTTAACACCCGGCTCTTCCTCCCCTACTTTTTTTGGAATAATAAAGGTAATCTCCGTCCCTTTATTTAATTCACTTTCGATATGAAGCATCGTTTCTTTCCCAAATAACCCAATAAGACGTTCATTAATATTATATAAAGCTGTTCCAGTCCCTTTCTTTGATGAAACTACCATCTTTCCTAATTGTTCTAAACGTTCTTCCTCAATTCCCTGTCCATTATCTTTTACTTCAAAGTGAACCATACCCTCTTTTTCAAAAACATGCACTTCCACTTCGCATATTGGTTGCTTCTTCGGAAAAGCATGTCGCAGTGCATTTTCAACCAATAGTTGAAGAACAAATGGTGGTACTAAAGTTGTCTTTAGCTCATCCTCAATATACATCTTTACCTCATACTTATTTGGGAACCTTGCTTGTTCTAATGATAAGTATGCCTGTACGTGGTTTAATTCTTGCTCTAGTGGAATCAATAACTGACGTGCCCCTTGCAAATTACAACGAAAATACACGCTCAGCTGTAATAATAACTTCCTTGCTTTTTCTACATCTGTTCGGCATAAAGCTGATACTGTATTAATCGCATTAAATAAAAAGTGCGGGTTAATTTGTGCTTGTAATGCTTTTATCTCCGCATCTTGAAGTAATTTACTTTGCAACTCAGCTTCTCCTAACTCTAACTGCGTGGAGAATATCTTTGCTAACCCTTCTGCTAATTCTTCTTCAACGCGACTTAACTGGTTAGAATTTTTGAAATACAGTTTTAATGTACCTATCGTATTTCCATGTGAAGTTAGTGGAATAACAATAGCGGCTTGTAAGGGACAGCTTTCATGTTGGCAATTAATAACCTCACGTGATTTCGCCTTCATTATTTGCCCTGTATGTAAAACCTCTTTTGATAAACCAGTTATTAAACTATGTGAAGGAATATGGTGATCTGATGCTAATCCAACGTGCGCTAATATTTTCTCTGTATCTGTTAAAGATACCGCATCCGTTCCTGTAAAGCGGTGAATAATTTGTGCCACATGCTTACACGATTCTTCTGTTAAACCTTGACGAAAATACGGTAACGTTTTATCAGCAATACGCAATACTTTATGAGTCTGAAGTGCTTTTGCATTCTCCTCCTGACGCAAAATAGCTTGTATCATAGAAAGTAAAATAAAACTTCCAAAACTATTTACAAGAATCATCGGTATCGCTATTGTTTTCACAACGCTAATTCCATCCTCTATAATTAATAAAATCATAACCATTTCTAAAGATACGATAAAAACACTTAAAACTGCTGAAAACTTAGGAGTAATTGTACGATTATATTTTTTGAAAATATATCCGATATAACCAGTTATAATCCCCGCTAAAATAGAAGAGATTGCGCAACTTAGCGCTGTCGTACCACCAAGCATATAACGATGAATACCAGCAATAAACCCTACTCCAACCCCTACGATAGGGCCACCAAGTAAGCCACTAATACCAACACCCATAATACGCGTATTCGCAATTGTACTTGACGAAGAAACACCTTGTAACCAATTTTCATTCATAATCGTATTTCCTGCTATTTCAATCCCAGTGTAATTGCTTACAATTGTAAATACCGAAAAAATACAAATAAGCTTAAGCTTATCTACATAGCCATCCTGTTTATGAAGGAGACGTCTGAAAGTTTTAATATGAGAGAGTAAAAATCCTAAAATAACTATAAGTCCGACTCGTTCAATCATCATGAGTACTAAATTTAGCATCTTTGATTCATTCCTTTTTATTTAGTTAGTTTTATTATGGGAAAATAATGAAGTCGGCGTCAAGAAGAACGAAATATTTTTTGAAATATTTTACACATAATAACTTCCTCTTTATTTGACAATACAATAGAAGAGTGCTAAAAATAAAGTAATATAATACAGTCCTTTAACCCAACCCCGTGAGGTTGAGAAGGAAGTCGGAATACAATATACGTATGTTCTTTTTTTGGGATACGTATGCTTTTTTGGCCTTCTCATCATATCAGGTGAGAAGGCCTTTTGTTATTCTTCCATAGCGACTGTAGAAAATAAGGAGGAGTAATAATGAACGTCACTACTGATGTACAACAAATAACAGAGGAGACGAAAGCGAAAAGATATAAAACATTATTTGGTTCTGCGCTAGGATATGCAGCAGAAGGTTTAGATATGTTGCTATTATCTTTCGTACTTGTCTATATTTTAAAAGAGTTTCACTTAAGTCCTGTTGAAGGTGGAAACTTAACATTAGCTACCACAATAGGGATGTTAATTGGTTCTTATTTATTTGGATTTATTGCTGATTTATTTGGACGTATTCGTACAATGGCCTTCACAATCTTACTGTTTTCACTAGCAACCGCACTCATCTATTTCGCAACAGACTACTGGCAATTATTAATTCTTCGCTTTTTAGTTGGAATGGGAGTTGGTGGTGAATTCGGAATCGGAATGGCCATTGTAACAGAAACATGGTCTAAAGAAATGCGCGCTAAAGCGACATCTGTTGTTGCACTTGGATGGCAATTTGGTGTACTGGTTGCTTCACTCCTTCCAGCATTTATTGTCCCGCATTTTGGATGGAGAGCCGTTTTCTTATTTGGATTAATTCCAGCTTTACTAGCCGTCTATGTCCGTAAAAGTTTAAGTGAACCGAAAATATGGGAGCAAAAACAACGCTACAAAAAAGAACTATTGCAAAAAGAAGCTGCAGGTAAATTAACACCTACTGAAGCAGAACAACTAAAACATATAAAAAAATTCCCACTTCGAAAGTTATTTGCCAGTAAAAAAGTAACAATCACAACAATCGGTCTTATTATTATGTCATTTATCCAGAACTTCGGATATTACGGAATCTTCACATGGATGCCAACTATTTTAGCAAATAAATATAACTATACATTAGCAAAAGCAAGTGGCTGGATGTTCATTTCTACCATCGGTATGCTAATTGGAATTGCAACCTTTGGTATTCTAGCTGATAAAATTGGTCGTCGTAAAACTTTTGCAATTTATTATATTGGCGGTACAGTATACTGTCTCATTTACTTCTTCTTATTCACAGATTCAACATTATTATTATGGGGAAGTGCATTGCTTGGATTCTTTGCAAATGGAATGATGGGAGGATTTGGGGCAATTTTAGCTGAAAACTATCCTGCTGAAGCTCGCTCTACCGCAGAAAACTTTATTTTCGGTACAGGGCGTGGATTAGCTGGATTTGGGCCTGTTATTATCGGCTTACTCGCTACAGGTGGCAACCTACTTGGAGCATTGTCCCTGATTTTTATCATCTACCCAATCGGGTTAATTACAATGCTACTATGTGTACCAGAAACAAAGGGAAAAGTATTAGATTAAACGTAAAAGAGGAAGCATCTCATTTAAGATGCTTCCTCTTTTACGTTTTTATTTATTTTGATTTACTAGCCTTCTGAAATAAGAATGCAGTTTTATCTTCTTCTTTTACAATACCTTGTTTTAATGCTAATTCTCCCGCAACTTTAGGCGCTAACCATAGCATCGGGAATAACAAAATTGATACCGGAACTGCCGTCACTACGATAAACGATTGTAGCGCATTAATACTTCCTTCACCCATATATAAAAGAATTGCTGCAACTGCTCCCATAATAAGCGACCAAAAAATTCGCAAACTAATTCTAGGATCTCCGTCTCCAGTCACTGCCATTGAAATGGAATACGCCATTGAATCTCCTGTTGTCACTACAAATAAAATTGTTAATAAAAGAAATGCTGGTCCAATAATATTAGAAAGTGGCAATTGTCCTGTAATTGCAATCATAGCTGCCGGCATACCAGATTCACTTAATGCGTCCGAGATAGAACCAGGATTCATTAACTCATAAAACACACCTGATCCACCTAATATAGTAAACCAAAACGTTGTAATAATAGGTGCGATAATTCCAATTGCAACGATGATTTCTCGAATCGTTCTCCCTCTTGAAATTCGACTCACTAAAATTGCCATCATCGGTCCGTATCCAATAAACCATCCCCAGAAAAAGATTGTCCAAGATCCTAACCAACTTGTATCACCACGGTATGTGCTCATCGGTATAAACTCACTTACATAAAATCCAAACGAAGAAACAAACGAATCAATAATAAATCCACCTGGCCCAAATAGTAATATGAATGCCATTAACAAAATTGCTAATCTAACATTTAAATTACTTATAATTTGAATCCCTTTATCAATACCTGTTACTGCCGATATGGTAGACACGGCCACTACACAAACAATAATTGTTAATTGAGTAGTGAATACATCAGAAATTCCAAATAATTCTTGTAACCCATAACTTGCTTGTAAACCTAAAAATCCAATTGGGCCAATTGTACCTGCAGCTACTGCAATAATTGCAGCTGCATCAATTATCGTTCCAAGCAGGCTCTTTCTTAATTTTTCCCCAAAAATAGGATATAAAAGCGTTCGAGGTTTTAGCGGCATACCTTTATGATAATGTCCATACATCATAACTACCGCACTAATTGTACCTAAAATCGTCCATGCTAAAAATCCCCAATGCATATAACTTTGTGCTAAAGCAGGCATAACTGCTTCTTTCGTTCCAGCAGATATACCATCATGTATTGGTGGCACCGTCATCAAATGGTACATTGGCTCTGCTGCTGCCCAAAAAACGCCACCTCCGGCAAGTAATGTAGACATAATAATAGCAAGCCATTTTGCCGTACTAATCTCAGGTTTTTCTAATCCCCCAAGTTTAACTCTCCCATATTTGGAGAACGCCATACACATCGCAACAATAAATGTACCTAATAATAAAACTTGCCAGAAGGCACCAAAATATTTAATTGAAAAAGCGAAACTGTTATTAATCGCACTCTCTACATAATCCTTGTTCAAAAAAACTGCAATTACAAATAATAAAAGTGAACCACCGCTAATAATAAATACAGGCCAATCAGTTTTTCGACTCTTCATCCTCATTTACACTTCCTCCTTCCTCAGCAATCTAAAAAAACAACTCTATTATGTTTTATTGTTTAAACCCAAAACACAATAATTATATATGCATAACATTTTATCGACTTCCCACATACTTATGTTGTCCCTAAAAATATGCCAAATCCCTTATTAAAAAGAAAAAATCTCTTTCTCTTACATAAAAAAGCAAAACAAAAGACCTTATATTTCTATAAGGTCTTCGAAACAGAAATTTGATTATAACATAAGGAACTCCTTGGTTCAAAAATCCTCTTCCAAAAATAACCGAGAGTAAAGGCTTCCATTTGCTACATAACAGTAATTAAAAAAAATATATTTTGCAGAAAAAAACTGCACTAAATATTATTTATGAAAGAAATTTGGCTTCAAAATTTCATTCGGATACGGTTTATGATAAATATGAGTGGTAGCTGGAGATAATGGTGGAATAAGCCACACCCAATTACCTGTTACAACACGACCACAAGCAGCTTCTTGCTTCTCAAATTGCTGAAATTGTTGTGCAGCAGTATGATGATCAACAATACTAACTCCTTGTTTTTTAAAAGAGTGTAGTACGGCAATATTCAACTCAATTAGCGCCTTATCCTTCCATAACGTACCGTTTCTCGATGTATCTAAATCCATCATCTCCGCAACAGCCGGAAGTAAATTATAACGATCATGATCCGCTAAGTTGCGCGCCCCAATTTCTGTTCCCATATACCATCCATTGAACGGAGCGGCTGTATAAGAAATACCGCCAATTTCTAAGCGCATATCTGAAATCATTGGAACCCCATACCATTTTGCTCCAAGTGATGAAATAGGGTATTCTGGGTGTTCAATTGGCACTTCTTTTATTTCTTTCCTCGGAATTTCTTTATATGTAGGCGCCTTCCCGTTTATAGAAAATACAAGTGGCAATACATCGAAATTCGTACCTTCTCCTTGCCAGCCAAGCTCCTGACAAAAGTCCGTAAATGTAGCGGAATGCGAGTCACCGATCACTCCCATTTCTGTTTTATATCCTGCATATCGAATCAATTGGTGATTATAAATTCGTATATTATTTTCCTCACCTTGATATTGCTTAAAAATCGTAATGGTTGGTTTAACTTTTCCATCGTTCGTTGCATATTTAATATGATGAATTAATGCATTATATACACCCTCTTCATCATTTACTTCGCGCGCATCTAATATGTGCATCTTACTCCAAAATAGTCTTCCAATACATCTATTACTGTTACGCCATGCCATTCGTGAACCATGAACAAGTTCTTCAAATGTATGCTCATATGTCCCTGTCTTCTCTATCTCAATTTGAATTTCTTTTATACGTTCTTCTATCAATTGTTCTTTATGAAGCTCCTTATAACAAATCGTAATAAAATTACTTGCTTCCTCTATTAATTGTTTCGTTTTACTCATAAACAATCTCCTTCTATTTCAACAAAACCTTGCTACTTTACAGTATAAGCAAAAAGGATAGGAGTCACAAATGAAATTGAGAGTGTTACTTTTATTGTAATATTTTTCAGAAAATTAACAGACTTACTATTGACTTATATGGAAAATGGGTGTATTTTTGACTCAGGTAAAGTATTTTTACCTAGACCAACTTTTTTAAATAGAAAGGAGGTAATGTTATGTCTTCATTTCAATTGCCAAAGCTTTCATATGACTATGATGAACTAGAGCCACATATCGATAGCAATACACTTTCCATTCATCATGGAAAGCACCATGCGACATACGTAAACAATTTAAATGCTACTTTAGAAAATTATACTGAATTACATAATAAATCTTTAGAAGAATTGCTATGTAATTTAGATGCTTTACCGAAGGAAATTGTTACAGCTGTAAGAAATAACGGTGGTGGTCACTATTGTCATAGTCTTTTTTGGGAAGTGATGAGCCCACGAGGTGGCGGTGAGCCTAATGGAGACGTTGCAAAAGTAATTGATTATTATTTCAATACCTTTGACAACTTAAAAGATCAACTTTCCAAAGCAGCTATTAGTCGTTTTGGAAGTGGCTATGGATGGCTTGTTCTTGACGGTGAGGAACTCTCTGTTATGAGTACACCAAATCAAGATACGCCTTTGCAAGAAGGGAAAATCCCCTTACTCGTAATTGATGTATGGGAACATGCTTATTATTTAAAGTATCAAAATCGGCGCCCAGAGTTTGTTACCAATTGGTGGCATACAGTAAACTGGGACCAAGTAAACGAGAAGTATTTACAAGCAATTCAATCACAAAAACATTAGTCGTATGTATAAGGTAAATTTGGTAATGTAAAATCAGTATTGTCGAAATCCTCCAGAATCCCCCGGATTGCCACCGGGGGATTTATGATTACTTCATTGTATTTATATAATGTTTTAAAACATTTTTTATTTCTAGTTTCAGCTCTCGGAACAAAAATCCGAATTTACGAGCCTTTCCATTATGTAACGTACAGTTAGTTACCTCATTATAAGGAGCTATATTTTCTCCAGCTTCCTGGATGAGTGCTTTTATTCCCGTCTTCTCTTCTATGAAATGAATAATTTCTTCCGTAGAAACTACCCCGTTACTACAGGCGTTAATTGGTCCTTTCACATTTTCCATTCCGCACCAAGCTAGAAACTCTCCTGCCTCTTTTTCATGTATAAATGACAAAGTTCCATCTACATGATCCACAACGATAGGTTTTTGGTTCACAACACATTCAACGTAAAATTGTAACCTTTTCGTATAGTCATTTTCTCCAATAACAACTGGAAAACGCACTGCAACGACTGGGAATGTTGCATATTGAAATAAAACCGCTTCGGCTAATCGCTTTCCTTCACTATAATTAAAATCATTTCTATCTCCATATGTAATTGCATATTCGTATGGATTAAAGTCCTCTTCTAACAAACTTAATGCAGGTTCATAGACAGCCATTGAAGATGTCATAATATACTTCTTCGTTTTTCCTTTCAAAACTTCACATACCATTTTCGCTGCATTTGAACTATAGCATAAATTATCGTATACAATATCATAACTTTTTCCTTCTAGACGCTCTTCTAGTAGCTTTCTATCTTCTCTATCGACAATTATTCTTTTTACTGCGCTACCAAAAGAATCTTCAGTAACTCCCCTTGTGGCAATTGTTACATCGTGTCCAGCTTGCAAAAGGTACTCTACTAAATGTTTACCAAAAAACCTTGTTCCTCCTAGCACCAACACCTTCTTCAATTTCATCATCCCCATTTTCATGATTTATGAGATACCACCTCTTTTATTATAAAACGCTAATATATAAAAAAGCATGAAATCAGTTTAACGATTCCATGCTTTTATGCAGATCATATATTAACGTACTCGATATTTATAAATACAATAACAGAAGTACAAAATAGAAATTACTGATACATAAACCCATAGTTCATATACGAATCTCTCTCCCCATACTCCCATAAAATAAAATAGTGAAGGTAAAGTCAATGTTACCCATGATTGTACGAAGGCAATCCTTCCAAGATATTGATTGATGTTCTTCTTTTGTGTATTTAATACAAAGAATAAATACCAAAGTAATGCCCACATAAACCACGTTAATGCATTAACAACATCATGGAATTGAACAAATGAAACAACCATATAGAATAAAGCAATAATTGCTACCCAAATACAAAACCATCCTAGACCACTACTATCCATTCCTTTTATAAAAGTAACACCTACATATAAATAAGTTAATCCAAATAAGAAAGTAGCCGCATATGAATACACTGTCCAATTGCTTTGGTCAGAAATCATGATCAAATAAAACGGAATAATAATTTGTAGTGCACCCACAAATAAATTAAAAACACCCGCACTTTTCATCTCTGCTTTCCCTAATATAACAAGACTATTTAAAAATAAAGCTGCCCCTGAAAGTAATAATCCTATATAACCCATATATATTCGTGTGAAAATCTTTACCTTTCACACTTTTAACCTCCCCACACTATAAAGTGATACTGATATTATTTTTCTTCCCATTTAAAACTACATACATAATTTTTCATCTGAATAAGTCAGACCTCCTACTTCAAAAAAGAGGAAACTTAAAACGCTTTCAATAATAAATAATCCTATCAAAATATGAAATAGGATTCCTTGATTATAAACGGACTCTAGCAATGATACAAGTGTTGGAATACTTTTCAATAATACGCTTTCAATTTCTATAAAAAATTAATAAAATAATACATTCCTCTATCTCATTCTACTATCTTCTAGCATAAGATATTGTAAAATCATATCATTTAAAACAGCAAACGTTCTTTTCTAGGTTCGCTAATAAACTTAATAAAAAATGACCTCTTGCTTTTATGCAAAGGTCATTTTTTTATTCATCATTAAACTTCTAAATAGCCATTTTTATTATTTGATTGCCATTTCCAAGAATCTGCACACATCTCTTCTAATCCGCGTGTTGCCTCCCAGCCTAATTCACGCTTTGCTTTAGATGCATCAGCAAAACACACTGCCACGTCACCTGGGCGACGCTCTGTAATTTTATAAGGAACTTTCTTGCCCGAAACTTTTTCAAACGCTTTAACCATCTCTAGTACACTATAGCCCATGCCTGTGCCTAGGTTATAAGCATCTACTCCTGTTGTATTCAGTACTTTCTCAAGCGCCTTTACGTGACCATTTGCTAAGTCCACAACATGAATGTAATCACGGACTCCCGTTCCATCTTTCGTTGGATAGTCATTTCCGAATACACTTAATTCTTTTAACTTACCTACTGCTACTTGCGTTACATATGGCATTAAGTTATTTGGAATTCCATTTGGATCTTCTCCGATACGCCCACTTTCGTGTGCACCAAATGGATTGAAATAGCGAAGTAATGCGATACTCCATTCTGCATCTGCAAATGCTACATCACGCATAATTTGCTCAATCATTAATTTCGTTTGACCATATGGATTTGTTGCACTTAATGGAAACTCCTCCGTAATCGGTGACGTTTCTGGAATACCATATACAGTTGCAGATGAACTAAAGATCATCTTCTTAACATTATGTTTCTGCATTACTTCACATAGCACTAACGTGCTTGTAATGTTGTTATGATAATATGTTAATGGAATCGCTACTGACTCCCCTACAGCTTTAAACCCTGCAAAGTGAATAACTGCGTCAATTGCATTTTCTTCAAAAATTGCGTCAATTGCTTCATGATTTAAAACATCTTCTTTATAAAACTTAAATTGTTTTCCTGTTATTTCTTTCACTCGATTTATAGATTCTACCGAGCTATTCGAAAGGTTATCCACTACTATAACTTCGTAACCGCTATTTAGTAATTCTACACATGTATGACTACCAATATATCCTGCTCCACCTGTTACAAGTATTGCCATAATTATAGTCCTCCATATTTCATTCATTATAAACTTCTCAAAGTATATCACATATTTCTTATCCTATGTTTAACATGCGAACACAGAAACTTACATTTTATCCCATAATAATTTTATAACATATATGATTCTAATCAGGTAATAAAAAAACGCCACATAATTTTTATTATGTGGCGTTTTTTTATTAAATTACGTAACAATATACACTTAGAAAATGCGCAAGACTACCTAATAATACAAAAACATGAAAAATTTCATGATGCCCCATATATTTAAACTCTAACCATTTTGGCTTTGTTCCATAAATAAATCCACCAATTGTATAAAAAATGCCTCCAAGTACTAAGAAAATAATGCCTCCTGTACTTAAATTTTCAGCTAACGGTGCAAAGAATAAAACAATTAACCAACCCATCGTAATATAAATTGCTGTCGATAACCATCTTGGACAATTAAACCAAAACATCTTAAATACAATGCCACAAATCGCAGTTGCATAAACTAAACAAAATAATAGTAAACCACTTGCTGAATTTAATGTAATTAAGCAAAAGGGTGCATATGTACCTGCAATTAATATAAAAATCATAGAATGATCTAGCTTCCTAAAGAAGTAAATAACACGTTCATTGGCCACAACACTATGATACACAGCTGATGCCGTATAAAGGACCATCATTCCAATACCAAACAAAATAACAGCTGTAATTGCAGCAAATGATGGCATCTTAATAGAAACTTTCACAAGCATAGCTAATAAGGCAATAAATGATAATATCGCTCCACCTAAGTGAGTAAATGCGTTAACTGGTTCCCTTACATAAGTATTCATAATAACACCCCTCATATAATTACATGTAGTTTTAATAACTACATGTAATTATATACACATTTCTTTTTAAGGTCAACATTTACAATTCATTTGTTTCGTAATACCATATTTAAAGATATATTAAACATTAAGTTCCACTAAGTTATAAAAGTGAGGGATTTTACGTGGAAAATATAAATGAATTACTTGAGACATTACATTTAGAAAAAAATATTAAACTTGAGGATATTCCAAATGTTGACTTATATGTAGACCAAGTTGTCCAACTATTTGAGAATACTTATGCAGATACAACAAGAACTGACGATGAAAAAGTATTAACAAAAACGATGATTAATAATTACGCAAAAGGGAAACTATTTATCCCTATCAAAAATAAAAAGTATTCAAAAGAGCATATGATTTTAATTAGCCTAATTTACCAATTAAAGGGCGCACTCTCCATTAACGATATAAAAAGTTCATTAGAAAATATAAATGACTCCTTATTAAACGATGATTCATTCGAATTAAATGCGGTATATAAAAATTATCTTGCTCTTACTGAAAGCAATGTCGAAAGCTTTAAACAAGACGTAAATAAACGTGTTACAGAAGTAAATGAGATTTCTTCCTTAGAAGATACAAAGCTAGAAAAATTTCTACTACTAACATCCTTTGTGACTATGAGTAATATGTATAGACGTTTAGCAGAGCAACTAGTTGATGATTTGAAAAAATCATAAATAAAAAACTATCCACCTATTAAAGTGGATAGTTTTTTATTTACTTAATTGCCTCATGCACTTTTAATTGTTTCCCTTTAATCGTTGTAGTCTTCATGACTTTCAAGACAAGTGGTCCTTTTCCATTTAATATTTCAACGTAAGAAACGTTATCTTGTATCGTAATAATGCCTATATCTTCTGCTGTAACACCTTTAATTTTAGCAATTGTACCGACGAAATCTACCGCTCTAATTTTCTTTTTCTTTCCGCCATTAAAGTACAGCTTCATAATGCCTTTGTTTATGTCAGCATTTTTATCTTTCTTTATAATTGGTTTAGCATGTATCTTTTCTTCAAATGCAGCTTTCTCTTTCATAACTTCTTCTTTTGAAGGTCCAATTGCCTTTGGAATTTCAAAACCAATATAATCCTCAATCTCTTCTAAAAATCTATTTTCATATGGTGTTATAAATGTAATAGCTTTTCCACTATTTCCAGCTCGTCCCGTTCTTCCAGTACGATGTACATAGCTTTCTTTTTCAAGTGGAATATCATAATTAATAACATGTGTAATATTATCAATATCAATTCCTCTCGCAGCCACGTCTGTTGCTACTAAATAACGGAATTTCCCTTTTCTAAAATCATCCATAACTTCAAAACGATCTTCTTGTACCATACCACCATGTATTTTGTCGCAAGGATAGTTAGCTCGTTTTAACTGTCTATATACATGATCTACATTTTCTTGTGTACGGCAGAAAATAATACAACTATCAGGATTCTCAATCATTGTTACATCTTTAAGTAGTGAAAGCTTCTCGTCTTCTATCACCTCAAAAAGAGTATGTTCAATTTTATCCGTTGTAATCCCAGCTGCTTTAATTTCGATATGAGTTGGTGAATTCATATATGTACGAGACAATTTTTCAACATCTTCTGGAAGTGTTGCTGAGAATAGCATTGTCATTCTTTTTATAGGTAATTCATCAATAATTGCCTCTACTTGATCGATAAAGCCCATATTTAGCATCTCATCTGCTTCATCAATAACTAAATACTTCAAACACTCTAAAGAAAGGGTACCCTTTTCAATATGATCCAACACACGACCAGGAGTCCCAACTACAATATGTGTCTTTTGCTTTAATTCTAATTTTTGACGTGCAAATGGAGATTTCCCATAAACTGCCGCAGCCTTAATCCTTTTGAATCGACCTATATTTGTAATATCTTCTTTTACCTGTACCGCAAGCTCTCTCGTCGGTGTTAAAACTAATGCTTGTGGTTTATTCTCTTCCCACTCCACCATTTCACAAAGCGGAATACCAAATGAAGCTGTTTTTCCACTTCCAGTCTGGGACTTCACAACAAGATCCTTCTTTTGTAATGCGACTGGAATAACCTCACCTTGTACTTCTGTTGGATGATCATATCCTAACCCAGTAAGCGCCCTTACAATTTCCTTACTTAATTTATAATCAGAAAAACTTTTTTTACTCATATATTAACCTCATTTTATTCTGTATTATTTTCTTTTTTATCTTTTGTATACGTTACTATCACCCTACTTATTATACTTGAAACCTCACATAAAAAGGTGGATCATATCAGATTCATCTTTTTATATAGAAATAAACCTTATCATTTCATATATTGTTCAACTAATTGATAACATCTTTTGCTCGTATTGTTAGCATTAACCCTTTCATAGTACCCTCACCCTACCAAAAAATAAAAAGAATACATACAACCTTGTATAATTATCTCAATTTTTCAACCTTTTTCATAAACGAACAATACAATTGAAAAAACGTTTTAAATTCGTTTTTAACGTTTTTTTTCAGATATAAAATCTACTTTTTAAAAAAATGTTAAGAAATCCTTTGACTTCTTAATAAAAATAATGTAAATTATCCTATGGACGAACATTTTTGATTAATAAAAATAAAATATTCGTATTTTAGGGGTGTAAATGATGGAAAACGTATTCGACTATGAAGATATTCAATTAATTCCTGCAAAATGTATTGTAAATAGCCGCTCTGAATGTGATACAACTGTCACTTTAGGAAAACATAAATTTAAATTACCTGTCGTGCCTGCAAATATGCAAACGATTATTGATGAAAGAATCGCAACTTATTTAGCTGAAAACAATTACTTCTATATCATGCATCGTTTCCAACCAGAGAAACGAATCTCATTCATTAGAGATATGCAATCACGTGGATTAATCGCTTCTATCAGCGTTGGTGTAAAAGAGGACGAATATGAATTCGTACAACAATTAGCTGCTGAGCAACTTACACCTGAATATATCACGATTGATATCGCACACGGTCATTCTAATGCTGTGATTAACATGATTCAACATATTAAAAAACATTTACCAGAGAGCTTCGTTATCGCTGGAAACGTTGGAACTCCCGAAGCGGTAAGAGAATTAGAAAATGCTGGTGCCGATGCAACAAAAGTTGGTATTGGACCTGGTAAAGTTTGTATTACTAAAATTAAAACAGGCTTCGGAACTGGTGGTTGGCAGCTAGCTGCACTTCGTTGGTGTGCAAAAGCTGCAAGTAAGCCAATTATCGCTGATGGTGGTATTCGTACACACGGCGACGTAGCTAAATCTATTCGATTTGGGGCAACTATGGTCATGATCGGTTCTCTATTCGCTGGTCACGAAGAGTCTCCAGGGGAAACAATTGAAAGAAATGGCAAACTTTATAAAGAATACTTCGGTTCTGCTTCTGAATTCCAAAAGGGTGAGAAGAAAAACGTTGAAGGTAAGAAAATGTTCGTTGAGCATAAAGGTTCTTTAGAAGATACGTTAATCGAAATGGAACAAGATCTTCAATCTTCTATCTCTTACGCTGGTGGAACAAAACTAGATGCTATTCGTACTGTAGATTATGTTGTCGTGAAAAACTCAATTTTTAATGGTGACAAAGTATATTAATTCTTAAATTTAAAAAGAAGGAGAAGCATTCCTATGCTTCTCCTTCTTTTTCATATATAAAAATGTTAAATATTTTTATTTTACTGAATTTTCTAGTATCATATTTTTAGATGCTTTTAATAAGGAGGATATAAGACATGAAAACTATAATTGAGAATCGTCTTGTTCGTGCGGAAGTACCTAACGAACTAAAATGGGATTTGTCTGATTTGTATAAGTCCAATGATGAGTGGCATACCGCATTAAACATATTAGAAAATGATATACAGAAACTTGATGCATTTAAAGGACGTTTACATACTAACTCCACAACTTTATTAAATTGCCTACTTTTAGAAGAAGAGCTTTTAATGAAGTTAACAAAACTGTACTCATATGCAAATTTAAAAGAATCTACTGATCGTACAAATCCAGTTATTCAAGCGAACTCTTCCAAAATTTCTGCTTTATGGACGAAAGTACATACTGCACTATCCTTTATTCATAATGAAATCCTCTCATTCGACGAAGGAACAATTGAAAAATATTTAACTGAAGAAACAAAACTCGAACCTTTCCGTAAGTCGTTACTAGAAATACTCAAAAAAAGGCAGCACACACTCTCTCCTGAAACAGAAGAAGCACTTGCTGCACTTGGCGAAGTTCATAGTTCTCCATACAAAATTTACGGCATGACTAAATTGGCAGATATGGATTTCACTTCTATACAAGACGAACAAGGAAACGAACTCCCTGTTTCTTTCGCATTATTTGAAAGCAAATATGAATTTTCTCCAAGCGCATACATACGTAGAAAAGCATACTCATCATTTGTTTCCACCTTGAAACGATATAAAAATACAGTTGCAACAACATATGCTACCGAAGTAAAAAAACAAGTAACACTTTCTCGTTTACGTAAATATGAATCCGTTACCCATATGCTATTAGAACCACAAAAGGTTCCACTTGAAATGTATAACAACCAACTTGATATTATTTATAAAGAATTAGCACCTCATATGCGCCGTTTTGCAGATTTAAAAAAGAAAGCATTAGGACTCGATCAAATGCTTTTCTGCGACTTACATGCACCTTTAGATCCCGAATTTAATCCGACGATTACTTATGAAGAAGCAGCCACGCTCATTCAAGATTCTTTAAAAGTATTAGGCGATGAATATAGTTCCATAATCGAAAAAGGATTCAAAGAAAGATGGGTAGATCTTGCAGATAACGTAGGCAAATCAACAGGGGCATTTTGCTCAAGTCCATACGGCTCTCATCCCTATATTTTAATTACATGGCAAAATACGATGCGTGGATGCTTCACATTAGCACATGAATTTGGACATGCTGGTCATTTCTATTTAGCAAATAAAAACCAACGTATCATGAACGTACGCCCATCTATGTACTTTGTTGAAGCACCATCAACTATGAATGAATTACTATTAGCTCAGCATTTACTAGCGACTACTGACGATAAGAGGATGCGCAGATGGGTCATTCTACAACTACTCGGCACATATTATCACAACTTTGTTACTCATTTACTTGAGGGTGAATACCAACGTAGAGTATATGCTCTAGCAGAAGAAGGACAGCCCCTTACAGCTACAACTTTAACTGAAATTAAAACAAATGTCCTTTCGACATTCTGGGGAGATTCTGTAGAAATCGATGAAGGTGCGGGCTTAACTTGGATGCGTCAGCCTCATTATTATATGGGTCTATATTCTTACACATATTCCGCAGGCCTCACTGCATCTACTGCAGTAGCTCAAATGATTAAAGATGAAGGACAACCTGCTATTGATCGCTGGTTAGATGTGCTTCGCGCTGGTGGTACAATGAAACCACTTGAACTAATGAAACATGCCGGAGTAGATATGTCAAAACCAGATGCAATCCGTCAAGCTGTTTCTTACGTTGGTTCATTAATTGATGAATTAGAGCATTCTTATCAAGAATAAAAAATAAGCCCTCGCTCTATGAGGGCTTATTTCATATTTACTTCCCAAACCTTTTACGATATCCACATTTCCTACAAAGCTCTTCAACCGCAACTCTTTTGGAAAATCCATCGACAATGTTTGTTGCTCTTTCACCTTCTATAATGTTAGAAAATGAATCGTTATTAATATTTCCAAGGTTAATAATCCCTTCACCATCTAAACAACAAGGAATAACCGTCCCATTCGCTAAAATCCCTGCTTGATTACGAAGTCCATGACAGAATCCTTTCCCATCATCCTCTTCTTCATGTAATGCTGGCCACTGGAATTCATAGTCTTGATTAATAAAGACACGTTCTGCAATTTTTATACCTTTTCCTGGTGTAAGCTTCTCTTCAATCTGATAAGATAGATCAAATTCATTTTCAATTATGGATAATAACTCCCTATTTTTCTGAATTTCAGCATTTGTTTTATTATCCTGAGTTAAATTCCATAACCTTAACGATACAATTAAATCTGATTGACTTGTCGCTTCCCTAATGAAGGAAAGTATACTCCTTACATAGCCCTCTTTATCTTGCGAACCTGGGTGTCCATCAAAACTATGCAGTGAAAAATTCATTTGTCTTAACGCGGGCTTATTTAACAGCCTATGCCTTCTCTTATTAATTAACGTTCCGTTCGTTGTAATATTAACTTTAAACCCTTTTTCATGACTTAAGTCTAATAGTTGATCTATTTTCGGATGGAGCAACGGCTCCCCCTTCACGTGCAAATAAATGTAGTCTGTGTGAGGTTTAATTTGGTCTAATCTTTTAGCAAAATCCTCTACAGAAATGAATTGCTTCTGCCTTTCCGTCGGCGGACAAAAGCTACACGCAAGATTACATACACTCGTAATCTCCAAGTAAAACTTCTTAAACTTCTTCACCTTTAATTCCTCACTTCTCTAACTACTTATACTTTTTTCCTCTTCATATTACAGCATATTTTTATGGAAATAGAAACATACTTATTTTAGGAAATCTACATACCATCTAATAATATTTAAAAGACCATCGGTAATTTTTGTCCAATGGTCTCTTTATCCTTTTTATATGCAAAGAATAAATTTATTTATGATACGGTTCATCATAACTATTCTAAATAAGCTTATTTTTTATTATTTTCATAATTAAATTTAACAAAAAAGGTAGTGCCTTCTGATCCTGTTTTAATTTCTATTTTTGCATTATGGCGGGCAGCAATGGCATAACATACACCTAACCCCAATCCAGTTCCATTATCTTTGGTCGTGTAAAATGGCGTACCCAGTTTCTCTAATACTTCAGGCCTAATACCTTTTCCTTGATCCTGCACTGCAAGCACCACACAATTTTGACCTTCCTTGTAGGTTCTAATGGTTAGAACTTTCCCTGTATCCATCGCTTCTAAGCCATTACGATATAGATTCATTAATAATTGCCGTATCTCATTACGATTTAAAAGTAATTCCGGAATGTCATTTGTATCGACTTGAATATACTTATTTTGATTGTGCGTATCAACCTTTATTAAAGGAATAATATCGCGGATAATTGAATTTAAATCTAACATCTGTAAATCCAATTTCCTTGTATTCCCCATTGAGAGAAATTCAGTAATAATAGAATTGGCACGGTTAAGTTCTTCAATCATTAAATGAAAGTACTTATTATGTTTCTCATAGGTATTCTCTTCTTTTAATAACTGCAAAAATCCTAGTACCGTTGTCATTGGATTTCTAATTTCATGGCTGATACCTGCTGCCATTTGCCCTATTAAATCAATGTTAGATAATCTTTTCAATTCCTGTTCATATTTCTTTTTTTCCGTTATGTTTTTAAAAATACAGCAAATACCATCATCATACGGGTATGCAATAACTTCGTGCCAATATTCATCTGCAGTAGAAAGAAATTCGAAATGAACTGTAGTTCGCTCTGACATTGCACGATGAAATTCCTTATACATAACTGTGTCGATGTCACTCGGGAAAACATCCCATATATTCTTTCCTAATACATCTTTTGCTGTTTTTCTTTGCGGAAAATATTGGTGCTTATTTACGTACGTAAATTCCCATTTATTATTTAAAGTAAAGAATCCATCCGTAATACATTCAATCACACTTGTAACTTTTTCATTAGCAGCAGCTAGCTCTCCCGTTCGCTCTTCCACTATACTTTCTAGTTTATCCATATATAACAAATTTGAAAACGTAGGGGCTGTGGCATCAACAATAGATTTTGCTAGTTGAATTTGAGAATTATCGTAATTGTGAGCTTTTCCTTCTTTACCAACGACGATTACCCCTAATACTTCTCCCATTGAAACCAATGGAATCATCAATAAATCCTTACTATCTATATTTTTTGTTTGAATAACCTCTTGGATCTTGGCTTCATAGCTTTTCTCTGTCCAATCCGCTTCTGTCCAATCACAGCCCTTACTTAATTTCGTTGTTTTAATCGTTGTTTTGTCTAGCGGATCTAGAAGGTGGGCAGTCATATTTTTACTTTCTAAAATCTGATCTAAGTAAAAAAAGCATTTATCAAAACTCTCCTGTATTGAGGCACACATTGATAAATCACGGGTAACATTTAGTAACAGCTGCTTCTCAGCAATAAGGTTTTCCTTTTGTGTTAAATTATTTGCGTTTTGAATTGCGACCGCGGCCATATTTACATAAGCTTCAACACTTTGAATTTCTGAATCTGTTAAGTTCATCGGAATCCCATAATCAAATAAAAAAACCAGACCAAATAACTCTTGCCTAAATGAGATAGGCAGAGCTAATAAGGACTTAATTTTAAACGCATCAACGGGTCTCGGATCTGGTCGATGATCCTTTGAGGTATCAGGAATATAGATGGTTTTTTTCGTTTCAATAACTTCTTTTGCCAGTAAATCTACTTCAGGATCAATTACCTGAGTATCGAGCGTTACGCCATTTATGGTCTCTGGTTTTCCTGCAAACCCTCTAAATGTTCCATCTTCCTGGGGTAAATAAATTCCAACAGCATCGCACCTAACAATCTCCTCTGATATCGCCATTGTCACACGCTGTAATACTTCACGTAGTTCTAATTTTGTATTTATTATTTTTGTTATATTCGCGAGCCTAGAATATCTCGTCTGATCACTTACCATTCACATAGCCTCCAGTTATAGGCATAATAAAATAAATATGATAATATCAGCGTCTTACCTTTGTTTTACATAGAATACCTTACTTATGGTAAGGTTCCCCACGATTAATCCGAAACGCTCTATACACTTGCTCAAGCAACACTAATCGCATTAATTGGTGTGGTAATGTCATCTTTGAAAAAGAAAGTGATTCGTTTGAACGCTTCATTACTTCTGAACTTAGTCCGAGTGATCCACCAATTACAAATGCGACTTTACTCTTTCCGTATGTAGCAAGGCGATCTAGACTGACCGCAAATTCTTCTGATGACTTTTGCTTTCCTTCTATAGCTAATGCAATCACATGCGTGTTATCAGAAATTTTATCCAGTATACGTATACCTTCTTTTTCCTTTACAATTAACATTTCTGCTTCACTTAAATTTTCTGGTGCCTTTTCATCTGGCAATTCAATTACTTCTACTTTTGCGTATGCTGATAATCGTTTTAAGTATTCTGCTATACCTTGTTTCAAATATTTTTCTTTTAATTTCCCAATTGAAATAATCGAGATATTCACACGTATCCTCCACCTTACAAACATGTTATCCACAAAACTTATCCACATATCCACAAACACTACCCACATATTGTGTGAGAATCTGTGTTCGATACAACATATGTCGCCTCATTTTGACAAAATTCACATGTTTTTTTCTCTTTTTCTGAGTTATCCACACTGTTGATAACCGGCGCAACTTCACACTCATCCACAATAATATCTAACGCTAATTCAACATGTTCTAAACAACAAGGTAAATTCATTTTCTTCACCTCACTTTTCTACAATAGAAAACAGGAGGTAGGCCCTCCTGTTTTTAATACTTTTGAATGCCTAATTTCACTGTTGTTGTTACTCTTTTTGTACCACGATAAAACGTAAGAGTCATTTTATCATTAATTTCCTTATCATATAAGGCCGTGCGGAATCCAATAATATCGCGAATCGGTTTTCCATCTACTGCCACAATAACATCATGTTCTCTTAAACCAGCATCCGCGCCTGGCGAAGGACTTTTCACATCCAAAATACAAACTCCTTCTGTTACAGTACCTGGTAAATGTAATGTTTTTGACCAATAATAGTTTGGAATTTCATTTAATGACCTAAGTTCAATCCCAACATACGGTCTTCTTACTTTTCCATACTTCTCAAGTTCATTCATAATCGGAACAGCCCTAGTCACTGGAATAGCCAGTCCGATTCCTTCTACTTCTTTTGCAGCAATTTTCATTGAATTAATACCAATTAATTGTCCTGCTGCATTTACAAGCGCACCGCCACTATTCCCTGGGTTAATCGCCGCATCTGTTTGTAACACTTCTACTTGCCAATCATAATGTCCATCTTGATCTAAATCTACAGGGACAATACGTTCATTAGCTGAAATAATACCTTGCGTAACAGTTCCAGAGAATTGCAGTCCAAGTGGATTTCCAATCGCAATAACTGGCTCTCCTCTGCGAACAGTATTAGAATCGCCAATTTCAATTATTTTTTTCACATGCTTTGCATCTATTTCTAATACAGCTAAATCTGTGACTACATCGGTTCCTAATACTTTTCCAGGAACCTTCTTACCGTCACTTAGACTTACTTCAATACGATTCGCTCCAGCTACAACATGATTATTCGTTACAATATAAGCTTGACCATTTGTCTTTTTATAAATTACTCCTGATCCTGTACCAGCCTCTGAATCTGCCTCTGAAAAGTTATCTCGTTGAATGTTAATAACACCCACAACAGCTTCAGATGCACGATCAACAGCATCTACAAAGCTAATCTGTTTAATTCCTTGAGCTTCGGCCATATTACTTCCGCTTGCTTCAGCTTGCGGAAGCGTATCAGCAGAATTTGAAAATAAAGGAGCTCCAAACGCAAATAAAGAAGCTCCTACAATTGTTCCCGCTATACTAGAAAGAACTATACCTTTATGCTTCTTTTTTCCTGCACGTTTCATACGATAATTTTCTTCATCAATAAAGGACATATTTGTTCACCCATCTTCCTGAAAACAACTATATTCACCTTTATTGTTTACTAAAATGAAGAATTATACGTATTGAATTTTTGTAGGCATTTTTGGATCTGTATCGTGAATTTCAAAGGATTCACCCACTCCAAATCCTTTTTCCTCTAGTACTTGTGATACTGACATACGAGCTAGTTCTTTCATGTTATTATCTAAGCTTAAATGGGCTAAATAAATATGCTTTGTCTCATCTGTAATTACATCTGCCATCGCTAATGCAGCATCCTCATTACAAACATGCCCAACGTCGCTTAAAATGCGTCGTTTAATGCTCCATGGGTAACGTCCCATACGAAGCATTTCCACATCATGATTACTTTCAAATACGAAAGCATTAGCTCCCTTAATAACGCCCTTCATACGGTCGCTTACGTATCCCGTATCTGTAATAAGCGCTAATTTCCTATTATTATTATGGAAAGCATAAAACATCGGTTCAGCCGCATCATGAGAAACTCCAAATGATTCGACTTCAATATCACCAAATGTCTTCACATCCCCAACTGAGAAAATGAATTTTTGCTCAGTTGGGATATTTCCTATTAAATGTTCCATTGCATTCCATGTTTTCTCATTCGCATAAACGGGTAAATCATATTTTCGCGCCAATACACCTAACCCTTTAATATGATCACTATGCTCATGTGTTACAAGAATACCTGATACATCATTTATATTCAGTTCTGCGTGTTTAAATAAAGCCTCTGTCGCTTTACCACTTAAACCTGCATCGACTAGTAATTTTTTTTCATCGGTTCCTACGTATAGCATATTTCCTGTACTTCCACTTGCAAGTACGCTAAAATGCAACCCCATTATTTCTCACTCCAGTATGTTCATCAACCACTTGATTTTCCTTTTCCCCTAATTCCATAACTTGTCCTTCAATTGCATTCACAAAGAAGTCCTGCTTTTGCTCCGTTTTTAAATTCCACGTTGGAGCAAGTACTTGGTTATTAGAAGTAGATGCGGTAAGAGTGGCATAACCAATTTGCGCTTCTTTAACATGTGTATTTCCATGAATTTTATTTTTTAAATACAAATTTTCTAAAGCTGTTTGAGCCGTGATAATTTCTTGCTCTTTCGTTTTTTCACCTTCGCCCATTTCTTTTAAATCAGTTAGCATTGTCTGCGTATATGAAACAAGTTCATTTTTTTCATTTAATTCCACAACAATCATCGCCTGATTATTATAGAAAATAGGCTTATCTTTATATTTTTGGAAGAAATAAATTTTAGAGTCTTTCACCGCTCCAAATTCATACTTTTGTCCATCCAATACATAGTTCTTCAAAAATTCATTATACTTATCTTTTGATAATGATTTCGTATTTAAAAAAGGCTCTTTTAGCTTACTTTCTATCGTGTACATATTTTGTATATGCGCCGTTTGATTTTTCAAAGACTGTATATCATCTTCTTTAAAGGCTTTATTTTCCGCTCTAATAAATGACTCTTTCTTCGGTTCCTTAGGGATATTCCCTATAGTAATTTTATTTGCTTTTAATTCTTGATCTATCTTTGTTTCTGCAATAAGCTCCAATTGATTACTATCTTGCTTTTGAATGAATTGAAAAATGAGAAAGAGGTCCAAAACAAAAAAGGTCACAATAAATATGGTTTTAATTCGATCCCAATCCATTTAGTCCTCCCTCACTCCACTCATAGATTTGCTGTTTACCCGTTTCACCTTCAACAAGCTTTACATACCAAATTGGTTGTAGTCGAACTACTTGCCCATCTAGTGATAACTTGTATCCAATACCAATATCCTTAATTACTTGTTTCTTTATCTCTGGATTATTTTCTAGGGATGCTATTACAACATGCCCTGACGGAAGAGTAACTTTCTGTTCTATGCCTTTAGTATTTAAAGACAGCAACGGTCTTTCATATTCCATTACTTCTTCTGATCCCCATTTTTGTCTCAATTCAGCTAATCCATCTGTATTGAATACGGAATATCCATCTTCATGTAAGCGAAATACTGTCTCTCCTTTATTCATATAGTCCAAACGATATGAATCCAAACTTCCACTGTGACCACTTACAAATTCAAAGCTTTTTTGTAACAGCATTAAATTATCTATCGTTTTCTCAGTTAAGACAGAAGAGTTTTTATACTTTAGCATGTGACGATCGTTTTCAATTTCCATGGATCTAATACCATCTGTAAATGTTTCTTTCGATATCTCAGTAATCGGACTTAAATAACGAGGATCACTAAACAGAGCATTCTTAAACGTATCAACTGCTAAATTAGATGAAATATATGTTATATTGTTTAACTCTGTCGTGCCATCTGGTAAAAATAACTTTTTCATATCATTGATTTGATAATCAAAATAGGGCTTTGCTGATACTATAAATTGATTTTGAGCATTTACAATATCTTTTAAATACACACCACTTAATTTTGCCTCATATATTTTAAAGTTATCACCATCAGAAACAAAGTTAATTTTAATTTCTTGATCCTTACTCCTAGAAGGATCAAGGAGAATACGATTAAAATGTTTAGGTTTATCTGTACTTTTCTCTTTCATGTTAAACATAGATTTAACTGCATCAAATGGGATATCAGTAGGGAAAACAAGTTCAATTTTCCCTTCACCATGCACATAGGATAGGAAATCACCCTTAGTGATTGATATCTCTCTAAACTCATGTAGTTCCCCTACTTCCAAAGGCTTATAGATTGATTCTATATCTGCCTCTCTTCTGCTCCCATAATGATTTTTATCTTTATGCACGATGATAGAAGTAGGACGGACAACATCGGAAATTTTAGTTTGATTCGTTCCTTCATTGCCCTGTACAAATTTTGCGTTTTGCATGGATGTAGAATCTGGCACATACGTCCATAGGTTAAAAGTAAGAAACAGGCTAATTACAACTAGGTTAATTAAAACTATTGTTTTAAAGTTTTCCATACTCATTCCCAATCGTCCTCTTCATCTGCTGCCATTGGTAACGTGAAATAAATAGTTGTCCCTTTTCCTTCTTCACTCTTCGCCCAAATAGAGCCACCATGTGCCTCGATCATTTCTTTTGCAATTGCTAATCCAAGTCCCGTACCACCCATTTGTCTTGAACGAGCTTTATCTACGCGATAAAAACGTTCAAAGATTTTATCAACGTTTTCTTTTGGAATACCCATTCCTTGGTCACTTACGCTAATTTCTAATAAATTACCGCGATCACGTAAGCGATATGTTACTGTTCCACCTTCTGGTGAATACTTTAATGCGTTAGAAATAATGTTATACAGCACTTGAGTAATTTTGTCAGTATCCATATCAATAAACCTAGACTTCTTAGAGAAAGATCGTTTGAAACTTACATTTTGTTCTTTAGACATTTCAAAGCGATCAATAATATTATTAAAGAAATCAGTAAAGTCGACCCATTCTTTCATTAAACGGTGCTCTGTACTATCAAGTTTAGATAGCTGTAACAACGCATTTACAAGTCTAATCATTCTTTCTGTTTCTTCTTGTGTAACCGTTAAAAATTGTGGTGCAATATTCGGATCCTGCCATGCTCCATCTGTAAGTGCCTCTAAATAACTGCGCATTGTCGTTAATGGCGTCCTTAATTCATGAGAGACATTCGCCACAAACTCACGGCGTTCCCTTTCTATACGCTCCTGCTCTGTTACATCATATAATACGGCAATTAAACCATTTGCCTTCCCTGTTTCTTTTTGAATAACAGAGAAACTAGCACGTAAAATATATGGTTCATTTCTCGTACTAAAATCTAATAAAACAGAATCTGGCTCTTCATATAAATGATCGAGCGTAAATTCTTCCTGTATCCCTAATACCTCTAAAACAGATTGATCGAGCGCTGTTTCACGAGAAACATTTAACATTTTTTCCGCAGGGTCATTTAGTAAAATAATATCCCCTTTTCGGTCAGTAGCAATTACTCCATCTGTCATATGAGATAAAACAGATGATAGTTTACGCCTTTCACTTTCTGTAGAAGAACGAGCTTGTTGCAATTTTTTTGATAAATTATTGAAGGATAATGCCAGTTGTCCAATTTCATCATGGCTATGCACCTTTACTTTTCTCGAATAATTTCCTTTTGCCATTTCGATTGCTTGTCTCCGCATATCTGAAATTGGTCTTGTAATTGTTTGAGCCAATAAAATCCCAAGTACGGCCGTTACTAATAAGGCAATTACTGTTCCCGTAGCAAAAATTTGATTTATATCCTTCATTTGTTTATATACATCTTCCATAGATGCAACGATGTATATAACACCAAGCGCATCCTTGCCATTATCATCTAGAATCGGAGTAAGCATAACTTGAACACGATGGCCTGTACTACCATCCTTCTCAATTTTCACTTCTGGCTTTTTTTGCACCAACACTCGCTGAACAGCTATATCAGTTGATGTTCTATTCACCTTATTCTGCTTTGATTCATCTGAAATAGCCAGTAACTTTCTATGCGAATCAAATACACTTACCTCTTGTATAACTTTTTTTTGATCAGAGGCAAACTTTCGAATGGAAGTTTTAATCGTTTCATCTGTTGACTCTGTTTCTGCTTTTGTATAACTTTTTTTAAATTCTTGTTTCAAGTTATATGATAATAAGTTTGTTTGCTGCGTTAAAGAATCCCTAAAACCTTGTACTAGGCTCTTCTCTAATTCCCTTACAAAATATACCCCAATAACTTGCATCGCTATTAATATTAATAGCATATATATAAGCACAAATTTTAAATGAATAGATTGAAAAAAACCAACTTTCTTCATATACTATTCCTGCTCTGGGTCACGCAAGTAATACCCTACTCCACGTCTAGTTACAATTAAAGTAGGATGGCTTGGATTATCTTCAATTTTTTCACGCAAACGACGTACTGTTACGTCTACTGTGCGCACATCTCCAAAATAGTCATAACCCCAAACTGTTTGTAATAAATGTTCGCGTGTCATAACTTGTCCTAAGTGTTTCGCTAAATAATGTAGCAACTCAAATTCACGATGTGTAAGCTCGATATTTTCCTCGCGCTTCGTTACACTATATGCATTTGGATTAATAACAATTGGTCCAATAACCATTTCTGTATTTTCTTCTTTTTCTGCAGCACCACCTTGTTGGTGACGGCGTAAATTCGCCTTCACACGAGCAAGTAATTCTCTCGTGCTAAATGGCTTCGTTACATAATCATCTGCCCCAAGCTCAAGCCCTAATACTTTATCAATCTCAGAGTCCTTTGCTGTAAGCATAATAATCGGCATTTCTGAACTTTTACGTATTTCACGACAAACCTCTAAGCCATCTTTACCTGGTAGCATAATATCTAATAAAACCATATCTGGTTGTTCTTCATTAGCTTTTTCAATTGCTTCATCACCATCATGCGCCATTACTATTTCAAAACCTTCTTTTTCTAGGTTAAACTTCAAAATATCTGCAATCGGCTTTTCATCATCAACTACTAAAATTTTCTTTCCCATCATCGTCTATTTCCTCCTTATAAAAATATGGTCAATAATCCCTAAACATATTGATGTTTACATAGTATGTCCTATATGACCGCATCCTTTGTTTAAGTATTTTCTCCTCTATTCTCATAGACTCATGTATGATCCACTTTTACACGGAATCCTATACGATCTATAGAAAAACCTCTAGCTTCAACTGCTAGAGGCTCCTCGTTCTATTTTAAAATAACTACTCAGTTTTGTAAAATTACATAAATAAAAAGGATATTAAGTGGGCCCACTTAATATCCTGAGAGTGGCTCGGGACGGAATCGAACCGCCGACACGAGGATTTTCAGTCCTCTGCTCTACCGACTGAGCTACCGAGCCAAAACTATATATAAAACCACTAATGGTGGTATAAACAAAAGTGGCGGTCCCGACCGGGGTCGAACCGGCGATCTCCTGCGTGACAGGCAGGCATGTTAACCACTACACCACGGGACCAAAAATAAGCATAAAAAAACATGACCCGTACGGGATTCGAACCCGTGTTACCGCCGTGAAAGGGCGGTGTCTTAACCACTTGACCAACGGGCCACGAAAAATAAAATGGTGAGCCATGAAGGATTCGAACCTTCGACCCTCTGATTAAAAGTCAGATGCTCTACCAACTGAGCTAATGGCTCATACTCACCAACGTCATATTTTCGTGACGACAAGATGTATCATAACATGTATTCTATATTCTTCGCAATACTTTTTTTCATTTTTTTATAAAAGATAAGAAAAAACTCATGCGGACATGAGTTTTTTCTAAAAATATCAATTAAGCTTCGTATACATTACGAACAATATTCGTTTGGTTACGATCTGGTCCAACTGAGAACATAGATAATTGAATTCCTGTTAACTCACAAACACGTTCTACGTATTTTCGTGCATTTTCAGGAAGCTCGTCTAATGATTTTACACCAGTAATATCTTCTGTCCAACCTGGAAGCTCTTCATATACAGGCTCACATTTCGCTAAAATGTTTAAGTTTGCTGGAACTTCATCGATAACTTCGCCATTGTATTTGTAAGCAACACAAATTTTAAGAGTTGGAATATCTGTTAAAACGTCGATAGAATTTAATGATAGATCCGTTAAACCACTAACACGACGCGCATGTCTTACAACAACGCTATCGAACCAACCTACGCGGCGCGGACGACCAGTTGTTGTTCCGTACTCACGACCAACTTCACGAATTTGATGACCAATTTCATCATTAAGTTCAGTAGGGAATGGACCGTCACCAACACGGCTTGTATATGCTTTACATACACCTACAACGCGAGTAACTTTCGCAGGACCAACTCCAGTTCCAACTGTTACACCACCCGCAATCGGGTTAGAAGATGTAACGAATGGGTACGTACCGTGGTCAATATCAAGCATAACACCTTGTGCACCTTCAAATAATACACGGTGATTGTTATCTAGTGCATCATTTAATACAACAGATGTGTCGCATACATATTGTGCGATTTGTTGTCCATATTCGAAGTACTCTTCAAAGATTTCTTCTACACTGAAACCTTCTGTATCGTACATTTTTTCAAACAAACGATTTTTCTCTACTAAATTGCGCTCAAGCTTCTCTTTAAATGCTTCACGATCTAAAAGATCAGCCATACGGATACCAATACGAGCAGCTTTATCCATATATGCAGGACCGATACCTTTTTTCGTTGTACCGATTTTGTTATCACCTTTACTAGCCTCTTCTAACTCATCTTGTTTTAAGTGATAAGGTAAAATAACGTGTGCACGGTTACTTACACGTAAATTATCAGTACTTACACCACGGTCGTGTAAGTATTTTAACTCTTCAAGTAATGCTTTCGGATCTACTACTAAGCCATTTCCGATTACACAAATTTTCTCTTTATAGAAAATACCAGATGGAATTAAGTGTAACTTATATTTAACTCCGCCGAAAACAATTGTATGTCCCGCGTTATTTCCACCTTGATATCTTGCAACTACTTCCGCATGCTCAGAAAGAAAATCAGTGATTTTACCTTTTCCTTCGTCGCCCCATTGTGTTCCTACAACTACTACTGAAGACATTATTAAAGCACCTCCGCAATTTTCAAACGATCTATTCAAACAATATAATTGTACCAAAACCGAAAAAGAAGTCAACCAAAAAGCGAACATTTTTTTATTAAAAATCATTTTCGTTCGTAAGAATTATGTTTTCACCTTATGAAAGCCTTATCTTTACACCATAAAAAAAGAAACACATCTTATTATAAGAAATGTGTTTCTTTTTTATACTGCCTTTATGCCCCATCCTCAAAGCGTCGTTCTAAGTTAACGAACTTATTGAACTCTTTGACGAATGCAAGTTCCACTGAACCTACTGGACCGTTACGTTGCTTTGCAATGATAATTTCAATCGTATTTTTATTTTCCGTTTCACGGTCATAGTAATCTTCACGATATAGGAAAGCTACAATATCAGCATCCTGCTCAATACTTCCAGATTCACGAATATCAGACATCATCGGGCGTTTATCCTGACGAGATTCTACACCACGAGATAACTGTGATAAGGCAATAACAGGCACTTGCAATTCACGTGCAATCCCTTTTAAAGTACGAGAAATCTCAGATACTTCCTGCTGACGGTTCTCACCTGATTTCCCACTTCCTTGAATAAGCTGTAAGTAGTCAATTAAAACCATTCCAAGACCTTGTTCTTGCTTTAGTCTACGACATTTTGCTCGAATCTCATTTACCTTAATTCCCGGTGTATCATCAATATATATACCGGCATTTGAAAGACTCCCCATCGCCATTGTTAATTTCGCCCAATCATCAGAAGTCAGTGACCCGGTACGAAGTCTTTGCGCATCGATATTTCCTTCTGCACAAAGCATACGCATAACAAGCTGATCGGAGCCCATCTCCAAGCTAAAAATCGCTACATTTTCATCCGTTTTCGTCGCTACGTTTTGTGCGATATTTAATGAAAATGCAGTTTTCCCTACTGACGGACGTGCTGCTACAATGATTAAATCATTTCGCTGGAAACCTGCCGTCATCTTATCTAATTCAGTAAATCCAGTAGGTATCCCAGTAACTTCACCTTTTTGATTATGCAAAAGTTCAATTTTATCATAAGCATCCACAAGAACATCTTTAATATTTTGAAATGCTTTTGCATTCGTTTGATGGGATACTTCTAATATTTTTTTCTCGGCCTCATTTAAAAGGCCGTCCACGTCATCTTCTCTCTCGTATCCATCCGACACTATATGAGTCGCTGTTCGAATTAAACGGCGTAAAAGTGCCTTTTCAGCAATGATACGTGCATAATATTCAACGTTAGCAGCTGTTGGAACAACTTCTGCTAACTCTGCTAGATAAGACACTCCACCAACTTCTTCTAGTAATCCTTGATCAGCCATCGCTGATGTCATTATTACTAAGTCGATCGGTTCTCCTTTATCAGATAATCCAAGCATGACCTCAAAAATCTTTTGATGTTTCGTTCGATAGAATGAATCAGGTACCAATAACTCCGATGCTGACGTTAACGCATCTTGATCAATTAATATGGCACCTAAAACCGCCTGCTCGGCCTCTATATTATGCGGAGGGGTACGATCAGCAAGTACATCACTCATACGCAATCCTCCTTGCTTAATTTATTTTTATTGTTCACTAACATGAACTTTTACTGTCGCTGTTACTTGCGGATGCAATTTCACTGTTACATTTGTGTAGCCTAATGCACGAATTGCATCATCCATTTCAAATTTACGTTTATCAAGTTTAATTTTATGTGATTTTTGCATCGCATCTACGATTTGTTTGCTCGTAATAGAACCGAATAAACGGCCACCTTCTCCAGATTTCGCCTTTAATTCTACAGTTAATTTCTCTAAAGTCTCTTTTAACTCTTTTGCATTTTCAAGCTCTGCTGCTGCATCTTTTTCTTCTTTACGCTTTTGAGCTTCTAAAGTTTTCATACTGCTATTTGTTGCTTCAGCAGCTAATCCTTGTTTTAGTAAGAAGTTATTTGCATAGCCATCCGGTACGTTTTTTATTTCTCCTTTTTTACCTTTACCTTTTACGTCTTTTAGAAAAATTACTTTCATGATTGTGTGCCTCCCTGTAAATAGTCATCAATAACAAATCGAAGCTTCTCCTCAGCTTCATCTACTGTAACATTTTTCATTTGTGTGGCTGCATTAGTCAAATGCCCGCCACCGCCTAAGTTTTCCATAATTAGCTGCACATTCACTTCACCTAAAGACCTGCTGCTAATTCCAATGAGATTCTCACCACGTTTCGCAACAACAAATGATGCAATAATCCCTGTCATCGTTAATAACGTGTCTGCCGATTGCGCAATAAGCACTTGATCGTAGTAATCATCACTATCAACTTTAGCAATCGCAATTCCATTTTTATAAATGTACGCATTTTTTATAGCTTTTGCAACCCGTAAATACTGATCCATATCTTCCTTTAAAAGTTCTTGTACAAGTACAGTATCTGCACCATGTGAGCGTAAATAAGAAGCAGCATCAAATGTACGAGCCCCTGTCCGGAATGTGAAACTTTTCGTGTCGACAATAATACCTGCTAACAATGCCGTCGCTTCTAGCATTGTCATCTTTAAATTTTTAGGTTGATACTCAAGTAATTCTGTAACCAATTCTGCCGTTGAAGAAGCATATGGTTCCATATAAACTAGCAATGGGTCTTCAATAAAATCTTCCCCACGACGATGATGATCAATAACTACTACATTTTCAATTTTATGTAACAGTTTTTGCTCCATCACCATAGAAGGTTTATGCGTATCAACAACAACAAGTAACGACTCATCATTTGCAAATTCCATCGCTTGCTCTGGAGTAATAAAATGAGACCATAACTCCTCATTTTGTTTCACTTTGTCCATCAAGCGTTTAATTCCCTTATCAGAATCATTTTCATCTAATACAATATATCCTTTACGCTCGTTTAATTGAGCCACTTTTAAAATACCAATCGCAGCACCAATTGCGTCCATATCAGGAGCCCTATGCCCCATGATAATGACATTACTACTTTCTAACACTAAATCCTTTAATGCATGCGAAATGACCCTAGCACGTACACGGGTACGCTTTTCAACGGGATTTGTCTTACCTCCATAGAACTTAACTTTACCTGTCGCTTGTTTAATAGCTACTTGGTCTCCACCGCGCCCAAGCGCAAGGTCTAAACCAGATTGAGCCATTGCACCAAGCTCTGACAAAGGTAAATCACCTGATCCGACACCTACACTTAATGTCAGTGGTATATTCCTTTTAGATGTTTCTTCACGCACCTGATCTAAAATACTAAATTTCCCTTTCTCCATCTGCGTCAGAATACTTTCATTTAGCACAACGAAGAATCTTTCTGAAGATGCACGTTTTAAATACGCACCATACTTAAGTGCCCATTCATTTAGTCGCGATGTCACAAGACTTGTTATATTCGTACGTAATTGATCATCTAATCCTTGTGTAACTTCATCATAATTATCCAAATAAATTACAGCTAAAACAGTGCGTTGATCCTCATACATCTTTTCGATTTCCGTTTGTTCCGTTACATCAAAGAAATAAATTAACTTTTCTTCTTTCCTTACAAAAACGCGAAACTTTCGATTATTTAAAGAGACTATATCATCAGAAGTTTCTCCTTTAATGAAAAGAAGTAATGTTTCTGATACATCGTAAAGGTGCCATCCAGCTAACGCATGCTGTCCCAGGCATGAAGATAAATAAGGATTTGCCCAATCAATCCCGTAATCCTTATTGTATAACAAAATACCAATCGGCATTTGGTTAAATGCTTCATTACTGACTTTCTTTACCCTCGTAATCATATCTGTCGTATGCTTTTCGAAATTCCTTTGAAAATTAAGTTCAAATCGTATAACGATAAAGAACACGATACAAAAAATGATAAAAGCAGCTATCCCCATAATTAAATGAAAATAACAGAGAATTGAAATGAGCACAAACACAAAAAATGCCAATACATAAACAGGATATAAAAACCACTGTTTCTTATCAAATTCAGGCATGTATACAACTCCTATAAAGTAAAACTAACTCACCTTCCAGTTAGTTAAACAGATTAAAATAGTATAAGGAATATTATTTTATTCCCCTATTTTAGAACGCAACGAAATCCCTAAGTCAATTATACCTAAGATTGTCACAAGAGGAAACAGCATCGGAATAAACATGCATACAATAAAACTAATAATAGGAACCCCTTTTGTAAAACCTTTTCTATACGCTAAAAAGGAAATGAATGTCAGCCCTTGCAGTACAAGCAATAGTGCAAATATGACATATAGGTTAGAAAATACCATATGTAAATATGATGTTGGATCTACTTTTATAAAAGTTGCTAACAAAATAAATATAACGTAATACCAAACAATACTCTTTGGTAATTGTAGATCTTTAAATTTAGGCCAAGGTATAATGTCGTGTTTTAACTTTTTCAAAACACTACCTGATATTATCACTGTAATCCAAGAAAAACATACCGAAACTAGAACAAGTATACTTGGAAATAACAATTGTAATATATCATTCATTTGTTTAAGTAACTCTTTTTGTTCCTTACTAATCGGCATACCTATAGCACTTACTATCTTTTCACTTTGCACCATACTTTCACTAAACATACTTTGCATCTGCTTCATTATATCTATGTTGAAAAACTTTATACTCGCAACATAAATAAGTACAAAACCAATTAAGTATGCAAGCGTCCCCGCTATTAAGATTTCCACTGGCTTTTTTCTTGTTTTATACGTATACCCTAAAACAATCCCTATCAATCCAAACATAATTGTCTTCACTAAATTCATAGGTTGACTCACAATAACAGTAACAAAAAGTGCCACTACAAAAATCACAAGCACATTAGATAGTTTATGTCTTATCGTTAATAGTATAAATGGTAACGGCAACGCAAAAGTTACAACAGTACCTAAAATTGGAACATACATAGATATAAGCAATAAAATTGCATATATAGCTAATAACGCTGCGCCTTCTGTAATAAACTTTGTTTGTTTCACATTTTAACCTCTCTTTCAAAAAAGAAAAGCATAGCAAAATGCACAGTAGAGTCCGACTCTACTGTGCATTTCATACGCTATTATTCACCAACATATGGTAAAAGTGCCATTTGACGAGCACGTTTAATTGCAACTGTAAGTTTGCGTTGGTATTTTGCGCTTGTCCCTGTTACACGACGAGGTAAAATTTTACCACGCTCAGAAACGAAACGTTTTAATAAATCAACATCTTTATAGTCAATGCGAGTGATGCCGTTAGCTGTGAAGAAACACACCTTACGACGTTTCGCACGTCCACCTTTGCGTCCTGCCATGTCTATTTCCCTCCATTCTTTGTTAAAACTAACAAATTTACTGTATTAGAACGGTAAATCGTCGTCGGAAATGTCGATCGGTTGACCTACATTTGAAAATGGATCGTCATTCTTCGTAAATCCAGAGTTCCCTTGATTACCTTGGTTACCTGAATTACTAGATTGACCAAATGGGTTAGAGCCTTGGTTACCGAAACCAGCTCCTGATGGTTGCTGATTGAATGAACCACGTTGCTCCCCACCGCCATTACGCGGCTCTAAAAATTGTACGCTTTCCGCAAGAACTTCTGTTACATATACACGTTTACCGTCTTGTCCATCGTAATTACGAGTTTGAAGACGTCCATCTACGCCTGCTAAGCTTCCTTTTTTCAAATAATTTGCTACGTTTTCTGCTTGTTTACGCCATATTACACAATTAATAAAGTCAGCTTCACGCTCACCTTGTTGATTCGCAAATGCGCGATTCACAGCTAACGTAAAAGTAGCTACTGCAACACCATTGGGCGTGTAACGTAAGTCAGGGTCCTTAGTTAAACGACCAACGAGGATAACACGATTCATCAATCGAACCACTCTCCCTTATATATCAATTATTTTTCTTCTTCTTTAACAACGATATGACGAAGGATGTCTTCGTTGATCTTAGCTAAACGGTCGAATTCGTTAATCGCTTCTGCGTTAGAGTTCACGTTTAAGATCATGTAGAAACCTTCACGTAAGTCGTTGATTTCGTAAGCTAAACGACGCTTACCCCACTCTTTCGTGTTAATGATTTCTGCACCATTGTTTGTTAAAACACCTGCAAAACGTTCAACTAAAGCTTTTTGAGCTTCTTCTTCAACGCCAGGACGAATGATGTACATAATTTCGTACTTTCTCATTACACTTTCACCTCCTTTTGGTCTAAACGGCCCATAATGGGCAAGGAGCAATTAATTTATAGTAATTACTCACGAGTTTAGATTATATCATAGTAAGTTATATGAATCAACTCACCAATACATAAAAAACTTGGCAAACATATAATATATTCGCCAAGCTCATATCTTTATTTTTCCTAGGAAATATTAGATTAAACGTTAAAACGGAAGTGCATAACATCTCCGTCTTTTACGATATACTCTTTTCCTTCTAAACGTACTTTTCCAGCTTCTTTTGCAGCTGTCATAGAACCGTTTGTCATTAAGTCATCGTAAGAAACTGTTTCTGCACGAATAAATCCACGCTCAAAGTCTGTATGAATAACACCAGCACATTGTGGTGCCTTCATACCTTGTTTAAATGTCCAAGCACGTACTTCTTGAACGCCAGCTGTAAAGTAAGTAGCAAGTCCTAATAAGTCATATGCTGCACGAATTAATTGATCTAAACCAGACTCTTCAATACCTAGTTCTTCAAGGAATACTTTTTTCTCTTCCTCGTCTAATTCAGCGATTTCTGATTCGATTTTTGCACATACAACGATTACTTGAGAATTTTCATTTTCTGCAAATTCTTTTACCATTTGTACGTATTTATTTTCCGAAGGATCGATAACATCGTCTTCACTTACGTTCGCTACGTATAACATTTCTTTTGTTGTAAGTAAATGAAGGCCTTTAACAATCTTCATCTGCTCTTCTGTAAATTCAACAGTACGAGCCGGTTTCCCCTCTTCAAAAGCCTCTTTTAAACGAACTAAAATTTCATGCTCATATACAGCTTCTTTATCTTTTTGTCTTGCTAATTTCGCAACACGCTCGATACGCTTATCAACAGACTCTAAGTCCGCTAAAATTAGCTCTAAGTTGATTGTTTCGATATCATCAATTGGATCTACTTTCCCTGAAACGTGCGTAATATTTTCGTCTTCAAAACAACGAACAACTTGGCAAATTGCATCTACTTGACGAATGTGAGATAAGAATTTATTTCCTAAACCTTCACCTTTACTAGCACCTTTTACGATACCTGCAATATCAGTAAACTCAAATACAGTCGGAACAGTCTTTTTCGGTTCTACTAATTCCGTTAATTTATTTAAACGCTCATCTGGTACTTCTACAATCCCTACGTTTGGATCAATTGTACAGAATGGATAGTTTGCAGATTCTGCTCCTGCTTGTGTAATTGCATTAAATAAAGTGGACTTACCTACGTTAGGTAATCCAACAATCCCAGCCGTTAATCCCATATTTTTCACTCCTATGTCTCAATCTTTCATCATTATAGATAGTAACGAAAAAAATGACAAGTTTCCGCCAAACGAAAAAAAGTAACAGTTACCTACTGTAACTGTTACTCTCCCTCTATTCTTCGTGCTTCACAAGTATTTTTTTCACCTTACGATCAAACTCTCTTCGAGTAATCATTACTGAATGGTCACATCCCTCGCACTTAATGCGGATATCCATTCCCATACGAATAATTTTCCAACGATTCTCGCCACATGGATGTGCTTTCTTCATTTCCACAACATCGTACAAGTTATATTCCTTTTGCTCCACTCTTCAAACTCCTCTCCATACTAAATTGCTTTTCCACTAACCAATTCTTCACGATTGTATAAAACCATACGTGGATATGGAATTTCAATTCCATGTAAATCAAGACGATTTTTAATCTCTTTACGAAGTGCCCTTGCAATAACTGCATGTTGCATCGGCTCTACTTCAGCAATAACGCGTAATATAACTTCTGATGCAGCTAACGTTTGCACACCTAATAATTGAGGTGTTGTTACCATTTTTTCATACTTTGAAGGTAACTCTACTAATAAATCTTCAATAACCTGTTCTGCTTTCGCAATATCAGCCTCATATGAAATAGATACATCAACAAACGCTACACTATTACTAACTGAATAGTTAGTAACTTGAATAATACTTCCATTTGGTAAAGTATGAATTTCACCTGTCCAACTCTTTACTTTCGTTGTACGAAGTCCAATTTCTAAAACGACTCCTTCAAATTGACCGATTTTAACATAATCGCCAACTGAAAACTGATCTTCTAGCAAAATAAATAAACCTGTAATAACGTCTTTCACTAAACTTTGAGCACCAAATCCGACTGCTAAACCAATTACCCCAGCACCCGCTAATAAACCTGATGCATTAATATCAAACACACCTAAAATCGCAATTAGCATAATGAACATAACAACATACGCTACAATATTTTCAAGTAATTTCGCCACTGTAACTGTACGACGTTCTGAAATTTGAATTGGAGAACGACTCCCCATACGAAACGCATTTCGTACAACCGCTCTTGCAATTCGCACAACAACTGCACCAATTGTTAAAATAATACATATTTTTAATGTCGCAACTCCAATATGAGCCCAACGATCAGCATCTAATAAATACTGTTTCGTAGAATTAAACCACTTCGTTAATAAATCCATGTACCTCTACCTCTCTAGCTAAAATTTCTTTTTAGTTATCCTTATTATTGTATCAGAAGTCCTCTAATTGCTGAAAAAATTTTATGATTTTAATCCTATTTTATCCCCGCCATTCAGGTATAAAATGGAACGAATATATATATACTAGTACTATTATTTCCGTTTTCATTCACATTTTGCAAAAATTACGCACTTATAGCTTTCCATTTTTCTCACCATATAACATATATTGAAAATTTATTAAAAGGATGGGTGCTTCATGAACATTGGAAGTTTTCGCTTACCATTTTTTGAGAAAGAAACTCAAAACGTTATGCACCAAGATCTAGAAGCCTCTGAGATAATCAGTAATTTCTTACTTACCCATATTCCTATTAAAACTAATATACCACTCATTCTCGTTTGTATCGGAACAGATCGTTCTACAGGTGACGCACTCGGCCCGTTAGTTGGTACAAAACTTGAACAAATAGACATCAAAAACCTCCAAATATTCGGTACACTAGATGAGCCAGTACATGCACTAAATTTAGAAGAAAAAATTCAGAATATACAGAAAAAACATCCTACTGCATTTATAATTGCTGTTGATGCATGTTTAGGAAAGTCCCAAAATATTGGGTCAATCACTACTGGAAAGGGACCTAGTAAACCGGGTGCTGCTATGAATAAGAAATTACCTGCAGTTGGTGATCTGCATATACACGGTATCGTCAATCTAAATGGGTTTATGGAGTTTTTCGTTCTTCAAAATACAAGATTAAGTTTAGTCATGAAAATGGCTGATGTAATCGCACAAAGTATAAAAGAGACGGATCAAAAATTATCCGCATTAAAAAAAGCAAACCATCTATAAATAATAAGATGGTTTGCTTTTTAATTTTTCTGTGCTAATAGTTCTAAAATACGATTTAAATCTTCTTTATTAAAAAATTCAATTTCGATTTTACCTTTTTCTTTTTTCGTCTCTTTAATTTTCACATCTGTGCCAAACTTTTCTCTTAAGAACGTTTCACGTTCTACGAAAAATATATTTCGCTCTTTTTTCACTTTTTTTGTTTCACGTGAAACGTGTTGATTAATCTCTTGGACGATTTTCTCTAATTGACGAACATTTAATCCTTCTTTTTCAATGCGTTTCAATAAGGACTTCAATTGTTCTTCGTCTTTTATCGTAAGTAAAGTTCTCCCATGAGCCATTGAAAGTTGACCATTTGCAATCATATCTTGGACGAACGAAGGGAGGCTTAATAACCGAGTATAATTTGCAATGTAAGGTCTGCTTTTGCCAAGACGTTTCGCTAATTGTTCTTGCGTTACATTTAGCTCATTCATTAACATCTGGTATGCCATTGCCTCTTCCATAGGATTTAAATCTTCTCGTTGTAAGTTTTCTAACAAAGCAAATTCCATCATTTGCTGTTCAGTTAATTGTCTTACAACCGCAGGTACCTTTTCTAAACCAGCCTCTTTTGCAGCACGAAATCGTCTTTCACCTGCAACGATTTCATATCCTTTAATACTCTTTCTAGCAATTAATGGTTGTAGAATACCGTGTTCCTTAATCGAAATTGCTAATTCCTGAATAGCCTCTTTATTAAAGTGTTTACGCGGTTGATATGGATTTGGCCTTAATTCAGTTACAAGAATCTCCTGAATTGTTTCCTCTTCTTTCACATCTAAATCAGGAAAAAACACATTAATTCCTCTTCCTAATCCTTTAGCCACCTGCAATCACTTCCTCTGCTAAATCTATATATACTTCTGCTCCTCTTGATTTAGCGTCATACTGCATAATAGGTTTCCCATGACTTGGAGCCTCGCTCAAGCGTACATTACGCGGAATAATCGAGCGATATACTTTATCCCTAAAATACTTTTTCACTTCATCTATAACTTGGATCCCTAAATTTGTACGAGCATCCAACATTGTTAACAATACGCCTTGAATTGCTAAATTTTTATTTAAATGTTTTTGTACAAGTCGAACTGTATTTAATAGCTGACTTAACCCTTCTAGTGCATAATATTCACACTGTACAGGAATAATAACAGAATCTGCTGCTGTTAATGCATTAATCGTTAATAACCCTAAAGACGGGGGACAGTCGATAATAATATAATCATATTCATCACGAACTGGCTGTAATGCTCTTTGCAAACGTACTTCCCGGGAAATAGTCGGTACCAATTCAATTTCAGCACCAGCCAATTGAATTGTAGCGGGTAGAACATCTAAGTTTTCAGTTGCGGTTTTCTGTATAACCCCTTGAACATCTGCATCTTCCACAAGAACGTTGTAAATACATTGATCTAATTCAGATTTTTCAATTCCCACACCAGTCGTTGCATTTCCTTGAGCATCAATATCTACAAGAAGGACTTTTTTACCTACTTGCGCCAATCCAGCCCCTAAATTAACAGATGTTGTGGTTTTTCCAACACCGCCTTTTTGATTAGCAATAGCAATGATTTTTCCCATGATGTCACCTACTTTCAACCTTTCTATCTTATTCTAGTAACAATTACGTTTATTGTAACATGAAATAAAACTTTTTCTTTTACGTCCTTTATTAAACTTCAAAATTTATTTCTAAACTCCTTCTTCATTTAACAAGAAAATATAGTAAAAGAGACCTCTCCAATAGGATAAGGTCTCTAACACGTCATTATTATTTTTTCTTTGGAATTTTAATTGTAATTTGATAGTACTCATCAAATTCTTCTTCCTCAGAATTAACATTTAAACCACTTTCAGTAACCATTTGTAAAGATTGTCTAATTGTATTCATAGCAATCCTCGTATCTCGACTTACTGCTTTTTGCTTTGCCTTACGCTTCGGTTTTGCTTCCTCTAGTAACTTCGCAATTCGTTCTTCTGTTTGCTTTACATTCAGTTGTTTCTCCACAATTTCCTGTAAAACCTTCAGTTGTAATTCCTCATTTTTTAAAGGAATGAGAGCGCGGGCATGACGTTCTGTAATGCTTTTTTCTAATAATGCACTTTTTATTTCTTCAGGCAACTTTAACAATCGCAACTTATTTGCGATTGTAGATTGTCCTTTTCCAAGTCGTTGTGCCAATGCTTCTTGTGTTAAATTATGTAACTCAATCAGCTTTTGATATGCCACAGCTTCCTCGATTGCCGTTAGTTCCTCACGTTGCAAGTTTTCAATTAAAGCTACAGAAGCTGTCTCTGTATCATTTAAGTTCTTTATAATTGCAGGAACCTTTTCCCAACCTAACTTTGTTGCCGCGCGAAAACGTCTTTCTCCAGCAATAATCTCATACTTATCGTCCTCATATTGCCTTACAACAATCGGCTGAATAAGTCCATGTGTACGAATCGTTAATGCTAGCTCATCAATACGCGCATCATCAAAAACTGTTCTTGGTTGATAACGGTTAGGGGTAATATTTACTATCGGAATTTCTTGTATTTCCTCATATACCTTTTTATCTATCTCTTCATGGCTTTCGTCTTGTAATTCGAATTCGCTCTCTTTATCTCCAAAGCCAAATAAACGAGAAAACGTATTTTTCATACATATTCCACCACCTTTTAGGCCTATTGACTATTCTCCATAAAATGTTTCCTATGAAACATTTACGTTTTCATTTATATAATTTAATCTTACGTCTAATAAGATTTATTTTTCAATAGGTAATTTATTGGGTGTTCCCGGTTTGCGTGGATATTTCTTTGGTGTCTTGCGCTTTTTCTCGATTAATAAAATATTACGTTCACTCTCTTCAAACGGTAATTGGAACGTAGACATCTCTTTTAACTCTCCGCCTAGCACCTCTAAAGCATACTTGCCATTTTCGATTTCTTCGTTTGCTGCTGCACCTTTCATTGCAATGAATGTTCCTCCAACTTTTACAAGTGGTAAGCATAGCTCACTTAATACAGAAAGACGCGCAACTGCACGTGCCATTACAATATCGTATGATTCACGTACACCTTCTTTTTTCCCAAATGTTTCAGCACGATCATGACAAAATGCAACATCACTTAATTCTAACTTTTGCGCTAAGTGATTTAAGAAATTAATACGTTTTTGCAATGAATCTACAATTGTTACTTTTAAGTGCGGGAAACAGATTTTTAAAGGAATACTTGGGAATCCAGCCCCTGCACCAACATCACAAATTGAGCATGGTTTTGAAAAATCATAATAAAAAGCAGCTGTAATGGAATCAAAAAAGTGTTTTAAGTATACTTCTTCTTTTTCTGTAATAGCCGTTAAGTTCATTTTTTCATTCCACTCTACTAATGTTTCAAAGTAGATTTTGAACTGCTCTAATTGTCTAGAAGAGAGGGTGATTCCCTTCTCTTCTAGCATAGATTGAAATTGTTCTATGTTCATCTAGCAATATCTCCTTACTATGTTATTGGTTCGATACGCGCGCAATTTTTCCTTGTTCTATATACACAAGTAAAATGGAAATATCCGCTGGATTTACGCCAGAAATACGTGAAGCCTGCCCCATTGAAAGTGGACGAACATCTTTCAATTTCTGTCTAGCTTCTGAAGCAAGGCTAGAAATCGCGTCATAATCAATATCTACAGGGATTTTTTTACTCTCCATTTTCTTCATACGCTCTACTTGCTGTAAAGATTTTTCAATATATCCTTCGTACTTAATCTGAATTTCAACTTGTTCTGTAACTTCATCACTTAATTCTACTTCACTTGGTACTAAAAGATGAATATGCTCATATGTCATCTCTGGACGACGTAATAAGTCACTTGCACGTATTCCATCTTTCAATTCACTTCCGCCAATATTGCGAATTAATTCTTGAACTTCAGGACGTGGTTTAATAATAATGCTGCTTAAACGTTCCTTTTCCTGTTCAATTTGTAATTTTTTATTTGTAAATCGCTCATATCGCTCTTCTTTAATTAATCCAATTTCACGACCAACTTCAGTTAAACGAAGATCAGCATTATCGTGGCGTAATAATAGACGGTATTCTGCACGAGACGTTAATAAACGATATGGTTCATTTGTACCTTTCGTTACAAGATCATCAATTAAGACACCAATATAAGCATCCTCGCGGCCTAAAACAACTTCTTTTTTACCTAAAGAACGGCATGCTGCATTAATCCCAGCCATAAGCCCTTGTCCTGCCGCCTCTTCGTAACCAGAAGTTCCATTAATTTGTCCTGCTGTATATAAATTTTTAATCTTTTTCGTTTCAAGTGTTGGCCATAATTGTGTTGGCACAATTGCATCATATTCAATCGCATAACCTGTGCGCATCATTTCAACATTTTCTAGGCCTGGAATTGTTCTAAGCATGTCACGTTGTACATCTTCTGGTAGGCTTGTGGATAAACCTTGTACATATACTTCTTGTGTATTACGCCCTTCTGGCTCTAAGAAAATTTGATGACGTGGTTTGTCATTAAATCTTACTACTTTGTCTTCAATAGAAGGACAGTACCTCGGGCCTGTTCCTTTAATCATACCAGAATACATAGCTGAACGATGTAAATTTTCATCTATTAAACGGTGTGTTTCTGTACTTGTATATGTCAACCAACATGGAATTTGATCCATAATAAATTTCGTTGTTTCAAAAGAGAACGAACGCGGCTTATCATCACCTGGTTGAATTTCCGTTTTACTGTAGTCAATTGTATTACTGTTTACACGCGGAGGTGTCCCTGTTTTAAATCTAACAAGATCAAATCCAAGCTCCTCTAAATGCTCAGATAATGTAATAGACGGTTGTTGATTATTTGGACCGCTTGAATATTTTAAATCGCCCATGATAATCTCGCCACGTAAAAATGTTCCAGTCGTAATTACAACGGTTTTCGCTGTATATTCTGCACCAGCTTGTGTAACTACCCCTTTACATATACCTTCTTCAACGATTAAACGCTCTACCATTCCTTGGAACAACGTTAAGTTTGGTGTTTCTTCAATTGTTTTCTTCAATTCATGTTGGTAAGAGAATTTATCAGCTTGCGCTCGAAGTGCACGTACAGCTGGACCCTTACCTGTATTTAGCATACGCATTTGAATATGAGTTTTATCAATATTACGTCCCATTTCTCCGCCTAATGCATCAATTTCACGAACAACAATCCCTTTTGCTGGTCCACCAACAGAAGGGTTACATGGCATGAATGCTACCATATCTAAGTTAATTGTTAACATTAATGTTTTTGAGCCCATTCGTGCTGCCGCAAGACCAGCTTCACATCCTGCATGACCTGCACCGATTACTATGACATCGTATGAACCGGCATTGTATCCCATTGTTTATTCCTCCTAATAATCTCTATCTTTCTAAAACATCACTATATTATTTTCCTAAACAAAATTGAGAGAACAACTGGTCAATTAGGCTTTCATGGACTGTGTCACCAGTAATTTCACCAAGTATTTCCCACGTTCTTGTTAAATCAATTTGCACCATATCAATTGGTACACCATTTTCTATTGCCTCAATTGCATCACCGATTGTTTGTCCCGCTTGTGTTAATAATCCAATATGTCTCGCATTAGAAACATATGTCATATCTGTAGAATCGATTGTTCCTTCAAAGAATAAATCAGCTATTGCCTTTTCGAGTTCATCTATTCCTTGTTCCTCAATTAAGGATGTTGTAATAACACGATTTCCCTCGGCTAACTCTGTAACACGTTCCATATCAATTGCTTGCGGTAAATCAGTCTTATTCACAATAACAATAAAGTCTTTTCCTTGTACCGCATGGAATAGATCTTCATCCTCATTTGTTAAAGCCTCGCTATAGTTGACAACAACTAATACTAAATCTGCTTGGCTCATCATTTCTTTTGAACGCTCCACACCAATTCGTTCAACAACATCTTCTGTCTCACGAATACCGGCTGTATCTATAAGTTTAAGAGGTACGCCACGCACATTAACGTACTCTTCAATAACATCACGAGTTGTTCCTGCAATATCAGTTACAATTGCTTTTTTCTCCTGAACAAGGCTATTTAATAACGATGATTTCCCAACATTAGGCCTACCGATAATTGCTGTAGCAATACCTTCACGTAAGATTTTCCCTTGTTTTGATGTTTCTAATATTTTTTCGATTTCCGAACGAACATGCGTTGCTTTCTCAATTAAAATATTATGTGTCATCTCTTCTACATCATCGTATTCTGGATAATCTATATTTACCTCAACATGAGCTAATGTTTCTAATATTTCTTGACGTAAGCGACCAATTAATTTAGATAATCGCCCTTCCATTTGATTAATTGCTACATTCATCGCACGATCTGTTTTTGCTCGAATCAAATCCATAACAGCTTCTGCTTGTGATAAATCGATACGTCCATTTAAAAAAGCACGTTTTGTAAATTCGCCCGGTTCTGCCAATCGTACTCCTTGCGCTAGAATAAGTTGCAATACTTTATTTACTGAAACAAGTCCGCCATGACAGTTAATTTCCACTATATTTTCACGTGTAAAAGTCCTCGGTGCGCGCATAATAGACACCATAACTTCTTCAATAACTTGATTTGTATCTAAATCAACGATATGACCATAATGAATAGTATGAGAAGAAACCTCTGTTAAATCCTTCCCTTTAAAAATACGGTCAACTTTCTCCACCGCATCATCCCCACTTACTCGAACAATGGCAATTGCACCCTCTCCAAGCGCTGTGGAAATCGCAGCAATTGTATCAAATTCCATGTCCTTTCACCTCACTTGCTTATTTATCTCTATTTCAACATGATTATTTCTTTCACTAAATTATTAGGATACCATAACGAACCTATCTACAAAAGAAGAATAACTCATTTTATTATATCCCCATGTAAAAAACACTAAACTTATTCACAGTGGATAAGTTTAGTGTTTTTTAGTTATCCACATCTATTTTTCGCTCAAAAAAACCGGCACTCATTTGAGCAACCGGTCATTTAGGAGATATTACAACATGCCGATGTGGTTCATTTCCTTCAGAAGTTGTTTTGATACCTTGATGATTTGATAATGCCTGATGAATAATTTTTCGTTCAAAAGATGGCATCGGTTCTAAAATAACTCTTTTTTTCGTATTAGATACTTGTTTCGCTAATCGATAAGAAAGTGATTCTAACGTACTTTTTCTTTTACTACGATAATTTTCAGCATCTAGTGTAATACCGATATACTGCTTCGTGTTACGATTTGCGACAAGTTTTGTTAAATACTGTAAAGAGTTCAATGTATTACCTCTTTTTCCAATTAAAACTCCTACATCATCACCAGAAATTGTAAATTCAATCTCGCGTCCTTTTACAATTTTACTAATTTCAACTTCCACACCCATATTGTGAATAACATTTCTTAAATATTCTTCACATTCCTGAATTGGATCTTTCTTCAATACAACTTCTACTACTGCAGGACGATTCCCAAATAAACCTAAGAACCCTCTTTTACCCTCATCGACAATATTTATATCTACTCGATCTTTTGATGTGTTTAATTGCCTTAAAGCATCCTCTACTGCCAGCTCGACTGTTTGTCCTTTAGCAGTAATTATACTCACTTGCTTGAGCCTCCAGCTTTGTTAGCCTTAATCTCTGGCCCTTTGATAAAGTACATTTGAGCAATACCAAAGATATTACCAACAACCCAGTAAAGTGATAATGCAGCTGGGAAGTTAATTGCAAAGATTAAAATCATAATCGGCATAAGCCAAAGCATCATTGCCATTTGCGGATTTTGACCAGCTGTTCCTGCCATTGCAAGCTTTTGCTGAATAAATGTCGTAATTGCCGCAACAACCGGTAAGATATAGTAAGGGTCTGCCTGTCCTAAATCAAACCATAAAAATGTATGTTTACTAATTTCTGATGTTCTCATAATCGCATGATAAAATGCGAATAAAATAGGCATCTGAACAAATATTGGTAAACAACCGGCTAATGGATTTACACCATTTTTTTGATATAGCTGCATCATTTCTTGTTGTAATTTTTGCTGTGTTGCTTGGTCTTTCGAGCTATATTTCTCTTTTAACTTTACCATTTCTGGTTGTAACGCCTGCATAGCTTTCGTACTCTTCGTTTGCTTAATCATTAATGGTAATAATGCAAAACGAATAATAAGGGTCGTAATAACGATCGCTAAACCGTAATTATCACCAAGCCATGTCGCAAAATACGTGATTAACTGAGAAAGCGGGTATACGAAATATTCATTCCAAATCCCAGTGCTCTTCGATGTAATCGGCTGACCCGTTTCACTACAGCCGGTAGCAATTGCCATTAATGTAATAACCATGGCCAGTAAACCTATTTTCTTTTTCAAAGCCTGCTCCTCCTTGTTTCGGTATGTATATAGTGTAATTCATTTCCTTACGCTACTTTTTTATTCTTTTCATACCAGAGCGTTTAAAGACATGAATTAAGCTTTTCTTTACTTCTTCATATGTCATCTCTGCACAAGGCTTCCTTGCTATTATAACAAAATCTTTTCCAGAATCTATCTCATCTTTTAACTCTGTAATAGCCTGACGGACCATGCGCTTAATTCGATTACGAACTACTGCATTTCCTATTTTTTTGCTAACAGAAAGGCCGATGCGAAAGTTTGGCTGTTCTTCTTTATCTAATTGGTATACAACAAACTGACGATTCGCATTTGATTTTCCTTTTTGAAAAACCGCCTGGAATTCATCATTCTTCTTTATACGATGTTTTTTCTTCATATCAATTGACACTCCTGTATTTCATCAGCGGAAATTCACTATTATTAGAAAAAAAGACCACTGAACGATCAGTGGTCTACGCAGATAATACTTTTCTTCCTTTACGACGACGAGCTGCTAGCACTTTACGTCCGTTCGCTGTGCTCATACGGCTGCGGAAACCATGTACTTTGCTGCGCTTACGTTTATTTGGTTGGTAAGTTCTTTTCATTATATGACACCTCCCTGAGGAATATCTGTTAAAGACAGTCCTATAAATTATAGTTAATTAACTAGGAAAATGTCAATGGTTCTAGAAATTTTCATCAAATATTCATTTTGAACCTATTCACATACTTTTTCACAGCATCTATATTTCCTTGTGGATAAATGTTTTTTCACGTTTTTTATATCCACAAACTTTTTTCCCACTTTTACACAGTATATCGTGTTGTGGACAAGTTTATTCCACAAGGTATTGATTTTGTGGATAACTTTCTTAAATTCATTGCTATAGCCACTTTTTTTTGATATTATAGTTGTGTTTTCACTTTGAATAAGTTTTCCACATCTTTATCTTATCCACAATTTGTGTATAACATGTGGACAGTTTTAATCACATGTGGGTAAATAGTTGTCCACATTCGCTTTTTTTGTCGAAAACCCTATCTCATATACAAACGACGTTTTTAGGTTTTAAAATACGTTTCGTATAAATATACATTTTATATTTATTAGGTTGTACATTTGTTGCGCAACCTTATTCTTTTACCATCTTAGTAAAGGAGGGACACCTTTGGAAAATATCTCTGATTTATGGAATAGTGCCTTAAAAGAATTAGAAAAAAAGGTAAGCAAGCCTAGTTATGAAACATGGTTAAAATCAACAACGGCTCATAACTTGAAGAAAGACGTATTAACGATTACAGCTCCAAATGAATTTGCTCGTGACTGGCTAGAATCTCATTACTCAGAACTTATTTCGGAAACACTATACGATTTAACAGGGGCAAAATTAGCAATTCGCTTTATTATTCCCCAAAGTCAATCGGAAGAGGACATTGATCTTCCTCCAGTTAAGCGGAATCCAGCACAAGATGATTCAGCTCATTTACCACAGAGCATGTTAAATCCAAAATATACATTTGATACATTTGTTATCGGCTCTGGTAACCGTTTTGCCCATGCAGCTTCATTAGCTGTAGCCGAGGCGCCAGCTAAAGCGTATAATCCACTCTTTATTTATGGGGGAGTTGGGCTTGGAAAGACGCATTTAATGCACGCAATTGGTCATTATGTAATTGAACATAATCCAAATGCAAAAGTTGTATATTTATCATCAGAAAAATTCACGAATGAATTTATTAACTCTATTCGTGATAATAAAGCTGTTGATTTTCGTAATAAATATCGCAACGTAGATGTTTTATTGATAGATGATATTCAATTTCTTGCTGGAAAAGAACAAACTCAAGAAGAGTTTTTCCATACATTTAATGCATTACACGAAGAAAGTAAACAAATTGTAATTTCTAGTGATCGACCACCAAAAGAAATTCCAACTTTAGAAGATCGTCTTCGTTCTCGCTTTGAATGGGGACTTATTACAGATATTACGCCGCCAGATTTAGAGACACGAATTGCAATTTTACGCAAAAAGGCAAAAGCTGAAGGGCTTGATATACCAAATGAAGTTATGCTTTATATCGCAAATCAAATTGATTCAAATATTCGTGAATTAGAAGGTGCACTTATCCGAGTTGTAGCTTATTCATCTTTAATTAATAAAGATATTAATGCTGATTTAGCAGCTGAAGCACTTAAAGATATTATTCCAAATTCTAAGCCGAAAATTATCTCTATTTATGATATTCAAAAAGCTGTCGGAGACGTTTATCAAGTAAAATTAGAAGATTTTAAAGCGAAAAAACGCACAAAATCAGTTGCGTTTCCTCGCCAAATTGCAATGTATTTATCACGCGAACTTACGGATTCCTCTTTACCAAAAATAGGTGAAGAATTTGGTGGACGTGATCATACAACAGTTATCCATGCCCATGAAAAAATTTCTAAACTACTAAAAACCGATACGCAATTACAAAAGCAAGTTGAAGAAATTAATGGTATTTTAAAGTAGTAGCTGAATAGTGTGAATAACTTACCTTGTTTTACGCACAGTCTATCCACATGTAGATAGACTGTTTTTACATCCTTCAAAGGGGTTATCCACATATCCACAAGCCCTATTACTATTACTACTATTTTTTTATCTTTATTAATTAAATAAAATCTTATACTTACCGGAGGTTTTTCTTTATGCGTTTTACAATACAAAAAGACTATCTTGTAAGAGGTGTACAAGATGTAATGAAGGCAGTTTCTTCTCGTACAACAATCCCTATCCTTACAGGAATTAAAGTTGTAGCTACTGAAGAAGGGGTTACATTAACAGGAAGCGATGCTGATATTTCTATTGAATCGTTTATTCCAGTCGAAGAAAATGGAAAAGAAATCGTAGAAATAGCTCAATCAGGAAGCATTGTTTTACAAGCAAAATATTTTAGTGAGATTGTAAAAAAACTACCTAAAGATACTGTCGAAATTTCTGTGGAAAATCATTTTATGACAAAAATAAAATCTGGAAAATCAGAATTTAACTTAAATGGTTTAGATTCTGCAGAATATCCGTTATTACCACAGATTGAAGAACATCATGTATTTAAGATACCAACGGATTTACTTAAGCATATGATCAGACAAACTGTATTTGCAGTTTCTACTTCTGAAACAAGACCGATCTTGACAGGTGTAAACTGGAAGGTATATAACAGCGAGTTAACTTGTATTGCAACAGATAGTCATAGACTAGCACTTCGAAAAGCGAAAATCGAAGGACATAATATTGCAGATGAATTTCAAGCTAATGTTGTTATCCCAGGTAAGAGCTTAAATGAATTAAGTAAGATTCTAGATGAGTCTGAAGAAATGGTGGATATCGTTATTACGGAGTATCAAGTATTATTCCGTACAAAACATTTATTATTCTTCTCAAGATTGTTAGAAGGAAATTATCCAGATACAACACGTTTAATTCCAGCAGAGAGTAAAACGGATATTTTTGTGAATACAAAAGAATTCCTACAAGCAATTGATCGTGCTTCACTATTAGCGAGAGATGGCCGCAATAACGTTGTCAAATTATCAACTTTAGAGCAAGAAATGCTAGAGATTTCTTCGAATTCACCAGAAATCGGAAAAGTTGTCGAAGAAGTACAATGTGAAAAAGTAGATGGAGAAGAGTTAAAAATATCTTTTAGTGCAAAATATATGATGGATGCATTGAAAGCCTTGGATAGTACAGAGATTAAAGTTAGTTTTACTGGGGCGATGAGACCGTTCTTAATTCGTACAGTAAATGATGATTCAATTATTCAATTAATTTTACCAGTTCGTACTTACTAGGTAAGGAATAAGGGTTGCTAGTTTAAAGATGCTAGTGGCCCTTATTTGATTTTTGGGTATTACTTTCCTAATGTTAGTTTATTTAGTACAATGAAAGAATGAACACTTTCAGAAAGTGAGCGATTTTATGAAACATATTAAAATTTCAACAGAGTATATTACACTAGGACAATTTTTAAAGTTAGCTGATGTAATTGATACAGGTGGCGCTGTAAAATGGTTTTTACAAGAATATGAAGTGTACGTGAACAACGAACTTGAAAATAGAAGAGGTCGCAAACTATATGCGAATGATGTTATTGAAATTCCAGGAAGCGGAACTTTCCAAGTTCAGGCATAAAGGGGGAGCCCTTTGTTTATTTCAGAAATACAATTAAAAAACTATCGCAATTATGAAAAATTAGAGCTTTCCTTTGAAGATAAGGTAAATGTAATTATCGGCGAAAATGCACAAGGGAAAACAAACTTGATGGAAGCTATTTATGTTTTAGCGATGGCGAAATCTCATAGAACCTCTAATGATCGCGAACTTATCCGCTGGGATGAAGAGTTTGGTCAAATAAAAGGGAAATTACAAAAAAGAAACAGTTCTTTGTCTTTGGAATTAAATATTTCGAAAAAAGGTAAAAAGGCAAAATTAAATCAACTTGAACAACAAAAGTTAAGTCAATATATTGGCGTGATGAACGTTGTCATGTTTGCCCCAGAAGATTTAAATCTTGTAAAAGGAAGCCCTCAAGTAAGAAGACGCTTTTTAGATATGGAATTAGGACAAATAGCTCCTGTATATTTGTATGAATTAAGTCAATATCAAAAGGTGCTCACGCAACGAAATCACTTGTTGAAAAAAATGCAAGGGAATAGTAAGAATGAGGAAACGATGTTGGATGTATTTACCCTTCAACTAATTGAGCATGGTGCAAAAATACTGCAAAAACGTTTTGAATTTTTGCATTTGCTACAGGAATGGGCAGCTCCAATTCATCGCGGTATAAGCCGTGGATTAGAAGAGTTAGAAATTGTCTATAAACCAAGTGTAGATGTATCAGAATCAATGGATTTGTCGAAAATAAAAGAAGTATACTATGAAAGTTTTCAATCTGTGAAACAACGTGAAATTTTCCGTGGTACGACTTTAATTGGTCCTCATCGTGATGATTTACAATTCTTCGTTAATAGTAAAAATGTTCAAGTCTTTGGTTCGCAAGGACAACAACGAACGACCGCACTATCCCTAAAATTAGCTGAAATTGAATTAATTTATTCAGAGGTTAAAGAATATCCAATCCTTTTACTGGATGATGTTTTATCAGAATTAGACGATTATCGTCAATCACATCTGTTAAATACAATTCAAGGAAAGGTGCAAACATTTGTTACAACGACGAGTGTCGACGGAATTGAACACGAAACATTAAAAGATGCGAAAACAATTCATGTAACGAACGGCACGGTAGATTGTGAAATAGATAGGGCATAAACCCCTGTTTAAATGGAAAAGTAGGTGATCTTTGTGTCAATGGAACAAAAACAAATGCAAGAAAATGCATATGATGAAAGTCAGATACAGGTACTTGAAGGACTAGAGGCAGTTCGGAAACGTCCGGGTATGTATATTGGATCTACGAGTGGGAAGGGACTTCACCACCTTGTATGGGAGATTGTCGATAATAGTATCGATGAAGCGTTAGCAGGATATTGCGATGAAATTAACGTTAGTATCGAAGAAGATAATAGTATTCTTGTAACGGATAATGGACGTGGTATTCCAGTTGGTATACAAGAAAAAATGGGTCGTCCTGCAGTAGAGGTTATTATGACTGTCCTCCACGCTGGTGGTAAATTTGGCGGTGGCGGTTATAAAGTTTCTGGTGGTTTGCACGGTGTTGGTGCATCTGTTGTAAATGCCTTATCAACAGAATTAGAAGTATTTGTACATCGTGATGGCAAAATCCATTACCAAAAATACGAAAGAGGTATTCCGGTTGCAGATTTAAAAGTCATCGGTGATACAGATAAGACTGGAACAATAACTCGCTTTAAACCGGATCCAGAAATTTTTAAAGAGACGACAGAATATGAATTCGATACGCTAGCGACTCGTATGCGTGAGTTGGCGTTTTTAAATCGTAATATTAAATTAACAATTGAAGATAAACGTGAACATAAGCAAAAGAAAGAGTTCCACTATGAAGGTGGAATTAAATCATATGTTGAACATTTAAATCGTTCAAAACAACCAATTCATGAAGAGCCTGTATATGTAGAAGGTTCAAAAGATGGTATTCAAGTTGAAGTTGCGCTTCAATATAACGAAGGATATACAAATCATATTTACTCATTTACAAATAATATTCATACGTATGAAGGTGGTACACATGAGGTAGGATTTAAAACTGCCTTAACACGTGTGATTAACGATTATGGTCGTAAAAATAACATTTTAAAAGATGCGGATAGTAATTTGACTGGTGAAGATGTTCGTGAAGGTTTAACAGCAATCGTGTCAATTAAACATCCAAATCCACAATTTGAAGGGCAAACGAAGACGAAACTTGGAAATAGTGAAGCGAGAACGATTACGGAGTCAGTATTCTCTGAGGCTTTTGAAAAATTCTTACTGGAAAATCCCAATGTTGCACGTAAGGTTGTAGATAAAGGGACGATGGCAGCACGTGCGCGTGTAGCAGCTAAAAAGGCTCGTGAGCTAACTCGCCGAAAGAGTGCTTTAGAAGTTTCAAGTTTACCAGGGAAATTGGCAGATTGTTCTTCTAAAGATCCAGCAATTAGTGAAATTTATATCGTAGAGGGTGACTCTGCGGGTGGATCTGCAAAACAAGGACGCGATCGTCATTTTCAAGCAATTTTACCGCTGAAGGGTAAAATTATTAATGTTGAAAAGGCACGCTTAGATAAGATTTTATCAAATGATGAAGTTCGTACAATTATTACGGCGATTGGTACAAATATTGGTGGGGACTTCGATATCGAAAAAGCACGCTATCATAAAGTTATTATTATGACCGATGCTGATGTTGATGGTGCGCATATTCGTACCCTATTATTAACGTTCTTCTATCGTTATATGCGTCAAATAATTGAGTGTGGATATATATATATCGCACAGCCACCTTTGTTTAAAGTGCAACAAGGTAAAAAAATTCAATATGCTTATAATGATAAAGAACTTGAAAAAATATTAGCTGAGTTACCAGCCCAGCCGAAACCAGGAATTCAACGTTATAAAGGTCTTGGAGAGATGAATCCAACTCAGCTATGGGAGACGACAATGGATCCAGAAGTACGTTCGTTACTTCAAGTTTCCCTTCAAGATGCAATAGAAGCAGATGAAACATTTGAAATTTTAATGGGTGATAAAGTGGAACCGCGTCGTAACTTTATCCAAGAGAATGCAAAATACGTGAAAAACCTTGATATTTAAATGAGTAATGACAGGAATCTAAGTATTCCTGTCTTCTACATATAAATCAATGTATGTGTAACGGAAATGTAAGAGGAGGTGCTCGTTGATGTCAGACAATCAACAACAAGCACGAATTCGAGAAATTAATATTAGTCATGAAATGCGTACCTCATTTTTAGATTACGCAATGAGTGTTATCGTATCTCGTGCATTACCAGATGTTCGTGATGGATTAAAACCTGTGCATCGTAGGGTTTTATATGCGATGAATGATTTAGGAATTACAGCTGATAAAGCGTATAAGAAATCAGCACGTATTGTCGGTGAAGTAATCGGTAAGTATCACCCTCATGGAGATTCAGCCGTTTATGAAACAATGGTACGTATGGCGCAAGATTTCAGTCAACGTTATATGCTTGTAGATGGGCATGGTAACTTCGGTTCTGTAGATGGAGATTCAGCAGCGGCAATGCGTTATACAGAGGCAAGAATGTCTAAGATTTCTATGGAATTAATACGTGATATTTCAAAAAATACAATTGATTACCAAGATAACTACGATGGTTCGGAAAGAGAGCCGATTGTATTACCAGCGCGTTTCCCTAATTTATTAGTAAACGGTACGACAGGTATTGCAGTTGGTATGGCAACAAATATTCCGCCGCATCAACTTGGCGAAGTAATTGATGGTGTGTTGGCATTAAGCCATAATCCAGATATCACTATCGCGGAATTAATGGAATATATTCCTGGTCCAGACTTCCCGACATCAGGTTTAATCTTAGGGCGAAGTGGCATCCGTAGAGCTTATGAAACAGGACGAGGTTCTATTATGCTTCGTGCCAAAGTTGAAATTGAAGAGAAATCAAATGGTAAACAATCTATTATCGTAACGGAACTACCTTATCAAGTTAATAAGGCACGATTAATTGAAAAAATCGCAGAATTAGTTCGCGATAAGAAAATTGAAGGTATTACAGATTTACGTGATGAATCAGACCGAAATGGTATGCGTATTGTCATGGAAGTACGTCGTGACGCTAATGCAAACGTACTATTAAACAATCTATATAAACATACAGCACTTCAAACAAGTTTCGGTATTAATATGTTGTCTCTTGTAAATGGAGAGCCTCAAGTACTAAACTTAAAACAAAACTTATATCATTATTTGGAGCACCAGAAGGTAGTAATCCGTAGACGTACTGCTTATGAATTAGAAAAAGCAGAGGCACGTGCCCATATTTTAGAAGGATTACGAATTGCTTTAGATCATCTTGATGAAGTTATTACGTTAATTCGTAGTTCAAAAACGGCTGATATTGCAAAGCAAGGATTAATGGAACGTTTCGGTTTAAGTGAGAAACAAGCGCAAGCGATTTTAGATATGCGTCTGCAACGCTTAACTGGATTAGAACGTGAAAAAATCGAGCAAGAATATCAAGACTTAATGAAATTAATTGCTGAATTAAAAGCGATTTTAGCAGATGAAGAGAAAGTTCTTGAGATTATTCGTGAAGAATTAACAGAAGTAAAAGAGCGTTTCAATGATAAGAGACGAACAGAAATTACAATTGGCGGTATGGAATTTATTGAAGATGAAGATTTAATTCCTGAGCAAAACATTGCGATTACGTTAACTCATAACGGTTATATTAAGAGGTTACCAGCTTCTACGTACAAAACACAGAACCGTGGGGGACGTGGTGTACAAGGAATGGGTACGAATGATGATGACTTTGTTGAACACTTATTAACAACGTCTACTCATGATCATATTTTATTCTTTACAAACAAGGGTAAAGTATACCGTACGA